>CAWGFN010000005.1:0-417477 GCA_963821885.1 uncultured Gammaproteobacteria bacterium | reverse complement strand
GAGGTCATCGAAGGGAACAAACTGTTTCATGAGCTGCCTCCTGCGGCGTGCTTAGCGGGAACGCAGTTTCATGAAACCGCCGGCAGCGGTCGCCGGCATGACCGAATCGGGCGATCCGATGACCGGATCGGCCCGGGCGATGACCGCTCAGTCGATCTCGATCATCTCGAAATCGTCCTTGGTCACGCCGCAGTCCGGGCACGTCCAGGTATCGGGGATGTCCTCCCAGCGGGTACCCGGTTCGATGCCTTCCTCGGGAAGGCCCTCGGCTTCGTCATAAATGAAACCGCACACCACACACATCCACTTGCGGGCAGCCACTGCCTCGGTACCGGAAACGCTCATCGACTGATCACGATATGACGAAAAGGAAAGAGAGCACATTGTCGCAGCATCGCATCGCCGAGGTACAGCCGTGGCACCCGGGGGCTCGCCGATGAACGTGCCTCGCCTACCCCCGAGCGGACTGTACGTCATCTCGGACGGCCGCGACCCGGACCTGGTCGGCACCGCGACGGCGGCGCTGGCCGGCGGCGCGCGCATGCTGCAATACCGCGACCTGGACACTGCAGACGCCCAACGCCTGGAGATCGCCCGCGCCCTCGTGGCCGCCGCGAAGCCGTTTGGCGCGCCGGTCATCATCGACCACGACATCGACCTGATGCACGCGAGTGGCGCGTCCGGGGTGCACCTTGGCGCCATGGACGACGATCCGGCGGAGGTGCGCCAGGCTCTCGGTGCAAACGCCATCATCGGCGTGTCCTGCTATGGCGACATCGACCGCGCACGGCGCATCGCCGACATGGACGTGGACTACCTGTCGTTCGGCGCCTTCCACCCCTCGCCAAGCAAGCCGCAGGCGCAACGGGTGCCTGCTACCCTGCTGGGCCAGGCGGCGCGCCTGGGCCCGGCCGTGGTGGCGATCGGCGGCATCACGCCGGACAATGGCGCCGCCCTGATCGCGGCCGGCGCCGATTTCCTGGCCGCCATCTCTTCCGTATTCGGTGCCGAGGATGCGCGTGACGCCGCGCGTCGCTTCGCCGCCCTGTTCGACGCCACACGAGCCGATTGACCATGACCAGCAACCACGACCTCTTCCAGCGCGCGCAACCGCTGATGCCCGGCGGCGTCAATTCGCCCGTGCGCGCGTTCAATTCGGTAGGCGGCGAGCCCTTCTTCACCGCCCGCGCGGAAGGTCCCTTCCTGTGGGACGTGGAAGGCAAGCGCTACATCGATTACGTCGGCTCCTGGGGTCCGATGATCGCCGGCCACAACCACCCGAGGGTGCGCGAGGCCGTGGAGCGCGCGGTGCGCGACGGCCTGTCCTTCGGCACGCCGTGCGCGGCCGAGGTGACCATGGCCGAGACCCTCCAGGCGATGGTGCCGTCCATGCAGATGCTGCGCATGGTCAACTCCGGCACCGAGGCGACCATGTCGGCCATCCGACTGGCGCGCGGCGCCACCGGGCGCAGCCTCATCGTCAAGTTCGAGGGCTGCTACCACGGCCACGGCGACAGCTTCCTGGTCAAGGCCGGCTCGGGCGCGCTGACCTTCGGCGTGCCGACCTCGCCGGGCGTGCCCAAGGCGGCCGCCGACCTGACCCTGACCCTGCCCTACAACGACCTGGAGGCGGCACGGACCCTGTTCGCCGAACGCGGCGCCGACATCGCCGGCCTGATCATCGAGCCGGTCGCCGGCAACATGAACTGCGTGCCGCCGGTACCCGGGTACCTGGAGGGGTTGCGCGAGCTGTGCTCGACGCACGGCTGCGTGCTGATCTTCGACGAGGTGATGACCGGCTTTCGCGTCGCCGCCGGCGGCGCCCAGGCCTGCTATGGCGTGACGCCCGACCTGACCACCTTCGGCAAGGTCATCGGCGGCGGCATGCCGGTGGGCGCGTACGGCGGCAAGCGCGAACTGATGCAGCAGATCGCGCCGACCGGCCCGATCTACCAGGCCGGCACGCTGAGCGGCAATCCGGTGGCCATGGCCGCGGGACTGGCGATGCTGGAGCTGGTGCGCGAGCCGGGCTTCCACGACGCGCTCGAGGCCAGGTGCGCCACCTTGACCGGCGGCATGCAGGCGCTGGCCGACAAGCATGGCATTGCCTTCAGCACGCACCACGTGGGCGGCATGTTCGGCCTGTTCTTCGGCCCCGGGCCCATCACCCGTTTCGAGCAGGTCACGGCCTGCGACATCGAGGCCTTCAGGCGCTTCTTCCACGGCATGCTCGATCGCGGCGTGTACCTGGCGCCGAGCGCCTTCGAGGCCGGCTTCATGTCCTCGGCGCACGGCGAGGCCGAGATCGAGCAGACCCTTGCGGCTGCCGACGAAGCCATGGCCGACCTCGCCCGGAAGCACGACTGACCATGGCCGGCGCGCCGCCGCCTCCACGCATCGGGCCGCACGAGCCCGCGCAGGGTGCGGCCTGGCGCGCACGCGCCTTCCACGTCATCTTCGGCCATCACGACCGGCCCGGCCGGTCCTTCGACGTGGTCCTGATCATCGCCATCCTCGCCAGCATCCTGGTGACGATGCTCGATTCGGTGCAGGACCTCCACCAGCGCTTCGGCGAAGCGTTCTATCTGGCTGAATGGGCCTTCACCCTGGCCTTCACCGCCGAATACGCGGTGAGGCTGTGGGTGGTGCGACGGCCGTGGCGCTACGCGCGCAGCTTCTTCGGCGTCGTCGACCTGCTGTCGGTGCTGCCCACCTACATCAGCCTGGTGCTGGCCGGCAGCCAGTACCTGCTGGTGATCCGCGCACTGCGCATCCTGCGCATCTTCCGCGTGCTCAAGCTGACCCGTTACGTGGGCGAGGCCACCCTGCTGTGGTCGGCGCTGATCCGCAGTCGGCGCAAGGTGCTGGTGTTCGTCAGCACGTTCCTGACCCTGGTGCTGATCTTCGGCGCGCTGATGTACCTGGTCGAGGGACCATAGGGCGGCTTCACCTCGATCCCGCAGTCGATGTACTGGGCGGTGGTGACCATGACCACGGTCGGCTTCGGCGACATCACCCCGCACACGGCCCTGGGCAAGCTGCTGACATCGCTGATCATCCTGGTCGGCTACAGCATCATCGTGGTGCCCACCGGCATCTTCACCGCGGAACTGGCTTCCGGCATCCGCCAAGCGCGCCAGCGCTGTCGTTGCGAGGAATGCGGATTGGCGGGGCACGAGGCCGACGCGCGCTTTTGCCGTCACTGCGGCGCCAGGCTGCCCCGCGACATCACGCCCGACGGCGATTCCTGAACGACCGGCCGCCGGTGCGAGCGACGCTCAGTCGACGGACTGGCCGGCGAAATCGTCCAGCGCGGCTCGCAGCCGTGCCAGTCCCTCTTCACGCTCGGCATCGGTGATGTTCAGCGCCGGCACCAGTCGCAACACGTCCGCGCCGGCCTGCAGCAGCAGCAACCCGCGACGCGCGGCGTGGTCGAGGATCTCGCCGGCACGGCCCGCGAACGGCGGGGCCAGCACGGCGCCCAGCATCAGGCCACGGCCCCGCACCTCGACGAAAACGCCGCGTGCCTCGCCGATCTCGCGCAAGGAGGCCTGCAGTTCCCGTGACTGGCGCGCCACGTTGTCCAGCACCGCCGGCGACCCGAGTTCACGCAGGGCCACCCGCGCCACCGCGGCGGCCATCGGATTGCCGCCGAAGGTGGTGCCATGCGCGCCGAAGCCCATGACCTCGGCCACCTTCGGACCGGCCAGCATGGCGCCAATGGGAAAACCGCAGCCCAGTGCCTTGGCCAGGGTCACGATGTCCGGCGTCACCTGGTCCTGGGCATGCGCGAACAGGCTGCCGGTGCGGCCCATCCCGCACTGGATCTCGTCCAGCACCAGCAACGCATCGTGGGCATCGCACAGCTCGCGAAGACGCGCCAGGAATCCGGGCGCGGCCGGCACCACGCCACCCTCGCCCTGCACCGGCTCGACCAGGATCGCCGCCACGTCGCCGGCCTGCATGGCTTGTTCCACCGCGTCGGCATCGTTGAACGGCAGGTAGCGGAACCCACCGGGCAGCGGCTCATAGCCGGCCTGGTACTTCGGTTGCGCGGTGGCCGTGACGGTGGCCAGGGTACGCCCGTGGAAGGAACCCTCGAAGGTGAGAATCACCCGGCGCTCGGGCGGCCGTCCCTGCGCCGCGGCCCACTTGCGCACGAGCTTGATGGCGGCCTCGTTGGCCTCGGCGCCGGAGTTGCACAGGAACACGCGCTCGGCGAAGGGCGCCGCCTCGACCAGTTCCTCGGCCAGGCGCAGCGGCGGTTCGGCATGAAACACGTTGCTGACGTGCCACAGCCTGTCCGCCTGCGCGACCAGCGCCGCGCGCAGGGCCGGATGACCGTGGCCGAGCGCATTGACCGCGATGCCACCCCCGAAATCGATATAGTCGCGACCCTCCACGTCCCACACCCGCGACCCTTCGCCGCGCGCCAGCACCAGCTCGCGCTGGCGGTAGACCGGAAGGTAGTAGCGCCGCCCCAGCGCGGTCAGCGCGCCGGTCGATGTGGACGGTGCATCGGACTTGCTCATGGCACGTTTCCGGCTCGCGGGGACAGAGCGGCGATTATGCAGCCAGACGATGAGGCCCGGCGCGCGAACGTGCGACCGACGTCTACCAGCTGCCGGTGTTCTCCATCGATGCCCACGGCTCGGCCGGCGCCAGCGGTTCGCCCTTCTGCAGCAACTCGATGGATATGCGGTCCGGCGAGCGCACGAACGCCATGTGCCCATCGCGCGGCGGACGCAGGATGGTCACGCCCATGTCCTGCAGGTGCGCGCACGTTGCATAGATGTCATCGACCGCGAAGGCCAGGTGGCCGAAGTTGCGTGCCGAACCGTAGTCCTCCTCCGACCCCCAGTTGTGGGTCAGTTCGACCTCCACGTCCGGCTGTCCCGGGGCGCACAGGTAGACCAGGGTGAAACGCCCCTGGGGATAGTCCTTGCGGCGCGCTTCCTCCAGTCCCAGCCCGTCGCGGAAGAACCGCAGCGCGGCATCCAGGTCATGCACCCGCAGCATGCTGTGAAGGAATTTCATCGGCGACAACCTCCGGGATCGAATCTTCGGTGAACGTCCCAGGACGGCATGGTGACCGCGCTTCGCGTCGCACCCAACCTACGGACTAGGCCGCATGCAGACGTCGCCCGGCTACCTGTCGGAGCCGACTGGCCATCCGTCGGACCACCGCGCCTGTGACACCTGTTGCAGCAGCGTAACACCCCGCGCAAGACGCGCGAACGCAAGGCTTCCAGGCCGGCCAAGGGGCCGGCGTGCCGGCGCACCCTGTATCGCCGGCGTAACAACTTCCACGCCGGGACCATCGCAATTTTCCGCAAACATCCACCCCGTCAACGGGTTACGCGGATGGCACTGAACTTGCGACGCACTCCGGGGCTAGTGCAAGGAGCACGAGATGGCCCCGCAAGAGATGATTCCTTCGTACCGAACGACCCTCGCCTGGTGTGCCGCGATGTGCTGCACGACCGCGATGGCCCTGGTCCTGACGATGCACGATGCGCACGCCGGCCAAGCCCGCAAGGGCGTGAAGGCCGCGCATGGCGAGATCGTCGTGTTGCGCGTGGTGCCCACGCGGTCGGCCACTCGCACGCAGCCCCCGGGCATGGCGCTGCTGGTCGACCCCCGACCCAATCATGAACTGAACGCCGTGCTCGGCAAGGAATCGCTGCTGAGCGACGCCGAGATCGCCAATCTCAGCGCCAGCCCCATGCGCGGCACCACGCGCGTGTTGGGCAACACCATCACCCATGTGCTTGGCACCCCGCCAACGGGCGGCGTCCGCCAGGCACCCCATCGCGACGCGCCGACCGGCACGTATCCGACGGGCGCCATCGGCCAGGCCACCCGCGGCCTGAGCAACACCATGCAGCACGCCATGGGCGCCATCCCCGTGCCCACCGCAACCCACTGAGGTCGTTCCCCATGCGCCGTCTGTCCACCCTTCCCGCCCTGCTGCTCCTGGTCACGTCATTGGCGACCCCGGCCATGGCGCAGAACGCCCCGCAGGGCAGCTACGACAGCATGCTGCAGTACCTGACCAGCACGCGCATCGACGGGCAGGCCCTGTCCGGCGCCAGTGGCGTGGTCGGGGTGAACATGGCCGCGGGCGATTTCAACCAGCAGGCCAACCTTCGCGCCCTCGCGGTCGGGCCGAACGCCGGCACCACGGTTCGGGCCCGCCAGCAGCAGCACGACAACCTCGCCAGCTCGCCGGACCAGGCCAGCGCCAGCATCGGCGACCGTGCATTCCAGGGCGCCCAGGGCGTGCTTTCCATCAACCAGGCCAGCGGCAGCGGCAACGCGGAACTGAACGTGGTGTCCGCGGCGCTGGCCACACAGGGCATACGCGAGAACGGTGACACATGGTTTGCCACCGCGTCCGCGTCCGCAGGGGGAACCGATTCCCCCGCTTCCTCGGCCCACTCGAGCCGGGAGCGACACGTCGCCGTCGAATCCACCGCCATGCGCGAGGTTCAAGGCGTCGTACAGCTGAACCAGGTCGCCGGATCGGCCAATGCAGCCGCCAACGTGCTGCAGCTGCAGATCACGGCGCCCCGGCCCTAGCCACACCACTCACCAGAGATGAAGAGAGGACACCATGAATACCACCCTGAAAAGAAGCCTGATCGCGATGGCGATCACCACGCTGCTCGGTGCGTCCGCCTCATTCGCCAGCGAAAACCATCGGCGATCCAGCGACCCGCACCAGGGCAACCAGGACCGCGTCACCATGAAGAAGGACATTTCGCTGCGCTCCAATGTCGACATCAGCGGCGATGTGCAGGTGAATGGCGCGATCAATGTCGATTCGGCCGCGATCTCCATCATCAACAACCGCCAGGCCAACGGCGACAATTACGCCGAGAACCAGATGGTGACCAACAGCGCGGCCGTGGGTGACAGCGCCGCCAACGCCGCCTCCGGCAACATCGGCGTCAACGTCGCCGCCGGCGACAACAACCAGCAGGACAATGCCGCCGCGCTGTCCGCCGCCGACGCCAGCTTCACCTTCGGCATGGCCGATGCGGAAGTGTTCGTGGACCAGTCCGGCGCGCTGAACCAGACGCTGAACCTTGGCACCACCAACTCCGCCGCGATCAACGGCGAGGCCTTTGCCGCCGCGTCGGGCAACATCGGCGTCAACGTCACGTCCGGCAACAACAACCAGCAGAAGAACGCGATGGCGGCCTCGGTGGCCACCAGCAGCTTCGCCCAGGCCACGGTCTCCTCCGACCAGGCGTCCGGCCACAACACCACGATCAACGCGGTGTTCGAGGACACCTACCTGTCGCAGATCGGCATCGAACTGTCCGGCTCCGGCTCGGGCAGCTACAGCGGTGGCGGCGAAGGCAGTGCCAGCCTCGGCCTGAGCGGCGCGGTCGACCAGATTGGCGACGTGTATCCGGACACCTGGACCGGCAACTCCCACCCGAACGGATCGCAGACCGGTCACTTCGACCTCGACACGGCGACCCAGGGCGGTTCGGACCTGAACGGTGACGGCGGCGCGCTGGCCTTCGGCTTCACGGATGATTCCTCGGCCTCCGGTGGCCTGGGCTTCCGCGAGTCGGGCGACCTGGCGCTGGACGACATCAACCTGTCCGGCACCATCTACTACCTGCAGGTGTCCTACCTGCCGACCACCAACAGCGCCTCGCTCGGTGGCAACGCCTTCAGCGGCGCGTCCGGCAACATCGGCATCAACATCTCGGCCGGTACCGGCAACCAGCAGGCCAACAGCCTGGCCATGGCCGTCACGCAGGCCGGCACGGGCAGCGGCTCCGGAGGCGAGCAGTAACGCCTCTTTTCGCTTCGCGTGCATGACGCACGCTGGATGCTCCCCGGCCAGGGAACGGCCGGGGAGATTCTTCCGCCCACCCCCGACGTGAATCCGACCATGCGCACTGCCGTCTGCCTGATACTGCTCGCCCTGATTGCCATGGCTCCCGCCCGCGGCGGCGATGTGCAGTTTGCCGGCGTGCTGCCCAATGGCGCCCTGTACACGCAACGCGTGGAAAGCATGCGTGATGCGCGCTTCCGCCATATCGTGCGTCAGCAGACCGACTACAGCTGCGGCGCGGCCGCGTTGGCCACCATCCTGCGCTACGGCTACGGCATGAACGTGGACGAGCGACTGATCATCCAGGGCATGCTCGGCGTGTCCGACCCCCAGAAAGTGTCCGAGCGCGGATTCTCGCTGCTGGACATCAAGCATTACGTCGAACGACTGGGCCTGCGCGGGCGCGGATACCGCGTCACCGTGGAACGCCTTCGCACCCTGCGCGTTCCCACCATCGTGTTGATGAACGTGAAGGGCTTCAGCCATTTCGTGGTGCTCAAGCAGGTTCACGGCGACACGGTGGAGATTGCCGACCCCATGCTCGGCAACCGCGCGCTGCCGATCGAGGATTTTCTGGCCGGCTGGCCCTCGCGCTCGCTGTTCGTGGTCATTGGCAGCGGCTTCGACCGCCACACCGTCCTGCTGCAGCCCACGCGCAGGCCCAGCGCACGCGCCCTGCTTGCGCGAGGCACGCCCCTTTCAGATGCCGAGCTGATGGATTTCGGCTTTACCCACGCGGACCTGTTCTGAGCAGGCCCGTGCAGGAGATCGAGACATGAAAACCGCATTGTCACTTGCCACGGCCGCCCTCGGGCTGGCCGCCCTTCCGGCCCACGCGTGGGCCACACAGACCCAGCCGCCGATGCACCAGGGCATGGCCGAAATCGGTGACGACGACCTGGCGCAGATGCGCGGACGGTGGACGCCGCCTGGCAGCACATCGACCGTGGCCTACTTCGGGGTCACGATGACCAGCAACTGGGGCACCAGTGGCGGCCAGCAGCTCAGCAGCAGCATGAACGTGGGCATGAGTTTCGATGCCAACGGGCAGGTCCAGGTGAGCTTCCAGCCCACGGTCACCATCGTCACCACCACGCCATCCACAGGTGCGCCGAACACCGGTTCGGTCAACCGCTCGATCGACAGCTCCGGCCTGGGCAACGTGTCCGGCCTGGTGCAGGGCGTGCAGATCGCCGGCGACGGCAACCAGGCCAGCAATGTCGCGACCATCGTGGTCAGCCATGAGGGCGATGGCGCGACCACGCCGCCGGCCGGCACCACCTACACCGGGCAGGGCCAGTCCTTCACCGCGCAGGACGGCGACGCCATGGCCAGCGCCAGCATCGACAACCAGGGCATGCGCGTGTCCCTGAGCCTGGCCGGGCAGGGCCAGGTCCAGCAATGGATCAACGGCGGCAGCCTGGGACAGGTGATCGCGCTCGGATCGGACGGCCAGTCCGTGCACAACACGCTGCAGTTGCAGTTGGTGCAGCGCACGCTGGCCAGCAACGTCAACCTGACACGTGATCTGGCGCAATCGCTGAGCCAGATCCGCGGCATCGGACCGAGTTACTGACACAGGGGAATCGGACATGCTCCGCAATCGCAATCAGGCGCTGCTGACCGGCGCCCTGCTCGCCGCCATGTTGCCGCTGGCATTTCCCACCCAGGCCCAGGATGCCGATGCCGACGCCGCCCGCACCGGCATGACGCCAAACGAGCGCGACCAGGCCGATGTTCGCACCCTGTTGGCCCAGCTGCAGGCGCTCAAGGCCAGCTACGCCGACCAGGTGCGCCACCTGCGCGATCTCGATGCGCAGGTGCAGGCCCTGCAGGCCAAGCTGGAGGGACGCGTGACGTCGGGCGCATCGCCGGCACCCGCACGGGCCCCGTCAGTCGCCCAGTCCAACGGATCGCAGACGATCCGCAACGCCGAGGGCGGCACCGGCGAGGACGCGCGGCCCTCGCGCAGCGTCGAGGACGTGCTGCAGCAGGAGCATGCCGTGTTCGACCGCAAGTTCACCCTCGAGAACGGCCTGACCTACGCGCGCTACGACCGCAAGCAGCTCACGCTCAACGGTTTCCTGGCCCTGGATGCGATCTTCCTCGGCAACATCGCCATCGAGAATGTCGAGTCGGACACCCTGACCTACAACCTGGCCGCGCGCTATGGCCTCAGTCCGCGCTGGACCGTCAATCTCGACGTGCCCTACCTGGCGCGGCGCACCACCTACCAGAAAGGCGGCGCGGGAGGCTCCGCGGCCGCCACGGCCGAACAGAAGGTCAGCGGCAGTCACATCGGCGACGCCACGCTGAGCGTCAACTACCGCCTGCTGGTGGAAAACATGCATCGCCCGGACACGGTGCTGACCCTCGGCATCACCGCCCCCACCGGGCGGCAGCCCTACGGCATCGACTGGCGCGTTCTCGAACGCGACAACGACCAGTTCATCCGCTTCGCGGTGCCCAGCGAACAACCCACCGGCAACGGCATGTGGACGGCCAATCTCGGCGTGTCCGTGGTCAAGACGCTGGATCCGGCGATCCTGTTCGCCAACTTCGGCTACGCGCGCAGCCTGGCCCGCAACTTCAACGACCTGGACAACAGTCCCGACACCGTCAATCCCGGCCGCGTGCGCCTGGGCAACGTCTATACGCTTGGCGGCGGCGTGGCCTTCGCCTTCAACGAGCGCAGCAGCCTGAGCCTGTCCTTCGCCGACCGCATCAATGCCAAGGCGCGGGTGCGCCCGAAGGCTGGCGAATGGAGTTCGGTGATCGGCAGCGACGGCCACGCGGCGACCTTCAACATGGGCGTGACCTACGCCATCAGCGAGCACAGCACGCTGGTCGGCCTGCTCGGCGTCGGACTGACCCCGGACGCGCCCGACTTCACGCTGAACTTCAAGATTCCCTACACCTTCTGAGACAAACGCCGGAATTCAGTTGGGCGTGGTGGTGGACGTCGTGGAATGCGTCTCCAGGGGCACGCTGTATTTCTTGCACAACCTGTAGACCGTCACGCGTGACACCTGCAGGCGCCGCGCACATTCGCTGACGTTGAAACGGCTCGCGCGCAGGGTGGCGACGATGGCCTCGCGCTCGGCATGGGCGCGAGCGAGGTCGAGGCTGGAAGCCGTCGGTGATGTGCGGCAGCCGCCCGCGACCAGGTCGAGATCGGCGGCGGTGATCAGCGCCGATTCGGCGATCACCGCCGCGCTACGCACGCGGTTCATCAGCTCGCGCACGTTGCCTGGCCAGGGAAATGCGCAAAGGGCCGCCTCGGCCTCGGGACCGAAATCGCGAACCGGCGTGCCGGCGGCATGCTCGCGGCGGAAGGTATCGAGAAAGTGACGTGCCAGGCACAGGATGTCCTTGCCGCGCTCGCGCAGCGGCGGAACCGGCAGGCGCAACACGTTGAGCCGGTAGTACAGATCCTCGCGGAAACGTCCCCCGGCAACGGCTTTCTCCAGGTCCACGTGGGTGGCCGCGACCACGCGCACATCCAGGTGGATCGACGCGCAGCCTCCGACCCGCTCGATGGTGCCCTCCTGCAGGAAACGCAAGAGGTTGGTTTGCGCATCCAGCGGCAGGTCACCGATCTCATCGAGAAAGACCGTGCCTCCATTGGCACTCTCGAAGCGCCCGATCTTGCGCGCGGTGGCGCCGGTGAAGGCACCGCGTTCGTGACCGAACAATTCCGATTGCACCAGGTTGGCCGGCAGGGCCCCGCAGTTGATGGCCACGAAGGGACGATCACGGCGTGCCGAGGATCGATGCAGTATTCGCGCGGCGACTTCCTTGCCGGTGCCGGTCTCGCCGATGATCAGGACCGCGGCGTCGACCGCGGCAAACTTGCCCAGGCGCGTACGCAGCTCGCGCATCGGCTCGCTGTCGCCGAGCATGCCCCGGGTCTCGAGGTCTTCCGTGGCGCTCTCGCGTTGTTCGTGCAACCGAGCCATGCCCCATGCATGGCCAAGTGCGGCCGTCATGCGCTCGATGGCCACCGGTTCGGTCACGTAGTCGAAGCAGCCGGCGCCCACCAGGGAGGCGATGCGCGGATTGCCCAGGGCCCTGCCGCAGACCAGCGCGATCCAGCGCTTGCCCGGATGCGCGGCCAGCAGACCTTCCAGCGATTCCAGTCCCCGTCCCTCGTTGCCACGCAGGTCGATGATGCCCACCACGGCCTTGCTGCGCGCCAGCTCCGCCTCGGCGAGGGCATTGGGCGCCAGTTCACTCAGGCTCCAGCCCGCCGCGGACAGCTCCTCGCGCAGGGCCGGAGCAACATGGCCGATCCACAGCACCTCGCGGCGTCCGGTCCGGACGCTGTCCCGCGGTTTCCAGCTCATACCCGCTGCACCCCTTGCACACGTTAGGCGAGACGTCCTCCATTATCTTCCCAGGCGCGGGGGAATTCCATTCAACGGGAGTTCTATACCGTTCAGTTGAAAGGATTTTTCAGTCCAGGAACAGGTCGGGGAGAAGCGGCTGACCGGGCGATACGGCGTATCCGGAGAAGTCGTCCACACCGGCCTCGCGCAGGACGTCATCGTCGATGCGGAAGCCGCCGTTGCAGGCCGCGGCAGGACGACACAGCAGGGCATGCGCGGCATCGGCCATGATTTCCGGCCGGCGGCAGTTCTCCGGTCGCACGCTGTCGCCGAGCATGGCCAGCGCCGCGGTGGCGATGACCGTCCGCGGCCACAGCGCGTGCACGCCGATGCCCTGAGGACCGAGCTCGGCGGCCAGGCCCAGGGTGACGAAGCTCATGCCCATCTTGGCCAGGGTGTACCCGGTGTGCGGCCCCCACCACCTGGGGTCGAGGTTGGGCGGCGGCGCCAGGGTCAGGATGTGCGGATTGGCGGCTTGCCGCAGATACGGCAAGGCGGCCTGGGCACAGACGAAGCTGCCACGCACGTTGACCTGCTGCATCAGGTCGAAGCGCTTGATCGGGGTCTTCTCGATGCCGGCCAGCCAGATCGCGCTGGCGTTGTTGACCAGCACGTCGATGCCGCCGAAACGCTCGGCGGCCTGCGCCATGGCCTCGGCCACGGCGCGCTCGTCACGGATGTCGAGCTTGATCGCCAGGGCCCTGCCGCCCGCCGCCTCGATGGCCTCGGCCGCGGTATGGATGGTGCCTGGCAACTTGGGATTGGGCACGCTGCTCTTGGCGGCGATCACCACGTTGGCGCCATCGCGCGCGGCGCGCAGGCCGATGGCCAGGCCGATGCCGCGCGAGGCACCGGTGATGAACAGGGTCTTGCCGGACAGTCCGGGCATGGGCGACTCCGCGTGGATAGGATCAGTGGGACGAGTCTAGCGCCGCCGCGGGGTCACTCGCGCTGGAAACGCGGCAAGGCATCGCGCAGGTCGGCCAGGCGCCGCAGCGGATCGCGCATTTCCAGCAGCCGCTGCCGTTCGCTGCCGTCCAGCGGCAGCAATTCGGCCAGGCGGTAGCCCACCCAGTCCGCGCGGTCGTAGCAACGCGCATCGGCATGTCGCCATTGCGGCGCGGCCTGCTCCACCAGGCGCTGCAGGATGTCGCCCAACAGGCCGAATTCCGGCGGCAATTCCAGGATCGGCTCCGGTTCCCAGCACTCCACCTCGCCGCGCATCTGGCCATTGTCGCGCATGTGCACGTGGCGCACGTGGAATCGCTGATGACCACGCACGTGGATGCCGAGGATGCCGTCTGCGTCGCTGAAGAAATCGGTGATGCGGGCCAGCGTGCCCACCGCCGCGGGTACCGCCGGATCCCCGGTTTCCCTGCCCTCCAGGATCAGGCAGACGCCGAAGGGGGCTTCGCTGCCGCTGCACTCGCGCACCATGTCCAGATAGCGCGGCTCGAAGATGCGCAGGCGCAGGTGACCGTCAGGAAACAGCACCGTGGAGAGCGGAAACAGCGGCAGATCGGTCATGGTCGCGATGGACGAACCCATGCCGCCAGTGTATCGATCCCGGCGCCGGTGGTCAGGACCGTCAGGATCCGGCCGGCGGCCGCTCGCGAAGATCCGCGGCAAAGCGGCGCGGCGCATCCTCGAAACCGCCGTTGGACATGAACACCACGTGGTCGCCGGGGCGCACCGCGAAATGCAGGGCTTCGAGCAGGGCGTCCACGCTGGCGGCCACGTGACCGCGCCCTTCGAGGGCGGCGGTGACCCGGGTGGCATCCCAGGGCAATCCCGCGCGCTGCAGGAACACCACCTGGTCGGCATCGGCCAGCGACGGCGCCAGGGCATCGGCATGCGCGCCCTGACGCATGGAGTTCGAACGCGGCTCCAGCGCCACCACGATGCGCGCCGCGCCCACCTTCGCCCGCAGGCCCGCCAGGGTGGTGGCGATGGCGGTCGGGTGATGGGCGAAATCGTCGTACACGCGCACGCCGCCGGTCTCGGCGACCAGTTCCATGCGCCGCCGGGCGTTGGCAAAGCTGGTGAATGCATCGAGCAGCGCCACCGGATCGCAGCCGTGCGCCGTGGCCGCGGCCAGCGCCGCCAGCGCGTTCATCACGTTGTGCCGGCCCAGCTGCGACCACCGCACCTCGCCCAGCACGTCCTCGCCGCGCTGGACCTGGAACCGGCTGCCGTCGTCGGCCAGCAGGCGGGCCCGCCAGTGGCCGGCGTCGATGCCGAAGGTCTCGACCGGCGTCCAGCAGCCCATGGCCAGCACCTCGGCCAGCCGCTGATCCTCGGCATTGACGATCAGGCGGCCGTTGCCCGGCACGATGCGCACCAGATGGTGGAACTGGCGCTGGATCGCGGCCACGTCGGGAAAGATGTCGGCGTGGTCGTATTCCAGGTTGTTGAGGATGGCGATGCGCGGCTGGTAGTGCACGAACTTCGAGCGCTTGTCGAAGAACGCGGTGTCGTATTCATCGGCCTCGATGACGAACGGTGCCGCGGCCGACTGCGCGGGATCGGCACCGCCAAGTCGGGCCGACACCTCGAAATTGCCCGGCACGCCGCCAATCAGGAAACCCGGCGCGTGGCCGGCCGTTTCCAGCAGGTGGGCCAGCAGGCTGGACGTGGTGGTCTTGCCGTGGGTGCCGGCCACGGCCAGCACCTCGCGACCGGCCAGCACGTTCTCGCCCAGCCACTGCGGCCCGGACACGTAGCGCAGGCGCTCGTCGAGCATGTACTCGACCGCCTCGATGCCGCGCTTCATGGCATTGCCCACGATGACAAGGTCCGGCGCCGGCTGCAGGTGCCGCGCCCGGTAGCCCTGGCGCAGGGTGATCCCCAGGGCCGCGAGCTGGTCGCTCATGGGCGGATAGACGTTGGCGTCGGAACCCTCGACGTCGTGTCCCAACTCACGCGCAAGCGCGGCGGCTCCGCCCATGAAGGTGCCGCAGATGCCGAGGATGTGCAGGCGCATCAGCCGTTGGCGGCGAGGCTGTCGCCCGGCAGCTCGGCGAGGATGCGGCCGAACACCGTGTCCAGCTCGCCCACGCCGTCGACGACCTTCAGCTTGCCGTGGCGCTGGTACCAGTCGGCCACCGGCGCGGTCTGCTCGGCGTACACATCCAGGCGCTTGCGCACGACCTCGGGATCGTCGTCGGTGCGACCCTCGGCCTTGAAGCGGATTTCGCAGCGGGCCACGATCTCCTCGGCCGGCACCTCCAGCTTGACCACCGCATCGAGCGGCTGGCGCAGGCGCTCGAGCAGGCCGTCGAGGGCCTCGACCTGGGCCAGGTTGCGCGGATAGCCGTCAAGGATGAACCCGCCCTTGGCATCGGCCTGCGACAGGCGCTCCTCGAGCATGCCCAGCATGATGTCGTCGGACACCAGCTGCCCGGCATCCATCACCGCCTTGGCCTTGCGCCCCAGCGGCGTGCCGGCGGCCACCGCCGCGCGCAGCAGATCGCCGGTGGAGATGTGCGGCACCTGAAGTTCATTCTTCAGCCGCGCGGCCTGGGTTCCCTTGCCCGAACCGGGCGCACCGAGTAGCACGAGTCGCATGATCGCTCCCATGGGGATTCCGCGCGCCGTGGAACCTGAGGCGTGCTGGACTCCGGAAAAAATGAAGTTCAAGGTAGCCTCAAGGGGTGCGCCAAGCAACCCCGGCGCCTGTCCGCGAGGCCCGCGCAACCGGCGCCACGGCCCGGCCGGCAGCCCGTTGCGACATCGGGCCGCAGGCTGCTCCCGACGGCCGGCGCATCCCGGAACCCCGTCCCACCTGCAATGGAACCCCAGCATGGCCCGCGGAAAAATTCTCTACGCCCAGTCCGGCGGTGTCACCGCCGTGATCAACGCCACCGCCGCCGCGGTGATCGAGCGCGCCCGCGAGCACGGCGTGAAGGTCTATGCCGCGCGCAACGGCATCCTCGGCGCGCTGCGCGAGGACCTGATCGACACCTCGCGCGAGACCCGCTCGACCATCGCCGCCTTGCACCACACCCCCGGCGGCGCGTTCGGCTCGTGCCGCTACAAGCTGAAGTCGCCCGAGCAGCATCCGGACGAGTACGCGCGGCTGATGCAGGTGTTCCGCGCACACGACATCCGCTGGTTCCTCTACAACGGCGGCAACGATTCGGCCGACACCGCGCTCAAGCTCTCGCGCCTGGGACGCGAGAGCGGACACGAATTCACCTGCATCGGCGTTCCCAAGACCGTCGACAACGACCTCACCGTGACCGACTGCTGCCCCGGTTTCGGCTCCGTGGCGCGCTACGTGGCGCTGTCCACCCGCGAGGCCAGCCTGGACGTGGCCTCGATGAGCGAGACCTCGACCAAGGTGTTCATCCTCGAGGTGATGGGGCGCCACGCGGGCTGGATCGCCGCCGCCGCCGGCTTGGCCGGCGACAGCGCGGACGCGCCGCCGCACGTGATCCTGTTCCCCGAACGCGACTTCGATCCGAAGGCGTTCCTGGCCCGGGTCCGCGACACCGTCGAGCGCGTCGGCTACTGCACCGTGGTGGCCTCCGAGGGCATCCACGACCGCAAGGGCGTGCTGCTCGCCGACACCGGTCGTCGCGACGCCTTCGGCCACGCACAGCTGGGCGGCGTGGCCCCGGTGCTGGCGCGCCTGGTCGAGGAAAAACTCAAGCTCAAGGTGCACTGGGCCGTGCCCGACTACCTGCAGCGTTCGGCGCGCCACGCGGCCTCGGCCACCGATCTGGTCCAGGCCCAAGCCGTGGGCCGGGCCGCGGTCGACTATGCGCTGGACGGCATGAACGCGGTGATGCCGGTGATCGTGCGCAAGCAGCACGCGCCCTACCGCTGGTCGATCGCCCCGGCGCCGCTGGCGCGCATCGCCAACCGCGAGAAGAAGATGCCCAGGAGCTTCCTGGCCCGCGACGGCTTCGGCATCACCGCCGCCGCGCGCCGCTACCTGGCGCCGCTGATCCGTGGCGAGGCCCCGGTGCCGGTCGGTCGCGACGGCCTGCCCCGCCACGCCGAGCCCCGGCGCGTGGCGGTGAAGAAGAAACTGCCGCCCTGGCAACCGCGCTGAAAATCCGCACGAATCGGTGGCGCCACGGCATATTGCAGCGCACAAAAGCCTGCAGGCCGCATGGCCCCTATACTCGCGGGACCGTCATGTGGCGGAACCTGAGATCTGGGGAGGTCTAGATGTTGCACGATTACGGTTTATGGATCGCGCTCGGCTGCGCCGTGCTGGCGATCCTGTACGGTGCCTTTTCGGTGCGCTGGGTGCTGGCCCAATCGGCCGGCAACGAGCGCATGCGCGAGATCGCCGGGGCGATCCAGGAAGGCGCGCGTGCCTACCTCAACCGCCAGTACGGCACCATCGCCATCGCCGGCGTGGTCCTGCTGCTGCTGATCGGCTTTTTCCTCAACTGGCCCACCGCCATCGGCTTCGCCATCGGCGCGGTGCTGTCCGGCGCCACCGGCTACATCGGCATGAACGTGTCGGTGCGCGCCAACGTGCGCACGGCCGAAGCCGCCCGCAACGGCATCAGCCCGGCCATGAACGTCGCCTTCCGTGGCGGCGCCATCACCGGCATGCTGGTGGTCGGCCTGGCCCTGCTGGGCGTGGCCGGCTACTTCTGGCTGCTGCCCCAGTTCGGCCTGGACGGGCGAACATGCGCTGCACGCGCTGGTCGGCCTGGCCTTCGGCAGCTCGCTGATCTCGATCTTCGCGCGCCTGGGCGGCGGCATCTTCACCAAGGGCGCCGACGTCGGCGCGGACCTGGTGGGCAAGGTCGAGGCCGGCATTCCCGAGGACGACCCGCGCAACCCGGCGGTGATCGCCGACAACGTGGGCGACAACGTCGGTGACTGCGCCGGCATGGCCGCCGACCTGTTCGAGACCTACGCGGTCACCGTGATCGCCACCATGCTGCTGGGCGGCCTGGCCTTCGCCAGCAACCCGGACGCGGTGCTGTACCCGCTGATCCTCGGCGCGGCCTCGATCGTGGCCTCGATCATCGGCACGTTCTTCGTGCGGGTGAAGGAAGGCGGCTCGATCATGGGCGCGCTGTACAAGGGCGTGATCATCTCGGCCGTGCTGTCGGCCATCGCCTTCTGGTTCATCACCCACAGCCTGTTCCCGAACGGCCTGACGCCGAGCGACGGTGGCGCGACGATCTCGTCGTTGAACATCTTCTACTGCTCGGTCATCGGCCTGGTGCTGACCGGCCTGATCGTGTGGATCACCGAGTACTACACCGGCACCGAGTACAAGCCGGTGCGGCACATCGCACAGGCCTCGACCACGGGTCACGGCACCAACATCATCGCCGGCCTGGGCGTGTCGATGAAGGCCACCGCGTGGCCGGTGATCGCGGTCTGCCTGGCGATCTGGGGCGCGTTCCACTTCGGCGGCCTGTACGGCATCGCCATCGCCGCCACCGCGATGCTGTCGATGGCCGGCATGGTCGTGGCGCTGGATGCCTACGGCCCGATCACCGACAACGCCGGCGGCATCGCCGAGATGGCCGACCTGCCGGCCGAGGTGCGCGGCGTCACCGATCCGCTGGACGCGGTGGGCAACACCACCAAGGCGGTGACCAAGGGCTACGCGATCGGTTCGGCCGCGCTGGCCGCGCTGGTGCTGTTCGCCGACTACACGCACAACCTGCAGACCGAAATGGGTCATGCCTTCACCTTCGACCTGTCCGACCACATGGTGATCATCGGCCTGCTGATCGGCGGCCTGATCCCGTACCTGTTCGGCGCCCTGGCCATGGAGGCCGTGGGTCGTGCCGCCGGCGCGGTGGTCGAGGAAGTGCGTCGCCAGTTCCGCGAGATCCCCGGCATCATGGACGGCAGCGGCAAGCCCAAGTACGACCGCGCCGTGGACATGCTGACCAAGTCGGCGATCAAGGAAATGATCATCCCGTCGCTGCTGCCCGTGGCGGTGCCGATCCTGGTCGGCCTGCTGCTGGGTCCGAAGGCGCTGGGTGGCGTGCTGATCGGCACCATCGTCACCGGCCTGTTCGTGGCCATCTCGATGACCACCGGCGGTGGCGCCTGGGACAACGCCAAGAAGTACATCGAGGACGGCAACTGCGGCGGCAAGGGCTCGGAGGCCCACAAGGCCGCGGTCACCGGCGACACCGTCGGCGACCCGTACAAGGACACCGCCGGTCCGGCGATCAACCCGCTGATCAAGATCATCAACATCGTCGCCCTGCTGCTGATTCCGCTGCTGGCGATGCACTGAACGCCGCGGCACGGGCGTTTCTTCAAGGCCCCCGCCCAGCGCGGGGGCTTTTTTTCATGCCCGGCGCCCGCACGGGCATGCCCGATCGGATGACCGGCGCTTCCGTGCCACAATGCCCTGGCCATGCCGCCGGGGAGGCGTCATGACCGGAATGTCCGAGGGAGGGGAGTCATGCTCGCGACCGTGATCGTGTTGCTGGTGGTTGCCTACGCCGTCTGGGTCTTCAACCGCCTGGTCAGCGATCGCAACCAGGTGCACGTGGCGTGGAGCGACGTCGACGTGCAGCTGCAGCGACGCCACGACCTGGTGCCGCGCCTGGTCGAAGCCGTGCGCGGTTACGCCCGGCACGAGCAACAACTGCTGGAGCGCGTCACCCGCGAGCGCAGCCAGGCGCGCGCGGTGCGGGACACCCGCGAACGCGCCACGGCCGAAACCGCGCTGGGCCAGGACCTCGACCGACTGGTCATGCTTTCCGAGGCCTACCCCGACCTCAAGGCCAGCACCAGCTTCAGCCAGCTGTCGGCCGAACTGGTCGAGGTCGAGGACGCCATCGCGCATGCGCGGCGCTTCTACAACGGCTCGGTGCGCCAGTACAACACGGACCTGGAACGCTTCCCCGAACGCCTGGTGGCGCGCGCGACGGGCTTCCACCCGGCTTCCTTCTTCGCCGCCGAGGATGGCGCCCGCGCGCAGGCGCCCGTGGACCTGGAGACCGGACATGAACCGTAGCCTTGCCTGCTGCTTGTTTCTCCTGGCCTGCCTGACGGCATGGGCCGTGCCCGCGCATGCCGACGAGCGCATCCTCGACTACCACGCCGATATCCGGATCGCCGCCGACGGTGGCATGACGGTGACCGAACACATACGGGTCCGCGCCGAGGGTCAGCGCATTCGTCGCGGCATCTACCGCGATTTCCCCACCGACTACAGCGACCGCCAGCACAATCGCTACCGGGTCGGCTTCCAGGTGCTCGATGTCGAACGCGACGGTCACCCCGAACCCTGGCACACGCAAGAACGCGGCAACGGCGTGCGCGTGTACATCGGCAGCCGCGACCACGTCATCGCCAGCGGCGTGCATCGATACACCCTGCGCTACCGGACGACGCGCCAGATCGGCTTCTTCGACAATCACGACGAGCTGTACTGGAACGTCACCGGCACCGGCTGGGCCTTTACCATCGACCAGGCCGGCGCCACGGTGCACCTGCCCGTCGATGTCGATCCTGCCTCCCTGAAGGCCTACGGCTACACCGGCGCCCAGGGCTCGAACGCGCAAGCGCTGCGCGCCCGGCTGATCACGGATGGCGCCACGTTCGAGACCACCCGGGCGCTCGGCCCGCATCAGGGCCTGACCGTCGTTCTCGAATTCCCCAGGGGCCTGGTGCGCGCGCCGGACACGATGCAGAAGACGGCCTGGCTGCTGCATGACAATCGCAACCTGCTGCTGACCCTGCTCGGACTGCTGCTGCTGTGGCTGTACTACGGCTGGGCCTGGAACAGGTACGGCCGCGATCCGGCCTCCGGCCCGATGGTGGCGCGCTACGAACCGCCCGATGGCGATTCGGCTGCCGCGCTGCGCTATGTGCGCCGGATGGGCTACGACAACACCTGCTTCACCGCGGGCATCCTGGGGCTGGCGGCCCGTGGTTGCCTGGACATCGAGCAACACGGCAAGAGCTACACCCTGACCCGCAAGGCCGATGCCCCGGCGGACGGCCTTCGCGGCGACGCCAAGGCGCTGTTCCAGGCGCTGTTCTCCGGTGGCGACAGCCTGACGCTCGAACAGTCCGAGCGCACGCGCATCGTCAAGGCCCGCAAGAGCCATGAAGGGGCGCTGTCGCGCGCCTATGAGAAGAAATATTTCCTCACCAACTACGGCAAGCTGTGGCCCGGCGTGCTGATCTCCCTGCTGTCGTTGCTGGCCATGGTCTACGGCCGGGATCCGAAGGGTGCCTTCATGATGGTGTGGCTCGCCGGCTGGAGCCTGGGCCTCTATGCCATGGCCGCCGTCGCCGTGCGCAAGGCCCGCAGCGGGCACGTGCTGGGCAGCATCTTCAACTGGCTGTTCCTGCTGCCCTTCGCCGCCGGCGAAGTGGCGGGCCTGTTCCTGTTCGGCTCCGCGGTCGGATACGCCGTGCTGCCGCTGTTCGCCGTCCTGATCGGCACCAACATCGCCTTCTACCACTGGATGAAGGCGCCAACCCAGGATGGCGCGCGCCTGCTCGACGGCATCGAGGGTTTCCGCTGGTACCTGGGCGTGGCCGAGAAGCAGGAACTGGACTCGCGCTACAAGCCCGAGTCGCATCCGGAACTGTTCGCCCGCTACCTGCCCTATGCGGTGGCGCTGGACGTCGGCAATGCCTGGGGCGAGCGCTTCGCCGAGACACTCGATGCCGAACAGATGCGCCAGGCACAACCGGCCTGGTACCACGGCAGCAACATCGGCCTGCTCGGCGCCGGCAGCCTGGCGAGCCTCGGCGACAGCCTCGGCAGCGGCGTGAGCAGCGCCATCGCCTCGGCTTCGGTGGCGCCGGGATCAAGCTCGGGTTCGGGCGGCTTTTCCGGCGGTGGCGGCGGTGGTGGCGGCGGCGGTGGCTGGTAATCCCTTTCGGCCCATGCATGGATGCATGCCTGGGGTGATACTCACTTGCAGACGAGATACGAGGTAATGCCATGAAACGCACCCGCCTGTTGCTGACCGCATGCGCGACCCTGCTCGCCATCCAGGTCGCCCATGCCTCCCCGGCGGCGCCCGCAAGCGGGACGACCGATCCGTACCTGTGGCTGGAGAAGACCCACAGCGCGCGGGCCATGCAGTGGGTGCACCAGCAGAACGCACGCACCCAGAAGACCTTTGCCGACAGCGCCCAATTCGAACGCACCCGCAAGCGGATCCTCGAGGTGCTCGATTCCGATGCGCGCATCCCCTACGTCGGACGCATGGGGAACTACCTGTACAACTTCTGGCGCGACAAGGCCCACCCGCGCGGCGTCTGGCGTCGCACCACGCTGGCCGAGTACCGCAAGGCCGACCCGCACTGGCAGGTGCTGCTGGACGTCGACGCACTGGGCAAGGCGGAAGGCCACAAGTGGGTGTTCAAGGGCGCGCAATGCCTGAAGCCGGACTTCCAGCGCTGCCTGGTCTCGCTGTCGCCCGACGGCGGCGATGCCGTGCAGGTGCGCGAGTTCGACATCCCCAGCCGCAGCTTCGTCAAGGGCGGGTTCTCGCTGCCGCTGTCCAAGACCGACGTCGACTGGATCGACCGCGACCACATCTACGTCGGCACGGACTTCGGCCCCGGCTCCATGACCACGTCGAGCTATCCTCGCATCGCCAAGGAATGGACCCGCGGCACGCCGCTGAAGGATGCGCGCACGGTCTATGCCGGCAAGCCCGGCGACCTGGCGGTGTCGGCCTCGCATGACGCGACCCCCGGCTTCGAGCGCAGCTTCGTCAGCGTCGCCCAGGACTTCTTCCACAACGAGACCTTCCAGATCGTGCACGGCAAACTGGTGAAGCTGGACGTGCCCAGCGATGCCGACGCGCGAGTGCATCGCCAATGGCTGCTGGTGGAGACCAAGTCGCCGTGGACCACCGGCGGCACCACCTGGCCGGCCGGTGCCCTGCTGGTCATGCACTACGACGACTTCATGGCCGGCAAGCGCGACTTCACGGCCCTGTTCACGCCCGACGAGCACACCGCGCTGTCCTCGTTCACCTGGACCCGCCACCACCTCATCCTCGACACGCTGAAGGATGTGCAAAGCCGGCTTGAAGTCCTGACGCCGCAGGCTGATGGCAGCTGGTCGCGCAAGGCGCTGGCCGGAGCACCGGCGCTGAGCACGGTCAGCGTGGTCGACACCGACCCGGACAACAGCGATGTCTACTGGCTCAACGTCACCGGGTTCCTGACCCCGTCGACCCTCGAGCGTGGCGTCATCGGCAACACCGCGGCGGAGAAGATCAAGCAGGCCCCGGCCTTCTTCGACAGCTCGAAGTTCACCGTCAGCCAGCATTTCGCCACCTCCAGGGACGGCACCCGGGTGCCGTATTTCGAGATCGCGCCCAGGGACATGAAGCTAGACGGCAGCAACCGCACCCTGCTGTACGGCTACGGCGGCTTCGAGGTCTCGCTGCTGCCGCACTACAGCGGCGCCATGGGCCGCGCCTGGCTGGCTCGCGGCGGCGTCTACGTGATCGCCAACATCCGCGGCGGCGGCGAATACGGCCCGCGTTGGCACAAGGCCGCGCTCAAGGCCAATCGGCCGAAGGCCTACCAGGACTTCGCCGCGGTGGCGCGCGACCTGATCCGCCGCGGCGTCACCTCGCCCGCCCATCTGGGCGCCGAGGGCGGCAGCAATGGCGGCCTGTTGATGGGCAACATGCTGGTGACCTACCCGAAGCTGTTCGGCGCGATCGCCTGCGAAGTCCCGCTGCTGGACATGAAGCGTTACGTGCACCTGGATGCCGGCGCCTCGTGGATCGGCGAATACGGCAACCCGGACGATCCCGCGCAGTGGGCCTACATCAGGACCTTCTCGCCCTACCAACTGGTGAAGAAGGGCCGCGATTATCCGCCGGTGCTGTTCTACACCACCACCAGCGACGATCGGGTCGGCCCGGCCCAGGCGCGCAAGATGGCCGCGAAAATGGAGGCCATGGGCCACCCCAACGTGTGGTTCTACGAGAATACCGAGGGCGGCCACGGCGCCGGCGCCGACAATCGGCAGGCGGCGCACATGCACGCCCTGGCCTGGAATTTCCTCTGGCGCCAGCTGCGCTGAGGCACTTCGACGCGGACCGGCGGGGTCGCCAAACGACGCCGCCGGTCCATTACAATCGTCGCCCATGAGCAGCAACACCTCACGAAGCAACTCACTGAAGGACTGGGTCCTGTCGACCGCGGAAGCGGGGCACGACATCGACCAGATCATCCAGATGATGCTGCGCGCCGGGTATCAACCGCGACAGGCGCGGCAACTGGTGGCCAAGATCCTCAACCGGCCGGCGGTGGCCCTGGAAACGGTCGCCACCCCGCTCGACGGACGCCGACCGCGCCACCCGGAGCCGCCCGTGCAGGTGGTGGACGGCAAGCGCGTGGACATCGCGGTGAACGTGGACAAGCCGCCGATCCGCGTGCTCGAGGGCCTGCTGGACCATGACGAGTGCGAACAGCTGATCGCCCTTGCAAGTCCGCGCCTGGACCGCTCGCGCACGGTGAACAAGAAGGGCGACGACCAGGTCGACAAGGCGCGCACCAGCCAGGGCATGTTCTTCCAGGTCGGCGAGACCCCGCTTATCGCACGGCTGGAAAAGCGCATCGCCGAACTCACCGGCCTGCCCGAGCACTACGGCGAGGGCCTGCAGGTGCTGCACTACCTGCCCGGCCAGCAGTACGAACCGCACTACGACTGGTTCAATCCCGAGCACCACGGCTACGAGATGCTCACCGCCAAGAGTGGCCAGCGGGTGGCCACCGTGCTGGTCTACCTGAACACGCCCGAGGTCGGCGGCGGCACGCACTTCCCCAACGCCGGGGTCACCGTCACCGCGCGGCGCGGCACCGCGGTGTATTTCGCCTACGAGGGCGGCGACAAGTCGTCCCTGCACGCCGGCCTGCCGGTGGTCGAGGGCGAGAAGTGGATCGCCACCAAGTGGCTGCGCGAGCTGCCCTTCTCCTGAGCCGGTCCGGCCACGAGCCGTCGCCTTCATCGATGCGCGCGGCGCGCCCGCGGATCCTGATCGCAGGGCAGCCCGCGCGGACCGCCCAGCCCGGTCTGGCAGGCGAAGGTCTCACCGCGCCAGACACACGGCGGCGGCGCCCCGCACCCACCGTATCATCGCCATTTTTTGCGGCGCAGCAGCGATTGTCCTATCCTTGCCGCCCCCCGAATCCCCGCACGCACACAGGACATCCGCATGAGCCTCGACCTGGTGACCGCCGGCGCCAAGACGCCCGGTGAGTACAACGTCATCATCGAAATCCCCAAGGACGCCGAGCCCGTCAAGTACGAAGTGGACAAGGCCAGCGGCGCCGTGTTCGTCGACCGCGTGCTGACCACGCCGATGCGCTACCCGTGCAACTACGGCTACATCCCGCACACCCTGGGCGGCGATGGCGATCCTCTCGACGCCCTGGTGATCCTGCCGCTGCCGCTGATCCCGGCCTCGGTGATTCCCTGCCGTCCGGTCGGCATGCTGAGGATGACCGACGAGGCCGGCAGCGACGAGAAGCTGATCATGGCGCCCAACGCCAAGATCTTCAGCGGGTATGCCCATATCGACGACATCGACAAGGTGTCCGGCCACTGGCTCGAGCGCATCGGCCA
Organism: uncultured Gammaproteobacteria bacterium; assembly: GCA_963821885.1. GTDB lineage: Bacteria > Pseudomonadota > Gammaproteobacteria > Xanthomonadales > Rhodanobacteraceae > Oleiagrimonas. The sequence goes on along the minus strand of CAWGFN010000005.1, from coordinate 391,664 downwards.
CTTCTTCGAGCACTACAAGGACCTGGAGAAGGGCAAGTGGGTCAAGCTCGACGGCTGGGAGAACGCCGAGGCGGCGCGGGCCGAACTGCTGGCCAGCGTGGCGCGCTACGACGCCGAGCGCGGCTGAAGCGGATGATCCCATGTGCGCCGGCGTCGCCGGCGCGCTGCCTCAGGCGCGGGCGTAGGCGCGCAGGAACATGTCCACCGCCGCCTCGGCGTCGGCCCGCATCTCGTTGATGAATTTCGGGCAGGCGTCGTCGGTGCAACCGAGCAGGCGGCGGAAATGGGCGTCGCCCTTGAGCAGGCACAGGAACTGGCTGGCCGCCCGAGGCACGTCCTCGATGTGCAGCGCGCCGGCCTGGACCTGTTCCTCCAGCAGGTTCTGCATCAGCTGACGCGAGCGGGTCGGCCCTTCCTCCCACAGCATCTGCGCCAGCTGCTGGCCGCCACCGCTGCAGTCGTTGGCCACCGCGCGCCACAGACCGATGCTGTCGGCGCTGCTCATCAGTTCGGCATGGTGGCGGGCGATGCGCAGCAGGGCTTCGCGCAGGGAGTCGCCGGCATGCATGCGGTACAGGCGCTCGGGCACCATGGCCTGGCAGCGCGCGCGCACGGCCTCGCGGAACAGCGAGGCCTTGTCGCCGAAGTGGCTGTAGACGGTCAGCTTGGACACGTTGGCACGTGCCGCCACGGCATCCATGCTGGTGTGTTCGAAGCCCTGGCTCGTGAACAGGTCCTGGGCGGCATCGAGAATCGCCGCGTGCTTTTCCATGTCCTTGGGGCGACCGGGACGCGGGCATTTGACAGGCATGTTCATCGAAGTGGCTTGCATCGGGGGCAACAGGCTTTATTATACGCTTCGGTTCATTTATTTCCATACGGGCAGTGTCCGGCCGCGGACACACCCGGATGCCCGCGGACACGGTGACTTCCGGCACTTCGGCGCCGCTCGCAGGCCCATCACGATGCTCGCACAGGCTGCTGGATTCGCGTGTCGCCATGCCTGCGGCGCCCTATAATTGCACGCCCGATACTGACCCTGACGCAAGATGACGATGAACCTGGAATTGGCGCGCCACAACATGATCGATCTGCAGGTGCGCTCGTGGGAAGTGCTCGACGGCCGCGTGCTCGACGTGCTCGGCAAGGTGCGCCGCGAGGACTTCGTGCCGGCCGCCTGGCGCAACCTGGCCTTCGCCGACATCGCGCTGCCGCTGGGACACGGCGAGCAGATGATGCACCCGGTGGTCGAGGGCCGCCTGCTGCAGTCGCTGGACCTGGGTGGTGACGAGGACGTTCTGGAAATCGGCACCGGCTCCGGATTCCTGACCGCCTGCCTGGCGCACCTGGCGCGCCGTGTCGCCAGCATCGACATGCACGCCGACTTCATCGAAAGCGCCGGCCAGAGGCTGCGCGCGGCCGGCATCGACAACGTCGAGCTGGTCACGGCCGAAGCGGTCAACGACTACCAGCCCGGCGGCGTATTCGACGTGATCGTGGTGACCGCAGCCGTACTCTCCGTGCCCGAGCGCTTCCACCGCTGGCTCAAGCCCGGTGGCCGCATGTTCGTGGTGCGCGGCCGCGAACCGGTGATGGAGGCCGTGCTGTTGCATCATGAAGGCGACGGCCGTTACCGCGAGCAGAGCCTGTTCGAAACCGACCTTCCCTATCTCAAGAATGCCCAACCGGAACCGCGGTTCGCGCTCTGAGCGCCGCGCGTCAAGAGGACGACTCACCATGAGGCAGATCATGCGCATCAAACCCCTGTTGCTGGCCCTGGCCCTGGTTGCCGCGGCACCCGGCATCGCCCACGCCGAAGACCTGATGCAGGCCTATCGCCAGGCTCGCCAGAACGACCCGCAGCTGGCCCTGGCCGACGCCAACCGCCGCAGCGTGCACGAAGGCATCAACCAGGCACGCTCCGCGCTGCTGCCGCAGATCGACGCCAGCCTCACCCTGAGCCAGGCCAACCGCAGCGAGAATCTCCTCGGCGGCCCGACCGGTTCGCGGCGCAGCCGCCAGATGTCGCTGAACCTGACCCAGAGCGTGTTCGACTGGAGCCGCATCGAGGACCTCAAGGCCGCCGACCGCCTGTCCGACAGCCAGAACGCGCAGTACCAGGCCGCCACCCAGAACCTGCTGGTGCGCGTGGCCACGGCCTATTTCAATGTGCTCACCGCCAAGGACCAGGTCGAATTCAGCAAGGCCAACGAGAAGTCGCTGGCGCGCGAGCTGGACCAGGCCCAGCAGCGTTTCAAGGTCGGACTGTCGCCGATCACCGACGTGCAGGACGCCAAGGCCCAGCACGACGCCGCCACCGCGCAGCTGATCAGCGCCGAGAACACGCTCAACGATGCGCGCGAGGCGCTGACCGAGATCACCGGCGAGCCGGCCAGCAACCTCAAGGTGCTGCGCGACGACGTGCCGCTGGATGCGCCCAAGCCCAATCGCGTCAGCGACTGGGTCAACATCGCGCTGCAGAACAACCCCAACCTGCTGGCCCAGAAGTTCAACGTCGATGCCGCCGACAACCAGATCAACTCCGCGCGCGCCGGCCACCTGCCGACCGTCAGCGCCAGCCTGAGCTACGGCAAGGCCGCGAACTGGAACCAGCTCGGCTACACCCGCGTGCCCAGCGGCACCACCATCGGCCTGACGCTGCGCGTGCCGCTGTTCTCCGGCGGCCTGACCCAATCGCAGGTACGCCAGTCGATCGCCCAGCGCGACGCCGCGCAGGACGGTCTGACCTCGCAACGTCGCCAGATCATCCGCAACACGCGCAACTACTTCCGCTCGGTCAATGCCGGCATCAGCGAGGTCGAGGCGACCCGTCAGGCCGTGGTCTCCTCCAAGAGCGCGCTGGAAGCGACCGAGGCCGGGTTCAAGGTCGGCACGCGCACCATCGTCGATGTGCTGATCGGCCAGGGCAACCTGATCAACGCCCAGCAGGCCTATTCGCAGGCCCGCCACCAGTACGTGCTCAACCAGCTGCTGCTCAAGCAGGCCGCCGGGACCATCACGGTCAAGGATCTCGAGCAGGTCAACAGCCTGCTGCAGTGAGCCGTGGGCTCATCGAGGCGCCGGGTCCACCCGCGCCTCGATGCGCCGCATGATGCGGTCCACGGCGCCACGCTCGCGCTCGAACACGCGCCGCGCCGCGTTGCCCATCCGCTCGCGGGCCTCCGGATCGGCCAGCAACTCGCGCACCCGGATGCCCAGTTGCCGCGCGTTCACCTCGACCGCGCCCCCCTCGCGCAACAGGGCCCTGCTGATGCCCTCGAAATTGAACGTGTGGGGTCCGACCAGCACCGGTCGCGACAGGGCCGCGGGTTCGAGCAGGTTGTGACCGCCGATCGGTTCCAGGCTGCCGCCCACGAAGGCCACGTCGGCGGCGGCGTAGAAACGCATCAGCTCACCCATGGCATCGACGAGGAAGCACTGCACGGACGCGCCCGGAAGGCCATCCGCGCTGCGCGTGGCGGTGCGGAATCCCAGGCTGCGAATGGCCTGCTCGACCAGTCGGAACCGCTCCGGATGGCGCGGCACCAGCAGCAGCAACGCATCGGGAAACCGTTTCAGCACCTCCAGGTGGGCCTGCAGCGCCAGTTCTTCCTCGCTGCCATGCGTGCTGGCCGCGATCCACACCGGGCGCTGCTCGCCCCACGCGGCGCGCATGTCCCGGGCCGCGTCCGCCAGGTGCGCGGGCAGCGGCATGTCGAACTTCAGGTTGCCGGCCACGCTGATATGCGCGGGCAACGCCCCCAGCAGGCGGTAGCGGGCGGCATCGGTGAATGACTGCGCGGCGACGAAATCCACGCAGCGCAGGGCCCGCCTGACCAGCGGCCGGAACGGCAGGTAGCCGCGCAGCGAACGCCGCGAAAGTCGCGCATTGACGATCAGCAAGCCGATGCCGCGCTTGTGGCAGGCGGCATAGAGGTTGGGCCAGATCTCGGTTTCCACGATGACCGCGATGCGCGGCCGTACCCGGCGCAGGAAACGCGCCACGGAGAACGGCAGGTCATACGGCAGGTAGACGTGGAACACCCGGTCGCCGAACAACTGGCGCACCCGCTCGGAGCCGGTCGGGGTGACCGTGGTCACCACCAGCGGGCGCTGCGGATAGCGCCGCATCAGGGCCTCGATCAGCGGCTCGGCGGCATTGACCTCGCCCAGCGAGACCGCGTGCACCCACAGGCTTTCCTCGGCGAAGCCGGGATCGTCGAACCGGCCGAAACGCTCGCGCCAGCGTCGGTTGTGGTCGCCAAAGCGCCTGGCGCGCGCCCACAACCGCAGCATGAGCAGCGGCGTGACGATGAACAGGGCCAGGCTGTACAGGAAGCGCACGCAGCAATTCCGCGATGTGTTCGGCGGGCCAGTATAGCCATTGCCCGCGCGGCACACCCGCAAACCCCCGCGCATTGACTACAATCGGCAGTGCATGTCCGGCACCCCGCGCCCACCCTTCCGTCCCGCCCTGATCAGCCCGACCCAATGGCCGGCGTGGATCGGCCTCGCCTGCATCTGGCTTCTTGCTCGCCTGCCCTATCGCTTGCTGCTCGGCCTGGGCCGCCTGCTCGGGCGCCTGATCGACCATGTGCCCAGCGCGCGGCGTCCGATCGCGCGGCAAAACATCGCGCTGTGCTTCCCCGAGCTCGATGCCGCGCAGCAACGGGCGCTGCTGCGCGCGCACATGCACGACCTCGGCATGATGCTGGCCGAATTCGCGCTCGGCTGGATGGGCAGCGATGCGGCCATGGATCGCATCCCGGTGCGCATCGAGGGCCTGGAGCATCTCGAGGCCGCGCGCCGGCAGTCGCGCGGCGTGCTGCTGGTCGGCGGCCATTTCTCGCATCTGGAACTGTGCGCGCGACTGGTCTCGCGACGCATCCGCATCGCCGGCATGTACCGGCGCATGGAGTCCGAAGCGTTCGAATGGGCCGTGCTGCGCGCGCGCCTGGACTATGCCGAGGCCATGTTCGACAAGGACGACATTCGCGGCACCGTGCGCTACCTGCGCGCCGGCGGCACGTTGTGGTACGCGCCCGACCAGGACATCCGCGGCAAGCAGCGCGTATTCGTGCCGTTCTTCGGCCAGCCCGCGGCGACCATCACCGCCACGCACCATCTGGCGCGTCTTTCCGGGGCGCTGGTCATGCCGTTCCACCACCGTCGCCGCAAGGGTGGCGGCTACGACATCCGCATCGGCGCGCCGCTGGAGCCGTTCCCCACGGCCGATGCCATCGCCGACACCGCGCGGGTCAACGGCGCCATCGAGACCATGGTGCGCGAGGCGCCCGAGCAGTACCTGTGGGTGCACAAGCGCTTCAAGACGCGCCCCGAGGGGGCGCCGCCGGTGTATGGGAAAGCCAGGAACTAGGGACTAGCGGCGAGGGGCGAGGGACCAAGCCAGGGCGGTGCGCGCATGCCTTCGCTCGCATGCTTCGCCGGTTGCGTCCCGGTGTCTGCCCGACACGGCCTTGCCGAGGGCCTGGCAAGCCGCCATGTTCCAATGTTCCAAAGCACCGCAAGCCCCAGGCAGACGCACACCGGCTCAGTCTCGCCCCTCGTTCCCCGCCCCTCGCTCCTCGCGCTCTACCCTTCGCGCCTCATGCAGCTTGGCGTACTTGAGAAACACGTAATAGGCCCCGCTGACGCTGGCGATATAGCCCGCCCAGCCGTCCAGGAAATATCGCTTGAACACGTATTGCCGCAGGAAGAACAGCGGTGGATACAGCAGCATCCTGACGCCGGTGAAACCTTGCCCACGACGCAGCTTGTGGGCCACCAGGCCGCTCGAATACCGATTGATCTTCTCCACCCGCGTGGCGATGTCGATGTCGCCGTTGTTGATGAAGTCGGCCTTGCGCAGCGTCCGCACCGGACCGTCCACGATGAACGAGGCATGGATCTCCACGTCGTTCATGCGCCCGCGCCGGCGATCGAACAGGCGAAGCAATGCATTGCGCACACTGTATCGATGCTGCACGGTCCAGAACTGGCGCTCGCGACGCGGAATCCGGAAGCCGGCCACGTCCGGGGCCACCAGCGCGCGCTCGATCACCTCGCGGGTGCCCGGCAAGAGCACCTCGTCGGCATCCAGGTTCAGCACCCAGTCGTGCCGCGCCAGGTCGATGGCGCGCTGTTTCTGCGGCCCGAAATCGTCGAAGGGATGCTTCGCCACGCGCGCGCCGTGACGCTCGGCAATGGCCACGGTGCCATCGTCCGAACCCGAATCGAGCACGAGAATGTCCTCGGCCCAGTCCACGCCACGCAGGCAGTCCCCAAGGGTCCGGGCATTGTTGTAGGTGATGATGACCACCGACAGCGGTTCACGCGCGCGCAATGGACGACTCCGCATCGTTGTCGACCACGAAGATCGCCGCGCACCACAGCGCCAGGATCCACCAGAACAGCAGCCCCCACCAGGCCGAATAGAACGCCAGGTGGGTATTGATGGGAAACAGCGTGACCGCCAGCGCCACCGTGGCCGGGAAAGCGCGCCCGCGGGCCGCGGGTCCGACGCGACGCCATGCGCGCCAGGCCATGACGACGGCGCCCAGCCATGCCAGCAGACCCAGCGTGCCGGTCTCGCTGGCCACTTCCAGGACCAGCTGATGGGCATGGCAGGCGCCCGCGTCCTTGCCGCAGGCCTCGTCGCTGGTGACGAAATGGTCGTGCGGCGAGGCCAGCGCGGGGTAGGCATAGCGGAATCCACGCACGCCCACGCCATTGACCGGATGCGCAAGATACATGCGGGCAGCCACGCCCCAGATATCCAGACGCCCACTCAGCGCGGCATTGATGCCGGCATCGGTATCGGTCAGGACCAGCATGCTGCGCTGGACGCGCGCCTCGAATTTCGCCGAGGTGCGCCAGGCCAGTCCCGCCACCAGGGCGATGGCCAGGAGCCCGCCCGCGCACCAGGCGGCAAAGCGCAGCGGCGTGCGCGCCTCGCGCCAGGCGAAGGCCAGCCCCACCAGGCCGAAGGTCAACCAGGCCGCCCGCGATCCGGCCAGGAGCACCGGCCCCAGCACGGCGAGAAAAGCCAGCGCCAGTCCGGGCCGCTTCCAGCGTTCATGGGCGGCCCAGAGCACGAACGGCGACAGACTGGCCAGCACCGGGCCCAGCTTCAGATTGTCGGCTCCGAAGATGCCCGATATGCGCTGCGGCGCCGCATGCCCGGCCAGGCTCCAGCCGGTGAGCATCTGCACCCAGGCATCGAGCACCCACAACGCGACCACGATCGCGGCGGCCCGGTACATGGCCTGCAAGCGCGACAGGCGGCGGATGGCGAAGCACGCATACAGGCCCAGCGGCGCGTAACGCAGCATGCCGGCGACGCTCAGCCAGCTGCGCGCCGGGGCCACGGCATCGACGGCCGACAGCAAGGCCGCGCCGACATACGCCGCGAACAGGACCAGCAGAAGCCGCGCGCCGGCGTGGTTGGCGAGCGCATGGGGCTCGCGCACGAACAGCATCACGCAACCGAACAGGCACAGCAGCGTGCCCAGCTCGCTGGCGCGCCCGACGGGCAACAGGGCCAGCACCAGCCAGAACGACAGGAGCGGGGATCGCAGCGCGGCGTGCAGGGACGGAGCCTGGTTCATGCGGACCGGAGCAGGAGGACAGGTTCCGATTGTAGGCCAGTGCCGGCGATAACGGCTTCAGGGTGCCGGCGTGACCAGTTCGGCGTAAAGGCGCAGGACCTCGGCCTGCATGTCCTGCAGGCGGTAGCGATCCAGCGGCGCGATGGACGGCGCCAGGCGCAGGAGTTCGGCGGCGCGCTCCACCAGCCGCTCGCGATCGCCCAGCGGCACGCGACCGGCCGGATACAGCTCGGCCAGCAGTTCGCCCACGCCCCCATGCGCATAACCCAGGACCGGGCGGCACAGCGACAGCGCCTCGATCACCGTGCGGCCGAACGACTCCGGCTTGGCCGACAGCTGCAGTACCAGGGCCGACACCGACAATATGTCGCGAACGTCGTCGCGTGGCGGCGTCATCACCACCTTGCCTTCCAGTCCGCGTTCGGCGATCAGTGCGCGCAGGCCCTCGATGTAGGACTCGGCGCCAGGCTCCACCACGCCCAGCAAGAGCAGCCGGGCCTCGATGCCGCGGCTGTCCAGCCCGGCCAGCAGCTCAATGGCATCGGCGTGTCCCTTCAGTCTGGAACCGCGCCCCGGCAGGGTCAGCAGCGGGTAATCGTCCAGTTGCGGAAACTGGCCGAAAAAGCGCTCGCGCCACTCGTCGTCGGGTCGATAGCCGTAGGGGAATTCATCGCTGTCCACGCCGCGCGGAATGACTTCCAGGCGGCTGCGGTCGAAGTCGGGGTAATGGCGGATGACGTAATCGCGTACCGTCTGCGACACCGCGATCACGCGTTCGCCACGCAGCAGGATGCGGCTGTAGAAGCCGGGCGTGTTGAGTCCATGCAGGGTGGTCACGAAGTGCGGCCGGGGATTCATCGACCGCATGGCCAGCCAGGCCAGCCAGGCCGGCAGTCGCGAGCGCGCATGCACCACGTCCGGCGCCAGCTCGCGCAGGACACGGCGCAGGGCGCGTATGCGCAGCAGGCTGCCCGGCGTCTTGCTTCCGATGTCCAGGGTGATGTGCCGGCTGCCCTCGCGTTCGAGCTGCGCCACCAGGCGGCCACCGGACGAGATCACGATCGACTCGTGCCCGGCCGCCACCAGCGCGCGGGCGGTTTCCAGCGTGGAACGCTCCGCGCCTCCCGAACGCATCGCGGGCATCAGCTGGACGACGATCATCGGTCGCGACGACCGTGTCGCGGGCTCGTCCCGGCTGGACAGGTCGATCGGACTCTGGGGTCCGGTGTTGTACATGTTGCCACTGTCCACATCCCGCGTATCCCAGCATTCGAAAGCAAGATACGTGCCCTTTTCGCGGACAAAATGTGCCGTGGAGCACAGTAAATCAGTCGATCAGCACATAATGCGCGGCGCAATAGGGACATACGGCTTCCCCGCCATCATCCTCGATCGGCAGGAACACCCGCGGATGGGAGTTCCACAGGTACATGCCCGGCATCGGACACGACAGGGGAAGGTCGCTGTGCGTCACTTTGTAACGATGTTCGGCATTGGCCGGCACCAGTTTTTCCGCGGCCGGATCATGACGCTGCATGGCGGGACTCCAAGGATCGAAATCGGGCCTTCCATGGTACCGCAGCCGGACGCACGCGGGCAGCTGCCGACCACATGTTCCGCGACCTCCTTTGCCCTAGAATGCAGGTAAACAGGGAACCATACCGATGTCCCGCGCGCGCCTGCGCGACGGCGACGGCCTGTACCGAGCGGAGGGAGAAACCAATGGATTTCAACAGATTGCTGGCCCGCGTCCGCGGCATCCTGCTGCAACCCCGGCTGGAATGGCCGCGCATCGCCGAGGAAACCGACACCACGGCCGGACTGTACACGCGCTACATCCTCATACTGGCCGCGGTGCCGCCGGTCCTGCAGTTCATCAAGTCCAGCCTGATCGGCTATCACGTGCTGGGCGTGTACGTGCACGACAGCTTCTTCGGCGGCCTGTGGCACATGGTCTTGCGCTATCTCATCACGCTGGTCGTGGTTTACGTCTCGGCGCAGATCGTCAACGCTCTTGCGCCCACCTTCGGCGGGCGCAAGGATTCGCTGCAGGCACTGAAGGCCGTGGCCTACGCCTGGACCGCCTCCTGGGTCGCCGGCATCGGCATCCTGCTGCCCTGGATCAGCCTGCTGATCATGCTGGCGGGCCTGGCCTACGCCATCTACCTGCTCTACCTGGGGCTGCCGCAGACCATGCACTGCCCGCCGGAAAAGAGTGCCGGCTACACCGCTGTGAGTGTGCTGCTCACGCTACTGCTGTCATGGCTGCTGGCTCTTGTCCTGGGCCTTTCGGCCGGCTTCGGCTCGATGGCCTTCCGCACGCACCATCAGGTCGCCAGCAAGGCCAAGGCCGACGTCGCGGCCGCCGTGGCCGAACTGGCGCAGGCCGGCAAGCACGCGGATGACCAGGCCAGCGGCAGCACATCGGATGCCGCGGACAAGCCGGCGGCCCACCTGCATGCCCTCTCGCCGGAGCACATGCGCGCCATGCTGCCGGCCGAGCTGGACGGCTTCACGCGCAAGTCGGCCACGGCCAGCCGCCAGACCGTCACCGGCATGCAGCTGAGCCAGGCCAAGGCGACCTACCAGGACGGCAAGGGCCACGACATCGACCTGACCATCGTCGACGCGGCCGGCGCGCGCGCCCTGCTGGCCATGGGCACCGGCCTGACCGGCGATGCCGAATCGATCACCGACGACGGCTTCGACAAGATCCACCACGACGGGGATCGCGTCATCCACGAAACCTGGAACGGCAAGCAGCAGCACGGCGAATACAACGTGATGCTGGGCAATCGCTTCTCGGTGCGCGCGAGCGGCAACGTCAGCGATTTCGACGTGCTGAAGAAGGCGGTCGGGCAGGTCGACCTGGACGGCCTGGAAAAGCTCAAGGACGCCGACGGCGACCAGCCCTGAGGGGCCACGCGATCCCGCCGCGGGCGCGGCGGGATCGCCATCGATCACTGCTTGGCATCGGCCTCGACGGTGATGTGCACGCGCACCTCGTCGCTGACCGCCGGCACGTACATGCCCACGCCGAAGTCGCTGCGCTTGAGCGTGGCGGTGGCGTCGAAACCGGCCGCCGGCACCTTCAGCATCGGCTGCATGCCGATCTTGTTGACGGTGACATGCAGGGTCACCGGATGGGTCTGCCCGTGCACGGTCAGGTCACCGACCACGGTCAACCGATCCTTGCCGGCCGCGCTGACCCGGGTGCTGACGAAATGCGCCTCGGGGTACCTGGTCACGTCGAAGAAATCGGGCGCCGACAGATGCTTGTCCAGGGCCGTCACGTGGGTGTCCAGTCCGGACATCGGGATCGTCACCTTCACCGAGGACGACTGCGGCTGCTCGGCGTCGTAGACCAGGGTGCCGGTGACGTGAGTGAAGTTGGCCGAGGGGTTGGAGAAACCGAAGTGGTTCCAGGTCACGCGGACCTGGGTGTGGCCGGGATCGAGCGTGTAGGTGACCGGCTTGGCCATGGCCGGGGCCGCGGCCAGCAGGCCGGTCAGCAGGGTGGCGAGAACACTACGCATGACGCAGACTCCGTGGAATTCAGGGGAAATGGATCGAGACGCGCCATGTGCGGCGCGGGCCCGAACGTAATAACACTCCTGCAAGTTTAGGAACGCACGACACGATGGCTAGGCCCTGATCGAGAACGCTCTGTGCCCGCAAACGAAACAACCCGCCCGCCGTCCGGCGAGCCGTGCTGGGTCATCACCGATGGCGCCGCCGGCCATGCGCGCCAGGCACTGGCCCTGGCCGCGGCGCTCGGCGTCGAATGCCGGCATCTCGTCGTGCCGCTGCGCGCGCCCTGGTCCTGGTTCGCGCCGCGCCTCCTGCCCGGCGCGCGTCTGGCCTTCCCGGCGGCCTTCCGCGACCTGCTGGCCCCGCCCTGGCCCCGCCTGGCCATCGGCTGCGGCCGATCGACCGGCCTGATCACGCGATTGCTGCCGGCCCTTTCCAACGCACGCTGCCGCAGCGTGCAGATCCTCGATCCGCGCATCGACCCACGCCACTGGGACCTGGTCATCGCGCCGCGACACGATGGGCTGTCGGGCGCCAACGTGCTGTCGCCACTGGGCTCGCTGCATCCGGTCGACGCCTCGTGGCTTGAGGCCGGTCGCGAGGTCTTTCCGGCCATCGGCCAGCTTCCCGGCCCGCGCATCGGCATCCTGCTGGGTGGGCCGCGTCGCGGCGTCGCGCTGGACCTCGACGGCCTGCGCAGCCTGGGCGCCCGCCTGCGTGAGCGCGCGCGACGCGATGGAGGCAGCCTGCTGCTGGTGGCCTCGCCGCGCACGCCGCCGGCATGGTTCGCGACCCTGCGCGAGGCCCTCGCGGGCCAGACCGGCCTGTACTGGCAGGACGCGCGGCACGGCGCCAACCCCTACGCCGGCGTGCTCGGCTGGGCCGACCGGCTGGTGGTCACGCCCGACTCGGTGAACATGCTCTCCGAGGCCGCCGCCACCGGCGTGCCGGTGCATGTTCCAGACGCACCCGGCCTGCCGGCCCGGTTGGCCCGCTTCCACGCAGGCCTGCGCGAACACGGCGTGCTGTTCGGCCTGGACGACACGCGCACGGCACCAGCCGTCCCGCTGCGCGAGACCGCCGCCATCGCCGCGCAGGTGCGCGATCGCCTGGGCCCGTGATGCACGCCGACACGCCCGCGGGACGCTCCGGCATGGCATCCTAGCGGTCTCATGCGTGGCCTGATCCCGGACAGCTTCATCGACGAACTGCTCACCCGCATCGACATCGTCGAAGTGGTGGAGCGGCGCGTGCCGTTGAAGAAGGCCGGGCGCGAATGGACCGCCTGCTGTCCGTTCCACGACGAGCGCACGCCGTCGTTCTACGTCAGCCCGGCCAAGCAGTTCTATCACTGCTTCGGCTGCGGCGCGCACGGCAGCGCGATCAAGTTCCTGATGGAGTACGAGCGCCTGGAATTTCCCGACGCGGTCGAGGAGCTGGCGCAATCGGTGGGCCTTCAGGTGCCACGCGAGGGGGGCGACCGGCGTCCTCGCGAGGACCGCAGCGGCTGGTACGAACTGCTCGACCAGGCCGCGACGTTCTACCAGAACGCGCTTGGCGAGAACGACGCCGCGCAGGCCTATTGCCAGCGCCGCGGGCTCGACGCCGACACCATCGCGCGCTTCCGCATCGGCTGGGCGCCGGGCGGAGGCAGCCTGCTGCAGCGCCTGGGAACGTCGGCCGAGCGCGCCCAATGGCTGGAACAGGCCGGCATGGTGTCGACCGGCGATCGCGGCAAGTACGATCGCTTCCGCGCGCGATTGATGTTCCCCATCCTCGACCGCCGTGGTCGCGTGATCGCCTTCGGTGGCCGCATCCTTGAGGGTGACGGCCCCAAATACCTCAATTCGCCCGAGACCCCGCTGTTCCACAAGGGCCGCGAGCTGTTCGGCCTGTGGCAATGCAAGCAGGCCAACCCGTCGCTGTCGCGACTGCTGGTGGTCGAGGGCTACATGGATGCCATCGCCCTGCACCAGGCCGGCCTGCCGATCGCGGTGGCCACGCTGGGCACTGCGACCACGCCCGATCACACCGAACGCCTGTTCCGCAGCGCGCCAGACGTGGTGTTCTGCTTCGACGGCGACCGCGCCGGCCGCGCCGCCGCCTGGAAGGCCCTGGAAGCGACGTTGCCGCGCCTGCGCGACGGGCGCCAGGCGTTCTTCCTGTTCCTGCCCGAGGGCGAGGACCCCGATTCGCTGGTCCGCGCCGAGGGCAAGGCCGGCTTCGAACAGCGCCTGGCCGAGGCCACGCCGCTGTCGACCTATTTCTTCGACCATCTGGGCGAGGACATCGACCTGCGTTCGCTGGACGGCCGGGCGCGCCTGGCCGAACGCGCCCGGCCGCTGATCGCGCGCCTCCCCGACGGCGCCTTCCGCGACCTGATGGGCCAGGAGCTGCGCCAGCGCACCGGCGTCGATGCGCTTCCCGAGAGCACGTCGATATCGCCCACGGCCCGACCGCCCATGCAACAGCGCAGCGTGCGCCGCACCCTGGTGCGCAGCGCCATCGCCCTGCTGCTGGCACGCCCCGAGCTGGCCGAGGACCTCGAACCGCCCTATGCCTTCGCGCGTCTGGACAAGCCCGGCGTCCAATTGCTGGTCGAACTGATCGAGCTGGTGCGCAACCGTCCCGGCATCCGCACCGGCGTGCTGCTGGAGCATTTCGCCGAACGCGAGGAAGCCGCCGCGCTGCAGAAACTGGCCATGGCCGAGGTGGTCGGCGACATCCACATGCAGCGCAGCGAATTCCTCGGCGCCCTCGAACAGATGCGCCGCCAGGTCGACCTGCAGCGCATCGCCGAACTGCAGGCGCATCGCGCCGAGGGCCGCCTCGACGCCGAGGGCAAGGACGAGCTGCGCGCCCTGCTGGCCGCCAAATCCAGGCCCGGCGGCTGAACCGTGCCGGCGGCGGGATGCCGCGCAACCTGTGCGCGCGGCGCGATCCATGGGAAGATCCGGATTTGACCGACCGCGCCGCCAGGGACCCGATGCATCGATGGATCTGCTGACCCGACTGATCAGCTTCTTTGCCGAGAACGGGTATGTCGCCGTGTTCCTGGCGCTCCTGGTCTGCGGCATGGGCGCGCCGATTCCCGAGGACGTGACCCTGGTCGCCGGCGGCGTGATCGCCGGGCTGGGTTACGCCAACGTGCACGTGATGTTCGGCGTGACCATGCTCGGCGTGCTGGTCGGCGATGCCGGCATGTTCCTGGCCGGACACCACTACGGCGTGCGCCTGCTGCACAAGCGGCCACTGAAATGGGTGCTGACGCCCAGGCGCTACAGCGCCGTGCAGCAAAAGTTCGAGCGCTATGGCAACCGCATGCTGTTCACCGCCCGCTTCCTGCCCGGCATGCGCACCGCGGTGTTCGTCAGCGCCGGGCTCACCCACCGCGTCTCGTTTGGCCGCTTCCTGCTGCTGGACGGCCTGGCCGCGCTGATCAGCGTGCCGGTGTGGGTGTATCTGGGCTATTTCGGCGCCAACAACCGCGACTGGCTGCTGACCTGGCTGCATCGCGGCCAGACCGGCCTGTGGATCGCCCTGGGCCTGGTTGCGGCCGGCGTCGCCATCTACCTGTGGCGTCGACGCAAGCGGCGCCAGACGAGCGCGGCCCCCGACCTCGAAGACTAGGCCAAACAGCGGAGTCCCTGCCGCGCCGCGGCTTGACCGTGGTCAAATCGCATCGGCACGGTTCGGGCGCACACTGACCCTCCCCCCCTCATAGGTCCCTGGGTCATGAAACGCCTACTTGCCCTGGCCATCTGCGGATGGCTGCTCGCCCTGTCCGCGCCCGCCCTCGCCGGCAGCGCCTACATCGGCATCAACCTGGTGCTGCGCTCGGGTCCCGACATCGGCTACCCGCCGGTCATGACGTTGCCGGCGGGCACCTACGTGGAAGTCCATGGCTGCCTGTCCGACTACACCTGGTGCGATGTCGAGATCCAGGCATGGCGTGGCTGGGTGGCCGGCACCTACCTGCAGTCCTACTACAATGGCGGCTGGGTCTACCTGCCCGCCTACGGGCCGCGCATCGGGGTCCCGGTGGTGACCTTCGTCATCGGCACCTACTGGGACCGCCATTACCGGCACACGTCCTGGTACCGCGAGCGCCTGCGTTACGAGCGCGCGCCGCCGCGTTCCCTGCCACCGCCGCGTCGCACGCCGAACTTCCGCCCGCGCATCCCGCCACCGAGACATCCCGCGCCACCTCTGAACCGGCACCCGGTCACGACGCGGCCTGCGCCAACTCGACATGCACTGCCGAGTCAGCGGCCCCTGCCGCCGGCCAGGCCCATGCCGAGGTCCGGCACGACCCCGCCGCGCAAGCCCGTGCGGACAAACGACAAGGGCGGCGGCGGTCACTGAGCGCGTATAAAGCGTGATCCCGTGGCGACGTCGGTGCGTCGCCACGGGATCGTGCGGCAAGGCCTGATCAGCCCATCGGTATGCGATGGCGAAGGTTGTCGCCATCGTGCGGGCCGGGCGTGGCGATCAGCGCCTGCGCGGTCTCCACCTGGCCCCACACGTTCCACAGCAGCACGCCGCGCACGCGGGCACCGTCCATGTAGTAGGTGACGCCGCGGCGGTACGGCTCGGCCCAGTGCTCGACCACTTCGAGGCGACGCGCGTCGAGCTCGCCGACGGCCTCGTAGCCGAGGTCGAACAGGTCCGAATAGAAGAACGGATCGGTGGTGTACGCACGGTCCTCGCCAGCCATGCCGCAACCGGCATGGTGGCCCATGCTGATGGCCGCGTTCTCGTGCTCGACGCGGCGGCGCCCCAGCGACGGTGACGGATAGTTGGCCACGTCGCCCGCCGCCCAGATGGATGCATCTGTCGTGCGCAGGCGGGCATCGACGACGATGCCGTTGTCCACCTTCAGCCCGGCCTGCTCGGCCAGGTCGGTTTCCGGGACCACGCCGAGGCCGGCGACCACCGCCGCCACCTCCAGCGCGCTGCCGTCTGAAAGCTCCAGCGTCGCGGCATCGGCCGTGGCCTGGCCCTGCTCGACCTTCAGGCCCGGGCGCAGGTCCACCCCGCGTTCTCGATAGTAGCCGTTGAGGAAATCCGAGAGCCCGTCGGAAAAACGACCCGCGCCGATGCCGTCGCCGGGGAAGACCATGCTGACCTTGCAGCCGGCCTCGGTCAGCGAGGCTGCCAGCTCGGCACCGATGAAGCCGCCGCCGACCACCGCCAGATGCGCGCCGGGCGTGGCCAGCCGGCGCAGGCGCTGGTAATCCTCTCGAGTGCGAAAGTGCACCACGCGCTCGCCCGAGAACGGCAGGGTGCGGGCACGGGCACCGGTGGCCAGCAGCAGCTTGCCATAGGCATGCACGTCGCCCTGGTCGTCGACCACGCGCCGTTCCACGCGGTCCAGCTTCACCGCGCGCCGGCCAAGGTGCATGTCCGGCACGTGGCGGCGCGTGTCCAGATCGATGGACGCCAGATCCTTGTCGCCCTTCCACAGGGCCTTGCTCAGCGGCGGGCGCTCGTAGGGCGGCGACGATTCGGCGCCGATCAGGCCGATGCGGCCCTCGGCGTCGCGTTCGCGGATCGCGCCCACGGCCGCATCCGCGGTCATGCCGCCGCCGATGATCAGGTAGTCGTAGGTGTAGTCCATGACTTGCCTCCTTCTTCATCGTCATTCGGATGCACAGGTCTGCATGGTGACATGCGTGGGCCATGAGCCCCAGACGATCCGCCAGGCTCCGTTCAGCCGCCTGGACTCAGCTCATGAGACGCGTCGTCGTACACTGGTCGCATGACCTGCCCAGACAACGGACTGATGAGCCCATGATCGATGTCTTGCTGCCCGCGCTCGGCGCCCTTGCCCTGGGCCTTTTGCTCGGTGCCGGCGCCGTGCTCCTGGTCATGCGGCGCGCCCTTGCCGGCGAACGCCAGCGCCGGGACGACCAGGAACGACGACTGGCCCATGCCGAGGCCGCCGCGCAACGCACCCCCGTCCTCGAACAGGAGCTGCATCAGACACGCGAGGCCCTCAACGCGCGTCGCGAGGCCATGGCGCGCCTCGAACAGCAGGTCGCCTCGGCGCAACAGCGCGAAAAGGAAACCGACAAGCTGCTCGCCGACGCCCGCGAGACCATGACCACCCAGTTCAAGGCCCTGGCCAGCGAGCTGCTGGAAGAGAAAGGCGCGCTACTGGGCAAGCAGCAGAAGGAAGCCCTGGCCACCCTGCTCAACCCTTTCGGCGAGAAGCTGCAGGAGTTCAAGGCCAAGGTCGAGCAATCGCGCGAGGACGACCTCAAGGCCCGCTCGGGGCTGTTCGCCGAGATCAAGCACCTGACCGAGCTGAACCAGAACCTCAGCGCCCGCGCGCAGTCGCTGACCGACGCGCTGCGCGGCGAGAGCAAGACCCGCGGCATCTGGGGCGAGCAGGTGCTGCTGAAGCTGCTGGAACTGGCCGGCCTGCGCGAGGACGTGAATTTCCGCACCCAGGCCAGCCACCGCGAGGAGGGCTCCAGCGCGCGACTGGTGCCCGACGTGGTGCTGGACCTGCCACAGGATCGCGCCATCATCATCGATTCCAAGGTGTCCCTGGTGGCCTACGAACGTCACGTCGAGGCGCGTGACGACGATACGGCGCGGGCCCAGGCGCTGAAGGACCACTGCGCCTCCGTGCGCCGGCACATCAAGGACTTGTCGGAGAAGAACTATCCCAAGCTGTACGGCCTCAAGAGCGTCGATTTCACGCTGCTGTTCGTGCCCATCGAGAGCGCGCTGATGACCGCCAGCGAGGCCGATCCGACGCTGGCCCAGTACGCCCTGGAGCGGCACATCGCCCTGGTCTCACCCAACACCCTGTTCACGGTGCTGCGCACCATCGAATACATCTGGCGCGTGGAGAAGACCACCCGCAACATGGACAAGATCGTCAGTCGCGGCGAACAGATGTACAACGCCGCGCGACGCTTCGGCGAGCACATCGTGGCCATCAACGATGCCCTGGACAAGGCCAGCACGGCCGCGCGCGATGCCGAAAAGGCGCTGACCGATCCCAGCCGTGGCCTGGTCAAGCAGGCCGAGCGCCTGCGCGCCCTGGGGGTCAAGCCGCGCAAACCGATGCCGGACCGTCTCGGCGTGGACGCGACATCCATCGATGATGAAGACGCCGACGAGGTCGAGGACGACGAGGCGCCCTGAACCGCCGCATCCATCCTTGCGCCATCCGCGTAAACGGGCGGGTATCCGGCGGACGGCGGTCGCCGCCCGGGTTCACGCTAAACTACCGGCTTGATTGCCAAGGATTCCCCATGAGCGACGCGTCCCGCAACGACGTAACCCAGACGCAGGCCGAGGAAGCCGTGCGCACCCTGCTGCGCTGGGCCGGCGAGGATCCGGCCCGCGAGGGCCTGGTCGACACCCCCAAGCGCGTGGTCAAGGCCTACCGTGACTGGTTCTCCGGCTACGACGAGGATCCCGGCGAGTACCTGCGCCGCACCTTCGAGGAAGTGGAGGGCTACGACGAGCTGGTGGTACTGCGCGGCATCGAGTTCGAGAGCCATTGCGAGCACCACATGGCGCCGATCATCGGCCGCGCGCACGTAGGCTACCTGCCCGACCGCAAGGTGGTCGGCATCAGCAAGCTGGCGCGCGTGGTCGACGGCTTCGCGCGCCGTTTCCAGGTGCAGGAGAAGCTGACCGCGCAGATCGCCCACTGCATCGCCGAAACGCTGCAGCCGCGCGGCGTGGGCGTGGTGATCGACGCCCAGCACGAGTGCATGACCACGCGCGGCGTGCACAAGCGCGGCGTGTCGATGGTCACCAGCCAGATGCTCGGCACCTTCCGCGAGGACGCGCGCACCCGCGCCGAGTTCCTGCGCTTCATCGACATCGACGGCCACTGATGCGTGCGGTGCTGGCGACCGTGCTGCTTGGCCTGCTGCTGGCACCTTGCGTTCGTGCCGCGCATCCGTCGACCATCTCCGCCTACCTGCGCCTGTTCGACGCCAATGGCGACGGCCGCGTCAGCCTGGCCGAGTACCAGGCACACATGATGCACGGCTTCGATGCCATGGACCGCAATGGCGACGGCATCATCGAGCGCGCCGAGCAGCCGGCCGGCCCGCGCCGCCACGGCGACATCTCCAGGCACAAGTACCTGGTCAACCTGGCGGCGACCTTCCATCGCCAGGACAGCAACCACGACGGCTTCCTGGACGCCCGGGAAATGGCGGCCCCGCCGCGATGAATCCCGACGTGATCGTGATCGGCGGCGGCGCCGCGGGCCTGATGTGCGCCCTGGCCGCCGGACGCCGCGGCCGCCGCGTGCGCGTGCTCGAGCATGTCGACCGGGTGGGCAAGAAGATCCTGATGTCCGGCGGTGGCCGCTGCAATTTCACCAACCTGCACGCCGGACCGGACAACTACCTCAGCGCCAATCCGCATTTCGCCAAGTCGGCGCTGGCCCGCTACACGCAGTGGGACTTCATCGCGCTGGTCGAGCAGCACGGCATCGCCTACCACGAGAAGGAACGCGGCCAGCTGTTCTGCGACGTGTCCTCCAAGCTCATCGTGCGCATGCTGCTGGATGAGTGCGCCGAGGCCGGCGTGGAGATTCGCACCGGCTGCAGCATCGGCGAAGTGACGCGCGAGGATGCCGGCTTCCGCCTGCAGACCACGCAGGGCCCCATGTCATGCGCCTCGCTGGTGGTCGCCAGCGGCGGCCTGTCGATTCCGCGCATGGGCGCCACCGGCTTCGGCTACGACCTGGCGCGCCGGTTCGGCCATGCCGTGCGCCCCACCCGCGCGGGACTGGTGCCGCTGACCCTGAGCGGCCGACACCAGGAACACTACGCGGACCTGGCCGGCGTGGCGGTGCCCGAGGTCGAGGCACGCAGCGCGGGCCAGGCCTTCCGCGCCGGCTTGCTGTTCACCCACCGCGGCCTGAGCGGGCCGGCCATCCTGCAGGTGTCGTCGTACTGGCAACCGGGCGAACCCGTGCACCTGGATTTCACTCCCGACCTGGATGCCCCGGCCTGGCTTGCCGCGCAACGCGTGGCGCACCCGGACCGGGCATTGAAGACGGTGCTGGCCGAGGTGCTGCCCAAGCGCCTGGCGCAGCGCCTGTGCGATCTCGACTTCGGCCACGCGGCCCTGCGCCAGCTGCCTGAAAAGGAGCTGGCGAGGATCGGCGCGCGCCTCAAGTCCTGGGACATCGTCGCCAGCGGCAGCGAGGGCTACCGCACCGCCGAGGTCACCCTCGGCGGCGTGGACACCGAATGCCTGTCCTCGCGCACCATGGCATCACGCGCCGTGCCGGGCCTGTACTTCATCGGCGAGGTCGTCGACGTCACCGGCTGGCTGGGCGGCTACAACTTCCAGTGGGCCTGGGCCTCGGGCCACGCCGCGGGCGAGGTGGCCTGATCCCGCGGCATCGGCTTCCTTCAGTCGGCGTCCGTCTTCTCGAAGGGGCTGTCCAGCGCCAGCATTCCGTAACCCTGCATCACCGGCTTCCACGGGGCCCCCGGATCCCGCGGATGCATGGCCTGCGCCACCTGCTGGCGGAGCTCGGCACGCTGCGCGGGCGAACCCGTGCCCTTCAGCTCGAACATCACGGACGTACGCACGCGAGTGGCCACCGGCTTGCCGTCGATGAGCTCGGGATGGGCCTTGCTCCTGCCGAGCGATGCCAGGGCCGCTTGCCGGAATGAACGTCCGCTGGTGACGTCACCGAGGACATGCGTCACCTTGATGTCGCCCAGCGACCCGTCCGGCTCGACCACGTATTCGACCACCAGGCCGGCGCTGATGCCCCTGCGCCGCATGTCCGGCGGATATGACGTGGCCACCGTCCGGTAAAGGTACGGACCGTTGCCCTGGTAGCTCAGGTCGACGGCGTACGCATCCTTGCCCTTCTTGATGATCTGCAGCTTCGCCCGCGCCCAGGTACGGCCTGACACCGGCTTGCCGTCGACCTGGCGCGTTTTGAAATGCCAACTGGAAGCGACCTGCGTGGCGGCCTTGACCAGCGATTCGGGAAGAGGCGGCGGCATCGTGTGCACGACGATGCCCGCGCTGCCGGCGGGCGCATGCATGACCGGCGCCTGCATCGGCACGACACGGGTCACCGCGCCCTGTGCGTTCACATCGAGCTGAAGCACCACCGGCATGGTGCGAACAACCTGCTGGCTCCAGGCACAGAATGGAAAGACCAGCAGCAAAAGACATCCCGTTGTCCAACGTTTCATCCCTCTCTCCATGTTGTCGCGCGGCCCTCAACGGGCCACATCGCAGCCAATGATTGGCGAACCTTAGCATGTGCTCGAGGCGCCTCAGGGTGAGTGCAAAAGCGGGCCGCATGATCGCGCAACGACCACGTCAAAACTTATCCGATGCGCCTCAGATCCATGCCCATCGGACACCGGAGGCGCTCACAGGTCGGGAAGATGATTCCCCGAGTCCGCGTGCTCGTCCGGATCCGAACTGCCGGTGTGGTGATGCCACATCTCGTGCGCGTCGATGCGCACGCGGGCCACGGCCTCGATGACGTCGACGGCCGCGCGCCGTTCGGCCAGCGCGGCATCGAGCGCCGTGCGGCGCGCGGCCAGAAGTTCAGCCAGACCGCTCTCGCCCAGGGCATAGGCGCGCTCGTCCCGGGCGACGCTGTCCTCGGCCGCGCGGCGTGCCTGGTCGCGGCTGCGCCAGATGGCGTGCATCGCCCGCGCATGCGCCACCACTTCACGGGCATCGCGCGAGACATCCCGCCGCACCATCACCGAATCGGCCTGCGCGGCCAGGGCGTCGGCGTCGGCGGCCGCGACATGCGCGCTACGCTGGCGCACGCCGATCGGGATGCTGAACACCAGACCCAGAGCGCGCTCGCGTCCACCCAGGTCATTGAGCACGCGCACGCCCACCGTCGGGTCGGCCAGTCGATCGGCCCGCGCGCGCCGCACCTGGGCCTGGCGCATGCGCACCACCGCCTCGACCGCGCCGATTTCATGACTGCGCTTAACGATCAACTGGCTCCAGTACCGATCCTCGCCGTCCAGTTGCAGTGGTGACGTGCCCAGGCGCACGAGCGGTGGCAGCGGCAAGTCCGGAAACGCGCTCTGCAGCGTCCGACGAGCCGTCTGCTCCTCGGCATCGGCCTGCAATGCCGCCGCGCGCGACTGCGCCAGGGCCGCATCGGCAGCCACGCGATCACGCAGCGCGGCATCGCCCAGCTCCACGCGCCGCGCGATGGCCTTGCGGTCGCGCTCCCAGATGTCGACCTGCCTGTGCTGCAGGCGCGCCATCACGCCGGCGCGTTGCCAGGCCGACCACAGCCGCAGCAGGCGCCGCGCGCCGGCATGGTGGGCATCGGCCAGGTTCAGCTGCGCCGCCTCCACGCCCTCACGGCCGATCAGGCGATCGAGCCGAGCCTTGCCGGGCCAACGCACGCCGCGGCTGATCTCGGCTTCCCATTCGTTGAAGGTCGGCCCGCCCCGGATCCGGCGACGCTGCGGGATCACGGTGAGCTGGGTCTCGTGAGTGCCGACCGCGCGCGATCGCGCATCGGCCTCCGCGCGCGCCAGGACGGCCACGGCCGCCTGCACCTCGGGGGTGCGCTCGATGGCCCGCAACACCAGCGCCGCCGGTGGCAGGGGCGGGGCCGAAGCCGGGGTCGTTGCCGGGGATGCCGGCGCCTGCGCGCGCAGCGGCAGCGCCAGCCAGGCCGCGACGGTGGCCAACAGCACGAGCATGACGGTTTTCATGCCAACCTCCCCATGACATCCACCGGTTCCACCCACCACACGATGTCCGGGTGCGGCATGCATCGCCGCAATTGTTCCAGCACGCGCTCGATGTCCTCGTGCGGCAGCACCAGCCAGGTCATGCTGCGGTCGATGCGCCCGCGCACCTGCTCCTGCACGCGCGTGCCCTCGAAGCGCTCGCCATGTCCGGATACCGGCAAGGTGGTGAACCCCGGCAGGGCCGGCTTCATTTCCAGCAACGCCTCCAACACGGCGTCCTCGAGATCACGCGGGGCCAGGATGGTCAGTCGTTTCAATTGCATGCTCATGGTCACTCCTTGCCCGTGCGCGGTTCGCCGAAGCGGCGGAACAGCGTCGGCAACAGCAGCAGGGTCAATGCGGTACAGCTCACCAGGCCGCCGATCACCACGATCGCCAGCGGCTTCTGCACTTCCGAACCGGGCCCGCTGGCGAACAGCAGCGGCACCAGGCCGAGCGCGGCGATCGAGGCCGTCATCATCACCGGGCGCAGGCGTCGCATCGCGCCCTCGCGCACCACGGCGTCCATGGCCATGCCGGTGGCGCGCAGCTGGTTGAAGTAACTCACCAGCACCAGGCCGTTGAGCACCGCGATGCCCAGCAAGGCAATGAACCCGACGGAGGCCGGCACCGACAGGTACTGTCCCGACAACCACAGGGTGACGATGCCGCCAACCATGGCGAACGGGACATTGCACAGGATCAGCACCGCCTGGCGGATCGAACCGAAGGTCGAGAACAGGACCAGGAAGATAAGGCCCAGCGAGATCGGGATCACCAGCGCCAGGCGCGCGGCGGCACGTTGCTGGTTCTCGAACTGGCCGCCCCAGGTCACGCTGTAGCCGGCCGGGAGGTGGATCTCGTTCTGCACCCTCGCCCGTACCTCGTCGACGAATCCGACCAGGTCGCGGCCGCCCACGTTGGACTGCACCAGGGCGAAGCGCGAGCCGTTCTCACGGCGGATCTGCACCGGCCCGGTGGTCGATTGAAGATGCGCGATGCGATCCAGCGGCACCTGCCTGCCGTCGGCGGTGGCCAGGTTCATGCGCTCGAACAGCGTCGGGGTGTCGGCCATGCGCGTCTCGCCGCGCACCAGCACCGGCACCCGGCGCTGCTGCTCCAGCACGGTACCCGCGCGCATGCCCTCAAGCTGCCCGCGCAGCTCATCCTGCACCGCCGCCACGTCCAGGCCGAAGCGGCCCGCCGCCTGGCGATCGATGCGCACGCCCAGGTAGCGCACGCCTTCCTGGGTCTGCGCGATCACGTCCTGACTGCCCTGTGTCTTCTCCAGGATGGCCGCGATGCGGTTGGCGATCTGGTTGAGCATGGACAGGTCCGGGCCGAACACCTTCACCGCGATGTCGCCGCGCGAACCGGTCAGCATCTCCGACACGCGCATCTGGATCGGCTGGGTGAACCCGAACTCGATGCCCGGGAAGTCCTTCATGACCTCGCGCAACTGGTCCTCCATCCAGGCCTTGTCCGGCACCCGCCAGCTCTTCTTCGGCTTGAGCTGCAGGAACATGTCGGTCTCGTTCAGGCTCATCGGATCCAGGCCCAGCTCGTCCGATCCCAGCCGCGCCACCACGTGCTCCACTTCCGGGATGCGCTGCTTGATCGCGCGTTCGATGGCCAGGTCCTGGTCGCGCGATGCGTCCAGGCTGATCGAGGGCTGCTTGGTCAGCTGCATCAGCAGGTCGCCCTCGTCCATGGTCGGCATGAAGGTCTTGCCGGTGGCGGTGTAGGCCACCGCGCCGATGACCAGGGAAATCGCCGCGATCAGGCCCATCCAGCGCGCATGCGCCAGCGACCATCCCAGCAGCGGCCGGTAGCCGCGCTCGATCTGGCGCATCAGCCACGGTTCCCCGTGCGGCTTCTCGCGAAGCAGCATCGAGCACAGCACGGGCACCACGGTCAGCGACAGCAGCAGCGAGGCCGCCAGGGCGAAGATGATGGTCAACGCCACGGGACCGAACAGCTTGCCCTCCAGGCCCTGCAGCGTCAGCAGCGGCATGAACACCAGGCAGATGATGGCGATGCCGGCGACCACCGGCCGCGCCACCTCGCCCACCGCGCGATAGATGCGGTGCAACTTCGGCAGGTCGCCGGCGCCGTGGCCGGGCACCAGGTGGCTGACGGTGTTCTCCACCACCACCACCGCGGCATCGACCAGCAGGCCGATGGCAATCGCCAGGCCACCCAGGCTCATCAGGTTCGCGCTGAGGTCGAACAGGTGCATCATCCAGAAGGCGATCAGCACCGCCAGCGGCAGGGTCAGCGACACCACCAGCGCGGCGCGCACGTCGCCCAGGAACAGCAGCAGCAGGATCACCACCAGCACCGTGGCCTCGATCAGCGCGCTGCGCACGGTGTCGACGGCACGTTCAATCAAGGCGCCGCGGTCATAGAACACCTCGATGCGCGCGCCCTCGGGCAGGGCCGACTGCAACTCGGCCAGGCGCGCACGCACGGCATCGACCACCTTGGAGGCATCGGCGCCGCGCAGTCCCACCACCAGGCCCTCGACCGCCTCGCCGGCGCCATCGCGGGTGACCGCGCCGTAGCGGGTCAGGCTGCCGTAGCTGACCTGGGCCAGGTCGCCCACGCGCAGCGGCATGCCGTCGCGGGTGGCCACCACCACCCGGCGCAGGTCGTCCAGGGTGCGTACCGCGCCCTCGGCGCGCACGATCAGCGCGTCGTCACCATCGCGCAGGCGGCCGGAGCCATCGTTGCGGTTGTTGCGCAGGACGGCGTCGACGACATCACGGAAGTGCAGGCCGGCCGCCGACAGCCGGGCGCGGTCCGGGGTGACCAGGAAGGTGCGCACCTTGCCGCCCAGCGCGTTGAGGTCAGCCACGCCGGGGATCGTGCGCAGGGCCGGCCGGATGGTCCAGTCCAGCAGCGTGCGCCTCTCCGCCAGGCTGAGGCCGCCGCCCTCGATGGTGAACATGAACATGTCCGACAGCGGCGTGGCGATCGGCGCCAGTCCACCGCTGACATCGCCCGGCAACTCGCCCGCGGCCGCGGCGAATCGCTCGGACACCTGCTGGCGTGCCCAGTAGATGTCGGTGCCCTCGGCGAAGTCCAGGGTCACGTCGGCAATGGCGTACTTGGCCGTCGAACGCAGCATGTGGGCATGGGGAATGCCCAGCAGCTCCATCTCGAGCGGCACCACCACGCGCGTCTCCACTTCCTCAGGCGTCATGCCCGGGGCCTTGAGGATCAGCTTGACCTGGGTCGGCGCGATGTTCGGGTAGGCGTCGATGGGCAGCTTCAGGTAGGACCACACGCCGGCGCCCACGATGGCCAGCGCACCCAGCAGCACCAACAGCCGCTGCGACAACGAGAAGCCGATCAGTCGCTGCAGCATGTCACTCTCCCGTCGCCAGCATCGCCTTCAGCGAGCCGGTGCCCGCCACGACCACGCGGCTGTCCGTCGACAGGGCGCCCGTGACCACGCTGCGGCCTTCGGCGGTCTGCGCCTCGAGCACCACCGGCACGGCTTCGAACCCGCCCTTGCGCTCGACGAAGACCAGGCGCTTGCCGTCCTGCTCGGCCACGGCGCTGGCCGGCAATGACCACGCGTCAGCAGGTGGCGGCAGCAGCAGCACGGCACTGGTCTGCTGTCCCGGGAGCAGCTGCTCGCCCTGCATGCTGGCGCGCACCAGCAGCGTCTGACTGGCATGGTCCAGCGCCGCGCCGATCTCGCTCAAGGTGCCGTTGCCGCCGTCGGCCGTGCGCACCGGCAGTCCGACATGCAGGCGCGCGGCGAAACGTGCCGGCACCTGTATTTCCAGCATCACGTGACCGGGCCTGGCCACCATGAACGCCTTCTCCAGGGCGGCCACCGGCTCGCCCAGGCGTACGCTGCGCTCGATGACGCGACCGGCCAGCGGCGAGCGCAGTTCGTAGGTTCCCGGCGGCCCGCCGTCTGCCGCTGGCGCCATCGCGCGCGCGGCCTGCAGCTCCTTCAGCCGTGCTGCCGCGGCATCACGGCGGGCCACGGCCGCCTGCGTGCGGCTGGCGGGAATGATGCCCTCGGCCTGCAGCTTGAGATCACGCGCGGCCTGCGCCTGCGCCACGCGGTACTCGCCGCGGGCCGAGGCAAGCTCGGCGCCCAGGCGCATCGCTTCCCGACTCTGGATTCGCGCCAGTGCCTGCCCCTGCTTGACGTCGGCGCCTTCGCGCGCCAGCACCGCCACGGTGGTGCCCGCGAAGGGCGCCGTGACCACGGCGCTCTCGTGCAGGGGCGCGCGCACGGTGGCCGGCAGGCCATCCAGGGGCACGTGATCGGCTGCCGCGACAGCGCCGACGCGGATCCCCATGGCCTGACGCTGCGCGGCGGAGACCTTCAATACGGACCCGGCCATCGCGGGCGCGGTTGTGAATGCCAGCAGGACGCTGGCCAGCAGGTAGCGACGCATGGAACCACCTCGAGGCACGATTTGCTGCCATCGAGGATCCGCGGATCGGCTTTGAACAAGCTTAAGATGCCGCGGGCGGGCTCACAGCTGCCTGTCGATGCTGCCCAGGCCGTCCAGCTCGGCCCACAACCAGCCCCGTTGCAGGCGAAATTCCAGGCGCAGATCCAGAAGTTCGGCCAGACTCCGGGCCAGTGACAGGCCCAGTCCACCATGCCCGCTGGCTTCACGCGCGGGCGACTTGCGCCAGAATCGCTCGCCCAGGCGTTCCAGATCCTGCGGATCCAGATCCGGCGCCGGGTTGCCCATTTTCAGTTCGATGCGACCGTGCTCGCAGGTCAACAGCACGCGGACCTCGCCGCCCTCCGGGGCATGCTCGGCGGCGTTGAGCATCAGGTTGTCGATCACGCGCTCCAGCAGCGACGGGTCGCTCTGCGCCCAGCATTCCGCCGGCGCCTCCAGCTGCATGGCAACCCGGCGGCGTCGCGCCGGACCCGACGCCAGTTGCAGCGACCGCTCCAGCAAGCCCTTCAACTCGACCGGCTCCAGATGCACCTCCTGCATGCCCGATTCGTAGCGCGACAGGGACAACAAGCCGTCGATGCATCGTCCCATGCGGTCGGTGGAATCGAGCGCGCCCTCCAGCGCCGGCATGGCCCCGGGCTCGCGTCGCGCCAATTCCACGGCAGTGCGGATCTCCGCCAGCGGCGTGCGCAGCTCATGCGCCACGTCGCGGGCGAAACGCCGCTCGCGCTGCAGCGCCCGCCGCAGGCCGCCGAAGGCGCTGTTGAGCGCCTGGGCCAACGGCTTCAGTTCGCGCGGCAGCGTGGACGTTTCCAGGTCCGCGGACTCGGCCCGTTGGCGTGCCGCCCCGCCAAAGGCCAGCAGGGGGCGCAAGCCACTGCGCACGGCCACGAATGCCAGCAGCACCGCGATGATGGTGGTCGCCAATACGCCGCTGACCAGCGCCATGTGCACGTGTCGCTCCAGGGCGTCGACCTGTTCGCGCTCCTCGGCCACGGCGAGGACGACATCCCCGCGATGGCCCTGCAGGGTGACGCGCACGGCCACGGCCCGGCCATGGTGTCCATCGGGCAGGGTCAGGTCGTAGAAGTACGGTGCGTTGGCCGGAACGGAACCCGGTGGCGTGAGGTTGGCATCGCGATTGCTGGCCGAACTGAGCAGGGTGTGTCCCGAGGCGTCCCATAGCTGCAGGAAGTCGGTATGTCCGCCGCCAGCGAATTCCGGGCTCATGGCCTGCAACTGGTCCAGCGCGTCCTGCGCCGGACGCGATTCGAGCAACACAGAGATGGCGTGCGCCCGCGCGCGAAGACCCTCGTCCAGGCGACCGTAGATCTGTCGATCCAGGCCCTGGTCCAGCACAAAGAACAGGCCCAGCATGACCACGCCCAGTCCGCTGAAGAGAATCAGCAGCAGGCGCAGGCGGATCGACAGCGGGCGCACCTCACTCGACCACATATCCGTATCCCCGCCGGGTCTGCACCAGCCCATCGACGCCCGCCCGGGCCAGCTTGGCGCGCAGCGTGCTCACCAGCACCTCGATGACCTTGTCGGACGATTCACTACGCGCATCGTAAAGCCGCTCGAACAACGCCGTGCGGGTCATCACCCGTCCACGTTCGCTGCAAAGGGTTTCCAGCAATGCGTATTCCTTCGGGGTCAGCGACAGCGCGCGCCCCTCGACCCGGGCCTGACGCGCCCGCGGATCGACCTCCAGCGCGCCGACGTGCAGCAGCGGATCCGACTGCACGCTGCGTCGCGACAGCGCCTGCAGGCGCGCGGCCAGTTCATCGTACGAAAACGGCTTGACCATGTAGTCGTCGGCGCCCAGATGCAGCGCCTCGACCCGGTCATCGACCTGATCCCGTGCCGACAACACAAGAATGCGCGGACGGTGTTCACGGCCATGCAACGCACGCAGCACGGACCAGCCGTCCACGCGCGGCATCATCAGGTCCAGCACCATGGCGTCATAGTCGTAGCTGGCCAGGAACTGCTGCGCCAGCGCGCCGTCGGCCGCCAGGTCCACGGCATGGCCGTCCCGCGCCAGCGATTCGCGCAGGTCGCGTCCCAGGTTCGGCGAATCCTCGACCACCAGCAGACGCACGACGGGCCTCCTCGGTTCAGCTCATCCTACACGCTGCAGGCTCATGCCCAGGCTCACCATCGGATCGACCAGCCAATGGTCCAGCAGCAGGAAGGCGAACAACGCCATCAGGTAGGTGATCGAGTAACGGAACACGCGCATGGCGAAGGCTTCGTCGGGCGGCTGCATCAGGCGCACGGCGTAGTAGAGGAAGAAGCCGCCGAGCACCAGCGCGCCACCGAGGTACAGCACGCCGCTCATGCCGGTGAACACCGGCAGCAGCGTGGCCACCACCAGCAGCACGGTGTAGAAAAGGATGTGCCAGCGCGTGTAGGTCACGCCGTGGGTCACCGGCAGCATGGGCACCTGCGCGCGCGAGTAGTCCTCGCGGCGGAAGATCGCCAGCGCCCAGAAATGCGGCGGCGTCCAGGTGAAGATGATCAGCACCAGAAGCAACGCATAGGCCCAGTCGCGCTCGCCGGCCATGCCGGTGATGGCCGACCAGCCCAGCAGCGGCGGCGAAGCCCCGGCGATGCCGCCGATCACGATGTTCTGCGGCGTGGCGCGCTTGAGGAAGGCGGTGTAGATCACCGCATAGCCGATCAGCGAGGCGAAGGTCAGCGCCGCGGTCATCCAGTTGACCAGCAGGGCCAGGATCAGCATCGAGACCACGCCGAGGGTGAAGGCGAAGATGAACACCTGGCGCGCGCTGAGGCGGCCGGTCGCCAGCGGGCGGTGCGCGGTGCGGCTCATGACCTTGTCGATGCGCTCGTCGATCAGGTGGTTGAACGCGGCCGCCGAGGCCGAGGCCATCCAGATGCCCAGCGAACCGAACAGCAACGGCTTGAGCGGCGGCAGGCCCGGCACCGCCAGGAACATGCCGATCACGGCGCAGAACACCAGCAGCGCGACGACGCGCGGCTTGGTCAGTTCCCAGTATCTGGCGAAGGGCAGCTTCACGAAGGCTCCGGAGCAGGCTGGGCGCGGAAGGCCTTCGACCTGCCGCGCGAACCGTACAGTCTACACCGCCTCGAGGCGCTTCTGGGTCCGCGCCAGGGTCGCCAGCAGGGTGAACAGCAGCAGCGCCGCCATGCCGTTGTGCGCCGTGGCCACCGGCAGCGGCAGGCCGAAATGCACGTTGCTGATGCCCAGGGCGACCTGGGCCAGCAGGGCCACGCCGATGGCGATGCCGAGCTTGCGCAGCCCCGCGCGGGCGGTGCGGTGCGCCAACCATCCCAGGTACACGAACACCACCAGCGCGCCAATGCGGTGCGTCATCTGGATCGCAGTCCGCGCGGAGGCATCGAGCACGCCGCCCTCGTAGTTGACGCCGATGCCTCGCCACAGGACGAAGCCCTGGTGGAAGTCCATCGCCGGCCACCACTGACCCAGGCAGTGCGGGAAGGCCATGTCCCCGGCGCCACAGGCCAGCGCGGCGTAGTTGGTGCTGGTCCAGCCGCCGAGGAAGATCTGCCCGGCCAGCACCACGATGCCGATGACCACGAAGCGCCGCAGCCGTGCATGCTCCTCGCCGTCGGCGCCGATCGGCGTCAACCGCAGCGCCATGTAGGCCAGCAGGGCGAAGGTCGCCATGCCGCCGAGCAGGTGGCCGGTCACCACGATCGGCTTGAGCAGCAGGGTCACCGTCCACATGCCCAGCATGGCCTGGAAAATCACCAGCGACAGGGCGATCACCGCGATGCGCCACGGTGGCGCCCGGCCCAGGCGCGCCGCCACCGCCAGCGGCGCGGCGATGGCCAGCGCGGCCAGCAGCGAGGACACCACATGCTCGCCACCGATGTACATGCCCGTGCCCAGGGCCGCGGCCAGCGACGCGCCGATCACCGTCCAGCGCGCCCGGGGACGCTTCCACACCGCCACCAGCGCCAGCGCCAGCACCAGCACGCCGAGGGTGCCGGCGATCATGCGGTGGAACTGTTCGCGCCAGGGCTTGCCGGGCTCGACCGGCCGTTGCGGAAAGGCCGCATCGGCGCGGGCCACCTCGTGCGCCTGGTGCGGCCAGGTGACCTGGCCGTA
Source organism: uncultured Gammaproteobacteria bacterium (assembly GCA_963821885.1). GTDB lineage: Bacteria > Pseudomonadota > Gammaproteobacteria > Xanthomonadales > Rhodanobacteraceae > Oleiagrimonas. Next base: position 360,226 of record CAWGFN010000005.1, on the reverse strand, counting down.
GCAGGTCGGCCAGTCCGGACAGGACAGGCCGGCATTGGACAGGCGCACGAAGGCGCCGAACATCACCACGCCGAAGGCGAACAGGGCGGCGAACCAGGCCAGGCGCGCCGGCCAGGACAGGCGGGACATCGCACGGATCATCAGCGGATCACCTTCTGCAGGTCTTTCTTCAGTCCATTGGGATCGAACCCGGCGCGATAGCGCGTCAGCGCGGTACCGTTGGACTCGACCAGGATCGCCGACACGCTGTCCGGCCCGCGCGGACGGAAGTCGTCCAGCTTGTGGTCGACGTCGGTGCCGACCTGCCAATCGCGCATCACTGCGTCGGCCTGCGCGCCGTGCGGCGGCTCGCCCACGTACAGCAGGCGCAGGCGGTCGGCCTGGTTGTTCAGCGTGATGCGCGCGTTGCGCATCAGGTGCAGCAGGCGCAGGCAGTTGTCCATGCAGTCGCTGCCAGGCAGCGCGATCAGGGTCATGCGTGGCTCGCTGTCCTTCCAGGCATAGGGCTTGCCGTCGGCCAGCCGGATGTCGATGCCGGCGAAACTGCGCTGCGGCAGGATGCCCTCGCCGTGGCTGCGCGTGCCCGGCCGCCAGCCGGTCGCCGTCAGCACCAGGGCGGCCAGCAGCGGCAGCGCGAACACGCCGATCACCGCCAGCAGCTTGAGGCGGCTGAGGCCCTTCGGTGCGCCTGTCTCACTCATCGTTTTCTCCGGTTTGTTTCTTGCGGTGCAGGATCACGAAGATCGCCACCGCGGCCACGGCAAAGGCGAACCACTGGAAGGCATAGCCGCGATGGCGGGCCGGCGGGATGAAGCCGGGCGTCCATTCGCGCACGTAGGCCTGCCGCGGGTCCGGGTCGAGCAGCAGCACGCGTGGGTACAGCGTGGCGTGCAGGTCCCGCGCGATCTGGTGCATGTCGATGTAGGTGGTCAGCTTGGGCCAGCTCTTCTGCCGCGCCAGCGCGTTGCCGCCCAGCTTCAGTCCGGCCGCCGGCGGCGGCGCGTAGATGCCCTGCACGCTGACTTCGCCTGACGGCAGCGGCGGCATCGCCGGCAACGACAGCCGCGCGCCCTCCCGCGGCAGGAAGCCCAGCCCGATCAGCAGCATGCGCCCGTGGCCGTCGGCCTGGAACGGCGCGTACACCGCCACCCCGGGGCGCCCGTCGCGACTCTGGTCATCGAGCAGGTAGGCGCGCCCGTCGAGAAAATGTCCGTGCACGTCCAGGTGCGGGTAGCGCCGCGGCAACGTGCTGCCCTGCACGCTGGAAAAGTCCTGCAGCGGCGCGCTGGCGGCCGTGGCAAAGCGTCGCAGCAGGACTTCCTTATCCGCCGCGCGATGGAGCTGCCACACGCCCAGGCGCACGAAAAACGCCACGCCAGCGAGGGTCAGCACCACGGCAAACCACGACGGGCGGCGCAGGCGGATCATGCCTGCGCCCCGGCGGGCGGCGTTATACTGCGGGCATACATTCGCATCGGAATCATCGCGTGGAAACCATCTACAAGGTGGCCCTGGTTGCCGTCCTGGCCATCGTCATCTTCAACCTGTGGCAGGCCCTGTACCTGATGATGAAGGACACGGGCGGCTCCAAGCGCTCGGTGGTGAAATCGCTGACCCGGCGCATCGGCTTCTCGCTGCTCCTGATCCTCATGGTGATCGTCGGCATCTGGGCCGGTTGGCTCAAGCCCCACGGAATCGGCGGCTGAACGTCCCATTCTAGCGTCCCCGGGGTCCCTCGGTCGCGGGCGCGACAGTCCACCGCGCCGGATCGACGCAGGATTTGCGCCGTCCCGCAAATACAAAACCCGCCGTGTGGCGGGTTTTGCATGATCTGGGACGCCCGGGCGTCGCCTACATGATGTAGACGAACAGGAACAGGCACAGCCAGACCACGTCGACAAAGTGCCAGTACCACGCCACGGCCTCGAAGCCGAAATGGTGGTCCTTGTTGAAATGGCCCTTGGCGCAGCGGAACCAGATCACGATCAGCATGATCGTGCCCAGGGTCACGTGCAGGCCGTGGAAGCCGGTCAGCATGAAGAACGTCGAGCCGTACACGCCGCTCTGCAGCGTCAGGTTGAGGTGCTCGTAGGCCTCCATGTACTCGTGCGCCTGGAAGTACAGGAAGCTGGCGCCCAGCAGCACGGTCAGGGCCTGGAACACCAGCAGCTGGCGGCGACGGCCGGCACGCAGCGCATGGTGGGCGATGGTGACGGTCACGCTGGAGGTCAACAGGATCAGGGTGTTGAGCAGCGGCAGGCTCCACGGCTCGACGACATTGAACTTGCCGCCGACGTTGCCCGGGCCGTTGGTCGGCCAGGTCGCGGTGTACTGGTTCCACAGGTAGTGATGGGTGAACAGGCCATGGCCCTCGCCACCCAGCCACGGCACCGACAGGTTGCGCGTGTAGAACAGCGCGCCGAAGAAGGCGCCGAAGAACATCACTTCCGAGAAGATGAACCACATCATGCCCATGCGGAAGGAGATGTCGACCTGGCTGTTGTAGCTGCCCTTGATCGATTCGCCGATCACCGAGGTGAACCAGCCGAACATCATGAAGATCATCATCGCGATGCCGACGAAGAACATCGGTCGGCCCAGGCCGGCCTCGCCGTTCACCCAGTGCGCGGCTCCGAACATGGTGACGAACATGCCCACCGAGCCGAAGATCGGCCAGATGCTTTTGTGCGGTACGTAATAGGCGCCTTGAGCCATGCTTGTATTCCCGTAGATGAGCTTGCGCGGGGCGAACCCCGTTTCATTCGATCCGATTCAGAGCAGGAACTGCGAGAGAAACACGCCCAGGATCACCACCACGGCGATCACCAGGATCCACACGGTCCGCCGCACGCCCTGACGGCGCGCGGCGGGATCGAAGGTGGCGTGTTCCCGCGTCATGCGATCAGTGGCTCACGTCGCCGTGGGCCAGCTTGCTGTCGTCGATCACCGGCGGCACCGAGAAGGTGTGGTGCGGGGCCGGCGAGGGTACCGTCCACTCCAGGCCCTTGGCGCCTTCCCAGACGCGGTCGCTGGCCTTCTTCCTGGAGAAGAACACGCAGTGGATGATCACGCCGACGAAGATCAGCTGGGTGGCGCCGAACACGAAGCCGCCGATCGAGCTGATGGCGTTGAAGTCGGCGAAGGCCACGTTGTAGTCCGGGATGCGGCGCGGCATGCCGGCCAGGCCCAGGAAGTGCATGGGGAAGAACAGCACGTTGACCGAGATCACGCTCAGCCAGAAGTGGATCTTGCCCCAGCGCTCGGAATACATGTTGCCCGACCACTTCGGGATCCAGTAGTAGACGCCGGCGATGATGGCGAAGGCCGCGCCGGTCACCAGCACGTAGTGGAAGTGCGCCACCACGAAGTAGGTGTCCTGGTACTGGAAGTCGGCCGGCACCAGCGCCAGCATGATGCCGCTGAAGCCACCGATGGTGAACAGGATCACGAAGGCCACCGCGAACAGCATCGGGGTCTCGAAGGTCAGCGAGCCCTTCCACATGGTGGTGACCCAGTTGAACACCTTCACGCCCGTCGGCACCGCGATCAGCATGGTCGCGTACATGAAGAACAGCTCGGCGCCCAGCGGCAGGCCGGTGGTGAACATGTGGTGCGCCCACACGATGAACGACAGGAAGGCGATCGACGCGGTGGCGTAGACCATGGCCTTGTAGCCGAACAGCGGCTTGCGGCTGAAGGTCGGGATGATCTCCGAGATGATGCCGAAGGCCGGCAGGATCATGATGTAGACCTCGGGGTGCCCGAAGAACCAGAACACGTGCTGGAACAGCACCGGGTCACCGCCGCCGGCGGCATTGAAGAAGCTGGTGCCGAAGTACTTGTCGGTCAGCAGCATGGTCACCGCGCCGGCCAGCACCGGCATCACCGCGATCAGCAGGAACGCCGTGATCAGCCAGGTCCAGACGAAGATCGGCATCTTCAGCAGGTCCATGCCCGGGGCGCGCATGTTGAGGATGGTGGCGATGATGTTGATCGCGCCCATGATCGAGCTGATGCCCGAGATGTGCACGAAGAAGATCAGGAACGCGATGGAGTCGCCGCCCTGCACCGAAAGCGGCGGGTACATCGTCCAGCCGCCGGCGGGCGCGCCGCCCGGCAGGAAGAACGAGGACAGCAGGATGGTGAAGGCGACCGGCAACAGCCAGAACGACATGTTGTTCATGCGCGGCAGCGCCATGTCCGGCGCGCCGACCATCAGCGGGATCATCCAGTTACCGAGGCCGACGAAGGCCGGCATGATCGCGCCGAAGATCATCACCAGCGCGTGCATGGTGGTCAGCTCGTTGAAGAAGTACGGCTGGACCAGCTGCAGGCCGGGCTTGAACAGCTCGCCGCGGATCAGCATCGCCATCGAGCCGCCGATGAAGAACATCAGCAGCGCGAACACCAGGTACAGGGTACCGATGTCCTTGTGGTTGGTGGACATGAACCAGCGACGGAAGAAGCCCTTCGGGGCTTCGTGGTGATCGTCGTGGTGGTCCAGGGTGGCTGCGTGCGCCATGACCTTCTACCTCTGCCTAAATTGTCCGGTTAACCCTGGCTGCTGCCATGGGCGCTGGTGTCGGTCTGCGCGGTCTGCGCAGTCTTGTCGGGCGTGGCGGCGCTCTTCTGCGCGTCCAGCCACTGCTCGAACTGCGCCTTGGGCACGGCCTTGACCACGATCGGCATGAAGCCGTGGTCCTGGCCGCACAACTCGGCGCACTGCCCGCGATAGATGCCGGGCTTGCTGATGTTGGTCCAGGCCGCGTTGACGATTCCCGGGATGGCGTCCATCTTCCAGCCCAGGTCCGGCACCCACCACGAGTGGATGACGTCGCCGCCGGTCACCAGGAAGCGGATCTTCACGCCCACCGGCACGACCAGCGGGTGGTCCACGTTGAGCAGGTAGTCGTTGCTGCCGTCGGCCGCCTTGACGTCGGCGGGGCTCAGACCGGAATCGAGCTGGCGGGTCTTGTCGCTGAGGCGGTCCAGGCGCGACATGAAGCCGACCTTCTCGATCGGCTTGCCCTCGTAGGACAGGTAGTCGTAACGCCACTTCCACTGGTAGCCGGTGACCTTGACGGTCATCTGCGCCTCGGTGGTGTTCTCGGTGTTGACCAGGACCTTGGTCGCCGGCCAGGCCAGGCCGATCAGGATCAGCACCGGCAGGATCGTCCACAGCAGTTCCAGCTTGGTGCTGTGCGACCACTTCTCGGCCACGGCGCCCTTGGATTTACGGAAGCGGACCATGGCGATGATCATGGCGCCGAACACGATCACGCCGATCACGACGCAGACCATGAAGGAGGCCATGTTGAGCTTCCAGACGTCCTGCGAGGTCTGGGTCACGCCCTTGGTCAGGTTCAACTGCCACGGGTGCGGATTGGCCCACGCCGCGCTGCTGAGCATGGCGCTCGCCGCTACCGCCCAGGTCGCCGCCCGTCCACGAATGCTGCCAGATTTCATCATTTGCACCCTAAGAAATTGCCTGTTCCACGACACGCCGGAGCATCACCCGCGGCGGGCCGAGCATCTTCACACGCCGGCCCCGTCATCCGTACCGGACCCGCTGCAACCGGTCCGGGCCAGCGACGCCCCCGTATTGCCGATCTGTTGTCCAGCCGCGGCGCGTCGCCCTTGCCGGCAGCCTGCCTATCTGTACCACCCTTGGCGACGGCTCAACCATGAACCGGCACCCGCGCGGCATCCGAGCCCCTAGACGCATCCCCCGCCGGCGTGGCGGGGCGTTGCGGACGCAATACCGACCCGACCGCAGCCACATGCGGCTCTGGAAGTCCGCGAAAGTGGGCGGTTCAGGCCCTTTGCTGGGTTCATGCCGTGCCCTTATCGTTCCAAGGATAGTCGGCCCCCCACCCATCGGCAAGACTGCGCCTGACCTGCGACCGATTGCCGCAGCGCCCGTCGCCGCGCAGACGGCCCTCGCGCGGCGCCGTCGCGACCCGTGTCCGGCGCCGAGGCCAGGGCCGCAAGGAGCGGTTGGAAGGGCCCGGCATGGGGCATACAATTGAACATTGCCTCCACGCCCAGCCTACAGGTTGCCCCCGTTTGTGAACGCACAGATCCTCAGCCCCGAGCTCGACGAATCCGGTGATCCGGTCCGCCATCGCATCACGGCCGCCTGGCTGTGCGACGAGTCGGAGAGGGTCGCCGCGCTGCTTGCCGAGGCCGAACTGCCCGAGGCCGAACGCGCCCGGGTGATCGAGCGCGCCACCGCACTGGTGGAACGCGTGCGCGATCACGCCGATGAGCAGGACGCCATCGAAGCCTTCATGCGCCAGTACGACCTGTCCAGCGAGGAAGGCGTCCTGCTGATGTGCGTGGCCGAAGCCCTGCTGCGCATTCCCGACACCGACACCATCGACATGCTGATCCGCGACAAGCTGGGCGACGCGGACTGGCAAAAGCACATCGGCGGCAGTCACTCGGTGCTGGTCAACGCCTCCACCTGGGGCCTGATGCTGACCGGCCGCCTGGTGCACATGGCCGAGGACACCCGGCGCGACGTGCGCGGCGCCATGCGCCGGCTGGCCGGTCGCGCCGGCGAGCCGATGGTGCGCGCCGCCGTGCACCAGGCCATGCGCATCATGGGCAAGCAGTTCGTGATGGGCCAGCAGATCGGCAAAGCGGTCAAGCGGGCCGACGAGAAAGACAACCGCCCCTATCGTTACTCCTTCGACATGCTCGGCGAGGCCGCCCTGACCCAGGCCGACGCCGATCGCTACCAGCAGGCCTACCGCGATGCCGTCGTTGCCCTGGGCAAGGATCCGGACGCCGGCAACCTCGTCGAGGCGCCCTCGATCTCGGTCAAGCTCTCGGCCCTGCATCCGCGCTACGAATACAGCAAGCGCGAACGCGTGCGCGAGGAACTGGGCGCCAAGGTGCTGGAACTGGCGCAGATGGCCATGCAGCAGGGCATCGCGCTGACCATCGATGCCGAGGAAGCCGATCGCCTGGAGCTGTCCCTGGACGTAGCCGAATACGTATTCGCCCACCCCTCGCTGGAAGGCTGGAACGGCCTCGGCATGGCGGTGCAGGCCTACCAGAAGCGCGCGCCCGCAGTGATCGACTGGCTGGCCGAGACCGCGCGCCGCCACGGCCGCCGCTGGTTCATCCGCCTGGTCAAGGGCGCCTACTGGGACACCGAGATCAAGCGCGCGCAGGAACAGGGCCTGTCCGGCTATCCGGTGTTCACGCGCAAGCCCAATACCGACATCGCCTACCTGGCCTGCGCGCGGCGGCTGCTGGACGCCGGCGACGAGCTGATCTACCCGCAGTTCGCCACGCACAACGCGCACACCATCGCCTACGTGCACCACATCGCAGGCAACCGTCCGTACGAATTCCAGCGCCTGCACGGCATGGGCGAGGACCTGTACGCGGAGGTCATCGGCAAGACCAAGCTGGACGTGCCGTGCCGCGTCTACGCGCCGGTCGGCAGCCATGAGGACCTGTTGCCCTACCTGGTGCGCCGCCTGCTCGAGAACGGCGCCAACACGTCCTTCGTCAACCGCATCTTCGACGAGGACGTCAGCGTCGGGGAACTGGTGGCCGATCCCTGCGAAACCGTGCGCGGTTTCAAGACCTTCAATCACCCGCGCATCCCGATGCCGGTCGACATCTACGCAGAGCAGCGAAAGAATTCCATGGGCGTGAATTTCTCCAACGAAGACGAGATCCGGCAGCTGGCCGAGGACATCAAGGCGCACCCGGGCCCGTGGGCCGCGCAGCCGCTGGTGCCGGGCGCCAAGCTGGGCAGCGAGAAGGTCGAGGTCACCGACCCGGCCGACCACCGCCGCGTGGTGGGTCACTGGATCAGCGGTGACCAGGGCGTGGTCGACACCGCCATGACCAACGCCGAGGCCGTGCAGCCGGACTGGGACCGCGTGCCGGCCGAGCAGCGCGCGCAGATCGCCGAGCGCGCGGCCGACATGATCGAGGCCAACCGCGGCCAGTTCGTCGCCATGTGCGTGCGCGAGGCCGGCAAGACCCTGCCCGACGCCATCGCCGAGGTGCGCGAGGCCGCCGACTTCTGCCGCTACTACGCGAACATGACGCGCAAGCTGTTCGGCCAGCCCGAGGACATGCCCAGCCCGACCGGCGAGACCAACCGCCTGTTCCTCAACGGCCGCGGCGTGTTCGTGTGCATCAGCCCGTGGAACTTCCCGCTGGCGATCTTCGTCGGCGAGGTCATGGCCGCGGTGATGGCCGGCAACGCGGTGATCGCCAAGCCCGCCGAGCAGACCTCGCTGATCGGTTACGCCGCGGTGAAGCTGCTGCACCAGGCCGGCATCCCGGAGAAGGTGCTGCAGTTCATCCCGGGCGACGGCGCCAACGTCGGCGCCGCGCTGACCAGGGATCCACGCATCGCCGGCGTGGCCTTCACCGGTTCCACCGAAACCGCCTGGTTGATCAACCGCACCCTGGCCGCGCGCAAGGGCCCGATCGCCGCGCTGATCGCCGAGACCGGCGGCCAGAACGCGATGATCGCCGACTCCTCGGCGCTGCCCGAGCAGCTGGTCAAGGACGTGATGGCCTCGGCCTTCGGTTCCGCGGGCCAGCGCTGCTCGGCCGCGCGCATCCTGTTCGTGCAGGACGACGTCGCCGACCGCGTGATCGAGATGCTGGGCGGCGCCATCGACGAGCTGAAGGTCGGCGACCCCGGCCTGCTGTCCACCGACGTCGGCCCGGTGATCGACCACGAAGCGCTGGCCGGCCTGCAGAAGCACGTCGAGCGCATGCACCGCGAAGCCAGGCTGATCCGCAAGGCACCGATGGACGCCGAACTGGCGGAGCACGGCACCTTCCTGGCCCCGCATGCCTTCGAGATTCCCTCGCTGGAGATGCTCGAGCGCGAGGAATTCGGCCCGATCCTGCACGTGGTGCGCTGGAAGGCCGGCGAGCTGGACAAGGTGATCGCGCAGATCAACGCCACCGGCTACGGCCTGACCCTGGGCATCCACAGCCGCATCGACGACACCATCGCCTACGTGCAAAAGCACGCGCGCGTGGGCAACTGCTACGCCAACCGCAACCAGGTCGGCGCGGTGGTCGGCGTGCAGCCGTTCGGCGGCGAAGGCCTGTCCGGCACCGGCTTCAAGGCCGGCGGCCCGCACTACATGCTGCGCTTCGCCACCGAACGCGTGCTGACCGTCAACACCACCGCCGCCGGCGGCAACGCCAGCCTGATGATGCTGGGCGACTAGTCGATCGCGGCAAGACGCGTTACCCGACCCGGCAGGTCCGTCCCGCCACGGTACGAACGACGCGTCCGGACAGGCGCATGAAAAAAAGCCCCCGCATCACGCGGGGGCTTTTTGCTTGTGCACGATCACGCGCCGAGGCGCGTGGGTCGATGGCGATCAGAAGTGATAGGCCGCCGAGAATGCCAGCAGGTTGCCCTTGTCCTTGAAGTTGCCGGTCAGGCGGTCGTTGGTCGGGCTGAGGTTGTTGACGTGCGCGTCGGCCACGAAGATGTGCGCGTAGCCCACGTTCAGGTCGAGCTTGTCGGAGGCCTTGTAGCCCATGCCGAAGCTGATCCAGCGGCGGGTGCCGTCGGGAACGCGCGCATCACGGGTCTTCTCGGAGGTGGGCGTGCCGTCCACGGCCACGCCCGCGCGCAGGGTCAGCTTGTCATTGACGTAGTACTCGCCGCCGACCGACACGAACAGGGTGTTGCTCCAGTTGAACTGCTCGACCGAGTCCGGCTGGGCGGCGTTGTCGTAATGCACGCGCAGCTCCTTGAAGGTGCTCCACTTGGTCCAGCTCACGTCGGCGCCGAAGCCGTAGCTGCTCTCCTGGTGCCAGTAGCTCAGGTTGGCGTAGGCCGGCGTGGTGAACGGCGCCGAGCCCTTGGTGTTGGTGAACGGCGTGCCGCCACTGCCCAGCAGCGGCTGCACCGCCGGGTTGGTCAGCAGGTCGGTCACGCTGGAGGGCACGGTGAAGGTCGCGTTGCCTTTCAGGTTGTGCGAGATCTTCGAGTGGTAGCCCAGCGACAGGCGATCCTTGTCGGTCATCTTCCAGAAGCCGCCCAGCTGCCAGCCGTAGCCCCAGTCGCTGCCCTTGATGCTGGCCATGCCGTCGGTGCCCGGGGGAATCAGGCCGTTGATCACGCTGGCGTACAACGGCGCCAGCGAGGGATCGATCTTGCCGTCGGCGACCGCCTGCTGGACGATGCCGTTGCCCACGCTGTTGAAGTTGATCGCCGAGGTCAGTTCGGCCTTGGTGCGCTGCGCCACGAAGCTGGCGCCCAGGGTGAAGCTGTCGGTGATGTCATAGGACGCGGAGAAGGTCGCGGCCACGGTCTGGAAATCCGACTTCAGCGCGTGGTAGCGCCCGACCCAACCGTTGTCGTAGTTGGTGCGGAAGCCGAATGGGGCGCTGAGGCCGAAGCCCACGTGCGTGCGATCGTTGAGCTGCGTGGACAGGAAGAACGCCGGCACCGGGATGGTGGTGCCGCCGTCGCCGCCATTGCCGCCGGTCAGCGGACGACCGAAGGCGTCGGTGGCCGTGCCGTGGAACTTGGTGCTGAAGTTGATCGCCGTGACGTCTGCCTGGAACACGGTGCCGTCGAGCATGGTCATCGCGGCCGGATTGTTCACCACCACGGAAGCATCGCCGCCCGCGGCCGCCGAACCGGCGAAGGATCGACCCAGTGCCTTGGCGCTGTTTTCCTTCAACTGGAATGCGCTGGCGTGCGCCGTGCGCGGAGCCACCAGGGCCATGGACACGGCGGCGGCGAGCGCGGCGAATGCCAACGGACGCGCAGCCTGGGCGAATGGGAATTTCGTGGACATGGGTGTCACTCCTGCGATCGGACGCGATGTGTTGTTTGGTCTTGATCCGCAATAAGCGGATTCCCCTTGTGTGCCGGCGTCTTTCATACGGTTGTTTGAAGACTGTGACAAGACTTTGACGACAGTTGATGGCGATTGCAAGTGGCGAACGAATGCCTCCCCCCACCTCACTCTGAAGGCTTCGCGTATGCTTGCCTGCACGATCCTTCCGGAGCCTGCCCCATGCACTGCCACGTCTACGCGAGCCAGCGCAGGGACGGGACCTACCTGTGGCTCGACAACCCCGAGCGCCTGCCGGAACTGCCCGCATCCCTGCATCAGCTGCTTGGCGAACTGCGCTTCGTGCTCGAGGTGGATCTGGACGGCACGCGTCAACTGCCGCACCAGGACGTGCAGCAGGTGCTCGACCAGCTTGGGTCACAGGGCTGGTACCTGCAACTGCCCCCCGGCGACCCGGCCACCTGAACGCGACGGCCCCGGCGACCGCGCCTCGCGCGGCCGCGCGTAGTATCGTTGCGCGCATCGCTCCCGCCTGGCCACACGTCCAACCCATGCCGACCCATCCATCGCGCCGTCGCCCGCCGCTGGTCCGCACCCTGACGGGTTTCGTGCCGGCCCTGGCGATGATCGCGCTGGCCGCGCTCGTCGATGCGCGGTTCGCCCTGCCCGCGCTGCTGCTGGCCAACACCCTGCTGTTCGCCGCGCTGGGCCATGCGCTGGGCGCGACCTCCGGTCTCTCGCAACGGGCGCGCCTGCAGCGGGGGGCGGCGCACCTGGTCGTGTTCGGTCTCTACACCGGCCTGGTCTACCTGCTGCTCGCCTGGCCGATGTCACAGCTCGACGTGCAGCCCTCGCTGGGCGCCACCCTGCTGCTGTCGACCATGCTGGCCGGCGCGGCCGCGGCGCTATGGCGGCACTGGCCGGTGTTCGCCCTGCTGTGGATGGATGACGACGCCTGGCGCGCCCGCTCCGGTGGCCTCGCCGGCCTGATCCCGGCCATCGGCCATGGCCTGCGCCACGCCCGCCACCTGTCCGGCGAGGAGCGCTTCTTCGGACATTTCCTGCCGGTCGCCCTCGGCATGCTTGCCAGCGCCTGTGGCGTGCTGATGCTGGGCGGCGCGCTGCCCGGGATGCCCGCCGACTGGCATGCCCAGGGCGTGCTGATCCATGGCTTGCTGATCATGCCTGTCGGGATCCTCGTCGCGCTCCTCGGCACCCGGCATGTTCTCGGACTCGGCATGCCGGCGCAGGACACCGGGACGGCCGCGCCGGAGGCCACGCCGGCACCCGCCGCCGATACTTCCATGCCCATCGACGCCAGCAGCGGCGATGCCCTGCTCGACGCGGTACGCGCGGGCCAGGTCGACCAGGCCATCGCGCTGCTGGAGAACGGCGCCGATCCCGGCGTCATCGCCGCCGATGAGGATCGCGATCGCCGATCGGCGCTGATCCTGGCGGCCCTGCTGCCGGAAACGCGTCTTCTGCGCGCCATGATCGCGCATGGCGCGGACGTCAACCGCTTCGATGGCGGACTCACGCCGTTGCTGGCCGCCACCCGCGACAGCTACCACGGGCGCGCCGAAGCGGTGATGACCCTGCTGGCCAACGGCGCCGATCCCTGCGTGGCCGATGCCGACGGCAACACCCCGCTGCACGGCGCCGCGCTCAGCGCCGAACCCACGGTCGCGGCCATGCTCATCGATGCCGATGCCGACCCCAACGTGCTCAACCGCGCCGGCCTCACGCCATTGGCCACGGCCTGCCGGGCCGGAAACTGGCCGCTGGTGCAGTTCCTGCTCGACCACAAGGCCCGCGCGACCCTGGACAATGGCGAGCCGGCCCTGGCCGCCGCCGCCGGGATCGCCGACGACGACCCCGAGGGCGTGCGCCTTTTGCTGCGCAACAAGGCCTCGGTCAACGTGGCCAACGCGCTGGGCCGCAACGCGCTGATGGCCGCGGCCCTGGAGGGCCATGCCGAGATCGCCCGCAGCCTGGTCGATGCCGGCATCGACATCGACGCCACCGACGGCAACGGCACCTCGGCGCTGATGGAGGCAGCCCGCTCGGGCGCCGCCGGCGTGATCCAGGTCCTGGCCGGCGCCGGCGCCGATGTCGGCCAGCGCGACAAGCATGGCCGGGACGCGCTGATGCTGGCCTGCCAGTCACCGCGCACCCAGGGCGACATCGTCAACGCCCTGCTCGCGCTGGGCGCCGACCCACGCGCCGTCGGCAACGACGGCCGCAGCGCGCTCGACCACGCCGCCGCCACCGGTCGCTGGGACCTGGTGGCGCTGATGGACCCGCACACCCCGTTGCCGGCCAACCTCGACGCCGGCGCCGAGCCGGAGCCGGGCGCCGACACGCCCGACCACCTGGCCGATGCGTTGCGTTTTGGCCACTGGGCGATCGCCTCGACCTTCACCCGCCGCATCCGCGAATGGCCGCAGGCCGAGCGCGCGCAGACGTTCCTGGTGCTGGCCGACGCAGCGCCCAGCGCGCGGCACTGGCTGCTGGCGCACGGCCTGTCGCCACACGCGCATCTGGCCAGCGGCGAGTCCCTGCTCGATGCGCTGCTGGAGTCCCTGCCGGACAGCGCCGAGGCCGTGCATGAATTGCTCGATGCCGGCGCCGAATGCGCCGGTGGCGCGCGCATCGCCCGGGCCCTGGCGGCGGCGCCCGCCGACGCGCGTTGCGCCGGCGTGGCCCTGCGCATGCTCGAATCCGGCGGCGATCCGTTCGCGCGCCATGATGGCGCGTCGGTCCTGCACCTGGCGGCGGGCGGTGGCCAGACCCAGCTGCTGGAGGCCCTGCTGGCGCGCGGCCTGGACCCCAACTGCAGCGATGCCAGCGGACGCACCCCACTGCATGCCGCGCTCGGCCATGTGCGCCCGCTGCCGCAGATCCAGGTGCTGATCCGAGCCGGCGCCGACCCGGAGGCGCCCGCAGCCAACAACGAGACGCCGCTGGGCGCGGTGCTCGATCATCCCGATCCCGAAGTGCCCCGCTGGCTGCGCTGGGGCGATGCCTGGCCGCTGCCCGGCCGCGCGCTGCGCGGCCGCGACCTGCCGGCCGCCGCCGCCTGCGGCGACAACGAGGCGGTGTGCAAGCTGCTCGAACTGGGCCTGCCCATCGACAGCCGCGATGCGCAGGGCGCCAGCGCCTTGCTGCGCGCCGCCGGCATGGGCCACACCGACACGGCGCGATTGCTGATCGAACACGGCGCCGACCTGGCCTTCAGCGCCCGCTCGGGAGTCACCGCGCTGGCCGCGGCCGCCAACGCGGGGCGCGCCGACATGGTCGCGCTGCTGCTGGAGAGCGGCGCGAAGATCGACCAGCCGCTGCCCGGACGGACCACCTCGCTGATGCTGGCCATCGCCCGCGGGCATGTCGACATCGTCGAGCAGATGCTGGCCGCCGGCGCGGACGTGCACGTGCGCGACATGTACGCGCGCAGCGTGCTGCATCCGGCCGCGCAGTTCTGCTTCGCCGGCCGCGACAGCCTGCGCGCACGCCGCATGCTCGACGTGCTGCTGCGCCAGGGCGCCGCCGTCAACCTCGCCGACCAGGACGGACGCACGCCGCTGCTGCTGCTGCTCGGCGCGCACGCCAAACCCGGTGCCGCCTGCGACGCCACCCACCTGGGCGCGTTGCTGCCGGTGCTGCTCGATGCCGGCGCCGACCCGCGCCACGCCGACCGCCGCGGGACCACGCCGCTGCACGCCTGTGCCACGCACATGCTGGTGGGGCCGGCGCGCCTGCTGTTGGCGCACGGCGCCGCGCGCGATGCGGTCGACGAGCAGGGGCGCACCCCGGCCGAACTGGCCCGCGAGCTGGGCTACGTGGATGTCGCGATGGAGCTCGAGGCGCGCGCTTCCGGCGTGCCCGGCGTCAGTCAGACACTGCGTCGGCCGGCCGCCGACTGACGCTCAGCGCGCCTGGACGGAAGGCTGCCCCGCCGCGCCCTCGCGATCGGCCTCGAACAGCTTCTCCAGATCACCCAGCGCCTCGCGGGTGGTCTGCATCAGCGCGGTCTCGTCGTCGTAGACCAGGTACTGGGCCTTCAGCAGGGCCGCGTCATGCTCGCGGAAACGCTGCAGTTGCGCATGCGCCTCCCGGGCATCGCCACCGAGCTGCTGCAGCACCTGCTGGGTCATCTCCAGGCTGGAATGCAGGGTCTCGCGCACCGGCTCCTCGATGCCCAGGTCCATCAGCCGGTAGGCGTGCTGGCGATTGCGCGCGCGGGCGACGATCTTCAGGTGCGGGAAATGGCGCCGCACCACGCGCGCGGCGCGCAGGTTGGCCTGCGGGTCCTCGGTGGCCAGCACGAAGATTTCCGCCTTGTCGGCCTGTGCCGCGCGCAGCAGGTCCGCGCGCGCCGGGTCGCCGAAGAAGATCTGCGTGGTGCCGAAACGACGCACCATGTCGACCTGCTCGACCGACGGCTCCAGCGCCACGAAGGGAATGTGCTGGGCGCGCAGCACGCGCGCGACGATCTGGCCGACGCGACCGAAGCCGGCGATGATCACCCGTGGCGCATCGGTCTCGATGGTGTCGTATTCGCGCGTCGGGGTCGCCTCGCGTGGCTTGATGACCCGCCCAAGGCCCGCCACCAGCAGCGGCATCAGCGCCATCGACAGGCTGATGGCAAGAACCAGCAGGTCGCGCTCACGCGGCTCCAGCAGATGCTCGCCCAGGGCCAGGTTCAGCAGCACGAAGGCGAATTCGCCTCCGCTGGCCAGCAGGACCGCCATGCGCAGCGCATCGGCGGCACCGAGCCCGCCGACCCAGCGGCCCAGCGGCCACAGCAACGCGCCCTTGACCAGCATCAGCCCCAGTACCAGGCCGGCGATCAGCCACGGGGCCTGATGCAGCAGACCCAGGTCCACGGTCATGCCCACGCTGATGAAGAACAATCCCAGCAGCAGGCCCTTGAAGGGCTCGATGTGCGATTCCAGGTCGTGGCGGTATTCCGAATCGGCCAGCAGCACGCCGGCCAGGAACGCGCCCAGCGTGGCCGAGGCGCCGGCCAGCTCCATCACCCAGGCCGTGCCCATCACCACCAGCAGCGCGGTGGCGGTGGAGACTTCCTGGATGTTGGTGCGGGCGACGATGCGGAACAGCGGCCGCAGCAGGTAGCGACCACCGACGACCACCACCACGATGCTGCCGATCACGCGCAGCACCCCGAGCCCGATCGAACCCTGCGCCGCGGCGGCGCCGCCCAGCAGCGGCACCGCGGCGATCAGCGGAATCGCCGCCAGGTCCTGGAACAGCAGGATGGCGAAGGCCAGGCGGCCGTGCGCGCTGCCCGCCTCCTTGCGCTCGGCGAGGATCTGCAGGCCGAATGCGGTCGAGGACAGCGCCAGCGCCGCGCCGACGATGATCGAGGCGCGCAACGGCAGGCCGAAGCCGACATGGGCGATGGCCAGCAGGGCGCCGCCGCAGGCCAGCACCTGCAGTGCGCCGGCACCGAACACCGCGCGGCGCATCACCACCAGGCGCGCCGGCGACAGCTCCAGGCCGATCACGAACAGCATCAGCACCACGCCCAGCTCGGAGATCTGCGCCACCCGCGCGGTGTCGTCGACCAGGCCCAGCACGTGCGGGCCGATCACCACGCCGGCGACCAGGAAGCCGAGCACCGCGCCGAGCCTGAACTTGCGCACCAGCGGCACCGCCAGCACCGTGGCCAGCAGGAACACCACGGCGGTCTCGAGCATGTGTCCGGTATGCATGGCGCGACCTGACTGACGATGCGCAGCGCATCGCCGTCGATTATGTCAGCGCGGGCGAGGCGGCACGAGATGCCGCAAACGCCATGTCGTCAGCCTTCGCGCAGCCAGCGCGCGGCATCCAGCGCGAAGTAGGTCAGGATGGCGTCGGCGCCGGCGCGCTTGATCGCGGTCAGCGCTTCCAGGGTGCAGGCACGCTCGTCCAGCCAGCCGTTGGCGAAGGCCGCGCGCAGCATCGCGTACTCGCCGCTGACCTGGTAGACGAAGGTCGGCGCGCCGAAGGCGTCCTTCACCCGGCGCACCACGTCCAGGTAGGGCATGCCCGGCTTGACCATCACCGCGTCGGCGCCTTCCAGCAGATCCTGTTCGACCTCGCGCAACGCCTCGTCGCTGTTGGCCACGTCCATCTGGTAGGTGTGCTTGCCGCCTCCGCCGAGGTTGCCGGCCGAACCGACCGCGTCGCGGAACGGGCCATAGAAGCTGGAGGCGTACTTGGCCGAATAGGCCAGGATGCGCGTATGCACGTGGCCGGCATCCTCCAGGGCATCGCGGATGGCGCCGATCCGGCCATCCATCATGTCCGAGGGCGCGACGAAGTCGACGCCGGCCTCGGCCTGCGCCAGCGCCTGCCTGACCAGCACCGCCACGGTGGCGTCGTTCATCACGTAGCCGGAGGCATCGACCAGTCCGTCCTGCCCGTGCGTGGTGTAGGGATCGAGCGCCACGTCGCCGATCAGGCCCAGTTCGGGCAGGGCCTGCTTCAGGGCGCGGATGGCCCGTTGCATCAGACCGTCGGGGTTGTAGGCCTCGGCCGCGTCCCCGCTCTTGACGCCGGCGTCGGGCACCGGGAACGGCGCCAGCGCGGGGATGCCCAGCTCCAGGGCCTGCTCGCCCACCCGCAGCAGCTCGTCGATCGACAGACGCTCCACGCCCGGCATCGACGGCACCGGCTCGCGCACGCCCGACCCCTCGCGCACGAACACCGGCAGGATCAGGTCGGCGGGCGTGAGCACGGTCTCGCGCATGAGCGCGCGGGAGAACGCGTGGCGGCGCATGCGGCGCAGGCGGATGGCGGGATAGCTCATGGCGAATCCGGTCGCTCGGTCGACGGTGGAGCGCCCATTGTAGCGTCCCGCTGCCATCGCGCGGCCATGATCGGCCCGCGACCGGGCCGCGTCGGCGCCGCGCATCGACAGGGGCAACGTCGAATCTGCAGACGTGGATCACGGAAACACCGCTTGCCGTTAAATCAAAATTAAATTACCTTGGATCAAGGCGATGCAGCCTGATTTGCGGCAAATCCTCAAGAGCTGAGCCTAACTTACGGATTCATAAGCCATGTCCGCCTCGTTCGTCCTGATCGTCCTGATCGCCTTCAGCGCCCTGGCGCTGGGCATGTCGGTCAAGCGCATTCCCGAGGGACAGGTCTACACGCTGCGCCGCATGGGCCATGCCGCGCCGCGGCTGCTCAAGCCGGGGACCCACTGGATCTGGCCGGGCATCGAACACATCGCCCACCGCATCAGCCTCACCGGCCATGCCCTGCCCGTGGACGGCAACACGCTTCGCGGCACGGTGTTCTGGCAGGTGCTCGAACCCGAGCGCGCCGATGCCATCATCGAGCAGGCCGAGAGCATGATCCGCGATCACGTCGCGCGACTGGCCACGACCCTGCCGGAATCCGATCCGGCCCTGCGCAACGCCACGCTGAAGCAGCATCTGAACCAGGCGCTGACCGCCCACGGCATCCTGGTCACCCGCGTGCGCCTGAACGGCGAGGGCTGAGACTGGCACTGCCGCCGCGTCACGGGGATACTTGCCGGCTCCATCCCCCGCACGAGCCGCGCATGCACCGCGCTTCCCTGCAACGTCAACTCGATGAAGGCCTCGCCGCGCTGGAGCAGGATCTTCCGTCCGACGCCCGCGCGCGCCTGATCGACTACGTCGAGCTGCTGGCGCGCTGGAACGCGGCCTACAACCTCACGGCCGTGCGCGAACCGCAGGCGATGGTCACCCGTCACCTGCTCGATTCGCTGGCGGTGGCGCCGTTCGTGCGCGGCCGCACCCTGGCCGATCTCGGCAGTGGCGCCGGCCTGCCCGGCCTGGTGCTGGCCATCGCCGAACCCGCGCGGGCGGTGACCCTGGTCGACACCAACGGCAAGAAGTCGCGCTTCCAGCGCGAGGCGGTGCGCAGCCTCGGACTGGGCAACGTCGAGGTGATCCACGCCCGCGTCGAGGACGTCGAGGGCCGCTTCGACTGCGTCACCGCGCGCGCCTTCGCCAGTCTCGCCGACATGTTGTCCTGGGGCGGCCACCTGCTGGACGCACACGGCCAGTGGCTGGCCATGAAGGGCCGCCGCCCGGACGACGAACTGGAACAGCTGCCCCCCGATTTCCGGCTGCTGGCCGAACATGCGCTGGAGGTGCCGGGCCTGGAGGCCGAACGCCATCTGCTGGTCCTGGCGCGTGGCGGGGCGGCGTGATGGTACGCTTCGACTCCCCGTCCGTGACGACACCGCGTTCCACCGCGGCCGAACCGGCGGCAGCCACGTTTGCGAGGGGAGCATGACCCGCATCATTGCGATCGCCAATCAGAAGGGCGGCGTGGGAAAGACCACCACCGCCGTCAACCTTGCCGCTTCGCTGTCCGAAGCGCGGCGCAAGGTCCTGCTGGTCGACCTGGATCCGCAGGGCAACGCCACGATGGCCTCGGGCGTGAGCAAGGACGAAGCCAGGCCCAATGGCTGCGACGTGCTGCTGGAGGAAGCCGACATCGAGTCGGCGATCATCACCACCGAGGCCGGCTTCGACCTGCTGCCCGGCAACGGCGACCTGACCGCGGCCGAGCTGAAGCTGATGGACGCCATGGCGCGCGAATCGCGCCTGGCCGAGAAGCTGGCCAAGCTGGGCGACCGCTACCACACCATCCTGATCGATTGCCCGCCGTCGCTGCACCTGCTCACCCTCAACGCGCTGACCGCGGCCGACGGCGTGCTGATCCCGGTGCAGTGCGAGTACTTCGCGCTGGAAGGCCTTTCCAGCCTGCTCGACACCGTGCGCGCGGTGCAGCAGCGGCTGAACCCCAAGCTGCAGATCGAGGGCCTTCTGCGCACCATGTACGACGTGCGCAACAACCTCGGCAACGAGGTCTCCGCGCAGCTGACCAAGCACTTCGGCGAAAAGGTCCTGCGCTCGATCATCCCGCGCAACGTGCGCCTGGCCGAGGCCCCCAGCCACGGCCAGCCCATCAACCTGTATGACCGCGGCTCGCGCGGCGCGATCGCCTACCTGGGCCTGGCCGGCGAGATGATCCGTCGCGAGCGCAACGCGCAATCCGCCACCGCGGCGGCCAACTAGGAGCAACCGCATGGCGGCCAAGAAACGTGGACTCGGACGCGGCCTCGACGCGCTGCTCGGCGGCGAGGATGCCGGTGGCGCCAACGCTGGCGCCCGCAACGAGGGCGAACTGCGCACCCTGCCGATCGACCAGATCGGACCGGGCAAGTACCAGCCGCGCCAGCACTGGAACGAGGACGCGCTGGCCGAACTGGCCGACTCGATCCGCGCCCAGGGCCTGATCCAGCCGGTGGTGGTGCGCGCCGTGGGCCGCAACACCTACGAGCTGATCGCCGGCGAGCGCCGCTGGCGCGCCGCGCAGAAGGCCGGCCTGGACGAGTTGCCGGCGCTGGTGCGCGACGTGCCCGAGCAGTCCGTGCTGGCGATGGCGCTGATCGAGAACATCCAGCGCCAGGAGCTGACGGCACTGGAAGAGGCGCACGCGCTCGACCGCCTGATCAAGGAATTCAAGCTGACCCACCAGCAGGCCGCCGAGGCCGTCGGCCGCTCGCGTGCCGCGGTGTCCAACCTGCTGCGCCTGCTGGACATGCCCGAACCCATCCGCAACCTGCTCGACGAGGGCAAGCTGGAGATGGGCCATGCGCGGGCGCTGTTGACGCTGGACGCCGGCCTCGCCGTACCACTGGCTCGCCAGGCCTCGCGCCTGGGCTGGTCGGTGCGCGAGCTTGAGGAAGCCGCGCGCCGCGCGCAGAACGGCAGCGGCGCGAAGGGCAAGAAGGCCGCCGCCGCGCCGCGCAGTCCGGATATCGAGCATCTGGAAAACGAGCTGGCCGAGAAATTCGCCACCCGCGTGCAGCTGATGCACGGTCGCGGCGGCAAGGGCAAGCTGGTGATCCACTACCACAGCCTGGATGAGCTCGACGGCATCCTCGGCAAGGTGCGCTGACCCCTGCGGCAAGGCGTCCACGGCGAGGCTGAAAGATGAAACCATCCGGCCCGGTCTTAGAAGATGTGAACGCCCGACACCACCAGTTCGAGGCCCTGACCCGCGCCCATGCCGCGGACCTGTACCGTTTTGCCTGGTGGCTGTGCGGCCAGGAGGCCCTGGCCCAGGACCTGGTGCAGGAAACCATGCTGCGCGCGTGGAAGAGCCTGGACAGCCTGCGTGACGCCGCCGCGGCCAAGCCGTGGCTGCTGACCATCCTGCGCCGCGAGCATGCGCGACTGTACGAGCGCAAGCGGCTGGACCTGGTCGAGCTGGATGACAATGTTCCCGAGAACGCATCCTGGGCCGACCCCGAACGTCAGGGACGCACCGCCGAGATTCGCCGAGCCATGTGGAAACTGCCGAAAAAATACCGTGAGCCGCTGCTGTTGCAGACCCTGGGTGGTTTCAGCTGCGCGGAAATCGCCACGGAACTGGGCGAGAAGCCCGGCGCGGTGATGACGCAGCTGTTCCGCGCCCGGCAGCAGCTCAAGAGCCTGCTCGAGGGCGACAGCGATAGGGAGGTGACCCATGGACTGTCTTGAGTTCCGCCGCTCCCTCGCCGCCACCCCGCGCGCGAACGACCCGGCGATGGACGCGCACCGCCGCGAATGCGCGGCCTGCCAGGCCGCCTGGGAACAGGCGCAGCGCTTCGAGGACGACCTCATGGGCGCCCTCGCCGTGGCCGTGCCCGAGGGCCTGGCCGAGCGCATCCTGCTGGCGCGCGCCACCGGCCGGCGCCAACGCGCCTGGCGCGGACGCCGCATGGCCCTGGCGATGGCCGCTTCGCTGCTGGTCGCCCTGGGCGTCGGCGGCGCGATCTGGCAGCACCTGGACGCGCAGTCGCTGCCGGCCCTGGCGGTGGCGCACATGCCTCCGGAGATCGGTTCCCTCGACCTGACGCAACCGCTGGCCGCGCCGGCTGTCGCCCGCGTGTTCGCCGTGCGCGATGTCGCCTTGCGCGGGCCGATGCCGGACGACACCACCTACGTGCATGACTGCATGGTCGGCAAATACCACGCCGTGCACCTGGTGACCCGCCGCGACGGCGAGCCGGTGGTGGTGCTGTACCTGCCCGACAAGCACGTGACCCGCGCCCGCGATTTCGATCGTCATGGCTGGGTCGGCCGCGAGATGCCGCTCGATCGCGGCGCCCTGGTGCTGCTGACCAATCGCGGCGACAGCGCGCCGTTCGCCAGCGTCGCCGCCGACTGGCGCCGCGCCATCGAGGGCCCCGGCGCCGTGCCCGCACGGGCGCCTCTGGCGCCCTGACGCGGCGCGCAACGGCGCATCGCCCGCCATGCACAGATCCCGCCCGCGTTTCCTGCACGGCCTGCTGGCCGGCGTGCTGCTGGGCCTGGCCGGACTGGTGCCGGCCGTGCTGCTGGCCGGCCACGAAAGCGCGGCCACGGCGATCGGCCTGCTGCTCGGCCCGCCGACGGCCCTGACCCTGATGCTGGCCCTGAAACGGCGCTGGCCGGCCTGCTGGGGCGCGCTGGCCGGCGGCCTGCTGGTCCTGGCCGGATGCACGGTCTGGCTGATGGCCCAACTCAGCCACATGCACGTGAGCATGTAGCGCCAGCGCCGCGTGCGCGCCTGTTGTGGCTATGATGGGCCGGACAGGGATTTTCGGGGGGAAGGAACCATGCCCAGCGTCTACGACATCAAGCCGCGCTTCCAGGCGCTGCTGCGCCCCATGGTGCGGGGCATGGCGCGTGCCGGTATCCGCGCCAACCAGGTCACCGTGGCGGCCATGCTGATTTCGGTCGGCGTGGGCCTGGCCATCGGCTACGGCAGCGCGCAGCGCGCGATGTGGTTGCTGCTGCCGATCTGGCTGTTGCTGCGCATGGCACTCAACGCCGTCGACGGCATGCTGGCCCGCGAGCACGGCCAGGCCTCGGCACTGGGCGCGATCCTCAACGAGCTGGGCGATGTCATCGCCGACGCCGGGCTGTACCTGCCGCTGGCGCTGACCCCGCTGTTCGCGCCGTGGCCGATGATGCTGTTCGTGCTGCTGGCCGTGATGACCGAGATGACCGGCGTGGTCGGCGTGCAGATCGGCGTGTCGCGGCGCTATGACGGCCCGCTGGGCAAGAGCGACCGCGCCCTGGTGTTCGGCGTCGTCGGCCTGCTGCTGGGCCTGGGCGTGCCCGGCGGCCTCTGGATCGACGTGCTGATGGCGGTGCTGATCGCCTTGTGCGCGCTGACCGTGCTCAACCGCGCGCGCATGGCCCTGCGCGAGAAGCGTGGATGAAGCGCGACGCCCGCTGGCACGCATTCGCCTTCGCCTGGGGTTTTGCCGAAGCCACCCTGTTCTTCGTGGTGCCGGACGTGCTGATCACCTGGATCGCGCTGCGCGACCGGCGGCGCGCGCTGGGCGCCTGCCTGTCCGCGCTGGCCGGCGCGCTGGCCGGCGGCGCGCTGATGGCCGTGCTCGGCCACGCCCATCCGCAGGCCGTGCACGCCTGGCTCGATCGCGTGCCGGCGATCGGCCCGGCGCTGATCGACCAGGCCCGCGACGCGATGCGGCAACTGGGCGGGGTGGCGCTGATCGGCGGCGCCTTCACCGGCGTGCCCTACAAGCTGTACGCGGCGCAGGCGCTGGCCAGCGGCCTGTCGCTGCCGATGCTGCTGGCCTGGACCGTGCCGGCGCGGCTGTCGCGCTTCGTGCTGCTGGCGCTCCTGACCCACGCCGTGGCCGGCTGGTTGCGCCCACGTACCCGCGCCGGCACGGTGACGGCGATATGGGCCGTGGCCTGGATCGTCAACTACGCTCTGTACTGGTCGCTGATGTCCGGCTGACCGTCCATTTCCGGGAGTCCCTGATGCTCGAACCCATCGTCGCCCGCGGCCTGACCGGCTTCATCCAGCTCCTGACCGGCGCGCGCGCGCTGTGGCGCGGCTGCGAACCCGTGCCCGCGCGCCGGGTGTACTACGGCAACCACGCCAGCCACGGGGATTTCGTGATGATCTGGTCGGCGCTGCCGCCGAAACTTCGTCCCCACGTGCGCCCGGTGGCGGCGGCCGAATACTGGCGCGACGGCGTCCTGCGCCGGTATCTGATCCGCCGCGTGTTCAACGGCGTGCTGGTCGAACGCAACGCCGGCGAGCGCGAGCGCGATCCGATCGCCGACATGGCCGCGGCGGTGGAGGACGGCGCCTCGCTGATCCTGTTCCCCGAGGGCACGCGCAACCTCGGCGAGGGCGTGCTGCCGTTCAAGAGCGGCCTGTTCCGCCTGGCCGAACGCTGCCCGGACCTGGAGCTGGTGCCGGTGTGGCTGGACAACCTCAAGCGGGTCATGCCCAAGGGCCGGCTGATCCCGCTGCCGCTGCTGTGCACGGTCACCTTCGGCGCCCCGTTGCGCCTGGTCGACGGCGAGGACAAGGCCGACTTCCTGGACCGCGCGCGCGCCGCCCTGCTGGCCCTGGCCCCGGAGGCATAATGATCATCGACACCAAGAACGAAGCCCTGTGGCTGTTCGCCGGCATCGGCGCGGTGCTGCTGGTGGCCACCGTGATCGGCCGCGTGCTGGCGCTGCTGGCCGGCGATCGACAGCGCGCCACCGTCGACAACCTCAACGCGCGCATCAACGCCTGGTGGATCATGGCCGCGCTGATCGGCGCGTCCTTCGTGTTCGGGCGCACCGGCGTGCTGGTGCTGTTCTTCCTGATCTCGCTGCTGGCGCTGCGCGAATTCATCACCCTGCTGCCGACCCGGCGCGGCGACTACTTCGAACTGCTGGCCGCCTTCTACATCGTGCTGCCGGTGCAGTACGTGCTGATCGGCATCGGCTGGTACGGACTGTTCGCCATCTTCATCCCGGTCTACGCGTTCCTGATCCTGCCGATCCTGGCCGCCTCGGGCGGCGACACCGAGGGCTTCCTGGAGCGCACGGCGAAGGTGCAGTGGGGGCTGATGATCAGCGTGTACTGCATCTCGCACGTGCCGGCGCTGCTGACCCTGCACATCCCCGGTTACGCGCACCGCCAGCTGCTGCTGATCGCCTTCCTGGTGATCGTGGTGCAGTCCTCGGACGTGCTGCAGTACGTGTGGGGCAAGCTGCTCGGCAAGCACAGGATCGCGCCGTCGCTGTCGCCGTCCAAGACCGTGGAAGGCTTCGTCGGCGGCATCGCCACCGCCTCGTTCCTGGGCGGCGCGCTGTACTGGATCACGCCGTTCGACTTCTGGCAGGCGGTGGGCATGGCGCTGGTGATCAACCTGATGGGCTTCCTCGGCGGCCTGGTGATGTCGGCGATCAAGCGCGACCGCGGGATCAAGGACTGGGGCCACATGATCGAGGGCCACGGCGGCGTGCTCGACCGGCTCGACTCGGTGTGCTTCGCCGCGCCGGTGTTCTTCCACCTCACGCGCTATTTCTGGCAGTAGGGCGGATGTCATCCGCCATGGCGGACAGAGTCCGCCCTGCGCCCGAGACAACGCCGCGATGATGCAGGGTGGACGCCGCCCGCGGCCGGGGGTGCGATGCCGACGGGAGGGACTCGCCATCGCGGAGTGTCGCGGCGGGCGGCGCCCGCCCTACGTGGTAGCGGCGGCCGGCCGCAGGAAGCGACGGGCCAATGCATCCAGTGACCAGCGGCCGGGGCCCAGCACCACCAGCGCCAGCAGCATCAGCCCCCAGGCCTTGTGGTCGTTGAAATCGCTGCCGACCAGTCCGTGCCAGAAGCCGTTGGGCCACAGCGCGGGGTAGGAGATCACGGCGATGATGTTGTAGACGAACAGGAACGCCGCCATCACCCGCGTGCCCAGTCCGAGCGCCAGGAACCACGGCACGACGAGCTCTATCCAGGTGCCCAGGAACGCGGCCACCGAGGCCGACAGCAGCGGCACCTGGTATTCGTCCGAGAACAGGTAGGCGGTGCCGCCGGGGTCGTCGAACTTGACCACGCCGGCGCGCCAGAAGGCCAACGCGACGAACAGGCGCAGCAGGAACAGGCTCAACGGCGTCAGCAGGGCGAGTCGGTCTGTCGCGTGGTCCCACAGGGCAAGCAGGCGTGGATTCATCGGGTGATCTCCGGGGCCGCCGGCGACGCCGGCGTGGTGGCGATGCGGGCAATCAGGTTGCGTTCCATCAGCGGGTTGAGACAGGCCGTCAGGTGACCCGGACCGGTGTCGCCGGCCAGCGCCGAGGCCAGGTCATGACCGTGTCGCAGGGCCTGCACGAACGCCGCCCGGTCGGCATCGAGCATCTGCATGTGCACGTGGGTGCCGCGTCGCCACAGCAGCACGCTCTGGCCGGGACCGCCGGGATCGGGCGTGTCCCCGCCGGGGTCCAGCGCCCAGGCCCACAGGTCCAGCACCGGCACGACGCTGTCCAGCACCCGCACGTGCGGCTGCAGGTGCAGGTGGATCGCATCGCCCCCGGCCTGCTGCAGGGCAACCAGCAGATCGGCCGCAAGCGGCGCCTCAACCTGCGCCGCCAGCAGGGTTTCCTGGCGCAGCCATTCCAGGCGCGCCACCTCCGGCAGCCAGGTCAGCGCGGCGGTTTCCGGCTGCGCCTGGATGAACTCGGCGAACGTCTGGCCGAAGCGCTGCAGGTTGCCGTCGTGGCTGCCATGGCGTGCGCTGAAGCGCGTGGCCAGGCCGTCGAAGCCATCCTCGCCGACCAGCGCGCGCACGGCCGGAAACACCGCTTCCAGCGCATCGACGTGAATGGCGAAGCCGGCATGGCGATAGATGCGCAGGCGCGCCTGCGGGTCGATGCCGCGCGCGTCGATCCACGGCGTCAGCGACGGCGCCTCGGCGCCCGCCAGGCTGGCGGCGAAAGCGCGCTGCAGTTCAGACAGTGACGGCGCGCTGGGCATCGATATGCTCCGCGGCGATGCGGGCCTCGTCCTCGAGGACCGCGAATTCGGGAAGGTCCTGATCCCATTCGATCAGGGTCGGGCGCGGGCCGTAGCGGCGCACGGCCTCGGCGAACAGTGACCAGACTGCGTCGTCGACGCGGGCATCGTGCGAATCGATCAGCAAGGGGCCGCCCAGGCCGTCCTTGCGGGTGAAGCCGGCCAGGTGCATCTCGCCCACCGCCTCGCCGGGGAACCCGTCGAGGAAATCGAGCGCATCGAAGCCGTGATTGACGCTGTTGACGTAGACATTGTTGACGTCCAGCAGCAGGCCGCAGCCGCTGCGACGCGACAGCTCGGCCAGGAACTCCCACTCGTGCAGCGTCGAATGGGTGAAGCGGATGTAGCTGGACACGTTCTCGACCAGGATGCGCCGCCCGAGGGCGTCCTGCACCGCCTCGACGCGCCGCGCCATCAGGACCAGTGCTTCCTCGGTGCAGGGCAGCGGCAGCAGGTCGTTGTAGTGCCGGCCGTCGATGGCGCCCCAGCAGACGTGCTCGGACACCAGGCCCGGCTCGACGCGGTCGACCAGTCGCTTGAGCTGGGCCAGGTGCGCGGCATCGAGCGCATCGGCCGATCCCAGCGACAGGCCCACCCCGTGCAGGCTCAGCGGATAGTCCTTGCGCAGGGTGTCGATCAGCTCGCGGTTGGGTCCGCCCTCGGCGAAGAAATTCTCGCTATGCAGCTCGAAGAACGGTACCGGCGGGCGCTCGGCCATGACCTGGTCGTAATGCGGCGAGCGCAATCCGATCCCGACCTCCGTCGGGACCGGATGCACGCACGGGGAGTGCGGACAAGGCATCGATCAGCCTTTCTTCATCATCATGCCGGAGGCCGGCTGGGTCGAACCGCCGTCC
The DNA here is from genome assembly GCA_963821885.1 of uncultured Gammaproteobacteria bacterium. Lineage (GTDB taxonomy): Bacteria > Pseudomonadota > Gammaproteobacteria > Xanthomonadales > Rhodanobacteraceae > Oleiagrimonas. The sequence continues at coordinate 332,679 of CAWGFN010000005.1, read as the reverse complement.
AGCTTCGCGCACAGGCCCGCGGGCACCACCACGAAGCCGTTCGGATCGCGCGCCTTGGCGTCCTGGCCGGCGCACGAATGGCCCGGCGACTGGCAATCGTTCTTGTTGGCGGCGTTGACGCCGTAACACTTGACCTTGTCGCCATGGCCCATCTTGCCGCCCGCGGTGGCGGTGGCGGCGGTGCCGATGGCGCCGGCGGCCAGCAGGGTGATCAGGGTGGACTTCAGGATGGTGTTGGCTTGCATGGGCTTCTCCGTCGAATTGAGTGGCACCGGCAGCGTGCCGGCATGCAAGAAGACCCACCCGTCGACGATTTCATTACGCGCCCCGGAACGATGGCCTGCGCCGGCGGCCCGCTTGCGCGATAATGCGCAGCCGAATCCTTTGCGGAACAAGCCCATGCCCGATCTGTCCGTGGTCGTGCCCGTGTTCAACGAGCGCGACAACATCCCCCCGCTGCTGGCCGAGATCGCCGCCGCCCTGCGCGGATCGGTCGATTACGAGGTGATCTACGTCGACGACCACAGCAGCGACGACAGCCGGGACGTGCTGGCGGCGCAGAAGGCCGTGCATCCGGAGCTGCGGGTGCTGCACCACGTCACCCAGAGCGGCCAGAGCACCGCGGTGCGCAACGGCGTCAAGGCCGCGCGCGGCACCTGGATCGCCACCCTGGACGGCGACGGCCAGAACGATCCGGCCGACATTCCCAAGCTGATCGCCGAACGCGGGCAGTCCGATGCGAAGGTGAAGCTGTTCGCCGGCTGGCGCGTCAACCGCAAGGACACCATGAGCAAGCGCCTGGGCTCGCGCTTCGCCAACGCCCTGCGCAGCCGCCTGCTGCGCGACGCCACGCCGGACACCGGCTGCGGCATCAAGCTGTTCGAGCGCGCCGCGTTCCTGGACCTGCCCTACTTCGACCACATGCACCGCTACCTGCCGGCGCTGATGCAGCGCGCCGGCTGGCAGGTCAAGTCGGTGCCGGTCAACCACCGCCCGCGCGGCGCCGGCAGCTCCAAGTACACCAACCTGGGACGCGCCATCGTCGGCATCGCCGACCTGCGGGGCGTGGCCTGGCTGATCCGCCGATCCAAGCGCACCGAGGTGCGGGAAGACTGAGCGCCGGACCGGATTCGCGCGCCCGTAGCCCGGACAAGGCCGCAGGCAGCCCCCGGGACGGCGCGCGGACGCGCTCCATGTCGGCAGAGGCGCGCGGACGCGCTCCATGTCGGCACGAATGTCCCCGGATGCGCTTCGCTTATCCGGCTACGGATCCGATGATGCGGAAGGCGACGGCGCCGGATCTTCCGTGGCGCCACGATCGGCCGTCGTGGCCTGCACCCCCTGCAGGCGCTGCGGCCGCCAGTTGTCCAGCACTTCGCGGGCATGCGCGCGACCGATATCGATCAGCTCGCGGGCGCGATGGAACTCATGCGCCATGCACACGTTGGCCGGCATCTCGATCAGCAGGTCCGGCTGGTAGGCGGCCAGGCGCAGCTGCGCCAGGTTGGCCTGCATCAGGTCCAGCGACAGGGTCAGCAGATCCAGCGCGCCGGGTTCGCGCGCGGCGGCCTTGTCCTCGCCCTCCTCGTCCTTGCCGGGCATCAGCCTGGCGATGAATTCGCCGATGCGCTTGCGGTAGCCCTGCGTGTCCTCGTCGGTGCGGGCCGGCGTCTTCGCCGGGGCGGGGGACTTGACCGGCCCATTCACGCCCACCGCCAGCATGTACTCCCACGACGCGCCCAGCAGCGGCGTGACCGGCAGCGGGTTGAGCAGGCCGCCGTCGACCAGGCGGCGTCCGTCGACCGTGTGCGGACGGAACACCGAGGGAATCGCGATCGAGGCGCGGATGGCGTCGAACAGCGGCCCGCGGGTCAGCCAGACCTCGCGCCGATGGTCGATGTCGGTGGCCACGGCGGTGAACGCCAGCGGCAGGTCCTGGATGTCGATCTCGCCGATCAGCTCGCGCAGGGTCTCGATGATGCGTTCGCCCTTGATCAGGCCGCCGCCGGACAGCGTCCAGTCGACCAGCCGCAGCACGTCCATGCGGTCCAGCGAGCAGACCCAGTCGCGGTACACGTCGAGCTTGCCGGCGGCGTAGATGCCGCCGATCAGCGCACCCATCGAGCTGCCCGAGATGGCCACGATGTCGAAACCGCGACGCTGCAGTTCCTCGATCACGCCGATGTAGGTCAGGCCCTTGGCGCCGCCCGAACCGAGCGCCAGCGCGATGCGCATGTTCTCGTTCGCGACCGGGTGGGCGTCTGGCATGGGCATGCTCCTCGGTGTTGTCAGGCCGGCGGCGCCTGGTACACGCCCTGGGCCAGCTGCAGCAGGATCTTCATCTCCTCGCGCAACGGCGCGGGCGCCACCACCTCGGCATCCGGACCGTACTTGAGCATGTCCATCAGCAGCTCGCGTGAATTCGAATACGGCAGCTTCATCTCGTAGCGGCCGTCCGGCAGCCACTGGCCCTGCTGCTGCGAATGCCAGTGCTCGTCGGCCACCCAGCGCGCGGCATGGCGCGAGAAACGCAGCGTCGCCCAGGCCTTGGGCGTGCCGGCGAAGATGCCGTAGCTGGAGGCCAGGGCGTCGTTGAGTTCCGAATCGGCCACTTCGTGCGCGGCCTCGTCCAGCGCGTGGGCGTCGGTGATGCGGTCGACGGCGAAGCTGCGCAGGGCCTCGCGGTCGTGGTCCCAGGCGTCCAGGTACCAGTTGTCGCGATAGTGGGTCAGGCGCTGCGGCGAGACCACGCGGCGACTCTCGGCGTCGGTGGTGCGCGCGCGGTAGCGGAAACGCAGGCGGGTGCGCTCGAGCACCGCGCCGGCGACCACGCGGAAGGCGTGCTGGTCGAGCTTGCGCGCGCCGTAATTGATCACGCGGATGCGCTCCACCGGCAGCTTGCGGCCACCGGCATGGTCGGCCAGCAACCGCTCGATGCGCGAGGTGATCGGCGCCAGCGCGCCCGACAGCACCCCCGGGTCCGAACGTTGCACCAGGGCCTGCAGCGCCATCAGCGCCGACAATTCATCGGACGTCAGCCACAGGCCGGGCAACTCGAACCGCTCGCCCTCGCCCGATTCGTAGCGGAACGCCGCATGTTCGCCGCCAGCGCTTTCCACCGGCGCACCCAGGGCGTCGCGCAGGAAGGCGATGTCTCGATACAGCGTCGCCCGCGAGCACGAAAGCTCGTCCATCAGGCGCGCGAGCGTGACCGGATAACGGGCCGATTTGAGCAGACGATGCAGCGTGAGAATGCGTTCGTAGCGGTCCATGGGTCGCGTTCCGGGTGGGTGGAAGGCAAGCGTCGGCGGCCAGCGCATCCATGCTCCCACAACCGGCTGCCCGCCGGAAGCCGTGCCGGAGCGACCGTTCGGGTCCGATTGTGCGAAGATCACCGTCCCCGTGCGCATGCGCGGCCGTGCCACCGCCAGGTGGCGCCGTCGCCGCATCCACTGGGATGCCCGCCTCCGATACGCATGAGACGCCGCTTGAAGCCCAGTTCACCGACTCCGCCCGTACCCTGCGGCCCACCCGTGCGTCGGGAGCCGCGCGCATGACCTGGCAAGCCTGGGCCACGGTGGCCGTCATCGTGGTCACGATGGCGCTGTTCGCCAGCGAGCGCGTGCGCATCGACGTGGTCGCGCTGATCGCGCTGGCGGTGCTGGCCGTGCTTGGCATCGTGACCCCGGCCGAGGCGCTGGCAGGTTTCAGCAACGAGGCCACGGTGACCGTGGCGGCCATGTTCGCGCTGAGCCTGGGCATCGAACGCTCGGGCGTGCTGGAACCGCTGGCGCGCCTGCTCACCCGCATCCGCAAGCCGTGGCTGCTGACCCTGGCGATGATGCTGGTGATCGCGCCGCTGGGCGCCTTCATCAAGAACATCGCCCTGGTCGCCACCTTCCTGCCGCTGGCGCTGCGGGTGTGCGCGCAGACCCGCACCTCGCCGTCGCGGGTGCTGATGCCGATGGCCTACGCGGCGCAGATGGGCGGCGTATGCACGCTGATCGGCACCTCCTCCAACCTGCTCGCCGACAGCCTGGCGCGCGAAGGCGGCCTGCCCGGTTTCAGCGTGTTCGAATTCACCGGCCTGGGCGCGCTGCTCGCGGTGGCCGGCATCGCCTACCTGATGCTGTTCGGCCGCTGGCTGCTGCCACGCGAGAGCAGCCTGCCCAGCGAGGAAAGCGAGGACATCGGCAAATACGTCACCGAGCTTCGCGTGACCGAGAAATCCGGCCTGGTCGACCAGACCATCGCCGACGCCGTGCTGGGCGAGAATCATGGCGTGTACCCGCTGGAATTGCTGCGCGGCGAGCGCCGCATGTGGTCACCGCGCTCGCAGAAGCTGCAGGCGGGCGACGTGCTGCTGGTGCGCGGCAGCTGGGACAAGATCGAGGCTTTCCGCAACCAGGCGCACCTGGAAAGCGCGCCCGAGGCCCGCTACGCCCGCGGCCGCGACGACAAGCCGCGGGTCATGGCCGAGGTGATGGTCGCCCCGGCCAGCCTGATGGAAGGCCATCGCCTGGGCGAGACCGCGCTGAGCTGGCGCTACGAGGCCACGGTGCTGGCCATCCACCGCCGTGGCCACATCCTGCGCGACAAGCTCAGCAACGTGCCGCTGGCGGTCGGCGACGTGATGATGGTGCTGGTCGACGAGGCGGCGATGACGCGCCTGCGCAACGACGAGAACCTGATCGTGCTGAGCCAGCGCGAGAACCCGCAGCCGATCCCGCGCAAGGCTGTGATCGCGGTCGCCATCCTGGCCGCGGTGGTGCTGGTATCCGGATTCAAGCTGCTGCCGATCCCGATTGCCGCGGTGTGCGGCGCGGCGGCCATGGCGCTGACCGGCTGCTTCGGCACCAAGGATGTCTACGAGGGCATGGACTGGAAGATCATCGTGCTGCTCGGCGCCATCCTGCCGCTGGGCACGGCAATCGAGAAGACCGGCCTGTCGCAGACCGTGGTCGAGGGCGCGATGCATCTGGTCGGCGGCCACAGTCCGCTGGCCGCGCTGCTGATGGTGTACCTGCTCACCGCCCTGCTGACCGAACTGATGGGCCACAACCCGTCGGTCGTGCTGATGGTGGGCATCGCCATCTCGGTGGCGCACAGCATCGGGGTCAGCGCGCAGCCCTTCGTGGTCGCCGTGGCCTTCGCCGCGGCCACCTCGTTCGCCACGCCGGTCGGTTATCCGACCAACACCATGGTGTACTACGCGGGCGGCTACCGGTTCACCGATTTCATGAAAGTCGGCGTGCCCTTGATCGCGCTTTTCTGCGCGCTGTCGATGTGGCTGATACCCCAGTTCTGGCCCTTCCATCCCTGAACGAACGGCGGCCGCGCACTGGCCGGCCGGCGTGGCGATACCGTACCCTGTGGCCTCCCCCATACCCACGCGGAACGCCCCACATGCATGACGTTTCACGCCTCGTTCTTGCCTTCCTCCTGATCGTGCCCGTCGCCGCCATGGCGCAGGACAAACCCGCCACGCCGGATGCCGGCGACAGCGGCGGCTGGACGGGCAGCGGCGAATTCGGCTACGCCTCGGCGCGTGGCAACTCGCACACCGAGAACCTCAACGCCAAGCTCACCCTGAAGCAGGAAAACGACCTGTGGAAGAACAGCTTCTACCTGACCGGCATGCGCTCCAAGGGCGACGTCAAGGTCACCGACTCCAACGGCAACAGCGTCACCGAATATTCCACCACGGCCAACCGCTACGAGGGTGGCGCCTCGGTCGGTTACAAGTTCAGTCCGCGCAGCTACCTGGTGACGGCGGCCCGCTACGACCATGATGAATTCGGCTCCAACCTGTGGCAGGGCGTGGTTTCGGTGGGCTACGGCTACATCGCGCTGAAGACCGCGCGTACCGAGCTGTCCTTCGAGGCCGGTCCCGGTTACAAGCGCTATCGTCCGGCCGACCAGACCATCAGCGTCAATGGCCAGACCATGCGCGTGCCCTCGCCGGTCAAGGACGAAGGCGTGCTGCGCGCGCTGGTCAACTGGAAATACCAGCTGACCACCAACACGCGCTTCGAGAACACGTTGCTGATCGAAGCCGGCTCCAGCAACCGCTACTACCAGAACGACGCCGGCTTGTCGGTGAGCATGACCCAGAAGCTGGCCCTGAAGCTGGGCTTCCAGGTGCGCTACAACAGCACGGTCGAGCCGGGCATCAAGAAGCGCGACGATCTGTTCACGACCAACCTGGTCTACAACTTCTGAGCAGACGGGGCGCCGCGGCGCTCCGCGACGAATCCGGGTGCGCGCGTCCGCGCCACCCGGGCGCGGCCCGCGTCATGCCGAGGAGCCGCCGTGCGGCTGCAGGAATTCGGCCGCGCCCTGGTCCAGCAGCAGCTGGGCGACCTCGCGCCCCAGCGCCGCGAAGTCATCCAGTCCGGCCTCGGCGCCGGCGCGCAGCACGCGGCCCGTGGCGACATCGCCGACCAGTCCGCTGAGGTTCAATCCGCGCTCGCCGACCACGCACCAGGCGCCAACCGGTACCGTGCAGCTGCCGCCCAGCGCCGCGTTCATGGCGCGCTCGGCGCTCACCGCGCGGCGGGTGTCGGCATCGTCCAGCGGCTTGAGCAGTTCGGCGGTACGGGTGTCGCCTTCACGCAGCTCGATGGCGATGGCGGCCTGGCCCGGGGCCGGCAACCAGTCCGGCGCATGCATGCGCGAACGGATCCGCTCGCCCAGGCCCAGGCGATCGAGGCCGGCGCAGGCCAGGATGATGGCGTCGTAGTCACCGGCATCGAGCTTGGCCAGGCGCGTGTTGACGTTGCCGCGCAGGTCGACGATCTCGAGGTCCGGCCGCAGCGCGCGCAATTGCGCTGCGCGGCGCAGCGAGGACGTGCCCACCCGCGCGCCCTCGGGCAATTCGCAGGGACGCGCGTGGTGGTTGCTGACGAAGGCGTCGGCGGCATCGGCACGCGGCAGGATCGCGCCCATGGCGAATCCCGCCTCCAGGGTCGCCGGCATGTCCTTGAGCGAATGCACGGCGATATCCGCGCGGCGCTCGAGCATGGCCACTTCCAGCTCCTTCAGGAACAGGCCCTTGCCGCCGATCCGCGCCAGCGGCTGGTCCAGGATCTGGTCTCCGCGGGTGCTCATCGGCACCAGCTCGACCACCAGCCGCGGATGCTCACGCCGCAGCAGGGAGGCAACGTGCTCGGCCTGCCACAGGGCAAGCGCGCTCTTGCGGGTGGCGATGCGCAGGGTACGAACGGTCATGGATCTTCCGGCTGACGGACGCCCGGATGGCGGGCGCAAGCGGCCATTCTAGCGGGCCGGTCGGTCGCGCCTCCAGCCGGACCCGGGCCTAGGCGCCCGCGCGCAGGTGGCGGCGCACCGCGGGCAGGTTGCGCCGACTCACTTCCGGGGCCAGCTCGCTGCCGGCCAGTCGCGCCACCGTGCGTCCGTCGTCGAGGGTCTTCAGGCCCAGCAGGCGCGCGCTGGCGACCAGGCAATTGCGATGCACCCGCAGCAGGTGCCGCGGCCACGCCTGCTCGAGCTGGCGCAGCGAATCCTCGATCAGTGCCTCGCCGCGTTCGTGATGCACGGTGACGTACTTCTCGTCGGCCTGCAGGCAGATCACCTGGGCCAGGGGAATGCGTCGCTCCTCGTCATGCAGGCGCACGGTCAGGGCCGGCACGGCGCCGCCGACGGGGACGTCATGCCGTTGCCGCGCACGCTCGAGCGCCTCGCGCAGGCGTTCCAGGCGCACCGGCTTGAGCAGGTAATCGACCACGCCCAGTTCGAAGGCGCGCGCGGCGTATTGCTCATGGGCAGTGCAGAAGATCACCTGCGGCGGATGCGGCAGGCGGGCCAGGCGCGCGGCCAGTTCGGTGCCGTCCATGCCGGGCATGGTGATGTCCAGCAGCAGCAGGTCCGCGCCGTGTTCCGCGCAGGCCGCCAGGGCGGCTTCGCCATCGGCCACGCTGGCGACCGTGCGCACGCCCTCGCATTCGCCCAGCAGCGCGCCCAGGCGCGCGCGCGCCAGCGGTTCGTCATCGACGATGACGACCTTCACGCCTCGCCCCGCGGCAGGTACACGGTGACCACGTATCGCCCTTCGCCCTGGCTGACCTCCAGGCGGCCACGTTCGCCGTAGTGGTAGGCGATGCGCTGGCGCACGCTGTGCTGGCCGTGCCCATGGCCGTCATCCACGCTCGAGCGGGGCGGCGGCGTGTCGGGCAACGGATTGTCGACCGCGATGCGCACATGGCCGTCGTCGACCGCGCCGCTGAGACGGATGGTGCCGCCGTCGCGGCGCGGCGCGATGCCGTGATGGATGGCGTTCTCGACCAGCGGCTGCAGCAGCAGGCGCGGCAGCGTGACCTCGCGTGGCAGCGCATCCAGGTCGCGCTCCACGCGCAGGCGGTCGCCCAGCCGCAGCTGTTCGATGTCCAGATAGCGATCGACCAGCGCCAGCTCCTCGCCCAGGGTGCCCTCGGTCTCGCTGGCCAGGGCGGCGCGGAACAGGTCGGCCAGATCCTCCACCGTGCGCTCGGCCGCGCCGGGATCCACGCGCACCAGCGCGGCCACGGTGTTCATGCTGTTGAACAGGAAGTGCGGCCGGATGCGCGCCTGCAGGGCCTGCACCTGGGCCCGCGATACCGCCGCCAGGCGCGCCCGCCACTGGGCCAGGACATAGAAGTAGCGCAGCAGCGCGGCACCGATCAGCGCCACCACCACGCCGTTGGTCAGGGTGAAGCGCAAGGTCGTGTCGCGCGCCAGGCCCAGCCGCAAACTGTGGTCGATCCAGCCGATCAGCAGGCTGAGCAGCACCGTCAGCAGCACCATCAGGGACCACGCCGACAGGTACGGCAGCGCCCGCGGCAGGCCTTCCAGCCACGGACGCGACTTGCAGATGGTGGCCGCCAGCACCACCGACAGCCACACCGCGAACAGCATGCCGACGCTGAAACCGCGCCAGCTGGGCGCATGCCCCGGGGTCAGCTGCATGACAGTGACCGTCAGTGCCGCCACCAGCACCAGCGCGAACAGGCCCTGCGCGTTGCACAGGTCCGGCAGCGGGACGACCTCGGGTTCGTGGTGGGTGCTGCGGCTCATGGCGTCATCGTCCATGCACGGCGGCCCCCGGCGCAAGCTTCAGCCGGCGGTTCCGGCCGCGGCTACGCTCGACTCCAGGCGCGCGCCCAGCCATTGGCGCAGGTCGGCGATCTCCTCGACGCTGACCTGGTGCGCCATGGGATAGCTGTGCCACTCGACCGGGTAGCCCAACGCCCGCAGCGTCTCGCACGAATGTTCGCCCAGCCCCTGCGGCACCACCGGGTCCTGGCTGCCGTGGCCCCAGAACACCGGCGTGTCGGCATTGGCGTCGTCGCGTTCGGTCGACAGCGCGTCGGCCAGCGGCAGATAGGTGGACAGGGCGACGATGCCGGCCAGCTTCCGCGGATAACGCAGGCCCAGATTGAGCGCGATCGCGCCACCCTGCGAAAACCCGGCCAGCACGATGTTGGCGGCTGGCACGCCACGCTCGATCTCGCGCTCGATCAGGGCCTCGACCGCCTGCATCGAGGCGCGGATGCCGGACTCGTCCTGCTTGTCGGCGATGTCCATGCCCTTGATGTCGTACCAGGCGCGCATCGCCATGCCGCCGTTGATCGTCACCGGCATCACCGGCGCGTGCGGGAACACGTAGCGCAGCGGCGGCCAGTCCGCCGCGCCGAGTACCGGGATGATCGGCACGAAGTCGTTGCCGTCGGCCCCCAGGCCATGCAGCCAGATGATGCTGTGGGTGGGATGCTCGGCGCTCTGTTTCTCTACGGTTTCAAGCGTGCTCATGAAGGTCTTCTTGGCGTGGACAGGTCGATCCTACCGATTCCGTCGGAAGGATTTCACGGCGCGGTTCGCACCTGGACTTGCTCGATGCTGTCGGGCTGCAGCGGACCGTCGAGCGTGGCCACCTGGCCCATGGTCAACGGCATGCCGCTGGCATCGCCCGAAGCCTCGAGTGCCTCGCGCTGGCGCTTGAGATTCTCCAGGAACAGTCTCTGCCGATGACTCAGGCTGGACATCTCGCCCGGGCCACCCATGGTGTAGCTGAAGGGGAGCCTGACCCTTGTCGGGACCGGCGTGCCGCCCACGCGCACCGGTTCGAAGCGCCACTGCCGCGCGGAGTTCTCGGTCGCCACGCGGAAACGGTAGGACAGCCTGTCCCCTTCGACGCGGTTCGTGACCACGACGTCGACCAGCTTGCCGCTGGTGTCGACCGTGCCCGTGACCATCAGGAACGCCGAGTGGCGACGATGCAGTTCATCGCTCGGATACACCGGATGCACCGTGCTCGTGATCAGCCGCGGGCCGTTGCCGGCATAGCGCATGCGCACCCGCCCCTTGCCGTCGGTTTTTTCGGTGATGTTCACCAGGACCTGGACCCAGGTGTGCGCCGGCTGCGGCACCTTGTTGTGCAGGGCCGGATGGAAATGCCATTGACGCACCGCTTTCTGCAGCAGGGGCGCCAGCACCGCGGGCACGCCGGGCATCGGCTCTGCGGCGGTCACCTTGCCGCTGGCGTCCACGTCCACGGCGACCAGGTAGCGCTGCGTTGCCACCACGGGCTTGGCCGGTGCCGTGGCGCGCGCGCCCGCGGGCAGCAGCAGCGCGCATGCCAGTACGACCATCCATGCCCTTTTCATCATCATTGCTTCTTGGTGGTTGACGGTTGTTCCAGCCCCAGCTCGGCGGCGAAGAAGCCCAGCGCCAGCGCCGTGTTGCCGACGCGCTGGCTGAAGCTGGCGTTGACGCCGTGGCCGGCATGCATGCGCGTCAGCAGCAGGATCGGCTGACCCGACACCGAGGCATGCTGCAGGGCCGCCGTGAACTTGCGCGACTGCCAGGGCGCCACGCGCGGGTCGTTGGCGCCGGTGGTCATGAGCACCGCCGGATAGGCCGTCTTCGGCGTCACGTTCTGCAGCGGCGAATACTTCAGGGTGGCGCGCAGCTGTGCCGGATCGTCGACGCTGCCGTATTCGCTGACGTTGTACTTGCCGTTGGCGAAATCGGTCTCGTGGCGGACCATGTCGTAGATGCCCACCATCGACACCACCGCGCGGTAATCGCCCGGGTGCTGCACGATCTGCGTGCCCATCAGCAGGCCGCCGTTGCTGCCGCCGAGGATGCCCAGGTGCGCGGTATCGGTCCAGCCGGCCTTCTTCAGCGCCTGGCCGGCGGCGTGGAAGTCGTCGAACACGTTCTGCTTGTGCAGCTTCTGGCCCTGCGCGTGCCAGGCCTCGCCGAACTCGTTGCCGCCGCGGATGTTGGCGTAGGCCAGCACGCCGCCACGCTCCAGCCAGGCCAGGTACGGACCGACGAAGCGCGGCGTGGTCGGGATGTCGAATCCGCCATAGCCATACAGGATGGTCGGCCGCTTGCCGTTCGGCGTCACGCCCTCCATCGACAGCACCGTCACCGGAATCCTGGTGCCGTCCTTCGACACGCCCTCGATGCGGTGCATGCGGATCTTCGCGTAGCCATCGTCGGCCGGCTTGACCTCGAACACGGTGGTCAGCTTGCCGCTGGCGCCGTCGTAGTCGACCCACCGCGAGGGCAGGTTCCAGCCGCCGTAGCTGATCAGCGCGTGTTCGCGGCCATGCTCGGAGGCGATGCCGCCGATGACGATGCCCTGCGCGGGCAGATCCAGCCGGCGCACCAGCCGGGCGTTGGCATCGTACTGCTCGGCCCACCAGTCCGGACCCCAGCTGCGCACCACCAGGAAGCCGTCGCCGATCGGCGCCACGCCCTGCAGCGCGCCCTTGCCGGGCGCCAGCAGCACGTGCAGTTCGCCCGAGGGCTCGCGCACCAGCAAGCGCCCCCGCGGCGCGCCGGCGAACTGGCGCAGCACCAGGCGCTGGCCGATCCAGGCCGCGCCGCGCACATTCGATCGACGCCCCAGCAACTTGCTGAAATGTCCGTCGCGACGCAGGTAGACCTCGGCCGCGCCACCGTCGCCGATGTTGGCCAGCACCACCAGTTGCTTGGCGCCCGGCGAATTGAGCAGGGTGTACTCGGCCACCGGCGAATAGCCCTTGCCGAACACCACGGTGTCCGCGCCTGCGGGCTTGCCGATGGCGTGATGCACCAGCTCGGCGTTGAACTGCTTCACTTCCTTGCCCTTGGCGGGCACCGGAAACCGCACGTAGGTGAAGCCGTGCTCGTCGGCATCCCAGGCCAGGCCCTGCGGCGTGGTGCCGCCGCCGGCGTAAGGCAACGCATCGGCCAGCGGCTTGCCGGTGGTCACGTCGAGCACGTGGATGGTGGTCAATTCACTGCCGCCCTCGGCGGTGCCGTAGGCCAGGTAGCGCCCGCTGGGCGAGGGCCAGTAGGCGGTGATCGCCTCGCCGCCCTGATCCGCGTTGAGGTCGACCAGCACGCGCGGCGTGCCGTCGATGCCGTCACGGGCCACCAGCACCGGCTGCGGCTGCGGCGGGGTCTCGCGCAGGTAGAACAGCGTGCCGCCGGCCATGCGCGGCGAGGAACGGGTGGTCGAGGTGATGGCCAGGGCGCGCACGCGCTGGCTGATCGCCTGATGACCCGGCATCGCATCGATGGCCTTCTCGGTGTAGGCGTTTTGCTTGGCGATCCACTGCTGCACCGCGGGATCGTCCGGGTTCTCCAGCCAGCGATACGGATCGGCGATGGTGATGCCGTGCAACGTGGTGCTGTCCGCATGGCGCGCCGTGGGCGGCGGAGGCGGCACGTGGGGCAGGGCGTAGTGGGTGTCGATCAGGGCTGTCTGCGCCGAGGTCGGCGCCGGCTTCCTGGCCTGGGCGTGCACGCTGCCGACACACAGGATCAGGGCCAACGAAGCGCAAAGGGGGAAGGCGCGCATGGTGAGGTCTCCGAACGGGGAGGGGCGAAGTCACCGAAGCGTATCGCGCGTGGCGCGCCCGTGCACCCTGGCGCGCGGCACCCCTGACTTCCGGCACATGGGCCGCGCACCACGGCGACGAGGCGCTATCCTCGACCTTTTGAACCGGGAGAACCGCATGCGCCGCATCGCCTTCGTCGCCGCCCTGGTCCTGACCTGCGCGCCCGCCTTCGCGGCGCGCCTGACGGTCGACCAGATCATGGCCGACCCCGACTGGATCGGGCAGGCCGTGGAATCGCCCTACTGGAGCGCCGACGGCCAGTATCTCTACTACAAGGTCAAGCGCGATGGCAGCCAGATCCGCGACCTGTACCGGGTCAACCCCGACAGCGGACGCAGCGTGAAGCTCGACGATGCGCAGATGGCCACGATCGACGGACCGTCGGTGTACAACGCCACCCGCACCCGCGCCGCATGGGTCCTGCATGGCGACGTGTTCGTGCGCGACCTGGCCAGCGGCAAGCGCATGCAGATCACGCGCACCGCGCAGACCGAGGCCGGCGTGCAATGGAGCGCCGACGGCAACGCCGTGCAGTATCGCGTGGGCAACGACTGGTACAGCCACGACCTCGTCGAGGGCACCACCGGCAGCGTCGCCGAGGTGAAGACCGGCGAGGACCCGGACAAGGCCCGCCCCGGCCAGCTCGAACGCCACCAGCTGCACCTGTTTTCCACCCTGCGCCAGATCAAGGCCGAGCGTGACGCCGAGCGCGCGCATCGGCAGCAGCTGGACCAGGCCGACGCCACCCGCGACGCGCGGCCGTTCTGGCTGGGCAAGGGCATCAAGATCGCCGACAGCGAACTGTCGCCGGACGGCCGCTGGATGCTGGTGGTCACCCAGGCCGCCGAGCATGACGCGGGCAAGAACCCGGTGGTCAATCATTACGTGACCGACTCCGGCTACATCAAGGCGGAGAAGGCGCGCACCTATGTCGGACGCAACGACCCGGCGCCGCAGTCGCTGGTGCTGCTGGACCTGCGTGCCCACAAGCAATACCCGCTCTCGCTGGATGCCCTGCCCGGCATCCACGACGACCCGTTGGCGACCCTGCGCGCCAAGCGCCAGGCCGAGCTGCGCCGCGAGGGCCACGCCGACGAGGCCAAGGCGCTCGATGCACCGAAGACGCGCGGCGTGCGCATCGCCGACTACGGCCCGGCCAACCTGGTCTGGAGCGACGACGGCAAGGTCGCGGCCATCATGTTCCGCGCCATCGACAACAAGGACCGCTGGATCGCCAGCGTCGACCTGTCCAGCCACGCGCTGAAACCGCAGGACCGCCTGCACGATGCCGCCTGGATCAACTGGAACTACAACAGCTTCGACTTCCTGCCGCACAGCCACACGCTGTGGTTCGAGAGCGAGCGCAGCGGCTATGCGCAGCTCTACGTCAAGCCGCTGGATGGTCAGGCGAAACAGCTGACCTCGGGGCATTTCGAGGTGCGCCTGCCGCAGGTGTCGGCGGACGGCAAGTGGTTCTACGTGGTCGCCAACAAGCAGGCGCCCGAGGACTACGACATCTATCGCGTGCGCACCGGCGGCGGTCCGCTGGAGCGCGTGACCGCCTACCAGGGCCTGTACAACTTCGAGGAGCCCACGCCGTTCCGCCTGTCGCCGGACGGCAAGCGCCTGGCCGTGCTGCATTCCTCAACCTACGTGCTGCCGCAGCTGGCGGTGATCAACGTCGACGGCAGCGGCGGGCGCGAGCTCACCGACACCCTGACGGCCCGCTACAAGGCCATGCACTGGGTGCAGCCGACCTTCGTCCAGGTGCCATCCAGCCACGGCAAGTTCAGCATCCACGCCAAGGTCTACGCGGCCGCCGATTTCGACGCCAGCAAGCCGCATCCGGCGGTGATCTTCGTGCACGGCGCCGGCTACCTTCAGGACGTGATGCGCAGCTGGAGCTACTACTTCCGCGAGCAGATGTTCAACAACCTGCTGACCCAGGAAGGCTACGTCGTCATCGACCTGGACTACCGCGGTTCGGAGGGCTATGGCCGCGACTGGCGCACCGCGATCTACCGCGACATGGGCCACCCGGAACTTCAGGACCTGCTCGACGGCAAGGCCTGGCTGGTCAAGCACTACCACGTCGACCCCGCGCGGGTGGGCGTCTACGGCGGCAGCTACGGCGGCTTCATGACCGAGATGGCGATCCTGCGCGCCCCCGGCCAGTTCGCCGCCGGCGCCGCGCTGCGTCCGCCGGCCGACTGGATGACCTACAACCACGAGTACACCTCCAACATCCTCAACGACCCGCAGCTGGATCCGCAGGCCTACACGCGCAGCTCGCCGATCGAGTACGCCGCCAATCTTTCCGATCCGCTGCTGATCTGCCATGGCCTGATCGACAACAACGTCATGCCGACCGACTCGATCAAGCTCTACCAGCGCTTCATCGAGCTGCACAAGCACAATTTCTGGCTGTCGCTGTACCCGATGGAACGCCACGGCTTCGTGCATCCCGATTCCTGGCGCGACGAGTACACCCGCATCCACGACCTGTTCACGCGCTATGTGCTGAACGGCCCGTCCCCGGCCAGTGCACCGACCAGGCACTGACGAGGCAGGCGCATGCATCTGGTATCGATCAACGTCGGGCTGCCGCGGGACGTCATGCATGACGGCCGGCCGGTGCGCACCGGCATCTTCAAGCACGCCGTGGAGGGGCCCGTGCATGTCGGCCGCGCGAACCTGGACGGGGATGCCCAGGCCGACCCCGATAACCACGGCGGCATGGACAAGGCCGTGTATGCCTTCTCGCTGGAGCAGTATGCGTACTGGCAGGCGGCCCTGGCACGGCCGCCGATGCCGCATGGACAGTTCGGCGAGAACCTGACCATCGCCGGCCTCGACGAATCGGACGCCTGCGTGGGCGATGCCCTGCGCATCGGCGACACGCGCCTGGTGATCACGCAACCGCGCATCCCCTGTTTCAAGCTCGGCCTGCGCATGCAACTGCCGGACATGCCCAGGCGCTTCACGGCCCACGCCTGGACCGGCTGCTACCTGCGCGTCGAGCGCGAGGGCACGATCACGGCGGGGGACCGCGTGGCATACGCATCGCGTGCCGCGAACAGCGTGTCGATCCGCGACCTGTTCCTGGCCTTCATGAACCCGCGCCAGGCCGATGCCGCGGCGGTCCTTCGGCGGGCCCTGGACGTCCCCGCGCTGGCCACGTCGTTGCGCGAGCCCATCCTGCGGCGACTGGAGAACGCGCAAGCCTGAATCCGACCACGCTGCCGGCGCTACACTTCGCGCTCATGCCTGCCGCCAGGAGTCCGCCATGCCCATCACGCCCCGCATCCCCCGCCCCTGGGTCGACCGCCAGAACACCGCGCGCACCTTGATGGCGACCGAACTGGACAAGCTGCCGCCGGACGAGCGCGAGATCGTCGAGCGCTTCATCAACCGCAAGCACATGGCGCGCAACGTGCTGCGCGAATTCGACGAGAGCATGAGCTTCGGCGAGCGCCTGTCCGACCGCATCGCCGAGATCGGCGGCAGCTGGACCTTCATCCTGGCCTTCCTGTTCATCCTCGCGGCATGGATGTTCTTCAACAGTTTCATGCTGCACCGCGAGGCCTTCGACCCCTACCCGTACATCCTGCTCAACCTGGTGCTGTCGTGCCTGGCCGCCCTGCAGGCGCCGGTCATCATGATGAGCCAGAACCGCCAGGCCGACGCCGACCGCGCCCAGGCCAAGAACGACTACGAGATCAACGTGCGCGCGGAGCTGGAGATCCTGCAGGTGCACGAGAAGATCAACATCCTGCGCGAGACCGATTTCGGCGAACTGATGGAGACCCTGCGCCGCCAGGAGGCCGCGATCGAGGCCTTGAACCAGCGACTTGAAGCAGCCGGCCACTGAACGTCGAGCATGACCGGACCGGCGGCACGTGAGCCGGTTCAAACCCTGCGTTCCGCGCAGCCCACATCACTTCGTCAAGGGAATGACCTTTCATGACATGCCGTCTCGCACTGACTGCCCTTGTTCTCTCCGCCGCATGCGCATCGGCATCGGCAACACCGCCACCCGACGCCGCGCCCGGCACAGCCACTGCTCCGGCCCATTGCCGACAGGCGAGAGACTCGCTCCGGACCACCACGCCCTCCCCTCTGCAGGTCACCGTGGCGTCCTGCGACAGGCGCGACCACATCGTCGTGATGCGCCTGAACCGCCGAGGCAAGAGCGAGTCCTGGTCGAAAAGTTATGCGCCGCCCAACGTGGGCGTCATCGATGGCGTCTCCGTCATTGATCGCGACCACTTTTCCCTCGACTACTTCCTGGCGTACTCCTACGCCAATCCCAGCACCATCAACTACAACTTCCACTACACCCACGGTCGGTGGGTGCTGGAATCGATGTCCTACCAGGGGACGCAGTCGTGCAACGATGAAAGTGGCATTGACGCCGACGCGTACCGGATCGACTTCCTCACAGGCTCGGTGGTCTCGACGCAGTACCAGGACTGCAGCCACCACACCACGCGCCGCGTCACCGTCAAACCGGCAACCATCACCCTGGAGGATTTCGATCCTTCCGACGATCGGCTGTCGCCTTTCCAGTTTGACTGAAGGCAACCTTCCGGCCCTGCACGGCCAGGCACGTTGGACAGGCACAAAAAAGCCGGCGGTGCGCAAAGCACCGCCGGCCTGTCTTGCAGCTACGTGATCGCCGAAGCGATCAGTAGGTCATCACGCAACCACCGGCACCGCTGTTGAAGGCATTGCTCCACAGCGACTGCACCGGGTAGTTGTGGCCGTTCAGGCTCTCGATCGCCGAGGCGCCCTGGCCCGACGAGATCCAGGCGCACTTGTCGCCCGTCTCCGCGCCGCTGCCGTCCAGCCAGCCCGTGCTCGGGAACTGGTCGGTGATGGTCTCGGCCAGCTCGTGGCCCTCGACCATGGTGATGCCGGCGTTCGGACCCATGCCGTTGTAGTTGGCGCCGCAGCTGGAACCGGCATCCGTGATGTAGGGCATGTTGGTGTAGGCCACGTTGCCGTACGAGGAGCTGGTGGAGCTGTGATACGCGCAGTACTGGGTGCCGAAGCCCGACGAGTTGTTGCCGGTCGAGGTCAGGACCACGTACTGGGCGCTGGCGTTGCTGCTGGCGGTGGTGTTGCCGAAGTACGCGGCGGCACGCACGGCCTCATTGGCGATGTCGGACTGGGCCGGACGGCTCGGGGCCGCCGAACCGGTGTCGAACCACACGCCCTGGTACATGCCCTGCGGATTGCCCGCCGCGGTACCGGCACCGTTGCAGAAGGTGGTGCCGCTGGCCACGCCCTGGCAGTACTGGGTCTGGCTGTTCAGCCAGGTGCTGCCGCCGACGTCGGCCAGGAACGATTCCAGAAGCGCCACTTCGCCGCTCGGATCGTTGTTGTTCCACTGCGAACCCCAGACGACCAGGTAGACCTTCGGCGCGGTTTCCACGCCGATGCCGCCGGTGCCACCGCCGTAGACCAGGTTGTTGCTGGTGCTGCCGCCCGGCTTGCCGTGGCCGCCCTTGGCGCCCTTGGCTTTCTGGTTGACGCGCCACTGGTTCTGCGCCTGGACGGTCGGGAACACCACCGCCGGACGCTGGCCCTGCTCGAGCAGCTTCACGCCACCCGGATTGCCGTCATAGTTCATCGGCGGCTTGGCGGCGAACACCGCGCCAGCGGCCAGGGTCAAGGCCAGAGCTGTAAGAACTTTCCCCGTACGTTTCATGAAACGTCTCCTCAAAGTCTTAATTTCAACGGTTGTTTAGGGCTGATCTAGCCGGCAACGGTCATGCATTCCGCATACCGCGCGATCGTTGTTTGACTCCCCCGAGATACCCTCGAACGCGGCTCCCTCTGCACTCCCGCTGCTCGACGGCCACAGCACGATGCGCAGGCTGGCTTTCGTCAATCTTTCAACTTCGCGGCATTTCCATACGCCGTGACAAATACCGCCCCGTGTATGCAGGTATCCGGCAAAAAAGCGGCATCTTTGCCGGAAACCTGCATTGCGCATACGTCCCCGCATGGCCGGCCACAGGGCATAACCGGAGCGGCCGATTGCCCTTGCCGGTGATGTCGGCCGACACTGCCACGGGGGCCGACCGTGCACGCAAACGACCGCCGATGGCACGCCGCGGCAGGCAAGCACAGGGGAAGCGCCCCGTCACGGCTCCGCCCGGAACCCCTGGGGAGAACACCATGACCTTGCGTTACCTGAAGATCGTGCTGGTGCTGTTCGTCGGCCTGCAGGGCTGGCTCTATGTGGCCGGCAACCTGGCCAACTGGGATGCCGCCGTTGGCGCGGTGTCGTATGTCATCGGCATGGGCGAGCACAGTGTCTATCCGCATCCGATCTTTCCGCCGCTCGCGGGCCGGGCCTGGGCTGTCCTGGGCCTGCTGCTGATCCTGTGCGGAGAGTTCCTGGTCGGCGCCCTGTCGCTGGCCGGCTGTCGCAGGCTGTGGAAAAACCGCAAGGCGGATGCCGCCACCTTCAATGCCGCCAAGTCGCTCGCCCTGCATGGCGCGGCCATGGCCATGGTGGTCTGGTTCGGCGGCTTCATCGTGCTCGGTGGCGCCCTGTTCCAGATGTGGCAGACGCCGGTGGGCGACGGTTCCTTCGACGGCGCCTTCGTCTATGCCATCACCAGCGGTCTGGTGCTGCTCATCGTGCGCCAGGCGGACGACTGAGCCCCTGTTCGCCGCTGGCTTTGCCGGGCGAGGCAAGGATGCGCCGCAGGCTGACCCTGAGGCTGGCCCGCGACAGTTCCCCGACCCGTATCTCGCGCAGGCGACCCTGGCGATCGACGAACAGCGTGGTCGGATAGCCCCGCACGTTGTAATGGCGGGCCAGGGCGCCGTCATCCACCAGCACGTTTTCGGGCTGCCGCGACAGCGCCGCGAGGTAGGCGCGCACATGCCCAGGCGATTCGCCCTGGTCGACAAACACGAAACGCACGCCGGCAAGCTCGCGCTGGGCCTCCGCCAGCACCGGCATCTCGCGGCGGCAGGGCGCGCACCAGGTGGCCCAGAAATTGATCACGGTGGGTTGCCCGCGCCAGCTCGTGGCCTTTACCGAGGTCCCGCCAAGCGTTCGCACGGTGATGGACGGCAGCGATGGATGCCCTGCCGCGTCCAGGCGCGCACCGCCGAACAGCAACAGCGCCCATGCCGCAAGACCGACGACCAGCGCCGCCGGCAGCGCGCGCCGCCATGACGGCCGGCGCCACAGCATCACGGATGTCGCGAGCACAAGCATCGCCAGGCCGGACAGCAGGTCGAAACCCCCATCCCGGACATTGAGGATGTCGAGGGGCTGGGCGGCGTAGGCATCCCAGCCGCGTGCAACGAATCCTGCTCGCCCGGCCAGCAGGACAAGCCCCAGGAGCATGTACACGCCGTTGCCCACGTCCACTCCGCCGCGACGGGCGATATACCCACTCGCCAACTGCGCGGCGATCACGCCAGCCAGCAGCGCCAGGATGCCCATGGAGAACAGAAAGGGTCCGATGGTCACCGGATGCATGCCGTGGTCACCTCCATCACCGGAACAGGCTCAGCGCCCGAAGATGGTTTTCAGCTGCGCCGGATCGCTCGGCAGGCCAGCCACGAGCTGCAGCTTGCCCGCGGCATCGCGATAGACGATCGCCGGCGTGCCTGTGGCGCCAAGGCGATTCATGAGTGCTGCGTTGGCAGCAAGCCGGGCCTTGAGGCCGGTTGGAACCTGCGACATCGGCGTCATCGGACTGTGGCCATAGTCATCCTCGTGCCGTCTCAGCTGCACGGACGGGTTGGGGTCGGCAAGGATGGCTGCGGCCCGACCCAGGCTTTCGGGGCGGATCACCGCCACCAGCACGTAGCGGACCTGCACGTGACTGTCCGCCAGCAAGGGCTGGGTTTCCTGCCACAGCTGATGGCAATACGGGCACTCGGTGTCGCTGAACACATACACGATGCGCTCAGGGTTGCGGGCGCCCTCGGCAATCCAGGTGCTGTCGGCCAGAGCCTTCCAGGTCGAGGCATCCAGTTTCGGCTTGATAGCCTGGCGCAGCGGCCCGCTGGTCAGGTCATTGCCATCGGCATCGAACAGGTTGCCGATCACCACGTGCCGACCGTCCGGCAGCAGATACAGCGGCATGCTGCGTCCGCCGTATTCGGCGACGTAGCCGCGATATCCCTCGGGGGCCGGCAGCGTGCCGCGGATTTGAAGGCCCTGCTTCTGCAAGGCCGCCACGGGCGCGGGCAGCTGGCCTGCCGTCGCCATGGTGGAGAACAGTGCCAGCAGGGCCGGCATCCAGGTTTTCATGCGTGCTGCTCCCGGCGCGACCTGCGCCATGATTCATGTGGCTCCAGCAGCCAGATCCGGGCTGCAACCGGCATCCCATGCGGGTGCCGTAGATGTCGTCCCTGGCTTTGTCCCCTTGACGTTACTGTTGACCGAACGACAACCCATGCTGTGCTAGATTCGGAGGAATCGGAGCGTTGGCACCTGACTGTGGCGATGGATGGCTCCGGCAGATTTTGGAACAGCGCCCCGGTCTTTGCACGGAAGGAGGATCCATCATGAACCGTCAGCATCTGACCTTGTTCGCCTTGTTGCTCGCCCTTGTCGGCGTCTCGGCCCTCGCCAATCCCGCCGACGGCGACTCCGCCTCCCAGCCCCACCTGCTGCCGGTGCTTGTCCACGTGGACACGCATGGCACCGTCACCGCCGTGTCGCCGGCCTACGAGCTTCGTCCCAGCATGGTGAAGGCCTTGCGCGGCAGCATCCAGAAGATGATCACCAAGCCCGCGATGAAGAATGGCAAGCCGGTGCGCAGCCAGTTCGTGATCAATCTGCGCATGACCACCGTCGTGCGGAAGGATGGCAGTCATGCCGCGCAATACACCTACCTGTCCAGCAAGCCGCTGCCCGCGGGCTCCTGGCACTGGACGCACACCGATGATCATCGCCTGGCCCTGACCGACCAGTCCGCGCAGACCATTCCCATGGACCGCACGATGCCGCCACTGCCGAACATCCCGCGAACCTCCGGAAAACCGGGCTTGCAATGACCTCGCCGCGCTCGCGGCGATCACGAGGAACTGCGCCGGGTCGCGGCCCGCCCTGTCGCATCCGCCGGTTCACGTGCCCAATGAACGCCAGAGCATGTATCCGGACACGATGACCAGGGCGCCGGCAAAGACCATGTTCAGCGCGCCCCGGGTGCCGGCGAGCCGCTTGGCCAGCAGGGCGCCGATCCAGCCGCCGACGATACCGCCGGCGATGAACTGCACCGTGATGTGCCACTCGGGCATGATCCCCGACCGCATGTAGTTGACGGTGGTGGTCATGGCCGACGTGCCCACCGCCAGCAATGACGTGCCCACGGCGTAGATGATGCCCATGCCGCTGGCGAACATCAGGCCCGGCACGTACAGGAAGCCGCCACCGATACCGAAGAATCCGGCCAGCGTGCCGGCGCCGAGACCGACCCCGCCCAGCCGCCGGCCCATGTGCGGCCTGGGCCAGGCTTCGTCGGAGCTGTTCTTGCGGCCGCGGATCATCAGGAAGGCGACCACCAGCATCAGCACGGCGAACAGGGACACCAGGCGTTGGCCGTCGACGATCTTGCCGACGGTCGAACCGAACCAGGCGCCCAGCATCAGCGGCGGGATGAAGATCAGGGCGGCCTTCCAGCGCACATGCCCGGCGCGTGCATGCGGGATCAGGTTGGCGAAGGCATTGAGCGACACCGCCAGGGCCCCCGTGCCGATGGCCTCGTGCGGATCCTTGACGCCGACCACGTAGAGCAGCAGCGGCATCGCCAGCATCGAACCGCCGCCACCGACCAGGGCCAGCGAAAGCCCGACCAGCGAGCCACAGGCCAGGGTCACGAAATCCGGCGTCATCGCCATCGGGGATCTCCTTCAATCAAACGATTGCCGCCGGCAGTCGGCCGGTGCGCGGATGCATGTGCTGCCAGTCGTCGGCGAGGATGCGGCGTGCCCGGCCTCAGAACTGATCGATCGGCAGCTTCAGGTAGCGTACGCCATTGTCCTCGGCAGGCGGCAAGGCACCGGCGCGCATGTTGACCTGCACCGAGGGCAGGATCAGCCGGGGCATGGACAGGCCGGCGTCGCGTTTCTCGCGCATGGACACGAAGTCGGCCTCGCTCACGCCCTCGTGCACGTGGATGTTCCCGCTCTTTTCCGCACCGATGGTGGTCTCGTACTGCAGCTGCGAACGTCCGGCCGGCAGATAGTCGTGGCACATGAACACACGGGTGGCGTCGGGCAGTGCGAAAAGGCGCTGGATCGACGCGTACAGGGCATGCGCATCGCCACCGGGGAAGTCGCAGCGCGCCGTGCCGTAGTCGGGCATGAACAGCGTGTCGCCGACGAACGCGGCATCGCCGATCACGTGGGTCATGCAAGCCGGCGTGTGCCCGGGCGTGTGCAACGCCACCGCCTCGATGTCGCCCACCCGGTAGGTTTCGCCATCGGTGAACAGATGATCGAACTGGCTGCCGTCACGGGCGAATTCGCTGCCGGCATTGAACACCTTGCCGAACACGTCCTGCACCGTGCGGATGTGTTCGCCGATGGCGAACCTGCCGCCCAGCTTTTCCTTGATGTAGGGCGCGGCCGAGAGGTGGTCGGCATGCACGTGGGTGTCGATGATCCATTCCACCTCCAGGCCCTGATCACGCACATGGTCGATGATCTGGTCGGCCGAGGCGTGGCCGGTCGATCCCGACGCGGGATCGAAATCAAGCACGCTGTCGATGACCGCGGCGCGACGGGTGCCCGGATCGCTGACCACGTAGCTGTAGGTGTTGCTGGCCTCGTCGAAGAAGGCCTTCACTTCCGGGCGCTGCTTGCTGTTCATGCGATGGACTCCTGTGCTGCCGGCGATTGGCGCTCGCGCCATTCGTCAATACACGGCATCAATATTCAATATTTCTAATATAATGCCGCGCCCGCCGGACCGCAAGCGCTCGGCGGGCCGCGGGCATCACTGACACGGATATAGTTGCCTTGACAATTATGTCTATGGCTATATCATGCCCGGCACGATGTCCCACGCCACCCCGCCCGAAGCCCACGCCCCCAGTCTCGGCCTGCTGATCAGCATGATCCGCGGCGAACTGGTGCGGGCGCTGGAATCGGCCCTGCAGCGCGAGGGCGTCGGCCTGCGTTTCACGCCGTTCCTGGCGCTCAAGCGCCTGGCCCTGGACGGGCCGATGTGCGCCGGCGAACTGGCACGGGCGATCGATCACGATGCCGGCGCCATGACTCGTGTCATCGACCAGCTGGTGGCCAAGGGTTACGTGCGTCGCCAGCCCAACGAGCAGGATCGCCGCTCGTTCCGCATCGCGGTCACCGACGCCGGCATGGCCGTCTGGCGGCACATCGCCAAGACCCACGAACACACCCTCGAACGCGCCCAGCAGACCCTGAGTCCGGCCGAGCGCGAGCAACTGATGGATCTGCTGGAGCGCGTCCACGCCTCCCTGCAGGCGCTCGACTGAGTCAAATACTGCCCAGGCAACCATGTTCATGCGAACCGCCGCACTCACTCTCGCCACCCTGCTTGTCGCCGTCCTCGCCGGCTGTGCCGGCAGCGGCGGACTCAAGCCGCAGGGCCAGCCCCTGGACCCGGCCTCGCTGGCCGCCACGCGCAGCCTGCAGGGCACCCGCGTCGACCCGCGGGGGCCGACGCGCGACTGGTGGGCCGCGCTCGGCGACCGGCGCCTGGATGCACTGGTCCGCGAAGCCCTCGCCGACAATCCCGACCTGGCCATGGCCCGCGCCCGCGCCCGCCTTGCCGATGCCCAGGCCGGACTGGCCCACGCCGACAGCCAGCCCACGCTCGATGTCGGCGCCAGCCTGGCCGGCGCGCGCCTGCCCGAGACGCTGATCCCGGCGCCGATGGGCGGCCACTTCAGCTGGATCAAGTACGCCGACGCCAGCTTCCACTGGAACCTGGACCTGTGGGGCGGCGATCGCGCGCGCTGGGAAGCCGCGGTCGGTCGCGCCCGCGCCGCCGCGCTCGACACCCGCGCCGCGCGGCTGGAACTGTCCGCCAGCGTGGTGCGGGCTTATGCACGGCTCGGTTACGCCTGCCGCCAGCAGGACCTGGCGCGCGACCAGTCCAGGCGCGCCACCCAGGTGCGCGACCTGACCGAACAGCGCGTCAAGGCCGGCATCGACGGCCGTGTGCAGCTGCAGCAGGCCATGGCCGAACAGGCCCTGGCCGAACAGCAGCAGGCCGCCGCCGACCGCCGCGTGTCCGCCGCCCGCAACGTGCTCGCGGTGCTGCTGGGCAAGGGCCCGGACCGCGGCCTGGACATCGCCCGCCCGTCGCCGCTGGTGCCGGCCGAGGTCGCCCTGCCGTCCACCCTGCCGGCCGAGCTGCTGGGCCGCCGCCCGGACGTGATCGCCGCCCGCCTGCGGGCCCAGGCGGCCAGCCGCGACATCGACGCCGCGAAGACGCGCTTCCTGCCCAACATCAGCATCGGCGCCCTGGCCGGCCTGGCCGCCGGCGGTGGCACCAACCTGTTCCAGCTGCCCGCGCGCTTCTACCAGGTCGCGCCCGCGGTGAGCCTGCCGATCTTCTCGGGCGGGCGCCTGCGCGCCAACCTGGCCGGGCGCGACGCCGAGCGCGACATCGCGGTGGCGCAATACAACAAGACCGTGGTCGGCGCCCTCGGCGACATCGCCGACAAGCTCGATGCGCTGCATTCCCTGGACGCCCAGACCACGGCGCAACAGCGCGCCCTCGATGCCGCGCGCGAAGCCTGGACCCTGGCCATGCAGCGCTACAAGGCCGGCATCGGCAGCTACCTGCAGGCGCTGACCGTGCAGCACCAGCTGCTGGCCGCCGAGCAGGGCGCCGCCGCCCTGCACGCCGAGCAGGTCGACCTGTCCGTGCAACTGATCCAGGCCCTGGGCGGCAGCGTCCGCCCGGCCCCGACTTCCCCCGCCGCCACCGCGGCGAACCGTGATGCTTCGCGAGGCACCCATGAGTAACGAGACCACCGCGCCCGAAACCCCCGCCAAGGCGCCCCGCAACGGCCGTCGCAGCCTGCTGCTGCGCGGGCTGATGATCGTGATCGTGCTGGCCGCGATCGGCTGGGCCCTCTGGTACGTCTTCGAGGGTCGCTGGTATGCCGACACCGACGATGCCTATGTCAACGGCAACGTGGTGCAGATCACCCCGCGCGCGCCCGGCTCGGTGGTCAGCATCGGCGCCGAGGACGGCGACCTGGTGCACGCCGGCCAGGTGCTGGTGCAGCTCGACCCCAGTGACGCCGACGTCGCCCTGCAGTCCGCCGAGGCCAACCTCGCGCGCACCGTGCGCCAGGTGCGCGGCATGTACAGCCAGGTACAGGGCGCGCAGGCCGACCTCAAGGCGCGCCAGGTCGCGCTGGACAAGGCCCGCGCCGACTACCGGCGCCGCGAGGGGCTGGCCCGCAGCGGCGCCATCTCCAGCGAGGAGCTGGCGCACGCCCGCGATGCGCTCGACGCCGCCGAGAGCGCGCTCGGCTCCGCGCTGCAGCATTACCAATCGAGCAAGGTGCTGGTCGACGACACCGTGGTCGCCTCGCACCCCGACGTCAAGGCGGCCGCCGCCAAGGTGCGCGCAGCCTACCTGGACAAGGCGCGCAGCACCGTGGTCGCGCCGGTCACTGGCTACGTGGCGATGCGCAGCGTGCAGGTCGGCCAGCGCGTGCAGCCGGGCCAGCCGCTGATGGCGGTGGTGCCGCTGCACCAGGTCTGGGTGGACGCCAACTTCAAGGAGACCCAGCTCGGGGACATGCGCATCGGCCAGCCGGTGACCCTGGAGTCGGACCTGTACGGCGGCGCGGTGACCTTCCACGGCACGGTGCAGAGCCTGGGCATCGGCACCGGCAGCGCGTTCTCCCTGCTGCCGGCGCAGAACGCCACCGGCAACTGGATCAAGATCGTCCAGCGCGTGCCCGTGCGCATCCAGCTCGACAAGGACGATGTCGACAAGCATCCGCTGCGCATCGGCCTGTCGATGAGCGCCTCGGTGAACCTGCACGACCAGTCCGGCCCGGTGCTGGCGCAGACCGCGCCGACCCAGCCGGCGTTCAGCACCGATGTCTACCGGCACCCGCTGGTGGCCGCCGACGCGATGATCGCGCACATCATCCACCAGAACATGGGTCGCTCGGGAAAGCGCTGACCCCCGCTTCACCGCCAACAGCACCCCGGCCGCCCGCGCGACCGGGGACGGGGAAGGTGCATCCGCCCCGAACGCTCCACCATCCGCATCGCCGACCGGACACGCCGCCATGGAAACCCATTTCCGACCGCCCAACCTGGCACTGACCACGGTCGGCCTGTCGCTGGCCACCTTCATGCAGGTGCTCGACACCACCATCGCCAACGTGTCGCTGCCGACCATCGCCGGCAACCTCGGCGTCAGCAACGACCAGAGCACCTGGGTGATCACCTCCTTCGCGGTGGCCATGGCGATCTCGCTGCCGCTGACCGGCTTCCTGACCCGCCGCTTCGGCGAGAAGAAGCTGTTCGTCGCCTGCACGCTGCTGTTCGCGCTGACCTCGCTGCTGTGCGGCATCTCGCGCAGCATGGGCATGCTGCTGCTGTTCCGCACCGTGCAGGGCGCGGTGGCCGGGCCGATGTACCCGATCACGCAGAGCCTGCTGATCGGCGTCTACCCGCCGGAAAAGCGCGGCATGGCGCTGGCGCTGCTGGCCATGGTCACCGTGGTGGCGCCGATCGCCGGCCCGATCCTCGGCGGCTGGATCACCGACAGCTACTCATGGCCGTGGATCTTCTTCATCAACGTGCCGATCGGCATCTTTGCCAGCGTGGTGATCGGCAACCAGCTGCGGGCGAAGGTCGAGAAGACCCAGCGCCCGAAGATGGACTACGTCGGCCTGATCACGCTCATCATCGGCGTCGGCGCGCTGCAGATCGTGCTCGACAAGGGCAACGACGCGGACTGGTTCCACTCCACCTTCATCATCGTGATGACCATCGTCTCGGTGATCGCGCTGGCCGTGTTCCTGATCTGGGAGCTGACCGACGACGACCCCATCGTCGACCTCAAGCTGTTCCGCCACCGCAACTTCGCCGCCGGCACCCTGGCCCTGGTGCTGGCCTACGCGGCGTTCTTCGCCATCGCCCTGCTGGTGCCGCTGTGGCTGCAGCAGAACCTTGGCTACACCGCGACCTGGGCCGGCTACGCCACCGCCCCGCTGGGCGTGATCCCGGTCCTGCTGACCTTCTTCGTCGGCAAGTACGCCACGCGCATGGACCTGCGCCTGCTGGCCGGCCTGTCGTTCATGGTCATGGGCGCGACCTGCTTCATGCGCTCGGGCTTCAACCTGGACGTGGACTTCACCCACGTGGCCATGGTGCAGCTGTGGCAGGGCCTGGGCGTGGCGCTGTTCTTCATGCCGGTGCTGACCATCCTGCTGTCGGACCTGCGCCAGGACGAGATCGCCTCGGGTTCCGGCCTGGCCACCTTCCTGCGCACCCTGGGCGGCAGCTTCGCCGCCTCCATCACCACCTTCGCCTGGATCCGCCGCGCCGACAGCCACCACGCGCAGCTGACCGAGCACATCAATCCCTACAGCCCGCAGGCCCGCGATGCGCTCGAGACGCTGGGCCACGGCAACACCGCGCTGGGCGGCCGCGTCCTCAACGGCATGATCACCCAGCAGAGCTTCCAGATCGCCTTCAACGAGATCTTCCACGTGCTCGGCTGGGTCTTCCTCGGCCTGATCGCGGTGATCTGGCTGGCCAGGCCGCCGTTCGGGCCCAAGGGCGCCAAGCCGGCCGGCGGCGGCGCGCACTAGGCGCCCTGCCGGATCGTCAGGATCAACGTCCTGTGGGCAGCCTCGTCGTCGTCAGCTAGGGCATGCCGTAGCCCGGATAAGCGAAGCGCATCCGGGGCCAGCATGCATGGCGTCCGTGGTGGGGTCATCCGGGCATTCCCCGGATGCGGCCTGCGGCCTTATCCGGGCTACGGGGGCGTCACCGAATCCGCGCCGCCATGCGCTCGTGGCCGATGAAGTGGGCCCAGCGCAGGCCAATGTCGATCCACATCAGGTAGCCCGACTCGAGCACCATGCGCAGGCGGTAGCGGGCATGGCGGGGCAGTTCGGGTTCGGCGGCGACCGGATGGGCGTCGAAGCCCAGGCGATGGGCCAGCAGCGCGCAACGCGCCAGGTGGTAGCGGCTGGTGACCAGGGCCACCGGCGGCAGGACGTCCTCGCGCAGCAGTTCGCGCGCATGGCGCAGGTTCTCCAGCGAATCGATGGAGGCCTGTTCCAGCACCAGCGGAACATGGTCCGGGTAGCCCTGTCCGCGCAGCCAGTCGGCGCCGGCCTGCGCCTCGCTGGTGCGGCTGCCGCTGGCGCCGCCCAGCAGCAGCACGCGCTCGACCTCGCCCTCGCGCACCAGGTGCAGGGTGCGCTGCAGGCGGTGGCGGTAATCCTGCTCGGGCCGCTCGTTTTCCAGCCGGCGACCGAACACCAGAAGGACCCGCGCGCGCGGCGCGCGGGCCGGACTGCGGCGCGCCAGGCGCCACACGTGGACCAGATAGCCCACCCAAAGCAGTCCGCCGCTCAGGGTGACGGCCACCAGGGTCACGGCCAGCGAATGCAGCACGTCCGCATCGCGCAGGTAGCGCCAGACGCCGCGTCGCAGGGGGGCCGTGGGATTGCGCATGAAGGTCGATCAATACGGGACTGGCGCGCAGACTAGCGCACTTCGTCACCTTGCCGGGTGCCACCGGAGCGTCCGGCATGGGAAAATTCATCGACAAGTCGCTACCCTGCACCGGATGCACGCCACCATGACCGCGCTCGCCGTAAGCGCCCATACCGCCACCTCCGCCCTGGGCCGGGGACTGGACGCCCACGCCGCGGCGCTGCGCGCCATGCGCGGCGGACTGACGCCCAACACCATCAGCAGCGCGCCGCTGGCCTGCTACACCGGGCGCGTCGAGGGCATCGAGGACGCAGCGCTGCCCGACGCGCTGGCGACCTGGGAGTGCCGCAACAACCGCCTGGCCTGGCTTGGCCTGCAGCAGGACGACTTCATCGACGCCGTGCGCGGCGCCAGGGAACGCCATGGGGCCGCGCGCGTGGCGGTGCTGATGGGCACCTCGACCGGCAGCATCGCCACCACCGAGGCGGGCTATCGCCACCTCGATGCCGACGGCCGTCTGCCCGCGGACGCGCGCCGCCCGATCATCCACTGCCTGCACGCGCTCAGCGCCTTCGTGAGCGAGGCGCTGGCGCTGTCCGGACCCTGCCTGACGGTATCCACGGCATGCTCGTCCAGCGCCAAGGTGCACGCCATGGCCGCGCGCATGATCGCCGCCGGCCTGGTCGATGCCGCCGTGGTCGGCGGCGTCGACACCTTGTGCGACAGCGTGCTGTTCGGATTCAACTCGCTGGAGCTGGTCTCCGACGCGCCGTGCCGGCCCTTCGACGCCGAACGCAACGGCATCTCCATCGGCGAGGCGGCCGGCTTCGCCCTTCTTGAACGCATCGAGCACGCGCCGCGCGCATCGCGCCTGGTCGGCTACGGCGAATCCAGCGACGCCCACCACATGTCCACCCCGCACCCGGAAGGCGCCGGCGCCGAGCAGGCCATGCGCGAGGCCCTGGCACGCGCCGGACTGGCGCCCGCGCAGGTCGGCTACGTCAACCTGCACGGCACGGCCACGCGCAAGAACGATGAAGTGGAAGGCGCGCTGATCGCCCGCCTGTTCCCCCACGGCACCGCGGTCAGCTCGACCAAGGGTTTCACCGGTCACACCCTGGGCGCGGCCGGCGCGGTGGAGGCATCGATCGCCCTGCTGGCCATCGAACGCGGCCTGCTGCCCGGCAACCTGGGCTGCGACGATCCCGAACCGGTGTGCGCCCGGCAGCTGCTTCTGGACAGTGGCGAGGCCAGCGTCGAGTTCGCGCTGAGCAATTCATTCGGCTTCGGCGGCAACAATGCCTGCCTGGCCTTCGCCCGCGCCGAGGCCCGCGCATGAGCCGGCCGCTTGCGCTGTGGGTGCATGGCGTCGGCGCCTGGGCGCCGGGACTGCCCGACTGGACGGCGTTGCGCGCGCACCTGGATGGCGCGCCACCGCGCGAGGACGCGCCATCGCGACCCGCTGCCACCGCGCTGGCCCCAGCCGAACGCCGCCGCGCGCCGGACAGCGTGCGCCTGGCCGTCGACGTGGCCGCGCAGGCCGTCGCCGCGAGCGGCATCGATGCCGCCGACCTGCCCAGCGTCTTCGCCTCGGCCCACGGCGATGCCGGCATCATGGACTACATGTGCGCCACCCTGGCCGACACCCCGACGCAGATGTCGCCCACGCGCTTCCACAATTCCGTGCACAACGCCGCCGCCGGGTACTGGACCATCGCCACCGGCTGCCGTCGCGCGTCCAACGCGGTGTGCGCCGACCGCACCAGCTTCGGCGCCGGCCTGCTGGAGGCGGCGACCCAGGCCGTGGTTGGCCACGAAGCCGTGCTGTTGGCCGCCTTCGACGCGCCGGGCAGCGGGCCATTGGCGGAAATGATCCATACGCGCACGCCGTTCGCCTGCGCGCTGGTCCTCTCGCCCGAACCCGGACCGCGGGCACTCGCGCATCTTGCGCTGCACCTGGAACCGGCCACGACACCGGATATCGCGCCGCGCGACCCGGCCCTGGCGCGACTGGCCACCACCAATGCCTGCGGAGACAGCCTGGTACTGCTCGAGGCCCTGCACCACGCCGGTTCCGGCACGGTGCGCATCGCCAGCGGCAGCGGCCTGCAGCTGCGCATCGACACGGAAGCCCGTTCATGAGCCAAGACGGCACGCCCCCGACTGACGCACCACGCTGCTGCGTGCTGATCCCGTGCCTGAACGAGGCGCGGGCGATCCAGTCCGTGATCGACTCGGTGCTGGCGCTGGACCTGCCGGTGCTGGTGGTCGACGACGGTTCCGACGACGACACCCCGCGGATCGTCGACCAGCTGCCGGTGACCCTGATCCGCCATCCCCAGCGACGCGGCAAGGGCGAGGCGCTGCGCACCGGCTTTCGCGCCGCGCTCGAGCACGGCTACGACGCGGTGATCAGCATGGACGGCGACGGCCAGCACGTGGCGGCGGATATTCCGCGCCTGCTGGCCACGGCCGAACGCTTCCCGGGCCACATCGTCACCGGCGCGCGGGTGCTGCGTCGCGAGCGCCAGCCCGGCTACCGCCGCCGCGCCAACAATTTCGCCGACTGGGGCATCTCCTGGGCCGCCGGCCAGCCGCTGATCGACACCCAGTGTGGCCAGCGCTACTACCCGCGCGCGGCGATGGAGCTGTCCGACATCGACAGCGGCGGTTTCGCCTTCGAGACCGACATCCTGATCGAGGCGTCGCTGCAGCGCGATGTGCGGGTGATCGCCGTGCCCATCGAATCACGCTACCAGGGTGACATGCGCCTGAGCCACTTCCGCCCGGTGCGCGACTTCAGCCGCATCACCGCGCGGGTGGTCTGGCGCATACTTCGCGCAGGTCTCATGCTGGACCACCTGCGACGCATCCGCGGCAAGGGTCCGCTGATCCACGACCCGGATCGCGACGTACAGGAATGACCCGGGCCGCACGCTTGCGGCATCATGAACCTGAGCACGACGGGAGCAGCGCCATGCAAAGCACGACCCCGTACGACGCGATCATCATCGGCGGCGGGCTGGCCGGCCTGACCCTGGCCCTGCACCTGCGCGGCGATCACCCCGACCTGTCCATCCTGGTGCTCGAACGCCGGCGGCACCCCCTGCCCGCGGCGGCGCACAAGGTCGGTGAATCGACCGTCGAGATCGGTGCCCACTACCTGGCCGACACGCTGGGCCTGCGCGACCATCTCGAAAGCGACCACATCCGCAAGTTCGGCTTCCGCTTCTTCTTCTCCGATGGCCGCGACGACCTCGAGAACATCACCGAACTGGGCGTGAGCAAGGTGCTGCCCACGCCCAGCTACCAGCTCGACCGCGGCATCCTGGAGAACTTCCTCACCGAGGAGGTCGTGCGCCGCGGCGTCGAACTGCACGACGGCATGACGGTGTGCGGCCTGGACATGGGCCAGGACGGCGCGCTGCACGAGGTACGCGTGCGCGACGACGGCGGCCAGCGCTCGCTGAAGGCACGCTGGGTGCTCGATGCCTCCGGCCGCGCCGGCCTGCTGCGCAGGCGATTCAAGCTGACCCGCGACAACGGCCACCGCGGCAACGCGGTGTGGTTCCGCCTCGACGACCGCATCGCCATCGACGGCTGGTGCGAGGACAGCGACTGGCGCGAGCGCTGCACGCCATCGTCCGAACGCTGGCGCTCGACCAACCACCTGGTCGGCCCCGGCTACTGGTCGTGGCTGATCCCGCTGTCCTCGGGCGCGCATTCGGTGGGCATCGTCGCCGACGCGCAAATGCATCCCCTGGAGTCGATGCGCGATTTCGACCGCACCCTGCAGTGGCTGGGGCAGCGGCAGCCGGCTCTGGCCCGTGCCGTGCGCGAACGCCGCGACGCGCTGCTGGATTTCAGCTTCCTGCGCGACTACTCCTACGGCTGCGCGCAGCTGTTCTCGGCCGACCGCTGGGCACTGACCGGCGAGGCCGGCGCGTTCCTCGATCCGTTCTATTCGCCGGGCACCGACTTCATCGCCATCGGCAACACCTACATCTCGGCCCTGATCGGCCACGATCGCGCGGGGCGCAACCTGGCGCCGCACGTGACCATGTACGAGCAGCTGTTCCAGTCCTTCCTCGCCAACAGCCTGCCGCTGTTCCAGCACCAGTACCCGCTGTTCGGCGACGCCGAGGTCCTGCCGATGAAGGTGACCTGGGACTACAGCTACTACTGGGGCGTGCTGTGCCCGCTGGTGTTCCAGGAGCGCCTGACCGACCTCAACCTTCTGGGCCGCGTCCGCGCCGACCTGGAGCGCGCGCAGGCGCTGAACCTGCGCATGCAGGCGCTGTTTGTGCAATGGCATGCCGCCAGCCGCGGACGCAATCCGCGGGCGATGCTGGACCAGTACCGGCTGGACTGGTTCGCCGCCCTGAACGGGAACCTGCACGACACGCTCGACGACGACGCCACCGTCGCGCACATCCGCGGCAACGTGGACCTGCTCGAGGCCCTGGCCGACGCGCTGATACTGCGCGCCTGCGACAGCGACCCCTCGCTCAAGGCACCGCTGTCCGGACGTCTCAGGCCGTCGCTGTTCGCCGCGGCGGCCTGAGGCGGGCGGCCCTAGTTTTTCGATTGACCTTCAAGCAATCGATCGATTACTGGACCGATCTTTGCCTCGGTGCCTTTCCATTTGCCCAAATCCAATCCACCTTTCCCTCTCAGGTGATATTCCGCATTGGCAACACCTTTGCCATCTTTCTCTAGCCACAATTCGGCTCGTGAAAGATATGGGGAAAAGTCCCAAGATCGTAGCGCAGTGTAGGTCAGCACATAGTGGCAATCTGCAGGTTGCGCTCCCTCAAAGATCCGACTCCTGATGCCATGCGCATCAATATGTCTGCGCAACACCATAACGAAGTCATTCACCTTGACTTCGGGGTTCTTCTTGATGCAAATCAGATCAACGTTTGACCCTGCCGCAAGTGGATTCACTTGAACAGATGTGCAAGAAGAAAGCACGACCATTATCAATACGGAAAGCAATGCCAAGCCATATTTACGCATAGCAACCTCCTTTGTCAGATGTGTCTTCGCACTTCACTTCGAAACGCAACTCAACCCATGCCGCCGTTGACCCCGATGACCTGGCCGTTGATGTAGCCCGCGGCGTCCGAGCACAGGAACGCCACCAGCGCGGCCACGTCCTCGGGCTTGCCGGCTCGCGCGGCCGGCACCAGCGCCTTGAGCTGCTCGGGCGTGAACAGCGCCTCGGTCATGTCGCCCGCGATCACGCCCGGCGCCACCACGTTGGCGGTGATGCCGCGCGAGGCCATCTCCCGCGCCAGTGACCTGACCGCGCCGTGCAGGCCGGCCTTGGCCGCCGCGTAGTTGGTCTGGCCGCGATTGCCCAGCACGCCGGCCACCGAGCCAATCGCCACCACGCGACCGAAGCGCGCGCGGGCCATCGGCAGCAACAGCGGCTGCACCAGATGGAAGAAACCATGGAGCGAGACGTCGATCACGCGATGCCACTGCGCCTGGCTCATGCCGGCCATCGGCGCATCGTCGTGGATGCCCGCGTTGCTGACCACGCAATGCACCGGGCCGTCGGCCAGGAGCTTTTCCAGGGCCGCCGCCGAGGCCGCCGCATCGGTGACATCGAAGGCCACCGCCTCGGCGCTGCCGCCGGCGTCGCGAATCGCCGCGACCGTCGACTGCGCCCGTTCGATGCGCGAGTTGGCATGCACGATCACGTGGTGGCCGGCCGCGGCCAGCGCGGTGCAGATGGCGGCGCCGATGTCGCCGCTGCCGCCACTGACCAGGGCGCGACGGGGTTCGGACGATGCCTTCATCGTGGATGCTCCCGGGGCAAAGACCGCAGTCTAGCAAGCCCGCGGATGGCGGCCGTCACGGACGAGGAGCATCGGGACCCGGGGCGGCATGGATCACGGCGCAACGGCCTTCGGCGAGCAGGCGACCGTCGCAGGCGATGCGGAAGTCGTACTGGCTGCCCGCTTCGTCGGCGTACAGGCAATGCACGTGGATATCCAGGCATCCTGGCAGCGGGTCGACGTACTCGACGGCCAGGCGTACGTCGCGCAGGGCCACCAGCATGCCCGGGCGCGGGCCTTGCGACCCGGCCACCCTGGCCTTGAGCGCCCCGTGCACGGCGGTGGCCTGCGCGCCGTATTCGGCCAGGTGCACGGCATTGAGGCGACCGCCGCTGCGCAATGGATGATCGTCGTTCCGATGGCCTTCGCTACGTGCATGCAGGTGCTCGGCGTCCCAGTCGACCACCGCATCGAGCAGGCACATGCTGCCGGCGTGCGGGATCAGGTGTTCCCATTCACTGCGCGGCAGCATCGTCCTTCCCCGCATGCGGCGCCATCAGGATCGACAGGCAGAAATGGAAGGCCACGCCCAGGCTGACCGTCAGGCCGATCGCGCGCAGCACCGGAATGCTCGACCAGGCCAGCATGCCGAACACCAGCAGTGCCGAGAGCACGCACACCACCGTGGCATGCAGGGTCCGCCGCTGCTCGGCCGCATCGCCGGTCTCGCGCTCGAAGAACAGCGCGTAGTGCAGTCCCAGCCCGGCGGCGAGAATCAGCGCGACCAGATGGAACAGCGAGATCTCGATGCCGGCCACGCGCTCGACCGCCAGCACCAGGAACGTCGCCAGGGTCATCGGTGCCAGCACGTGCCAGGCCCGGCGCAGGCTGCGCAGGGCGATGCTCACCGTGAGGACCAGCAGCGCGAGCGCCACGCCCAGCGCGGTCAGGATGCGCGCGCGATAGGCCGCGACCAGCGTCTCGGTGGACTGCTTGATGTCCAGCAGGCGCACGTGATTGCCGGTCTGCCGGGCCAATGCGGCGAAGGCCACCGGGTCGTGCATGCCGCTCACCGTCGCCAGCCCGACCCAACCTCCGTGGCTTCCGGGTCGCCGCACCAGCATGGCGGCCAGGCGCTGGCCCAGCGGCGAGCGCCCGAACATGGCCGGCGTCAGCGGCGGCAAGCCGCGCGCCTTCTCGACATCGGCGATGAATGGCGCGAACACGTCGGTGCGGAACGGCATGCCCGCGCTGGCCTTCGCCAGTGCGGCCTGCAGGGTGGCGCGATCGGGCAGGCGCGCCTGGCGCGCGCGCTGCACCGCCAACGGCGGCAGGTAACGCGTGGGCAGCTCCACGCCGTCCACCGCGCCGCGCTTGACCAGCGCCTCGATCCGCGGCTGAACCTGCGCGGACAGATCCAGCACGCCCTCGGCGGTGGGCGCCTCCAGCAGCAGCAGGTAGCGCACGTCGGGCGCGCCCAGCGCGGCGCGCAGGCGGGCGTCGGTCTTCAGCAAAGAAGTCGGCAACGGCGTCAGCTTGGCCAGGTTGTTCTGCCAGAACCGTCCCGGCGCCAGCGCCAGCATGGCGATGGCGGCCGCGCCAACCACCAGCGGAATCCAGCGCGGCCGTGGCAGGCGATCGAGAAAACCCCGGAAGCGCGCCAGGCCGCGGGTGTCGGCGACGTCGACGAACCGCCGCGGCAGCACGCGCGGCAGCAGGTAGCGCGTGGTCAGCCCGGCGCCCAGCAGGCCGCTGATGGTGAACACCGCCAGCTGCTGCAGGCCCGGCACGCCGGAGGCATAGAACGCCAGGTAGGCGATGCAGGCCGAGGCGATGGCGGTCAGCAGCAGCGGCCACAGCACGCGCACGCTTTCCAGGTTCGAGGCGCCCGCGCGACGATGACTGAGCACCCGGATCGGGTATTCCTGCGCCACGCCCAGCAGGGTGAACCCGAAGGCCAGGGTGATGCCATGCACCGACGGATAGAGCGTCACCAGCGCGGCCAGACCGGCCAGCGCGCCACTGGCGATGGGCAGGGCGCCCAGAAGCAATGCGCCGGGACTGCGATAGGCGGCCAGCAGCAGCAGGATGAAGCCGATGCTGGACACATAGCCGATCCAGTCGGCCTGGTGCCGTGTCTGGCGATTGATCACCACGCTGAAATAGCCCGGCCCGCTCAGCGTCAGCGTCGCCGCGCCGTGGCCGGGCAGGCCGTCGAAGGCCGCCTGCAGGGCCGCGATGGCCTCGTGCTGCGCGCCCGGATCGAATCCGGTGGCGCGCGTCTGCACCAGCAGCACGGCCTCGCCCTGCGCATCGAACCAGACGCCGTCGCGCACCCGCGGCGCATGCGGCGGCGTCCAGCGCCGGGCCAGGGTCAGCACCTCCAGGGTGGGGTCGCGCGGCAACCAGGTTTCCAGCATGCCGCCGGCCGGCGAGGCCAGATCCTGCAGGCGTTGCTGAAGCTGCGCGCGGAGAAATCCGGCGTCGAGGCGATGCCGGTCGAGCGTCGGCGACAGCAGGTAGCGATAGGGCAGCAGCGCCGGATCCAGGTCGGCAGGGTCGAAATCGCCGTTGAGGACCTGGGTGAACCGCGCATCGCCAGCGAGCTTGCCGGCGAGACCACGGCTGAGGTCGGCCAGCCGGTCCGTGGAGCTCCCGCCGATCGCCACCAGCAGCAGACGCGAACCGGGTCCGCGCCCGATCTGGTCCATCAGCAGGCGCTGGTCGGCCGTAGCCGGCGGCGGCATGAAGCTGCGCAGGTCCGTGCTCACATGCAGCGTGCGCACCACGTAGAGGCCCAGCCCGGCCAGCACGGCCAGCCAGACGCCGAGCAGCGCGATGCGCGCGCGAAGCCCCTTAGTCGCCGGCATGCCGGCACAGGGCGTTGAGCGCATCGCGGGTCGGCTGCGCCGGCATCCTCGCCGCCAGCGGTCCGAGCAGGTCGACGCTGGTGGTGCCGCGCGCCTCGACGATCTCCATGCAGCGCAGGCCGTTGCCGTCGCCGTCCAGGCGGATCGTCGACAGGCTGCGCGCCAGTCGCGGTGACTTCGGCGTCAGCGTCAGCGACCACACCGACGAACCGTGGTCCTCGCGCCGCGCCTCGAAGACCTGCTGCAGGCGCACCGGGTCACCGGAAAGCACCGCCACCAGGCTTTCCAGCAGGGCCTTCAGCGGTGGCGCGCGATCCAGCGAGAAGTTGCGCGTGCCGTGACCGGCACGATGCAGGTGCACCTCGCCGTCATCGATCAGCGTGGTCTCCACGTAGGGCGTGTCGACATGCCGGCGCAGGCGCTCGCCACCCTCCCACGACAGCTGTCCCGACACCACCAGCGGCTGGCTCAGCAACGCAGAAAAGCGCGCCTCGGCAAAGGCCACCTCGGCCGGCGGCTTCTGCTTCAACGCGGCGATCGGCGCCAGTGGATCGGCTGCGGCCGTGGGCGCGGCCGTCTCAGGCGCCCGCGCCCAGGCGATCGTCGCGACCAGCGTCAGCGTCAGCCCGGCGAAGCGGCGTGGGGTCATGCCAGAAATCATAGAAATTGAACCAGTTGTAGGGATGCGCGCGCGCGTGGTGTTCGAGCCGGCGCGCATAGTCGCGGACATAGTTCCTGACGGCCTCGCTGCGACCCTGGCGAGCCAGGTCGGCCGTGTCGGCAAACGTTTCGAACACCAGCTTATAGCGATTGCCACCAAGGTACAGCCCGAAACACAACGCCACCGGAATGCGCAGACTGGCCGCCAGCATCCACGGCCCCGTCGGCAACCAGGCGGGTCGACCCAGGAACGGCACCGGCATCATCGCCTCGCCCGGTCGTCCACGATCGCCCAGCAGGCCGATCATGTGGCCGCTGCGCGCCGCCTCGCCCATGGCCAGGACCACCGAGGCCGGATGCTGCGATCCGTCGATAACGCCCGCCGCGATATCCGGCGCCAGGGCATCCAGCAGGGTGGTCAGCGCGGGCGCCTGGCGCTTGTTGAGCACCACGCGAAGATTGACCCTGGGGTAGCGCCGGGACAGCATGCGCAGGGACTCGAAACTGCCCAGGTGCGAACCCATCAGCAACACGCCTCGGCCCTTGTCGAGTTCCGCGTGCAGGGCCTCCACGCCTTCGATCTCGAGTTCGAAATCACGTTCGCCGCGAGCCAGCATGAACACGCGGTCGAGGATCACCGAGGCAAAGCTGTGGATATGCCGCATCACCTGCCAGCTTGATGCGTCGCGGCCCTGCACGCGGCCGAGATAGGCGCGCGAGGCGCGCCGCTCGTAGCCGCGACGCAGGAAGAAATACAGCGTGATCGGATACAACAGGACCCGCGCCACCCGGCGTCCGCCATGCAGGGCGATGAAACGGATCAGCCACAGGGCGAAGCGTCCGCCGCCCTCCGGGCGCTGGCGCCAGTGGATGCTCATGCGCCCGCCTCCACGCGACCGCGCGCCAGCAGGGCATCGCCACGCCGGATCTCGAAGCGCAGCCGCGGCGGCGCACCCTCAAGCAACACGCGGGCCGGCTCGTCGGGGCCGAGGGGCGCCAGGAACTTGGCCTCGATGATGCGCACCAGGCGCAGGTCGTGGCGCGCGCGCACCGCCTGCGCCACCTGCTCGAGGAGGATCACGCCGGGCACCAGCGGGCGTCCCGGGAAATGGCCGGCCAGGCACGGATGGTCGGGCGCGATGCAAAACGGCGCCGGCAAGCTGTTGGTGGGTTGTTCGGTCAGGTTCATCGGCGCGGATCGGCGTCGGGTTCACGGACGATGCTCGGCCAGCATGCCACCAGTCGCCGCATGAAGGCATGCGCGGGCAGGTGCGGATGGCCACGAAAGCGCCAGCGGCGCCAGGCATATTCGGCCAGCATGGCCAGGATCGGCAGCGCGTAGCCGCCCACGTGAAGCCACAGGCGGGCCCATCCCGGCGCGGCCTCGCCGGCGCGCAACACCAGCAGCCAGCACGATCCCAGCAGCAGCACCTGCGCCCCGGTCAACATGGCCCAGTAGAGGGTGACCGCACGGGTGTAGGCCGGCACGCCGGGAATCGCCAGCCGGTCCTCGCCCTCGACCACCCGTACCACGCGCGTGACCAGCGCCTCGTGCCCGCTGCGCAGGGTGCGCGCGAAAAAAACGCACAGGGCCGCATTGATCAGGATCGGCAGTATCCCGAACACCGCGCGGGTCTGGCCGCGCAGATCCAGCCCGATGAGCAATGCGCCGAGAGCCAGCCACAGCGCCAGCGCCCAGGCCCGCCGCAGGGGCAAGATCGTGGCCAGCAGCAACACCAGTACCGGCACAGCCGCGCGCAACATCCAGGCCTGCCGGCCCAGGGTGCCGAACAGCACCATGAAGACGTAGGCCAGCAGGACCCAGGGGGCCAGACGGCGGAGCAGATCGGGCGACGACGCGGGCACGGCGCGGCGTGTCGTCAGGCTTCGGCCCGATGCTTTTCGATGTGCGCCGAAAGCGCACGCAGACTGCCGAAGATTTCGCGATTGTCGGGATTGTCCGAGCGCAACTGGAAACCGTAACGCTTGGATACCGCCAGGGCGATTTCCAGGGCGTCGATCGAATCCAGGCCCAGATCGCCGCCGAACAGCGGGGCCTCGGGGTCGATGTCCGCGGCATCGGTATCCTCGAGATTGAGGCTGTCGACGATCAGTTCCGCCAGCGCGTGCTCGGCGTCGGTTTGCTTGCTCATGTGTGCTTCCAGTATCCCCCCGATGCGCCGACCGGCTCCCGGTTTGGCGCGCGCGGAGTGTACCATAGGGCGTTTCCCCGATCGTCGGCGGTGGCCCGCCTGCCGCGCCACCACCGGGATCGCGACGGACCACGCATGAACCTCATGACCCCGCAAGCTCGACTCGCTTCCGCCGCGCGCCCCCGCGTGCGCTATGCGCCCGTGTCCGCCGTTGCCGACACGCTCGCCGCGCCGGGCACGCTGGCCGTGCTCGGCTTCGCCGACAGCCTGCGGGGCCTCGACGACAGCCGCGTCCTGAACGTCCCGCTGGCGCCCCTGCGGACCCCGGACCCGGGCGTGTGCGAACTGTGGCGGATCGACGCCGATGTCACCCATGGTCGCGAAGGCGTCCTGCAGTGGGCCAGCGGCGGCGGCTGGCTGTTCGCCGGCCTGGGCGTGGACGAACGCGAGCATGGCGGTCCGGAGCCGGCCGCCGCGCATGCGTACAAGCTGCTGCGCACGTTCCTGGCGTCGCGCCCGCAACGCCATGTGCAGCGCCTCTGGAACTACCTGGCCGACATCAACGCCGGCCACGGCGACGCCGAGCGCTACAAGCAGTTCTGCGCAGGCCGCCTGCAGGGCATGGGCGATTTCTTCGCCGACGGCTTCCCGGCGGCGACCGCCATCGGCCATCGCCTGGACACGCCGCTGCTGCAGGTCTACTGCCTGGCCGCCGAACAGCCCGGTGCCCGGATCGAGAACCCGCGCCAGATGAGCGCCTGGCGTTACCCGCGCCAGTACGGCCCGACGCCGCCCAGCTTCGCCCGCGCCATGCGCCTGCATGGCGACGATTCGCTGGCCATTTCCGGCACCGCCTCGATCACCGGCCATGAATCGCGCCATCCGGACGACCTGCATGCCCAGCTCGTCGAGACGCTGGCCAACCTGCGCGCCCTGTTGCGCGAGGGCGGGCTGCCCGAGCACTTCACCGCCGATGATCCGCTGAAGGCGTACGTGCGTCACGCCACGCATGCCGAAGCCGTGGACGCCTTCCTGGCCGAGCACGTGCCGCATGCGCCGCGCCTGCTGCTGCTGGGCGACGTGTGCCGTCGCGAGCTGCTTGTCGAGATCGACGGCTGGCGCTACGCGCACTGAGGCCTGCCTTGGACCCGCGCAAACCTTTGCAATGCTGATCCACGTGGTACGCCCTACGCCATCGGCAACGCTTCATGCTTGCGGGCGCAAGGGGACGGCGCAACCGCACCCCCACGCTCAGTTGCTGTCGTAGCCCGGATAAGGCGCAGCCGCATCCGGGGCAACGCGAACCATGTCATGTCGACCATGCCCCTGACCCAGCATGACGCATGCATGGGCTCCCGGATGCGCTTCGCTTATCCGGGCTACGGAACTGCCGCTACGCGCACTGAGGCCTGCCTTGGACCCGTGCAAACCTTTGCAATGCTGATCCACGTGGTACGCCCTGCGCCATCGGCAACGCTTCATGGTTGCGGGCGCAGGGGGCGGCGCAACCGCGCCCCCACGCTCAGTCGGACTTCTTTTCCGGCCGCTTCCAGCCCTTGAGCGTGACCTGTCGCGCGCGCGACACGGTGAGCTGGCCATCCGGCGCGTCGGTGCTGATCACCGATCCGGCGCCTATGGTGGCCTGCGCGCCAATGCGCACCGGCGCCACCAGCGCCGAGTTGGAACCGATGAAGGCGCCATCGGCGATCCGCGTCAGGTGCTTGTTGGCGCCGTCGTAGTTGCAGGTGATGGTGCCGGCGCCGATGTTGACCCCGGTGCCGATCTCGGCGTCGCCGAGATAACTGAGATGGCCGGCCTTGCTGCCCTGGCCCAGGGAGGCCTTCTTCATTTCCACGAAATTGCCCACGTGGGCGTCGTCGGCCAGTTGCGTGCCCGGACGCAGTCGCGCGAACGGGCCGATGGTGCATGCGCTTCCGATGTCCACGCCGTCCAGGTCGCAGTGCGCGTGCACCACTGTGCCCGGGCCCAGGCGCACGTCGCGCAGGCGACAGAACGGACCGATGCGCACGCCCTCGCCCAGCACCACCTCGCCCTCGAGGACCACATCGACGTCGATCTCCACGTCGCGGCCGGCGACCACGGAACCGCGTGCGTCAAAGCGCGCCGGGTCGGCCAGGCGCACGCCGGCGTCGGCCAGCTCGCGCGCGCGGCGACGACGGTAATGCGCTTCCAGGGACGCCAGCTGCCAGGCGGTGTTGGCACCGGCCGCGTCGTCGGCGTCGGCAAGCATCACGCACTGCGCCGGCGCGCCCTCCGCCGCGGCCAGGCCGAACACATCGGTGAGGTAGTACTCGCCCTGGGCATTGGCGTTGCCCAGTCGCTCCACCCACGCGCGCAGCGGCGCGGCGTCGGCGGCCACGATGCCGGTGTTGATCCGGCG
Organism: uncultured Gammaproteobacteria bacterium; assembly: GCA_963821885.1. Lineage (GTDB taxonomy): Bacteria > Pseudomonadota > Gammaproteobacteria > Xanthomonadales > Rhodanobacteraceae > Oleiagrimonas. The sequence goes on along the minus strand of CAWGFN010000005.1, from coordinate 289,239 downwards.
CACGGCGCGCTGCTCGGGCGTGGCATCCTTGTCCTCGACGATGGCCGCGACGCATTGCCTGTCATCGAGCAGCACGCGGCCATAGCCGGCCGGATCATCCGCCTCGGCGGCCAGCACGGCCAGCGAGCCCCGGACGGCGGCCAGGGTGGCCAGATCCGTGGCCCGCAGCAGCGGGACATCGCCATACAGCACCAGTACGCGAGCCGTATCCGGCACCGTCTCCAGCGCCAGGCGCACGGCATGCCCGGTGCCCAACTGCTCGGCCTGCTCGACCCAGCCCAGCGTACCGTCGCCGGCAAACGCCTCGCGCACCTGGTCGCCGCGATGGCCATGGACCACGTGCACGCCCGCCGGCCCCAGTGCCCTGGCCGTCTCCAGCACATGCGCGAGCAGTGGTCGCCCGGCCAGCGGCAGCAACACCTTGGCCATGGACGATTGCATGCGCTTGCCCTCGCCGGCGGCCAGGACGATGACGTGTAGCGGTGAGCTCATGATGCCTTCCTGCTCCATTTCGCCCGCCACTTTGCCGCAAACCGGCGACCGCTGCCTAGTCGGTGGCCCGGCTCAGTCCCTGGTGGCCGCCCGGTGCACGCCCGCCACGGCGCGGCCGGACGGGTCGTCGCAACCCTCGAAGGCCCTGGACCAGCGGTAGGCGGTGGGCGTGGAACAGGCGATGCTGGGGCCGCCCGGCACCGTGCGCGCGGCGGCGTCGCCCGGATAGTGCTGCTCGAACAGCACCCGGTAGGCGTAGGCCTCCTTGCCCTGCGGCGGGTTGACCGGAAACCGCTGCGTGGCCAGCGCCATCTGCGCGTCGCTGACCTGCGCGGCCGCGTGGTCCTTGAGCGCGTCGATCCAGCCGTAGCCGACGCCATCGGAGAACTGCTCCTTCTGCCGCCACAGGATCGCATCCGGCAGGAGGCCTTCGCCCGCCTGGCGCAGGATGTGCTTTTCCATGCGCCCTTCGAGCGGACGTTTCACGCCCGGCGCCGTGGCCATGGCCAGGTCGATGAAATCGCGGTCGAGGAAGGGCACGCGGGCCTCCACGCCCCACGCCGCCATGGCCTTGTTGGCGCGCAGGCAGTCGTACTGGTGCAGGGCATCGAGCTTGCGCACAAGCTCGTCGTGGAATTCGCGATCGTCCGGCGCCATGTGGAAATACAGGTAGCCACCGAACAGCTCGTCCGCGCCTTCGCCCGACAGCACCATCTTGATGCCCATCGCACGGATGCGCCGGGCCAGCAGGTACATCGGCGTGGACGCGCGGATGGTGGTGACATCGTAGGTTTCCACGTGGCGGATGACGTCGCTCAGCGCATCCAGGCCTTCCTGCACGGTGAAATGGAATTCGTGGTGCACGCTGTCGATGGCCTCGGCCGCCGTGCGCGCGGCGGCCAGGTCGGGCGAGCCTTCCAGGCCGATGGAGAAGGTGTGCAGGCGCGGCCACCAGGCTTCACTGCGGTCGTCGTCCTCGGTGCGCCGCGCGGCGTAGCGGGCGGTGATGGCGGCGATCAGGGAGGAGTCCAGGCCGCCCGACAGCAGCACGCCGTAGGGCACGTCGCTCATCATGTGCGCATGCACCGAGCGCTCCAGCGCCTGGCGCAGCGCCGCGGCATCGCGCGGACCCTCGGCCACCGCATCGAATCACGCCAGGACGGCGCATAGTAGCGCTCGGGCGCCGGCATGCCGCGCGTCCAGAAGCTCCCCGGCGGGAACACCTCGACGCTGACGCACACGCCCATGAGCGCCTTCATTTCCGAGGCCACGTACAGCCGGCCACGGGCATCGTGGCCGACATAAAGTGGAATGATCCCGATTGGGTCGCGTGCGATCAGCCAGTCGCATTTCTCGCGGTCCCACAGCACGAAGGCGAACATGCCCTTGAGGCGATCGAGGAACTCGACGCCGTGCCGACGGTAGAGGGGAAGGATCACCTCGCAGTCGGATTCGGTGGCAAAAGCGTAGTCCGCGCATTCCACGCGCAGGGCGCGGTGGTTGTAGATTTCGCCGTTGACCGCCAGCACCTGTTGCGCATCGCTGGACAGCAACGGCTGCGCGCCATGCACCACGTCGACGATGGCCAGGCGCTCGTGGGCCAGGATCGCGTCCCCGTCGGCGTACACGCCGCTCCAGTCCGGACCGCGATGACGCAGGCTGCGTGCCTGCTCCAGCAGCGCCGGGCGCAGGACGCCGATGTCGCCGCCGGGGTCCAGAACCGCCACGAATCCGCACATGTCCGCTTGCCCTCACACACCCGGTTGCATGCTCGCATGCCGCCATGACCGCTGCCTATGATCTTTGGACAGATGCCGACTCCGCCATACGGCCGGCCGGTCATGTCGCCGGGCGTTCATTTGGCAGATACGCGCCGCTGCGTATGATGCCGGGATCATGGCGATACGGCCGCGAACCGCATGAATGCGCCCTTGCCCGACTGGCTTGGCCGACTGCTGCGCCAGGGCGCGGGATTTTCCGTCGTCGGAGGCCTGCAACTGGCGCTGGACTGGGGGGTGATGATGGCGCTCAGCGCCAGCGGCGTGCCGCTGCCCGCGGCCAACGTCGCCGGACGCGTGGCCGGCGCCAGTCTCGGCTTCTGGGCCAATCGTCGCATCACCTTCCGCGCCCACCGCGGACCGGCCGGGCGCCACCTGCTCCGCTTCCTGCTGCTTTGGGCCGTGCTCACCGTATTGAGCACCCTGCAGATCGAATGGGTCGCCCGTCATGGCGGGCTATCCAGCGCCTGGTTGCTGAAACCGCTCATCGAAGCCGTCCTGGCGGTCATCAGCTTCTTCGTCAATCGCCACTGGGTCTACCGTTGATCGGCTTCTCGACCCTGCACGAGCGCGGGTCTAGGATGATGTCCTCGCCCACAGGCCACCGTGCATATTCCGGAGTGCGCCCATGAAACGCTTGCTGATCACGCTCGCCATCATCGTTCTGGTCCTGGTCATCGCGGGTGTCGCCGCGCTGTCGATGATCGATGCCAACCGATTCCGGCCGCAGATCCAGGCCTCGCTCAGCGCGGCCCTGGGACGACCGGTCACACTGGGCAAGCTGCACGTCTCGATCCTTTCCGGCGCGCTCGATGCCGATGACATCCGCATCGGCGACGACCCGGCCTTCGGCAGGCAGCCATTCGTCAGCGCGCGTTCGCTCGACGTCGGCGTCAGGCTGTGGCCCTTGATCGTGCACCGCGAACTGCACGTCACCTCGCTGACCCTGGACACCCCCAGCGTGCGCCTGGTTCAGGATCGCGCCGGGCGCTGGAACTTCGCCAGCTTCGCCGCCGGCGACGGCAAGACCCCGGCGAAAGCCTCAGCACCGTCTTCGGGCACGCCCGCCCTGACGGTCGACGCCCTGCGCATCCGCCACGGCCGCATCGTGCTGGATCGCGCGGTCGGCGGCTCGCGCACGTATGACAACGTCGAGCTCAGCGCGCAGAACCTTGGCGCCGACCACGCCTTCCCGTTCACCATGAGCGCAGACGTGGCCGGTGGCGGCAGCGTCAAGCTCGATGGCACGCTGGGTCCATGGACAGCCGGCAATGCCGTGCAGACCCCGCTCTCGGCGCATCTGGTGATGAAGGACATCGGCCTGGTGCGTGCTGGACTGGTCGGTCACGGCGAGGGCATCAGCGGCGTGATCGACATCGACAGCACGATCCACTCGAAGTCCGGCGTACTGCATTCGAAGGGCCGGATCGACGCCACTCGCCTGCAGTTGGTCGCTTCCGGATCGCCCTCGCCGCGACCCCTGCGGCTGCAGTACCAGGCCGACTACCGGCTTGCCTCCAGCACCGGGCGCATCCACGACACGCAGCTTGGCACCGGCAAGGCCAGTCTCGCTGTCGACGGTGGATTCGACGGACGCGGCGCTGTGATGCGCCTGAACCTGTCGATCGCCGGCCAGAAGCTGCCCGTGGACGACCTGCAGCCCCTGCTTCCCGCATTCGGCGTGGTCCTGCCGAAGAACTCGCACCTGAGTGGCGGCACGCTCGGCGTCACGTTGCGCGCCAAGGGACCGCTGGACGCGCTGGTGATCACCGGCCCGGTCACGCTCGACGACACCACGCTGGCCGGCTACAGCCTGGGCGACAAGCTCGGCGGGGCGCTCTCTCTGGCCGGCATCAACGCACCACGCGACACCCGGATCCAGCATGCCAACGCCACCCTGCGCATCGCCCCCGAGGGGATACGCGCCGATCCCGCGGCGGCGGACATCAAGGACATCGGCAACATGTCGGGCAAGGGCACCATGGCCGCCAGCGGCGCCCTCGATTTCAACATGCTGGTCAAGCTCGACAAGAAACTCGCCAGCGGTGCGGCCTCCGGCAAGCTGCTGTCGGGTTCCAAGGCCGGCAAACTGCTTGGTGGGCTGCTCGGCGGCACCAGCCAGAGCGGCATCGGCGTGCACGTGGGCGGCACGGCCAGTGACCCGAAATTCCGTCTTGACCCGGCTGCGGCCAGCAGCCTTCTGCGATCGGGGTTCGGCGGTGGCAAGGCACCCGGGAATCAAGCCGACAGCGGCAGCAAGAAATCGTCGAACGCGGGCGACGCCATCGGCAACCTGCTGAAGAACGCCCTGGACAAGAAGGGCAAGCACTAGTCGCGTGCAGCAGCCAGGAAAGCCATAAAAAACGCCGGCATCAAGCCGGCGTTTTTACATGGTGTCGCGACCCGGGACTCAGTGCTTGAGATTGCGGCGCATGCGCTCGAGCGCCTGCAGCTGCGCCAGGGCCTCGGCCAGCTTGGCCTGGGCCTCGGCCACTTCCATCTCGTCGGTGCGGTCGGCCAGGGCCTTCTCCGCCTGTTCCTTGGCGGCCAGGGCCGCGGCCTCGTCCAGCTCGTCGGCGCGCGCGGCCGAATCGGCCAGCACCGTCACCACCTGTGGCTGCACCTCGAGGATGCCGCCGGAGACGTAGAACGACTGGCGCTCGCCGTCGGCCTTGATCACCTCGACATGACCGGGCTTGAGGCGGGTGATCAGCGGCGCGTGACGCGGCGCGATACCCAGCTCGCCCTGTTCGCCGGTGGCGATGACCATGGTCGCTTCGCCGTGGAAGATCTCGGCCTCGGCGCTGACGATGTCGCAACGGATGGTGGTCATGTCTTTCTCGCTTCGCTCGGTGCGGGACTCGGGACTCGGGACGCGGGACTCGGCTGGAGTCACGCCCTGAGGCGAGTTGTTTCCGCTTGATTTCCCCGAGTCCCGGGATTCTGGGCTGGCGAGGATCGCTTTCGCGAATCCCGCGTCCCGAGTCCTGGGTCCCGGCTCTTACGCTGCCTTCTTGGCCCCCATCTCCTCGCCCTTCTTGATGGCATCGTCGATGCCGCCGACCATGTAGAAGGCCTGCTCGGGCAGGTAGTCCACCTCGCCCTCGACGATCATCTTGAAGCCGCGGATGGTCTCGGCCAGCGACACGTACTTGCCCGGGGCGCCGGTGAACACTTCGGCCACGTGGAACGGCTGGCTGAAGAAGCGCTCGCACTTGCGCGCGCGCGCCACGACCTGCTTGTCCTCTTCGGACAGCTCGTCCATGCCCAGGATCGCGATGATGTCCTTGAGCTCCTTGTAGCGCTGCAGGGTGCCCTGCACCTTGCGGGCCACGTCGTAGTGCTCGCGGCCGACCACGTTGGGGTCGAGCTGGCGGCTGGTCGAATCCAGCGGATCCACGGCGGGATAGATACCCAGCGAGGCGATGTTGCGCGACAGCACCACGGTGGCGTCCAGATGGGCGAAGGTGGTGGCCGGCGACGGATCGGTCAGATCGTCGGCGGGCACGTACACGGCCTGGATCGAGGTGATCGATCCGGTCTTGGTCGAGGTGATGCGCTCCTGCAGGACGCCCATTTCCTCGGCCAGGGTCGGCTGGTAGCCCACCGCCGACGGCATGCGGCCCAGCAGCGCGGACACCTCGGTGCCGGCCAGCGTGTAGCGGTAGATGTTGTCGACGAAGAACAGCACGTCCTTGCCCTTGCCGGACTCGTCCTTCTGGTCGCGGAAGTACTCGGCCATGGTCAGGCCGGTCAGGGCCACGCGCAGGCGGTTGCCGGGCGGCTCGTTCATCTGGCCGTAGACCATCGCCACCTTGGACTGGGTCTTGTCCTCGAGGTTGACCACGCCGGCCTCGATCATCTCGTGGTAGAAGTCGTTGCCCTCGCGGGTACGCTCACCCACGCCGGCGAACACCGACAGGCCCGAGTGCTCGGTGGCGATGTTGTTGATCAGCTCGAGCATGTTCACGGTCTTGCCCACGCCGGCGCCGCCGAACAGGCCGACCTTGCCGCCCTTGGCGAACGGGCAGACCAGGTCGATGACCTTGATGCCGGTTTCCAGCAGCTCGTTGGACATCGCCTGCTCGTCGTAGGCCGGCGCCTCGCGATGGATCACGTTGTGCGCCTCGGCCTCGATCGGACCGACTTCGTCGATCGGGCGACCCAGCACGTCCATGATGCGGCCCAGGGTGGCCGTGCCCACCGGCACCTTGATGCCTTCGCCGGTGTTGTTGGCAACCAGGCCGCGCTTGAGGCCCTCGGTCGAGCCCAGCGCGATGGCACGCACCACGCCGTCGCCGAGCTGCTGCTGCACCTCGAGGGTGATCTCGGTGCCGTCGACCTTCAGCGCGTCGTACACGGTCGGCACCTGGTCACGCGGGAATTCCACGTCGACAACCGCGCCGATGATCTGAACAACCTTGCCCTGACTCATGGATATGCTCCAAGTAACTCTCTAATCGAATTTGATGTAAGCGCCAAAAGAACGTCGCTTTTCGAACAGTGCGGCCACGGATGGCAGCTTTTTGATCTTCGCAATCATGGATGATTGCTTAAATAAACACTCGCAACTTCAAGCCACCGCTCCGCTCAACCCTGCGGCGAGCGCAGCGCCGAATCAAACCGCCGCCGCGCCACCCACGATTTCCGAAATTTCCTGCGTGATCGCCGCCTGGCGCGCCTTGTTGTAGACCAGCGTCAGCTCGTCGATCACCTTGTTGGCGTTGTCCGAGGCGCTCTTCATGGCGACCATGCGCGCGGCGTGTTCGCTGGCCAGGTTCTCCAGCGTAGCCTGGTAGACCAGCGACTCGACGTAGCGCGTCATCACGTGCGCGAGCACGTCCTCGGCGCCCGGCTCGTAGATGTAGTCCCAGTCATGCTCGCGCTTCATGTCGAGGGCGACCACGGTATCGCCTTCGCCTTCCTTCGCCTGCTTGACGATCTGCTCGGCGGCCACCGGCAGCGGCAGCAACGCGTCCAGGCGCGGCTTCTGCACCATGGTGTTGACGAAATCGTTGTAGCCGAGGATCACGCGGTCGACGGTGCCGGCCGTGTAGGCGTCGAGCATGACCTTGATCACGCCGACCAGCTGCTCCATGCGCGGACGCTCGCCCAGGTGGGTGGCCGTGCCCAGCAGGTTGATGGACTTGATGCGACGGAAGAACTGCACCGCCTTCTGGCCGATCACGACCATGTCCACTTCCACGCCCTTGGCCTGCCAGTCGCGGATCTCGGCCAGCGTGCGGCGGAACAGGTTGGAATTGAGGCCGCCGCACAGGCCGCGGTCGGTGGCGACCACGACATAACCGACGCGGGCCACGCGCTCGCGCTCGACCAGGAACGGATGCTTGACCTCGGTGCTGGCCGCGGCCACGTGCGCGATGACGTGTCGCATGGCCTTGGCGTACGGACGCGAGGCCCGCATGCGGTCCTGCGCCTTGCGGATCTTGGAGGCCGAGACCATCTCGAGCGCACGCGTCACCTTGCGCATGTTCTGCGTGCTCTTGATCTTGGTTTTGATTTCGCGTCCGCTTGCCATTTTCCTTACCTCGGGACTCGGGACCCGGGACCCGGGACCCGTGAAAAACCGGGTCCCGGACCCGTGTCGTTTTCATCTGTGCGGACTTCGGTCCCCTGGCCACGAGACCCTGCCTTCGGCGAGTCCCGGGTCCCGGGTCCCGAGTCCCGGCTCTTTTACCAGCTACCGGTCTTCTTGAACTCGTCCAGGGCCGACTTGAACACGCCCTTGATCTCGTCGTTCCAGTTGCCGGTCTCGACGATGCTCTTCATCAGGTCGTCGTGGTTCTGGTGCATGAAGGCATGCAGCGCCTTCTCGAAAGGCAGCACCTTGGCCACCGGCAGGTCGTCGAGGTAGCCCTCTTCGGCCGCGTACACCGAGATCGCCAGTTCGGCGATGGACAGCGGCGCGTACTGCGCCTGCTTCATCAGCTCGGTCACGCGCTGGCCGCGCTCGAGCTGGGCGCGGGTGGCCGCGTCCAGGTCCGAGGCGAACTGCGCGAAGGCCGCCAGCTCACGGTACTGCGCCAGCGACAGCTTCACGCCGCCGGACAGCTTCTTGACGATCTTGGTCTGCGCCGCGCCACCCACGCGCGACACCGAGATGCCGGCGTTCACGGCCGGACGGATGCCGGCGTTGAACAGGTCGGTCTCGAGGAAGATCTGGCCGTCGGTGATCGAGATCACGTTGGTCGGCACGAACGCCGAGACGTCGCCGGCCTGGGTCTCGATGATCGGCAGCGCGGTCAGCGAACCGGTCTTGCCCTTGACCTCGCCGTTGGTCATCTTCTCGACGTAGTCCTCGTTCACGCGCGCGGCGCGCTCGAGCAGGCGGCTGTGCAGGTAGAACACGTCGCCCGGGTAGGCTTCGCGGCCCGGCGGGCGCTTGAGCAGCAGCGAGATCTGGCGGTAGGCCACGGCCTGCTTGGACAGGTCGTCGTAAATGATCAGGGCGTCTTCGCCGCGATCGCGGAAGTACTCGCCCATGGCGCAGCCCGAGTACGGCGCGATGTACTGCAGCGCGGCCGATTCGGAGGCCGAGGCGACCACCACGATGGTGTGGTCCAGGGCGCCGTTCTCTTCCAGCTTGCGCACCACGTTGGCGATGGAGCTGCGCTTCTGGCCGATGGCGACGTAGATGCACTTAACGCCGGTGCCCTTCTGGTTGATGATGGCGTCGACGGCCAGGGCGGTCTTGCCGGTCTGGCGGTCGCCGATGATCAGCTCGCGCTGGCCGCGGCCGATCGGAATCATCGAGTCGACCGACTTGTAGCCGGTCTGCAGCGGCTGGTCGACGCTCTTGCGCCAGATCACGCCCGGCGCGACCTTCTCGATCGGGCTGGTCTGCTTGGCCTCGATCGGACCCTTGTCGTCGATCGGGTTGCCCAGCGAATCGACCACGCGACCCAACAGGGCCTCGCCGACCGGCACCTCGAGGATGCGACCGGTGGTCTTGGCGGTGTCGCCTTCGCGCAGGTGCTGGTAGTCACCGAGGACCACCGCGCCGACCGAATCGCGCTCCAGGTTCAGCGCCAGGGCGAAGGTGTTGTTCGGCAGCTCGATCATTTCGCCGGACATCACGTCGGCCAGGCCGTGGATGCGCACGATGCCGTCCGACACGCTGATCAGCGTGCCCTCGTTGCGGGCCTCGGCGTCGAGCTTGAACGACTCGATGCGGGTCTTGATCAGTTCGCTGATTTCAGAGGGGTTGAGCTGGGTTGCCATAGTTGTATCCCGGCGATCTCGATGCTTTTAATGGGTCAGGGCGGAGGCCAGTCGCTGCAGGCGACCGCGCGCGGAACCGTCGATCACCTGCTCGCCGGTGTCGATGACCACACCACCCAGAAGGGCGGGGTCGACCTCGGCGGCGATGTCGATGTCGCGCTGGTAGCGGCGCTTCAGCGAAGCCTTGAGCTGTTCGGTCTGCGCGGCATCCAGCGCGATGGCGCTGGTCACGCGGACCTTGAGTACCGATTCCGATTCACGCTTGAGGGCGTCGAACAGCGCGCGCACCTCGGGCAGCAGCTGCAGCCGGCCATGCGCGGCCAGCTCGGACAGGAAGCGCGCCAGCGGCGTGTCCGCGCCGACGTCGGCCGGCAGGTGCATGGCCACCAGCTGCGCGTCCTCGACCCGCGGGTCGCTGCGCAGGGCGGCGATGCGCGGATCGGCGGACACGGCGGCGGCGAAGGCCAGCGCCTGCGACCACTCGTTCAGCGTGCCGTTGTCCCGCGCCAGCTCGAAGGCGGCACGGGCGTAGGGACGGGCGAGCGTGAGCGCTTCCATCAGATGTCCGCCGCCAGCTGGTCGAGCAGCGCCTTGTGCACGCCGGCGTCGATCTCGCGCTGGACGATCTTCTCGGCGCCCATCACGGCCAGCTTGCCAACCTGCTCGCGCAGTTCCACGCGGGCACGCTCGGCCATGGAAGCGATCTCTTCCTCGGCCATGGCCTTCTGCCGGTTGATCTCGGCGACGGCGTCGGCACGGGCCTTGTCGAGGATCTGATTGGCCTGCTGCTGCGCCTTGTCGATGATCTCGGAGGCCTGCACGCGGGCCTTCTTGATCTCGTCGGCGACGCGGGCATCGGCGTCCTTCAGCTCGGCGCGTGCCTTTTCGGCAGCGGCCAGGCCGTCGGCAATCTTCTTCTGCCGTTCCTCGATCGCATTGTTGATGTGCGGCCAGATGAACTGGACGCTGAACCAGATCAGGATGGCGAAAGCGATCATTTCGCCGATCAGGGTCGCGTTGAATTCCATCGCTGCGCTACCTGTGGGTAAGGAAAATCGTGAATCGGTGCGCCACGGCGCACGTGCCGGCTATGCGGCGTCGCCGTGGCGACGCCGCATGGCCCTGGGCCCTTACTTGGGCAGGTGCGACAGGGCGCTGGACAGCAGCGGGTTGGCGAACGCCAGCAGCATGGCCAGGGCCACACCGATCAGGAACGCGGCGTCGATCAGGCCGGCCAGCAGGAACATGGAACCCTGCAGCATGGGCTTGAGCTCCGGCTGGCGCGCGGCGGACTCGAGGAACTTCGAACCCATCACGCCGATGCCGATACAGGCACCCAGCGCGCCGAGGCCGATGATGAGACCGATGCCGATGCCGGTAAGACCCTGCACCTGGGCGAGAAGGCTGGCGATGTGCTCCATGATGTTCTCCTGAAGAAAAGCTTCGTGTAGTTGAAAGATGAAACGAAATGCTCAGTGGTGATCGTGGGCCATGGAGATGTACACCACGGTCAACACCATGAAAATGAAGGCCTGGATCGAGATGATCAGGATGTGGAAGATGCCCCAGGCGGTGTAGCCGACGATGCCGAAGCCGTACAGCAGCCAGCTGCCGGCGCTGAACAGGCCGGCGATCAGCATGAACACCATCTCGCCCGCGTACATGTTGCCGAACAGTCGCATCGACAGGCTGACCGGCTTGGACAGCAGCTCGACGATGTTGAGCAGGATGTTGAACGGCGCCAGCCACGGGCCGAACGGCGCCGTGAACAGCTCCTTCATGTAGCCGCCGGCGCCCTTGGCCTTGAAGCTGTAGAAGACCACCAGGACCAGCACGGTGATCGACATCGCGAAGGTGACGTTGAGGTCGGCGGTCGGCACGGCGCGGAAATGGCCGGCGCCCGAGTGCTCGGCGATGATCGGCAGCAGGTCGACCGGCAGCAGATCCATGAAGTTCATCAGGAACACCCAGACGAAGATCGTCATGGCCAGCGGGCCGAGGATGCGGCGGTCGCCGTGGAAGACGTCCTTGACCTGGCCATCGACGAACTCCAGCACCAGCTCGACGAAGGCCTGGCCCTTGCCCGGCACGCCCGGCGTGGCCTTGCGCGCCTTGGTCCAGAACCAGGCGCTGAACAGCACGCCGAGTACCAGCGAGACCAGGATCGAGTCCACGTGCACCGACCAGCTCCAGAAACCGCCCGGTGCCACGTGGGGCCAGTTCCAGAACTGCATGTGGTGCTGGATATATCCGGTGAATCCACCTTCGGGCGCATTCGCCAACATGTTCAGTCCCATCGCCTTATTGCTTGAATCGAAGCGCGAACAGATTGACCAGCACGGCCACGATCAGTCCCGCTATGGCAGGCACCGGCGGCAATTGCCAGCGCACCAGCACCACGTACAACCCCGTGAAGACCACGGCCCACTTCAGCAGCGTCGCCAGGATCAGCCGCGCTAGAGCCACGCCCGCCCCACCCTGACCGAAGGCCCGCGCTGCCACCAGCGCATTGCCGAGCGCCACTGCCAGCGCGCTCCCAAAGGCGGCGAGCGCTGCCCGCCGTCCCTGGATCAGAAAGATGAGACCCACCGTCACAGCCAAGCCCAGTTGCCAGAAAACAAGGCGCAGAGCGAGGCGGCGACCGGCGGCGAGGCTGTTAAGCACGCGGTTCTCCTGGATGGCCGCACACACAGGCGCGGCCCGTGCGTCACCAGGCCACGGTCTAAGTTAAAAAAGTATAGCAGGCGCCCAAAGTGCGCCACAAGCCGTCAACAGTCGAAAAATGCCTCCCCAGGCCGGGGAAAACCGGACCCGGGCCGGGGCGCCTCAGACGGTCCCCGTGCAGACGGCCCCGGCGGTGCAGGTTTCATGCACGACGATGCGCTCGAGCGCCGGCAGGGCGGGCTTCAGGCGGGCGAAGATCCACTGCGCCAGGCGCTCGCTGGTGGGGTTGTCCAGGCCCTCGACCTCATTGAGATAGTGGTGGTCGAGCTGCTCGAAGATCGGCGCGAAGGCCGCCTTGATGTCGGCGTAGTCCATGATCCAGCCGGTGTGCTCGCCCGGCTCGCCGCCGACGTGCACCTCGACCCGGAACGAATGGCCGTGCAGGCGCGCGCACTTGTGCCCCTCGGGCACGTGGGGCAGGCGGTGAGCCGCCTCGATGTGGAATACCTTGAAGATCTGCATGGCGCGCATTGTAGCCCCGCTTCCCGTGACGCGGCGCGGTAAACCCTGCCCGCGCCCGGCGCCGGCGTCCCCGCTACACTGCGCCTTACCGGGTACTGACGAGGACAACCATGCATCGCGCTCTCCGCTGGTCGTTGCTGCTGGGTCTGGTGCTGTCCTTCACCGCGTCGGCGGCGCCGTCGCGGCACATGGTGGTCGCGGCTGCGGCCGACCTGCATCACGTGATGGATCGCCTGGTCGCGATCTACCGTGACGAACACCCCGGGACGCGCATCGATGTCACCTACGGCTCCTCCGGCATCCTGCGAACCCAGGTGCGCCAGGGCGCGCCGTTCGCCCTGTTCTTCTCCGCCAACAGCGCCTACGCGCAGGCGCTGGCGCGGGATGGGCTCACCGACGGCCCGGCCACGGTGTATGCGCGCGGCAAGCTGGTGCTGTGGAGCGCAAGCATCGACCTGACCGGCGTGCGCGTGGCCGATCTGGCGCAACCGCGTTTTGGCCGCATCGCCATCGCCAACCCGCTGCACGCGCCGTATGGCGACCGCGCGCGGCAGGCGCTGAAGGCCGCCGGCGTGTGGGACGTGGTCAAGCCGCGCCTGGTCTACGGCGAGAACATCGCGCAGACCGCGCAACTGGCGCGCAGCGGCAACGCCGGCGTCGGCCTGATCGCCGAGGCCCTGGCGCTGGGCCCGGCCATGCGTTCCGGCAGCATGGCGCCCATTCCGCAGACGTTGTATCCGCCGCTGCGACAGAGCTTCGTGATCACCCGCCAGGGCGCGGCCAACCCGCTGGCGCACGATTTCGCCCGCTTCGTGCAGACCCCGCGCGCCCAGGCCGTGTTCGTCCGCTACGGCTTCGGCCTGCCGGGCGCGGCGCATTGAGTCGGCGGTGATGCTGCCTTTCTCCGCCCAGGACCTGGACACCCTCGCGCTGACCGCGCGCCTGGCGACCACGGTGACCCTGCTGCTGCTGGTGCTGGGCACGCCGCTGGCCTGGTGGCTGGCACGCACCCGATCGCGCTGGCAGCGCCCGATCGCCGCGCTGGTGACCCTGCCCATCGTGCTGCCGCCGACCGTGCTGGGCTTCTACCTGCTGCTGATCCTCGGCCCGCAAGGCGCCGTCGGCCACCTTTTGCAGGCGCTGGGCTGGGCGCCGCTGCCGTTCTCCTTCCGTGGACTGGTGGTGGCCTCGATGCTGTATTCGCTGCCGTTCGTGGTGCAGCCCCTGCACGATGCCTTCGCCGCCATCGGACGTCGACCCATGGAGCTCGCCGCCAGCCTCGGCGCGCGGCCGCTGGACCGCTTCTTCACCGTGGCCCTGCCGATGGCCTGGCCCGGCGTGCTGACCGCCTGCGTGCTCGGCTTCGCGCACACGGTGGGTGAATTCGGCGTGGTGCTGATGATCGGCGGCAACATTCCCGGACGCACCCGCGTCCTGTCCACGCAGATCTACGACTACGTCGAGGCCGGCGACTACGCCCGCGCCCAGGCGCTGTCGCTGTGGCTGCTGGCCATCGCCTTCCTGGCGCTGCTGGCGATGACCCTGTTGCGTCCGCGCAGGCACGCGCATGACTGAGGGCCTTCACGCACGCTTGCACTGGCGGCGTGGCGCGGCCGCGCTGGACCTGGACATGACGCTGCCGGCGCGGGGCATCAGCGTGCTGTTCGGCGCCTCCGGCGCCGGCAAGACCAGCGCGCTGCGCGTGATCGCCGGACTGGAACCCGAGGCGCGCGGGCAAATCACCTTCAACGGCGGCACCTGGCAGGACAGCGCCACCGGCGTGTTCGTGCCGCCGCATCGCCGGCGCATCGGCTACGTGAACCAGGGCGCGGAGCTGTTCCCGCACCGCACGGTCGCCGGCAACCTCGATTACGGCTTCCGACGCGCCGGCCGGCCCGCGCACCTGGACCGCGACGGCCTGATCGACCGCTTCGGGGTCGGCGCGCTGCTGACGCGACCGGTCGGCGCGCTGTCGGGTGGCGAACGCCAGCGCGTGGCGATCGTGCGCGCGCTGCTGCGCGACCCGGCGCTGCTGCTGTTCGACGAACCGCTGTCGGGCCTCGACGCCGGCGCACGCGAAGCGCTGCTGACGGGCCTGGAAGACTTCCATGCCAGCCTGGCCGTGCCGATGCTCTACGTCACCCACGCCATCGACGAGGTCGCGCGGCTGGCCGACCATCTGGTGCTCCTCGATGCCGGCCGCGTGGTGACCCAGGGCGCCCTGCAGCAGACCCTGGCGCGACCGGACCTGCCCGAGGCGCTGCGCGAGGCGGCGGGCACCGTGATCGAAGGCCGCGTGACCCGCCACCTGGCCGACGAGCATCTCGCCGAAATCACCTTCGACGGCGGCCTGCTGCTGCTGCCCACCCGAGACGGTGTCGTCGGTCGTCGCATGCGCTGTCGCATCGGCGCCCGCGACGTGGTGCTCTCGCGACAGCCCCACCCGGATTCCAGCGCGCTCAACCAGCTGCGCGGACGCATCGTCGCGATCACCGACGACGATCATCCCTCGCAGTGCATGGTCCAGATGCAGGTGGGAAGCAACCTGTTGCTGGCGCGCATCACGCGCCGCTCATGCCAGGCCCTCGACCTCGCGCCGGACCGCGAAATCTGGGCCCAGGTCAAGGCCGTGGCCCTGGGCGGCGGGTGATGGCGGCCGGCGCGCGCTTGCCCCTCGCGCGGCTGCTCGCCCATACTCCCCGGTCTATCCATCGCGCCGACGGAACGTGTCCATGATCAGCGTCCGCGAAGCCGAAAACCTGATCGCCGAACATCTGCCCCCGCTGGGCAGCGTGCGCGTGTCGCTGGACGCGGCCGCCGGTCGCATCCTGCGCCAGCCGGTGCGCGCCGAGACCGACCAGCCGCCGTTCGACCGCGTGACCATGGACGGCATCGCCATCCGCTGGAGCGAGACGCTGCCGGACGGCTTCGCCTGCACCGGCGAGCAGATGGCCGGCATGGCGCCGGGCGCGGCTTCGGTCGAGGACAGCCAGAGCTGCGTGATCGTGGCCACCGGCGCTGTCCTGCCGCTGGGCTGCGACTGCGTGATTCCGGTCGAACGCACGCGGCGCGAGGGCGACCGCTTCAGCCTGGAGGATGGCTACCGCCCCGAGCGCGGCCAGTTCATCCACGCGCGCGGCAGCGACTGCACGGCCGGCACCGGCGTGCTTGAAGCAGGCGCGCGACTGGGCCCGGCACAGCTGACCCAGTTGGCCGCTCACGGCTACGGCCAGGTCGAGGTGGCGGCCACGCCGTCGATCGCCTTCGTGCTGACCGGCGACGAACTGCTGGCTGCCGACGAGCCGCTGCGCGCGGGCAGCATCCGCGGTTCCAACGACACCGCCGTCGGCGCGGCGTTGCGCCTGCACGGGTTTGAATCGTTCCAGGTCCATCGCGTGTCCGACGATGCCGATGCCACCAGGCGCGCGCTGGGCGCGCTGCTGGAGGTCCACGATCTCCTGATCCTGTCCGGCGGCGTATCGATGGGCCAGCGCGACTTCGTGCCCGACGCGCTGGCGAAGCTGGGCGTGCGCCGGATTTTCCATCGCATCGCCCAGCAGCCCGGCAAGCCGATGTGGTTCGGCACCACCACACGGCACCAGGCGGTGTTCGCCCTGCCCGGCAACCCGGTGTCCTCGCTGGTCTGCACGGTGCGCTACCTGCGCCCCGCCCTGCTCGCGGCCCAGGGCCTGCGCCTGGCGGACGACCTTGCCTGCCTTTCCGCCCCGGTCGCGCCGCACCCGCGACTGACCCGTTTCATGCCCGTGCGGCTGCAGGCCGGTCACGACGGTCGCATCCTGGCCGCGCCGGCACCGACCCGCAACTCCGGCGACTTCACCGCCATCGCCCATACCGACGGCTTCGTCGAGCTGCCGCCTGGCACGGATGACCTGCCCGCCGGCGAGGCCGTGCGCGTGTATCGTTGGTGACATGAGCACGTCGGACTCACCCGTGAACCCGACCCCCTCCACCGAGCCGCTCGATCGGCTGGGCCGGCCACTGCACGACCTGCGCATCTCGGTCATGGACCGCTGCAACTTCCGCTGTCCGTACTGCATGCCCGAATCGCGCTACGGCGAGCACTTCCAGTTCCTGCGCAACGACGAGCGCCTGGACTTCGACGAGATCGTGCGGCTGTCGACACTGGCCGCGCGGCTGGGCGTGAGCAAGCTGCGCCTGACCGGCGGCGAGCCGCTGCTGCGACCGGACCTGGCCGGGCTGGTGGCCCGCCTGCGCCGCATCGAGGGCATCGACGACCTGGCCATGACCACCAACGGCGTGCTGCTGGCGCGCCACGCCCGCGCCCTGCGACAGGCCGGACTCGATCGCGTCACGGTCAGCCTGGACACGCTCGACCCCGCCCTGTTCCACCGCATGAGCGGCAACCGCGGCCGTCTGGACGAAGTACTCGCCGGGATCGAGGCCGCCCGCGAAGCCGGCTTCACCCACGGCGTGAAGATCAATGCCGTGGTGCAGCGCGGCGTCAACGAGGACGGCATGCTGGATCTGGTCGAACGCTTCCGCGGCAGCGGCGTCACGGTGCGCTTCATCGAATACATGGACGTGGGCAACCGCAACGACTGGAATCCGGACGCGGTGGTCCCGGCGCGCGAACTGGTCGAGCGCATCCACGCGCGCTGGCCGCTTGAAGCCGTGCCGCCACGCTATCCCGGCGAGGTCGCCAGCCGCTACCGCTACCTCGACGGCGCCGGCGAGATCGGCATGATCACCTCGGTCAGCGAGCCCTTCTGCGGCGCCTGCTCGCGGGCGCGGCTGTCCTCGGAGGGCGTACTCTACACCTGCCTGTTCGCCACCCGCGGCAGCGACCTGCGCAGTCCGCTGCGCGCGGGCGCCAGCGATGACGAACTGCTCGAGATCCTGCGCACGGTGTGGCGGCGCCGTGGCGACCGCTACAGCGAGGAACGCGCGGCGCGACGTTCCGCCAACCCGCGCAAGATCGAGATGCACTACATCGGCGGCTAGGCCACGCGCCACCCGCCGCGCGCCACGGAGTCACGACGCATGAGCCAACCAGACACCCAGCTGTCCCATGTCGGCGACGATGCGCAGCCGCGCATGGTCGACGTCGGCGCCAAGACGCCCACTCGCCGCACGGCGCGGGCGCGGGCGCGCGTGGCGTTTCCCGCCGAGGTCGCGCGCGTGCTGCGCGACGCCGGCCACGTCACGCCCAAGGGGTCGGTGCTGACTGTCGCCAACATCGCCGGCGTGATGGGCGCCAAGGCCACCGCGCAGCTGATCCCGCTGTGCCACCCGCTGGCCCTGGACAAGTGCAAGATCGAGATCGTGATGCAGGGCGACGACGCGCTGATCGACTGCACTGTCTCCTGCCACGGCACCACCGGCGTGGAAATGGAGGCGCTGACCGGCGCCAGCATCGCCGCGCTGACCATGTACGACATGTGCAAGGCGCTCTCGCACGACATCGTCATCGGCGAGGTGCGCCTGATCAGCAAGAGTGGCGGCAAGCGCGACTTCGACCGCGATGCCGCGGACGCATCATGAATACCCGCTCCGCGCCTCCGCTGTACGGCCTGCTGCTCGGCGGCGGCGCCAGCACCCGCATGCAGCACGACAAGGCGGCCCTCGACTATCACGGCGAGCCGCAGCTGCTGCATGCCTGGCGCCTGCTCGCGGCGGTGACCGATCGCGCCTTCCTCTCGATGCGCGCCGAACAGAAGGACGACCCCTTGCGCGCGCAGCTGCCGCGGATCATCGACAGCTGGGAACCCGCCAGCCCGTCCGCCGGCATCCTCTCGGCGCAGGACCTGCATCCGGACGTCGCCTGGCTGGTGCTGGCCTGCGACCTGCCGCTGCTCGAGCGCGACACGCTCGACACCCTGGTCGCCGCACGCGACCCGCAGCGCCACGCCACCGCCTTCCGCAGCCGCTTCGACGACCTGCCCGAACCGCTGTGCGCGATCTGGGAGCCGTCCAGCCGCGGCCTGCTGGCCGAACGCATGCAGGCGGGCAAGTCCTGTCCACGCAAGGCGCTGATCCTCTCCGACACCCACCTGCTGCCCCCTCCGGGAGCGGCCCTGGACAACGTCAACACGCCGCAGGAATTCGACGCCGTGCGGCGCGCCATGGAATCCACCCGATGACCACCCTGCATCTCGAGTACTACGCGCAACTGCGCGAACAGGCCGGCACCGGCCGCGAGGACGTCGATACCGAGGCCGCCTCGCTCAAGGCGCTGTATGCCGAACTGGCCGCCCGCCACGGCTTTTCGCTGTCGACCCGGGAGCTGAAAGTGGCCGTGAACGCGCGCTTCAGCGACTGGGACGGGCCGCTGGCTGACGGCGATACCGTGGTGTTCATCCCGCCGGTGGCCGGCGGATGAAACGCTTCGCCATCGCCCCCCGCGCCGTCGACGTGGCCGCCCTGCGCGCCGAGCTTTCCGGCCCGGGCAACGGTGGCTTCTGCGCCTTCGAGGGCTGGGTGCGCAACAGCAACGAGGGCCGCGAGGTCGACGGCCTGGACTACGAGGCCTACGAGGAACTGGCGCAAACCGAGGGCGCGCGCATTCTGGACGAGGCCGCGGCGCTGTTCGGCGTGGACGACATCGTCTGCGTGCACCGCACCGGGGCGCTGAAGGTGGGCGACATGGCGGTGTGGGTCGGCGCCGCCGCCGCGCATCGCGACGAGGCCTTCCGCGCCTGCCGCTACGTGATCGACGCCATCAAGCACCGCCTGCCGATCTGGAAGAAGGAACACTATCTGGAGGGCGATACCGCCTGGGTCGCCTGCAGCCACAGCCACGACCATGCGCTGACCTGGACGCCGGACTACTCGCGCCAGTCCCGCCTGCGCGAGGTCGGCGCCGGGGGCCAGGCCAAACTGGCCGCCGCGCGCGTGCTGGTGATCGGCGCCGGCGGCCTCGGCAGTCCGGCGCTGAGCTACCTGGCCGGGGCCGGCGTGGGCACCCTGGGCATCGTCGACGGCGACCGCCTGGAGGCCAGCAACCTGCACCGCCAGACGTTGTACGACGCCCGTGATGTGGGCCAGCCCAAGGCCGAACTTGCCGCCCGGCACCTGCGCGCGCTCAATCCCGCGGTCACGGTGCGCAGCTTCGACGCGCCGCTGCACGCCGGCAACGCCGCCCGGGTCTTCGCCGACTTCGACCTGGTGCTCGATTGCACCGACACCCTGGACAGTCGCTACCTCAGCAACGATGCCGCGGTGGTCACCGGCACGCCGCTGGTCCTGGCCAGCGTGTACCAGTACGAAGGCCAGCTTCAGGTGGTCACCGGCCAGCCCGGCCGGGCCTGCCTGCGCTGCCTGTGGCCCGATCAACCATCGCCGGAAGCCGCCGGCAGCTGCGCCGAGGCCGGCGTGCTGGGCCCCGTTCCCGGCGTGCTCGGCGCCATGCAGGCCATGGAGGCGCTGAAGATCCTGCTCGACCTGCCGCGCGCGGACGACGACGCCCTGTTGCTGGTCGACCTGCTCGATACGCAGGTGCGCCGGCTGCCGGTGGACCCGGCCGCGGGTTGCGCCACCCGCGGCGGTTGCGCGCAGGTCGCGCGTGCCGAACTGGCCCGGGCGGCGGCGGAGGGCGACATCGAGCTCGCCTTCGCGCGGATCGAGGACGCCATCGCCGAGGGCTACGCGCTGATCGACCTGCGCGATGCCGACGAGATCGCCGCGCAACCGGTCGCCGCACCTTCGCGCTGCATCGCGGCCGCGCTGATCGACCGCCACGCCGACGAACTGGGCCAGGGCAGGCATCTTCTGCTGTGCGCCAGCGGTCGCCGCAGCGCCCACGCCGCGCGCCAGCTGCGTCGCCAGGGCCTGCGCAACGTGTATTCGCTCACCGGCGGCCTGGCCAGCCTGGACCGCGCCGCGCACGACCACGCCCACCACCACTGAGTACCCGCCCACGACGCCACGTGCCGGCGCCAGGGCGCGGGCAGGGGCGGGCGTGTCGCGAATACCAGGCGAAGCGCGAGCGCGATTCGCGGATGGTCCATGGTGGCTAGGGGCGGAATCGAACCGCCGACCTCAGCATTATGAGTGCCGCGCTCTAACCGTCTGAGCTACCTAGCCATGGAGGACGTTGCGTGTCGTCGCTTGATGCGACGCACAGGCAGGGCGCGCAAGTTTAGTCGCGCATGAACCTGCTTTCAAGGGCGCCTTGCCGGTTCTTCGCGCAGTATGGTTGAATCCAGCTACAGGAGCTGCCGGGAGTATCCGGCCCGTCGCGACCGTCGGCAGCCCACCTTCGCGGTCTTGGAGTCCGGCATGATCGACACCGATGGATACCGCCCCAATGTGGGCATCGTGCTGCTGAACGGCGACGGTCGCCTGTTCTGGGCACGCCGCGTGCGTCGAGATGGCTGGCAGTTCCCCCAGGGTGGCATGCGCAGCGACGAGACGCCGCTGGAGGCCATGTACCGCGAGCTGGCCGAGGAGACCGGCCTCAATCCCGAACACGTCGAAGTGCTGGCCACCACGCCGGGCTGGCTGCGCTACCGCCTGCCCAACCGCTACCTGCGCCGCCACCAGAGCCCGCAGTGCATCGGCCAGAAACAGGTCTGGTTCCTGCTGCGCTTCACCGGCCACGAGCAGCACCTGAACCTGGACGCCACCGAGACGCCCGAGTTCGACTCCTGGCGCTGGGTCGACTTCTGGTACCCGGCCGAGCACGTGGTGCCGTTCAAGCGCCGTGTGTACGAGCGCGCGCTGCGCCAGTTCGCGCCGCTGGTCGAACGTGCCTGCCGCATCCGCATCGAGCATCCGCGGCGACGCGCCAACCGCGGCGACAGCACCGGAAGCGCCGTCGCCTGAGGCATGCCGCAAGCGATTCAGTGCGGCTTGACCACCACCAGGATCACGATCGCGATCAGCAGCACCGCCGGCACTTCGTTGAAGATGCGCAGCGCGCGGCTGCTCCAGTTCAGCGCGTCATGGCGCGCGCGGCGAACCATCCAGACCAGCATCGCGTGATAGCCGATCAACAGCAGCACCAGGCCCAGCTTGGCGTGGAACCACCAGCCGTCCATCAGGTAGCCCGGCGCATGCGCCAGCCACCAGGCCATGGTCGCCAAGCCGAAACCCACCGCCAGCAATCCGCCGATGTGGGTGATGCCGAGCAGGCGCCTCTGCATGATCTTCAGCCGCTCGCGCACGACCGGTTCGGTGGCCTCCACGTGGTAGACGAACAGCCGCGGCAGGTAGAACAGACCGGCGAACCAGGTCACCACGAAGATGATGTGAAAGGCCTTCAACCAGAGCACGTGCGAACCCGCCTGCGAAAACAGTGTCCGAGTATACGCGCGCCCGCCGCCCGCCTTGACGCTCGTCGTGGGCGGTGGCTATATGTCTGCTTTCCCCCGGGTTGTCCATGAGCATTCGCCCCCCGCCCCGCTACGCCGTGCATCCACTGCACACCCCGCCGGCCCGTCCGCGCTCGCGATGGTGGCGGATCGCCGGCCTGGCGGCCTTGCTGGTGCTCGCGCTGGGCCTGGGCTATGTCCTGGGCAGGAACGGGGCGCCGTCGCTGGTCCACCGCGGCGGCAAGACAGGCCAGCTGACGCAGGAGAATGCGCGCCTGAAACAGCAGCTGGCGATCGCCCAGCGCTCGGTGCAGGTCGCCAACGTGGCCAGCCGCAAGCTCACCGACAACCTGGCCGAGCGCGACGAACAGATCAACGGCCTGCGCGCCGATCTGGCCTTTTATTCCCGCCTGGTCGGCGGCAGTGCCCAGCACCAGGGCCTGCAGCTGCAGGATGTGCACCTGCAGCGGGTCGGCCATTCGCACGCCTGGAACCTGGAGCTGACCCTGACCCGCAATGCCCGTCGCGGCGACGAGGTCGACGGGGTGGCCACCATCGATGTCGATGGCGTGCGCGGGGGCTCGCTGGCCCGCATGCATTGGCAGGACATCAGCGCGCCCGAGCAGAAGGACGGGCTGCACTTCAAGTTCAAGTACTTCCAGCAACTGCACGGCACCATCCTGTTGCCCAGGGACTTCATGCCCAACCGGCTGCAGGTCGATCTGGCGCCGAAGGGCGGCAAACCCATCAACCAAAGCATGTCCTGGACGGACGCCCTGAAGAATCCGGAGAACAACCAAGATGTGGAGTAGCAACCAACGCAAGAGCCCCTCGCACGACTCGCATTCGAGCGACACCAGCCTGATCGCCTCGGGCAGCAAGGTGCAGGGCGACGTACATTTCAGCGGCACCCTGCACCTGGACGGTTGCATCGAGGGCTGCATCAGCGCCGATGACGAGGGCGCCATCTTCACGCTCAGCGAGCACGGCCAGGTGATTGGCGAGGTACAGGTGCCGAATGCCGTGATCAACGGCATCGTCAAGGGCAACATCCACGCCAGCGAACGCCTGGAGCTGGCCGCGCAGGCATCCATCGAGGGCGACGTGCACTACCGCGTGCTGGAGATGGCCGCAGGCGCCCAGGTCAACGGCCGCATGGTGCACCAGAAGGAACCGCGCCGACAGCTGCCCGGACCGGCCGGCGAGGAGGCCTTCGACGGCGACGTGGTGATGGACAACGCCAGCAAGGACTGAACCTGCCCGGTGCTTGAACCGGCGCCGCCCGCCCTCATTTTCCTTGGGCGGCGGCTTGCCGCGATAGGCCCGAAGCGCGACACTGGCGACATGAACACCGTCCCGATCCAGATGCCCGACTACCGCAGCGGCGGCGCGCCGCTGGTCTTCACCGATGCGGCCGCGCACAAGGTGCGCCAGCTGATCGACGAGGAGGGCAACCCCGCGCTGAAGCTGCGCGTGTATATCACCGGCGGTGGCTGCTCGGGCTTCCAGTATGGCTTCACCTTCGACGAGGAACAGGCCGAGGACGACCTCGCCCTGGACAAGGAAGGCGTCACGCTGCTGGTCGACCCGCTCTCGCTGCAGTACCTGACCGGCGCCGAGATCGACTACGCGGAAAACCTCAGCGGCGCGCAGTTCGTGATCCGCAATCCCAATGCCAGCACGACCTGCGGCTGCGGCTCCTCGTTCTCGGTCTAGCCTGCGCGCAGGCTCCATGGACCGCGCCATCAGCGCCCCGATCCACACCTTTGCCGGCCTTGCGCTCGACCGCATGGCCGAACGTCGCGACGATCGCGACTGGCTGCACGCGCTGGCGCGCGCCGGGGGCACCCGCTACCTGGTGCTGGATGCCGATGCACGACTGCTGACCGATGCCGGCCAGGGCGCGCCGCGGCTGCTGGACGTGGCCGAGCGCGACGACCTGCTGCCCGACATCGATGCCAGCCTGCTGGGCGTGTCCGGCGACGGACGCGGCTTCTTCCTCCTGCACGCCGATGCCGAACGCGCCGATGCCGTGGCCGCGAAGCTGGGCGCCGGCCGCACGAACCTGCGCCAGGCGGGCATGCAGTTCGACGCTTTCGACGCCGGCCTTTTCGCCTACGCCAGCGGCCTGGCCCACTGGCAGTCGCGCACGCGCTTCTGCCCGGCCTGCGGCGGATCGCTGGAGCGCGTGGCGGCCGGCCATCGCGCGCGCTGCACGCAGTGCGGCGGCCTGCAGTTCCCGCGCAGTGATCCGGCGATCATCGTGGTCGTCGAGCACGATGGCGCCTGCCTGCTGGGTCGCCAGGCCAACTGGCCGAAGGGCCGTTATTCGACCCTGGCCGGATTCGTCGAGCCGGGTGAATCGCTGGAGGACGCGGTGCGTCGCGAGGTCGCCGAGGAAACCGGCGTCATCGTGGACGGCTGCCGCTACCACTCCTCGCAACCGTGGCCGTTTCCGGCCTCGCTGATGCTCGGCTTCACCGCCCACGCAACCACGCGCGAGATCGAGTTGCGCGACGGCGAGCTGGAGCACGCGGCATGGTTCACGCCCGAGCAGATCGTGCAGGGCATCGAACAGGGCACGATGGGGCCGCCGACGCGGCTGTCGGTGTCCTGGCATCTGATCGCGCACTGGCTGCAAGAGCGCGCCGGGATCGATCTCGCGGACGTGCGCGCGGCCACGACCGCGACCTGACCGCCCCCGGCCCGCTACAATCGGCAAGACATTTCCCGACCGGTCCGGAGTCGATTCGTCATGGCCATACGTCTGCTGGTCGTCCTGGTGGTGATGCTGCTGATCCACCTGCTGCCCTACATTCCGCGCTACCGCCGCCACGGCTGGTTCCACCGCTGGACCGACCAGCACGCCGACAGCGACGGCGCCGCCTTCGTGGCCTGGACGCTGCTGCCGCCCCTGATCGTGTGCGTGGTGATCTCGGTGGTGCTGTGGCAGCTGCCGATGATGATGGCGCTGTGGGGCCTGTTCGCCGGCTGCGTGCTGGCCTACAGCCTGGGTCCGCGCGATCTTGAACGTGACATCGAGGGCGTGCTCAAGGCCGAGGATCGCGAAAGCCGCCTGGCCGCGGCGCAGCTGCTGCGCCCCACCGACAACCGCGAACCCCTGCCACTGACCGCGCACCGCCTGGTCGAGGCCACGGTCTGGGCCGGCCTGCAGCGACGCTTCGCGGTGATCTTCTGGTTCCTGCTGCTCGGGCCGGTTGGCGCGCTCGGCTACCGTCTGGTGCGGCTGCTGCTGGTCGAGGGGCCACCGGACGCGCAGGTCGACGACGATGCCGACGACGAGTCCCGCACCGAGTCGCGAGCGCCGGCGCGCGGTCGCGCCGCGGCACGCCGCCTGGGTGAAGTGCTCGACTGGCCCGCCGCCCACCTGATGGTGCTGGCGATGGCGCTGGTGTCGGATTTCGATGCCGTCACCCGCGCCTGGCGTGCCTGGCACGCCGACGCCGGCAATGCCGCGCGCAGCTTCGATCCGGGCTTCCTGTCCGCGGTGGCCCTGGCCAGCGTGGATGCCGACGTGGCGGCCGGCGATGCCGAGAACGAGGACACCTCCGACGCGATGGTCGAACTGGCCGATGCCCGCCGCCTGCTGCGCCGCGTGCTGGTGGTCTGGCTGGCGGTCACGGCCCTGATCGTGCTGGGCGGCTGGTTCGTCTGAACAGGCCAGGGGCCAGGAGCTAGGGGCTAGGGGCGAAGATCGGTTCTTAGCGCGCGATGTCCATCTACGTCTGCCGTAGGGCGGACTCTGTCCGCCGCCATGACCGACGAACTCCGCGCTACGCCGCGTCGCCGCGCAGCTCGCGCACCGTCGCCTCCAGCCCGGCCCGGGTCGCCTCGCCCCGCGGCACCGGCTCGCCGGCCAGCACCTCGATGCGCGCGCGGAAACGGCGCGGCAGGCGCGCCCGGCGCAGGAAGTTGTCGCGGCGGCTGAACACGCTGCCCCACAGCCCGCGCAGGGCCATCGGCACGACCGGCACCGGCCGTCGCTCGAGGACGCGCGTCACACCCGGGCGGAACGCCTTCATCTCGCCGTTGGCGGTCAGCCCGCCCTCGGGGAAGATGCACACCACCTCGCCCGCCTGCAGCGCCGCATCGATGGCATCCCAGGCCGCTTCCAGCAGCTCCGGATCCTCGTTCCGCCCGGCGATGGGTATGGCCCCGGCCATGCGAAACAGCGGCCGCAGCAACGGCAGGTTGTAGATGCGGTAGTACATGACGAAGCGCACCGGGCGGCGCACGCAGGCCATCACGATCAGCGGATCGGTGAAGGCCACGTGGTTGCACACCAGCAGCACCGGACCTTCCTCCGGAATGCGGTCGATGTCGCGGCAGCGCACGCGGTACAGCGTGTTGACCAGGACCCAGCCGATGAAGCGCAGCGGAAATTCCGGCACCAGGGTGAAGATGTACACCGCCACCGCGGCATTCATCAGCGCCACCACCAGGAACAACTGCGGCACGCTCAGTCCGAGCCCCTGCATGGCGATGCCGAAACCGGCCGCGAGCACCATGAAGAAGGCGTTGATGATGTTGTTGCCGGCGATGGTGCGCGAGAGCTGGCTGCGCTCGGCGCGCGACTGCACCAGGGCGAACAGCGGCACGATGTAGAAGCCCGACACCATGCCGATCAGCATCAGGTCGAGGGCGATGTGCCAGCCGGACGCGCCCGTGAGCATGTGCCACCAGTTCTGGTCGCGGACCAGGGCCACGTGCGGTCGCGCGAAGTACAGGTCCACGCCGAACAACGTCATGCCGGCCGCGCCCAGCGGCACCAGTCCCGGCTCGACCTTGCCGCCGGACAGCTTCTCGCACAACAGCGATCCAATGCCGATGCCGATCGAGAACAGCGCCAGCGCCAGCGTCAGCACGCTGGCATCGCCACCCAGGTAGTTGCGCGTGTACAGCGGCAGCTGCACGGTCAGCGTGGCGCCGAAGAACCAGAACCAGGAAATGCCCAGGATGGCGTTGAACACCGTGCGTTCGCGCAGGCTGTGACCGAGCACGCGCCAGGTTTCCACGAACGGATTCCACACGAAGCGCAGGTCCGGCGCGGTCGCCGGCGACGGCGGAATCGCGCGGCTGGCCAGATAGCCGCCGATGGCCACGCCGACCACCGCCGCCGAGGCCAGCTGCGGACCGATGTGCGGAACGGCCATC
The DNA here is from genome assembly GCA_963821885.1 of uncultured Gammaproteobacteria bacterium. Lineage (GTDB taxonomy): Bacteria > Pseudomonadota > Gammaproteobacteria > Xanthomonadales > Rhodanobacteraceae > Oleiagrimonas. The sequence continues at coordinate 262,073 of CAWGFN010000005.1, read as the reverse complement.
AACGCGTTGCCGGCCACCGATCCGAGCAGGATCGCCAGCGAGGTGCCGGTCTCGACCAGGCCGTTGCCGCCGACCAGCTCCTGCGGGTGCAGGGTCTGCGGCAGGATCGAGTACTTGATCGGACCGAACAGCGTCGACTGCAGGCCCATCAGGAACAGCACCGCCAGCAGCAGGTTGGGACTGGCCAGGGCGAAGGCCACCGCCGCCATGCCCATCACCACCACTTCCATCGCCTTGACGATGCGGATCAGCCGGGCCTTCTCCATGCGCTCGGCGAGCTGGCCGGCACTGGCCGAGAACAGGAAGAACGGCGCGATGAACAGCGCCAGGGCGACGTTGGTGTAGTTGGCCAGGGTCGCCGAGGACATGCCGAGGCGGAAGGTGGCCATGCCGATCAGCGCGTAGCGGAAGGCGTTGTCGTTGAACGCGCCCAGCGCCTGCGTCAGGAAAAACGGCGCGAATCGGCGCTTGCCGAGCAATGCGAACTGGCTCATTCCCTGCCCCCTGGACGTGTCCGTTCAAGCCTAGCGCAAAATCCGAACGCCGAGGCGGCGACGCGCCTAGCCGCGACGCAGCGCCCGGTGACCGATGTCGCGCCGGAAGTAGACGCCATCGAAACCGATGCCGGCCACGCGGTCATAGGCGTTCTCGCGCGCTTCGGCCAGGTCGGCGCCCAGCGCGCACACGGTGAGCACGCGCCCGCCGGCCGTGACCACGCGCCCCTGCGCGTCCAGCCGCGTGCCGGCATGGAACACCTTGACGTCGGCGTTCTCGCCGCTTTCCAGCCCTTCGATCGGCAGGCCGCTGCGCACCTTCCCCGGGTACCCCCCCGAGGCCAGCACCACGCCGATGGCCGGACGTGGATCCCAGGTCGCCTCGACCTTGTCCAGGCGACCGTCGAGCGCGGCCTCGACCAGGTCCAGCAGGTCGGATTTCAGGCGCATCATGATCGGCTGCGTCTCCGGATCGCCGAAACGCACGTTGAACTCGACCACCTTCGGCGCGCCGTGGCGATCGATCATCAGGCCGGCATAGAGGAAACCGATGAAGGGCGCGCCCTCGGCCGCCATGCCGCGCAGGGTCGGTTCGATGACCTCCTCGCGAATGCGGCGCTCGACCTCCGGCGTGACCACCGGCGCCGGCGAATAGGCGCCCATGCCGCCGGTATTGGGCCCCAGGTCGCCCTCGTCGCGGCGCTTGTGGTCCTGGCTGGACGCCATCGGCAGGTAGTTGTGGCCGTCGCTGATGACGATGTAGCTGGCTTCCTCGCCCTCCAGGAATTCCTCGATCACCACGCGGGCCGAAGCCTTGCCGAAGGCCTGGCCGCCCAGCATGTCGCGCACCGCCAGTTCGGCGTCGGCCAGCGTCAGCGCCACCACCACGCCCTTGCCCGCGGCCAGGCCGTCGGCCTTGATCACGATCGGCGCGCCCTTGTCGCGCACGTGCCTGAGCGCGGGCTCGACCTCGGTGAACACCGCGTAGCTGGCCGTGGGGATGTTGTGGCGCAGCAGGAAATCCTTGCTGAAGGCCTTCGAGCCCTCCAGCTGCGCGGCCACCGCGCGCGGCCCGAAACAGCGCAGGCCGGCGGCGCGAAAACGGTCGACGACGCCGGCGACCAGCGGGGCCTCGGGACCGACGACGGTCAGCTCCACGCCTTCGTCGCGGGCCAGTTGCAGCAGCGCATCGGGATCGGCCGCGTCGACCGCGACGTTGCGCATGCCCGGTTCGACCGCGGTACCCGCATTGCCGGGCGCGACCAGCACTTCGCTGACCCGCCGCGACTGGCGGATCTTCCACGCCAGCGCGTGCTCGCGACCGCCGCCGCCAATGACCAGTACCTTCATGCCCGAGTGCTCCACGTTGCCGTCAATGAAGAACGCACGCGCTGCGACGCCGCGGGATGCGCGACCGGCCGGCAGGGGTGTGCGAGCTGCACAGGATAGCGAAATCCGTCGCCGCCGAGGCGGCCGGGTTCGCCGCGCGCCATGCCGGAAGCCGCCCGGCGGCATGCCCATGCCGCCACGGCAGCTTGACCGCAATCAGGACTTGAGTGCGGCCATCAGCGCCTGGCGGGGCAGCTTGCCGGTCTCGTTGCGAGGCAGGGCGTCGACCCGGCGCAGGCGGCGCGGCAGAAAAGCCGGATCCAGCATCTCGCGCAACTTCGCCATCAGCTCACCCTCGCCGAGCGTCGGCGCCACCACCAGCGCCGCGATACGCCGCACGCCCATGGCGTCGACGTCGTCGAGCTGGAACATCACCCCGTCCTCGACACCGGGGATGGACAGCAGGCGCCGATTGAGGTCGCCCAGCGAGGCGCGCTTGCCGGCGATTTCCAGCAGGTCCGTGTTGCGCCCGCACAGGCGGAAATGGTTCGCATCCGGCAGCTCGACCAGGTCGGCCAGGGTGACCGGCATCTCCAGCTGCGGCGCATGCACGCGGGTGCCATCGGGTTGCGGGTGCAGATGCACGCCGGGATACAGCGTCCACAAGGGTTCGCGGGTGGTGCGCCGGCTGGCGAACACGCACGTCTCGGTGGAACCGAACACTTCCAGCAGGGGGGCATCGAATGCATCCTCGGCCGCCTGCGCCAGCTCGACGGGCATCGGCGCCGTGGCCGACACCATGGCCGTCAGTGCCGGCATCGCCACCGGGTCCGCCAGCAAGGCGCGCAGATGCACCGGCGTGGTCACCAGCACCCGGGGCGCCGGCAGCTCGGCCAGGGCGGCGACGATGTCGGCAGCGAAGAACGGCCGGCCGGCATGCACGTCGACAGCGCCCAGCAGCGGCATCAGCACCGACATCTCCAGGCCATACATGTGCTGCGGCGGCACCGTGGCGACGACGTGGAACGCCTCGCCGACGGTATCGCGCAATGCCGCCATGTTGCCGGCATTGCTGGCCCGCAGGCTGGCCCAGGTCTTGTGGTTGGCCTGTGGCTGGCCGGTGGAGCCGGAGGTGTAGCCGATCACCGCCGTCTGCTGTCCGGCGATCAGCGGCACCTCGAAATCATCATCGATCACCGCGTGCAGCGCGGGCATGCGGATGAAGCCCGGCGGGGCCACCTCGGGCTGTTTCTCGCCCAGGGCGTGCGAACCCGGATGCGCGGCCATGATCTCGGCCACCGCCCGCGGCGCGCGCGAGGGCGGCAGCAGGTTGGCCTGACCGGCCAGCACGATGGCGCAGAACGCCACCAGGAAGTCGTAGCGGTCCTCGCACAGGTTGACCACGCAGGTGCCGGGCGGCAGGCAGGCACGCACCTGGCGCACGTGGGCCAGAAACACGTCGGCACGCACCGGTGCGCCGCGGCGCCAGGCCACCACCCGCGCGGGACCATCCGCCCACAGCAGGGGCAGGGACGGCTGGGCCGCGTCGTTCGCGGGACGCACCCCGACTTCGAAATCGTTGCTCACGCGCTCGCCCCCGTCACGTTCCACCCCCCATTGTGACCGCGTCTGTCGACCATCTTCATGCGCGGATGATAGCGCCGGTGAGGGCGTCGCGGATGGAGGTGGGTCGCGTGGCGTCCCCGACCGGCGCATCGAGTATCGCCTGAAGCTGGTCGCCAAAGGCCTCGCGAACACCCGCGGCATCCCGTGCGGGGGGCTGGCCATGTCGGTTGGCGCTGGTCGACACCAGGGCGGCGCCAAAGGCCCGGCACAACCGCGCGGCAGGCGCATGCGCGGTCACCCGCAAGGCGATCCCGGCATGACCGCCGGCAATCCAGTCCGGGACCGTGGCCGCGCGGGGGAATATCCAGGTATGCGGCCCGGGCCAGCTGGCGCGCACCGCCTGCAGCACGTCATCGGGAACCGCGTCCAGGTCGATGTAGGGACGCACCTGTTCGAAATCGGCGCCGATCAGCAGCACGCCCTGGGTCGGCGGGCGCTGCTTGAGTTCGAATATGCGATCGAACGCCGCGCGATCACGGGGATCGCAACCCAGTCCATACACGGCCTCGGTGGGATAGGCCACCACCCCGCCCGCGCGCAGCGCCATCGCGCAGTGCTCGATGTCCTCCTCGGGAGGCAGGCTGGATGGAGCGTTCATGGCGGATTGACGTCTCAGGCGCCGTCAGCGGAGGTCGAGTCCGCGGCGGCGGATTTTGTCGCGGTCTTCCTGGTGGCCTTCTCTGGCGCCGTCTTCTTGGCGGCGGCCTTCTTGGTGGCTTTCCTGGCGGTTTTCTTCGTCGCCGTCTTCTTGGCGGCGGTCTTCTTGGCCGCCGTCTTCTTGGTCGCCGTCTTCTTCGCCGCACCGCGGCGCTTGCGCACGGGGGCGGCGGCCAGCAACTCCAGGCATTCGGCTTCGGTCAACGATTTCGGTTCGCGATCCTTGGGCACCCGCGCATTCTTCTCGCCATCGGTGATGTACGGGCCGTAACGGCCGTTGAGCACCTGCACGCCGTTGGCGAACTCGTTGATGACACGGTTGGCGAGCATTTCCAGCTTCTCGCGGATCAGCTCCTGGGCGCGCTCGAAGGTGACCGTGTGCGGATCGTCCTCGGCGGGCAGCGAGGCGTAGGTGGAGCCTTTCTTCACGAACGGGCCGAAGCGGCCAATGCCGGCACTGACGGCTTCGCCGTCCTCGGCCTCGCCCAGCGTGCGCGGCAGCTTGAACAGCTCCAGCGCCTCGGCCAGCTCGATGGTGTGCATGCTCTGCCCCGGGCGCAGGCTGGCGAACTGCGGCTTGTCCTCGTCATCGCGGGTACCGATCTGCGCGAACGGCCCGTAGCGCCCAAGGCGCACGGACACCGGTTTGCCGGTCTTGGGATCGGTGCCCAGTTCGCGCGCGCCGGTGGCCTGCCCGCGGTCGACGGTCTCGATCTTCTCCTCGACCTGGTCCTTGAACGGCTTCCAGAAGCGCTGCATCAGCGGCACCCAGGCTTCCTCGCCGCGGCTGACGGCATCCAGGTCGTCCTCCAGGCGCGCGGTGAAGTCGTAATCGACGTACTGGGTGAAATGCTCGGAAAGGAAGTTGCTCACCGTGCGGCCGACGTCGGTGGGCTTGAAGCGGCGGCTGTCCAGCCAGACGTACTCGCGGTTGAGCAGCACCTGGATGATCGAGGCATAGGTCGACGGACGGCCGATGCCGAACTCCTCCAGCGCCTTGACCAGGCTGGCTTCGGAGTAGCGCGGCGGCGGCTCGGTGAAGTGCTGGTCGGCAAGGATGCCATCCAGCGGCACGATGTCGCCGGCCACCATCTTCGGCAGGCGACGCTTGTCGTCGTCATCCTCGGCCTTGTTGTCCTGGCCTTCCTCGTAGACGGCGAGGAAACCGGGATCGATGACCGTGGTGCCGGTGGCGCGGAACATCGCGTCGCCGACCGGGAAATCCACGGCCACGGTGTTCAGGCGCGCGTGGATCATCTGGCAGGCGACGGTGCGCTTCCAGATCAATTCGTAGAGCTTGCGCTGGTCGTCGTTGAGGTACTTGACCACCTCCGCCGGGCGCCGCGCCGCGGACGTCGGACGAATCGCCTCATGGGCCTCCTGCGCGTTCTTGGACTTGGCCTTGTAGACCTGCACCTCGTCGGGCAGCGCCTTGTCGCCGAAGTCCCTGGCGATGACCTCGCGCAGGTCCTGCACGGCCTCCTGCGACAGCGCGGTGGCATCGGTACGCATGTAGGTGATCAGGCCGACGGTGCCTTCGTCGCCCAGCGCCACGCCCTCGTACAGGCCCTGGGCCACGCGCATGGTGCGGCTGGTGGAGAAGCCGAGCTTGCGCGCGGCTTCCTGCTGCAGGGTCGATGTGGTGAACGGCGCGGCGGGACGTCGCTTGCGCTCCCGGCTGCCGACCTCGCCGACGATGAACTGCCCATTGGCCAGCTTCAGCAGCGCGTCGCGCGCGGCGTGCGCGGTGGCCTCGTCGGTCAGGTCGAACTGCTCGAACTTCTTGCCGTCCAGGCGGGTGAGCTTGGCGCGGAACCCGCCGTCCGGATGCTTGAGGTCGGCCTCGATGGTCCAGTACTCGCGCGGATCGAAGGCCTCGATCTCCTTCTCGCGCTCGACGATCATGCGCAGCGCCGGACTCTGCACGCGGCCGGCGGACAGCCCGCGCTGCACCTTGCGCCACAGCACCGGCGACAGGTTGAAGCCCACCAGGTAATCCAGCGCGCGCCGCGCCTGCTGGGCATCGACCAGGTCGTGCGAGAGCTGCCGCGGATGCGCCACCGCCGCCTTGATGGCGCGCGGAGTGATCTCGCTGAACACCACACGGTGCACGTCCTTGCCGTCGAGCAGGCCCTGCTCGCGCAGGATCTCGCTGATGTGCCAGGAAATGGCCTCGCCCTCGCGATCCAAGTCGGTGGCGAGGTAGATGGCCTCGGCCACCTTCGCGGCCTTCTCGATGGCGTCGACGTGCTTCTGGTTGCGCTCGATCACGTCGTACTTCATGGCGAAGTCGTGGTCCGGATCGACCGCACCCTCCTTCGGCACCAGGTCGCGGACATGGCCGTAGGAGGCCAGGACCTTGAAGTCCTTGCCGAGGTACTTGTTGATCGTCTTGGCCTTGGCGGGCGATTCGACGATGAGAAGATTCTTGGCCATGCAGAGTGCCATTCGTGTCGGGCTGGGGGGCGTGCCGGGGCCCCGCCCGTACACGTATCTATATCTAGTGGGACCACACGCCCTAGCGGGCTGTCAAGCATTGCGTCACGCCGGGCCCGCCTTGCCGGGCCCGGCAAGGCGCTGGTAGCGGCCTCCCGGCTGGCTGGCCACGATACCGGACAGCTCCAGCTCCAGCAGCATCGACGCGGCCTGGGCGACCGCCAGACCGCTGCGCTGGCACACCTCGTCCAGCGTCGTCGGGTCATGTCCAAGTGCCGCGAGCAGCTGCCCGTGGCCGGGGTCGGCCGGCTCCGGCGGTGGCCGGCCGCGCGCCGGAGCGGCCCGTGCCAGGCGCGACGACAACTCCCGCCCCTGGGCGCGCGCCAGGGGCGCCAGCAGGGCCAGGATCTCGTCGACCGTCTCCACCAGGCAGGCGCCGTCGCGGATCAGGCGGTGGCAGCCACGCGCCAGCGGATGATGGATGGACCCCGGCAACGCGAACACCTCGCGCCCGGCCTCTGCGGCCAGCCGCGCGGTGATCAGGGAACCCGAGCGCATGCCGGCTTCCACCACCAGCGTGCCCAGCGCCAGGCCGGCGATGATGCGGTTGCGACGCGGAAAGTGGCCGGCGCGCGCGGAGGTGCCCGGCGCGAATTCGCTGACCAGCACGCCCTGCTCGACGATGGACTGCGCCAGCTTCGCGTGGTGCCGCGGGTAGACCCGGTCCGGCCCGGTACCGACCACGGCGACCGTCCCGCCACCGGCTTCGAGCGCCGCCCGATGCGCCGCCGCGTCGATGCCCTCGGCCAGGCCGCTGGTGATGACCAGACCGGAAACGGACAACGCCTGCGCCATGGCCGTCGCGTTGCGTGCCCCGGCGGGACTGGCGTTGCGCGCCCCGACCACGGCCAGTTGCGGGTGCAGCAGCAGGCCGGCATCGCCGGCCACGAACAGCGCGGCGGGCGGATCGGGCATGTGTTCGAGCTGCGGCGGGAAGTCCTCGTCCGTGCAGCACAGCAGGCGATGCCCGGGAACCGCCAGCCAGTCGGCATCGGCCCGCAGACGCCCGGCATCGGGGGCGCGCAGCCAGTGGCGTGCCCGTGTTCCGCCACCCGGCACGCCGTTCTTGCGCGCCCGCTCCAGCGCCGCCTCGATGCTGCCGGCGTCCCGCAGCAGGACGCGCATCCCCCGGGAGCCCAGGCCCGGCGTGCGCAGAAGGGTCAGCCAGGCCATGCGTTGATGTTCTGTCGGCATGTCCCGAGTCTAGGCCGCGGACCCACGAAAAACGGCGCGGCCGAAGCCGCGCCGTCGTGTAGTCCCGGGCCGATGCCTGCGCCCGCGTCAGGCCTACTCGGGCATCTCCAGCGTATCGCCGAGCTTCACCGGCCGGATGCCGTCCATCACCAGTCCGTAACTGACGTGGTCGAAGGTGCGGAACACCATGACATGGCCGATGAACTCCGGCGGCAGGGTCACGCGCTCGCCGACGCCGCGACGCAGACTGGAGCTGGCAATGTCGTCGTGAATGTTCTCGCCAGGCTGGAATACGGAGTAGGTCTGGCCATTCTCCACGCCCTCGCTGCGACCGATCGACAACGCCACGACCTCGTTCGGGCCCGCCGAATTGAGGGCATCGGTGAAGGCGATCACGCGCGCATCATCGGGCACCCTGGCCGGCGCGTGCGGATAATAGGTGGCATCGTAGGGGTGGTCATCGACCGGCATCAGGCGGTCGCCGGCACGGATCTCGCGCGTACTGTCATCGAGCAGCAGCGTGCTGGGATCACCGCCACGCAGGAAGTGCGCGTGGCCGACCACCATTACCTCGGTGCCGATGATCTCGCCCGCACCACGATGGCCGTTGTTGCGCATGTTCTCGGTCCACGGGCCGTCGACCATCGAGACATTGCTGTCGATCGAGTCGGCGATCGTCTTCGGCGCATCCTCGAACTTGCGGAACACATGGCTGGGCCTGACCACGGCGTAACGCTGGCCTGGCGCGCCTTCCTTCATGCCGCGCACGTACAGGAAGCGACCCGGAATGCCACGCAGCCGGTTCTCCTCGAACGCCACCACGTAGGGGGCCTGCTTGAGGGCGTCGCCGTCAACCACCCGCAGGTCCTTGAGGAACATGCTCAACTGGTCCAGGGGGATGGCCGGAATCGGCGAGCCCTCCTCGCGTGCCTGCGGCTTGAGCACCAGCTTGCTGCTGCCTTCGCTGCCGTAGGCCAGGTTGAGCACGTCGCCCGGATAGATCAGGTGCGGGTTGTGCACTTGCGGGTTGGCCTGCCAGATCTCCGGCCACAGCCAGGGCTTGACCAGGAAACGGGCGGAGATGCCCCACAACGTGTCGCCCTTCTTGACCGTGTAGGTGTCCGGATGACCCGGACGCAGCTGGGCGCTGGCGGCATACACCGCGACAGTCACCAGCAGGCCGGCGAACAGGGCAAGCGTTTTCTTAAACATGACGGGTAATCCCCCGTTTCCCCAAGGTTTTTGCGAGTGTAGCTGATTCGCCCCCGGACGCAAATGCGAAGGCGAGGATTCGCGACACAGGCCGCAAGCACGTACAATGGCCATGCTAGACGCGCCGGCTCTTGGTTTTTCGCCGATTTGCCCGCAGATTGGCGCTTGGGCGCCCGCGGATGCCGGCGCGACCGCAAGACATCCGGATCTCCATCATGAGCAAGCTCACCGTCCTCGAATTCCCCGATCCGCGCCTGCGCACCAAGGCCGCGCCCGTCGCGGTGTTCGACGATGCCCTGCGCGCGCTGGTCGCGGACATGCTCGAGACCATGTACGACGCCCGCGGCGTCGGCCTGGCCGCGACCCAGGTCGACCATCACCAGCGCCTGTTCGTGATGGACGTGTCCGACAACGGCGACACCCCTCTGGTGCTTTGCAACCCGCGCATCCTGGAGCGCCGCGGCAAGCAGATGGAGCAGGAGGGCTGCCTGTCCTTCCCCGGCCTGTTCGCCAACGTCGAGCGCGCCGCCTGGGTGCGCGCCGAGGCCGAGGATGCCGACGGCACCACCTTCACCCTGGAAGCGGAAGACCTGATGGCCGTGTGCATCCAGCACGAGATGGACCACCTGGAAGGCAAGGTCTTCACCGACTACCTCTCGCCGCTGAAACGCTCCATGCTGCTGAAGAAGCTGGACAAGCAGCGTCGCCAGGCGGGCTGACCTCGCGTGCCCGAACCCCTGCGGCTGGTCTTTGCCGGCACCCCCGAATTCGCCGTGCCCTGCCTCGAGGCCTGCCTGGGCAGCGGGGCCGAGGTCGTGGCCGTGTACACGCAGCCCGACCGGCCCGCGGGGCGCGGTCGCAAGCTGACGCCAAGCCCGGTCAAGCAGGCCGCGCTCGAGGCCGGCATCGCGGTCGAGCAACCGACCACGCTCAGGGATCCCGAGGCGCAGCGACAGCTCGCCGCCTACCGGCCCGACCTGCTGGTGGTGGTCGCCTACGGCCTGATCCTGCCGCAGGCGGTGCTGGACATTCCCACGATCGCCTGCTGGAACGTGCACGCCAGCCTGCTGCCGCGCTGGCGCGGCGCGGCACCGATCCAGCGCGCCATCGCCGCCGGCGACCGCGAGACCGGCGTCTGCCTGATGCAGATGGAGGCCGGCCTGGACACCGGCCCCGTGCTGATGACCGAGCATGCGCCCATCACGCCCGGGGACACCGGCGGCAGCCTGCATGACCGCCTGGCGCGACTGGGCGCCGACGTGCTGGGCCAGGCCCTGCGGGATGCCCGCGACGGCACACCTGCCGACGCCCGAGCCACAGCCCGAGACCGGCGTGACCTACGCGCACAAGCTGGACAAGGCCGAGGCGCTGCTGGATTTCGCGCGCCCGGCGATCGAACTCGAACGCACCGTGCGCGCCTTCGACCCGTGGCCGGTCGCGGTCGCCGAAGTCGCCGGCGAACGCCTGCGCGTGTGGGCCGCGACGGCCCTCGAGGACGACGTGGCCGCCGCGCCCGGGCGGATCATCGGCGCCGGGCCCGAGGGCCTGGACATCGCCTGCGGCGAGGGCGCGTTGCGCCTTCGCGCGGTGCAGCGCGCCGGCGGCCGGCGGATCGATGCCGCCGACTACCTCAACGCACGACCGGACCTGCGTCCGCACGGCGCCTGACGCGCTGCCGCCCATGGCCCGGACCCATCCCACCGACACCCGCGCGCTGGCCGCGACCGCGCTGGCCGACATCGCCCTGCGCGGCGCCTCGGCGCGCGAGGTGCTGGGACGCGCGGCGCCAAAGCTCGCCGACGCCCGCGACCGTGCGCTGCTGCACGCACTGGTGCAGGCCGGCGCGCGCGGCTGGCTGCGCTACGACGCCGCGCTGGACCGCCTGCTCGACACGCCGCTGCGCGACAAGGCGCCCTCGGTGCATGCCTTGCTGGTGCTGGGGCTGGTGCAGCTGGACGTACTGGAGCTGCCGGCCTATGCCGCCGTCGACGCCACGGTCAAGGCGGTCCGCGTGCTGGGCAAGCCGCGCATGGCTGGCCTGGTCAACGCCATCCTGCGCCGCTGGCAGCGCGAGGCCGACGCCCTCAAGGCGACGCTCGACCGCTCGCCGGTGTCGCGCTGGGCACAACCGGCCTGGTTCATCGAGGCCGTCGAGCGCGACTGGCCCGGGCAGGCCGAACGCATCCTGGCGTCCGCCAACCGCGAGGCGCCGCTGACCCTGCGCGCCAACCGCCGCCACGGCTCGCGTGAACGGCTGCTCGAACGCCTGCGCGAAGCCGGCATCGCCGCGCACGCGCATCCCGCGCTCGACGACGCCGTGGTGCTGGCGCAGAGCACCGACGTGACCCGCCTGCCCGGCTTCGCCAGCGGTGACTTCGCGGTGCAGGACGGCGCGGCGCAGCTGGCCGCCGAGCTGCTCGACCTGGCCGATGGCCAACGCGTGCTCGACGCCTGTGCCGCGCCCGGCGGCAAGGCCTGCCACGCGCTGGAGCGCCACGACGTCGACCTGCTGGCGGTCGAGCTCGATGCCGCGCGCGTGCCGCGCATCCGCGAGAACCTGGCCCGCCTGGGCCTGGTCGCGAGGGTCGTCCAGGCCGATGCCGCCCATCCGGCCGACTGGTGGGATGGCCACCCGTACGACCGCATCCTGATCGACGCGCCGTGCTCGGCCACCGGCGTGCTGCGCCGGCGTCCGGACGTGCGCCTGCATCGCCGCGCCGGCGACATCGCCGCGCTGAACGCGATCCAGCGCGCCCTGCTGGAAGCGCTCTGGCCGCTGCTGGCGCCGGGCGGGCGCCTGCTCTACGTCACCTGCTCGCTCTTGCGCGCGGAGAACGAAGCCGTCGTCGCACCGTTCCTCGCGGACCACGTCGATGCCGAGCCCGTGCCGCTGCAGTTGCCCATGGGCCAGCCGGCCGGCCCGGGCTGGCAGGTGTTGCCGGGCGATGCCGACCTCGACGGCATGTACTACGCGGCAATCGAAAAGCGCGTCTGACCCTGGCGCCGACGCCAACGCGCGCCGGCAGGTATCCTGTGGCGCCTGACCGCTGACTCCGGCGCCCGTGTTGAACCGACCCGTCCCGCTCTCCCGCGCCCGTCCCCTGATCCTGCGCCACGCGCGCAGCGAATGGATCGCGCTGCTGGCCTTCGCCCTGGTGCTGCTGGGCATCGGCATCGGCCTGCGCGATCCGTGGCCCTCGGACGAACCGCGCTTCGCCCTGGTCGCGCGCTGGATGGTCGAGCACGGCCAATGGCTGTTCCCGCACCGCGGCCACGAGCTGTACCCGGACAAGCCGCCGCTGTTCATGTGGCTGCAGGCGATGTTCTTCATGGTCACGCGCAGCTGGCGCGTGGCCTTCCTGCTGCCGTCGCTGCTGTCGGGTCTGATGACGGTGGCGCTGGTGTACGACCTCGGGCGCCGGCTGTGGAACCACCGCAGCGGCCTGCTGGCGGCGGCCACCCTGCTGGTCACCATCCATTTCACCTACCAGTTCCGCAACGCGCAGATCGACCCGGTCGAGGTGGGCTGGATCACCCTGGCCAACTATGGCCTGCTGCGGCACCTGCTCCTCGGACCCAGCTGGCGCTGGTTCGCGATCGGCTGCCTGTTCGCCGGCATCGGCGTGATCACCAAGGGCGTGGGCGTGCTGGCGCTGCTGATGCTGGTGCCCTACGTGCTGGCGCGGCGGCGCGGCTGGCGACACCTGGCGCTGCCGACCGGCGCCTGGCGCTGGGCCGGATCGCTGGCGCTGTTCGTGCTGCCGATCCTGGCCTGGGTGGTGCCGATGGTGCTGGTGGCGCATCTGGATGGCGATCCGCAGCACGCCGCCTACGTTCAAAACATCCTGTTCGGCCAGACCGTGCACCGCTACGCCACGCCGCCCGGGCACCTCCATTCGCCGCTGTACTTCCTCGGCATCATGGCCAGCGACTGGCTGCCGCTGGCCCTGCTCCTGCCGTGGGCGATCCCGGCATGGTGGCGACGCCTGAAGCGACGCGATGCGCGCGTGCTGCTGCCGCTGGCCTGGTGGCTGCTGGTGCTGGTGTTCTTCTCGCTCAGCCCGGGCAAGCGCGACGTGTACATCCTTCCGGCACTGCCGATGGTGGCGCTGGCCCTGGCCCCGCTGCTGCCCGGCCTGCTGCGCAAGGCCGGTCCGCGCCGCGCGCTGTTCGGCCTGACGCTGCTGCTGGGGACCCTGTTCACGACCGCCGCCGCGCTGGCCATGCTGCGTCATCCCGCCTGGGCGCTGCGCATCGAGGCCAGCCTGGATCCGCGCATCTGGCACGTGTTGCTGGCCATCGGCGCCTGCGGGCTGCTCGCGGCGCTGGTGTTCCGCGTGCGCCGCGCGGCGGTCGGCTGGGCGGTGTTCGCCCTGGCCCTGTGGAGCCTGTACGGGCTGTGGGGCTACCCGATCCTCAACGGCGATCGCTCGGCGCTGGACGTGATGCAACGCGCGCGTGATCTTGCCGGCCCGCGGGTGACCCTGGGCCTGGTCGCCTGGAAGGAGCAGAACCTGCTGATGGCGCAGGGCCCGGTGACCGAATTCGGCTTCATGCGGCCCTGGCCGCAGCAGTTCCGGGCCGCCTCGCAGTGGCTGCGCGCCGATCCCGGCCCGCGCCGGCTGTTCGTGCTGCAGCAGGCCATGGGTGATTGCGTGGTCCGCGACCGCGCCGTGCATGTCGGCCACGCCAACCGTCGCGAGTGGTGGCTGGTGCCGGCCGACGCCCTGGTGCCCGGTTGCGTGCCGGCGGACGGCCACGACGACGACTGAGCCGTCGCTCCGGATCCCCGCGCCCTCTTGCGCGGGGTGGCCGCGGACGGCCCCGCGGATTCGGCTAGGGTTCCCCGGCGCGCGGCACCGGCGCGACGCTGGCACGCAGGTCCTCCGGCGGCGTCGCGAATTCGGCCAGGTGCGCGTCGATGCCCAGTTCGCAGCGGCTCGACGCATGGGCCACGGTGGCATCGAGGATGTCGTCGTTGATGCTGCGTCCGCGGTACTTGCGGCTTTGATGCCACAGATGCGTGGCCATGCCGGCAAAACGCAGGTCGCGGCGCAGCAGGCCGTGGTTGAAGGCGCGTACCGCCAGCTCGGCGTCCTCGCGGCCCCAGCCGGTCATGGCCTCGTTGAAGCCGTTGACCGCGATCAGGTCCTCGCGCCAGAAGCCCATGTTGCAGCTCTTGATGCCGCGCCGGCTGACCTTCGGTCGCGCCACCAGCCGCGCCAGCCAGCGCGCGCGCAGGGCGTGGCGGCGGCGCTCCAGGCCGCGGCTGAAGAAGTGCGGCCGGTAGCGGTCGCGCGCCAGCATGCGTCGGCTGGCGGCCTCGTCGGGCAGCATGCGCGAGCCCTGCACGAAACAGCCATGCTGGGCGAAGGCATGGTGGTCGGCGATGAAGTGGCGGTCCGGCACCATGTCGCCGTCCATCAGCACGATGTAGTCGCCGCGGGCCGCGGCGATGCCGCGGTTGCGCGCCCGGCTCATGCGCGCGCCGTCGTCGGGCTGCCACACGTGCACCAGGCGGGTCGGGTAGTCGCGCGCCATCTCGCGGATGAGCTCGCGCGTGGCCTCGCCGGAACCATCGTCGGTGACGATCACCTCGTACGGCAGCTCGCGTTGGCGGGCCAGGCCGCGCAGCACCGCGCGCAGGGCCTCGGGCCAGTTGTAGGTGATGACGACGACGCTGATCCGCATGCGGCGTTCCCTCGGCAGCCTGCTCAGAGGTCGCGGTGTTCCTTCGGCGCCTGGTCGCGGCGTTTCCACACCGGCCACAGGATGGCCACGGCGCGCTCGAGGTTCTTCCACCAGGTGCCGCGGCGCTTGCGCACCAGCATCGCGTAACGCTTGGCCTCGCGCCAGCTGGGGTCGGGCTTGGTCTTGAACTCGTGCTTGGTGTACTCCACGCAGTTCTCGTCCAGGCCGATGCGCCTGGCGTAGTGCTGGATCAGGCAGCGCGAGCGGAAACGGTTGAGGAATTCGTTGGAACGCGTGCGATTGCCCCACCAGCCGTTCTTGCCGTGGATGCGGTAGTACACCTGGCCCGTCGGCAGGTAGTACTTGCGCCCGCCCAGCACGCCGGTGCCGTAGACCAGGCAGTTGTCCGCCGACAGCCGCCAGGTGGAGCGAAAGTCCTCGGGCAGATCCAGCACCTGGCGGGCCATCGACATGCGCAGCGACAGCGCCGAGGTCGGCGCGCCGTACCAGTGCGCCAGCATGTAGGTGCTGACGATGGTGTAGCCCAGGTCCATGGCACGGTCGCCGAAGCCCATCCAGCGGTTCTCGTCGCCGAACAGCTCGAGGTCGGAGAACACGAAATCGATGTCGCGTCGGGTGTCGTAGATCTCGCCGATGCGCGCCAGGTACTCGGGCCCCCAGTAGTCGTCGGCGTCGAGGAAGCACACCACGTCGCCGGTGCATGCCTCCATGCCGCGATGGAAGGCCGCCAGCTGACCGCCATTCTCGCCCAGCAGCAGCGTCACCCGCGGGTCGTTGCCGTAGCGCTCGCGCAGCAGCTCGGGCGAGCCGTCGGTGGAGCCGTCGTCGACCACGATCACCTGCTTGGGCGGACGGGTCTGCGCCAGCGCGCAGTCGACCGTCTTCTCCACGTAGTCGCGGTAGTTGTAGTTGGTGACGACGACGGAAAACGTGGTGTTCGCGGCCATCGTCGCTCAGGCCTCCAGCAGGCCGCGGAAATACTTCACGGTCTCGCGCAGGCCGTCCTCGAGGGCGACCTTCGGTTCCCATCCACCCAGTTTCTCGCGCGCCAGGGAGATGTCCGGCTGGCGCTGGCGCGGGTCGTCCGAGGGCAGCGGCTTGTGCACCAGCTTCGAGGTGCCGCCGACGATGGCCAGCACCTTCTCGGCCAGTTCCAGCATGCTGAACTCGGACGGATTGCCGATGTTGACCGGACCGGTGAAGCCGGCCTCGGTGTCCATCATGCGCATCATCGCCTCGACCAGGTCGTCGACGTAGCAGAAGCTGCGCGTCTGCTGGCCGTCGCCGTAGATGGTGATGTCCTCGCCCTTCAGCGCCTGCACGATGAAGTTGCTGACCACCCGCCCGTCGTTGGGATGCATGCGCGGGCCGTAGGTGTTGAAGATGCGCACCACCTTGATGTCCAGGTCGTGCTGGCGCTTGTAGTCGAAGAACAGCGTCTCGGCGCAGCGCTTGCCCTCGTCGTAGCAGGCGCGGATGCCGATCGGGTTGACCTTGCCCCAGTAGCTCTCCTGCTGCGGATGCACCTCGGGGTCGCCGTAGACCTCGCTGGTGGAGGCCTGCAGGATGCGCGCCTTCACGCGCTTGGCCAGGCCCAGCATGTTGATCGCGCCGTGCACGCTGGTCTTGGTGGTCTGCACCGGGTCGAACTGGTAGTGCACCGGCGAGGCCGGGCAGGCCAGGTTGAAGATGCGGTCGGTCTCCACGTACAGCGGGAACGTCACGTCGTGGCGCATCACCTCGAAGTAGTGATGGTCCATCAGATGCGCGATGTTGCGCTTGCTGCCGGTGAAGTAGTTGTCCACGCACAGCACGTCGTGGCCGGCCTCGAGCAGGCGTTCGCACAGGTGCGAGCCGAGAAAACCGGCGCCGCCGGTAACCAGAATTCGGTTCATGGGTGGGTTCACGCGTCCTGGGTCCATGGCTTGCGCATCCCGGCGCGTCCGGCCTGGGCCGACGCGGAGCTGCGCTGCGAAATCGTATCTTAGCGCGACCGGCCCGGGCCCGTGTGCCCCTGCGCGCGCGTTTTGCGAGGCGCCACGTGTCCGGGACCGTGCGCGGGTTCCGTGACCGAGCCTCTGGAGCCATGCCGATCTCGGCTAGAATGCGGCGATGCCCGAGCTCGCGCTGACCCTGGTCGTGATGACCCACAACGAAGCCGCGAACATCGCGCGCTGCCTGGACAGCGTGCCGTTCGCCGCCGAGAAGCTGGTGGTCGACTGCGGCAGCGAGGACGACACCGTGGCCATTGCGCAGCGACACGGCGCGCGCGTGGTGCACCAGGACTGGCTGGGCTTCGGGCCGCAACGCAACTTCGCCACCACCCAGTGCCGCCACGACTGGATCCTGGCGCTGGATGCCGACGAATACCTCTCGCCGGAGCTGGCCGACGAGCTTGCGCGCCGCCTGCCCGAGGTCATGGCCTCCGACGCCGCCGTCGGCACGCTGCGCCGCCGCACCCTGTTCATGGGCGCGCCGATGCGCTGGTACCGGCCGATGGTCGGCGAGCGGATGACCCGCCTGTACCATCGCGATCGCGCCCGCTGGCGCGACGTGCGGGTGCACGAGTCGCTGGCCTGGGACGGCCGCGAAGTCCTCTTCGACGCGCCGTTCGAGCACCTGCACAATCCGACCCTGGTGCACAAGGGACTGAAGGTGCTGCGCTACGCCGAGCTGAAGGCCCTGGACTGGCGCCAGAAGCGGCGCAAGCCACGGATGTGGGACGCGCCGCTGGTGTTCGCCTCCAGTTTCCTCAAGGACTACGTGCTACGCCTGGCGATGCTGGACGGCTGGCGCGGCTTCGTGGTCGCGCAGACCGCGGCCTCGTACGCGGTCTACAAGCGCATGCGCTACTACGAGATGTGCGTGAACCCCGACTCGGTGGCGATGGCCGCCGAGCAGCTGAAACGTCACGGACTGGATCCCTGAGCCGATGCCCAAGCACTACCTCCTGTACGGTTCCGAACGCTACGCCCTGGCCATCCTGCGCCCGTTGCAGGACGCCATCCGCGCGCGTGGGGACGAAGCCGCCTGGTTCTTCGACGGCCCCGGCGGCGAGGACCTGGTCGCCGGCGAGACCTGGCTGCGCACCACCCGCGAGGTGCGCGCCTTCAATCCGCGCGCGGTGCTCACGCCGTCCAACGCGGTGCCGCATTTCTTTCCCGGGGTGAAGGCCGAGATCTTCCACGGCTTCGACGCCGGCAAGCCTCGCCACATCTACATCCGCGGCTTCTTCGACCTGTACTGCACGACCGGCCCCAACGACACCGCCGCGTTCACCGAGATGGCCGACAAGCTCGGCCACTTCAGCGTGGCGCAGACCGGCTGGCCCAAGCTGGATCCCTTCGCGGACGTGTTCCAGCCGGACCATCCCGCGCCCGTGCGTTCGCCGCCGGTGATCCTGTATCACTCCACCTTCTCGCCGTCGTGGAGCGCCGCCGAGACGCTGTACGAGGAGGTCAGGCGCCTGTCGCGCGATGGCCGCTGGCGCTGGATCGTCACCTTCCATCCGAAAATGAACGCCGAGACGGTGGCGCGCTACAAGGCGCTGGAGAACGACCACCTGCGCTTCGCCACCAACGACAACATCCTCGAGCTGTTCCCCGAGGCCGACCTGATGTGCTCGGACACCTCCTCGGCGCTCAACGAATTCCTGCTGACCGGCAAGCCGGTGGTGACCTTCAACAACCGGCGCCCGGGACCGCAGCTGATCGACATCCACGACGCCGCGGACTTCGAACCGGCGATCGAGCGCGCGCTGTCGCGTCCGCCGCAGCTGATGGCCGCCATCCGCGACTACGGCCAGGCGATCCATCCGTACCACGACGGGCGCTCCAGCGAGCGCGTGCTGGACGCGGTGGAGGCCTTCATCGCCGCCGGCGGCCGCAACCGTCGACGCAAGCCGGGCAACTTCTGGCGCAAGCTGAAGATCCGTCGCCGCATCGGCTACTGGGGCCGCTGAGCGCCCGCCACCTCAGGACATCGCGCCCATGCGACCCAGGCACTACTCCCGTTCCGAACACCTGCGCGCCCTGTGGCCCTGGCTGCCGCTGTGGCTGGCGCTGGCGCTGCTGGCGATCTTCGCCCACGGGCCGATGCCGATGTACTCCACGCGCACCCTGGCGGTGGCCTGGGAGATGTGGAGCGGGCACCACTGGATCGTGCCGTACTTCAATGGCGCGCCCTACAGCCACAAGGTGCCGCTGCTGTACTGGCTGATCCATGCCGGCTGGGCCGTGTTCGGCGTCGGCGACGTCTGGCCTCGGGTGCTGGAAGTGGCCTTCGGCGCCGTGGAACTGGTGCTGGCCGCGACCCTCGCCCGCCGCCTGTTTCCGGACCGCCCGTGGGTGGCCCGCGCCACGCCGTGGATGCTGGCCGCGCTGGCGTACGCCTTCCTGTTCAGCCTGCAGATCATGTACGAGGTGCTGCTGGCCGTGTGCGTGCTGTCGGCGCTGCTCAGCCTGACGCCGACCGTGCGGCGCCAGACGCCGCGCTGGTGGCTGTTCGGCCTGTGGATCGGCGCCGGCTTGCTGACCAAGGGGCCGGTGATGCTGTTGCACGTGGCCTTCCCGTGGTTGCTGGGTCCGCTGTGGAGCGAGGTCGCGCGGCGCGACAAGGCCCGCTGGTACGGCTTCGGCACGCTGGCCGTGCTGGGCGGCCTGGCGTTGCTGGCGGCATGGCTGCTGCCGGCCATCCACCTGGGCGGACAGGCCTACATGGACAAGCTGCTGTTCAAGCAGACCGGCGGACGGGTGGTCGACTCCTTCGCCCACGCCCACCCGCTGTGGTGGTACCTGCAGTGGCTGCCGGTCCTGCTGTTCCCGTTCGCGGCATGGCCGCGCGCCTGGGTGGCCGTGGCCCGGCTGCGCCGGCCGCTGGAGCCGGGCCTGCGCTTCCTGCTGGCCTGGCTGGTGCCGGTACTGCTGGTGTTCTCGCTGATCAGCGGCAAGCAGCTGTACTACCCGCTGCCCGAATTCGGCGGCATGGTGATGCTGCTGGCCGCGGCGGTCGCGGTGCTGCGCGAGCGGCATCCACGACTGGCCACCACCCCCTGGCTGGGCGGCTGGCCGCTGGCGCTGGGCGGCTTCGTCTTCGGCGTCTTCCTGCTGGTCCTGCCGTCCCTTGCCGGGCACGGCGCCTTCGCCAGCCACTGGGCGGTGGACCTGGCCACCTACAGCCGCTATTTCGGCATCGTCTACCTGCTGCTGGGCATCCTGCTGCTGATGCGCGGCCGCGGCGAGATGCGCCGCATCGCGGTGGGTGGCCTGGTCGGCGCCTTCGCCTTCAACACCCTGTTCACGCTGACCCTGTGGATGCCCTACGACCTCAACCAGGCCAGCGCGCTTTTCGCCCAGGCCAGCGACGAGGGCCGGATGCTGGCCAGCGTCGGCTATCCGGAAGGCCAGTACACGTTTCGCGCGCGCCTGCGCGAGCCGGTGCGGCAGCTGCACGGCACGCCGGGCATCGAGGCCTTCGCCCGCCGGCATCCGGACGGCCTGATCGCGACCTATCCGGGCAGCCGCGAACTGCGCCCCGTGGACCTGCGCTACGCGGTCCTGGTGCAGCCGTTCCGCGGCGACTGGCTGGTGGTGTGGAAGGCCAGCACGCTGGCGGCGATCCGCGATGGCGAGACCCCACCCGAACCGCAGCAACCGACCCGCCTGCTGCCCTCGCCCGACTACTGGCGCTACCGCACGGTGCGCTGATGGACGAACGCATCGACAGCCTCAGGCGCCAGGTCGGCGGCCCCCGCGACGGCGCCCTGCTGCGTTTCGGCCTCGGCAGTGCCCTGCTGGAGGCCGGGCGGCCGGCCGAAGCCTGCACCGAACTGCGCGCGGCACTGGGATTCGACCCCGGATATTCGGCGGCCTGGAAGCTGCTGGGCAAGGCTTGCCAGGCCACCGGCGATCATGCCGCGGCCGCGACCGCCTGGCGCGAAGGCATCACCGTCGCCGGCCAGCGCGGCGACACGCAGGCACAGAAGGAAATGCAGGTGTTCCTGCGCCGCATCGAACGCGACCGGTCCTGAGCGCTCAACCCAGGTAGGGATTGACCTCGCCCGGCGCCGGCGGCGTGTAGCGCCGGTAGGTCCACTGGTACTGCGTGAACGCGCGATCCACGCAGCGCTCAACGCCCGTGTTCAGGGCCGCGCAGGCGCGATCGGGATCGGCGGCGTCCAGGCCCTCGGGCGCCGGGACCAGGTGGATGCGATAGCCTTCGCCGCGCGGCAGGCGCTCGGCGAAGGCGTACAGCACGGTGGCCCCCGTGCGCGCGGCCAGGCGCGGCAGCAGCACCATGGTCAGCGCCTTGCGCCCGAAGAACGGCGCGAAGCGACCCTCGCCCTGACGCGGCTTCTGGTCCGGCAGGATGCCGACCGTGCCGCCCGCGGCCAGGCGCTTGAACAGCGTGCGCACGCCGGCGCCCTCGGCCCGCACCTGCTCCGGCGCCAGGTCGCCGCGCACCCTGCGCAACAGGGCTTCCAGCGCGCCGATGCGCGGCGGCCGGTAAAGGATGGCCATGGCGGTGCGGCTGCACAGCCAGTAGTTGAGCAGCTCCCAGCAGCCCAGGTGCGGCGCGGCGATGATCAGGCCCTTGCCGGACGCCAGCGCCGCCTTGAAATGCTCCTCGCCGCGCACCTCGCGCACGCGGCGCAGCGCGCGCCGCGCGCCGCCGCCCCACACGCTGGCCATCTCCAGGATCGAGCGGCCATGCTCGCGCAGGCACCGCGCCGCCAGCCGATGCTGCTCGTCCGGCGCCAGTTGCGGGTGCGCGATGGCCATGTTGACCCGCGCGATGTGCCGGGCGCCGGAACCCGGCAGGTTCATCAGCCCGCCAAGGGCGGCGCCGATCGCATGCAGCAGGCGCAGCGGCAGCAACGCCAGCAGGCGCAGCAGGAGGTAGATGATGGCGACGTCGGGACGCATCGGCGAAGTGTAGCGAAGAGCCGGGAATGGGGAATGGGGTCGCCATCGTTATCCTTCCGTTGGCGACGTGGCTTGCTCTACGCTCTTCCCATTCCCGATTCCGATTCCCGATTCCCATGATTGCCCTGATCCAGCGTGTCACCGAAGCCCGCGTGGATGTCGACGACGCGGTCGTCGGCGCCATCGGCCCCGGCCTGCTGGCCCTGGTCGCGGTGGAGCCCGCCGACGGCGAGCCGCAGGTCGCGCGGATGCTCGAGCGCCTGCTGGGCTACCGCGTGTTCGCCGACGCCGAGGGCCGCATGAACCGCTCGCTGAGCGATACCGGTGGCGGCCTGCTGCTGGTCAGCCAGTTCACCCTGGCCGCCGACACCCGCAAGGGCACGCGTCCGGGTTTCAGCACCGCGGCCAGCCCGGAACACGCCCGCCGCTGGTTCGACCGCCTGGTCGAACGCGCCCGCGAGACGCATCCGGGGGTGGAAACCGGGCGCTTTGGCGCCCATATGAAGGTCAGGCTCATCAATGACGGGCCCGTGACCTTCTGGCTGGAGGCGCGGTGAGACCGGCCCCGCCGGCCCGACCTCCACGCCATGCGCGCCGCAAGCCCTTGTCGGGCATGCTTTTTGCTATGCCCCACAACATATTCATCGCGCTTGAATGCTGGCTAAAAAGTCGCCATCTGGTATACTGAACGGTTCCGGGTCCCGCGGTTTCATCCATGGAAAACAACAAGTCGCACCAGCAGCAGTCGGAGATCAAGCAGCTCATCACGAAGGGTCGTGAACAGGGCTACCTGACTTATGCCGAGGTCAATGATCACCTGCCCGACGACGTCGTCGATTCGGAGCAGATCGAGGACATCATCTCGATGATCAACGGCATGGGCATCGAGGTCCATGAGTCGGCGCCCGACAGCGACATGATCAACCCCGATGCCGCCACCGGCAACGACGATGACACCGCGGCCGAGGAGGCCGTGGCGCTGTTCTCGGCCGCCAACGCGGAAGTCGGTCGCACCACCGATCCCGTGCGCATGTACATGCGCGAGATGGGTACGGTCGAGCTGCTCACCCGCGAGGGCGAGATCGCCATCGCCAAGCGCATCGAGGAAGGCCTGCTTCAGGTCCAGACCGCGCTGGCCAGCTTCCCGTGGGCCATCCAGCTGCTGATCGAGGAATACGATCTGCACAAGGACGGCAAGAAGCGCCTGTCCGAGATCCTTGCCGGCTTCAACGACGTCGAGGATCCCAACGACGTCATGAGCAACAACAACAGCAAGGACAACGACGACAGCGCCAGCAACAACAGCAAGAACGACGACGACTCGGGCGACAACGACTCGGATGACGATTCCGACGACGATGACGACGACGAGGACGAGAAGAAGAACACCAACACCGGTCCCGATCCGGAAGAGGTCGAGCGCCGCATCGACGAACTGCGCACGCTGTACGCGAAGTTCCAGCGCGCCGCCGCCAAGTACGAGCTGCAGGACCGCAAGGTCGCCAAGGTCCGCGACCAGATGGCCGAGGCCTTCCTGGCCCTGAAGCTGCCGTCGGTGCTGATCGACGGCTTCGTGCGCAAGATGCGCGAGGTGGTCAACACCATCCGCCGCCACGAGCGCAAGCTGATGCACATCATGGTCAAGCAGTGCCGGATGCCGCGCAGCGAGTTCCTGAAGATCTTCCCGGAGAACGAGGGCCGCGTCGAATGGGGCGCCGAGCTCGCGCGCAAGCGCCAGAAGTGGGTGCCGGCGTTGAAGAAGCACCTTGAGGAGATCGACACCGAGCAGCAGAAGCTGGCCGACATCGCCGCCACGCTGTACCTGCCGCTGGCCGACATCAAGGAAATCAACCGCGCCATGTCGATCGGCGAGGCCAAGGCCCGCCGCGCCAAGAAGGAGATGGTCGAGGCCAACCTGCGCCTGGTGATCTCCATCGCCAAGAAGTACACCAACCGCGGCCTGCAGTTCCTGGACCTTATCCAGGAGGGCAACATCGGCCTGATGAAGGCGGTGGACAAGTTCGAATACCGCCGCGGCTACAAGTTCTCGACCTACGCCACCTGGTGGATCCGCCAGGCGATCACCCGCTCGATCGCCGACCAGGCGCGCACCATCCGCATCCCGGTGCACATGATCGAGACCATCAACAAGCTCAACCGCATCAGCCGCCAGATGCTGCAGCAGTTCGGCCGCGAGCCGACGCCGGAAGAGCTGGCCAAGGTCATGGAGATGCCCGAGGACAAGGTCCGCAAGGTGCTCAAGATCGCCAAGGAGCCGATCTCCATGGAGACGCCGATCGGCGACGACGAGGATTCGCATCTGGGCGACTTCATCGAGGACGTCAACGTCGACCTGCCGGTCGACGCGGCGACCGCGACCGGCCTGATCGAGAACGTGCGCGACATCCTCGCCGGCCTGACGCCGCGCGAGGCCAAGGTGCTGCGCATGCGCTTCGGCATCGACATGAACACCGACCACACGCTGGAAGAGGTCGGCAAGCAGTTCGACGTCACCCGCGAGCGCATCCGCCAGATCGAGGCCAAGGCCCTGCGCAAGCTGCGCCATCCGAGCCGCTCGGAGCAGCTGCGCTCGTTCCTCGACCACGACTGAGCCATTCGCCACGCACGATCCGGAGACGGCCGCCGCGGGCGGCCGTTTTCGTTGCCGGACAACGCGACACCCGATGTGAATGGGATTCAAGTCGGTCACGCGCAACTTTCAGTGGTGCTGGGGCCGTGTCGAACGCATCATGGAAGGGTCGCCGGAATGCCCGCGCCCGGCCTTCGACCGCACTCCCGGGCATGCACCGCCCGCCCCCCACCCCGAGTTCGACCAGGTATCGTCCGTGTCCAAGATCCATTCCGCATCCCATTCCCAGGCATCGATGCGCAGCGGCCTGCTGTTCGGCCTCGCCTGCTACGGCATCTGGGGCGTGCTGCCGCTGTTCTTCCAGCAGCTGGCGTTCGCCTCGGACCTGGAGATCGTCGGCAACCGCACGCTGTGGACGCTGCTGATCTGCGTGACCATCCTGCTGTTCACCGGCGGACTGGGGCCCGCCATCGAGACCTTGCGCAACCCGCGTCGCCTGGGCTTCCTGGCCGCCGCCGCGGCGCTGATCGGCATCAACTGGCTGATCTACGTCTACGCCGCCAACCATCGCCTGGTGCAACAGGCCTCGCTGGGCTACTTCACCAACCCGATCCTGACCGTGGGCCTGGGCGTGCTGATCCTCAAGGAGCGCCTGCGTCCGCTGCAGTGGGCGGCGATGGGCATCGGCCTGGTCGCGGTGCTGGTGATCGGCATCAGCGACGGCCAGTTGCCGTGGGTGGCGCTGGGACTGGCCATCAGCTTCGGCCTCTACGGCCTGGCCAAGAGCTACGCCGGCCGCCACACCGGCGCCGTGGCCAGCCTCGGCATCGAGACGCTGCTGCTGGCACCCTTC
This sequence comes from uncultured Gammaproteobacteria bacterium, assembly GCA_963821885.1. GTDB lineage: Bacteria > Pseudomonadota > Gammaproteobacteria > Xanthomonadales > Rhodanobacteraceae > Oleiagrimonas. The sequence continues at coordinate 236,987 of CAWGFN010000005.1, read as the reverse complement.
GCCATCGCCGCGCTGGCCTGGCTGCACGCCCGCGGCCAGACCCACTTCACCCATGACGGCGTGCGCAGCATGCTGTGGATGGCCTCCACCGGCATCGTCACCGCCGCGCCGCTGACCTTCTTCGCCGCCGCCGCGCGCCGCCTGCCGTTGAGCATCGTCGGCATGATGCAGTACCTGGCGCCGTCGCTGCAGTTCATCATCGCCGTGGCGATCAACCATGAACCGATGCCGCCCGCGCACTGGGTCGGCTTCGGCATCATCTGGCTGGCCCTGGCCATCCTCACTGGCGACGCCTTGCGCCACGCACGCCGCGCTCGTGCTGGCGCGGGTTTCAGGGGTGCCGCGTAAGTTGCGGACCACATCCGTGTAATCGCACCCCTACATCCCGCAAGCACTGCGCTTACGTCTTAGTGCAAATATTTTTTCCGAATCCACAGGCCTAGGATGCGATCCAAGGATGGTGATCCACCGCGCGCCGGATATCGCATTACCGGGTCTCGCTCGATCACGACAGCGGAACGTGCCAACAGCACGGAGAAACGGATTCGCCACCGCTGCACGTCACGAACGGTACCCACAGCCAGACACAGCCACCCCGCAGCACCGACGCCTCGATCACTGCAGACGAACATGCCTTTGATGTCATTTGGACGTCCAAAGGTTCCAGTGAGAGCGTTCACATGGATTCGCAGCAGCCCAAGGACACGCCTTTCGCGGTTTCGGCACCGGAAGTCACCCTGCCCAAGGGTGGCGGCGCCATCCACGGCATCGGCGAACGCTTCAACGCCAACCCGGTCACCGGCACGGCGTCGATGGCCGTGCCCATCGCCATCAGCCCGGGCTTCTCGCGCCTGGCGCCCGAGCTGGCGCTGCAGTACGACTCCGGCAACGGCAACGGCCCGTTCGGCCTCGGCTGGAGCCTGTCCACCGCCTCGATCCGTCGCAAGACCCAGAAACGACTTCCGCAATACCGGGACGCCGAGGACTCCGACGTCTTCCTGCTGTCCGGCGCCGAGGACCTGGTGCCGCTGTATCGCGAGGACCCGGACGGCAGCTGGCTGGCATCCCATCCCGGCTTTCATCGCGAGCCCGGTGAAACCTGGGTACGCGACGGGGCAGGGCAGCTGGTCATCCACGAAGACGAGCGCGATGGCCACCGGGTCCGGCGCTACCGGCCACGCATCGAAAGTGCCTTCCGCCGCATCGAGCGCTGGACCCGCATCGCCACCGGCGAAGTGCACTGGCGCACCCTGAGCGGCGACAACCGCACCACCCTGTACGGCACCGATGCCGCTTCGCGTATCTGCGATCCGCACGATCCGACGCGTGTATTCGAATGGCTGATTCGCGCGCACTACGACGACAAGGGCAGCGCGGTGGTCTTCGAATACAAGGCCGAGGACGCCAGCAACATCGATCCCGCCGCACCGCAGGAACGCAATCGCCTGGCCGCCGGGCACTTCGCGCAGCGCTATCTCAAGCGCATCCGCTACGGCAACCGCGCACCCAACCGCGACAACCAGTGGAAGGCCACCGATCCGACGGCACTGACCGACTGGATGTTCGAGATCGTGCTCGACTACGGCGAGCACGACGTCGACCAGCCCACGCCCGACGAAGTCCGAACGTGGCCGCTGCGAAGTGATCCCTTCTCGCAACACCGTGCAAGTTTCGACGTGCGCACCTATCGCCTGTGCCGTCGCTTCCTGGTGTTCCACCGCTTTCCCGATGCGCTGGGCACGCTACCGTGCCTGGTCAAGTCCACCGAACTGCAGTACGACGAGCGTCCCGAGGCCTCGTTCGTGACGGGCGTCATGCAGTGCGGATATCTGCGCCAGGACGATGGCACGTACCTAAAACGCTCGCTGCCGCCTCTGAGCCTGGAATACACCCGCGCGCAGCTCGATGAAACCGTGCATGACATCGACCCCGGCAGCGTGGCCAGCCTGCCGACGGGCGTGGATGATCGCGCGTACCGTTGGGTCGACCTGGATGGCGAGGGTCTTCGCGGCGTGCTGGCCGAGCACGAGCACGCCTGGTACTACATGCGCAACCTCGGCAGCGGCACGTTCGCGCCGGCGGAAGCCGTGGCCACCGTACCGGCCATTGCGCAACCGGTCGGTGCCGTGCAACAGGTGATGGACCTGGACGGCGACGGCCAGGTCGAGCTGGTGCAGTACGCGCCGCTGCTGGCCGGATTCCATGCGCGCACCCGGGACGGCGCGTGGGAAGGCTTCCGTCCCTTCCGCTCCGTGCCCAACATCGCCTGGCGCGATCCGGACCTGCGCTTCGTCGACCTCACCGGCGACGGCTTCCCCGATGTGCTGATCTCGCAGGACCACGTGTTCAGCTGGTACGCCTCGCTGGCGCGCGAGGGCTTTGGCCCGGAGCAGCGCACGACGCAAGCGAGCGACGAGGAGGAAGGTCCGCGCCTGGTGTTCTCCGACCCCACCCAGTCGATCTTCCTCGCCGACATGTCGGCCGACGGCCTCAGCGACATCGTGCGCGTGCGCAACGGCGACATCTGCTACTGGCCCAACCTCGGCTACGGCCGCTTCGGCGCCAAGGTGGCGATGGGCAACGCACCCGTCCTGGACGCCGGCGACCGGTTCGACCCGCGCCGGGTACGCCTGGCCGACATCGACGGCTCGGGTACCAGCGACATCGTGTACCTGGGCGACGACGAGATCCGGCTGTATTTCAACCGGGCCGGCAATGCCTGGAGTGATGTCCGCGCACTGACGCACTACCCGCCGGTGGATCAGCTGAGCGACGTCGACGTGGTCGACCTGCTGGGCAACGGCACGGCCTGCCTGGTCTGGTCCACGCCGCTGCCCGGCGCGACCCGCCGGCCGATGCGCTACATCGACCTCATGGGCGGCATCAAGCCGCACCTGCTGGCATCCACCGACAACCACATGGGCGCGCAGACCCGCATCGACTACGCCGCCTCGACCCGGTTCTACCTCGAGGACCGCGCCGCGGGGCGCGCCTGGGCCACGCGCCTGCCGTTCCCCGTGCACGTCATCGCCCGCGTCGAGCGCCGCGACCTCGTCTCGGACACCACGCTGGTCACCACGTATCGCTACCGCCACGGCTACTACGACGGAGTCGAGCGCGAATTCCGCGGCTTCGCCTTCGTCGAGCAGCGCGACACGGAAAGCGTGGATGCATCGGCCAGCGACACTTTCGACCTGCCGCCGGTGGTCACGCGCAGCTGGTTCCACACCGGCGCCTTCCTGGAGCGCGCGCGCCTGGAGGCCTGGTTCCGCGATCCGGACCACCGCGAATACTTCCTCGGCGATCCCGCTGCGGTGTTCCTGCCCGATGCCGCGCTGCCCGACGGCGACCTGTCCGCGGCCGAGATGCGCGAGGCCTGCCGCGCCCTGAAGGGCAGCCTGCTGCGCCAGGAGGTCTACGCCGAGGATGGCACCGCCGAGGCCGACAAGCCCTACGGCATCAGTCAGCACAGCTACGGCCTGCGCCGCCTGCAGCCCCGCGGCGCCAACCACCATGGCGCCTTCCTGCGCCATGCGGACCAGAGCCTGAGCTACCACTACGAACGCCACGTGGACGACCCGCGCATCCAGCATGCGTTGACCCTGGAGGTGGACGCCTTCGGCCACGTGACCCGCTCGGCGGCGGTCGGTTACGGCCGACGCCAGCCCGATCCCGATCTCGATCCCGCCGACCAGGCGCGGCAGACCCGCACGCTGGTCACCGCCAGCGAGAACCACCTCATCCATCGTCCCGACGCCGACGACTGGTATCGCCTCGGCGCGACGGCCGAGTCGATAACGGTCGAACTCACCGGCCTGTCGCCCGCGGCCAGCGTGTTCACGGTCGATGAGCTGCGCAACGCGCTGGATGCCGCGACCGAGATCGCCTACGAGCAAACCCCCGACGGCAGCCTGCAGAAACGCGTCATCGAACAGGTCCGCACGCTGTACCGGCGCGACAGCCTCAACGGCCTTTTGCCGCTGGGCCAACTGGAATCCATGGCGCTGCCCGGCGAGTCGTACAAACTGGCCTTCACGCCGGGCCTGCTCGACGTGTACCAAAGCAAGGCCTCGCGCGCCGAGCTGACCGGCCTGCTGACCGGCCCGGAGGGCGGCTACCGCGACCTCGAGCACGACGGTCGCCTGTGGATTCCCTCGGGCCGCCTGTTCTACTCGCCGACCGAGCCGGCCGATCCTGCCAACGTGGAGCTGGCCTACGCGCGCAACCACTTCTTCACGCCGCGCCGCTTCGTCGATCCGTTCGGCAACCCCGGCCACGCCGGGTACGACGCCGACGATCTGCTGGTCGTGTCCACCCGCGACGCGCTGGGCAATACCACGCGTGTCGACTACGACTACCGCGTACTGCAGCCGTACCGCGTCACCGACATCAATGGCAACCGTCGGGAAGCGCGCTTTGACGCGCTGGGCCTGGTCGTCGGCACGGCGGTCATGGGCAAGGCCACGGGCCCGGTCGAAGGCGACAACTTCAACGATTTCACCGCCGAGCTCACCGCGCAGGAAGTCACCGACTTCTTCGACGCCGCCAACCCGCGCGCGCTGGCCGTGCAGCACCTGGGCAGCGCCAGCACACGCATCGTCTACGACCTCGATCGCGTGCCGGTCTGCGCCGCCGCCATCCAGCGCGAGACGCACGTCAGCGACCTCGCGCCGGGCGCGGACAGCAAGGTGCACCTGAGCTTCGTGTACTCCGACGGCTTCGGCCGGGTGGCGCAGACCAAGAGCCCAGGCCGAGCCCGGCCGCTCGATCCCTCCGACAGCGCCGCGCCCGTGCAGGATCCGCGCTGGGCCGGCACCGGCACCAAGGTCTACGACAATAAGGGCGCGGCGGTCCGCGAGTACGAACCGTTCTTCAGCGCCACGCCGCAGTTCGGCATCGAGCAGCACGGCGTCAGCAGCACCCTTCTGCGCGATCCGCTTGGCCGCGCGATCGCCACCCTGCACCCCGACCACAGCTACGAGAAGGTGGTTTTCGACCCGTGGAAGAAACAGGCCCACGACGTCAACGACACGGTTCTGCTCAACCCAAAGACCGACCCGGACGTCGGCGCCTGGTTCAACCGCCTGCCCGACGCCGACTACCTGCCCACCTGGCACCAGCAACGCGCGGACGGCACCCTCGGCGCCGATGCCAAGGACGCCGCCGACAAGGCCGCCGCGCACGCGGGCACGCCCGCGCTGATGTATTTCGACACGCTCGGCCGGCCGTTCCTGGCCATCGCCGACAACGGGCCGGCCGATACCGACAAATACCGCACGCGCACCGAACTGGACATCGAGGGCAACCAGCGTGCGGTCATCGATGCGCTGGGTCGTGTCGTCATGCGCCAGGACTACGACATGCTCGGCACGCGCATCCACCGTGCCAGCATGGAAGCGGGCGAACGCTGGACACTGTCCAATATCCTGGGCAAGCCGATTCGCTCCTGGGACAGCCGTGGTCATAAGCGGCGCCTTGTCTACGACACTCTGCATCGTCCTACCGATTTGTACGTGCAAGGCGTCGATCCGGACGAAATGCTGACCGAGAAGACGGTCTATGGTGAAGGCCAAGGCGCCTCGGCCAATCTTCGCGGCCGCATATTTCAATTGCACGATGGCGCTGGGCTTGCCACCCACGATGCGTACGACTTCAAGGGCAACCTTCTCGCCAGCCGCAGGCAACTTCTGACCGACTACTCACTCACCCCGGACTGGTCGAGCACACCCGCACCGGCGCTAGAAGCGGAAATCTTTGCCTCCTCGACGAGGTTCGACGCGATGAACCGGCCCGTGCAGGTCGTCGCACCGCATAGTGATCGGTCCGGTACCAAGCTGAATATCCTTCGTGCCGGCTACAACGAAGCCAAACTCCTGCAGCGCGTCGACGCATGGCTCAGTCGTGACGCGGCGCCCACGGGCCTGCTCGATCCGGCCACGGCCGACCTGCACGCGGTGACCAACATCGACTACAATGCCAAGGGCCAGCGCACGTCGATCGCGTATGGCAACGGTGCAACCACAAATTACAGCTACGATCCGGATACCTATCACCTGGTTCGCCTGCGCACCACCGGAAGCGCGCCAGGCATCTCTAAGGTGCAGGACCTCGCCTATACCTATGATCCGTCTGGCAACCTGACTCGCATCAACGATGCCGCCCAGCAGGATTTGTATTTCAATGGTCAGGTCGTCACTCCAGTCAATGACTACAGCTATGACCCCATCTATCGCCTGATCCGGGCCGCCGGCCGCGAACACATCGGCCAGGCTTCGGCGCCGCAGACCAGCTGGGACGACACGCCACGTAGCCAGCTTGTCCAACCCGGCGATGGGCAAGCGATGCGCAACTATATCGAGCTGTATCACTACGATGCCGTGGGCAACTTCGAACAGCTGATACACCAGGCCACCAGCGGCAACTGGACACGCGACTACAACTACAACGAAGCCAGCCAGAATGAGCTCGACAGGATGAGCAACCGCCTCAGCGGCACCGCCTCCGGCAGCACCAGCGCGCACTACACATACGATGCCCACGGCAATATGACTGCCATGCCGCACCTGACGCGCATGGACTGGGACCACAACGACCAGCTGGCCGTCACCACGCGCCAGACCGTCAGCAGCTCTTCACCACCCGCTACAGTCGCGCGCGCCACCTGGTACGTCTACGACTCCAGCGGTCAGCGCATGCGCAAGGTCACCACGCGTACGGATGGCACGCGATCCAACGAGCGGATCTATCTCGGCGCCTTCGAAATCTACCGCGAATACAAGTCCGACCAGACCGTGACGCTCGAACGCCAGACCTTGCACGTCATTGACGATCAAAGACGCATCGCTCTCGTCGAAGCACGCACTGTCGGCAATGACGGATCACCCGACAGACTTGTGCGATATCAGTTGAGCAATTACCTGGATTCGGCCAGCCTGGAACTGGATGACAAAGGCAGGATTATCTCCTACGAGGAGTACTACCCCTATGGCAGTACGTCCTATCAGGCCCAGGATAAAAGTCTGAAGGCCGCTGCCAAACGCTATCGCTATACCGGTAAAGAGCGAGATGAAGAAACCGGATTTACCTACAACCGGACACGATATTTCGCTTCATGGATATGTCGATGGGTCAGTACTGATTCGGTCGGCATCGCGGATGGCACCTGTCTGTATAGGTACTGCCGATGTAATCCAATCATGCTCTCTGATCCCAATGGAACGGACGGGACCCCACCGCTCCCTGGACTGATAGGCAATGACCCCAGGGTGGGTGCTCTTTGGGAACGCGCCGCCGTTGAAGTATTGGGGCGCAGATACAACGCTCATAACTACGGTGAGGTTGTCAGCGCATTCCAAGCCGAACTGGCCCGCAGAATTGTCGACAATGGGGGCAATCTTGGATCAAACCGTGCTTCCGGCACACCCATCAACTACGCAAGACGCATGTATCAATCAGTGCGCACGCGCTTTGGGAGGTTGGCAGCAGAAAGCGGCATTTCGCTAGACAACATACAAATCCATCACACATTCGATGAACTCGCACAGGCCCCTCAGGAAGCACTGACCACGAGCAACCTGATGTTCACGCGCGGACATGCGGGCACGGTTGGATCCGGGCATAACTTCGCGCATCAAGTCAGTGAAGCTGAAGGCCCCAATCCCGGACAGCAAGTGGCAGAGCGCTTGCGCTCACAGGGTATCGAGCCTGATGTCCCAGAACTTTCAACTCCGGGGCAAAGCACAGCCAGCGCTTCCAGCACGACCTCTGAAGTTTCTACCGAGGTATCTCGAGCCTCCGAGGCGGCAACCCCGCGTGGCGGGAGTGCCGTACTCGCAGAATCTGAGGAAGCAGGGCGACTTGCCTCGCGGGCACGCTCGGCGATCAGCACCGTGGCCCGAGCAAGCGAAGAAGCCGCGCCCACACTTACACGAATCGCACGCTCAGGTGCCAGAGGTGGAGCACGCGCCCTCGGTGTTGTCGGTGAAGTCGCGGGCCCCGTAGCCATCGCAGAGTCAAGTTACCGACTAGCTACAGCAACAAACAACCTGGATCGAGTTCAAGCTACCGCCGATACCGCAGCCGGTCTCGCCATGTATGCCGGACCCGTGGGGGAAGCCTTCTCGCTGGGTTATGGCGGGGGACAGCTTCTGGATACCGGCGTAGAGATGGCTACCGGCGAGAGCCTGTCAAGCCGAGGCGCGGACGCCATGACCGCGGCGGATGAAGCCATCAGCTCGGTACTTCCGCATAACGACTCGCTGCCTGAATACAAGCAACAGAATCGCATTGCCTGGTGGCTGATCGACACATTCAACCTCTAGAGACACAGCACGTGGCCAGAGCTTCACGTCGACCCTACTGGTCGTGTCTTCCACTTCCTAAACCGTGAGGTTCCGTCATGGACCGCGACAACACCTCCATCGATATCAAGCGTCGTATCGCTACACTCAACTCGTTCATTCCCAAGAAGTCGGATAAGAATCGAGTCACCGTGGCGCTGACTCAAGCCGCTGGTAACTGGATTTCGGCCCGAACTGGACTCCAGGGCGAACTGCAGCCCGCGACTCTCGCCAAGCTCGACCTCGCCCACGGCCTGGCCGACTGGAGCGGTGACAACCTGCACCTGGTCAAGACGCTGAGTGCCGACAAGAAAGTATCCAGCCTGCGCGACGTGGCGCTCCATTACGACGTCGGCAAGCTGGAAAAATTGGTCGACGCGAAGAGCGTGCCCGATATGATCGCCGGCGCCACGGCCGCGGAGAAGAAGCGCAACTTCGCCGTCGAACTCAACACCCGGCTGTTCCACCTGGAAACCAGCGCGGTGCTCGAACGCATGGCCAACGCGCACGAATTGCCGATCGACAACGACGCCGTCCGCGCCAACGTCGCGCGCGTGCTGGGCAATACCGGCGACCTCGACATCCGCACGTCCTCGGTCTACACCCTGCTCGAGCATCCCTACGCGTTCCGCGGCGTACCCGAGGAGGTGCGCGGCGAGGTGGTCGGCCAGCTCAAGACGCTGCAGCGCGTGCAGGCGCTGAGCCCGACTCCGGAGGTGGTGCCGGCCATGATGAAGGCCGGCCTGACCTCGGCCCTGCAGGTCTCGGACATGCCCGAGACCACCTTCACGCAGGCCTACGCCGAAACCCTGGGCGGCGAGGCCAATGCGCGCCACGTGCACGCCCAGGCGCTCAACGTGCGCATCCGCAACGAGCACGCCCTGATGTCCATGCGCGAGACCACGCGCGGCACCGGTCTGGCGGTCATCGACGGCAATAGCACGCGCGCACAGCGCATCGAATCCTTCCAGCACAAATACCGCAAGCAGACCGACAGCTCGCCGCTGAACCTGGACGCGCTGTTCGGCAGCAACGACCTGTGCGAATGCGACGAGTGCCTGTCGGTCTACAGCCCGGCGTCGTATTTCGTCGAGCTGCTGAACTACCTGCGCAACAACAACCTAGAGCCCGGCCAGCAGAAGACCGACCCCAAGGACATCAGCGACACGCCACTGGAAGTGCTGTTCCGACGCCGACCGGACCTGGGCTGCCTGGAGCTGACCTGCGAAAACGCCTTCACGGTGCTGCCCTACATCGACCTGGTCAACGAGGTCATGGAAAGCTTCGTGGTGCACCTGGGCGAATACACCGCCGACACCCACGAGCCGCGCCAGGCGACCCTGGATGTGTTCAACGTCGAGGGCGAGACCACCGGCGAACTGCTGGCCCAGCCGCAGCACGTCAACGAGGAGGCGTACTGCATCCTCAAGAACGCGGTGTATCCGTTCACGCTGCCCTACCACCAGCCGATCGACACCACGCGCATCTTCCTCGACTACCTCGGCAGCAGCCGCGAGGAACTGCAAGACACCTTCCGCACCGCGCACGAGTGCGCCACCGACTCGGCCAGCCTGACAAACAGCCAGAGAGCCGATCTGCAGACCCAGCACGACACCCTGCTGAACCGCGCCGTGGACGCCGAAGCCCTGGGCATGACCCAGGAGGAATACATCATCCTGACGCGCGAGGCGTTCTGGCCCCGGCACTACTTCGAGATCACCTCCGGCACGAGCGTCAGCGAGGACACCTACCGCCAGAAGATCGGCGTGCGCCCCGTATCCGCCTACTACGGCTACGACACCGATGCCGACATGCTCAGCATCGACGAGGCCGCGCAAAGGGGGCTGACCTTCGTCAAGAAGCAGTTCCTGCCGCGCACCGGCCTCGCCTATACCGACCTGATCGACCTGCTGAAGACCCGCTTCATCAATCCGGACTTCCCGCAGGGCAAGGCCCTGACCCTGCTGGAAAGCATCCGTTTCAGCTACCGCTTCCTGATGACCCTGGTCGACACCTCGGCCGCATCGCCGACCAAGCGCTACGCCAAACTGGTCGCCTTCCTGACCAAGACCCAGCACATCGTCCCGCTGCTGGACGCCCTGCTGCATCCCGATCCCTGCCACGCGCCGCCCGCCAGCGCCTTCTGCGACGAGAGCAAGGACCTGGAGAAATGGGTGCACTGCTATTTCGAACGCATCGGCAAGCTGATCGTGCTCGACGCCGGTGAGGCGCCGCGGCTTCCGGTCAGCGGCAACCTCTACACCCAGGACAACCACAACACCCTGGTCGGCAGCCTGCTCGACGATGGCCGCATCACCGCCCCGGACGGCAAGAAGCTGCTGGCTCATGTCGACATGACCGGCCGCGTGCTGGACCCGACCGGCAAGCCGTTCTCGGCACCATGGCGACCACTGGCTGCGCGTCGCCGAGAGCGCCACCGCGTCGACGTTGGCGATGATCACGCGCGCGGCGTGCTGGTCGGCCCGGATTACAAGACGCCGATCCGCTGGACGCCCGCGCGCGACACCTGCGATCTGGACAAGGTGCGCCTTGTGCACCTGACGGCAGCGCACTGGTGGACGACGAATACGATCGCATGCAGCGCTTCATCCGCCTCTGGCGGCGCCTAGGCTGGAGCATCGACGAACTGGACAAGGCGCTGACCGGATCGACTTCGCCACCGGCAGCGACGTGGCCGGAGGCGCCGGTTCCGGTAGCGGCAGCACGCCCTGCCATTTCACCGATTTCACCGCTTTCCAGGACGACTGCAGCGCCGAGGCCGGCGACAGCGCGAATGCCGCATGCGACTGCTCGGGCGAATGGATCTGTCCCGATCCCGTCGATGCCAGCGCATGGCCCATCGACACCGCGCGCCTGCACCAGTTGGGGCCGTGTCGCAAGCTGCTCGACTTTACGGGCCTGCCCCTGCCAAGCTGCTCACCTTCTGGGCGGAGATCAGCACCGCCGGCGAGAAGTCGCTCTACTCGCCGCCTGTTCCTGACCCACAACCTGCTGGGGATCGACAAGGTATTTCAGGCGGATGCCGACGGCAACTACCTGACCAAAGAGGAAAAGATTAGCGAGCACCTGCCGGTGCTGTTGGCTGCCCTGAGGGTGAAGGCCGAGGACATCACGGCCATCATGACGCTGCGCGGCCTGGGCGACGCGCTCAACGCTGGCGAACGTCTCGGCGCTTTACCGCCACACCCTGCTGGCGAAGACCTTGCACGTAAAGGTTTCGGACTTGGCGGCGTCGTCATTGGACCTGTTCGGAGAGCCGTTCACAAGCGCCGTACGACACGCTGGACGCTGTTCGAAACCTGGGGCAGGATGGAGGATGCGGGCTTCAGCTTCCGCCAGCTCAATTACCTCGTCCGCAACCAGGACGATCCGCTGCGGCCGCTGGCCCCGCTCGAAGCGAAGCATCCTCCAGACCACCAAGTTGCTCTACGACGGCCTCGGTGCCATCGATACCGAGCACCGGGACCTGAAGGATGACGAGAGCGAGCAAGCCACCGACCGAGCTGGTGCAGCGCCAAGGCCGGCCTGCTGTTCGAGCAATCCGTCGTGGATGCATATCGGGTTGCTCGAAGGCACGAGTGTGTACACCACCGATGCCCCGGCGAACCTGACCCTCACGATACCCGACGAGCTTGGCCAACAAGCTGCGCTACGATCAACAAACCCGACGCGACCCCTCCGGCGGCGGTCCAGGTCACGGGTATCCTGACCGGGGAGGTACAGGCCCTAGCCAAGGGACTGTTCCAGCCAGCCCCGAAATGGGGGGAGGCCGTCGATCGGCTCGGCAAACAGCCCGGGGGTGTCTTCGACGATGTGCTCTTTGGCGTCTTCTCCGACCTGAGCCACCGCCAAAGACGTGTTGTTGGCGGGTGACGTGATGTTCCAGCCCGAGCAGCAGGATCCCAATCAACCTGATCCCGACACCGCACCCGCCAAGCGCCTCTATTTCCTGCAGCAGTTTCTGCCGTTCCTGCGCCGCTGGCTGGCGCATCGCCTGATCGTGGAGACTCTGTCGGGCTCGGCGGGTTTGCCCACCGACGTTACCGACGTGCTGCTGTCGGACGTCTTGAAAGTGGGCGCGGAGCAACACGCCCGCCATCACCGCGCTGGAACAGATCAAGGCCAAGCGGGCGGAACGGCGACCGGCTGGAAGGGCTACCTGATTCCGCCGGCAGACGGGGAGTACACCCTCATTGCCATGGGTGAGACCCACGGCCGAGCTATCCGCTCGATGGACAATCGATCGCGTTTCCCCACCATCAGGAAGACCCGTCCGATGTGTGGGCCACCGCTTCGTCCGAGCCGTTCAAGCTGAAGGGCGGCAAGCTTTACGGGTGGAAGTCGACAAGCGTCCCGCCGACGCTCTGCACTGGAAAACCTCAACCTCGCCGCGAGCGGCGATTCCGGCGTCGGCGCTGCTGCCCGATTACTCCGCGCAGGGTCGGACTCGGAGGAGGTGTTCGCGAAGCTTGCCAAGACCGCGCTGTTCATTAACGGCTTCAAGCTGAGTGCGGACGAGGTCAGCTATCTGGCAGAAACATGGCGACGATTTCGATGACTTCGATTTCAACGCCGTCACGCTGGAACACGTCCGCTGCGCCCAAGCTTACGCCGGCCTGCGCGACGCGCCTGCCGCAGACCGAGACCAGTTTGCTCAACCTGTTCCAGTGGGCCGCGAACCCCGCAAACCGGCACCCGCACCCACAATTCCGCCGATACCACCCTCTGGAAACCGGAGGATATCGTCAAGCTTATCGCCACGGAGCACTTCAACCTGGACCGGCCGGAGGACTTCCGCAACGAGATCAACCTGGTGAAACTGGAGCAGGCCCTGGACGTGAAAAAGCGCATCGGTGTCGATATCGACCAGCTGTTCGATTGGGCCGAAACCGACCTCCAAGTTTCCACACCTGCCATGGCAGATCGCCCAGGATATTCACACACGGCGCGCGCGCCCTTTAGCCAGGAGGACTGGGAGCAGGTCGTCAAGCCTCTCAACGACCAGTTGCGGGAAAACCAGAAACAGGCCCTGATCAGCTACCTGCTGGTGCAACCCGAACTAGGTCACTGGGGCGTCGTCGACGCCGACAGCCTGTTCGAGTACTTCCTCATCGACGTGCAGATGGATCCCTGCTTCGAGACCTCGCGCATCAAACAGGCCATCTCCTCGGTGCAGCTCTTCGTGCAACGTTGCCTGCTGGGGCTGGAGGTCCGCAAAGGCAGCAGCGGCACGCCGATCGGCGTGCCTCAGGACGCCTCGACCGCAAGCGCTGGGATTGGATGCAGAGATACCGCGTGTGGGAAGCCAACCGCAAGGTGTTCCTCTACCCGGAAAACTGGATCGCGTCGCAGCTGCGCGACGACAAGAGCCCATTCTACAAGGAACTGGAATCCGAGCTGCTGCAGAAGGACACCACCACGCAGAACGTCGAGGACGCGCTGAAAAGCTACCTGTTCAAGGTCGATGAGGTGGCCAACCTGGAAGTCGTCGGCCTGTACATCCAGGGCTGGCGCGCCGACCCCAGCCACTGGGAACAGGGCGCGCGCCTGCATGTGTTCGGTCGCAGCCGCAACGCGCCCTACACCTTCCACTACCGCTACTGCGCGCTGGACGAGCTGAACTGGTACCCGTGGCAGCGCATGGAAGTGGACGTGCCCAGCTACGATGCCGAAAGCCTTGACGGGCAGACCGTGCTGGAGAACGGCAGCTTCCTGATTCCGGCAGTGTGGAATGGACGGCTGATCGCATGCTTCCCGCACATCATCAAGAAGACCAAGCCCGCGCCACTGATCGGCGGCACGTCGTTTCAGAACATGTCGAACATGTCGACCGACGCCGCCCGTCCGCGCGAATACTTCGAGGTCAAGATGGGCTGGAGCGAGTACCGCAACGGCAAGTGGACACAGAAGCAGCTGAGCAACAAGGCCGCGTACTCCCACTCACGCGACAACCTGCACGACCTGCGCCACTTCAAGTTCATACCGATCGCCTACGACGATCACCTGCTGATCGACTTCGACGACAAGAAGGACACCGACGGCGGCTTCCACCAGGCGTTCCGGTTCGACGGGCACAGCATGGCCGTGGTCGCCAAGGTCGACACCACCAGCGTCGCCATCGACGATTTCAACCACTCCAACGGCCGCATGTTCTCCTGGCAGATGCGTCCCGAGACCACACCGCCCTCGCCCGAGCACGGCGCCATCTACTTCCAGGATCCCGGCCAGAAGGAACAGCTGGTCGGCCTGCAGCCGCCAACCCTGGATTTCCACCACGGCTTCACCCACAACCTGCTCGGCGCTCTCAATCTCGGCGGCATCGACGGGCTCTATGACGCCTACCGGCAACTCCCGGCCAGCGCCCTGGACGATGCCTTCGGTGGCAATCCCGGCAGCGTGTTCCACGAGCTCAAGCGACCCTATGCACTGTACAACTGGGAGCTGGGTTTCCACGCCGTGATGCAGCTGGCCGACCGCCAGCTCAAGGCCCAGCAGTTCGACGCCGCGCTCGCCACCATGCACCAGGTACTCGATCCCTCGGCCACCGGCAGCGGCAACGCGCGCTTCTGGCAGTTCGTCCCGTTCAAGCACATCGACGCCAGCAACGTGCTCGATGACCTGTTCCAGAACCTGCAACCCAACACCCCGGACGATCGCATCAACGAGTGGCGCGACAAACCGTTCCAGCCGCACGTCGTGGCTCGTTCGCGTCCCGCGGCATACATGAAGTACGCGGCGATGAAGTACATCGAGATCCTGATCGCCTACGGTGATTACTACTTCCGCCAGTTCACCCTGGAAACCCTGCCGCTGGCCATCCAGTGCTACGTGATGGCCTCGCACCTGTACGGCGCGCCCGGCGAGAAGATCCCGAAGCGCGGCAAGACCCAGCCGCAGACCTACCGAAGCCTGCTGGACAAGTGGGACGCGTTCGGCAACGCCATGGTCGAGCTCGAACTGGCCTTCCCGTACAGCAACCAGATCACCACGCCGATCGGCGTCAGCAGCGGCGTGGTCGGCCTGGCCAACGTGTTCGGCTTCGCCACCTCGCTGTACTTCTGCATTCCCGACAATCCGCAGATGCGCGAACTGCGCGCGACCATCGACGACCGCCTGTTCAAGATCCGCCACTGCCGTGACATCGATGGCGTGTTCCACCTGCCGCCGCTGTTCGAGCCGCCGATCGACCCGGGCCTGCTGGTCAAGGCCACGGCCCAGGGCCTGAGCCTGGCCAGCGTGCTCAACGAGCTCGACAGCCCGATGCCCAACTACCGCTTCTACTACCTGCTGCAGAAGGCCCTGGAGCTGTGCGGCGAGGTCAAGGCGCTGGGCACCACCTTCCTGTCGATCAAGGAGAAGGGCGACGGCGAGGCGTTGGCACAGATGCGCGCCCGCCACGAGCGCACCATCCAGAACCTGGTCATGGAGGTAAAGAAGCAGCAGCTGGACGAGGCGCAGAAATCGCTGGACGCGCTCGGCGAAAGCCGCCGCGGACCGGTCTCGCGCATGCAGTACTACCTGAAGCTGATCGGCCAGGACCTGTCCAAGGTGCCCGAGTCCGATGCCGACTTCAGCGAGATCGCCAACCAGATCGAAACCCCGGTGAGCGAAAGCGGGCTGAAGCTGATCGCCTTCGAGAAGGAGGAGATGGACAAGGCGGCGCAGGCCAACGGCATGCAGGGAGACATCGGCCAGATGGAGACCCTGGCCAGCATCATGAACATGATTCCCAACTTCTCGGGCAACATCGAGCCGTTCGGCGTGGGCATGTCGATCAGCTTCGGCGGATCCAACCTCGGCGCCTGCTTCCAGGCCATCGCCCGCTCCATGCAGGTGAGCGCCGGCGACCTGAGCTTCCAGTCCACCCAGGCAGGCCGCAAATCCGGCTTCCTGCGCCAGCTGCAGGACCGTGTGCAGCAGGCCAACGCGGCCGGCTACGAGATCAAACACATCGACAAGCAGATACTGGGCCAGCAGATCCGCATCGCCATGGCCAACCAGGACATCACCAACCAGCAGAAGCAGATCGACAACGCCCAGGAGGTTGAGGATTTCCTGCGCGACAAGTACACCAACGAGGAGCTGTACGGCTGGATGGAAGGCCAGGTGCGCACCCTGCACCACCAGGCCTACGGCCTGGCCTACGACCTGGCCCGCCGCGCCGAGAAGCTGTTCCGTTTCGAGCGTGGGCCGGACGCGCCGAGCTTCATCCAGCCCGGCTACTGGGACGCCGGCCGCGATGGCCTGCTGTCGGGCGAGCAGCTGTACGTCGGCCTCAAGCAGCTGGAGGCGGCCTATCAGGAAAAGCGCGGCCACGACTTCGAGATCAGCATGCCGATCTCCCTGCGCCAGCTCGATCCGCTGGCGCTGATGCAGCTCAAGGACAAGGGAAGCTGCGAGTTCCAGCTGCCCGAGGAGCTGTTCGACATGGTGCGCCCGGGCGACTACATGCGCCGCATCAAATCGGTGGCGTTGACCGTGCCCTGCGTGGTCGGCCCGTACACCAGCATCAGCGCCACGCTGCGGCTGCTCGAGCACAGCTACCGCCATACCGCGCTGGTCGACGGCCAGTATCCGCGCAAGACCGACGCCGAGGATGATCGTTTCGGCACCACCAACGTGCCGATCACTTCCATCGCCACCGGCTCGGCGCAGAACGACAGCGGCCTGTTCGAGTTGAACTTCCACGGCGAACGCTACCTGCCGTTCGAGGGTGCCGGTGCCATCAGCACCTGGCGACTGGAATTTCCCGCCGCGCTGCGCCAGTTCGACTACGACACCATCACCGACGTGATCATCCAGCTGCGCTATACCGCCCGCGACGGCGGCAGCACGCTGGGCCAGGCCGCCGGCAACCACGTGACCAACTACATCAAGAGCGTGCAGAACCTGAGCAATGACCAGGGCCTGTTCGCGGCCTTCGACGTGCGCCACGAGTTCGCCGATGCCTGGGCCCGCGCCGCGCAGGCTCCAGCGGGTCCCAATGAGCGCGACCTGGTGCTGGATAATCTGGCCGACCGGCTTCCCCTTCTGGTCCAGGACCACCTGCCAGCCAACGTCAGGGTGCGCGACGTCTACCTCGTGACCCCGGCCGATGCCTCCGGCACCTGGGCACTGAATGCCGACGGCGGCGATCTCGCCATGACGCCCGGCACGCTGGATTCGACGGCGCTCAAGTCCGTCGTCGCACACGATTGCGACATCGGTGTCGGCGGCTGGACGCTCAAGCTCACCGGCACCCCCGGCCTGCCCGACCTCCCCGGTAAGCTGTTCATGGTGATCCGCTACGTGCTGACCTGACCGGGACGACACGGCAACGACGGCCGGACGCGTGATCGACGTCCGGCCGTCTGCGCGCCAGGCGCGCCAGAGGCTCCCCCGAACCGGTACACTTCCCCGCTCGGGCGGGCCCATAGCTCAATGGTTAGAGCAGGGGACTCATAATCCCTTGGTTCCAGGTTCGAGTCCTGGTGGGCCCACCACTCACACGCCGCATGCCGACCGGCCGCCGTCGCGCCCGGCCCGCCTTCGATTTGCTACCGTAGCCGCGGCACGCCGCGTTGCCGCCGCGCATTCGGTATCGATCGATGACCGCACCCGTCACCACCCACCAGGCCGAGGACGACCCGCGCAACGCGGACATCCTCATCCACGTCAACGGGCGCATCGTGCCGAAGGCCGAGGCGATGGTCAGCGTGTACGACAGCGGCTTCCTGATGGGTGACGGTGTGTGGGAGGGCCTGCGCCTGTACCACGGCCGCTGGGCCTTCCTCGACGACCACCTGGACCGGCTGTTCGAGGGCGCCAAGGCGATCGACCTGGACATCGGCACGGACCGCGCGGGCCTGGTGGCCGCGCTGGAGGCGCTGCGCGAGGCCAACGGCATGCACGAAGACGTGCACGCGCGGCTGATGGTCACGCGCGGGGTGAAGACGCATCCGTTCCAGCATCCCTCGCTGTCGCGCTCGGGACCGACCACGGTGATCCTGATGGAGCACTCGCGGCCGTCGATCCCGCGCCCGGTGCGCCTGGCCACTGTGCCGCACGTGCGCGGCCTGCCGATGACCCAGGACCCCAAGCTCAACAGCCATTCCAAGCTCAACTGCATCCTCGCCTGCATCGCCGCCGAGAAGGCCGGCGCCGACGAGGCGCTGATGCTGGACGTGAACGGCTTCGTCAACACCACCAACGCCTGCAACTTCTTCATCGTGCGCAAGGGCCAGGTGTGGACCTCGACCGGCGACTACTGCATGAACGGCGTGACCCGCGCCAAGGTCATCCAGGTGTGCCGCGAGAACGCCATCGAAGTGTTCGAGCGCAACTACTCGCTGGTCGACACCTACGGCGCCGACGAGGCCTTCCTGACCGGCACCTTCGGCGCGCAGACGCCGGTGGGCGTCATCGACGGGCGGACTATCGGCAGTGGCGTCATGGGCCCGGTGACCGAACGCATCCGCGGCCTGTACACCGACCTGGTCGCGCGGGAGTGCGGCGCATGAGGATCGCCATGTGGTCGGGCCCGCGCAACCTGTCCACGGCGATGATGTACAGCTTCGGCGCGCGCGGCGACTGCGCGGTCTCGGACGAGCCCTTCTATGCCGCCTACCTGGCCGCCACCGGCCTCGACCACCCGATGGCCGAGGCCGTGATCGCCGCCGGCGAGACCGATCCGGCGCGCGTCGCGGCCGCCTGCGCCGGGCCGATCCCGGGCGGCCGGCCGCTGTGGTACCAGAAGCACATGACGCTGCACATGATCGACGGCTTCCCGCGCGCGTTCATGCGCGAGTGCGCCAACGTGTTCCTGATCCGCCACCCGGCGCGCGTGGTGGCCAGCTACGCGCGCAAGCGCGAGCACCCGTCGCTGGACGACATCGGCTTCGTGCAACAGGCGCGCCTGTTCGACGCGGTCGCCGACCAGCTGGGCCATGCGCCGCCGGTGATCGACAGCGCCGACATCCTCGCCGATCCGGCTGGGAAGCTCGCCGCGCTGTGCGCCGCGCTCGGCATCGCCTTCACCGAGCGCATGCTGCACTGGCCGGCCGGCGGCCATCCCGACGACGGCGTGTGGGCATCGCACTGGTACGGCGCCGTGCACCGCTCGACCGGCTTCGCCGCGGCCGAAGGGCCACCGCCCGACCTTGACGGCGCGGCCGCGCGAGTGGTCGACGCCGCCATGCCGCACTACCAGGCCCTGCGCGCGCATGCGCTGTAGACGGACCGTCTGCCCGCGCCGCACCACGGTTGCGCCCGCGAAAAGCCACAAAACCACGGCACGCTGAAACAACTGTCTCCGATCTGGATTCCGCGTGACGCGCAAACCCGGCCTCGACCTCCTGCGCGCGATCGCCATCGTCTGGGTGATGGTCTTCCACAGCTACCTGGCCGGCTGGATGGGCGGCGGCGTGCTGCGCTGGAGCGGCTGGATGGGCGTGGACCTGTTCTTCGCCCTGTCCGGGTTCCTGATCGGCTCGCAGGTCTTCACGCCACTGGCCGCGGGACGCCGTGTCGACTTCGGCGATTTCTACCTGCGCCGCGGCTTCCGCACCTTGCCCGCCTTCCTGGTGATGCTGGCGGTGTACCTGGCCTGGCCATCGCTGCGTGAAGTGCCCGGCATGATGCCGGCCTGGCAGTTCCTGACCTACACGCTGAACCTGCTCATCGATCCCTCGCGGGCCGCGTTCTCGCACGCCTGGTCACTGTGCGTGGAGGAGCAGTTCTACCTGCTGTTCCCGGCGCTCGCCGTGCTGCTGGCCGTTCGTGGTTCGCCGCGTCGTGGCCTGATCGCGCTCGCTGCACTGGTGCTCGGTGGCATGGCGCTGCGCGCTGGTTTGTGGGTCCACTTCATCGCGCCCGTGCAGCTGGCGGGAGGCGACATCGGTTCTCCGTACAAACGGTTTCTGTACTACCCCACCTACGCACGCATGGACGATCTCCTGGCCGGCGTGGCCCTGGCGGCGATGCGCAGTTTCGGCGCGCGCGGCTGGGCCTGGATCGAACGTCGCGCCAACACCGTGGCTTTGCTGGGCGTGCTGCTCACGCTGGCCTGCATGATCGGCTTCGCGGATCGGCGCGCAAGCTTCATCGGCACGGTGTTCGGCTACCCGGTCCTGGCCGTGGCCATGGCCGCGCTGGTGGCGGCGGCCGCGGCCCGACGCGGCGTCCTGGCACGACTGCGTGTGCCGGGTGCCGCATGGGTGGCAGCGATCTCCTACAGCCTGTACCTGAGCCACAAGATGGTCTACGGAATGCTGCACGCGCGATTCGCAGATCAGGTCGACGGTCACGGCCTCGGCACCGTGCTGATCTACGCGACCGGCGTGCTGGCCGTGGGCGCCGTGCTGCACTACGCGGTCGAGCGCCCGTTCCTGCGCTGGCGCGAACCGCTGCGTCGGCGCTGGGCCGCGAGAAGAACGCAAGATGCCGCGGTGCCCGCATCACCGCTCCCGGATCGGGCCTGAGGCGACCGCGAGCCCTCAGTGCAGCTTCACCTGCGGCCTGGAGCGACGCGACAGGCCGCGGCCGAACCAGCGGAACGCGCGCCGCCGCCGTCCGCTGAGGGCCAGCAGGTGCAGCTTGTACAGCGAGCTGTACATCAGGCGCGCGATCCAGCCCTGCACGCGGAAGTTGCTGCCGATCAGCGAGCCCATCAGGCTGCCCACGGTGCTGTAGCGCCCCAGCGTAACCAGCGAGCCGAAGTCGCGATAGGCGTACGGCTTGAGCGGCTTGCCGGCGATGCGGGCGGGGATCTGGTCCAGAAGATGCGAGGCCTGCTGATGGGCGGCCTGCGCGCGCGGTGGCACCGGCGTGTCATGGCCCTCGCGCGGGCACTGCGCGCAGTCGCCGATGGCGAAGATGCGTTCGTCGCGGGTGGTCTGCAGGGTCGGCGTGACCACCAGCTGGTGGATGCGGTTGCTCTCCAGCCCGCCCAATCCGGCCAGGACCTCCGGCGCCTTCACCCCGGCCGCCCACACCACCAGCTCGGCCGGCATGGATTCGCCGCCGGCCAGGACGATGCCGTCGGCGGTGACCCGCTCGACCTTCGAGTCGGTGCGCACCTCCACGCCCAGGCGTTCGAGCAATCCCCGGGCCGAGGCGGCGATGTCCTCTGGCAGCGCCGGCAGGATGCGCGGCGAGGCCTCCAGCAGGATGATGCGGATGTCGGTCAGCGGATCGATGTGGTCCATGCCGAAGGCCACCAGCTCCTTGGCCGTGCGATGCAGTTCGGCGGCCAGTTCGGTGCCGGTCGCGCCGGCGCCGATGATGGCCACGTGCAGCTGGCCCGGTCGGATCGATTCGGGCTGCGCCTGCGCGCGCAGGCAGGCATTGATCAGGCGCCGGTTGAACCGCTTGGCCTGGTCGGCCGTCTCCAGCGGGATGGCGTGCTCGGCCGCGCCCGGCGTACCGAAATCGTTGGTGATGCTGCCCACCGCGATCACCAGGGTGTCGTAGCCGACCCGCACCTCGGGGGTGATCGTCTTGCCGTCCTCGTCGCGGGTCTCGCCGACGCGCACCTCGCGCGCCTCGCGGTCCAGGCCGACCATGGCGCCGTAGACATAGCGGAAATGGTGCCAGTAGGCCTGCGCCAGATAGTCCAGCTCGTGCTCGCCCGGATCCATGCTGCCGGCCGCCACCGCGTGCAGCAGCGGCTTCCACAGGTGCGTGCGGGTGCGGTCGACCAGGGTGACGCTGCCTTCGCCGCTGCGCCTGAAGCGTTCGCCGAGCTGGGTCGCCAGCTCCAGGCCGGCGGCGCCGCCGCCGACGATGACCACGCGATGCCGGCCATCGGGCGAGGCCGGGGCGCGAGCAGGATGCGCGGGCTGGTTCATGCGGATCTCCGTGGCGTGTGCTCGATGATGCGCCCGGTCCGGGCGCTGTCGCGATCACCGCAGGCCACCGCCCGGGCGGCGGGTGGCCTGCGCGGCCGTGCCGAAGTCCGGCCGATCACTTCGTGCGCAGGTCGATCATCGGCAGCGTGTCCTTGCCGCCGACCACTTGCGGCAGCACGCCATTCCAGTGCTTGAGCCCGTAGAAGCGCACGTACTGCGGGTTGGCGCGCAGGGCGTCGCCGACCGTCTTGATGGCCTTGGCCTGGGCATCGGCCTCCAGCACCGTCGATTGCGCCTCGCCGCGGGCCTGGGCGACCCGCGCCTGCGCCTCGGCGTCCGCGGTGACGGTCTTCTGCTGGCCCTCGTACTTCTTCTGCAACACCGTGTTCTGCGCGCGCACGGCGTCGGCCTTGGCCTTCACCGCGGCCTCGACCGAGGCCACGAACACCGGCGAGTACTTGATGCCGGTCAGCTGCACGTCGATCACGCGGATGCCGAACAGGCGCTGCAGCGCCTCGGAGATCTCCGACTTCATCTTGGCGCTGATCTTGGCGCGCTCGTCGGAGATGTTGAGGGTGTTGTACTGCGCGAACGCGGCCAGGGCGCGGTCGCGCACCACCGGCAGGATGGTGTCGTCGATGTCCACGTTGCCCGAGCGCCCCACGTGGTAGAGCAGGTTGAGCACCGAGGCCGAGGGGATCTCGTAGATCACGCTGATGCTGAGGTTCACCGACTGGTTGTCGTTGGTGTACACCGACAGGTCATTGAGCGTGTAGACGCTGCGCGAGGTCTGCAGCCGGTCCACGTCCTCCAGGAACGGCACCTTGAAGTGCAGGCCGGTGGCCATCGGCTGCTTGGTGATCACCGTGCCGCCGAGCCAGCGCACGCCCGCCTGCTCGCTGGGCTTGACCACGAAGAAGCTGTTGTACAGCGCGATCAGGATGATCAGCGCGATCGCGATCTTGCCGACCGGCAGCGGGCGCGTGCCCGTGGTGAGTCTGAGGTTCATGTGCTGATGATTCCCTTCAATGGCTGCCCGGGCAGCATGATGTTCTTGCAGGCCCGCGCATCGAACGCGGGGCCGCGCCTTGTACTGAATGCCGCATGGTCACGTGGCCAGGACGCATCCCCCTGGACATGTGCCGTGCGCAACCGATCCATCGTACTTCGCCTCCGCGCCGCGACCAACCGCACGTGACGCCGCCTCGCAACGCATCAGGCCTGCTCGCCGGCCTCCGCGCGATAGGCCGCGCGCAGCAGCTCGTGGAAGTGGTGCACGGCATCCTCGCGCTTCGGGTTCAGGCGCCCGCTGCGGTAGGAGCCGGAGGCGAGGTTGCGCTGCACCGCCTCGCACATCTCCACATCCTGTGTCTGCACCAGGTCGCTGAAGGCGTGGTCGCGGTCGTGGCGCTCGGCCAGTGCCCGGGGGTCGGCCCCGGGCGGGTAGTAGTAGTCGAACGTCACCCGGCAGCGCTGCGCGTCCAGCGGCACCACGGTGTTGGTCTGCATGCGTCCCGGAAGGATGTTCAGCAGTGTGTTCGGCCACACCGTGTAGTACAGCGCCTCGCCGCTGCCGTACAGGCCATCGCCGCTCTCCAGCGGGCTGTACTGCAACGAATGCCAGGGCGCGGTCTCGACGATGTAGCTGCGGTAGTCGAGCATCCCGTTCAGCTCGGGATGGATGTGCGGGACGTGGTAGCCCTCCAGGTAGTTGTCGATGTAGGTCTTCCAGTTGCAGTCGATGTCGTAGGCCACGCGCCGGTGGAAGCGGTAGTGTTCCAGGCCCCGCTCGCCCACCCGCTCGCCGATCCCGGCCAGCACCTCCTCCAGCGCCGGCGCGTCGGCATCCAGGCAGGCGAACACCAGCCCCTGCCAGACGCCCACGCGCGCCTCGGGCAGGCGCACGGTGGCGGGATCGAAGTCCTCGGCGCCCTCCATTTCCGTGGCGCTGAGCAGCCGTCCGTCCAGGGCGTAGCTCCAGCCGTGGTACTGGCAGCGCAGGCGCCGGGCGCCGCGTCCGTCGCAGCGGGCCAGCGGACCGGCGCGATGCCGACAGACGTTGTGCAGCGCGCGCAGGGTGCCGTCCTCGCCGCGCACCACCAGCAGGGGCACGCCGGCCAGCTCGGCGACCACGTGGTCGCCGGCGTCGGCCAGTGCCGAGACATGCGCCACCAGCTGCCAGCCGTGCGCGAACACCGCGCGTCGATCCAGCGCGGCGCTCTCCGCCAGCGTGTAGTACGCCGCCGGCAGGGCCCTGGCCCGGGCCAGGGCCTGCGGCGCCAGATCTTCGATCGCGTGCTTCATCTGTTTCTCCCCGGGGTGTCCCGTATCGCGCGTCCGTGTGCCGGCGGCTTCGGCACACGATCTGCATGCCGATTTTACGCCAGCAGGAGATCACGCCACCCGGGCGTCACGTTCCGGCGGTGACATCCGGTCCCACATGCGCCCAGGCTCAAGTCCAGACCTCGAATGTCGGCGCCGATGCCTCATCCCGGCCCTGGCCGCGAGGCGCCGGGCGCCCGCGTGTGCGGCGGCGTGAAGTGCGGGGGCCGAGCCAGGTCAACGACAGCCAATACCTGCGCGCGGTCATGGGCCGCCGGCCGCAGACGTTGGGGGACGATCCCGCCTCGCCGCGCCGGCTGCAGACGGTTCGGGCGTCGGCTACCGTTTCATCCCGGCGGCGTGAGGCCGGTGGCCGGAGGGCGGTGCACGCCGATGCGCTCGAGGATGCGCACTTCGGACGGCACGCCGAAGGGGGTGACGATATTGCGGTAGACCAGTCGCCATTGCGCGGGGTCGACGAAGGTGTCGAGCTCGATCGGCCGGCAGCCGCCGACAATCGAGGGGGAGATCCGGAACACCCCCGACCACAGCACCGAGACCAGTCGCGAGAACATGCCCACGCCGCGCCCCAGGCTGGCCAGGCAGACAAGCCCCCCCGGGCGCAGGGTGCGGTGCGCCTCGTCCAGGTAGGCGCGGATATCCTCGTCGGACAGCAGGTCCAGCACGTAGCAGGACACCACCCGATCGATCTCGCCATCGTCGAAGGGGAAATGCACTTCGCCCTCGGTATGCACGATGCGCGCACGCGCGGCATGCGCCTCGATGCGGCGTTGCGCAAGCCGCGTCATCACCGGGCTGAGATCGCTGCCCAGGTACTGCGCCGACAGCGGCAGCTGCGTGTCCAGCAGGCGCTGGGCCAACTTGCCGGTTCCGCAGCCAAACTCGAAAACGTACTGCGCATGCTCGAAATCGGCGTGGCTGATCATCACGTCGATGGCTGGCTCCTCGTAGAAGCTCTGGCTGTCCTGGCGCGCGCCGAAACGGTCGTAGTAGGCGCGCACGGCCGCGTGTCCGAGTACCGCATGGTGGTCAGTCATGTGCCTGCTCCGTAGGCGCCATCGGCGGTCGACGTTGTCCCCAGGGCTGCGCCTGCTCCAGTTGCGCGGCCAGTTGCAGCAGGGTTGCCTCCTCGCCGAAACGGGCCACGAACTGCGCGCCGAACGGCAACTCCGGTCCGCCCGGTTCGACCGCCGCCCAGTGCATCGGCACCGACATGCTCGGCGTGCCGGTCAGGTTGGACAGCTGCGTGAACGGTACCCGCGACAGGCTGGCCTCGACCAGGCTCTCGACCATGCCGCTCCTGAGCATCAGGCGCCCGGCACGCAGTGCCAGCGCCACGCGCGCCAGCGCCCGCATCAACGGCGGCGTGTCCAGCTCGCCGATGCGGTTGGGCGGTTGCGCGGTGGTCGGGACCAGATACAGGTCGTGATCCTGGTGAAAGCGGCCGAGCGCACGGGCGAAATCGTTCCAGTGCTTGTGCTGCAGCACGTAGTCACCCGCACGCACGGTGCGTCCAAGCAGGGCGAGGATGCGCGTCTCCAGCTCGAAATCGCCGGCACTGGCGCCGCTCGCGGCGCGCGCCCGCATCACCGCGGCCGCGACCTGCCCGAAGTACATGGTGATGTAACTGTGCGCCAGCACCCGGCCGTCGACGGCAGGCTCGGCCGGCTCCACCACGTGGCCCAGCGACTCCAGCACCGTCGCCGTGCGCTGCACGGCACGCACGCACTCCGGATGTACTTCACCGCCCAGCGGCGAGCGCGTGCTGAAACCGATGCGCAGTCGCGGCGTCGCGCGACGGATCGCCTCGACGTAGCTTCCCTTCGACGGCGCGATGGCGAACGGATCGCCGGGCTCGGGTCCGGCCAGCACGTCCAGCAAACGCGCCGAGTCACGAACGCTGCGGGTGATCACATGCTGGCTGGAGGCGCCTTCCCAGTGCTCGCCCTCTTCGGGGCCGACCGGCGTGCGCCCGCGCGACGGACGCAGGCCGAACAGCCCGCAATAGGCCGCCGGAATCCGAATGGACCCGCCGCCATCGGAGGCGCCGGCCGCGGGCACGATGCCGCCCGCCACCGCCGCGGCCGCGCCGCCAGAAGAGCCGCCGGGCGTGCGCGCCGGATCCCAGGGGTTGCGCGTGGGGCGTCCCCACAGCGCCGGCGCGGTCTCGGCCTTGAGGGCGAACTCCGGCGCGGCCGTCTTGCCGAACACCACCAGGCCCGCGGCCAGGATGCGTTCGACATAATGGTCGTGGCGGGAAGGCACATGACCGCGCAGTGCACGGCTGCCCATGGGCGAGGGCACGCCGGCGTAATCCTGGCCCATGTCCTTGAGCAGGAAAGGCACGCCGGCAAATGGTCCGGAGAGCGGTTGCGCCGCGCGTGCGCTGGCGATGGCATCCATCGGCAGACAGATCGATGCCAGCTGGGGGTCGACCTTCGCGGCGCGTGCCTGCGCGGCCTCCAGCAACTCCCTGGCCGACACCTCCCGTCGCGCCACCAGGGCGGCCAGGCCCGTGGCGTCGTACTGGACGTATTCGTTGAACATCACCCCTCCATGCGTGCTCTCCCCCCCGCCCATCCTATGCGCACAGGGCGCGCATGGGTATTCCCGTGATATCCGGCCCTGCCGGCCCGTCCCGTTCCGGGTCGCGAATCGTTGAAAGCCCCGCGCAAGCGTCGCGGACTAGGCTGGAACGTGTAGCTACCGTGCCCCTTGCCCATGCACGACATCTGGAACCCCTGGCAGCTCGCCGTCAACGCTCTGGCCGACCACGTGATCGCGCCGCTTCTGGCGGTGCTGCACGTGAGCGGCATGACCGACTCGCCCGTCGACATCGCCACCGCGCTGATGATCAGCGCGGCCGAGGTGCTGTTCATCGTCGCGCTGTTCCGGCCCCTGGAATCGCTGATCCCGGTGGAACAGTGGACCGACCGCCGCTACGCGCGCATCGACCGCTTCTACACCCTGCTGAAATACTTCGGCGTGCTGCCGATCTTCACCTACCTGATGCTGCAGCCGCTGGTGTACTGGATCGGCACGCTGTTCGGCGCCGCCGGCGGCGACGGTCCGGCCTCGCTGATCACGCTGGAGCAACTGGTGCCGTGGCTGCACGGTCACGACGTCATCCAGTTCCTGATCTACTTCGTCATCTTCGACTTCGTCTTCTACGTGGTGCACCGCCTTCAGCATGCGGTGCCGTGGTGGTGGGCACTGCACAGCCTGCACCACAGCCAGCGGCAACTGAACTGCTGGTCCAATGACCGCGATCACTACCTGGACGACCTGTTCGAGGTGTTGATCATCACCGGCGTGTCATTCCTGATCGGCATCCAGCCGGTCGACTATGCGCTGCTTATCGTGCTCGGCGACCTGGTGCAGATCTTTTCGCACGCCAACGTGCGCGTGCGCTTTGGCCGGGTGCTGGACAAGATCCTGGTCGACCCGCCCTACCATCGCCACCACCACATGCGCATCGACCCCGAGCGGCCGCACCTGCACAACTGCAATTTCGCCCTGGTGTTCCCGATCTGGGACATCCTCTTCGGCACCGCGCTGTACGGCGAGAAACCGCACCCGTGCGGCGTCGACGACCCGGCCATCGACGCCGACAACGAAAAGGGCTTCCTCGGCCAGCAATGGGCCGGGCTGGTGCGCTTCCGCAACGCCCTGCCGGGCCTGCGTCGCAGTTCCTGACACGTTCCCGGCTTGTTCGCCCGGTCAGTTGCCGGCGACCAGGCGTCGGAGTATGTTCGAAAGCAAGCCGCGGGCCTTCCCCCTTAGTGGCCCGGCGGCTCCAGCACGCGCATCAGCGCGGCCCGGTCCTGCCTTGCACGGAAGCCGACAGAACATGGCAACGCGTTTTGCGCGTCTC
Organism: uncultured Gammaproteobacteria bacterium; assembly: GCA_963821885.1. Classification (GTDB taxonomy): domain Bacteria; phylum Pseudomonadota; class Gammaproteobacteria; order Xanthomonadales; family Rhodanobacteraceae; genus Oleiagrimonas. Next base: position 208,584 of record CAWGFN010000005.1, on the reverse strand, counting down.
CACAGAGGAGGTATTGCCATGAACTACCGCATCCCCGTCACCACGACGCTCCTTGTCCTCGGCCTTGCCTGCATCCCCGCCTTCGCCTCGGGGCCGGCCAACAACTCGCTGACGCCGAGCCACACGCCATCGCTGACCAGCACCTCGCCGCAAACGGAGGTAATCGTGTCGCGCATGCGCAAGGTGTATTTCTTCAAGGACCTCGACAAGGACCACAACGGCCAGCTCAGCCGCGCCGAGATACCCAAGGACATGGTCAAGCTGCGCCTGGATTTCGTACGCGCGGACTATGACGAGAACGGGCAACTCTCGCCGGAGGAGTACGTGCTGTATTCACGCGGCCTGGCGCCACAGTACACCGGCGTCTACCACGCCTATACCTACACCTACTACACCGGCAGGAACAACGTCGAGCGCATCGACATGAACCGCTAGGACTTCCGGCAACAGCACATGCCGCGGGCACGGGGGCGATCACCCCCGTGCCTTTTCTTTTCGTCCCTTGCCGGAATGCAAGGCGCGCGAGACTGGCCGGCGAGCGGTATCTCAACCGCCGCGAGGCGTGCCGGATCGCCCGGGAGAACCCTTCGGTGGCGCGCTGCGCCCCGGCTTGTGGCTGTACATGTCGCGATCGGCGTGGGCATACAGCCGCGCCTCGTCCGCCGCATCGTCCGGACACACCGCCAGTCCGATGCTGGCCTGCATCTTGATGCCCTGGTCGGTCACCGGCAGCGCCTTCCACAGTGCCAGCTCGAGCTTGCGCGCGACTTCACGCGCCGCGTCGCGATGGGGCAGGCCGGGCACGATCGCGGCGAATTCGTCGCCGCCCAGGCGCGCCAGGGTATCGCCCTGGCGCATGACCGCGGTAAAGCGCGCCGCCACCTCGCACAACACGCGGTCGCCGACCGCATGTCCGTGGGTGTCATTGACCTTCTTGAAACCGTCCAGGTCGATCACCAGCACCGCCATCACGTTGCGGCGCGGCACCTGCTTGCGCGTCTCCAGCACCGCCTTGTGCAGCTGTCGCATGAACAGCCGCCGGTTCGGCAGCCCGGTCAACTCGTCGTGCTCGGCGGCGTGCTCGGCCCGGTTCATCTGCTCTTCCAGCAGGGTGAAGATGAGCCCGGTGGCGACCAGGAACTTGGGCAGGTTCCACACTTCGTGCTCGATCTGCACGTGGGGAAGCAACACGCCCATGGCCACGGCCAGCGGAAACACCAGCGCCCAGGCCAGGAAACTGATCGCGGTGAAGCGCACGCCGATGCCCGGCGAGGGCGTGGCCATGCGGAAGAACACCGCGGCCGCAAGGAAGTGCCAGAACAGCGACCAGTTCAGGGCCATGCTGCCCTGATCGATGTAAAGCAGCATGAACTGCACCGCGTACACGCCCAGCAGCAGCGCGGCGCGCACATTGCGCTTCCTGCGGTCGCGCATGCGCCGGCCGCCGCAGAACCACCACAGCGAAGCACCCAGCCCGGCCAGCGACAGCATGGCGTAGACCGACAAGGGCTGGATGTCGTACACCAGGCACCCGTACATCAACGCATCGGGCGTGAACACCAGCAGGATCGTCCACAGCTCGCCGGCGTCGACCGGCCGGCGCATGTCGTCGCTGGCCCAGATGAACGCGCCGCTGGTGAACAGCAGCATGATCAGCGAGAGCGCCAGCGCGGGGACGGCGATCGGATTGGGGGCGTTCTGGCTGACGAACTGGGCCACGATGTGCACCAGCACCAGAACCCAGCCCACCAGCCAGTAGCGCAGATGGGTGTGGTGGGTGCGCCGCAGCAGGGCGCCGAATGCCAGCACCACGCCGCCGATGGCCAGAAAATCAGGTAAGACCGAAAAATTCATCTTCCTGCAGGCTTTCCCGAACCGGTTGGGCGCCGCGCGTGTCCCGACGGGACCGACGGCGGCGGCGCCGGCCCGCCTGCAGTATAGCCACGATCCAGGGAGGCGACAGCGTACCGCCGTCGCCACGCCTCCGGTCAGCGTTCGCGGATCTTCAGCCCATCCACCAGCAGCTTCAGCTTGGCGGCCATCTGCGGCTGCGACTGCGCGCCCTCGCGATGGTAGTAGACCGGATACAGCACCCGGGGATCGGCCGTGGCCGCCGGGCCCACCACCGAGGTGATCTTCATGATGTCGTCGTCATTGCGCGCCATGCCGTCGTACGGGTGCCGGCGATGCTCGACCTTGTGCCAGCTGCTCTTGAAGCTGTCCTCCATGTCGTCGCTGGGCCGCACGATGCGTGCCACGTTGATGGCGTCGCTGTCGTAGGGATTGGGCGCCGCCCACACATCGGCCACGTCCCACACCACCTTGCCCCGGTCCTTGAAGAAGCTGAAGCCGAGGGTAAGCACGCTGTCCGGCTGGATCTTCTGCAGCCTGGGCGTCCACGACAGGTTCAGGCGCCTGGAGGCGTAGTCGAAGCGCTTGCCGTAGGTGAAGTCGATGTGGATGTCGCGGAACGCGTCCGGCAGCAGGTCGCGCTGGGCCAGGAAGGCCTTCCACTGGGTCAGGCGCCCATCGTAGCTGACGTACATGAAGTCGCTGAGGGCCTCGACGTTGATCAGGTAGTCGTGGGTCTGCGCCGCGCTCGGGAACCGCATCAGGCCGACGTAGCCGTCGGGGACGGGCAGGGTCATGAGGATCACGTTGGCGTTGGCGTAGGGCATCGGCCAGATGCGGATCTGCCAGCGCCGGTGCCACTTGTCCTCGTGAATGAAGTTGCGCACCGGCTTGCCCATCGACGTGATCTTCACGCGGTCGTTGCCCACGTGGCGGCGCATGTATCCCGTGCGCAGCAGCAGGTCCATGAGCTTGACCGGGTCGTGATACAGCGCCTGGGCGCTGACCGAATCTGGCTTGCGCAGGTGCAGCAGGAGGTTCTTGCTGAACGAGCCGACCTGGATGTAGCCATTGTCGTCCAGCGGCACCTTGCTGCCGGCCTTGCCGGCCAGCTTCCACTGGCCGTTGCTGTCGCGCGCGACCACGCTGGGCAAGTCGCGCATCACCGGTATCGAGTGCAGCAGCTCCTGCGACCCCTTGCCGTTGGGGAACAGGCTGTCGTGCTCGTGCGCCAGCAGTGCCTTGAGCTGATCGTCGACATAGGCGGCCTTGAGCGCGGCGAAGCGCTTGAAGAACGCGGACTCGGACAAGGGCAGGTCGAATGTGCCCTTGAAGATGTTGTGCAGCGTGGCGTCGAACACGTCGAACTGGTAGGACACGCGCTGGTTGATCACCGCCTTGTGCGCCGGGGCGTCGAGCACCTCGCGCATGGGCAGGGCGTAGTTGAGGTTCTCGTTGGCCGACTTCATCAGCACCACGCCGATCACCTTGCCGTCGGCATCGAGCAGCGGGCCGCCGCTGTTGCCCGGCGAGGCGGCGGCCGAGAAGCGCATCCACTTCCAGCTGCCCGACTGCTGCTCGGGCGTGTCGGAGGTGTACAGGCCGTCGCGGATCACCACGCCGGTGCCCAGCGCGTTGCCCACCGCGTAGACCGCCGTGTTGAGCTGCGGGTGCAGGTCGACGCCCAGCACCGCGGTGCTGGGCGGATGCTTGAGCGAGAACACCACGAAGTCGCGTCGCAGGGAGAATTTCTCGATGCTGTCGATGGCGTAGACCTTGCCCGACGCATCGCGCAGGGCCAGCGGGCCCCACAGGCTGTTGAGTCCCGCCATCAGCACGTGGCCGGCGGTGACGTAGCGATTGGGCCCGATGGCGAAGGCCGTGCCGATCGAGTAGTAGGTGTCGGTGCGCTCCTGGTACGGCAGCAGGTCCAGCGGCAGCGGACGCGCGTAGGTCAGCGGATCGTGCGCCGGCTTGGCGGCCACCACCTCGAAGGTCGCCGCCTGCACGTTGGGCAGCAGTTTCGGGTTCATGCTGGCCGCGCGCGCCGCCGTCATGCCCAGGCCGCACAGGGCGAACAATGCCCCGGCCACCCACCGCGTCCATGGTTGCCCTGCCGTTGCCTTCCTCGCCTGCATGCCCGTTGCTCCTGTTCATCGGCCCGGGTATCCGCACCGCGCGGCCCCGGGTCTGCTGAACATGCCACAAGCGCCCGCCGCGCGCACCGCATCCGAACCGGCTTGCTACCCTGTATGACAGGAATGTTCGTCCCCGCTGGATTCGTCGATGGGCTGCCTCCCGCTGATCGTGCTTTTCATGGCCGGAACCGGCATCGGTTTCGCCGTCGATGGCCGCCATGGCGCGCTGTGGGGCGCGGGGGCCGGCCTGCTGCTGGGACTGCTCGCCGGGACCGCGCTGATGCGCCTGTTGCGCGGCCGGGGCCGATGATCGCCACCTGTCCGATTGATCGAACAAGGAAACACACGTCATGAAAAGCCGTGCCGCCGTGGCCTTCGAGGCCGGAAAGCCGCTTGAAATCGTCGAAATCGACGTCGAACCGCCGCGTGCCGGCGAGGTGCTGGTGAAGATCCACGCCACCGGCGTGTGCCACACCGACGCCTTCACCCTGTCCGGCGACGATCCGGAAGGGGTGTTCCCGGCCGTGCTCGGCCACGAGGGCGGCGGCGAGGTCATCGAGGTCGGCGAGGGCGTGACCTCGCTCAAGCCGGGCGACCACGTGATCCCGCTGTACACGGCCGAATGCGGCCAGTGCACCTTCTGCCTGTCCGGCAAGACCAACCTGTGCCAGGCGGTGCGCGCCACCCAGGGCAAGGGCCTGATGCCCGACGGCACCACGCGCTTCTCCTACCAGGGCAAGCCGATCTACCACTACATGGGCACGTCCACCTTCAGCGAGTACACGGTGGTGCCGGAGATCTCGCTGGCCAAGATCGACCCCGCCGCGCCGCTGGAGAAGGTCTGCCTGCTCGGCTGCGGCGTGACCACCGGCATCGGCGCGGTGCACAACACAGCCAAGGTCAAAGAAGGTGACACCGTGGCGGTGTTCGGCCTCGGTGGCATCGGCCTGGCGGTGGTCCAGGGCGCGGTGCAGGCCAAGGCCGGGCGCATCCTCGCCATCGACACCAACCCGGACAAGTTCGCCCTGGCGCGCGAGATGGGCGCCACCGACGTCGTCAACCCGAACGACCACGACAAGCCGATCCAGGAGGTCATCGTCGACATGACCGACGGCGGCGTGGATTTTTCCTTCGAGTGCATCGGCAACGTCAAGGTGATGCGCGCGGCGCTGGAGTGCTGCCACAAGGGCTGGGGCGAGAGCGTGATCATCGGCGTCGCCGGCGCCGGCCAGGAAATCTGCACGCGGCCGTTCCAGCTGGTCACCGGGCGCGTGTGGCGCGGCTCGGCGTTCGGCGGCGTGAAGGGCCGCAGCCAGTTGCCCGGCATGGTCGAGCAGGCCATGCGCGGCGAGATCGCCCTGGACCCCTTCATCACCCACAACCTGCCGCTGGAGCGCATCAATGAGGCCTTCGACCTGATGCACGAGGGCAAGTCGATCCGCACCGTGATCCATTTCCAGGACGGGAATGAGGCGTAGGGCATCGGGAATCGGAATAGCGAGGGCGTGATGGCAGACATGCAACGGGTTGAGCGGCACGCGAGTTTCGGCGGCTGGCAGGAGGTGTGGCAGCACGACTCACAGGTGCTGGGGTGCACGATGCGCTTTGCGGTGTACCTGCCGCCACAGGCCGCCGAGCGGCCGTGTCCGGTGCTGTACTGGCTGTCGGGCCTGACCTGCAGCGAGCAGAACGTCATCACCAAGGCAGGCATCCAGCAGCACGCGGCCGAACACGGCCTGGTCGTCATTGCCCCCGACACCAGCCCGCGCGGCGAGGACATCGCCGACGACGCGGCCTGGGACCTGGGGCAGGGCGCCGGCTTCTACCTCAACGCCACGCGCCCGCCATGGGCGGCGCACTACCGCATGTACGACTACGTGGTCGACGAGCTGCCCGCGCTGGTGGCGGCGCACTTCCCGGTGAGCGACGCACGCGGCATCTTCGGCCACTCGATGGGCGGCCACGGCGCGCTGGTCATCGCGCTCAGGAACCCCGGCATGTTCCGCAGCGTGTCGGCGTTCTCGCCGATCGTCGCGCCGAGCCGCGTGCCGTGGGGCGAGAAGGCGTTTTCCGCCTACCTGGGCGAGGACCGCGAAGCCTGGAAGGCCTGGGATGCCTGCGCGCTGGTCGCCGACGCCACCGAGCGCCTGCCGCTGCGCATCGAGCAGGGCGGCGACGATCCGTTCCTGGACGAGCAGCTGCATCCGGAATGGCTGCAGCAGGCCTGCGCCGCCGCCGGCCACCCGTGCCAGGTGGGGCTGCGCCCCGGGTACGATCACAGCTACTACTTCATCGCCAGCTTCATGGGCGAGCACATGGCGCACCATGCGGCCGCGCTGAAGGCCTGAGATCGGCGTCGAAGATCGTCTGCCCATCCGCCCGGGTCTCCGGGCGCGTCCGAATCCGTGAGACGGCGGCGGGCGTATCATGGCCCTCCGTGGCCGATGTTGCGTCCTTGCCATGCCGCTCAACGATTTCCATCCCGCGGTCGCCGCCTGGTTCGACGGCCGCTTCGACGCCCCCACCGACGCGCAGGCCGCGGCGTGGCCGGCGATCCGTGCCGGACACCACACCCTGGTCGCCGCGCCGACCGGTTCGGGCAAGACGCTGACCGCCTTCCTCGCCGCCATCGACACGCTGGTCCGCGAGGGCCTCGAGCACGGCGGCGAACTGCCCGACGCCACCCGGGTGGTCTACGTCTCGCCGCTGAAGGCGCTGTCCAACGACATCCACGTCAACCTCGAGGAACCGCTGGAAGGCATCCGCGCGGAGCTGGCAAAACACGGCCTGCCGGACGTGGCCATCCGCACCATGGTGCGCACCGGCGACACCCCGCAGCGCGAGCGCACCGCGATGCGCAAGCAGCCACCGCACATCCTGGTGACCACGCCCGAATCGCTGTACGTGCTGATGGGTTCCGAATCCGGCCGCGCCGCGCTGGGCACCGCGACCACGGTGATCGTCGACGAGATCCACGCCATCGCCGGCTCCAAGCGCGGCTCGCACCTGGCGCTGACGCTGGAACGGCTGGAGGCGCTGTGCCAGCGTCCGCTCACGCGCATCGGCCTGTCGGCGACGCAGAAGCCGATCGAGCGCGTGGCCCGGTTCCTGGTCGGTACCGGCAATCGTCCGGCGCTTGCCACCATGCACATGGCCCCTCCCCCTGCTCGCAGGGGGAGGCTGGGAGGGGGTCCGGCGCAGGCCCCGGGCAGCGATGCCATGTCGACCTGCGGCAAGGGTGGCCCCCCACCCCAACCCTCCCCCGCAAGCGGGGGAGGGCGCCTGTCGGTGGAACCCACTCCGGACTGCACCATCGTCGACGTCGGCTACACCCGCGAACGCGACCTCGCGCTGGAGCTGCCGCCGGTGCCGCTGGACGCGGTGATGTCCGGCGAGGCCTGGGGCGTGGTCTACGACCGCATCGCGCAACTGGTGGAAAGCCACCGCACCACCCTGGTCTTCGTCAACACCCGGCGCATGGCCGAACGCGCCGCGCGCGCGCTGGCCGAGCGCCTGGGCGAGGATGCCGTCACCGCGCATCACGGCAGCCTGTCGAAGGAACACCGCCTGGACGCCGAGCGCCGCCTCAAGCGCGGCGAGCTGCGCGCGCTGGTGGCCACCGCCTCGCTGGAACTGGGCATCGACATCGGCGACGTCGGGCTGGTCTGCCAGCTCGGCTCGCCGCGCTCCATCGCCGCCTTCCTGCAGCGCGTGGGCCGCTCCGGACACAGCGTCGGCGGCCTGCCCAAGGGCCGCCTGTTCCCGTCCACCCGCGACGACCTGGTCGAATGCGCGGCGCTGCTGGACAGCGTGCGCCGCGATGAACTTGACGCGCTGATCGTGCCGCCGGCGCCGCTGGACGTGCTGGCGCAGCAGATCGTCGCCGAGGTCGCCAGCCGCGACTGGGACCAGGAGGCGCTGTTCGACACCCTGCGCCGGGCGCAACCGTATGCCGGGCTTGAACGCGCGACCTTCGATGCCGTGGTGCGCATGCTGGCCGAGGGCTTCACCACGCGCCGCGGCGCGCGGTCGGCGTACATCCACCGCGATGCCGTGCACGGCCGGCTGCATGCGCGGCGCAGCGCGCGCCTGACCGCGTTGACCTCGGGCGGCACCATCCCCGACACCGCCGACTACTGGGTCGAGCTGGAACCGGAAGGCTCGCGCGTCGGCACCGTCAACGAGGATTTCGCCATCGAGAGCATGGCCGGCGACATCTTCCAGCTGGGCAACCAGAGCTACCGCGTACTGCGCGTGGAGCGCGACCGCCTGCGGGTGGAGGACGCGCGCGGCCAGCGCCCCAGCATCCCGTTCTGGTTCGGCGAGGCGCCCGGACGCACCGATGAACTCTCGGCCGGCGTGGCGCGGCTGCGCGCCAACGTCGAGGCGCGGCTGGTCGAGGGCGGCAGCGAGGCCGCGCGCGCCTGGCTGATGGCCGAACTCGGTCTTGCCGAGAGCGCCGCCGTGCAGATCGCCGACTATCTCGGCGCCGCGCGCGCCGCGCTGACCGCGCTGCCGACCCTGGACACCCTGGTCATGGAGCGCTTCTTCGACGAGTCCGGCGGCATGCAGCTGGTCATCCACTCGCCCTACGGCAGCCGCATCAACCGCGCCTGGGGCCTGGCCCTGCGCAAGCGCTTCTGCCGCAGCTTCAACTTCGAACTGCAGGCGGCGGCCACCGAGGACGCCATCGTGCTGTCGCTGTCGACCAGCCACAGCTTCCCGCTGGCCGAGGTCGCCCAGTACCTGCATTCGAGCAGCGCCGAGCACGTGCTGGTGCAGGCCCTGCTGGACGCGCCGCTGTTCCCGGTGCGCTGGCGCTGGAACGCCACCACCGCGCTGGCGCTGCCGCGCATGCAGGGCGGGCGCAAGGTACCGCCGCAGATCCAGCGCATGCGCAGCGAGGACCTGCTGGCCAGCGTGTTCCCCGACCAGGTCGCATGCCTGGAGAACATCGTCGGTGAACGCGAGATTCCCGACCACCCGCTGGTCGCGCAGACCCTGCATGACTGCCTGCGCGAAGCCATGGACGTGGACGGCCTGCTGGCGCTGCTGAAACGGCTTGAAGCCGGCGAGATCCGCATGATCGCGCGCGACCTGCCCACGCCTTCGCCGCTGGCCGCCGGCGTGCTCAACGCCGCGCCCTACGCCTTCCTCGACGACGCCCCGCTGGAAGAGCGCCGCACCCTGGCCGTTCAGAGCCGCCGCTGGCAGGACCCGGACAGCCCCGACGACCTGGCCGCGCTGGACCCCGAGGCCATCGCCGCGGTGCGCACCGAGGCCTGGCCCGAGGTTCGCGACATCGACGAGATGCATGCCGCACTGATGGCGCTGGGCACGATCACCGCCGACGACCTCGAACGCGAACCGGACTGGGCCGCGCGTCTCTATGGCCTGGCCAGCGACGCCCGCGCCACCCGCGTCACACCTGCCGGTGGCAGCGCGTGCTGGGTCGCCGCCGAGCGCCTGCCGGCATGGCATGCCCTGCATGCCGACATGACGATGCAACCGGCCATCGCCGCCCCGGCCGAATACGCCGCCGAGGACTGGAGCGCCGAATCCGCGCTGGTCGAGTTGGCGCGCGCACGCCTGGGGGCGCTGGGCCCGGTCGCGGCGACGACCCTGGCCGCGGACCTGGGCGTGTCCGAGGGCGACCTGGCCATCGCCCTGGCCGCGCTGGAACGCGAGGGCACGGTGATGCGCGGGCGCTTCACGCCGGGCGTCGATGTCGAGGAATGGTGCGAGCGGCACCTGCTGGCGCGCATCCACCGCTACACCCTGGGCCGGCTGCGCCGCGCCATCTCGCCGGTCAAGCGCCGCGACCTGATGCGCTTCCTGTTCCAGTGGCAACACGTGGCGCCGTCCGCGCGCGTGCGCGGCCCGGACGCGCTGGCCGGCGTGCTGGCCCAGCTGGAAGGCTACGAGGCCGCCGCCGGCGCGTGGGAGAGCGAGATCCTGCCGGCGCGCGTGGCCGACTATGAAAACGCCTGGCTGGACGCGCAGTGCCGCGCCGGCCGCCTGGCCTGGATGCGGCTGCGGCCGCGCAGCGCCGAACACGCCGCCAGCGGGCCGGTGCAGGCCACGCCAGTTGGTCCTGCTGCCGCGCCGCGAGCGCGCGCTGTGGACCACCATCGCCGACAGCACCGAGGCGCCGGCGGCGAAACTGTCCTCGCGCGCGCAGGCCGTGGTCGAGGCGCTCGACGCCCGCGGCGCGATGTTCTTCGACGAGCTGGCCGAGGACACCCGCCTGCTGCAGGTGGAGCTGGAGGACGCGCTGGGCGAATGCGTGGCCGCCGGCACGGTCACCGCCGACAGCTTCGCCGGCCTGCGCGCGCTGCTGGTGCCGGGCAGCAAGCGGCAGAACCGGCGCCACCGACGCACGCGTCGTCACGCCCTGACCGACATTGCCGATGCCGGCCGCTGGTCACGCGTGCGCGCGGCGCAGGCGGATCTGGACGACGACCGCCACGAGGACGCCGTCGAGCACGTCGCCCGCACCCTGCTGCGCCGCTACGGCGTGGTCGCCTGGAAGCTGCTCGAACGCGAGGCGCCGTGGCTGCCGCCATGGCGCGCGCTGCTGCGCGTGTACCGGCGCCTGGAGGCGCGCGGCGAGATCCGCGGCGGGCGCTTCGTCGAGGGCATGGTCGGCGAGCAGTTCGCCCTGCCCGAGGCCGTCGAGCTGCTGCGCCAGGTGCGCCGGCGCGACCCTGACGGCACCCTGGTATGCGTGTGCGGCGCCGATCCGCTGAACCTGGTCGGCACCGCGCTGACCGGCGACAGGATCCCCGCCATCACCGGCTCACGCATCCTCTATCGCGATGGCATCGCGTTGGCCGCGCTGGTCGCCGGCCAGGTGCGGTTCCTGGCCGACATGGACACCGCGGACCAGGCCCGCATCACCCAGGTGCTGTTGCGCCATGATGCCCGCGGCGAGGCGCCCGCGGCGTGGCCGCGCGAGGAACACGAAGGCCCGCCGGACGCCCGCCAGGCCTGAAACCGCGACGCGAACCATCGCAACCCGCGATGCCACCGGATCAGCGCGGACCGGAGGCACGAATGAACGCGCCCCGTTGTCACGCAGACCCGTAGCCCGGACAAGCGAAGCGCATCCGGGGCCGTGTCAGGCCGATGCGGGCATGTCCCGGATGCGGCCTTCGGCCTTATCCGGGCCACCACGCATCAGCCGGTGGACCCGGCTGGGCACTCCACGGCACTCGCGGAAAAAGAAAGGCCCGGCGGTCGCCCGCCGGGCCTGGACTCGCGCCGCGATCGCTCGCGGCGCGGCACCATCGGTATCAGTGATGGTCGGTCGCGCGGATGAACGCGGCCACGTTGTCGTGCAGCTTCTTCAGCGAGGGCTTGTGGGCGTAGACCATGTGCCCGGACTCGTACAGGTGCACCGAGATGTTCTTGTTCAGGCGCTGCGGAATCGGCAGATGCTTCAGCTCGTACTCGGCGGCAAAGAACGGCGTGGCCAGGTCGTAGTAGCCACCGTTCATCATCACCTTGAGATCCGGATCGGCCTTCATCGCCTCGGCCAGGTCCGGCATCACGTTGGTCGACTGCTGGTTGTGGTCGTGGGAGAAATCCCAGTGGTGGAAACCGGCGAACAGGCGGTAATGCTTGCCCTGGCCGAATTTCAGCGTCTGCCGCACGTAGTCGTTGAAGGTCGACACGTAGGCCGAGCTGATGGCCGAACTCTGCGGGTCGTACTCCATCTCCTTGCCCATCGGGTCCATGCTGGGTCCGGCGTAGCGGGTGTCCAGGCGGCCGGTGGTGGTATCGCTGTCGTTGAGCAGCTCGTGCTCGAACATCGGGCCGTTCACGCGCAGGTTCGCCTTGACCCAGTACGCCGTCGGCAGGCCGGTGAACTGGTGCAGCTTCTCGGCGATGGCCTGCTTGCGCGAGGCATCGAGGCTGGAACCCTCGCGAAGCGCCTCGGCATACGGACCCGTGGCAAAGGCCTCGACCTGGCTCATCAGGGTCTTCAGGTCGGCCGGCGGATTGGGCAGCTTGTGGTGGTACCACGCCGTGGCGGCATAGGTCGGCAGCGCCAGGTAGTAGGGCTGGTCGATGCCCGGGTTGCCTTCCGGACCGTCCGGGCTGTTGTCGAAGCTGAGGATCTGCGACAGCAGCACCACGCCGTTGAGGTCGACCGAGTCACGGTTGGTGAGGATGTCCGAGAGCACCGCCGAGCGCGTGGTGCCGTAGCTTTCGCCGAACAGGTACTTGGGCGAATTCCAGCGGCCGTACTTGGACAGGAACCGGGTGATGAACTGGGCGAAGGCCTGGCCGTCGCCGTCGACGCTGTAGAAATGCTTTTCACGCTCCTTCATCAGCGACGCCTGCTTGCCCTTGTCCTTGGCCTCGGCGATCAGGCGCGAGAAGCCGGTGCCGGGCGCGTCGATGAACACCAGGTCGCTGGTGTCGAGCAGGCTGTAGTCGTTGTTGACCAGCTGGTACGGCGCCGCCGGCGTGTGGCCGTGATCACTGGTGACCACACGGCGCGGCCCCAGGGCGCCCATGTGCAGCCACACCGAGGCCGAACCCGGGCCGCCGTTGTAGAGGAAGGTGATCGGTCGATGCGATGCGGCCGCGCCCTTCTTGAAATAGGCCACGTAGAAGATGCTGGCGGTGGGCGTGTTCTCGTCGTCGCCGGTGCCGTGCAGGATCAGGGTGCCGGCCACGGCCTTGTAGTCGATGCGATGGCCCTCGACGGTGACGCTGCCGCTGGTGATGGACTGCTCGGCCTTGGCCGGGGCGGTCGCGGCCGCGGGTGCCTTGTCCTTGGCCGGCGCGGCACGGGCGCCGGCGAGCATCGGCGTCGCCGCCAGGCACAGGGCGGTGAGCACCGCCATCGGTACGAGTTTACGCATCGGATTCTCCCTTCAATGAGTGGCTTCGTCGCAGGCGCGGCGATCCCGCCAGCCTACGCCGGCACGCGCCCCGGGCCATGGGTCGATAGTCACAGCCTGGGGAGAAATTCCGTCGGTCGCCGGCTGGACGCTTGCGGATCGCCGGCGCAGGCCGCATAACCGCTGCATGCCCGAACTTCCCGAAGTCGAAACCACCCGCCGCGGCATCGCCCCGCACCTCGTCGGCCGTCGCGTGGACGCCGTGCACCTGCGCCGGCCCGACCTGCGCTGGCCGATCCCGACGGCGATCAGCCGCGCGCTTCCCGGCCAGGAGATCTTCGCCGTCAGCCGCCGCGCCAAGTACCTGCTGCTGGAGACCGCTGCCGGCAGCGCGCTGCTGCACCTGGGCATGTCGGGCATGCTGCGCGTGCTCGATCCGGACACGCCGGTGGGCAAGCATGATCACTACGACCTGCAGCTCGATTCCGGGCGCGTGCTGCGCTTCACCGATCCGCGCCGCTTCGGCTGCCTGCTGTGGCAGGGCCCGGACGAGGTGCATCCGTTGCTGGCCACGCTCGGCCCGGAACCGCTCTCGGACGCCTTCGACGGCGACCTGCTGTGGCACCTCTCACGCGGCCGGCGCGGCGCGGTGAAGAACTTCATCATGGACCAGGCGGTGGTGGTCGGCGTGGGCAACATCTACGCCAGCGAGGCGCTGTTCGCCGCCGGCATCCACCCCGCGCGCGCGGCCGGCAAGGTGTCCCGCGCGCGCTACGCGGCGCTGGCCATCGAGATCCGGCGGATACTGGCCCACGCCATCCGGCGCGGCGGGACCACGCTGCGCGATTTCCTGGCGCCGGACGGCGCGCCGGGCTATTTCGAGCAGGAACTGATGGTCTACGGCCGCGCCGGCGAGGCCTGTCGTACCTGCGGCACGCCGATCCGCAGCCGCATGATCGGCCAGCGCAACACCTTCTGGTGCCCGGCCTGCCAGCGCTGAGCCGGCGAGCACCGCGCCGTCGCGCCACGGGCATTCCCTTGGGTCATACCACGGGCACTTCCTTCGGTCGCAGCTCCTACAAGGACCAGGCAGGCCCTCGGTATCACTGGGGTGCGCCGTGACCGAAGGGCTTGACGACGCACCTCACTCCGGCCAGTCGAAGCGCACGTGGGTGTTGTTGAAATGCGGATCGTCCAGGCTGCCGCCCGGCGCCGCGCGCAGCACGCCCGGCAGGCCCTCGATCTCCAGCTCCTGGCCCACCGTGAAATGCGCGCCCATCACCTGCATCTGCACCAGGCGCATGCACAACTCACCGGCCGCATCGGCCTGCGCGACGGGCACGCCGCGGATGCTGACGTCCGGACGACCGAACTTGCGCATGCCGCGGGTCCGGACCCAGGACGCGTCGTCGTCGGACTCGTCATCGGTGTTGCACAGGATAAGCACATGGTTGCGCGGCGGCGCGCCGCCTTCGATCATGAAGCGCTCGCGCCAGCGCGGACCGTCGAACAGGCTCAGGATCTGCGGATCGACCACGGCCACCCCGCCGATGTCCATCAGCGCGGCGATCACGCCCAGGGTGTCGTTGAGGTAGTCCAGGCTGTCCGGATCCTCGATGCGCCCGCGCACGCTCAGCACCTCCGGCGCCTTCTGCGCGGCAGCGTAGGCGGACGGGTGATCCTGGCGCAGCAGCTCGCCCAACGCCCCGTGCAGCGGGTAACCCTCCCACTGCTCCAGCACCTCGCGCGGATAGCGGAACAGCTCCACGCCCTCGGGAAGGCCCTTGCTGCCGTGGCGGGCGGCGGGGATGCGCAGATTCTCGGCAAACGTCCCGAAGACGAAGAACAGCAGCACCGCATGCTCGTCGCCCGGCGACCAGTAGGGTCGCGGCCAGGTCGGGCCGGTGGCGGATGGGGGCATGACGATCCTCGTTCAGTCCTCGGCGCGCTCGCCCAGCGGCAGCACGCTCTGTTGCAGTTCCACGCGGCCTTCGCCGGCCATGATCTTCTTGAATTCGGCGCGGCTCACCGAGACATAGCGATCATTGCCGCCGATTTCCACCTGCGGCCCGTCGCTGACCGCGCGGCCCTGATCGTCCACGCGCACCACCATGGTCGCCTTGCGGCCGCTGTGGCAGATCGTCTTGATCTCCTCCAGGTTGTCGGCCCAGGCCAGCAGGTGGCGGCTGCCCTCGAACAGTTCGCCGCGGAAATCCGTGCGCAGCCCGTAGGCCAGCACCGGGATGCCCAGCGCGTCGACCACGTCGGTCAGCTGCCAGGCCTGCGCGCGGGTCAGGAATTGCGCCTCGTCGACCAGCACGCAGCCCAGCGCGCCGCGCGCGTCGATAGCGCCACGCACGATCTCCAGCAGGTCGGCGTCGGCGGAAAAGCGCCGCGCATTGGCCTTCAGGCCGATCCGCGAGGCCACCACGCCTTCGGCACCGCTCGTCGCCTTCGGCGACGAGCCCTTGCCTTCCCCTGCTTGCGGGGGAAGGTGGTCCGGAGGGCCGGATGGGGGCGCCGGGGATTCCTCGCGCGTGTCGATCGCCGGCTTGAGGATCAGCGTGCGCATGCCGCGCTCGTGATAGTTGTAGGCGCTCTGCAGCAAGGTGGTGGTCTTGCCGGCATTCATCGCCGAATAATAGAAATACAGCTTGGCCATCGAGATGCCGGAGTCAAGAACGGGGAACCGCGGGCCGCATCGCGATCCGCGCAGACGCACAGTGTAACGTGGCTCGATGACGCCGGAGGGGCTGCTATCCTCGGCGCGCCCGCACCCTCCCGTCCCGGACGCCCATGCTCAACCCGCAACAACGCGAAGCCGTCGAAACCTGCGATGTTCCGCTGCTGGTGCTGGCCGGCGCGGGTTCGGGCAAGACCCGCGTCATCACCGAGAAGATCGCCCACCTGATCGCGCGCCGGCAGCTGGCGCCGGGCAAGATCGCGGCCATCACCTTCACCAACAAGGCCGCGCGCGAGATGCGCGAGCGCGTGGCGAAGCTGGTGCCGGCCGAGGCCGCGCAGGCGCTGACCGTGTGCACCTTCCACGCGCTGGGCCTGAAGTTCCTGCACATCGAGCACGAACGCGCTGGCCTGCGCCGCAACTTCTCGGTACTCGATGCCGACGACAGCGGCGCGCTGATCAAGGAGCTGGCACCGGCCGGCATCAAGCCCGATGCGCTGTGGGCGCTGCGCAACCTGGTCTCGCAGGCCAAGAACGCCGGGCTTTCGCCGGAAGAGGCGGCCGAGGCCGCGCGCGGCGGACGCGAGCTGGAGGCCGCCGGCATCTACGCGCGCTACCAGCAGCGCCTTGCCGCCTACAACGCGGTCGACTTCGACGACCTGATCCGCCTGCCGCTGCGCGTGCTCGACGCCGATGCCGAGGCCCGCGCCGGCTGGCAGGAGCGCCTGCGCTACCTGCTGGTGGACGAATACCAGGACACCAACGATGCCCAGTACCGCCTGCTCAAGCACCTGGCCGGGCCACGCGGCGCGTTCACCTGCGTGGGCGACGACGACCAGTCGATCTACGCCTGGCGCGGCGCCAATCCGGAGAACATCGACCAGTTGGGCGCCGACTATCCGGCCCTGAAGATCATCAAGCTGGAACAGAACTACCGCTGCGCCAAGCGCATCCTGCGCGCGGCCAACACGCTGATCGCCAACAACCCGCACCTGCACGCGAAGAAGCTGTGGAGCGAGCTGCCGGACGGGCCGCCGATCCGCGTGCTCGAGTGCACCGACGCCGACCACGAGGCCGAGCGCATCGCCTCGATCGCCGCGCACCTGGCCGAGAAGCACACCGCGCGCTGGAATGAATTCGCGATCCTGTATCGCGGCAACCACCAGGCGCGCGCGCTGGAGAAGGCGCTGCGCCTGGCCCGCGTGCCGTACCACCTGTCCGGCGCGCTGTCGTTCCTGGACCGTGCCGAGGTCAAGGACGTGCTGTGCTACCTGCGCCTGGTGGCCAACCCGTCCGACGACGCGGCCTTCCTGCGCGTGGTCAATTGTCCCAAGCGCGAGATCGGCGCCACCACGCTGGAAAAGCTCGGCACCCTGGCGCAGTCGCGGCACGTCTCGCTGCTGGAGGCGGCGCGCAACGACGCCGCGCTGAAGGCGCTGGCGCCACGCCCGGCCGCCGCCCTGGCCGGCTTCGTGCGGCTGATCGACGGCCTGCGCCACGAGGCCCGGCACGCCCACGCCGCGGACCTGGTCGAGGCGGTGCTCGAGCGCACCCATTACGCCGAGCACCTGGCCGCGCAGACCCCCGAGGCCAGCACTCGCGAGCGCCGCATGGGCAACCTGCGCGAACTGGTCGACTGGTTCCGCGCCATGGGCAAGGACGGCGGCCGCGCCGGCGACCTGGCCGCGCAACTGGCCCTGCTCAGCCACGCCGACCGCGACGATCCCGGCAACGCCCTGCGCATGATGACCCTGCACGGCGCCAAGGGCCTGGAGTTCCGCTTCGTGTTCATCGCCGGCTGCGAGGACGGCACGCTGCCGCACGAGGGCGCGCTGGACGAGGGGCGGGTGGAGGAAGAGCGGCGTCTGATGTACGTGGGCATCACCCGCGCCAAGGAACTGCTGACCCTGACCTTCAGCGCCCGCACGCGCCGCTACGGCGAAGTGCAGGCCAACCGTCCCAGCCGCTTCCTCAAGGAATTGCCCGAGGGCGAGCTGCACTGGCAGGGACGCGACCCCGACGCCGA
Source organism: uncultured Gammaproteobacteria bacterium (assembly GCA_963821885.1). Taxonomy (GTDB): domain Bacteria; phylum Pseudomonadota; class Gammaproteobacteria; order Xanthomonadales; family Rhodanobacteraceae; genus Oleiagrimonas. Next base: position 191,031 of record CAWGFN010000005.1, on the reverse strand, counting down.
CGCCGAGGTCGCGCGCGAGACCGCCGCATCGCACATCGCGCGCCTGGCCGCCATGCTCGGCGACTGAGCACACCCGGGTCCCACGCAAATACCGGATCCGAATCGCCGTAGCCCGGATCAGCCAAGCGCATCCGGGAGTGGCTCCAAGGACACGGAAAATCGGCGACAGACAGCAAACGGGCATGAAACCCTGCGCGTGAGCCAAACACTACCCGGATGCGGCCATGGGCCTTATCCGGGCTACGGGCGGATGTCCGCCATACGTTCCGCGCCTGTAGTGAAACCGGAAACCTTCGACACCGGGGACGTCCCGGGCATCGCGCTCACACCAGCCCGGCCTGCTTGAGCTCGCTCTTGAGGTAGGCGTAGTAGATCGGCGCCACGATCAGCCCGGCCAGGCCGAACGCGGCCTCCATCACCAGCATCGCCACCAGCAGCTCCCAGGCGCGGGCGCGGATGCGGGTGCCGACGATGTGCGCGTTGAGGAAGTACTCCAGCTTGTGGATGCCGATCAGGAACACCAGCGCCGCGATGCCGGTGCCCAGCGACACCGACAGCGCCACGATGGTGATCAACGTGTTGGAGATCAGGTTGCCGATGACCGGCAGCAACCCGGCCAGGAAGGTCACCAGCACCAGGGTCTTGGCCAGCGGCAGGTGCACCCCGAACAGCGGCAGCACGCCGAGCAGGAAGGTCGCGGTGAACACCGTGTTGACCAGCGAGATGCGCACCTGCGCGAAGACGATGTCGTGGAACGCCCCGGCCAGGCGCTCGGCGCGCTCGGACAGCGCCTCGGTCAGCGGGCCGTCCTCGCCATGCGCGCGCACGTGGCTGAGGGCGACGATCGCGCCCAGCACCAGGCCGATGAGGATTTGCACCAGCAGGCGCGCGGCTTCCTTGCCGGCCAGTTGCAGCGTGCCGGTATGCGCCTGCAGCCAGTTCAGGGCGTTGTTGCGCAGGTCGTCGACGCTGTCGGGCAGGTGGTCGACCACCCACGGCGGCAGTTGCTGTCGCGCCCTGTCCACCAGCGGCATCATCTGCTGGCTCCAGAAATCCTGCGGGTTGCCCAGCTCGGCATGCAGCACCGACACCGTGCCGAACACCGCCAGCGTCAGCAGGCCGACCAGCATCACCGCCAGCACGCTGACCACGATCCAGCGCGCGCGGTTGCGGCTGCCGATCCAGCGCCGCTGCAACAGGTTGGTGGCGGTGACGATCAGCTCGTACACCAGCAGCCCGGCAAGCAACGCCGGCAACAGATGCAACCGCAGCACCAGCCACAGGCTGATCGCGGCCACCGCGAAGCTGGTCAGGGTGATCTGGCGGGGGGACAGGGCGATGGGTGACGACATGCGAGGCTCTCCTGCGGACGGGCAGTCTGTCAGCCACCCCGGCGCCTGACCAGTCCCGCCGGTCATGTCCGTTCAGCGATCGGAGCTGTCACCGCGCTGTCGTACACTTTCGGCACACTCGCCGGTTCGGCGAGACGATTCATAGACGGAGAACCCCATGAGGCACGTTGTTCCCCTGCTCGCCGGCCTGCTGCTGGTGGGCTGCGCCGCCACCACGCCGCGACCGGCGCCGACGCCCGCCCCCGCGCCCGTGGCGACCGCAGCGGCGCCGCAGCCCGCGGCCGCGCCGGCCGGACCCGGTCCGAACGACCTGCTGCAGGCCACGGTGTGGTCGCAGTTGTCGGTCGAGCACGACCTGGTGTTCCGCGAGATCTACCGCGACGCCCGTGAAAAACTGCTCGAGGCCCTGCGCGACAAGAGCTGGGACGCGCTGCCGCACGACGAGCGCGACGGCCCGGTACGCGCGCTGAAGCCGGCGGTGATCCTGGACGTGGACGAGACCGTGCTGGACAACTCGCCCTACGAGGCGCGCCTGATCCGCAAGAACAGCTACTACGACGACGCCAGCTGGGCGGCCTGGGTACGCGAGGAGAAGGCCCCCGCGCTGCCCGGCGCGCTGGAGTTCACCCGCTTCGCGGCGCGCCACGGCGTGCGCGTGTTCTACCTCTCCAACCGCGCCAAGGACCTGGACAGCGCCACCCTGGGCAACCTGCGCAAACTGGGCTTCCCGGTCGAGGGCGACGCCTTCCTGGGCCTGGGCACCTACGTGAAGGGCTGCGAGCTGATCGGCTCGCAGAAGACCTGCCGGCGCCAGCTGATCGGCCGCCACTACCGGGTGCTGATGCAGTTCGGCGACCAGCTCGGGGACTTCGTCACCGTGCTCAGCAACACCCCGGCCGGACGCCGCGCGGTAATGAAGCCGTACGCGAACTGGATCGGCGAGCGCTGGTTCGTCCTGCCCAATCCGATGTACGGGTCCTGGGAGCCGGCGCTGTTCAACAACGTCTGGGACCAGCCCGACACGCTACGGCGCAAGGACAAGATCGACGCCCTGCATAGCGAAGGCAAATAAATCAACAAGTTGCAATACATACCTTGCGCCTTGCCTTAACTTCCGGCGCGGGCTAAGCTGTCTGCGCCGGATCGGTTACGCGCTTTCCGCCGGCCATTTCCCTACCGGCTTGTTTCCGGATCGCCCCGCGCCAGGAACGGCGCGGGGCTTTTTCATGGTGACGACCGACCCGACACACCCCTCGCGGGATCCCGCGGGCCGTGACTTACGACCTTGTGCCGTTCCTCACTTGCCCGGGCAAGGACCCTGCATCTACGCTGCCCCCTCGACATTCACCGGAGTCCATCCGCATGTACAACGTCCGATCCCGTTGGCTCGTCGCAGCCTTCGCCTTCGCCCTGTTGCCGGCCTGCGGCAAGGGTGACCATTCGCAACCCTCGCCCACCGCCAGCACGACGCCGGCGAAAACCGTGCTGACTTCGGTGCAGCTGCTCAAGGACGGCCAGTTCGACGCGCTGATGCAGCACGTCCTGCCGCCGGCCGAGTACAAGCAGATGCGCGCCAAGTGGGACGAAGCCCACAAGAAGACCAAGGACATCAGCGACGCCGACCGGCAGAAGTTCGCCCAGGGCATGGCCCAGCTGACCGCGCCCGACGCCGAGCAGAAGCTCTGGGCCAAGGTCCAGCCGCGGCTCGAGAAGATGGACAAGCAGTACAAGGCCCGCCTGCCGATGATGATTGGCATGGGCCAGGTGATGATGGATACGCAGATCAGCAATTCCAAGCAGCTCACGCCCGACCAGAAGAAGCAGGCCACGGATGTCGTCGACGCCCTGGGCGGCTGGGCCCAAAAGACCGACTGGACCGACGCCGACAAGGTCAAGAAGGCCATCGGCGTGGTGACTTCGACGGCCCGCAAGCTCGATCTCAAGACCCTCGACCAGGCCGTCGCGCTCAACTACGACCAGGCGCTGGCCAAGTACGGCGTGGCCTGGAACGGCGTCAAGCAGGTCGTGGACGTCTATGGCCTGTCGGTGGACCAGACCCTGGACTCGGCGAAGGCCAAGACGGTCTCCAGCGATGCCCACACCGCCACGGTGGAGGTGGACTACACCCTGCTCGGCAAGCCGCAGAGCATGACCGTGGACATGATCAAGATCGACGACCGCTGGTATGACAAGGACCTGATCGACCACTGGCGCAAGGCCATGGACGAGCAGGCCCCCGCCGCCGCAGGCACCGCCGCCGCACCGGCTCCGGCGGGTTCCACCGCCAAGTAAGCACCTGCGGTCCCCGGCATGCCGCACGCCGCGGCATGCCGGACGATCGCCGCCTCCCCGAGTACACTATCGGGCATGGACACCCCCGATTTTCATACCGGACGCGCCCCGCTCCGCGCGTCCAGGCCGCGGCGTCGCTCGCTGCTGTCGCACCTGCTTGAGCCGTGGGTGCGGATCAAGCGCGATCCCGCCGAGCCGGCTGCCCTGCTGCGGCCCGACGTGCCGGTGTGCTACGTCATCGAGCGCCACGGCCTGTCCGACGCCCTGATCCTCGATCGCGCCTGCCGCGAGGCCGGCCTGCCCGACCCCAGTCAGGCCATCGAGGGCCTGCCGCTGCGCCGTCGCCGCGCCATGTTCGCGCTCAACCGCCGGCGCGGCCTGGGCCAGCGCAGCTATGGCCACCAGCCGCTGACGCAGCTGATCGACGCGGTGAACAAATCACCGGACAGCGACGTGCAGCTGGTGCCGGTCTCCATCTACGTGGGCCGCGCGCCGGCGCGCGACAGCGGCTGGTTCCGCGTGCTGTTCTCGGAGAACTGGGTCGGCGTGGGCCGCTTCCGCCGCCTGCTGGCGCTGTTGCTGAACGGTCGCGACACCGTGGTTCACTTCTCCGCCCCGGTCAGCCTGCGCCAGGCGCTGGATGAGGACACCCCCGAGGACGTGGTCGACATCGACCGTCTCTCGCGCAAGATCGCGCGCGTGCTGCGCACCCATTTCCGCCGCATCCGCGCGGCGGTGATCGGGCCGGACCTGTCGCATCGGCGCACCATGCTCGACAGCGTGCTCAACGCCGAACCGGTGCGCAGCGCCATCGCCGCCACCGCGGCGCGCGAGAAGATCTCGCCGCTCAAGGCCGAGCGCCGTGCCTATGCCATGGCGCGCGAGATCGCCGCCGACTATTCGCACCCCGTGGTGCGCTCGGCCTCGTTCCTGCTGTCGTGGTTCTGGAACAAGCTCTACGACGGCATCGCCATGCACCACTTCGACAAGGCACGCGCCGTCGCGCCCGGCCACGAAGTGGTCTACGTACCCAGCCACCGCAGCCACGCCGACTACCTGCTGATGAGCTACCAGCTGCACGTGTCCGGCGTGGTGGTCCCGCACATCGCCGCCGGCGCCAACCTGAACCTGCCGGTGCTGGGCAGCTTCCTGCGCCGCGGCGGCGCGTTCTTCCTGCGCCGCAGTTTCCGCGGCAACGCGCTGTACTCGACCATCTTCAAGGAATACCTGGCGCAGCTGGTCGACCGCGGCGTGCCCATCGAATACTTCATCGAGGGCGGCCGCTCACGCACCGGAAGACTGTTGTCGCCGCGCGCCGGCATGCTGTCGATGACGCTGCGCGCGTTCCTGCGCGCCCCGCGCCGGCCGGTGCTGTTCCAGCCGGTGTACATCGGCTACGAGAAGCTGATGGAGGGCAAGTCCTACATCGGCGAGCTGTCGGGCAAGCCCAAGGAGAAGGAATCCTGGCTGAGCCTGCTGCGCGGCGCGCGCAAGGTGCTCAAGGACCACTACGGCCACGTCACCCTGAGCTTCGGCGAGCCGATCGAGCTGACCCCGCTGCTGGAGGCCTCCGGCGCGGACTGGCGCAACACCTCGACGGACCCGGACGCCAAGCCGGAGTGGATGGCCCAGGTGGTGGACACCCTCGCCGAGCAGGTGCAGGTGAACATCAACGCCAGCGCCGACGTCAACCCGATCAACCTGCTGGCGCTGACCCTGCTGGCCACGCCCAAGCACGCCATGGCCGAATCGGACCTGCTGGCGCAGCTGGACCTGACCATCGCGCTGTTGACCGAGCTGCCGTATTCGGACCGCGTCACCGTGACCACGTCCAGTCCGGCGCAGATCATCGCCTACGGTGAAAGCATGGGCTGGATCGAGCGCATCAAGCATCCGCTCGGCGACGTGCTCTCTGTGGACGACGAGAAGGCGGTGCTGCTGAGCTACTTCCGCAACAACGTGCTGCACCTGATCACCTGCGCGGCCTGGGTGGCCACCTGCTTCGTCAACAACAAGCGCATGAGCCGCGCCTCGGTCATGCGCCTGGGCCAGATCGTGTATCCGTTCATCCGCGGCGAGCTGTTCCTGCGCTGGGACGAGGACGGCTTCCGCGAGCAGCTGCAGGCCACCATCGACTTCTTCATCGGCCGCGGGCTGCTGGAGCCGCAGGGCGACGAGCGCAAGCTCAAGCGCGGACGCGGCGGCGACGACAGCACCTTCCAGCTGCGGGTCATCGCGCGCAGCCTGATGCAGGCGTTCGAGCGCTACTACATCGCCATCGCCGCGCTGGTGAAGAACGGGCCGTGCAGCATGACCGCCGGCGAGCTGGAGAAGGCCTGCATCCTCACCGCGCAACGCCTGGGCCTGCTGCAGGAGCTGACCGCGCCGGAATTCTTCGACAAGTCGCTGTTCCGCGGCTTCATCCAGAAGCTGCGCGAACGGCGCATGATCTGGACCGACGAGGACGGCAAGCTGGATTTCGACCAGAGCCTGAGCGAGGTGGTGCGCGACGCCCGCGTGGTGCTCAGCCGCGACGTGCGCCACTCGATCCTGAAAATCACCCCGGGCGCCGACGGCGAGGCCGAAGCCGCCACGGCGAGCGACGCGCCGGACGCGTAGCCCGGACAAGGCCGCGGGCCGCCTCCGGGACGAAACGCGCCATGGCGCAGTCGACACCTCACCCCGGATGCGCTTGGCCTGTCCGGGCTACGGGCTTGCGGGTCCGCGGCCATGGCGGCGGGAACCGCGATGGGCGCGCCATCGTGTAGCATGCGGTCCCATGAGCGAGCAGCAAACCACCCATTTCGGCTTTCGCGACGTCCCGGTGGGCGAGAAGCAGAAGCTGGTCGGCCAGGTGTTCACCTCGGTCGCGCGCAGCTACGACCTGATGAACGACCTGATGTCGTTCGGCGTGCACCGCCTGTGGAAGCGCCATTTCGTGGCCATCAGCGGCGTGCGCAAGGGTGATCGCGTGCTGGACCTGGCCGGCGGCACCGGCGACATCGCCGCGCTGCTCAAGCCGGTGGTGGGCGAGACCGGCGAAATCGTGGTCGGCGACATCAACGCCGCCATGCTCGGCGTCGGCCGCGACCGCCTGACCGACCGCGGCCTGGTCAAGGGCCTGCGCTGGTCGCAGATGAACGCCGAGATGCTGCCCTTCCCGGACAACACCTTCGACGCCGTGACCATCGCCTTCGGCCTGCGCAACGTCACCGACAAGGCCAGGGCCCTGGCCGACATGTGCCGCGTGCTCAAGCCCGGTGGCCGCTGCCTGGTGCTGGAATTCTCCAGGGTGCGCAACGAGACCTTCGGCAAGCTCTACGACTTCCACTCCTTCCAGGTGCTGCCGCGCCTGGGACAGCTGTTCGCCGGCGACGCCGACAGCTACCGGTACCTGGCCGAATCGATCCGCAAGCACCCGGACCAGGACACCCTCAAGGGCATGATGGAAACAGCCGGCTTCGGCCACGTCGAGGTGCGCAACCTCTCCGGCGGCATCGTCGCCATCCATCGCGGCTACAAGCTCTGACCCATCCCTGAGGCACAGCCCCTGGTCGCACCCCAGGAGCGGCGCATGCCGCGACCGAAGGACGTGCCCGGGGCATGACCGGAGGGCCTGCCTTGGCGCGCCCGGCGAGGCGGTGACATCAGGCCAGGGAGGCAGAACCGCCGGTTAGCGCAATCCCGGCCTTGGCGATACCCACCGTTCGCCACACGCTCGCCAGCGAGGGTGGATGGCATACTCGAGGCTCCATTGCCGACTGCAGATCACGCCCATGCGACTGCTCGTTTCCCTTGCGCTTGCCGCGCTGCTGCTGCCGCTGACCGCGCGCGCCGGCGACCCCCACTCCTACGCCCAGCCCGACAAGGTGGTGGTCACGCACCTGTCGCTCGACCTGCACATGGATTTCGCCCGCAGGCAGTTGCGCGGCACGGCCACGCTGACGCTGGACTGGAAAGACGCCAAGGCTCGCGAGCTGGTGCTGGACACCAGTGACCTGAAGATCGACAGCGTCCACGAAACCTTCGGCGATCGTGCAGAAAACCCGCTCAAGTTCAGCTTGGCCGCGGCGCAGAAGAACATGGGCCGCAAGCTCACCATCCTCGCGCCGCACCATCCGGGCACCGTGCGCATCGCGTACACGACCTCGCCCGAAGCCGGTGGCCTGCAATGGCTGACGCCGGCGCAGACCGCGGGCAAGAAGCAGCCCTTCATGTTCTCGCAGTCCGAATCGGTCTATGCGCGTTCGTGGATTCCGCTGCAGGACTCCCCGGCCATCCGCTTCACCTGGGATGCACACATCACGGCGCCCAAGCGCCTGCGCGTGCTGATGAGCGCGCCCAACGATCCGCAACATCCGCTCGACGGCGACTACCGATTCCGGCAGGACCACCCGGTGCCGTCCTACCTGATGGCCATCGCCGCCGGCGACATCGCCGTGCGCGGCACCGGACCGCGCAGCGCGGTGTACGCCGACCCGACCGTGGTCGCCAAGGCCGCGCACGAGTTCGAGGACACCGAGAAGATGATCGACACCGCGGAGGCGCTGTACGGCCCCTACCGCTGGGGTCGCTACGACATCCTGGTGCTGCCGCCGAGCTTCCCCTATGGCGGCATGGAAAACCCCAACATGACCTTTGCCACGCCGACCGTGCTGGTGGGCGACAAGAGCCTGGTCTCGCTGGTCGCGCACGAGCTGGCGCATTCGTGGTCGGGCAACCTGGTCACCGCGGCCACCTGGCGCGACATCTGGCTCAACGAGGGCTTCACCACCTACGTGCAGGGCCGCATCACCGAGTCGCTGTACGGCAAGCGCCTGGCCGACGAGGAAGTGCTGCTGTCGGCGCGCGCGCTGGAGAAGGGCATCGGCCACATGCCGGCCAACAGCCAGAAGCTGGCGCCCGACCCGCGCGGCATCGGCGCCGACGACGCGCTGTCCGACGTCGCCTACGACAAGGGCTCATGGTTCCTGCGCACGCTGGAGCAGCGCTTCGGCCGCGAGCGCTTCGACGCCTATCTCAAGGGCTATTTCGACCACTTCGCCTGGCACTCGATCACCACCGAGCAGATGCTGGCCTACCTCAAGCCGAACCTGATCGACAAATACCCCGGCCACATGTCCTGGGACGAAGTGAAGAACTGGGTCTACGGCACCGGCATCCCCAGGGACGCCACGCTGCCCGATTCACCGCGCTTGGACGCCATCGACCGCGAGCGCGCCGCGTTCCTGGCCGGCACCCTGCCCGCCGCGAAGCTGGACGCGAAGGACTGGAACACGCAGGAGTGGATGTTCTTCCTCGACCGCCTGCCCGATGCGCCGCCGCTGGCGCGCATGAAAGCCCTGGACGCGGCCTGGCACCTGACCGGCACGCCCAACGCCGAGATCGGCATGCGCTGGTACGTCCACGCCATTGCCGCCGGCGACAAGGCCGTCTGGCCGGCCGCGGCCGATCACATGACGCGCATCGGCCGCCTGTACCTGACCATGCCGGTGTATCGTGCCCTGGCCGCCACCCCGGCCGGCCTGGCCTTCGCGCGAAAGGTCTACGCCCGGGCCAGGAGCGGCTACCACCCCCTGACGCAACGCGCCGTCGAAGCGCTGTTCGCGCGCGCAAGCACGCACTGAGGGAACCCGAACTCGCGGGGCCGGTCCAAGCGGCCGACCCCGCGCCAGCCGTGAAACGCACATCATGATCCAGCCTGCCACCTCCGACCGTCCGCTGTGGAAACGCCTGTTGCTGCGGCGACTGAAGCTCCTGCTCGCCCTGGCGTTGATCGTCGGCGTGCTGGGCGGCGGCGCCTACCTGCTGACGCCGCAGTGGCTGATGGCGGCGCATACCTGGTACGAGGCCGACAAGGCCGACCTGTCCACCCGTCACGTTCAGATCGGCGACACCGACTGGACCTACTACGAAGGCGGCACCGGCCCCACCATCGTGCTGCTGCACGGCTACGCGGACAACCGCAACGTGTGGCTGCAGGTCGCGCCGCTGCTGACCCGCAACTTCCACCTGATCATTCCCGACCTGCCCGGCTGGGGACAGTCCACGCGGGTGGCCGGCGACAACTACGACATCAGCCACCAGGCCGCGCGCTTCGCCGACTTCGCGCACACGCTCGAGCTCAAGCACTTCGTGCTGGTCGGGCATTCGATGGGCGGCGCCATCGCCGGCACCTACGCCAGCGAGCATCCCGGCAACGTGCGCGCGCTGGCGCTGGTGAGCAGCTTCGGCCTCGATTTCGTCAAGAACGCCATGGCGCGCGAGGCCCTGTCCGGGCACAACCCGCTGGCCTTCGATGATCGCGCCGGCTTCGACCGCGTCTTGCACCGCATCTTCGTGCACCCGCCCGAGATCCCCGGGCGCTTCGCCGACGTGATGGTGCGCCGCCACCGCGCGGACGCCGCCTTCGAGAAGAAGGTGTTCGGGGAGCTGATGCAGCCGGACCAGTACACCATCCTCGACAGCCGCCTGCCGAAGCTGACCATGCCGGTGCTGGGCCTGTGGTGTCGCCAGGACCAGGTGATCGACCTGTCCGCGCTGTCCACCCTGCGCAACGGCCTGACCCACGCCTCCAGCATCAGCGCCACCGTGCTCAACGGCTGTGGCCACGTGCCGGAACTGGAGAAGCCGAAAGAAACCGCGCAGATCATCGCCGGCTTCGCCGTCGCGCACTAGCACCCCTCTTGGTCCGGACAAGGCCATGGACGCCTGCGGGACTGGAACGCGGATCGCCCCTGCATGCGCCTCACCCCGGATGCGCTTCGCTTATCCGGACTACGATCACCCCGGACGCCGACGGCGAGGCCGAGTCCGCCGCGCCGAGCGACACGCCGGACGCGTAGCCCGGACAAGGCCGAAGGCCGCCTCCGGGACGAGATGCAACGCGACGCTGTCGGCACTCGACCGAAGATGAGCTGCACTTGCACGCGTTACGGGATGCCTCGAGAACGATCACTTGCCACGTCACCGCGGCGTCGATACCGGATGATCCTTTCGGAATCAGAAACTCGGTGCGCGGTGCCAGCGCCAGGCGGTCTCGATGATCGCATCCATGTCGGTGTAGGCCGGTGTCCAGCCCAGTTCGCGCCGGGCCAGGTCGCTGGCCGCGACCAGGGTCGGCGGATCGCCGGCGCGGCGCTCGGCCCAGGTGCGCGGCAGGGTGCGCCCGCTGACCCGCTCGACGGCGCCGACCACCTCCAGCACGCTGAAGCCGTTGCCGTTGCCCAGGTTGAAGGCATGCGCGCCCTCGTGCGCGTCCATGTAGGACAACGCCGCCAGGTGCGCGGCGGCCAGGTCGTCCACGTGCACGTAGTCGCGCACGCAGGTGCCGTCGGCGGTCGGGTAGTCGTTGCCGAACAGTCGCAGCCCCTCGCCCTCGCCCAGCACCGCGCGCAGGGCGTTGGGGATGAGGTGCGTCTCGGGGTCGTGCGATTCGCCGATCTCGCCCGACGGGCTGGCGCCGGCGGCATTGAAATAGCGCAAGGCGACGGATCGCAGCCCGTAGGCCCGGGCGGCATCGGCCAGGATGCGCTCGACCATGAGCTTGCTCGACCCGTAGGGGTTGATCGGCTGGCACGGATGCGACTCGTCCACGCGCTCGCGCTGCGGGGTGCCGAACACCGAGGCGGTGGAGGAGAACACCAGGCGATCGACGCCGGCCTCGCGCATGGCTTCCAGCAGCCGCAGGCTGCCGGCGACGTTGTTGTCGTAGTACAGGTTCGGCTCGCGCACCGAGTCGCTGACCACCGACAACGCGCAAAAATGCATCACCGCGTCAAAGCGCTGCGCGGCGAACAGTCGCCCGAGCGCCGCCGCGTCACGCACGTCGCCCTCGACCAGCCCGCCCCAGCGCACCGCCTCGCGGTGACCGGTCGACAGGTTGTCGAAGACGGTCACGGCGTGCCCGGCCTCGGCCAGCGCGCGCGCGGCATGGGCGCCGATGTAACCGGCCCCGCCGCAGACCAGGATGTGCTTGGACATGCGTGCTCCCTTGCGATCGGCTCCATTATGCCCGGGGCCATGTGACAACGGGATGCACGGCCGCGAAGCGGCCCAGCCCTGCGGCGCGCGGCGGAGGCTAGGTGCCGAGCAGGTCGGCGATGACCTGCTGGGCGAGCACGTCCGGGGTGGCGCCGTCGCCGTCCAGGTGCACTTCCGGCGTCTCCGGGGCCTCGTAGGGCGAGTCGATGCCGGTGAAATTGCTCAGCTGGCCGGCGCGCGCCTTGGCGTACAGGCCCTTGGGATCGCGCTGCTCGCAGACCGCCAACGGGGTGTCGACGAAGATCTCGTGGAAATCGCCCGCCGCGAACAGGCCGCGCGCCATCGCCCGCTCGCTGCGGAACGGGCTGATGAAGCTGACCAGCACGATCAGGCCGGCGTCGACCATCAGCCGGGCCACCTCGCCCACGCGGCGGATGTTCTCCACGCGGTCCTCCTCGGTGAAGCCGAGGTCGCGGTTGAGGCCGTGGCGCACGTTGTCGCCGTCCAGCATGTAGGTGTGATAGCCCATCGCATGCAGGCGCTTCTCGACCAGGTTGGCCACGGTCGACTTGCCCGAGCCGGACAGGCCGGTGAACCACAGGCACGCCGGGTGCTGGCCCTTGATCTTCGCGCGTGCCTCGCGGTCCACGTCCACGTGCTGCCAGTGGATGTTGTCGGCGCGACGCAGGGCGAAGTCCAGGGTGCCGGCAGCGACGGTGGCGTTGGTCTGGCGGTCGATCAGGATGAAACCGCCCATCTCGCGGCAGTCGGCGTAGGCCTCGAAGGCGATGGCATGGTCCAGGCTGAGGTTGGCCACGCCGACCTCGTTGAGCTCCAGGCGCTTGGCCGCCAGCTCGTCCTGGTTGTTGACGTCGATCTTGTGCTTGATCTCGGTGACCTGCGCGCTGACCGTGCGGGTGCCGATCTTCAGCAGGTACGGGCGACCGGGCAGCAGCGGGTGCGCGTCCATCCACAGGATGTGCGCGGCGAACTGGTCGGCCACCTGCGGCGGCGCGGCGGTGGCGGCGATGACGTCGCCGCGGCTGATGTCGCGCTCGTCGTCCAGGGTCACGGTGACCGCGTCGCCGGCGCGGGCGACGTCCAGGTCGCCATCGGCGGTGACGATGCGGGCGATGCGCGAACGCGCGCCGCCGGGCAGCGCCACCACCTCGTCGCCGGGGCGGATGGCGCCGGCCGCGACCTGGCCGGCATAGCCGCGGAAATGCTGGTCGGGACGGCACACCCACTGCACCGGCAGGCGGAAGCCCAGGCGGCTGTCGGCGCGCTGTACCTCGAGGGTTTCCAGGTGCTCGAGCAGGCACGGGCCGTCATACCAGCCCATCGCCCGCGAGCGCGTGCTGATGTTCTCGCCGGTCAGGGCCGAGACCGGGATCGCGGTCACCTCGGCGATGCCGAGCTGGTCGGCCAGCGCGCGATAGCCGGCCTCGATCTCGGTGAAGACGTCCGCGTCGTAGTCGACCAGGTCCATCTTGTTCACCGCCAGCAACACATGGCGGATGCCCAGCAGGGCGCAGATGTAACTATGCCGGCGCGTCTGCGTGAGAAGGCCCTTGCGCGCGTCGACCAGCACCACCGCCAGCTCCGCGGTGGAGGCGCCGGTGGCCATGTTGCGGGTGTACTGCTCGTGGCCGGGGCAGTCGGCGACGATGAACTTGCGCTTGTCGGTGCCGAAGAAGCGGTACGCCACGTCGATGGTGATGCCCTGTTCGCGCTCGGCGGCCAGGCCGTCCACCAGCAGCGCGAAGTCCAGCTCGCCGTTCTGCGTGCCGTGGCGCTGGCTGTCGCCCTCGAGCGCGGAAAGCTGGTCGTCGAACAGCAGCTTGGTGTCGTACAGCAGCCGGCCGAGCAGGGTGCTCTTGCCGTCGTCGACGCTGCCGCAGGTGATCAGGCGCAGCAGGCCCTTGGACTCGTGCTGCGCGAGGTAGGCGTCGATGGCGGCGGTGGCGGTATCGGTACCCATCAGAAATACCCCTCCTGCTTCTTCTGCTCCATCGAGGCACCGGCGTCCTTGTCGATCACGCGGCCCTGGCGCTCGGAGGTGGTCGCCACCAGCATCTCGGCGATCACCTTGGGCAGGGTGTCGGCGTCCGATTCGATGGCGCCGGTCAGCGGATAGCAGCCGAGGGTGCGGAAGCGCACCGAGCGCATCTGCGGCGTCTCGCCTTCTTCCAGCGGCATGCGCTCGTCGTCGACCATGATCAGGGTGCCGTCGCGCTCGACCACCGGGCGCTCGGCGGCCAGGTACAGCGAGGGCACCTCGATGTTCTCGCGGTAGATGTAGAGCCAGATGTCGAGCTCGGTCCAGTTCGACAGCGGGAACACGCGCACGCTCTCGCCCTTCCTGATGCGCGCGTTGTACAGGTTCCACAGCTCCGGTCGCTGGTTCTTGGGGTCCCAGCGATGCTGCGCGTTGCGGAACGAGAACACGCGCTCCTTGGCGCGCGATTTCTCCTCGTCGCGGCGCGCGCCGCCGATGGCCGCGTCGAACCGGTGCTTGTCCAGCGCCTGCTTCAGCGACTGGGTCTTCATGATGTCGGTGTGCACCGCCGAGCCGTGGGTGAACGGGCCCACCCCCTGGGCCACGCCCTCCTGGTTGATGTGCACGATCAGCCGGCAGCCGGTCTCGGCCGCGCGGCGGTCGCGGAAGCTGATCATTTCCCTGAACTTCCACGTGGTGTCCACGTGCATCAGCGGAATGGGCGGCGGCGCCGGGTGGAAGGCCTTCTGCATCAGGTGCAGCAACACCGAGGAGTCCTTGCCCACCGAATACAGCATCACCGGGTTGGCGAACTCGGCCGCCACCTCGCGCATGATGTGGATGCTCTCGGCTTCCAGGCGATCCAGGTGCGACGCCCGGGCCAACGTGTCGATCTCGCCCATGCATGTGTTCCTGCTGTCCAAGCCTCGCAGTGTAGCGGCGAGGGGCACATCAGGACACCCGCGCCCCGCCCCGGCAGGCGGGTCGTGGCGTCAGAACGGCCACACGTGAGGGATGACCCACAGCACCACCGCGCCGACCAGCAGCGACAGCGGGGTGCCCACGCGCACGTAGTCGGTGAAACGGTAGCCGCCCGGGCCGTACACCATCAGGTTGGTCTGGTAGCCCAGCGGGGTGATGAAGGCGGCCGAGGAGGCCACCATCACCGTCATCACGAACGGCATCGGGTGCACGCCCAGCTGGACGGACGCCTCCATGCCGATGGGAAACATCAGCACCGCCGCCGCGTTGTTGGTCAGCACCTCGGTGAACACCACGGTGCAGGCATAGAGCAGGATCAGGGTGCGCATCGGATCGCCGCCGGCGCCGTGCATCAGGGCATGCGCCACGAACGCCGCCACGCCGGTGGTCTGCAGCGCCTTGCCGATGGCGAAGGCGCAGGCGATGACCACGATCAGCGGGAAATCCACCGCATGCCGCGCATCGCGCAGCGACAGGCAGCCGGTGGCCAGCATGGCCAGCGCGGCGACCAGCGCGGAGACGAAGATGTCCACGCCGAGCAGGGTGTTGGCCACGATCATCGCGCCGAGGATCCCCAGCGACAGTACCGCGCGCCCGCGCTGCACCGGCGAGGTGTCGTCGAGCAGGTTGACCATGGCGAACTCGTGCGACTGCGCGAAGCGCTTGATGAAGTCCGGCGTGGTCTCCAGCAGCAGGGTGTCGCCGGTCTGCAGCACCACGTTGCCGGGCTTCTCGGCCAGCTGGCGGCCATGCCGGTTCACCGCCACCACCACGGCGTCGTAGCGATGCCGGAAGCTGCCGCTGCGCAGCGTGCGCCCGACCATCGGCGACAGGCGCGAGAGCACCACCTCGACGAAGTGGCGGCCGGCCACCCCGCCGATCTTGAACACCTCGTCCTCGGCGTGGCGCAGCCCCGGGCGCTGGCGCAGCTCCGCCAGGCCATCGGCGACGCCGATGAACACCAGCCGGTCACCCGCGCGCAGGCGGGTGTCGGCGTCCAGCGCCGGCAGCAGGTGTTCCTCGCGCTGGATCTCGGCCAGGAACAGGCCGCGCTGATGGAACAGCCCGGCCTCCTGCAGCCGCTGGCCGACCATCGGGCCGTCAGGGCTCACCGTCATCTCCAGCACGTATTCGCGCGTGTTGCTGGCCTGTTCCACCGCGCCGCGACGGTCCGGAAGCAACCAGCGCCCGAGCGTCATCAGGTACACCGCGCCGACCAGCGCCGCCGGCACGCCGACCCAGGCCGGGTCGAACATCTTCAGCGGCGGCAGGTTGGGGTAGGCCTGCGCCAGGCCGTCGATGATGAGGTTGGTGGAGGTACCGATCAGGCTGCACAGGCCGCCGAGAATGGTGGCGTAGCTCAGCGGCAGCAGCAGGCGCGACACCGGCACGCCGCTCTTGCGCGACCAGTCCTCGACCGCCGAGGTGAGCATGGCCACCACCGGCGTGTTGTTGACGAACGCGCTGAGCGAGGAGGAGATGCCGACCAGCCGCGCCTGCGCAAGGAAACTGCCGCGCGGCGGCCCCAGCACCCAGCCGCCGACCCAGCGGATCGCGCCGGTCCCGCGCAACGCCGCGGCGACCAGGAACAGCACCGCCACCGTAAGCACCGCCGTATTGGAAAAGCCCGCCAGCGCCTGCACCGGCGTCAACACGCCGGTCAGCAGCAACGCCGCCACCGCGCCGATCAGCACGAATTCCGCGCTGAAGCGCTCCCACAGCAGCATCGCCATGGTGCCCACGATCACCGCGATGGTGATCCAGGCATCCAGACCCAGCGCGTTCAAGCCGTTACCTCGTCGCGGCGCATGTCGTTTCCCGGCGGCAAGGCCAGACACCCTGCCACAAGCGGGCCATGTTGGGCACCTGCCAGAGGTCCGCGGAGGATGCCAGCCCTTGCCGGTGCGGCGCGCGCCGCGGCTATTCACCCAGCGTCAGCAAATCCCCGAAGGTATCGATCCAGCGGCTGTTCCAGTACGGCCATTGCCAGGGGTCGTCCACCAATCCGGCGCGTACCGGGTTGGCGATGAGGTCGCGCACGCTGTGGCGCAGGTCTTCGTTCGCACGCAGGGCGTGATCGTGATAACCGCGTGCCCAGAAGTTGCCGCGATGGCCCAGCACGGTGTTGGCCAGTGTCGCGGTGACGATTTTCACGCGCCGCATGAGGGTGACCAGGGATTCGTTGTCGGCCAGCGCGCACAGCATGTGCACGTGGTCGGGCATCAGCACCCAGGCGTGCAGCTCGTGGTCGCGCCACAGCTGACGACCGCCGAGTTCGCGCGCCACGGCATGCGCCACCACGGCATGCCCGAAATGTCGTCGCCGTCGATGGGTGACGACCGTGAGCAGGTAGATCTGCCGCGGCTGGGATGCACGTCCCAAGCGCGGCGCGCAGTGTCCCGGGGAATCGATGTCTCGTCTCATGCCCCGATGGTGTCCGCAGCCCACGGTTGCCGACAGCGGCCGCGCCCGTTTGCGGACGCAGGTATCGGGCAGCCGTCCGCGTAGGGCAACGACGATCGGCGTTGCCGTCCCTGTGATGGAGGACCATGGTCGTACGGCGGGGGCAGTCGCGAAATCCGGCCCTGGCCGCATCACCGCTCACACCACGGACATGCCCTCCGGTCACGGCTTCCAACGCTCCTGCAGTGAACCCGGGAGCCCTTCCTGCCCCTTCGCGGGCGCCTATTCGCCACCATGGCGCAGGCGCACGCCGACGAAGATGCCGCGGCCGGGGCCGGCCTCGTAGAACCGGTCCTGGGCCTGGTTGACCACGACGGCGCCGACGTAGCGACGGTCCAGCACGTTGTCCAGGCGCGCGAACGCGGTCACGGTCATGCCGCCCCTGCGCCATGTGCGGTCGAGGCGCAGGCCAACCAGGCCATACCCCGGCGCGCGCGCGGTGTCGGCATCGTTCACCGGCACCGCGGACTGCCCGTCGACCTGCAGGCCGGCATGCCAGCCGCGTGGACCGGTCCAGTCCACGCCCAGCTGCAGCCGGCGCCGCGGCACGCCCGGCAGCGGCGTGCGCGAACCACGGTCCGCTCGGACCTGAGCGACGAGGTCGGAGGCGGCCAGATGCAGTCGCCAGTGTCGTGCCAGCGGCCACTGCAGCGTGGCCTCGATGCCGCGCCGACGGCTCGAGCCGATATTGCGATAGGTGGTGCGCCCGCCGCTGGATCTGTCCACCCCCAGGGTATCGCCGGTGTCGGCCCCGAACAGCGCGAGATCGACGCGGGCGCCACCGGTGCCGCGCCACTTCGCGCCCAACTCGGCCTGCACGGTGCGCGCCGGCCGCAGGGCCAGATGGAGACCGGTGCCGCCGCCGGGCCGGTAGGCGAGTTCAGTCCCGGTCGGGGTTTCGAAGGCACGACCCCAGGACGCATACAGATGCCAGGCGCGGGTGGCCCGGAACAGCAGGCCGGCGACCGGCGTCGTCGCGGCGTAGCCGATGCGTCCGCTGTCGTCGGGATTGACCGCGCTGATGAAGTCATCGTGCACGCGCACCTGGACCCGGCTGCGCCGCAGACCGACGCTGACGCTCCAGCGTGGCGCGACGTGCAGCGTGCCCAGGGCATAGAGCCCCTGCGAGCGACTGATGTCGTGCTCGTCGCGACGCAGCGCGCCGCGCACGCCGAGCAGGTCGCCAATGAAGTTGTCGTAGCCGCGGCGATGCACGTCCTCGTATTCGTCGGCGTAGCCGGCGGCGAGGGTCCAAGGCCGGTCCAGCACGCGGCCGCGCCACTGCCAGCGCATGTCCAGTCCCTCGAACCCGGCGCCGAGGTCGACCACGCCGCCCGAACTCAATGGCGCGGCCTGCACGAACACCGGCACCGACAGGTATTGCTCGATCGCGCGGTGGCCGGCATAGGCCGACACGCGCAGCGACTGCCGGTCGCCGATGGCCTGGTGCAGGGTCAGGCCGGCCTGCGTCTGGCGTACCCGCTTGCGGGTGTCGTAGGCCAGCGCGGACGGCGCCGCCTGCTGCGGATCGGATGCGTATTCGGCGCGGGTCAGGCTCTGCGGATCCTGCGCCCGCGGTTGGTCGAAGGCGTTCACCGTCAGCGTCAGGCGCTGGCTCGCATTGCGTCGCCAGTCCAGGCGTGCCGTGGCGCCGTGCCGGTCGGCCCGGGCATGGGCGCGCTGGCCGTCGACATGGGCGCGGTCGACGTCCAGGGTGTAACCGAACGCAGCGGACCCGCCGCTGGCGCCCAGCAGCGCATGCCCCATGCCGCGGCCGCCGCCGTCCAGGTCCGCCCACTGCCGCGCCGGACCCTCGCCGGCGGCCGTGAACACGCGGATGACGCCGCCCGGCGCGTTGGCGTACAGCGCGGCGAAAGGGCCGCGCAGGACCTCGATGCGCTCGGCGGCGCCGAACATGGCGTGCGACAGCTGGCCCTGCCCGTCCGGGCTGGTGGCGGGGATGCCGTCCACCAGCAGGCGCACGCCGCGGATGCCGAAGGCCGCGCGGGCGCCGAAGCCGCGGATCGACACCGGCGCGTCCTGGGCCAGGTTCTGCCGCTCGCCGACCGCCACCCCGGCGACGCCGCGCAAGGCCTGTCGCGGTCCGATCCCGGCCACGTCGCGGCCGGGCGCGGTCAGGTCGATGACATCCATGGCCACGGGCAGGTCGAACGGCCGCGGTGCATCGGCCGTGGCCGTGACCACCTGCGCCGGCAGGACCGTGACGCGGGCGGCGGCCGCCTGTGGCGCCACCGAGGCGGCCGGCGCGGCGGCGGCGAGCGCCAGTGGGATCAGCACGCCGATCATCGCGGCAGCGCGAAGGCGACCACGGTGTCGCTGCGCCCGGTGTGGAGCTTGCCGTGGCCGCCGGCCGCCACCACCACGTACTGGCGGTCGCCCATCACGTAGGTCATCGGCGTGGCCTGGGCCGGCGCCGGGAGATGGTGCTTCCACAGTTCATCGCCGGTTTTCTGGTCGAACGCACGCAGGTAGCCATCGGTGCTGGCGCCGATGAACAGCAGGCCGCTGGCAGTGGCCAGCGGGCCGCCCATGTTGGGCACGCCCTTGATGAACCAGAACGGCCATGGCGCCTGCCCGCGGCTGTTGCCCAGCGGCCTGGACCACGCGATGCGGCCGTGCGCCAGGTCCAATGCCACCAGCCGTCCCCACGGCGGCGCGATGCACGGCGCGCCGGACGGGCCGGTCAGCGCGCGACGGCGCATGCCGTACGGCGTGCCCTTCTGCCTGGCGTATTCCCAGCCCGGGGCCATGCCGTCCTTGATCTGTCGGTCGAAGTCCTTGCGCGTCAGCAGCTGCACCTGCATCGGCAGGTCGTTGACGTTGGCGTACAGGGTCTGCGTGACCGGGTTCCAGGCCGCCGCGCCCCAATTGCTGCCGCCGGCGTAGCTGGGCATCTCGATGCTGCCGCGCAGGCTCTGCGGCGTGAACATGCCGTCGCTGCGCAGCCCGGCGATGATCTTGCGGCAGGCGTTGCGGCTCCAGAAGGTCATGCCCCACGCATCGGACGGCTTCACCGGGCCCTGCCGCACCAGCGCCGGCAATGACGAATACGGCTGGGTCGGACTGAGCTGCTCGCCCGGCACGCCGTCGGTGGGCACGGCGCGCTCGGTGATCGGGAACAGCGGCGTGCCGTCGGCGCGGTTGAACACGAAGGCCTGGCCGTTCTTGGTCAACTCGACCACCGCGGGGATGTCCTGGCCGCCGCGATGCAAGGTGATGAGCATCGGCTGCGCGGCGACGTCGTAGTCCCAGGTGTCGTGATGGATCAGCTGCCGGCCCCAGACCAGCGCGCCGGTGCGCGTGTCCAGCGCCACCAGCGCGTTGGCCCAGTGGTTGTCGCCGGGGCGCTCGCCGCCGTACAGATCCGGACTGGCCGAACCGGTCGGGATGAACACCAGATGGCGTTGCGCATCCACCGAGAACACGCCCCAGGCGTTGGCGGCGCCGTCCCACTTCGGATACGGCCGGGCGTCGGGGTCGGTGGTGTCGCCGGCGCGCACGATCGGATCCCAGTGCCAGCGCGGCGCGCCGGTGCGCGCGTCGAAGGCGCGGACCACGCCCAGCGCCTGCGCGGCGACGCCGTTGTCGCCGATCGAGATGCCGGTGATGACGGCGCCATCGGCGACGACCGGCGGCGAGGTCAGTTCGTAGTCCCAGCGGTCGGTGTCGCGCAGCCGGGTGGCCAGGCGGATCTGCCCGTGCTCGCCGAAATCGGCGCAGGGCTTGCCGGTGGCCGCGTCCAGCGCGATCAGGCGCGCGTCGATGGTCGGCACGAAGATGCGCGCCGCGCAGACGCTGCCGGCGGCGGCCCGCGGATCGCGCCAGTAGCTGACGCCGCGCGAGGTCAGCTCCGAGTACCAGCCCTTGGGGTCGATGTGCGCGTCGTAGCGCCATTTCGGCTTGCCGCTGGCGGCATCGAGCGCGAACACCTGGCCGGTGGCGGTATCGACGTACAACGTGCCGTCGACGAACAGCGGCGTGGCTTCGAAGGTGAGCTTGTCGGCGACGTTCCAGCCCTTGGCCAGCGCGCCGGTGTGGAAGGTCCAGGCCGGCTTCAGGCCGTCGACGTTGGCCGGCGTGATCTGCTCGATCGGCGCAAAGCGGTCGCCGCCGGCGCTGCCGCCCCAGGCGGGCCACTGGAACGCGCGCGCCGTGGCCGACGGCGCGGACGGCGTCGGCGGTGCGCTGCAGGCGGCCAGTCCGACCGCCAGCAGGGCGGCAAGCAGAATCGTCACACGCATGGAAGCTCTCCCGATGAGGTTTCCAGCCATGCTCGACCGCGGCGCGCGGTGCAGGCAATGTAAGTGTGACGGGCGGGGCCAACGATGCCGCCGGCCGCATCACCGGGCACGTCTAGCGCCCGCGCAAGGCCTCCGGCAGCGCCTCGCGATAGCGCCGGCTGACCAGCACAGTGCTGCCGTCGCGCAGGGTCAGTTCGGCATCGCCGTGGGCGCGCGGCGTCAGCGCGGCGATCTGGTCGACGCGCACCAGGTGCTGGCGATGCACGCGCAGGTAGCGCCCGGGATCGAGCCGCTGCGCCAGGCGGGTCAGGGTGGTGCGCATCAGGTAGCTGCGCGCGGCGGTGTGCAGCTCCACGTAGTTGCCGCAGCTGGCCATGCGGATGACGTCCTCCAGCGGCACCACCACGCGGGTGCCGCGATCATGCACCACCAGCCGGGGCGGGACGGGGCGATCGGGCAGCGCCGCCTTCACCCGGCGCACGTCCTCGTCCGCGGGCAGCGGCTCGGGATCGGCCAGGCGCTCGCGCAGGCGGTCGAGCGTGGCGGCCAGGCGGCGGTCGTCGAAGGGCTTGAGCAGGTAGTCCACCGCGGCCACGTCGAAGGCCCTGAGCGCATGCTCGTGGTAGGCCGTGGCGAACACGATCAATGGCCAGGGTTCGGGCAGACGGTCGAGCAGGTCGAAGGCGGTGGCGCGGCCCAGGGCGATGTCCAGGAATATCGCGTCCGCGCCAGCCTGCGGCAGGCCGTCCAGCGCCTCGCGCAAACCGTCGGCTTCCAGCACCACCGCGACGTCGGCGTGCGCGGCGAGCAGGCGCTTGAGCCGCGCGCGCGCCGGCGCCTCGTCCTCAACGATGGCCAGGCGCAGCGGCATCGGCCCACTCCAATGGCATGTCGACCATGACCTCGGTGCCGCCATCGGCGCCCGGGCGGATGGTCAGTTGGTGATTTTCCGGATACAGCAGGGCCAGGCGTTCACGCACGTTGACCAGCCCCAGTCCCGGCGTGGCGGCGTCGTCCATGCCCACGCCATTATCGACGATCCGGCAGCGCAGGCGCCCGCCATCGACCCGCACGCCGACTGTCAGGCGCCCGCGACCGCTGCGCAGACCGTGGCGGAAGGCGTTCTCCACCAGCGGCTGCAGCAAAAGGCGCGGGATCAACGCGCGCCGCGCCGATTCCCCGATGTCCAGCTCGACATCGAGCTGGCCCGGCTGACGTTCGGCCATCAGGTGGCAATAGGCCTCCAGCCAGCGCACGTCGTCGGCCACCTGCACGCGGTCGGCACCATCGCGCGCCATGGCCGCGCGCAACAGGTCCGCCAGCGCCACCAGCATGCGGTCGGCGGCGGTCACATCCTCGTACATGCGGTTGGAGATGGCGTTCAGGGTGTTGAAGATGAAGTGCGGCTCCATCTGCGCCGCCAGATGCGCCAGGCGCGCATCGCTGGCCGCCTTGCGCAATGCCAGTTCGCGCATCTGCTGGTGCCGGCGCTCGCGGACCGTGCGCAGCAGTGCGCAGAAAATCACGATGCCACCGTAGGTGCCGAAATCGCGCTGGAATTCGTAGAAGAAGCCCGCCACCAGCGGACCGAAATCGTAGCTGTCGCCGGCCACCACGTAGGCCAGCTTCCGCAGCCAGACCATCAAGGTCACGTGCACCACCGAGAAGACCACCGCCGCCACCAGGTGCATCGGCAAGCGCCGCAGCATGCCGGGACCGGTGATGCGGTATCGCCATTCGAAGCGCGACACGGCGAGCGCCAGCAAGCCGACCACCAGGGTGCTGCTGATTTCCCACACGTAGATCTGCCAATCCGGCGGCGGGTGCATGTACCGGTGGTTGCTTATCACGCTCTCGCTGCCCTGCCACACGCCCAGCAGCAGCCATCCGAGGAAGTACGGCAACAGGAAGCGGACCCTCAGCGGCGGTTGCCTTGCCGAGGTATCGGTGAGGGTACTCATGGACTCATGGTGCAGCATGGACATGGCTGTCGCCATTGAACCGCGGGTTGCGGCTCACGTCGACGCCGCCGGTCACGCCGGCCGTCCCGTCGGTCACATGTCGACGTCGGTGCGCGCCCTCAGTCGGCGATGTCGGCCACCAGGCGCTCGATCTCCATCTTCAGGGCGGCGCCCTCGTCGCGCAGCCAGGCGCGCTGGGTATCCCAGCCGGGATCGAGCTCGCCGACCTGGCGCCAGAATCGCGGCGAGTGGTCGCGCACCTTCAGGTGGGCCATCTCGTGGGCCAGCACGTAGCGCAGCGCCGCGGGCGGCGCCAGCGCCAGCGAGAGGTCCAGGTTGATGCGGTCGCGCGTGTCCAGGCTGCCCCACTGGCTCTGCATCGGACGAACGCGCAGGCCGGTCGGCGCCAGGCCCAGCTGCGGCACGAAACGGGTCATCCAGCGCGCCGCGTCGCGACGCATGCGTTCCTCGAGGAAACCGGCCAGCAGGCCGCGCGCCACCGGCAGGAAGCGTGGCGTCAGCCGCGGCAGGCTGAGAATCACCGCATCCTCCTCGCGCCGCACCCGCGGGTACGGGCTCTCGTCCCAGCGCAGGGCCACGTCCTCGCCGCGCAGCGGCATGCGGGTGTCGCGGCCGACCACCAGCTGCGGGCGCGACTTGCGGGCCAGCTGCAGGCGTCCGATCTCGCGCTCGAGCCAGTCGGCGTTCTCGCGCAGGAAGGCGGTGACCCGCGCCGGGTGCGTGCCGTAGGGATAACTCACGCGCGCGCCCTGGGCGGCGACCGTCAGGCGCAGCCGCGTGGAGCGCGGATGCGGGCTGCCGAGGACCTTGATGCGGGAACCGCTGGGCGTGAACAGCTCCAGCCAGTTGCCGGTTACGCGTTCGCGGACCATACCTTGTGCGTGCTCACGTCAGGCCCCGTCGTCGGGACGGGGCAGGCCGAACCACTCATCCAGTTTGCCCAGCAGGCGCTCGAGTTCCAGCGTCATCAGGGCGAAACGGGCATCCATTTCCTCGGCCACCGAATCGGCCTGGGCATGATCCAGGTCGTCGGTGACCACGTCGAAGAACTTCAGCTTGCGAACGACCAGGTCCTCGCCGAGCACGAAACCGATGCGCTCGTCGAACTCCAGGCCGAGCTGGAACACCTGCTTGCCACCACGAAGATGCTCCCGGATCTCGTCCGATTCAAGCTCCTGGTGACGGCAGCGCACGACCGCGCCGCCGGCGTTGGCCGGATCGCGCAGTTCGCACTCGTCGGACAGGCTCAGGCCGGCCGGCAGGTCGCCGCTGGACAGCCAGTCGGTCATGATCTGGCGCGGCGAGCGCTCGGGCGCCAGCGGCAGCGCGGGAAAGCTGCCCAGTGCCTCGCGCAGGTTGGCCAGGCCCTGCTCGGCGGCCTTGCGGCTGGCGCTGTCGAACACCACCCAGCCGAGCTTGCGCTGCAGCCAGATCTGCATCCGCGAGGGGCGCGAGAAGGCGCGCGGCAGCAGCTGGTCGAGGGTCTCCTGCTTGAGCCGCTTGCGCTCGCGGCCACCGACCTTGCGGCCCTCCGCCTCGGCCAGCTTGCGCACCTTGCGCGAGAGCTCCTCGTTGACCACCGAGGACGGCAGCAGCTTGTCCTCGCTGCCGGCGGTGACCAGCAGGCTGTCGCCCACGCCGTGGGTCATCGCTTCGGTATCCGGCCCCAGCGGCGGCACGAAGCCGTGGGTGGCCATCTCCATGGCGCCACAGGGGCGCAGGCGATGACCATCCAGCGCGGATTCGAGCTCGTCCAGCGAGGCGGCGACGGCGGGCGAGAAACGGAACAGCGTGAGATTGCGAAAGAACATGCGGACCCTTGCAGTGAACGAACGTCGCCGGGAAGGCGAGGGCGGTCATCATAACGGGTCGCCGGCGCTCTGCGCGGGCATCGCGTCACGCACCGCGCCTGCCGGTCATCCGGCGTTGCCGAAGCGGACGGGGATCAGCCTCAGGCCTCGCCCGCGCCGGCCCGCAGGCCGGCGAAATCGAACAACGCCGGGTCGGCCAGGTGCGAGGGCACCACGTGGCCGAGCGCGCGCAGGATGTTGTCGACCCGCCCCGGATGCTCGGCGTCCCATGCATCGAGCATGGCCTGCACCGCCTGCCGCTGCAGGTTGGGCTGGCTGCCGCACAGATTGCAGGGAATGATCGGGAACTGGCGCTCTTGCGCGTAGGCGGCGATGTCGCGTTCGCGGCAATAGGCCAGAGGCCGGATCACCACATGGCGGCCGTCGTCGGAGCGCAGCTTGGGCGGCATGGATTTCAGCGAGGCCTGGAAGAACAGGTTCAGGAACAGCGTGGCCACCCGGTCGTCGCCGTGGTGGCCCAGGGCGATCTTGCTGATGCCGTTGGCCGCGGCCCAGGTGTACAGCGAGCCGCGGCGCAACCGCGAGCACAGCCCGCAGGTGGTCGCGCCCTCGGGAATCACCCGCTTGACCACGCTGTAGGTGTCCTGCTCGATGATGTGGAACGGCACGCCGCGCGCGCGCAGGTAGTCCGGCAGCACGTGTTCGGGAAAGCCGGGCTGCTTCTGGTCCAGGTTCACCGCGATCAGCTCGAAATGCACCGGCGCGCGCGCCTTGAGCTCGATCAGCATGTCCAGCAGGGTGTAGGAATCCTTGCCGCCGGACAGGCACACCATGACCTTGTCGCCGTCCTCGATC
Organism: uncultured Gammaproteobacteria bacterium; assembly: GCA_963821885.1. Lineage (GTDB taxonomy): Bacteria > Pseudomonadota > Gammaproteobacteria > Xanthomonadales > Rhodanobacteraceae > Oleiagrimonas. Next base: position 165,051 of record CAWGFN010000005.1, on the reverse strand, counting down.
ATGGCGAAATCGGCGATGGCCTGGCCGGTCAGGCGGCGCAACTTCCTGCCCAGCGACTCCTCGCGGCGGCTGCCGCGCAGGGTCTGGACGGGGATGGCGACTTCTCGGGCGTTCATGGGCTTGATTGTAAGCGCGCCGACGGCGCTACACTGCGCCTTTCGGTCACGGAGCCCGCGTCGTGCCCACGCCCGACCCGGTCCAAATCGCCCGGCAGCTCGAAGCGCTGCGCCTGGAGCATCGCGATCTTGACGATGCCATCGAGCGCATGAGCGCCGATCCGGCCTGTGACCAGCTTCGGCTTACGCGTCTGAAGAAGCGCAAGCTGCAGCTCAAGGACGCCATCGCGCGCCTGCAGAGCCGCATGATCCCCGATCTCGACGCCTGAGGGCCCGGATCGGCTCAGTGCCCCGAATCCATCGGAATGGTGGTGGCCTTGCCGCTGACCGGTTGCCCGGACGGGTCCTGCCGTGGCTGTCCGGCCGCGGGCAGCGTCTGGCTGCCGCACTGGTAGGCACCCCAGGACTGCTCGCCGCCCCTGGGATCGCCCAACGGCTTGACGGTATCGGCGCCCATGGTCGCGGCCTCGTTGCGGGCCATCACTTCCAGCTCGTCGCGAACCTTGATGTCGTTGCGGTTGACCGGCCCGACGCGATCCATCACCGAGACGGTGATCTTGCCCATGTTCTTGCAGCCGGACACGTCGCTCAGCCATGCCGTGCGTACCTGCCGCCCGGCGTCGTTGAGCTTGATGCCCCAGGTGCAGCCGGCCAGCAGGGCGGGCAGAACGACAAGGGTCAGCATCGGGGCTTTGCGCATGGGGCTCTCCGGACAGGAACGTGGATGGATGCGCTGATGCTACCGCAGCCGCGTGACCGGCAGCTTAAAGGCACGCGCCCGGGACGGCCGGCCGGCTTCATCCATCCGGGCGGCAGCCGCGTATCGGCTATGTCGCCCCGCGAATCCGGATGCCATGCTGCCCACCCTGCTCCTGCTGCTCGCCGCGCAAGCCGCGTCCCCGCCCACCCCGGCCGACATCAGCCGCTACACCGGCATCGCCCGCGAGCCGGGTACGCACGGCGCGGTGCTGTACCGCGAGGATCACTATCGCTACGGCCCGTCGGACGACCGCCGCGAGCTGGTCCTTTACCGCTGCCCGGACGGCGCGCCGTTTGCCCGCAAGACCCTGCACGGGCCCGCCGTCACGCCACTCTTCGAACTCGTCGACGCCGCCAACGGCTACCGCGAGGGCGTCCGCGACAACGGCGATGCCCGGCAGGTCTTCGTGCGCCCCGTCGGCGCCGACGCCACGCGGGAACGCGGCCTGGACACGCCCCGCGATGCGGTGATCGACGCCGGATTCGACGCCTACGTGCGCCGGCACTGGGACGCCTTGGCCGCGGGCAAGACGCGCCGCATCGCCTTCCTGGTGCCCAGCCGCCTGGACTACATGGCCTTCCGCATCAAGCGCCATCGCGACGCCGCAGCCGCCCGGCGGGGCGTGCTGGTGTTGCGCCTGGAGCTGGACAGCTGGATCGCTTTCGCGCTGCCGCACATCGATGTCGGCTACGACATGCGCACGCGGCAGCTGCACTGGTTCCGCGGCCTGTCGAACCTGCGCGACCGGGACGGCCGCAATGTACGCGTGCGGCTTGTCTATCCGGCCGACCAGCGCCTGTCGGCCGTTCCCGCAGCCGAACTCGCCGCCGCGCGCAAGGCGCCGCTGGACGGTCGCTGCCCGCTGCACTGAATCGTCCGGACGCAGCGTCCGCGGTGTCCGATGCCCCGCGGACATCCGTCCGCGGACATCTTCCTGCACCGGCAGGCTTTCTGACAAACATCATGTAATCAATGGCTTGAATGGCACTACGGGCTTGGCACGCGACTTGCGACAACCCTCGTACAGGGACCCGTCACTCCCCAGCCAATCGGAGCCAGATCATGAAATACGAAAACATCCTGTTACGCGGCCTGTTCGTCCTGTGCATGGTGCTGTGCGTGGCCACCGTGGGTTCGATGCTGTTCCCCGGCACGACCCGCGCCAACCCGTCGACCATGGTCACCGAGGTGCAGATGACCGGTTCGCAGTCCGGCGCCAGCGCGTTCGTCCCGCTGGCCTGCCCGCTGCTGCCCGACGGCGTGCTGTGCCTGCGCCAGGACTGACCCTGGCCGCCGGCATGGCGTCCGGCGGATGCGGGATAATGCGCCCATGCTGCACGTCATCCTGCACCGCCCCGAAATCCCGCCCAACACCGGCAACGTGATCCGCCTGTGCGCCAACACCGGCGCCACGCTGCACCTGGTGCGGCCCCTGGGTTTCGAACTGGACGACAAGCGCATGCGCCGCGCCGGCCTGGACTACCACGAATACGCCGACCTCAACGTGCATGACACGCTGGACGCCTGCCTGGACGCGCTCGACCGTCCCCGCCTCTTCGCCATGACCACGCGCGCCAGCCGACGACCGACCGACGCCGGCTTTGCCCACGGCGACGCCCTGCTGTTCGGCTGCGAGACCGCCGGGCTGCCCGACGACATCCTGGCCTCGATTCCCGAACCGCAACGCCTGCGCCTGCCGATGCGCGCGCACAGCCGCAGCCTGAACCTCTCCAACGCGGTCGCGGTGACCGTGTTCGAGGCCTGGCGCCAGCTCGATTTCACCGGCGCGGTCTGATTCGGGCCATGCGGCACGACGCCATGCGCGGCACGGCGCGGGCTGCGGGTACAATCGGCGCATGACCGAATCGCCTTCGTTGCTGCCGCGTCCGCTGCGCGTGCTTGCCGGACGCGCCCTCCAGGGCGCGCTCAACCGCGCCGTGGACCTGGATCCCGATACCCGCCAGCGACTGGCCGCCCTGGAAGGCCGGCGCGTGGTCCTGCACGTGCACGGCCCGGAGCTGGCGCTGTCGGTGCACGTCGAGGACGGGCGCCTGCACGTGGGCCCGCCGCCGGCCGACGGCGATATCGAAGGCCCCACGCTGCGGATCAAGGCCACGCCCGGCAGCCTGCTGGCCATGGCCTTGCGCCGCGACGAGGACGGCATCGCGCCGGGCCAGGTCGAGATCGCCGGCGATGCCGGCCTGGCCCGCCAGCTGGAGAAGCTGGCCCGCGGCTACGCGCCGGACATGGAAGAGGCCTTCGCGCAGCGCTTCGGCGACGTGATTGGCGTACCCGTGGCGCAGGCGCTGCGGCGCGGCGCGACCCACGCCCGCCGCGCGGCGCGGCACGCGGTCGAGGACACCGCCGACTGGCTGCGCGAGGAATCGCGCCTGGCCGTGGCGCCCGACGAAATGGACGCCTTCCTGGATGAGGTCGACGCCCTGCGCGAGCGCGCCGAACGCCTGGAGGCGCGCCTGAACCGGCTGGCCCGGCGACCGGGGCCGGACGCATGACGCCGCTGCGCCTGGCGCCCCGGCTGCTGCGCGTGGCCCATGTGCTGCTGCGTTATCGGCTCGACGAGCTGGTCGATGCCGCGCATCTGTTCCGCCCGCTGAAATGGGTACGCGTGCTGCTGCCGAACGGTGGCGCCGCGATGCGCGACCTGCCCCGCGGCGAACGCCTGCGCCTGGCGATGAACGAACTGGGTCCGATCTTCGTCAAGGCCGGACAGGTGCTGTCCACGCGCCGCGACCTGATCCCCGAGGACATCGCCGACCAGTTGTCCCTGCTGCAGGACCAGGTGCCGCCGTTCCCCGGCAGCCAGGCGCGGGCCATCGTCGAGGCCTCGCTGGGCCGGCCGCTGGATGCGCTCTACGCGCATTTCGACGAGGAGCCGCTGGCCTCCGCCTCGATCGCCCAGGTGCATGCCGCGCGCCTGCCGGACGGCGAGGACGTGGTGGTCAAGGTCCTGCGACCGGGCATCGAGAAACGCATCCGCCGCGACGTGGACCTGCTGCGCGCGCTGGGCGAGCTGGCCCAGCGCTGGCACCCCAACGCCGACAAGATCCGCCCGCTGGACGTGGTCGCCGAGATCGAGAAGACCCTGGAGAACGAGCTCGACCTGCAGCGCGAGGGCGCCAACGCCAGCCTGCTCAAGCGCAACTTCGAGGGCTCGGACGAACTGACGGTGCCGGCGGTGTTCTGGGATTACACCAACGCGCGGGTGCTCACCCTGGAGCGCCTGCACGGCGTGCCCGCCGACGACATCGAGGCCATCGACGCGGCCGGCATCGACCGCCGCGCGCTGGCGGCGATGGGCGTGCGGCTGTTCTACGAGCAGGTGTTCCGCGACAACTTCTTCCACGCCGACGCCCACCCGGGCAACATCTGGGTCGACATCGCCAGCCGCCAGCCGCGCTTCATCGCGCTGGACTTCGGCATCATGGGTTCGCTGCCCGAGGCCGACCAGTACTGGCTGGCGGAAAATTTCATCGCCCTGTTCGAGCGCGACTACCGGCGCATCGCCGAGCTGCACCTGGCGGCCGGCTGGATGCCCCGGCACATCCGCGTGGACGAACTGGAAGCGGCCGTGCGCACCGTGTGCGAGCCCTATTTCACCCGCCCGCTGTCGCAGATTTCGCTGGCCGAGGTGGTGGCCAAGCTGTTCAACACCGCGCGACGCTTCGAGCTGACCCTGCAGCCGCAGCTGATATTGCTGCAGAAGACCCTGCTCAACATCGAGGGCGTCGGCCGCATGCTCGATCCCGAGATCGACATCTGGTCGGTGGCGCATCCCGTGCTCAAGCGCATCCTGCGCGAGCGCTACAGCCCGCGCCGTGCGTTGCGCACGCTGCGCCGGCGCCTGCCCGAGTGGCTGCATGCCGCGCCGCGGATTCCCGACCTGGTCCACGAGTTGCTGGAGCAATCGGTCGGCGGCAACGCCCGCGTGCGTTTCGAATCCGATGACCTGGCGCAGCTGCGCCGGCAGGCCGCCGACAACCGGCGCACCCTGGCCACCGGCCTGCTGGGCACCGCGCTGCTGATCAGCGCGACGCTGGCCTGGTCCCTGGAGGCCACCCACGGGGCCTGGATCGCCGGTGCATCCGCCGCGCTGGGCGCGCTGGTCTTCGCCCTGGGCTGGCCGCGCCGGCGCTGACGCCGGGCGGCGATCGTGCCCCGCGTCATGCCGCGCAGGGACGGCCCCGGTACACTTCGCGCATGCTTCGCGTGAATCGCACCATTGCCGTCCCCGAATCGGAACTGACCGAACGTTTCGTGCGCGCGGCCGGACCCGGCGGCCAGCACGTGAACCGCACCGAAAGCGCGGTCGAGCTGCGCTTCGATGCCGCCCGTTCGCCCTCGTTGCCCGAGGCCGTGCGCACGCGCCTGCTCGCCCGCCGCGACCGCCGCATCAGCGGCGATGGCGTGGTGGTGATCCAGGCCAGGCGCTTTCGCGACCAGGGGCGCAATCGCGAGGATGCACGCGAACGCCTGGCCGAGCTGTTGCGCCAGGCCACGCGCGCGCCAACCAAACGCATTCCGACCCGTCCGACCCGCGCGTCCCGCGAACGCCGGCTGCAATCCAAGCAGCGGCGCGGCAGCGTCAAACGCACGCGGTCGCGTGACTGGAGCCACGAATGAACGCGCCGATCCTGCCTGAGATGCCGCCCCTGGCACCGCGCGTTCGGCGCGGCCTGCTCTCGCGCCTTTGCCGCGGACTCCTGCGTCTGTCCGGCTGGCGCCTGACCGGCGAGCTGCCCAACGTGCCCAAGCTGATCATCATCGGCGCGCCGCACTCGTCCAACTGGGACGGCGTGTGGGGGTTGATGATGAAGGCGGCGCTGGGGCTGGACATCAACATCATGATCAAGAAGGAAATGATGGACGGCCCGCTGGGCCCCCTGCTGCGCCGGCTGGGCCTGATCGGCATCGATCGCAAGGCGGCGATCGGCATCGTCGGCCAGATGCTCAAGCGCTTCGATGAACGCGAGCGGATGTGGCTGGGCATCACCCCGGAAGGCACGCGCAAGAAGGTCGACCGCTGGAAATCGGGCTTCCTGCGCATCGCCGAAGCCGCCCGGGTGCCGGTGCTGCCGGTGATGCTGGACTACCCGACCAAGACCTTCAACCTGGGCCAGCTGCAGTACACCACGGGGGACATCGACGCCGACCTGGACCGCATCCGTGGCCTGTTTCGCGACGCGCGTGGCAAGCATCGCGGCTCCTGAACCCGACCCCGGCACGGTTGCCCCCACCCTGGACGGCCCTCACGCCGCTCCCGCCCGCGCATCCATCGCGCCTATGTCTAGCGTCAAATTGTGACCCCGTTCACATATATGCTAGAAACACTACCCCGCAAGGGCATACATGGACCCACTCTTGCTTGATGAGAGTTCGGTCAGGAACAGGGACACAACATGCACGTCTTGATTACCGGCGGGGCGGGCTTCATCGGCTCGCACGTAGCCGAACTCCATCTCAAACGCGGGGACAAGGTCCATGTGGTCGATGACCTTTCCACTGGCAGCCGACAGAACGTCGAGCTGCTCGAGGACTATCCCAATTTCCGCTTCGACCATGCCGACATGCTGGTCTGGCCGGGCCTCGAGCGCGCCACCGGCTGGGCTGACCGCATCTATCACCTGGCCGCGGTGGTCGGCGTCTACCGCGTCATCGCCGAACCCACCCGCGTGCTGGCCACCAACATCGCCGCATGCGAACGGCTCCTGCGCGCCGTCCACAGCGGTGGATGGAAGCCGCAGGTGGTCATCGCCTCCAGCTCCGAGGTCTACGGTCACCGGCTGGAAAGTGACCTGCACGAGGACATGGACCTGTCGGTGTCGACCCGCGCCGGCACGCGCTGGAACTACTCGGTGAGCAAGATCGCCGACGAGGCGCTGGGCCTGTCCTACGCGCAGAAGTTCGACATCCCGACCGTCGTCGCCCGCCTGTTCAACACCATCGGACCGCGCCAGACCGGACGTTACGGCATGGTCGTGCCTCGTTTCGTGCAGCAGGCGGTGAAGGGCGAGGACCTCACGGTGTACGGCGACGGCCAGCAGACCCGTTCGTTCTGCGACGTACGCGACACGGCGCGCGCCCTGGACCTGCTGGCCGCACAGGCCACGGCCGAGGGCGTGGTGGTCAACGTCGGCAATGACCGCGAGATGTCGGTCAGCGACCTGGCCGAGATGGTACGCCAGCGCGCCGACAGCGATTCGCGCATCCAACGCGTGCCGTATCTGAAAGCCTATGGCGAAGATTTCGAGGACATTCGCCGCCGCCGCCCGGTCCTGGACCGGCTGCGCGGGCTGACCGGCTTCAAGCATCAGCACACTCTCGAGGACACGCTCGACGAATTGATTCGCACGAGCCGCCTACAGGCCCCAAAGGAGAACGCCGATGGCCACCGCCCCGTGGTATGTCATCAGCCCTAATGTTCTTCTCAGCGCGATCGGTCTGCTGCGCGGACCCGATCGCACTGTCCCCACGCCAGCCGAAGACTGGCGCGAGGCCGTGGTGGACGTGGTCATTCCCGCCTACCGCGAGACCGAGAACCTGCCGCACTGCCTGACCTCGATCGCGCGACAGTCGATCCGGCCACGCAACATCATCATCGTCGACGACGGCAGCGGCGACGACACCGCCGCCTGCGCCGAGGATGCCGCATCGAAGCTGGGCCTGACGGTCAAGGTGATCCGCCGGCACAGCTCGATCGGCAAGACGCCCACCATCAAGCGCCAGGCGCGCGAGTTCGACGCCGACGTCGAGTTCATCCTCGACGGCGACACGTTCCTCGAATCGACCCATTACATGGAACGCTGCGTGCGCGAGCTCTACCAGGGCGTGGGCATCGCCAGCGCCTGCGGCACCATCCTGCCGATGCGCCTGTCCGATCGCCGGGCACTGGCCGAGACGCCCGAGTTCGCGCCCATGCACGGCGCCGGACGCTGGCACGACCCGATGGAGAAGCGCGGCCGCCTGCACCTGATCTGGTGGGGCATCACCAACATGTACCGCGACTGCCTGTACCGCTTCCTGCAGCGCTTCGTCTACCACGGCCAGATGGTGTTCTTCGGTGGCATCACCAATCCGGTCGGCTGCGCGGTGGCCTACCGTCGCAAGTACATCAAGGACCTGTTCGACCACTACGAGCCCCTGCTCGGCGACGACCTGACCACCTCCGAGGACATCTTCATCGGCTTCGCGCTCAACAACGAGGGCTACCGAAACATCCAGCTGACCGACGTGATCGCGCGTTCGGAGGAACCGGAAGTCCGCCGACTGCCGCGGCAGATTTTCCTGTGGTCGTCCTCGTTCCTGCAGAGCTGCTTCTACTTCGACGGCCTCATGCGCAGCCCTTTCAAGGTGTTTCGCCGCTTCGCCAAGCGCATGCACGAACGCAAGGAGAGTGAACGCAAGCGCCTGGAGGAGATGCGCAAGGTCAAGGAACCGTACCGCCAGGCGTTTGGCCCCGAGGTCACCAAGCGCTACGGGCGCCCGATCGGCTGGGTGATCTTCATGGGCGCGGTGGAGAAGATCGGCTTCCCCACCACCCTGATCATCATGCTGCTGATGCGCTGGTTCGAGGCCTTCTGGGTCACCGTGGTGGCCGAGATCCTGCTCTCGTTGATCATCCTCACCGTGGTTTCCCCCGGGGAACGACTGCGTACCCTCGGCAAGGGCATTCTCATCACCCCGCTGCGCTACGCGCTGGTGGTCGCCGAACTGTTCACCCTGGGCCGCTTCGCCAGCGACCTTTGGTTCACGGGCAACCGGAGGTGGCGCAAATGACCATCACCCGTCGCACATCGTCTCCCGCCGCATCGCGCGTCCGGCCCGGCCTCATCGCCGCCTGCGTGCTCGCCTGCGCCGTGTTCCTGCAACCGGCCATCGCGCAGACCGCCATTCCCTACCAGCCCGCCCTCGACGCCGCCTGGGCCGGCCACACCGACAAGGCCTTGCGCCTTATCGATGCCTATCTGGCCAAGCACCCCAACGACCATGCCGCGCAGCTCGACCGCGCGCGCTTCCTCGCCTGGAGTGGCGCCTACGCCGATGCCGACGACGCGCTTGCCGCGTTTGGTCCCGGCGACCAGGAAGCCAACGCCCTGCATGCGCGTGTGCTGGCCTGGGCCGACCGTCGCGATGCCGCACTGGCCCTGAACGCACCGATGTACGCGGCCGATCCGCACGATTACGACAACGCCTGGACCCAGGCGCTGATCCTGAGCCACGGCCAATGGCCTCACCAGGCCCTGCCGGCCCTGGCCACCGTGCAGGCGGACAAGCCCGACGCCAAGGATTCCAATGACCTGGCCAAGGCGGTGCGCCTGCCGCTGTTCTCCTCGGTCAGCCTGTCGCCTTCGCTGTACAGCGATTCGGACGACATCGACATCCGCAGCCTCGCCGCCGATGCCAACATCTGGCTGGCCGACCGCTGGCGTGTGCTGGCCAGTGCCACGCGGCGCGAGCACTCGGCCGCGTTCGGCGGTCCCTTCGCCCCGCTGGTGGGCGACAACCACGTCACCGAGGATCGCGTTGGCGCCGGGCTACACTACGCGCCCTCACCCGACACCGCGTTGCAACTGTGGCTGGGCAACTCGCGCATCCACAACAACGTGGAAAGCGGCAACGCGATGATCGGCCGCCTGCAGTTCATGCAACGGGCCAGCGACGCCTTCCGCTACACGCTCACCCTCGATCGCGATCGCGTCGCCCAATCGCCACGCGCGCTGACCGTGATGCGCAATGGCCTCGCCGCCGACCTGCATTGGGCGCCCACGTTGCGTGACACGTTCGACGCGCACATCGCCCACGATGATTTCGACGACCACAATCGACGCTTTTCGGCGCTGGCCAGCTATGCCCGCGGCGTGTACCGCGGCGAACATGCTTCGCTCGATCTCGGCCTGCAGGCCGAAGCTCAGCACGACACCCGCAATACCGCTCGTGGCTACTACAGCCCCAACCGGTATCAACGCTACGCTGCCACGGCATCAAGCTATATCCCGCTGGGCGAGGAAGCCGGCCTGTCCCTTTCCGCCGCGCTCGGCAAGCAGAAGGATGAAACCTTCACGTCCTGGAAGCGTGCCTTCGACATCAGCGGGGCGCTGACGGTCGGCATCTTCACGCATTGGCAGCTGGTGGCGCACGCCGCCTACAGCCAGCGCCTGAACCAGTTTGGCCACTACCAGGGGACCAGCGTCGGCCTGAACCTGCGCTACCGTTTCTGCAGTTTCCGCGCCGATCGCTGTCCGTCGGTACGTTGATCGATGCGACTCCGGCAACCAGGCCCCGCGCACGCCTGGCGCTGACGTCACGACCTGCGGCTGACCGACCGCTGCCGCTTGCACCCGGGGTCGGGACGCGCAACGCTTGATACCGCACCGCATCGCCAAGTGAGGGCGCCGTGCAGGGATGCGCGTCCTTACGACACAGGGGGAAACATGAAACGACGGGGATGGCTCGCCTGCATCGCGTTCGCCTGCCTGCTTTCCGCGGCGGCCTCGATGGCACGCGTGTCGAGCACAAAGGCGGACACGACGACCTCCGTCGCCGGGCATGCCACGTTGCGCATCGCCATCACCTTCGACGACCTTCCCTGGGCCAGCCTCGATCCCACCACGCCGTTGCCCGCGCATGGTTCCGTGCCGCCATCCATCGCCTCGGCATACGCGCGCCTGCTGCATGGGATCAAGGATTCGCATGCGCCCGTGACCGGATTCATCAATTCGGCGCGCCTGCTGGCCCATGGCCAGACACAACCCGATCGCGTGGCCATGCTCGATGCCTGGCTCGATGCGGGCCTTGACCTTGGCAACCACACCGCCACGCACGTGGACCTGCACGCCGTTGGCGTCAAGGCCTACGAGAAGGACATCCTCGCCTGTGACGCCGTCCTGCGTCCGTTGCTTGCCCGGCGCGGGATGCAGCCGCACTGGTTCCGCCATCCCTACCTGCGCACCGGACGCACGCTGGCAGACAAGGCGGCCATCAAGGCCTTCCTGGCCCGTCATGGCTATCGTATCGCCCCCGTCACGATCACCAATTCCGACTGGGTCTGGGCCGCTGCATACGCCAAGGCGCTCAAGCGCGGCGATACCGCCACCGCGGCACGACTTCGCGCGCAATACGTGCCCTACCTGTTGCGCATGGTCGATTACTTCCACCATCGCTCGATCAAGCTGCTGGGCTATGCATTGCCCCAGGTGATGCTGCTGCACGCCAATGCACTCGATGCCGATACCTACCCCGATTTCATCGCCGCATTGCGTGCCCGCGGATATCGCATGGTCAGTCTTGACGAGGCCATGCAGGATCCCGCCTACCGACGTCCGGACACGTTCACGGGCGCCCTCGGCACCAGCTGGATACATCGCTGGGCGATCGCCGCCGGCTGGTCCTGGAAGTTCTACAGCGGCCAACCGACGTCTCCCGCATGGGTCAAGAAGCTGGCCGGCGTGCCCGCGAATTCCGAGTAACGCCCGTTCCGCCGATCAACGCGCCGAGTGTCCCGACTCGTCGTACTCGCGATGCGTCAGCATGCCCGGGCGGATCAGGTCGATGAAGGCTCGCGCCTCGGCGCTCAGGTACTTGCCCTTGCGCATCACCACGCCGTAGCTGCGCTGCGGGAAGTAGCGCCGCATGTTGCGTACCGCCAGGTGCGCGCGATCCTCGTCGGTCAGGCAGATGCCGGTGACGATGGAGATGCCCAGGCCCATCGCCACGTAGTGCTTGATCACCTCCCATCCGCCCACCTCGATGGCCACCGTGTAGGGCACCTGGCGCTGCTGGAACACCAGGTCGACCAGGCGGTAGGTGGTCAGGCGCTGCGGCGGCAGGATCAGGCCGTAGGGCGATAGATCCTCGATGCGGATGTCCTCCTTGTCCGCCAGCGGGTGATCGAGCGGCATGATGAGCATCGGGTCGTAGTGATAGACCGGCTCGTAGGCGAGGTCATGGGGCACGTCCAGCATCGAGCCCACGGCGAAATCGGCGCGATCCTCGCGCAACAGCGCCAGACCGTCCTTGCCGGTGACGTTGGCCAGCTCCAGATGCACGCCGGGCATGCTCTCGCGATAGGCCTGGACCAGCGTCGGCAGCAGGTACTGGATGGTCGAGGCGCCGGCGGCGATGGTCAGCGATCCGCGCTGCAGACCCTGCAGGCGTGCGCGGAAGTCCCGGTCCAGTGTCTCCCAGCCCTCGACCAGCGGTCGCGCCAGTTCATACAGGGCCTCGCCCGCATCGGTGACCGTGATGCGCCGGCGGGTCCGTTCGAACAGGGTGACGTCCAGTTCCCGTTCCAGCGCCTTGATCTGCAGGCTGATCGACGGTTGCGACAGGTACAGGGCTTCAGCGGCTCGCGTCAGGGTGCCCAGCTTGACCGTGTAGACGAAGGCCCGCAGCTGCTTCTGGCGATTGCCCTTGTAGTAGAAGCGCGCCTCTTCCGGCCCCTGGCCGGTGGCGGTTGTTCGCTTTTTTTCCACCACGGGCTGCTCCTCGCCATGCAAAAGCACGCTTCAAAACAATGTTTTGGATAGCTCATTAACAATATCAATGTTTTAGATTGAAACATTTGCTTTGTCAATTTGCACGCGGAGAGGCAACGTGGCTCCCACGCCATCACGCTGGAGTCCCGCCATGTCCGCGCTGCAGGAATACATCCCCGAACGGGGCGCCATCACCATCAACGGCCCGATGCACGCCGGACGTGACCGCATCCTCTCCGAGCCGGCCCTGGAATTCCTGGCGGGCCTGCATCACCGCTTCGACGCCCGCTGCCTGGCGCTTCTGGCGCGACGTCGCGAGCGCCAGCAGGGCTACGACGCCGGCCACCTGCCCGATTTCCGCGTCGATACCCGCGCCATCCGCGAGGGCGACTGGACCGTGGCGGCGATCCCCGCGGCGCTGCGCGACCGTCGCGTGGAAATCACCGGCCCGGTCGAACGCAAGATGGTCATCAACGCGCTCAATTCCGGCGCCCGGGTGTTCATGGCCGATTTCGAGGATTCCAACGCACCCACCTTCGCCAACGTCATCGACGGACAGACCAACCTTCGCGATGCCGTCGACGGCAGCATCACCTTCGCCAACCCGGATGGCCGCACCTATCGGCTGGGCGACGATCCCGCGGTGCTCATCGTTCGACCGCGCGGCTGGCATCTGCCCGAACCGCACCTGACGATCGACGGCCATCCGCTGTCCGGCGCGCTGGTCGACTTCGGCCTGTTCGCCTTCCACAACGCCCGCGCCCTGCACGCGCGCGACCGCGGACCGTATTTCTACCTGCCCAAGCTCGAGTGCATGGAAGAGGCCGAGCTGTGGGACGAGGTGATGTGCTGGGCCGAGGCCGAACTGGAACTTCCCGAGGGATGCATGAAGGCCACGGTGCTGATCGAGACCCTGCCGGCGGCCTTCGAGATGGACGAGATCCTTTACGCGCTGCGCAAGCGCGTGGTGGGCCTGAACTGCGGCCGCTGGGACTACATCTTCTCCTACATCAAGACCTGCCGCGCCGACCGCTCCCGGGTGCTGCCCGAGCGCGGCCAGGTCGGCATGACCGTGCCGTTCCTGCGCGCCTACTCGCAGTTGCTGATCCGCACCTGCCATCGCCGCGGCGCCTTCGCCATGGGCGGCATGGCGGCGCAGATTCCCATCAAGGGCGACGAGGCCGCCAACGCCGCCGCCCTGGACAAGGTGCGCGCCGACAAGCTTCGCGAGGTGCGCGACGGCCACGATGGCACCTGGGTGGCGCATCCGGCGCTGGTTGCGGTCGCCATGGACATCTTCGATGCCGACATGCCCGGCCCCAACCAGCTCGACCGGCCGCTGGCCGAGGCCACCATCGGCCGCGACCAGCTGCTTGCGCCTTGCAGCGGAAGCATCACCCGCGAGGGTTTCGACAACAACGTCGAGGTGGCGCTTCGCTACACCGCGGCCTGGCTGGACGGCCTGGGCTGCGTGCCGATCCATCACCTGATGGAGGACGCCGCCACCGCCGAGATCGCCCGCGCCCAGCTGTGGCAGTGGCTGCACCACGACGGCCTGGAGTTCACCGACCATGCGCCGATCGACATGGCGCTGTTCGATCGCACCCTGGCCAGCCACGTGCACCGCCTGCGCGGGACCGACATCCCCGGCGGCACGCGCATCGACGATGCCGCCGCCCTGCTGGCCGAACTGACCCGCGCCGGCACGCTGGCCGACTTCCTGACCCTGCCGGCCCTGAGCTGTCTGCGCGAACCGCCGGCCACCGCCTGATCACGCCCGTTTTCACCATCCGACCCGAGATCCCGGAGACATCCATGAGCACCTGCACCTTGCCCACCGCCGAACAACTCACCCGCGACTGGAACGAGAACCCGCGCTGGACCGGCGTGAGCCGTCCGTACGACGCCGCCGAAGTGGCCCGCCTGCGCGGCAACGTGCATGTCGAGCATTCACTGGCGCGGCGCGGCGCCGAACGCCTGTGGGCATCGCTGCACGAGACGGACTTCGTCAACGCCCTGGGCGCGCTGACGGGCAACCAGGCCATGCAGCAGGTCAAGGCCGGGCTGCAGGCCATCTACCTGTCCGGCTGGCAGGTCGCCGCCGACGCCAACACCGCCGGCACCATGTACCCGGACCAGTCGCTGTATCCGGTCGACTCGGTGCCCGGCGTGGTCCGCCGCATCAACAACACCCTGCTGCGCGCCGACCAGATCCACCATGCCGAGGGCGACGACAGCATCGACTGGATGGTGCCGATCGTGGCCGACGCCGAGGCCGGATTCGGCGGCGTGCTCAACGCCTATGAATTGATGAGCCACATGATCGAGGCCGGCGCCGCCGGCGTGCATTTCGAGGACCAGCTGGCCAGCGCCAAGAAGTGCGGGCACATGGGCGGCAAGGTGCTGGTGCCGACCCAGGAAGCGGTGCAGAAGCTCATCGCCGCGCGCCTGGCCGCCGACGTGGCCGGCGTTCCGACCCTGATCGTGGCGCGCACCGATGCCATGGGCGCCGGCCTGCTGACCTCGGACATCGACCCGGTCGACGCGCCGTTCTGCACCGGCGAGCGCACGGCCGAGGGCTTCTACGTGACCCGCAAGGGTATCGACCAGGCCATTGCCCGCGGCCTTGCCTACGCGCCCTTTGCCGACCTGATCTGGTGCGAGACCGCGACCCCGGACCTGGAGCAGGCGCGCCGCTTCGCCGAAGCCATCCATGCCAGGTTCCCGGGCAAGATGCTGGCCTACAACTGCTCGCCCAGCTTCAACTGGAAGAAGAACCTGGACGAGGCCACCATCGCCACGTTCCAGAAGGACATCGCGGCCATGGGCTACAGGTTCCAGTTCATCACCCTGGCCGGCTTCCATGCCCTGAACTATTCGATGTTCGAGCTGGCGCGTGGCTACAAGGCCCGGCAGATGGCCGCCTACGTCGAGCTGCAGGAGGCCGAGTTCGCGGCCGAGAAGAACGGCTACACCGCCGCCAAGCACCAGCGCGAGGTCGGCGCCGGCTATTTCGACAGCGTCAACCAGGCCGTTTCCGGCGGTCTCAGCTCGCTGTCGGCCCTGTCCGGCTCCACCGAGGAAGCGCAGTTCGAGCCCGCCGACGCGGCCTGATCGCTCGCGCCCGCGTCCTTCGCGCCCGCCGGGACCTGCCGGTGGGCGCGGCGCGCCTGGAAGGGCGCCGGTCTCAGGAAATGCCGAGATTGCTGCCCCTTCTCGGCAAAAATGTCCTGTAGGTGCTTCCCGGCGCTGCGGAAATTGCTAGGATGATCTTCCGAAAGCATTTGGGGAACGCGGCTTGTGGTCATGCCCATGTCCGACTCCGTGAGGGGCAAAGCCGGTTATCTGTCCGATGAAGCCCAGTTGCGTCGGCTCTCAGGAGCCGAGATGGGATCGTTCTGCTCGGTCGGCACCCGCTGCGAGGTCCACGCCGGACAGGTGCTGTTCCGCCGCGGCGAGATCGGCCAGTGCATGTTCATTATCGACAGCGGCCGCATCCGCCTCGACTTCGGCAGCCAGGTGCCCAGCAAGGTGCTGGGCGAGCGCGAGTTCTTCGGCGAGCTGGCGCTGTTCATCGGCCATCACGCCCGCATGGCCGATGCCGTTGCCGAGACCGAGTGCGAGCTCTGGTCGGTCGATCTGCCGGGTTTCGACATCCTGGTGCAGAGCCAGCCCGATCGCATGGTTCAGTTCATGCGCCGCTCGTTCGCCTACCTGGTCTCCACCGAGCAACAGCTGGTGCTGGGCCTGCAGCGCCGCAACGAGGACCTGCTGCGCGCCATGGAGTCTCTGCGCAAGACCCGCGGTGAACTGAGCCGCGCCGAGGACCAGGTCCGCACCGACGACATGACCGGCCTGAGCAACCGCCGCGGCCTGTACAGCTATCTGGACAACATGGCGCCGCCCGCCGAAGGCATGCAACTGGGCCTGCTGCTGGTCGACCTGGACCGCTTCAAGCAGATCAACGACCAGTGCGGGCACATGGTCGGCGACGAGGTGCTCTGCGCGGTCGCGCGCCTGGTGTCGGAGTCGGCGCGCAGCGGCGACCTGCCATGCCGCCTGGGTGGCGACGAATTCGCCTTGATGTGCCATGTGAAATCGGCCGGCGAACTGTGCGAGCGCGCCAACCGCATCATGGAAGGCGTGCGCAGGCTGGAATTCTCCGAACTCGGACAACCGCAGCTGCTGGCCAGCGTCAGCATCGGCGGCGGGCTGTGCCGTTACGTGGACGGATGGTCGGTGTGGTACAGCGATGTCGATCGCGCCCTGTACAGCGTCAAGGCCATCGGCGGCGACGGTTGGCATGTTGCCGGCCTGACCGACGCCGAAATCTGAGACCATGACCGAGTCCCTGGACTTCAGCATGAGCTGGCCGCACACCACCGCGGCCGGCCAGCCGGTGCTGCGCACCATGGTGGTCTGCGACCTGGCCGACTCGACCGCGCTGGTGGAAAAGCTGGGCGACCGCCAGGCGGCGGCCCTCCTGCGCAAGCACGACCGCCTCACGCGCGCCCTGATCGACGAGCACGGCGGGCGCGAGATCGACAAGACCGACGGCTACCTGCTGCTGTTCGAGCGCCCGACCCAGGCGGTGGCCTTCGCGCTGGCCTATCACCGCGGCCTGCGCTTCATGTCCGAGGCCGAGGAAATCACCGTGCGTGCCCGCGTGGGTATCCATGTCGGCGACGTGGTGATGTGGGAGAACACCCCCGAGGACATTGCCCGCGGCGCCAAGCCGGTCGAGGTGGAGGGACTGGCCAAGCCGGTCGCGGCGCGCCTGGCTTCACTGGCCCTGCCCCGCCAGATACTGCTGTCGGGCGTGGCCGCGAGTATCGCCCGGCGCGGCAACGAGGAAATTCTCGAGGACTGCCCCGAGGCGCAATGGCGCTCGCACGGCCTGTATCGCATCCGCGGCATCGCCGAACCGACCGAAGTGGCGCAGATCGGCGAACCCCAGGTGGCCGATTTCGCGCCGCCGAGAAACCGCGCCGTGGCGCACCGCATCCTGCCCTGGTGGCGACGCACCTCGACCCTGGCCGCGGCCGCGCTGCTGCTCACCCTGGGCATTGGCCTGACCACCTGGACCATCATGCGCCAGCCGCCGAAGATCGCCTTTGCCGCGCGCGACTGGGTGGTGATCGGCGACGTGCAAAACTTTACGGGCCAGGATGACTTTGACAAGACCATCGACACCGCAATACGACTCGGACTGCAACAGTCACGCTATGTCAATGTGATCTCATCCTCGAAGATGCGACAGACCTTGGCTCAGATGCAGACACAGTCGTCCACCGTCATCGATGCCAAAGTCGGCGCCGAGGTCGCCCTGCGTGACAATGCACGCGCGCTGATCCTTCCGACCATTCAGAATTCGCGGCGACTACATTCTGCTGAGCGCACGTCTCATCGATCCCAATACCAATCGGGTGATCGATACTGTGACCTCACAAGCCAACCAAGAAAACGACCTTGTGCCCGCTGTCGACAATCTGGTGCTGAAACTGCGCGAAAACCTCGGTGAATCTCTGGCTCAGATCAAGTCCAATAGTGCTCCCCTGGAAAGCGTGACCACTTCCAACATCGACGCGCTGCGTGCTTACTCCCTGGCCAACCAAGCCAACGGGAGAGGCAACTATCACCTGGCACTCGATCTGCTTCACCACGCTCTGGGACTCGACCCCAACTTCGCTGCGGCTTACGCGGCCGAAGTGTCTAATTACCTCATGCTCCGCAATCAAGCCAAGGCCCAGGAAGCCATCGATCATGCGCTGCACCATGCTGATCGGCTGAGTCCGATCGAACGGCTCAAACTGCATGCCAAGTCTGTCACTATCCACGAGTCCAAGGTCGCTGCGGCCGCTGCCTGGAAGATGCTCGCCGACCTCTACCCCGATGATGCATCCGGCGCCAACAACACCGGGCCTTATTACGCCGCTTACCTCAATGATTGCACTTCGGCGCTCCCGTACCTGCGCCATGCCTCCAATCTACCGCAGGCACTACAACCCATCTCGGTCTACACCATGGCGACCTGTCAATTGGCAACCGGCAACAACAAAAGGCCATACACAATTTCAAGGTCGCTTATCAGGAAGGATTCCGCGGCCAGTTCCTGGGTCTTGCCGATGCGTATGTCGCCGAACGCGCAATACGAAAAGGCCTCTGACTTCCTCGCCAATATCGCCAAGCGATGTCGGACACCAGCGTGAGCCTCCCAATCCGCCGCGCTTTGGTGCTTCGCCGATCAAGGTGATCTAGCCAGCGCCGAGAGCGCTTGCGCCATGGCCTTCAAACCATCGCGCCGAACGTCAACGACACCCAGGCTTGGCCGCTGCGACTTGATCTACATCGGCGGTTTGGGCAGAGGGCCAGACTGATCGATGCTGTGCAGCTGACCCGTCAGACCTCGACACCCTGCTTAAACCATGCCGCACGCGTCGCGCGAACATCTCGCTATCGACTTCCCGACCCTCATCGCCACTTACGCCGCTGGGCCGCACGTCTGGGAGATATGGCCTGGCCCAGCCTGCGCGTCAAATCACCAGCATGGACAATAATCAACGTGGCTTCCCCGTTCGCGCGCAGTTGATTGCCAGTGGCTCAAGCCGAAATTGCATTGCGGGAGGGCCAGGCGAACCGCGCCGTGCGCATTGCGTCAGCCGCAGACTCCCACCCGCTCTGGGAGCTTCTGGAAATATTGCCAGAGCCAAGGCGGCAGCGGGCAACCCGGATGCCGTTCACGCCTATATCCGGCTCATTGACGCGCGACCCCAGGCATTTGGCCAATTGTTCGAGAACGAGCTGGGTATCTGCACGCGCTCGCTCGAGTGGAACCTTGCGCTCCTCGACACGGCCCGTCTCCTGAAGCATTCCTCACCTGCACTCTCTTCGCGCTACGCCAGCCTGTTCCTTGATCATTGGCGCATGGCCTCACCAAATATTCCAGCCTTACATTCTTGATGCACGCCGCATGTTCATTCGATGTTTCCGATTCGAAAAACGCGCACTAGGCGGCAAGGCCATACGCTCGAATCCGCCTGAACGGGCACCTGGATGCCGACTTCGCTGCCTGGAGACAATAAAAAATGCGACCTGCAAAAAGCAGGCCGCACGTCGAATGGGTTGCCCTGTTGTTTTTTCGCGTTTTCAGATCTGGAAGACGACGATGACGCTGGCCGCCGCCGCGAACTTCTCGGCGATCATGTCCAGGTGCTCGCTCAGCACCGCCTTGGACGGCAGCGTGATGCCCTCGGCGGGCAGGCGCGCGCGATCGATGCTGAAGCCGTACTGCGCGGCCGCGCCCACCGGGTCGGCGGTCGTCTGCGCGCGGAACGCGTCATCGCGCGCCAGGCGCTCGATGAAGGCATGTGCCAGCGTCTTGCTGCCGGTCACGGTGGCGGTGGTCTCGTTGCTGCTGTTCTGGATGTCGAAATCAAACATGGGTTTATTCCTCAGGGATTGGATAGCGAACAATGGCCTGGCGTTCGCATGGCGGCGGCGGACTCGCGTCTTCCACGCACCATGCGCCACGACGGCGCGGTCAGATCTGGAACATCACGATGACGCTGGCCGCCGCCGCGAACTTCTCGGCGATCATGTCCAGATGCTCGCTCAGCACCGCCTTGGACGGCAGCGTGATGCCCTCGGCGGGCAGGCGCGCGCGGTCGATGCTGAAGCCGTACTGCGCGGCCGTGCCCACCGGATCGGCGGTCATCTGCGCGCGGAACGCGTCATCGCGCGCCAGGCGCTCGATGAGGGCGTGCGCCAGCGTCTTGCTGCCGGTCGCGGTGGCGGTGGTCTCGTTGCTGCCGTTCTGGATGTCGAAATCGAACATGGGTTTTTCCTCAGGGATTGGATATGAACTTCGGCCCGCTGTTCGCATGGCGGCGGCGGACACACGTCTTCGCGCTATGCGATACGGCAGCACGGTCAGATCTGGAACATCGACGATGACGCTGGCCGCCGCCGCGAACTTCTCGGCGATCATGTCCAGGTGCTCGCTCAGCACCGCCTTGGACGGCAGCGTGATGCCCTCGGCGGGCAGGCGCGCGCGGTCGATGCTGAAACCGTACTGCGCGGCCGTGCCCACCGGGTCGGCGGTCATCTGCGCGCGGAACGCGTCATCGCGCGCCAGGCGCTCGATGAAGGCGTGCGCCAGCGTCTTGTTGCCGGTCACGGTGGCGGTGGTCTCGTTGCTGCTGTTCTGGATGTCGAAATCAAACATGGGTTTATTCCTCAGGGATTGGATAGCGAACAATGGCCTGGCGTTCGCATGACGGCGGCGGACTCACGTCTTCCGCGCAGCACACGCCACGTCGGCACTTTTAGATCTGGAACATCACGATGACGCTGGCCGCCGCCGCGAACTTCTCAGCGATCATGTCCAGGTGCTCGTTCATCACCGCCTTGGACGGCAGCGTGATGCCCTCGGCGGGCAGGCGCGCGCGATCGATGCTGAAGCCGTACTGCGCGGCCGCGCCCACCGGGTCGGCGGTCGTCTGCGCGCGGAACGCGTCATCGCGCGCCAGGCGCTCGATGAAGGCGTGCGCCAGCGTCTTGCTGCCGGTCACGGTGGCGGTGGTCTCGTTGCTGCCGTTCTGGATGTCGAAATCGAACATGGTCGTTCTCCTCAGGGGTGGGTACTCAAAGGTGTGCGGTGCGTCCGGGATGCACCAGGGAGTTCTAGCCTTCCGGGCGGGTTGCGTCGCAGATGGACAATCCTTGCGTGCCAACTGTCCGCGCTCGTGCATTCAGGGCACGCACGAACGTCTCAGCCCAGTGGTGACTGCGCGATATGTACCGACACTCCGTTGACTGCTCCCAGTACTCGGCAGCGCGTAGCGCACAGAACACGGCGCGGCTGTTACGCCGTGTCTTCGTTGCGGTCTTTAGCAAATTCGCGGACAACGGACATGTACCGGGTCCACGGAATAAGACTATCGCTACCGGTTTCGGGAGCGAATGCACATTTTCGGCACAGATTGTCCGCGGGGGCGATACGCCCGCGAACTGGAAATACCGGTTTTTTCAGGGATTATCCGGGGCGGGAACGTAGGGTTCCGGCCGGAAATGCAGCGCCGGATTGGTCTCCTCGCCGCGCACCCCCAGGCCGCTGATGCCAAGCGGTGCGGCTTCCAGGGGATCGAGACCGAGAATCTCGGCGAAGTCCGCATCGTTGATGGCGGCGGTGTAGAACGCGCCGAGCCCACGCTCGGTGGCCAGCAGGTAGAAGGTCTGGCTGAGGTGCGCCGAATCCATCAGCAGCGCCTTGTAGGCCTTCATGTGCCGGCGGTATTTCCAGTGATGGCGGTTGAATCGCGCGACATGCAGGATCAGCGCATGCGCCTGGGCAAAGTAGTCCTGTCCCGCGGTCAGTGCCGTCAGCTGCTCACGCATCTCCTGCGCCGGCATGCGCCGCAAGAGCTCCAGCGTGTGACGGCTCATGTCGTAATGGTAGATGCCCGATTCCAGCCCTTCGACATTGAGTATGAACGGATAGGGGTCGATCGGGGTCAGGCCCCCTCCCGAGGCGCTGGTGCGCTTGACCGCGGTCGCGCCGGGCGCCAGCTCGCGCACGCCCATGGCGCCGAAGCATCCGTACAGCATGTGCGCCAGGTCCGCCTGCGCGAGCGGCGTGTCGGTGAGGAATCCGCGCGTGGTGCGGCGCGCCTTCAGCACTTCGGCCAGCGGGCTGTCGAACGCCGGCATGTCCAGCGCGTGCGTGGACAGGGCATCGTCACGGCGCGGAAAGTGCGTCGGCGGTGGGCCGTGCTTGTCGGCCACCTTGTTGAGGCGTTCGCGATGCGCTTCCGGGGTGTGCTCGCGCGTGGCCACGTCGTCGGCCATGCCCGACCAGCGGGTCATGGCGTGGTACATCGCCGTGAGGTCGTACCAGCCGATTTTCTCGAAGCGGTCCTCCGCATCGAGGATGGCGCGACTGGCCTCGTCCGCCTCGGCGTCCGACAGCACGAGCCGGCGCCGGATCAGGTCACCCAGCTGGGCCGGCGCGACCCCGGTCCGCTCGATCAGCGCGCCGGCGTCGATCCAGTCGCTGGATGACATCTGCGACAACAGGCCGAGTTCGGCGGCGTTCATGCGCAGGCGGTCTCCGGTGATCGGGCAGAGCAGCTCCGCGGCCGGTTCGTTTTCCAGCTTCAGCTCGCCGCTGAACAAGGCCTGGAAATCCGGCACCAGCTGATCGGCGATCTGGATGTAGCAGATGCGACGGCGGCGGACACGCATGATGGACTCCTGGATGGGTGGAATGCGCGCCGGTTGCGCATCGATTCAAAAGTATCACGCGGCGATTTCACGGTTGTCACTCTCCGGCGGCACGAGGGCTATCACCAGCCAGCCGGGCTTGGGTTCGACCCTGCGCTTGCTCGACATCACGCGCAGGGTTCCGCGTTCGGCCCGGGCGAACAGCGGCACGATCTCGTTGCCGTATTCCTGCACGAACTGCGGCCAGTCGAATGTTTCGCTGAGCCGCGTCGACTTGATGCGCCAGCCCTTGTCCATCAACTCCGCCAGATGCGCGTGCGTCATGTCGTCGCCAAATAGCGCGGGCGCCAGCAACGAACCGGCGAAGTTGCGCCGATCATGCCGCTCTTCGGGTGCCAGGTTGCGCAGGCGGTAGACGCGTTCGCGTCCGAATTCCTGGCGGTAATGCACCACCGCCAGCGAATTGAGTTCGCGTCGCGTGGACATGGCCAACAGGCGACCGATGCCGGTCAGGTCCATGTGCAGGTCGGCGTGCTGCGAGGTCGGGCTGCCGAAAAAGGTATCCAGGCCCTGCATGCGGGCAGCGCGGATGCCGTCCCAGTCATCGTCCACCACAAGCACGCGGACCTCGGCGCTCTTCAGGGCATGCGCCACGGCGCGGGCCACCGGATCGGAACCGAATACCAGCACGCCATCGGGTTCGGGCTCGGCGACGCCCAGCCATCGCGCGATGTGCCGGGCCGTCGCGCTCTGCACCACCACGGTGCCGATGATCAGACTGAATATCAGCGGCACCAGCGCCTCGGCGCCGGGTACCTTCAGTTCCTCCAGGCGCAGGGCAAACAGCGCCGACACGGCAGCCGCCACGATGCCACGCGGGGCGACCCAGGCGATCAGCGCGCGCTGACGCCACTTGAGGTTGCTGCCCAGCGTGGCCAGCCCGGCCGACAGCGGCCGCACCACCAGTTGCGCGGCCAGGAAGATCAGCACGCCACCGAGCAGCATGCCGTCGGGCAACGGCCACTTCAGACGCGCCGCCAGCACCACGAACAGCATCGAGACCAGCAGCGTGGAGAGGTCCTCCTTGAAGTCCATGATGTGATCGATGTGCACGTCGCGGTAGTTGCCGATCACGATGCCCATGATGGTGACCGCCAGCAGTCCCGACTCATGGGCCACCGCATTGGACGCGGTGAAGGCACTCAGTACCGCGGCCATGGTGCCGAAGTTCTGCAGGTATTCGGGTATCAGGTGCCTGCGCAGCAGGAAGGCCAGCAGCAGCGCACCGATCACGCCGATCACCACGCCACTGCCGATGGTCGCCGCGAACACGCCGATCGAGTGCCCCTGCTCGCTGGAAATGATGGCCTCGTAGACCAGTACGGCGAACAGCGCGCCCAGCGGGTCGATGACGATGCCTTCCCAGCGCAGGGTATTGGCGACCTTGGGATCGGGCCGCAGGGTACGCAGCATCGGCATGATCACCGTTGGCCCGGTGACGCAACCGAGTGCGCCGAACAGGAAGGCGATCGGCCAGGGAACGCCGGCGATCCAATGCGCCGCCGCCGCCAGCATCAGCAGTGCGCTCACCGCGCCGTAGGTGACCAGTCCGCGGACCGCTCGTCCGATCCCGCGCAGCTCGCCCAGGCGCAGCGTCATGCTGCCCTCGAAGAGGATCAGGGCGACCGCCAGCGAGACCGCCGGGAACAGCCATCGGCCAAGCAGCTGGTCCGGTTCGACCAGGCCCGTGACCGGTCCGAGCACGATGCCGGCCAGGAGCAGGAACAGGATCGCGGGCAGCTTGACCCGCCAGGCCAGCCATTGCGCGATGAAACCGATCACCAGCAGCAGCGTGAGCATGAGGGCGAGATTGACGATCACCGGAAGCTTCCGTTCGAGCCGTGCCTCGATGGTAACGGCTCGGCGTCGGCCTGGGGCGGGATTCGATTGCGGGAGCAAGGCCGGCCCCCGGTATCGGAGCGGGGGAGGGAGGGGGTTCCGATACCGGGGCGGCTGGGGGGAGCCGGATATTTTGCATACCCGGCAGTTCAATTATCAGCGCGCGCAGGGTTCCGGTCAAGCATGCAAGACGCCCCGCGACACGCCCTGCATCAGCATTTCGGGCTCATGCGTCGATTCGCCGCAGCTGCAGGGCCTCGGCCAGATGCTCGCGACGCACGCAGGCCGCGGCCCCGTCCAGGTCGGCAATGGTCCGCGCCACCCGCAGCACCCGATGGTAGGCGCGCGCCGAAAGATGCAGGCGCTCGAGGGTCTGCTGCAGCCAATGCCGCTCGGCCGCCCCCAGGGCGCAGTCGCGCTCCAGCTCGTGGGTGTTGATCTCGGCGTTGGGCCGACCGGCGCGCAGCAGGGCCTGCCGACGCGCGGCCACCACGCGCCGGCGCACCGTGGCGCTGTCCTCGTCGTCATTCGCGCGTTCGGGCGAGGTCAACGTCGCCAGCGGCACGCGCGGGACTTCCACCTGCAGGTCGATCCTGTCCAGCAACGGCCCGGACAGGCGCCCGCGATAGCGCGTCACCTGGTCGGCCGTGCAGCGACAGCGCCCGCCGGGATCGCCGGCGTACCCGCAGGGGCAGGGATTCATGGCCGCGACCAGCTGGAACTGCGCCGGGAATGTGCTCTGCCGGGCGGCTCGGGAGATCACGATGCGTCCCGACTCCATCGGCTCGCGCAGGACCTCGAGGACGCGGCGCTCGAATTCGGGCAGCTCATCGAGGAACAGCACGCCGTGGTGAGCCAGGGAGATTTCGCCTGGTCGCGGACGCGAGCCGCCACCGACCAATGCCGGCGCCGAAGCCGTGTGATGCGGCGCCCGGAACGGCCGACGGCGCCACTGCGCCGGATCCAGTTTTTCGCCGGCCACCGAACGCACGGCGCAGGTCTCCAGTGCCTCCGATTCCCCCAGCGGAGGGAGGATGCCCGGCAAGCGCTCGGCCAGCATGGTCTTGCCGGTGCCGGGCGGCCCGACCAGCAGCAGGTGATGCCCCCCGGCCGCGGCAATCTCCAGCGCCCGGCGGGCCAGTGGCTGGCCACGGACGTCGGCCAGATCAGGCGTTTCGGGATGGGTCGCGGCCGATGCGTGGCCCTGCGGCCGGTCAAGATCCTGCTCGCCGCGCAGCCAGGCGCAAACCTCGGCCAGCGAATCGGCCACCAGCACGTCGGCGTCGGCCACCAGGGCCGCCTCCTCGGCATTGGCGCGCGGGACCACCACCCGGCGTCGGCGCGCACCGGCATGCAGCAGCGCCGGCAGCACGCCCACCACCGGGCGCAGCTCGCCCGACAGGGCCAGTTCGCCGAGAAACTCGCAGTCGTGAAGGCGCTTGCGCGGCACCTGGTTGCCGGCCGCGAGGATGCCCAGCGCGATGGCCAGATCGAATCGCCCGCCCTCCTTGGGCAGCTCGGCGGGCGCCAGGTTCACGGTGACGCGCCGGCTGGGATATTCGAAGGCGGTGTTCTGGATCGCCACTTTCACGCGATCCCTGGCTTCGCGCACGGCCGCCTCGGGCAAGCCCACGATGAACGTGTTGGGCAGGCCGCCGGAAAGGTTGACCTCGACCATGACCTGCGGCGCACTGACCCCTTCCTGCGCACGACTGAGGATCACCGAAAGACTCATGCGCAGTGGGCCTCCATCCCTGGAACGCGCTGTGCTGTCCGCCACGGCGTCTGCAGCTGACGTCGCGTCGTGCACCGCTCCCCCTGCGTCAGGGGAAAAAAAGCCGCCCCCGGTCTTGGACTCGGGGTGAGGTGACGGACCGGGGGCGGTCTCCCGGGAGGCGGCTATGGCGTGAATCAGTGGCCGGAATCGGCCAGCCGCGCCTCGAGTTCGGCGATCCGCCTCTCGCATTGCTCCACGTGCTGGCGGGTGCGGGCCAGGACCTGACGCTGAACGTCGAACTCTTCGCGCGTAACCAGATCGAGGTGGCGCAATCCCTGCGCCAGCACATCACGAAAGTTTTCGGCCAGATCCTCGCGCGCAAGCGCAAGATCGGGCGGAACCGCATTCGCGAGTCGCTGCACGATGGCATCAATGGAATGGACATCGATCATGGCAGCACCTCGAAAACTACGCGGTCAGTGTGGATCGGGCAGGATAACGACGCCATCGGGGGAATGCATCATTTCATGTAGGGTTTTGCCTACAAGCCCGGGCGATGACGAACCGGTATAGTGTGCGCCGTCGACCATCGCACCCGTGGAGCGGGCATGAAGTTGATCACCGCCATCATCAAGCCGTTCAAGCTCGACGACGTGCGCGAGGCGCTGGCCGAGGTCGGCGTACAGGGACTGACGGTCACCGAGGTCAAGGGCTTCGGACGCCAGAAAGGCCATACCGAGCTCTACCGCGGCGCCGAATACGTGGTCGACTTCCTGCCCAAGATCAAGCTCGAGGCCGCTGTCAGTGGCGATATGGTCGATCGCGCGGTGGAGGCCATCCAGCAGTCGGCACGCACCGGCAAGGTCGGCGACGGAAAGATTTTCGTCAGCCCGCTGGAGCAGGTGATCCGCATCCGCACCGGCGAGCTGGACGCCGACGCGCTCTGACCCCGGATCGCCTCAGCCGCCTGCCTTGCCCTGGTTGGCCACGGCCTGCATCTTGGCCTTCAGCGCCGCCGGGTCGCCGAGGTAGTAGTGCCGGATCGGCTTCAGATCGGCATCGAATTCGTACACCAGCGGCACGCCATTGGGGATGTTGAGGCCCGCGATGTCATCGTCGGAGATCCCGTCCAGGTATTTCACCAGCGCGCGCATGGAATTGCCGTGCGCCGTCATCAGCACGCGCCGGCCGCTGCGTATCGCCGGGGCCAGGGTGTCATGCCAGTAGGGCATCACGCGCGCGACGGTGTCCTTCAGGCATTCGGTCAGCGGAACCTTCGAGGGCTCCAGCGCGGCATAGCGCGGATCGGAGGCAAACGCATTGTCGGCCGCCGCGAGCGGCGGCGGCGGCGTGTCGTAGCTGCGCCGCCACACATGCACCTGGTCCTCGCCGTACTTCGCTGCCGTCTCGGCCTTGTTGAGGCCGGTCAGGGCACCATAGTGGCGCTCGTTGAGGCGCCAGTCGGTGCGCACCGGAAGCCACATCCGCTCCATCACGTCCTGCACATGCCACAGCGTGCGCACCGCGCGCTTGAGCACCGAGGTGTGGGCTTCGTCGAAATCCAGCCCGGCCTCGACCAGCAGGCGCCCCGCCTCGCACGCCTCGGCCACGCCCTGCTCGGTCAGGTCGACGTCCGCCCAGCCGGTGAAACGATTCTCAAGGTTCCACTGCGACTGGCCGTGGCGGATGAGGACGAGGGTGTGCATGGCGGAAATCCGGTGCTGAAAGCGCCTAGAATGCGGGCCCGGGCGCGGAGCGTCAACGCGGACTGGGCCGTCTTCGGCCGCAGACCATGCCGTTGGTCACGCGCGACTTCCAGCACGCGCACCGCACACGCACGCCAGCCACACTCCACACCATGAACCTGTTCGCCCCCGTGATCCGCCGCCACGCCGGCGTGACCCTGCTCGCGTTCGGCCTGTTGCTTGGCGGCATCATTGCCTACCTGCGGCTGGGCGTGGCGGCACTGCCGCAACTGGATGTCCCGGCGGTGTTCGTGCAGGCCACGCTGCCCGGGGCCAGCGCCACCACCATGGCCACCACGGTCGCCGCGCCGCTGGAGCGCCACCTGGGCCGTATTGCCGGCGTCACGGACATGCGCTCGACCAGCGCCGAGGGCAGCACGTTCATCCTTTTGCAGTTCGACTTCAACCGCAATATCGACAGCGCCGCGCGCGAGGTCCAGGCGGCGATCAACGCCGCGACCCCGGAACTGCCCTCGAACCTGCCCACGGCTCCGCGGCTGTTCAAGTTCAACACCGACCAGATCCCGGTGCTCCTGGTGGCACTGACTTCGACCTCGCAGTCGGCTCCGCAGCTGTATGACCTGTCCGACCGCATCCTGGCGCCGCGCATCGCGCAGATTTCCGGGGTCGGCCGGGTGCAGGTGCTCGGCAGCTCGCCTCCGGCCGTGCGCGTGGACCTGGACCTGGACGCGCTTGCCGCCAAGCACCTGTCGGGCAATGACGTGCGCAATGCGCTATCGGCGGCCAACGTCAACGCTCCTCTGGGCAGCATCGACCAGGGCTCGCGGCAATGGATCGTGCAGGCCAGCGACCAGCTGCGCACCGCCGCCGATTTCGCCCGCATCGTGATCGCCCAGCGCAACGGCGTGCCGGTCTACCTCGGCGATGTCGC
Source organism: uncultured Gammaproteobacteria bacterium (assembly GCA_963821885.1). Taxonomy (GTDB): domain Bacteria; phylum Pseudomonadota; class Gammaproteobacteria; order Xanthomonadales; family Rhodanobacteraceae; genus Oleiagrimonas. The sequence continues at coordinate 136,209 of CAWGFN010000005.1, read as the reverse complement.
CAAGGTCTACCAGGGCGCCGAGGACCCCCACCAGGGCGCCTGGCTGAACGGCAAGCGCTCCGTGCTGCTGCGCATCAGCAAGCGCCCCGGCGCCAACGCGCTGGCCACGGTCGATGCGATCAAGGCCCGCCTGCCGCAGCTGTCGCAGTGGTTGCCGGCCGACGTGCAGGTGCGCCCGCTGTTCGACCTGACCACCACCACGCGCTCGTCGATCCACGAGATCGAGATCACCCTGCTGATCAGCATCGTGCTGGTGGTGCTGGTGATGCTGCTGTTCCTGCGCCGCGCCGGCCCCACGCTGATCGCCGCGATCAGCGTGCCGCTGTCGCTGGCCGGCGCCTTCGTGGTCATGGACGCGCTGGGCTACACCCTCAACAACCTGTCGATGATGGCGCTGGTGGTGTGCGTCGGCTTCGTGGTCGACGACGCCATCGTGGTGATCGAGAACATCGTGCGACACATGGAGGCCGGCGAACCCCCGATCCAGGCCGCCCTTCTCGGCGTTCGCGAGATCGGTTTCACGGTGATCTCCATCACCGCCTCGCTGCTGGCGGTGTTCGCGCCGCTGCTGTTCGAGAACAGCATCTTCGGCATGATCATGCGCGAGTTCTCCGTCACCCTGGCCGCCGCGGTGCTGATCTCGGCGGTGGTCTCGCTGACCCTCACGCCGGCCCTGTGCGCGCGCCACCTGCGCCACGCCAGCGTGCCGCACGCACACGAACAGAACGGCTGGCAACGGGCGCTGGAACGCTTCGACAACGCCATCATGCGCCTGTACCGGCGCACCCTCGACTGGGCACTGCATCACCGCAACCTGATGCGCTGGCAGCCGCTGATCCTTCTGCTCATGACCATCGGACTGGGCATACTCACCTTCAAGGTGGTCGGCGGCACCTTCATGCCCGAGCAGGACACGGGCCTGCTGCAGGTCAACATCACGGCCGACACCGATGTCTCGCCCGACGAGATGACCGCGCGCCTGCACAAGGTCGCGCACATCGTCGAGCACGATCCGGCGGTGGCCAACGTGTCCTCGTTCCTGGGCGGCGGCGGCGGTGCCGTCGGCAACCAGGGCCAGCTGTTCATCGATCTCAAGCCATACGGCCACTCGCCGGGCGATCGCCCCTTGAAGTCCCACGCCATCATCGAGCGCATGCGCAAGCAGCTGGAGCGGGTGCCTGGCGTTCAGTGCTATGTGAACAACGTGCAGTTCCTCGGCGGCGGAGGCGGCGGAGGCGGCAAGGGCCAGTACAGCTTCCAGCTGCGCGGGGATGACCCGATCGCGCTGCAGAAATGGACCATGCGCCTGGAAAACGTGCTGCGCAAGCAGGCCCAGCTGCGCGACATCAGCAGCGACTACGATGACGTCGCCGTGCAACAGACGCTGGACGTGGACCGCGATCGGGCCGCGCGGCTCGGCGTCAGCATGGCGGCGATCGACATGGCCCTGTACGGCGCCTTCGGACAGCAGCCGGTGTCGACCATCTATTCGGGCACCAGCGAGTACCGCGTGATTCTCAGCGCCGCCGACCAGCAGGTGCTGACGCCGGACGCGTTGCTCAACCTCTACGTGCTCAGCGACGCCGGCCAGCGGGTACCGCTGTCGACCCTCGCACGCCTCCGATCCACGGTCATCCCGCCCCAGGTGGTGCATGAATCGCAACTGATGGCTTCGACCATCAACTACGACATCAAGCCCGGCACGGCGCAGAGTCAGGCCATCGACATCATCAAGGCGCAGGCGCAGGGTCTCAACCTGCCCGCCGGCGTGCGCGTGGACTTCACCGGCGACAACCAGCGCCTGCAGCAATTGAAGTCCAACATGGGCACCCTGTTCTTCGCCTCGATCATGGCGATGTACCTGGTGCTGGGCATCCTCTACGAGAGCTTCCGCCACCCGCTGACCATCCTGTCCACCCTGCCGGCCGCCGGCGTCGGCGCCGTCGCCGCCATGCTGATGACCGACACCAAGCTGTCGCTGATCGCCGCCATCGCGATGCTGCTGCTGATCGGCATCGTCAAGAAGAACGCCATCCTGATGGTCGACTTCGCCCTCGATGCCCAGCGCCAGCGCGGGCTCGACCCGGTCACCGCCATCCGCGAGGCGGCGCTGACGCGCTTCCGCCCGATCCTGATGACCACCCTGGTAGCCATGTTCAGCGCGGTGCCACTGGCGATCGGCTTCGGCGTCGGCTCGGAACTGCGCCAGCCGCTGGGCATCGCCATGATCGGCGGCCTGGCCATCTCGCAGCTGCTGACCTTGCTGTCGACCCCGGCGATCTACCTGATGTACGACGACTGGAAGGCCTGGCGCGCCAGGCGTCGGATGCTTCGCGCCCAACGCAACCGCCTGAAACACCGGCCGGCTCTCGAGCAGGGTTGATCGACGTGCATCCGGACACCATCCGGGTGCGTGCGATGATGGCCATCCGCCAAGCCCGCGCATCCGCATCGTGAGCCGCATCGCCCACGCCAATCTCGACGACATGCAGGCGGCTGCCGCGTATTCCGGCTGCCGTCGCTACCGCTACGCGTTGTGGCGGCGCTGGAGCGACGGGCCGCAGCTGCTGTTCGTGATGCTCAACCCCTCCACCGCCAGCGAGACGGCCAACGACCCGACCATCCGACGCTGCATCGGCTTTGCCCGCGACTGGGGCTTCGGCGCGCTGGCCGTGGGCAACCTGTTCGCCTGGCGCACGCCCTCGCCCGCGCGCCTGCGCTCCGCGCGCGGTCCGGTCGGCGGTGACAACGATGCCTGGCTCGCGCGGCTGCAGGCGGCCTCAACGCTGACCGTGGCGGGCTGGGGCAACCATGGTTCGCTGCATGGTCGCGACCGCATCGTGCGGGATCTTCTGGATGATCCCCACGTGCTGGGCCTGACCGCCGCCGCCGCGCCACGACATCCGCTGTACGTGCGCGCCGACACCCAGCCGCTGCCTTGGCGCGTCGCCGAGGGTGCCGCCTGAGCACGACGCGGCGCGCGCTTGCATCCGGAGTCGCCGGCGCCGACACTTGCCGCATGCATGATCAAGCTCAACAGGTCGAAGCATTCCTGCGCGACTTGCAGGACCGCATATGCGATGCAGTCGAGGCCGTGGACGGCGCCGACGGCGAAGGCGAGGGGTTCATCGAGGACGCCTGGCAACGCCCCGAAGGTGGCGGCGGGCGCACCCGCGTACTGAAGAACGGCGGGGTTTTCGAGCAGGCCGGCGTGAATTTCTCGCGCGTGGCCGGCGCCACGCTCCCGCCCAGCGCCACCGCGCACCGCCCGCAGCTGGCCGGCGGCAGCTTCATCGCCACCGGCGTGTCGCTGGTTCTGCATCCGCACAATCCGTACATCCCGACCACCCACGCCAACGTGCGCTACTTCGAGGCACGCAAGGAAGGCATGGACCCGGTGTGGTGGTTCGGCGGCGGTTTCGACCTCACGCCGTACTACCCGTTCGACCGCGACGTGCGCCACTGGCACCAGGTCGCGCACGACCTGTGCGCACCGTACGGCGAGGACGTCTATCCGCGCTACAAGCAGTGGTGCGACGAGTACTTCTTCCTCAAGCACCGGGGCGAGACGCGCGGTGTCGGTGGACTGTTCTTCGACGATCTGGACGAGGGTGGCTTCGAGCGCTGCTTCGGCTTCCTGCGCGATGTGGGTCAGGGCTTCCTGGATGCCTACCTGCCGATCGTCGAACGCCGCATGCACGAACCCTGGGGCGAACGCGAGCGTGAGTTCCAGCTGTACCGGCGCGGCCGCTACGTCGAGTTCAACCTGGTCTACGACCGCGGCACGCTGTTCGGCCTGCAATCGGGCGGTCGCACCGAATCGATCCTCATGAGCCTGCCGCCGCAGGTGCGCTTCGAATACGGCTGGTCGCCCGCGCCGGGCAGCGAGGAAGCGCGCCTGTACGACTATCTGCGCCCGCGCGACTGGCTCGACGAGCCAGGCTGAGCCTGGCGCCGTGGCTCGTTCGCGTCAGGCAGGGTGATGCGCCGGGCCACTGGCGCCTGCGGCGTGAACTGCGCGGGAATGACCGCCACGCGATCGCCCACGCGAACGTAGCGGGTCGGGGCGAAGGGCGTCATCACGCCGTAGTCCAGCCGCTGGCCGTTCAGGTACAGCGTCAGCCGCGGCGGGCGCAGGCCGAGCGTGTGCAGGTCCAGCGCGCCGACCGGCCGCCAGCGTTCCACCGGCGCGGCGGCAATGGCGGCGATGCGATCCAGCCGGCCATCGCGTTCGGCATCGGGCGTATCCGTTCCGGTCTGCAGCCAGTGGCCGTCTTGCCGCTGATAGTGCTGCGGCGGCGCGCCGGTGTGCACGATGTCGATCCGCTGCACCTGGTCCGGCGCCATCGTCAACAGGGTGCCCGGCGCGTCCGCTTGATCGCTGCGCCACTGGCCCCAGGCCAGCGCCACCAGGGCCGCCACCACGACCGCGCCCGTCCAGCGCTTGCCGTGCGCGCGCATCGGATCAGCGCCGGCGCCGGCGCCAGGCGATGCCCACGCCGAGCACCAGCAGCAGCAGCGGCAGCGCGATCATGAAGACCGCGGCCAGGACCGTGAGGCCGCCGCGCGAGAGCCGTACCACGCGATCCGGCGCCACCGCCCGATCGACGTCCAGCAGCGCGTCGTCGCCAAGCAGCCAGTCGACCACCCGGTCGCCCAGTGCCCGATTGCCGGCCTGGCCGACAAAGGCGTTGGACAGGAAATCGCCGTCGCCGATGACCACCGCGCGCTGCTGGTTGCTGGCCGGGCTGGGCGACAGTCGCGACAGCGCGAAACCGAAATCCAGCGGCCCACGCAACTCGCCCTTGTCCGGGTCGAAACGGATGGTGGAGGGATGCGCATCGTCGATCGGCTGCAACTCGGTCCAGCTCTGCGCGCTCGATCGCAGCAGGGGCTTGGCCGACCAGTCCGTCGCCGTGGTGCTGGCCAAGGCCTGCACCTGGGCGAACAGCGTGGTCTGGTCCATGCCGCGGGTGATCGCCGTCGGCGGATAGTGCCCGCTCGCCACGATGCGCGGATCCTTCAACCCCAGCGCCGTGCCCTGGCCATCCACCAGGACGCCGGGCAGGCGCTGCACGCCGAGCGCGCGCGCCAGCGGGTCGAGCTCCGGATGCGGCGTGTCGGGATCGCTCAGCCACAGCAGGTTGCCACCGTTGCGCACCCATGACACCAGCGCATTGACCGCACCGGGCGGCAGCGGCGAGCGCGGGCTCGCCAGCACCACCAGCGCGGTGCCTTCGGGCACCTGCCTCACCTGGCCGAAATTCAGCGGCACCGCGCGCAGGCCACGCTGGGTCAACGGCCTGACGAAAAGATCGAGATCGGCGCCCTTCACGCCACCGGGCAGCCGCTCGCCGTCACCGCTGACGAAGGCGACGATGCGCTCGCCGCCGCGCGCCAGGCGCTCCATGGCGTTGGTCAGTGCGTCCTCGGTGAGTTCACGTACATGCTCGCTGCGACCCTCATGCGTGATCACCATCTCGCCGGCGACCTCGATCCCGGCCGCGCGCACCGCGCCCGGGTTCTGGTCCGGATCGACGAAGTGCAGGGAAATGTCCGGCTTCAGCGCCTGGTAGCGGGCGATGAAGGCGGCGATCGTCGGCCGCAGGCGATCCCCCGGCGCGGCATAGCTGGTGATCTTGAGCGGCCCGTGCAGGCGCGCCAGCACGGCGCGTGTCGGCGCCGTGAGGCTGGCGCGCTGGCCGGCGCTCCAGTCCATGACCCATGGATGGCGCGCGCTGAGATAGCCCAGGCAGCCGGCCGCCAGCAACAGCGCCAGCACGAAGACGGTCAATGGAAGCGTTCGCCGCATCAGCCGCGGATCCTCTCGTCACCGACCCGTCGGATCGCGATCATCAGCGCCACCGCGATCAGCAGGGCGAACCAGGCCAGGTCGGCGGTGTCGACCAGTCCACGCCCCATCGGCTGCAGGTGCGTCGACAGCGCCAGCCAGTTGGCGATGCCACCGACCACGCCCTCGGCCAGGGTCAGCTGGTTGACGCCCGCCAGCAGGGCCGTGACCACGAAGGCCGCGGCCGCGGCCAGTGCCGGGTGCCCGGCGAAGGCCGAGCAAGCCATGCCGACGGCGGTCAGCGCGGCGATGGTCAGCAGCAATCCGAGCGCCGCCGCCGCCAGCTTGCCCCAGTCCGGACCGGCGACCAGCGCCAGGGCCAGCGGCATGGCCAGCACCAGCAGCAGGATCAGGGCCTGCCAGGCCACGGCAGCCAGGTACTTGCCCAGCACGATGGCCGACGGCGAGACGCCGGATGCGAACAACAGCGGCAGGGTGCCGCCGCGCCGTTCCCCGGCCAGCGACGACATGCTCATCAGCGGCGCCATGACGAACGCGGCGACCACGAACAGGGCCAGCCAGGGCAGGGTGACCAGATCGGTGAAGCCACTGGCGTTGCCGGCCGCGGCCATGCGCACCTGCAGGGCCAGGAACTGGTTGAGCATGAGCAGGAATTCCCAGCCCATGCCGGCCACGATCAGCGCCGCCAGCACCCAGCCCAGCGGCCGCGTCCATAGCCGCCGCCACTCGTTGCGGTACATCGCCCGGATGCTCATGCGGCACGCGCCTCCGCGTCCGCGGAACGCCGCGTGGCGATGCGCATGAACGCCTGTTCCAGTTCGCCGGCCACCGGCTGCAGACCGGTCAGTGGCCAGCCCGCCTCGACCACGGCCCGCGCCAGCGCCGCCGCGTCATGGCCCGGGCGCAGGGTGATTTCGTACCGTTGCCCATCGCGTGCCTGCACATCGGCGACCGCGGGCAGCGCGGCCAGGCGCGCGCGGTCGACGGTTGCGGCCAGGGTCAGCAGCAACCGCGTCTGACCCGACTGCAGGGGCCCCTCATGGCGCAGGCACCCTTCGTGCAGGATCGCCACGCGGTCGCAGACCGCGGTCACCTCGGGCAGCAGGTGGGTCGACAGCACCACGCCGCAGCCATCGGCGGCGCGTTCGCGCACCAGTTCGCGCAATTGCGCGGCCTGCAGGGGATCGAGTCCGTTGCCGGGCTCGTCCAGGATCAACAGGGGCGGCGCATGCAGCAGCGCGCAGGCCAGGCCCACGCGCTGGCGCTGACCCTGCGACAACACGGCAACCAGTCGTTTCGCCTCCGCCTGCAGCTGCAGGCGTTCGAGCAACTCGTCGCGGCGCGATCGCGCGGCGGCGCCGCGCATTCCACGCAGCCGCGCCACGGCATCCAGATGCTCGACCACGCTCAGCTCCGGCCACAACGGCGCGCGCTCGGGGAGCCAGCCGATATGGCTGCGTGCACGCTGTGGCTGCTCGGCCAGATCCACGCCCTCGATGCACACGCAGCCGCGATCCGGGCGTTGCGCGCCGGCCATCATCGCCAGGGTGGTGGACTTGCCGGCGCCGTTGACACCGAGCAGGCCCAGCACCTGGCCGGGGGACAGCGTCAGGTCGATATCGCGCACCACTTCACGGCCACCGAGGCGGCGACTGGCACGCTGCAATTGCAACAGGGGGGCAGGGTCGATCACTTGTCGATTCTCGCGGAGGACCCATATTCAGGACAAGCCGTATCGCAGAAAGTGCGCGGCGGACGCGATTTTGTCGCATGCGATGTGGTTCAATCGACCCTGCGCGGCGGTCCCGCGACATATCGTCACCGTGCTGGCGGGTATGGACCCGCCCCGCGTACACTGCTTTACACAACTCCCTTGTTTTTCGAGACATTTCTCATGCTTCATGCGTTCCTCGACTTCGCTGCCCGCGGCCTCACCGGCGCCGGCTGGGTCACCTGGCTGGTCTACACGCTGATCGTCACGCAGCTGACGATCTTCGCCGTGACCCTGTACCTGCACCGCAGCCAGACCCACCGCGGCGTGGATTTCCACCCGGTCATCGCGCATTTCCTGCGCTTCTGGGCCTGGCTGACCACCGGCATGGTGACCAAGGAGTGGGTGGCCATCCACCGCAAGCACCACGCGCTGGTGGAGACCGAGGAGGATCCGCACAGTCCGCAGATCTACGGCATCAAGAAGGTGTTCTGGGATGGCGTCAGCCTGTACCGCACCGCCAGCCAGAACCGCGAGGACATGGAGAAGTACGGTCGTGGCACGCCCGACGACTGGCTTGAGCGCCATGTCTACGGGGCGCACCCGTACATGGGTCCGACCCTGATGGCGGTGATCAACATCGCCCTGTTCGGCTCGGTCGGCCTGGCCATCTGGGCGATCCAGATGCTGTGGATCCCGTTCTGGGCCGCCGGCTTCGTCAACGGCATCGGTCACTGGTGGGGCTACCGCAACTTCGAGAGCTCCGATACCGCGACCAACCTGCTTCCGTGGGGTTTCTGGATCGGCGGCGAAGAATTGCACAACAACCATCACGCCTTCCCCAGCTCGGCCAAGTTCGCCCTGCGCAAGTGGGAGTTCGACATCGGCTGGGCGGTGATCTGCGGCCTGCGCGCGGTCGGCCTGGCCAAGGTGCTGCGCGTGGCGCCGAAGCTGGACGTGCGACCGAACGTGAAGCTGCCCGACACCGACACCCTCAAGGCGGTCCTGGCGCATCGCTTCCAGGCGATGACCGATTACTACCGCCAGGTCATCGTGCCGACCCTGCGCGAGGAAGCCGCGCAAGCCGGCGAGAACATCAAGGCCGTGCCGCGCCGCCTGCGCCGCGCACTTGCCGACGGTGGCCGCTGGCTCGATCGCGACAAGCGCGAGGAGCTGGAAGCCGTGGTCGAGAAGCGCCCGACCCTGCGCGTGGTGTGCGACTATCGCGCGCGCCTGCTGGCGCTGATGGAGCAGCGCGGAGCCGACGCGGCGCTCAAGGGCCTGCAGCAGTGGATCCGCGAGGCCGAGCAGAGCGGTATCCGCGTCCTGCAGGACTTCGCCCAGCGCCTGAAGGGCTACCGCCTGGCCAACGCCTGACGCACGCATCCAGAGCCATGCAACGCAAGAAGCCCGCCCTCCGGCGGGCTTCTTTTTGGGTTTCCCACGGACGGACGGCCCGTCCGGGACACCCTTTTCGCGGGCAAAAAGAAACCCGCCACGGGGGCGGGTTCCAGTCGAAGGCTCAGGCAGCGCGGGTGCTTACTTGATCTTGCCTTCCTTGTACATCACATGCTTGCGGACGACGGGATCGTACTTCTTGATCTCCATCTTCTCGGGCGTGTTCTTCTTGTTCTTTGCGGTGGTGTAGAAGTGGCCGGTGCCGGCCGACGAAATCAGGCGGATCTTGTCACGCTTGGAAGGCATGGCTGTTCTCCTTAGACCTTTTCGCCGCGGGCACGAAGGTCGGCCAACACGGCGTCGATGCCATTCTTGTCGATGGTACGCAGTGCCTTGTTGGACACGCGCAGCTTCACCCAGCGGTTTTCGCTGGGCACCCAGAAACGACGCTCATGCAGGTTCGGCAACCAGCGACGGCGAGTCTTGTTGTTGGCGTGCGAGACGTTGTTGCCGGTCTGCACACCCTTGCCGGTGACTTGGCATACACGGGCCATGTTGACCTCCAGTGTTCATGTGTACCGCCCGTTGGCCAGGACGGTTTCGGCCCAGCGGCGACCGGGGCCGCCTGCGGTGTGCTGGAATCGGGCCCCGTCTCCCGACGCGTCACCGCGGGCGCATGGGATACCGGCTCAAGCCGGACATGACGAGGCTAGCCGTACATTATCCCAAGCACTTGGCGAAACTGCAACTGCGACGCGGGGCGGCCTGCCCCGGGCGACGGACACGGCGCGCCAATGTGTGGGACAATGCCGCTCTTCCATATCCTGTCCACACGCATTTCCAGGGAACATCATGGCCGAAAACATCGAAGCCACCGGCGAGGGCCAGCCGCAGCTGGCGCTGCAGAAGATCTACATCAAGGACGCATCGTTCGAGGCGCCCAATGCCCCGGCGATCTTCCAGGAGACCGGTGACGGCTCCAGCCTTCAGCCGGAAATCCAGCTGAACCTGGGCCATCAGTCCAGCAAGCTCGACGACATGACCCGCGAAGTGGTACTGACCCTGACCCTGACCTGCACCATGGGCGATCAGACCGCCTACCTGGCCGAAGTGCAGCAGGCCGGTATCTTCAGCATCGCCGGGTTCTCGACCGATGACGAGGACAACCTGATCGGCAGCTACTGCCCGAACGTGCTGTTCCCGTTCGCGCGCCAGACCATCTCGTCGCTGATCCAGGACGGTGGCTTTCCGCCGTTCCTGCTGCAGCCGATCAATTTCGATGCCCTCTATGCCGAGCAGAAGCGCCGCATGGCCGAGGGTGATTCGGCGCCGTCGCTGAACTCCTGAGTTCACGCCCATGACGCAGGCGAGGCTTCGCGTCAGCGTTCTCGGCGCCGGCTCGTGGGGCACCGCCCTGGCTGCCCTGCTGGCACGCAATGGCACGCCCACCACATTGTGGGGGCGTGACGCCGTTTCGCTGGCCGACATGCAGGCAACACACCTCAACACGCGCTACCTGCCGGATCTGCAGCTGCCGCCCTCACTGGCCTTCGAGGCCGACCTGGGCCAGGCCGTGGCGAACGCCGACATCGTGCTGATCGCGGTGCCCAGCCACGCCTTTGCCGCCCTGCTGGACGCTATCGCACCGCTGTTGCCGGGCAATTGCGCGGTGTGCTGGGCGACCAAGGGTTTCGAACCCGGCACCGGGCGGTTCCTGCATGAACTGGTCGGCGAGCATCTGCCCGGGCGGCCCATGGCGGTCATCACCGGGCCCTCGTTCGCCCGGGAAGTGGTGGCCGGGCTGCCGACCGCGGTGACCGTGCACGCCTCCGAGCCCGCCTTCGCCCAGACCCTGGCCGAGCTGCTGCATTCGAGCAATTTCCGCGCCTACACCGGCGACGACATGCTCGGCGCCGAGCTCGGCGGCGCGATGAAGAACGTGCTGGCCGTGGCCACCGGCGTGGCCGACGGCATGCAGTTGGGCCTCAATGCCCGCGCCGGCCTGATCACCCGCGGCATGTACGAGATGCTGCAGCTGGGCGTGGCCCTGGGCGCGCGTCCGGAGACCCTGATGGGCCTGTCCGGCCTCGGCGACCTGGTGCTCACCTGCACCGGCGACCTGTCGCGCAACCGCCGTCTCGGCCTGGCCCTGGGACGCGGGGTGTCGATCGACCAGGCGATCGCCGAGATCGGCCAGGTGGTCGAGAGCGTGGTCACCGCCGACGAGGTGTGCCGCCTGGCCGAACAGCACGACCTGGACCTGCCCATCGCCTTCGGCGTGCGCGCCGTCCTGCACGGCGAGGTCACGCCCGCCGAGGGACTGCGCATCCTGATGGCGCGCGAGCAGAAGCCCGAATATTCCAGTCCGCTTTTTCCGCCGGCCTGAGCCGGCCGCCCTGCGTCACGGCACGCTTTTCGCCACCCGCGCACGGGTCGTCGCGGCCTGTTAGTCTTGAGGTTTTGACGCCCGAGCGAGACGGATGCAACGACCCACTCGCCAGCACCGGAGTCCATCCCGGTCGCCCAAGGACAAGGCGAAGGATGCATCGGGCCAGGTGCCCGGTGCCTGGAAGCGCCTGCTCGCCGGACATTCGCCAGCCGCGCCCGAATCCGCCCGCAGCGGCGGGCCGACCCTCGGTTTCTTTCTCGAGATGGTGCAGGAAGAGGGCTGCAGCGCCGCGCGCCTGGAAGTGGCACCGGTCCTTCTCAGCGTCGGCGAACAGGGGCGCCTGTTCCATGCCGTGCCCCTGGAACCCAAGCGCCTGGCCCAGACCCGCCTGCCCTCCATCGAGCAGCGCCTGGCCACCAGCCTGCTCGGTCTTCCACACAGCCAGCGCAAGGGTCGCAACTACGCGCACCTGCATGGCGCCGTGGGCGACGCGCTGCTGACCGAGATACTGGACACCGCGCCATGCTTCCTCGGCGGCGTGGCCGGCCTGCGCCTGAGCCGGGGCAAGCCGCATGCACCGTCCTGGTCCTGGCGTATCGACGACGACGGCATGCAGCATCTCGAGCCCCGGCTGCCCAACGGCCAGCGCCTGCTGCGCGCCGGCACCCCCTGGTATCTGGACCTCGAGCACGCCGCCCTCGGCCCGCTCGACCTGGGTCCCGCCGAAACCCACCTGATCGACGCCCCCGCCCTGGCGCCCGAGGATGCCGCCGCGGTGGCCGCGGCCCTGGCCGCCTCGCCCCTGGCCGATCGCGTGCCCGCGCCACAGATCCTGGGCAAGGCACGACCATCCAACCTGACGCCGCAGCCGGTATTGACCCTGCGCGCCTTGACCCGCCACGCACGCCTGGCGGCCGGCACGCCACCCCTGGCCTACGCCCGACTGAGCTTCGAATATGGCGGCGAACGCCTGCCCAGCCGCGGCGGCGAACAGCAGGTGCACCGGGTCCACGGCGGCAAGCTGATCGAGATCACCCGGCGCCGCGCCGACGAGCTGGCGGCCATGGAACGGCTGGAAAATGCCGGCCTGACGCCCGCCGTGGACACCGAGGGCCTGCCCTGGGACCTGGCCGAGACCCTGCCGGACGATGCCTGGATGTTCCCCGGCGCCGGCCATACCGGTGCCCTGGAAGTGAACACGCCGGCGCGCTGGATGGCCCTGCGCGGCCGGCTGGAAGAGGAAGGCTTCGTCCTCGACTACGACAAGAGCTTCCCGTTCGAGGTGCTGGAAGGGCCGGTGCACTGGTACGGCGAGGCCAGCGCCGGACGCGACGACGACCGCTTCGAGCTGGAGATCGGCATCGAGGTGGGTGGCGAGAAGGTCAATCTGCTGCCGGCCGTGGCGCAGGCGCTGGGCGAGCAGCAGTTGAGCCTGACGCCGCCGGGCAACGAGGCCGAGGATGCCGTCTGGTACGCACCGGTCGACGATCGCCGCCGCGTGCCGGTGCGCCTGCGCGAACTGCGCGCGATGCTGGCGCCGCTGGCCGAGTACCTGGAGAAACCGCGCACCCGGCTGCGCCTGCCCAAGGTTCAGGCCGGCCGCCTGGAGGAACTGGCCAGCGCCCTGCCGTCCGACGGCAAGCTGCAGGCGCCACGCGCCCTGCGTGGCTTCACCAAGCGCCTGCGCGAGGCCGCCGAGCGCGCCACCGACACCGTGCCCGAGGGTCTCAAGGCCACCCTGCGCGACTACCAGCGCGAAGGCCTGCGCTGGCTCAACGCCCTGGACGAAGCCGGCGTCGGCGGCGTGCTGGCCGACGACATGGGCCTGGGCAAGACCCTGCAGCTGCTGGCCCACCTGCAGACCCTCAAGGAAGCCGGGCGCCTGGAACACCCGGCCCTGCTGGTGCTGCCCACCAGCCTGATTCCCAACTGGCAGTCCGAATCCGCGCGTTTCGTGCCGAAGCTGAAGGTGCTGACGCTGCACGGCCCGCAACGCAGCGACGACTTCGCGCGCATCGACGACCACGACATCGTGCTGACCAGCTACGCGCTGGTGCCACGCGACGTCGAGGTGCTGAAGAAGCACCGTTTCGAACTGGTGGTGCTGGACGAGGCGCAGCAGGTGAAGAATCCGCGCACCCAGGCACGCCGCGCGGTGCTCAAGCTGCAGGTCGGCCGGGTGCTGTGCCTGACCGGAACGCCGCTGGAAAATCATCTGGGCGAGCTGTGGTCGCAGCTGGACCTGGTGGTGCCCGGGCTGCTGGGCGACGAGCGCGCGTTCCGCCGCCACTACCGCGTGCCGATCGAGAAGCAGAACGACGAGGCCTGCCAGCAGCGCCTGAACCAGCGCATCGCGCCGTTCATCCTGCGCCGCACCAAGGCCGAGGTGGCTTCCGAGCTGCCGGCCAAGACCGAGATCACCCGTCGCGTGGTGCTGGAGGGCAAGCAGCGCGAGCTGTACGAAAGCCTGCGCCTGTCGCTGGCCGAGGAACTGCGCGAGGTGATCGCCCAGCGCGGCATCGAGCACAGCGGCATCATCGTGCTGGATGCGTTGCTGAAGTTGCGCCAGGCCTGCTGCGATCCGCGCCTGGTCAAGCTGGAAGCCGCGCGCGGCGTGCGCGAGTCGGCCAAGATGGACCTGCTGCTGGAAATGTTGCCGGCGCTGGTCACCGAGGGCCGCAAGGTGCTGCTGTTCAGCCAGTTCACCGAGATGCTCAAGCTGATCGGCCGCGAGCTGGACCGCCGCCGCATCCGCTACGTCACCCTGACCGGCGAGACCCGCGACCGCGCCGAACCGGTGCGCCGCTTCCAGGACGGCGAGGTGCCACTGTTCCTGCTCAGCCTCAAGGCCGGCGGCGTGGGCCTGAACCTGACCGCCGCCGATACCGTGATCCACTACGACCCGTGGTGGAACCCGGCTGCCGAGGCGCAGGCCGCCGACCGGGCCCACCGCATCGGCCAGGACAAGCCGGTGTTCGTGTACAAACTGATCACCGCCGGCACGGTGGAAGAACGCATCGAGGTGATGAAGCTGCGCAAGGCCGAGCTGGCCGCCGCGGTACTCGAGGGCGGTGGCAGCCGTGATCGCCTGAAGTTCGACCAGGACGACCTCGACGCGCTGCTTGCCGGCGAGGGTTGAGCTTCCCCCCGGCCGCGCATGTATCCTCGGCCCATGGACACGCGGCACGCCGCCGCGCACGGACAGGGAGCCCGCGCCATGAATCCCCGCTCGTTGAGTCTCGTCGGCCTGCGCGTCCTGGCCGTTTATCTCATCACGAAATCCTTCATCGACATCGCCGATGTCGCGGTCAATGTGCTGCGGGAATCGGTGGGCATGCGGCATTCGCCCTACTTGGTCCTGGCCTACGCGTGGATCTTCGCGCCGCTGGTGATCGGGCTCGCGCTGTGGCTGGCCGCGCCGCAGGTGTCACGCTGGATCACCCGGGACACGCGGGCGGTCCAGGCCGGTGACATCGATCATGCCGGCCTGATGACCACGGCCTTCGTCATCACCGGCGTGGTGCTGGTGAGCGAGGCACTGCCATCGATTCTGTTCGAGGGCGTGCGCATCTGGGATGCCCTCCAGCCGCCGCAGATGCCCTATGCCATCCACGTGGCCTACCTGCTGAGCAGCCTGGCACGCGCCGCGCTCGGCCTCGGGCTGGTGCTGGGCGCGCACGGCCTGACGCGCGTGCTGCACGCCTTGCGCTATCACCGCAGCAGCGGTCAGTCCGGCTGATCACCCCTGGCACCGGCACATGCCCGGCGCGGCAACGACCTTCTCAGGGCGCGACCGGGGCCGCGCCACCGGCGGCCGATTCCCCGCAATCGACCAGCGTCGGCGCACCGTGCAGGAATGCCGGATCGGGGTAGTAGGCGAACACCATCGATTGCCTGCGGATGGTGTCGATCAGCGGCCGGGCCACGGCCGCCCGCACCGCCGGGCAGCCCCAGCTGCGACCGATGCGGCCCTGGGCCCGGGCGAACTTCTGGCTGACATAGGGCGCGCCGTGGATCACGATGGCGCGCTCCTCGGCATGGTCGTTGAAGCGCCCGTCCAGGCCCTTCAGGCGCAGCGAGTAGCCGTTGTGGCCGACGTAGGTCCCGTCCGTGACGAAGGTGCCCAGGCTCGACATCAGGCTGCCCTCGCGGTTGGAGAAGTGCGTGGCGAATTGTCCGCCACTGTTGCGGCCGTGGGCCACCAGGACATGGAACAGCAACGTGCGCCGGGACAGGTCGAACACCCACAGGCGCGGCGTGGTGGACGGCAGCGAGTAATCGATCACGCTCAGTGTGCGCACCGGCATCGTCCGACGCACGCAGCCCAACGCGCGCGTGGCCAGCGCGAGGACGCGGGGGTTGGCCCCTGGCGCGGCCTGATGCAGCGCCGTCGCCAGGCCGCTACCGGCGCTCGCGGGAGTCGGTGCAGCGGCATGCACGACCGCGACGCAGCTCATGAGCACGATCGCGGACGCGGCGCGAAACCACGCCTTGTGCAGTGTGTGCAGGTGCATGTGAATCAATGCCCAGGGGAGTACGGGTGTCTGATCTTACCCATGTTCGTCTCCGGTTTTATTGAGATTGTTCAGGGTTTTATGCCATGCGACTCAATGTCGCGGCGCTTCACTGGGCGGCGCGGACTGCAGAAGCGCGCCGAACGACGGATCCGGCGAACGGCCGTAACCGGGTAGATCCGTGACCAGCACGGTGGTGCCGGGACGCAACGCCGCGCGCAGTCCCTTGCCGAAGGTCTGCGGAAGGTGAATCTGCCGCGACAGCGTGGCGGGGGCGGGCACCGGTCCGGTGCCGCCGATGCGATAGCCACTCCAGCGGTGCGCCAGGGCCGATGACGGCGGCGTCGCGTTGGCCGTGGCGTTGCCTTCCATCACATACAGCAGGATGCCGTGCACATCGGCATCCGCGGCCACCTCGATCGGCGCATGGGCGACCAGGTGGCCATTGCGCAGTACGTAGGCCGTGCGATCCACGGTGCTGATGATCACGCTGACAAACCCGTCGCTCCCGTTGGCGTCGGTCGGCCATGCATCGACACCGCCCGGCGCAAGCACCACCGGCTGTCCGGCCAGGTCGACCGGCGCCACCGCCGACGGATGCACGATGCTCGCGGGCGCCACCCTGGCATCGGCCACCACCACCACGTCGCCCGGCCGCGTGACGGCGTACAGGTCCCGGGCGAACGTCGCCGGCAAGCGGATGCAACCGTGCGAGGCCGCGCGGCCGGGCAACGCCCCCGCATGCATGGCCACGCCGTCCCAGGTCAGGCGCTGCATCCATGGCATCGGCGCATCGTCGTAGAGGTTGGAGTAGTGCTCACGCTCTTTCTGCAGGATCGTGTAGACCCCGGTGGGCGTCTCGTAGCCGGGCTTGCCGGTGCTGATCGAGCTGATCCCGATCGCCACGCCGTTGCGGTAGACGTACAGCTGCTGCTCGTCGAGGCTGACCACCATGACCAGCGGTCCGCTCGGCGCGATTTCCGGATGCCAGAACGTCTCGGCCGCTGGCCGTGCCGCCGAGGCGACGGACAGTACCAGCGCCAAGACCAGCACCGCCCACGCGATGCGGCGCGTCATCGCCTGGCCGCGGTTGCGGATCGTGTGCGCATTCGATGCCTTCATGGTCTTGGGCCGGGATTCGTTCGTCGACCTTGCTGGCCGGTTGGTTCGGCACGGGCCTCCGGACAAGCCGATACACCGATCGGGCCGGATACGATGTCGTCCATCACGACCACAGCGTGCGGCCGAGGAAGGTCAGCGTGCGATCCCAGGCCATCTGCGCCCAGGCGGGGTCGTACTGGGTACCGGCGATGCGGCCCTCGCCGACCGCGGTCTCGTTGGCGAAGGCATGATGGGCCAGGTAGCGATGGAACTCGGTGGCGACCCCGGCGTCCTTCATCTTCGCCTCCAGCTGGTCGATGCCGTCGATCGGGAAGAACGCGTCCTGGGTGCCGAAGTGGCCCATCACCGGGAAGGTGATGCCGGCCGGATCGACATATTCCAGTGGCGGCGCGCCGTAGTAGATCACCGCCGCGGACAGCTCGGGGATGTTGCAGGCCGAGAGCACGGTCAGCGCGCCGCCCATGCAGAAGCCCATCACGGCGACCCTGCCGGCGCTCTTCTTGAGCTCCGCGACCGCGCCGCGGATGTCCTGCGACACCGCGTCGGAGAAATCCAGTCCCTCCATCAGGTGATGCGCCTCCTCTTCCTCCACCGTGCTCTTGCCCCGGTACAGGTCGGGCACCAGCGCCTGGTAGCCGCAGCGGCCAGGCGATCGGCGACGCCGCGGATCTGCTCGTTCAGTCCCCACCATTCCTGGATCACCACCACCGCGGGGGCCTTGTCGCCGTGCGCGGCGGGGCGGGCCAGGTAGCCCTCGACCTTCTGGCCGTCGGGGCGGACGAAGGTGACGGTCGTGCCGTGGACTTGGGTCATGGTGGTGCTCCTCGTCGATGCAAAGGGTGGATGGGCATGCTGCCCATGACGTACGCAAGCGTCGGCCGGGCGGATGCGACGGCAGGTCGCCGCGCTCAACCGGACGCCTGCGCCTCCAGCTTGTCCAGGGTGCGGTGCTCGAAATCGCTCGCGTCATGGCGCTCGCGCAGCTGCCCGGACGGCTCGCCCCAGGTCCGGTTGACCATGCGACCGCGCTGCACGGCGGGGCGTTCGGCGATCTGCCGTGCCCAGCGCTGCACGTGCGCGTAGTCGCCGACCTGCAGGAACGTGCCGGCATCGTACAGCGTGCCCAGGGCCAGGGCGCCATACCACGGCCAGTTGGCGATGTCGGCGATGCTGTAGTCCTCGCCGCCCAGGAAGGGCGCCTCGGCCAGGCGCCGGTCGAGCACGTCGAGCTGGCGCTTGACCTCCAGCGCGTAGCGGTCGATCGGATATTTCATCTTGCGTGGCGCGTAGGCGTAGAAATGACCGAAGCCGCCGCCGAGGTAGGGTGCGCTGCCCATCTGCCAGAACAGCCACGACAGCGCCTCGGTGCGCGCCCCCGGATCGGCGGGCAGCAGCGCCTCGAACTTCTCGGCCAGATACAGCAGGATCGCGCCGGACTCGAACACCCGCTGTGGCCGGGCGCCGCTGCGGTCGAGCAGCGCGGGAATCTTCGAGTTGGGGTTGACCTGGACGAAGCCGCTGCCGAATTGGTCGCCGGTGTTGATGTCGATCAGCCAGGCGTCGTACTCGGCGCCGGCATGGCCCAGGGCCAGCAGCTCCTCGAGCATGATCGTGGCCTTGACCCCGTTCGGCGTGGCCAGCGAATACAGCTGCAGCGGATGGCGTCCGACCGGCAGCGCGGCGTCGTGCGTGGCGCCGGCGGTCGGTCGGTTGATGCTGGCGAACTTGCCGCCATTGTCGCGATCCCAGGTCCAGATCACGGGAGGGGTATAGCCTGCGTTGCTGTCGCTCATGATTGGCCGTGCTTGTCTCGTGGTTGCGGCCGGATGCGTGCGCCGCTCCATCCCTACATGATGGCGTCGGCCGCGCATTCAACGGCCGACGCATGGAAACGACCGCGCCCCGGTTCAGCCAGCCTTGCGCCGCTTGGCGTCGATCGCGTACGCGCCGGGACCGGTCACGTACAGCGCCAACAGGCCACCGATGATGCCGAGGTTCTTGTAGAAGTTGATCGCGTTCAAATAGCGTTCCATGCCCGCCATGGTCCAGAAGTGGTGGCCGATGAAGGCCGTGGCCAGCGTGTAGGCGGCCAGCAGCAACGCCAGCGGACGGGTCGCGATGCCCAGGATCAGGGCCAGGCCGACGACGAACTCCATCACCACGGCGATGGCCGCGGCCACCTGGGGCATCGGCAGGCCTTCGCCGGCCATGTACTGCGCGGTGCCGTGGAAGCCGACCAGCTTGTCCCAGCCGAAGACCACGAACAGCAGGGCCAGGAGGATGCGCGCGGCCAGCAGCAGGCCGTCTTTGCCTTTCACGCCTTCTTGCATGTTCATCGTTGGATACCTCTGCAGGTGGAGATGGCGGGGCGCGCTCGTGATCGAACACGCCCTGCACGTTGCGGCGCCGCGGGAACAAGCGGTCGCGGCGCCGGGATGCGCTCAGAACCGGCCGGCGTTGAAGTCCTCGACCGCCTGGATGATTTCCTGGCGCGTGTTCATCACGAACGGGCCGTAGCGGGCCACCGGCTCGCGCAGCGGCTTGCCGGCCACCAGCAGGACCCGAGCGGCAGTATCGCCGGCGACCAGGTTGACCGCATCGCCGTCCGACAGCACCGCCAGCTCGCCGCGCTGCAGGCGCTCGTCGCCAAGGGCCACGTCGTCGCCCTCGAACACGTAGGCAAAGGCGTTGTGGCCGGTCGGCACCGGCACGTCGATGGCGGTCCCCGGCCCAAGCGCGATGTCCAGGTACAGCGGCTGCGTGACGATGCCGGCCACCGGACCGGTGGTGTCGCCGAAGCGTCCGGCCACCACGCGCACCGTCACGCCCTCGGCCGGCTCGACCTCGGGGATCTCCTCCGGCGCGATGTCCTGGTAGCGCGGCGCGGTCATCTTGTCGCTGGCCGGCAGGTTGACCCACAGCTGGAAACCGCGCATCAGGCCTTCTTCCTGCTCGGGCATCTCCGAGTGCACGATGCCGCGCCCGGCGGTCATCCACTGCACGCTGCCGGACCGCAGCAGGCCGGTATTGCCCTGGTTGTCGCCGTGGCGCATGCGCCCGTCGAGCATGTAGGTGACGGTCTCGAAACCGCGGTGCGGGTGCTCGGGGAAGCCGGCGATGTAGTCGCCGGGCTGGTCCGAGCCGAACTCGTCCAGCAGCAGGAACGGATCGAGCATGTCCAGCTGCGGCTGGCCGATGACGCGGGTCAGGCGCACGCCGGCGCCGTCGGATGCGGGCTGGCCGCGCACGCGGCGGGTGATGGTGCGGGTGGTCATGGGAACCCCCTCGGGGGAAATGTCGTTGCGCCTAACATGCGCCCGCCGTGCAGCCGTTGCCAGCCCCGACGCGGGAACTCATCGTTTCCCCAAAGGCGCCAATCATGGCTCCGGACGGCCCGGTGTTCCGTTTTGACGAACGCTCGTGCCGCTGCCGCCGCGGCTCAGTGCAGGGAGTGGCCGTCGCGTCTCCGCGGGGGCGTGGTGTCCGGCGCCGGCGCATCCTGGCTGCGCTCGCGCGCCGCGCGGCGTTCGGCCTCGCTGGGCGCATGCTCGTGCCAGTAGCGGGCCACCGACAGCAAGACCTCGGGCAGGCGCTGCAGGCAGGCCTCGTATTCATCCTCGGACAGCTTCTCGAACTCGGCGTCGCTGGCCAGCACGCCCTCGTCCACGGCCAGGGCCATGATCGGGCCCAGCAGCTCGATCAGCTCGCCGTCCTCGGACAGGCGGCCTTCCCAGAAGCCGGCGCGCAGGTCGATGCCACGGCTGAAGCCCTCGCACCATCCGGCCGCCGTCAGGGCCGGGCCCTCCTCGCTCTCCAGCTCGCCGAGGATCGGCTCGTAGGCGTCCACGTCCAGTTCCACGCCGATCGAGTCATTGAGCTTGGCCAGCAGCGCCAGCACGCGCGCGCCCTGGTCCGGATCGGTGAAGGGCGCGTGCAGGACCTCGGGCAGCCACTCGTCCGGCGGCGCCGGCTCGGGACCGATGGTCAGCGCGGTGAGCAGGCCGTGCACGCCGTCCAGCAGCAGGTCGCCGTCGTTCGCGGTGTGGCGCAGGAAGGTATCGAGCTCTTCCAGTTCGGTATGGGTCAGCGAGCTGGGCCAGTCGGTCGTCCTCATGCGCTTGCGAGCTCCAGGGTGACGGGCGTGTGGTCGGAGGGGCGCTCCCAGGTGCGCGGTTCGCGTTCGATCGCGGCGCCGGTGGCGCGGCCCTTCAGCGCATCGCTGACCAGGATCAGGTCGATGCGCAGCCCCATGTTGCGCCGAAATCCGGCTTGCCGATAGTCCCACCAGCTGAAGTGGCCTTCGCCGTCCTCGAACAGGCGGAAGCTGTCGGTGAGGCCGAGGTCGGTGATGGCCTTGAGCGCCGCGCGCTCGGGTTCCGAGCACAGGATCCGGCCCTCCCAGGCCTCGGGGTCGTGCACGTCGCGCGCGTCGGGGGCGATGTTGAAGTCACCCAGCACCACGAGATTCGGGTGGCGCGACAGCTCGCCCTCCAGGAAATCGCGCATGCGCGCGAGCCAGTCCAGCTTGTAGTCGTACTTCTCGTCGCCCACGGCCTTGCCATTGACCACGTACAGGTTCACCACCCGCACGTCGCCCACGCTGACGGCGAGGATGCGGCGCTGCTCGTCGGCGAGATTGGGCGGGTCGGTGACCACGTCGGTGATCGGCTGCCGCGACAGCACCGCGACGCCGTTGTAGGTCTTCTGTCCCGAGAACGCCACGTGGTAGCCCATCGCCTCGATCTCGGCCACCGGAAACTTGTCGTCGGTCAGCTTGGTTTCCTGCAGGGCGACGACATCCGGCTTCGATTCGGCCAGCCACTGCTGCAGATGCGGCAGGCGGACCTTCAGCGAATTGACGTTCCAGGAGGCAATCTTCATCGGCACATTGTAAAGGCTTTGCCGGGCGGGCTCCTGGTTGCCTCTCAGCCGCGGCCCCTCGCCCGGCGGACGGAGTCCGCCCTACTGTTTGCGGGCATGGATATCCGCCCTACGCCGCCAGCCCATAGCTGCGCAGCAGCGCGGCCGGCTCCGGCTCGCGGCCGCGGAAGGCGACGAAGCTCTCCAGCGCCGGGCGCGTGGCGCCCACCGCGAGGATCTCGCGGCGGAAGGCATCGCCGGTGGCGCGATCGATCACCCCGGCCTGCTCGAAGCGCTCGAAGGCGTCGGCCGACAGCACCTCGGCCCACAGGTAGCTGTAGTACCCGGCCGCGTAGCCGCCGGCGAAGATGTGGGTGAAGGCGTGCGGGAATCGCTGCCAGGCCGGCGGGTGCAGCACCGACACCTCGCGGCGCACCTGTTCCAGCACGGCCAGGGTGCGCGCGCCCCGGGCGGGGTCGTAGTCGCGGTGCAGGCGGAAATCGAACAGGCCGTACTCCAGCTGCCGCACCAGGAACAGGCCGGCATGGAAATGGCGCGCGTCCAGCATGCGCTGGAACAACGCATCCGGCAGCCGCTCGCCCGTCTGGTGGTGGCGCGCGAACAGATCCAGCGCCTGGCGGTTCCAGGCGAAGTTCTCCATGAACTGGCTGGGCAGTTCGACCGCGTCCCATTCCACGCCGTCGATGCCGCCGACCGAGGGCAGGTCGACCTCGGTCAGCAGGTGGTGCAGGCCGTGGCCGAATTCATGGAACAGGGTCAGGACGTCGTCGTGCGTGAGCAGCGCGGGGGCGTCCTCGGTCGGCGGCGCGAAGTTGCATGTCAGGTAGGCCACCGGCAGCTGCAGCGACTCGCCGTCGCGGAAGCGCGAGCGGCACACGTCCATCCACGCGCCGCCGCGCTTGCCGCCGCGCGCGTACAGATCCATGTAGACGCCGGCGAACACGCCGCCGTCGGCGTCGAGCACGTCGAAGTAGCGTGCATCGCGATGCCAGGTCTCGACGTCCTCGCGCGGACGCACGCGAATGCCGTAGAGCTTGCCGACCAGCGCGAACAGGCCATCGATCACCGCCGGCAACGGGAAGTAGGGCTTGATCTGTTCCTCGTCCAGCGCATAGCGCTCCTGGCGCAGTTTCTCCGCGGCATAGCCCACGTCCCAGGGCTCGAGGTTGGCCAGGCCCAGGTGTTCGGCGGCAAAGGCGCGCAGCTCGTCCAGCTCGCGTCGCGCCACCGGCCGCGCGCGCCGTGCAAGGTCGTCGAGGAAGTCGATCACGCTGTCGGTGGAACGCGCCATCTTGGTCGCCAGCGACTCCTCGGCGGCATTGGCGAAGCCCAGCAGCTGCGCGGCCTCGTGACGCAGCGCCAGGATGCGTTCGATGCGTTCGGAATTGTCGTATTCGCCGGCGTCCGGGCCCTGGTCGGAGGCGCGGGTCTGGTAGGCCCAGTACACGGTCTCGCGCAGGGCGCGGTCATCGGCGTAGGTCAGCACCGCCTGCACCGCCGGCTGCTTGAGGGTGACGAGAAACCCTTCCAGGTCCTCCTCGCGCGCGTACTGGCGCAGCACGGCGCGACCGGAGGCGGGGATGCCGTCGAGCTCGCGCTCGTCGGTCACGTGATGGCGCCAGGCATCGGTGGCGTCGAGCACGGCATTGGCGAAACCGGTGCCCAGCTTGGACAGCTCGTTGGCGATGGCGCGGAAGCGGCTGCGCGCCGGTTCCTCCAGGGCCACGCCGGACAGGCGGAAATCACGCAGCGCATGGTCGACCAGCGCGCGGCGCGACGGCGACATGGTCGCGCCCTCGGCGTCGGAGACGGCCTGCACCGCGGCATACAGCGCGCGGTTCTGGCCCAGTTCGGCGGAGAAATCGGTGATCTTCTCCAGCGCCGCGTCGTAGGCCTCGCGCAACGCCGGCGCGTCGGCCACCGAATGCAGGTGGGAGACCGGCGACCACACGCGTCCCAGCCGTTGTTCCAGGCGCTCCTGCGCCTGCATCACGTGCTCGAAATCCCGGGCCGCCCCGGACGCGGTCATCGCGCTCACCGCCTTGCGGTAGTCGGCCAGCACCGCATCCACGGCCGGCACCACGTGCTCCGGTCGGATCGCGGCAAAGGCCGGCAGGGGCGCGTCGGCGAGCAGGGGATTGGCCTGGGACATGTCGATCCGTACGTGGGGAAGATGCCTCCAGCGTGGAGATGCGCCCGGGGAAATTCAAGCTACGATGTGGGACATGTCGCCCGGCTCCCTCGACACCCTGGCCCTGCTGCGCCGCAATGCCGTGTTCGGCGAGTTGCCGGACGACGTGCTGGCGTCCATCGCCGGCCGCCTGGATGCCGTGACCCTGCGCGGCGGCGGCCTGCTGTTCGCCAACGGCGAGCCGTCCGATGCGCTGTACGTGCTGCGATCGGGCAGCATGGGCATCTTCCGCGCGCCGCGCGCCGGCGGCGCGCCGCATCTGGCTGGCGTGCAAGGCAGCGGCGACACCGTCGGCGCGGCCGGCCTGCTGCTGGACCAGCCGCGCGAGGTGGCCGCGCGCGCCTTGCGCGACAGCGAACTTCTGCGCCTGTCTCGGGACAGTTTCCAATGGCTGATCGCGCGTCATCCACAGGCCATCCTCGGCGCGGCGCAGGCGGCCCTGCGCAACCTGCTCGCGCGCGGTGGCGACGAACCGCGCATCCTGCCGCGCACCTTCGCCGTGCTGCCACACGATCCGGACGTGCCGGCGCGCGAACTGGCCGAGCAGCTGCGCCATGCGCTGCTGCCGTTCGGCAACTGCCTGCTGATCGACCGGACGCTGGGTCGCGAACGCGGCCCGGCCTGGTTCGCCGAGCGCGAGGCCGAGATGCGCTTCGTGCTGTACCTGGACGAAGGGCGCGACGAGGCCTGGCGCGACCTGTGCCGGCGCCAGGCCGACGCCTTGCTGCTGGCGGTGCGCAGCGACCATCCGCATGGCACGTGGCCGGACGTCGCCCAGCTCGACGAGCATGCCGACCTGGCGCGCCCGCGCCACCTGCTGCTGGTGCATCCCGATCGCGAGATCGTGCAGGGCTCCGCGCGGCGCTGGCGCGAGAGCATCGGTGGCATCGACCAGCACCATCACGTGCGTGGCAGCCTCGACATCCAGCGCGTGGCCCGACTGCTGGCACGACGCAGCATCGGCCTGGTCCTCTCCGGCGGCGGTGCGCGCGGTTTCGCCGCCATCGGCATGGTGCGCGCCCTGCGCGAGCGCGGCTACGACATCGACTGCGTCGGCGGCACCAGCATCGGCGCCATCATCGCCGCCGGCGTGGCCACCGAATGGGGCGACGAGGCCCTCACGGCCAATTACCGCAGCGCATTCGTCGACGGCCGGCCGCTGAGCGACTGGACTGTGCCGCTGGTCGCGCTCAGCCGCGGCGAACGCACCTCGCGCCTGTTGCAGCGCTTCTTCGGCCCGGGTGACATCGAGGACCTGCCGGTGCCATTCTTCTGCGTCTCCGCCGACCTCACCTCGGGCGTGCCCGCCGTGCATCGGAGCGGCCCCCTGTGGCTATGGCTGCGCGCCTCCAGCGCCGTGCCTGGCGTGCTGCCGCCGGTCATGCACCACGGCCGCGTGCACGTCGACGGCGCGGTGATGAACAACCTGCCCGTGGACGTGATGTACGACCGCGGCGTCGGCACCATCGTGGCCTGCGACATCCGCGCCGACGACGTCATCCACACCCGTCTCGACAGCGCCTGGCAACCCAGCTTCTGGCGCCAGTGGCTGCAGCGCCGGAAGCGGCCGGGCATCGGCGCCATCCTGCTGCGCTCGGGCATGGTCAATGCCGAGACCACCGCGGACAACCGCCGCAAGCTGGCCACGCGGGTGTTCAGTCCACCGCTGGAAAACGTCGGACTGCTGGACTTCGACGATTTCGACCGCGCCGTCGAATCCGGCTACCGCTACACCCTGGATGCACTTTCCGAACCGATCGGCTGAGTCGCTACACTGCGCGCATGACTTCCGTCCGCACTTTCCAGGGCGTACTGCCCGAACTGGGCCGTCGCGTGTATATCGATCCAGCCGCCAGCGTGATTGGCGACGTGCACCTCGGCGACGACGCCTCGATATGGCCTGGCGCGGTGGTGCGTGGCGACGTGCATCACATACGCATCGGCGCGCGCAGCAACATCCAGGACGGCGCCATCGTGCACGTCACCCATGACGGCCCCTACAGTCCCGGCGGCTTGCCCTGCCTTATTGGCGACGATGTCACCGTCGGCCATGGCGCGGTGATCCACGCCTGCACGCTCGATGACGCCTGCCTGGTCGGCATGCACGCGACGGTGCTCGACGGCGCGGTGGTCAAGCGTCATGCCTTCGTCGGCGCCGGCGCGCTGGTGCCCCCGGGCAAGGTGGTCGGCGAGGGCGAGCTGTGGCTTGGCAATCCGGCGCGCTGCGTGCGCAAGCTCGATGCCGAGGCGATCGAGCAGCTGCACTATTCGGCCGCCCACTACGTGCGCCTGAAGAACCGCTACCTGGGCCTGGCCACCGGCTGAAACCGCACGCCTCGCCGCCGCGCGCCTGCCGGCGTAGGATGCCGGAAACCGCCATGGGGAGAGGGTCATGTCACGTGTTCGCGTGCTTGCATGTTTTCTGGTCGCCTGCATCACGGGCCTGGCGATAGCCATCCCGACGCTGGCCGAGTCTCCCGGCCTCGCGCCGCCGGCCAGCTACTACGACAACAGCGGCTATCCCGACGCACTCGCCGGTGGCGTGCGCATGATTTCCGTCACGACGCCCGACGGTGGAACCTACCGGGTCTGGACCAAGCGGGTCGGCAACAACCCGCGCATCAAGGTGCTGCTGCTGACCGGAGGGCCCGGCCTCTCGCATGCATATATGCAGGCCTTCGACAGCTATTTCCCCGGCGAGGGCATCCAGTATTACTACTACGACCAGCTCGGCACCGGGCAGAGCGACCACCCCGGCAACACCAACCTGTGGACGCTGCCGCGCGCGGTCGAGGAAGTCGAGCAGGTACGCAAGGCGCTAGGCCTCAACAAGGACAACTTCTATCTGCTGGGTCACTCCTGGGGCGGCGTGCTGGCGATGCAGTACGCGCTGAAATATCAGGCGCACCTGAAGGGCCTGATCATCTCCAACATGATGGCCAGCGGGCCGGCCTACAACGCCTACGCGCACAAGGTCCTGATGCCGGCAATGGATCCCGAGGCCCTGCACGAGATCCTGACACTGGAAAAGGAAGGCAAGACCGACGACCCGCGGTACATGAACCTGCTGATGGCGCATTTCTACACCAAGCATGTCTTGCGCATGCCGCCCGAACAGTGGCCCCAGCCGGTGATGCAGGCGCTCAATGGCGTCAACGAAACCATGTACACGCTGATGCAGGGTCCCAGCGAGATGGGCCTCAGCGGGCGCCTCGAGCACTGGGATGTCAGCCGCCAGCTGAAGAACATCACCGTGCCCACCCTCACCATTGGCGCCCGTTACGGCACCATGGACCCCCGATACATGCAGTGGATGGCCGGGCAGGTGCGGCACGGACGCTACCTGTACTGTCCGGACGGCAGCCACTTGGATATGTATGACGATCAGAAGGTCTACATGCGCGGCGTCATCGGCTTCATCGAGGATGTCGACGCCGGTCGCTTCCCGACCCGGGCGCACTGACCACGGCGCTCAGGCGGTACGCCGTTCGAGGTCGGCGAGGAAAGCCAGGGCGTGTTCGCGGTCCTCGCCGCACATCGCCGGCTCCGGGCGCAGGCTGCCGCAGACGGCCGGACGCGAGGGATCGCCGAACAGCGCACAGCGGTAATCGTCGGTCAGCTGCACGCAGGGCATGCCGGCCGGCTTGCCGTGCGGCATGCCGGGGATGGCGCTGGAGATCGACACCGCGATACAGCAGGCGCCGCAACCGTTTCGACATTGCATCGGAGTGAATCTCAGGCCTGCTCGGCGCGCAGTGCCCCGTAGACGATATCGCTGTCGGGACGCCGGCCGTGCCACAGCTCGAAGCTGTCGGCCGCGGTCTCCACCAGCATGCCCAGGCCGTCGATGGCATGGCGCGCGTCGGCCGCCCGAGCCCAGGCCAGGAAGCCAGTGGCCGCCGGCCCGTAGGACAGGTCATAGCAAAGCGCGCGCGCGCCGACGAGGGCGAACGGCAGGTCCAGTGCCTGGCCCTGCACGCCGGCCGAGGTTGCATTGATGATCAGGTCATAGCTGCCCAGCGTGGCCAGGTCGTCCCAGTAGCGGCTGTGCGCGCGCGCCGGATCGCCGAGGCGGTCGGCCAGGGCGTCGGCGCGCTCGGGCGATCGGTTGACGATGGTCAGCGTCTGCACGCCGGCATCCAGCAGGGCGCCTGCCACGCCCTGCGCGGCGCCGCCGGCGCCGAGCATCAGCGCATCGTGGCCGCGCAGGTCCAGGCCATGCCGATCGGTGAGATCGCGCACCAGGCCGACGCCATCGTTGTTGTGCGCGGCCAGCCGTCCGTCCGCCTGGCGCGTCAGCACGTTGGCCGCGCCGGCGCGGATGGCCGCTTCGCTGGCGGTGTCCGCCAGGGCCAGCGCCGCCTGCTTGTGCGGCACGGTGACGTTGGCGCCCGCGCCTCCCGTGGCGAAGAAATCACGCACCCCGTCGGCAAAGCCGTCCACGGGCAGGTCGATGGCTTCGTAGCCCAGCCGCAGGTCGAATTGCCGGGCGAACGCGCGATGGATGCGCGGCGACAGCGAGTGGGCGACCGGATGGCCAAAGACGGCGAAGCGGGATGGCTCGACGGGCATGCATGGCTCCATGGGAAAGTCTTGAACCGCGCATTGTAGCCGCTTGTCGCGCGGCTACTGGAAGCCCGGCTGGCCGACCTGCTGCGCCGTCTGCGGTACCTTGCGCAGCTGTTCGACCGGGAAGCCCATGGCCCGCGCCTGCGCCACGTAGCGGTCGTAGACCGTCTGCGGCATGTCGCGCTCGCGGGACATGATCCACAGCAGGTCGCGCGAGGGCACGCCGACCATGACATAGCGATAGTCCGGGTCCAGGGCCAGGATCAGGTAGTCGGACGTGAATGGCCACAGGAAGCGCACCTTCCAGCGCGCGGCATCCCTGGGGTCGGGCAGCCAGGCCTTGCCGTGCCAGGCGTCCGGCGCGCGGTCGAAGCCCTTGCGGAAATGGTAGGTCACGGCGATGTCGCCATCCTTGCGCAGGTGGTATTCGTCGGCCGTGGCCAGCTTGCCGCGCTCGAGCACGTTGGGGATGTTGGCGATCACGTGCCAGGTGCCCATGTAGCGATCGAGGTCGACGTGATCGACGGTGCGCGGCCAGGTCGACGGCTGCGAGGCGCAGCCGGCCAGCAGGCCGAGGCCGGTCAACAGCAGCAGGATGCGTGTGCGCATGGCGGTCCTCCCGGACACAAGCTTCATTGCTGGCCTGTACGCAGGCGTGATGGCAACGGATGCCTGCCGTCGCAGTCCGTGAGAACGGCGGCGGGCAGCATGGCGTCAAAGGAGGCAAGCCATGAACAAACCGATGACCTCACCGCGCCGCGCGCGCGCCCTGATCGCCCTGGTCTGGATGGCCTGCGGGCTGCTGTTGCTGTTGACGCCGCTGGCCTGGCCTGGCCGCGTGCTGGGATTCAGCACGCTGTTCTGGCTGGTCGGCGCGCCGGCCTGCGTGCTGCTGGCGCTGGAGCCGCGTCTGCCGGCACGCCTGCTGGCGCCGGCGCGGCGGCGGCGTCCGCGCTGAGGCCTAGCCGTTCACGCCCAGGCGCTTGCGTTCCAGGCGCCGCACCAGCTCGCCGATGATGCGCCGGTACAGGTCGTCGCCCAGGTAGGCGTCCTCGACCCCGGCGTCGATCGAGGGGTTGTCGTTGACCTCGATGACCACGGCGCGTTCGGACGTTTGTTTCAGGTCCACGCCATACAGGCTGTCGCCAATGGCGTTGGCCGCCTTGACCGCCAGGCGCACGACCTCGCCGGGCGCCTCGCGCACCGGCAGGGTGCGGAAACCGCCCGTCTTGGGGCCGCTGCCGGCGTGGTTGTAGATCTGCCAGTGACCGCGCGACATGTAGTACTGGCAGGCGTACAGCGGCTCGCGGTTGAGCACGCCGATGCGCCAGTCGAATTCGGTGTACAGGTAGCGCTGCGCGATCAGCAGGGCGCTGTGGCCGAACAGTTCGGCGGCCGTGCGCCTGAGGGCCTCGACCGTCTCCACCTTGACCACGCCGCGCGAGAACGAGCCGTCGGGGATCTTCAGCACGATTGGCAGGCCGAGCTTGTCGGGCAGGGACGCCAGGCTGTCCGGGTCGTCGCGGTACAGGATCTCGGTGTCGGGCACCGACAGCTTGCGCGAGACCAGCAGGTCGTGCAGGAAGATCTTGTTGGTGCAGCGCAGGATCGAGGCCGGGTCGTCGATCACCACCATGCCTTCCTGTTCGGCGCGGTGCGCGAAACGGTAGGTGTGGTGGTCGATGGCCGTCGTCTCGCGGATGAACAGCCCATCGTATTCGGCCAGGCGCGCATAGTCGTTGGGGCCGATCGGATCGACCTCCACATCCAGCTGCTTGCCGGCGGCGATGAAGTGCTTGAGCGCGCCACGATTGGACGGCGGCATGGCCTCGTCCGGATTGACCAGCATGGCGATGTCGTAGCGGAAGCGCCGCCGCGCGCGCGGCTTGCGCCACAGCTTGCTGGCGAAGTGGTCCAGCGCCTGGGCGAAGGCGTCTTCCTGGGCATCGTCCAGGGTATGCAGGCCGACCGGACGGATCGCGCCGATCTGCCAGGCCCGCTCGCGGCGGAACTCGATGCGCAGCAAAGGGCAGGGAAACAACTCGAAGACCTGGCGGGCCAGGTCCTGCAGCAACGGATGCGCGGTCTGGCCGAAATACACCAGGATGCCGAAGTCGGTGCTGTCACGCTCGCTGCCCTTGAGCACCTGCGCCAGCTTCTGGTTCAGGTCCTCGATGTCCAGGCCGTACAGCGCGCGCCGGCGCAGCCCGTTGATGGTGCGCACCGAGGGAATCACGCGATGACCGCGTGCCTCGGCCAGCAAGGAGACGTAATAGCCGTTGCCCAGGTACTTGTAGCTGCGGCACAGGTTGATGACGTGTGTGCGCTCGCTGGTGCCCAGCGGCTCGCGCAGATAGTCGCGCGCCGCCATCACCTGGGTGGACGGATAGTAGGCACCCCAGTCCGCGGGGTTCTCGACCACGATGACCAGCCGGCTCATGCAACCTCGCTGCTGCCTTCACACCGGCGCTACGGCGTCGGAACGTGCCGCTTTCCCGGCGGCGAATGGCGCGCAGTGTCGCACACGCCCGGCATCGTGCAAGGGGGTGTCCGTGCGCGCTTGCGCCGCCATTAAGGAAGCGTAGAGTGCCTGCATGCCCGACACCGCCGACACGCCGCGCATCCGCGCCGCCCGCAGCGAAGAACTCGACGATCTGCTGCGCCTGGAGCAGGACAGCTTCGCTGGCGACAAGCTCAGCCGGCGGCAGTATCGCCACCATCTGCGCAGTTCGACGGCGCGCGTTCTGGTGGCCGTCGGCGACCGGGGGTTGCTGGCCTCCGCCCTGATGCTTTTCCGCCGCAACGCGTCGGTGGCGCGGTTGTACTCGATCGCCGTGGCCGCGCCGGCGCGTGGGCAGGGCGTGGGGATGCGGCTGCTGGACGCCTGCGAGACCGAGGCCCGGCGCCGTCGCTGCACGCGCCTGCGCCTGGAGGTGCGGATCGACAACCTTGACGCCCAGCGCCTGTACGATCGCTGCGGCTACCGACGTATCGGACAGCGTCCGGCCTATTACCAGGACGGCGCCGACGCCTGGCTCTACGAGAAGGCGCTGGTCCCTGTCGCCGGCTAGCCCGCGCCGCCGCGCAGACGCTTCTCGGTGGCCGCGTCCGGCCGCGCCACCAGCGCCCCGGTGGCCATCAGGTTGACCTGGTAGCGACCGCCATCGACCAGCGGCAGGTACACGCCGCTGCCGAACACCGTGTCGACCATCGGCAACCATCGCGGGTAACGCCGGCGCAGGCTGAACAGGTCCAGTCCTGGCGCGCGCAGGTCGTAGACGGTCGAGCGCGCATCGCCGGCCTGGCCGGGATCGTCGTAACGGCCCGACAGGCGATCCAGTCGATACAGCGGCGGGGCGCCGATCATCTCCGTGGGCAGCTTCCACTTCACCACCACCGCCTCCATGCGGAAGTCATCGCCGTTGAGCGGCAGCGTGCGGGTGTGGTTGCCGGGCAGTTGCAGCTCAAGGCTCCAGTACTGCGGTCCCAGACGATGGGCGACGACGGTCGCCACCGGCGTTTCCTTGCCCAGCACCCGATAGCCGCGCAGCGCCATGCCACCGCCGGCGGCGACCAGCGCCAGCGCCAGGAAGACCATCATCAGCAGCGCGCGCCAGCTCGCGGCGATCCGCCGTCGGTCGCGCCAGTGACGCCTGCACCTCACGCCATGGCCAATCGCCATCAGCATCAGCACCGCGCCTGCCAGCAACAGCAGCACGGCGGGCCAGTAGAGCATCTGCAACCAGTCCATCAGGCAAACATCCCGGTGACGAGCCCATCTCCATCATAGCCGCCCGGACATCGCCGCAGC
Source organism: uncultured Gammaproteobacteria bacterium (assembly GCA_963821885.1). Lineage (GTDB taxonomy): Bacteria > Pseudomonadota > Gammaproteobacteria > Xanthomonadales > Rhodanobacteraceae > Oleiagrimonas. The sequence goes on along the minus strand of CAWGFN010000005.1, from coordinate 103,811 downwards.
CGGTGCCGCGCGTATACTGGTTCCCGAATCAGCAAGGAACCTGCGCCATGCGTCGACTGTTGTTCGTGCTCGTGGCTGCCTGCGCAACCTGCGCGCTGGCGGCCTGCGGCAACAAGGGCCCGCTTGTCCGGCCGGCCTCCACGCCCGCCGCCGCCGCCACTGCGGCCTCGCCGGCACCGGCAACCAGCGTGACCGACGGCGCCCATTCGGGCTGAACATGCATCTTTCGTTCTCCAAGATGCACGGCCTGGGCAACGATTTCGTCGTGCTCGACTGCCGTACGCGCCCCATGCCGTTGCATGCCGACACCATCCGCGAACTGGGCGAGCGGCAGTCCGGCATCGGCTTCGACCAGCTGCTCAGCATCGAGGCGCCCGCCGCCCACGACGACGCGCGCTTTGCCTACGGCATCTGGAATCGCGACGGGCAGGTCGCGGGCCAGTGCGGCAACGGCGTGCGCTGCGTGGCGGCATGGCTGCATCGCGCCGGCTTGCTGGAACTGGATACGGACGTGCGGCTGCAGAGCCCGTCCGGTCCGGTGACGGTGCGGCTGCTTGACCCGCTGACGGTGGCCGTGGACATGGGCGAGCCGGATTTCGATCCGCGCCACGTGCCCTTCGATGCGCCGCATGGGGCCGATCGTTACGCCCTGGACATCGACGGCGCGCCGCTGACGGTGGGCGTGGTGTCGATGGGCAATCCGCATGCGGTGGTGCAGGTGGATGACCTCAAGGCGCCCGCGCTGGAGCGCCTGGGTCCGCAGATCACCGGACACCCGCGCTTTCCGCGGGGCTGCAACGCCGGTTTCGTGCGGGTGGTCGACGAACGCCACCTGCGGCTGCGCGTGCACGAGCGCGGCAGCGGCTGGACCCAGGCCTGCGGCAGCGGCGCCTGCGCGGCCATGGCGGTGCTGCGCATGCAGGGCCGGGTCGCCGATTCGGTCGACGTGCGCCTCCCCGGCGGGCACCTGAAGATCGACTGGAAGGGCCCGGGGCGCTCGCTGTGGATGACCGGTCCGGCCGCGTTCGTCTACGAGGGCCAGTGCACGCTGCCCGAATGATTTCGCCATGCGACTTGTTCCGGTCCGCGGACAGGACGCACACTTGGCCCATGCACACGCGGAGCCCGACATGGCCGACATGACACTCAAAGACGGATTGCAGGCGATGGACATCGCCGAGTACCTGCGCCGGAACCCGACCTTCCTCAAGGATTTCCCCGACCTGGCGATGAGCCTGGTGGTGCCCCGCGAGCAGGGGCCGGCCGCCTCCCTGGCCAGCTACCAGCTGGACGTGCTGCGCGGCAAGAACCGCGGACTGGAACGGCGCCTGACCGACCTGATCGAGATTGCCGGCAACAACGAGCAACTGGTGGTGCAGGTGCATTCGCTGACCCTCGGCCTGCTGCGCGCCGACGGCCTGCTGGAAAGCCTGCGCAGCGTGGTCGGCGGCCTCACCGAGGATTTCGACACGGACCTGGTGCGGGTGGTGCTGCTGGGCGAATACCCGGACCTGCCCGGCGCGGCCTGGCTGCGGGTGGAAAAGGGCGGCGCCGACGCGCTGCCGGCCTTCCGTGAATTCTTCAATCGCCATGAACCGATGGTCGGTCGCTTGGCCCCGGAGAAGCTCGACTACCTGTTCGGCAAGGACGCGGACTCGGTGCAGTCGGCCGCGCTGATGCGGGTCGGCGGCTTCGGCATGCTGGCGGTCGGCAGCCACGACGCCAACCGCTTCCATCCGGGCATGGGCACGATGTTCCTGAAGCTGATCGCCGAGAGCGTCAACGCCGCGATCGAGCGCTACGCGAAGCCGGGCTGAGACGATGCCGCGGCCGGCCGAACAGGTCCACGCCTGGCTCGAGCGCCTGCGCATCGAGCGCGCGCCATCGGCGCACACGCTGGCCGCCTATCGCCGCGACACCGGGAAACTGCTGGCCTGGATGGGCGAGCACGGCATCGAGGACTTTGCCGCGCTGACGCCCGAGCGCATGCGTGCCTTTGTCGCCGTCGAGCACCGCCGCGGCCTGTCGCCGAGCAGCCTTCAGCGCCTGCTGTCCTCGTGCCGCAACCTGTTCCGCTACCTGGTGCGCGAGGGTCGGCTCGAGCACGACCCTGCGGCCACCGTGCGCGGTCCCAAGACCCGGCGCAAGCTGCCCCAGGTGCTCGACACCGATGACGCCACCGCCCTGGTGGCGACTCCCATCGAGGGTCCGCAGGGCCTGCGCGATCGCGCCATTCTGGAGTTGTTCTACTCCTCGGGCCTGCGCCTGTCCGAACTGGTCGGACTCAACTGGCGCGACCTGGAACTGGATGCCGGCCTGGTGCGGGTGCTGGGCAAGGGCAGCAAGACCCGCATCGTGCCGGTCGGCCGACATGCCATCCGCGCGCTCGAGGATCTGCGCGACAGCGGCGATGCACTTCCGGACAGCCCGGTCTTCCGCGGCCGCAAGGGCGCGCGCATCAGCCCGCGCACGATCCAGGCGCGGATGCAGAAGCTGGCGCTGGCGCGCGGCATCGCCCAGCGCATCCACCCGCATCTGCTGCGCCACTCCTGCGCCAGCCACCTGCTGGAATCGTCCGGCGAGCTGCGCGCGGTGCAGGAGCTGCTCGGCCACGCCGACATCGCCACCACGCAGATCTACACCCACCTGGATTTCCAGCATCTGACCAAGGTCTACGACGCCGCGCATCCGCGCGCGCGGCGCAAGCAGGAAACCTGATCGCCAGCGCGTTTGCCTGTAGGTGGGGTTGCTGCGTTTTCGCGTTGTTGGCTTTGACCCCACCCCAGCCCTCCCCTTGAAGGGGAGGGAGTGGCATCGGCATGTTTCACGCGCGCACCTCGCCTTGCAGGGGAGGGAGCGGCATCGGCATGTCTCTGGCATGCGCAACTCCCCTTGCGGGAGAGGGCGCCGGTTTCCGCATCTTCCACGCCCACGCACATGGACACCCTCCCCTGCCAGGGGAGGGCTGGGGTGGGGTCGAGGCCTACGCGGCGCAAACCCGCCACCGGCCGAACCATGACCTTCGGGCCACCCGCCCTTGGAATCGCCCCACGCCAACCCATGTCTGGAATCTCCCCAGACACGAAACGGCCTGTCCATGGAAAGCTTTCACGCCACCACCATCGTTTCCGTCCGCCGCCACGGCAAGGTCGTGATCGGCGGCGACGGCCAGGTCACCCTCGGCAACACGGTGATGAAGGCCAACGCGCGCAAGATCCGCCGCCTGGGCAAGGACGGCGAGGTGCTGGCCGGTTTCGCCGGCGCCACCGCCGACGCCTTCACCCTGTTCGAGCTGTTCGAGGACAAGCTGGTCAAGCACGGCCACAACCTCACCCGCGCCGCCGTCGAGCTGGCCAAGGAGTGGCGCACCGATCGCCGCCTGGGCAAGCTGGAAGCCATGCTCGCGGTCGCCGACCGGACCAGCTCCCTGCTGATCTCCGGCAACGGCGACGTGCTCGAGCCCGAGGACAGCCTGATCGCGATCGGCTCCGGTGGCCCCTTCGCGCAGGCCGCCGCGCGCGCGCTGATGGAGGGCTCCGAGCTGGATGCGCGCAGCATCGTCGAGAAGGCACTGAAGATCGCCGGCGACATCTGCATCTACACCAATCACAACACCTCCATCGAAGAGCTGGACCTGGACGACGGCAGCGCCCACGCCTGACCCGCCGACCCGATGGCCCGATGGCCCGATGGCCTTCACGCTGCCTGCGGCATCCGCTCTCCCCGACCCCTTTCGATCCATGGCCTTCACATGTCCGAACTGACCCCCCGCGAAATCGTCAACGAACTCGACCGCTACATCATTGGCCAGAACGACGCCAAGCGCGCCGTCGCCATTGCCCTGCGCAACCGCTGGCGACGCATGCAGCTGGACCCGGACATGCGCCAGGAGGTCACGCCCAAGAACATCCTGATGATCGGCCCCACGGGCGTGGGCAAGACCGAGATCGCGCGTCGCCTGGCCGGCCTGGCCAACGCGCCGTTCGTCAAGGTCGAGGCGACCAAGTTCACCGAAGTCGGCTATGTCGGCAAGGATGTCGAATCGATCATCCGCGATCTCGCCGACCACGCCTTCAAGCTGGTCCGCGACCAGGCCACCCGGCGCGTGCGCACGCAGGCCGAGGACCGTGCCGAGGACCGCATCCTCGACGCCCTGCTGCCGCGCCGCCAGTCCAACGCACCGTCCGACTGGACCCAGGACGCGTCGCCGGACAAGGGCATCGAAAGCGACACCCGGCAGAAGCTGCGCAAGCAGCTGCGCGAAGGGGCGCTGGATGATCGCGAGATCGAGCTGGACTTCAGCATGCAGGTCGGCGTGGAGATCATGTCGCCACCGGGCATGGAGGAAATGAGCCAGCAGCTGCAGCAGATGTTCGCCAACATCGGCGGCGGCAAGACGCAGAAGCGCAAGATGACCATCGCCAGCGCCCGCCCGCAGCTGATCGAGGAAGAGGCCGCCAAGCTGGTCAACGAGGACGAGATCCGCGCCGCCGCGATCGAGTCGGCAGAACAGAACGGCATCGTCTTCATCGACGAGATCGACAAGGTCGCGCAGCGCTCCGAATACGGCGGCAGCGCCTCGGGCGTCAGCCGCGAGGGCGTGCAGCGCGACCTGCTGCCGCTGGTGGAAGGCTCCACGGTGTCGACCAAGTACGGCCCGATCAAGACCGACCACATGCTGTTCATCGCTTCCGGCGCGTTCTCGCTGGCCAAGCCGTCCGACCTGATCCCGGAGCTGCAGGGCCGCCTGCCGATCCGGGTCGAGCTGTCGGCGCTGTCGGTGGAGGATTTCAAGCGCATCCTGCGCGAGCCCAACAACGCCCTGACCAAGCAGTACACGGCCCTGCTGGGCACCGAAGGGGTGACACTGGCCTTCGAGGACTCGGGCATCGACCGCCTGGCCGAGGTCGCCTTCCAGGTCAACGCGCGCACCGAGAACATCGGCGCCCGCCGCCTGCACACGGTGATGGAGCGCCTGCTGGAGACGATCTCCTACGAAGCCACGGACAAAAGCGGCGAAAAATACGTCATCGACGCCGAATATGTCGACAACACGCTGAACGACCTGGTTCAGGACCAGGACCTCAGCCGCTACATCCTTTAACGGGCCATCCGCGCCCGGGTGCTAGAATCGTACGGCTATGGGAACCGTTCATCGCCTGCACAACCGAAGCCAGCGCGCGCGCCTGAACCAGGCGCTGCAGCAGCGCCAGCTGGTCCGCCTGTGGCGCGGCAACCTGGAACACGGCAGCTTCTGCGGCTACGTGGCGGGCGTCGGCCGCGAGTTCTTCCTGCTGCACGTGATCGGCGACGGCATCACCGACGACGGCCTGTACGCCATGCGCCACCGTGACGTCACCGAGCTGGAACTGCCCGACCGCCACGCGCGCTTCATCGACCGCGCGGTCGTGCTCAAGGGCATCGCGCCACGCCTGCCCAACGGATTCGCCCTCGACGACGTGCACCAGGTCGTGGTCGCCGCCGCCGGCATCGCCCCGGTGATCGGCGTGCATGTCGACAGCGAGGACGAAGCCGAGGTCTGCTATATCGGCCGCCTGGTCGAAACCGCCGACGAGGGCTTCGGCATGCAGGAGATCAGCCCCGACGCCGAATGGCTGCGCGAGGTCTCGCAGTTCGCCTGGGACGAGGTCTCGACGATCTCCATGCACGACCCCTACGCCAGCGCCCTGCTGGGCGTGGCCGGACCCGCGCCTGCCATCGCCGCCGGCGACGCCGGGATCGGTCATCTGTCCTGACGTTTCGGGACCCGGAACCCGGGACCCGGAATAGGCGTGCCCGTCGCGCTTCAACAGCGCGCGATGCGTAGGTCATAGGACGGACACCGTCCGCCGGACGCACAAGCCCTTCCCCCACGCATGCCCTTCGCGCTCGGGTACCGGGTACCGGGTTCCGGGTCCCGAAAAACCTGCGTGCCCGCTCAGTTCTCGTCGTGACCGGACGGCTCCGCTTCCCCCTTCACCGTATGCTCGAAAAAGTCGTCGATCAGATGGAACACGTGGGCGCGCTGGCCGGGCAGGTCCAGGCCGTGCTTGCCGCCGGGGTAGGTCATCAGGCCGAACTGCACGCCGCGCTGCTGCAGCGCCGACATCAGCTCGGTGGAGTTGCGGAACAGCACGTTGTCGTCGGCCATGCCGTGGACCAGGGTCAGCGGCGCGGTCAGGCCGTCCAGCCAGGCCATCGGCGAGCTGCGCGTGTAGCCGGCCTCGTTGTCCTGCGGCGATCCCAGGTAGCGCTCGGTGTAGAAGGTGTCGTAAAGGTGCCAGTCGGTCACCGGCGCCACCGCCACGCCGCCGGCCAGGTCGGCTGAATCCTTGGCCAGCATCATCAGCGTCATGTAGCCGCCGTAGCTCCAGCCGAACACGCCGATGCGCTTGGCATCGACCCACGGCTGCTTCTTCAGCCAGTTGATACCGGCGACCTGGTCGTCGACCTCGGCCACGCCGAACTGGTGAAAGATGACGTCGCTGAAGGCCCGGCCGCGCCGGGCCATGCCGCGGTTGTCCAGGGTGAACACCACGAAGCCCTGCTGGGCCATGTATTCGGCGAAGGGATCGATCCAGCCGCGCGTGACCATCTGCGCGTGCGGGCCGCCGTAGAAGGTGTCGAACACCGGGTATGTCTTGGTCGGGTCGAAGTTCAGCGGCTTGTACACGCGGTAGTACAGCTCCTGCCCGTCCTCGGCCTTGATGTGGCCGAATTCCGGCGTGACGTGGCTGTCCATGTACGGCCAGTAGGGATGGTTCTCGTCGAGCTTGTTCTCCTCGATCCAGGTGACGAAGCTGCCGTCGGCGCGGTGCACGCTGACCTGCGGCGGCGTGTTGGGATCGGAGAAGGTGTCCACGTAGAGACTGCCGTCTTTGGCGAAGTCGGCCACATGGGTGCCGTCGCGCTGACTGATGCGCTGCGGGTTGTCGGCAGTGCTGCCGTCCAGCTTCAGCGCGTAGATCTGCCGGTCGGGCACGAAGTCGCGATTGGAGCTGACGTAGACCAGGCCCTTGGCCGCGTCCACCGCCAGCACGCCGTCCAGGTTCCAGTTCCCGGCGCTGATGGCATGCGCCAGGGTGCCGTCGAGGTTGTACAGGTACAGGTGGTGGTAACCGCTGCGGTCGCTGCCCCAGATGAACTGCTTGCCGCCGGGCAGGAAGCGCAGGTCGTCGTTGAGGTCGATCCAGGTGTCGCTGTTCTCGGTCACCAGCACGCGCTGCTTGAGCGTGGCCGCGTCGACCAGGCGCAGTTCCAGCGTCTGCTGGCTGCGCGGCATCCACTGGTAGCTGAGCCGCTTGCCGCCGGGCAGCCAGGTCACCCGGGTCAGGTAGATGTCCGGATCATCGCCGAGGTCGATCCAGCGGGTGGCGCCGCCCTTGGGGGCGACCAGGCCCAGCTTCACGCTGACGTTGGGATCACCGGCGAACGGATAACGCTGGGCGACCACGGCCGTGCGGTCGGCGTAGATCTCCATGCGCCGGGTCACCGGCACCTGCGCGGCATCGTAGCGCTCGTAGGCGATCGCCGAATCGTCGGGCGCCCACCAGTAGCCGGTGCTGCGGCCCATTTCCTCCTGGGCCACGAATTCGGCCTCGCCGTTGTGCACGGTGCCGCCGCCGTCATGGGTCAGCTGCGTGGCCTGGCCGCTGGCCAGGTCGATCACCCACAGGTTCTGGCCCTGCACGTAGGACACGTAATGCCCGGCGGGCGAAATCTTCGGATCGATCACGTCGCCGCCGGTGTCCAGGGCGGTGATGCGCTTGCCCTTGGCCGCGGCCAGGTCGTACAGGTACAGCGTGCCGTTGACCGGGATCAGCAGCTTGCTGCCGTCCGGCGACCACTGGTAGCGCAGGATGCCGTGCAGGCCGGCCGTGCGTTGCCGCTCGCGGCGCGCGCGTTCGGCATCGGACAGCTGGTTGCCGGCAGCCGACAACGACGACGCATCGACCAGGCGCTGCATGCTCTGGTCGGCGAGGTTGTACTCCCACAGGTCGAAGGTGTGCTGGTCGTCGGGCCGCGCGCGCAGGAAGGTCACGCGCTTGCCGTCGGGCGAGACCGCCAGACCGCGCACCGCGGCGCCGTTCAGGCTGCCGCCGTTGAAGATGCGATCGATGGAGAGTTTTTCGGCCATGGCGGGGCTTGCGGTGATCGCCAGCGCGGCGGCGAGTAGAAGGGCGCGCATCGTGACACCTGCGGTTTGTGGAACACGAAGTGCCGATTAAAACGCGCCACGCGCTCCGCGTCGACTCCACCACTCGGCGCATGCCGGAGGGCAGGCCCTCACTTGCCGATGCAGAACGAGCCGAAGATCGCGCCCAGCAGGTCGTCGGCGTGGTATTCGCCGGTGATTTCCGACAGCGCGCGCTGGGCCTGTCGCAGGTCCTCGGCGGCCAGCTCGCCGGCACGCCGCGCGGCCAGCGCCTCGTCGGCGGCGTCCAGGTGCGTGGCCACCGCCTCCAGCGCCTGCACGTGCCGGCGGCGCGCGCTGAAGGCGCCCTCGACGTCGCTGCCCGCCCGCTGTCGCAGCAGGCGCCGCAGGTGGTCGAGTCCGTCGCCGGTGCGTGCCGACAACCACAGCCAGTCGACCCCGTCGCGGCGTTCATGCCGCGGTTCGCGCCCGCTCTGGTCGATCTTGTTGATGGCCACCACGCGCGCCGTGCGCGCATCGAGACCGGCGAACAGCGCCTGGTCCGAGGTGGCGTGCTCCTCATCGGTGACCAGCAGGGCCAGGTCGGCGCGGGCCAGGTGTTCGCGCGCGCGGCGCACGCCCTCGCGCTCGATCGGATCCTCGCTCTCGCGCAGGCCCGCGGTGTCCAGCAGTTCGATGGCGCTGCCATCCAGGTCCAGTTGCTCGCGCAGGATGTCGCGGGTGGTGCCGGCGATGTCGGTGACGATCGCGCGGTCGGCGCCGGCCAGGGCATTGAGCAGGCTCGACTTGCCGACATTGGGCCGGCCGATGATGGCCACGCTCAGGCCGTCGCTCAGGCGCACCCCGCGCCGGGTTTCCTCCAGCACCCGCTGCAGCTGCCGCTTCAGCGAGCGCATCTGCTCGGCGATGGCCGGATCGGCGAGAAAATCGATCTCCTCCTCGGGGAAATCGATCGCCGCCTCCACATGCACGCGCAGGGCGATCAGCGCGTCGAGAAGCGCCTGCACACGCGCCGAGAAGGCGCCTTCCAGCGAGCGCAGCGCGGCGCGCGCGCCGGCGCGCGAGGTGGCCTCGATCAGGTCGGCCACGGCTTCGGCCTGGGTCAGGTCGAGCTTGCCGTTGAGAAAGGCGCGTTCGGTGAATTCGCCCGCGCGCGCCAGTCGCGCGCCCATGCGACATACGCGCTCGAGGATCATGTCCAGCAACACGCGGCTGCCGTGGCCCTGCAGTTCCAGCACGTCCTCGCCGGTGTAGGAATGCGGCGCCCGGAACAGCAGCAGCAAGGCGTGATCGATGGAGGCCCCGTCGGCGTCATGCAGGGTGCACAGGTGCGCGTGCCGCGGCCGTGGCTCGCGGCCCAGCAGCACCGAGGCCATGGCCGGCGCCAGGGGACCGGACACGCGGACCACGCCGACGCCGCCTGCGCCCGGGGCGGTGGCGATGGCGGCAATGGTGTCGCTGGCGTGCGCGTCGTGGTTCACGGGGCACGATGATGGCGCAGCCGCGCGGGCTGCGCCATGGGCCGACCGATCAGGCCGTCTTGGCCTTGGGTCCGCGCTTGCCGTCCTCGGCATCGAACTGGCGCAGCACCCACCACTGCTGGGTCAGGCGCGCCAGGCCGTTGACGGTGTAGTAGAGCACCAGGCCGGCGGGGAAGAAGGCGAAGAACACCGGATAGACGATCGGCATCCACTTCATGATCTTGGCCTGGGTGGCGTCCATGCTCGCCGTCATCGGCATCATGCGCTGGGTCATGACCATGACCAGCATGTAGATGAACGGCAGCACGAAGTACGGATCGGGCGCCGACAGGTCGTGGATCCAGCCGATGAACGGCGCCTGGCGCAGTTCCACGCTCTCGCGCAGAACGGTGTACAGGGCGAAGAACACCGGGATCTGGATCAGCAGCGGGAAGCAGCCGGCGACCGGGTTGATCTTCTCCTTCTTGTACAGCTCCATGGTGGCCTGCTGCAGTTTCTGCCGGTCGTCGCCGTAGCGCTCCTTCAGGGCATCCATGCGCGGCTTGAGCTTGCGCATCTTGGCGCCGGAGCGGTACTGCGCGGCATTGAGCTTGTACAGCAGCAGGTTGATCAGCAGCACCACCAGGATGATGGCCGCGCCCCAGTTGCCGGTCAGGCGGTGCAGCCAGCCGAGCACGCTGTGCATGGGCGCGGCGACCACGGTGAACATGCCGTAGTCGACCGACAGGTCCAGGCCCGGCGCGATGGTGCCCAGCTGGTTGCGCAGCTTGGGGCCGGCATACAGTCGCGAGGTCGTTTTCGCGTTGGCGCCCGGAGCCACCTTCAGTTCCGGCCCGATCTCGCGGATCAGGTAACGCGGCGCGGTGCCGTGTTCGACCACCTGGGTGCCGAACTGCTGCGGGCTTTTTTCCGCCGGCAGCCAGGCGGCCATGAAGTAATGCTGCTCCATGGCCATCCAGCCGCCGGTGACCTGCTGCTTCAGCGGGTCCTTGGCGAAGTCGTCGAACTTCAGCGTCTTGAACTTGGAATCCGGGCTGTACCAGGCGGCGCCGAAGAAGCTGTAGCGGGACTGGTCGGACCACTTGGCCAGGAAGTTGTCGTGCTTGGGTTCGGGCGGTACCACGCGCTGCAGCTGGCGATACGGCCAGGCGCTGAAGGACTTGCCGCTACCGTTGTCGACCTGCTGGGTGAGGCCGATCACGTAGCTGCCGCGGGTGAAGGTGTAGCGCTTGACGACCTTCACGCCATCGGCGCCGGTCCAGGTGAAATCGACCACCAGGGTCTTCTGGCCCGGTTGCAGGTTGTAACTGCTTTGCTGGGCGTGGAAGGTGGCGTTCTGGTCGGGCGCGCTGTGGTCGGCGTTGAGCAGGCCGTTCTGGGCGATGAAGAAGTGGCTGTCGCTGTCACTGAACAGCTGCACCGAATCCTTCGACTTCAGCTTGGCCGGGTAGGCCAGGAGGTCGCTGCCGATGATGCTGCCGCCACGGCTGTCGATGGTCAGGCGCAGCACGTCCGTGGTCACGGTGACCAGGGGCCCGTGGGTGGTGCCCGTTTCCGTGGTCGTCGGGCTCGCCGGGGCATTCGGCACGCCGGCGGCCTGGGCCGGGGCGGCCGCGCTGCCGGTCGGGGCGCTGGTCACGGACGGCACGCTGTTGTCCGCGGCGGTCGCGGCTGACGGAGGGGTTCCGGTGCTGCTCGCCGCTGCGACCGTCGGCGGCGGCGGGGCGTGGTAGTCCTGCTGCCACTGGTTCCACAGCAGATAGGCCACGGCGGCCAGCGCCAGGAACAGGAACGTACGCGTTTGAGGCATGGCGGAAATCCGTTGCTTGGGTCGCGGTAGCCGGTTCGTCCCGGGCTCGCCGCAGGTCTTGCCTGAATACTTCGGTCAGCCCGCGATTGTGCCGGGCGCCAGCGGTGGCATCAACGTGCCTGCTTGCCCAGGCGCCGCCACAAGCGGTCAAGATCGGCGCGCAGGTCCGCGCGGGTGGCGTCGCGCGCGGCACCATCGGCGACGATCAGCACGTCCACCGCGGGCAGGTCGGCCCGGACCAGGCGAAAGGACTCGCGCACGATACGCTTGATGCGATTGCGGTCCACCGCGCGCTTGGACACGCGGCGCGAAACCGCCTGTCCCAGACGCGCAAAGCCGACCTCGTTGTCCCGGTAGCGGATGCGGAAGCATGCGCTGCCGAGACGCCCGGTCGGCTTTCGCAGTGCGGTGAAATCCGCGGCGCGGCGAAGCCGCGCTGCGGGCGGCATGCCGGCGACCGTCATGATCGTCCGCTTACGGGATCAGGCGCTTGCGGCCCTTGGCGCGACGCGCATTGATGATCTTGCGGCCGTCAGCAGTGCGCATGCGGGCGCGGAAACCGTGCGTGCGGGCACGCTTGAGCTTGCTCGGCTGGTAGGTACGCTTCATGGCGCGCTCCAGAAATAAAGGGGGAAAAAGACGCGGGAGTATGCGAAGCGCCGGCCGACATGTCAAGTCTGGCGCGGTGTTCGGGGCAAGCCGCCGATACTGCCGCGGGCCACACGGAAGGGCATCGCCATGCTGCTAGACTGGCCACTTCGATTGCGTGCGCGGACGCACCCGCGATAGATGCCGGTGAAGTTTTGATGAGCGATTTATGGCGGCGCTGCCTTGAGCGCCTGGAAGGCGAACTCGACGCCGAGGATCTCAACACCTGGCTGCTGCCCCTGCAGGCGCGCGAGGATGGCGAGTCCGTGCGTCTGTTCGCGCCCAACGCCTACACGCTCGACGTCGTGCGCAGCGACTACCTGGACCGCATCCGCGGCGTCCTCGAGCATCTGAACGGCCATGCGGTCGATGTGCACCTGAGCGTCGGTTCGGCGCATGTCGTGGCCCGTCCGGGCCCGGGCGACGCGTCCGCACGCTCCAATGGCGCGACCGCGGTGGTGGCGCCGACCGCGTCCCAGCACAACCTCGATCCGCACTACACCTTCGAGACGTTCGTCGAGGGCAAGTCCAACCAGCTGGGCAAGGCCGCCGCCATGCAGGTGGCGCAGAATCCCGGCCGCGCCTACAACCCGCTGCTGCTGTATGGCGGCACCGGACTGGGCAAGACCCACCTGATGCATGCGGCCGGCAACCTGATGTGCCAGCAAAAACCGGGCACCAAGGTCCTGTACCTGCGATCGGAGCAGTTCGTCAGTGCCATGATCGAGGCGCTTCGGGCCAAGAACATGGACGCCTTCAAGCGCCGCTTCCGTTCGGTCGACGCGCTGCTGATCGACGATATCCAGTTCTTCGCCGGCAAGGACACCACCCAGGAGGAGTTCTTCCACACCTTCAATGCCCTGTTCGAGGGCAAGCAGCAGATCATCCTGACCTGCGACCGATATCCGAAGGAAGTGGACAAGCTCGAGCCGCGGCTGAAATCACGGCTGGGCTGGGGACTTTCCGTGGCGATCGAGCCGCCGGACTTCGAAACCCGCGCCGCGATCCTGCTGTCCAAGGCCCATGACAAGGGCGTTGACGTGCCCGAGGACGTGGCCATGCTGCTGGCGCGGCGCATCCGTTCCAACGTGCGTGATCTGGAGGGGGCGCTCAACACCCTGGCGGCGCGGGCCAATTTCTTCGGCCGCGCGATCAGCGCCGATTTCGCCCAGGAAACCCTTCGCGACCTGCTGAGCACGCACGCACAGGCCGTCACGGTGCCCAACATCCAGAAGATCGTGGCCGACTATTATCAGGTCCGCCTTTCCGACCTGCTGTCCAAGCGCCGGGTGCGTTCGCTGGCACGCCCCAGGCAGCTGGCCATGACCCTGTCAAAGGAGCTGACCGAGCACAGCCTGCCGGAAATCGGCGAGGCCTTCGGCGGTCGCGACCACACCACGGTCCTGCATGCCTGCCGCACGATCCGGGCCCTGATGGACAAGGACATGCGACTGAAGCAGGACTGGGAGCAATTGATCCGTATACTCACCGGCTGAGATGCTGTGGATAACCGGTGGATGGCGCGATTCGGCAAAGTTGTCCACAGTTTGAACACAGCTTGCAAGAACGTACATACAGCCTGAAAGGCAACGTAAAATACTGATTCGAAAGGGCTTTATTGGCTTTTCCAGTCATCCACAGGACCAGCTTCTACTGCCTTTTCTTTTAAACCTCTCATTCTTTGGACTGGGGACAAGGGGCATACACATGCAATTCGGGATCCAACGTGAAGCGCTGCTCAAGCCCTTGCAACAGGTCGTGGGCGTGGTCGAACGCCGGCAAACCCTGCCGGTCCTGGCCAACCTCCTGGTGCAGGCGCAGGACGGCAAGGTGGCCTTCACCGGCACCGACCTCGAGGTGGAGATGGTCGCCACCATCGCCGTCGAAGGTGCCAAGAACGGCGAAGTGACCATTCCGGCGCGCAAGATGTTCGATATCGTGCGTGCGCTGCCGGACGGGGTGCACATCGACCTGGCGCTCAATGGCGAGCGCGTGGCCCTGAAGGCCGGCCGTAGCCGCTTCACCCTGGCCACCCTGCCGGCCAGTGAATTTCCGACCATCGACGACATCGAACTGGTCGAACGCGTGAGCCTGCCCGAGGCCGTGCTCAAGAACCTGATGGACCATACGGCGTTCGCCATGGCCAACCAGGATGTGCGCTACTACCTCAACGGCATGCTGCTCGATCTGAACGAGGACACGTTGCGTTGTGTGGCCACCGACGGGCATCGCCTGGCGCTGGCCGAGACGGCGCTTTCCTCGGGCGTCGGCTCGCGTCGCCAGATCATCATCCCGCGCAAGGGCGTGATGGAATTGATCGGCCTGTTCGAGGCCGGTGAGGGCGAGGTCGAGCTGGAGTTCGGTCGCAATCACCTGCGCGTGCGACGCGGCGAAGTCACCTTCACCTCCAAGCTGATCGATGGACGCTTCCCCGATTACGAGGCGGTCATCCCGATCGGCGCCGACAAGGAAGTGGAGTTGCCGCGCGACGCCCTGCGTGCCTCGCTGCAGCGCGCGGCGATCCTGTCCAACGAGAAATACCGCGGCGTGCGCCTGGAAGTGAGTCCCGGCAAGCTGTGCATCATGGCGCACAACCCGGAGCAGGAAGAGGCGGTCGAGGAACTGGAAGCCGAGACCACGGTGGACGACCTGGCGGTTGGCTTCAACGTCGGCTATCTGATGGATGCGCTGGCCGCGCTGGCGGGCGAGAAGGTGCGGGTCAACCTGCGCGACGCCCAGTCCAGTTGCCTGCTGCAGTCCAGCGACGATGACCGGATCCGCCACGTCATCATGCCGCTGCGCCTGTGATCTGACGGACACACTTGACCGATACGCCACGCCGGGCGCGCTGATCATCCACGCGCCCGGCGTTTTCATTTGCGGAGCCGTCCCTTGCACGTAAGCCGCCTGCGAATCCAGGGCCTGCGCAGTCTCGACGATGTCGACATCGAACTCGCGCCGGGCCTGAACCTGTTGATCGGTCCCAACGGGGCCGGCAAGAGCAGTGTGCTCGAGGCGGTGTTCCTGTTGTCGCATGCACGCTCGTTCCGCCCGGCGGCCCGGGATGCGCTGGTCCAGCGCGGACTGGATGCACTGAGCGTGTATGCCGAGATCGCCCACGACGCGTCCGGGCTGCGCCGGCGCCTGGGCCTCGGTCGCAAGGGCAGCCGCTGGCACGCGCATGTCGATGGCGAGGCTAACCGCACCCTGGGCGAACTGGTGGCTCATTGCGCGGTGATCTGTTTCGAACCCGGGTCCCACGCGCTGATTGCCGGTCCGGCCGAGGAAAGGCGGCGGTATATCGACTGGGGCGTGTTCCACGTGGAACACGACTTCCTACAGCACTGGCGCCACTATCAGCGGGCATTACGCCAGCGCAATGCCTTGCTCCGCGGCTCGAATGGCGAGCCGGATGCCGACCAGGTCGGCCCCTGGGAGCAGGAACTGGCGCGAACAGGTGAGTCCATCGATGCGGCCCGACAGGCCTACATCACGGCCCTGCGTCCCCACATAAGCCGCCACATGCACGCGTTGCTACCCGAACTAGGCGAGGTTCGCCTGGACTATCGCCGCGGCTGGGCCGACGACCGCGCGCTTGCCGAGGCCTTGCGTGAGCGGCGGGAACGGGATGCCTGGCGCGGGCACACGGTTGCCGGCCCGCACCGCGCCGACTGGAGCGTGGTGTTCGAACATGCCCCGCAGCGCGAGCACCTGTCGCGCGGCCAGGAAAAGCTGTGCGCCCTGGGCTGCATGTTGGCGCAGGGCAGTCTGTACGCCGAGCATCAGGACGCCTGGCCGATCGTGTGCCTCGATGACCTGGCATCGGAACTGGACGCCGAACACCAGGCCAGCGTGGTGCGGGCCCTGGCCGCGGCCGGGTCCCAGGTGATCGTTACCGGTACCGAGAAAGTCACCGCGCTGGAGGCCGTGGATGTCACGGTGTTCCACGTGGAACACGGGCGCGTGCGGCCCGCCTGACGGATCGGGTCGGCCCCGTGGCCTGCTATACTGGTGGGAATGGCAGCACACCGCTTTTTCTCCACGCCCGCCGCCGTTCGGGCCTGTGACGGTCACGCATGAACCAAACCTACGATTCCAGCAGCATCAAGGTCCTCAAGGGTCTCGAAGCGGTGCGCAAGCGCCCCGGCATGTACATCGGCGACACCGATGACGGCACGGGCCTGCACCACATGGTGTTCGAGGTCGTCGACAATTCGATCGACGAAGCGCTGGCCGGTCATTGCGACCGGGTCGTGGTGACGATCCACGACGACGGCTCGGTGAGCGTCAGTGACAACGGGCGCGGCATCCCGGTCAAGGAGCACCCGGAAGAGGGGCGCTCGACCGCAGAGGTGGTGATGACCGTGCTGCACGCGGGCGGCAAGTTCGACGCCAATTCCTACAAGGTGTCCGGCGGCCTCCACGGCGTGGGCGTCTCGGTGGTCAACGCGCTGAGCGAGCACCTGTGGCTGACCATCCATCGCGACGGCAAGGAATTCCGGCAGGAGTATGCCGACGGCGAGCCGCTCAAGCCGATCGCGCCGGTGGCCGATTCGGACAAGCGCGGCACCACCGTGCGCTTCCAGCCCAGCCCGAAGACCTTCACCAACATCGAGTTCCACTACGACATCCTGGCCAAGCGCCTGCGCGAGCTGGCCTTCCTCAATTCCGGCGTGCGCATCGAGCTCAACGACGAGCGCAGCGACCGCCATGACGTGTTCGCCTACGAGGGCGGCATCCGCTCCTTCGTGCAGCATCTGGCGCAGCTGAAGACGGCCCTGCATCCCAACGTCATCAGCATCAGTGCCGAACAGGACGGCATCACCGTCGAGCTGGCGATGCAGTGGACCGACGGCTACCAGGAAACGATGTTCTGCTTCACCAACAACATCCCGCAGCGCGACGGCGGCACGCATCTGACCGGCTTCCGCGCTGCCCTGACCCGCACGTTGCAGGGGTATATCGAAAAGGAAGGCCTGACCCGCGGCAAGGTCTCGCTGTCCGGCGACGACATGCGCGAAGGCATGATCGCCGTGCTGTCGGTCAAGGTGCCCGATCCGAAATTCTCCTCGCAGACCAAGGACAAGCTGGTGTCGTCCGAGGTCAAGACCGTGGTGGAGCAGGTGGTCAACAAGGAGCTCGGCGATTTCCTGCTCGAGCATCCGGCCGAGGGCAAGGCCATTGCCTCCAAGGCCGTCGACGCCGCGCGGGCCCGCGAGGCGGCGCGCAAGGCGCGCGAGATGACCCGGCGCAAGGGCGCGCTGGACATTGCCGGCCTGCCGGGCAAGCTGGCCGACTGCCAGGAGAAGGATCCGGCGCTGTCCGAGCTGTTCATCGTCGAGGGCGATTCGGCCGGCGGTTCGGCCAAGCAGGGCCGCAACCGCAAGACGCAGGCGGTTCTGCCGCTGAAGGGCAAGATCCTCAACGTCGAGAAGGCGCGTTTCGACAAGATGCTGTCCTCGGCCGAGGTCGGCACCCTGATCACCGCGCTGGGCACGGGCATCGGCAAGGACGAGTACAACCCCGACAAGCTGCGCTATCACTCGATCATCATCATGACCGACGCGGACGTCGATGGCTCGCACATCCGCACGCTGCTGCTGACCTTCTTCTACCGGCAGATGCCCGAGTTGATCGAGCGCGGCCACGTCTACATCGGCCTGCCGCCGCTGTACAAGATCAAGCAGGGCAAGAACGAGCTGTACCTCAAGGACGACGCGGCGCTGAACGCTTACCTGATCTCCAACGCCGTGGAAGGGGCCGAATTGCTGTACAGCACGGACGCGCCGCCGATCAGTGGCGAGGCGCTGGAAACCCTGCTGCGCGATTACCAGGGCGCGCTGACCCAGGTCGATCGTCTCAATGCACGCTGCGATGCCCTGGTGTGGACGGCCATGCTCGAGCATGCGCCGCTGGAACCGGCCCTGTGGGAAGAGCCGTCGGCCATCGAGTCCTGGCTGGCCGGGTTGGCGGGCCGCCTGGCGGCCAGTGGCCTGGGCAAGCCCACGTTCCGCTTTGCCTATCACCCGGCCAGCGGCGACCAGCCCGCGGCGATCGAGGTGGTGCGCAACCAGCACGGCCTGGAGCACACCTGGATGCTGGCGCAACCGTTCTTCTCCAGTGCCGAGTACCGGCCCATCCTCAACGCGGCCCGGGCGCTGCACGGCCTGGTGCAGGCGGGCGCAGAGGCACGCCGCGGCAACGCCTCGCGTGGCATCACGCAATTCAGCGAGGCGCGCGAATGGTTGCTCGGCGAAGCCAAGAAGGGCCGCAACATCCAGCGCTTCAAGGGCCTCGGTGAAATGAACCCCGAGCAGCTGTGGGAGACCACGGTCAATCCGGATACCCGACGCATGCTGCAGGTCGGCATCGAGGACGCCGTGGCGGCCGACCAGATGTTCTCCATGCTGATGGGGGAGGCCGTGGAGCCACGCCGCGAATTCATCGAGACCAACGCACTGCGCGTGGCCAATCTCGACATCTGATCGCAGGGAACGATTTGCCCACCGTTCATTGCCGGGATGGCAAGGTGAAAACGTGGGCGATGTAAAAATTAAGTAAAATCAATACGCTGGCGTATCTCCGGTGTACCACGGGCGACTTGAGTCATCGACAGATGAACAGGTACTCTTGATGCCTTAACTGCGCGAGAAAGCGCTGCCCCTGCAATCAAATGAGGTGGACGATGAAGTTCGGATCGTTTTCGAAAATGCTGTTGAGCGCTGCCGTGGCGCTGTTGCTGCTGGCCGGCACGAGCACGGCCATGGCCGCGGGGCATGGAGACAAGAAGCAAGCCAAGTACCCGAATACGACCCGCCAGGCACCGAAGGACATGCAGGGCGGATCGCCGGACGAATCGGACAAGCTCACGGAAGCCGCCAAGGCCATCGGTGCGAAGGACATGGCCAAGGCCAAGAGCATTCTCGAGCCCTTTGCCGATGGCTCCAAGACCAAGAACAAGTACGTGCAGGCGATGGCCAACCAGTACCTGACCGTGCTCGCCCTCAACCAGGGCGACGTGAAGACGGCCATCGCGCACCTGCAGGAGGCGCTGAAGATCGGCTACCTGCCCAATGACACCTATTTCGATCTGCAGTTCGAACTGGCGGGGCTGTACCAGAACGACGGTGATTTCCAGAAATCACTGGACACGGTGGCCGCATGGCGCAAGGACGGCAAGCTGGAAACCGCCGATTCCTATGGCCTGGAAGGTATCGACTATTACAAACTCGGCCAGTACGACAAGGCGATCGCCGCGACCAAGAAGGCGATCTCGATGACCGACAAGCCCAAGCCGGTGTGGAACCAGGTGCTTGCCGCCAGCTATGCGGAGACCGGTGATACCTCCCAGGCTGTCGCGGCCGCCAAGGCACAGCTGGCCAAGAACCCCGACGACATGACAACCCTGCACAACGCGATCACCGTGCTGGTGGGCGCGCACCAGTACGATGAGGCCATCCAGTTGCTCGACAAGGCCAATGCCAAGGGCCAGCTGAAGGAGAGCAACGACTACATCACGCTGGCCAAGCTGCACATGATGAAGGCGCAGAGGGCCGACAACGCCAAGCCCGACAGCGAGGCCGCGCTGGCCGTGCTCAAGGAGGGCGAGGCCAAGGGCGTGGTCAAGCCCGGCTTCGAGAGCCATCGCATCATGGGCGATGCCTACTTCTACACGGACCGCCTGAAACAGGCCATCACCGAGTACGAGGCCGCCGCCAAGACGGCGCCCGACGGACAGATGGATCTGCAGGTGGCGAGCCTGCTGGGTTCGGAGCGCCGGCACTCGGCCGCGCGCAGCCATGCGCGCACGGCCATCAAGCGCGGGCTGAAGCACCCGGGCCAGGCGTACATGATCATCGCCAAGGCCGAACAGGCCATGCACAACCAGAGCGCCGCCGTCGCCGCGATGCGCAAGGCGGAGAAGGATCCGACCACGCGCGCCAAGGCTCAGGCTTGGCTCAAAAAAGCAGGACGCTAAAGTCCGTCAACACCATGAAATAATTAGGGTTTTCCATACATGAACCGGGGCTATACAAACTCGCTTCGCTAGTGTACCTTGGATAACTTCCGCTCCACGGATGGGGTGACGCTACGACACAACGCCGCGTCACCCCATACGGGTGGACAACAAATTCTGTTGGATTCAGCAATTAACTGATGGCATCACAGACTGACAACACCGGCCACGAAGCGTTCAACTGGAGACGCACCTGGGCCATTGCGGTGTCCGTTGCCCTGCACAGCTTCGCTCTGCTGCTGCTGGCCGCGCCGGCCTCCCCGCCGACGAAGAAGGACCAGGCCCAGGACAAGGTGGTGAAGGTGACCTTCATCGAGCCGCCCCCGCCGCCCCCGCCGCCGCCGCCGCCGCCGCCGCAGCCGCCCAAGATTCCGCCGCCGAAGACCATCAAGCAGGTCAAGCTGCCGCCGACTCCGCCGCCGCCGACCCCGCCGCCGCCGGTCAACGAGCCGTCGCCGATGGCCGTGTCTTCGCCGCCGGCTCCGCCGTCGCCGCCGCCGCCGCCGACGATCGTGCAGCCGAGCTCGGACCTGTCCTACCGGCAGCAGCATCCGATTCCGTACCCGATGCAGGCCAAGCGCCTGCACCATGAAGGCACGGTGGTTCTGCTGGTCCTGGTGGGCGTGGACGGTTCGCCCAAGGAAGTGAAGGTCGATCAGTCCAGTGGCTACCACGAACTGGATCGTGCAGCCCTGCAGGCAGCGAAGCGCTGGAAGTTCAATCCAGGCACGCGCAATGGTGTACCGTACGAAGGTTGGGCAAAGATTCCGATCGCATTCAACCTGGGAAGCTACTGAGCCCTAGTCACTTTTCCGTTTCCACAGCAAATTCTCGCTTGATTTTCAAAGGTAGCGTTATGTTTCTACAGACCACTCCGACTTCCCCGGCTGACGCACCGCAGCCGCCCATGGGAGGCGACAGCAACGCCCATGCCATGGCGCAGATGGGCTTTGGCAACCTGATCCACAATTTCGATGCACTGGGCTGGATCGTGTTCATCACTTTGTTGGTGATGTCGCTTCTGTCCTGGTACTTCATCGTCGCGAACTTCATCCGCAACTCGATGGTCCGTTCGCGTGCCGATGCCGTCATCGCTGCGTTCTGGAACAATCCGTCCGCGCAGGAATCCATCCGCGAGATGGAGGCCCAGCCGAAGTCGGAGCCGTTCTCCAAGATCGCCCTGGACTGCGCTTCGGCCGCTGCCCACCATCAGCGTTCGGACGGCGGCCGCCTGGCCGAGTCGTTGAACCGCTCGGAATTCATCGACCGTGCCCTGCGCCAGGCCGTGGCCCGTGAGAGCCTGCGTCTGGAAGGCGGCATGACCCTGCTCGCGACGGTCGGTTCGTCCGCGCCATTCGTCGGTCTGCTCGGTACCGTGTGGGGCATCTACAACGCCCTGATCGGCATCGGCGCCAGCGGCGAGAGCTCGATCACCGTGGTCGCCGGCCCGGTGGGCGAGGCGCTGATCATGACCGCCATCGGTCTGTTCACCGCCATCCCGGCCGTGCTCGCCTACAACTTCTTCACCCGTTCGAATCGCCTGACCTACGCCCAGTTCGACGAGTTCGCTCATGACCTGCATGACTTCTTCGCGACCGGTGCGCGCGTGGATGCGCCGCAGGCCAAGAAGTAAGCAGCGGAGGACTGAACCATGGCGATGAGCGCCGGAGGCAATGACGGCGGCATGATGTCGGAAATCAACGTCACGCCCCTCGTGGACGTGATGCTGGTTCTGCTGATCATCTTCATGATCACGGCACCGCTGCTCACTCACAAGATCAAGGTCAAGGTGCCGGATGCCAATCCGAAGATCGTGATCAAGAAGAACATCAAGCCGGTCGACCTGGCGATCAAGGCCAACGGCGAGATGTACTGGAACGACGCCAAGGTGACGCGCGGTGAATTGATCAGCAAGCTGAAGGTCCAGGCCTCGCAGAGTCCGCAGCCGGAAATTCAGATCCGTGCCGACAAGTCGCTGAAGGTCCAGGTCATCAAGGACGTGCTGAAGACCGCCAAGGAAAACGGCATGGTGCACATCGCCTTCATCTCGACCGGCAAGGGCGGCTGATCGCCCGCAACGGCACGGCCTGTCGCGGACGCGGCGCGTGATGCGCGCCGCATCCGCGGATTGAAAACAAGCAACACACGACAAGACGCGATCCGGTGACGCCACGACCGGATACATGCAGGCCAACCGGCCTGCCGCGTCGGAGGACCGCAAGATGGCTTTCAGCTCCAACTCGGGTTCGAGCGCAATGTCGGAAATCAACGTCACGCCCCTCGTGGACGTGATGCTGGTTCTGCTGATCATCTTCATGATGTCGGCGCCGATGCTGACGCATCGCATCAATATCGATCTGCCGCAGCCGACGACCACGCCGCCGCCGCCGGAGCCGCCGCCGGAGCCGTTGCAGTTGAACATCCAGGCCAACGGTTCGTTGTACCTGAACCAGGTGCCGATCAGCGAGGCAGGCCTGAAGCTGCAGCTGGGCGTCTACGGCAGCAAGGCCGTGGACAAGCAGCCTGAACTGCAGATCGAGGTCAACGACCAGACGTCCTACGAGGTCTTCGCCAAGGTCCTGGCCGACGCCAAGAGCGTGGGCATGCAGAAGATCGGCTTCCAGGACGCCGACCTGCAGTAACAACCGTATACAAGCAAGCGAGAAACGGAACGGGCGCCCACGGCGCCCGTTTTTTTGTCCAGGGTCCTGGTGGTTGCGTCAGCTCAGGATGTCCAGGTAGGCACGCACCGTGCTGTCGAGGCCGGCATAGAGCGATTCGCAGATCAGCGCATGGCCGATGGAGACCTCGGCCAGACCGGGGATCGCCTGTTTGAAGGCCCCGAGGTTCTTCTGGCTCAGGTCGTGCCCGGCATTGACCGCGAGACCCGCGGCATAGGCGCGACGCGCGGTCTGGGCACACGTTTCAAGCGCCGTCTGCGGTCTGCCAGAGGCAAAGGCTTCGGCGTAGGGTCCGGTATAGATCTCGATGCGCGCGACGCCGGCCCGGGCCGCGGCCTTGAACGCCTCGTCATTGTCGTGGCCGGCATCGACGAACAGACTGACCCGCGCCCCGGTCTCGAGGATCGTGGCGATGGCCGGACCCAGGCTATCGAGATCACGCAACAGGTCGAAGCCGTGGTCGGACGTCAGTTGGCCATCCGCATCGGGAACCAGGGTGACCTGGTCCGGCCGGGTCTCGCGGACCAGTTGGAGAAACCCGGGATAGCCATCGCGTGCGCCGGCAAACGGGTTGCCCTCGATGTTGAATTCGACCCGCCCGCGGGTCTGGGCGGCCAGCTGACGGACATCGTCGGGACGGATATGCCGCATGTCCGGACGCGGGTGGACGGTGATCCCGCCGCATCCGGCATCCATGCAGACGCGGGCCGCGGTGGCCAGGTCGGGTTGGTCATGGCCTCGCGAGTTGCGCAGCACGGCGATCTTGTTGAGATTGACGCTGAGAACGGTCATAGCCAGGCCCGTGCGCGAGGGCACATTACTTTACGTCAATCCGAACCCGCGTGGACAGAAGCCGTGCGCGCGGATAAAAAAACGCGCATGCCGGGCGGCACGCGCGTCAAAAGAGGGGAAACCAGAGAGATAAGAAGTCGGATCACACCCTGTGATCGACAGGCCACGATGCAGGCATGGGCCTGCATTGCACAGAAATGGACCCGGGAAGGACGCGGAAAGTTCCGCAGAACGGGTCGATCAGTGCACAAACCACTGGACATGCCGTGGAACGCCGCGCCAGGCCAGGCATATCCGGCCGCTGGAGTCCTCGTGCATCTGCAGGTTCCAGGCATCGCCGGGGCCGGCGGGGCCGTCGAAGACGGCGGGTGTGGGGACGCCCTGGTGCAGGTCAAACGGGACCCGGTCGAGGCCGTAGCGCACACCCTGGCCAAGGGCCTTGAGCACGGCTTCCTTGGCGGTCCACAGGCGCAGAAACGCAGACTGGACCTGGTCGACGGGCAGTGAGGCCAGTTGTGCGGCCTCATCGGGATGGAAGAACCGCCGCGCGAGTTCAAGCGCGCGCGGACGCGCGCGCGCAGCTTCCATGTCGATGCCCAGTTCGGGAAGCGCGCGAGCGATGGCCATGCACGCGGCGTCGCCGCTGTGCGACCAGTTGAAATCGAGGTTGGCCGCACGATCGCGCAAGCCCGGACGTCCATGGGCACCTTCGACGAAATGCACGGCATCGGCAGGCCGGCCCAGATACAGGCCGAGCAACGCGCGGAAGGGCTCGCGTCCCTCATGGCGGGCGTAGCGCATGCGCCAGACATGGATCCCGCCAATGTCCAGACGAGCAGCCATGGCGGCCGGGTCCGCGGTCGTGAAGGCGACCGCGGGGACGTTACTGCGAGAGTCGTTCACGCACCAGGGTCTCGACCACCGACGGATCGGCAAGCGTGGAGGTATCGCCCAGCGCATCGGGCTGGTTCTCGGCGATCTTGCGCAGGATCCGGCGCATGATCTTGCCCGACCGGGTCTTGGGCAGGGCGTCGGCCCACTGCAGGTGGTCGGGCTTGGCAATGGGGCCGATCTGTTGACGCACCCAGCCGACCAGTTCCTCGCGCAGGGCGTCGTCAGGCTGGACCCCGGCGATGGGTGTCACATAGGCGTAGATACCCTGGCCCTTGATGGCGTCCGGGCACCCGACGACGGCGGCTTCGGCCACCTTCGGATGGGCCACCAGAGCACTCTCCACCTCGGCGGTGCCGATACGATGGCCGCTGACATTGATCACGTCATCGACGCGTCCGGTGATCCAGTAGTAGCCGTCGGCATCGCGACGCACGCCGTCGCCGGTGAAATAGCAGCCGGGATAGGTACTGAAGTAGGTGTCGATGAAGCGCTGATGGTCACCATAGATGGTGCGCATCTGACCTGGCCAGGAATCGGTGATGACGAGATTGCCCTCGCAGGCACCGTCCAGGGGCTGGCCCTCGGCGTCGACCACCGCGGGTACGATGCCGAAGAAGGGGGTGGTGGCCGAACCCGGCTTGAGGTCGGTGGCGCCGGGCAGCGGGCTGATCATGATGCCGCCGGTCTCGGTCTGCCACCAGGTGTCGACGATAGGACAGCGGCTGTCGCCGACCACGCGGTAGTACCACTCCCAGGCTTCGGGATTGATCGGCTCGCCGACCGAGCCGAGCACGCGCAGGCTGCGCCGCGAGGTTTGCGTGACCGGGGCGTCGCCCTCGCGCATCAGCGCACGGATGGCCGTCGGGGCGGTGTAGAACAGCGTGACCTGGTGCTTGTCGATCACCCGCCAGAAGCGGCTGGCGTCGGGATAGGTGGGCACGCCCTCGAACATCAGCGTGGTGGCGCCGTTGGCCAGGGGGCCGTAGACCACGTAGCTGTGGCCGGTGATCCATCCGACGTCGGCACTGCACCAGAAGATGTCGCTCTCCTTGAGATCGAACACGCACTCATGGGTATAGCTGGCGTACACAAGATAGCCGCCGCTGGTGTGCAGCACGCCCTTGGGCTTGCCGGTCGAGCCTGACGTGTAAAGGATGAACAGCGGGTCCTCGGCGTTCATCGGTTCCACCGGACAATCCGTGGACTGGCCGTCGATCAGGGTGTGATACCAGCGATCGCGTGGCGACTGCATGTTCACGCCCGCGCCGGTGCGCTGCACCACGACAACGGTCTCCACGCAACGCGTGCCCTCGCGCTGCAGGGCGGCGTCGACATTGGCCTTGAGCGGAATCTTGCGGCCGCCGCGCACCCCCTCGTCGGCGGTGATGACCAGCTTGCACTGCGAATCGGCGATGCGTCCGGCCAGGGCGTCCGGCGAAAAGCCTCCGAACACCACCGAGTGGATGGCACCGATGCGCGCGCAGGCCAGCATGGCCACGGCGGCCTCGGGCACCATGGGCATGTACAGCGCGACGCGGTCGCCCCGGCCGACGCCGAGATGGCGCAGGGCATTGGCGAAGCGGCACACCTCGTCGTGCAACTGGCGATAGGTGATGTGACGGTCATCATCCGGCTCGTCGCCCTCGAAGATGATGGCGGTCTTGTCGCCGCGCTCGGCGAGATGCCGGTCCAGGCAGTTGGCGGCGACATTGAGCACGCCGTCCTCGTACCAGCGGATGCGCAGGTCATCGCGGGCGTAGCTGACATCCTTGATGCGCGTCGGCGGCGTGATCCAGTCAAGGCGATGGGCGACCTCGGCCCAGAAAGCCTCCGGATCGCGAACCGACGTGGCATAGCGCTGTGCATAGCTGTCGCGGTCGATACCGGCGGAGGCGGCAAATTCGGGTGGCACCGGATGCAGCTCGGACATGAAGGTCTCCTGTCACGCAACGGGCGGGCCTGCGCGGGAAGCGGGCAGGCGATGTCAAGAAGTGTAGCGTCAGAGGAGCACATGGGCGATCCGCCGACCCGCACAGGCCGGGGGACATGGCATGGGCGTCATGCGTCGTGACCATGCCGGCGACACATCTTGCAGGGACCGGTGGTGGTGCAGTGCCGACGCCCGATCATCAGCGCATGAAGGGGCGGGTTCCGGGACCGCATGAGCAGGCGGCCCAAGACGAGCCGGAGCGTGGAATGAGGCCGGTCCGCAGCGCCCGCGGCCGGGAGTGGACGCGGGGCCGGGACGAGACTATCGGCATGTGTTGGCACCCTTTCACTTGCAGTATCTTGGCCTCTGATGAGCAGTCGCCAGTCCCGGCAACACCCCGATATCACGCGGCAGACCGCCACCGTGATACCGCCCAACGTGCTGGTTCACGTGCTGCACCTGGCGGACCTGCGGGGCCTGAACACCCGTGCCTGGTTTGCCGGCCTGGGCCTGACCCGGGAACAGCTCCTGGATCCACACATGAAGTTGTCCTACCGGCAGGCGCGGAGCGTCCTGTTGCGCGCGCTGGAGGATTTCGACGAACCCGGCCTGGGCCTGGTGGTGGGCAGTGGCGAGACGATGGGCGCGTTCGGCCTGCTGGGCCTGCTGATGATGACCGCATCGAGTTTCGGCGAGGCCATGCGACTGGGCATCGAAAACCACGAGGTCAGTGGATCGCTGCTGGACATGGGATTCGAGAGTGTCGAGCCGGGGCGCGTCGCGCTGGTGTTGTGGCCGCGTTTCGACGATCCGCAGCTGCAGCCGTTCCTGTGCGAGGAAATCATCGCCAGTGCGTTGATGGTGGCGCGCGAAATGGTCGGACCGCAGTTCACGCTGCAGCGGGTGGAGTTGACCTATCGCGCGCCCGAGTATGCGTGGATGTACACCCACATCCTGGGATGCCCGGTGCAATTCTCCGCCGCGACCAACCGGGCCGTGATCGACGCGCACTGGCTGCAGACACCACTGGCGGGGCACAACCCGTTGGCCGCCCGCCAGGCCCTGGAACTGTGCCGTGCGCAATTGCGCAACGCGCAGGCCAGCGCCAGCCAGGAAATCGTCGTGGCGGTCGAGCGCCAGCTGCGTGCCCAGCTGGAAAGGCAGCCGCGTATCGGCGATATCGCCGAGGCCCTGCACCTGAGCGAGCGCTCCCTGCGGCGTCGCTTGGCGGAAGCCGGCCGGGCCTTCCGCGAAATCCACGACCAGGTGCGCACCGAGCGCGCCCTGGAACTGCTGCGCGGCAGCGCGTTGTCGATCATGGAAGTGGCCGGCGCGGTGGGATTTTCCGATGCGCGGGAATTCCGCCGCGCCTTCAAGCGCTGGACGGGCATGGCGCCCCGGGCGCTGAGGACGCTCCATACGTCGACGCATGTTGGCCGCGATGCCCCCCCTCGATGACGCTCTGGCCCTACCACGCCAGCGCCGAATGAAGAAAAGTAATGGACACTCCGGGTGAGGACGCCGTCACCCGCGGTTTCAATGGGGGAGATACATGAAACGCATGTTGTTCACGATGGCCGCCATGGCCGTGCTTCTGACCGCCTGCAACGGCGGCAAGTCACCGACGCCTCAGGCCACGCAGGCCGATGCCCGTTTCGAGCAGAAACTGCAGGAGCAATTGCTCGACGCCAAGCCGGGCTCGGTGATCGATATTCCGGCCGGGCACTACCACCTGACCCGCGGCCTGGCGCTGCGCACCAGCGGCGTGACCATACGCGGCGCCGGCATGGACAAGACCGTGCTCTCGTTCAAGGGCATGGTCAGCGGCCCGCAGGGCCTGCTGGTGAACGCCAGCGACTTCACCATCGAGAACCTGTCCATCGAGGACACCATGGGTGACGCCCTGAAGATCAAGCAGGGCAAGAACATCGTCATCCGCGGGGTGCGCGTGGCCTGGACCAACGGCCCCAGTTCCAGCAACGGAGCCTACGGCCTGTATCCGATCCGAACCGAGAATCTGCTGATCGAGGATTCGGTGGCCATCGGTGCCTCCGATTCGGGCATCTACGTGGGCCAGTCGAAGAACATCATCGTGCGCAACTGCAAGGTGTCGCAGAACGTGGCCGGGATCGAGATCGAGAACTCGATCCACGCCGATGTCTACGGCAACACGGCCACCGACAACACCGGTGGCATCCTGGTGTTCAACATGCCCAACCTGGTGCAGGACGGCCACGGCACGCGGGTGTTCAAGAACACGGTGGTGAAGAACAACCAGTCCAATTTCGGCGCCAAGGGCACCGCGGTGGCCAGCGTGCCGGCGGGGTCGGGCGTGGTGATCAATTCCAATGACAAGGTGGAAGTGTTCGACAACGACATCGCCGACAACAACACCGCCAACGTCATCGTTTCCAGCTACTTCTCGACCAACTACTACAGCAAGCCGGGCGTCAATCCCAATTACAACCCGTATCCGAAGGGCATCTACATCCACGACAACCGCTTCAAGGGTGGCGGCGATGCGCCGGACGGGCTGAAGCTGAAGACGCTGAAGGTGTCGATGTTCGGCCTCGGCGGCCGCTTCCCGGACGTGCTGTGGGACGGCTATGCCGATCCCAAGGACGTGGGCGCGGATGGGCTGCCGCCGCCGGCCGACCGCATCTGCGTGCCCGACCCCCACGTGGGCGTGCTCAATGCCGACGGCCCGAACGGCTTCAAGAACCCCAACACCGACGACAAGCGCTTCCGCTGCACGCTGGATCCGTTGCCGCCGGTGAAGCTCGACCTGGCGGGGGCACCCCGCGCATGAGGTTGAGGAAATTCCTGTCACGCGTCTGGGCCTGGCGGTCGGCCTGGTGATGCTCGGCGGCCTGTCAGCGCGGGATGCCGCCGGTGGCCTTCCACGCCGACGGCAATCCACGGGACGCTCGCCGACTGGCACGTGGTCGAAGTACGCGGCGATCGCCTGGTGCTGAACCAGGGCGTGGTGCCCTACGCCGTCAACACCAAGCTGTTCTCCGACTACGCGCACAAGCTCCGCACGGTGTGGATGCCCAAGGGGCGTGTCGGCACGTTACGAGCCGCATGAGTCGTTCGATTTCCCGGTCGGCACCATCATCAGCAAGACCTTCTATTACCCGTTGCCGAAGGGCGGCGAACGCAACGCCACGGACGTGCGGCGCACCTACGAGACACTGGGCAACTTCGTGCCGGGCAAGGGCCTGGACCTGAGCCGCGTGCACCTGGTCGAGACGCGTCTGCTGGTTCACCGCAAGGATGGCTGGGTCGGCCTGCCGTATGTATGGAACGCGGAGCAGACCCAGGCCACGCTGTCGCGCATCGGCGCGGCCGAGAAGCTGGTCCTGGTCGACGACGACGGCGCGCGCGAGAACTTCACCTACGTGGTGCCCGACACCAGCCAGTGCGCGATCTGCCACAACTACACCGAGGGCGCCAACGATGACGCCTCGGCCCGCTTCATCACACCGATCGGGCCCAAGGCGCGGCATCTCAACCGCGACTTCGATTACGCCACCGGACGCGAGAACCAGCTGGTGCACTGGACGCGCATCGGCTATCTGGAGGGCGCGCCGAAACCGGTCGAGATACCCAGCAACGTGTCCTGGACCGACACCAGCAAGAGCATCGACGCGCGCGCGCGTTCCTACCTCGACGCCAATTGCGCCTACTGCCACAACCCGCACGGCGAGGCCAACTACACGGCGTTGTGGCTGAACACGTTCCGCCCGTTCGGCACCAACACGGGCCTGTGCAAGACACCGGTGGCGGCGGGACGTGCGACCGGCAACCGCCTGTTCGACATCGTGCCGGGGCAACCGGATGCAGTCGATCATGCTGCATCGCCTGATCATCGACCGAAGTCGGCGTGATGATGCCGGAGCTGGGACGCACCACGCACGATCGCAAGGGGGCGGCGCTGATCCGCGACTGGATCGCGTCGATGAAGGGACAATGCAAGATCATCCATGACGAAAACGCGGCGCCATGAACGCCGACGTGCATGAGGGGGACACATGCGTCGAATCGAACAACGACTGGCTCGCGACATCGCCCGCATCCTGCTGGCCGGCGGAGCACTGACACTGGGGGCGGGCGCACTGGCCGCGACGACGGCCGATCCCGCGCCAGCGGCGGGGAACCTGCCGCAATCGGCGCAGACCGTCCCGAAGACCGCCAAGGACGGCAAGGACGATAAGACAATCGCCGCCGCCGAGGAAAGTCACCGAACTGGCGTCGATGGTGGTGACCTCGCAGAGCCGCAAGCAGGAGGTCGAGGACGTACCCATCGCGGTGCAGATCGTCGATGCCGCCAGCATCGAATCGCATGCCGCCACCGACATCAGCAAGATGGACGTGTTCGTGCCCGGCCTGGTGGTCGGCGCCAGCCAACCGACCCAGCCCAGCTACCAGATACGCGGCATCGGCGGCAGTGGCTTCGGCGTCGGCACCGATGCCGCGGTCGGCGTCTACATCGACGGCGTGTACGCCGCGCGCTCGGGCGGCGCGTTGCTGGCCTTCAACGACGTCAAGCGCATCGAGGTGCTCAAGGGCCCGCAGGGCACCCTGTTCGGCCGCAATGCGGCGGCGGGCGCGATCTCCATCGTCACCAACCGGCCATCAGATCACTTCGAGGCGCGCGCCCGGGTACGCCTGGGCAACTATGGCGAACGCTATGCCGATGCCCTGCTGAACGTCCCGGCCGGCAAGGACATGGCGTTCCGCCTCAACGTGGTCGACAACCAGAGCGATGGCTGGGTGCGTGATGCGGCCACCGGCCGGCACTACGGCAAGAACGACGACTGGGGTTCGCGCCTGGCCTGGCAGTGGAACATCAGCGACGGCACGCAGGCACTGCTGACCTGGGAGCACGAGCGACTGAACCAGCCGCCCGAACCTTCCTTCGGACTGGTCCCGCTGTCCAGCAACACGCAGCAGCGCGCGCCGTTTCCGGCCCAGCCCGCCAACTACCTCGACCCGTTGCACGCGCCGCTGTACAACGACGCGGTCGGTGGTGCCGAGAAGCGGCGCTTCGATGGCGTCACCCTGCACGTCGACCATTACATGGACGGCGCGAGCCTGACGTCGATCACCGCGTTCCGCCGCTTCAACACCTTCAACCGCGGCGACTACGACGGCACCAACCACATCGTCACCTACCTCGACACCACCAACATCGAGCACAACCGCAGCTGGTACCAGGAGTTCAAGCTGTCCGGCAACACCTCCAGTGCCGACTGGGTGGGCGGCGTCAGCTGGTACAAGGAAGACGCGCGCCAGGTCAGCCAGACCAACACCTACACCGACGCCATCGACACGCTGGCGCTCAACCTCGGCATCCCGACCGGCACGCCCGATGGCACCATCTACCACTACTTCGATTCGCTGCTGAAGCTGTTCAATCTGCCCTACACCCTGCTCGGCGACCCCTGGGACGAGCAGATCCAGAATCACGGGCGCTACACGTCCTATGCCGTGTACGGCGACGTGATCTGGCATCTCAACGACCACATCAACCTGACCACCGGCGCGCGGTTCACGCGGGACGACAAGCGCTTCTCCTGGTACAACCCGCCGCGTTCGGCGCCGGCGCTGGACCAGACCATCGACGCCCTCGACAACATGGGCCTGCTGGCGCTGGCCGGCGTCAGCCCCAGCGATTTCCGCCAGAACCTGATCTTCACCGACGCGGTCGGCATTCCGGTCGCCGCGCGCAACCACTGGAACGATTTCAGCCCGCGCGTGGTGCTGGACGACCACTTCACGCCCAACGTGATGGGCTTCGTGTCGATCGCCAAGGGCTACAAGGCCGGCGGCTACAACAGCGTGCAGATCGGCTCGAACTTCGCGCCCGAGCGGGTGTGGAATGCCGAGGCCGGCGTCAAGAGCATCTTCCCCGCGCAGCACCTGGTGCTCAACGCCTCGGTCTTCCACTACCGCTACTCGAACCTGCAGTCGCTGACCCTGGATCCGAACACCTCCGGGTCCGGGGTGCCGCGCTACCTGGTCGATTCCAGCGACGAGAAAGCCACCGGCCTGGATCTGGAAACGCAATGGCAGCCCACCACGGCGATGCGTCTGAATGCCAGCGCGTCGTATATCGATGCGCGCTACGGCAACAAGACCGCGCCGTCCGGAGCGGACCTTTCCGGTCAGCCCACCGGCGTGCCCAAGCTGTCGTTCTCCGTCGGCATGCAGTACACGTGGGCATTGCAGCACGGACACGTGATGCTGAACATCGACCATGCCTATCGCGGCAAGTCGCGTTGCAACCGCGATTCGAAGCTGCAGGGCACCTGCCAGGTCAGCCCCAACTTCAGTACCGGCAAGTCGATCGAACGCACCGATGCGCGACTGGGCTGGACCTCGCGCGGCGGTCGCTGGGGCGCGGCGTTCTACGTCAACAACCTGTTCAACCGTCGCTACGTGACCGGGGTCAACAACATCAGCACCAGCGTGTTCGGCACGCCGTTCGCCAGCATCACGCCGCCGCGCATGTACGGCCTGGAGCTGAGCGTGAAATACTGACGGCATGCCTCCGCCGGAACGCGACGCCATGGCCACCCCGACACCGTCCGACTTCCCGCTGCAGTCCGTGCTGCAAAAGCAGCGCGCCGCGCACCGCAGGGAGCCCTTCCCGGCGTGGCCCGAACGGGCCCGCCGGCTGCGCGCGCTGCGCGCCATGCTGATGCGCAACGAGGATGCGATCTGCGCGACGATCGCGCAGGACTTCGGCTGCCGCCCGGTGGAGGAAACCCGCCTCCTGGAGCTGTTTCCGTCGCTGCAGGGCATCGACCACGCGCTCGGCCACGGGCGTCGCTGGATGCGGCCGCGGCGACAGTTCGCCGGATTCTGGTTCCTGCCCGCGCGCACCGAGCTGGTGCCGCAGCCGGTCGGCGTGGTGGGCGTGATCGTGCCGTGGAACTACCCGCTGTACCTGGCGGTGGGGCCGATCAGCGACGCACTGGCCGCCGGCAACCGGGTGATGGTGAAGATGAGCGAGTACACGCCGAACTTCTCGGCGCTGTTCGCGCGGCTGGTGGCCGAGCACTTTCCCGAGGGCGAGGTCAGCGTGGTCAACGGCGACGCCGAGGTGGCGCGCGCGTTCTCGGCGCTGCCCTTCGACCACCTGCTGTTCACCGGATCCACCGCCGTCGGCCGGCACGTGATGCGCGCGGCGGCGGACAACCTCACCCCGGTGACCCTGGAGCTGGGCGGCAAGTCGCCGGCCATCATCGGTCCGGGCGCGCGCTTCGGGCATGCCGTCGAGCGCATCATCTACGGCAAGTGCGTGAACGCAGGGCAGACCTGCATCGCCCCCGACTATGTGCTGCTGCCGCGCGCGCAGCAGGCGGCCTTCATCGCCGAGGCCGAACGCGTGTTCGCGCGCATGTACCCGGATTACGCCCGCGACGGTCAGTACGCCAGCATCATCAACGCGCGGCAGCACGAGCGGCTTCTCGAATGGCGCGACCAGGCCGTGCGCGAAGGCGCCACGGCCCACGCGCTGGCTGCCGACGAGCGTCCGGGATCGCGCATGCTGCCGCCGACGGTCCTGACCGATGTCGCGATGGACAGCACGGTCATGCGCGAGGAGATCTTCGGCCCGCTGCTGCCGCTGGTGCCCTACGACGACCTGGACCAGGCGCTGGCCTTCGTCGATGCCCATCCGCATCCGCTGGCGCTGTATCTGTTCGAGGAGGATCGCAGCGTCCAGCGCACGGTGCTGGAACGCCAACTGGCCGGTGGCGTCAGCATCAACGACACGCTTTACCACATCGCCCAGCACCATCTGCCGTTCGGCGGCGTGGGTCCCTCCGGCATGGGCGCGTATCACGGCGAGGCGGGATTTCGCACCTTCTCCAAGATGAAGCCGGTGTTCCGCCAGGCACGATTCAACGGCGTGGGCCTGCTCAACCCGCCCTACGGCGCCCGCTTCAAGCGCATGCTGAAACTTCTGCTGCGTCGCTGAATCGCTGACGGCGTGCGCGTCGCCGCCACTGAGACGCGGTGGTGCCACACTGCGTCGATGGACCTGGACCCGTATGCCCCGCAGGCGATCAAGGGACGCGGCGCCGCCTCAAACCCGGAGGGGCGCTTCGAGAGCGTGCGCCACCAGGCCGAGGACGATGGTTGGCAGAGCGCGTTGCTGGATGTCGACGCGCCGCGTCCGCGCACCGAGGTCAGCGACGAGCGCGCGCGCAGCGTCATCACCCGCAACGACTCGCCGGACATTCATTTCACCCAGGCCATGAACCCCTACCGGGGTTGCGAGCACGGCTGCATCTATTGCTTCGCGCGGCCTTCGCACAGCTACCTGAACCTGTCGCCGGGCCTGGACTTCGAGACCCGCATACGCGCCAAGGGCAACCTGGCCGAGGTGTTGCGCGCGGAGCTTGCGCGTCCCGGGTATGCGGTCAACCCGATCAACATCGGCAGCAACACCGACCCCTACCAGCCGGTGGAGAAGCGCCTGCGCCTGACCCGCGCCGCGCTGGAGGTATTGGCAGCCTGCCACCACCCGTGCACGCTGGTGACCAAGAACGCCATGGTCGAGCGTGATCTCGATCTGCTGGCGCCGATGGCCGAACGCGGACTGGTGCAGGTCTTCGTGTCGGTCAATTCGCTGGACAACCGGCTGGCGGCCAGGCTGGAGCCACGCGCCAGCGCGCCGCATCGGCGTCTGCGCGCCATCGCCAACCTGGCCGGGGCCGGGGTGCCGGTGGGCGTGCTGGTGGCACCGATCATCCCCGCGCTCAACGATCGCGACATGGAAGCGGTGCTGGCGCGCGCGGCCGAGGCCGGCGCGCGCTGTGCCGGCTACACCACGCTGCGCCTGCCATGGGAGCTCAAGACCCTGTTCCGCCAGTGGCTGGAGCTGCACGTGCCGCAGCGCGCCGAACACGTGATGAGCCTGGTCCGGCAGATGAACGGCGGGCGCGAGTACGACGCCGATTTCCGTACCCGCATGCGTGGCCAGGGCGTGTTCGCGCAGGTGCTCAAGCGGCGATTCGAGGTGGCCTGTCGCCGGCATGGGTTCGCGTCCACGCGCTCACTAGAGCTCGACGCCACGCAGTTCGTGCCGCCGCGCGCGGCCTCGCCGCAGGGTGAGTTGTTCTGAACCTGCCAGGGGCCGGTGATCGGCGCCGAGGGTCAGGAACCGGAAGACAACGCGACGGCCCGCTCGCGGGTCGTCTCACCGCGCGCATCCAGTGTGGCCGCGGCTTCGGCCCGGGCCCTGATGGTCCGGCGCACGAGCAGTCGCGGCGCCAGCAGGCCCACGCTCATCAGGACGATGCCGCCGCCTCGGATGGCCAGCCATCCCGCGCTGCCGCGGGTGACGGCGCATGGCGCATCGGCGAGTCCCAGCAACAGCAGCAGGCCGCCCAGACAGGCCGTGCTGATCCAGGCCTGATGGCGCATGGGAATCGAATGAATGGCCTCGCGGACGATGGCGTGGGCCTGGCCGATCGGCAGCTTCCAGATGCGCGCGGTGCGCGCGGCCGTCAGGTAAAGCGGAATCGGTTCCATGGCAAGGGGCCTCAGTGCGAAAACGTGTCCTGCGGCAGGAAAGCATGCACGCGTCGGCGGCAGCGTTGCCACCCGCGCCAGCCCAGCAGGGCCATCACGGGCAGGAACACGGCCCATGCGGCAAGCGTGAGCGGAACCAGTATCGGGGCGCGGCTGATGGCCGGTTCGCCCAGCTGGGTCAGCGGCACGAACAGCGAGGCCGTGACCAGCAGCACCTGGATGAAGAACAGCAGGCGAAGCACCCAGACACGCAGCGGGTGACCACTCATCACGTCCAGCACCAGCGCCAGCAGGACCACGGCCGATCCGGCCTGGCTCATGCCGATGGCGACCAGGTCCAGCCCGTGAAGGCCCAGGCTCCAGGCCGCGCCCAGGACCAACGCCAGCAGCACCGCAAGCATGGCCATGGGAAGGCCGAGCGTGGCGCGCAGGAGGTCGCGCTTGACCGCATCGCGCGCGCCGAGTCCGGGCAGCAGGGCCAACAGCGGCAGTTCGGTGTTGGGGCGACTCCAGTGACTGCGCAACTGGTAGCTGCCCATGTTGATCAGCATCAACGGCCCGAAGACGCCCAGTGCGCCGATGACACCGATGCAGAAACCCTTCAGGGCCGTGGACGCGTTGCTGTCGCCGCCACCATTGAGGATCAGCAGCATCAGCGGAAACAGCAGCAGGAACCCCAGCACCTTGAGGCCGTGGTTGCGCAGGTGGCCGACCAGCGTGCGCGGCACGTACAGGTTGCCGATGGCCACGCGCAGCGCGCGCACCGTATGCGCCGGATCGACCCGTCGAAGATCCACACCCGACTGCATCCAGTCGGGCCGGTTGCGGACACTGTCCTGGCTGCTGCAGCTGTCGCCCCACAGGTTGCTGAAACCACCCTGCTGCTGGCGGAAGCGCATCACCACGGCGCTGCTCAGCCCCCGCAGGCGGGGATTTTCCGCGCGCAAAAGCCCACGCCAGCGCATGGCGACGATCACCAGCAGGACCAGGCACAGTGGCAGGGCCCAGTGCGGGAACGCCGCCGAACCCGGTCCCGGGATCGTGATGTATCGGTGCAGTCCGGTGCTGACGGCCGGCATGAATCCGATCCACACCGCGAGGTAGCGCGGCAACAGGGCAAAGGCCAGGCCGATCAACACGCACAGCAGCAGGATGGTGGCGGTGTTGAGCGCGTTGGCGCCGAAAAGGGCCAGCAACAGCGTGGCCGGCAGCACGCTGAGCACGGCGTACAGCGCCAGGCTGGCGACCACGGTGGCGCCGACGCCGGGCACGCGCAGGTTGCGTGCGTCCATGGCCAGCAGGAAGGCGTTGGGAAACTGGAAGATCCACAGATAGATCAGGCCGATGCACAGGATCAGCGCGCTGGTGACCGCCCAGTCCGTCTGGCTTGAGAACCAGCCGTAGGCGATGGCTCCGGCCGCGCACAGACCCAACATCGCGGTCGACACCCAGCGCAATGAAGGCTGACCGCATCGCCATGGGGTGATGAGAAGCGCGCGGGCATTCATCGCATCCACTCCGGCAGCAGGCCGAGGACGGGAAGCGTGGCGCATAGCATTTGCCAGACCGGCACCACGCACAGAGCGCTGGCCAATCCCGCCACGGCCAGCGCGGCGGTCAGCAGCAAGGCGATGCGCTGGCGCGACAGACGTGTCGACGGCGGCACCAGATCGTGCAGTTGGAGTGCCTGGATATTCATTCTGCGATCTCCACGAACAGGTCCTCCAGGCCCAGCGCGTCGACGCGTGCGCCGGGCAGGCCGGCGGCCTCGGGCCAGCGTCCGTCGGCGTCGCGTTCGACCACCACGCTCAGGCTGCCGTCATCGTGACGGTGGTGGCTGAGCGCATGCGGCGGCGCCGCGGCACTCTGCCCGGCCGGAAGCCACAGCCGCGCGAAGCGTTCCTTGGTGTCGTCCACCGGGCAATGCAGCAGCAGGCGACCCTGGTGCATGAAGGCAATGTCCGAGGCGACGCGCTCGAGGTCGGAAACGATATGGGTGGAGAACAGCACCGTGCCGCCATCCTCGCCGGCGCGCATGGCCACTTCGCGCAACAGGTCGCGACGCGCGACCGGATCCAGCGCCGCGGCCGGTTCGTCCAGCACCAGGAGGTCGGGCTGCGAGGCCAGGGCACGGACCAGGTCCACACGCTGGCGTTCGCCCGGCGAGAGCTTGGCCAGCACGCGGTTCCCGGGCAGCTGCCAGCGCTGCATGGTGCGCTCGACGAAGGCCGCGTCCCAGCGCGGGTAGAAGCGCGAAAAGTAGTCGAACATCTGCTCGGCGGTCAGCCAGGCCAGACCCTCGGGCTGCTGCGGCACGTAGGCGATGCGAGCCTTGGTGGCGTCGGACAGGCGCAGCGCCGGTTCGCCGAACACGCGCGCCTCGCCGGCCTGCGGTTCGAGCAGGCCGAGCAGGGCGCGGATCAGGGTCGACTTGCCGGCGCCATTGCGGCCGATCAGCCCCAGCACGCTGCCGCGCGGCAGGGACAGGCTGACGTCCTGCAGCGCGTTGCGGCCTTCATAGCTGTGCACGAGGCCGAGCGCCGACAGTGGCGCGGCGAAATCACGATCTTCCATGGGCATGACGGCGTTCATGGTTCACTCTCCGAGAAGTTTGTGCAGGCGCGCCAGGACCGTGTCCGCGGGCAGCTCCAGTTCGCGCGCCTGGCGCGCGGTCTGCTGCAGGTGCGGTTCCAGCAGCTGCATGCGTTCGTTCGGGGTGCGGCCGATCCCCTGTCCCGTGGCCACCACCATGCCCTTGCCGCGCTGGCGCTCGAGCAGGCCTTCCGACTCGGCCAGGCCATAGGCGCGCGAGACCGTCATCGGGTTGATGGCGTGGAAGCCGGCCACCTCACGCACCGATGGCAGCCGCTCGCCGGGGCCGATCTGG
Organism: uncultured Gammaproteobacteria bacterium; assembly: GCA_963821885.1. Taxonomy (GTDB): domain Bacteria; phylum Pseudomonadota; class Gammaproteobacteria; order Xanthomonadales; family Rhodanobacteraceae; genus Oleiagrimonas. The sequence goes on along the minus strand of CAWGFN010000005.1, from coordinate 64,967 downwards.
CCGGCGGCGATCAGCCGGCGCAACTGCTCGACGATCTGCCGATAGATCGGCTCCGGCGCCGTGGGCTGAATGGTGAGGATCGATGCATCCATGTGTATCAATACAACAATACACTAGGGTGGATGTCAAGCGCTGCGGGTCGGATGCGGGGTGGAACGGGCGTGGGCGGCGCGTCGCGCGGCGGGTCCTGGACCCGCGATCAGGTATGGGGGTCCGGATGCATGGGCGCACGCAGCATCGCCAGCAGGTCGACCGCGGCATGCAGCACGATCGGCAGCAGCAGGCTGCCGCTCAGCAGGTACAGGGCGGTGAACATGCCGCCGAGCAACGCCGTGCCGACGATGCCGGCCGGCCCCTGGTACAGGTGCGCCCAACCGAAGGCCAGCGTGATGCCAACCGCCAGCGGGACGATGGACACGCCCGGAAAGGCCGCGACGACGATGGCCAGCAGGATGCCGCGCCAGACCACCTCCTCGGTGATGCCGGCGGTGACCGCAAGCAGGGCAAAGCCACGGCGTTCGGCCGGGGTGCGCGGCAGCATGAGCATCACATCGGCGTTGTTCGCCGGGCGCGCGCGTGATGGCTGGCGCTTGATGCCGTAGCGGGCCATGACGATGCCGAGCAGCAGGCCGATCAGGGCACCCACCCCCACGGGCACGAGCACGCCCGTTGGAACATGCGTGGACAGCCGAGGCAGCCGGAGTCCCAGCTGCGCCGGCGTCCAGCCGAACACGGTCAGCGACAGGGCCAGCAGCGCGCTTGCCAGCAGCCAGCTCTGCACGGTCCACTGGCGGTAGAAGCGCACGCGCGCGCGATCGTCGCCCGCGCGCACGGCCGTCAGGAAGCGACGAAACCCCGCGCGACCGAGAAACGGTTCGGCCACGATCAGGTACGCCACGACCAGGCCGGCGACGATCGCGGCCAGGCCGTGCAGTTGCAGGCCCTGGAGCCAGTCGTGGGCGGGGTGCATGTCAGTGATCGGCATCGCGGTGATAGCGCTCGGCCATCTCCACTTCGTGGCGGGAGCCCAGGAACACCGGCACGCGTTGATGCAGGGTCGTGGGCTGGATGTCCATGATGCGTTCGCGCCCGGTGCTGGCCGCGCCGCCGGCCTGCTCGACGATGAAGGCCATCGGATTGGCCTCGTACATCAGGCGCAGCTTGCCGCCCTGGGCGGTGATCTTGCTGTCCAGCGGATAGCTGAAGATGCCGCCGCGGGTGAGGATGCGGTGCACGTCGGCCACCATCGAGGCCACCCAGCGCATGTTGAAGTCGCGCTCGCGCGGGCCTTCCCTGCCGGCGAGGAGGTCGTCGACGTAGCGCCGCATCGGCGGCTCCCAGAAACGCCGGTTGGACATGTTCACGGCAAATTCCGAGGTCTGCTCGGGGATGGTCGCGGCGCGGCGGGTCAGGATGAAGCTGCCCACTTCGCGGTCCAGGGTGAACACATGCGTTCCATGGCCGATGGTCAGCACCAGCAAGGTGCTGGGACCGTAGACCACGTAGCCGGCCGCCACCTGCCGGCTGCCCGGCTGCAGGAATTCCTCGGTCGCGGCCTCGACGCCGGCGTCATCGGGACGCTTGAGCACCGAGAAGATGGTGCCGACAGAGATGTTGACGTCGATGTTGGAGCTGCCGTCCAGCGGATCGAACAGCAAAAGGTAGCCGCCTTTCGGATAGGCATCGGGGATCGGCTGGGGATGCTCCATCTCCTCCGAGGCGCAAGCCGCCAGGTGACCGCCCCAGGCGTTGGCGTCGAGCAGGATCTCGTTGGACAGCACGTCGAGCTTCTTCTGCGCCTCGCCCTGCACGTTGTCGGTGCCCGCTTCGCCGAGCACGCCGCCGAGCGCGCCCTTGCCGGTGGCCACGCCGATGCGCTTGCAGGCGCGCGCGACCACCTCCAGCAGCTGGGTCAGGTCGGTGCTGCCGTGCCCGGCCCGCCTTTCCTCGGTCAGGAACTGGGTCAATGTGACGTTCTTCATGACAGTATCCGCGGGAAAACAGACCACCATTGTCGCGGACTTGGCTGCCCACAGGAAGGCGCGGGCTCCATTCGGCCTGCTGACACCACGCTGTCAGCAGGCCCGGTTCATGCTGAAGCCCTCACCCACCAGGAGCACGACCGTGAACGATCGCCCGTATGTGACCTTCTTCCACGCCCCGCAGAGCCGTTCGGCGGTCACCCGCGCCCTGCTCGAGGAGCTGGGCGTGGACTACGACATGCATGTGCTGAACCTGAAAGCCGGGACCCAGCGTGATCCTGAATACCTGGCCATCAACCCGATGGGCAAGGTGCCGGCGATCCGCCATGGCGAGGCCCTGGTCACCGAACAGCCGGCGGTGATGATGTACCTGGCCGACCTGTATCCGGACAAGGGGCTGGCGCCGCCCATCGGTGACCCGCTGCGCGGACCTTATCTGCGCTGGATGGTGTTCTACGGTTCCTGCCTGGAACCGGCGGTGATGGATCATTCGGCCAAGCGCGAGCCGATGCCGCAGATGCGGAGCGGCTATGGAACGTTCGATGGCGTCATGGACATGCTGGCTTCCCAGCTGCAGGCCGGACCCTGCATCCTGGGTGAGCGCTTCACCGCGGCCGACGTGCTGTATGGCATGGCGTTGCGCTGGTTCCTGGACTGGAAGCTGGTGCCCGAACGTGCGGTGTTCCGTGAATACGTCGATCGCGTGACTTCGCGGCCGGCGATCCAGCGCGCGGATGCGGCGGACGAGGCGCTGGCGGCCAGCCAGGACGGATGAGCCATCCCCATGGGCGGCGACATGCGCGATGATGCGTGCATGCGCCGCGCCGATCGCCTGTTCCAGATCATCCACGCCCTGCGCGGGCGGCGCACCGCGCTGCCCGCGCGGCAGTTGGCGCGAATGCTCGAGGTGTCGCAGCGCACGGTGTACCGGGACGTGGCCGACCTGCAGCGCTCGGGCGTGCCGATCGAGGGCGAGGCGGGCGTCGGCTACATGCTGCGCAAGGGCGCGGACGTGCCACCGCTGATGTTCCGCATCGAGGAACTGGAGGCGCTGGTGGTGGGAGCGCGCTTCGCGCGCGCCTTTGCCGGCTCGCGCCTGGCCAACGGCGCGGCCAGCGCCATGCGCAAGATCGAGGCGGTGCTTCCCGATGCATTGCGCGCGCGCGGCGAGCGTACCCGCATCTACGCGCCGGTGTTCGATGACCGCCACCAGAGCGATTTCGCGCGCGTCATCGATCGCCTGCATGCCGCCATCGAGGCGCGCCAGGCGTTGCGGCTGTGCTATCGCGATCTCGCCGACCAGGCCAGCGTGCGGGTGATCGAACCGCTCTGCCTGGCCTTCTGGGGCGGCACCTGGACGCTGGGAGCCTGGTGCCGTGAACGACGCGATTTCCGCAATTTCCGGCTCGACCGCATCAGCGTCATAGACGATACCGGCGAGGTCTGCACGGAGGATCCGGCGCATGGGCTGGAGGCCTACCTGCAGGCCACGCGCCGGTGCATGCAGCCGTCGGTGTGAAAACGTGCAAACCAACGGCACGTGTTCGCCGGGCGCGGGTCTGCGATCATCGGTGCAATTGCATTCACCAAGGCGGCTGAGCATGAAATCCTGGCTGTACTGGATGGCGATCGGCGCACTGGTGGCGTCGACCCACGCACAGGCGCAGGCGCCCACGGCCGACGCGCGCTTCAAGGCCATATACCAGCAGGAATGGGCGTGGCGCAGCGGCGCCTCGCCGGGCCCGGCCGACCTGCACCTGCCCGACAACGGACGCCTGGACAGCGTCGACGCGGCCAGCCAGGCGCGGCGCCTGGCCTACTGGAAGAAGGTGCTGGGCGAGCTTGACGCGATCGATGTGCATGCCCTGTCCGACGCCGACAGGATCAATTACGCGGTCTACCACCGCCAGATCGCCAACCGCGTCGCCGACGGCGAGTTCAAGACGTGGCAGATGCCGTTCAACAGCGATTCGGCGTTCTGGTCCGACCTCGCCTATGCATTGCCGGACACCTCGTTGCACACGCCCGCCGAGTACCGCGCCTACCTGGCCAAGCTTGCCCAGGTGCCGCGCTACTTCGCCCAGCAGGAGGCCAACATGCGTCTTGGCCTGGCGCGGGGATTCAGCGTGCCGCGCGCGGTGCTGGATGGCCGCGACCGCTCGATCGCCGCCGTGGCCGAGCTCAAGGATCCGACCCGCAGCAGCTTCTATGACCCGTTCCGCCACCTGCCCGAGACGATGCCGGCCGAGCAGGCGCGATCGCTGCGCAAGGCCGCACGTCTGGCCATCGCCCGCGATGTGATTCCGGCCTACGCGCACCTGCTGGACTTCTTCGACAACACGTACATCCCGCAGGCCCGCACCACCCTGGCGGCCGAGGCCCTGCCCGACGGCAAGGCCTACTATCGCCAGCAGGTCCGCGAGTTCACCACCCTGGACCTGACGCCCGACGCCATCCACGCCATCGGCCTGAAGGAGGTGGCGTCGATCCACGCGCAGATGCTGCAGACCATGCACGCCACCGGCTTCAAGGGCGACTTTCCACAGTTCCTGCACTACCTGCGCAACGATCCGCGTTTCTACGCAAAAACCCCGCAGGAGCTGCTCGATCGCACCGCCTGGGTGGCCAAGGAGGTCGACGGCCAGCTGTCGCGTTTCTTCGGCCACCTGCCGCGCGAGCGATTCACCATCGAGCCGGTGCCGGCCGACATCGCGCCCTATTACACCTCGGGCCGCGGCGGCCCGGACGTCTACCTGGTCAACACCTACGACCTGAAATCACGGCCGCTGTTCAACATGCCGGCGCTGACCCTGCACGAGTCCTACCCCGGGCATGCGCTGCAGCTGGAGCTGGCCGAGGAAGCCGGCAATCAGCCGGCCTTCCGCCGCGCCGGCTACATCTCGGCCTACGGCGAGGGCTGGGCGCTGTATTCGGAATACCTGGGCACCGAAATGGGCATCTACAAGACGCCCTACCAGCACTTCGGCTACCTCACCTACCAGATGTGGCGCGCCTGCCGGCTGGTGGTCGACACCGGCATCCACCACCTCGGCTGGAGCCGCGAGAAGGCCATCGACTACATGCTGGCCAACACGGCGCTGAGTCGCCGCGAAATCGAGAACGAGGTGGACCGCTACATCAGCTGGCCGGGTCAATCGCTGAGCTACGAGCTGGGCTACCTGGAGATCCGCCGCCTGCGGACCAAGGCGGAGAAGGCGCTGGGCAAGAAGTTCGACATCCGCGCCTTCGACGACACCGTCCTGGCCACCGGCTCGGTGCCGTTGCCGATCCTGGCCGAGCGCATCGACCGCTTCATCGCCGCCGGTGGTCCGGAGCCCGCGACCGATTGCCCGTGCGAGAAATCGCACGAGGACCGGTGACCTGCGGCAGGAGGTCGCAGGATCGCCATGTTTGACCCTGGTCAAGAGTGACGCGCAGACACGGCGTCAGACTTCTCTCGCCACGAACCCCGAGGTTCCACCAGAGAGGAGTCTTCACCATGAAAAAAATGCTGCCCATCGCGGTTGCCGCCGCACTCGCCCTTGCCGGGGTCGGCTCGGCCCATGCCGCCGACACCACATGGGTGGTCAAGCTCGGCGTGCACACGGTCGCGCCGAAGTCCAACAACGGCACCCTGGCCGGAGGCGCCCTGAAGGTCGACGTCGGCAACGACACCCAGCCGACCATCACCGCCGAGTACATGTTCAACAAGAACCTGGGCCTGGAGGTGCTGGCCTCGACGCCGTTCAAGCACAGCGTGCGCCTGAATGGCGTGAAGTCTGCGACCTTCCAGCACCTGCCGCCGACCTTCAGCCTGCAGTACCACTTCAACCCGGACGGCACGGTCTCGCCGTTCGTCGGCGTGGGCCTGAACTACACCTACGTGTTCAACGAGAAGACCACCGGTCCGCTGTCCGGGACCAAGCTCAGCGTGGGTGATTCGCTGGGCGTGGCCGCGCACGCGGGCCTGGATTTCAACATCAACCCGAAGTGGCTGTTCACGGTCGATGCGCGCTGGATGAAGATCAGCGCCAAGGCCAAGGTCAACGGCGTCGATGTCGGCACCGTGCACGTGGACCCGCTGGTCTACGGCGTGGCCGTCGGCTACCGATTCTGATCGAGCCACCAGGCGCCCGCCGTCGGCCACCGGGTCGGCGGCGGGCGTTTGCGTTCACGGGGGGTACGCCGGACGCGGCGGCGAGCGCGTGTACCGCCGCCGGCATGCGTTGCAATACGCCTGCGCAAGCCCGAGTATGGCAAGGTTGCCTTAGGCGAAGTTCGTTCGCCAAACCCGCCGGATGCGGGTCCCAGCCGTTTGACCGGGGAGTCCGGACGTGCGCAAGAACATCGCCATGGGACAACGCGACCTGTTGCGCGAGGCGCGCACCGAGGTCGGCATGGCCCTGATGGCGGTGGCCGTGGGCCTGGTCGCGGGCTTTGGCGCGGTGGGGTTCCGCGAGCTGATCGCGCTGTTCCACAATCTGTTCTTCAACGGCCGTCCCGGCGATCATTTCGATACCCTCGAGCACGCCGCGGCCAGTCCGTGGGGCGCGTGGATTATCGCCGTGCCGGTGGTGGGCGCGGTGATCGTCACCTTCCTGGTGCGCACCTTCGCGCCCGAGGCCAAGGGCCACGGCGTGCCCGAGGTGATCGATGCGGTGCACTTCAAGCGCGGTGTGATCCGCGCGCCGGTGGCGCTGATCAAGGCCCTGGCCTCGTCGATCTCGATCGGCTCCGGCGGCGCGGTCGGCCGCGAGGGGCCGATCATCCAGATCGGCGCCACCTTCGGCTCGATCCTGGCGCAGTGGGCGAAGATTCCCGAATGGCAGCGTCTGGCGCTGATCGCCTGCGGCGGCGGCGCCGGCATCGCGGCGACCTTCAACACGCCGATCGGCGGCGTGCTGTTCGCCGCCGAGATCCTGCTGGTGGAGATCAGCGCGCGCACCCTGATTCCGGTGATGATCGCCACCGGCACGGCCAGCATCATTGGTCGGGTGTTCTTCGGTGACAACCCCTCCTTCGTGGTGCCGGCGCAGGTGCTCGATCACCCGGTGCTGGGTTCGGGCGCGGCGGCGCTGGTCGCCTACGTGGTGCTGGGCCTGCTCACCGGCGTCGGCGCGATGCTGTTCACGCGTTCGATCTACGCCTTCGAGGACATGTTCCGTCGCGTGCCGGGCAACGACTATGTCAGGCACATGCTGGGCATGGCCATCGTCGGCTTGATGATGTACCTGCTGCTGCGCCAGGCCGGGCACTACTACATCGAGGGCGTGGGATATTCGACCATCCAGGACATCCTCAACGGCAGCCTGGTGGCCGGTGGCCTGGTCCTGCTGCTGGCGGTGCTGAAGCTGCTGGCGACCTCGCTCACGCTGGGCTCGGGCGCGTCCGGCGGCGTGTTCTCGCCGGCGCTGTTCATCGGCGCCACCCTCGGCGCCGCGTATGCGGCCGGGCTGCACGCGCTGTTTCCCGGCGTCGACGTGAACCCGGCCACCACGGCGGTCATCGGCATGGCCTGCATGGTCGGCGCCAGCACCGGCGCCGCGGTCACCGCGGTGGTGATGATCTTCGAGATGACGCGCGACTACCACGCCATCATCCCGCTGATCATCAGCGTGTCGGTGGCCTATTCGATGCGTCGCCTGCTGATGGTCGACACCATCTACACCATGAAGCTGAGCCGGCGCGGCCAGCGCATCCCCAACGCCATCCAGAGCCAGCTGTACCTGGCCCGGCGCGCGCTGGAATTCATCCGCGCGCCGTTCATCACCCTGGACCAGGAGGCCACGGTCGCCGAGTCGCTGCAGCATCGACAGCGCGGCCAGCGGGCGCCGCGCGTGGTGCTGGTCGGGCACGGCCGGCTGGTCGGCGTGGTGCCGGCGCGCATCATGCGCGCGGCGTGGCGCCGACTGGATCCGTCGACGCCGCTGCGCGACCTGGCCGACACCCACGTCGCGGTGGTCCCGCGCACCATCCGCGTGTTCGACCTGATCGCGGTGCTGCGCAGCCAGCGTTGCCGCAACGCGGTGATGACCCGCGACGGCAGCGAGGAACATGCCGACAGCGTGGTCGGCGTGATCACCTGGGAGGACCTGGTCGAGAACACCAACCTGTCCGACTACCTCGACCACGACGCCGGTTCCAAGGTCTAGCGCGGCCGATCGACGCGCTCACGGTTCCGCTCACATCGCGTCGCGATCATGGCGCTTGACGCCGGCCACCCAGGTCGCGCGCACGGCGCGGTCGTCGCCCAGGGTCATCAGCACGGCCAGGGCCTCGTCGAGGCTGTCCACGGTCCGCATGCGCGCGGCCATCAACGGCGTGGCGCGCAGGTCGAGCACGACGAGGTCGGCTTCCATGCCCGGCGCGATGCTGCCGATGCGGTCGTCCAGGTGCAGGGCATGGGCGCCGCCGCGGGTGGCCAGGTACATGGCATGTCCGGGCGACAACGGAGACGCCCGCAGCTGCGCCACCTTGGCCGCCTCGTCCATGGTGCGCAGCATCGAGAAACTGGTGCCGGCGCCGATGTCCGTGCCCAGGCCGACGCGTATCGGGCGGTCGGCTCGCTTGGCCGTGGCCAGGTCGAACAGGCCGCTGCCGAGGAACAGGTTGGAGGTCGGGCAGTGCGCCAGGGCGGCACCGCTCTCGTGGCAGCGCGCATGCTCGCGCTCGCCCAGGTGGATGCCGTGGGCGTAGATCGCGCGCGGGCCGAGCAGGCCATGGCGGTCGTAGACGTCCAGGTAGTCGCGCGCCTCGGGAAACAGTTGGGCGACCCAGGCGACCTCGTCGCGGTTCTCCGAGAGATGCGACTGCACGAAGCACCCCGGGTGTTCGCGCCACAGCGCGCCGGCGGCCTCCAGCTGCGCCGGCGTGCAGCTGGGCGCGAAGCGCGGCGTGATCGCATAGCCCAGGCGACCGCGTCCGTGCCATCGCGCGATCAGCGCGGCCGAGTCGTCGTAACCCGATTGCGCGCTGTCGCGCAGCGCCGGTGGGGCGTGACGATCCATCAGCACCTTGCCCGCGACCATGCGCATGTCCATCGCCAGGGCCGCCTCGAACAGGACGTCCACCGACTGCGGATGCACGGTGCAGAACACCGCCGCGCTGGTGATGCCGTTGCGCAGGTTCTCGGCCAGGTACAGGCGGGCCACGGCACGCGCATGGTCGATGTCGGCGAAGGCCTGTTCGGCGGGGTAGGTGTGGCGTTCGAGCCAGTCCAGCAGGGGCAGTCCGCGCGCGCCGATGATCGGCAACTGCGGGTAGTGCACGTGGGTGTCGACGAAACCGGACGTGATCAGCGCGTCGGGGTGGTGTTCGATCGGGGTGCCGGATGGCAGTGTATCGAGCAGGGTGGACGCGGGGCCGACCGCGACGATGCGGCCCTCGTGCATGTGCACGATGGCATCGCGCTGGAACGCCATGCAGGCATCCAGGCCATCCACGAACGGATCGCCGCGGAAGCTCAGGACATCGCCACGCAGGGCATGGCTGGACGGGGCGTCGTTCGGGCTCATGCGCATCGGTGCCGATTCATGCGCGCAGGGTAGCAGTGCATGCCGGGCATCGTGCGTCCATTCATGCGTCGCGCTTGCGCCGGGTGCGGCTGGCGCCGAGCTTGCGCGTGAGGGTGTTGCGTCCGACGCCAAGGGCCTGCGCGGCGTGGCCGCGATGGCCCTCGTGCGCGGCCAGCGCGGTTTCCATCACCACGCGATCGAGCGTGTCGCGGGCCTGTTCGTGGATATCGGGTTCGCCATTGGCCAGGGCCTGCTCGGTCCAGCCGCGCAGGGCCTCGGCCCAGCTTTCGCCGGACGCCGCCGGCGCCGCGTCGCGGCCGCGCCCGAGGTCGGCGACGCGGATCTCGGCGCCCGGGGCGATCACCGCAAGCCGGCGACAGAGGTTTTCCAGCTCGCGCACGTTGCCGGGGAAATCCTGGTGCATGAGCGCGCGCAGCGCCGAGGTCGCAAAACGCTTGGGCGCGACCTTCAGTTCCAGCGCGGCCGAGGCCAGGAAATGCCGCGCCAGCATCGGGATGTCCTCGCGCCGCTGGCGCAGTGCCGGCAGGCCGATGCGCACCACGTCGAGGCGGTGCTTGAGATCGTTGCGGAAACGGCCGGCGTCGATCAGGGCGTCGAGGTCCTGGTGGGTGGCGGCGATGATGCGCACGTCGCAGCGCAGCAGCTCGCGTCCGCCCACGCGGTAGAACTCCCCCTCGGCCAGCACGCGCAGCAGGCGAGTCTGCAGCGAGGCCGGCATGTCGCCGATTTCATCCAGGAACAGCGTGCCGCCCTCGGCCTGTTCGAAGCGGCCGGCGTGCCGACGGGTGGCGCCGGTGAATGCGCCGGCCTCGTGGCCGAACAGTTCGCTCTCCAGCAGTTCGGCGGGTATCGCGGCGGTGTTGAGCGCCACGAACGGACGCTCCCGGCGCGCGCTCTCGGCGTGCAATGCGCGCGCGGCCAGTTCCTTGCCGGTGCCGGTCTCGCCGGTGATCAGCACATTGAGATCGCTGGCGGCGACCCGGCCGATCAGGCGGAACACCTCGCGCATCGGCGCGCTCTCGCCGAGCAGGGCATGGTCCGGCGCCGCATCGTCCGGCGCCACCGGCGGCGGCGTGTCGGCCAGCGCGCGCTCGACCGATTCCACCGCCTGGTCGAGGTCGAACGGCTTGGCCAGGTAGTCGATGGCGCCGGCGCGGTAGGCGGCGGCGGTGGTGGCCACGTCGGTGTAGGCGCTCATCACGATCACCGGCAGGTCCGATTGCGCGCGCACGTCGCGGAGCAGCTCGAGGCCGGTGTCGCCGGGCATGCGCACGTCGGTGAGCAGCAGCGCGGGGGTGTCCGAGCGCAACGCGGCGCGCACCGCCTCGGCGCTGTCGAATTCACGCACGGCATGGCCGGCGTCGCGCAGGGCGGCGGCAAGCACGAAACGCACGTTGCGGTCGTCGTCGGCTATCCACAGGTCACGGCTCATGCGCGGCGGGCTCCGGATTCGGGTCGATCAGGTTCATGCGTGGTCTCGCCCAGCGGCAGGTAGAGGGAAAACACGGTCGCGCCGGGCTGGCTGGTGAAGCGCAGGTCGCCACCGTGCTCGTGCGCGGTTTCGCGGGCCAGCGCCAGGCCCAGGCCGGTGCCGTCGGCGCGTCCGGAGACCAGGGGCTGGAACAGGTTCTCCTGCACGTCCGCGGGCACGCCCGGACCATCGTCGATGACGTCCACGCGCAACGCGGTGCGCAGCATGCGGTCGCCCAGGCGCAGGCCATGCTCGACGCGAGTGCGCAGGGTCAGGGTGGCGGCGCCCGCCTCGGCCGCGTTGCGTGCCAGGTTCAGAAGCAGTTGCTGCAGACGATCGGCATCGCCGTGGCAGCCGGGCAGGCTGGGGTCGTAGTCGTGCAGGACGCGCGGCGAGCGCGGCTGGCCCTCGAGCACGGCTTCCACGCGACCCAGCACCGCATGCATGTCGACCGGGCCCAGTCGCGCGCGACCGCCATGGTGCAGCAGGCGGTCGGCGAGGGTGGCCAGGCGGTCGGCCTCGGCGATGACCATGCCGGCCAGGTCGGCCAGCGCCGGTTCCTGCACCCGGCGCTGCAACAGCTGCGCGGCGCCGCGCAGGCCGGCCAGCGGATTCTTCACCTCATGGGCGAAGCCGCGCAGGCTGGCCGACAACGGCGTCGACGCCGGCACCGGTTCATCCAGCGGATGCACCTCCAGCAACAGGCCGTCCGGCGGCCAGGACTGCAGGTCGAGGTCCGCGCGCAGGGTGTCGCCGGAGAGGGTGTGCAGGTGCGCGGCGCGGACCCGCAGCGGCGGCTGGCCGGCCAGCACGCGCGCGGCCTGGGCGGGAAAGCCCGGATCGCCGACCAGGGCCGTGAAACCCTGGCCGCGCAGCCCACGCACGCCGACGCCAAGGATCTCGGCCAGGGCGTCATTGAGCCAGCGCACCCGCAGATCGGCATCCAGCACGGCGATGCCGGTGGCCAGTGCGGACAGCTCGGCGGATGAAAATGGTGCGCTCATTGCACCAATCTAGTGCGCATCGACCGGGCCCGCAATGCGCCCGCTGGGCCTGCGCGGGCGCGGCAGGCACACTGGGCGTCTGTTTCCGTCAACGCACTTTCGATGACCAATCGCCACAACGCCGCCGTGACGCGCAACCCCGGGATCGACCTGCTGCGCGGGCTGTCGATCCTGCTGGTGGTGATGAACCACATCGGCCTGCGCATCCCCCTGCAGCGCACCGACCTGGCGCAGGTCGTGCCCGGTTGGCTGCTGAAGGCGCTGATCTACAACGGCTTGCCGGCGGTCTACGTGTTCTTCGTGATCTCGGGCTTCCTGATCACCCGCAATGCCCTGGCTCGCTGGGGCACGCTCGGCGCCGTGCATCTGCGCGACTTCTACGGGCGACGGTTCGCGCGCATCGTGCCGCTGCTGGTGGTGTTGCTCGCCGTGCTTGCCGCCCTGCACCTGCTGGGCGTCCCGGACTACGTGATCGGGAAACCGGGACAGTCGCTGCCCGGCGCCATGGCATCCGCCCTGGGCCTGTACCTCAATGTGTACGAGGCCCATACCGGCTACCTGCCGGGCAACTGGGATGTGCTGTGGTCGCTGTCAATCGAGGAAGTGTTCTACATCGGATTCCCGCTGCTGTGCCTGGCCATCCGCAGGCTGCGCGTGCTGGTGCCGCTGCTGGTGCTGCTGGCGTTGTCATTGCCGTTCACCCGGGCCCTGGCCAGTGGTAACGAGATCTGGATGGAGAAGGCCTACCTGCCGGGCATGGCGGCCATCGCCAGCGGCGTGCTTGGCGCGCTCGTGGCCGCGCGCTGGCACGCCTCGCGCGCGGCGGCGACAGGGATGGTCGCGGTGGGCGGCGGGCTGCTCGGCGGCTTGCTGCTGCGCGGCAATCTGCTGTGGCCGTACCTGGGGCACGGGGTGATGCTCGTGCTCACCCTGTCCAGCACGATGCTGGTGCTCGGCCTGCATGGCCGCGCCGCGACCGCGCCGATGCCACCACGCGGGTGGCGTGGGACAGGATGGCTGCGTGCCTGCGGACGTCTCAGCTACGAGATCTACCTGACCCACATGTTCGTGGTCTACGGCGCGGTCGGGCTCTATCACGCCGTCGGCTCGCCACTGCCCACCGGATACCTGTGGTACCCGCCGGTCCTGCTGTTGGCCGGTCTGCTGGGCGCGGCGGTGGCGCGCTGGTTCTCGCAGCCAAGCGAACGCGCCCTGCGCAGTCGCTGGCTGGGACGCCACGGAGGGATGCGAACCGCCGCCTGAGGCGGCCCGGCCACGATCGCGCATTGCCGCGAGAGCGCACAGTTGGCATGCTTGCCTGACGACACAGGGAGGGGTGGGCATGCAGACACTGACGCTGGGCGATTTCGCATCGCACGTGAACGAGACGTTCAACGTGAGCCTGGATCACGGGCAGGGCCATGCGCCGTTCACCCTGGTCGAGGCGCGGCCGATGGCCGAGGCGGTCAACCTGCCGGGAATGACGCGGGCACCGTTCGCGCTGCTGTTCCGCAACGAGGCCGCCATTGTCTTTCCGCAGCGCATCTACCCGATGCAGCACGCGGCGATGGGCGAGTTCGGCATTTTCCTGGTGCCGGTCGCGCGCGAGCAGGCCGGTTTCCTGTACCAGGCAATCTTCAACTGAGATCGCGCTCGCGCCGCATGCAGCGGTAGGCGCCTTCGATGCCGGTCTCGACGAAGCCCAGTCGCGTGTAGAGACGATGGGCGCCGCTGTTGCGCCGGTCCACGTGCAGCCTGACCCCGCGCCCCTGTGCGCCGGCCTGGTCGATCACGGCCTTCAGCAGGGTGCTGCCGATGCCGTGGCCGCGGCACGCGGTCGTCAGCGTGATGTCGACGATGAGCATGTCCTCGGCCCCGGCGTGCAGATAGAGCCGGCCGACCGGCGCGCCGTGACGTTCCACGACCAGGAACGGTCCGCGGGTGAAATGAGTCACGTAGTGCCGATGCTGCAGCGCGAACTGGCTGGCGACGAAGTGCTCGCGGGCTTCGCGCGGCCAGCCGACGGCATCCAGTTCCGCGGCGCGGGTCTGGGCATACAGGGTGCGCAGGAAGGGCAGGTCCCGGGCCGTGGCGTGACGCAGGGCAATGCCGGCGGCGCGCAGCGGGTTCGGCAGGTCCGGAGCACACGCCGGATCTGCCGGGAAAGCCGGCAGATCCGGATCGTTCACGGGCGCGTCGGGTAAATGCCCTGCAGGGCGATGCAGAAATTCACCGCCAGGTAGGGCTGCATGTTGTCATGCGGCTGGTTGCTGCCGGTGTTGCCCACGCTCTGCGCGGACAGCGACGTATTCGGTTGCGTGCTGCTCGATGCGTATGCCGTGGCGCTGCCCGGCGTGGACAGCGCGTATCCGTTGGCGGGCGTGGCCGCGCGCTTGCTGCTGTCGCGCTGGCCGAACACCTCGACGCCGTGGCTGTGCGCGGGGATCTGGCTGTCGGCGAGGGATGCGGTGGTCGCGCCGAAGGCCTCGCCGATCTGTCGCTGTGACAGTCCCGGGCCATGGCCCTGGCTGCATGGCGCCCGGTCCTGGAAGTTGGGCAGGTTGAAGGTCGAAACGCCGTTGCCGCCGTAGGTGGTGCCGATGAGCGAGAACAGCGCGGTGTTCTGGCTGATCGGCAACGTCGCGCCGGAGCAGAACGCCCAGTCGCGCGGCGCGAAGTTGAAGCCGAACAGCTGGATTTCGCCGATGAAGGGTTGTGTCATGGTCGGGCGCCTCCGTGACGCGTCGATGTCCGTTGGTGTGAGCGCGGCTCAGGAGTGACTCGGGTAGATGCCCTCGACGGCGATGCAGAACGAAGCGGTCAGCGTCGGCATGACATTGTCATGCGCCAGGTTGCCGCCGTTGTTCGCCAGCGTGGTGGGACTGAGTGCATCCGGCGACACGCCGCTGATGTCGGTGGCGTACAGGGTGTCGCCGCCGGCCGGCGTGCCCAGTTGCAGATTGCTCGCCGGCGCCGTGCTGCCGGCGTTGGTGGTGGTGGCCTGGAACGTGTGGCTGTGCGCCGGCATCTGGCTGGCGAGCAGGGTCACGGTCTCGCTGCCGGACGTTTCGCCCAGGGCGTAGAGGCTCAGCCCCGGTCCCTGGCCGAAGCCGACCGGCACGCGACCGCGCAGATCGGGCAAGGCGAAGGTGGTCTGGCCGTCGCCGCCGTAGGTGGTGCCCAGCAGCGAGAACAGTGCGTCGTACTGGCTGACGGGCAGCAGTTGCCCGTTGCAGCTCATCCAGCCCACGGGCGCAAACGGAAACGAGAGCAGGCGGATTTCGCCGACATACGGTGTACTCATGGTTCGACTCCGGTTCGATGGCCGTAGCGGCAAGGCACCGCGACGGGTCCGTGGATCAGCTGCGCGAAGGGAAAATACCGGCCAGGCAGATGGCGTAATTCAGCGCCTGGAATGGCTGCACGTTGGTGTGCGGCACGCTGCCGCCGCTGCTGGCGATGGTCTGTGCAGCGAGCGTCGCTTCGCTACCCGGGGTGGCGTAGAGCGCCTCGGTCGCCTGCGCCAGCACGCCGCCGGTCGGCGCGCGCTGGCTGGCCGCCGCGGTGGTGCCCTGAAGCGCATGGCTGTGCGAGGGCAGGTTGCCCGGCAGCAGGGTCACGTTCTCCTCACCGCCGTGCTGGCCCATCGTGAAGTCATGCCCGAATCCGACAGGCACGCGGCCGCGCATGTCGGGCAGCGCAAAGGTGCTGGTGCCGTTGCCGCCGAATTGCGTGCCGAGCAGCGAGTACAGGGCCTGGTTCTGCGAGATCGACAGGATGGAGCCATCGCAGAAGCTGAAATACTTGGGCGCGAAATTGAAACCGCCCAGCATGATCTGGCCGATAAAGGTCTCACTCATCCGACGTTCCCCCCATTCCGTTTGGTTCCCTGGACAAGCCGGGGCGTGATTTGCGCTTGAGTCTGCACGTGCTGGAGCGGCAACGCGTAGGCAATTCCGGCAAAGATGCCGACATGGACGGAATGAATGGCGGTTATCACGTTTGAATGACTTCACCGCGCGTGCCAATGCTGATTAAATGTTGATCAAGCAAAAGGAGGCGGTCCGCTGTCATTGGGTCCGTTTGCATAAGGGGAATCGGCGTCGTCCGTCTGCGAACCATCCCGCCGCACAGGCCGGACCGCAGAACATTCGCCAGGGAGTCCGTCATGACATCTACTTTCGACACTGGCGTGCGCACGGTGCGCACGATCGCGCGTGCGCAGGCATGGTTTTCACGCAGGACGCGCGCGATAGGCGCCCTGTTCGTGCTGTGCGCCATGGTCATGCTCCCGGGCATTTCACATGCCTCCGGCTGTGCCGCCTATTCGCCCATCAGCATCACCGTGGGTTCGGGCCAGACCTACACCATCGACCTGACCGCGGACTATGCCGATTGCGCCTATTACGGCACCACCCTGACGCAGACCACGTCCGCGCACGGCACGATCAGCAACAGCAACTCCAACCCGGCCGCGCATATCTACGTCTACTACACCAACAACGGTGATGGCGCGACGTCCGACTCCTTCAGCTTCCAGGATGACGTCGGCAACAACATCCAGGTCAACGTCACCATCCTGCCGGCGGCCTCGGCGATCAGCATTACCCCAACGTCCTTCAGCTTCACCGGTGGCACCGCGGTCAATACCAGCCTGTCGGCCTCCGGCGGCACCGGGCCCTACACCTACAGTGTCACCGCGGGTGCATTGCCAACGGGCCTGAGCCTGAGCTCGGGCGGCGCGTTGACCGGCACGCCGAGCGCCTTCGGCAACTACAGCTTCACTGTCGGCGTGGTCGATTCAAGTGCGTCGCCACAGAGCGGCTCGCAGTCGTACACCGGCAGCGTGGCGCCCGGCAACCTGACCATTTCACCGGCCTCGCCCCTGACCAATGCCACGATCACGATGCCCTATTCGGTGGCGTTGAGCGGCAACAACGGCATCGCGCCCTACAGTTTCGCCATCACCGACCCCGCCAACCTTCCGCCCGGCATCACGCTCAGCGGCGGCTCGCTGAGCGGCACGCCGACCGCCACGGGCACCTACAACTTCCACATCGCGGTGACCGACAGCGAGACCAACGCCTCGGGCGCCAGTTCAAGCAACACCGTGGTGCTGCCGTACCAGCTCGTGGTGCAGTCCTCGCCGACCATCACGGTCACGCCGACCACGGTATCCAACGCCACCGTGGGCGCGGCCTACACCCCGGTGAACTTCACGGCCAGCGGCGGCACCGCGTCGTACACCTACTCGGTATCGGCGGGCAGCCTGCCGGCCGGCATGAGCCTGTCGTCCAGCGGCACGCTGAGCGGCACGCCGACGGAAGCCGGTCCGTTCAATTTCACCGTGCAGGCGAAGGATGCGAACAACTTCACCGGCACCACGTCCTCGATCAGCATGACGGTGAACGCGCCGACCATCACGGTCGGTCCCGGCGTGATATCCAACATGCAGGTCGGCGTGCCCTACAGCCAGCAGTTCACCGCGTCCGGCGGCACCCAGGGCAGCGGCTACACGTTCGCGGCCTCGGGCACGGTGCCGGTCGGCCTGACGCTGTCCAGCACCGGTCTGCTTTCCGGTACGCCGACCTCGGCGACCAGTTCGGCCAGTTTCACGGTCACGGCGACCGACCACAGCACGGGCACCGGCGCGCCGTTCTCGGGTTCGCAGGGGTACACGGTCAGCGTCGCCGCGCCGACCCTGTCGATATCCCCCGTTTCGGGCACGACCTTGACCGCGGCGACCCAGGGCAGCGGCTACAGCCAGGCATTCACCGCCAGCGGGGGCACGCCCAACTACAATTACCAGATCACCGGCGGCACGCTGCCCAATGGCCTTTCGTTGAGTAACGGAGGCCAGCTGAGCGGCACACCGACGGAAGCCGGAACCTTCAACTTCAACGTGACCGCGACCGACAGCTCGGGGGGTACGGGCTCGCCATTCACGGTTTCCGGTTCGTACACGCTCGATGTCCAGCCGATCGTGCCGGTGGCCAACCCGGTCACGATCAATGTGCCCTACAGCAGCACGGCGAATGTCGTTTCGACGAGTTTCTCCGGCGGCACGCCCACGTCGGTAGCCGTCGCTTCGCCGGCCAGCCACGGCACCGCAACGGCCAGCGGCACGACCATCACCTACACGCCGACCGCCGGCTACACGGGCACCGGATTCGTTCACCTACACCGGCACCAACTCGGCCGGCACTTCGGCGCCGGCCACGGTCAGCATCACCGTGTCCGCCCCGACGCTCGCGATCACGAGTTCGAGCGGCGGTACGTCGCTGACGGCCACCGTGGGTCAGTCCTTCACGCAGACCTTCACCTTCAGCGGCGGCAAGGCGCCGTATCAGGGCTACAGCATCACCGGCATTCCGGCCGGCCTGAGCGTGACCGGCTTCAACAACACCAGCATCACGATCTCGGGCACGCCCACGGTCAGCGGCTCCTTCACGCTGGGCGTCAGAGGCACCGATTCGAGTACCGGCACCAATGCGCCATTCACCGTCAACCAGTCGTTCGCGCTGCAGATCAATGCGGCTTCGATCAGTGTGTCGCCGACATCGGGCGCACTGCCCAGTGCGACCGTGGGGGCGGTCTACTCGCAGACGATCACGGCCAGCGGCGGCGTCTCGCCGTATACCTACGCGCTGACTTCGGGCGCGCTGCCGGCGGGGCTGACCCTGTCGTCGAACGGGAGCCTCAGCGGCACGCCGACCGCGGGAGGCTCGTTCAACTTCACGGTGACCGCGACCGATTCCAGCACCGGCGCCGGGTCGCCGGCGACCGCGTCGGCGACCTACAGCCTGACCGTGGCCGCACCGACGATCACGCTGACGCCAAGCACCCTGCCGGGCGCGCAGCAGGGCATGGCGTACAGCCAGCAGCTTACGGCCAGCGGCGGCACGGCAACCTACACCTATAGCGTGACCTCGGGTGCGTTGCCGGCCGGCTTGACCCTGTCGTCCACCGGTCTGCTCAGCGGGACCCCGACGGTGGTCAACACCTTCAACTTCACCGTGACCGCGACCGACAGCAGCACCGGCACGGGCCCCTACACCGGCAGCCAGAGCTATTCGCTGGCCGTGGCCCTGGGCGTCCCCGTGGCCAACGCGGATACCGCGACCACGCCCTCGCAGTCGGCGGTGACGATCCCCGTGACCGGCAACGACACCGGCACGATCGACAGCATCGCGGTCGCCACCGCGCCCTCGCACGGCACGGCCGTGGTCAGCGGCACCTCGGTGGTGTACACCCCGACGGGTACCTTCTACGGCAACGACGCGTTCACCTACACGGCGAAGAACACGTCCGGTACCTCGTCACCGGCCACGGTGACGGTGACGGTGACGCCGCTGCCGGCGCCGACGGTGACCAACCTCGCGGTGCAGGTGGCGGGCGGCCAGTCGCTGAAGATCGATCCGACCGCCGGCGCGACCGGCGGGCCGTACACCGGCGTGGCCATCGCCACCGCGCCGAGCGTGGGCACGGCCACGGTGTCGGGCCTGAAGATCACCTATCACGCGCCGACGACCGCGACGGGCACGGACACCTTCAGCTACACCGTGTCCAACGCCTACGGCACCTCCACGCCGGCCACCGTGACGGTGACCCTCATCCCGCGTCCGGATCCGACCCGGGACGCGGAGGTGATGGGCATTCTCAACGCGCAGACCGACGCCACCCGTCGCTTCATGCGGGGCCAGATCGACAATTTCCAGAGTCGCCTGGAGAGCCTGCATGACGGGCACCAGGACCGGGGTTTCCAGAACGGCCTGAGCCTGGTCTTCAGCGGCGGCCGGCGCGGCATGCTGCATGGCCCGCAATCGTCAGCCGATTTCGACACCACGCTCGATGGCAGGCGGCCCATCGGTGGCCGCACCCTGTCGACCCGGGGCCTGTCGGACGATGGCAACGGCGCCAGGGCGACCCAGGGCAACGCGCACGGCTTCACGCTGTGGGCCAGTGGCGCGCTGAACTTCGGTACCCAGAAGCTGGGCGGCAGCCACAACGGCATCGACTTCAACACCACGGGCCTGACCCTGGGCGCCGACACGCGCCTGTCCGACCAGCTGGCGATCGGCGGCGGCGTAGGCTACGGCCATGACGCCAGCGACGTCGGCAGGAACGGCAGCCGCAGCACCGCCGATGCCTACAACGTGGCCGGCTACGCCAGCTACCGGCCGAGCGAGTCGACCTTCATCGATGGCGTGCTCGGATACCAGTGGCTCTCGTTCGGCACCCACCGCTACGTGAGCATGGACGGCAACGTCGTGCACGGCAGCCGCAACGGCTCGCAGGTGTTCGGCTCGTTCAGCGCCGGCTACGAGCGCCACCACGGCAACATGCTGATCTCGCCCTATGGCCGTGTCGATGTTGCCGATGGCCGGCTCGATGCATACACCGAACAGGGCGACGCCCTGTACGCGCTGCACTACGACAGGCAGACGGTGCGCACCACCTCCGGCACGCTGGGTCTGCGCATGGCATGGTCGCTCAAGCGCGGCTTCGGCATGCTCCAGCCCATGCTGCGCGTGGCCTATCGCCATGACTTCCAGGGCGCGAGCGATGCCACCCTGAGCTATGCGGACATGACCGGCCCGCTGTACCGCGCCACGGTCGGCGACCAGTCGCACGACCACACCCTGCTGGGCCTGGGCCTGCAGACGCAAAGCCACAAGGGCCTGGTGTTCCGCATCGAATACCAGAACACCTTCGAAAGCAGCACCCGCAGCAACCAGTCGATCCTGCTGCACCTGCAGCGGCCGTTCGACTGAGCGATGGCGTCGCGCACATGGACGTGCGCGTCGTTTGGGCATGGACGTTTCGCCGGCGGTGCGTCGGGCCGCGATCCGGCCGCGTCGCCTGGCCGGCCCGGGATCTGGCCACCGATGCGGGCACGCCGACGGCATGTGGTGGCACGCCAGGAAGCCTTGCCGCAGCCACAGGCCGGACGGCGCCATGAGCCGAGCGTCGTGCAGGGCGGCCTGCCCGCATGACGACGGGCCGCCGGACTGGCCATCGGCCTGCGCGCGTCCGGACGCGCATCCGGCGCGCCAGCATCAGCGACGGCACGTGCGGACCCTGCTCCAGGTCGTGGGTGGCCGCGGTCAGATTACGTTCGTGTCATGCCGTCGCACAGGGCGGCGGGCATGGGTTACAGTCTGGCCATTCGGCGGATGCCGAAAGGCATGGCCCGGCGCATTGGCCGGAAGCGGATCTGGATATCTGGGGGACACCATGCGCAGCATCTTCCTCGCCCTGCTCGGCCTCGGCGTATTTGCACAGTCGCATGCGCAGGCGGTGGCACCGACCATCAAGACCCTTTTCAAGGGCGCGCAATACCAGCAGGTCGTGGTGTCGCCCGATGGCAGCAAGCTGGCCATTGCCTATCGCGTCGACGACGGCAGCAAGGTCATCGTGCTTGATCGCGCAAGCCTGAAGGCGGTGGAAAAGATCGATCCCGGCAGCCGTGGCGAGATCGGCGAGATGGACTGGATGGGCAATGACAAGCTCCTCATCCTCTCCGACCGCCGGTGGGCGGGCTACAACGCCTTGCAGGCCTATCCGAAGATCTACCTGGTCACCCTCGGCAAGAAGCACCCGCAGGTGATGAGCGAGAATTTCGCTGGGCTCATCGAAGGCGATACACGGCACATACTGGTGTTTTCGTGCGGTCATTCGTCGAAAGTGGCGTGCGTGCGGCGCGTTGATCTGCAGGGCAAGGAAGATCCGGTCCTGCTGGCGACCGCGCCGAACAAGGATGTCTCGGAGTTCGCGATCGACCATGCCGGCCAGGTGCGTTTCGCCCTGGCCTGGGACAAGATCGGCCACAGCCGTCTGTATCTTCGCCAGGGCAAGGACAAGTGGAAACTGCTGAACGACAGCAAGAAGTCGCATGTGGCGGTGATGCCGCAGGCCATTTCCCGCGACAACCGCTTCGCCTATCTCGATGCCCAGCAGCCCAGCGGCACGGACGTGATCGAGCGCTATGCGTTTGCCACCGGCAAGCGCGAGCCCATGTTGCGCGATCCCGAATCGGATCCGGTGGGCAAGATCTACTCGATGGATGGCGAGCAGATGATCGGCGCCTGGTACGGGCCCGGCGTGCCGCACGCGCGCTATTTCCACCCCGACAGCGTGGACGCCAAGTGGCATCGGGCATTGAGCAAGTCCTTCCCGGGGAGCATGGTGACCGTCGACAGCGAGTCCGCGGATGGCAACGTGGTCGTGGTGCGCACGCACAGCGACCGTGATCCGGGCGATTTCTATCTGCTCGACCGCAGCACGCACAAGCTGCAGCACCTGTTCCGCGGCAAGCCCTGGATCGACCCGGCGCACATGGCGGCCAATCAACCGTTCACGTTCAAGGCGCGCGATGGCCTGGTGCTGCATGGTTTCGTGACGATGCCAACCGATGGACGCAAGCCGGCCCCCATGGTGGTGATGGTTCACGGCGGTCCCTACTGGGTACGCGACGCGTGGAGTTTCGATCCCGAAGTCGAGCTGCTGGCCACGCATGGGTACGCCGTCCTGCGCGTGAATTTCCGCGGTTCGGGCGGATCCGGGCTCGACTTCATCGAGAAGGGGTACCGCCAGTGGGGCCGGGCCATGCAGGACGATGTCACCGATGCCACCCGCTGGGCCATCCAGAACGGCTATGCCGACCCTTCGCGGATCTGCATCTACGGCGGCAGTTACGGCGGCTATGCCGCCCTGATGGGCGCGGCGCGCGAACCGAATCTGTATCAGTGCGCGATCGGCCTGGCCGGCGTCTACGACCTCAACAAGATGTACAAGTGGGGCGACATTCATCGTGACGACTACGGCATGCACTACCTCAAGGTGGTGCTCGGCCAGGACAAGAAGGACTTGGCCTCGCGTTCACCGGTCGATCTGGCCGATCGCATCCACATCCCGGTGCTCCTCGCCCATGGCAGCCTCGATGACCGTGTTCCGGCCAAGCACGCGCACGAATTGCGCCGCGCATTGAACAGCCACGGCGTCTCGGTCGAATACGTCGAATACGACTGGGAGGGGCATGGCTTGCGTCGCGCCGACGACCGCAAGGACTTCTACACCCGCCTGCTGGATTTTCTCCATGCCCATCTCGGTGGGTCGGCCGCGCAGGGCGCGCGCTGAGACCAACCCCGGGATAAAAGAAAGGGGCGCCCAATGCGGCGCCCCTTGTTCGATCCGATCGCGTGAAAGCGCGGTCAGAGCGAGTAGTACATCGAGAATTCCAACGGATGGGTGGAGGCGCGGAAGCGGGTGACTTCCTGCATCTTCAGCGCGATGTAGCCGTCGATGAAGTCGTCGGTGAACACATCGCCGGCCTTGAGGAACTCGCGGTCCTTGTCCAGCGCTTCCAGCGCCAGGTCCAGGCTGGCGCACACCTGCGGGATGTTCTTCTCCTCCTCCGGCGGCAGGTCGTACAGGTCCTTGTCGGCCGGCGCGCCCGGGTCGATCTTGTTCACGATGCCGTCCAGGCCGGCCATCATCAGCGCGGTGAAGGTCAGGTAGCCCGATTGCATCGGGTCGGGGAAGCGCACCTCGATGCGGCGACCCTTGGGGTTGCCGACGTACGGGATGCGGCAGCTCGCCGAGCGGTTGCGCGCCGAATAGGCCAGCATCACCGGCGCCTCGAAGCCCGGCACCAGACGCTTGTAGCTGTTGGTGGTCGAGTTGGCGAAGGCGTTGATGGCGCGGGCGTGCTTGAAGATGCCACCGATGTACCACAGCGCGGTCTGGCTGAGGCCACCGTAGAGGTCGCCGGAGAACAGGTTCTCGCCGTTCTTGGACAGCGACTGGTGCACGTGCATGCCCGAACCGTTGTCGCCGACCAGGGGCTTGGGCATGAAGGTCGCGGTCTTGCCGTTCTGGTGCGCGACGTTCTTGATCACGTACTTCATCATCAGCAGCTCGTCGGCCTTTTTCACCAGGCTGTTGAACTTGGTGCCGATCTCGCACTGGCCGCCGTTGGCGACCTCGTGGTGATGCACTTCCACGGTCTGGCCGAGGGCCTCGAGCACCTTGCACATGTCGGCGCGCAGGTCGCCCAGCGAATCGACCGGACTGACCGGGAAGTAGCCGCCCTTCACGCCGGGGCGGTGGCCCGGGTTGCCTTCCTCGTAGCGATGGCGCGAGCTCCAGTGGGCCTCCTCGGACTCGATCTCGTAGAACACGCGGCCCATGTCGTTCTGCCAGCGCACGGAGTCGAACACGAAGAACTCCGGCTCCGGACCGAAGAAGGCCTCGTCGGCGATGCCGGTGGACTTCAGGTAGGCCTCGGCGCGGCGGGCGATGGAGCGCGGGTCGCGGCCGTAGGCCTGCATGGTGGACGGCTCCAGCACGTCGCAGGTCAGGATCAGCTGCTTGTGGCCGCTGAACGGGTCGACCAGCGCGGTGTCCGGATCGGGCATCAGGATCATGTCCGACTCGTTGATGCCCTTCCAGCCGGCGATCGACGAGCCGTCGAACATCTTGCCGTCCTCGAAGGTCGATTCGTCGACGGTGTGCGCGGGGTAGGTGACGTGGTGCTGCTTGCCGAGCATGTCCGCGAAGCGGAAGTCGACGAATTCGATGCCCTCGTCCTTGATCAGTTTCAGTACGGCATTGGCGGTCATAGATGGGTGTCCGGCGGGTGAGCGAAAAAGTCAGTGCCTTCCAAGCATAGGTCATGCCACGGCGGGAGCGAGGCGTGGCGCGGGATCTGGACCGCAGCACGGGCTGATTTGCACCAATATCATGCTAGTGCTTTGGCTGTTGCACGTATTTGGTGATAGGCGGGCGGGGCCCCCGCACACGGCCAATCGCGCGGACTGCGCGCGGGCGGAACGCATTGTTCCCCGGCAGTGGTTTGCAAACGTTGCCTGCGGCGCCAGGATCGTGTCGGGCACCGGGTCCCGACGCATGCCGGCGCGCCGGGACGGCGCCGAAGTGACGAGCCCCGACCATGAGCGCGGCCCGTTTTCCCACCTTTTTCCTGTCCCATGGCGGCGGCCCCAGGCCGTACATGGAAGGCCCCGCGCGAGGACCCCCCGCTCGCTTCCGCTTCGTCGGTATCGCGATTCGATCGTCTGGGCGCGCCCGCGACGTCATGATCGCGAGTACGGGCCGGTGCGGCGCGTTGCCCGAAAACGGCCATAAATCCGGGTCGGGTTGCGCGTAAACTTCGGCCTTTGCGCCGCGATTCGAGTTCCCGCCATGCACGACCTGGTCCGCGTCATCATCCTGGGCATCATCGAGGGCATCACCGAATTCCTGCCGATCTCCTCGACCGGGCACCTGCTGATTGCCGAACGCTGGCTGGGCGCGCGCTCGGATCTGTTCAATGTCGGCATCCAGGCGGGCGCCATCCTGGCGGTGACGCTGATCTACTGGAGGCGCATCTGGCAGCTGCTGACGCAATGGCGCGACCCGGCCAATCGCGACTATCTGCTGAAACTGGTGGTGGCCTTCCTGATCACCGCCGTGATCGGCCTGGTGGCGGTGAGGATGGGCTTCCGCCTGCCCGAGACGGTGGCGCCGATCGCCTGGGCGCTGGTGATCGGCGGCGCGTGGATGCTGGTCGCCGAGCAGGTCGCCGCGCGCAAGCCCGACGCGCGCAAGATCACCTGGACGGTGGCGATCCTGGTCGGCGTCGCGCAGATGCTGGCCGGCATCTTCCCCGGTACCTCGCGTTCGGCGGCGACCATCTTTGCGGCCATGCTGTTTGGCACCTCCAACCGCGAATCGGCCACCGAGTTCGCCTTCCTGGTCGGCATCCCGACCATGTACGCGGCCACCGGCTACGAGGTGCTCAAGGTCCTGCATGGTGGCGCCGTGGTGCGTCCGGACTGGACGGCGCTGGCGGTGGGCTTCGTGGTCTCGGCCATCGTCGCCTTCGCCGCGGTGAAGTGGCTGCTGGGTTACATCCGCACGCACCGCTTCACGCCGTTCGCGGTCTATCGCATCGTGCTCGGCGTGGCGCTGTTGATCTGGCTGCCAGGGAGCGTATGAGCGCGCGGACGGGCGATGCCGCTCAGGGCTGTCGCCAGGTCACGCGGTAGATGGCGCCGGCCAGGTCGTCGCTGACCAGCACGCTGCCGTCGGGCAACACCAGCACGTCGGCCGGACGGCCCCAGGCCTTCTCGTCCTTCTGGAAGCCGTCGACCAGCGGCCACTGGCTCACCGCCCGATCGCCCTTCACCGCCACCGCCATCACGCGGTAGCCGCTCTTGCTGCTGCGGTTCCACGAGCCGTGTTCGGCAATCAGTATCGCGCCGCGGTAGCGCGCCGGAAACATGTTGCCCGAGTAGAAACGCATGCCCAGCGAGGCCACGTGGGCGCCGAGCTTGAGTGCGGGCGAAGCGTAGTTCTTGCAGGGATGTTCGGCATCGCCGTATTCCGGATCGGGCAGGTCGCCCTGGTGGCAGTACGGGTAGCCGAAATGCTCACCGTCACGGTCCACGCGGTTGAGCTCGTCACTGGGGATGTCGTCGCCCAGCATGTCTCGGCCGTTGTCGGTGAACCACAGCTTGCCGCTGCCCGGCTGCCAGTCGAAACCGACGCTGTTGCGGACGCCGCTCGCGACCGGTTCCTTGACGTCGGTGTTGGGATCGATGCGCCACAGCATCGCGTACGGCGGCATGGGGTCGCAGATGTTGCAGGGGGCGCCGATCGGCACGTACAGCTTGCCGTCCGGCCCGAAGGCGATGAATTTCCAGCCGTGGTGGCGCTTGCTCGGCAGGTCGTCGATGACGGCCTTTGGCGCGGGCGGATTGTCCAGGTGACGGTCGATGTCGCGCAGCACCAGGATGCGGCTGACCGCCGACACGTAGAGGTCGCCATCGCGGTAGGCCACGCCGACCGGCATTTCCAGGCCGCTGGCGATCACCCGCACGCGGTCGGCGTGGCCGTCGTGGTCGCGGTCGGTGAGGGCATAGACTTTGCCGGCATCCATCGAGCCGACGTACACGGTACCGTCGGGTCCAAGCGCCATCTCGCGCGCCGAGGGCACCTGGTCGCTGAACACGCTGACGTGGAATCCGGGCGGCAGCGTCAGGCGATGGATCGGCGGGGACGCCAGTGATGGCAGTGTGGCCAGGCCAAGCAATAGAGTGATGATGCAGCGCATGGGTGATGGCTCCATGACCCGATCGGAGATCCAGCCTACACCGCGCCAGGGCACGGTTGGGCGGAGGCGGGCATCTGCTATCGTCACGCGCGGCTTCCGGGGAACGCGATGAACGACCTGAACGACCTCACCACGCTGGTGCGTGCGCATACCGCGTTGATCGTCATCGAGACGGTGGACGAGCAGCGCGTGATCGACAGTTTCCGTCACGTCATCAGCCAGTCCATCCGGCCGCTGTGGCGCTGGACCATCACCGAAGGGCTGATCCGGCTGGACCTGACCCAGCCCGAATCCAGCGTGCCGCCGGACGTCTCGCGCACCCTGGACGCGATACGCGAGCACGAGCAGGCCGGCATCTACCTGCTGTTCGACCTGCACCCGTACCTCGGTTACGCGATGACCCGCCGCGTGCTGCGCGAGATCGTGCAGCGCCAGCGCAGTTCGCCGCACACCCTGGTGCTGGTGGGCGCGAAGATCGAATTGCCCGAGGAGCTGGAGCGCCTGTCCACCACCGTGCGCCTGAGCCTACCCGACATCAAGGCGATGGCGGCCCTGGTGCGTGGAGAGGCTCTGGCCTGGCAGCGCGAAACCGGACGCAAGCTGGAGGTGGACGGCGAGGCCGCGCGCCTGATCGTGCGCAACCTGCTGGGCCTGACCCGCAACGACGCCCGGCGCATCGTGCGCAAGCTGATCCACGACGACGATGCCCTGGGTCCGGACGACCTGCCGCGCCTGATGAAGGCCAAGTTCGAGCTGCTCAATCGTTCCGGTCTGCTGCACTTCGAATACGACACCGCCGGATTCAGGGACGTGGCCGGCATGGGCCGTGTCAAGCAGTGGGTGCAGCGCCGCCGCGCGGTGTTCCTGGGCGGCGAGGACGCGCCCCGGCTGGACCCGCCGAAAGGATTGCTGCTGCTGGGCGTGCAGGGTTGCGGCAAGAGCCTGGCCGCCAAGGCCGTCGCCGGCGGGCTGGGCGTGCCACTGGTGCGGCTGGATTTCGGCGCGCTGTACAACAAGTTCCAGGGCGAGACCGAGCGCAACCTGCGCGAGGCGCTGGAGTCGGCCAGCCTGCTGGCGCCCTGCGTGCTGTGGATCGACGAGATCGAGAAGGGCCTGGCCGCGGGCGGCGAGGACGGCGGCGTGTCGCGGCGCGTGCTGGGTTACCTGCTGACCTGGATGGCCGAGAAGAAGGCCCGGGTGTTCGTGGTGGCCACCGCCAACACCGTCGACGAATTGCCGCCGGAGCTGCTGCGCAAGGGACGCTTCGACGAGATCTTCTTCGTCGACCTGCCCGACGCGGCGGTACGACGGGAGATCTTCACCTTGCACCTGCGCCGCCGCGAGCTGGACCCGGAGACGTTCGACCTGGAGGCGTTGGCCGCCGCCAGCGAGGGCTTTTCCGGCGCCGAGATCGAGCAGGCCATCGTCAGCGCGCTGTACGACGCGGCCGGCGGCGTCGGCGCGCTCGACCAGAAGCTGCTGATGGATGCACTGGCCGGCACGCGGCCGCTGTCGGTGCTGATGGCCGAGCGCGTGCAGGCACTGCGTACGTGGGCGCGCGAGCGCTGCGTGGCGGCGGACTAGACCGCTTCAGGCCGGATCGGCGCGATCGGCCGCGGCGTTGAAGCGCGCGGTGATGTAGTCGTCGGTGAAGCTGCGCAGCTTCCAGTTCTCGATGAAGCTGCAGTGGCCGCCGTAGCGGGCGATGTCCAGCTCCACGCAGTCGGGCAGCTTCAGTTCGTGGAACTCCTTCACCGGAATCACCGGATCGTCCGCGGCGGTGAGGATGGTGGTCGGCACCGCCAGTTCGGCCAGGCGCTCGCCGCTGACCGAATAGCCGTCCAGGTAGTCATCCAGCGTGCCGAACTCGGTGTGCCGCTCGACCTGCGCGCGGGTCAGGCCGCGCAGGCCCGAGCGCAGGTCCTGGTCGGTGAAATAGTCCTGCTGCGGGTACAAACGTTGCTTGCGCTTGAGCGAGCCGCGCCACTTGTGCATGAAGTACCACTCGTACATCCACGGCGCGGTTTCCAGCGAGAACAGACCGGCATGCGGATCGACCACCGGGCATACCGCGATGGTGTGCGCCAGGGGCAGGCCCGCGCGCGGTGCGCGCAGGGCCACGCGCAGGGCGAAGTTGCCGCCCAGCGAGAACCCGGCCAGCCCCACGGGCGCCTGGCCATGGCGGAAGCGTGCGATGGCCTCGGCGGTGGCCTCGACCACTTCCTCGATCAGGCACGAGTGGAAAAGCCCGACGTTGAGGTGGTGGGTGTCGCCGTGGTCGCGGAAATTGAGGCGGAACACGTCCCAGCCGGCGTCCAGCAGGCTGGCGCCGGTCTGCAGCACGTAGGACGAATCGATGCTGCCTTCCCAGCCGTGGTAGATCACCGCCAGGCCGCGCGGCGCGTCCTGTGCCTTCTGCCGCGACAACGAACCGGTCAACCGCACGCCGTCGGAGAGGGTGAAGTTCACGTGCTCGGCGCCGTCGCGCACCATGGCGATGCGCTTGCGCAGGAACAGGCGGCGCAGGCTGCTGGAGGACAACATGGTCTGCACGTGCCCGTTGCGCAGCAGCCTCGGCGGATGGAAGTCGGAACCGGTCGGCAGGTTCACCATTTCGCCTCGCGCTTGCCGTCCAGGGCGTCGGCGATGGCCTGGCGCGCGGTCTCCGCCATGCGCTTGCGGCCGGCTTCGAAGCGCGGCACGGGATCGAGAAAATGCACTTCCACGTCCAGCGGCGGATCGCCGAGCAAACGCAGGAAGTTGGCCATGAAGCTTTCGTCGGGCAGGAAGCCGGCGTCGTAGCAGCGCTCGCCGTTGCGCGTGAATCGCAGCGCGGCCGGCTGCACCTTGGCGTCGGCATCCAGCGCCGCCTGGAAGATGCGCGCGTGGAACACCTTGAGGGTGCGGCCGTCGTTGGTGCCCCCTTCCGGAAACACCGCCACCGAGCGGCCCATGCGCAGGCAGCGGGTCATCGCCTTCATGACCACGCTCAGCGAATGGTTGCTGCCGCGGCGGTGGAAGATGGTGCCGCCGCAGGCTGCCAGCCAGCCGACCAGCGGCCAGCGTGCGATCTCGGCCTTGGCCACGAAGCAGGCGGCGCGCTGGGTGTGCAGCAGCTCGATGTCCAGCCACGAGGAGTGGTTGCACACGAACATCACCGGATCGGGCAGCGGGTTGCCGCTGCGGTGCACGTGGAAGCCGAAGATGCGCAACAGCATGCGCGACCACCAGCGGATCAGCCGGTGCGACAGCGGTTCACGGCCGCGGTTGACGGCCTGCCGCGTCCAGGTGAACACGACCAGCGCCAGCACGACAGCCAGCAGCACGTGCAGCAGCAGGAGCGGCACGCGATACAGGTAGCGCACCGCGCGCCATGGATCGCGCGCGGAGGTCAGTGGCCGGGTGGGTGTGTTCATCCAGCCTGCAAGGATACGCGAGGCGGCGCGTGCACTTCCAGCCGCGTCAGTCGCCGGGTTCGAGGCGGTTCAGCGGCAACGCGGCGGCGTGCTTGACGGTGCGCAGCACGAAGCTGGAATTGACGTCGGCGACGCCGGCGGTATTGAGCAGCTGGTCGAGCAGGAAACGCGAGAAATGCTCCAGGTCGGCCACGTGGATATGCAGCAGGTAATCCATGTCGCCGGTCAGCGCGTGGCAGGCGGCCACCTCGTCCCAGCCGTTGACCAGGCGCACGAAGCGCTCGATGGTCTCGGCGTCGTGCTGCTTGAGCTGCACGCGCACGAAGGCCTGCAGGCCCAGGCCCAGCGCCTGTGGGTCGAGCCGCGCCGCGTAACCGGCGATCACCCCGCCCGCTTCCAGCCGCTGCACCCGGCGCAGGCACGCCGAGGCCGACAGCTGCACCTGTTCGGCCAGCTCGGCGTTGGTGATGCGTCCGTCGCGCTGCAGAACTTCGAGAATGCGACGGTCGGTGCGGTCCATGGCCATAGCGAGAAATATTATTTAATGAATATGATAATTTTATACAGAATATTGCGTTGAACTCGGTTTGTCATGCAATAAAGCAAGCAAATTGCGCTTGCCGCGCCTTATCCTGATGGACAGGCAAGCATTCTGCGGAGTCCCCATGAACACCCCACGACGTGTCGAACACCAGCAGACCGACCGCGGCACCATCCCGGTCTACGCCACCGGCGTGGTGGAGCAGCCGTGGGACGACTACAGCAGCGTCGACCACCACGTCTGGGGCGAGCTGTTTGCGCGCCAGCGCGAGGTGCTGGCCGGCCGCGCCTGCCAGGAATTCCTCGACAGCCAGAACGTGCTGCAGATGACGGCCGACGCGATTCCGAAGTTCAGCGACCTCAACCCGATCCTGCGCGAGGCCACCGGCTGGGAGCTGGTCGGTGTCGAGGGGCTGCTGCCCGAGTACACCTTCTTCGAGCATCTGGCCAATCGCCGATTTCCGGTGACCTGGTGGATCCGCAAGCCCGAGCAGATCGACTACATCTCCGAACCGGACCTGTTCCACGACCTGTTCGGCCACGTGCCGCTGCTGATGAACCCGGTCTTCGCCGACTACATGGAGGCCTACGGCCGCGGCGCGATGAAGGCGCACGGCATCGGCGAACAGGCGCTGCTGAACCTCACGCGGCTGTACTGGTACACGGTCGAATTCGGCCTGATCCGTACCGACGCGGGCCTGCGCATCTACGGGGCCGGCATCGTCAGTTCCAAGGGCGAGTCGATCTATTGCCTGGAGTCGGACGCGCCCAACCGCATCGGTTTCGATCTGGAGCGCATCATGCGCGCGCAGTACCGCATCGACACCTACCAGCAGACCTACTTCGTGATCGACAGCTTCGAGCAGCTGTTCGAGGCCACGCGGCCGGACTTCACGCCGATCTACGAAAGGGTGCGTGCCCGCGACGACGTTCGCGCGCGCGACGTGCTGGACACGGACAAGGTGTTCCATCGCGGCACCCGCGAAGGCTTCGCCACCGACGCCGACGCCTGAGCCCGGGGCCGGCCTTTGCCGGCCCGTTGCGGCGTACTAGGCTTGGGCCTTTCCCGCATCCAGGAAGGCCCGCCCGTGAGCGCACCCCGCATCCGACCCGCCACGCAAGACGATCTCGACGCCCTGGTGGCGTGGAACGCGGCCATGGCCGCCGAGACCGAGGACAAGACCCTCGACCGCGCCGTACTCACGGCTGGCGTGCGCGCGGTGCTGGACGAACCGCGGCGCGGCTTCTACCTGATCGCCGAACGCGACGGCGCGGCGGTGGGCAGCCTGCTGGTCACCTACGAATGGAGCGACTGGCGCAACGGCGACTTCTTCTGGATCCAGAGCGTGTACGTGACGCCGGCGGCGCGGCGCAGCGGCGTGTTCCGTGCGCTGTATGCCGCGGTCGAGCAGCGCGCGCGCGAAGCCGGGGCGGTCGGGCTGCGGCTGTACGTCGAGCATGAAAACCACCGCGCCCAGCAGACCTACGAGGGCCTGGGCATGCAGCGCTGCCACTACCACATGTACGAGATCGAGTTCGCCTGAGGCGCCTCGCGCTCAGCGGCGCGCCTCGATGGCCTCGCGCTTGCGCCGCAGGTCCGCCTTGGCCTCGTGCGCGCGGGCCATGGCCGCGATGATCACGCCCCAGAAGGCAAAGCCCAGCACGGTGGTGCCGATCTGCGTCGCGTGCGCGGCGTGGTGCGTGGTGATGGCCTCGGCCGGCATGCGGAAGATATGGGCCAGGTAGCGGAAGGCCTCGCCGACGCCGGGCGGCACGCCGCGGGCATGGGCGGGGGCGAGTATCCAGCGCCCCGCCGCGTCCAGGCCCAGGGCCAGCAGGAACATCAGACCGCCACCGACCAGGGTGTTCCTCAGAAA
The DNA here is from genome assembly GCA_963821885.1 of uncultured Gammaproteobacteria bacterium. GTDB lineage: Bacteria > Pseudomonadota > Gammaproteobacteria > Xanthomonadales > Rhodanobacteraceae > Oleiagrimonas. The sequence goes on along the minus strand of CAWGFN010000005.1, from coordinate 32,027 downwards.
GCGCAATACCGCCATGGCTGAACCTCGGGGTGGTGGTTCGGGTTGTCCGATGGAAGCTAATCGTTTTGCTCGCGCAAGGCCAGCGGGGACCGCATGTGCTCCGGTCGGTCAGCGTGACGAACGGCGCGGAGCGCTCTTGCGCTTTCTCGGCTTGGGCATCGGCAGGGCATCGGCGGTGACCTTCAGCAGGCGAGCCAGCATGTCGCCGTCGTCCAGGTATTCATCGAGCACGATGCACGGCTTGGCGCCCGGGTACGGCGGACCTTCCTCGACCCTGTCGAGCAGGGCGCGGGCCGCGTCGGTCGGTTTCAGGAACACGCTGTTGTCGCACACCAGGGCCACCACCTTGCCGCCCAGGTACAGCGCGTATTCGCCGAACATCTTGCGATGGCCCAGCGCCTCGCCCAGTCCCGACTGTTCGCGGACGTAGGCCATGAAGTCGGCATCGGTGGCCATGGATCGCTCCCGGGGATGCATGCGAGGTGTGCGGCCCAGTATAGGCCGCCATCGGCGGCCCGTTGCGACCCCTGGTGCGCCTCGCCCGCAGGCATGGCACGGGGCGTGGGGCCGGCGCCGGCCGGTGCCGTGGGCTTGCGTGCGACGCCGTGTCGCGTCCTGTTTCGGCGGGCGCGGCACGCAGGTTGCATGATGCATGGGTATCACGGCCCATCAGGGGGCCTGTGGGAGCCGGTCGCATGCACAAGTCGTCACAATCAGCCGCAACAGGTCGCATGGTGACCGCGGAGAGCCAAACCGAGAAGCACGGGCGGCGCATGAGCGACCGTTTCTGGTCCAGGGGGCCGGGATATGTCGTCTATACCCGTGAGGGGGAGTGGCTGCATGGCGCGCTGGAGCACCCGCCGGGACCGCGGGGATTGGCGTTGCGGCTCGATGACGGAAGCGAACGGGTCCTGCCGATCGGCAGCTTCCGTTTCGTCTTTCATCCGGACACGCGGGAATTCCCGCAGCAAGCGCCCGAATCGGTGTTCGATGCCCGTTTGCGCGACGGCTCCGGCGTACGCGGCGAGCTCAAGGGGCTGGCGATGGCCGAGGAAGGCGTGTGCATGGTCGGCCGCATCGGTGACCTGGAGGGCCGCTTCATGCTCGCGCCGGAAATGCTCGACACGCTGCAACTGAGTCTGCCCGAGCCTGAGCCGCCGGTTGTGCCGGTTTCTTCCCCCGTGGTGGATGTGGGCGTGGACGTGCGCCTGATTGACAGCCAGGAAAAGCTTGAGCACTACCTCGATGCGCAGACCGGATCGGAACCGGCTTCGACCGATGCGGCGGCAGCCGGCATCGATCTTGAAGCCTGGTGCCAGCGGGTGAAGGACGATGACGAGGCCCGGCTGCGTTTTGCCCAGGCGCAGCGCTTCGGCCTGCCGCTGGTGGACCTGGAAGGGATCGAGATCGACGAGGCGGCGACCGGCATCATCCGGCCGGCCCTGGCGCGACGGCTGCGGGTGCTGCCGCTGGCACTGCGCGACAGCGCCGTGGCGGTCGCGGTGCTGGATCCGGCCGATGCCGAACTGAGCACCATGCTGGAATTCCTGTTCGGACGCCGGGTGTTGCCGTTGCTGGCGCGGCACGAACCGCTGGAAGCGCGCATCAGCGAGCACTACGACCGTGTCGAGGATGATTCCATCCTGCGCAAACTGGGTATGGATGGCGACGGCGGGGGACAGGCCGAGCACGCCGACATCGAACGCCTGGCCGACCAGCAGCCGATCGTGCGCCTGGTGTCGGACCTGATCTCCGAGGCCATACGCCGGCGCGCTTCCGACATCCATCTGCGCCCACACGAGCATGACGTCTCGGTCCTGTTGCGCGTCGATGGCCTGCTGCAGCCGATCCGCCGTCTGGCCAAGCCGCTGCTGCGCGTGGTGGTCAGCCGCATCAAGGTGCTGGCCGGCATGGATGTGGCCGAGCACCGGCTGCCGCAGGACGGTCGTGCCACCGTGGTCGAGGGCGAGAACGTCGTCGACCTGCGCATCTCGGTGCTGCCGACGGTGGACGGCGAGAGCGTGGTGATCCGCCTGCTCAACACTCGCGAAGGCCTGCGCAATCTCGACGAGCTGGGTCTGGCCGAAAACGACCAGCGGCAGATGCGCGACATGCTGGCCCGCAGCCACGGCCTGGTGCTGGTGACCGGTCCCACCGGTTCGGGCAAGTCGACCACGCTGTATGCGGCGCTGATGGACGTGCGTCGGCGCAACGTCAACATCATCACCGTCGAGGATCCGGTCGAGTACCACATCGGCGACATCGAGCAGGTGCAGGTCAACCAGGGCATCGGCTACGACTTCAACCGTACCCTGCGCAACATCCTGCGCCACGATCCGGACGTGATCATGATCGGCGAGATCCGCGACAGCGAAACCGCCGAGATCGCGGTGGAGAGCGCCTTGACCGGCCACATCGTGCTCAGCACGCTGCACACCAACAGCGCCGCCACCACGGTCACGCGCATGCTCGACCTGGGCGTGGAGTCGTTCCTGCTGCGGTCCACCCTGATGGCGGTGCTGGCGCAGCGCCTGGCGCGGCGCAATTGCCGGCATTGCCTGGTCGAGGAGACGGTCGATCCGTTGATTCGCGAATCGCTGGGCGTGGGTCCGGACGAGCGCTTCTATCGCGGCGCCGGCTGTTCGCGCTGCGACGGCACCGGCATCCACGGGCGCCAGGCGGTCTACGAGCTGATGCCGATCAGCGCCGGCGTGCGCAATCTGATCGTGCCCAACGCCGACGCCGACGCGATCCACGAGAAGGCGATCGAGGAAGGCATGGCGCCGCTGACGTCGCGCGCGCTGCAACTGGCGCGCGAGGGCGTGCTGTCGCTGTCGGAGGTGTACCGCATCCGCGTCGAATAGGTGGCCGCCGCGCCGAACGGCGCGCGCGTCATGCGCCCAGCCATCGGAACATGGCCAGCGGCTTCAACGATAGGTTCGACCGCGTGCCATGGCCCGGGGCGAGGGCGGGGCTAGCCGCGCCGTCCCCGCGCCAGGTTGGCCGCGCCGATGGCGACAAACGCGACCCCCACGCCCCAGAGCGCCACCTGCTTGCCGAGGTAGGCGGCGAGGAAGAACAGGCATCCGGCGGCGATGAAGAGATAGCCGCTGGTCCTGGTGTAGGTCGAATGTGACACGGCATGCTCCCGTTTGAAGCCCGATGCTTGAGTGATCCGGCGCGCGTCAGCGCGGCCTGCTGGATGAACGGCTGGACGATGGCGAGGCCGCTAGCCGCGCCTTTGCCTGGAGATAGAACGCCTTCGTGAACAGTGATTGTTGGACCGCGTCGGGCGTGTCCTTGTGGACGAAGATGACTTCGCCATCGTCGGAAACCCCGGCCGGTCCATCGGAAGGCCGGGCCAGGACCACGATTTCCAGCGTCGCCGGATCGGCGTCTTCGCGGAAGTTGGCCTCGGACGTGCCCGGGTCGGGCACGAGGATGACCTTGGCGTGCGAGGCGATGTCGCTCATGGCGGCTTGCAGCGCCTTGCTGATGTGCGCGTCCTTGGCCATGGCGGAAAAGCTGCTGATCACGATCACACCGATGAGACATCTGGTGACATGGCGCATCATGTCCATTCCTATCCCGGGGTATTGCACGGGATGGTCGACCTGACGACGTCCGGGGTCAAGGCGCGAGCCTTGTGCCATGGGCGAGATGCGATGCACGGGCGCGGGGCGCCGGATATCGAATGGCGCGGCCCCGGCCGCGTCGGGCCGCGCCTGCAGGGCCGGTCCGGGTCAGTGCAGCGCCTGCGCGGGCGGGACGGTCAGGGCGAAACGGGCATCGAGGGCGAGGCGATCCAGCGCCTGTGGCGCGGCGGATGCGGCGTAGCGTTGGGCCAGGACGGCCAGGTGGGCGTCGAGCGCGCCGCCCAGCAGCAGGGCGTGGGCCAGCACGTGCACGCGGGGACCGTCGACCTGGGCCACGCTGACGGCGATCACGCCCAGGCCCGGCGCGGGATGGGTGTGGAGTGCCGGCGGCGGCAGGCTGGCATCGGCATCGGCCAGGTGTCGCAGGTACAGGCCATCGCCCGCGCCGGTGTCGTCGTCGATCCGCAATGGCAGCTGGTGCGCGGCGAGCACGGCGGCGTACTGGCGCAGTTCGAAGACCCAGCCGGCCAGGGTGTGCGCGGCATCGGCGGTGCTTTCGTGGCGCGTCGCGCGCAACTGCGCCAGCGGCGAGGCGACGTGCACCGCGCCGCCCGCATAGCGCATCGGCAGGCCGCGCGCGCTGACCGTCGCTTCCTCCGCGTAGGGGCTGAGAAGGGCCGCCTCGAGCGTGGTCCACAGCGGCGCCAGGCCGGCATGCTCATACTGCACGCAGGTCATCGCCAGCAGGTCGTGGCGGCTGAGGTAGCGCGCGTGCTCCAGGCGCATGTCCAGCGTGCGCATGAGGAAGTCGGCGGTGCGCGGGCCCGCCTCCCCGCGGCCGACCAGTTCGACCTCCATCGCCTCGCCCAGGGTGCGTCCGCGCTCGGGATCGGCCTGCACGGTCCACGGCAGGTACAGCATCGGGCTGCCGGCCAGCCGCGGGTCGGGTGTCAGCGGCTGCACCGGCATGCGCCCGTCGCGGGCGCCGAGGGCGACGATGCCGCCGCGCTCGCGCGGCAGCCGCGCGGCAAGCTCGTCGAGGGTGGCCCAGGCCGGGAAGCCCGGACGCAGCAACTGCGCGGCGTCGAACAGCGCCCCGGCCACGGCCAGCCGGGTGTCGGACAGGTCCGGCAGCAGCGTGGCCAGGTCGGCGGCGATGTGCCCGGCCAGCGTCTCGGCATCGTCGCGGTCCAGGACCGGCCGCGCCGGCAGGGTGTCGGTCGAGCATTCCAGCGCCAGCACGCCGGGACAGCTGATGAGGTCGTCGATATCCACGCCGGATCCGCAGCAATCAAAGAAGAAAAGTGTACCGCGCCCGACCGTTTTCACGTCGCAGGCTTCCGCCACCGGCGCCCGCGCGTTACCTTTGGAGGCCCACGCAAAGCGGACGGATTCGACCATGCAGACCCTGCAAAAACGTGTTGGCGTCATCGGCGGCGTGCGCATCCCCTTCTGCCGCCACAACACGGCCTACGCCGAGGTCGGCAATTTCGGCATGTCGGTGAAGGTGCTGGGCGCGCTGGTCGAACGCTTTGGACTTCACGGCAAGGAGCTGGGCGAGGTGGCCATGGGCGCCGTGCTCAAGCATGCCTCGGACTGGAACCTTGCCCGCGAGGCGGTGCTCAGCTCCGGCCTGGCACCGACCACGCCGGCCATCACCACCGCGCGCGCCTGCGGCACCTCGCTGGACAACGCCATCATCATCGGCAACAAGATCGCCGCCGGGCAGATCGAGGTCGGCATCGCCGGCGGCAGCGACACCACCAGCGACGTGCCGGTGGCGCTAAACGATCGCCTGCGCAAGCGCCTGCTGCGCATCAATCGCGCGCGGACCACGATGGACAAGCTCAAGGCGGCCGTGCGCGGTTTCTCCTTCGGCGAGTTCAAGCCCTCGTTCCCCGGCGTGGCCGAGCCGCGCACCGGCAAGTCGATGGGCGACCACTGCGAGCTGATGGCGCGAGAGTGGAAGATCGGCCGCGAGGACCAGGATCGCCTGGCGATGGAAAGCCACCACAAGCTGGCGGCGGCCTACGAGGCCGGCTTCTTCAGCGACCTGGTGGTGCCCTTCCGCGGCATGCAGCGCGACGGCTTCCTGCGTCCGGACACCACCATGGAAAAGCTGGCCGCGCTGAAGCCCGCCTTCGATCGCCGTTCCGGCCACGGCACGCTGACCGCGGGCAATTCCACCGGCCTGTCCGATGGCGCGGCCGCGGTGCTGCTGGCCAGCGAGGACTGGGCCAGCGCCCACGACCTCAAGGTGCAGGCCTGGATGACCCACGCGCGCGTGGCGGCGGTCGATTTCGTCCACGGCGAGGGCCTGCTGATGGCGCCGACCATCGCCGTGCCGCGCATGCTGGCCGAGGCCGGGCTGAGCCTGCAGGACTTCGACTTCTACGAGATCCACGAGGCCTTCGCCGCGCAGGTGCTGTGCACGCTGCGCGCCTGGGAGTCCGAGGACTATTGCCGCAACCGACTCGGGCTGGATGGCGCGCTGGGGTCGATCGATCCGGCCAAGCTGAACGTCAACGGTTCCTCGCTGGCGGTGGGACACCCGTTCGCGGCCACCGGCGCGCGCATCATCGCCACGCTGGCCAGGTTGCTGGAACAGAAGGGCTCGGGCCGTGGCCTGATCTCGATCTGCACCGCCGGCGGCATGGGCGTGACCGCGATCCTCGAACGCTGACCCCCATGCCGCGCCTGCGCGTCACGCTGGCTCTCGGCCTGCTGGTGCTGCTGCTCAGCGTGGCCGGCACCTTCCTGCTCAGCAACGTGCAGCGGCTCGGCGATGCGGTGACCCTGGATCCGGGCCGCGCGCCCACGCGGGCCGTGCTCGTGCCGGAACCCCGCCGGGTGCGACGCGAGGCCCGTGCGCCGGCGCCGGTACCGGCAGCCGTGGTTCCCGACGTGCAGGCCGCGCAGCCGCAGCCACTGTCGTCGCCCGCGCCGCGTTACCCGATCGAGGCCCTGCGCAGCGGTCGCGGGGGACGGGTCCTGCTGGAGGTGCAACTCGATGCCGGCGGCCACGTGACCGGCGCCACCGTGCACCGCAGCAGCGGCGATCCCGCGTTGGACCGCGCCGCGCTGGACGCGGTGCGCGGCTGGACCTTCAGCATGCCGCCCGGCGCCGCGCGCCGGACCCTGGTGCCGATCCGCTTCAGCATCGACCCCGCCGCGCGCTAGAGGATGCCGCTGAAGGTGACGCCGAAGGCGGTGATCAGGCGGGTGTAGACGGTCTTGAATGGCAGCGCCACGCCGGGGAAGTCACCGACCGGGTCATAGCATTCATGGAATTTGGGGTCGTACGGCGGCAACGGCTGGCAGCCGGGCTTGAGTGCATAGTCGGTGGCGTAGCGGAACGGCCACAGGTCGAACAGCGGCAGATTTTCCGACACCGTGCCGATGGCCTGGTTGATGTAGGTCAGCACCGGAACCTTGGGCTGGCGCGGCGCCATGATCCAGGCGTTCTGCGGCTGCGTGTCGCGCAGGATCGAACGTTTCAGCTGCTCGGCGAAGCGAGGGTCGTAGACGATGATGCCGGCCTCGGTGTTGTAGTGGTCCGAGCGTGGATCGAAATTGTGCGAGCCGACCATGGCGAACTCGCCGTCGACCACGATCGACTTGGCGTGCAGGCCGATGCGCATGCCCGGCGTGATCAGCGGCGCGGGGCTGTTGCGACGGCTGCTGCGCGAGCGGCGCTTGCCGGTGGTCAGCGAGGATGGGGCCGTATCGCCGTCGGCGAGGGTGATCTCCGGCGGGTCGGCGGGGTGCGGCTTGAGCTCGTGGATCTGGAAGCCGTAATCGCGCAGGTAGCGCTTGCGGTGCTTGTAGGACATCGCATACACGGCGAAGGCGTCGGTGGAGGCCAGTGAATTGGTCGACACCACGACCTGCGGCGGGTGTTCGCCGCGATGCAGCTTCAGGAACAGCCGGCGCGCGCGATGGCTGAGCACCAGGTAGGGCGTCTGCAGCACGACCTGCTGCCGGGCCCGGGTCAGCATGTCCATGATGTGCTCGGTCAGCTCCTGCGCGCGGACCCGGTCAGGGTTGTCGGTCTTGCCGGGGTAGTCGGAGAAGAACTGCACCGCCTTGACCCGCAGGGTGTGGTCGATGATGTGCGCGCCCAGCCACGCGGGATCCCCGGCCTGGGCCTTGAGGCGCGCCACGCGCACCGGATGGGCGTAGGTCGGCGCGCTCCAGTGCACGGGTTTGATGCCGGTCTTGCGCAGGACCTCGTTGACGTCGCGCAACTGGGTCAGGCGCTTGGTCCGCTTGTGGTTCCAGAAACGCTTGAAGCTGGCGGCCATGTCGCGGGCCGCCGGACCGCCGACCATCACGTCGCGGTCGATGTAGTTGAATTTCGGATCCCAGCCGAAATAGCGATCCTGGATGTTGCGCCCGCCGGTGATGCCGATGCGGTTGTCCACCAGCAGCATCTTGTTGTGCATGCGCTGGTTGAACTGGAAGAAGCAGCACATGATGCCGGCGGCGAACTCCAGCGGTGGCGTGTGCGCCTTGGCGAAGGTGGGGTTGTACAGGCGCAGCTGCAGGTTCGGACTGATGCGCGCCAGCCTCGCCAGCTGGTCGGCGCTGGAGAAGGAGAACAGCTGGTCGGCGATCACCCGCACGCGCACGCCGCGCAGCGCGGCCTTGACCAGTTCGTCGAGAATCAGCTTGCCGCTGTCGTCGGACGCCCAGATATAGGTCTGCACGTCGATGTCGTGCTGCGCGGCGCGAATCAGGTTCACGCGCGCGGCCAACGCCGCCTCGCCACTGTTGAGCAAGGTCACCACGTGCACAGGATGACCGTCCGTGGACAGGCGCAACGCGTTGTCTGCCGCGGCCATCAGCGGCGATGGCGTGGCGCAATGGTCGTCCCGGGTGCAGCCGGGCGTGGTGGATTCGGCCTGGCTCTGCTTGACGATGTGGGTGGCTTCGCGCACGTGCAGACGCGTGACCACGCAGGCCTGCAGGAACGACACGAGCACCAGCAGGAGTGGCCAGCGATATCGGAACGTCATGAAGCCGATTCTAGCCGCTGGCGGCAGGGCGCGGAGCCGGGGGTATCGGCGGCGTGGCTGGACGCAGGCGGATGCTCAGGTCCAGGCGCACGCGCGGGGACACGAATGCGCGATACGAGCGCATGCCGTACTGGGTGCGATTCAGCCAGCCCTTCAGGCGCAGGGTGCAGCCGGCCAGCGCGGGGCCCGGGCAGTTCGTGTTGGACAGCTGCAGGGTCAGCGGATGGCTGATGCCGTGCAGGGTCAGCGTGCCCTTCAGGTGCCGGCCGTCTCGCAGGGCCTGCAGCGACATGGGGCTCGACTCGAAGCGGATCCGTGGATAGCGCGCGGCGTCGAAGAAATGCTTGCCCAGCAGGCGCGGACGATAGTGCGCCGGATGCACCCGCACGCTGTTCACGCGGATGCTGGCCTGCACCCTCACGCGTCGACCCTCGGGATCGATGAGCACGCGGCCCTCGACGTCGTCGAAGCGTCCCGAGACGGTCTGCAGCCAGACCAGGCGCACACGGAACGCGGCGCTGGAGTCCTGTGCGTCGAAGCCCAGCTCACGATCGGGCGGCGCCTGCGCCAGGACCGGCAGGGTGCAGGCCAGGAGAAGCATCGGCCACCACTGGGGCGCGCATCGTGCGCGAGCCGGTTGCTCAGGGTGACCAGAAGGCATGCAGGCGTGCCGCGCCCGGCTGCAGCGGCATCTCGGCGCGCAGCCAGGCGATGCCGGCGGGTGACATGCCCCGCGCTTCGCTGGACAGCCCCTCGGTCATCAGGCCGACCAGCTGCTCAAGGCCCGGATTGTGGCCGACGAGCAGCAGCGTGCCGGCATCGGCATGGCGATCCAGGAGTTCGATCAGGGTACCGGGCACGGCGTCGTAGATGGATGGTTCCAGGGACGGTTCGCGGGGATCGGCCATCGCCTTGAGCACGTGCTCGACGGTCATCACGGCGCGCCGGGCCGGCGAGCACAGGACGCGGTCGGGGCGCAGCCCCTGGGCGGCGAGCCAGCGGCCTGCCTCGGCTGCTTCGTGCTCGCCAAGGGTGCTCAGCGGCCGACCGCTGTCGTTGCCGTCGGCAGAGGCGGACAGCGCCGCGGCATGGCGCAGGAGAACGATGTCGTGCATGTATGGACCAGGGTTGGAGTGGCCCGGAGACCGGGAAATCGGAGCGGATTCGTCACTTGTTGCGGGCGATCCATCGCAGCGGCTTGCGCCAGTCGTCCTGGTGGCGGCGGACCAGTTCGGAGCCGTAGTCGAAGATGCTCTTGCCCATGCCGGTCAGCAGCACGTAGGCCTGGCTGTCGCGCAGGGCCCCGACCACGGGGAAGGGCATGCCCTTGAGCAGGTCGACTGCTTCCTGGCTGGCGTGCGTCCACGGCTTGAGACGGTTGCCGACGATGCCGACCGGCGTCTTGCCGCGTTTTATCGTGGGGATGGTGCCGAGCATGTCGAGGAAATCGATGGTTGCGTCCATGTCGATCTGCGAGGGCAGCGCCGGCACCAGCACCATGTCGGCGTGCTCGATCCAGGGCGTGATCTGGTATTCGGTGATGCCGGCCGGCGTGTCGATGATCACCATGTCGGTGTCGTCGGGCAGGCGTTCGAAGGCGTGGCTCGGCGAGCCGTCCATGCCCAGCACGCCGGGCAGGTTGTCGTGTTCGGCGCGTCGCGCGCACCAGCGGAAGCTCGAATGCTGGCGGTCGGCGTCGATGATGGCCACGTTGCGGCCCTTCTGCGCGCGCGCCGCGGCCAGGTTGGTGGCCAGCGTGGTCTTGCCGCACCCGCCCTTGCTGCTTGCCACAAGTATCGTCTGCATCGCCGACTGCTCCCGTAGCCCAGTGGATGGTTCAGGCCGACGGATCGGACCGAACCAGCGTCAAGCCTACACGGCGCGGGGCGGAGCGCAAGTCAGGGGTGAGTCGCGGCGCTGGCGGGGTTGGCCGGGGCGTCGTCGACCGGCGCTTCCAGGGGGATGTCGAAATCGCGCAGCGCGGCCTGCATCAGGCCCATCTGGTTGCCGCCCCGGCGGGCCAGGGCCAGCAGGCGCCGGGCGACCGGCAGCTCGGTGCGGGCACGCTGCTGCAGCGCGCTGAAGGCCTGCACTTCCCAGACCAGGTTGCGCATGTCCGATGCGGCCAGCTCGCGCTCGACGGGATCGGTGGACAGCGTGGACTGCAGGTGCAGGCCCAGGGAACGCGCCAGCGGGCTGCTGCCCCAGACCAGCACGTGGGCCAGCTTCAGGCAGGTCGCGATGCGATCGGCATCGTCCTTGACCGCTTCCGGCAGGCACTGGCTGGCCACCAGGCGAAACCCCGGCATGGGCTGGGCATCGGCGATGCCGAAGACCATCATCACCTGCAGCGCAGCCACGCGCGTGGCGTGGTCGCCGGGACCGGACAGCGTGGCGGGTGGCGGCGGCAGCAGGGAGACGGCATCGGCCAGGGCCTGCAGGCTGCGTCCGGTGTAATCGTCGTATCCGCTGGCGGCGGCGGCCTTGCGCAGCGCCGCGGCGGCAGCGCTCGAGTCGCCGTTGCTGGCGGCCTCGCCCATGCGCATGAGCCATACCGCGGCGTTGTCGGGCGCCTGCCTCTCCAGCGCGCGCAGCGCCTTGCTCGCCGGGCAGTTGCCGGCGTCGGCGGCGCAATCGCTCAGGCGCACCCAGTTCACCGCCGGGCCGGCGTCGGATGCGGCGGCGGCGCGCTCGATCAGGCGGTGGAATCCCAGCGGTCCGACCGATGGCTGCCCGGTGCGGGCCAACAGCGCGGCGCCGAGCAGTGGACGCGCTTCGGCGCGCAGCGCGAGCACGGTCACCAGGTCATGCTGGAAGGCCTTGCGGGCGGCTGCCAGGCGGGCAGAAGGGTCGTCGGCGTGCGCGGGCCGGCCAGCCAGCACCAGCAGCGGCAACAACATCATTCCCAGCGTTCGGCGCAGTCGCGTGGGCGTCTTCCATGGCGAGTCGGACATGATTGGAGAATACTCCCTGCGCGGCGCGCGTCGAGGATAGTCGCCGATGGTAATGCAGGCGACCGCCCATCGTTGCTAGAGTGGGGATATGCGGTGCGTCGCGTCTGCGCGCGGCCACCATCACGACATCGCGGAGTGCACTCATGGATCAATTCGCCACGTTCGCCTCCCAGAACGGGTCCTACGTCGTCGGCTGGGGCACGCTGGCGTTGATCAACGCGGGGCTGGCCCAGGGCAAGAACCGCAGCGGCCTGGCCTGGTTCCTGCTCTCGCTGCTGCTGGGGCCGGTGGCCACGCTGATCCTGGTGGTGCTGCCCAGGCTCAAGCAGACGCTGTTCTAGCCGCCCGCCCGGCGCGCCTCACTCGTTGAAGGCGCTGCGCAAGAACTCGGGCAGGGCCAGCGCCGCGCGATGGATGTCGGCGTTGTAGTAGCGGGTGGCGAAGGCCTTGGTCGCCGCGCCGCGCTCACGGAAACCGGACAGGTCGCCGCCCTTGCGCGCCATGGTGCAGCTCCACCAGCCGGTGGGATAGCACGGCTGCGGGAACGGCAGGGTCTTGAGCGCGTTGAATCCGGCGGTGCGCATCGCGCCGCGCATGGCCTTGATCAGGTCCAGGTGCGCCAGCGGCGATTCGGACTGCTGCACCAGCAGGCCGCCATGGCGCAGGGCCTTGTGGCAGCTGGCATAGAAGTCGGCGTTGAACAGGCCCTCGGCCGGACCCACCGGATCGGTGGAGTCGACGATCACCAGGTCCACGCTCTCGGGCTCGCGCTCGGCCATGTACTTGATGCCGTCGTCGAACAGCAGTTCCGCGCGCGGGTCGCCGTTGGATTCGCACAGCTCGGGGAAGTATTCCTCGGCCAGGCGGGTGACGCGCTCGTCGATGTCGACCTGGGTGACGTGCTCGACTTCCTCGTGCTTGAGCACCTCGCGCAGCGTGCCGCAGTCGCCGCCACCGATGATCACCACGCGCTTGGCGCGCGCGTGGGTGAACAGCGCCGGGTGCGTCATCATCTCGTGATAGAGGAAGTTGTCGCGGCTGGTCAGCATCACGCAGCCGTCGATCACCATCAGCTTGCCCCAGTCGGTGGTCTGGTGGATCTCGATGCGCTGGAACGGCGTCTGCTCGCTGTGCAGCATCGCCTCGGTGCGAAAGCCGATCGACGAACCGGAAGCTTCGTGGGCCTCGGTGAACCAGTTCGATTGCGACATGCCGGCTCCTTGCGGTCATTGGGGGCGTGATGGGCCGACCATTGTACCGGCTTGTCCGGCCATGCACATGCTGCACTACACTAACGCGTTCGAGTGAAGGCCACGGGAGTACGTCGAGCATGAGCCAGGACTGGAATCCCGAGCAGGCGCGCCGCACCTGGTCGATACCCAACTGGAGCGCGGGCTACTTCGACGTCGGCCCGGACGGCGACCTGTGGGTGCGTCCGCGCGGCGAGCAGGCGGCGGCGCTGTCGCTGCCACAGGTGGTCGCGCAGGCCCGCGGCCAGGGCCTGCGCCTGCCGCTGCTGGTGCGTTTCCCGGACATCCTCGCTGACCGCCTGGCGCGCCTCAAGGCCGCCTTCGCCCGCGCCATGCAGACCCACGCCTACGGCGGCGGCTACACCGCGGTCTACCCGATCAAGGTCAACCAGCAGCGTGGCGTGGCCGGCGAGCTGGCGCGCGTGGGCACCGAGGGCTTCGGCCTGGAGGCCGGTTCCAAGCCCGAGTTGATGGCGGTGCTGGGCCTGGCGCGACCGGGCAGCCTGGTGGTGTGCAACGGCTACAAGGACCGCGAATACGTGCGCCTGGCGCTGATCGGCGTGAAGCTGGGCCTGGACGTGCACATCGTGGTGGAGAAACCCTCCGAGCTCGAACACGTGATCGCCGAGTCGAAGGCGCTCGGCGTGGAGCCGCGCCTGGGCGTGCGCGTGCGCCTGGCCTCGATCGGCGCCGGCAAGTGGCAGAACACCGGCGGCGACAAGGGCAAGTTCGGCCTCAGCCCGCGCCAGCTGCTGGGCCTGGTCAAGCGGCTGGAGGACGCCGGCCTCAAGCACACCCTGCGCCTGCTGCACTTCCACATGGGCTCGCAGATCTCCAATGTGCGCGACATCGCCACCGGCATGCGCGAGGCGGTGCGCTACTACGTCGAGCTGCGCCGGCGCGAGGTGCCGATCGCGATCATGGACGCCGGTGGCGGCCTCGGCGTGGACTACGAGGGCACGCGCTCGCGCAGCTTCAATTCGATCAACTACTCGATGGACCAGTACGCGGCCAGCCTGGTGCAGCCGCTGGCCGAGGCCTGCGCCGCGGCCGGCGTGCCCGAGCCGCGCCTGGTCACCGAGGCCGGTCGCGCGATGACCGCGCACCATGCGGTGCTGGTGGTCAACATCAGCGAGGTCGAACGGGTGCCCGAGGGTCGCGTCGATCCGCCGCGCGAGGACGAGCCGGACGTGCTGCGCCGCCTGCGCGAAGTGCACGAGGCGCTCGACGAGCGCCCGCCGCTGGAGCTCTACCACGAGGCCCAGCACCACCTGGCCGAGGGCCAGACCCTGTACGCGCTGGGCCAGCTGGGCCTGGACGACCGCGCGCGCCTGGACGACATGTACTACGCCATCGTCGGCGCGGTGCGCCCGCGGCTGAGGCCGGGCGAACGCGCGCATCGCCAGGCGCTGGACGAGCTGGACGAGAAGCTGGTCGACAAGTACTTCGGCAATTTCTCGGTGTTCGAGTCGGTGCCCGACGTGTGGGCGATCGACCAGGTGTTCCCGATCACGCCGATCGCGCGCCTGGACGAGGCGCCGACGCGCCGCGGCGTGCTGGTGGACATGACCTGCGACTCCGATGGCCGCATCGACGCCTATGTCGACGCCGAGGGCGTGGACGTGAGCCTGCCGCTGCACGCGTTGCGCGAGGGCGAATCCTACTGCCTGGGCATCTTCCTGGTCGGCGCCTACCAGGAGACCCTGGGCGACATCCACAACCTGTTCGGCGACACCGACGCGGTCAACGTGCGCGGCGACGGGGAGGGCGAGGGATTCCGCTTCGACCACGTGCGCCGTGGCGACACCGCCGACCTGATGCTCGATTACGTCGGCTACGCCCTGGACGACCTGCGCGCCGCCTACGACGCGCGCATCGCCGAGGCCGGGATCGCCGGCGACGAGGCGCGAGGCCTGCGCGAATCGCTGGAAGCCGGCCTCACCGGCTACACCTATCTGCAGGAATCATCCTGACGGCGTAGGGCGGACTCTGTCCGCCGTTTCTCGCGGCGTGGAGGCGGACAGAGTCCGCCCTGCGGCATGCTCCGATGCCCGCCTTTTCAGTCGCGGTGCACCTGCAGGCCGGCGGCGGACTGGCTGGTCGGCATCACCTCGATGCGGTTCACGTTCAGGTGCGCCGGCAGGTGGGCGATCCACGACACCGTCTCGGCAATGTCATCGGCCGTGATGGGATTCGTGCCCGTGTACAGGCGGTCGGAGGCCTCCTGGTCGCCGCCGGTGCGCACCAGGGTGAATTCGGTCTCGGCCATGCCCGGTTCGACCGAGGTCACGCGCACGCCGGTGCCGTGCAGGTCGGTGCGCAGCCCCAGCGAGAATTGCGTGACGAAGGCCTTGGTGCCGCCATAGACGTTGCCGCCCCTGTACGGGTAGCTGCCGGAGATCGAGCTGATGTTGATGATCGCGCCACGGCGTTCGATCAGCGTCGGCAACAGCTTGCGGGTCAGCGTGACCAGCGCGGTGACGTTGGTGTCGATCATCTGCCGCCACTGGTCCAGGTCGGCCTCCTGCGCCGTCGCGGTGCCCAGCGCCAGCCCGGCATTGTTGACCAGAAGATCGATGCCGGCGAACGCGGCGGGCAGGGCATCGAGCACGTCCTGCATGGCCGCGGCGTCGCGGATGTCGAAGGCGACGGCATGCACGCGCTCGGCGCCGTGGCGCTCGACCAGCGGCTGCAGCCGCGCTTGCCGGCGCCCGCAGGCCACGACGCGCCAGCCCTCCGCCAGCAGTCGTTCGGCGATGGCCGCGCCAAAGCCCGAGGTGGCGCCCGTGATGAATGCGGTTTTCATGTCCATCGCGCCAGTCTAAGGGCTGTTGCCGGGCCCCGTGAAGCTCGCGGTCCACGTCGCTGCCGGCCTGCACTATGATCGTCGGGATGGGCAACACGCGGGGAGCGGCATGGCCGACGCGAAATATTCAGTGACCCTGACCGGGCGGGTCCTCGCCGGACGCGACGCGCCGTCGGTGTGGAGCCGCGTGGCGGTGTTGTTGAAGCTCGACGCGGCGGCCTTTCGCGAGCGCGTGCTGGCAAGGCTTCCCGTCACCTTGCAGGCCGTCGGCTACGACGATGCCCGGCGCCAGCGCGAGGCGCTTGTCTCCAGTGGCGCCGACGTGTTGCTGCTTCCCGAGGATGCCGGTCCGCGCCTGTGGATTCGCCTGGAACGCAGTACCCATGGCCCGCTGAGCATGGCCTACGCCCGCCATGCGCTGCGCGAAGGCCATGTGTCGGGCGACACCCCGGCCTGCGTGCAGGGACACAGTGCCTGGGAGCCACTGCAGGTCGTGCTGGCCCGGCACGCGCCCCGGCCGTCACCGGCCCCCGCCGCGCACCTCGCCTCCGGCGCCGCCTCGCGGGCACCGGCGCCGGCAAAACCCCGTCCGGCCCCGGTTCGCCACGGCCTGCCGGGTTGGGTGCTGGGCCTGCTCGTCGGCGGCATCAGCCTGGCGCTGATCGGTGCGCTGGTCGCGCTGCTGGCCATCCCCGCCTACCGTGATCATCGGGTACGCGGGCAGGTTGCCCAGGGCATGGCGCTGGCCGCGCCGTCCATGCGCGCGGTGGAACGCTACCTGCATGCGCACGGTGGCCTGCCTGCCGACAACACCGCGGCGGGCGTGGCGGCTGCATCGAGCATCCGGGGACCCTACGTGGACAGCGTGAACATCGACCACGGCGAGATCAGCGTGCATTTCGGCGCCGCGGCCGCGGCGCGACTGCGCGGCCGTCATCTGCTGCTGACGCCGCATGCGGACGACCGCACGCTACGCTGGACCTGCCTCGGCCCGGGCCTGGCGTCTCGCGAGCTGCCGGCGGCGTGCCGCTGAGCGGTGCCATCCAGCCGGCGATCAGTGCTCCTTCAGCGCGATCGCCTTGATGCCGGCCGCGTCCAGGCGCCGCTTGTCCGCCTCCAGCTTGGCCGCCGAGGCATATGGACCCACGCGCACGCGGTTCCAGGTCTGGCCGTTGATGGTCACCGGCTGCACCTTGGCGACGAAACCCTGCAGCGCCAGCCGCGCCTTCATGGCTTCGGCATCGGCGGCATTGGGGAACGATCCGACCTGCAGCAGGTAGCCACCGCTGTCGGCGGTGGCCGGCGTATTGCCGGGCTGTTCCTCGGCCTTGGCGCGGCGACTGATCTCGGCGTCCGGAATGACCACTTCCTTCTCCGGCAGCACCTTGTAGAAGTCGTAGCTGGGCTTCTTGGCCGGGCTGGTGCCCTTGTCGGCGACGCCCGGTTCGCTGCTGCGCGGCACCGACGCGTTGGGGTTGGGTTCGGGGCCGTTGTGCTTGCGGCCCATGGGCAGCCAGCCGCCGCGGATGGCCATGCCCATCAGCAGGGCGCCGATGACCAGGCCGATGAGGATCCAGCCCCAGGCCGGGAAACCGCCGTTGCGCACGGCCTGCTTGCTCTTGCGAGGTGCCATTACATGCTCTCCGGGGCCGACAGGCCCAGCAGGTCCAGTCCGTTGGCCAGCACCTGGCGGGTGGCGATGACCAGGGTCAGGCGTGCCTGCCGCAGGTCGTCGTCGTCGACCAGGAACTGGTGCGAGTTGTAGTAGGTGTGGAAGGCCTGCGCCAGTTCGCGCAGCCAGTTGGCCAGCAGGTGCGGTTCAAGTGTCGCGGCGGCGGACTCGACGATCTCCGGATAGCGCGAGATCTCGGTCATCAGCGCCTGCTCGTGTTCGTTGTCCAGGCGGGACAGGTGTTTGCGCCCGACGCCGGGGTCGAACGCTAGGCCCTTGTCGCGGCACTGCGCCAGCACGCTGCACACGCGGGCGTGCGCGTACTGGATGTAGTAGACCGGGTTGTCGTTGGACTGCGAGCGCGCCAGGTCGACGTCGAAGGTCAGCTGCGAGTCGCCCTTGCGCGCGATCAGGAAGTAGCGCGTGGCGTCCTTGCCGACCTCGTCGATGAGGTCGCGCAGGGTCACGTAGCTGCCCGCGCGCTTGGAGATCTTCACCTCCTCGCCGCCGCGCATCACGGTGACCATCTGGTACAGCATGTAGTCCGGATAGCCCTTGGGGATGCCGGCGTCGAGCGCCTGCAGGCCGGCCTTCACGCGCGTCAGCGAGCCGTGGTGATCGGCGCCGAGCACGGTGATGGCGCGCTGGTAGCCGCGCTGCCACTTGTTGCGGTGGTAGGCCACGTCCGGCACGAAATACGTGAAGGTGCCGTCGGACTTGCGCATCACGCGGTCCTTGTCGTCGCCGAAATCGGTGGTGCGCAGCCACAGCGCGCCGCCCTCCTCGTAGGTGTGGCCGTGGGCCACCAGCTCGCGCACCGTGTCCTCCACCTGGCCGCCGGAATACAGCGACGATTCCAGGAAGTACACGTCGAAGTGGATGGCGAAGGCCTTGAGGTCCAGATCCTGCTCGTGGCGCAGGTAGGCCACGGCGAAGTCGCGGATGGCGTCCAGGTCCTCGGCATCGGCGGCGCCGGTGACGGTGCGATCGTCGGCGGCGACCGATTCGCCGGCGAGGTACGCGCGCGCCACGTCGGCGATGTACTCGCCGCGATAACCATCCTCCGGCCAGGCGTCGTCGTCGGGCGACAGGCCGCGCGCGCGCGCCTGCACCGAGATGGCCAGGTTCTGGATCTGCACGCCGGCGTCGTTGTAGTAGAACTCGCGGCGCACGTCCCAGCCGCTGGCGTCCAGCAGCCGTGCGATGCAGTCGCCCAGGGCCGCGTTGCGTCCGTGGCCGACATGCAACGGGCCGGTCGGATTGGCGGAGACGAATTCCACGCCGACCACGCGGCCGTCGCCGCTGCCGTTGTGGCCATAGTGGACGCCGCGGTCGAGGACCTGGCCGATCTCGGCGTGATAGGCGGCGGGCGCCAGGAAGAAGTTGATGAAGCCCGGGCCGGCGATCTCCACGCGATCGATCAACGGGCTGTCGGGCAGCGCCGCGACCAGGGCTTGCGCCAGTTCGCGCGGATTGCGGCGTGCCGGACGCGCCAGCAGCATCGCCGCGTTGGTGGCGAAATCGCCATGGTCGCGGCTGCGCGCGCGCTCGATGACGAAATCGGGCGCGTCGATGTCGGCAGGCAGGGTCTGGGCGTGCTGCAGGGCGGCAAAGGCCTGCAGCACCAGGTCGTGGAGCTGTTGTTTCACGAGGTCATCAGGTGGTCGCGGGAGCGCTCATGCTAGCAGCCCGGCGCGTGCGCGGAAATGCGCAAAGCGGCGCTGCGCCTGACAATTTCATGCCCGTCACGGGCGTCTTCATGGCCTGTGGATAACTCTGTGGGCAAGATCGACGGTCGCCGGGCGCGCCGGGTGGCATGCGCCGCGTTGCCGGGCATCAAGCGCAATAAATACATTCAATACAATGTATTACAGTACCAATCTAGATTTGTTGTTGAGATTAAATGCGTAAGTGACCGTTTTGTGAAATTGTGCATAACTCGCACAGCCCGGCGCATCGGCCGGCGGCTTCCGTGCGGTGGTTGTCATACACCGGTCATGCGTGGCGGAGAAACTATGCGTGGCACGAGACGCGGCGGCGTTGCGTGCCGTGACCCGGGAAGTGCGCTCCCCCGCTCGCCCGGTTCTCGCGGATCTCCCTCCTGTTGTTTGCGACTGTCCCCCCCCCTGGGCGTGGCCACCGGCCACGCCCTTTTCTTTGGCGCGTTTCAGATCAGGCCGCGCGAGGCCAGCGAGACCGGCAGGCCGCTGCCGACCACGATGTGGTCGAGCACGCGCACGTCGATCATGCGCAGGGCGTCACGCAGGTGCAGGGTCAGGTCGCGGTCGGCCCGGCTGGGTTCGGCGACCCCGGAGGGATGGTTGTGGGCGAAGATCACCGCGGCCGCGTTGTGGTGCATGCAGGCGCGCACCACCTCGCGGGCATGCACGCTGGCGCCATCGATGGTGCCGCGGAACAGCTCCTCGAAGCCCAGCACGCGATGGCGATTGTCCAGGTACAGGCAGGCAAACACTTCGTGCGGCAGGTGGCGCAGGCGCGCCTTGAGGTAGGCCGCGCTGTCGACGGGATCGCGCAGCGGTTCGCCGCGCTTGAGGTCCTCGCCCAGCGCGCGACGCGCCAGTTCCATGCAGGCGGCCAGCCGCGCATGCTTGGCCGGACCGAGGCCGTGCAGCCGCGGGGGTTCGCTGCCAAGCAGGGCGGAAAGGCCGCCGCTGGTTTCCAGCAGCTCGCGGCCCAGGGTCACGGCATCCTTGCCACGCACGCCGCTGCCCAGCAGGACCGCCAGCAGTTCGGCGTCGCTCAGTGCCTTCGCGCCGTGCTGCATCAGCCGTTCGCGCGGCTGTTCGCCCACGGGCCAGTCGCAGATGCTCATGCACGCTTCCAGTGTCCGGTAAGCCATCAGCTTGGGCGAGACGTCGGCGCGCAGGCAGCGGCGTGGCCACGCGAATCCGGTAAGCTACGGCCTTGCACGTTTGTCAGCGAGTACCGACATGAGCCTGGCCCAGCGCCGCATCCTGCTCGGCGTTTCCGGCGGCATCGCCGCCTACAAGGCATGCGAGCTGGTGCGTCGCTTGCGCGAGGCCGGTGCCGAGGTGCGGGTGGTGTTGACCGCGGGCGCGGAACATTTCGTCACCGCGACCACCTTCCAGGCGCTCTCCGGGCAGCCGGTGCGGACCAGCCTGTGGGACCAGCAGGCCGAGGCCGCGATGGGCCATATCGAGCTGGCGCGCTGGGCCGAGGCCATCCTGGTGGCGCCGGCATCGGCCGACCTGCTGGCGCGCCTGGCGCACGGCATGGCCAATGACCTGCTGACCACCCTGTGCCTGGCCAGCGCCGCGCCGCTGCACGTGGCGCCGGCGATGAATCAGCAGATGTGGAATCACCCGGCGGTACAGGCCAACATGCAGGTGCTGCGCGATCGCGGCGTGCAGGTACACGGTCCGGACAGTGGCGACCAGGCCTGTGGCGAGACCGGCGCCGGACGCATGTCAGAACCCGGGGCCCTGCGCGACGCGCTGGCCGCGGGCCTTGCCACAGGGGAGCTTGCCGGCGTGAGCGTGCTGGTCAGCGCCGGCCCGACCTACGAGGACATCGACCCGGTGCGCTTCCTCGGCAACCGGAGTTCCGGCCGCATGGGTTTCGCGGTGGCCGAACAGGCGGCCGCGGCGGGCGCGCGGGTGTGCCTGGTGGCCGGTCCCGTGTCCCTGGCGACGCCGCCGGGCATCGAGCGGCGCATCGACGTGCGCAACGCAAGGCAGATGCACGACGCGGTGCTCGAGCAGGCCGCGCACAGCGACATCTACATCGGCGTGGCCGCGGTCGGCGACTACCGGCCGGCCGACGTGGCCCGGGGCAAGATCAAGAAGGCCGAAGGCAGGCCCCTGACGCTGGAGTTGGTCGAGAATCCGGATATCCTCGCTGCGCTGGCCGGCCTGGACCCGCGACCTTTCCTGGTCGGCTTCGCGGCCGAGACCGATGACGTGGAGACCTATGCGCAGGGGAAACTGGAGCGCAAGGGGCTGGACATGATCGCCGCCAACCGGGTTGGCGACGGACTCGGCTTCGAGAGCGAGGACAATGCCCTGACGCTGCTGTGGAAAGGCGGCAGCGAGGCGCTTGCGCGCCGCGGCAAGCGTGAACTGGCGCAGGCCCTGGTGACGCGCATCGCGGGACAATTCAACGCCGGACGAGCAGCCAAAGCCACATGATCGATGTCCAACTGAAGATTCTCGACCCGCGCATGGGCCAGGACTACCCTCTGCCGGCCTATGCCACCGACGGCAGCGCGGGCATGGACCTGCGGGCGGCCATCGAGGCGCCGCTGACCCTTGAACCGGGCCAGAGCGAGCTGGTGCCCAGCGGCCTGGCCATCCACATCGGCGATCCAGGCTGGTGCGCGGTGATCCTTCCCCGTTCGGGGCTCGGGCACAAGCATGGACTGGTGCTGGGCAACCTGGTGGGGCTGATCGACGCCGATTATCAGGGTCCATTGATGATCTCCTGCTGGAACCGCTCGGGCGAGGCCTTCACCATGCAGCCGGGCGACCGCATCGCGCAGCTGGTGTTCATGCCGGTGGCGCGGGCACGCCTAGACGTGGTGGAATCATTCGATCCGAGCTTGCGCGGCAGCGGTGGGTTCGGATCCACCGGCGTCGCCTGACCCGGACCGGAGGGAAGGGATGAAGAAGTTCGCGGGACATCTGCAAAAGGAATCGATCGGCAAGACGCTGGCCCGCCTGTGGTCACTGGCGGCCGGTACCTTGCTGGTCGTGCTGGCGCTGTTCTGTGCCTGGCAGACCTGGCTGATCGGCATGCGCAGCAGCCAGGCACGCATGGTGCACGTGGCGCAGCAGACGGTCGTGTCGCGGCTCGACACGCAGCTGGCGGCCGAGCGCGGCAAGGTCGAGGCCGCGCTGAAGAATCCGCGGATCATCGCCGACCTGGAACAGAACGATGCGATGGGCCGGACGGCGGCCGCCAACCAGCTTGCCTTGACGGTGCCCAGGGCCACGGTGGTGTTCTACAGCGCCACCCTGGACGAGGTGGTGCACGCCAATTACGACCATTTCGGCTACTCGCGCGCCGCGCAGCTGCTGGCCGCACAGAGCAGCGCCAATCCGCCGCCGATGCAGGGTGCCGTGAACCGCGGCAAGGTGGCCCTGACCATGGCGCGCGCGGTGACCGACAAGGATCAGACCATCGGCTTTGCCTGGGTGGAGCTGCCCTTCGACAACGCGCGCGATGTGTTCGAATCGCTGGACATCGGCGATGGCCGACTCGATCTTCGCCTGGGCGAGGACAGCGACGGGCTGCTGCTCTACAGCATCGGTCGCAGCAATGCGATCGTGCCCGAGAACGCCATCGGCAAGCCGATTGCCGGCACGCGCTTGCGCGTGGTGGCCGCCCTGCCGCAGGCCTGGATCGTGCTGCCCGGGTCGTTGTTTGCCGGTATCGCCCTGACCCTGGCCTGCCTGGGCGTGGGTGTGCTGCTGCTGTTGCAGTTCATGCGCAGCGCGCGGGCCGCGGAACGGGCCAGCGACGAGGAAGATGGGAGCACGCTGGGCGAGCTCTCGGACAGGCAGGCCGCCGCCGAGCGGGCCAAGGCCAGCGCGACCGAAGAGGCGGCCACGGTCGTCGATGCACCGCCCAAGGAACTGGACCAGAGCATCTTCCGCGCCTATGACATACGCGGCGTGGTCGGCAAGAGCCTGGACGCGGACGTCGCGCGGCTGATCGGACAGGCCGTCGGCACCATGATGCGCGAGCGCGAGCTGGGCGAGATCGTCATTGGCCGCGATGGGCGCCTGTCGGGACCGGAGCTGGCCGAGGCGTTGGGAGAGGGCCTGCGCGAAGCCGGCGTGGACGTGATCGACATCGGTTCGGTGCCCACGCCACTGGTCTATTTCGCCACCTACCACTTCAACACCGGATCCGGCATCGCCGTGACCGGAAGCCACAACCCACCCGACTACAACGGATTCAAGATCGTGGTCGGCGGCGAGACGCTGTCCGAGGGCACGATCCAGGAGATCTACGAGCGCATCGCCGGAAACCAGCTGAGGCGCGGTGGCCTGGGCAACATCCGGCGACTTGACGTGGTCGGCGAATACATCGACCGCATCGCCGACGACGTGCAGGCCGAGCGGCCGCTGAAGGTGGTGGTGGACGCGGGCAACGGCATTGCCGGCGCCATCGGCCCACAGGTCCTGCAGGCCATCGGTTGCCAGGTGATCCCGTTGTACTGCGAGGTGGACGGCCAGTTCCCCAACCATCACCCCGACCCGTCCGATCCCGAGAACCTCCAGGATCTGATCCTTTCGGTCAAGAGCATGGACGCGGACCTGGGCGTGGCCTTCGACGGCGATGGCGATCGCCTGGGCGTGGTCACGCGCGAGGGCGAGATCATCTATCCCGATCGCCTGCTGATGCTGTTCGCGCGAGACGTGCTCACGCGCAACCCGGGCGCGACGATCATCTACGACGTCAAGTGCACCGGACACCTGCAGAGCGACATTCTCAACGTCGGCGGCAGTCCGCTGATGTGGCGCACCGGACACTCGCTGATCAAGGCCAAGATGCGCGAGACCGAGGCCCTGCTCGCCGGCGAGATGAGCGGACACTTCTTCTTCCGCGAGCGTTGGTACGGCTTCGACGACGGCATCTATGCCGCGGCGCGACTGATGGAAATCATCGCCAGCGATCCCGAGGAGCGCACGCCGGAGGCGATTTTCGCCACCCTGCCCAAGGGCGTGTCGACGCCGGAACTGAAGATTCCGATGCAGGAAGGCGAGCACTACGCCTTCATCGAGAAGTTCCGTCAGAAGGCGGAGTTCGAGGGCGCGCGCCTGACCACCATCGACGGACTGCGCGCGGACTGGAAGGACGGCTGGGGACTGGTGCGGGCCTCCAACACCACGCCGGTGCTGGTACTGCGCTTCGATGCCGACGACGAGGCCGCCCTCAAGCGCATCCAGGACGCATTCCGCCAGCAGCTGCTGGCGGTCGATTCGTCACTCAAGCTGCCGTTCTGACAGACATCGCGCACGAGCGTGCGCGATGCCGGACCATGCCGTCGTGCACGCCGCTTCTCAGGGGATGTCGCCGCCCTGCTCGGCGCGCAGCTTGCGATAGCGGGCCACCTTTTCATCGACGCGCTTGACCGCTTCATCGCGCGCCTTGCGCTGGTTGTTCAGGGTGGCGCGTTGCTGGGTGACGGCGCTGCGCTGCTCGTCGATGCGCTTCTCGAGGAAGGGCGGCACAGGCTTGCCGGCGTGCTTGAGGTCGGCCACATGCGCGAGCAGGTCGGCGAGGTTCTGCTCCTGTGCATGGAGGTTGATCTCGGTGGTGTGCAGAGACTGCGTCAACTCGTCGATTTCGGCCTGCTGCGAGTCGCGGAACACCTTCTCGTTGGGATAGGCGTTGAGCATCTGCATGTCTTCGGCATGCTGGCGTGCCGCGGCCGCTTCGGCTTCCTGCTGCTTGGCCTTCGCGGCATCGGCGATCTTGCGCTCGGCGGGCGACAGGGTGCGCTCGACATGGCGCACGACCAGGCCGCTGCTGTTGAGCACGTCGTAGCCGTTCTTGATGGCATCGGCATTCAGGCTGTCGCTGAAATGCATCTGGCCCTGGCTGTCGGTCCAGCGGTAGCGGTAGCTCTCGGGCGTCTGGTCGTGCCGCTGGGCGAGCGCGGCCGTGCTGGCCAGCAGCAGCGCGCACAGGACGAGTCGGGCGAATAAGGGTTTTTGCATGATCAACCTCCGGCTCCGCAGTATAACGAGGCCGGACGGGCGCGAACCATGTCGCGCCGCACACGCTGGGCGACGGTTCAGCGGCAGCCGTAGCGGGCGCGGTAGGCCTCCAGGGCGGCCCGCTCATCGGCCAGCTCCCCGGATTCGGCGGTATAGGCCAGCACGTCCGCGAATCCGGCGATGGCGACCACCGGCACGCCCTCCTCGGCGGTCAGCTCCTGGGCGGCCGAGCGTTCGCCTTCGCCGCGCTCCTGACGGTCCAGGGCGATCAGCACGCCCGCCGGCGTGGCGCCACTGGCGCGGATCAGCGCCAGCGATTCGCGCACCGCGGTGCCGGCGGTCATCACGTCGTCGACGATCAGCACGCGGCCCTCGAGCGGTGCGCCGACCAGGGTGCCGCCCTCGCCGTGGTCCTTGGCTTCCTTGCGGTTGTAGGCGAAGGGCACGTCGCGATCATGTTCATCGGCCAGTGCGATGGCGGTGGCCGCGGCCAGCGGGATGCCCTTGTAGGCTGGCCCGAAGAGCATGTCGAAGGCCACGTCCGACTGCATCGCGGCCGTGGCGTAGGCCCGGCCGAGCCGACCTAGGGAGGCGCCCGAGGCGATCTGCCCCAGATTGAAGAAATACGGGCTGGTCCGGCCCGACTTCAGGGTGAACTGGCCGAAGCGCAGGACGCCACTGGCCAGGGCGAGCTCGATGAATTGGCGTTGGTGCGCGTGCACGTCGATCTCCGGGGCGAGGGGCCGTGAATGGTCCGGCGAGGTTGCTATGATGCCGCATTGCCTCATCCAGGGTCGCGCATGCGCATCATCAGCCTCAATGCCAACGGCATCCGATCGGCCGCCCGCAAGGGTTTCTTCGACTGGTTCGAGCGGCAGGACGCGGACATCCTGTGCCTGCAGGAAACCAAGGCACGCACGCACCAGCTGGTCGACGACCCGGCCTTCACCCGCGAGGGGTACCACGACTGTTTCCATGATGCCCGCAGCAAGAAGGGCTACAGCGGCGTGGCCATCTATTCGCGCCAGGCGCCGGACCGGATCCTGACCGAGCTGGGCCGCGAGGATTTCGATTGCGAGGGCCG
Organism: uncultured Gammaproteobacteria bacterium; assembly: GCA_963821885.1. Taxonomy (GTDB): domain Bacteria; phylum Pseudomonadota; class Gammaproteobacteria; order Xanthomonadales; family Rhodanobacteraceae; genus Oleiagrimonas. Next base: position 5,938 of record CAWGFN010000005.1, on the reverse strand, counting down.
CTACATCGAGGCGCAGTTCGGCAATCTCAGCGTGGTGTCGCTGTACTTTCCCTCGGGCTCGTCTGGCGAGGAACGCCAGCAGTACAAGTTCCGCATCATGGAATGGTTCGCCCCGGTGCTCGACGGCTGGCTGGCCAGCGGCCGCGACTACGTGGTCTGCGGCGACTGGAACATCGTGCGCAGCGAGATGGACATCAGGAACTGGAAGTCCAACCAGAAGAACTCCGGCTGCCTGCCCGAGGAGCGCGACTGGATGAACGGCCTGATCGAGGCGCGCGGCTGGGTCGACACCTTCCGCGCGCTCAAGCCCGACGCGGTCGAGTACACCTGGTGGTCCAACCGCGGCCGCGCGCGCGAGAACAATGTCGGCTGGCGCATCGACTACCAGCTGGCCACGCCGTCGCTGCGCGACCGCCTGCGGGACTGCTCGATCTACCGCGATGAGCGGTTTTCAGACCACGCGCCGTACACCGTGGATTACGCGACATGAGCGGCCTGGCCGGCTGGCTCCGGAGACGTTTTCCAAGCTACAGCCACCCCGCTGTCCGGCACATGCTGCTGCTGGGGTTTTCCTCGGGGCTGCCGTTTCCGCTGGTGTTGATGACGCTCTCCGCGCGCCTGCAGCAAGCCGGGATCGAACGCACCACGATCGGTCTTTTCAGCCTGGTGGGGTTGGCCTATTCGGTGAAATTCTTCTGGTCACCGGTGGTCGACCGTCTGCGCTTGCCCGGGCTTGACCGACTCGGTCAGCGCCGCGGCTGGATGTTGCTGGCGCAGATGGGCGTTGTCGTCGGGCTGGTGGCCATGGCATTCCCGGATCCGGCGCATAGTCCGTTATGGGTTGCCGGCCTGGCGCTGTTTACGGCCTTCTGCGGTTCCACTCAGGACATTGTCATCGACGCCTATCGCATCGAGTCGACGGGCGAGGACCTTCAGGGCGCGACGGCGGCCAGTTATCAGGTGGGTTACCAGATCGCGCTGATCTGCGGCGGAGCAGGAGCCTTGGTCGCCGCGAGCAGCTTCAATTGGACCGGGGCGTACCTGGTGATGGCCGTGTGCATGCTTGTCGGTCCGGCGACCTGCCTGTGGATACCCGAGCCGGTGGCCTTGCGCGACCGTCGGATCAAGGCTGATCCGGAGCTGGTGCGCGAGACCATCTCGCGCATGCGCGCGACATCCCTGGTCACTGCGGTGATCGTCACCGTGCTGGTGGGAGCCGGCCTGCACCTTGCATTGCCGTCCGGTTCGTCGGCGCGGGTGATCGATGTCAGTGTCGGAGTCGTCCTCGCCATCGAGTTGCTGTTGCTGGCGATCTTGCGGGCCCGGCCGCTGCGCCCCTTGCTGGATCGCCTGACCGGATCCGTGGTCCTGCCCCTGACGGATTTCGTCAACCGCAAGGGCATGCGGCTGGCCTTGATCATGCTCGGCCTGATCGTCACCTACCGCCTCAACTACATGACGATGGGCGTGGCCGCCAACACGTTCTATCTGGACATGGGTTACACGCTCGACCAGATCGCTCTCGTGAGCAAGGTATACGGCGTCATGTTGACGCTCTCCGGGGCGTTGCTTGCAGGCTGGCTGGTGCAGCGTGCAGGGGCGTTGAGGACCATGCTTCTGGGCCTGTTGATGCTGAGCGCGGCCAACCTCCTGTACGGGCATATCGCTGCGCTATCGGGGCATCCGCCGTCATTGGCATGGCTGGCGGCAGGCATCAGCCTGGACAATGTCGCCAACGGCATCGCCGGTACGGCCTTCATCGCCTGGATGTCCTCGTTGACCAGCAAGGACTACACGGCGACCCAATATGCGCTGTTTGGCACGATGTGGAGCCTTCCAGCCAAGAGCATCGCCAGCCAATGGGGGCGGATCGTGGACGCGGTGGGTTACCCGTCGTTCTACCTGTATACCGCTCTCGTGGCATTGCCTGCCTTGCTGCTGATCCTGTGGCTGCTGCGTGATCCGGCTGCGCGTCAGGACGCACAGAAGCAAACAGTGGTGCGTGGCGAGCGCCTCCACGGAAATGCTCACGGGGCTGCCAAGGCGCCGTAAAACTGACACAATGCAGCGTACAGGGGGCATGTGGCGTACAGGAGGATTCGCGCGTGCCGGACATCGTCGTACGTCACATCGATGACGCCATGGTCGAGCGCATCAAGCAGATCGCGCGCGAGCGCAAGTGGTCCATCAACGATGTGGTGCTGCACGCCATCCGCAACGGCCTGGGGCTGGGCGGAGAGAATCTGTACAGCGAACGGGAATTTCGCAGCATCGCCAACCTGGGCGGCACCTGGAAGGCCGACGAGACCGCCGCCTTCGCCGAGGCGCTGGACGCCATGGCCGACGTGCCCGATGGGCAACTGGCGCGCAAGCCTTCAGACGGCAAATGAACCTCAGCGCGGCGCCGCGTGCAGGGCGCCGAGCATGCGCGGGCCGCGCGCCCCGGTGACCTGGGGCAGGTTGCCCGGCAGGTCGTGCAGGCGGCGGTGGGCCAGCCAGGCAAAACCCATCGATTCGACATGATCGGGCGAGACGCCCAGATCGGCGCTGCTGATCACGCCGCGCGGCGCCAGGGCTTGCGCAAGCTGTTCCATCAGCGCGCAATTGTGCGCGCCACCGCCGCAGACCACGATCTCGGCGGCGTCGGCCGCGTGGCGCCGGACGGCGTCGCCCACGCTGCGCACGGTCAACGCCATCAGCGTGGCCTGCACGTCCTCGGCGCGCAGCGCGTCCAGATCGGCGTTCTCCCGCAGCCACTGCAGATGGAAGTACTCGCGGCCCGTGCTCTTGGGCGCGGGCAGGGCGAAGTAGGGGTCGGCCAGCAGATCGCGCAGCAGGTTCTCGTCGACGCGTCCGGAAGCGGCGAAGGCGCCTTCATGGTCGTAGGGTTGTCCCCGGTGCGCCAGGCACCAGGCATCCATCAGGCCATTGGCCGGCCCGCTGTCGAAGCCGGTGACCGTGCCGTCGCGATGCAGCACGCTGAGGTTGGCGATGCCGCCGAGGTTGAGCACCGCGCGCACGTGGTCGGGCGAGGCCAGCACCGCGGCGTGGAAGGCCGGCATCAGCGGCGCACCCTGGCCGCCGGCGGCGACGTCGGCGCGGCGGAAATCGGCCACCGTGTCGATGCCGGTGCGTTCGGCGATCACCCAGGCGTCGCCGATCTGCAGGGTGAAGGGCTGCGCCCCGCCGATGCGGTGGCGGAGCGTCTGCCCGTGCGAACCGATGGCGCGTATCTGGTCGGCCGTGACGCCGGCTTCGCGCAGCAGATGGTGCGTGGCGTCGGCAAAGCACTGGCCGACGGCGACGTCGAGGCGGCCCAGGGCGTCAAGATCCAGTGCCTGGGTCCCCTGCGACACGTCCAGGATGCGTTGGCGCAGGTCGTCGGGCCAGGGCACGGTGCAGGCGTGCAGCAGCTCGACCCGCGGCTGGAAGCGGCACAGCGCCGCGTCGATGCCGTCCGCGCTGGTGCCGGAAATCAGGCCGACGTACAGCGCCTCGTCGGAGCCGGTCATCGCGGGATCAGTTGGCGTGGCGATCGCTGCCAGCGGTGCGGCTGGCCAGCTGCATGTTGGCGTCCAGCGTGGCCAGGCGCGACATGTACGGCCTGGCCTGCTGCTTGAACTTGGCCAGCAGCGCCGGGGCCAGCGGCTTGGGCTTGGGCATGGTCACCGTCAGCGGATTGACCTGCTTGCCGTACACGCGGACCTCATAGTGCAGGTGCGGGCCGGTGGCCAGTCCGGTCATGCCGACATAGCCGATGACCTGCCCCTGGCGCACGTGCGATCCGACGCCAAGGCCCGGCGCGAAGCGCGACATGTGCGCGTAGGCCGTGGCGTACTCGGCGTCGTGCTTGATCAGGATGAAGCGGCCGAAGCCGTGCACCCAGCCGCGCACTCGGATGGTGCCGTTGCCCGCGGCGTGGATCGGCGTGCCGCGCGGCGCGGCGTAGTCCACGCCCTTGTGCGCGCGGGTGTAGCCGAGGATCGGTTGCAGGCGGTGCAGGCTGAAGCGCGAGGAGATGCGGGTGAATTTCACCGGCGTGCGCAGCAGCGCCTTCTGCAGCGGACGGCCGTCCTCGCTGTAGTAGCCGAAGCTGCCGTCGGGCTTCTCGAAGCGGAAGGCGGTGAAGCGGTGGCCGTGGTTGTAGAACTCCGCGGCGATGATGTCGCCGCTGTGCAGGTAGGCGCCGTCGCGCCACACGTCGTCGTAGATGACGGTGAAGCGGTCGCCCTTGCGGATGTCCTTGATGAAGTCGATGTCGTACTTGAACACGTCGGCCAGCTTGACCACCATCGCCTCGTTCAAGCCGGCGCGGTCGGCCGAACCGAACAGCGAGGAATCGATCACGCCGTGGGCGATGTGCTGGCGGCGCTCGACATCGCGTTCCTGCACGTGGCGGGTGACGGCGCCGTCGGCGAAGCGAAGCACCACGCGGTGCTCGGCGTCACTGTTGAAGCGCAGGGCGAGCAGCTTGCCATTGGCGTCGGTCAGGAAGCCGATCGGGTCGCCCGGATGCAGGTCGTGCAGGGCGCCGGACTTGTGCGTGGCGTCCAGCGCCAGCTGCAGGTCGGCATAGTCCAGGCCGTGCGACTGGAACAGGCCGGACAGGGTCTGGCCGGACTGCACGCGGACCACTTCCCAGGTGTCCTGAACCGGCGCCTTGGGCTGCGGCGGCAGGACCGGAAGATCGAGCGGACTTTCGTTGTAGGTGACGTGTTCGTTGGCGTGCGAGGCCACGCTCGCCCAGGTCGGCACCACCAGGACCGACAGCACGATGATCAGCGTGACTGTGGCGGTGAGCAGGCGATGTTCGCGCGACCAGTGCGGCGGCAGGTCGGCGGCGTGCGAGACCTGGAACCAGTGGCGAAGACGTTCAATCATGCGTGCCCGGCGGGTATCGTGCGCCGAGTTGTTGCCACCGGTCATCGTGCGGGTCCGCCCTGTGTCAGAGTCTGTCGGGGTCAAGCTGGCGATTACGATAGCCAGTGCCGGGAAAGCCCGTCAACGCCTTTTTTTTCAAAGCGTTGCGTACATCACTTCAGTTAACGCACAATTAACCGCATTCAGTCCGCCGCCCCGCGCCGGGCACCCCACGTTCCATCCGACGAGGTATTCATGAGCGACATCGAGCGCGCCCTGGCGCTGATCGGCCGCGGCGCCGAGGAAATCATCAAGGTCGAGGAGCTGGAAAAGCGCCTGGCCAGCGGCCGCCCGCTGCGGATCAAGGCCGGCTTCGACCCGACCGCGCCGGACCTGCATCTGGGACACACGGTGCTGCTCAACAAGATGCGCCAGTTCCAGGATCTGGGGCATACGGTGATCTTCCTGATCGGCGACTTCACCGGCATGATCGGCGACCCCACCGGCAAGAACGCCACGCGCAAGCCGCTTACCCCCGAGCAGGTCAAGGCCAATGCCGACACCTACGCCGCGCAGGTGTTCAAGGTGCTCGATCGCGAGAAGACCGAGGTGCGCTTCAACAGCGAGTGGTTCGGCGCCATGACCGCGGCCGACATGGTGCGGCTGGCCGCGCAGCACACCGTGGCGCGCATGCTCGAGCGCGACGACTTCGACAAGCGCTACAAGGCGCAGCAGCCCATCGCCATCCACGAGTTCCTGTATCCGCTGGTGCAGGGCTACGACTCGGTGGCGCTGAAGGCCGACGTCGAGCTCGGCGGCACCGACCAGAAGTTCAACCTGCTGATGGGTCGCGCCCTGCAGGAACACGAGGGGCAGCCGCCGCAGATCGTGCTGACCATGCCGCTTCTGGAAGGGCTCGATGGCGTCAACAAGATGTCCAAGTCGCTGGACAACTACATCGGCATCGACGAGCCGGCCATCGACATCGTCACCAAGACCATGAAGATCGGCGATGAGCTGATGTGGCGGTGGTTCGAACTGCTCAGCTTCGACGTGTCCATGGACGAGCTGGCGCGGA
>CAWGFN010000004.1:0-342754 GCA_963821885.1 uncultured Gammaproteobacteria bacterium | reverse complement strand
ACCTCGAGGCCGCCGGCACGCAATTGCGTGCGCAGCGCATCGGACAGCAGGGTATTGAGCAGGCAGCCCCGGCGACGGCCACGTGGTCGATGCACTCGGCCCGTGCCGCGCGCATCGTCCAGTCGGCCAGTGCCCGTGCCAGGGTGGCGTGGAAGCGCGCGGCGGCTTCCCCGGTATCGTGCGCATCGTCCAGTCGACGCAGCGCGGGCAGAGGTCCAGCGTGCCGTTGTCGATGGCATAGCCGTCCGGCCAGGCATCGGCCGGTCCGTGTGCCGCTGCGGCGGCCTCCAGGCGCATGGCGGCCTGTGCCTCGAAATCCATCACCTCGCACAGGCCGAGCAGCGCGGCGGCGGCGTCGAACCAGCGGCCGAGGCTGCTGGTGCCGGGGACCGTGGCGTCGCCCAGCAGCCAGCGTTGCAGCATCGGTGCCGCCGGTTGTGCCGGGAAACGCCCGGCGATGGCATCGCCCCGGCCCATGGCGACGAGGGCGGCGGCCGCCATGCGCCAGGGCTCGCGCGCGGCGCGGTCGCCACCGGGCAGGGCCAGATGGCGCAGGTGTCCCAGGCGCCTGAAGCGTGTGCCGTCCACATGCAGCAGTTCGCCGCCCCAGGCGCCGCCGTCCTCGCCCAGGCCGATGCCATCCAGCGCCAGCCCCAGCAACGGGCCGGCATGCCGATGCTCGGCGGCCACCGCGGCGATGTGGGCATGGTGGTGCTGGACGGCCAGCGTCGGCACCTGCAGGCGTTCGGCCAGCGTGTGGGCCAGCCGCGTGCTGGCGAAATCCGGATGCAGGTCGTGGGCGATCAGGACCGGTTCCACCTGCAGCAGCCGGAGCAGGTGGTCGGTGGTCTGCCCGAGGGATTCGACGGTGGCCGCATTGTCCAGCGTGCCGATGTGCTGCGAGACGAAGGCCTCGTGGTCGCGGGTCGCGCAGACCGTGTTCTTCATGTAGGCCCCCAGCGCCAGCACCGGCGGTCCGGAATCGCCCAGGGCGATGGCATCGGGAGCGTGGCCGCGCGCGCGCCGCACGAAGCGGGTCCGGCCATGGTGACATTGCACCACGCTGTCGTCGCAACGCACGACGATGTCGCGGTCGTGCACCAGCAGCGCGTCGGCGATGCCGCCGAGGCGTGCCACGGCCTCGTCGTTGCCGGCCACGATGGGTTCGCCGCCGGGGTTGGCGCTGGTCATCACCAGGGCCGGCGAATCGAACCGCTCGATCCAGTCCGTGCCGGCCGGACGACCGGCGTATTCGTGGAACAGCAGGACATGCAGCGGGGTGTAGGGCAGCATCACCCCCAGGTACTGCATGCCGTCGGCCACGCCGGGCAGGGCGTGGCCGCTGTCCGGCTTGCGCGGGAGCAGCACGATGGGATGCGCGGGGGAGCACAGCAGCGCGCGCGATGCCTCGTCGAGGCGCGCCAGTTTCCCCACCGAACGCAGGTTGGCCAGCATCAGGGCAAAGGGCTTGGCCTCGCGCTGCTTGCGCCGGCGCAGGCGTTGCACGGTCGCGGCATGGCGCGCATCGCAGGCCAGGTGGAAGCCGCCCAGGCCCTTGATCGCGACGATGGCGCCGTCACGCAGCGCCGCCACGGCGGCGGCCAGCGGGTCGTCCGGCCGCGGGTCGCGACCCGCGGCATCCAGCCAGCGCAGGCGCGGTCCGCAGTCGGGACAGGCGATGGGCTCGGCGTGGAATCGGCGATCGGCGGGGTCGCCGTATTCGCGGGCACACGTCGGGCACAGGGCAAAGCCGGCCATGCTGGTTCGCGCGCGGTCGTACGGCACGGCACGGGTGATGGTGTAGCGCGGGCCGCAGTGGGTGCAGTTGGTGAAGGCGTAGCGCCAGCGCCGGCTTGCCGGGTCGAGCATCTCGTCCAGGCAGGCCGCGCATACGCTGGTATCGGCGCCGATCATGGTATGCGCGGCGCCGTCCCGGCTGGGCGGATCGCGAATCCCTCCTGCATGGATCCGGGGTGTTCGTCACGGATCTCCAGGGCATCGATACGCGCGCGGGGCGGGGCCTCCGCGCGCAGGCGCACGGTGAAGCGTTCGATCGCGGCTGCCTGGCCCTGCAGCACGATCTCCACGCCCTCGGCATCGTTCCGCACCCAGCCGTCCAGCGCCTCGTCGCGGGCCAGCCGCCACACGTGGGGGCGAAAGCCCACGCCCTGCACCACGCCGCGCACGCGCAGGTGGCGTCGGGTGATGCCTGGCACGTGGTGGGCCGCGACGCTCATGCGGGTTCAGCCGCGGGCGGCCAGTTGCGCTTCGAGTTCCTCGATGCGCCGCTGCAAGGCATCGATGTTGTGCCGCTGCCGTTGCCGTGCGCGCTCGACGCCCTGGCGCAACCAGTCGAGCCAGGCGTCGAACCCTTCGCCGGTCTCGGCCGACACCTTGAGGATCCCGAGATCCGGGTTGATCCGGTGGGCATGGGCGATGCACTGCTCGACATCGAACCGCAAGTGGGGAAGCAGGTCGATCTTGTTCAGCACCATCAGGTCGGCGGCGTTGAACATGTCCGGGTACTTGAGCGGCTTGTCCTCGCCCTCGGTCACCGAGAGCACCACCACCTTGTGCGCCTCGCCCAGGTCGAAGCCGGCGGGGCACACCAGGTTGCCGACGTTCTCGACCAGCAGCAGGCTGCCGTCGTCCGGGACCAGTTGCTGCAGGGCGTGGCCGAGCATGTGCGCATCGAGATGGCAGCCCTTGCCGGTATTGATCTGCAGCGCCCGTGCCCCGGTGGCGCGGATGCGGTCGGCGTCGCGGTGGGTCTGCTGGTCGCCCTCGATCACGGCCACCGGCATCTCCTCGCGCAATGCCTCGATCGTGCGCACCAGCAGGCTGGTCTTGCCGGCGCCGGGGCTGGAGACCAGGTTGAGCGCGAACACGCCGTGATGGGCGAACCAGCGGCGATTGTCCGCGGCATGCGCGTTGTTGACCGACAGGATGTCCTGCTCGATGCGCACCATGCGCTCCTGGCTCATGCCCGGTGCGTGGGCGTGGGCCGGGCCCTGGTCGAAGCGCAGGTCGCGGGCGTGTCCGTCGTGCTCGCCGGTGTGCGCGTGCCCGTGCTCGTGTCCGTGATCATGTCCGTGATCGTGATCGTGATGCCGATGGGCACCCCGTCCGGCACCGGACTCGATGCGTGTCTCGCCTGATCCACAGCCGCATACCTTGCACATGACTACACCTCTCAATGAACGGTCAGGTCCAGCACGCGCATGTCCAGCCCGCCGGTGGCCTGGACATGCGCGCCCGAACAGCGCGGGCAATCCGCGTAAAGGGTCGCGATCGGGACGGTCTGTCCGCAGTCGAGACAGAAGCCGCTTCCGGGCTTGATGTCGCATTCGATGGTCGCGTCGCGCGCCACGCTCCGATGCAGCACGATCTGCAGGCAATGACGCAGCGCCTCGATCTCGACCCCGGCCAGGGCGCCGATTTCCAGCCGCACCGTACGCACACGTTCGAAGCCCTGGCGCTGTTGTGCGGTCTCGATGATGCCGAGCACGCTCTCGGCCAGCGACATCTCATGCATGGCCGACCTCCACCCTGCATTCATCGCAGGGGTCGAGCGCCAGCACCCAGGCCTCGAGGCCGGCCGTCCGGTTGTCATCGTCCATGGCCCCGGCGGCCCGTGCCAGCAGACCGCGCGGATGAAAATTCCATTCCGTGGGTGCCAGCACGCGGTAGTCCCGGATGCGGCCGCCACGCATCTGCACGAAGTGCAGCAGCGGCCCGCGTGCGGTCTCCACCGCGGCGATGCCTTCCCCCGCGTCCGGCGACCAGGCACGCAGGGCGTTGCCGACGGGCCGGCCGGCGGCCGCCGTGGCCAGTTCGATCAGTCGCGCCAGCATGCGCGCGGCCGGGTCGTTGCCGGACAACCGCAGCCAGGCCCGCAGCAACGGATGCGCGCGCTGGCGCGTGAAGGCGCCGGTTTCCACGGTCCGCCCATGCCAGCACGGCTGCAGGCAGAAGTCCGGCTCGCCGCGCATGTGGGCGGCCAGGGTGGCTGCCGTGGTGTCATCCCAGGCGGTGGTGTCGGGCAGCAGGGGCGGATGGTCGTCGAGGCGGAAGGGACCGCCGCGCCAGTCACGGAAGCGCGCCGCCGTGGCCGTTTCGGCGCTCGTGCACCAGCGGTCCAGTCCGGATGCGTCCAGGGCCAGGAAGGCTTCCGGGGGCATGCCCAGCACCTCGTCGCGCAGGCATGGTGCCAGTGCGTCCGGAAGCGCCCATGCAGGCCCGCCGACCTGCAGGAGCGCACGGGGCAGTGCCGGTTCCTCGGGCTGGTGCAGGAGCTTTGGCCAGGAGAGCATGAGGTTGCATGCATGTTCGCGCAGCCATTCGGCGAGTACCGGTGGGGCATGGGGGGCGTCGGGAGCGCGGCATGCGCCGTCCGCGGCATGCGTGGCCAGCCGGGATGCGGCCTGCTGGGCACGGCGACAGATCGCATATACCGTGCCGGCGCGCGTGACGGCTTCCTCGGGCGTCGTTCCGCGCAGCCACTCGCCCACCCGGCGGTTGTCGCGGGCCGACGTGAAGCGGATGCGCAGTGGCGGCAGGTCGTCCCCGCGACCGGGCTGGATGCGTTCCGGGACGTGGGCGTTCATGGTGTTGCATCCGTTCTGGCGGCGGGATGCGTTCGCGGTGCGACACGGCCGAGCGCGGACGCGACCCCACGGCGGCAGCACGGCAGGGACCTTCGAGACCCGGCCATCTCAATGCTCCGGGGCGCGTGGCTTCGTGGTCCCCAGGTCACCGAAATACGGGGACAGGTCCGATTCGCCGCGCAGCGCCGCCGTGATGCCCTGCAGCGCCTTGCGGATGCTGTTCGCCTCGTCCTCGCTCAGTACTTCGCGGGCAGTGTCCTTGTGCACCAGCAACCAGGTGCCGGCCGCCTGCGGACCGACCAGCGCCAGGCTCACCCGGCGTTGCGCGCCATCGACCGCGCAGGCGGCGACCCATTCGCCGTCCTCGAGCACGCGCATGGGGATGCCGAGGCACATCAGGTGGCTCCCGGGAAGCGGCAGAGAAGGATCGAGCGCGCAGGCACTTCAGTTCACCTCGATCTGCAACAGCGGCTTGCCATTCCGGATCCTGCACGTGCACCGCGCAGGCCAGGCAGGGGTCGAAACTGTGGATGGTGCGCAGGATCTCCAGCGGCTGCTTGGGGTCGGCCAGTTCCGTGCCGCGCAGGGCGGCCTCGTACGGTCCGTCCTGCCCCAGCGTGTCGCGCGGACCGGCGTTCCAGGTGGTGGGCACCACGGCCTGGTAGTTGTCGATCAGGCCGTCCTTGATCACGATCCAGTGCGCCAGCGCGCCGCGCGGAGCCTCCATGAAACCGACGCCTCTGGCCTCGGCGGGCCAGCTGGAGGGCTCCCACAGCGTGTCGTTGAACGTCTTCAGGTCACCGGACTTGATGTTGGCCATCAGCTGGTCGTACCAGCCCTGCATGCCGTCGACGATCAGCTTGCTCTCGAGCGTGCGTGCCATGGTGCGGCCCATGGTCGAATACATGGCCTGCATGGGCAGTTGCAGATGACTCAGCGAGGCGTCGACCAGTTCGCGCGCGGCCTGGTTGCCCGTTGCGTACATCATCAGCACGCGGGCCAGCGGACCGACCTCCATGACCTTGCCTTTCCAGCGCGGCGACTTCAGCCACGAATAGCTGGCCTCGGTATCCAGGTGCTGATAGGGCGGCTTGGGTCCGGTGTAATTAAGGTTGGTCTGGCCGTCGAACGGGTGCAGCCCGGACGTCTTTCCGGTGCTGTAGTCGTACCAGGAGTGCGAGACGTACTCCTGGATCTGTTCGGCCGAACGCAGGTCCACCTCGTGCACCTTGTCCAGGTTGCGGTCGGTGATGATGCCGCGCGGGATCATCAGGCTGGACAGGTCGTCGATGCTCTTCCCTTCGGCAGGGAACTCGCCGTAGGTAAGGAAGTTGCCGACGCCTTCACCCTTGGCGAACCAGTCCTTGTAGAAGCCGGCGATGGCCAGGGTGTCGGGAATGTAGACCTGCTCGACGAAGGCCTTCATCTTGCTGATGACGTCCTGCACGGTGGCCAGGCCGTTCATGTTGAGCGCGGTGCCGCTGTTGCCGCCGTGCCTGCCGGGACCGATGCTGATGGCCGACGGCACGCCGCCCACCACGAAATTGGGGTGCGGGTTCTTGCCGCCGAAGATGGCATGCAGCTTCACGACCTCGCGCTGCCATTCCAGCGCGTCCAGGTAGTGCGCCACGGCCATCAGGTTGGCTTCCGGGGGCAGCTTGTAGAGCGGGCTGCCCCAGTAGCCGTTGGCGAAGATGCCCAGCTGCCCCGACTCGACGAACCGCTTCAGCTTGGTCTGCACGTCGCTGAAGTAGCCGGGCGAGGACTGCGGATAGCTGCTCAGCGACTGCGCGAGCGCCGAGGTCTGCTTCGGGTCGGCTTTCAGTGCCGACACCACGTCGACCCAGTCCAGCGCATGCAGGTGATAGAAATGCATGACGTGGTCGTGGACGAATTGCGCGGCGGTCATCAGGTTGCGGATCAGCTGCGCATTCGGCGGGATCGGGTAATGCAGTGCATCCTCGACGGAGCGGATCGAGGCCATGCCGTGCACCAGCGTGCACACGCCGCAGATGCGTTGCGCGAAGGCCCAGGCGTCGCGCGGGTCCCGGCCACGCAGGATGATCTCGATGCCGCGCACCATGGTGCCGGAACTCGACGCCTGCCGGATCACGCCGTTGTCGAGCACGGCCTCGATGCGCAGGTGGCCTTCGATACGGGTGATCGGATCAACTACGACGGTCTCAACCATGATCACGGCTCCAGAATTTGATCATCACAAAATGGCACGTACACGCCTTCATTCCCGACAGCGAGCCTCATTCCCCGGTCTTTTCCAGTTCGGCCTTCCTGCGTGCCCTGCGGTGGTAGGGACGCCCGATCCAGAACCCGACCAGCATGGGAGGCAGGAACCACAGGGCCGCGTGGCTGTTGGTGACCAGCAATTGAACGGCCGGGCCCGGGCAGATGCCCCCGATTCCCCATCCGATGCCGAACAGGATCGGTCCCACGATCACATGGATGTCGACCTTCGTCATGGCCGGCCAATTCATTTTGTCGCCCAGGAACGGCCGGGTCATCCGGTGGGCGAAAATGAACAGGAGGAAGGTCACGGCGACTGCGCACCCCATCAACAGGACCAGGCTGGGATCCCAGTTTCCGGCCACATCGAGGAAGTCGAGGACCTTTTGCGGGTTGGTCATGCCGCCAATGGACAGGCCCAGTCCGAACAGGGTGCCGACCAGCAGCGCTGCAATGAATCGTTTCATGTCAGACCCCCAGGCCCAGGACGTGCCGGACGACGTAGGTGGTGAGCAATCCGAACAGCATGAACAGCCCGGTGGCGACGAATGACCGCAGGGAAAGCCGCGCGATGCCGTTGACGCCATGGCCGGATGTGCATCCATGGCCAAAGGACGTCCCGACCCCGACCAGCAGTCCCGCCAGGGCCATCAGCGGACCGGATAGCTTCACCTCGGCGAGCGGCATCGCGCCGTGGACGAGACCGTAGAGCAACGCTCCGGCAAGCAGTCCGAGGATGAATCCCGATCGCCAGTCCAGCGATTCCGGTTCTTCCCATGGCGGCAGCAATTCCTCCGCGATGCCGCTGATGCCGGCGATATGGCCGAGCACGATCATCATGGCGCCGCAGGCGATGCCGATCAGTATGCCGCCGTAGATGGCGAGGTATGGGGTAAATCCGAGCATGTGATCTTGTCTCCCGTTTTCGGTGCCGCGGTTGGATCACGAAACGCGCCTCCCGGCGCGGCTTGCATGGCTAGGTACTCGCCGGCCTTTCCGGCCCGACCAGATTTTGCGCGACCAGCACCACGAGACTCTCGGGCATGCGGTCCCATCCGGCGGCCTTCGCCCCCTTCTGGAACGTCAGCGCGCAGATGCCGCAGCTGGTCACGAAATGCTTGGCTCCGGTGTCCTCGACTTCCTGCCGTTTGATCGCGAAAACCTTCGCTCGCAGGGGCGCGGCGCGCTCATTGGACACCACGCCGCCACCGCCGCCGCAGCAATAGCTGAAATCGCCCGAGGGCTTCATGTCGATCAGCTCCATGCCCAGCGCCGCCAGGATCCGGCGCGGTGCGTCCTTGAGACCGCCGCGGCGAAATTGCTGGCAGGGATAGTGGAAGGTTCCGGTGTCGCCCATCCTGTCCAGCCTGATGCGGCCGTCGCCGATCAGTTGATCGAGGAATTCGACGATATGCAGGACGTCCACGGGAACCGGGCCGTCATACCACTCGGCCGCTTCCCAGCGCGCCGCGCCATAGGCGTGTCCGCATTCGGGCAGGACCAGGGTCTTCGCGCCGATGGCCGCCGCGTGGTCGATGATGCGCCGCGTCAAGTCGCGCTGGAGCGGGAGGTTGCCCGACAGGTAGCCGAAATTGGTGGCTTCGAATGCCTCGGAAGAGAGTGTCCAGTCCAGTCCCGCGCTGTCGAAAATCTTCTGCATCGCCGCGATGGCGTCCTGCTGGTCCTCGAGTTCGCTCGGCGTCAGGGTCACCAGGATGTCCGCGCGTTCCCTGTCCAGCGGAAGGGCGATGCCGAACTTCGCCTCGATCTCGTGGATCGTGCGGATGAAGTCCGATTGCGTGCCGAAGGGACTGTGCTGGGTCTCGGCATTGCGTGCGATGTGGGCAAGTCGGTCCGGAACCAGACCGGCTTCGTACATGCCGTGCCGCGCCTCCTCGACCAGCGAGGCGATGTCGATGCCCATGGGACAGATCTGCGTGCAGCGGCCGCACATCGTGCAGCTGTCGTAGATGAGCTCTTCCCACTCTTCGAGCTCGGCCAGGTCGACCGGCTTGGCCCGGCCGAACCAGCGGCGCAATGGCGCGAAGGCGCCGACTTCGTTGCGATAGGCCCGCTTGAGCGGTTCGAGCTTGTGGATCGGCGTGTATTTGGCATCACCGGTCGCGACGTAGAAATGGCACGCTTCGGCGCACAGGCCGCAGCGCACGCAGGCATCCAGTTGCGATGCATTGGCGACGCCAAATTCCTTGACGAACGTATCGCGTGCATGGCGCACGCGCTCCTCATCCGGCAGGTCGCCCTGGAGATCGAAACGTGCCCTCGCCTGAGTCTTTGCTTCGGTCATCGTTTTCTCCTTCAGAACTTGACGCCGCGCATGGCCAGGCGGGCGCCGGTCGTGGCGCGTGAGAACAGGAAAAGGAAGGCGTGCATCAGCTTGCCGAAGGGGAACCAGATCAACAGCAGGCAGACGCTGAGGATGTGGACGGCAAGCAGGGTGGAGTAGCTCGCTGCAAAATGGCCCACGAGAGCCAGGCCGGTGATCACGGGAAGCGTCGTGACGAACCAGCTGAAATAGTCGTCAAGGCCCGAGAGCAGTCGTTGGACCGGATGGACGATGCGATGAATCAGCGCGGCCAGCAGGGACGCCAGGGTGATGGCGCCGACGATGTAGATGAACGGGCTGGGCAGGTTGGGCCAGGACAGGCCGACCAATCCACTCAGGAAACGGATATGCGGGCCGAACCCGAACACGATCACGAAAAGCCCGATGTGGAAGACATAGCCGTTGACGAAATGGAAGGCGCTTTTGCGCATGTATTCCCGACGGGGGAACCAGTGCGAAACCAGGCCCCTGAGCGCGCCGCCAACGACGCCGGGGCTGCCGGGCCGCGGCCGGGCACGATTGCGTCTCCAGGGGAGCAGGGCGAGCGCGAATAGGCGCCAGGCGACGCCGAGCACGAAAATGCCCATCGATAGCTGCATGGCCGGGCCGCGCGCGAATTCGAGGAGGCTGCTCATGCCTGATCCTCCTTCTCCGCGGGGGCGGAATGGCTCTGGTCGGGCTGGGCGCCTTCGCCAGCGCCACGCTTGTGGGCGCGGCGGTGGGCGAGCCATGCCGAACCGGCCCCGAGCGCGGCGCCGGCGCCGAGCGCGATCGCTGCCGTCTTGCCGACACTGCCCGTGGTTGCCGACAGCGGCGTATAGAAACTGCCGCCGTCCCAGAAATCGGGTTCCGAACAACCCAGGCAGCCATGGCCCGACTCGATGGGGAAGCTGGTGCCCGAGTTCCACTTCATGGTGGCGCACGCGTTGTGCGTCACGGGCCCCTTGCAGCCCAGTTCGAACAGGCACCAGCCGTTGCGGGCGCCCTTGTCGTCGAAGCTCTTGGCGAACAGCCCCTTGTCGTAGAACGGCCGCCGGTAGCAGCGGTCATGGATGGACGTGCCGTAGAACATGACCGGACGATGGTGCTCATCCAGCTCGGGCAGGCCGAAACTGAGGTAGTAGGTGATCGTTCCGGTGATCACTTCCGGAATGGGCGGGCAGCCGGACAGGTTGATCACCGGTTTGTCGCCGACCAGTTCCTGGACCGGAGCCGCATGGGTCGGGTTGGGCATCGCATGGGGAATGCCGCCGAAGGACGAGCAGGTGCCGACGGCAATGATCGCGGCGGCGCCCTCGGCTGCATGGGTGAGGCTTTCCAGCGCGCTCTTGCCGCCAGCCACGCAGTAGACGCTGTTCTCGCCCCGCGGGATGGAGCCATCGACGATCAACACGTATTTGCCCCAGGCCTTGCGCATCGCCGACTCCCGCGCGGCTTCCGCCGCTTCGCCGGAAGCGGCCATCAGGGTGTCGTTGTAGGCCAGCGAAATCGTGTTGAAGATCAGCCCTTCAAGCGTGGGCTGGAACGAGCGGGTCAGCGATTCGAGACAGCCGGTGCATTCCTGGAACGACAGGTAGATGACCGTCGGCCGTGGCGTGTGCGCAAGCCTTTCGCTCATTTCCGCCGCGCGCGCGGCCGGCAGGGCGAGCATGGCGGCGGACGTGGCGCAGAACTTCAGGAAGGCGCGCCGGCTCATGCCCGCCTGCAGGAATGAATCGAGAATGGTGGGTTCGCGTTGAGGGCTCATGCGTCATCCCCGCTTGTCAGCTGCTCGATGGTTTCGGCCAACCGGACTTGTCCCGACGCCACGTCGCAGCCGCTGGCAGGCACGATGTCGGGCACGTGCGCGACTTCAATTCGCTCGGACAGGACCTTTCCGTCGTGATCCTCGTGACGCACCCACCAGATGCCAGGGAAGGCCGATTCCCTGATCCGTGAATGGCCCAGCGTTTCCAGTTCCATGCGCATTTCGCCTTCGCCAAGCATCTTGTCGAGCAGGCGTCGGTCGGACTGTGCTCAAGGGCAGCGTGGAAAGGTCCACCATGTGGCCGGTTCCCCGGGCCATCAGCGCCTGCAGCGCTTCATCGAGTTCGCGCAGAAGGGCGGGAACCATGCCTGTCGGTGCGTCGGCCGGTCCGACCAGCACCACCGGGATCTGCTCAAGTCGTCTGCTTCATGCCAACCTCGCAACAGTTCGAAGACGATCCGCTGGACCTCGTCGAGTGAGCCTGCCAGTTCGTCGCTCAGGGTGTCGCTCCAGCCGATATACGCAGGCTCGATGCCCACGAGCGCACGTCGGCGTGGCAGGCGGTCCCGAAGCCGGGCCAGATCCAGCAGCTCGCTCAAGCCGACCTCATGCACGCTGCCGGCCTTGCCGCGGCGCATCCAGTGGTCCATGTCCCGATCGGCGAAGCAACGCACCGTGCCTGGAGCGCTGTCCATGCGCATGGCGTCGATAACGATGAGGTTTTCGGCCTGCTCGACCTCGACCAGCAAGGTCGTGCCCAGCGTGCCTGCGTCATACAGGCGTAGTCCGGGCCAGTTCCCGGCATGCGTTTGCATCGCGTGTATGGCGTGGACGCCGACGCCATCGTCGCCCTGCAGGGTATTGCCGATGCCCATCACCAGGGTGGCGCGCAGGGGGACTCGCGAGCCGCGTCGTGCGCGCGCTCGGCGGGTTTGTCGAGGTCGGCCACGGCATGGCCGGATTTGCGGAACGCGTTCATGTTGAACATGACGATCCATCCCTCGATCACAGTCAGCAACGTGATTGCCTATACGCTGGATGACTGCTCGTGTGCATGTCTTGCAACGTCCTGGCCGGGACAGGCGACATGACGCACGGGTTGGGCTGACCGCCCAGTGGCAGGAAATCCCGTTGAGATCACGTGGCGATCAGTGTTCCACCGGCTCCCGGGCCTGTGGCGCCGCCACGAATCCGCATTTCCATGCTGCACCATACTGCTCTTGAACAGTCTATTTTTCCATGGCCATGGGACTTTGACCTGGATCAACAGTGCGCCCGTCGACTGGGCATGACGGGTTTTGGTTCAGCGCCATGGGCTGGCGTGCGGCATGCGCGTGCCGGAATCGCCTGAAGCGAGGGGTGCGACGACATGCCGGAGATGGCCCGCTTGCCGGTCGATCCGCGGCGGGTCCGCGGCCTGGGGCGGCGCGCGATGTGGCCTCAGCCTGGCATCACTGGATGGTGATCGAGTCGATATGGAACGTCACGATGCCGCTCGCGTCCAGGTACTTGCGCTTGACGGCCAGTCCGTACTGGTCGAGATAGGCGTAGACCGTGGTGCCTTTCTTGATGCCGTTGCTGTTGTACAGGTCGCAGGTCATGTCGCGCGCCGTTCCCGCCAAGGCCTTGTCGACCTGGCTCGCCGGATGGGGCTTGCCGACGCTGCAGCTCGTCCTGACGGTCATGAATGAGCTGATCTCTCCGGTCCAGCCGGAGGCGACCACGAAGTTGAGCTTGTCGGCATCGTCGGTGACCGGCGTGAAGGCCTGGATCGACTTGGCTTCCACTCCCCACTCGGAATTGCTCTTGTTCAGGTAGGCCTCGCGCTCGCGCACGACGACCAGGCCGCGGTAGGTGAGCATGAAATCGTCGTTGAACGGCACCCCGTTGCGCGCGTAACGGGTCAGCATGCTGGCGTAACTGCCGCCGGCATTCTCGTAGGTGGTGTCCAGCGTGGTGTCGAGCTTCTTGGAACCGTCCGAACTGACGAAACGGGTCGTGTAGACCAGATGCATGCTCTTGAAGTGCAGCGGCCCGGCATCGCGGCTGTCGATGGCGCTGGTGACCGACTTGCCCAGCATGTTCGGCGCCATCTGCATCTGCAGGTATCCCTCCGGGTTGGACAGCATGTACTTGACCGGGGTGGCGGCCGGCAGGCAGCCGGACAGCATGACGGCCATGGCCACGGCCATGAGCGCCGGCAGGAGGCGGTTGAATGTCTTCATATTGGAATGCCCTTTATCGATGACGGCCAGCGACGAAGCGTCGCGCCCATTCGCAGGCAGCGGATATCGAGACCGTCGCGTTCGCGCGGCGCACAGGATGCGGTTCGTTGCCGTTGCCGTTGCCGTGGCCGTGGCGAGATACCTGCATGGCGCGCGACGTGGCCGGCGGACGCCCGCGGCCGCCCCGCGCGGGGCGGCCGCGGCGCCGTGCTCAGTGCGTGTTGACCACCGGCAGGTCGATGAAGCTGGCCTCGCCCGGCGCGTGGTAGATGCGCTGGGTGGCCTTGACGTAGTCGGCCGGCTTGGCGAAGAAGATGTTCTTCACGTAGGTCTGCGGGTTGCGGTCGTACAGCGGGAACCAGCTCGACTGCACCTGCACCATGATGCGGTGGCCCTTGCGGAACACGTGGTTCGCGGTGGGCAGGTCGAAGCTGTAGAGCAGCGGCTTGTTCGGCGTGATCGGCTGCGGCCTGGCATAGCTGGTGCGGTAGCGGCCACGGAAGATGTCCATGGCCACGCCCAGCTGGTAGCCGCCCAGCTGCGGCTCGAGGGCCACCTGGTCCGGGTACACGTCGATCAGTTTCACCACCCAGTCCGAGTCGCTGCCGCTGGTGGCGGCCACCAGGTGCACCTTCGGCATGCCGGCGATGGTGACGTCGTGGTCGAGCACCGGCGTCTGGAAGGTGACCACGTCGGTGCGGCCGGAGAACTCGCGCTGGTCGTCGACCAGCCAGTAGGACCAGGTCATGCCGTCGTCGTAGCCGGTCGGCTGGATCGGGCGCGGGCGGTACGGCACCGGCTTGGCCGGGTCGGAGACGTAGCTGGTATCGGCCGCTTCATTCGACGAAGGCTTGCTGAAGCTGGCCTTGCCGCCGGCGTGCAGGTACAGCGGCGTCGGCGCGATCGAGCAGCCGCTGGCGCATCCGGACGGCCATGACTTCAGGCGCTCCCACTGATTGGTTCCGGTGCGGAAGGCGGTGACCGGTGCGACCGGGTTGGGCGGCGCGTCGTTCTTCAGGTAATGCGCCAGGAACGGCGCCAGGATGTGCTTCATGAAGTAGCTGCCGGTCTCGCTGCCGAAGCGGATCGCGCCCAGGTGGTCGCCCGGCTCGATCTGCTCGCCGTGGTGCCACGGACCCATGACCAGGTAGACCATGTCGTTGTGCGTGTCCTTGGGCTCCAGCGCGCGGTACACCGCCGGCGCGCCGTAGATGTCCTCCTGGTCCCACAGGCCGTGCACCAGCATCACCGGCACCTTCAGCGGCTGCTTGGCGAGGATCCTGTCCATCGCCTGTTCCTGCCAGAAGGCGTCGTAGGACGGGTGCTCGGTGATCTTCTTCCAGAAGCCGATCTGCTCCATGCCGTAGGCCGTGCCCATGGCGCCGGCCGAGCCGTAGTGCATGTACAGGTCGTAGTCGTCGTAGAAGTTCGTCCACCACTTGATGCTGTTGTCGCGGGTGGCCTCCTGCTCGTAGATGTAGGGCAAGTTTTGCTGGCGGAAGGCGCCGTGGTGGAACCAGTCGTCGCCCATCCAGCCGTCGACCATCGGATTCATCGGCACCGCCACCTTGAGCGCCGGGTGCGGGTTGACCAGCGCGGTCAGCGGCTCGTAGCCGTCGTAGGAAATGCCCAGGATGCCGACCTTGCCGTTGCTGTCCTTGAGGTGCTTGACCAGCCAGTCGATGGTGTCCCAGGTGTCGGTCGACTCGTCCACCGGCGTGTGGTTCAGCGGGCCGCGGAACGGGCGGTTCATCACGAAGTCGCCTTCCGAGCCGTACTTGCCGCGGATGTCCTGGATCACGCGGATGTAGCCGCCGTCGACGATCACCGGCACCGGGTTGTCGTAGCCCTGCAGGGCGTCGGCCGCGTCGCCGCGCAGCGCGGTGGCCATCTGGCCGCTGAGCTGGTCGTGCACGGTCTGGGTGACCATGCCCATGGCGTTGTAGGGCGTGCGCGTGAGCAGGATCGGCGCGTCGTGCGCGCCCTTGGGCGTCATGATCACCGTGTGCAGCTTGACCCCGTCGCGCATCGGGATCATCACCTCGCGGATGGTGTAGTTGAAGCTGGAATGGTTGGGCACGAAGTGCGCCGGCGTCTCGCTGGGCAGCGAGGGGTACTGCGGCGGCGGCGTGTCGGTGCCGCGGGCCATGGCGGCCACGGACACGGTGGCGACCAGCGCCACGAGCAGGTGACGAAGCGGATGGTTCATGGTGTTTCCCCGAGTCAGGACGGACCTGGGCCGAAGATAGCGCGATGGCGGCGCTCGTGCATAGGCCGCCTTGGGGCTAGGGCTTCTTGGCGTCCTCGAACACCGCGAACATGCCGGCATAGGGGCGTGTCAACAGCAGCGGCGGGCCGAAGTAGTCGCCGTGGTCGTAGAACTGCGAGATGGTGCCGTCCAGGTACAGCGCGTCGCGGCAGCCCAGGCGCTCGCGGAACAGCCGGGCGAAGGCGTGGAAGTTCACCGGGGTCTCGCTGATCGCGAACACCACCTCGTCGGGCGTCGCCGCGCACACGCCGCTGCGCCACTTGAGGCTGGTCGAATCGGGGATGAAGCTGGCATTGACCGCGCCGTCGATCACCAGCATCGGTCCGGACTGCGTGGCCACCAGCGGATCGGGGCGGGCGCTGCGATAGGCCGCCGTGGTCAGCACCCTGGCGTGATGCTGCTTGTCGATCATGAACACGCCGTTGGGCCGCATGGAGAAATTGCCCGCGGCCGGATCGCCGTGCGCGTTGTTGAGTGGCTCCATGGTCTTGCCGTTTTCCACGTACAGACCGAGTGGCGCGCCCTTGTGGTCGTAGATGCCGGCGTTGGCGGCAAAGCGCAGCACCTTGCCGTGGCGCGCGCCCCAGGCACGCAGCGCCTCGATGCTGGTGAACGGCTGGCCCGTCCCGGGGTCGCGCCAGTGCAGGGTCAGGTCGTCGTGGCGCAGGTCGATGCGCACCACGCGGTAGCTGGCGCCATCGAAGCCCACTTCCTGGCCACTCTGCGCCGCGCGCGAACCGCAGCCAGGCAGCAGCAGCGCGGCCAGCAGCGCCAGCAGCAGGGGAAATCGGAAGCGGGTGTCGACGCGGGCCATGGCGCACATGGTCGCGTTGCTCGCGGCAGCGCGCAAGCGCGACCGGCGGAACCGTTCATGTTCGCGGCCGCCGCGCGGTGCGTGGTCTAGAATGGTTCTTTTGCGCGCGAGTCCAACCATGCCCTACACCCCCATCGTCGGCACGCTTGGCTACGTCCTCTCGCCCGATCGTCGGCGCGTGCTGATGATCCACCGCAACGCGCGCGAGGATGACCACCACCTGGGCAAGTACAACGGCCTGGGCGGCAAGCTGGAGCCGGACGAGGATGTCGCGGCCGGCATGCGCCGCGAGATCCGCGAGGAAGCCGGCATCGAGTGCCTGTCGATGCAGCTGCGCGGCACCATCAGCTGGCCGGGCTTCGGCAAGCACGGCGAGGACTGGCTGGGCTTCATCTTCCTGATCGACCGCTTTGAGGGCGAACCGCACGGCGGCAACCACGAGGGCGAGCTGGAATGGGTCGACCGCGCGCGGATGATGGAACTGCCGATGTGGGAAGGCGACCGGCATTTCCTGCCGCTGGTGTTCGACGACGACCCGCGGCCATTCCACGGCGTGATGCCGTATTCAGGCGGGCGTATGCAGTCCTGGAATTTCAGCCGGTTCTGATGTTCGCTTCGTAGGTTCTTGATGTCGCGGTATGTGGCTTTGGGTTTCGCCCGCCTTGCGACGCCCCTGTTCGCGCTATTCCCCCGTTCCTGTTTACTTGATATCAATCAACGCGGGGTTCGTCCGTGCGGTCTAACTTGCAGTTGTCCACAACCAAAGCAGGGGAGATTCCGCCATGTTGCGAAGTGTTGTGTCGCGTCGCGCCGCCTATCTGCTCACGGTATCGTTGTTCGTGTTGTTCCAGGCTCCGGCCCTGCATGCGCAGGCGCTGCCGGACCTGACGATCACCAACCTCAAGGTCGGCGAGAACTGCCAGGTGGTCGTGACCCTGAAGAACAACGGCTCGGGAGAACTGTCTATCACCGCCTACGACCAGTTCCAGGGGCCGGCAGTGACCTTCAGGAAGGACGGCGCGCCGTTCGGAGGCTGGCGGCTGGCGGCGGTGGATCCGGGCAGGAAGCTGCGCCAGCCCGGCGGAACCGTCACCTGGACACGTGGCCAGCTCAAGCTCAGCGGCACGGCGACGATCTCGGCCAGCGTCGATGACAGTCATCTGGTCGCCGAGGAAAACGAGGACAACAACACCATGTCCCGTTCACTGAGTTGCACGCCTTCGCTGCCCGATTTGGCCATTACCGATGTGACGTTCTCTTCCGATTGCCGTGCCATGGTGCACCTGAGGAACAAGGGGGATGCGCCTTTGCCGGCCTCGGCCTTCGCCGGCGGCACGGCCTTCCTGCAGCGTTACCTGGACGGCACGCCGGCCGGCAGCATCTGGCTGGGGCAGGCCGATCCAGGCAAGGCGACGCTCGATCCCGGCGGCACGCATGTCTATGCGGACGGCGCGCAGTACCGGGCCAGTCAGACGATTCGTTATGCGCTCGGGCACCTGGGACAGGAAAAGAGCACCGCGAACAATTCGCGCACAGTCAACGTGCCCGACCGTTGCGCGGTGCAGAGTGCCGCGGCCAAGTTCGATCTGGCGGTCACCAACCTGGCGGTAGACAGCGAATGCCGGGTAGTCGTGACGCTCAAGAACAACGGCCCAGATGCATTGCCGATGACGGCGTACGACCAGTTCCAGGGGCCGTCCGTGGCGTTCAGGAAAAACGGCTCCGCTTTCGGCGGCTGGCGTCTGGTGGCGGTCGACCCCGGGCACAAACTCAAGCAGCCCGGCGGCACGGTGACCTGGACACGCGGCGAGCTGAAGTTCCAGGGCAGCGCCAACGTCAGCGCGACGATCCAGAGCAACCTGCAGGGCGATACCGATTCGTCCAACAACACCATGAGCCGTTCGCTCAGCTGCAGCCCGACGCTGCCTGATCTGGCGATCACGGGTATCAGCTTCACGCGTGATTGTCGCGCGGTGGTGACCATCAGCAACCTGGGCAAGGCACCTGTGCCCAATACTGCGTTCGCCTCGGGCGGCGCGTACCTGCAGCGCTACCTGGACAACATACCCGGCGGCAGCGTGTTCCTGTCGCAGGTGGATCCGGGCAAATCGTCCCGCGCACCGGGCGGTAAGCGGAGTTTCACGGACAGCGCCGACTACAGGGCCAGGAACGTGGTGAAGTACCAGCTCATGCGCCTGGGCCAGGAGGCGAACACGTCCAACAACGCCATGCAGGTCAACGTACCGCTGAAGTGCCGGGGACCGAGCCGAATCAAGCGTCCGATACGTGTGCGCAAGCTGCCGACGGGGCGTTGATGTCCGGGCCGCAACGCTGATCCGGATCAGCGGCAGGTGCGCTTGTACCCGTTGGAGTGATGCAAGATGCATGGACTTGCATGCTTCACGCGGGAGCAAGTGCACCTGCCGTAGTTTTATCGGGCTAAGCGATTGCAGCGGTCGGCTGAGTTAAGGCCGCAAGGATGTTGGGCTTCGCAGGCTCAGCTCAACCTAGAGGCTGGGCGTCGCCTTGCAGCCAGGAGCGAAAAGGGGAGCGAACCTGGAGGAGCGATGCTCCGGAAGGCGCGGACGCTGGGGGTGCCCTTCTGTTGGTTCCGTTTCTTGTTCCGGGCATCCTGCCCTCCACCCTTCGGGCCGGCTTCGCCGTGCAAATGCGTTCCCGACGCATTTGTGGGCGAACAAGAAAATGAACACGGCCGGCGTCAGCCGGACGTAACCCGAACCACAAGACAACGCGCGCAGCTACAAACAAGCCAGCAAAGCGGGCCGCCCAAACGACAACCCGCCCACATGCGAATCAGTCGGCCGCCGCCGCAGCAGGCTCCAACGTCAACTTGTAAACAGCCGGCCCCGGCAACAGCGGCGTCGGCCGCCCAGCCGCCCAGTCCGCATGCCCGGCCCCGAAGAACGGCGACAGCGGATGGTCGCTCTGCCCGCCGGGCATGTGCAGGTAGCTGCGATCCAGGTGCCCCGGCTGGATGCCGAAGCGTTCGGAGGCGCCGAAGGTCGGCGACTGCACGCGCGGCATGTTGTGGTCGCCGGGCAGCGGCTGCGCCGGCATGCACAGGTGGCGGGCCAGGAAGCGCGGCAGGGCGCGGGCCAGCGGGTGGCAGATGTGGGCGGTGTTGCGCTGGCCCCAGGTGCGGCTGGCCAGGGTGCCCGGTGGGCTGTTGAGCGACGTGTTGACGTCGCGCGCGGCGTCCAGCAGCAGGGCGCTCCAGTCCGTGTAGCGCGGGTCCAGCAGGTTCATCGGCTGTTGCTGGACCAGGGCCCAGACGGCGGCCTCGCTCTGCATGGGCAGGTTGAAATCCGGATAGCGCTTGCGTACGCGGGCGACGAACGGCGCCAGCGCGCGCTCGACGACGTGGGTACGGAACTCGCGCACCAGGCGGTAGTCGACGCTGCCGATCGCGGCGCGGCCCTGCCAGTGCTCGGTGAGCTTGCGCAGGGTGCCCAGGCGGGCTTCGGGATGCGCCTTGAGCACGCTCTGCAGCAGCCGCTGCCAGCGGGTCAGGAACACCGCGCGATCATCCAGCTGGATCTGCAGCATGCTGTCGGGGGTGAAGCGGTTGCGCGCCATGAGATCGTCGCGGATCTGCTGGGCGCGCGCGCCGCGGTCGTAGCCGCCGTCGCCCTCCAGGTCCAGCCAGTCACCGGACACCGTGCGGTTGTTGGCCGACCACAGGCGCCCGTCCACGGGATCCTCGATGCGCGGGTACTGCAGCGGCGAGGCGAAGCCGATCCAGCCGGTGCCCAGGGTCGACCAGTCGCCGGGCACCAGCGGGTCGATGCCCGAGCGCAGCGGCAGGGCATTGCCGGTCAGGGTCCAGCCGATGTGGCCGTCGGCGTCGCCGACGGTGAAGTTCTGCGGCGGCATGCCGATGGTCGGCGCGATCAGCAGCGCCTCGTGCACGGTGTCGGTCTGCTCGAGCTTGAGCAGGTTGAGGTTGTGCGTGCGCGGCAGGTGGGCGATCCACTTCAACGCCAGCGGCGTGCCGTCGACGTCCTTGCCCATGATCGGGCCCCAGATGGTGTCGCGCACCATCAGCGTGCGGTCGGCGCCGCCCTTGACCTGGATGATCTCGGCATGGCGCTGGATGGTGGCCCAGCCGTCCGGCGTGCGGTAGCGGCCCGGGTCCTTCGGGTCCAGGTCCACGCGCACCCAGTCCATCCAGTCGCCGTAGGTGTTGGTGTAGCCCCAGGCGATGTGGCCGTTGGTGCCGGCGACCAGCAGCGGCGTGCCGGGCAGGGTGACGCCGTTCAGTTCCACCGGCGCGCCGATGTCGTCGCGATAGCGCAGGCGGGCGCGGAACCAGATGTCGGGCACGCGCAGGGACAGGTGCATGTCGTCGGCGACGATCGCGCCGCTGCCGGTCAGGCTGCCGGCGACGGCGAAGTTGTTGCTACCTGGGAAGAACGGCTCGGGGCCGACCATGGCCACGGTCGCGGCGGGCGCGGGCGCCGCCTCGCGCAGGCTGAAGGTCCGCGCGTCGGGCAACGTCGGTGGCGCCGAGGGGTCGCCCTGCAGCGGCGCCTCCCAGCGCGAGGAGCGCGCCATCAGCAACGCGGCGACCGGCGCCGGCAGCGCCTTGCGCAACTGCTCGATCTCGAGCTCGCGCCGATTGTCGCCGTTGCGGTTGAGGTCGAGGAACATGGCGTCGACCGTGAGCAGGGTGTCCTCCATGCGCCACGGCTTGGGCTTCACGCGCAGCAGCAGGTATTCCCACGGGCGCACGTGCAGCGCCTTCAGGCCGGCGTTGACGCCGTCGCGGTAGGCGGCCAGGTCGGTCAGCTGGTTGGGCGGCAGCGAAGCCAGCAGCGCGCGGTCGCGCTCGCGGAAGCGGTGGCGGCGGTGGTCCATGTCCAGCTTCAGCGCGGCCGGGCCGACCAGCGCCGACAGCTCGCCGGCGGCCATGCGCCGCTGCAGGTCCATCTCGAAGAAGCGCTCCTGCGCGTGCACGAAGCCCAGCGCGTAGGCGAGGTCCGCGCGGTTGGCGGCGTCGATGTCGACCACGCCCAGGCGATCGCGGGTGATGGTCACCGGCGCGCTCAGGCCCTTGAGGGTGACGGTGCCGTCGAGCTTCGCCTCGCTGCCGGCGAACAGGGCGTAGCCGCTGGCCGCGACCAGCAGCACCAGGGCCAGGAGCAACCACAGGCCCCGCCGGATCCAACGCTTCATCGTGACTGCTCCCCCGTGTCCTGACGCGCCATACGGAAGCGGCCGGTGCGTATGAGCGCCGGCCGTCCCGTTGCTTCAACGATGTATCGCATCATGGCGCAGATGCGCTGCATGCGAAAGCGCGCGGCGCGCGGCCGCGCGCCGTTCAGCCCGTGGTGAGCAGGTTGTCTACCCGGCGGAAGCCGCGCGGCAGCAGGCCGCCGCGGGTGGCGCGGTTGCCGCCGTACTCGACCAGGTCGGCCCACTTCAGGATCAGCTTGCGCTGGCCGGCGAACAGGGTCACCTCTCCGCTGCCCTCGCTGACCACCGCCACGCCGGCGACGCGTTCCTCGCCACTGTCCAGCTTGGCCTTGGGAATGGCGATGAGCTTGTTGCCCTTGCCCTTGTCCAGCTCCGGCAGCTCGGCCACCGAGAACATCAGCAGGTGGCCGGCGGTGGTGGCGACCACGATGCGGTCGCGCGCGGGTTCGGCGGTGACCGGCGGCGCCAGCACGCGGGCATCGTCGGGCATGTTGATCAGCTGCTTGCCGGCCTTCTTGTTGCCCAGCATCGACTCGAAGCGGGTGACGAAGCCGTAGCCGTGGTCGCTGGCCAGCACCAGGCGGGTGTCGTTGACGCCGCTGGCCATGGCGTCGAAGCGCGCGCCGGCCGGCGGACTGAAGCGGCCGGTCAGCGGCTCGCCGTTGCCGCGCGCCGAGGGCAGGGTGTGGCCGGGCGTGGAATAGCTGCGGCCGGTGGAGTCGACGAAGGCCACCTGCTGGTTCGTACGGGCCAGGGCGAAGGCCGCCAGCGCGTCGCCGTCGCGGTAGTTCAGGCCCTCGGCGTCCACGTCGTGGCCCTTGGCCGCGCGCACCCAGCCCTTGGTCGACAGCACCACGGTGATCGGCTCGGAGGCGACCAGGTCGCTCTCGTCCAGGGCCTGCGCCACTTCGCGCTCGACCAGCGGCGAACGTCGCGCGTCGCCGAATTTCTCGGCATCGGCGTTGATCTCGTCGCGGATCAGGCGCTTGAGCTTGGTCGGCGACTTCAGCAGCACGTTGATCTGCGCGCGCTCCTCCTCGAGCTTGTCGGCCTCGGCGTTGATCTTCATCTCCTCCAGCCGGGCCAGCTGGCGGAGCTTGGTCTCGAGGATGTAGTCGGCCTGCTCCTCGCTGAGCTTGAAGCGCTTGATCAGCACCGGCTTGGGCTCGTCCTCGGTGCGGACGATGCGGATCACCTCGTCGAGGTTGAGGAAGGCGATGCGAAGGCCTTCCAGCAGGTGCAGTCGCCGCTCCACCTTGGCCAGGCGGTGCTCCAGGCGGCGCGTCACCGTGGCGGTGCGGAACTTCAGCCATTCGCCGAGGATGACCTTGAGGTTCTTCACCTGCGGACGGCCGTCCAGGCCGATCATGTTGAGGTTGACGCGGTAGCTCTTTTCCAGGTCCGTGGTGGCGAACAGGTGCTGCATCATCTCCCCGGCGTCGACGCGGTTGGAGCGCGGCACCAGAACAAGGCGCACCGGGTTCTCGTGGTCGGACTCGTCGCGCAGGTCCTCCAGCATCGGCAGCTTCTTGGCGCGCATCTGCGCGGCGATCTGCTCGAGCACCTTGGACGGGCTGACCTGGTGCGGCAGCGCGTGGATGACCACGTTGCCGTTCTCTTCCTTGTACACGGCGCGCGCGCGGATCGAGCCGACGCCCTTCTCGTAGACCTCCAGCAGCGCCTCGCGCGGGCTGATGATCTCGGCGGCGGTGGGGTAGTCCGGACCCTTCACGTGTTCGCAAAGGTCGGCCACCGTGCTCTTGGGTTCCTCCAGCAGGCGGATGGTGGCGCTGGCCACCTCGCGCAGGTTGTGCGGCGGGATGTCGGTGGCCATGCCCACGGCGATGCCGGTGGAGCCGTTCAGCAGCACGTGCGGCAGGCGCGACGGCAGCCAGGACGGCTCCTCAAGAGTTCCGTCGAAGTTCGGCGACCAGTCCACCGTCCCCTGCGCCAGCTCGCCCAGCAGCACATCGGCGATGGGGTTGAGCTTGGATTCGGTGTAGCGCATCGCCGCGAAGCTCTTGGGGTCGTCCGGCGAGCCGAAGTTGCCCTGGCCATCGATCAGCGGGTAGCGGTACGAGAACGGCTGCGCCATCAGCACCATGGCCTCGTAGCAGGCCGAGTCGCCGTGCGGATGGAACTTGCCGATCACGTCGCCGACGGTGCGCGCGGATTTCTTCGGCTTGGCACCGGCGGCCAGGCCCAGCTCGCTCATGGCGTAGACGATGCGTCGCTGCACGGGCTTGAGGCCGTCGCCGACGAAGGGCAGGGCGCGGTCGAGCACCACGTACATCGAGTAGTCGAGGTAGGCGCGCTCGGCGTATTCCTTGAGCGGGATCTGTTCGTGATTGGCTTGCAGGTTCATGTGATGCGTTTCGGTGGTGATGCGTTCGGCGGATGCGCGCGCCGGCGGCACGCGCGGGAAATTCAGTGCAGGCGCCGGACCTGGATGCCGCGGGCCTTGAGTTGCTTGATTATGCCGTCCGGGCCGATCAGATTCTCCATGTCGATCGCGGCGAAACGGGTGCCCGGTTGCTGCATGGCCTGCGCCAGCTGCTTGCCCCAGCGGCGGTCCACGTCGGCAATGGTGTAGCGGTAGATTTCAGGAGTCTGCTTGCGCGTGTAGGTGTCCATCATGCGCCACATGTCGGCCACGTTGCCGCGCTGCCAATCCCGGTCCATCCGTCGGATCAGCGGCACGATCTTGTCGTACATGGCCAGGTCCTGGTGCAGGCCCTCCACCTGAACGGATTCGGGCGCGTCGGCGATGATGCGTATTACCGACTCAGGTGTTTCCAGGCCGATGACGCCGCGCCCGGCCGCCTTGTACTGGTCGCGGATGTATCCGGTAGGGTTGTTGGAAAGGTCCAGCCCGGCGCGGATCAAGGACGCGATATCCAGGGTCATCGACACCATCCACGGATTCATGGACTGGAATCTGGACACGCCACCCTTCAAACCCATGTTGTCGGCGATACGGCCGAGCCGTTTCATGTCGGCGGCCGGGATCTTGCTGGACAACGGGTGGACGTGGTCCGCGCCGTACCTGGCCATGGCCGCGGCTTCGACGGACCGGTCGGTATTGGCCACATCCACGTAAAGGACCTGGCTGTCGCGCATCGCCCGGATCAGCATCGGATAGCGCCATTCGACGCCGTCGGGCAGCGCAGTCGTGGTACCGAACAGGTACATCGTGCTGTTGTCCTTGTGCGCGACCCACAGGGCCGGCTTGGCCATGGCGGGTGCGGCGGCCAGCAGGCCGAAAGCCAGTATCGACAGGCATGCCGTCTTGAGCATCGTGTTCATGGGTGACCTCCGTTGTCTCGTCCGTCGACGGTATCCGGGCGTTGTATGCGTCCCGGGTCTCACTGCACGCGACGCACGGTGATGCCGAGCGTCTGCAGCTGATGTTGCACGCTGTCGGGGCCGGCCAGGTGCGCGGCGCCGACGGCGACGAAATAGGTGCCGGGGGTCTTCAGGATCTGGTCCAGTGCCACGCCCCAGTTCTTGTTGCGCTGGACCAGCAGGCGCTGGTAGAGCACCGGCGAATCCTCGCGCATCTTCAGGTCACCCTGCTGGGCGATGGCGTCGACGTTGCCGGCCTGCCAGAAGGCGACCAGCTTGCGTATTTCCTCGCCGGCCTTGCCGTAGTCCTTGAGCACGCCGCGCAGAAAGTCCAGCTGCATCTTCGGCGACAGGTCGGCGAAGAAGCGGATCTGCTGCTCGGAGGTCTCCAGGCCCTTGACCGGCTTGCCGGCCTTCTCGAACTGCGCCTTGAGCTGCTTGTCCACGCCGCTGTTGGGGTCCATGCCGGCCTTCAGCAGCGGCGCCACGCTCAGGGTCAGGCCGGCCAGCCACGGCTGCATCGGTTCCAGCGTGGCCTCTCCGGCGGGCAGGTTGGCGCTGGCCGCGGCCGTCTTCAGGCGCTTGAGGTCCTCGGGATCGAGCTTGGTCGACAGCGGATGCTGGAAGTCGATGCCGTATTTCATGACCAGCAGTTGCATGCTGGCCGGATTGTCGTCGGTGATCTCGATGTACAGCGTGCCGCTGCTGTCGATGGCCTTGTCCAGCGCCGGGCCGCGCCAGTCGGTGTGGTTGGGCAGCAGGTGCACGGTGCCGAACAGGTACAGCGTGCTGTGGCCGGCGTGCGCGACCCACAGGGCCGGCTTGGCCAGGGCCGGCACGGCCAGCAGGAGAAGGGCGAGGACGGCCGCGCGGGCCAGGCGTTGGATCGATGTCATGGGCGCATCCGCTGCGTGGTGGACCCGGCTACTGTAGCCGATCGTCGCCGCCGCGGCGGGGGCGCGGCATCACATGTGGCCGATCATGCGGATGGCCTTGCAGCCGAGCGCCGAGCCGCCGTCGCAGGCCTTGCGCAGGTAGACCCGGGCGCGCGGCAGGTCCCGGGCCACGCCCTTGCCGAGGTAATACAGGCCGCCAAGGTTGAAGCAGCCCTGAGCATCGTCGGCATCGCAGGACTTGCGGTAATAGGCGGCCGCGCGCGGCAGGTCGGGCGACACGCCGATGCCATGCGCGTACAGCACGCCGAGGTTGTCGCAGCCGTGGCCGTCGCCGCCCTTGCAGGCCTTGAGGTAGAGCTGACGCGCGCGGGACACGTCGCTCGCGACGCCCCGGCCGTGTTGGTAAAGCACGCCCAGGTTGAAGCACGCATGCGCCATCCCGGCCTCACAGGCCCGTTGGAACAGGCGGTTCGATTGGGTCGGGTCATGGGGTACGCCCAATCCCACTTCGTACATGTAGCCCAGGTTGTCGCAACCCCGCATCGCGCTCTCGTCGCAGGCGTTGCGGTACAGCGCCGCGGCGCGTGCATCGTCATGCGGCACGCCTCGCCCCTTGCGGTAGCGGATAGCCAGGTTGAAGCAGCCATAGCCGTTGCCGGCCTTGCAGGCCTTGCCGAACAGGGCCAGCGCCCGCGGCACGTCCTGGCGGACGCCGTGGCCGTGTTCGTAGAGCAGGGCCAGGCCGAAGCAGCCGTCGGCATCGCCCTTGTCGCAGGCCTTCTCGAACAAGGGCGCGGCGCGCGCATCGTCAGGGGCCAGCCCCAGCCCCTCGTGGAACGCAGTGCCCAGGTTGAAGCACGCGTGGCCGTCGCCGGCATCGCAGGAGCCTCGGTACAGCGTGCGTGCGCGGGCGGCGTCCCTGGCCACGCCGTCGCCGTGGGCGTAGAGCACGCCCAGGTTGTCGCAGGCATGCGGATTCCCGGCATCGCAGGCCTGGCGATACAGGGTCACGGCCTGCGCTTTGTCCCTGGGCACGCCGGTGCCGTGCTGGTACATCAGGCCGCGGTTGAAGCAGGCCTGCTCGTTGCCGGCATCGCAGGCCCTGCCATACAGCGTCAGGGCGTGGGCCATGTCCTTCGCCACGCCCCGGCCATGCGCGTACAGCACGCCCAGGTTGTTGCAGGCGTGCATCTCGCCGGCGTCGCAGGCCTTGCGGTACAGCGCCAGCGCCCGGGCATCGTCCCGGGGCGCGCCGGATCCGCGGTCGTACTGGGAACCGAGGTTGTAACAGCCCCCGGGATCGTCCGCGTCGCAGGACTTGCGGTACAGCGCGAGGGCGCGTGCCGGGTCCCTGGCGACACCCGTGCCCTGCTCGTACAGGACGCCCAGATTGTTGCAGCCATTCGGATCCTCGGCGGCACAGGCCTTGCGGTAGAGCACGGCCGCGCGCGCGGCGTCGGCGGGCACGCCATGGCCCTCCTCGTACAGCACGCCGAGGTTGTAGCAGCCGCGCGCATTGCCGATCCGGCAGGCCTTGCCGAACACGGATGCCGCGCGCCGGTTGCTCCTGGCGACCCCGTCGCCACGGGTGTACATCATGCCCAGGTGGACGCAACTGGCCGCATCCCCTGCGTGGCAGTGAGCGATCAGCGTGGGAACATCGGGTTTGGCCTGCCGTTGCAGGGTGGCCAGGCAGGTGGCCGGCACGAGCACGAGCAACACCGCCAGGGCGGCCATGCGCGAGAGTGAAATGTTCAGGTTGTCCTGGCGTCCTTGCATGTCCCTGTTCCCCTGTTTGCGCCATCCGTCTGCCGGAGCATTCTAGCGCGGCACGCGGTAGCCGCCGGGCACGCCGTCCGGGCTCAGGGTCAGCTGCCACAGCTGGTCGCGGCGCGAGCGGAACACCGCCGCCGAGGTGGCCAGGTAGAAGTGCCACATGCGGCGGAAGGTGTCGTCGTAGCGGGCCGAGAGCGACGGCCAGGCGGCGTCGAAGTTGGCCGTCCATGCCGTCAGGGTGCGGTCGTAGTCGGCGCCGAAGTTGTGCCAGTCCTCGACCACGAAAAGATCCTCCAGCGCGGCGGCGACCTGGCTGGCCGCCGGGATCACCGAGTTGGGGAAGATGTACTTCTCGATCCACGGGTCGGGCTGCGCCGGCGGGCCGTTGCTGCCGATCGAGTGCAGCACCGACAGGCCGTCGGACTTCAGGCAGCGGCGCACCATTTCGAAATAGCTGCGGTAGTTCTTGCCGCCGACATGTTCGAACATGCCGATCGAATACACCGCGTCGAAGGTCTCGTCGACATCGTGGTAATCCTGCAGGCGGATCTCGATGGGCAGGCCGGCGCAAAGCTCGCGGGCGTAGTCGGCCTGTTCCTGCGACACGGTGATGCCGACGCCGGACACGCCGTAGCGCTCGGCGGCGAACTTCAGCGCCTCGCCCCAGCCGCAGCCGACGTCCAGCACGTGCATGCCCGGCTCGAGCCGGAGCTTGCGGCAGACCAGGTCGAGCTTGGCTTCCTGGGCGTCGTCGAGGTTGTCGGCCTGGGCCCAGTAGCCGCAGGAGTAGACCAGGCGCTTGCCGAGCATGGCCTGGAACAGGTCGTTGCCCAGATCGTAGTGGGCCTTGCCGATCTCGAAGGCGTGGTCGCCGCGCTGCAGGTTGATGAATCGCGCCTTCAGGTGTGCGATCAGCGTGTCCAGCGTCTTCAGTTCGCGGTCGATCTGCGCGCTCAGGACGCGGGTGAAGAAGCCGGGCAGGTCGTCGACGTCCCACCAGCCTTCCATGTAGGCCTCGCCCAGGCCCAGCGAACCGTGCGCGAACACACGCGAGAACAGGCGCTCGTCATGCACGTGCAGGTCGGTCGGCGCCGGGCCGTCGAGGTGGATGTCGGCGCGGTGCAGCAGTTCGACCGCGCGCGCCTTGAGGGAATCGTCGTTCACGCTGCTCCTCCCGTTCGTTGGGGCCGGCGGCCCGCGTCCGAGTGACGTTGGTGAAACGTCGTGATTTCAGGCTCCGTCGTGCTTGCCGAGGATGCCGATGCGCGTTGGCGAGCGGGCATAGACCAGTTCCACGCCGGCCTCGCGCACGATCGCCAGCAGGCGTTCGGCCTCGTCTTCGCGCAGCACGAATTCGACGCGGATCGGCAGGTCGCCGGCCAGGTCGAAGAAGGCTTCCTCGTGCAGCACGCCATGGCGGCCGAATCCGGCGATGGCGCGAAAGGCCGAACCGCCGGCCAGCTTCTGGTCGCGCGCGGTTTCCAGCAGCCACTCGTAGGTGAGCCGGCCTTTGTGCTTGGCGTTGTTCTGCATGTAGAAGCGCAGATGCGTGCCCTGGATCTCGGTGGGTGTGTTCGCTTGCATCGAGGGTTCTCCGTTCAGGCGCGCAACAGGGTGCGGATCAGGACCATGCCGGTGATCGTCATCGCGATCGAGCCGACCACGTGGATCGCCACATGTCCGGCGAACCAACCGTATTGCTGGCGCAGGAGCAGGTTGGTGGCCTCGGCGGAGAACGTCGAGAACGTGGTCAGGCCGCCGAGGAAGCCGGTGCCGATCATCAGCTGTGCCTCGGCCGGCAGCGAGCGGTAATGGGCGAATGCGCCAATGGCGATGCCCATGAGCAGGCCGCCGAGAAGGTTGGCGGCCAGCGTGCCCAGGGGCAGCGTGGGGAAGACCGGGTTGATGAGCATGCCCAGCCACCAGCGCAACAGGGCGCCCAGGCCGGCGCCGAACGCTATGGCGAAAACTGCGGTAAGGCCCATCGGGACTCCTTGGGTTTCGTGATCCTGCCGTATGCCACGATCCCGCGTCGCAAGGGCGCGGGATCGGCGGAGCAGGCATCATCAGCCCTGGGGCGGTTCGTCCGTGCGGACGGGAGGCATGCCATCTCCCGCGGCCGGCCCGTGCCGTGCCGCGCCACCATGGTAACGACACGCCGCGACCGCGTCACCTGCGCCGCGTGGCCGGCGCGATTACAATGTCGAACCGCCCCCGTGGATCCCCCATGAGCCGAGTTCCCGCCCAGCGTTATGGCGTGCTGGCGGCGCTGATCGCGGCGCTGTCGATGATCGGCCCGTTCTCGATCGACGCCATCTTTCCCGCCTTCGAGCACATGGCCGCGCAGTTTGGCGTCGGCGCCGACGCCATGCAGCAGACGGTCAGCGTGTACCTGCTGGCCTACGCCGCGATGAGCCTGTTCCATGGCCCGCTTTCGGACGCGCTGGGGCGCAAGCCGGTGATCGTCATCGGCATGATCTGCTACGGCCTGGCCTCGATGGGCGCGGCGCTGGCCGATTCGTTCCCGATGCTGCTGGTGTTTCGCGCCCTGCAGGGCCTGTGCGGCGGCGCCGGCATGGTGGTCGGGCGCGCGGTGGTGCGCGACCGGCTGGAGGGGGCCGATGCGCAGCGCCTGCTGGCGCGCGCCTTGCTGATCTTCAGCATTTCGCCGGCCATCGCGCCGATGGTCGGTGCCGGATTGCTCGGCGCGACCGGCTGGCGCGGCATCTTCTGGTTCCTGACCGGTTTCGCCTGGTTGCTGGCGCTGGCCTGCCAGTTGCTGCTGGCCGAATCGCATCCGCATCACGCGCGCTCTTCATTCACTCCGCGACCGCTGCTGGCCGGTTACCGTGCCATTGCCGCTGACGGCCGTTTCTGGCTGCTGACGATCGCCGGTACGGTCAACTTCAGCGGCCTGTTCCTGTTCATCGCCTCGGCGCCGGTGATCGTCCGCCAGCACCTGGGACTGGGGCCGGACGGCTTTCCCTGGTTGTTCGTGCCGGTGGTGGCGGGGCTGATGATCGGCAGCGCGTTGTCCGGGCGATTGGCCGGACGCGTCAGCGCAACGCGCACGGTGGGGCTGGGGTACGGTCTGATGTTCGCGGCCTGCGTGATGCATGTTGTGCTGGCGCTGGTGCTGCCGCACGCGATGGTGCCCTGGACCACGTTGCCGTTGATACTGCAGGGCATCGGCGTGCAGCTGGCCTTTCCGACCATCACGTTGCTGCTGCTGGACCGTTTCCCGCAGCGACGCGGTGCGGTGGCCTCGATGCAGGCGTTCATCAGCCTGACCATCAATGCGGGCGTGGCCGGCATGCTTTCGCCCTGGCTGTCCGGGCACATGCTTGGCCTGGCCGTCGGCGCTCTTGTGCTGGTGACGATCGGACGGTTCGTCTGGGGGCGATATTCGCGTCGGCCTCCGGCACCCCGGGCGGAGTCGGAGCTGGTCGCCGCAGGCTGAGCGTCGGGAACTATTTGTACACGGACAGGTAGCGCTTCTCGAACGCGCGCTTGGCCCAGTGCAGCAGGCGCGTGGGTGGTGTGATCAGGGTGCGGCGCGGGGTACGGCGCACCAGCATGCCCTTGTCGAGGGTGTCGATGATGCACACCATCTCGACCTTGAAGGCTTCCTGGGCATCCTTTCCGTTCAGTTCGGAAAGCAGGTTGCGGGCCGCCGTGCGTGCGTGCAGGTCGGCCATGTGCGCCTGCTTGGGCATCCAGTCCGGGCCGGGGAAGCTGCCGGCGTCGCCGGCGACATACACGCGCTCGCAGCCCTGCGCCCGGGCCCGCTCGTCGGCGCGGATCAAGCCGCCCTCGGAAGCCTGCAGCGGGGAATCGCCCAGCCATGCCGGTCCGGTCATGCCGGGCATGAACAGGATCAGGTCGGCGTCGAAGCCTTCGCCGTCCTCGGTGATCACGCGATCGGTTTCGAAACGTGCGGGTTTCCTGCCCAGGCGGGTCTCGATGCCGCGCTGTTTCATCTGGCGCAGCAGGCCGTCCACCGCGCGTTCGCCCAAGCGCGCGCCCGGGCGCGCGGCGCCGCTGAAGAAAACCAGCTTGAACCGGTCGCGGCGGCCCTGCCGGCGCAGCAGGGTGTCCAGGCCGAACAGCAGCTCGAACATCGGTCCACCGCGCATGGCCTGGGGTTCGTTCGGGTTGGTGCCGAAGCCCAGCGCGATGGTGCCGGACGCCATGCCCTGCAGTCGATCGCGGATGTGTTCGGCGGCCTCGATGCCTTCGCACAGGGTCAGTGCATGCTCGATGCCCGGCAATTTGCGGATGAAGCGTCCGCCGGTGGCGATGATCAGGCCGTCGTTGTCGATCATCTCGCCGCTGTCGGTCGACACGCGCCGGCCGCCGTCCGCCACGCCGGTGACCCGCGCGGCGACGTGCCGTATGCGCATCCGGGCGAAGAAGTTGCGCAGGTCCACGCGCAGGTCGTTGCCCTGGCGCAGGCCGCAGGGAATCCAGATCAGGCTGGGCAGGTACACCAGCTCGGCGCGTGGGGCGATGAGCGTGATCTCGGCGGTGTCGTCCCGGCGCCGCAGTTCGCGGGCCGCGGTGAGTGCGCCAAAGCCGGCGCCGACGAGGGTGATGTGGTGCATGCGGATCTCCCTTTCGTTCAGCGCAGCGCGCGCTGGTAGTCGTCCGGCAGCGGACTTTGCCGGCGCGACGCCTCGAAACCTTCCCGCACGAAGGCACTGACGGTGCGCCCGTGGGCGTGGATCAACTTGACCACGTTGGGGTCTGCGCTGCTCTCGCGGATGTCCACGCCGTCGGGCAGATCCTGGATCGTCATGGTCACCGCGTCGGCGCGGGCGAAGATCTCGGCGAAGGCCGGATCCCAGAAGCGCAGGCCGAAGCCTTCCTGCAGCCGGCGGTGCATGGCGTGGGCATGTTCGCGGATCAGCGCGGCCAGTTCAGGGCGGTCCGACGTGGTGACGGCGCGGATGCCGTCGGGCAGTTCCTCCACCTGGCGCCGGATCTGCCCGTGGTGTTCGAGCAGGGTGTGGAACACCTGGCGATCGTGATGGTGGCGCTGCATGCGCTGCGGGTCGCGGCCGGGCCGTGCGGGTGGTCGGGTGTGGTCGGCTTCGTTCATGGTGCACTGTCGCCGTATGGGCGGAGGACAGGTCCATGTATACGCGTCTTGTGCCTCAGGAACCTTGGCGTGCGTCAATTGGACCGGGCAGGCCGCGTGCCACGAGCCATTGCCGGGCGTTTTCCGCGTCGCGCTCGAACCAGGCGCGGGTGGAGCCGAGGCGGAAGCTGTAGCCCCAGGCGTCCATGTCGCGCATCAGCCGATCGCGGCCGACGCCGGGCAGGGCGTCGGCGAGGACGATCTGCAGGTAGCAGGTGGCGTCTTCCTCGTCGATCGAGTCGGTGGCGTTCGTGTGCACGGCCGCGCGGCGCTCGCTCGGCATCACGATCAGGTGGCAGGCCTCGTGCAGCATCGAGTGCACCGGCGTGTCGCCGCGCACGTAGACGCATGCGCCGATCAGGCCGGCTTCCGGCGCGCCCCAGTAGCTGCCGGGGATGTCGGCACCGTCGTCCACCCGTTCGAGCGCCAGCCCGTGCGCGGACAGCATCGCGCGGGCCGGATCGAGGTCGATGTCGGCGACGCGCAGGATGGCTTCAGGCGTCGTCACGTCCCGACTC
Source organism: uncultured Gammaproteobacteria bacterium (assembly GCA_963821885.1). Taxonomy (GTDB): domain Bacteria; phylum Pseudomonadota; class Gammaproteobacteria; order Xanthomonadales; family Rhodanobacteraceae; genus Oleiagrimonas. Next base: position 309,615 of record CAWGFN010000004.1, on the reverse strand, counting down.
GGGCAGGGCCACGGAGAGCTCCAGCACGTCGTGGCCGCTGTCGGACTCCAGGCTGACGTTCACCGCCTCCGGGTCCACGTGCACGTACTTGCGGATCACCTCCAGCAGTTCGCTTCGCAGCAGCGGCAGGTAGTCCGGGCCGCCGCGGGTGCTGCGCTCCTGCGCCACGATGATGCGCAGGCGCTCGCGGGCGATGTTGGCGGTGTTCTTCGGCTTGTTGCGCAGAAAATCCAGGATGCCCATGGTCAACCTCCGAACACGCGCTTGAACAGGCCCTTGCGCTGCACGTCGAGGAAGCGCAGGGGGCGTTCCTCGCCGAGCATGCGGGCGACGGTATCTGCGTAGGCCTGGCCGGCCATGGAGTCGTTGTCCAGGATCACCGGCACGCCCGCGTTGGAGGCGGCCAGCACGTTCTCCGATTCGGGGATCACGCCGACCACGGACAGGCCGAGGATTTCTTCCACGTCCTGCACGCTGAGCATCTCGCCGGCGGCCACGCGGGCCGGGTTGTAGCGGCTCAGCAGCAGGTGCTGGCGCACTTCGCCGTCGCCGTTCTCGGCGTGGCGGGTCTTGCTGGCCAGCAGGCCCAGGATGCGGTCCGAGTCGCGCACCGAGGACACTTCCGGATTGACCACCACCACGGCGTGGTCGGCGAAGTACATGGCCAGGTGCGCGCCCTTCTCGATGCCGGCGGGCGAGTCGCACACCACGTAGTCGAAGCCTTCGCCGGTCAGGTCGTCGATCACTTTCTGCACGCCTTCCTGGGTCAGGGCGTCCTTGTCGCGCGTCTGCGAGGCGGCCAGCACGTAGAGGTTGTCGTGGCGCTTGTCGCGGATCAGCGCCTGCTTGAGGCTTGCCTCGCCCTGGATCACGTTGACGAAGTCGTACACCACGCGCCGCTCGCAGCCCATGATCAGGTCGAGGTTGCGCAGGCCGACGTCGAAATCGATCACGGCGACCTTCTTGCCGAGCTGGGCCAGGCCCGTCGCCAGCGATGCGCTGGTGGTGGTCTTGCCGACTCCGCCCTTGCCGGAAGTGACAACGATGATTTCAGTCAAGTGGAGATCTCCAGTGGGGTGTGTGCGCCGGGTCGCGGAAGTCGCGCCCGTGGCTACAGAGGTTCGATGAGCAGTTTGTCGCCTTCCAGCCGGCATTGCACGGCCTTGCCGGCGATGCCGCGCGGCAGGTCCTCGAACACGCGGTACTGGCCGGCGATCGAGACCAGCTCGGCGCGGAAGTCGCTGCAGAAGATGCGCGCGTCCTCGTCGCCCTGCGCGCCGGCCAGGGCGCGGCCGCGCAGGGTCCCGTAGATGTGGATCGAGCCGTCGGCGATGACCTCGGCGGCGTTGGCGATGGCGCCGTGCACGACCAGGTCGCGCTCGCGCGCGTAGACCTGCTGGCCGGAGCGCACCGGGCCCTCGTGGACCTGCGCGCGCAGCGCGCCGGACGGCGGCGCGGGGTCGGTCGCCGCCGGAGCCGGGCTCGCGGGCGCGGGCGCGGCCACGCTGCCGTCGGCGCGTTCGTAGGCGTCACGGAACTTGGCGATCAGCGGCAGATGCATGCGCTGGGCCAGCGTCTCGGTGTCGCGGGTGCCGTAGGCCAGGCCCACCGGCATCATGCCGGCACTGCGCACTGCTTCGAGCAGGGCGTCGACGGTGCCGTCGTCGGGTTGCTCGGCCAGGTGGCTGAGGTCAAGCACCACGGCGGTGCGTTCGAACATCTGCGGCGCCGCGTGCACGCGCTGTTCCAGATTGGCGCAGACGGCCGCGGCGTCGGCCCGGCGGACCCGCACGCAGGCCATGCCGACCTGGCCGAATCGCAGGTCGCAGGCGGCTTCCAGCGCCTCGTTTGTGTCATTCATGCGTGCGTGGATCCGGTGGCCTGGTGCGGGGGCGATGCCCGGCGGGTCTCGCGCTCGTTGAGCCAGGGCACGTCGGGCAGGCCGCCGTGGTCGAGGTAGCGTTCGCGGACGAAGCCGAAGCTGCACAGTTCCTTGCCCAGAAGGCTGACCGGACGGTCGTTGCCCGGCATGCGCTGCTGGCCGACCTCGTGGAAACCGATGCTGCCGTGGAACAGCAGCGTGGCGTCGTCGCGCGGTTCCAGGAACACCTCGCAGGTCAGCAGTGGCACGCGCGCCTCGGCGTAGCTCTGCACGTCGCTGTAGAACACGCGGCCGAGGCCGTGGCGGCGGCTGTCGCGGGCGATCACGATGCGGTCGATGTACAGGAACCGCGGATAACGCTCGCGAAACCACAGGAAGTTGGCGCTGTCGTGGTCGGCGTCCTCGCGCACCGCGATCAGGAAGCCGGCCAGCTGGCCTTCCACCTCGGCCACGCGGAAATAGTCGGCGATGTCATAGAAATGGCGCAGCTGCGCCATGTTCATCGGCAGGATGCCTTCGCCGGCAGCGTTGTTGACCGCCAGCACGGCGTCCAGGTCGCGTTCGTGCACGTCTCGGATGGCCAGGACCATTGCGACTCCGCTTGCTTGTCTCGGTGCCGCGACGTCGGGACGCCGCGGGCAATTCTCAGGCCGCGCCCGTCGGGGGAGGCGGCACCTGGGCCGGGAGGCGCGACGCCGCCCGGGCGGCGCGGATTATCGCATGGACCGCCGCGCCGTGAGCCATGATGCCGCAGGCCACGTTCATATTCCGTGGTCGGGCCTGCATGACTTCGGACCGATTGCCTGTGCGCCGAGTACGTCTATGATGCAGACATGTTCGGGTCGACCCTCAACCATACCCGCCTGCTGCGATACGCCGGCATGTTCACCTACCTGTCGGTGGGCGTGCCGCTGGTCACCAAGTGGGCGCCGCATCGCCTGGACACCCTGCAGCGTCCGGACACGGCCATGCTTATCTGGGCCGCGTGCTACGTGGTCTTCGGCATCATCTACTGGCTGCTGACCCGCGGCATGGACCCGCGCCGCCACTGGACCCTGAAGCTGCTGGGCCTGACCGTGATGATGGCGTCCGCGCTGATGATCGGCTGGATCAGCCACAGCGGCCTCTCGGCCCTGCTCATCGTGGTGGTGGCGGTGGTGCTGCCGCTGCTGCTGCCCCTGTGGATGGGCGTGGCCTGGATGGCCCTGCAGCATCTGGGGCTGGTCCTGGTGTTCTGGAGCTTCCCCGAATTCCACAGCCTGGGCGCGGCCTTCGTGCAGTCGACCGTGTACATGGGCATTTCCGCGCTGGCCTTCGCGGTGGCGTGGGTGGCCGGCCAGCAGGCGGAGGAGCGTGAGCGGCAACGCCAGCTCAACTCCGAGCTGCGGGCGACCCGGGCGCTGCTGGCCGAATCGAGCCGCATCGCCGAGCGCATGCGCATCTCGCGCGAGCTGCACGACCTGGTCGGCCATCACCTGACGGCACTGACCCTGAATCTGGAAGTGGCCAGCCATCTGGCGCAGGCGCCCGCCGCCGAGCACATCCGCAAGGCGCAGGGCACCGCCAAGCAGCTGCTGACGGACGTGCGCGAGGTGGTCAGCGAGTTGCGCCAGGATGCCGAGCTGGACCTCACGCGGGCCCTGAACAGCCTGATCGAGGGCGTGCCCAGCCTGCGCGTGCACCTGTCCATGCCGCCGCGCTTCGCGGTCGAGGATCCGCAGCGCGCTCAGGTGCTGCTGCGCTGGGTGCAGGAAGTACTGACCAACACCGTGCGCCATGCCGGCGCGCGCAATCTCTGGCTGCGCATCGAGCGCGGCGAGGACGGCGGCCTCAACCTCGAAGCCCGCGACGACGGCCGCGGAACCGCCCAGCTCAAGCCCGGCAACGGCCTCACCGGCATGCGCGAGCGCCTGGCCGAGGTCGGGGGGCGTCTCGACATTCCCGCCGCGCAGGTGCAAGGATTCCTGCTGCGCGCCTGGCTGCCGCTGGAGCCGGAGGTCGGCCATGCCGGCGCTCCCTCGCGCGCGGTGGCGGATGCGGACCCATCCATGCGTGGCTTGGCAGCAACGGCGGCAAGGGGAACATCATGATTTCAGTATGTCTGGTGGACGATCAGAATCTGGTGCGGCAGGGCATTCGCTCGTTGCTGGACCTGGCCGATGACGTGCAGGTGGTGGCCGAGTGCGCGGACGGCGCCGAGGCGGTGGAGCAGATTCCCCGCCTGAAGCCGGACGTGGTCCTGCTCGACCTGCGCATGCCGAAGATGACCGGCATCGAGGTGCTGCAGAAGCTCTCGGCCAACGACGAGCTGCCGCCGACGGTGATCCTGACCACCTTCGACGACGATCAGCTGGTGCTGGCCGGGCTCAAGGCGGGCGCGCGCGGTTACCTGCTCAAGGACGTCTCGCTGGAGCAACTGGTCGAGGCGGTGCGCACGGTCGCCAGTGGGGGGTCGCTGGTGGCGCCGGTGGTCACCCAGCGCCTGAAGGCCGGCGTGGGACGCATGCAGAACGATTTCACCAGCCTGGAGCAACCGGATCCTCTCACGGAGCGTGAGACGGAAATCCTGCGCCTGCTGGCCGGCGGCTACAGCAACAAGGAAATCGCCAATTCCCTGCGCGTGGCCGAGGGCACGGTGAAAAACCACGTGTCCAACATCCTGTCCAAGCTGGGCGTGCGCGACCGCACGCGGGCCGTCCTGAAGGCCCTGGAGCTGGGCATCGTGTGAATTTTCCGCCTTCGGCGGGATTTTCCGGCTGCCCCTAGCCCGGCGCTGCGCGAACAAGTAACATCGGACACTTCGGTGTCGCACCTGGGAGTGGTGCGCCGCAAACATTTGGGTGTGCCTGTCTGGGGTCAGACCGGAGAGGTGCGCACCGGTACCACGTTCGGAGACCTGTCGAATGACGCGTGTTTTAGAGTTCATCACCGCCCTTCTCATCGTGGCCGTGCTGGCCGTGGTGGTTGGCGTCCTCATGCCCAGCAGCGGCCATCTGGACCGCACCAGCATGATCAGCAAGGACATTCGTGACGTTTACGATGTCTTCAACAACTTCGGTCGCTTCAAGGACTACTCCGTACTGCGCTCGTTCGACCCGTCGCTGCAGTACGACCTGTCCGGAAAGCCCTACGGCCCGGGTGCCGTGGTCAGCTGGGACAGCAAGGTGCCGAAGGTCGGCAAGGGCCGGCTCGAGATCGTTTCCGCCAAGCCGGGCTATGCCGAGGTGTCCGACGCCGGCGCCGCCGAGATCGTCTGGAAGGTCGAGAACGACTGGCCGGGCCACGACAAGCGCTTCACCATCGACATGGCGCGTGGCGGCCTCGGCAATCGCCTGGTCAAGGTCACGTGGAACTACGACGTGAAGTACGGCTGGAACCTGCTTGACCGCTATTCCAACCTGTTCATCCACGGCAATCCGGACGAGATGGTCCAGTACAGCCTGGACAACGTCCAGACCATGCTCGCCGCCGTGCCCAACGTGCTCTACAAGAACCTGAATCCGAAGCTCGTGGACACCCCGCAGCAGCCGGTGCTGTTCGTGGCCACGCATGCCAAGAACAACTCGGACGACATCGACAACGCCAAGGCCACCGCGATGGAGAAGATCCAGGCGGCCATGCAGAAGCTTGGCGTGTCGCCGGCCGGCCCGCGCATCGTCTTCAATGACAGCTACAGCAGCGACGGCTACCACTTCGACGTGGCCGTGCCGATCAACGCCGCTTCGCTGAAGATCGACGGCAACGACTATCCGCTGACCGCGCCGGTGGCGCCGTCGCTGGCACCGGCTGCCGCCTCCAGCGCGCCGGCCGCTCCGGCCAGCGTCGCCGCCGCCGCTTCCACGGCCACTCCGGCCGGCACGGCCGCGGTCGACGCCGGTCCGAAGCCGGGCACGCGCGACGATTACGGCAACCTGGTCGTGAGCAAGGACGTTCGCGGCATGCTGGCCTTCGGTGGTCGCGCGCTGATGACCACGGTGCATGGCAGCCCGAACGACATCCGTCCGTCCTGGCTGATGCTTGAGGCGTACGCCGCCACGCACGGCTACGCCACCGACACCGTCAATCGTCGCGAGTACGACAAGCAGCTGGTGGCCTACGAGTCGCTGAAGCCGGATGGCACGCCGGTGATGTACGACGAGCAGACCTTCAGCGTGTACCTGCCGGTCAGCAACGCTCCGGCGGCGACGCCCGAGCAGGAAGCGGCCGAAGCGGCTTCTGCCGCCGCGGCTGCCGCCAGCGCGCCGGCCGCGGCCAGCAGCGCGCCGGCGGCGTCCTCCAGCATGGCGCCGGCCGAGGCCGCCAGCGCCGACTGAGGGCACTTCGCGCAAGTCATGCGGGTCCTCCCTCCGGGGAGGGCCCGTTTTTTTTCGTCCGCCGGCACGATGCGCCTTCCCGCCATGACGCGCGGCACGGCCAGGTCGCGCATTCACGGTCGACACGCCAAGGGCCTTGTGGGCATGATGACGATCTTGCGTAGGCTCGCCCGTACAGCCGTTGCCCGATGATCGAAGCCGAACACCTGACCCGAAGATATGGCCGGCTCACGGCCGTGGACGATCTCGGATTTCGCGTCGAGCCCGGCGAGGTGGTGGGCCTTCTGGGGCCCAATGGCGCCGGCAAGACCACGGTGATGCGCATGATCAGCGGCTTCATCGCCCCCTCCGGCGGCACCGCGCGGGTGTGCGGCCACGACGTGCGCAAGCAACCGATCCAGGCCAAGCGGGTGCTGGGCTATCTGCCCGAGGGCGCGCCCAGCTATGGCGAGCTGACGGTACGTGAATTCCTGGTTTTCGTGGCCCGCGTGCGGGGCCTGCGCGACAGCGAGATGCGCCGGCACGTGGACGTGGCGGTGGGGCGGCTGGACCTGGCCGACGTGCTCAATACCCCCATCGACACCCTGTCCAAGGGCTTCCGGCGGCGCGTCGGCCTGGCGCGGGCGATCCTGCATGAGCCGCCGGTCCTGATGCTGGATGAACCGACCGACGGCCTGGACCCCAACCAGAAGCGCGAGGTACGCGGCCTGATCGACGCCATGGCACGCAAGCGCACCATCCTGATCTCCACGCACCTGCTGGAAGAAGTCCATGCCCTGTGCAACCGCGTGCTGATCGTGGCCCACGGCAAGCTGCTGGCCGACGCCACGCCGGCCGAGCTGGAGCAACGCTCGCGCTATCACGGCGCGGTGTCCTTCAGCGCGCCGGGTTCGGGCGTGGCGCGGGCCATGCTCGAGCGCATGAACGGCGTGTCCGGGGTCGAGGTCGATCCGCTCGACGGTCGGGTCACGGTGCTGCCGTTGCCCGGTCACGACATCTTCGCGCCGGTGCAGGAACTGCTGCAGGCCCAGGGCCTGAAGATCACCGAGATCCAGCTCGAGCGTGGCCGCCTGGAAGAGGTGTTCCGTCGCATGACCACCGACGGTCCGGGGGAGGTCGCATGAACGCGGTCCTGGCCATCATGCGGCGCGAGCTGCGCAGCTACTTCGTCACCCCGCTGGCCTACGTGTTCCTGGTGATCTTCCTGTTCCTTGCCGGCGTGCTCACCTTCTATGTCGGTGATTTCTACCAGCGGGGCCTGGCCGACCTGCAGCCGTTCTTCGATTTCCATCCCTGGCTGTACATGGTGTTCGCGCCGGCGCTGACCATGCGGCTGTGGGCGGAGGAGCGCAAGAGCGGCACGCTCGAACTGCTGTTCACGCTGCCGATCAGCGTCACCCAGGCGATGCTGGGCAAGTTCCTGGCCGCGTGGCTGTTCGTGGCCATCGCGCTGTTGCTGAGCTTTCCCATGTGGGTGACGGTCAACTACCTGGGCAATCCCGACAATGGCGTGATCCTCGCCGGGTACCTGGGCAGCTGGATGATGGCGGGTGCGTTCCTCGCGGTCGGCTGCTGCCTGTCCGCGCTGACCCGCAGCCAGGTGGTGGCCTTCATCCTCACGGTGGCGGCGTGCTTCATTCTGGTCATGGCCGGCCTGCCGACCATCCACGACCTGCTCGCCGGCCTTATTCCCCCGCAACTGGCAACGGCCTTCTCGGACCTGAGCATCCTCGAGCACTTCCGCGCCATCGCGCGCGGCGTGCTGGACCTGCGCGACGGCATCTACTTCCTGCTTTCCATCGTGGCCTGGCTGACGGCCGGGGTCGTGATCCTGCAGCTGAAGCGGGGCGATTGAACATGCGCACGCTGGTTCGCCGCTCGTTTCTGTATCGCCTGGGCCTGTTCGGGCTGGCCTCGACGTTCGCGGTTCTGGTGATCGCCAGCGGGTTCTGGGCCCGTGGCGCGCGCATCGACCTGACCTCGGACCATCTGTACAGCCTCTCGCCCGGCACGCTGCAGATCCTCGGTGGCCTGCACCGGCCGGTCGGCCTGACCCTGTACTTCTCGCGACACTCCACGCGCGAGCTGCCGCAGCTGCGCAGCTACGAGCAACGGGTGCGCGAGCTGCTGCAGGAGATCGTCACCCGCTCGCACGGACTGGTGCGCCTTTCCGTGGTCGATCCGGTGCCTTATTCGGACGACGAGGACCGCGCGCTGGGCGCGGGCCTGAGCGCGATGCCGGGGGGTAGCAACGGCGAGCGGGTCTTTTTCGGCCTGGTCGGGCGCACGGCCAACGGCACGGAACTGCAGATTCCGTTCTTCGATCCCAGCCAGGAGGCGTTCCTGGAATACAACGTCGCGCGCCTGATCTATGAACTGGACGCGCCGAGAAAGCCCCGGGTGGGCATCATCAGTACCCTGCCGATCGACGGCAGCCCGGTCGACGACACGCCGCCGTGGGCGATCATGCGCCAGCTGCACCAGCTGTTCGACCTGCAGTTGCTCGACCCGGACAATCCCTCGCTGATCAGCAACAAGCTCGACGTGCTGATGGTGGTGCATCCGCATGGCCTGAGCGACGACGAACTCTACGCGATCGACCAGTTCGTCATGCGTGGCGGGCACCTGGTGGTGTTCGTCGATCCCGATGCGGAGATGGACGCCTTGCCGATCGGCGCGATCACCGGCAGCGCCAACGGCAGCAGCTCGGACCTGCCGCGCCTGTTCAAGGCCTGGGGCGTGGTGTTCGACCCGCACAGCGTCCTGCTCGACCGCGCGCGGGCCATGTCGATCAGCCTGGGCAACAACACCCCGGTGCGTGATTTCGCGGTGCTCGGCCTGGGCGCGGAGGATCTCAACCACCACGACGTGATCACCGCCAGCCTGCAGAATATCGACGTATCGACCAGCGGCTATTTCGAGTTGGCGCGCGATACCGACACGCGCCTGGACCCCCTCCTGCAGAGCAGCGGCGAGGCCATGCCGACCCCGGCGCAGCGGGTCGAGGATGCCGCCGACCCGACCCAGCTGTACCAGAACTACCGTCCGACCGGCGAGCACTACGTGATCGCGGCGCGGGTGCGAGGGCGTTTCAGCAGCGCCTTCCCGGACCGCCGGGATCCGGGTCACCTGAAGCGCATGGCCAGGGTGGGCGAGGTGGTGCTGGTGGCCGACACCGACCTGCTGTCGGACCGCCTGTGGGTTCGGCGCACGCCGTTCCTCGGCGAGCACCTGCTCAGCGCCTTCGCCAACAACGGCGACTTCGTGGCCAACATCCTCGACAACCTGGGTGGATCCTCGGCACTGCTGTCGATCCGCGGTCGCGCGATCTCGCAGCGACCTTTCACGCGCGTGCAGGCCCTGCGGCGCGCCGCCGACGTCAAGTTCAGCAACCGCGAGGATGCGCTGGAGAACGAGCTGGCCACCACCGAGCAGCAACTGGCCAAGCTGCAACCGGGCAAGGGGACCGGCAACGTTCCCGATGCCGCGGCCAAGCACGAGCTGGAGAAGGCGCTGCGGCGCAAGCTGGCGATCCGTCGCCAGTTGCGCGACGTGCAGCACCAGCTGGATGCGGAAATCGACGCCCTGGGCACCCGGGTGAAGGCCTTCAACATCCTGCTGGTGCCGGTGCTTGTGGCCCTGTTCGGCCTGCTCTATGGCTGGATTCGCCAGCGTCGCAGCGGCAAGCGCGATGCGACATAAGGGCGCAGCGCGCCGCTCCGTACTCCCGTGCCCATGATGACTCTGCTGTAATGGATCGGATGAGCTTCCTGCACTGGTTCGTTCCCTGGGAATTCTCGCCGACGGTCCTGGCCTGCTGCGTCATCGCGGCAGCGCTGTACCTGCGCGGGGCACGGCAGCGGCCGCCCGGCGCATGGCGGCAGCTGGCCTTCTGGAGCGGGCTGGCGCTGATCTACATCGCGCTGCACACCTTCGTCGACTACTACGCCGAGCGCGAGTTCTTCATCCACCGACTGCAGCACCTGGCGCTGCATCACCTGGGACCGTTCCTGATCGCGCTGTCCGCGCCCGGGCCGGTGCTGCGTGCCGGCATGCCATTGCGCTGGCGCGCCCGCGGCCTGGGTGCCCTGCGCGAAAGCCGCGCGTGGCGCGGCCTGCTGGACGTCCTGTTCAACCCGTGGATCGCCTCGATCCTGTTCTTCGGCGTGATCTACATCTGGCTATGGCCGTCGATCCACTTCGTGGCCATGCTCGACTGGCGGCTGTACCGGGTCATGAACTGGAGCGTGACCGTGGACGGCCTGCTGTTCTGGTGGTTGATCCTGGACCGCCGGCCGTGCCCGCCGGCGCGCCTGGCGCCGGGCGTGCGGGTGCTGGTGGCGCTGGCGGTGGCGGTGCCGCAGATCCTGATCGGGGCGATGGTCACCTTCGCGCGCCATGACCTGTATCCGATCTACGACATCTGCGGGCGCGCGTTCCCTTCGATCAGCGCGATGACATCGCAGCTGATCGGCGGCCTGGTGCTGTGGATTCCCAGCGCGATGATGAGCGTGATCGCCGCGCTGATCGCGCTGCGCAACTGGATGTCGCTGTCGCGTCGCGGACGCCTTCCGGCGCGCGTGGTACGGCTCAGTCGCTGAAGCCGCTGGCGTTGGCGGGCCGTGCCAGGAACGCCTGCTTGAGCGTGCTGCCATCGGCGAAACGCAGGGTGATGTCGACCTTCATGCCGGGCTTCACCGCCACCTGGCGCTGCATCAGCATCAGGTGATAGCCACCCGGCGCCAGCGCCACCGTGCCGTGCGCCGGGATGGTCAGGCGGTCGACCATGTGCATCCTCGACACGCCGCCGGTCTCGGTGCTCTGGTGCAGCATCACGTGGCCGTAGGCGGGACTGCTGGCGGCAACCAGCGAGACCGGTTGGTCGCCGTCGTTGCGCAGCACGCCGTAGCCTGCATTCGGCAGCGCGCCGGGCATGACCCGGATCCAGGCCTTGTCGACGTGCACCGCGGCGCTGTCGGCGGCACGAACGGCGGGCGCGATGGCCAGGGCCAGGGCAGTGGCCAGTGCGAGAAGTGCGGGATGGCGCATGCGATCAGTCTCCGGATTGGACCAGAAGGTGCAGGTCGTGCACCAGGTCGGCATTGGTGGTGGCGGGCGTGGCCAGCACGCGGGCCCGGCCCTGGCGATCGAACACGTAGATCGCCGAACTGTGGTTGACCTCGTAGCCGCCGTTCTTGTTCGCCTTGTCGCGGTCGTAGGCCGCGCGGTAGCGCTTGGCCAGGGCACGGATCTGTTCGGGGGTGCCGACCAGGCCCACGTCGTGGCTGTCGAAGGCGTGCACGTATTCGTGCACGACCGGCACCGTGTCGCGCGACGGGTCGACGGTCACGAACAGGAAGCGCACGTCGTCAGCCAGCGGACCCAGCTGCTGCATCACCACGTGCATGCGGGTCAGGGTCAGCGGGCACACGTCCGGGCAATGGGTGTAGCCGAAGTACAGCATCACGACCTTGCCGCGGTAGTCGGCGGCGGTGACGGCCCTGCCGTCGTCGTTGGTCATGGAGAACTGCAGGGCGGGCAGGTGGCCGGTGACATCGGTGAGACGGAACGGCAGCCGCTTGGTGCCCGAGCAGGCGCCGACCAGCGCGACCATCGCGACCATCACGACCAGCCGGCACGTCAGGCGCAGGCGGCGGGGGAATGCGTGTGAGGTGTTCATGACCCGCCAGCATACGCCAAGATGCGCGCAGACACGTTCCGAGGAAACGCCCATGCGACAATCTGTCTCCACCGGCCTGGCCACCCTGATCGGCGTGGCCGGCGCGTCCGCCGTGCTGCTGGGCGCGTTCGGCGCGCATGCCTTGAAGGACGTCCTCGACGCCCGCCATCACGCCATCTGGGAAACCGCTGTGCAGTATCAGTTCTGGCATGCGCTGGCGCTGGTGATCGTGGCGGCCGTGCCGGCAGCCGGTCGCGCACGCGCCACCGCGATCGTGTCCTGGACCCTGGGCATCGTGCTGTTCAGCGGCAGCCTGTACGCGCTCGCGCTGGGCGCGCCGCGATGGGTCGGCGCGATCACGCCGTTCGGCGGCCTGGCCTTCGTGCTGGGCTGGGTGGCCCTGGCCATGGCGCTGCGGCAGCCGCGCAGCCGGTGACCGGGACTAACGCGACGTCGCGCCGCGCCCCGTCCCGCCGCCCCGACCGAAACTTGGCTGTGGGGCGACCGGGATCATCGGGCGGTCCTCGCCCACCGCGGCACCGGGCACCACCTGCAGCAACTGGATGCGACCAAGGCTGTTGATGCCGTCGAAGTATTTCCAGGGATCGCCGTCACCCACGCTCATCGCGATATGAGTGCGGTCATAGCGCGGCATGGCGGCATCGTATTCATGCCAGGCGTCCTCGATCCAGGCCTGGACCCAGGTATGCGGCACCAGTACCTGTTCCTGGCCGGCGTAGTGGCCCGAATAGACCAGGCCCGTGACCACTCGCGTCGGAATGTCCAGCGAGCGCGCCATCGCCGCCAGCAGCACGGCATGCTCGGTGCAGTCGCCGTGGCGGCTCTTCAAGGTCTCCAGTGCCGATGCATAACCGACGCTGGCACCTTCCTCGGTAACATAGTCGCGCACGAAATGCGTCATCTGCAGCATGCGCTTGTCGTCGCCGTGCACGCCGTTGGTGGCCTTCAGGGCCAGTGCGTGAATACGCGGGTCGTCGGACTCCAGCCAGTTGTTGGGCGCGGTGTCGTTGCTGTCGGGCGGCGAGGCGATGCCCTTGCGCACGGGCACGGTATCGACCACCCAGACATTGCGGCCGAATTTGTTCACCTGTTGCATGTCCGTGGCCGGGAAAGGCTTCTCGTCGGTGTCGCGGACGCGGAACACGAAGCGCAGGGGGGCTTCGCGCAGCGACTTGGACAGGGGGCGGGGGACGCCGATCATGGCACCCTTGAGCACGTTGACGTCCTGCACGGGCCCGGTGGCGCAGGCCTTGCTGCAGGCCAGCAACTCCAGTCGGAAACCCAGTATCGGAAGGCCCAGTTTCAGCAGGTCGCCCTGGTCGTTGACCCAGAGATCGGTGACCAGCGAGGAGCGCTGCGTGCGCTTGGTCTGGCGGATGTGCACCAGTGACTGCACGCCGCCGGGCAGCTCCACGCTTTCGCGGCCGACCACCTGCATCTCCAGGTGGGTGACCGACAGGCTGGAGCTGTCGAAGCGATCGACGACGTAGCTCGTGCCCGGCGCAAAGCCGTGCGCGACGATGCTCCGGCGCATGCCTTCGTTGAGCACCGAATCCCGCTGCCAGGCCAGGTCATGTTGCTGCGAGCGCGACCCGGTGCGTGTCTCCACGGCGAACACATCCGGCGACTTGAGCCGGCCCTGCGTGCTGCTGGTCCGGGAGGACATGTGCGTGGTCGAGGAGAAGCCCAGCGGCTTGCCGTCCAGCGATTCGACCTCGCGCACGCTGTTGCGGATGTCCAGCGGATCCCTGGTCCGCGCGAAGTGGATGTCCAGGCTGCCGCGGGTGATCACGCGGTCCCCGTCCATGCTGCGCTGGAAGTGCATGTGTCCGACCTTGCGACCGTCCATGGTGGCCGTCATCCAGATGTTCGCGGGCGGTGGTGTGGCGCTGGCGCCGGCCGCCACCAGCAGGGCGGCGACGGCGAGCCAGGTGGACACGGCCCGCGGCTGGCCATGGAACCATCGGATAGGAGTCATGCGACCTCGTTCGACATCCAGGACGGTTACAGTCTTCGCATACCCCGAAACGGGCGTCAATGTGCCGGTCGGACGCGCGTGCCGGTCGCGCTAGAATGCCGATTTGGCCGGTGGAAACGTCGATGAACACTTGGGGCACCCCGTTGAGTCCAGGCGCCACGCGCGTGCTGTTGCTGGGTTCGGGCGAGCTGGGCAAGGAAGTGGCGATCGAGTTGCAGCGCTTCGCCATCGAGGTGATCGCGGTCGATCGCTATGCCCATGCCCCGGCCATGCAGGTCGCGCACCGCAGCCATGTCATCGACATGCTGGACGGCGCCGCCGTGCGGCGCGTGATCGAGCTGGAGAAGCCGGACCTGGTGGTGCCCGAGATCGAAGCCATCCACACCCCGACCCTGGAGGCCATGGAGGCCGAGGGCCTGCGGGTTATTCCCACCGCGCGCGCCGCGCGACTGACCATGGATCGCGAGGGCATCCGCCGCCTGGCGGCCGAGGAGCTGGGGCTGCCGACCTCGCCGTACCGGTTCTGCGACAGTCGCGAGGCCTACGAGGACGCGGTGCGCGCGCTGGGCATGCCGTGCGTGGTCAAGCCGGTGATGAGCTCTTCCGGCAAGGGCCAGAGCATCGTGCGCACGGCCGCCGATATCGGCACGGCCTGGGAGTACGCCCAGTCGGGCGGACGCGCCGGTGCCGGCCGGGTGATCGTGGAGGGTTTCGTCGACTTCGACTACGAAATCACCCTGCTCACCGTGCGCCATGTCGGTGGCACGTCGTTCTGCGATCCGGTCGGCCACGTTCAGGTCGACGGCGACTACCGCGAATCGTGGCAGCCGCAACCGATGAGCGCGGCCGCGCGCGCCGAGGCCGAGCGCCTGGCCGGGGCCATCACCGAGGCCCTGGGCGGCCATGGCGTGTTTGGCGTGGAGTGCTTCGTCAAGGGCGATGCGGTGATCTTCTCCGAGGTCAGCCCGCGGCCGCACGACACCGGCCTGGTGACGCTGATCTCGCAGGATCTGTCCGAGTTCGCCCTGCACGCGCGCGCCATCCTGGGCCTGCCGATTCCCGCGATTCGCCAGTTCGGGCCCTCGGCCTCGTGCGCGGTGCTGGTGGAGGGCGAGGGCCAGGCGCCGGTCTATCGCGGCCTGGACCGCGCCCTGGCCGAACCGGACACCGCCGCGCGCATCTTCGGCAAGCCGGCCGTGTCCGGTCGACGGCGCATGGCCGTGACGCTGGCGCGAGGCGAGGACATCGAGCAGGCGCGCAGCAAGGCGCGCGCGTCGGCGGCCTGCATCAAGGTCGGGTTCTAGAGACCGGGCTCAGGCGCCCAGCGGAGCCCAGCCCTGCTCGCCGAGAACTTCAAGGCCGGCGAAGCGGCGCTTGTAGTCCATCTTCGGATGGCCCTCGATCCAGTAGCCGAGATAGACATGTTCCAGGCCGCGGCGACGCGCAAGCTCGACCTGGCTGAGGATGCCGAAGGTGCCCAGGCTGCGCGAGGCCGCGTCGGGGTCGAAGAAGGTATAGACCGCCGACAGCCCGCTGACGCAGACATCGGTCACCGCCACGCCGAGCAGGCGGCCGCCAAGGCGCATGTCCAGGAACAGGGTCGGGCTCCATGGCGCGCTCAGGAACTGCTCGAAGTCCTCGGGGGCGGGATTGTCCATGCCGCCGCCGTGGTGGCGGTGGTCCAGGTAGCGGCGATACAGGGCGAAGCGCTCCTCGGTGCAGGCCGGCGGGGATTCCACCACCTCCAGGTCCGCGTTGCGCTTCTGGCAGCGGCGCTGGCCGCGGTCGGGCCGGAACGCATCCACCGGCAGCCGGCACGGCACGCAAGCCTGGCAGCGCGCGCAGCGAGGGCGGTACAGGTGCCCACCCGCGCGACGAAAGCCCTTGCCCAGCGCGCCGGCATACAGGCGATCCAGGTTGGGCGCGGCCGGGTCGAGCACGAGGTTCTGCGCCGCGCGGTCGGGGAAGTAGCCGCAGGCGTGGGGCAGGGTCAGGAACAGGCGCACGCGATCCGAGCGCATCAGGGTGATCCGTTGGGACTCGCGGCCAGTCTACCCCGATCGATGATCGCGCATCGGGCGCGCGGGTCCCGTCAGAGCAGGCCGGCAGCCTGCAGCACCATCAGCGCCAGGATCGCGCCGATGCCTGCGAACATCATCATGCGCACGCGGCGCACGGTGGCCTTGCGGCGGGCCTGCATGCGCGCAGTGGCGTTGTCCGCTCGCGAAGCGGCCAGTACTTCGGCGTGGCGCGTCATGGGCTCCAGTCCGGCCTCGCGCAACAACGCTCGCGCCTGCGGCATGTCCTTGGCGAAGCGCACCTCGACCTGCGGCCAGCGGTTGGCGTCGCCCGGCGCGCTGTAGCTGAAACGGTTGTAGCTGGGCCGCTGGTAGGCCGAGCGGTTGTTGACGCGCGTCTCGATGCCGTGCTCGGCAAGCAGGGCGACGACGCGGTCGACATTCTCGTGGCGGGGGGAGGCGTAGATTTCGCGCATGGCGGTGAGGATACCCGGAGTGGCGTCAGTCGTCGTCACGCAGGCGGATCAGGCCTTCCTGCGCGGTGGAGGCCACGAGGGTGCCGTCACGCCGGAAGATCATGCCGCGGGCCAGGCCGCGCGCGCCCTGCGCGGTGGGGCTGTCGGTGGAATACAGCAGCCACTCGTCGACCCGGAACGGGCGGTGGAACCACATCGCATGGTCAAGACTGGCCATCTGCACGTTGTGGCTGATGTAGGAGATGCCGTGCGGCAGGGTGGCGGTGCCGATCAGATGGAAGTCCGAGGCATAGGCCAGCAGGGCGAGCTGCTGTTCGGGCGTGGCGTCCGGGGTCGGCGCGGTCAGGCGGAACCAGATGTGCTGATAGGGCGGGCGCTTGGCCGGATGCACCTCGTCGCGCGGCCACACCGGGCGGAATTCGAACGGTCGGTCGCCGCCCAGCCAGCGCTGCAGCTTCACCGGCAGCTTGGCGAACTCCTCCGGCGGCAGCGGCTCCTGCGGCGCGATGTCCTCGGGCGCCGGCACCTCCGGCATCGAGGTCTGGTGCTCGAAGCCGTCCTCGGGAATCTGGAACGACACCGCGCAGTTGAGGATCGGCTTGCCGTGCTGGATGGCCACGATGCGCCGCGAGGAGAAGCTGTGGCCGTCGCGCGCGCGCTCGACCGAGTACACGATCGGCGCCTCGACGTCGCCGGCGCGCAGGAAGTAGCCGTGCAGCGAATGCGCCTGGCGTTCGCGGTCCACGGTCTGCTGGGCGGCGGACAGGGCCTGGCCCAGCACCTGGCCACCGAACACGAAGCGGGTGCCGATGTCGCGGCTCTGGCCGCGGAACAGGTTGTCCTCGAGGCGTTCGAGGCGCAGCAGCTCGACCAGCTCGTCGACGCGTTCCTGGCTCATGGGGATACTTCCGGCAAAGGGCATGCATTATAGCCGCCACCGACTGACGGGGCGGAGAAGGTCGGACGCTACTGTGGGTCGGCCACCGGCTGCATGCGTTCGAGACCACTGCCGTCCATCACCTCGGTCCAGGGGAACATCGGGCCGGGGTCGCGCTTGCGATGCACTTGCACGGCAGGATCATCGCTGGCCGGCACCCGCGCGGTGTCCAGGTCCTCGTGGCCGGCGATGTAGCGCAGGTTCGGGTACTCATGGCGCAGCCGGCCCAGCAGCGCGCGCAGGCTGGCGATCTGCGCGGCGGTGTAGGGCTCGGTCATGGCCTGGTGGCGGCTGTCCAGCCAGTCCGGGTAGCGTCCCCGGTTGACCAGCTCGATGCCGATGGCGCGTTCGTTGTAGCCGCGCGTGTGGTTGGCCACCCGCGTGCCGGGCACGTCGCGGTACACCTGGCCGTCGCGATCGATGTAGAAATGCCCGCTGTTGCCGGTGCCCGAGGGGTACAGGATCCTCTCGCCGTAGCGGCGCGCGGTGGCCAGGTCCGGCAGTTCGGTGCAGTGGATCACCACCAGGTCGACCGCGCTGGCCGGACGCTGCTCGAGCTTGCCGACGTAGGGCAGCGGCTGGTCGTGGATGGTCAGGACGGGCAGGGGCATGCGCGAAGTTTCGCACGGCCCCGGCCCCGCGTCATGGTGCCGCGCCGCTACAATGGCGCCTCATTCCTGCCCACGGAGCCGTCATGCGCGGTCACGTCATTCTCTCGCACGGCACTGGCAGCGGACCGCAGGCGACCAAGGTCGGCGTGCTGGCCGAGGCCGCCGAGTCCATGGGCTGCACCACCGAACGGCCGGACTACCGCGACTGTGATGCGCTGGGCGAGGAGGCCTCGGTGGCCCCGCGGGTGGCGCGCCTGGTCGAGCGGATGCGCGCCGCCCCCGAGCCGCCGGTCCTGGTCGGTTCGAGCATGGGCGCGTTCGTGTCCGGGCTGGCCTCGCTGCAGGCGCCATGCCGCGGATTGTTCCTGATGGCCCTTCCGGTGGGCATTCCCGGGACCGAGCCGCGGTTCGACATGGCGCGTGACGTGCCGGCGATGCTGGTGCACGGATTCACCGACGACGTGTGCCCGGCGTCCGACGCCCTGGCCTTCGCCGAGCGCGTGGGCATGCCCGCGCTGCTGGTGGCCGACGGCCATCGACTGTCCGACCACGTGGCGGTGATCGAACATCAGTTTCGCCTGTTCCTGGAGCACCTCGTCGCGTGAGTACCTTCTTTGTCAGTTGCCCGCGTGGCCTGGAATACCTGCTGCGCGACGAGTTGCTCGCGCTGGGCGCGAGCGCCGCCAAGGAGGCGCTGGCCGGCGTCGAGGTCGAGGGCGACCTGGAACTGGCCTATCGCGCCTGCCTGCATTCGCGCCTGGCCAGCCGCGTGCTGTGGCCGCTGGCGCAGTTCGACGCCGCCGACGAGCAGGCGCTGTACGACGGCGTGCAGACGGTCGACTGGACCGAGCACCTGGAAGCCGACGGCACCCTGGCCGTGGATGCCGTGGTCTCGCGCAGCCAGGTGCGGCACAACCGCTTCGCGGCGCAGCGGGTCAAGGACGCCATCGTCGACCAGTTCCGCGAGCGCCTGGACGTGCGTCCATCGGTGGATACCGAGCGCCCCGACGTGCGCGTGAACCTGCGCCTGAAGCGCGACCGCGCGCAGCTGTCGCTGGACCTGTCCGGCGCGCCGCTGCACCGCCGCGGCTGGCGCAGCGGGCAGGGCGAGGCGCCGCTGAAGGAGAACCTGGCCGCCGCGGTGCTGTTGCGCGCCGACTGGCCGCGCATCTATGCCGAGGGCGGCGCCTTCGTCGATCCCATGTGCGGTTCGGGCACGTTGCTGATCGAGGCGGCGTGGATGGCCGCCGACGTCGCGCCGGGACTGCATCGCGACTACTTCGGGTTCCAGGGCTGGCGTGGCCACGACGCCGGACTGTGGCAGCGTCTTCACGACCAGGCGCTGTCGCGCGCCGAGGACGGCCTGCGCGCCCTGCGTCCGTGCTTCTACGGCAGCGACCGCGACGAGCGCGTGCTGCGCGTCGCCGTGCGCAATTGCCAGACCGCGGGCGTGGCCGGTTTCGTGCAGCTGGAAACGCACGATGTCGCGCACCTGCCGCCAGCCAGCGCGGCATTCGGCCTGCTGGCGACCAATCCCCCCTACGGCGAGCGCCTCGGCGAGCGTGCCGAGCTGCCACGGCTTTACCGCACCCTGGGCGAGGCGATGCGCGAGCGCTATCCCGGATGGCACGCCGCGGTGCTGTGCGGCGATGCCGAGCTGGGCCATGCCCTGGGCGTGCGCGCGGACAAGCGCTACACGCTCTACAACGGCACCCTCGAGACCGCGCTGGTGATCTTCGACCTGCGCGCGGCCGATGCGCCCAAGCCACAGCCGAAGCCGTTGTCCGACGGCGCGCGGATGCTGGCCAACCGCATCGGCAAGAACCTGCGGCACCTGCGCAAGCGCCTGGCCCGCGAGGGCATCACCTGCTACCGCGCCTATGACCGCGACCTGCCCGAATACGCCCTCGCCATCGATGTCTACGAGGACTGGCTGCACCTGCAGGAATACCGCGCGCCGGCCAGCGTGCCCGAGCACGTCGCCGCCGGCCGCGTGCGCGAGGCGGTGCGCGCCGCCGCGGAGGTCTTCGGCGTGCCGCCCGAGCGCATCGCGGTCAAGCAGCGCCGGCGCGGCAAGGGCGGCTCGAAGTACGGCCGCATGGACGCGCGCGGCGAGATGGTCGAGGTCGGCGAGGGCGGCCTGCGGTTCCTGGTCAACCTCACCGATTACCTGGATACCGGCCTGTTCCTCGACCATCGCCTGGTGCGCGCCAAGCTGCGCGAGCTGGCCCACGGCAAGCGCTTTTTGAACCTGTTCGCCTACACCGCCACGGCGTCGGTCTACGCCGCCGCCGGCGGCGCGCGCGAGACCATCAGCGTGGACCTGTCCGCCACCTACCTGGACTGGGCCTCGCGCAACCTCGCGCTGAACGGCTTCAGCGGACGCGACCACCGCCTGGCGCAGGCCGACGCCATGACCTGGCTGCGCGAGGACCGCACGCGCTACGGCCTGATCTACGTCGACCCGCCGACCTTCTCCAACTCCAAGCGCACCGAGGACGATTTCGACGTGCAGCGCGATCACGTGGCCCTGCTCATGGCCTGCGCGGACCGCCTGGAATCGGACGGCGTGCTGGTGTTTTCCAACAATTTCAGGCGCTTCAAGCTCGACCACGACGCGCTTTCGACGCACTTCGAGATCCAGGACTGGAGCGCGGCCTCGGTACCGTTCGATTTCGAGCGACACGCCGACATCCACGGTTGCTGGCTGCTGCGTCCACGCTGAGACGGCACGCTCCTGCCGAAAATGCCTGCCGTCGTGCGACCGCCTTCGGTGGGGGCCGGAAATGCGCCCTTGGGATCATGGCAAGTGCATGAATGAAAAGATTTTTCATGCCATGGCGGTGAGGCTTGCCCGGTCGCGCCACTTCAGTCGGTATTCAGCGGCCCGGCGACACGCTTGCAGCGTCCACGGAGATCCCCCATGAATCGATCCCTCGTCCATGCCGCTGCCCTGACGACCGCCCTGGCGGCCCTGCTGTGCGCGCCAGCCGCGTTTGCCGGACATGGTCATGGCCATGGATACGGCCATGGTTATGGGCATGGCTACGTCCATGCTGGCGGCAGGTATCACGCCGGCTACGTGGCGCGCTATCACGGCGGTTGGGGGCATCGCCACCGTGGCGGTTACTACGTCTACCATCGCGACGGTTTGGGTCGCTGGGTCGCGGGCGCCATCGTTGCCGGGGCGCTGACCGAGCTGGTGATCGATGCCACGCAGCCGCGCGCGGTCTACTACAGCGCGCCGCCGGTGTATTCGCGGACCCGGGTCATCTACCGTGACGCCCCGCCGCCGGTGGACGAGGTGTCCAGCGATCCCTACCAGACCCGCTACCTCGGTCACGATGACGACCCGGGCGACGGTGACTGAGGTCTGTTCGACGATTCGCGAAAACCCGGCTCCGGCCGGGTTTTTCATGTCCGCTCGTTGCTCGGGACAACGGGCCTGGCCGAAAGGCCGAAGGGGCGGCTTTGTCACCCGGCACCGGCCTCTGGTACGGTCGATGGACGCGCATCCCGGGGATGCACTCAACGAGCCTGGCCGATGAACGCGCAACCGGAATCGTCCCCCATGGACACGCGAGGCGAGCCGCTGACGGCACGCTTCCGGCGGGTCCGTGATGACAGCCTGTCGCTGTGCGCCGGATTGTCCGCCGAGGACGCCGTGGCGCAGTCCATGCCCGACGCCAGTCCGGCCAAATGGCACCTGGCGCACACCACCTGGTTCTTCGAGCGCTTCGTGCTCGAGCGTGACGGCGACTACGTGCCCTGCAACAGCGCCTGGCACTACCTGTTCAACTCCTACTACCAGGGTGCCGGGCCGATGCACGCGCGGCCCCGGCGTGGCCTGCTGACGCGGCCGACCCTCGAGGAGGTGGTGGCCTATCGCAGACAAGTCGACGCGCGCATGCTCGAGCGCCTGGATGCCGGCGTGGACGCGCAGGCCGAGGCGATCACGCAGATCGGCCTGCACCATGAACAACAGCACCAGGAGCTGCTCCTGACCGACATCAAGCACCTGTTCGGCAGCAACCCCCTGCTGCCGGCCTACGACCCCGATCTGCCCGAGCCGCCGCGCGGCAAGGCCCATGCGCCACGCTTCCTGCCCGGGCGCGAGGGCATCACCGAGATCGGCGCCCCGACGTCCGGTTTCGCCTACGACAACGAACGCCCGCGACATCGCCAGTGGCTTCAGCCGCACCAGCTGGCCGAACGCCCGGTCAGCAACGCGCAGTACATCGAATTCATCCGCGACGGCGGTTACCGCACGCCGTCGCTGTGGTTGTCCGATGGCTGGGAGACCGTGCAGCGCGAGGGATGGGGCCGCCCGATGTACTGGTCGGAGGACCTGGACAGCGCCTTCACCCTGGGCGGCACGCGCGCGCTGGATCCGCACGCGCCGGTGGCGCACGTGAGCTACTACGAGGCCGACGCCTACGCGCGCTGGGCCGGCGCGCGATTGCCGACCGAGGCCGAGTGGGAAGCCATGGCCGTGGACGCCGATGCGTCCACCGGCAACCTTCGCGACCGCGGCCTGCTGCAGCCGGCCGCGGCCGGCGAAGCCGGGGGATCGGGGCCGCTGCAGATGTTCGGCGACGTCTGGGAATGGACCGCCAGTCCGTACGTCAGCTACCCCGGGTTCCGCCCGCTGGACGGCACGCTGGGCGAATACAACGGCAAGTTCATGTGCGGGCAGTGGGTCCTGCGCGGCGGGTCCTGCGTGACCCCGGCCGACCACATCCGCGCCACGTACCGCAATTTCTTCGGGCCGGCCAGTCGCTGGCAGTTCAGCGGCATCCGTCTGGGGCGTGATGCATGAGCGGCGCCACGGAGGAGATCGAGCTGCACGACCTGCGGCCCGACGTCGGCGACATGCTCGGCGACGTCCAGCATGGCCTGTCGCTGACGCCACGTCGCCTGTCGTCGAAGTATTTCTACGATGCGCGCGGCTCGCGCCTGTTCGAGCGCATCTGCGAGCAGCCGGAGTACTACCTCACGCGCGCCGAGCTGGCGCTGATGCAGGCGCATCTACCGGACATCGCCGACACCCTCGGTCCCCGGGTGCTGCTGGTCGAATACGGCAGCGGCAGCGGCATCAAGACGCGACGCCTGCTTGAGCACCTGGACGATCCGGTGGCCTACATGCCGGTGGAGATTTCCCGCAGCGCGTTGATGGCCAGCGTGGAGCGGCTGGCCGGCGAGCATGTCGACATCCCGATGCTGCCGGTGTGCGCCGATTTCACCCATCCGCACGAGCTGCCGGAGCCGCCGCGGCCACCGCGCCGCACGGTGATCTATTTCCCCGGCTCGACGATCGGCAATTTCGACAGCGTGCGCGCCGAGCAATTGCTGCGGCAGATGCACGCGCAGATGGGCGAGGGCGGGGCCGCGCTGGTCGGCGTGGACCTGCTCAAGGATCCCGCGGTGATCGAGGCGGCCTACAACGACGCGGCCGGCGTCACCGCGGCGTTCACGCTGAACATGCTCGCCCACATCAACCACGCCCTGGGGGCCGATTTCGACCCGGACGGCTTCGCCCATCGCGCCGAGTTCCGGGCCGATGTCGAACGCATCGAGACGCACATCGACAGCCTGCGCGAACAGACGGTGCACGTCGGCGACCGGGCGTACCGGTTCGAGCGCGGTGATTCGATCCTGGTCGAGTACAGCTGCAAGTACTCGCGCGCGTCCTTCGCCGCGCTCGCGGCCCGCGCCGGCCTGCGGGTGGCGCGGGTGTGGACCGACCCCGAGGAACTCTTCAGCCTGCAGTACCTGGTACGCGGCTGAGGAAAGGGGGAAGAAGGACATGCGCCGGTGAACCTGTTGTTCGTATGCAGCCGCAACCGGCTGCGCAGCCCCACCGCGGAACAGGTGTTCGCCGACCGGAACGGCCTAGAAACCGCATCGGCCGGCCTGGCGCCGGATGCCGACGTGCCGGTCACGCCGGAACTGCTGGACTGGGCGGACATCGTCTTCGTGATGGAGCGCATCCATCGCGACCGCCTGTCAGCGAGATTCCGCGCATCGCTGAAGGGAAAGCGCCTGGTCTGCCTTGAAATACCGGACGATTTTTCCTACATGGATGCGCGCCTGGTGGCACTTCTGGAACGTCGCGTGCCGCGCCACTTGCCGTCACGCTGAAGCCGCCGTAGCCTGCACTCTTTGACCTTGCACCCACGCATCATGGGAGGTCCCGGAACAGTCATGGACAAGCTGGATCGTCTGGTCCTCGCCGCCAATGACAAGGACGTCAACGCCCTGCGACACGCAGTGGCGCACATGGACGAGGACGTTTCATTCGCGCCGCTGCTGGCGCAACTGTTGCTGGAAGCCTGGCACGACTCGCACGAGGAAATCGTCGCCGGTCTGGGCCTGATGGGGCACCATGGCGCGGTCACGGCCATCTCCAGGGCCGCCGTCACGCCCGCGACCTATCTGGTCAAGCAGAACAAGCTGCATGGATTCCAGCGCAAGTGCGTTTATGCGTTGGCCCGCATCGGCACGATCGAGGCGCGCGCCGCGCTGGCGGACCTGGCCACCAGCACTGATCCGCACCTGAGCGAGTACGCCCGCGAGGGGCTGGCCATGTGGCCGTTGCCGTTCCGCAAGCGCTGAGTCGATAACCGCCGGTGATCGTCGCGGACATGAAAAGGGCCGGCAGATGCCGGCCCTTTTCGTGCTGCATGGTCCCGCGCTTACTGACAGGTCACGCCAACGGCAGCGAACGCCGCGGCGACGTCGCTGCGGCTGTAGCCATAGTCATCGGCCGCGTTCTCGACGCCACAGGCGCCGCTGTCGAAGGTCGCCGTGGACGTCCAGTACATGGCGTTGGCCTGGCGGAAGACCTCGAAGGCCTTGCGCGTGTTCCAGCCGCCGGTCTTGGCCAGGGTGCAGAAGGCCTTGTTGTACACGCCGCTGGAGTAATGCACGTCCAGGCCGCTGTAGTACTGCGAGGCATTGTCGATGGAGGCGCCGTCCTGGCTCGGCGTGCACATGAAGCGCAGCGCGTTGCCCAGGCTGGTGCCCGGCTTGACGATGTCGGCACCGACCTGGAAGTCGTTGCTTCCGCGGTCGAAGTACTCGGCGGCCTCGCCGGCCATGTCCGAGAAGGCCTCGTTCATGCCACCGGACTGGCCCGAGTAGGCCAGGTTGGAGTGCTGCTCGGTGAAGCCGTGGCTGATTTCATGGCTGGTCACGTCCAGCGACACCAGCGGATAGAAATAGCTGGCGCCATCGCCGAACACCATCTCGGTGCCGTCCCAGTAGGCATTCTCGTAGTTGCGGCTGTAGTGCACGTACATCTTCAGCACCTGGTTGAGCGGCGGTGCGCCGAACCAGGCGGTGTACATGTCATGGACCACGCCACCGAAGTGGTGCGCGTCGTTGATCGGCGAGAAGGCGCCATTGATGCCGTCCCCATCGCTGTACGAACAGGCGAAGGTCCACAGCGAGGCACGATTGCGGCTCTGGCCCAGGTCGTAGGTCTCGACGTTGGGATTCTTCATCGAGCAGGTGCTTCCCGATTGCTGCACCTGCAGCGCCGCGTAATCACTGCCGTAGAAGTACTGGCCGGTCTTCTGGTTGCCACCCGGACCGGTCGCCGTGGTCGGCGTCGTCGTGCCACCGCCACCGCCACCGCCGTGGCCGCCGCCCGGCTTGCCCTTGGTGGTCAGGCCGTCCCAGCTGGCGATGACCTTGCCGCTGTTGGCGTCGACCAGCGCTGTCGGGCGCATCGGCGTGCCGGTGGTGTCGTTGTAGAACGACGTCAGGTAGGCCATGCGCGGCTGCTTGCCCTGCGCGTAGACGAACAGCTGCGTCTTGGCGTTGCGCAGGTCCGCGCGGGTCACGCCGTGGATGCCGATGCCCATGGGCAGCAGGCCGGCGTGGTTGCGCAGAACCTCGATGGCATCACCGGGCTTGAGCGCGGCATGCATGGTGGCCAGGCGCGGCGACAGGCCACGCTCGACGCGGCCATCCACGCTCAGCACGGCGCCCTTCGCATTCCGCTCGATGACCACGCTGCGGCCGTATACCGGCACGCCGCGGAACATCTGCTGCTCGCGCGTCTTGATCGTGCCCACGACCGTGCGCGAGCGCTGCTCGGCGCGCAGCGATGCATTGCCGTCCAGTCCGATGCCACGCACCAGAGCAATTTCATTGACCTGGCCCAGATGCCCCACGTGCACGCGCTGCGCCGCAACGCTTGCCGTTGACACACCGATGCCCCCCACCACGCCGAGAACGGCGCAGACGATCTTCTTCTGCAACATGGATGGAACTCCTCCCCGATTCATAACAAGCGGCCACCCCCCTTTCCCGATGTGGCCGCTGCGACGTCCGTCGCCGTACCGGCGTTTCCCTGGCGCCGGGCGATGCGGACGCCTCGAACATGACACGCCCGGCCCCTCGCACGCACGCTGCGATGCAGCTATTCAGGCTGGGGATTATTTTTTATCTTTCAGTGCCTTGCGTTACATGCGCCGGGGCAGTGCCGAGGCTGGCACAGGCGCGCGCCACCGGGTGCCGAAATCCTCATGGCAGGTCCGGTGAAGTGCCTTGCGGGGCGAAAGGTCAGTGCCCAGGTGGTGCCGGGTCGGGGCTGTAGGTACCCAGGAAAAGGGTTTTCCAGGTCTTTCCCGCATCCCGCGAGATCTGCCAGTGCTGGCGGACTCGATGGTTGGACAAGGGCGTCCAGGTGATGCGGTCGAGCACATGGCCCTGCTTGTCCCTGCGGTTGCCTTTCAGCACCATCGACGTGCCTTCGAGATTGCCGTGCAGGTGCAGCACCTGACCGCCGCCGCCGACCCAGTCCTGATGCCACTGGCGGGTGTGGTGGTCGTAGTAGTTGATGCTGTTGCCGGTGGACCTGCGGCCCAGCCAACGCTCGTGCATGGCGCAGCCTTGAGAGATGCGCGTGATGCGGCTGTGGCCGACCACGACGCCCTTCGGGTTGGTGACGGTCCAGCGGCCGAGCCAGAAATCGAACTGGCGGAATACCGGCGCGGTGCAGGTCTTGCCGATGGCGGCATCTTCGGCGGCAGACCATGGCGTCGTTGCCGCAACGGCAAGGGTCGTCGTGGAGACGGCGGTCAAGCACAGGATCGCGAGCAGACGTGCGCGACGCATGGCAACCTCGGCGTGGTGCGTATGTGCATTCACCCTGCGCGCTCGGGTCGCGCAGTGCAAGTACCTGCGGTCCCGGGCTTCTCAGGTCGCCTTGCGGCCGCTCAGCGTGTCGAGCAATTCGTTGGCGGTGCGCAGGCGTTCGGCGGCGCCGGGCAGTTCCAGCATCACGCGCAGCTTGTCCTGGCCGTCCAGCTTGTACACCCGCGGCTGGCCCTGGATCAGCCGGAGGATCGCCATCGGGTCGATGTCCGGCTTCTCGCGGAACAGCACGCGGCCGCCAGCGGGGCCGAACTCCAGCTTGCGGATACCCATGGGCGTGGCGCGCAGCTTCAGGGCGGTGACGTTGAACAGCTGCTTGACCGGCTCGGGCAGCAGGCCGAAGCGGTCGACCATCTCCACCTGCAGCTCGCGCAGGGCGTCGGCGTCGCGCGCGCTGGCGATGCGCTTGTACAGCGTCAGGCGGGTGTGCACGTCGGGCAGGTAGTCGTCGGGGATCAGCGCCGGCAGATGCAGCTCGACCTCGGTCTCGTGGTCGGAGGTCAGGTCGAAGTCGGGCACCTTGCCGCTGCGCAGCGCCTTGACCGCGCGCTCCAGCAGCTCGGTGTACAGGCCGAAGCCGATCTGCTGGATCTGTCCGGACTGCTCGTCGCCGAGCAGTTCGCCGGCGCCGCGGATCTCCAGGTCGTGGGTGGCCAGGGTGAAGCCGGCGCCCAGCTCCTCCAGAGAGGCCAGCGCCTCCAGGCGCTTTTGCGCGTCGGCGCTGATGGCCTTGCGGTCGGGCACGATCAGGTAGGCGTAGGCGCGGTGGTGCGAGCGGCCCACGCGGCCGCGCAGCTGGTGCAGCTGGGCCAGGCCGAAGCGGTCGGCGCGGTCGATGACGATGGTGTTGGCGGTGGGGATGTCGATGCCGGTCTCGATGATGGTGGTGCACACCAGCACGTGGAAGCGCTGGCGGTGGAAGTCCAGCATCACCTGTTCCAGCTCGCGTTCGGGCATCTGGCCGTGGGCGATGCGCACGCGCGCATCCGGCATCAGCGCCTCCAGCTCGCGCGCCACGCGCTCGATCGACTCGACGTTGTTGTGCAGGTAATAGATCTGCCCGCCGCGCGCCAGCTCGCGCTGGATCGCCTCGCGCACCAGCGCGGTGTCGTACTCGCTGATCAGGGTCTTGACCGCCATGCGATGCGCCGGCGGGGTGGCGATGATGGACAGGTCGCGCAGGCCGTTCATGGACATGTTCAGCGTGCGCGGGATCGGCGTGGCGGTCAGGGTCAGCAGGTCGACCTCGGCGCGCAGCTTCTTCAGTGCTTCCTTCTGGCGCACGCCGAAGCGTTGTTCCTCGTCGACGATGACCAGGCCGAGATCCTTGAACTTGACGTCGTTCTGCAGCAGCTTGTGGGTGCCGATGATGATGTCGACCTTGCCGTCGGCGATGCCCTGCAGCGCGGCATCGACGTCCTTCTTCGCACGGAAGCGCGACAGCACCTCCACCCGCATCGGCCAGTCGGCGAAGCGGTCGGCGAAGTTCTGGTAGTGCTGCTGGGCGAGCAGGGTGGTGGGCACCAGGACCGCCACCTGACGGCCAGCGGCGGCGGTGACGAAGGCCGCGCGAAGCGCCACCTCGGTCTTGCCGAAGCCGACGTCGCCGCAGACCACGCGATCCATGGGCCTGGGCGCGGCCAGGTCGCCGAGCACCGCCTCGATGGCCTGACGCTGGTCGGGCGTCTCCTCGAACGGGAAGCCGGCGGCGAAACTGGCGTACATGACGCGATCGATGGGCAGCGCGGCGCCCTGGCGCGCCTCGCGCTGGGCATAGATGGCCAGCAGCTCGGCGGCCACGTCGCGGACCTTCTCGGCGGCCTTCTTGCGCGCCTTCTCCCAGGCATCCCCGCCCAGCGAATGCAGGGGCGCGAGCTCCGGCGCGGTGCCGGTGTAGCGGCTGACCAGGCCCAGCTGCGCGACCGGCACGTAGAGCTTGGCCTGCTTGGCGTACTCGATGACCAGGAACTCGGCCGGGGTGTCGCCGACGTCCAGCGAGGTCAGCCCGCGGTAACGGCCGACGCCATGGTCCAGGTGCACGATGGGCGAGCCGATCTCCAGCTCGGTGAGGTCGCGGATGATGGTGTCGGGGTCGCGCGCGCTGGTGCGGCGCCCGCGGCGCTCCTGGCGCACCCGCTCGCCCAGCAGCTCGCGCTCGGTCAGCACCGTCAGCGGCGGGTCGTCCAGCGCGAAGCCCTGTTCCAGCTCGGCCACCGTGATCGCCAGCCTGGGGGCATCGTTCCCGGTGCCCGCGATGAAGGCGTGCCAGTCGTGGACCGGCTGGGGGTGCATGTCGAGCGCGCCCAGCTGGTCGTACAGCGCCTCGCGGCGGCCGGCCGAATCGGTGGCGATCAGCACGCGGCCGGGATAGGCGCCGAGGAAGCGTTTCAGGCCCTCGCCGGGTTCCTCGCCACGCATGTTCAGCGGCAGCGAGGGGGCGGGCTGGGTACCCAGGTCGCGGGCATGCTCATGGCCGGCCTCGACCAGCTCCACGCGCAGCACGCCATTGAGGCGCTCGCGCAGCGGGTCGGGCGGCAGGTACAGGTCGGACGGCGCCAGGATCGGGCGCTCGATGTCGTGCGCGCGCTGCTCGTGGCGCTGGCCGATCTGCGCCCAGAAGGCATCGGCCGCCGCCATGGCGCCCTCGCCGAGCACGAACATGGCGTCGTCGGCGAGGTAGTCGAACAGGGTCTCGGTGGTCTCGAAGAACAGCGGCAGGTAGTACTCGATGCCACCGGGCGCCACGCCCTGCTTGATGTCCTGGTAGACCGGGCACCGTCGCACGTCGATCGGGAAGCGCTCGCGCAGGCGGTTGCGGAAATCGCGCGTGGCGTGTTCGGTCAGCGGGAACTCGCGCGCCGGCAGCAGCTCGACCGACTCGACCTTGTGCGCCGACAGCTGGGTCTCCGGATCGAAGCTGCGTATCGACTCGATCTCTTCGTCGAACAGCTCGATGCGATACGGCTCGGCCGCGCCCATCGGGAAGATGTCGATCAGCGCGCCGCGCACCGCGAATTCGCCCGGATCGCCGACCTGCGGCACGTGGCGGTAGCCGGCCGCTTCCATGCGCTGCTGCTCGTCGGCGATGCGCATGACCTGGCCGACGCGGATGGCCAGGCCGCTGCCGGCCACGTAGCTGCGCGGCGCCAGCCGCTGCATCAGCGTGGACACCGGCACCACCAGCACGCCGCGGTTCACGCTGGGCAGGCGATAGAGCGTGGCGATGCGCCGCGAGACGATTTCCGGGTGCGGGCTGAACAGGTCGTAGGGCAGGGTTTCCCAGTCCGGGAAGTGCAGCACCGGCAGATCGCCGGCGAACACCGCCAGTTCCTGCTCCAGCTGGTGCGCGCGCAGGTTGTCGCGCACCGCCACCACCACCAGGCCCGGGTGCGCGCGGGCCGCCGAGACCACGGCCAGCGCCATGGCCGCGCCGTCGGGCGCGCGCCAGAAGCGGCGCTGCTTGGGCGTGGTCGGCAGGGGCGGCTGGATCAGGGCTGGTGGACATGGAGGGCGGGGGCGCTCGACGGGGACGGAAAAGCCGCCATTGTAGCGTGCCGTCGGGTCCGGCTCAGTCCAGCTGCAGGGTGATGATGGCGGTGCCCGGCTCGTCGGGCATCAGGCGACGGCGGAAGCCGAGGTCGCGGCACAGGTCGAGCATCGGGCGGTTTTCCACCAGGACCTGCCCGTACAGCGAACGCAGGTCGCGCCGGCGGCATTCGGCGACCAGGTGGCCGATCAGGTGCGCGCCCAGCCCGCGACCGCTCCAGCCGCGTTCGACCAGCACCGCGAACTCGGCGGTTTCGCCCTCCCGGTCGATGTAGATGCGCCCCACGCCGCGCATCTCGGTGGGATCCGTGGCCGGGTCCATCAGCACGAAGGCGGCCTCGCGCGTGGTGTCGATGGCGCACAGGCGGTCGGCGGCCGATGTGGTCAGGTCATGCAGCGCGTACTGGAAGCGCATGCGGATTTCGTCGGGCGAGAGCCGGTGGAACAGGCGCAGCATGGCGGCACTGTCACCGGACTGGATAGGCCGAAAGCACAGCATCGCGCCATCGCGCGTGCGGAAGGGGTCGCCGCCATCCACGCAGGCGCATTGGCTTACATGGTGTCGCAGTCGGCCCGTGGGCTTCGCTCATGACGTTATTCTTGTGTGGCCGGCGCGAAGTTTCCAGTATGCACGCGGATTGATGCCGAACGGCCGGCAATCGACCGAACATCCGGGTTGCCGCACCGGGCCTGGCGGCGTACGGTGATCAGCTGCCATGGATCATCCACCCAGGGAGATGCACGGGATGTCCACGATTCCCCTCGATGTGAACGCCCTGCGCAAGTCGTGTGCATCGTGCGCGCTGGCGCAGCTGTGCCTGCCTGCGTCGATCGGCTCGGCCGGACTGGCGCAGCTGGACCGGCTGGTGCAGCAGCGCAAGCCGGTCGATCGCGGCGCCTCGCTGTTCCACGCCGGGGGTGGGCCGGGCAAGCTCTACGTGGTGCGCGCCGGTTCCTTCAAGACCTTCGTCCAGATGGCCGATGGTGAAAGCCAGGTGCTGGGCTTCCACCTGCCCGGCGAGCTGCTGGGCCTGGATGCGCTGCCGTCGGAGGTGCACCGCTGCAGCGCCGAGGCGCTGGAGCGGGCCAGCGTCTGCGAGGTGCCGTTCAACGAACTCTCGCGGGTGGCGGTGGACCTGCCCGAGCTGCAGCAGCAGCTGTACCGCGTCATGAGTGCCGAGTTCGGCCGCGAACAGGACCACATGGTGATGATGGGTCGCCGCCAGTCGCCGTCGCGGCTGGCGATCTTCCTGCGCAGCCTGTCCGATCGCCGTCGCCGGCTGGGGCTGGATCCGATGGAGCTCAACCTCAGCATGTCGCGCCAGGACATCGCCAATTACCTGGGCCTGGTGATCGAGACGGTCAGCCGCCTGATGAGCCGCTTCCAGGCCATGGGCGTGCTCGAGGTCGAGCGCCGCATCGTGCGCATCGTGGACATGGATGCGCTGAATGCGCTCGCCGAGGGTGGCGAGGACGACGGCCGCGGCGCGCTCGAAGCCGTCCTGAGCCTCAGGCCGGACGGGCCGCGCAGTCGAAGGGCAGCAGGGCCTCGGGCATGCCGAGCGGGGCCAGCCACGGCCCGGCCACGGTCAGTATCGCCAACACCAGCATCAACACGGCCGCGCCGCGCCGCATCCGGGCGCCGGCCACTTTCGTCAACGTGGCGCTGCCCAGCGAGACGCCGAGCATCGCCGGCATCGTGCCCAGGCCGAAGGCCGTCATCACGGCCGCGCTGCTCCACGGGCTCATGCTGGTCCAGGCCAGCAGCAACACGGTGTAGACGAAGCCGCAGGGCATCCAGCCCCACACCAGGCCGAACAGCCAGGCCTTGGGCCAGGAGTCGACCGGCAGCAGCCGGCGCATGCGTGGCGCCAAGCCGCGACCACAGGCGCGTCCCGGCGAATCGCTCGACCAGGCCGCGTCCGGTCCACAGGCCGATGGCGACCGCGATGAAAGCCGCCGCGACCAGCAGGCGCAAGCCCATGCGCAAGGCGGCGTTTTCCATCACGCCGTACAACACCGCGCCCAGGCTGCCCAGCAACAGGCCGGCCAGCGCATAGCCGCTGATGCGGCCCAGTTGATAGCCCAGCAACAGGCCGCGGCGCGGACCGCCGCGCGCACCCGGCTGGGTGACCATGCCCAGGGCATGCGAGATGCCGCCGCACATCAGCACGCAGTGGCCGGATCCCGCCAGGCCCAG
Source organism: uncultured Gammaproteobacteria bacterium (assembly GCA_963821885.1). Taxonomy (GTDB): domain Bacteria; phylum Pseudomonadota; class Gammaproteobacteria; order Xanthomonadales; family Rhodanobacteraceae; genus Oleiagrimonas. Next base: position 276,788 of record CAWGFN010000004.1, on the reverse strand, counting down.
CAGCCCCGCGGCGGCGATGCTCAGGGTGCCGGTCACGACGGCGCGTCCTCGTCAACGGTACCGGTGTCGGATTCATCGTCGAGCAGCGGCATCAGGGCGGGGGTGTCCAGGTCGTCGAATTGCGCATGGTTCACGGCCCAGAAGAACGCCCAGATGCCGGCGCCCAGCAACACCATGCTCAACGGAATCAGCAGCAGGATGATGTTCACGCGGCCACCTCGCGTGGCTGCGGGTCGATGATCGGCGCGACGTGCCGCGTCCGCTTCGCCGCGGCCGATCCGCAGTGCATTGAGCACCACCAGCAGCGAGCTGGCGGACATGCCGATGGCGGCCAGCCACGGCGGCACCAGTCCCAGGGCCGCCAGCGGGACCGCGGCCAGGTTGTAGCCGATCGCCCAGCGCATGTTCTGCTGGGAGGCGCGCAGCATCGCCGCGGCGATGCGCCGTGCGCGCACCAGCTGGCCCAGGCGGTCGCCGGCCAGCAGGATGCCGCTGGTGGCCTGCGCCAGGGCGGCGCCGCTGCCCAGCGCCACGGCCACGTCGGCGCCGGCCAGGACCGGCGCGTCGTTGATGCCGTCGCCGACCATGGCGACGACATGGCCCTCGCGGCGCATCGCCTGCAGCCAGGCCAGCTTGTCGGCCGGGCTGGCGCCGGCGCGCCAATGCCCGATGTCCAGCGCCGCGGCGATGCGCGCCACGCGCTGGCGGCTGTCGCCGCTGAACATGGCCACGTGCGCGCCGGAGGCACGCAGGGCGGCCAGCGTCTCGGCGGCATCGTCGCGGGGCTTCTCGTGCATGGCCAGGCGCGCGACCACGCCATTGTCGTCGGTCAGCAGCAGGCGGTCGTCGCCGTCGTGGCCGGTCCAGTCCGCGCGCCCGAGCCGGTAGCGGACGCCGTCGATCACGCCCTCGACCCCGTGGCCGGCGACATCCCGGCGCTGGTCCACGGCCGGTAGCGCCAGTTGCCCGGCGGCGGCACGCAGGGCGCGGGCCAGCGGGTGCGTGCTCGATTGCTCCAGAGCGGCGACCACGGCCAGCGCCTGGTCCAGGGTGCCGGCATGCACCTCGCAGTGGTCAGGGTCGAGCGCCGGTTCGGTCAACGTGCCGGTCTTGTCGAACACCACCACGTCGGCGCCGGCCAGGCGCTCGAGGGCATCGCCGTCCACCACCAGCACGCCATGCCGCGCCAGCACCGCGACGGCGCGGGTGAGTGCCGCCGGCACGGCCAGGGCGAACGCGCACGGGCAACTGATGACCAGGACCGAGATGGCGGCACCGAAGGCGCGTGTGGGGTCGAACCAGGCCCAGGCCAGGGCGGTCAGCACGGTCAGGATGAGGGTGCGTCCGACGAAGCGGCGCGCGTGCGCGTCGGCGGCGCGGGCCAGCGCCGGCTTGTCGCTGGCGGCACGGGTGACCATGCGCACGATGCCGGCCAGCACCGTGTCGGCGCCGACCTGGGCCACGCGCAGGCGCACCGGTCCGTCCAGCAGCAGGGTACCGGCCATCAGCGTGTCGCCGGGCTGGCGCGACCGCGGCGTGGATTCGCCGGTCAGCAGCGATTCGTCGACGTGGCAGGCGCGGTCCAGCACGATGCCGTCGGCCGGCACGCTGGCGCCAGCGGCCACGCGCACGCGGTCGCCGGGCTGCAGTTCGTGCACGCCGACCGTCTCGGTGGCGTCGCCGTCGCCATGCAGGCGTTCGGCGGTCGCCGGCTGCAGCCGGGCCAGCGCGTCCACCAGGTCGCCGGCGCGGTGGCGCGCGCGCATCTCCACGTAGCGCGCGCCGAGCAGGAACAGCACGAACATGCTGACCGAATCGAAATAGATTTCGCCGCCGCGGGTCAGGGTGGCGAACAGGCTGGCGGCGTAGATCAGGCCGATCGCCAGCGCCACCGGCGTGTCCATGGACAGCTGCCGGGTGCGCAGTTCGCGCCAGGCGCCGGCGAAGAACGGGCGTGCCGAATACATCACCACCGGCGTGGCGACCAGGAAGCCCAGCCAGCGGAAGAAGTCGCGGGTGGCCGGGTCGATGCCGTCGAAGTGGCCGGCGTACAGGGCCACGGCGTACATCATGGCCTGCATGGTGCCCAGCCCGGCCACCACCAGGCGCTTGAGCGCGTCGCGGCTTTCGCGCTGGCGCAGCGCGTCGAGCGCGGCGATGTCCAGCGGGTGCGGCGTGTAGCCCAGTTTGGCCAGCGACTGGAGCAGGCTCGACAGCGGCGTCACGCGCGGATCGAAGACCAGCCGCACGCGTCGGGCCGGCGCGCTCACGCCCACTTCGCACACGCCATCCTCGCTGCCGAGGGCACGCTCGATCAGCCAGGCGCAGGCCGAGCAACGCATGTTGTCCACCAGCACCACCACCTCGGCGCGGCCGGGCGAATGCACGCGCACATGCATGCGGGTCATGGCCGGGCGGTCCCAGGCGCTGAAGTCGCCGGCCGGTTCGGCGCGGTCCGCGGACGTGGTGCGCAGGCGATAGTAGTCGCCCAGGCCCAGGCCCTGGATCCACGACGCCGCGGCCTCGCAGCCGCGGCAGCAGACCGGCTGGTCGACACCGCCCGCGCGCACCGTCAGGGTGCCGTCGGGCGGTACCGTCTCGCCGCAGTGGAAGCAGGTGCGCGACATCTCAGTGGCCGTGCAGGTGGCCCTGGGTATCGGCATTGACGATGTGGGCGTCGGGCAGGCGCTCGGCGATCACCAGGGTGGTGAGGCCGGCGGCGACGGCCGAGCCGACCAGGAAGATCATCAGCCAGACTTCGGGGACGCGGTACCAGGGCAGGGTCTTCATTTCGATTCCATGGGGGCGAAGAAAGCGGTGGTGACGGTGGCCACGGGACGCGCGCCGGGCGGGTTGGCGGGCACCAGGCGCAGGGTCACGGCGTGGCGTCCATGCAGGCTGCCGGCCGGCGCGCGCAGGGTGACCGGCACGGACTGGACCTGCTTCACCGGCGATGGCGATGTCGCGGCTGCCGACGATCAGCAGCGGGGTGTCGCCGTCGAGGCCGAGCACCAGTTTCATGGGCTGGTCGCTCTTGTTGACCAGCTTGAGCGTGTAGCTGTTCTCCACGCTGCCGGCCGGACCGGCGCGCCACAGCGCGTTGCGGTCGCGCAGGACCTCGGTCAGCAGCATGCTGCGATGGCCGATGCTCCAGGCGAAGGCGCCGAACAGCAGGGCCAGGATGGTGGCGTAGATCAGGGTGCGCGGACGCAGCACATGGCTGGGCTTGCCCTCGAGGGCGTTTTCCGTGGTGTAGCGGATCAGTCCGCGCGGGTAGTCCATCTTGTCCATGATGGCGTCGCAGGCGTCGATGCACGCGGCGCAGGCGATGCAGCCCACCTGCAGGCCGTTGCGGATGTCGATGCCGGTCGGGCACACCTGCACGCAGGCCTGGCACTCGATGCAGTCGCCCAGCGGCGCGCTGTCGCCCTGGGCCAGCGCCAGCACGCTGGGCACGTCGCGCTTGCGGTGGCCGCGTGGTTCGCCGCGCTGCTCGTCATAGCTGATGATCAGGGTGTCGCGATCGAACATCGCGCCCTGGAAGCGCGCGTAGGGGCACATGTACTTGCACACCTGCTCGCGCAGGAAGCCGGCGTTGCCGTAGGTGGCGAAACCGTAGAAGACGATCCAGAAGATCTCCCAGCCGCCGAGGTCCAGGTGCGCGACCTCGCCGGCCAGCTCGCGGATCGGCGTGAAGAAGCCGACGAAGGTGAAGCCGGTCCACAGCGCGAAGGCGATCCACAGGATCTGCTTCAGGCCCTTGCGGCCGACCTTGGCCATCGTCCACGGCATCTTGTCCAGGCGCAGGCGCTGGTTGCGGTCACCCTCGACCTTGCGTTCGATCCACAGGAACGCCTCGGTCCACACCGTCTGCGGGCAGGCATAGCCGCACCACAGGCGCCCGGCCAGGGCGGTGAAGAAGAACAGCGACAGCGCCGCCATGATCAGCAGCCAGGACATGAAGAAGAAATCCTGCGGCCAGAAGGTCAGGCCGAGGATGTAGAACTTGCGGTGCGGCAGGTCGAACAGCACCGCCTGGTGGCCGCCCCAGTTCAGCCACGGGAACAGGTAGTACATGCCCAGCAGCCACAGCATCGCGGCGCTGCGCAGCCGCTGGAAGCGGCCCTTGACCTCGCGCGGGTAGACCTTCGGCTGGCGGGCGTACAGATGGCCTTCGTCGCCCTCGACCAGCTTCAGCGGGATCGGGCTGTTCATGCCTCGTCACCGTCGACGGGCACGTCGCCGCGCGGCTTGAGCAGGAGCGAGGTGAACAGGCTCGAGGCCATGGTGCAGATCCAGAACATGAAGAAGCCCAGGGTGTAGCCCATCTCGCGACTGACATGCAGGGTGGGCCAGCTGATGGTGGCCAGCTCGTTGGGGTCGATCACGGCGAAGAACACCATGGTCGCGACGCCGGCGGCGAAGAACGACGGCCACATCACCGCGCCGACGCGCGCCGCGAGCGGCAGGCGCGATGCATCCTCCTGTCGTTCGCGGCGCGTGTTCATGGCTGGGCCTGCGTGGCTTCGGCGGGCGGGTTCTGCGACTGCGACAGCACCCAGGCCGCGACCAGGCGCACGCGGTCCGGACCCAGCTTGTCGCCCCACGCCGGCATGTGGCCATTGCGGCCGTTGCGGATGGTCGCCTCGATGGTGGCCAGGTCGCCGCCGTACAGCCAGGTGCCGTCGGTCAGGTTGGGCGCGCCGAGCGCCGGGTTGCCGGTGCCGGTGGGCCCGTGGCAGGCGATGCACAGCGTCATGTAGCGGGCCTTGCCGGCGGCGGCGAGCGGCGCGTCATGCGACTGCCCGGAAAGCTCGCGGACGTAGTTGGCCAGTTCCGTCACGCCCTGGTCGCCGACCACCGCGCCCCACGCGGGCATCACGCCGTTGCGGCCGTTGCTGATGGTGGCCGTCACGGTCTGCGGCGCATTGCCGTAGAGCCAGTCGTTGTCGGCCAGGTTGGGGAAGCCCACGGCGCCGCGGGCATCGGACCCGTGGCACATGGCGCAGTTGTTGGCGAACACGTTATGGCCGATGGCCAGCGCCTTGGGGTCGGACGTGAGCGCGTCCATCGGCTTGTCGCGGAACTGCGAGAACAGCTTTTCCAGGCGCGCGTCCGCCTCGGCCACGTGGGCATGCAGCTGCTTGATCGAGCTCCACTGCAGGGTGCCCCTGGTGGCGCCGAAGCCGGGATACAGCACCAGGTAGCCGATGCCGAAGATGACCGACAGCACGAACATGCCGATCCACCACATGGGCAGCGGCTTGTTGTATTCGGTCAGGTCCTCGTCCCAGGTGTGGCCGGTGGTCTCGGCCGGGTCGCTCTTGGCGTTGCCGAACAGCAGCCACACCGCGCCGACCACGTTGATGGTCACCAGGACCATCACGAAAACACTCCAGAAGGTGCTCATGCCTGGTCCTCCGACACATGCGAGTCCTCGATCAGCGGCAGCATCTCGGCTTCATGGAAGCGCTCTTTCTGCCTTGAGCTGTAGGCCCATCCGGTGACCCCGAGGAACAGGATCATCAGCAGGCCGGTCAGGATTCCGGAAATCATCGGCGGGTCTCCTTCGCATCGTCGGTGGGCGCATGCGTGCCCAGGCTCTGCAGGTACGCGATCAGGGCGTCCATCTCGGTCTTGCCCTTGACCTCGTCGGGAATGGCGGCGAGGTCGGCGTCCGTGTACGGGTCGCCGATGGTGCGCAGCGCGCGCATGTGCGAGGCGATTTCGGCGGCGTCCAGCGGACGGGTGGCCAGCCACGGGAAACCGGGCATGTTCGACTCGGGCACCACGTCGCGCGGGTTCATCAGGTGCACCCGGTGCCAGTCGTCGCTGTAGCGCCCGCCCACGCGCGCCAGGTCCGGGCCGGTGCGCTTGGAGCCCCACAGGAACGGATGGTCGTAGACCGACTCGCCGGCCACCGAGTAGTGGCCGTAGCGCTGGGTCTCGAACGACAGCGTGCGGATCATCTGCGAGTGGCAGTTGTAGCAGCCCTCGCGCACGTAGACGTCGCGGCCGGCCAGTTGCAGCCCGTTGGGCGGCCTGAGGCCGGGCACGGGCTGGGTGGCATTGGCCGCGAACATCAGCGGCACGATCTCGGCCAGCCCGCCGAAGCTGATGGCGACGGCGATCAGTACCGCCATCAGGCCGATGTTCTTCTCGATCTTGGCATGCAGCATGACGGGCTCCTCAGGCGTGCACGGCGGTGGGGATCAGCGCGGGTTCCGGCGTGCGCGAGGTACGCCAGGTCATCCACGTGTTCCAGGCCATCATCAGCATGCCGCTCAGGTACAGCAGGCCGCCGAAGAATCGCGCGTAGTAGAACGGATAGGTCTGCTTGAGCGACTCGATGAAGGTGTAGGTGAGGGTGCCGTCGGCGTTGGTCGCGCGCCACATCAGGCCCTGCATCACGCCGGCCATCCACATCGCGGCGATGTAGATCACCACGCCGATGGTGGCGACCCAGAAATGGGTCTCGACCAGCTTCGGCGCGTACATCTCCTTGCGGCCGAGCAGGCGCGGGATCAGGCAGTACAGCGAGCCCATGGTGATGAAGCCGACCCAGCCCAGCGCGCCCGAATGCACGTGGCCGATGGTCCAGTCGGTGTAGTGCGAGAGCGAGTTGACCGTCTTGATCGACATCATCGGCCCCTCGAAGGTCGACATGCCGTAGAACGACAGCGAGACGATCATGAACTTCAGGATCGGGTCGGTGCGCAGCTTGTGCCAGGCGCCGGACAGCGTGAGGATGCCGTTGAGCATGCCGCCCCAGGACGGCGCCAGCAGGATCAGCGAGAACACCATGCCCAGCGACTGCGCCCAGTCGGGCAGCGCGGTGTACATCAGGTGATGCGGGCCGGCCCACATGTAGATGGCGATCAGGGCCCAGAAATGCACCACCGACAGGCGGTAGGAGTAGATCGGGCGCCCGGCCTGCTTGGGCACGAAGTAGTACATCATGCCGAGGAAGCCGGCGGTCAGGAAGAAGCCCACCGCGTTGTGGCCGTACCACCACTGCACCATGGCATCGACGGTGCCCGAGTAGACGATGTAGGACTTCGTCCACGACACCGGAATGGCGATGTTGTTGACGATGTGCAGCACCGCGATGGTGATGATGAAGGCACCGTAGAACCAGTTGGCCACGTAGATGTGCTTGACCTTGCGCTTGGCCAGGGTGCCGAAGAACACGATGCCGAAGACCACCCACACCACCGCGATGATGATGTCGATGAACCACTCCGGCTCGGCGTATTCCTTGCTCTGCGTGATGCCCAGCGGGTAGGTGATCGCCACCAGCACGATCACCAGCTGCCAGCCCCAGAAGGTGAAGGCCGCCAGCTTGTCGCTGAACAACCGCACCTGGCAGGTGCGCTGGACCACGTAGTAGGCGGTGGCGAACAGCGCGCTGCCGCCGAAGGCGAAGATCACCGCGCTGGTGTGCAGCGGACGCAGGCGGCTGTAGGTCAGGTACGGGATGTCGAAGTTGAGGGCGGGCCAGGCCAGCTGGGCGGCGATGAACAACCCCACCAGCATGCCGACCACGCCCCACAGGATCGTGGCGTAGACGAACTGACGCACGACCTTGTCGTTGTAGGTCCGATCTTGTTCCATGGATGTTTCCCCGGAGTCACGAAATGGCGCTCGACGGGGACTGTACGGATCGCGGATCGGTGAGACTTGACCTCGGTCAAAAGCGCAGTGAATGCCGCTCCGAATAGGCCGAACGATATAGATGTCGGCAGGTGCCGCCGCGAGGAGGCGACCCGCTACACTCGACGTTTGTATCGACGAGACGCGGGGCATCCATGTCGGGCCATGCCAATTCCACCCGGGCCGTGCTGCTGGCGCTGGGCGCCAATGTCGCCATCTTCGTGGCCAAGCTCGGCGCGGCGCTGGTCACCCGTTCCGGGGCGATGCTGGCCGAGGCCGTGCATTCGCTGGCCGACTGCGGCAACCAGCTCCTGTTGCTGCTGGGGATGCGCCAGGCCCGGCGTCCGCCGTCGGACGACTACCCGCTGGGCTGGGGTCGCGCGCTGTATTTCTGGTCGTTCCTGGTGGCGATATTGCTGTTCACCGTGGGCGGCATGTTCTCGGTCTACGAGGGCATCCACAAGCTGACCCACCCCGAGCCGCTGAAGTGGCCCTGGGTCGCCGTGGGCGTGCTGGTGTTCGGCGTGATCGCCGAGGGCGTGTCCATGCGCGGCTGCCTGGTGGAGGTGCGCAAGGAGCAGGGCGAGCGCAGCCTGTGGCGCTGGTTTCGCCAGAGCCGTTCCAGCGAGCTGCTGGTGATCTTCGGCGAGGACTTCGCCGCCCTGGTCGGCCTGGTGCTGGCGCTGGCGGCGGTGCTGGCCACGATGCTGACCGGGAACCTGCTGTTCGACGCCCTGGGCACCGTGGCCATCGGCGCGTTGCTGCTGGTGGTGGCGGTGCTGGTGGCGGTGCAGGTCAAGGGCCTGCTGATCGGGCGCGGCGTGGAGCCGGAGCGGCGCGAGGCGATGCTCGCCTTCCTGCGCGCGCGGCCCGAGGTGGCCGAGGTCTACAACCTGCTCACGCTGCACATGGGCCCGGAGGTGATGGTGGCGATCAAGGCGCGCATGGCGCCGGCGACCTCGGCCACGGCCGTGGCCGAGGCCATCAACGCCGTCGAGCGCGATTTCCGCGCCCGCTTCGGCGAGGTGCGCTGGAGCTTCTTCGAGCCGGACGTGTCCGACTGATCCGTCCGCTCAGTGGACGCCGACTCCCACGCCCACCCCGCTGGCGCCGCCGCTGCCCACGCCGACGCCCATGCCGAAGCTGAAGTGCGAACGTCCGCTGCCCATTTCCTCGGCGGTCCATTCATGGTGCTGGCTGACCTTGACCCGCGGGAACACGTAGGGCGCCTGGCCGACATGGCCGGCAAAGGTGCCCTCGATGGTGCCCATCACGGTGATCGGCGCGCCGGGGCGGAAGTTCAGCGGCTCGACGAAGCCGGGCAGCACGGCGATGAAGCGGCCGTTGGCGTTGTTGCTGCTGAGCTGCGGACGCTGCGAGCTGTCCAGGGGATGCGAGAGGATCTCGATCTCGCTGTGGTCGTTGTAATTGTTCACCTGCACCACGGTACCGCCCCAGACCACCGTCTGGCCCTGGTACGGTTCGGGCGACTGGGCCACCTGGGCCGGCAGCACGACGGGCGCGTTCGGCGCGACCTTGTAGATCGGCGCCGGCGCGCAGCCGGCGAGCAGGCCGGCCAGGGCCAGCGCGGAGAAAGCGGGAATAAGGGTGTGCAGAGAAAGCTTCATGGCGGCGTTCCTGGCAGCGTTCCGATAATCGCAGCTTAGCCATTGGTGGCTGAACAGCAAGCGCCTCAGCGCACGTTTTTTTCCTCGCTGCGCAACCAGCGCATGCGCGCCGCGCCGGTCTGGCCGTCCACGGCCAGGTGGTGCGCCAGCAGCGGCAGCAGGTCGCGGACCCGCGCGTCGAACTGCCAGGGCGGGTTGAGGATGGCCATGCCGGCGCCGTTCAGGCGCTGCGGCACGTTGTCGGGCTGGACCAGCAGCTCGATGTCCAGCACCGTCCTGGCCGCGCACGTGCCCAGCCAGCGGCGGAACGGCTGCACGTCGCGCGCCTGCTTGATCGGGTACCACACGGCATACACGCCGGTCGGCCAGCGATCCAGCGCCAGCGCCAGGGCATCCTGGATATGCCGGAATTCGCCGGCCTGTGCCTCGAACGGCGGGTCGATCAGCACCAGGCCCCGGCGCTGCGCGGGCGGCAGCAGCGCCTTGAGCGCGGCATAGCCGTCGCGCGCATGCACGTGGACGCGCGGGTCGTCGCGGAACAGCCGACGCAGGCGGTCGACCTCGTCGGGCTGAACTTCGCACAGCTGCGCCGCGTCGTCCTCGCGCAACATGCCGGCGGCCAGCAGCGGCGACCCCGGATAGCGCCGCGCGCCGGCGTCATCGACCCGCTTGAGGTAGCGATCGAGCAGGGCGTTGCGCCCACGCAGCGCGCGCAGCCGTCCGATGCCGGCCTCGGCCTCGCCGGTCTTGCGCGCGGCCGCGTCGTCCAGGTCGTAGGCGCCCGCGCCGGCGTGCGTGTCGATGTAGGCCAGCGGCTTGGGCTTGTCCTGCAACGCCTCCAGCAGCGCGATCAGCACGCAGTGCTTGAAGACATCGGCGAAATTGCCCGCGTGGTAGGCGTGGCGGTAGTTCATGCGGCGGTCCGTGAGGGTCGTGGCGAGGCATCGCCGACGACGGGTGGCGATTTTCGCACGCCTGCCCGTGGCACGGCGCATGGGGCGGTCGCGATCAATGCGCGTGGTCGTGCTCGAAGCGGCATGGGCGGGGGTTGTCCTCGCCGGGTTCGCCGTGGTCGGTCTGCAGGGTGGTGTGGGTGATGCCGAAGCGCTCGCGCAGCATCGCCTCGATGTCGCGGCGGGTGTCGTGGCAGTCGACCTCGTGGTCGACCAGCACGTGCGCCGACAGCGCCGGCATGTCCGAGGTGACTTCCCACACGTGCAGGTCGTCGACGCGGTTGACGTGTGGCATGTCGCGCATGGCCGCGCCGATGGCGTCCGGATGCAGGCCGTGCGGCGCGGCTTCCAGGAACACCCGCCCCGAGGCGCGCACCAGGCCGTAGCCGGCGCGGAACATCAGCGCCGCCACCAGCAGCGCGGCCAGGGCGTCGGCGCGGTCCCAGCCGGTCAGCCAGATGACGCCGCCGGCCACCGCGGTGGCGATGAAGGCGTACAGGTCGGTGAGGATGTGCTGGAAGCTGCCCTCGACGTTGAGGCTGCGGCGGTTGGCCTTGCCCAGGATCCACACCACGGCGAGGTTCACCACGATGCCGGCCAGGGCGATGCCGGTGACCCAGGGGCCCTTGACGTCGGGCGGCACGATCAGGTGCTGCACGGCCTCGACCGCGAACACCGCGCCCAGCACCAGCAGCGTCAGGCCGTTGGCCTGCGCGCTGAGGATCTCCGCGCGCTTGAAGCCGAAGGTGTACGGCCCCCGGGCCGGTCGCCGCGCGAGGCGGATGGCCAGCAGCGACAGGCCGATGGCGCCGGCATCGGTGAGCATGTGGCCGGCGTCGGTGATCAGCGCCAGCGACGAGGCCAGCAGGCCGACCACCACCTCCAGCGCCATGAACCCCAGCAGCAGCGCCAGGGCCAGGCCCAGGTAGCGCCGGTTGGCGTCGGCGGCGATGCCGTGGGCATGGTCGTGGCCCGCGTGGCCGTGGTCGTGGTGGTGGACGTCGTTCATCGCGTCTTCCGCAGGTGTGCGGCGCGAGCATACGTCGCCCGGGGGCTGTTATGACATGACATCGCGACGCGGCCGGGCGATATGCTGGATGGATGTCCGAACGCGTGTCCCGACGCGCACCGCGCGTGGCTGGCGGGGTGCTGCTGTCGCAGGTGGTCCGCAACGCGCCGGCCACGGCGGCCCTGGCCTGGTGGTGCCTGCGCCCCTGACCGGCAAGCCTTGACTCTGGACCCTGCTCAAGGGTCTATCCTGCGGGCATGAACACCGCATCCGCTCCCCACCTGCGCATCGGCGCGCTGGCCCGCGAGGCCGGCGTCGGCATCGACACCATCCGCTACTACGAGCGCGAGGGCCTGCTGCCCGAGCCGCGACGGCGCGCCTCCGGCTACCGTGACTACGACGCCGGCGCGGTGGCGCAGCTGCGCTTCATCCGCCGCGCCAAGGGCCTGGGCTTCAGCCTCGAGGACATCCGCGAACTGCTGGCGCTGTCGGCCGACCGCGGCGACGGCGTGGCCGGCGTCAAGGCGCGTGCCGAGGCACGGCTGGATGATGTGGAACACCGCATCCGCGAACTCAAGCGCGTGCAGCGCGGCCTCAAGCAGCTGATCGAGGCCTGCCCGGGCCACGGCGAGCTGGCGCAGTGCCCCATCCTCAAGGCCCTGTCGGGCAGGGAAGACGCATGAACACCCCGCGCATCGCCTTTCCCCTGGACGACGCCCACGCCGCCGACCCCAACTGCGGCATGCGCGTGAGCCTGGATTCGCACCGCCACCTCGATCACGAGGATCGCCGCTACTACTTCTGCGGCGACGGCTGCATGGAGAAATTCCGCGCCGACCCCGAGGCCATCCGCGCCAAGGGCCGCCAGCGCGAGATCGCCAAGGGACGCATGGACCCGGTCTGCGGCATGCGCACCGATCCCGAGCATCCGAAACACAGCGCCGAGCACGAGGGCCACGCCTATCATTTCTGCTCGGCCGGCTGCCGCGATAAATTCATCGCCGACCCGACGCGCTACCTGGGCGATGCGCCCGCCGCCGCGCCGGCGCCGAAGAACGCGCTGTACACCTGCCCGATGCATCCGGAGATCCAGCAGGTCGGGCCGGGCGACTGCCCCAAGTGCGGCATGGCGCTGGAGCCGATGATGCCCAGCGCGGACGACGACGATGGCGGCGAGCTCAAGGCCATGTCGCGAAAGTTCTGGACCCTGGTGGCGCTGACCGTGCCGGTGGTCGCCTGGGCCATGGGGCCGCACATGCTGGACCTGCGCGTGCCCGCGCCGTGGGGCACCGTCGGCGCCTGGATCGAGGCGGCGCTGGCCAGCGTGGTGGTGCTGTGGGGCGGCGCCAGTTTCTTTGCGCGCGGTTGGCGCTCCCTGCGCCCGTGGAACCCGAACATGTACACCCTGATCGCCCTGGGCACCGGCGTGAGCTGGCTGTACAGCGCCATCGCCTTCCTGCTGCCGGGCATCTTCCCGGCCGGCTTCCGCGACGCGCACGGCCAGGTCGGCGTGTACTTCGAGTCGGCGGCGATGATCGTCACCCTGGTCACCCTGGGCGACTTCCTCGAACTGCGCGCGCGCCGGCGCACCGGGCAGGCGCTGAAGGCGCTGCTCAACCTGGCGCCGAAGATGGCGCGTCGCGTGGCCGAGGACGGCAGCGAGCGCGACGTGCCGCTGGAGCAGGTCAGGGCCGGCGATCGCCTGCGCGTGCGCCCCGGCGAGAAGGTGCCGGTGGACGGCGTGGTGCTGGAAGGCGCCAGCCACGTCGACGAGTCCATGCTCACCGGCGAGCCGCTGCCGGTGGCCAGGCAGGCCGGCGACGCGCTCACCGGCGGCACCGTCAACCAGGACGGCAGCGTGCTGATGCGCGCGGACAAGGTCGGCGGCGAGACCATGCTGGCGCAGATCGTCGCGCTGGTGGCGCAGGCGCAGCGCAGCAAGGCGCCGCTGCAGCGCGTGGCCGACAAGGTGTCGGCGATCTTCGTGCCCGCCGTGGTCGGCGCCGCCGCGCTGGCCTTCGTGGTGTGGGCCGTGGCCGGCCCCGAGCCGCGCCTGGCGCACGCGCTGATCGCCGCGGTGTCGGTGCTGGTGATCGCCTGTCCGTGCGCGCTGGGCCTGGCCACGCCGATCTCGATCATGGTCGCCAGCGGACGCGGCGCGCAGCACGGCGTGCTGTTCCGCGACGCCGGCGCCATCGAGGCGCTGCGCGCGGTCGACACCCTGGTGGTGGACAAGACCGGCACCCTGACCGAGGGCAAGCCGTCGCTGCGCGAGGTGGTGGTGCTGGACGGCGGCGAGCGCGCCGGCGCGCTGGCGCTGGCCGCGGCGCTGGAGCGTTCCAGCGAGCATCCGCTGGCGCGCGCGATCCTGGCCGCCGCCGAGAGTGACGGCCTGTCGCTGCCGGCCGTCGACGACTTCAAGGCGCCGACCGGGCGCGGCGTGCAGGGCCGGGTGGACGGCCGCGAGGTCCTGCTGGGCAACGCCCGGCTCATGCAAGAGCACGACGTGGCGCTGGACGATGACGTCAGCGCGCGCGCCGAGCAGCTGCGCGGCGACGGCGCCACGGTGATGTTCCTGGCCGACGGCGGCCGCGTGCGCGCCCTGCTGGCCGTCGCCGACCGCATCCGCGAGGGCGCGGCCGAGGCCGTGCGCGCGCTGCACGCCGAGGGCCTGCAAGCTGCGCATGCTCACCGGCGACAACGCCACCACCGCCAGGGCCGTCGCCGACGCGCTGGGCATCGACGATGTCGAGGCCGGCCTGTCGCCCGCGGACAAGGCCGAGGCGGTCAAGCGGCTCAAGGCCGAGGGCCGCCGCGTGGCGATGGCCGGCGACGGCATCAACGACGCCCCGGCGCTGGCCGCCGCCGACGTCGGCATCGCCATGGGCAGCGGCACCGACGTGGCCATGGAGAGCGCGCAGGTGACCCTGGTCAAGGGCGACCTCGGCGGCCTGCGCCGCGCGCGCATGCTGTCGCGCGCCACCGTGCGCAACATCCACCAGAACCTGTTCTTCGCCTTCGTCTACAACCTGCTCGGCGTGCCGCTGGCCGCGGGCGTGCTGTATCCGGTCTTCGGCATCCTGCTCTCGCCGATGATCGCGGCGGCGGCGATGAGTCTGTCGTCGGTGTCGGTGGTGTCCAACGCCCTGCGGCTGCGGGCGGTGGATCTCGATTGAATGGGCGCGACATGTCGGCCTGCGGTGAACCGCAAACCTCTTGGCCCGAACCTTTCGGCCTGACGTGATGCGTCCACCGACGCATCGTAGGGCGGGCACCGTCCGCCATTCGGGCAGTCGTAGGGCGGGCACCGTCCGCCATCGGGATGGTTTCAAGGCTTCAAGAGCGGTTTCGTCCGGCTTGCGCCGGCCGAGTTCATTTCTCTTGCTTCGCCCAAGAAAACGAACCAAAAGAAGGCACCCCGACGTCCGCGCCTTCCGGGGCTTCGGCTCCTCCAGGTCCGCTCCGGGTTCCGGGGGTGTTCCGACAGCACATCCTGTGCTGACGAAACACTGGCGCACGTCCTGTGCGCCACCCTGCGGGCCTGATCCTCCACCCTCCGCCGCTACCGAAGGGGAGGGGTCGCAGGTCGGGTGTTTCGGTGGGAATGAATTACCTCCGTCTCCTTAAGAGGCAGTATGCCGAAGCCGGCCATCACGAGCGCATGCTTAGGTGCGTTCTCAGCGCGAGTAGTAGCACGTGACGCTTGTGACACGATTATCCTTGGAGAAGTTGAAGGTCAGTTGCGGAAATCCGCCGCCGACCTGGGACCAAGGAACCGGGCTTGTAAAAAAATATGACCAACTGGAACTCTGTATATCAACAGGGGCTGAGGCGCCGGTCAAAGGAGCCGCACTGGTGAACAGGTATGACCCGCCGGGGCTCCGTAACTCGACAAGGTCTGGGTCCCCCAATGCCTTCTGTATGACACGTTGACGCATGCCTACAAAGGAATCCTTATAGTCCGGGCAGCGTGCGTTGGTGGGCGTGCTCATGGGCATCGCACGTAAGTGACGGAGCTGCTTGCCCAGCTGCGTCAACAGGGACGGCCCTCCTGGCGCTTGAGCTGAAGCCAAGGGCACAAACAGCAGCAAAGAAATTGCGGGAATGTATCGCACGAGAAGCCTAATGTTTGGAATCAAAGGGGGCATGTCCATTTTTTCTCACTATAAAATGAACCTGACCCCTTATTTCGCAAGCGGCATCGGCTTGAATGAATTGTTAGCTGCCGCTATTGGCGCGTGATATGACGTAGAGCAAATCGCCAAGAATGGCTGAGAAGCTTTCTCCATCAACATTTGCCGTAATTTCGGTTCCATGAAAAAGGCACTGAAGAACAACTGTGCACATAGCCTCTACGACTTGATCGCTTCCAATCTGGTATTTCGCTGTGTTCTTGAATATTCGGTCATGTGCTGCGGGGTGCGTGTTCCGCAGGCAAGAGGCGGTGTCAACCTCTAAACTCTGTAGGCATAACATCGCGACGCTGAGGCCAAGCGCACGCTTTTTTAGCTTAGGATCAGATTGGGGCAGGCCATCCAATAGCCAATCGGTCGCATATCTGTCTGCTTCTCGCTCCTCCTGCTCTGAGAAAACGGTGTTGATCAATGGGTGATGCAAGACAATATGTGCAATCTCGTGATGCAAAATCCATGCGATTGCGCAAAGGAATAGCTCTGTTGCAACGCGTGAGTCATCGCAGCTGTGCGAATCCTGTTTTGGGCGAGGGCCGGTCTCAGGCCACGAGTCTGTGCCGGTGCTGACTAGGTTGGTTTTCGCCCATTGCAGAATTCGTGTTGACTCCCTAAGTCTTTGGTTCCCAACGCAATCAAATTGGTTTGCGCCAGCGCGTTGTGCTGCCGCGTACTCCTGCGTGAGTACCCAGCAGTAGTGAGAGAAAGCCCACAAGTATTCAAGCGATGCAATGGGTAAGACAACTTCTGGTGTTAGTCTGTCCGCGTCCAGCCTAACCCGGACACCAAACTTGGGCTCATCCACCATGATAAAGTCAATTTTGTGATCGTCCCGTCGCTGCGCGCAGAGTCTGGCTTTCTCCGGCGCGACATTGAACGGTGAGCCAGCAATTTGGGTTTCAAGATGGCAGATGGGTGAGCGCATGTTTTTTTTGACGGATAACGCTGGAGTTAAGACGCCGGCTGCTGGCGTAGCTAATGGCCGGTCGGCTTGAATGAGAAGTTGGGCTTAGACATCAATGGTATGAGTCCACTGAGGAACCCATCCATCTGCTAAATAAGAGACAAGATTCTTATCTCCGTAGACTGAATGCTGCCACCAGACTCAAATGCTAGGGCGGACTGATCCACCTGCAGCCCGTTTGCACGGGCAGCTAGAGTCAATTGATGCAAGAGACCAGCATTGTCTCCATTGGTAGACTTGGCATCAAAAACTGCAAAGTTTATCCAGCCGCCAGATGTGGAGCGTTCTCAAGATGGGCCATGTTGATTTTCATATGCAACCTCCTTTTTGTAAGGCCTAACGCTGGAGTTATGACGCCGACCGCTGGCGTAGTCAGTGGGCGGTCGGCTTGAACGAGTTGTTAGGCTTCACCTAGCTTTCCCCTGATGAGCGCCTTGTCCATGTCTAGAACCACGCCTTTAAAGCGACGAACTTCCTCAAGATGAGCATGCAAATACCCGATGGATCCTGCTACAGCAAGCATGCACACAGCAGTGTCTTTTGGCATCTCTGCTAGATTCTCAGGGGCTCCGTCAGGAAACTGCTGTGAGAAGGTGGCGTTTAATGCTTCTATGCGTTTATGTCTATCGTCTGGGTCTAGTGAATGAGATAGTTGGTTGCGCAATGAGTTGACTGATGAGATGAGCGCCCACATTTCATTTTTGTGATCTGAAACTGACATCGCCTTGCAAAGCTGGAGCTTCTGATGAAATTGCAGGCGACTTTGCTCGACAAACTCTCCGTGCAGCAGGAACGTTCTAATCGCTTCGGTCATGAGTTCTTCCATGACCAAGTGTCCTTTGAGTATTACCTGCGCAACATCGTCAACCTGCTTAAGTTGGTCTGTGTAACGCGCTCGGAATTCATCCAAAGTCGTCATGTGATGTCTAACTTGAATTCGACCCCCTAAATGGGGCGTTGCACCCAGTATGCCCCCGGTTGAAATCTCCAGCAAACGGGTAAGTCCTTCGTGGATTCAGTCAGTTGGCCGGCGTGTCGGCTCACTTGCTGCGGCAAAGCATCGGGATGTTATGCGACGGAATTGCAGGTGTAAGCGTTACGCCCGCAGGTGAGCGGGTGTAACAGGCCCCAGGGCACTGAACATCCCGGGCTCCGCGCAAGCAGCGTGGCGCATGGTGTCACCACCCACAAAGCCGTCACTCCCCAATATCCTCGTTCCACAGCTCCGGCTTTTCGGCAATGAACTCGCGCATCATGGCGATGCAGGTGGGGTCGTCCAGCACTTCGACGGTCACGCCGCGGGCGCGCAGCAGGGCTTCCTCGCCCATGAAGGTGGTGTTCTCGCCGATGACCACGCGGCCGATGCCGTACAGCAGGATCGCGCCGCTGCACATGGGGCAGGGCGAGAGCGTGGTGTAGAGGGTGGATGCGCGGTAGACCGTGGCGGGCAGGCGGCCGGCGTGTTCCAGGGCGTCCATCTCGCCGTGCAGGATGGCGCTGCCGCGCTGCACGCGGCGGTTGTGGCCGCGGCCGATGATGCGGCCGTCGTGGACCAGTGCCGAGCCGATCGGGATGCCGCCCTCGTCGCGGCCCTGGCGGGCTTCGTCGATGGCGGCCTGCATGCCTGCGTCCATGGGAATGGTCTCCGTCGGGTGGGGTGCGCCCACCGTAGCGCGAAGCCGCGCGCCGGGTACACTCCGCGCATGCAACGCACCCTCGACCAATGGCTGGCCTACCAGCAGCGCGTGCACCCGCACGAGATCGAACTCGGCCTGGAGCGCGTGCGCGAGGTCTGGCAGCGCATGGGCGCGCCGCAGGCGCCGCGTCAGCTGCTGGTCGGCGGGACCAACGGCAAGGGTTCGACGGTGGCCTATCTGGAGGCCATGCTGACGGCGGCCGGCCATCGCGTCGGCGCCTACACCTCGCCGCACCTGCTGGCCTACAACGAGCGCGTGCGGATCGCCGGCGAGGATGCCTCCGATGCGGCCTTGTGCGCGTCCTTCGCGCGCATCGAGGCGGCGCGCGGCGACATCGCGCTGACCTATTTCGAATTCGGCACCCTGGCCGCGCTGGACCTGTTCGCGCAGGCGAAGGTCGACGTGGCCGTGCTCGAGGTCGGCCTGGGCGGGCGCCTGGACGCCACCAACCTGATCGACGCCGACGCCGCCATCGTCACCACGGTGGACCTGGACCACCAGGCCTGGCTGGGTCCGGACCGCGACAGCATCGGCCGCGAGAAGGCCGGCATCGCGCGCGCCGGGCGGCCGCTGGTGATCGGCGAGGCGGATCCGCCGCTGGGCCTGCTCGAGGCGGTGCGCGGGCTCGGCGCCGAGGTGCTGCGCCTGGGCATCGATTTCCATGTGCAGATGCAGGCCAACGGCTGGCTGTGGCGCCACCAGGACGGCACGCAGGTGACCCTGCCGATGCCGTATGTCGACGACCCGGTGCAGATCCACAATGCCGCCGCGGCCGTCGCCGCGCTGCATGCCGTCGCCGATGTCCTTCCGTGTCCGCTCCAGGCCTGCGTGGACGGGATCGCCAGGGCGCATGTCGCGGGACGCCTGCAGCGCTTCCCGGGGTTGCCGGAAGTGGTCCTGGACGTGGCGCACAACCCGCAGGCCGCGCGGGTGCTGGCGCACTGGCTGGACCGGCATCCCGTCGACGGGCCGGTGCACGCGGTGTTCGGCGCCCTCGACGACAAGGACGTGCCGGGCATCCTGGCCGCGCTGGGCGCGCGCATCGATCGCTGGCACCTGGCCGGGCTGGACGCCGAGACCCCGCGCGGGCTGACCGCCGAAGGCATCGCGGCACGCATGCTCCCGGCCTTCGCGCGCGATCTGCACGCCGATCCGGCCGCGGCCCTGCAGGCCGCGCGGGCCGCCGGCCCGGCGCGCATCGTCGCCTTCGGCTCGTTCTACCTGGTGGCGGCGGTGATGCGCAGCATGAACGCCTGACATCGCCCGCCATCGGTCACGCCGTAAAGCGCGCGCATGACGGGTATAATCAGCCCACCCCGCCAACGGTGAAGTGTCGATGGAGCCTGCCCTGAAAACGCGCCTGATCGGCGCCGCCGTGCTGGTCGCGGTCGCCGTGATCGTCGTGCCGATGTTCTTCTCCGGCCAGCCCTCGCAGCAGCAGGGCGGCAAGGACGTCAGCCTGGCCCTGCCGGGCTCGCCGGACCAGGAGCTGACCACGCGCACCATGAGCGTGGCCCCGCCGCCGGCGGCCACCACGGTCAGCAACGCCCCCCAGGCCGCGCCGGACGGCGATCAGCTGGCGACCGTGAACATTGCCTCGCGACGCCCCGCCGACGTGCATCCGGAGAACGACGCGATCAACGTCTCCCCGTCCACGCCGGCCCCCGCGCCGACGACGACGAAGCCGTCCGCCAAGCCGGCCCCCAAGCCCGCAACTCCGGCGCCGAAGCCGACCACGAGCGCGCCGGCGCATGCCGGCAGCCCCGGCCAGGCGGCCAACGGTGCCTGGCTGGTCAGCCTGGGCGCCTACACCAACAGCGCCAACGCGCGTGACCTGGTGCGCCGCGTGCAGGCGCTCGGCTACAGCGCGCACGCCGAGAAGGTCACGGTGGCCGACAAGACCGGCGCGCGCATCACCGCCGGGCCGTTCGCCACGCGCACCGCGGCCGAGTCCGCGCGGCTGCGCCTGAAGCAATCCATTCCCAGCGCGCCGGCCACTTTGGTCAGCGCCACCAGCGACCAGCATGGCGACGCGCCGGCCAGCGCCGTGCCGTCCGGCCGCGCCGGCGGCTGGGCCGTGCAGGTCGGCGCCTACAGCCACAAGGACGATGCCCTGTCGGTGCGCAACAAGCTGCGCGCGGCGGGCTTCGCCGGCTACGTCGACGACGTCAGGAGCGGCGGCCGGACCCTGTGGCGCGTGCGCGTCGGTCCGCAGACCCAGCGCGCCGACGCCGAAAAGCTGCGTGACGAGATCAAGGCCCGCCTGAAGCTGGGCGGCGCCGTCGTCACCGTGCCCTGAGCGGGGCCGGGGGAGCGCCATGAACTGGGCCGACTACACCGTCCTCGGCGTGATCGCCATCTCGGTGGTGATCGGCCTGTGGCGCGGCCTGGTCTCGGAGGTCATGGCGCTGGTGGTGTGGATCGCCGCGTTCTGGGTGGCCTGGTGGCTGGGGCCGTCGGTGTCCGAGCGCCTGGACGGCGTGATCGACCTGCCTTCGGCGCGCGTGCTGGCTGGCTATGGCCTGTGCTTCGTGGTCGTGCTGCTGTTCGGGGCCCTGGTGCGCTATCTGCTCTCGAAGCTGGTCGAGGGCACCGGCCTGACCGGCACCGACCGCCTGCTGGGCATGGGCTTCGGCTTTGCCCGCGGGGTGCTGCTGGTGACCCTGGCGGTGTTCCTGCTCGGCTTCACGCCATTCTCCCGCGACCCCTGGTGGCAGCAGTCGAAGCTGCTGGGCAAGGCGCAGGTGGTGGCCGACTGGATGGTGGCCAAGCTTCCCGACAACGTGCGCCGCTACGTGCATCCGCGGCGGCTGCCCGACCTGCCGGCCGCCGCCGGGCTGCCGCAGGCGGTCACGGCGCGACTTTCCGGCGCCGACACCTCGACATGGCCGGCCGGATCGGCCAGCATGGCGCCCCGCGCGCAGGCGGCCCCCCGGCCACCCCGGCCGCGCATCCCCCGAACACGCCCTAGAGAACCCCGCGTCATGTGTGGAATCATCGGAATCGTCGGCACCTCCAATGTGGCCTCGGCCCTGTACGACGGCCTCACCGTGCTGCAGCACCGCGGCCAGGACGCGGCCGGCATCGCCACCGTCGACGGCAACAAGCTGCGCCTGCACAAGCGCAAGGGGCTGGTCCGCGACGTCTTCAACCAGCAGGCCATGGACAAGCTGCACGGGCGCATCGGCATCGGCCACTGCCGCTACCCGACCGCCGGCAGCGAGGACGTCGACGAGGCACAGCCGTTCTACGTCAACTCGCCCTACGGCATCGCCTTCGCGCACAACGGCAACCTGGTCAACACCGACCAGCTTCGCCGCGAGATGTTCGAGCAGGACCGGCGCCACATCAACACCAATTCCGATTCGGAAATCCTGCTCAACATCCTGGCCCACGAGCTGCAGATCCAGGAACGCATGGAGCTGACGCCGGACCATATCTTCAAGGCCGTCGCCGGCGTGCACGCGCGCGCCAGCGGCGGCTACGCCTGCGTGGGTCTGGTGCTGGGCTACGGCCTGGTCGCCTTCCGCGATCCGCACGGCATCCGCCCGCTGGTGCTGGGCGAGCGCGAGACGCCCAACGGCCGCGAGTACGCGGTGGCCTCCGAGTCGGTGGCGCTGGACATCCTCGGCTTCCGCTTCATGCGCGACGTGGAACCGGGCGAGGCGGTGATCATCAGCGAGCACGGCCAGCTCAGCACGCGGCGCTGCGCCGAGGGCGCGGTGCATGCGCCGTGCATCTTCGAATACGTCTACCTGGCGCGGCCGGACTCGATGATCGAGGACGTGTCGGTGTACAAGGCGCGCCTGCGCATGGGCGAGAAGCTGGGCGAGAAGATCCTGCGCGAGTGGCCCGACCACGACATCGACGCGGTGATCCCGATTCCCGACACCTCGCGCACCGCCGCCAGCACCCTGGCCATGGCGCTGGGCGTGCCGTTCCGCGAGGGCTTCGTCAAGAACCGCTACATCGGCCGCACCTTCATCATGCCGGGGCAGGGCGAGCGCGTGCAGTCGGTGCGCCGCAAGCTCAACGCCATCGACCTGGAGTTCCGCAAGAAGAACGTGCTGCTGGTGGATGACTCCATCGTCCGCGGCACCACTTCGCGGCAGATCATCCAGATGGCGCGCGAGGCCGGCGCGAGGAAGGTCTACGTGGCCTCGGCCGCGCCGCCGGTGCGCTTCCCCAACGTCTACGGCATCGACATGCCGGCCGCCGCCGAGCTGATCGCCGCCGGCCGCAGCGAAGAGGAAGTGCAGCGCCAGATCGGCGCCGACCGCCTGATCTACCAGGACCTGGACGACCTGATCTGGTCGGTGGCCGACGGCAACGAGGCGCTCAAGCACTTCGATACCTCGTGCTTCTCCGGCGAATACATCACCGGCGTCGATTCGGCCTACCTGGCGCAGATCGAGATGCTGCGCTCGGACGAGGCCAAGGCCAAGCTGCGCAGCGCCTGAGGCACTTCCGCCCGCGCGGCCTGTCCCCTTGCAGGCGCGGCGCAAGCCGCGACAGCGCACGCCGGAACCTCGCGGTAAAGAACCGCGCCGCGTTTCCGGTCGGGACGCCGGCTCCCGCTCCATGAAGACACAGGCTGTATTTGCATGAGCGACCTGTTCTCCGCCGCCAAGGCCTGCCTCGACTGCACCGACATCGAGGACAAGCTGCGCCTCACGCACGCCGCGTGGGACGCCGTGCAGGCCGGCACCCTGGCGCTCGACCCCGAGGCCCCGCCGCCCGAGCCCATCGGCGCGCCGGGCCGCCCGCCGCGCCCGCGCCTGGTGCATCCGCGTGAACTGGCCCAGCGCCCCCTGGGCACGCCCGAGGGCCGCGTGGCGCTGATCCACGCGGTGGCGCACATCGAATTCAACGCCATCCACCTGGCCTGGGACGCGGTGTACCGCTTCCGCGGCATGCCGGCCGATTTCTACCGCGACTGGGCCAGCGTGGCCCACGACGAGGCGCGGCACTTCGCGATGCTGTCCACGCGCCTGGCCGAGCTGGGCCACGCCTACGGCGACTTCGACGCGCACAACGGCCTGTGGGACATGGCCGAAAAGACCGCGCACAGCGACCTCGCACGCATGGCCCTGGTGCCGCGCGTGCTCGAAGCGCGCGGCCTGGACGTCACCCCCGGCATGATCGAACGCCTCACCCGCGCCGGCGATGCGAAAACCGTCGCCGTGCTCGAAGTGATCCTGCGCGAGGAAGTCGCCCACGTCGCCTTCGGCAGCCGCTGGTTCCGCTGGTGCTGCGCAGCGCGACGGCCTGGAACCGCGCGAAACCTTCCGATCCCTGCTCGGCGAATACATGGGCCACGCCCTGCGCGGTCCCTTCAACCACGACGCCCGCCGCGCGGCCGGCTTCGACGAGGCCGAACTGGCAGCGCTGGAAGCCGGGATCTGAATCACGCCGCTCAACCGAGCCGACGGCTCCATGAGCCTGTTACACCGACGCGTCGTCCTGCGTAACTCATACACCCTCCATGTGTCGCATAACGCCATCAGGCTATATCCGGCCTGGAGGATGGGAATTAGACAAGTGATTGATCTGGTGCAAAGTTTATCCAATTGCCTCAGCCTGAAGAAATGACCATACTGGGTGCAACGCGTCACATCGACGCCGAATAAGCGTTAGTCGGCGGTCGGCCTTTGCCTTCAAGGAACGTCGGTAGCAAGATGGATCTCATGGCCAAGTTCAGCATCCAATATGCTCCTGGCTCCTGCCGCACGGACGCTGCGTATTCGCAAGCCCGAATTTGCGCGCACGTTGCTCCCCAGCTTCGTTCAGCCGCGCGGTTCCCACAGTTCCCGCCGTCTAACACGGCGCTCAAGCGGACGGCGTACCGCCGCCGCTTACCTCTGCGTTAGGGCTCAAGGAGCACCGGGATTGGCCACAGAAACGGATGACAAGTTCTACGATCGCGCAGATGCTGTGATACATCTTGCCAATGAGCAGCTTGCCGACATATCACGGGGCAAAGTCAGCGCGTCCTGCATGTATGCAACGGCACGATTCAACGCCTGGATCAGCGCTTGTGGCTTCAACACAGCAGAAGAAATGAAATCAGCCAAACAAGAAACACTGGACTACTTCGTCGAGCAATACCGCATCATGCTGGAGGAGAATCTTGACGACTACATCAAGAACTTCCCAAGCTACATGTAACACGCAGATCCCTAACAACTCATTCAAGCCGACCGCCCACTGGCTACGCCAGCGGTCGGCGTCTTAACTCCAGCGTTAGCCGTCACGGGGTAGATGATGGCGTCATCAAATATTTTCGACGACACTGATGCACTTGCTACTGAATTGCTCGCGGTCATCGCAGTACCCACTTACGATAACTCGCCGCGCATTGCCACAAGCGATGTTGCTTGCTCGCTTGCACTGGAGCATTGGCAATCAGTTCGTGTTCTTTTGCGTGAGGGACTCTTCCTTCTGCAGTCGTTGTGCATCGCGCCCAGTTCGAGGCCACTGTCCGCTCGATCTGGCTGCTCTACGCAGCGTCAGATGCTTGTGTCGAAAAACTTGGCGCCGCACTATCCCAAGAGTCAGAGCAAGCCGCCAAGAACATGCCTCAAACCAATGTAATGATGGAGCGTTTGGCAACGAAGGCGCCTCAACAAGCCTTTGATGCGCTTGCACGTTTCAAGGAAAACTCGTGGAAGGCCCTCAACTCGTATGCGCATGCCGGAATACACCCAATGCGTCGGCACGGCGAAGGTTATCCAGCAGGCCTCATTGGGAATATTCTGCGCAATGCCAATGGATTGGGCGTGGTAGCCTGCATGCAAGCTGCGATTCTCTCGGGGCAACAGCCGCTGCAAGCTCAACTTCTTTCGGTCGCCGGAGGGTATCCGACGTTTATGCCACCACGGCTGTGACGGCTAACAATTCATTCAAGCCGACCGCCAAACCGCTACGCGGTTCGTCGGCTGCTTACTTCAGCGTTAGGCACACATGTTTGAAATCGTCTTATCTTGCAAGGGCGTATCGGAGCAGGCTGCGCAGGCAGGCATCAAAGATGTCTTGGCTGAATTCGCAGAACGCACATGGCATTCTGTGGTTAGTTGTCACTGGGAAGCTGGCCGCATACTTTTGAGCGCACGCAATGAATATGACTCAAATGGACAAGCACTTCTCGATGAATTTTCTGATGTCATCTGCGCTTGCATGCCGATCGAGGAATCCCCTATCAGCTTTACAATTGAATCAGTCACGACCGTGGCAGGAAGCAATGCCTAACAACTCGTTCAAGCCGACCGCCCACTGGCTACGCCAGCGGTCGGCGTCTTAACTCAGCGTTAGGCCGCTAGGAGAGTTCCTTGCATTACACGTACTTTGGCTCGGTGCTGCCGGAAACAACCAGAATCAGCTCACCAATTATTGGTGCGTCTATGCCTGCCGGACCAGACCACCCGGAACTGACATTGCAGACACAGATTCTGGACAACCGCGTAGTCTCTTTGTGCGATGTGCCAGAAACTCTTAATGACACTGCTTGCCTTACGATCAGAAACATCGTCGAAGATTTTGCTTCGTCAATCTGCGACAGCGTTGCCATACTGGAAGGCGCTTGGACCATTGTCGCGATTGACACCTGCGTCGGCCCTGACGGGCTGATACGCATGCGTTTTAGCAATGCAACGCCACGCCTAAAGGAAGAGCTTGCCAATCAGAATGTCTCGCCGGATGACATCGCCTCTATTAATCTCCATTCGCAGGGGTTTCACTTCCGATTGGCGTTGGACGATCTAAATGCCGGTCTTATGGAAAAGAAGTTCCTCAGATCCCACTGCTACAAGGCGGTTGAAGCCATGAAGAACTCCGTGTGTGCGGGCTTGGATCTTCCTTCCAACCAGAAATGGGTCCACTTCCGGGAGGCGCTGCACATTGAGCGAGACACATTGGATCTTCTTGTGCACCAAGAGGAGCGGCACGGAGATTATGCAAATGCGCGCCCCCTATCTGGAGCGGAGATGGCGTCTGTGCTGGCCGCTATTGCAAAAGTCATCGGCGCCTATGTCGCTTGGTTCAAGCGCGAAAGGCTCCAGCCCCCGGCAGGCGCGGCCTAACAATTCATTCAAGCCGAAGCCGCTTCGCGGCTCGGCTTAATTCAGGCGTTAGCCACAGCATGAAATACGACGACGCATCTTGGCACTATGGCGGCACATTCCCTAGCGACCTGCCTCCAGAGGCAGGAGCGACGCATATCGGATTCTTTGTTGCTTGGTGTCTTCTTTCGGGCATGGCTGGAGACATTCATACCAAAGATTTCCCGGATGGCCTCGCCGCTTTGCGTAACCGTGACATCACCCCCGGCGCATTCCTTATCCAGCATTGCGACGAAAAATTCACCGATGAAGATCTCAACGCAACTGGCAACGCATTTGCCAACGACTACTACGAGCAAGAGTCTGGTGGTTACTTGACGGACTACGAGTCCATATTCATGCGCTCCACGCTGTTTCGGCGACGCATGAAAAGCCTTTACCATGTCCCTGACACATGGAACAACTTCTATAAGCTCAGCCCAACACTCGAAAAGCGGTTTTTTGCCTGGCGCTCCCGTGAGGGCTAACAACTCATTCAAGCCGACCGCCCACTGGCAACGCCAGCGGTCGGCGCCTTAATTCAAGCGTTAGAGCTCATGAGTAAACCTAAGCTCCCAACATGGATGTTTGGCGTCAGCTCTGGGGTTCTTGCCTTAGCAGCGGTTTTCATGTTCATCACTGCAATCAGCACGGCCTCACTTCACTTTGGCCATTGCGGACCTAGTAGCCTTTCATCTCCTGAGCTGTACTGCCGTGGCGCGTCACAGCTGCTTATCGCTTCATATGTTGTCTTTGCAGCTGCTGTTGGCCTCACCGTTATAACTATCTGGCTCGATAGCAAGCGTCGTGGCAAGCTCTAACTACTCATCCAAGCGGACACGCTGACGCGTGCCGCTTAATTCAAGCGTTAGTCATCAATGAAGAACATCGGCATTCCAATGCAGTATGCGTGCTTCAACTGTCGCAAGAGCTTTAAACGCGCACAGTTCAGTCCCGCCAGGAGCCGCTTCATGACAGCTGGTCAAATTGCTGGTCAAAATCAAGAAACAGCCGAGTTCAACGCGGCCCGTGAATACAAATGTCCGGATTGTGGCGGTAAGGCCTATTTCATGGGTCAGGACTTCAAGGCACCCAAGAAGTCAGACATCAAGGGGTGGGCTTCGGCGCAAGCTTTCATCTTGTCGGGCAAGGTCTACTATCGTGGCGTACCGCAAGATGGCTAACAATTCATTCAAGCCGACCGCCCACTGGCTGCGCCAGCGGTCGGCGCCTTAATTCAAGCGTTAGGCGCAAACGGGGGCTCTTGGCATGGATAGAGGCGAACTTCTTTTCCTTGTAGTGCTCGTCTTGACCTTTACCGCAGGATTGGCGATCCCGATCCTCATGTTGCGTTCAAGGCGCTTGGGCAGATTGAGCCGTGCCTCGCTTGAAGCTGGAGTCAAACACAAATGGGCAGCGGTCACTGTCGCGCTGCTCCTGTGCACACTTGCAACATTCAGCATCGTTGTCAGTCATGTTGTCGTAATCCCTGGCAACTCAGGATTGTATTACGCGTTTGGTCCATCGCACGCGTCCTGGACGGCATTGCTGTTCTCCGTTTGGCTGATCGCCCGCAACTTTCCATCGTGGCGTTCCACCACCGTCCCTCAACGTGCTTTATTGGCAGTCTCCTTTACATGGGCGTTCGCGCTGCTCTTGGTTGTCTAGTCAGCCGGAGCCATGCTCTTCTTGCAAATCATCCAATCGTGCAGGCTGACTCGTGCCGCTTCGTTCAAACGTTAGGCCGCAGACACCGACATGACGCTTCGATCTTTTTCGCTTGCTGTGCTTGCCGTATCGGTGCTGGCGCCATCGGCTTATG
This sequence comes from uncultured Gammaproteobacteria bacterium, assembly GCA_963821885.1. Taxonomy (GTDB): domain Bacteria; phylum Pseudomonadota; class Gammaproteobacteria; order Xanthomonadales; family Rhodanobacteraceae; genus Oleiagrimonas. Next base: position 248,776 of record CAWGFN010000004.1, on the reverse strand, counting down.
TGGCATATTTTTCCTGGAGTTTTAACCGGTGGGCCAACGCGCAGCCCTACAGCGTGTGTGGCATGCCGCTGTACGGAGCCTATGGGCTCGCGTTGGTGGTCATGGGCTTTCTTTCCCTGGTTGCCGTCGGCCTGGGTGTTGCTGCATTCGTTCGTTTGCCCGCGCCCCGACAGCGATGGCGCATTGCCGAGTTGTTGCTGTTGGCGTTGCCGTTTCTTGTATCGGCATCCCTGATCGCCGCGGTCGTGCTGTCGAACTGAAGCCCCCTCTGGCCGACCGTCCACGGCCATGTGCATGGAACGGTTCAGCTGTAGATGCCGTTGTGTTTTCCAGGTGCTCACTATTTCGTAAGCTGTCTCGGGAAACATGCTCGGGTGAATCATGCGTCGGGTTCCGGGAGGGATGAACATGACCGTCGATATGGTGCTCAAGGCCGCTGCCCTGTGGCTGATCATCCTCGTGCTCGCGGTGGCCAATGGCATCCTCCGCGAGTCCGTGCTCGTACCCGGGCTCGGCCGTGTCGCGGGCTTCGTGCTCAGTGGCCTGATCCTCTCCGCCCTGGTCGTGCTGGTGGCCTACCTGGGCGTGCCCTGGTTGCGCGCGCATGGCCGCGCGCTGCTCGGGGTCGGCCTGGGCTGGCTGGTCGCCACCCTGGTCTTCGAATTCGCCTTCGGGCTGCTGCGCGGCAAGCCGATGGGCGAGATCCTGGCGGCCTACACCTTCCGCGAGGGCAACCTGTGGCCGCTGGTGCTGCTGGTCGTCATCCTGGCGCCCTGGGTGGCGGGCAAGCTGCGGGGCATGGCGTAGCGCAGGTCGTCGCAGCCCGGCAGCGACCCCGGGCCGGCTTTGGCGCTTCCAGCTCGGTGGCCTGGCGTCATGGCAATCTGCGCCTGGCCGCATGGCCGGGCGACGTGGATGGGGCTCGGCCGATGGTGCGCGTCAGAGCACGTGCGACAGGGTCATGCAGGCCATGGCCAGCAGCATCAGCGCGATCACCAGCACGCTGGCGCGCGCGAAGCGACGCTGGATGACTGAAAGTTGATGCAGCCGGGCGTCGCGCTCGGCGCCGTCGGGCAGGGCGCTGGCCGATGCCAGGATGTCCGTCATGGCGTCCGCGCCGCGGCCCAGGATGGCGCCGGCCAGCACGGCGGCGACCATGCCGCAGATCGCGCCCAGGCCCAGCACCATCACCGCGGACGAGTGCATCGCCTGCGCGTCCAGGCCGTTGCTGGCCTTCCAGAAAAGCCACAGCCCGGTCAGCACGGTCAGGCCCGACATCGAGGCCATGTAGACCGCCAGGCGGCGCTGCTTGAAGCGCTGCATCATCGATGCGCCGTCGAGGCCGGCTTCACGGAAGGCCGGCATCACGACCACGGTCAGCAACAGGCCCGCGCCGAACCACAGCGACGCGACCAGGATGTGCACGGCGCGCACGATCATCAAGGCACTCACATCCATGACGGCTCCCCCTGGGACGAATGGACGATCCGGCCCATATGCGCCGACGGGGGCCATCCGCAACAACGCGGACCGCGAGGTCGGAGAAGGGTGTTCGCGTGGCGTGCCGGAAAGGTGTAGAAAAGGACCCTGACCCGGGACGAGGCGCGTCGTGGACGTGTCATCCGTCCTGCCACCAGGGAGCTTGTCGTCATGGAAAATCCACCGCGCTCGACCTTCGTCACCGCCGTCGCCTGGGTGTTCATCGCCCTGTCGGGACTGGCCACGCTGATTTCGATCTTGCAGAACATCATGGTCTACACGGTGTTCCACACGCCCGAGGTGGCCCAGGCGATGCAGGCGCCCCCGCCCGGCATGCCGCCCATGGCCGCGTTCATGGCCAGCCACTTCCAGTATTTCTTCCTGGCGTTCATGCTGGTGTCGAGCTTCACCCTGGTGAGCGCGATCGGCTTGCTCCGGCGCTGGAACTGGGCGCGGCTGTGCTTCATCGGCCTGATGATCCTGGCCATCCTCTGGCAACTGCTGGGCGTGGTCCTCCAGGTGGCGATGTTCTCGTCGATGCATGCGCAGTTCGCCGCGCAGGCGGGTCCGGACATGCCGGACATGCAGCCGTTCTTCATTGCCGTGTCCGTGTTCGGCGCGGTATTCGCCCTCGGCTTCGGCGTGTTGTTCGGCTGGATCATCCGCCGGCTGGTGTCGGCGCCTATCGTCGCCGAGTTCCGCCGCTGACCGTTCACTGACGGCGGGCGCGAAATCATCGCGGACGTTCCGTTTTTGGCGCAGCGCGGCGGCGAAATCTATCGGGTCTCGGCTTCTGGTTTGGGTGACGGATTTTGACAGGCTCGCGGGCGGCAAATTTCAGCAAGATGATCGGCGCTTTCATTGGCGGCAGGGTGTTGGACTTGTCTGTCGCGGTGTGCACTTGCAGATGTGTTGGGTAGGTTCCTGCATGCCGTTTACATGGCACGTGGCACAGGCGATTGCAATGGAAAACTGGATGAGCATCCTCTGAAACTAAGGCGCTCGATGCTCCGGATTGTCTGTATGAGCCGCCTCGCTAAGCATTTTCAAAGTATTGTCGATCATAAGTCATTGACGGCGTGTAAGAGCACGCCGAATGGATCAAGCTCGCTGCAGTCAGATGTTGATTCGCTGCAGCTTAGAGTACAGTGGCCCCGTTTCCCGAAACGCGTGATACGGTGGTCATTTGGGTTGGCGAACGTCAGCCCGTTCGGGGGTGGCAGCCCGCGGCTTTCCGGCTGCTAGCTGCAAAACGATATGGAATCGGCCTGGGGCCGAGTGGAGGACATGGAAATGTCGATTCAAGGTCTTGGTTTTCCGAAGGGTGTCATTCGGTCGGGTTTTCCTTCGCGAGTTTTTTCGCGCGGCATGTTCACATGCTTAGCATTGATTGGCCTGATGCTCGCGCGTCCCAGTCTTGCCAACGGTGTGCCGTTCTCGAGCGGCGACATTGTCGTATCGGTCACCGACGGATATGGATACTCCTGGGACAGCAAGATCCTGCACTACGATTCCAATGGTGTCTTGCTGGACACCATCGATCTGGGCGTCAGTGATGCCAGCTATGTCGGCATGCGATTCGACAGCCAAGGCAATCTTTACCTCGCCAAGATCACCTCATATGACCAGAATGACGATGTCATCAAGATCAACAGTGACGGCACGGTAGCCGGCTCGTTCGGAAGTGGTTACTACGCTCCCTGGTCGATCTCGTTTGATTCCGATGACAATGCCTACATCGGCGAGGACCCGGCCAATGTCACGGGAGCGGGCACGCTGGCGCCGATACTGGAGGTCGACCCGTTCGGCGATCCCAAGGCGAGCATGCTCGCCCAGACGGATCGTGGCGGTTACGGCGGCGTGGAATATGCGGACCTGGCAAGCGACCAGTGCACGTTGCGGTACACAGGGCAGAACTACCGGATCATGCAATTCGATGTATGTACTGGTACCCAGCTTCCTGATCTTGATTCATTTATCCCGGAGCCCGGAAGTACGTCGACCTCGCCGTCGAATGAATTGCTCTACGTCGTCAGGCAGATGAGCAACGGCAACATCTTGGTCGGCACTTTGGACGACGCCTTAATGCTGGGAGCCAATGGAGCCGTCCTGCGCAGATTCCATGTTGACGGCTCTGCGCTCAACGACGTTTCTCCGGCCACGGCAACGACCTTTGTCGCGGCCGATGTAGGCAACAATACCATCTACCGTTTCGACATCAATACTGGCGCCGTGGTCGCCCATTTCAAGATCCCGTCCAGCCTGGCCTACACCATCAACTCTATGACTGCAGTGCCGGGTGGCAGCTTCAAGCCGAACGAGGATCTTGGCGCGGAGCGCCACTGCAAGAAGAAGAACTGCTCCGATCATGCGCAAGTTGGTGACCCGATCAATACGGCAACCGGCAATGAGTACCGAGACGATGTCGATGCATCATTGCGCGGGCTGAGCTTCGAACGCTACTACAACAGCGACGGCTCAGTGGTTTCGACCCATATCGGCCAGCACTGGCGAGACAACTATGACCGCAGTATCTCCTACCCGGCGGGTACGGCGCCCACCTCCGTGGTGATGTTCAGGCAAGATGGCAAACAGCTTCCGTTCCACCTTAATGCTGGCCAATGGGTGTCCGATCCGGACATTGCGGACAGTTTGACCGAGCAAGTCGACACGAACGGCGCGCCTTCCGGTTGGGACTACTTTGTTGCATCTACGCGTGAAACGGAGCATTACAACGCCAAGGGGCAATTGCAGACCATCACGAATTTCGCCGGACAGGTCACCCAACTCGACTACAGCACGACGTCCACCCCCACCACGGTAGCTCCGCAGGCCGGTCTGCTGATTGGCGTCACTAGTCCAGCTGGGCGCGTCCTAAGCATCGCGTACAACGCAGACGCCAACATCATAAGCGTCAAGGAACCAGACGGTAGCTCGCTAGGTTACGGATACGATGCCGCCGGCAATCTAAGTACCGTGAGTTACCCGGACCAGAGTTCGCGTCAGTTCTTGTATGACGAGAGCGCGCAGACAGGAGGCGCCGATTTGCCGCACGCGTTGACCGGCGTGATCGACGAGTCCGGTACGCGATATGCCACGATCACCTATAACGCGCAGGGAAAGGCCACGTCCTCGCATCTCGCCGGTGGCGCCGACCAGACGCAGGTCGTCTACAACACCGATGGATCAACGTCCATTACCTACCCCAACCAAGTTACGGTGGACATGGGGTATGCAAAACCGCACAACATTCACTACCCCAGCAGCGTCAGCAATCCATGCGGACCCGATTGCGACCAGCCCAATCAGGTTCAGACGTTTGATGCCAATGGTTACATGGCATCGAGGACCGATTTCAACGGCAACGTCACTCTGACCACGCACGATGACAACGGCCTCCTTGACGTGTTGACCGAAGGGTCCGGAACATCCAGCCAACGCACGACCACCATCAACTGGAATACCACGCTGCGCGTGCCGTTGAGCCTGACCGTGGTAGACCCAAGCGGATCCGTCGTGGGGGAAACCGAGTGGGTATACAACACGCACGGCCAGGTCCTCGCGAAATGCGAGATCGATCCGGGCAACCCTAATGCGGTCAACTACACTTGTCGCCAAACCGGCACGACTCCCGATGGCGTGCGGCGTTGGACATACACCTACTGCGATGCGGTAGACAGCATCCAGTGCCCTCTGGTTGGTCTTTTGCTGACCGTCACTGGTCCACGCACGGACCTTGGTGAGATCACGAGCTTCAGCTATTACATGGACAGTGCGACTTCCGGATGTGGCATTGCCGGCGGCGCATGTCATCAACCGGGTGACCTGCAGTCCTTCACTGATCCGCTTGGACATGTGACCCATATCGATGCCTACGATGCGGATGGTCGCATCGCGCAGGTCACCGATCCCAATGGCGTCGTCACTGCTCTCACCTACACTGCGCGCGGATGGCTGGCCTCACGCAGCGTGGGTGGTGCGGTCATGCAGTTCACCTACACGCCGTTCGGCGAGGTGGCGACTGTCACCGACGCTGATGGCGTAGTTCTGAACTTCGGCTATGACGGCGCACATCGTTTGACATCCATCCATGACGCCCTGGGCAACAGCATCCAGTTCAACCTGGACGTGGCCGGGAACAGGACGCAGGAGCAGGTGCTGGATAGGAACGGCAATATCCGGCAGAGCTCGTCCAGTACCTACAACGCACTGGGCGAATTGACGTCGGTCGTCGATGGCCTGGATCAGACGGTCTTTAGCGCCGGCTTCAATGACAGCTACGATGCCAATGGTAATCTCGTTCATAGTGCGAACGCGCTAGGGACGCAGCAGGTCAGGAGCTATGACCCCCTGAACCGTCTGGTCAATGTCATTCGCGATGCGGGTGGTGTCGACAGCAGTACGGCGAATACGCAGACCACGATGGCCTATGATCCCATGGGTCGCCTCGCCGGCGTGACCGATCCGGACAATCTGTCGACGGTCTATACCTTCAACGGTCTCAGTGACCGGGTCAGTGTGGACAGCCCGGACACAGGTGCCAGTACGGATACGCACGATGCCGCGGGCAACGTCATCACGCATACGGATGCCGAGGGGCTGACCAGCACCTCGTCCTACGATGCCCTGAATCGCGTCACCAGCATCCAATATGCCGACAGCAGTCTGGATGTGACCTACATGTACGACCAGCCGGGGTCGGAGACCGGTTGTCATCAGGCCGACTATTCAATCGGGCACCTGACGACGATGGTGGATGCGTCCGGGAAGGCCACCTACTGCTATGACGCGCTGGGTCGTGTCCGCGTCAAGAAGGTGCGTCGTGGGGGGCACCGCTACGTCACGCGTTATCGCTACACGCCGGCTGGCCGCATACGGGAGATCGTGTATCCAAGCGGTGTCGCAGTGCGGTATCACTATCGCCGCAACGGCACCTTGTCAAAGGTTGCCGCTCGTCATGTGGGCGCCAGTCAGTTCAGCGTTATCGCAGACAGGATCCGCTACTTGCCGTTCGGACCGATCCACAGGTACACCCTGGGCAACGGGCAGATCGTACGGCGCCGCTACGATGCGAACTATCGCCTGACGGACCTGGTCAGCCCCCTTTTCAAGCTGCATTACACGCGCAATGCGTTGGGTGACATCACGGCTACAGGTAAGAGGAAGGGCGCCAATCCCGCGTCGGAAAGCTACAGTTATGACGCGCTGCGCCGCCTCACGACTATCACGGAGGCCGACGGCAGCACGCTGCAAAGCTATGCCTACAGCCCTGCCGGAGACCGCTTGAGCAAGATCGGCGCAGGACTTTCCACCGGTGGCTATACCTATGCAAACGGCACCCACCATCTGCTGTCGGTGGGCGTCGAACCTTATAACGTCGATGCAGACGGCCAGACCACGTCGTTTCAGCGGGCAGGGCAGAACTATGTATTCACCTACGATGCGCGTCATCGAATGGCTACCGCACAGGTTGGTACGGGTAGCGTGGTTAGCTATGTGTATAACGCGTTGGGAGAACGTACCTCCAAGGTTGTGGGCGCCGTCAATCCTGTTCGCTTCTTCTACGACGAGTCCAACCACCTTTTGACGCGCGACGAGTCGGCGGGTACTCGCGACTACATCTGGGTGGGTGACATGCCTGTCGCGCTCATCGACACGCCGACAGGTGAGAGCGGTGGGACGGACTACTACATTATCGCGGGCGCACTGGGCGCTCCGCGCCTGGTCACCGACGCTGCAGGCGCAGATGTCTGGCGCTGGTCGCAAAAGGGCAACCTGTTCGGAGAGGGGGCGCCAGTCAGCGTTACTGGATTCGAACTCGATCTGCGCATGCCGGGTCAGTATTTCGATACCGAGACAGGACTCGATTTCAATCTGAACCGCTACTACGACCCGTCCGTGGCTCGATACACCCGGAGCGACCCAGCAGGGCTTGCTGGTGGCATCAATACCTATGCCTACGCTCTCAATAACCCGCTGTACTACTTCGACAAGAGCGGAAAGGACCCCGTCAGCGCGCTGGTGGGTGGGTTCCTGGGAGGCACGTGGGGCTTGGTCAACGGCCTGATCGCAGGCCACTCTGGTACTGAGTTGCTCAACGATGTGGCCGACAATGCCGCGGAAGGTGCCCTTATCGGCCTGACCGATGGGTTGTCACTGGTGCCGGGACTGGTGGCCGAAATTGGGATAAGCGCTGGCATCGACCTGCTGCATCAAACGGAAACAGGAATGCTTCATGGCTGCATCAAGATCAACGGGAAAAAACTTGCTGAAGCGGTCGTCGGGACATTGATAGGTGACAACGTTGGCGACTGGGCAGGAAAAGCGGGTCTGAATACAGATAACGCAGCGGCTGCGGGCAGCATCACGGAAGGGCTCTTGGGGAGCGCCGGCGCAGTTGGGGAGCGCGGTCGTTGATACTTGTCATCGACCGGTGTGAAAGAGGGCGCGCCACATGTACAACCATGGCTGGCTGAATCGAGCTGTCAGGTAGCAACAGAAGGGCTGGGGCGAAGCCTTCGGCTGGCCGGTTACCGGTACTTCCAGTTCCGCGTCTTGCCCTCGGCGAGCCACGCCAGCGTGGTGGCCAGGCGCTGGGCGCGGGTGGCTTCGCGCTTGGCCTCGGTGATCCAGTCGATGTACTCGCGGCGCTGGCCGGGCGGGAAGGCGTCGAAGGTGGCGCGGGCGCGGGCGTGCTGTTTCTGGCGCAGGGCGGCGGCGAGGTCGTCGGGGACCTCGGCTTCCGGCCGGGGCGTTCGCGCGCGCCTGGTGGGCGTCTTCGCGATGGGTTCGCGCAGGGCCTTCTTGAGCAGGGCGATCAGCGCCTTCTTGGTTGGCAGGTCGGCACGGGTACGGATGCGGCCGAACTGGCCCATGGCCTCGTCGCTGGCGTCCTTCACCACGCCCCGGCCGCGCCACAGCCCGAAGGCGCAATGCTGCTTGAAGGCGGCCATGTGACAGAGCATGCGATCCTCGGTGACGAAGAAGGGCATGCCCCACTTGATCGTTTCCTCGACCTCCGGCACGGCCTCGTGGACCACGCCGCGCAGATGCTCGAGCAGTGGCTGGGCGAAGGCTGCCGCATGCGAGATGTAGGCGTCGACGCGGGGATCGGTGGTGGCCATGGCGGCACGCTCCACGGGGTGGTGCCCACAGCCTGCTACGACGACGCCTGGCGGGCAAGGATGCGATCGAGCTGGTTGGCGAAGGCCTGGCGGTCGCGTGGGTGCATCGCGGCCTGGCCGCCGGTGTCGATGCCGCTGGCGCGCAGGGTGTCCATGAAGTCGCGCATGTTCAGGCGCTGGCGGATGTTCTCGGCGGTGTACAGCTCGCCGCGCGGGTTGAGGGCCAGGGCATCCTTGGCGATGACGTCGGCGGCCAGCGGGATGTCGCCGGTGATGACCAGGTCGCCGCTCTGCACGCGAGCGGCGATGGCGTTGTCGGCGACGTCGAAGCCGGGCTCGACCTGCAGCGCGCGGATGTGCTTGGCCGCCGGCACCTGGATCCAGCGGTTGGCGACCAGGGTCAGCTCGACGCCGGTGCGTTCGGCGGCGCGGAACAGGATGTCGCGGATGACCACCGGGCAGGCGTCGGCGTCGACCCAGATGTGCATGGCGGTCAGTCCAGCGGCAGGCCGGCGAGGTCGATGCCGTGCGCGTCCACGCGCAGCACCGAGCCCTGCTCGTACCAGTCGCCGAGCACGATGCGCTGGGCCTGTCGTCCGTCGAGTTCCAGGTCGTGCACGGCGGGGCGGTGGGTGTGGCCATGGATCAGCTGCGTGACGCCGGCCTCGCGCATGGCTTGCGTCACCGCGTCCTGGTTGACGTCCATGATGGTCTCGCCGGTGCTGCCGGTGTGCGCCTGGCTCTCGGCGCGCGACTTGGCGGCGAAGGCGCGGCGCGCCTCCAGCGGCATGGCCAGGACCTGCTGCTTCCATTCCGGCCGGCGCACGTCGGCGCGGACCTTCTGGTAGACGGTGTCGTCGGTGCACAGCAGGTCGCCGTGCATCAGCAGCGTGGGCGTGCCGTACAGGTCATGCACGGTCGGATCGTCGAGTATCGTCATGCCGGCGCGCGCGGCGAAGGTCTCGCCGAGCAGGAAGTCGCGGTTGCCGTGCATGAAGTACACCGGCACGCCGGCCTCGCGCACGGCGCGGGTGGCGCGGGCGATGCGCGCGGGCAGCTCGGCATCGTCGTCGTCGCCGACCCAGGCCTCGACGAGGTCGCCGAGGATGTACAGCGCGTCGGCGCCGCGCACCTCGTCACCGGCCAGGAAGGCCTCGAACAGCTCGGTGATCCGGGGGCGGCTGTCGTCCAGGTGCAGGTCGGAGATGAACAGGGTGGTCATGCTTTCTTCTTCGCCGCGGGCTGGGCTGCGGGTTGGGCGGCGGCGGGCTTGCCCGTGCTGGCCGGCTTGGCTGGCGATGGCGAGGTGGCGGCGCTGGCCGGCGCCGCCTCGCCGATCACCCGGGCGCTCTCGATGACCACCAGCGGACGCGGCACGTCGCCGGCGAACGGCCCCTGCGCGTGGGTCGGAAGGCGCGCGATCTTGTCGACCACGTCCATGCCCTTGATGACCTTGCCGAACACCGTGTAGCCCCAGGTCAGGCCGCTCTGGTCGCTGGTGAAGTCCAGGCGGCGGTTGTCGACCAGGTTGAAGAAGAACTGCGAGGTGCCCGAGTCCGGGTCGGCGCCGCGGGCCACGGCGATGGTGCCGCGCAGGTTGGACAGGCCGTTGTCGGCCTCGGCCTGCACCGGCGCGCGGGTGCGCTTGGGCGTCAGCTCGCGGGTGTACAGGCCGCCCTGCACGAGATACCCGTCGATGACGCGATGGAACACCGTGCCGTCGTAGAAGCCGTCGCGCACGTACTGCAGGAAATTGGCCACGCTCTTGGGCGACTTGTCCGGGTACAGCTCGAGGGTGATGTCGCCCATGCTGGTGTGCATGAGCACCTGCGGCGGCGGCGTTGGCGCGGCAGGCACGGACGAGGCCGGTGCCGGCGCCTCCTGGGCCAGGACCAGCGCGGGCAGGGCAAGGACGGCGAGGGCGATCAGGATCTTGTGCATGGCGGTTCGTGTCGGGTGCGATGCGTGGATGGGGCCATGATAGCCCGATGCCGCGTTCGGCATGGGCGGGCGCGACGTGGTTCAGGCGCCGTCGGCATGCAGCTCGAGGCCGATGCCCAGCTCGCTCATGAACGGGTGTTCGCGGTCGAGGTCGGTGGCGGTCAGCGGATGGCGCTTGAGCCAGGTGGCCGGCAGGTGCAGTTCCAGGCGGTCCTCGTGGGCGACCAGGCGGATCGACGGCAGCTTCTGCTCGCGGCGTGAGCGGCGCAGCAGCACGGCCAGGCGCAGCAGGGCGGTCAGGCGCCGCGCCAGCAGGCGGTAGCGCCTGGGCAGGGCGTTGATCAGGCCGGAGTCGACCTTGCGCCGGTGGTTCTGCACGATCGCCGCCAGCAGTTCCTGCTCCTGCCGCGTGAAGCCGGCCAGGTCGGCGTTGCGCAGGATGTAGCCGGCGTGCGCGTGATGCTGGCTGTGCGCGATGGCCAGGCCGATCTCGTGCACGCGGGAGGCCCACATCAGCCATTCGCGCTCGCCGGGGGCGAAGTGCCAGTGCGCGTCGGCCTGCGTGAACAGGACCATGGCGCTGTCCTCCACGCGCGCGGCCTGCGCGGCGTCCACGGCGTAGCGGGTGGCCAGCGAGCGGATGCTGGCGATGCGCGGGTCGCGGTCGCTGCTGCGGCCGAGCAGGTCCCACAGCACGCCCTCGCGCATGGCGATCTCGCTCATCTGCATGGAGCGGATGCGCAGCTCGCGGAAGGCGGCCTCGAACACCGCCACGCCGCCGGCGATGATCGGCCTGCGTTCCGGGCTGAGGCCGGGCAGGTCGATGTCGTCGATGCGGCCGATGTCCAGCAGCCGGTCGCGCAGCGCGGCCAGGTGCTCGGGGCGCACGCCGTCGTCGGACAGTTTCAGCGACTGCACGATCAGGCCGATGGCCTTGGCGGTGCCGGAGGAGCCGACGGTCTCGCTCCAGCCGGTCTCGCGGTAGTCGGCGGCGAACTGCTGCAGCTGCAGGCCGATCTCGGCCTGCGCGCGCTGCCAGCGCTCGCGGGTCAGCACGCCGTCGGGGAAGAAGCGCAGGGTCGAGGCCACGCAACCGACCTGCACGCTCTCGGTCTGCAGCGGTTCCAGTTCGCGGCCGATGATGAACTCGGTGCTGCCGCCGCCGACGTCGATGACCAGGCGGCGCTGGCGCGAGCGTGGCAGGCCGTGGCTGACGCCGAGGAAGATCAGGCGGCCTTCCTCGCGTCCGGACACCACTTCGACCGGCTGGCCCAGCGCCTGCTCGGCGTGGGTCAGGAAGCCCTCGGGGTCGGCCAGCCGGCGCACCGCGTTGGTGGCGATGGCGCGCACCCGCGTGGCGGGAATGCCGGCGATGCGCTGGCCGAAGCGCGCCAGGCAGTCCATGGCGCGTTCCAGGTAGAGCGGGTCGAGGTTGCCGTCCTCGTCCACGCCGGCGGCCAGGCGCACGCTCTCGCGCACGCGGTCGATCACGCGCGGCGTGCCCTTGTCGTAGCGCGCCACCACGAGATGAAAACTGTTGGACCCCAGGTCGGCCGCGGCCAGCAGCTCGCCGTCGCGGATCGGTTCGGCGGTTTCGCTCAACGCCCTGTCCTCGTGCTCGTGTGCCGATGATGGCACGAGCCGCGCGGGGACGGCAGGGTGGCCGCGGTCAGGCCAGCTTCTCGAGCAGGTACTTTTGCGCGCTGTGCGGTTGCGCGTCGCCTGGCGTGGTGCGGGTGTAGCGTCCGTCCTCGCCCATCAGCCAGGCCTGGGTGTTGTCGCGCAGGTAGTTGTCCAGGGCCTCGTCGCGCACGCGCGCGGCCAGCTGCGGATCGAGGATCGGGAAGGCGACCTCGATGCGATGGCGAAGGTTGCGTTCCATCCAGTCGGCGCTGGAGCAGTACAGTTCGGGTTCGCCACCGTTGGCGAACCAGTACACGCGACTGTGCTCGAGGAAGCGGCCGACCACCGAGCGCACGCGGATGCGCTCGGACACGCCCTCGAGCCCCGGGCGCAGGGTGCAGGCGCCGCGCACGATCAGGTCGATCTCGACCCCGGCGCGGGAGGCGCGGTACAGCGCCTCGACCACGCTCGATTCGTTCAGCGCGTTCATGCGCGCGATGATCCGCGCCGGTCGCCCGGCGCGCGCGTGCTCGACCTCGCGCGCGATGCGCGACAGCACGCCCTCGTGCAGGGTAAAGGGCGACTGCAGCAATTGCTTGTGCGGGGCGACCTGGCCCAGTCCCGACAGCTGCTGGAAGATGTTGTGCATGTCCTCGCCGATCTCCGCGTTGGCGGTGATCAGCGACAGGTCGGTGTACAGGCGCGAGGTGGCGGTGTGGTAGTTGCCGGTGCTCAGGTGCGCGTAGCGGCGCAGGCGGCCGTCCTCGCGGCGCACGATCAGCAGCATCTTGGCGTGGGTCTTGTGCCCGACCACGCCGTAGACCACCTGCACGCCGGCTTCCTGCAGGCGCGTGGCCATTTCGATGTTGGCGGCCTCGTCGAAGCGCGCGCGCAGCTCGACCACCACGGTCACGTCCTTGCCGTTGCGCGCGCCCTGCACCAGCAGGTCGGTCAGCGGCGACTCGATGCCGACGCGGTAGAAGGTCTGCTTGATCGCCAGCACCTGCGGGTCGTTGACCGCCTGGCGCAGCAGCTCGACCACGGTCTGGAAGGCGTCATAGGGGTGGTGCAGCAGGATGTCCCGGTGCGCCACGGCCTCGAACAGGTTCGGGTACTGGTTCAGCTCCGGCGCCACGCGCGGCACGAACGGCGCGAACTTCAGGTCCGGGCGATCGATCATGTCGTAGATCGCGATCACGCGGTTGATGTTGACCGGGCCGTCGCAGCGGTACACGTCCTGCTCGCCAAGGCCGAAGTTGGCGGTCAGCAGGTCGCTGATCGGCTTCGGGCAGTCGGCGGCGATCTCCAGCCGCACCGGCATCGCGTAGCCGCGTCCGGCCAGTTCCTCGCGACAGCGCCGAGGCCAGGTTCTCGACCTCGTCCTCGTCGACCATCAGTTCGCTGTTGCGGGTGACGCGGAACTGGAACGAGCCCTTGACCTCGAAGCCGGGGAACATGTCGTCGGCGAAGTGGTGCAGCAGGCCGGACAGGAACACGAAGTCGTGCGGCCCGCCGGAGACTTCCTCGGGCAGGCGGATGATGCGCGGCAGCGAGCGCGGCGCGCGCACCAGCGCCATGTGGCCCTCGCGGCCGAAGGCGTCGCGGCCCTCCAGGGTCACGGCCAGGTTCAGGCTCTTGTTGAGGATGCGCGGGAACGGGTGCGCCGGGTCCAGGCCCAGCGGCGACAGCACCGGCAGGATCTCGTTCTGGAAGTAGCCCTTCAGCCAGCGCTCCTGCTTGTCGTTCCAGTCGTGGCGGCTGACGAAGCGGATGCCCTCGGCGGCCAGCGCCGGCAGCATTTCCTGGTGCCATACCTCGTATTGCTCGGCGGTCAGCTCCAGCGCGCGCTGGCGGATGCGATCGAGCACTTCGCCGGCGGGCATGCGGTCGGCGCCGGGGATGGCGTCGCCGAATGCGTGGTGGTGGCGCAGCACGGCCACGCGCACCTCGAAGAATTCATCCAGGTTGGTGTTGGCGATGCACAGGAAGCGCAGGCGCTCGAGCAGCGGCACGCCCGGGTCGCGGGCCTGGGCCAGCACGCGGAAATTGAATTCCAGCGCGGCCAGCTCGCGGTTGATGTACAGGTCCGCTCGGCGCAGGTTGGCCGTGTCGGCGGTCGGGCTGTAGTCGGGCGAGGCGTTCACGGCGGGGTCCTGATGGCGCGCGTTCATGATAGCCCCGTTGCGGCGGCCCGACTCACGGCGCCTCGGAGGAGGTTTCGGCCTGTTCAGGCGACATCAGGCGCATCGAGCCGAACGCGCAGCTGAAGCTGGAACCCCGTCCCGGCTCGCTCTCGATGTGCAACTGCGCCTGGTGACGGTTGAGCACGTGCTTGACGATCGACAGGCCCAGGCCGGTGCCGCCGCTGTCGCGCGAACGGCTGGAGGAGACGCGGTAGAAGCGCTCGGTCAGGCGGGCCAGGTGGTTGGCCGGGATGCCATAGCCGGTGTCGTTGACGGTGAAGCGCGCGCCGCCGTCGCCGGTGCGTTCCCAGATCAGGGTGATGCGGCCGTTCGTGGGCGTGTAGCGCACGGCGTTCGACACCAGGTTGGAGAAGGCGCTGTGCAGTTCCTTCATGGAGCCGTAGATGTCGGTCTCGGTGCGCTGCTCCAGCTCGATCCGGTGGCGTCCGTGGCTCAGCGCCAGGGCTTCCTTGCGCAGGGTGGCCAGCAGCGCGCGCATGGTCACGCGCTCTTCCTTCAGCGGCTGGTGGGTTTCCAGGCGCGAGAGCATCAGCAGGTCCTCGACGATCTGCGCCATGCGCTCGGACTGCACGCGCATCTCGGTGATCACCGCCGCCAGCTCCGGGTTGTCCTCGGGGTCGAGCAGTTCGAGATAACCGTGGATGACGGTCAGCGGCGTGCGCAGTTCGTGCGAGACGTTGGCCACGAAGTCCTGGCGCACCTGTTCCAGGCGCATCAGGTCGCTGATGTCGCGCGCCAGCAGCAGGCGCTGGTAGAGGCCGAACGGCACCATGGTCACGCCCAGGCGCACCGACGGGCGGTTGGGCGCCGGCACGTCGTTGAGCGGCTTGCCCGCGCCACTTTCCAGCCACGGGCCCAGGGTGCTCTCGCGCAGGCGTTCGCTGAGCACCACGCCGCGATCGTGCGGACGGCGCAGGCCCAGCAGGTCCTCGCCGGCGCGGTTGAACCAGACCACGCGGCCGTTGCCATCCAGCAGCACCGCGGCATCGGGCACCGAGTGCGCGGCGCTGCGCAGGGCGTGCAGCTGGCGCGACAGCTTGCGCGCGCGGGCATGCAGCCGGCGGTAGCGGGCGTCGGGCACGAAGCGGCTGCGCTCCAGCCGCTGGCTCAGCTGGCGGACCAGCGCCAGCAGGCCGGCCACCGCGGCCAGCGCGGCGATGGCCACGGCCAGCGCGGCATGGCCGGCCAGCGCGCCGACGATGGCGGCCACGATCAGCCCGGCCGCCACCATCAGCGCCAATCGCGCGAACCCGGCATGGGTGGGGAAACGTTTCACACGTTGCCCGAGAAGCGGTAGCCGGCGCCGCGCACGGTCTGCACCAGGTTGTCCAGCTGCCACGGCTCCAGCGCCTTGCGCAGGCGGCGGATGTGCACGTCCACGGTGCGTTCCTCGACGTACACGTTGCCGCCCCACACGTGGTCGAGCAGCTGCGAGCGCGAGTAGACGCGCTCGGGATGGGTCATGAAGAAGTACAGCAGGCGGTATTCGGTGGGGCCGATGCGCACCGGATCCTCGCCGGCGAACACGCGGTGCGCCGGGCCGTCCAGGCGCAGGCCGCCGATCTCGATCATGCCGGCCTCGTCGTCGCCGTGGCTGCGGCGCAGCACGGCCTTGATGCGGGCGATCAGCTCGCGGGTCGAGAATGGCTTGACCACGTAGTCGTCGATGCCGGCCTCCAGGCCGTTGACGCGGTCCATCTCCTCGCCGCGCGCGGTCAGCATGATGACCGGGACTTCCCGGGTCAGCTCCTCGCGGCGCAGGCGCCGGGCGAACTCCAGGCCGCTGGTGCCGGGCAGCATCCAGTCGAGCAGGATCAGGTCCGGCACGGTGTCGGCAATGGCCAACTGGGCGGCCTGCACGTCCTCGGCATGGATGGGCTCCATGTCCGCCTTGCGGACGGCGAAGGCCACCATGTCGCGGATCGAGGCTTCGTCTTCGACGATCAGGATGCGCTTGTGCACGCCTTGGGTACCTGTGTCATGGCTGTGTCGGGATGATTGCAGCGTCCCAGTGTTACCACGCGATGACACTTTGCCTCATTTGCATGACAGGGTGAAACACCAGTGCGCCGCGTCGGCCAGTCCGTTGTCGCCGTCACCGGCGCCCGAACCGTCCGGGTTGTGGTCGGGAGTCTGCACCCGGCGCTTGCGCAATTCCATCAGCAGCGGGGTCAATTCGGCGATGTGGGCGTTGATGCGGGCGCGCTGGTAGTAGTTCAGGTTCGGGCGCTGCAGCAGGCGGCGGAACTGCTGCATGGCATCGAACGGGCGCCCGGACAGGTAGCTGGCGTAGGCATAGGCCTCGCCGGCGCGCACCGCCATGCCGGCCTTCTCGCTGGCGCGGGCGTAGCTGGTGTAGAGGCTGGGGTCCTCGCTGGCGTCCAGCATCGGGCGCAGCATCGTCTCGGCCTTGCGTGCCTGCTGGCGCGTGCCGCCCTGGGTCACGGCGCGGGCGTAGGCCTCGGCCACGGCGTGGTCGTCCGGGGCATTGGCCGCCATCGCGGCGTAGCTGGCGATGGCGGCCGACTGCTGGCCGCTCTGGAACCGGGCATCGGCCATGGCCAGGCGAATGGGCAGGTTGTCGGGAAGCTGCCTGCGCAGCGGCGCCAGCTGCTCGACCGCCTTCGCCGGCTGGCCGCTTCGGGTCAGGGCCAGGGCGTAGCCGTAGCGGTTGGACGGCGTGTCGAAATCCTTTCGGGACAGGTTGCCGGCGTAGTAGTCCAGCAGCTTGTTGGGATCGCCGGCCAGCACCCGCACGCGCTCGCGCATCAGCTTGAAGCGCAGCGAATCGTGGCCCGCTTCAGTGGACGTGGGGACCAGGGAGTCGGGGGTTTTCACGAACGGCAGCGGCACGGTGCTGTCGGCCAGCTGGGCGGTGCTGATCCGCGGCAACGCCTGCTTCTTCATCTGCTCCTCGAGCACCCGCGCGCGGGCCCTGGCGTCACTGATGCGCGCGGCGGTCACCGGATGGGTCTGCAGCAGCTCCGGCACCGACACGCCGCCGCTGCCCGGCCGCAGGGTGTCCTCCATGCGCTGGAAGAACCCGGCCATGGCCTCGGGGTCGTAGCCGGCGCGGGCCAGGGTCTGGATGCCGACGCGGTCGGCCTCGGCCTCGTCCGAGCGGGTGAAATTGATCTGGCGCTGGGCAATCAGGCCCTGGCCGCCGGCCAGCACCGCCATGCCGGCGTCGCCGCTGTTGTGGCCGGAGCTGCCGGCGGCGATCGCGCCCAGCAGGATCAGCGCCATCAACGGCGCGTCCTTCTTGGAAGCCTCGAAGGCGCGCTCCAGGTGGTGCTGCGCGACGTGGCCGATTTCGTGCGCCATCACCGCGGCCAGTTCGCTCTCGTCGCGGGTCAGCACGATCAGGCCCGAATTGACGCCGATGTAGCCGCCGGGGGCGGCGAAGGCGTTGATTTCCGGGTCGCGGACCACGAAGAACCTGAATTTCTGCTTCGGATCGGAACTGGAGGCGACCAGTCGGTAGCCGACATCGTTGAGGTACTGGTCGACCTGCGGGTCGTCCAGGACCAGGTCCATGCCGCGCATCTGGTGCAGCATCGAGGCGCCGTACCGCGAGGCCTCCTGTGGCGAGATCAGCGCATCGGCCGAGCTGCCCAGGTCGGGCAGCTTGACGCGCTCCTGCGCGCCAGCGGCAAAGCTGATGCCGGCGACCAGCAGGACAAGGAGCAATGAGCGTGGATGCATGTCAGTCAGGGACGTCGATTCGGGCCGTGGGCCGCCCGTGGCGGGCGACCGATGGGGCTTGGACCACGATACCCCAGCCCCGGTTCAGCGGCCAGCGCGGCGGGTGCGTCGCCGGGGCTTGTGAATCGGCCGCAAGCATCCCATCTTGGACGGGTGCGCATGAACCTCCGGGGAACCGTTTCACCATGTCCGACATCCAGATGTACACCACCGCCTTCTGCCCGTACTGCGTGGCGGCCAAGAACCTGTTCGAAGCCCGCGGCCTGGAATGGGAGGAAATCCGCATCGACACCGACCCGGCGCGCCTGGCCGAGATGCTCGAGCGCAGCCAGGGGCGCCGCACGGTGCCGCAGATCTTCATCAACGGCGTCCACGTGGGCGGTTTCGACGACCTCGCCGCCGCCGACCGCAGCGGCCAGCTGGCCGAGATCCTGGAGTCCGGCGCATGAGCGGTGGGAACGAGGATTTCGCGGCCTTCCGCGAGCGCATGAACCAGCGCATCCTGGAACAGGACAACCAGGTGGTGCGGCGCTTCTTCTCGCTCGATTCGCAGACCTACCGCGACGGCGCCCTGGACGTGAAGACCAAGGAGATGCTCGGCCTGGTGGCCTCGCTGGTGCTGCGCTGCGACGACTGCATCCGCTACCACATCGACCAGGCGCACGCCGCCGGCGTCACCCGCGAGGAGTTCTTCGAGGTCTTCCAGGTGGGCCTGGTGGTGGGCGGTTCGATCGTGATCCCGCACCTGCGGCGCGCCGTCGACGCGCTGGACGAGGCCGAGGCTGCCGGCGCCTGAGCGGCCCCGCGGCCGGGCCGTCGCCGATTCGCGCTATAATGGTGGGCTGATGCCGCGGCGTCGGGTGCGACGCGGCGCCCCCACCTGCGCGCCTTGGCGCGCCGCCCAAGGAGTTTCCCCATGAGCAAGACCATCGCCGTGATCCGCGGGGACGGGATCGGCCCGGAGATCATGACCGCCACGCTTCGCGTGCTCGACGCGCTGGACTGCGGCCTCGAATACGACTTCGTCGACGCCGGCATGGTGGCGCTGGACAAGCACGGCGAGCTGCTGCCGGCGGCCACGCTGGACGCCATCGCCCGCCACAGCATCGCCCTGAAGGGCCCCCTGACCACGCCGGTCGGCGGCGGCTTCTCCTCGATCAACGTGCAGCTGCGCCGTCACTTCGACCTTTACGCCAACGTGCGTCCGGCGATCAGCTTCCCCGGCACCAAGGCGCGCTTCGACAACATCGACATCATCACCGTGCGCGAGAACACCGAGGGCGCGTACATGGCCGAGGGCCAGACGCTGTCCGAGGACGGCGAGACCGCGACCTCGATGGTGCGCAACACCCGCCGCGGCTCCACCCGTATCGTGCGCTACGCCTTCGAGATGGCCAGGAGCAAGGGCCGCAGGAAGGTCACCGCGGTGCACAAGGCCAACATCATGAAGACCACGTCGGGCCTGTTCCTGAACGTGGCGCGCGAGATCGCCAAGGAATATCCGGAGATCGAGTTCAACGAGCTGATCGTGGACAACACCTGCATGCAGCTGGTGATGCGTCCGGAGCAGTTCGACGTGATCGTCACCACCAACCTGTTCGGCGACATCATCTCCGACCTGTGCGCCGGCCTGGTCGGTGGCCTGGGCCTGGCCCCGGGCTCCAACATCGGCGCCGAGGCGGCCATCTTCGAGGCCGTGCACGGCTCGGCTCCGGACATCGCCGGCAAGGGCGTGGCCAATCCCTGCGCGCTGCTGCTGGCCGCGGCCGACATGCTCGATCACCTGGGCATGGTCGAGAAGGGCACGAAGATCCGCACCGCCATCCGCGAGACCCTCGCCGCCGCCGACCGCACCACGCCGGACCTGGGCGGCAAGGGCAGCACGGAAACCTTCGCCGACGCACTGGTGGAGCGCGTGAAGGGCTGAGCCGCTTCCGCCATCGCGCGAATACGAAAAGGCCGCGGAGCGATCCGCGGCCTTTTTCGTGTCCGGCGGTGGCACGGTCTAGCCGTTGCGCGTGTTGGCGGCGGTGCGCTGTCCCGGTTCCCGCCGGGGAAGGGCTCGAGCCCGTTGCACGACTCAGGGCGTGGCAGGTGTGCATCCGCACTCGACAACGATGCATTGCCGTCGATGCGGTTGCCGTGCCGGTCAACGTTCTGTTCTGGACGGTGCTGCTCTCATCGCCCGCCTGGCCTGGTGTGGCGCGGGGTGGGCTGCAGGTGGCGCTCGTGGTGGGGAATCTCCGTATCGGCGAACCGGTAATTCAATAGGCATAGGCTATCGAATGGATAGGAAATATTGCCTGGAATAAATATTATAAAGATCTAATATAGGTGTCGTGAAGCCCGTCCCTGCAACCCACCTTCCAGGAGCAACCTCATGAACCACGAAAACCAGATCCAGAACCCGGGCATGCCGCAGCTGAACGCGCCGGCACCGGACTTCGAGGCCAAGACCACGCATGGCGTCCGCAAGCTTTCGGATTACAAGGGCAAGTGGCTGGTGCTGTTCTCCCATCCGGCCGATTTCACGCCGGTATGCACCACGGAGTTCATGGCCTTCGCAAAGGCCCACCCGGAGTTCCAGAAGCTCAATTGCGAGCTGCTGGGACTGTCCATCGACAGCTACTACTCGCACGTCGCCTGGGTGCGCAACATCAAGGAGAAGTTCGGCGTCGAGATCCCGTTTCCGATCATCGAGGACCTGAGCATGAAGGTCGCCCGGTCCTACGGCATGATCCACCCGGGAGCCGCCGATACTTCGGCTGTACGCGCCACTTTCGTTATCGACGACAAGGGCATCCTGCGCGCCATGGTCTACTATCCGATGACCAATGGCCGTTCAATTTCCGAGTTCGTGCGCCTGGTCACGGCACTGCAGACCTCGGACAAGAACGCCGTAGCCACGCCGGAGGGCTGGCAGCCGGGCGAGAAGGTCATCGTGCCCCCGCCGGGCACGGCCGAAGACGCCGAGAAGCGTATTCACGAAGGCTACGAGTGCACCGACTGGTACTTCTGCAAGAAGGACCTGTGAGGCAGAAATGATGTCTTGCAACGGGCGGAGACCGAGGTCTCCGCCTTTTTTTCATGGAGGCGCGGACCTTGGTGCCCCACTTGACCGGGTTACGGTGATGGACCGACGTCGGTGGCCAGGGCATGCGTTGCGCGTTGTCAGCCCGTAGCCCGGATAAGGCCGCAGGCCGCATCCGGGGTTTTCCAGATGTGGCGTTTGCGGACATGGATGATGATGCCCCGGAAGCGCTTCGCTTGTCCGGGTTGCGGGGGTGACGCCTCAGTTGTGCGGCTCAACCCCTCCCGCCGGGTCGTGCGGAGGCTCAGGCTCCGGGCGGACCCGTAAAGTCGGTGGACAGGGTCCGTCCTGCGGTGGGACGGCCGGATACGGCGGATGGATCAGCGAGCGAACAGCTGGCTGCGGTCTGCAAACGCCTTGAACTCCAGCGCGTTGCCGCAGGGGTCGAGCAGGAACATCGTGGCCTGCTCGCCGGGCTGGCCGGCGAAGCGGGTGTGCGGTTCGATCACGAAGCGCGTTTCGGCATCGCGCAGGCGTTCGGCCAGGGCCTGCCAGTCGGCCATGTCCAGCACCACGCCGAAATGCGGCACCGGCACGGCGTCGCCATCCACCGCGTTGTGATGGCGCACGCCGGCTGTCCGGCGCCAGGTGGGCGACGATCTGGTGGCCGAAGAAATCGAAGTCCACCCATGCGTCGGACGAGCGGCCCTCGGGGCAGCCCAGCAGGTCGCCGTAGAAGGCGCGCGCCTTTTCCAGCGAGTCGACCGGGAAGGCCAGGTGGAACGGCGACAGCGCGGCCATGCGCGGCTCAGGCGAACGGGCGCGGGGCCAGGAAGATGGCCCACAGCACGATCACGATCAGCGCGTACTTGACGGCGCGGAAGGTCCGCGGCCAGCGGCGCTTGAGGGCCTTGTTGCGCTGGCCGAAGCTGTGGTTGAGCGCGTACAGGCGGTTGAGCAGGCCGGTGCTGTCGGTCTCCTCGTTGGGCGAGGCGGTGATGCGGCCCATGAAGGCGCTGACGCGGCTTGTTGAAGCCCTGCATCAGGCGCGTGCGCAGCGGGCGCACCACGTCGCAGAACAGGATCACGCGGGTCTGGTCGGTCCTGTTCTCGGCCCAGTGCACGTAGGTCTCGTCGAACACCACGTCCTCGCCGTCGCGCCAGGCGTGCACCTGGCCGTCGACGAAGATGCGGCAGTCCTCGGAATTGGGCGTGATCAGGCCCAGGTGGTAGCGCAGCGAGCCGGCGAACGGGTCGCGGTGCGGGTTGAGCTTGCTGCCCGGCGGCAGCAGGGCGAACATCGCCGCCTTGACGTCGGGCAGGCGGTTCAGCAGTTCCACCGTCCTCGGGCACAGCGCCTCGGCCGAGGGCAGGGGCTCGCCGTACCACTTCAGGTAGAACCGCTTCCAGCCCTGCTTGAAGAAGGAGTTGAAGCTGGCGTCGTTCTTCTTTTCCGCGGCGCGGATGAAGCCCTGGTCGAACAGGTGCGCCGCTTCCTCGCGGATGTCCTTCCAGTGGTCCTTCAGCAGGTCCAGTTGCGGGAAGCCCGCACGGTCGAGTATAGGGCGCGCGGGCACCGCCGAGAACGCGTACATCAACAGGTTGTACGGTGCGAAGAGCGCCGAGTGATCCACCAGCTGGCGGTCGAAGCGCAGCTTCGCGCGGCCGCGCAGGTGCACCGCCAGCACGCACAGCACGAACACGGCGAACACGAGGAACAGGATCAGGCGCGGGGTGAGGGGCATGGGGCGCAGGGGTGGGCGAGGATCGGTGCCGCCTAGTTTACGCTCCGGATGCGGCGAGCGGCGAGCGGCGAGCCCCGAGCCCCGAGCCCCGAGTCCCGAGTCCGAGTCCCGAGTCCCGAGTCCCGAGTCCCGAGTCCCGAGTCCCGAGCCCCGAGCCCCGGGTCCCGGGTCCCGGGTCCCGTTCTAAAGCGCCTCGGCCGCGAAGTCGGCCAGCCGCGAGCGCTCGCCGCGGCGCAGCGTCACGTGCGCCGAGTGCGGCCAGTCCTTGAAGCGGTCCACGGCGTAGGTCAGGCCCGAGGTGGTCTCGGTCAGGTACGGCGTGTCGATCTGCTCGACGTTGCCCAGGCATACGATCTTGGTGCCGGGGCCGGCGCGCGTGATCAGGGTCTTCATCTGCTTGGAGGTGAGGTTCTGCGCCTCGTCGATGATCAGGTAGCGGTTGAGGAAGGTGCGCCCGCGCATGAAGTTCATCGAGCGGATCTTGATGCGCGAGGCCAGCAGGTCGTTGGTGGCCGCGCGGCCCCAGCTGCCGCCTTCCTCGGCGTTGGTGAGCACTTCCAGGTTGTCGGTCAGCGCGCCCATCCACGGCGTCATCTTCTCTTCCTCGGTGCCCGGCAGGAAGCCGATGTCCTCGCCCACCGAGACCGTGGCGCGGGTCATGATGATCTCGCGGTAGCGTTGCTGGTCCATCACCTGGGCCAGGCCGGCGGCCAGGGTGATCAGGGTCTTGCCGGTGCCGGCGTTGCCGAGCAGGGTGACGAAGTCGATCTCCGGGTCCATCAGCACGTTGAGGGCGAAGTTCTGCTCGCGGTTGCGCGCGGCGATGCCCCAGACGTTGTGGTTGGCGTGGGCGTGGTCGTCCATCAGCACCATCTTCGCCTTGTCCTCGGCGACCTCGATCACGCGCAGCTCGACGCTGTTGTCGCCGGGCAGGTACAGGCACTGGTTGGGGTGCCACGACTCGTCCTCGCCCGGCGCGACCTCGTACCAGGTGCGACCCTTCTCGGTCCACGAGCGCAGTTCGGGGTGGCGGTCCCAGAAGTCCCCGGGCAGTTCGGTCGAGCCGGTGTACAGAAGGGAGAAATCGTCCAGCGCGCGGTCGTTCTCGTAGTCCTCGGCGTGGATCCCGGCGATGGTCGCCTTGATGCGCAGGTTGATGTCCTTGGTCACCAGCGCCACGGGCGTGTCCGGATGCTGCTGGCGCAGTTCCTCCACGGCGGCCAGGATCTGGTTGTCGGCCTTGCCGTTGGTGCGTTCGGCGCGCTGCTGGAAGTGCAGGCGGCCGACCTTGTCGTCACGGCGCAGGTTCAGGCCCTGCGGGCTGACCAGCTCCAGGCCCTCGGCGATGCTGGCGCCGTTGCCGCGCTCGATCAGCTCGTTGAGGAAACGGCTGGCCTGGCGCGCGTTGCGTGCCACTTC
This sequence comes from uncultured Gammaproteobacteria bacterium, assembly GCA_963821885.1. Taxonomy (GTDB): domain Bacteria; phylum Pseudomonadota; class Gammaproteobacteria; order Xanthomonadales; family Rhodanobacteraceae; genus Oleiagrimonas. Next base: position 224,505 of record CAWGFN010000004.1, on the reverse strand, counting down.
CGAACCGCCTTTCTTCTTTTCGTCCAGTTCCTCCAGCACGGTCATGGGGATGAACACGTCGTGTTCCTCGAAGCGGAACAGGGCGGTCGGGTCATGCAGCAGCACGTTGGTGTCCAGGGCGTAGATGCGCTTGCCTCGGGTCATGCACGAACCTCGCAGGTGGTGGTAAACGGGCAGCACGACGCGGCCCGCGCGCGGATCGGGCCGCGGCAGGCAGGTCGATGGAGAGTCGGGGTGTTCACTTCGTGGGAATTTCGTCCAGTACGGCCTGGGCGTGTCCGGCAACCTTCACCTTGCGCCATTCGTGTTGCAGTTTGCCGTCCGGGTCGATCAGGAAGGTGCTGCGCACCACGCCCATGTGCACCTTGCCGTAGAGATTCTTCTCGTGGATCACGTCGAAGGCCTTGCACCAGGTCTCGTCCGGATCGGAGACCAGCGGGAAGGGCAGCTCGTGCCTGGCGGCGAAGTTGGCGTGCGATTTCACCGAGTCGCGCGACACGCCGACGATCTCGGCGCCGCGGCGCTTGAAGGTCGCGTACAGGTCGCGGAAGTCGCCGGCCTCGGTGGTGCAGCCGGGGGTGTTGTCCTTGGGATAGAAGTAGACGACGACCCACTTGCCGCGCAGCGCCTTCAGCGACAGGGTGCCGCCGTCGCCGGTGGCGCCTTCCAGGGTGGGTGCGTTCTTGCCGACTTCGATCATCGCGTGCTCCTCGTGTTGCAGTTCAGAATTTCACCGGATCCATGATGGCGTCCAGGTTGAGGCGGTCGCACAACTCCAGGAAGTCGTCGCGCAGGCTGGCGATGTGGCTGTCGGCGGGAATGCCGACGGTGATCTGCGCCTGGAACATGCCGGCGCCGGTCTGCATGGCCTGGTAGCGCATCGAGTTGAGCTGCTCGATGCTGATGCCGTTGTGGACGAAGAATTCGATGACCTCGGCCAGCACGCCGCTGCGGTCGGCGGCGACGATCTCGACCATGTACGGCAGAAGGTGCGCCTGCATGCCGCGCGGCTGGGTGCGGTAATGCACGAGGTGCAGTTCGCCGTTGTCGCGGGCGAGCTTGTCCAGCGCCGATTCCAGCTTGGCCACCGCGTCCCAGCTGCCCTGCACCAGCAGGATCACGCACACGTCGTTGCCCAGCGTGGACACGCGGGTGTCGGCGAGATTGCAGCCGGCATCGGCGATGCGGCGGACCAGGGACATCAGGGGCGAGCGCGAGGACGGCGACAGCGTCTGCACGAGCAACTGGTTTTCACCGCCGGGACGCTGTGCGTTGCTTTGGTTCAAGACCATGGGCACCTGGGTTGAGCCGGCGCCACCGCTGTTGGCGGCGCCTGCTCCGAGCTTACTTGCCCGCGAGACAAGGCCGCAAGTAACATCGCCGACGTTTCCTTCCGCGAGTTCATGCAGTGAAACCACACGGCAGCATCTGTGCCCTGGCGACGCCGTTCCGGGCCGCCGGCGAGGTCGATCTCGACGCCTTCGCGCGCCTGATCGAGTACCAGATCGAGGGCGGGACCCAGGCGCTGGTGGTGGCCGGATCGACCGGCGAGGCGCATTTCCTGGAACCGGACGAGTACAGTCGCCTGCTGACATTCGCGGTCGAGCGGGTGGACGGCCGGGTGCCGGTGATCGCCGGCACCGGCGCGGCGGGCACCGACGAGACCGTGCACCTGACGCGCCATGCCGCCTCGCTGGGCGCCGATGCCGCCCTGGTGGTGACGCCGTACTACGTGCGTCCGACCCAGCACGGCCTGGTGCGCCATTTCACCGAGGTGGCCGAACGCGGCGACCTGCCGGTGATCCTCTACAACGTGCCCACGCGCACCGCCTGCGACATGCAGCCGGATACCGTGGCGCGGCTGCGCGAGCACGAGCGCATCATCGGTCTCAAGGAGGCCGTCGCCACGCCCGAGCGCATCCATGCGATCGCGGAACTTGCGCGCGCGGATTTCGTCTATCTCTCCGGTGACGACGACAGTGCCGCCGAGGCGATGCTGGCCGGCGCCGCGGGCACCATCTCGGTGGTGGTCAACCTGGTGCCGGCGGCCTTCCGCGCCCTGTGCGATGCATCGACGGCGGGTGACGCGGACACGGCCCGGCAGCATGCCCGGGACCTGGCGCCGTTGCTGGCCGCGCTGGCTTGCGCGCCCAACCCGATCCCGGTCAAGGCCGGGTTGTCGATGCTCGGCATCGGCGACGGCAGCCTGCGGCTTCCGCTGGAAGTCCTGGATGACGCCTCGGCGCGGGACGCCATCCGCGATACACTGGCCCGTCTTGCGCCCGCGCTTGCGGACTGAATCGAATTGCAACGGATAAACTCATGAAGAAAATCATCGTCGCCATGGTGCTGGGCACCCTGATGCTGTCCGGATGCGGCCTGTTCCATTCGGACAAGACCTGGAAGAAGGCCCGGCAGGAAAATCCGCTGGAGATCCCGCCGCAGCTGGATCGCCCGAATGTCAGCGAAGCCCTGGCCATCCCCACCGTCAACGCCGACCACGAGGAGGCGGCGACGGCTTCCACGCGCGACGCGCTGCATCTGAACGGCGATGTCGACAGCGCCTACAAGCGGGTCGGCCTGGCTCTGGGCAACGGCGATATCGGCAGCGTCGTTTCGCAGAGTGACAACGACCACACCTACCAGGTGGCGATGGACTCGAAGATCAAGATCGGGTCCAGCCAGGGCTTCCTGCAGCGCCACTTCAGCAACGCGCAGAATCCGCAGGGCGCGGATGGCACCGCGGGCAGCGGTGGTTCCGGCGAGCCGGTGGCCAACGTGACGGTGCGGGTGATGCCGGCCGCGGGCGGCGGCAGCGAAGTGCGTGCCTCCGGCGACCCGCAGCAGGTCGCCAAGCTGATGAATGCGCTGAAGTCGCGCCTCGGCGGTTGATCCGGAAGTCCCTCGGGTCGATCAGCTAAAAGCCGCCCGCGGGCGGCTTTTTTCGTGTCCGCTGCCCGGACGGTACGCGGTCAGCGTTCCAGCAGCGGCAGCTTGTTGGGCTTGTTTTCCCACTCGGCGGCATCCGCCGGGGCATCCTTGCGCTCGGTGATCACCGGCCAGGTTTCGCACAGTTCCGCGTTCAGGGCGGTGAAATGCTCCTGGCCCGCGGGGACATCGTCCTCGGGGAAGATCGCATTGACCGGGCATTCCGGTTCGCACAGCGTGCAGTCGATGCACTCGTCCGGGTTGATGGCGAGGAAGTTGGGGCCTTCGTGGAAGGCATCGACAGGGCACACCTCGACGCAATCGGTGTACTTGCACTTGATGCAGTTGTCGACGACGACAAAGGTCATGGAATTAGTTCCCGGATGTTGGCTGCGACGACGCTGTCGAGAAGTGCGGCCACGGATGGCCGGCTCTGGTGCTCTGTCAGACGGCCATGATCCCAAACTCGCCAGGAATCGTCCACTGATGCGACCAGGGCCGATCGCGCACATCACGGCCGAAGGGTTCCACATGTTTGCCGCGAACCGGAGGCAGTTCGAACGTCCGTGAAGTGGATCCGGGCGACGCTTCTCGAGCAGTGCGGCCATGGGCGGCCGCTTCCAGATGCCGACCGCGATCGGGAACCGTGCCGCTCGCCATGACCCGGCAGGACGCTTTTCGGGATGTTCGCAGGGAGGATCCGGGCGACGCGTCTCGAGCAGTGCGGCCACGGGCGGCCGCTTCCGGTGCCGACTCGCGAGCGGGAACCGTGCCGCTCGCCATGACCCGGAAGGATGCTTTTCGGGATGTTCGCAGGGAGGATCCGGGCGACGCTTCTCGAGCAGTGCGGCCAGGGATGGCCGCTCGTACGCCCCAGAGAATCGACCATCGAGACGCTGGCCGCGAAGCTGCTGTTACGGCGATCAGGGATGATCGCAAAGAATAAGTGGCGCTCCCTACGAGACTCGAACTCGTGTTCCCGCCTTGAGAGGGCGGTGTCCTAGGCCACTAGACGAAGGGAGCGCAATGGCGCGAGGCGCGGTAGTATAACGGAAATGTGCCTTCGGGCAATGCCCACGGAGCTTCGAGGAAGCCGACCGCTTGAATCACGAAATACCGACCGACCCCGTCCACGGCCCGCATGTCATTCCGCGGGACCAGCACAGCATCTCCCGCCGTCACATCAGCAAGGCCGCCCTGCGCGTGCTCTACGGATTGCACGAAGCCGGCTTCCGCGCGCTGCTGGTCGGCGGGGCGGTGCGCGACCTGCTGCTCGGGCGCCAGCCCAAGGACTTCGACATCGCCACCGACGCGACTCCGGAGCAGGTGCGCAAGCTGTTCCGCAACTGCCGCCTGATCGGCCGCCGGTTCCGTCTGGCGCACGTGGTGTTCGGCCGCGAGATCATCGAGGTGGCCACCTTCCGCGGCACGGGCGAGTCCGGCGACGGCGATCGCCACATCGTCGATGGGCGGATCGTGCGCGACAACATCTGGGGCAGCATCGAGGAAGACGCGATGCGCCGCGACTTCCGCGTCAACGCGATGTACTACGACATCGCCGATTTCAGCGTGCTCGACGACGTCGGTGGCATGCAGGACCTGCAGGACCGGGTGCTGCGCCTGATCGGCGACCCGGAGACGCGCTACCGCGAGGACCCGGTGCGCATGCTGCGCGCCGCGCGCCTGGCCGCCAAGCTGGACTTCGACATCCACCCCTCCGCCGCCGCGCCGTTCGCCGAGCTGGCGCCGCTGCTGGAGCAGGCCGCGCCGGCGCGCCTGTTCGACGAATCGCTGAAGATGTTCATGGCCGGGCATGCGCTCGAGAGCTTCCGCACCCTGCGCCACCATGGCCTGCTGGCGCCGCTGTTCCCGGCCACCGCGCGGGCGCTGGATGCCGGCGACACGGCGCTTGCTGGACATGATCGAGCAGGGCATGGCCAACACCGATGCGCGGGTGGCCGAGGACAAGCCGGTGACGCCGGCCTTCCTGTTCGCGGTCCTGCTGTGGGGCGAGGTGCGCGAAGTGGCCCTGGCCCTGATCGAGGACGGCATGGCGCCGTCCATCGCCTGGCAGCGCGCCGCCCACCGCGTGGTGGCCGCGCAGGCCGAGCACGTGGCGATTCCGCGCCGCTTCACCCACATGATGGAAGAAATCTGGACGCTGCAGCCGCGGCTGACCCAGCGCACGCGCAAGCGGGTGTTCCGTCTGCTCGAGCACCCACGGTTCCGCGCCGCCTACGATTTCCTGCTGCTGCGCGCGGGCGAGTCGGAGGAGATCCGCGAGCTGGGGCAGTGGTGGACCTCGGCCCAGCAGACGCCGGAAGGCGAGCTGGCCACCCAGTTGGGCACCACCGCGCGCTCGCCGGCGCCCGCACGCAAGCGCCGCCGCCGTCGCCGGGGTGGCCGCAAGACCTCGGGCGACAGCAAGGCGGAGTGAGGCATGCGTGCCTTCGTGGCCCTGGGCAGCAACCAGGACGACCCGCAAGCACAGGTCAACGCCGCCTTCGCGGCGCTGGCGGCCCTGCCGCAGACGCAGCTGCTGCGCCGTTCGTCCCTGTATGTCACGCCGCCCTGGGGCGTCACCGACCAACCCGACTTCATCAATGCCGTGGCCGAGCTGGACACGACGCTGGCTCCGGCGGCCCTGATGCAGGCCCTGCTGGCCGTCGAGCAGGCGGCCGGGCGCCGACGCGACGGACATCGCTGGGGTCCGCGCATCCTGGACCTGGATCTGTTGCTGTACGCTGACCGTACGCTGCAGGAATCCGGCCTGACCCTGCCGCACCCGCGCATGGCCGAGCGCGCCTTCGTGCTGTTGCCGCTGGCCGAGCTGGCGCCGCGGCTTGAGGTGCCGGGGCAGGGGCGGGTGGATGCGCTGCTCGAACGCCTCGACTCCCGTGCTTGCAAGCGGTTGCCCGCGACCCCATGAATTCGCGGGGCCCAACGCCCCGCCGCAAGCTTCCGTCACGCGTCATCCGGAGAACGTTTCCACGTGTACACCCAGAATGCCGACCCCGCGCCGAAACCCGTCACCGTGCCGGGCCTGGGCGCCATGAAGGCCGAAGGCCGCAAGATCGTCATGCTGACGGCCTACGACGCCAGCTTTGCCGCGCGTGCCGACGAGGCGGGCGTGGACATGGTGCTGGTCGGCGACTCCCTGGGCATGGTGGTGCAGGGCCACGCCAGTACCCTGCCGGTGACCCTGGACCAGGCGGTGTACCACACCGCGGCCGTGTCGCGCGGGCTGTCGCGCGCGCTGCTGGTGGCGGATCTTCCGTTCATGTCCGATCGCGACCCCGGGCATGCCCTGGAAGCGGCGCGCCGGCTGATGGCCGAAGGTGGCGCGGCGATGGTGAAGCTGGAGGGCGCCGGCCACGTGTGCGGCGTCATCGAGGCACTGGTCGAGCGCAACGTGCCGGTCTGCGCGCACCTGGGCCTGACGCCGCAGTCCGTGCACCGGCTGGGCGGCTATCGCGTGCAGGGTCGCGAGCACGATGTGGCCGAGCGGATCCTGGCCGAAGCGCACGCCGTCGCCGCGGCCGGCGCCGACGTGCTGGTGCTGGAAGCGGTTCCGGCGGCACTGGCGGCCCGGATCACCCGCGATTTGCGTATTCCCACCATCGGCATCGGCGCCGGCGCGGACACCGACGGGCAGGTGCTGGTGGTCTATGACATGCTTGGCATCACGCCGGGCAAGCGGCCGAAATTCAGCAAGGATTTCCTGGCGGGGCGGGGTTCGGTGGTCGAGGCCATGCGTACCTACGCCGACGAGGTGCGCACCGGGCGCTTCCCCGGACCCGAGCATCAGTACTGAGGAAAAGGACCTCCTTCCAGCATGCAGACCGTGACCGAAATTCCGGCGCTGCGCGCCGTCATCCGGGGCTGGCGCGCCAGCGGCCAGGCCGTGGGCCTGGTGCCGACCATGGGCAACCTGCACGAGGGGCACTACTCCCTGCTCAAGCAGGCGCGCGCGCGTTGCGACCGGGTCGTCGCCAGCGTGTTCGTGAACCCGACGCAGTTCGGCCCCGGCGAGGATTTCGAGCGCTACCCGCGCACCCTGGTCCGGGACCAGGCCGGCCTGGCCGATCACGACTGCGACCTGCTGTTCGCGCCCGGCGTGGAAGTCATGTACCCGTTCGGCACCGAGGACGCCGTGCAGGTCAAGGTGCCCAGCCTGACCGCCACCCTCGAGGGCGCGCATCGCCCCGGCCATTTCGACGGCATGGCGACGGTGGTGTGCAAGCTGTTCAACATGGTGCAGCCGGACGTGGCGGTGTTCGGGCAGAAGGATTTCCAGCAGTTGCGCGTGATCGAGCGCTTCGTGCGCGACCTGGGCCTGCCGGTCAACGTGCTGGCCGCGCCGATCGTGCGCGAGGCGGACGGCCTGGCGATGAGCTCGCGCAACCAGTATCTGTCGGCCGACGAACGTCGCCGCGCGACCGGCATCCACCAGACCCTAGAGTGGATGCGCGGGGAGGTTGCCGAGGGCCGCAGCGCGACCGCGGTCGAGCGCGCCGCGCGAAAGCGCCTGGAGGCGCTGGGCTTCGAGCCCGACTACGCCGCGGTGCGCCGCAGCGCCGACCTCTCGCGGCCCGAACCCGGCGAGCGCGAGGGCCTGGTGGCGCTGATCGCCGCGCGACTGGGCGGCACCCGCCTGATCGACAACCTGCTGCTGGACTGAACGCGGCCGGAAGCGGGCGGCAGGCGCCACGCGCAGCCGCTATAATGCGCGTTTTTCCCGACCCGCACCCGTCGAGGCGACGTCATGCACCTGAACATGCTCAAGGCCAAGATCCACCGCGCCACCGTGACGCACGCGGAGCTGCACTACGAGGGATCGATCGCCATCGACGGCAACCTGCTCGATGCCTCTGGCATCCGCGAGTACGAGCAGATTCATGCCTGGAACATCAACAGCGGCCAGCGGTTCGTGACCTACGCGCTGCGCGCCGAGGAAGGCTCGGGCATCATCTCCGTCAACGGCAGTGCCGCGCGCAGCGCCCAGGCCGGCGACCTGATCATCATCGCCGCCTTCGTCGGCCTGGACCAGGCCGAGCTGGCCGACTACAAGCCGCAGCTGGTGTACGTCGACGCCGACAACCGCATCACCCACACCAATACCGCCATTCCCAAGCAGGCGGCCTGACCCGCGCCGTGCGCGGATGTGCACGATTCCCGAAAACGGCGCTTGCAATCCTCGCGGCGGCCCCGTGTACTAGGGGCGTACCGTCAGGGGCCCCCGCATGGCCGGCAGCCGATTCATCCAGGCGTGGCGCGATTCCGCGCGCGAACTTGAACTGAACGTCACCCCGTGGCGCGTGGTGCTGCTGCCCTCGGCCAAGTGCCTGGTGGCCGACCTGTGGATCGAGGGGTTCGGTTCGCCGCGCGGCATGCTGCTGTTCGGCCGCATCGACCAGGTGGAGCCGCACGTGCCCGAACTGGAGCGCGAAGGCTGGGCGCACATGGTCCTGAAGAGTGAATACGACATCCGGCCGTCGCATGCGCAGATCATGCAGTGCCTGCGCGAGCGCGGCTGGCGCGGCGCGCCCGAGCGCATGCCCGGGTGGCTGATCGGGGTGTGAGGTTCAGTCCCGCGCGTGCTGGCGCAGGGCCCAGTCCACGTGTTCACGCACCAGCGCCGACGGATGCCCGGCGCGCGTCGTCAGCGCCTCGATGACGCACGGCGAGGATGGCGCGTTGCCCAGCGCCACCGCGATGTTGCGCAACCAGCCGGTGTAGCCTGTGCGACGGATGGCCATGCCTTCCGTGCGGCGCAGGAACTCGTCCTCGCTCCAGGCGAACAGTTCCACCAGGCGTGTGCCGTCCAGTGCATGGCGCGGGGCGAAATCCGGCTCGCTGGCGAGTCGCGCGAACTTGTTCCAGGGGCACACCAGCTGGCAGTCGTCGCAACCGAAGATGCGATTGCCCATCGCCGCGCGCAGATCCTCCGGGATCGGTCCCTTCAGCTCGATGGTCAGGTAGGAGATGCAGCGTCGCGCGTCGAGCCGGTAGGGGCCGGTGATGGCCTGCGTCGGGCACACGTCGATGCAGCGCGAGCAGGTGCCGCAGTGGGCGCTGGCCGGCGCATCCAGCGGCAGCGGCAGGTCGGTGAACAGTTCGCCGAGCAGGAACCAGGAGCTGGCCTGGCGGTCCAGCAGCAGTGTGTGCTTTCCGATCCAGCCCAGTCCGGCGTCGCGCGCCAGGGCCTTTTCCAGCACCGGCGCGGAATCGACGAAGGCGCGGTAGCCGAACGGGCCGACCGCCTCGGTGATGCGGTCGGCGAGCTTCTGCAGGCGGTGGCGCATCAGCTTGTGGTAGTCGCGACCGAGCGCATAGCGCGCCACGTAGCCGCGCCCGGGGTCCTCGATCACGCGCCAGGCGGCCTCGATGTCCTGCGGCAGGTAGTTCATGCGCACGCAGATCACCCGCTGCGTGCCCGGCTGCAGTTCCTGCGGCCGGCTGCGCTTGGTGCCGTGCCGGGCCATGTAGGCCATCTCGCCGTGCAGGCCCTGGTCGAGCCAGTCCTCCAGGTGCGCCTCGTCGCGTGCCAGCGAGGTGCCGGCCACGCCCAGTGCGTCGAAGCCGAGTTCGCGCGCCCAGCGGCGCATGTCGGCGACGAGCGCGTGCGGCTCGATGTGGTCGGGCAGGGCGGACATGCGGGCATTGTAGTGCTCGCTGTGCCGATGCGTTCGTTGCTAGGCTTCGCGCATGTTTCGCGTCACTTCCGCCGCATGAGCCTGCCCTTCGACCGCGCGCTGTACACCACCGCCCAGGTGCGGGCGATGGATCGTCATGCCATCGACACGCTGGGCGTGCCCGGTTTCGAGCTGATGCAGCGCGCCGCCGAGGCCGCGTTGGGTGTGCTGCTGGCGCACTGGCCGCGGGCGCGCCGTTTGTGCCTGCTGTGCGGGCCGGGCAACAACGGCGGCGACGCCTGGCTGCTCGGGGCGCTGGCGCTCGAGCGTGGCCTGGCGGTGCGGGCGGTGGCGCTGGGGGGCGCGGGTTCCGACGATGCCGCGCGCGCGCGGCAGGCCTTCGTCGACGCCGGTGGCGAGGTCGTCGCCGCGTCCGACGCGGTGGCGCTGGACGATGCCGACGTGTGGGTCGACGGACTGTTCGGCACCGGCCTGGCCCGTCCCCCGCGCGGCGCGGCCGCCGACCTGATCGAGCGGGTCAATGCCGGCGCGCGGTCGGTGCTGGCGCTGGACGTGCCGTCGGGCCTGGACGCCGACAGCGGCCAGGCGCACGCGCCGAGCGTGCGCGCCACGGTCACCGTCAGCTTCGTCGCGCACAAGCGCGGCCTGTTCACCGGCGATGCCGCCGACTATTGCGGATCGCTGCACCTGGAGCGCCTGGATCTGCCGGATCCGCCGGCCTCGATCGGCGCGCCCGACGCCATGCTGATGGCGATCGGCCCGACCCTGCCGAGGCGTGCCCGCAACAGCCACAAGGGCGATCACGGCCATGTGCTGGCGCTGGGCGGGGACCTGGGCATGGGCGGCGCGGTGCGTCTGTGCGGCGAGGCCGCCCTGCGCTGTGGCGCGGGCCTGGTCAGCGTCGCCACCCGGCGCGCGCACGTGCCGGCGCTGGTCGCGGCGCGGCCGGAACTGATGGCCCACGCGGTCGAGGACCAGGTCGATCTGCAGCCGCTGCTGGCGCGGGCCGACGTGCTGGCGCTGGGGCCGGGCCTTGGCCAGGGTGAATGGGGGCGCGCGGTATGGCAGGCGGCCCTTGGAAGCGACGCATGCCGCGTCCTCGATGCCGATGCCCTGAACCTGCTGGCCGCGCAACCCCGGTCGATCGGGCCTGACGCCGTGATCACGCCGCATCCGGGCGAGGCCGCGCGATTGCTCGGCATCACCACCCACGAGGTGCAGAAGGATCGTTTCTCGGCCGCGCGTGCGTTGGCGACGCGCTTCGATGTCGTGGCCGTGCTCAAGGGCAGCGGTAGCCTGGTGGCCGCGCCGGAGGGCCGCGTCGCGGTGTGCCCCTGGGGCAATCCGGGCATGGCCGGCGGCGGCATGGGCGACGTGCTGACCGGCGTGATCGCCGCGCTGCTGGCGCAGGGACTCACGCCATGGGATGCCGCCTGCCTCGGCGTCGCCCTGCATGCGCGCGCCGGCGACCGGGCGGCCGGGGCGGGCGGCGAGCGCGGTCTGCTGGCCTCGGACCTGTTTCCCCATCTGCGCGAGTTGCTGCATGCCACCGAATGAAACCATGAACGTGCAACTGGCCGACCCGGCCGCCACCGAGGCCTTCGGTCGTCGGCTGGCGCGCGCCTGCGCGGGACGCGGCCTGGTGATCTATCTGCATGGCGACCTGGGCGCGGGCAAGACCTCCCTGGCGCGCGCGGTGCTGATGGCCCTGGATGCCGGCGAACGGATCAAGAGCCCGACCTACAGCCTGATCGAGCCCTACACGCTGGCCGATGCCCGCCCCGCGTGGCACCTGGATCTGTACCGCATCGCCGATCCGGGCGAGTTGGAATGGCTGGGCCTGGATGCGCTTTACGAACCCGAGGCGCTGGTGCTGGTGGAGTGGCCCGAACGCGGCGCGGGCGCGTTGCCGGCGCCGGACCTGGATGTTTCCCTTGAGCATCGCGGCGAGGCGCGCGCGCTGCGGATCACGGCATCCGGCGAGCGCGGCCGGGCCGTGCTTGGCGATTTAAGCAATTGAAAAATAAAGGTTAAATCGCGTCTCGCCCGAGCCCTGGCCAGCCCTCCCACCGAAGGTAACTTCTGACAAAGTGCCCGCAGGTGACGGATTCGAAAGGGAAAAAGGTCTTGCAACGCGTCGCCGGTTGGGGTATCAAGCCCATCATGCGCGGAGTTTGTCGGCCACTGTGGTGTTTCCTGCTCGCCGTTTCGGCGGGTCTGGTCGTGTCCGCGGCCCACGCGGCCACGCCGGTGCAGGTGAAGACCATGCGCATTTCCGGCGATGCGCAGCACGTGCGCGCGGTGTTCGACCTGTCCGGTCCGGCCGATCCCAAGCTGTTCCAGCTGAAGCATCCCGATCGCCTGGTGCTGGATTTTTCCGACGCCGCGCTCGATAGCGGGTTCGAGACGCCTGACGCCAGCGAGCTGTTGCAGGATGTGCGCACCGGCCGCCACGGCAAGAACGGCCTGCGCGTGGTGCTGGACATGAAGGCGAGCGTCACGCCCAAGAGCTTCCTGCTCGATCCCGCCGACGGTCACGGCTACCGTCTGGTGCTGGACATGCAGCCGACCTCCCCGTCGGCGGCCTCGGCGCCGGCGAAGCTGCGCGCGCCGGTCGGCGAGCGCAAGGTACTGGTCGCCGTCGATGCCGGCCACGGCGGCAAGGATGTCGGCGCGCGCGGCCCGCATGGCCTGTACGAGAAGACCGCCACGCTGGCCATCGCCAAGCGGCTGGCGGCGCTGATCGACAAGCAGCCGGGCATGAAGGCGATGCTGACGCGCACCGGCGACTACTACGTGCCGCTGGAGAAGCGTTTCGAGATCGCCCGCGCGCACAAGGCGGACCTGTTCGTTTCCATCCACGCCAACTCCTGCCCGCGCCATTGCGACGCGCGCGGTGCCTCGGTGTGGGTGCTGTCCACGCACGGCAAGCAGAGCGAGGCCAGCAAGTGGCTGGCGCGCACCGAGAACGCCTCCGACCTGATCGGCGGCGACGGCGTGTCGCTGGACGACAAGAGCCACACCCTGGCGGCGGTGCTGCTGGATCTGTCGCAGGGCGCCAGCATGCAGGCCAGCAAGCAGGTCGGGCATGACGTGCTGGGCGCGCTCAAGGGCATCATTCCGCTGTACAAGCCGCGGGTGCAGCACGCCAACTTCGTGGTGCTGCGCTCGCCGGACGTGCCGTCGATCCTGGTCGAGACGGCCTTCATCAGCAATCGCCACGACGAGCGCCTGCTGCGTTCGCCGGGTTACCGCGGCAAGATGGCCGAGGCGATCCTGAAGGGCGTGCGCAGCTATTTCCGCACCACGCCGCCCCCGGGCACGTGGTTTGCCGAGCAGTGGGCACGCCAGCACGGCATCAGGGTCGCCGACGCGCCGGTGGTGGCCAAGCAGTCGGCGCCGAGCGCGGATGCCGACGTGAAGGACGTGCATCGCGTCAACAGCGGCGAGACCCTGTCGGGCATCGCGCATCAGTACGGGGTCAGCGTGGACGCCATCAAGGACGCCAACAACCTCGATTCCAACATGGTCCGCGCCGGCAGCACCCTGGCCATTCCGACCAGCTGATCCGGCCCGTCGACGGGTCTTCGCTCACTGTTATCCTTGGCGACTCGCAACGCCCGAGTCCGTCATGCCCGACATTCGCCCCCTGCCTCCAGAACTGATCAACCAGATCGCCGCCGGCGAGGTGATCGAGCGGCCGGCTTCGGTGGTCAAGGAGCTGGTCGAGAACAGCCTGGATGCCGGCGCGCGGCGCATCGAGGTGGAGATCGAGGCCGGCGGCGCGCGACGCATCGGCGTGCGCGACGATGGCTGCGGCATCGCGCCCGCGCAGCTGCCGCTGGCGGTGGCCTCGCACGCGACCAGCAAGATCGGCAGTTTCGACGATCTCGAGCGCGTGGCCACCATGGGTTTTCGCGGCGAGGCCCTGGCCTCGATCGCCTCGGTCTCGCGCTTCGCCCTGACCTCGCGCACGGCGGACAGCGATCACGCGTTCCGGGTCGAGGTCGACGGCGGACAGCCGGGCGAGGCGCGGCCGGCGCCGCATCCGCCCGGCAGCAGCGTGGAGGTCCGCGACCTGTTCTACAACGTGCCGGCGCGACGCAAGTTCCTGCGTACCGAGCGTACCGAGTTCGGTCGCATCGACGAGTTGCTCAAGACCCTGGCCCTGGTTCACCCCGAGGTCGAATTCCGGCTCGGCCACAACGGTCGCCAGGTGCGACTGCTGCGACCGGCCGCCGATGCGCAGGCGGCGCTGGCGCGGGCCGGCGAGGTGCTGGGCGAGGCCTTCACCGAGGCCTGCCTGCGCATCGACCACCACGCCGCGGGCATGCACCTGTCGGGCTGGGTGGGCCTGCCGACCGCCGCGCGCAGCCAGGCCGACCAGCAGTATTTCTACGTCAACGGGCGCATGGTGCGCGACAAGGTGGTCGCGCACGCGGTGCGCCAGGCCTACGCGGACGTGCTGTTCCACGGCCGCCATCCGGTGTTCGTGCTGTTCCTGGAGCTCGATCCTTCCGGCGTGGACGTCAACGTGCACCCGGCCAAGAGCGAGGTGCGCTTCCGCGAGCAGCGTCTGGTGCACGACTTCCTCTTCCGCACCCTGCACGAGGCGCTGGCGCAGACGCGCGCCGGCAGCATCGTCTCGCAGCCGGTCGCGCCGCTGCCCGGCACCCTGGGCGAGGGCGCCCCGGCGGGCGCCCCCATGGCGAGCGCGACACCGGGCTACGGCGGCGGCCATGGCGGGGCCTGGCGCAGTCAGTCGGGCCTGGCCCTGCGCACCGGCGAGGCGCCGCTGGACGACTACCGCACGTTGATCGGCGAGCGGGCGCCGCAGGCACTTCCCGAAGCGTCCGACGACCAGGACATCCCGCCGCTGGGCTACGCGCTGGCACAGCTCAAGAGCATCTTCGTGCTGGCCGAGAACGCGCACGGCCTGGTGCTGGTGGACATGCACGCGGCGCACGAGCGCATCACCTACGAGCGCATGAAGCAGGCCCGCGGCGCCAGCGGCCTGCGCACGCAGATGCTGCTGGTGCCGCTGGCGCTGTCGGTCGCCTCGCGCGAGGCCGACGCGGCCGAGGAGCACGCCGAGGCGCTGGCCGGCTGGGGGCTGGAACTCTCGCGCAGCGGATCCACCCAGGTCACCGTGCGCCGCATACCCGCGCTGCTGGAGGGCGCCGATGTCGGCGCGCTGGTCCGCGACGTGCTGGCCGAACTGGCCCAGCACGGCAGCTCGCGCCGGCTGGAGGAGATGGAAAACGAGCTGCTTTCCACGATGGCCTGCCATGGCTCGGTGCGCGCCGGCCGGCGCCTGAGCCTGGCGGAGATGAACGCGCTCCTGCGCGACATGGAAGCCACCGAGCGTTCCGGCCAGTGCAACCACGGGCGCCCGACCTGGGTGCAGCTGGGCATGCACGAGCTGGATCGTCTGTTCAACCGGGGTCGCTGATCCCGCGCCGGTCGCTGGCCGGCCGCCCTTGGGGGGCGCGCGCGGCCTGCGCTGCATGGGCGTGTGCCGCGTGGCGATGGAACTCGCCATCCATGCGCGCCACCCTGGACGTGGCCGGCACGCGCACGAGGCTATACTGCCCCTTCAGTCGCTGGAGGTCCGCCCATGTTCCGCGCCACCCTGATGTTCGCCGCCCTGATCGGAGTCACCGCCGTGCAAGCCGGTTCCGCCACTACGTACACCCAGAAGATCGAACAGTGGCGCGCCAAGCGCGTGGCCAGCCTCACCGCGCCGTATGGCTGGCTGAGCCTGGTCGGCCTGCCGTGGCTGCACGAGGGCGCCAACACCGTCGGCAGCGCCGCGGACAACGCCATCGTCATCGAGAGCGCGCCGGCCCACCTGGGCACGGTGGACTGGCACAAGGACGGCACCGTGACCCTCGAGCTGGCGGCGGATGCGCACGCCACCATCGACGGCAAGCACCAGCGTCGCGCCACGCTGCTTGACGACAGCCACGACAAGCCCACCACGGTGCGCTTCGGCACCACCGAGTTCTATCTGGTCACGCGCAACGGCCGCAAGGGGCTGCGGGTGAAGGACAGCCAGGCGCCGACCCGCGTGCATTTCGCCGGCCTGGATCATTTCCCGGTCGATCCGTCGCTGCGCGTCACCGCGCGCTGGATCCCGTTCCAGCCGCACCACGAGCTGAAGATGGGCAACGAGATCGGCGGCGTCGACACCTACCCGGTGCCGGGCAAGGCGGAGTTCGACTACCAGGGCCACACCTACAGCGTGGAGCCGGTGATCGAGGTGCCGGGCGACACGCAGTACTTCCTGGTGTTCGCCGACAAGACCAGCGGCAAGGAAACCTATGGCGCGGCGCGCTTCCTGTACCTGGACCCGCCCAAGCCCGGGTCGGACACGGTGGTGATCGACTTCAACAAGGCCTACAACCCGCCCTGCGCCTTCACCCCATACGCGACCTGTCCGCTGGCGCCGCCGGAGAACCGGCTCGGCTTCCGCGTGACGGCGGGCGAGAAGAGCTACCGGGGTCCGTCCGAGTGAGCTCCACGCCGGACCCTCGCGATGACGGTCCGGCGCCCGCGGCGGCCACGCGCATTCTCGATCTCTACCAGCGCCATGCGCAGGGGTGGAGCGACGACCGTGTCGCTGGCGGCTTTCCCGAAGAAGCCTGGTTGAGGCGGTTCTTCTCTTGCCTGCCCATGCAGGGCGACGTGCTTGATCTTGGCTGCGGCTGCGGTCGTCCGGTCGCCGCCTGGCTCATCGATCAGGGACGCGACGTGACCGGCGTCGACGGCGCGGCAGCGATGATCGCGCAGTGCCGCGCGGCGTTTCCCCGTCAGACCTGGCTGCATGCCGACATGCGCGGACTGGACCTGGGGCGACGCTTCGCCGGCGTGCTGGCCTGGGACAGCTTCTTCCATCTGCCGCACGCCGACCAGCGCGCGATGTTCGCGGTGTTCTCGCGCCACGCCGTGCCGGGTGCGCCGCTGATGTTCAGCAGCGGCACCCACCACGGCGAGGCGATGGGCCGGCTGCGTGGCGAGACGCTCTATCACGCCAGCCTGGCACCGGCGGAATACCGGCAATTGCTCGGCGAGCACGGCTTCGCGGTGCTCGATCACCGCGTGGAGGATCCCGATTGCGGCGGCCGCACGATCTGGCTGGCGCGGTCGGTGTCGCCGCCGGAGGGCGTCAGCGACCGCTGAACGTGGGCTTGCGGCGTTCCATGAAGGCCGCGGTGCCCTCGCGCATGTCCTCGCTGGCGAAGCACAGGGCGAAGGCCTGGCTTTCGTAGTCCAGGCCCTGTTCGATGCTGCATTCGCCGCCGCTGAGCACGGCATCGAGGATACCCGCCGCGGCGCGCGGCGCGCTGGCGGCCAGCTGCGTGGCGAGGTCGTTGACCGCCTCGTCCAGCTGGCCGGGCTCGACCACCTCGGTGACCACGCCCAGCTCGAGCGCGCGCGCGGCATCGATCTGCTTGCCGGTCAGGCAAAGTTCAAGGGTGGCGCCGCGGCCGGCAAGGCGCAGCAGCCGCTGGGTGCCACCGAAGCCCGGGATCAGGCCCAGGTTGATCTCCGGCTGGCCGAACTTGGCCTTGCTGGAGGCGATGCGCAGGTGGCAGGCCATGGCCAGCTCCATGCCGCCGCCCAGTGCGTAGCCCTGGATGCGCGCGATGACCGGCTTGCCGAGACGCTCGATGGTCAGCATCAGCGCCTGGCCCACGCGCGAGAACGCCTGCGCCTGCAGCGGGGTGTAGTCGTGCATCTCGGCGATATCGGCGCCGGCGACGAACGCCTTGTCACCCGCGCCGGTCAGCACCACCACGCGCACGGCATCGTCCTGCGCGGCCTGGCTGAAGGCCAGCATCAGCTCGTTCAGCGTCTCGTGGTTGAGGGCGTTGAGCTTGTCGGGGCGGTTGACCGTGATGGTGCGCACGCCGCCTTCGTCGCGGGTGGTCAGGTTGCGATAGGCCATGGTCGGACTCCGTGGATCGGGGGTGGTGCGCCGGCTCGTGCGACGCGGGCAGGACGCGCATGGTAGCAGCGAGGGAACCAACGGGCCGGCCTTGCGATCACAACACAGGGATGCCCCCGCGTGCCTCGCGGCGCGTCGATGGCATACCATGAACCGATTGATCCGGACGGACCTGCGAGGTTGCTGCATCGATGAAGGCCCGCTTTGCCCTGCTTGCGTTGCTGTTGGTGTCGGCCCTGGCCGGCGCCCAGGATCCCCCGAAGAAGCCCACCAAGGCCGCCACCCCAGCGCCGGGCCTGGACCGCGCTCGCGCGTCCTACGCGGTCGGTTACCAGATCGGCATGCGTGTGGCGCAGGGCAAGGACACGTTCGACATCGACACCCTGGTCAAGGCCCTGCGTGACGCCTATGCCGGCCGCGCGCCGCGCGTGCCGCAGGCGCAGATGCGCGAGCAGCTGTCCCTGCTCGGCCAGCAGCTGGAACAGCGCGCCGAGTCCAACTACAAGCGCCTGGCCGCAAGCAACGCGGCCCAGTCGCGGCATTTCATGGCCGAGAACAAGACACGCGCCGGCGTGGTCACGCTGCCTTCGGGCGTGCAGTACCGGGTGCTGAGGCAGGGCAAGGGCGCCCATCCGACGCTCGACAGCACGGTGGTGGCCAATTACCGCGGCTGGCTGATCAACGGCATGGAATTCGACAATTCCTATGCCCACCAGCGTCCGGTCACCTTCCCGGTCAGTCGCATGCTGCCGGGCTGGAAGGACGTGCTGCCGCGCATGCGCGTGGGCGGCAAGTGGAAGATCTGGATTCCGCCACAGCAGGCCTATGGCGCGCGTGGGCAGCTGCCGCGCATCGGTCCCAACGAGGTGCTGGTGTTCGAGATCGAGCTGCTCAAGGTCAAGTGACCAGGCATGCGCGTGTCGACCCTCCCGGCCGCCGCCTGCTGCGCTAGCATGGGCGGATGAAGATCGGCGACTTGCCCGCAAGCAGCGACACTCCCCTGACACCCTGCGTGAAGGTCTGCCGGCTGGACGCGGTCGGCCTGTGCGTGGGCTGCCGGCGCAGCGCCGAGGAGATCATGCGCTGGCGCGACATGAGCCACGACGAGCGGCTGCGCCTGATGCGCGAGGTCCTGCCGTCGCGCGGTTTTGCCGGATGAAGGCGCACGGCGGCGCTGTGCGCGCGGCCCTGCGTTCGCTGGACGATCCGCCGGGCGCGCCCGGATGGAACCACGCGATGATGCGCGACCTGATCGGCGACTCGCCGCTGGTGCCGGCGGCGGTGCTGGTGCCGGTGGTCGAACTGGCTGGCGAGGCGCACATCGTGCTCACCCGGCGCACCGAACAACTCAGCCGCCACGCCGGACAGGTGGCCTTCCCGGGTGGCCGTGTCGACGCCACCGACGCCGACATCGTCGAAGCCGCACTGCGCGAGACCGAGGAGGAGATCGGCCTGCCGCGCACGCACGTGGAGCCGGTCGGGTACCTGGACTGTTTCGAGACCGTCAGCGGTTTCATGGTCACGCCGGTGGTCGCCTTCGTCGCCGACCCGCGACCGCCCTGGCGGCCCGAGCCCGGCGAGGTGGACGAAGTGTTCGAGGTGCCGCTGGCGTTCCTGCTTGATCCGGGCAACCTGCAGCGCTACACCATGCACTACCGGGGCCGGGCGCGCGAGATGGTGGAGTTCCGTTACGGCCCGCACCGCATCTGGGGCGCCACCGCCGCGATGCTGACCAACCTGCTGCAACGCATGGGAGTGTTGTCGTGAATCGTCCGTTGATCGATGCCCGCGCGCTGGCCGAGCGCGACCCGGCCGACACCCTGGTCGTGGACTGCCGTTTCGAACTGTCCGACCCCGGCAAGGGTCGTCGCGACTACCTGGAAGGCCACCTTCCGGGCGCGGTCCACGCCAGCCTGGACGAGGATCTGTCGGATCTGCGCCGGACAGCCATGGGCGAGGGGCGGCATCCGCTGCCCGACATCGATGCCTTTGCCGCCGTTCTCGGTCGCTGGGGCTGGCGTCCGGGCATGCTGCTGGTGGCCTACGACACCGCAGGCGGCGCCATCGCGGGACGCCTGTGGTGGATGATGCGCGCCATCGGCGCGTCGGCCGCGGTGCTCGACGGCGGCCTCGAGGCGTGGCGGGAGGCCGGCCTGCCGCTGGCGTCCGGCACGGTCGCGCGCGAGCCGGACGCGGTCAACGTGGCCTTCGATGCGTCCTGCTTCATCGACACCGAGGCGCTGCGGGCCGGCCTGGCCGCGGGCTCGCTGCTGCTGGTCGATGCGCGCGCGGCCGAGCGCTTCCGTGGCGAGACCGAGCCGCTGGACCCCGTGGCCGGGCATGTCCCCGGCGCCGTGAACCGGCCGTTCGCGCTCAATCTCGATGAGCGGGGCCGTTTCCGTGATGCCGAGGCGCTGCGCGAGGCCTTCACGACGCTGCTGGCGGGCCGTCCCGCCAGCGACATGGTCAGCATGTGCGGCTCGGGCGTCACCGCGTGCCACAACCTGCTCGCCATGGCCCAGGCCGGGTATTCCGGCATGCGCCTGTACGTACCGTCCTGGAGCGGTTGGTGCAGCGATCCGGCGCGCCCCGTGGCGACCGGCTAGGGGGGGCAGGGGCGGGACCCGGGACCCGGTACCCGGTACCCGGGTTGTGCATCCCGTGTCCATTGCGTAGCCCGGACAAGCGAAGCGCATCGGGGGGCGGCCATCAGGGCGGTGTACTCCATGGGGCCGCGGGGCGGCCCTGCGGGCTTATCCGGGCTGCGGACCTACAGCCCTGAGCGACCATCCCCCCGATCTCCGGGACCCGGGTCCCGGGTCCCGGGTTGAGCATCCCGAGTCCATTCCGCGTAGCCCGGATAAGCGAAGCGCATCCGGGGACGAGCCATCTGGGCGATGCGCGTTGTGGGGCCGCGTGGCGAACCCTCCCGGATGCGCCCTGCGGGCTTATCCGGGCTACGGATCTACGGCCCTTGAAGCGACCATCCCCCCGATCTCCGGGTCCCGGGTCCCGGGTCCCGAGTCCCGAGCCCCGAGCCCCGAGTCCCGAGCTCCCGAGCCCCGAGCTCCCGAGCCCCGAGTCCCGAGCCCCGAGTCCCGAGTCCCGAGCCCCGAGCCCCGAGCCCCGAGCCCCGAGCCCCGAGCCCCGAGCCCCGAGCCCCGAGCCCCGCCTCAGCCCTTCTTCGCCTTCAACTGCGCCACCAGGGCGCGCAGCACGGCCTGGGTCTCCTCGCTGAACCAGACGTCGAGGAAATCCTCGACCGGCAGGGCGTCGATGTCGGCGAAGGCGTTGGCCAGGTCGGCGCGGGCCATGGCGCGGGTGCCGAGCATCGCCTGCGAGGGCAGGGCCAGCAGTTCGTGCATCCAGTGCAGCGCGCGGGTGACGGTTTCTTCCACCGGCGCCAGCTCATCGACGAAGCCGCAGGCGGCGGCCTCCTCGCCGTTGAGCATGCGCCCCGCCACCAGCAGGCGTTCGGCCATGTAGGTGCCGACCACGCGGCGCAGGGCCATCTGGATGCAATCGGGTACGGTCAGTCCGACCTGCACCTCGTTGAGGCCGATGCGGTACGGACCGCGCGCCATCACGCGGTAATCGCAGAACAGCGCCAGCACCGCGCCGCCCGCCGGGCTGTGTCCGGAGATCGCCGCCACCGTGGGAATCGGCGCGCGCGCCAGGGACGCGCACAAGGCGAAGAAATCGCGCCAGAAGACGCGCATGGCCGCGCGGTCCAGATTGAGCAGGGCGGGCACGTCGAGGCCGGCCGAGAACATGCCCTGGCGGCCGGTCAGCACGATGCCGCGCGCGCCTTCCGTGGGCGCCTGGTCGATGTGCTTGCGCAGCGTGGTGACCAGCGCGGGGTCCAGCGCGTTGACCGGGGGGCGGTTCAGGCGCAGTTCCAGCACGCCGTCATGCAGGTGGGTGTCGATCATGAGGGTCTCTCCATGGGACGTCACGGATCAGGGGGCGTCGGCGGTCCATGCGTAGCGCAGCGCGTAGTCCAGCTTGGCGCTGCCGTGGGCCGGCACGGAGATCTTGAAGGTCAGCGTGTCGGCAGTCTTTTCCGCGGGCGCCAGGCTGGACGAGGTCAGCGTCCACTGGTTCCAGCGATTCGGGTGTTCGACCACGGTGATGGTGCGGGCCGTGTCGCCGGCATTTTCCAGGGTGACGCGGAAGGCCTCGTCCATGTGGCGCGCGGCCTTGTCGAGGTTGAAGCTGGTCCGCTCGCGCCTGGCGTGCAGGTCGAAGGCGGTGCCCAGGACGACGTCCACAGGGTCATGCCGCGAGGTGTCCGGCACGCCGTTTTCGCCGATGAACTGCGGCGCGCCGTCGGCATCGGCGGCGAGCACGCGGAGGTTGCCGGCCGGCAGGGTGTCGGGGGCCTGGAAGTGCAGCATGCTCCGGATGGCGCCCTGCACGGTGTTGGCGTTGGCGCCGGGCGCGGTGTTGGGTTGCTGCGGCGTCCAGGCGTTGCCGGTCTCGTAGGTCCAGTCGCGTTCGCAGTCCAGCGTGCGCGGCTCGTACAGCGGCGTCAGGGTGATGCTGTTGTCGGGCAGGTCGACGTGGCCGGGCAGGGTGTAGGTGCGGTAGGCGTCGAGGCTCTGTTGCTCGGGAACGCCGCCGCGTTTGTCTGCGAGCACCCCGGCCATCATCGGTCGCGGCCTGTTGCTGCCGCTGGCCATGTTGGGCTGGCCCGCGAACAACTTGATCGCCGCGCCGTCCCAGTCGCGGCCGCTGCGGTTGGCGATGCTGGCCTGCGCTTCCAGGCGCATGCGGCAGCGCGAGCCGGGCTGCAGGGTCGCGGTGTAGGCCGCGCGCCAGCCCAGGCCGTGGGTCGGGTAGCTGAGCGTGGCTTTGGCGTGGCCGCTGGCATCGGCCTGCACCCGCACCTGCAGTCGCGAGCCGCTGCCGGCCTCGCCGCTGATCAGCTTCACCGCGCTGTAGCTTCGCACCACGGTGGGGCCGAACACGTCGCCGCCGATCACCAGGCTGCCATCGCGACCGATGCGCTGCAGCTCGCCCTTGACCAGCACCTGGCCGTTGTCGCCGATCACGCTGACCTGCTTGCCTATCTGGCCGCGCAGGGCGTCCTGGTTGCCCGAGGCCAGCAGCAGGCGCTGCGACAGCACGCGGACATGGCCGCTGCCGACGCGCAGGCTGACGGCTTCCGGCTCCAGGAAGTCCGGAAGGTCGCCGAT
Source organism: uncultured Gammaproteobacteria bacterium (assembly GCA_963821885.1). Taxonomy (GTDB): domain Bacteria; phylum Pseudomonadota; class Gammaproteobacteria; order Xanthomonadales; family Rhodanobacteraceae; genus Oleiagrimonas. The sequence continues at coordinate 201,772 of CAWGFN010000004.1, read as the reverse complement.
CAGCAGGTTCTGGCCGCCTTTCTCGAAGCTGACCCGGCGTTGTTCGCGGATCACCGCGTAGCCGCTGTCGATGGCGCCGTTGTCGCCCTGGAACAGGGCGTTGCCGTCGGCGTGGTAGATCGTCATGTCCGGGCCGTCGGTGGCCTGGGCGGCCATCGCGGGGGCGGCGAGCGTGCCGGCGATCAGAAGGGGGAGCAGGGCGCGATGCATGGGACAACCTCCGGTGTTCGGTTCCGCGCCCATGATAGCCGCGAAGCCATGAACCGCGATTGTCGACGGGTCAGCAGGTTCCGCTACCTGCGCTGCATGCCGCGCTGCTGGAGGCGGCCGTGGCCGCGGTGATGGCGGCCATGGCGGCGGCCGTCGCGGCCGCGCTGACGGCCGCGCGGGTGGCGGCGTCCACGCCCTCGGCGATCGGCAGGTCCTGAAGTTCCTTCTCGCGCGCCTCGACGCGCTTGCGCTGATCGCGCGGGTACATCGCGCGCAGCAGGCGGCAGGCGCCGGCCAGCTGGATCAGCATGGCGGTGCGGGCGTCGGGCGCGTTGCCGTGCAGCAGCACGGCGTCGATGCGTGCGCGGATGTCGCGCTCGGGCTGGCCGTCGCGTTCCGGATAGCGCTGCACGGGGAAGATGAACAGCACCTTAGATTCGCGGTGCTCCAGGGTGCCGCGTGCGACCAGCGCATCGAGCCACTGTTGACGGAGGTCGCGCAGCTTGCGCGGCAGGCGCTCGACCCAGTAACGGACCTTCTTGCCGGGGTTTTCGCGCAGCAGGGCACGGATGGCCTCGAACGGCGCGCCCTCGACCGGCTCGGCGGTGGCGTCCAGGTCCAGCTTGCCGTCCTCGATGCGCAGCTCGCCGGCCAGGGTCATTTCCATCAGGCCCGCGCCAGCCAATCCGAAGGGCAGACCGATGCGGGCCTCGGCAAGCACGCTGCCGCGCGTGTCGTCGAGTGCCAGCAGGAGCAGCTCCTCGGGCAGGGTCAGTTCATGGTTCCGTTCGGAAAACATGGCGTGCCTCTCAGTCGGTTGCCTGCACGGCCTCGCGCAGGACATCGGGCAAGGGTACCGTGGCGCCGGCCTCGGGATCGATCCACACCAGGGTCACGCTGCCGTCGCAGTACAGGCGCTCGTCGTCGCGGTCGACGATGCGGTGGCCGATGGTGATCGAGCTGTTGCCCAGGCGTTCGCAATGCAGGCGCACCTCGACGCTGGCCGGCCAGTGGATCGGCGCGCGGTAGTTGAGCTGGCAGGCAGCCATCACCGGCTTGCCGTGGGCCTTGTCCCAGATGCCCGGCACGTGGGCCAGCCAGTCCAGGCGGGCCTGTTCCAGGTAGGTCAGGTAGATGGAGTTGTTGACGTGGTTGAACGCGTCCAGGTCGCGCCAGCGCACCTCGATGGGCGCGGTGAACAGGGGCGTGGGGCTTGGCTCGGTCATGCGCGTTTCCGTTTCTTGGATGCGGCCTTGCGCGCCGCGGGTTTCTTCGGCGCGGCCGCTTTCAGGTGCGATTTCAGGAACCGGCCGGTGTGCGAGTCCTTGCGCGCTGCAATGGCTTCCGGCGTGCCGGCGGCCAGGATGCGTCCGCCGCCGGCACCGCCCTCGGGGCCCAGGTCGATGATCCAGTCGGCGGTCTTGATGACGTCCAGGTTGTGCTCGATCACCACCACGGTGCTGCCGTTGTCGACCAGCTGGTGAAGCACGTCCAGCAGCTGCTCGATGTCGTGGAAGTGCAGGCCGGTGGTGGGCTCGTCGAGGATGTACAGGGTGCGTCCGGTGTCGCGCTTGGACAGCTCGCGCGAGAGCTTCACGCGCTGCGCCTCGCCGCCCGACAGGGTGGTCGCGCTCTGGCCCAGCTTGATGTAGTCCAGGCCCACGGCGCGCAGGGTCTGCAGCTTGCGCGCGATCACCGGCACCGGCTCGAACAGCGCCAGCGCGTCCTCGACGGTCATCTCCAGCACGTCGGCGATGGTGTGGCCCTTGTACAGGATTTCCAGCGTTTCGCGGTTGTAGCGTTTGCCGTGGCACACGTCGCAGGGCACGTAGACGTCGGGCAAAAAGTGCATCTCGACCTTGATCAGGCCGTCGCCCTGGCAGGCCTCGCAGCGGCCGCCGCGCACGTTGAAGCTGAAGCGGCCCGGCTTGTAGCCGCGCGAGCGCGCCTCGGGCACCTGCGCGAACAGCTCGCGCAGCGGGGTGAACAGTCCGGTGTAGGTGGCCGGATTGGAGCGCGGTGTGCGGCCGATCGGCGACTGGTCGATGTCGACCACCTTGTCGAACAGCTCCAGGTTCTCGACCGCCTCGAAAGGCGCCGGTTCGGTGCTGGCGCCATTGAGCCCGGCGGCGACGATGCGGTACAGGGTGTCGTTGATCAGGGTGGACTTGCCCGATCCGGACACGCCGGTGACGCAGGTGAACAGGCCCGCGGGAATGGACAGGTCCACGTGCTTGAGGTTGTTGCCGGTCGCGCCGCGCACGTGCAGCCACAGATCCTCCTCGGGCTCGCGGCGCTGCTCGGGCACCTCGATGGCGCGCTGGCCGGACAGGAACTGGCCGGTGACCGAGCGCTTGGATTTCAGCACGTCCTCGAGCTGGCCCTCGGCGACGATCTCGCCGCCGTGCACGCCGGCGCCGGGACCGATGTCCAGGATGTGGTCGGCGGCGCGGATGGCGTCCTCGTCGTGCTCGACCACGATCACCGTGTTGCCCAGGTCGCGCAGGCGCGTGAGGGTGCCCAGCAGGCGCTCGTTGTCGCGCTGATGCAGGCCGATGGAGGGCTCGTCCAGCACATACATCACGCCGACCAGGCCGGCGCCGATCTGGCTGGCCAGGCGGATGCGCTGAGCCTCGCCGCCGGACAGCGAGTCGGCCTTGCGGTCCAGGGTCAGGTAGTCCAGGCCGACGTCGACCAGGAACTTCAGGCGCTCGCGGATCTCCTTGACGATCTTGGCCGCGATCTCGCCCCGCCAGCCGTCCAGGCTCAGCTCCTCGAAGAAGCGCTGGGCATCCTCGATGGCGTCGGTGCCGATCTCGGGCAGGGTGCGCTCGGCCACGAACACGTTGCGCGCCGAGCGGTTCAGGCGTTGGCCGCCGCACTCGCCACAGGGCTTCTCGGCGATGTAGCGCGACAGTTCCTCGCGCACGGCCGAGGATTCGGTCTCGCGGTAGCGGCGCTCGAGATTCGGCAGGATGCCCTCGAAGGCGTGCTCGCGGGTGACCTTGCCGCCGCGCTCGGTGAGGTAGCGGAAGGCGATGCTCTCGCCGCCCGAGCCGTGCATGACCGCGTCCTGGACCTTTTTCGGCAGCTCGTTCCAGGGCGTGTCCACGTCGAAGCCGTAGTGCCTGGCCAGTGACAGGATCAACTGGAAATAGTGCGCGTTGCGGCGGTCCCAGCCGCGCACCGCGCCGCCGGCCAACGACAGCTCCGGATGGCGCACCACGCGCGCGGCATCGAACACCTGGGTCACGCCCAGGCCGTCGCAGGACGGGCAGGCGCCGATCGGCGAGTTGAACGAGAACAGGCGCGGTTCCAGCTCGGGCAGGGCGTAGTCGCAGATCGGGCAGGCGTAGCGCGAGGAGAACAGGTGTTCGGTCGCCTTGGGATCATCCAGATCGGCGACGATCGCCAGGCCCTCGCCCAGTCGCAGCGCGGTCTCGAAGGACTCGGCCAGGCGCTGCTTGAGGTCCGGGCGCGGACGGAAGCGGTCCACCACCACCTCGATGGTGTGCTTCCTGCGCAGCTCCAGGGTCGGCACCGCGTCCAGCTCGTGCACGTGGCCGTCCACCCGCACGCGGATGAAGCCCTGGGCACGCAGCTGCTCGAAGACCTGCGCGTGCTCGCCCTTGCGCTCGCGGATCACCGGCGCCAGCAGCATCCAGCGCGTGCCTTCGTCCAGCGCCAGGGTGGCGTCGACCATTTCACTGACGGTCTGTGCTTCCAGTGGCGCGCCATGGTCCGGGCAGCGCGGGCTGCCCACGCGGGCGAACAGCAGGCGCAGGTAGTCGTGCACCTCGGTGATGGTGCCCACGGTCGAGCGCGGGTTGTGCGAGGTGGCCTTCTGCTCGATCGAGATCGCCGGCGACAGGCCCTCGATGCTGTCCACGTCCGGCTTTTCCATCATCGACAGGAACTGCCGCGCGTAGGCCGACAGCGACTCCACGTAGCGACGCTGGCCCTCGGCGTAGATGGTGTCGAAGGCCAGCGAGGACTTGCCCGAGCCGGACAGGCCGGTGATCACGATCAGCCGGTCGCGCGGCAGGTCCAGGTCCAGGTTCTTCAGGTTGTGCGTGCGCGCACCGCGGATGCGGATCGGGCTGCTCATGCGGCGTTCCGGAATGAGGGAGGTGCGGGGAACCGTCTAGATGCGGTCAAACCGTGACTATATCAACGCGATGTCGTCGCAGATCATGCGACGACCCCAGCAGTGCCTTACGGATGCGTCGCCTGTCCGGATCCGGGCTCGTGGCCATGCCGGTCACCGTCGCCAGACGGCGTCATCGCCATTGGCACCTCGAGCCGCTACCCTGTCCTCACGATGTTGTCGCAATGGTCGCGATGCACGTGAACAGGGAAGGGGTCATCATGAAATCGATAGTCAGGATTGTGTGGATCGCGACGTTGAGTGCCGGCCTGACGGTGGCTTGCGCCGTCAAACCCACGCCGGCGCCCGCGCCCACCGCGGCTGACAGCCAGCCGGCCTCGGCCGAGCAGGTGCGCGAGCTGATGCGGGTGATCGGCGTGCAACGCCTGCTTGAAGGCATGGCGCAGGAGATGAACGCGAATCTTGGCCGCACGATGAAGCGGCAATTCCCCTGCGTGTCCGCCAGCTACTGGTCCGGGTTCCTCGACGCGAGCGCCATGAAGGAGCTCATCGAACGCACGGTGCCGATCTACCAGAAGCACTTCACCCGTGGCGAAATGAACCAGCTGCTGGCCTTCTACCACAGTCCGGTGGGGCAGAAGGTCGTCCACGAGATGCCCGCGATCATGAAGGAGGCGGCCGAGGCTGGGCGCGTCTGGGGACGCCAGCGCGGGATGCAGATGATCGACAGGCTCCGGGCCGACGGGCGGCTCAACGAAGACGGCAGCTGCCCGGCACAGCCGCCCTCCATGGACGGCAGCCACTGATCGTGCCGCCGCCGGCTCGCTCCGGCGGCAATCTCGGTCAATCAGGGACTTGCGCCGCCGTCCGGGGTGGGGCTAAAATCGCCGGTTCGCGCGTGTCGCGAACCACCGAACGGGCCCGCCAACGAGCGGATCACCCCGAATAAGAACGACAGAAGGGTCAACCATCATGTACGCAGTCATCAAGACCGGCGGCAAGCAATACCGCGTGATGCAGGGTGAATACCTGCGCGTGGAGAAGCTTGAAGCCGACGTGGACAGCACCATCGAATTCGACCAGGTCCTGCTGGTCGGCGAGGGCGAGAACGTGACCGTCGGCGCGCCGACCGTGGACGGCGCCAAGGTCAGCGCGAAGATTCTTTCGCACGGCCGCGGCAAGAAGGTCCGCATCGTCAAGTTCCGCCGCCGCAAGCACCACAAGAAGCAGCAGGGCCACCGTCAGCATTACACCGAGATCGAGATCACCGGCATCGCCGGCGGCTCGAAGTAACAGGAGAACCACACCATGGCACATAAAAAGGGCGTAGGTTCCAGCCGCAACGGCCGTGATTCCAATCCCAAGTATCTGGGCGTGAAGATCTACGGCGGCCAGTCCGTCGAGGCCGGAAACATCATCGTGCGCCAGCGGGGCACCCGGTTCCATGCCGGCACGGGCGTGGGCCTTGGCCGCGACCACACGCTGTTCGCGCTGGTCGATGGCACCGTCGAGTTCAAGACCGCCGGCGCCAAGAACCGCAAGTTCGTGAGCGTGGTCCAGGGCTGACCGCCCGGACATCGCCAGCGACGCGACAGAGCCCCGCCATGTGCGGGGCTTTTGTTTGGCGCACGGGAATGGAGAATGGAGCGTGGGGAATCGGAATAACGATTCCTGCGCTCCGGCCATGGCCCGGTTCTTCCCGTGCGATGCGTTCGATGGCTTTCCACCCTATGATCGAAGCGCAGGAACCGGTTCCCGCCGCAGGCCGGACCCGATTCCCCATTCCCGATTCCCCATTCCCGGCTTCCCAATGAAATTCGTCGACGAAGCAAAAATCAGGGTCAAGGCCGGCAACGGCGGCAACGGCTGCGTCAGCTTCCGGCGCGAGAAGTACATTCCCTTCGGCGGTCCGGATGGCGGCGATGGCGGCCGTGGCGGCTCGGTCTGGCTGGAGGCCGACGAGGGCCTCAACACCCTGATCGATTTCCGTCACCAGCGCGTGTTCAAGGCGCCACGCGGGCAGGACGGCATGGGCAGCCAGATGTACGGCAAGGGCGGCGAGGACATCGTGGTGCGGGTGCCGATCGGCACCGTGATCACCAATGTCGAGACCGACGAGATCATCGGCGACCTGACCGCGCATGGCCAGCGACTGCTGGTGGCGCAGGGCGGCAAGGGCGGCCTGGGCAACATGCATTTCAAGAGCTCGGTGAACCGCGCGCCGCGGCAGTCCACCCCGGGCACCGCGGGCGAGGAGCGCGAGCTGAAGATGGAGCTCAAGCTGCTGGCCGACGTCGGTCTGCTGGGCTTTCCCAATGCCGGCAAGTCGACCTTCATTCGCGCCGTGTCGGCGGCCACCCCGCGGGTGGCCGACTATCCCTTCACCACGCTGCACCCGGGCCTGGGCGTGGTGCGCGTGGAAACCGACCGCAGCTTCGTCATCGCCGACATCCCCGGCCTGATCGAGGGTGCCGCCGAGGGCGCCGGCCTGGGCATGCAGTTCCTGCGCCACGTGGCGCGTACCAGCCTGTTGCTGCATCTGGTCGACATGGCGCCGATCGACGGCAGCGACCCGGTCGAGCAAGTGCGCGCCATCGAGGCCGAGCTGGAGCAGTTCGATCCCGAACTTCTGCAGCGACCGCGCTGGCTGGTGTTGAACAAGGCCGACCTGCTGGCCGGCGACGAGCGCCAGGCGCGTGCCGAGGAGATCGTCGCCGCGCTCGACTGGAAGGCGCCCTGGTTCGTCATGTCCGCGGCCGCGCGCGAGGGCACCCGCGAGATCTGCCTGGCGGCGCAGCGTTTCTTCGACGCCCGCCGCGAGGCCGAGCGCGAAGCCGCCGATGCCGCGGCGGACATCCGGCTTCGCGGCGTCGAGGCGTCCGGGACGGAACCGCAGGCATGAGCGGCGCGGGGCACGGCAGCCTCAACGGCGTCCCGCCCCGGGGCACAAAAAAGCCGGCGACTGCCGGCTTCTTCGCACACGTCGCCCGGAGCGGATCAGCCCAGGGCGTGGATCTTCGCGTTCAGGCGGCTCTTGTGGCGAGCGGCCTTGTTCTTGTGGATGAGGCCACGCGAGGCGTAGCGGTCCAGCAGCGGCGCGGCGTTCTGGAACGCCTCGGTCGCGGCGGACTTGTCGTTGGCGTCGATCGCCTTGACGACCTTCTTCAGGGCAGTGCGCATCATGGAGCGCGCGCTGACGTTGCGCATGCGCGACTGTTCGGACTGACGCGCGCGCTTCTTTGCGGACTTGATGTTGGCCAAGGGATGACTCCGGATCTGTTGGCGTGGAAAAAGGCGTTAATTATGGGGCGATCTTGGAGTTTCGTCAATGGGTTGGGTGGGGTCGGGACCCGGGACCCGGGACCCGGTACCCGGGGGGGGCGCGAGCCTGCGGATGCACTGCCTGATCGGGCTGACCGGCTTCACCGAGGCCCGGGGCATGAGCATGATTGCCGCGGCGTCGGCAACTCCGGGACCCGGTACCCGGGACCCGGTACTCCGAACCCGGGACTCGGGACTCGGGACTCGGGACTCGCAGTGTGCGCATGCTTGCTGACGTACCGCCCGATTCGTCCGTCCCGCCTTGACGAGGCAGGGAAAGTTGCCAATGTCCTCCGGGCACCGACCAACCCGACTCCCCGGTCCCGGCGCGGAAACTGGGAGGCCCGGTACTCTGGGAAGCATGACCACAAGCCTTCTCTCGGTGAAGCGGGAAAGATCCTGCGGGCGATAATGCAGCACGCCAACGCTCACCCCGAGTCCCGAGTCCCGAGTCCCGAGTCCCGGATCTACGCATGAAAAAGCCCGGTCTCCTGCGCGGCGTGCTCTCGTTCAGCAGCGTGACCATGCTGTCGCGCGTGTTCGGGCTGGTGCGCGACATGGCCATCAACTCGGCCTTCGGCGCCAACGCCGTCACCGACGCCTTCTGGGTGGCTTTCCGGATCCCCAACTTCATGCGCCGGCTGTTCGCCGAGGGTTCCTTCGCCACCGCCTTCGTGCCCGTGTTCACCGAGGTCAAGGAGACCCGCAGCCACGCCGAACTCAAGGAGCTGACTGCGCGCGTGGCCGGCACCCTGGGCGGCGTGCTGCTGCTGATCACCGGCCTGGGCATCGTCTTCGCCCCGCAGGTGGCGTTGCTGTTCGCGCCGGGCGCGATCCACGACCCGCACAAGCTGGACCTGACCATCCAGCTGCTGCGCCTGACGTTCCCGTTCCTGTGGTTCGTCTCGCTGACCGCGCTGGTCGCTGGCGCACTCAACAGCTTCGATCGTTTCGCCCTGCCGGCCTTCGCGCCGGTACTGCTGAACCTGTGCATGATCGCCGGCGCGCTGTGGCTGGCGCCGCGACTCCAGGTGCCGATCCTGGCCATGGGCTGGGCGGTGATGGCCGGCGGCGTGGTGCAGCTGGTGTTCCTGGTGCCTTCGCTGCGCCGGATCGGCCTGCTGACCCGACCGCGCTGGGGCTGGCAGCATTCGGGCGTGCGCCGGATCATGCGCCTGATGATGCCGACCTTGTTCAGCTCGTCGATCTACCAGGTCAACCTGTTGCTGGACACGGTGATCGCGTCCTTCCTGCTGGCCGGCTCGCAAAGTTGGCTGTCGCTGTCCACGCGTTTCCTGGAGCTGCCGCTGGGCGTGTTCGGCGTGGCCCTGGGCACGGTGATCCTGCCGGCCCTGTCGAGGCGCTTCGTCGATGGTGATTCCGCGGGGTATTCGCGCTCGCTGGACTGGGGTCTGCGATTCGCGGTGCTGATCGCGCTGCCGGCGATGGTGGCCCTGTTGCTGCTGGCGTTGCCGGTGATCGCCACGCTGTTCCAGCATGGCAAGTTCAACGCCTTCGACACGCACATGGCGACGCTGTCGATCCTGGCCTTCGTCTCCGGCCTGCCGGCCTTCGCCCTGACCAAGGTGCTGCTGCCGGCCTTCTACGCCCGCCAGGACACGCGCACGCCGATGCGCGTGAGCGTGGTGGTGCTGATCGCCAACATGCTGTTCGCGGTGGGCTTCGTGGCCCTGCTGTACAGCTGGTGGGCCACGCCGGACGTGCGCCAGGCGGGCTGGCTGGCCGGCATCGCGCGCGTGCCCGGCCTGCACATGGCGCTGGGCATTGCCAGTGCGCTGTCGAGCTATCTGCAGTGCCTGCTGCTGTGGAGGCACCTGCGGCGGGCCGGCATCTTCCACAGCGAGCCGGGCTGGTTGCGTCACCTCGTGCGCGTGGTGCTGGCCTGCGCGGTGATGGGTGTGGTGCTGTGGCTGGGCCGCGAGCACTGGGCTGGCTGGACCACGGAGTCGTCATGGACCCGCGTCTGGCGCCTGGCGGCGCTGGTGTTCGCCGGTGGCGTGGCTTACATCGGCGCGCTCTACGCGGCCGGGCTGCGGCCGCGGGATCTGCGTGGCCAGTGACCGGGGCCGTTATACTGGCCCGATGACCGAACTGTTCCGGGACGTTGCCGGCCCCTGCGTGGCGCCGGGCGGCAGCGTCGTCACCGTGGGTGCCTTCGACGGACTGCATCGCGGCCACGCCGCGCTGCTGGCGCGGGTGCGCGAGCGCGCCGATGCGCTGGGCCTGGCCGCGGTGGTCAACAGCTTCGAACCGCTGCCGCGCGCGTATTTCTCGCCCGAGCCGCTGCCGCGCCTGGCCAGCGTGCGCGAGAAACTCGCCGGGTTCCGCGACGCGCGCATGGACGCGATCCTGCTGCTGCGCTTCAACGCCGCGCTGACCGCGATGCCGGCCGGGGACTTCGTGCGCCGGGTGCTGGTCGAGCGGCTGGCCGCGCGCGAGGTCTGGGTCGGCGGCGATTTCCGCTTCGGCCACAAGCGTGGCGGCGATTTCGCGCTGCTCGCATCGATGGGCGCCGAGCTCGGCTTCGCGGCCCGCGCGATGGAGCCGGTCGGCGTGGCCGGGGAGCGGGTGTCCTCCAGCGCCGTGCGCGTGGCCCTCGCGGACAACGATTTCGCGCACGTCGAACGTCTTCTGGGGCGGCCGTTCTCGATGCAGGGCAGGGTGGTCGAGGGCGAGAAGCTTGGCCGCACGCTCGGTTATCCCACGGCCAACGTGCCGTTGGGGCGCCGGGTCACGCCGCTGGGCGGCATCTTCGCGGTGCGCGTGGACCTTGACGATGGTCGCCGCGGGCTGCCCGGCGTGGCCAGCCTGGGCGTGCGGCCGACGGTCAACCGGCTGGCGCAGCCGCTGCTGGAGGCGCACCTGTTCGACTTCGACGAGGATATCTACGGTCGGCGCATCCGCGTGCGCTTCGTGGCCAAGCTGCGTGACGAGACCCATTTCGACGGACTCGATGCGCTGGTCGCGCAGATGGATCGCGACGCCGCGCAGGCGCGCGACATCCTGGCCGGCCAGACGCCAGCGGAGGGCGAAAACCGCTGACGGACTTGCCTTGAGCCGGCGCGTCGTCAAAGATGCCGGTTCCTTTTGTCTTTCCGCGGTTCCGCCTGGCGCCGGGCCGCGGTTTTCGCGCATGGCCCGACAGGCCACGCCGCACCCATCCGGACCCGATGTTTCGATGAGCAAGGACTACAAGAGCACCATCCACCTGCCGCAAACCGATTTCCCCATGCGCGGCAACCTGCCCAAGCGCGAGCCGGACTGGCTCGAGGAATGGGCGCGCGTGGACCGCTATGCGCAGATCCAGCAGCGCACGGCCGATCGCGAGCGCGTGTTCGTCCTGCACGACGGCCCGCCCTACGCCAACGGCGCCATCCACATCGGCCACGCGGTCAACAAGGTGCTCAAGGACATCGTGGTCAAGTCGCACCTGCTGGCCGGCTATCGGGCGCCGTACGTGCCCGGCTGGGACTGTCACGGCCTGCCGATCGAGATCGCGGTGGAGAAGAAGCACGGCAAGCCGGGCGAGAAACTCGATGCCGCGGCCTTCCGCCAGAAGTGCCGCGAATACGCGGCCGAGCAGATCGACTTGCAGCGCGAGGGCTTCAAGCGCCTGGGCGTGCTGGGCGACTGGGGCCGGCCCTACCGCAGCATGGATTTCCGCTACGAGGCCGACATGCTGCGCGCGCTGGCGCGCATCTACGGCAATGATCACGTCGTGCGCGGCTTCAAGCCTGTGCACTGGTGCTTCGATTGCGGCTCGGCGCTGGCCGAGGCCGAGATCGAATACGCCGACAAGCGCTCGCCGGCGGTGGACGTGGCCTACGACGCGCTCGATCCGGTGGCGCTGGCCTCGCTGTTCGACGTCGACGTCGACGACGCCATCGTCGCGGTGCCGATCTGGACCACCACGCCGTGGACGCTGCCGGCCAGCATCGCGGTCAGCATGGGGCCGGGGCTGGATTACGCCCTGGTCGAGGGCCCGGCGCGCGACGGCCGCCGGGTGCTGCTGGTGGTGGCCGAGGCCCTGGCCGAATCCGTGCTGGCGCGCTACGGCGTGGAGTCGGTGAACATCCTCGGCCGCGCGCGCGGCGACCGCCTGGAGAACCAGCTGCTGGCGCATCCGTTCTACGACCGCGAGATCCCGGTCATCCTCGGCGAGCATGTCTCGGCCGAGGACGGCACTGGCGCGGTGCACACCGCCGCCGGCCACGGCGCCGACGACTTCGCGGTGTCGCGCCGCTACGGCCTGGTCGATCGCTATCCGGCCAACGAGCTCAACCCGGTCGACGCGCGCGGCGTGTACCTGCCGGGCACGCCGCTGGTCGAGGGGCAGCACATCTGGAAGGCCAACGCGACCATCACCGAGCTGGTGAAAGAACGCGGCAAGCTGCTGGCCTTCGCCGAGATCGAGCACAGTTATCCGCACTGCTGGCGGCACAAGACGCCGGTGGCGTTCCGCGCCACGCCGCAGTGGTTCATCAGCATGGACGCCGAAGGTCTGCGCGACACCGCGCTGACCGCCATCAAGGGCGTGCGCTGGGTGCCGGCGTGGGGCCAGGAGCGCATCGCCGGCATGGTCGAGGGCCGCCCGGACTGGTGTATCTCGCGCCAGCGCACCTGGGGCGTGCCGATCGCGCTGTTCGTGCACAGGCGCACCCAGGAACCGCACCCGGACAGTATCGAGTTGCTCGAGCAGGTCGCCCGGCGCGTGGAAAAGGACGGCATCGATGTGTGGGACTCGCTCGACCCGGCCGAGCTGCTGGGCGACGAGGCGGCCGAGTACGAGAAGGTCACCGACGTGCTCGACGTGTGGTTCGATTCGGGCGTCACCCATGCCTGCGTGATCGACCAGCGCCCCGAGCTGCAGGCCGGCAACGCCTCCGAGTACCGCGTGATGTACCTGGAAGGCTCGGACCAGCATCGCGGTTGGTTCCAGTCCTCGTTGCTGACCTCGGCGGCGATGCATGGCCGCGCGCCGTACGACACCGTGCTCACCCACGGCTTCGCGGTCGACCAGAACGGCCGCAAGATGTCCAAGTCGCAGGGCAACGTGGTCGCGCCGCAGAAGGTGTTCGACGCCCTGGGCGCGGACATCCTGCGCCTGTGGGTGGCCTCGGCCGACTACCGCAACGAGATGGCTGTCTCCGACGAGATCCTCAAGCGCGTCGCCGACAGCTACCGGCGCATCCGCAACACCTGCCGCTTCCTGCTCGGCAACCTGGCCGGCTTCGACCCGAAGACCGACCTGCTGCCGACCGCCCAGTGCCTGCCGCTGGACCAGTGGGCGGTGCAGGCCGCGCATGACGTGCAGCAGGCGGTGGTCGGCGCCTACCAGCGCTGCGACTTCCCGGAGATCGCCCAGCGCGTGCAGAACTTCTGCACCAACGAGATGGGCGCGCTTGTACCTGGACATGACCAAGGACCGCCTGTACACGATGCAGGCCGACAGCCTCGGCCGGCGTTCGGCGCAGAGCGCGATGTACCGCATCCTCGAGGCGCTGGTGCGCTGGCTGGCGCCGGTGCTCAGCTTCACCGCCGAGGAAGTGTGGCAGCACATGCCCGGCGAGCGCGGCGAGAGCGTGCTGTTCGAAACCTGGTACGAGGGGCTGGACGCGCTGCAGGGCGATGCCCGCCAGCGCGTCTTCTGGAAGCAGCTGCTGGCGATCCGCGAGACCGCCTCGCGGGTGCTCGAGGGCATGCGCAAGGGCGGCGAGATCGGCGCCTCGCTGCAGGCCGGCGTCACGCTGTACCTGGACGGCGACCTGATCGAGCGCTACGCCGACGTGGCCGGGGAACTGCGCTTCTTCTTCATCACCTCCGACGTGCAGCTGGCCTCGCTGGACAGCCGTGGCGAGGCGGCGGTGCAGGTGCCGCTGGAAGACGGCGAGGCCTGGGTCGAGGCGGCCCCGGTCACCGCCGCCAAGTGCGTGCGCTGCTGGCATCATCGCGAGGACGTGGGAAGCCACGCCGATCATCCCGAGCTGTGCGGTCGCTGCGTGCAGAACGTGGATGGCGGCGGCGAAGAGCGCAACTGGTTCTGAGGCCGCATCGATGACCGACATGCCCAACCGCGCGCCGACGCGCGAACCCCGCGCCCTGCGCTGGCTGTGGCTGACCGTGCTGGTCATCGCCCTGGACCAGCTGACCAAGGCCTGGGTGCTGTCGGCGATCCGGCCTGGCGAGCAGGTCCCGGTGATCTCCGGCTTCTGGTACTGGACGCTGGCGTTCAACCGCGGCGCGGCCTTCAGCTTCCTGGCCGACGGCAGCGGCTGGCAGCGCTGGTTCTTCACCGGCCTGGCCGTGGTCATCAGCGCCGGGCTCACCGCGTGGCTGGCGCGCACGCCACGCCGCGACTGGCGCACGGCCCTGCCGCTGGCGTTGATCATCGGCGGCGCGCTGGGCAACCTGATCGACCGCCTGCACGCCGGGCAGGTGACCGACTTCGTGCTGCTGTTCTTCGGCCACTGGGCCTATCCGGCGTTCAACCTGGCCGATTCGGCCATCACCGTGGGCGCGGTGCTGCTGATCGCCTTCGGCATGTTCGGCGCCGGCAGGCACCCGGACGCCTAGTCCCCGGGGCTTGAGTAGTACACTTGTCACCAGAGTTTGCCGCCTTGCCGGGCGGCCCAAACGCGGCCTGGTCGGCCGCCCGGAAACATCCATGGAAATCATCCTGGCCAACCCGCGCGGATTCTGCGCCGGCGTGGACCGCGCCATCGCCATCGTCGAGCGCGCGCTGGAGTCCTATGGCGCGCCGATCTACGTGCGCCACGAAGTGGTGCACAACCGCTACGTGGTCGACAAGCTCAAGCACCAGGGCGCGGTGTTCGTCGACGAGCTGCACGAGGTGCCGGACGACGCCACGGTGATCTTCAGCGCCCACGGCGTGTCCAAGGCGGTGCGCGCCGAGGCCGAGAGCCGCGGCCTGAAGGTGTTCGACGCCACCTGTCCGCTGGTCACCAAGGTGCATATGGAAGTCGCGCGGCTGGGCCGCCAGGGCCGCAACGTGGTCCTCATCGGTCACGCCGGCCACCCGGAGGTCGAGGGCACCATGGGGCAGTGGAATCCGGCCAACAGCGGCCGCATCGCGCTGGTCGAGTCGGTCGACGACGTCGGCGCGCTGCCCGTGGATCTGGCCGACAACCTGGCCTACGTCACCCAGACCACGCTGTCGGTGGACGACACCAAGGCCATCATCGCCGCGCTGCGCGATCGCTTTCCGGCCATCGAGGGGCCGCGCAAGGACGACATCTGCTACGCCACGCAGAACCGCCAGGACGCCGTGCGCCGCCTGGCCGACGCGGTCGACGTGGTGCTGGTGGTCGGCTCGGTCAACAGTTCCAACTCCAACCGCCTGCGCGAGCTGGCGGCCAAGCAGGGCACGCCGTCGTACCTGATCGACGGCGCCGAGCACATCGACGAGGCCTGGCTGGACGGCGTCGCCCGCGTGGGCCTGACCGCCGGCGCCTCGGCCCCGGAGACCCTGGTCAAGGACGTGATCGCCTGGCTGCGCGCCCACGGCGGCGACAGCGTGCGCGAGCTCGACGGCGAGCCGGAGAGCATCACCTTCGCCCTGCCCAGGGAATTGCGCATCGCCGCCGGATGAGTCGCCACCCTTGCGTCGCGGCGCCCGCCTGCTAGAATTCCGCCTCTTTGCCGATGCCGTTGTAGCTCAGTTGGTAGAGCAACTGATTCGTAATCAGTAGGTCGGAGGTTCGACTCCTCTCAACGGCACCACGCATCGGCTGCGGCGATCCGGAGCCGCGCGAACCCCGCCCGCAGCGGGGTTTTTTCGTTTCCGGGGACGGGCTGAGGCGCTGGGTCCAGCTGCGCGCCAGTTCACGAAATCGTGCCCCGGGGCGCCGCTGATCGGGTAAATGCCGCCGTTCGTCGGTTTCCCGCTGGCTTTCGGCCCGCGCCTGTCCATACTGCAGGCGGGGTACAAGCATCAGGGGCAACGGACCATGATCCGCTCACGAACGTTCCAACGCGCCGGTCTCGGCGCCAAGCCTCGCGCAGCCGCGCGCGGCTTCACGCTGATCGAGCTCATGATCACGCTGGCGGTGGCCGGCGTGCTGATGATGATCGCCATTCCCAGCTTCAAGCGCATCACGTTGTCCAATCGCCTGAGCACCACGGCCAACGACCTGATCGACTCCATCAACACGGCGCGCATGGAGGCGGTCAAGACCAACAACTACACCCAGTTCTGCAGCGACCTGGCCGCCAACAACGGCAGCGACACGCTGGGCAGCAAATGCGGCGCCAATCCCGGCGCGGTGGCGATCCTGCAGACGCCGACCTCGGCCAGCACCGTGCATGCGCCGGTGACCTCGATCGTCACGCCGCTCAAGCTCAACGGCAGCATCAAGGCGCTGCGTTTCGACGGCATGGGCCTGGGTCACGCGGTGGGCAGCACGACGCCCTACACCGGCACGGTGGCGGTGATCTACACCGACCAGCTGAGCTCGGGCAACTGCCGCATCATTTCCATGACCGGCGGCACCATCGTCGCCACGTCGAACACCGACTCCGCCTACAGCACGTGCAAATGACCATGAGCATGCATGACAGGAATCCTTCCCCGTCTCGCCCGCGCCGTCCAGGTCCGCGTCACCAGGCCGGCGTCGGCCTGATCGAGGTGATGGTGGCGGTGCTGGTGCTGTCGATCGGCTTCCTCGGCGTCGGCGCGCTGCTGTCGATGTCGCTGTCCACCAACAACAGCGCGATGTCGCGCAGCCTGGCCACGATGGACAGCTACACCATCCTCGACGCCATGCGCGCCGACCTCACCAACGCCCGGGGCAACGCCTACGACGGCACCGTGACCGGCAACAGCTGCCCGTCCTCGACCGGCGGCACCATGGCGCAGAACCAGCTCGGCGACTGGTGCTCGCAGCTGGCCTCCGACCTGGGCGCGACCGCCACCACCACCGGCAAGATCGCCTGCGACACCACCGGTCAGGGCGTATGCACCGTGACCATCCAGTTCGACGACAGCCGCGCGGGCGTCAGTGGCGCCAAGCAGCAGCAGGTCATCACCAAGGCCATCCTATGAACATGCGCAAGCCATTCATTCGCAACGGGGCAGGGCGCCGAGCCCGCGGTTTCAGCCTGATCGAGCTGATGATCGCCATGGTGCTGGGCCTGATCGTCATCGCCGGCGCCGGCAGCGTGTTCCTGGCCAGTTCGCGGACCTACAAGACCAACCAGGCCCTGAGCGACGTGCAGACCAACTCGCGCATCGC
The DNA here is from genome assembly GCA_963821885.1 of uncultured Gammaproteobacteria bacterium. GTDB lineage: Bacteria > Pseudomonadota > Gammaproteobacteria > Xanthomonadales > Rhodanobacteraceae > Oleiagrimonas. Next base: position 184,861 of record CAWGFN010000004.1, on the reverse strand, counting down.
CTTCGAGCTGCTGGCGCGCGACTTCCGCAATGCCGGCCAGACGGCCTGCAACAACAACGGTCGCGTCGCCAACACCATCAACAATCCTTCAAACAACTGGTTCAGCGACTGGAGCAACGCGCTGCGCGGGTACACGGCCAGCCAGACCGATCCGGCGATCACGTCCGCGATGCCGGCGCGCGCCGCGAGCACCGACTCGGTGCAGGTGATCGGGTCGGGGACCCTGGGGCTGAGCGTGGGCGCGCCGTCGGCCAATGCCGCCAATTTCCACCTGAACGAGTCCACCAGTGCCCTGCAGGCGGGCGACATCATCATGGTCTGCGATCCCGATCATGCGGCGATCGTGCAGATCACCACCTATTCGCAGTCAAGCAAGACCGTGACCCACAACGTGGGCACCGGTTCGCCGGGCAATTGCAGCAAGGGCATGGGCTGGCCCACCGTCTGCACCACCAACGGCACGCCCTACACCTACGGACAGAACTCCGCGGTCGCCAAGCTCGTGGCGACCGACTGGTACATCGGCAAGAACCCCGTCGGCGGCAAGTCGCTGTATCACATCAGCGTCGTCAACGTGGGTGGCACACCGACGCCGCAGGCGCAGGAGATGGTGCGCGATGTCGACGACATGAAGCTCACCTACCACCAGTCCGGCAGCAACGATTTCCAGCCCGCCAACCTGATCACCAACTGGGGCGTCGTCGACGCGGTGCGCGTGCAGCTGACGCTTGAGAGCACCGACAAGCGCGCGGGCATGAACTACACCCCGATCTCGCGCAGTTTCATCGCGACCACCACGATTCGCAACCGGGTGAAATGATCATGAACACGATCCGTACACATGGCCTGTCCACGCATGGCGCGCGCGCCCTCCCGCGACGCGGCGCGCCCGCCTTTTCCGGTGCATCGCGCCAGCGCGGCGTGGCCCTGGTCATCGCGCTGCTGCTGCTGGTCGTGATCACGCTGGTCGGCTTCTCCGCCGTGCGCGGCACCATCGTGCAGCAGAAGCTGGCCTCGAACATGTACGACCGCGAGGTGGCCTTCCAGAACGCCGAGGCGGCCATGCGCGCCGCGACCGACCTGATTGCCACCGATCCGGGCAAGATCGCGCGCAACTGCCAGGCCGGCGGCGTGGTCTGCCTGGCCAATCCGTTCGACGACGCGAACCTGCCGTCGGGATCCATCTACAGCGTCCAGCCCGGCACCACGGCCGGGAAGTATGTCGCGGGCGCCAACGCCCCCGGCCAGCCGCAGTTCGTGATCGAGAACCTCGGCAACTGGGCCGACTCGAGCACCAGCACCGGCTACAACCAGACCGCCAACGCGCACAACTACGGCGCCCAGGGCGTGTCGTCCACCTCGGTGTTCTACCGCATCACCGCACGCAGCAGTGACCCGGCATCGGCCGACAGCAGCAATCGCGCCATCGTCACCCTGCAAGCCGTCATCAAGCAGGGGTGAACACCATGAACCGTCCAACGTCACCGTCCACGTCCACGACCGCATGCAGCGAGAGTGATCACGCCATGAACGCAAAGCATTCGCACCTGTCCCGCGCCAAGCGCTTCCTGCGCGGCCTGCTCGGCGCCGGTCTCGCCGTCTGGCTGTCCGGCCTGCCGTTCGCGGCCCACGCCGCGGTGCCGGTCGACCAGTCGCCGCTGATCATCCAGCAGCCGATCGCGCCCAACATCGTGCTGATGCTCGACGATTCCGGCTCCATGAATTCGGACTACATGCCCGACTGGGGCTACATCCCCGATACCTCGGTCGACGGCCTGCGTTACTACGCCAACAACGGTACGTACTACAACCCCAACCTGATCTACACGCCGCCGCCGAAGGCCGATGGCAGTGACTACCCGCAGTCGCCGGGGCTTGACCAGGCCTTCCGGGACGGGTTCACGGACCAGTCCACCAGTCACCTGGTGGACATCACGCAGTATTACGGCAGCTACCGCTACTTCGAGCAGATGACCTCGAGCGCGCCGACCACCTACCCGCCGGTCCTCGGTTGCCAGCCTGGCGACAGCCTGTCCACCGATCCCAACCACTCGGGCCAGTGCGAGCACGCCTCCAGCACGTCCTACACCTACTACAAGCCGCACGGCAGCCGCTGGAACCCGTACTGCGACGCGGGCGACCAGCTGGTCTGGGACCGGCATACCCGCAAGTACGTCTGCGTCCATGCAAGCAACACCTACTCCTATTACGCGCCGAACACGCAGACCTGCCCGCAGGGCGGCAACTATGACGATTCGCAGGGGCTGTGCGTGCAGACCACGACGACCACGGTCAACGTGTTCACCTACACCACGCCGAAGTCCGGTGGCGGCTACCAGCGCCATTACGTCGGCAAAACGCAGCTGGACTGCCAGGTGGCCCTGTCCGTGGACTCCAGCGGAACCTGCGACTACAGTCTGGCCACCCGTCTGAGCGTGGCCAACTGGTTCTCCTACTACCGCACGCGCATCGAGATGGCCAAGAGCGGCCTGATGAATTCGTTCTCCGACCTGGGGCCGAACTTCCGCGTCGGCTTCGGTTCCATCAACGGCCGCAACGACGGCAACCTGCCGTCGGCGACGTCCACCTACAACAACAAGAAGATCGCCCAGGTGCAGCCGTTCGGCGACGGCTCGGCGGGCTCGCAGAAGGCCGACTTCTGGACCTGGCTGGCCGGTATCGAGCCGAACAATTCCACGCCGCTGCGCCTGTCGCTGGACGCCGTGGGCAAATACTACGAATCGGCGCAACCCTGGCAGACCTCCAGCTCCGATTCCACCGAGATTGCCTGTCGCCAGTCCTACACCATCATCACCACCGATGGTTTCTGGAACGGTGGCTCGCCCAGCGTCGGCAACGTGGACGGTGCCGACGGCAGCAAGCTGACCGGCCCCAACGGCCAGGCCTTCACCTACAAGGCCCTGCCGCCGTATTCGGATGACCAGAGCGACACCCTGGCCGACGTGGCCATGAAGTACTGGGGTACCGACCTGCGGACCTCGGTCAGCAACGAAGTACCGCCGAGCTCGGACGATCCGGCCTTCTGGCAGCACATGTCCACCTTCACGCTGGGCCTGGGCTTCGCGCCGACCGGCATCAAGCCGAACGGCACCGACATGGCGGAGGTCTTCGACTGGGCCAACGGCGGCACCGCGATCAGCAATTTCTCCTGGCCGGACCCGTCGTCCAACAGCGTCTACAACATTACCGACCTGGCCCATGCGGCCGTGAACGGCCACGGTGGCTTCTACTCGGCCACCAGCCCGCAGGCGTTCACCAGCGGCCTGCAGGACGCGCTCCAGCGCGCGGCCGAGCGCGTCGGCACCGGCGCCAGCCTGGCGGCCAATTCCACCGAGCTCAAGACCGGTACGGTGGCCTACCAGGCCAACTACTACACGGTGAAGTGGAAGGGTGACCTGAAGGCCCTGTCGGTGAATCCGAACACCGGCGCGCTGGCCGTCAATCCGAGCTGGCAGGCCGCCAACCAGATGCCGTTGTGGTCGAGCCGCAACATCTACACCTACAACCCCAGCGGCACCTCGGCCAGCACGCAGTTCGTGAAGTTCGACAGCCCGTCGACGCTTTCGGCGGCCGAGAAGTCCGCGCTTGGCCTCAATTCGACGGACCGGCAGAACCTCATCGACTACCTGCGCGGCGACAAATCGAAGGAGAAGAACCAGGCCAGCGGCATCTATCGCAACCGCGATACGTCACTGGGCGACATCGTCGATTCGCAGCCGGTCTTCGTGGGTTCGCCGCAGCCCAACCAGTTCTATGGCGAGTCCTTCACCGGTTCGGTCGACTTCCCGCTGTTCGCGACCAACAACCTCAACCGCACGGCCCTGGTCTGGGTGGCGGCCAACGACGGCATGCTGCATGCCTTCAACGCCACGACGGGCGTGGAGAGCTTCGCCTATCTTCCGGGCGCGGTGATCACCAGCGACCTGTCCACGCTGTCCGATCCCAAGTACGGCACGGCGCTGGCGCCGCACCAGTACTTCAACGACGGCGAGCTGACCGTGGCCGACGTGTACATCAACAGTGCCTGGCACACGGTCCTGGTCGGCACCACCGGTCGCGGCCTGGCCAAGGCGGTCTATGCCCTGGACATCACCAATCCGGCCAGCATCAGCCTGCTGTGGGAGCGTTCGGCCGGCGATGGCCTGACCAACAGCAATTACATCGGCCAGATGACCGGCAAGCCGGTGATAGCGCAGACCGATGACGGCGTGTGGTCGGTGCTGATCGGCAACGGCTACAACAGCGCCTCCGGCGAGGCGGCCCTGTTGCAGTTCGACCTGTCCTCCGGCGGCCTTACCGTGCACAACGTGAAGGATCCGGCGACCAACAGCGCCATCGCCGACAACGGCATGTCAGCGCCGGCGGTGTGGATCGACGATCCCACCAACGGCGTCAGCACCATGGCCTATGCGGGCGACCTGTACGGCCACGTGTGGAAGTTCCCGCTGGCGACCAAGAACGGCAACAACTTCAAGACCACGCCCAGCAGCCCGGGCACCCTGGTGTTCACCGCCAAGGACGGCAGCGGCAATCCGCAGCCGATCACCGGCGGCATCCTGGCGGGCAAGAATCCCGACACCAGCGACCTGTGGCTGTTCTTCGGCACCGGCAAGTACCTGAGTTCGAACGACCTTCTCGATAACTCGGTGCAGACCTGGTACGGCATCATCGCGCAGTCGGCCACCAGTTCGCTGGTCAGCAACCTGGCCAACGGCCGCTCGTCGATGGTGCATCGCTACATCGTGGCGCAAAGCACGGGCGACCCCACCGCGACGCCGCCGGTCCTGCCGGCACGCGCCGTGACGCCGATGCCCACGCCCTCTGACATGACCGGCAAGTCCGGCTGGTACATGGACCTGCAGACGCCGGTCATCAACGCCAATACGGGCGCCACGTCCTACATCAGCGAGGGTGAGCGCATGGTCACGCCCAACCAGTTCCAGGGCAACGTCCTGCTGGGCACCACGCGCATCCCGCAGGCCAAGGACCTGTGCAACCCGTCCGGCAGCGGCTGGATCATGGCGGTCGATCCGTTCACCGGCACCAATCCGGTATTGAACTTCTTCGATGTCAACGGCAATGGCCAGATCAACGGAGGCGATTCGATCACCGTCGGCGGCAAGACCTATGCGGCGGCGGGCGTGGGCTTCAGTTCGCTGCCCAACAATCCGATCTTCGTTGGTGGCACTATGCTGGTCAGCTTCGACAACGGCACCACGGGCAGCCTGCAGACCTCCGGCACGACCGGCGGCGCCGGGCGCGTGTCCTGGCGTGAACTGACTACTCAGCAGTAAGGGGGATTCTCATGCATCGCTCGCACACGAACGTATCCGGCCTCGCGCCACCGCGCGGCAACGGCTTCACGCTCATCGAACTGATGATCGTGGTGGCGGTGATCGCCATTCTCGCGGCGATCGCCTATCCGTCCTACATCTCGCACGTCACCAAGACGCACCGGGTGGCGGCCGAGGGGTGCCTGTCGGAGTTCTCCAACTGGATGGAGCGCTACTACACCAGCAACCTGCGCTACGACCAGAGCCCAGCCAGCGGCAGCACGGTGGCGCCGCCATTCACCACCATGGACTGCGCCACCACCAGCCAGACAGGCAACGACTACAAGTACCAGTTCCTGACCGGCCAGCCGACGCGTTCCACCTATACGATCCAGGCCCAGCCCATCAATGCCCAGCTAACCCGCGACACCAAGTGCGGCACGCTGAGCATCGATCAGGCCGGCACGCGCACCTCCAGTGGTACTGGAACCGTCGCCGAGTGCTGGTAAGGCATTGATCTGAAAGACGGATAAAACAAAGGCCACCCGCTCGGGTGGCCTTTGTTCTTGTGCAAGATGGTGGGCGGTACAAGGATCGAACTTGTGACACCTGCCGTGTGAAGGCAGTGCTCTACCGCTGAGCTAACCGCCCGATAGAGAGCGCGAAAGTCTACGCAGAGCCGGGGTCGGGGTCAATGCCCGCGTGCCAACTTCCGATCGGCGGCCGGCGCCATCGGCCGGCGCGCGTTGGTACACTTGCGCGATTGTCCCCCTGCGCGAGCGTCATTTCCGATGGAAAGCCTGCACCAACACCTGACCGACATCCTGCAGGCCCTGCAGGGATTCGAGGTGACACCGTGGAAGGCGGTGGGCTTCCTCGGCATGGCGTTGTTCACCAGCCGCTGGTTCGTGCAGATGTACTACACCCGCAAGCACAAGCGGGTGGTGATGCCTCTGGCGTTCTGGTGGCTGTCGGTGACCGGCAGCGCGCTGCTGCTGGCCTATTTCACCTTCGGCAAGAACGACTCGGTGGGCATCCTGTCGAACACGTTCCCGGCCTTCGTCTCGGTCTACAACCTCATCGTGCATGCGCGCGACCTGCGGTCGCGGCGCCAGGCTCAGTCAGGCTCGTAGGCAAGATGGGGCGCCAGCCAGCGTTCGGCCTCTGACGGACTCCAGCCCTTGCGCCGGGCGTAGTCGGCGACCTGCTCGCGGCTCAGGTTGCCGACCACGAAATAACGGCTGTCAGGGTGCGAGAAATACCACCCCGACACCGATGACGCGGGATGCATGGCGAAGCCCCCGGTCAGCGTGATGCCGGTGCGGGCTGTCACGTCCAGCATCGCGAACAGGCTGGCCTTCTCGGTGTGGTCCGGGCAGGCCGGATAGCCCGGCGCGGGACGGATGCCACGGTATTCCTCGTTGATCAGGGCCGCGTTTTCCAGCTGCTCGTCCGGCGCGTAACCCCACACCTCGGTGCGCACGCGCTGGTGCATGCGCTCGGCATAGGCCTCGGCAAGGCGGTCGGCCAGGGCCTTGAGGAGGATGGCCGAGTAGTCGTCGTTGCCGGCTTCGAAACGTGCCACGTGTTCCTCGATGCCGATGCCCGCGGTGACGGCGAAGGCGCCGATCCAGTCGCGGGTGCCGGCATCGGCGGGCGCGATGAAGTCGGCCAGGCACAGGTTGGGACGTTCGACCGGCTTGTCCGCCTGCTGGCGCAGGAAGTGCAGGGCGGTCGGGGCGCCCGTGCCGGTGTCGACGATCACGTCGTCGCCCTCGCGACCGGCGGGCCAGATGCCGACGACCCCGCGTGCGGTCAGCCACTTCTCGTCGATGATGCGGTCCAGCATGGCCTGGGCATCGGCGAACAGCTCGCGCGCCTGCGCGCCCACGACATCGTCGTCGAGGATTGCCGGATAGCGGCCGTGCAGTTCCCAGGTCTGGAAGAACGGCGTCCAGTCGATGCACGAGCGCAGATCGACAAGGTCCTCGTCATCGAACACGTGGATGCCCGGTTGCCTCGGCGCCGGCGGCTGGTAGGTCGACCAGTCGCAGGTCCAGGCGCGGCTTCGTGCCTTGTCCAGAGTCACCAGCGTCCTGGCCGCGTCGCGGTGGCGGTGACGTTCGCGGACCTGGGCGTAATCCTCGCGGACCTTGTCCAGGAAGTCGGCGACGGCCCCCTTGCTGACCAGGGACTGCGCCACGCCGACGGCGCGCGAGGCGTCCTTCACCCACACCGTGCCGGCGCCGTAGTGCGGCTCGATGCGCAGCGCGGTGTGCGCGCGCGAGGTGGTGGCGCCGCCGATCAGCAGCGGGATGCGGAAGTCCTGCCGCTGCATTTCCCTGGCCACCTGGCTCATCTCTTCCAGGGACGGCGTGATCAGGCCGGACAGGCCGATGAGGTCGGCGTCATGCTCGCGCGCGGCCTCGAGAATCCTCTGCGACGGGACCATGACGCCGAGGTCGATGACCTCGAAGTTGTTGCAGCGCAGGACCACGCCGACGATGTTCTTGCCGATGTCGTGCACGTCGCCCTTGACCGTGGCCATGACGATGGTGCCGTTGTTCCTTGCGGTATCGCCGCTACGCGCCTTTTCCTCCTCGATGTACGGGATCAGGTGGGCCACGGCCTTCTTCATCACGCGCGCGGACTTGACCACCTGCGGCAGGAACATCTTGCCGGCGCCGAACAGGTCGCCGACCACGTTCATGCCGGACATCAGCGGGCCCTCGATGACATCCAGCGGTCGCGATGCAGCCTGGCGCGCCGCCTCGGTGTCCTCGATCACGAATTCGTCGATCCCGTGCACCAGCGCATGCGACAAGCGTTCCGCCACGGGTTTGTCTCGCCACGCCAGCTTCTCCCGGGTCCCGAGTCCCGAGTCCCGAGTCCCGGCGGTAAATCGCTCGGCGATCGCCAGCAGCCGTTCGGTGCCGTCCGGGCGGCGATTCAACACCACGTCCTCGACGGCCTCGCGCAGTTCCGCGTCGAGCTCGTCGTAGATCGCCAGGGCGCCGGCGTTGACGATGCCCATGTCCATGCCGGCGGCGATGGCGTGGTACAGGAACACCGAATGGATCGCTTCGCGCACGGTGTCGTTGCCGCGGAACGAGAACGAGACATTGGACAGGCCACCGGAGACGTGGCTTTCCGGAAAGCGCTTCTTCAGTTCGCGCGCGGCCTCGATGAAGTCCACGGCATAGTTGTCGTGCTCGGCGATGCCGGTGGCGATGGCGAAGATGTTGGGGTCGAAGATGATGTCCTCGGGCGGGAACCCGATCCTTTCCGTCAGCAGCGCGTGGGCCCGGCTGCAGATCTCGACCTTGCGCAGCAGGCTGTCGGCCTGGCCTTGCTCGTCGAAGGCCATGACCACGGCCGCGGCGCCGTAGCGCATCACCGCGCGCGCCTGTTCGAGGAACGTCGCCTCGCCCTCCTTGAGCGAGATCGAATTGACCACGCCCTTGCCCTGCAGGCAGCGCAGGCCGGCCTCGATGACGCTCCATTTCGAGGAATCGATCATCACCGGCACGCGGGCGATGTCGGGCTCGGAGGCGATCAGGTTGAGGAAGCGCGTCATGGCCGCTTCCGAATCGATCAGGCCCTCGTCCATGTTGACGTCGATGATCTGCGCGCCGTTGGCGACCTGCTGGCGGGCGACGTCGACGGCGTCCTCGAAGCGGTCTTCCTTGATCAGGCGGCGGAACTTCGCCGAACCGGTCACGTTGGTGCGCTCGCCGATGTTGACGAAGTTCAGCTCGGGCGTGATGACCAGCGGCTCCAGGCCCGAGAGGCGGGTCGGGCGGCGGTTCATGCGGTCCTCCCCGCGGCGCCGCGTGGCGCGTGCCCGCGCACCGCCGAGGCGATGGCCGCGATGTGCTCGGGCGAGGTGCCGCAGCAGCCGCCGACGATGTCCAGCAGGCCATCCGCGGCGAAGCCGCCCAGGGTGCGCGCCATGTGCTCGGGCGTCTCGTCGTATTCGCCGAAGGCATTGGGCAGGCCGGCATTGGGATGCGTGCTGATGCGGCATTCGGCCATCGCGGCCAGCGCCTGCACGTGCGGGCGCAGTTCCTCGGCGCCGAGCGCGCAGTTGAAGCCGATCGACAGCGGACGGGCGTGGGCCAGGGCGATGTAGAAGGCTTCCGGCGTCTGTCCGGACAGGGTGCGGCCGGACTTGTCGGTGATGGTGCCGGAGATCATCAGCGGCAGCCGTCCGCCGCGGCGGCGGAACTCGGCGTCGACGGCATACAGCGCGGCCTTGGCGTTGAGGGTGTCGAACACGGTCTCGACCATGATCAGGTCGGCGCCGCCCTCGACCAGGCCGTCCACGGCCTCGGTGTAGTTGTCGACCAGCTCGGCGAAGTCGATGTTGCGAAATCCCGGATCGTTGACGTCCGGCGAGATCGAGGCGGTGCGGCTGGTCGGTCCGAGCACGCCGACCGCGAAGCGCGGTCGCGACGGGTCGCGGCGCTCGGCCGCGTCGCAGGACGCGCGGGCCAGCCTCGCGCCCTCGACGTTCAATTCATGCACCAGCGCCTGCATGCGGTAGTCGGACTGGCTCACGCGCGTGGCGTTGAAGGTGTTGGTCTCGACCAGGTCCGCGCCGGCGTCGAGGTAGGCGTCGTGGATGCCGCGGATGATGTCCGGTTGCGACAGGCTGAGCAGGTCGTTGTTGCCCTTCAGTTCGCGCGCGCAACTGGCGTCGTGGGCATGCTCGTGGCGGCCGTCGCAGCCGTGCGCGAAGCGCTCGCCGCGATAACCGGCCTCGTCCAGCCGGTGGCCCTGCAGCATGGTGCCCATGGCGCCGTCCAGCAGCAGGATGCGCCGGCTCAGGGCGTCCTCGAGGCGCGCGATCCGTTCGGGATGAAGCCAGGGCAGGGCGTGCTCGCTCATGGGTCTATTTCGGCTTGTGCGCCAGCAGGCACAGCACCTCGAAGTGCGGAGGCTTGCGCTCGCGCGAGATGCGGTCGCACTGGGCCACGTCCAGGCCGGCGCGCGTGGCCAGTTGCGAGAGTTCCTCGCGCTTGAACCCGAGGTTGCGGTGGCCGAACGGGTCGACCGCGGTCTTGTGCCCGTGCCGGGCCAGGGTCACGGCCAGCAGGCGTCCCCCGGGGCGCAACGCGCGGGCGGCCTCGGCAATGGCCACGGACGGCGTCTCGGCGTAGGTCAGGGCATGCAGCATCAGCACCAGGTCGAACCGCGCCTCGAAGCCCAGGTCGTGCATGTCGCCCTGGCGCACCTCGACGTTGGAGAACGGCTTCAGGCGCTTGCGTGCCGCGGCCGTGACCCGTTCGCTGGCGTCGATGCAGGTGATCGAGCGCGCGTGCGGCGCCAGCAGTTCGGCGGTGATGCCGTCGCCGGAGGCGATGTCGAGCACGTCGCCGGTGTCCAGCAGCTGCAGCAGGGCGCGGGCCAGGGTCTCCCAGGTGCGTCCGGGCGAATAGTGGCGCTCCATGTCGCCGGCCACGGTGTCGGCCCAGCCCTGGTCGCGGGCACGCTGGGCCAGCACGATGGGCAGGTTGCGCGCGTCGGTGTCCAGCAGGGCGTCGTCCACGCCCTCACGGAGCGCGCCCAGCAGGCCTTTCAGGCCTCGATCCGGGTCGTCGCTGGCGCGATAATAGGCCGAGACCCCGGCGCGACGGTCGCGCACCAGGTCGGCTTCCTTCAGTTTGGCCAGGTGGGTGGACACGCGCGGTTGCGCCAGTTGCAGGATCGCGGCCAGCTCGGCCACGGTCAGCTCCTCGCGTTCGAGCAGGGCCAGCAGGCGCACCCGGGTGGGGTCGGCCAGCAGGCGCAGCAGCGCCGACGCCGTGGACAGATCCATCGTTACATCCTTTTATCGCGATGCAAAGATGAGAAAGCCTAGGCCCTGTCGCGCGGGCCGTCAACCGTGACGATGGCCATGCTGCCGGTGGCGGCGGCGAACACGCTATAATGGCCTGCTTTGACGTGCCGCGAATCCAGTCCGGGTACGCGAACCGTAGACCACCCCACACCACGTTTCCCCCCGGGCGACGCAGGAGGCCCCATGGATTTCAGTTTTACCGACGACCAGCTTTCGATCCAGTCCATTGCCCGTGATTTCGCCCAGAAACGCATCGCGCCGGTAGCCGCGCAGTTCGATGCGTCCGGCGAATTCCCGCTGGAGAACATCCAGGAAATGGGCCAGATGGGCCTGATGGGCATCGAGGTGCCGACCGAGTATGGCGGCGCCGGCATGGATTCGGTGGCCTACGCGCTGGCGATGATCGAGATCGCCGCGGCCGATGCCGCGCATTCGACCATCATGTCGGTGAACAACTCGCTGTTCTGCAACGGTATTCTCACCCACGGCACCGAGGCGCAGAAGCAGAAGTACGTCAAGGCCATCGCCACCGGCGAGGCCATCGGCGCCTACGCGCTGACCGAGCCGCAGTCGGGTTCGGACGCCTCCAACATGCACACCCGCGCGGTGCGCAGCGAGGACGGCAGCCATTACGTGATCAACGGCAAGAAGAGCTGGATCACCTCCGGCCCGGTGGCCAGGTACATCGTGCTGTTCGCGATCACCAAGCCGGGCATCGGCGCCAAGGGCGTGAGCGCCTTCATCATCGACACCGAGGCCGAGGGCTTCCACCGCGGCAAGACCGAGCCCAAGCTGGGCATCCGTGCCTCGGCGACCTGCGAGATCGAGTTCGAGAACTACACGTGCCCGGCGGAGAACCTGCTGGGCGAGGAAGGCCAGGGCTTCAGGATCGCCATGGGCGTGCTGGATGCCGGCCGCATCGGCATCGCCTCGCAGGCCGTGGGCATCGCCCGCGCCGCCTACGAGGCCACGCTGGACTGGGCGCGCGAGCGCAAGGCCTTCGGCCAGCCCATCGGCAGCTTCCAGATGACCCAGTCCAAGATCGCCGACATGAAGTGCAAGCTGGACGCGGCCACGCTGCTGACGCTGCGCGCGGCCTGGACCAAGGACCAGACCAAGGTCAACGGCGGCCGCTTCGGCAACGAGGCCTCGATGGCCAAGCTGGTGGCGTCGGAGACGGCCATGTGGATCGCCCACCAGGCGGTGCAGATCCACGGTGGCATGGGCTATTCCAAGGAAATGCCGCTGGAGCGCTACTTCCGCGATGCCAAGATCACCGAGATCTACGAGGGCACCAGCGAAATCCAGCGCATGGTCATTGCCCGCAACGAGACCGGCCTGCGCTGAATCGCCCCGTCGAGCCGCTGGCGCCTGGCAGACAGTCGCCAGCGACGGCATTTCGGGTAAAATAACCCTTTCGTTCATCGCCGCCGCATGGCGGATCCGTTCAAGTCCGGCGACGCTGGCGGCCTGCCGCCTTAACCACTACAATGCGCCGGATTCATTCCCTCGGGAGGTCATTAGCACATGAGCACCATTGAAGAGCGCGTCAAGAAGATCGTTGTTGAACAGCTTGGCGTGAAGGAAGACGAGGTCACCTCGAGCGCTTCGTTCGTGGACGACCTGGGTGCCGATTCCCTGGACACCGTCGAGCTGGTCATGGCGCTCGAGGAAGAGTTCGAGACGGAAATTCCCGACGAGGAAGCCGAGAAGATCACCACGGTGCAGCAGGCAATCGATTACATCCAGGCGCACGAAAAGAAGTCCTGATGCGATCGAGCCCGGGTGCGCGTGCCTTGCGCGCCGCCCGGAGCCGAGCCAAGCACACCCATGAACTGCGCCGCCCGGCGCAGTTCGTGTTTTCGCCTCCGGTAACGTTCTGCGGCGTATGGTTGCGCCGAGCCGTCCAACACGGAACACGAGCATGAGCAAGCGACGCGTGGTAGTCACAGGCCTGGGCATGGTCAGTCCCGTCGGAAACGACGTGGCCACCTGCTGGGCCAACATCACCGCCGGCAAGAGTGGCATCGGCGAGATCACCCACTTCGACGCCAGCACCTTTCCGACCCGGATCTCGGGCGAGGTGCGCGATTTCGATCCGCTCGAGTACATCGCGCCGAAAGACATCAAGAAGATGGACCCGTTCATCCACTATGGCGTGGCGGCGGGCATCCAGGCGCTGAAGGATTCCGGTCTCGAGGTCACCGAAGCCAATTCGGATCGCGTCGGCGCGGCCGTGGGCGCCGGCATCGGCGGCCTGCACACCATCGAGAAGACCTCGATCGACTTCCACGAGCGCGGCGTGCGCAAGATCTCGCCGTTCTTCGTGCCCAGCTCGATCATCAACATGGTCTCGGGCCAGCTGTCGATCATGCTGGGCCTGAAGGGCCCCAACATCGCCTGCGTCACCGCCTGCACCACGGCCACGCACAATATCGGCCTGGCCATGCGCATGATCCAGTACGGCGAGGCCGACGCGATGCTCGCCGGCGGCGCCGAATTCGCCACCACCGGCACCGCGGTCGGCGGCTTCTGCTCGGCCAAGGCGATGTCCACGCGCAACGACGCCCCGCAGCAGGCCAGCCGTCCCTGGGACGCCGGCCGCGACGGCTTCGTGCTGGCCGACGGCTCCGGCGTGCTGATGCTGGAGGAATACGAATCGGCCAAGGCCCGCGGCGCCAAGATCTACTGCGAGCTGGTCGGTTTCGGCATGAGCGGCGACGCCTACCACATGACCGCGCCCAGCGAGGGCGGCGAGGGCGCGGCGCGCTGCATGAAGCACGCCATCACCGACGCCGGCCTCAACCCGGAGCAGGTCGAGTACATCAACGCCCACGGCACCTCCACGCCGCAGGGCGACCTGGCCGAGGTCATGGCCGCCAAGACCGTGTTCGGCGACCACGCCTACAAGCTGATGATGAGTTCGACCAAGTCGATGACCGGCCACCTTCTGGGTGCTGCCGGCGGCGTCGAGGCGATTTTCTCGATCCTGGCCCTGCGCGACAACATCATCCCGCCGACCATCAACCTGGACGAACCGGGCGAGGGCTGCGACCTGGACTTCGTGCCGCATACCGCGCGCGAGGCCAAGGTCGACGTGGTGGTGTCGAATTCGTTCGGTTTCGGCGGCACCAACGGCTCGCTGGTGTTCAAGCGCCTGTAAGCCGGAAGCATCGCGTCCACGGCGCCCGCGACGGCCTTCGTCGCGGGCGCTGTCGTTTCCGCCACCGCCCGCGTCCTGCTGCTAGGCTTGGGTGCCGCTCGCACCGTTTCCGTTTCCGCCGCCCATGCACGCCGTCTCCGCCACCCAGGGTTCCACGAGCGCGCCGCGCGTGCTGAGCCTGCCTGGCGCGCGCGACCTGCTGGGTCTGGCTGCGGCCCGGCCGCAGCGCTATCCGTGCCTGCTGGAGAGCGTGGCCCACGGTCCGGCGCAGGCGCGCTGGGACCTGCTGCTGGCGTTTCCGCAGTCGCGCATCGAGCTGGATGCCGAAGGCGTCACCCGCATCGATGGCGAACGCACCCACGGGACCTTCCTCGAACGTCTCGATGCCGCCTGGCAGGCCGAGCGCACGCCCCGTCCCGCTGACGAACTGCCGTTCCATGGCGGATGGGCGTTGCTGCTGGCCTATGAACTGATCGCGCAGGTCGAGCCGAGCCTGACCCTGCCGCGCGCGCCCGGGCCGATGCCGGTGGCGCTGGCGTTGCGCTGCCCGGCCGCGATCCTGGTCGATCATGCCGCGCAACGCACCCTGCTGGTGGCCGAGCCCGGGCACGCCGATTGCCTGCAGGACATGCGCGACGATCTCCTCGGCGCCCAGGCCGTCGACGCGCCGGCCACGCTGGCCGCGCGGGTCACGGAGGATCCCCCGGCGCGATTTCTCGGCGGCGTGGCGCGGGTGCACGAGCACCTGCGCGCGGGCGATGTCTTCCAGGTCAACCTGTCGCGTGCCTGGCAGGCCGTGCCGCGCGAGCCGGTGGCGCCATGGCAGGTCCACGCGGCACTGCGCGGGGCCAATCCGGCGCCGTTCGCGGGGCTCTGGCAGGACAAGGACTGGGCGGTATCGAGCTCCTCGCCCGAACGCCTGGTGGAGGTCCGCGGCCATTGCGTGCAGACGCGACCGATCGCCGGCACGCGCCCGCGCATGGCCGGCGACGACGAGGCCGCGCGCATCGGCGAGCTGATCGGGCATCCCAAGGAACGCGCCGAGCACATCATGCTGATCGACCTGGAACGCAACGACCTGGGTCGCGTATGCGTGCCCGGTAGCGTCGAGGTCGACGAGCTGATGACCGTGGAGAGCTATGCCCACGTGCACCACATCGTCTCCAACGTGCGCGGCACGCTGCGCGAGGACGTGACGCCGGGCCAGGTGATCGCGGCCACCTTCCCGGGAGGCACCATCACCGGTTGCCCGAAAGTACGCTGCATGCAGATCATCGCCGACCTGGAAGGCGAGGGGCGCGGCGCCTACACCGGCGCCATGGGCTATCTGGACCGCAGCGGCGACATGGACCTCAACATCCTGATCCGCACCCTGGGCATCGACGCCCGCGGCATCCGCCTGCGTGCCGGCGCGGGCATCGTGGTCGACTCGCAGGCCGAGGCCGAACTCGAGGAAACCCGGCACAAGGCTCGCGGACTGCTGCGTGCGCTGGGGGCGGACGGATGACGACGCGGGTGCTGGTCGACGGTCAGCCGTCCGCATCGCTGGCCGTGGATGATCGCGGACTGCTGTATGGCGACGGCCTGTTCGAGACCCTGCGCGTGGTGCAAGGGCGCATCCCGTTGTGGGACCGGCACATGCGGCGCCTGCACGCCGGTTGCGCGCGGCTCGGCCTGCCGTCGCCGGATCCCTCGATCCTGCGCGAGGATGCCCTGCGCGTGAGCGATGGCCTCGATGCGGCGGTGGTCCGCATCACATGGACCCGCGGGTCGGGACCGCGCGGCTACCGTCCGCCGCGACCCGCACGTGCCGTGCGCATGGTCACGGCCGCGCCGGCGCCGCACGTGGACGCCGATTGGAGCGCTGCCGGAATCCGGGTACGCTTCTGCCAGACGCGACTGGCCCTGCAGCCGGCGCTGGCCGGACTCAAGCACCTGAACCGGCTGGAACAGGTGCTGGGGCGGGGCGAGTGGGACGACCCGGACATCGCCGAGGGCCTCATGCGCGACATGCAGGGGCGGGTGGTCTGCGCCACGGCGGCCAACCTGTTCGCGCGCATCGACGGGCACTGGTTCACGCCCGGGGTGGAGGCATGCGGGGTGGCCGGCGTGGCACGCGCCGAAGTGCTCTCGCAATGGCCCGATTGCCGGACCGCAACAATCGAGATGGACGCATTGATGCAAGCCGACGAAGTTTTCCTCAGTTCCAGCGTGCGCGGCATCCTGCCGGTGCGCGACCTGGATGGCCGCGCCCTGGCGGTCGGCGCGGATACCCGCGCCGTGCAGGCGCATTTCCGCTTGCTGCTGGAGTTGGACGCATGAGGCACCAGCGCGGCGGTACCCGGCTGTGGATCCTCTTGATCGTGGTGGTGTTCGCGTTGCTGGCCGCAGCCGGCGTGCTGTGGCAGGAGATCAACCGCTTCGCCGACGCGCCGATGGCGATCCACCCGGACAGTCCCTCGGTGGTGATCCCCCGGGGCGCCGGGTTCCACCGCATCGTCGACGAGCTGCAGGCGCGCGAGCTCAGCGCCGCGCCGCGCTGGTTCTGGCGCGCCCTGGCCGAGCGCATGCACGTCACCCGCGACCTGCACGCGGGCGAGTACGCCCTGCGTCCGGGGATGACACCACGCCAGCTGTTCGAGGACATGGCGCATTCGCGGGTGGTGCAGCATCGCTTCACCATCGTCGATGGCTGGACGTTCCAGGAGCTGCGCGAGGCCCTGGACAAGGCGCCCGACCTCAAGCACGCCGCGGCGTCGATGGGCACCGCGCAGCTGATGCAGCGGCTGGGCATGAACGATCAGAACCCCGAGGGCCGGTTCCTGCCCGAGACCTACGCCTTCATCCGTGGCGACAGCGACCTGGACATCCTCAGGCGGTCGCACGCGGCGATGCAGGACCTGCTCGGGAAGGCCTGGCCGCGGCGTGCCCCGGACCTGCCACTGGACACGCCCTACCAGGCCCTGATCCTGGCCTCGATCGTGGAGAAGGAGACCGCGCAGCCGAGCGAGCGTGCGCGCATCGCGGGCGTGTTCGTGCGCCGGCTCGAGCGCGGCATGCGGTTGCAGACCGATCCCACGGTGATCTACGGCATGGGCGCGAGCTATCACGGCAACATCCGCAAGCGCGACCTGGAAACCGAGACCCCGTACAACACCTACATGCACGCGGGCCTGCCGCCGACGCCGATCGCCCTGCCGGGCAAGCCGGCGATCGAGGCCGCCCTGCATCCGGCGCCGGGCAAGGCCCTGTACTTCGTGGCCCGCGGTGACGGCACGCACGTGTTTTCCGACACCCTGGCCCAGCACGACCAGGCGGTGCGCTGCTACCAGCTCAAGCGTTGCAGCGGGGTGCGCCCATGAAGGGCCGGCTGATCACCCTGGAGGGCGGCGAGGGCGCCGGCAAGAGCACGCTGCTGGAAGGCCTGCGCGCGTGGATGGGCGAACACGGTGTCGATCCGCTGTTCACCCGCGAGCCCGGCGGTACCGCGCTGGGCGAGGGCGTGCGCCAGCTGGTGCTCGACCCGGACCTGCGCGGGATGTGCGCCGAATCCGAGCTGTTGCTGATGTTCGCCTCACGCGCTCAGCTGGTGCGCGAGACCATCGCGCCGGCGCTGGAGAGCGGCCGCTGGGTGATCTGCGACCGCTTCACCGATGCCAGCTACGCCTACCAGGGCGGCGGCCGCGGCCAGCCGCGTGAACGCATCGCCGATCTGGAGCGCTGGGCCGCGATGGGGCTGCAGCCCGACCTGACCATTCTGCTGGACCTGCCCGTGGATGCCGGTCGCGCGCGCGCCGCCGGTCGCGGCGAGGCCAGCGACCGCATCGAGCGCGAGGGCGACGGTTTCTTCGAACGGATCCGCGCCGCCTACATGCGACGCGCTGCCGAGCAACCGCGTCGCTTCCGCGTGATCGATGCCGAGCAGTCGCCGCAGCAGGTCCTGGCGCAGGCCGTCGCGGCCCTCCAGGCCTTGTTGGACGGGGACGGGGCATGAGCGCGCCGCCGTGGCACGAGGCACCGTGGGCGCGTCTGCTGCAGCGCCGGCAGGCCGGTTCGTTGCCGCACGCGTTGCTGCTCAGCGGTCCGCCCGGCCTGGGCAAGCGCGACTTCAGCGAACGCCTGCAGCGCGCGATGCTGTGCGACGCCCCGGTCGACGGCGACGCCTGTGGCCGTTGCCGCGCCTGCACGTTTCTTGATGCGGGCACGCACCCGGACCGCATCCGCGTCTCGCTGGAGGAGCGCAGCGATGGCGTGCTGCGCAAGGAGATCGTGGTGCAGCAGATCCGCGCCCTTTCCGAGCGCCTGAGCAAGGTCAGCCAGTTCGGCGGTTGGCAGGTCGCCTGCATCGATCCGGCCGATGCCATGAACAACGCCGCCTACAATGCCCTGCTCAAGACACTGGAGGAACCCGGCGCCTCGCGGCTGCTGATCCTGGTCGCCGATGCGCCGTGGCGCCTGCCGGCGACCATCCGCAGCCGCTGCCAACGCGCCGACTTCCGCCTGCCCGACCGCGATACCGCGCTGGCCTGGCTCGAGCAGCAGGGCGTGGACAAGCCCCGTGACGCGCTGGACGCCGCGGGTGGCAATCCGGGCCTGGCCCGGCGCTGGGCCGACGAGGGGCAGCTGGCCGAACGCGGCAAGGTCCGCAACGACCTGCGCGCGCTGGCCGAGGGGCGCGGCGAAGCCGGGGCCATGGCCGCCGAATGGTCGGGCGACGCCCCCGCCCAGCGCCTGTGGTTCGCCGCCCAGCTGGCGGTCGAGGAAATGCGCGGGCGGGCGAGCGGCCAGGCGACGGTGCTCGGATCGCGCCTGTCCGACACCCAGCTGGCCGACTGGTACCTGCGCGCCACGCGTGCGCGCGAGGCCCTGAACGGACCGCTGCGCAAGGATCTCCTGATGCTCGAACTGCTGGCCACGTGGCGCTGAAATGCAGAGTCTGCCCTTGACCCGGGCACGGTGATGGCACAAGCTCATCGCCAACTGGAGGTACCGACATGAGCGTGGCAGGCGCAGCACGGCAGGGCATCCTGTCGTTGAAAATCAAGGATCGCGGCGCGTTGTACAACGCCTACATGCCGTTCCTGAAGGGCGGCGGCCTGTTCGTGCCCACGGCGCAGCGCTATGACCTCGGCGACGAGGTGGTGTTGCTGCTCAGCCTGGCCGAAGTCAGCGAGCGTCTGTCGGTGGCGGGCAAGGTGGTGTGGATCACCCCGGTCGGCGCGCAGGGCAACCGCACCGCCGGCATCGGCATCCAGTTCAACGAGTCGTCCGACGGCGAGGAAGCGCGCACCAAGATCGAATCGATCCTCGGTGGCCAGCTCGGTTCGGAAAAGCCGACCCAGACCATGTGACCGCGCGTGCCGACACGCAGTGCGCGAGACCCGGCCGAGGCCGGGTTTTTCATGGGCGCGGGGCATCCCCGTCGTGGCCGCCGCCGGCAGCGTCGGCGCGGCGCGTGTTGCGGTCGAACTTGTCCCACCCCTTGTGTCCGCGCAGGAAGTCGACGTAGCCACGCAGGCCGGCCAGCATGATCAGCGGGCGGTACAGCAGGAAGTCCAGCGGCGCCAGCAGCATCATGCGCATGAGGTCGCCGCGCCGGTAGTCACGGTAGGCGTGGTCCTGGATGCCGATGGCGGCGGTGGTCGGCAGCACGGTCACGAACAGCATCGCGGCGAGCAGGGCCAGATAGGCCGGCCAGGACAGAAGCCCCAACGCGATCGAGCAAGCCAGCGTCAGCAAGGCAGTCAACTGCATCAGTGGCGCCAGGGCCTCGAACAGCCACAGGTAGGGCAGGCCGAGCAGGCCCACGTTGCGGTAGCGCGGCCGCAGCAGCATGAAGCGGTAGTGCCACACGCACTCCATGAGAACCCGTTGCCAGCGCGCGCGCTGGCGGACCAGCGCCTTGCCGCTGTCCGGTCCCTCGGTCTCGGCGACCATGTGCGGCAGCGACAGGATGCGGTAGCCGAGCCGCTGGCGCAGGCTGTGTTCGTGCACCCGGAAGGTCATCTCGATGTCCTCGCAGGTGAAGGCGGTGGAGAACCCGCCCAGCTCCACCAGCACGTCACGGCGCCAGATGGCGAAGGCCCCGGAATTGCACAGCATGCAGTCCAGGCGGCTGAAGGCCAGGCGATAGGACAGGAACGTGCGCATCAGGTCCAGGTGCTGGTAGGTGCACAGCAGGCTGTCGTCCAGGGTGCGCCAGCCGCGACGCAGCCCGGCATGGCGTTCGGGCTCGCTGCCGACGCCGAAGAAGCTGGTGGCGCCGACGATGTGCGCGGGATCCACGGTCACGTGCGACATGGATCGCAGCAGCGCGTTGGCCACGTAGATGGTGTCGCCGTCCACGCAGCACACGTAGGGATAGCGCGCCAGGTTGACGCCGCTGTTGACGGCGTCGGCCTTGGTGCCGGCGTTGCGCTTGCTGATCACGCTCAGGCGCGGCTCGGTGCGGCTGCGGTAGATGGCGGTGACGTCGGCGGAGGGCAGCTGCCGGCGCAGGGCCACGTCGACCGGCTCCAGGTCGAAGGCTTCACGCAGGCGTGCCAGGGTGGCGTCGGTCGAGCCATCGTCGACCACGATGACCTCGAATTCCGGATAGTGCTGGTTGAGCAGCGACCGCGTGGCGGCGACCGCCATGGCCTCCTCGTTGAGCACGGGCGAGACGATGCTGACCGGCAAGGTGAAGCGCGAGCTTCTGAGGGTGGTGAAGTCCTCGATGCGGCTCTCGCGTTCGCGGCGGCCGTTCTCGATCCAGGCCACCGTCATGGCGAAGAAGGCGAACAGCATGCTGGCCGCGAAGTAGGCCATGCTCAGCCAGAAGCCGATGGCCAGCAGGTGGTTGAACAGCGCCATCAGTCGCGTGCCCTCCGCATTCGGGCGCCCGGCGGTCGGGTCGGCAGCGCCCTGCCAGCTGGGGTGCGCGTGACGTTCGCCGCCGATCATCTGTCGCTCGCCGGCGCGCATGATGCGGTCGAGCAGCGCGCGGGCCGGCGCGGCCTGCGGGCCACCGGCGCGTTCCTGTGCCACCAGGCGGGACACGCTGCCACTGGCCTGGAGCACGTCGGCGGCGCCGTTGCGGGCAAAGCGGTCGGGTGAATCGAGCAGCTCGATGACCGGCGCCAGTGCGTCCGGGTCCAGGCGCGAGAGCGATTCCCTGGCGGCCTGGCGCACCCACCAGTCGGGGTCGGCCAGACGCGGCGCCAGGTCGATGGCGCACGTTGTCGGCGCCGCTCGTGCCAGGGTGCGCGCCGCGTGGGCGCGCACGAAGGCGGCAGGGTCGTCCAGCCGCGCGCGGGCGACGGCGGCCGCACGCGGCGAGGGCGCCTCGTTGAGGGATTGCAGGGCGGCCTTGCGCACGCCGGGGTCCGGGTCGCCGGCCAGGACCAGCAGGCGTTCGGCGACGTCCGGGAGATGGGCATGGCGCCATAGCAGCATGGCCCCCCAGGCGCGCGCGTCGGCGTCATCGGAGGCGGCCAGGGCCAGCAGCTGCGCGATGGCCGGGTGCGGGAAGGCATCGAGCTGGCTGGCGATGCGCGCACCCAGCTCGCGATCGGCCTGCATGCCGGCAACCAGCACGCGGGCCGCCGTGTCGTCACCCAGTTCGCCCAGCAGGGTGATGGCCGCGTTGCGCACGTCGACGTCGCCGGAGGCCAGGGCCTTTTGCAGCAGCGCATGCCGTTCGCTGTGCCGGGCCCGGGCGAGCACGAACAGGGCAGAGATCCAGGGCCACTTTCCCGCCCGTGCCGGTCCAGCGTGCGCCGTGGCCAGCAGGCGCGCGGGGCCGAGCAGGCGCTCGACCTGCATCGAGCAGGCATCGCGGGCCCAGTCGGGGAGCACGGGCGACATCATCAGGGACTGCAGCTGGCGCAGCGGCACGCCCTTGAGGATGCGGTAGACGGCGGCCATGCGTTCCTCGCGCCCCAGCGTCGCCAGGGCGGGTTGGCGCAGGTCCTCGAGGGCGCTGTCCATGCGACGGTTGCGTGCATCGTGCAGCAGCCGGTTGCCCATGACCCAGGCCACCATGACCAGCCAGGCGGCCAGCGTGGCCGCCACCACCAGCAGCAGGGCGGTGTCAGCGATCCAGGGCATGCCGGTAGGTCAGGCCCAGGGTGTTCTGGCGGAAGCGCGAGGCGCGCCCGGCGTCGAGGTCCAGGCGCAGGCTGTCGGCCTTCGTGAGGTGGTAGGCGAAAAAGCCTCCGGCCTGCCAGCCGTTGCCCGTGTCGAGGCCCGGCTCGTCGGCGCCGAACAGGTTGCGTCCGGCGCTGGCCCGCACGCCGCAGGTCAGGTGCGGGCCGCAGCCCCATTGTCCGCGCAACAGGGCGTAGGCAATGCGCTGGGCGCGGGCGGTGTCCAGCGTGCCCTGGCGCAGCCCCAGCTCCCACTCGTCGTCGCCGCGGTACAGCAGGCCGGAAACGGACCACAGGCGCAGGGTCGAGCCGTGATACGCGGCCTGGCGATAACCGGCGCGGATCACGTGACTGGCGTCCAGTCGATATCCCGCATGGATTTCCGCCGCGTGCCGGGGGATGAAGGCGGGTCCGGAACCGGCTTCGATCTGGCCGGAGACGATCCAGTGCGCGCCGATCCAATGCCCGCCCAGGGTGGCCAGCGGGCCGCTGCCGCTGTCGCGGGCGCGGCGCTCGGCGCGCGCGAACAGGCCGCCCCGCGCGTCGCGCCAGTCCCATTGCAGCCACTGCGTGGTCCAGGTGTCGTCGCGTCCGGCGATGCGCGCGTCGCTGGCCTGCATCGAGGCGCTGACGGCGCTGGACGGCGGCGTCGCGCGCGCGCTCGCCGTGACCAGCCCCAAGGCCAGCACGCCGGCGGCCAGGAAGCGGCCGAGGTCACGGGTGGAGCGGGTTCGATCCGCGGCGGCAGGGCCCGTAGGATTCATGCTTGCATCATGCCAGCGGTCGGGTGGGGGCGGAACCCGCCGCCCCGATACGACAAGGCCCCCGACGATGCGGGGGCCTTGCGCGAAACAGATTGGTCGGGGTGACATGATTCGAACATGCGACTTCTACGTCCCGAACGTAGCGCTCTACCAGGCTGAGCTACACCCCGACTCGGGAGCCGCGCATGATAATGCGCCGGCGACCGGCTGGCAACCATTCCGCGGCCCTTCGCGCTCCGATCCGGCACGCCGAGTCTGCTACCCTACGCGGCTGGCAAACCGGTATCGCGGGCGCGTTCCCCGGCCGGCCGTTCATCCCGCTTAAGTCCGTCCGCGAAACGAGGAATCCATGGCGCAGACCCAGGCCCGTACCATGCCCGGCGTGCTCGAGTTGCTGCCGCGCGACCAGATCGCCTTCCAGCGCATGCTGGACACCATCGCGCGCAACTACCGGCTGTTCGGCTTCCTGCCCATCGAGACGCCGGTGATGGAATTCAGCCAGGTGCTGCTGACCAAGTCCGGCGGCGAGACCGAGCGCCAGGTGTACTTCGTGCAGTCGACCGGGGCGCTGGAAAAGGACGGCCAGCCCGAGCTGGCGCTGCGCTTCGACCTGACCGTGCCGCTGGCGCGCTACGTGGCCGAGCACGAACGCGAACTGAGCTTCCCGTTCCGGCGCTACCAGATCCAGCGCGTGTACCGCGGCGAGCGCGCCCAGCGCGGCCGCTTCCGCGAGTTCTACCAGTGCGACATCGACGTGATCGGCAAGGACAGCCTGTCGATCCGCTACGACGCCGAGATTCCGGCCGTCATCCACGGCGTGTTCCGCGACCTGGCCATCGGTCCGTTCACCATCCAGCTCAACCACCGCAAGCTGATGCGCGGTTTCTTCGAGGGCTTGGGGATAGCCGACGGCGAGCAGCAGATGCGGGTGCTGCGCGAGGTCGACAAGCTGGACAAGCGCGGCGCCGACGCGGTGCGCGCGACCCTGACCGGCGAGGGCTTCGGCCTGGACGAAGACGTGGTCGGGAAGATCCTGCAATTCGTGCAGGTGCGTTCGACGTCGCTGGCCGACGCCATCGAAAAGCTGGACGCATTGGGCGCGGGCAGCGCCACCTTCGATGAAGGCCGCGACGAACTCAGGCAGGTGTTGACCATGGTGCGCGACCTGGGCGTGCCCGAGGAACGCTTCGCCCTGAACCTGTCGATCGCGCGCGGCCTCGACTACTACACCGGCATGGTCTACGAGACCACGCTGGACGAGCATCCGGAGATCGGCTCGATCTGTTCGGGCGGGCGCTATGACAACCTGGCCAGCCAGTACACCAAGTCCCGGCTGCCCGGGGTGGGCATCTCCATCGGTGCCACGCGATTGTTCTGGCAGCTGCGCGAGGCGGGCCTGATCTCCACCGCCGACAGCACCGTGCAGGCGCTGGTCACGCAGATGGACGAGGCGCACCTGGCCGACTACCTGGCGCTGGCCGGGGAGTTGCGCGCCGGCGGCATCGCCACCGAGACGGTGATGGAGGCGGGCAAGCTGGGCAAGCAGTTCAAGCACGCCGACCGCGCCGGCATCCGCTTCGTGCTGGTGCTGGGCGAGGACGAGCTGGCCAAGGGCACGGTGACGGTCAAGGACATGCGCCGCAACGACCAGTTCGAGGTGCCGCGCAGCGAGCTGATCAAGACGCTGCGGGTGGAGCTGGAACAGGCCGCGGTGATGCCCGCGGCGCACGACTAGGATCTTCGAGGACTCGGCATGAGCACGCAAGACACGATCGTTCTCGACGGTCATTCATTGACGCGCGCGCAGGTCGCGCAGGTGGCCGCCGGTGCCGCTGTCGCGCTGGACGAGGCGCAACTGGCGAAGGTGCGCAAGGCGGCCGCGTTCCTGGCCGAGAAGGTCGACTGTGGCGAGCCCATCTACGGCGTGACCACCGGCTTCGGCAGCAACGCCGACCGCCTGCTGGGCGCCCATCGCGCGCGCGACGAGATGCCCGGTGGGCATCCGGACGCGCCCGACGGCACGCTGATGGAGGAACTGCAGCACAACCTCATCGTCACCCACGCGGTATGCGTGGGCGCGCCATTCGGCGTCGACGTGGTGCGGGCCATGCTGGTGATCCGCATCAATACGCTGATGCGCGGCCATTCGGGCATCCGCGAGGACACCCTCAAGGCGCTGGTGGCGCTGCTCAACCGTGGCGTGATCCCGGTGATCCCGCAGAAGGGTTCGGTCGGCGCCTCCGGCGACCTGGCGCCGCTCTCGCACCTGGCCATCGTCCTGCTTGGCGGCGGCGAGGCGTTCTTCGACGGCCAGCGACTGCCCGGCGCCGAGGCCCTGGCGCGTGCCGGCCTGGAACCGGTGCGCCTGTCCTTCAAGGAAGGCCTGGCGCTGAACAACGGCACCACGCAGATGCTGGCCACGGCCGTTCTGGCGCTGGAAAAGATGCGCCAGCTGCTGGCCACGGCGGACCTGGCCGCGGCGATGTCGCTGGACGCCTTCGCCGGTCGCAGTGGCGCGCTGCGCGAGGAAGTGCACGCGCTGCGTCCGCATCCGGGGCAGGTCGAGACCGCGCGGCGTATGCGCGCGTTGCTGGACGGCTCCACCCTGGTCGACATCCCCTACCATCTGGTGCCGCGGTTCCGCCCGTGGACCGTCGAGGCCTGGCACACGCCCGAGGCGCAGGCGCAGCGCTTCGACATCCATTGGGACTGGGTGCCGGCCAACCAGCGCCACGGGCGCGAGGCGTTCTACAGCCGCTTCCTGCCGTTCAAGGGCGGCAAGAAGCACCAGCCGCAGGATGCCTACTGCCTGCGCTGCATGCCGCAGGTGCACGGCGCGGTGCGTGACGCGGTGGCCCAGGCCGAACGCGTGATCGACATCGAGCTCAACGCCGTCACCGACAATCCGCTGGTGTTCCCGGACGCGGTCAACCCGCGCTTCATCGAGGACCAGGTGATATCGGCCGGACACTTCCACGGCATGCCGCTGGCGCTGGCCATGAGCTACGTGAAGGCGGCCATCCCGGTGCTGGCATCGATTTCCGAGCGGCGCCTGAACAAGCTGGTGGACCCGGCCAACAACGACGGCCTGCCGGCCTTCCTGACCGGCAACGAGGACGCCACCGATTCGGGCTTCATGATCGTGCAGTACACCGCCGCCGCCCTGGTCAACGACCTGGCCACGCGCGCGCACCCGGCCTCGGTCTATTCGGTGCCCACCAGCGCCAACGCCGAGGACCACGTGTCGATGGGCGCCAACGAGGCGCGCCACGTGCTGGAGATGACCGAGGACCTGGGTCACGCCCTCGCGCTGGAGCTGTACACCGCCGCGCAGGCCCTGGAGTACCGCCAGGACATGCTCAATGCCGCCCGCGACCTGGCCCGCCAGGGCGACTGGCAGGCGCTGGCCGCCAAGGTGTCTGGCGCGCCGCGGGAGGACCATGCGCAGCATGCGCAATACGTCGAGGAAGTGCGTGCGCTGATGGCCGCGCTGGCCGAGGCCGAGGCATTCCACGCCGGCCGGCCGGTGCAGCAGGCGTTGGCGCGCCTGCGCGAACACATCACCTTCATGCGTGGCGACCGGCCGATGGACGGCGACGTGCGCCGTGTGTGCGAGCTGGTGGCCGCCGGTACGCTGCTCGACTGAGGGCCCTGGTCAGGTTCTGACCAGGCAGGTGGGAGCCCCTGTCGGCAAAGGAAAAATCCGGGTTGTCCACAGGCTTTTCCCAGGCCTGCGCACAGCCGCTGTGGACAAGCTTCAGGATGATCGGAGGCGCCGGCGCGCGGCGGCGAGGGCCAGCCGCGTCAAGGCCAGCGTGGCCACGCCGCCGAGGATGCCGGCCAGGCGCACCAGCGCCGGGCGCAGGTCGCCGCTCCAGGCGTGGTCCTGCACGAACACCATGATGAAGGCGATGCCGAACTGCAGGCCGATGTAGCTGGTGTCCTCGTGCCCGCTGTGCACGTGCGAAGCCAGCCACACGCCCACGGCCAGCGTCAGCAGGTAGGGCAGCGGATGCTCGCCGACCCACGGCAGCAGGGCCAGCGCGAATACCGCCGCCAGCAGGCAGCCGAGCACGCGATGCGCCCATGCGCCGGGCCACCGCCGATTCGCTCTGGTCGCGTTGCAGCAGGGTCGCCAGCGGGATCACCGGCAGCACGATGAGGGTCACCAGCATCTGCGGATAGGCCGGCAGGCCCCAGGTCTCGTGGACTCCGGCCGCGAGCCCGATGCTGATGGCGCAGGGCAGGGCCTGCCAGAAGCGTGCCTTGCGCGCCCCCGGGCTGCGTGGGTCGGGCGCCGCCGCGGTCATGGCGGTGGCGAGCAGCGGCAGGCGCAGCCTTGGTCTGAGGAGGTGCACGGCGCCGGCCACCAGCACGCAGGCGGCGGTGCCGACCGTCACGTCGAGCACGCGCAGCCCGGCCAGGGCCCAGGGCATTCCCGAGGCCGGTGCCTCGGCCAGGATCAGACATGCGGTGATGGTGGCCAGCAGCCAGGCGTAGCTGCGCGCGCTGCCCAGCGTCATGTAGGCCCCGACGCCGCTGATCATGGCCAGCGTGGCGACGTACAGGCCGGCATCGGCGCGAATCCAGGGCGCCGCCAACAGGCAGGCCGCTGCGCCGGCCAGGGTGCCGGCCATGCGCTGCAGGGCGCGCCGCCACGATGTGGCCCAGTCCGCGCGCATCACCACGTAGGCGCTGATCGCCACCCACCAGCGGTCGCCCAGCTGCAGCACGTCCGCCAGGGTCACGGCCAGCAACACCGAACCCACGGTCTGCGCGGCCAGTACGGCGCGCGGCCCGCGCCAATGCAGCTGTGACAGTTCATGGCCAAGCTGACGAAGGCTGAGGGCGATAAAGCTGGCGGGGCGCGGTGCGGTCATGGATGGCGGGTGCCTGGCGTGGGGCGAGTGTATCGGTATGGCGCGGTTCAGTCCGGTGGTTGCGCCGGCAGCCGGCTGCGCTTAATCTATGTGCCAACGTACTAACGCGTTAATACATAATGAAACGTCGCAACCTGGAACCCAAGCTCTCGCGCAGGCAGGCCGAGACCGGCCTGTGCAAGGCCTTGCTGGCGCTGGACACCGTCGAGGAGATGCGCGCCTTCCTGCGCGATCTGTGCACGCCGTCGGAACTGGAGGCGCTGACCGACCGCTGGAGCGTGGTGCCGCTGGTGCTCGAAGGGCGCACCTATCGCGACATCCACGAGCGCACCGCGGTCAGCATCACCACCATCGGTCGCGTGGCGCGCTTCATCAACCAGGGCAACGGCGGCTACCTGGCCGCCGCCTCGGCGCGCAGCGACTCGCGCGAGGGCCGCACGCCGAGGACGCGCGCATGATCGCCCGCGACCGCCTGCGCATCGCCGTGCAGAAGTCCGGCCGTCTCGGCGATCCGTCGCGCGAACTGCTCGGCCGCTGCGGACTGAAGTTCCGTTCCAGCCGCGACAAGCTGTTCTGCTTCGGCGAGAACATGGCCGTCGACCTGCTGCTGGTGCGCGACGACGACATCCCCGGCCTGATCGCCGATGGGGTGTGCGACCTGGGCGTGGTCGGCCGCAACGTGCTGGACGAGGCCGCGGCCGGCAATGGCGGGGTCTCGCCATACCAGGAGCTGCGCGCGTTGGGCTTCGGTGGGTGCCGCCTGTCCATCGCCATGCCGCAGGACGAGGCGTGGACTGGCCCGGCGCAGTTGGCCGGCAAGCGCATCGCCACCACCTATCCGAACCTCCTGGCCGAGTGGCTGCAACGCGAGGGCGTGATGGCCGACATCGTCACGCTGTCCGGCTCGGTCGAGATCGCGCCGCGCCTGGGCACCGCCGACCTGATCTGCGACCTGGTGTCCAGCGGCGCCACGCTGGCCGCCAACCAGCTGCGCGAGGTGGCCACCATCATGCACAGCGAGGCGGTGCTGGCCGGTGCCGCCGAGCGGCCGCGCGACGAGCGCGGCGATCTGATCGAGTTGCTGCTGCGCCGCCTGGATGGCGTGCTCGACGTGCGCGAGTCGCGCCTGCTGATGCTCAAGGCGCCGCGCGCGGCGCTGAAGACCATCGTCGACCTGCTGCCCGGGCGACCGGTGCCCACGGTGACGACCATCGAGGGCCGTCCCGACGACATCGCCCTGCAGTGCGTGTGCAGCGGCAACGTCAGCTGGCAGGACCTGGAGGCCATGAAGCAGGCCGGCGCGCAGGGCATGCTGGTGCTGCCGGTGGAGATGATGCTGGCATGAAGACCGTCGACTGGAATGCTCTTGATGCCGCGGGGCGCGCAGGCGTGCTGCGGCGTCCGGCGCAGGCGGCCAACGCCGATCGCGCGCGCGCCGTGGCGGACATCATCGATACCGTGCGCCGCAATGGCGACGCGGCACTGCGCCAGCTGACCGCGCGGCTGGACGGTTGCGACATGGCCGTGGCCGCGGTCGGCGAGGCGGATTTCACAGCGGCCGAAGCCGCGCTCGATCCGGCCCTGAAGCAGGCCATCGTCGAAGCGCGCGGACGCATCGAGGTCTTCCACCGCGCCGCCATGCCCGCGCCGGTGCGCGTGGAGACGGCGCCCGGCGTGGTCTGTGAACGCATCCAGCGGCCCGTGACGCGGGTGGGCCTGTACGTGCCGGCGGGCAGCGCGCCGCTGCCTTCGACCGCGCTGATGCTGGGCGTGCCCGCGCAGCTGGCCGGCTGCCGCGAGGTGGTGCTGTGCACGCCGCCGCGCGTCGACGGCAGCGTCGATCCGGCGGTGCTGTTCGCCGCGCGCCTGTGCGGCATCGACACGGTGTTCCGCCTGGGCGGCGCGCAGGCTATCGCCGCGATGGCGCTGGGCACGGCCCGCGTGCCGCGCTGCGACAAGCTGTTCGGACCCGGCAACGGCTGGGTGACCGAGGCCAAGCAGCAGGTGTCGGCGGTGCCGGGTGGTCCGGCCATCGACATGCCGGCCGGTCCGTCCGAGGTGCTGGTGATCGCCGATGCCGTTGCCGATCCCGCGATTCGTCGCCGCCGACCTGCTGTCGCAGGCCGAGCACGGCCCGGATTCGCAGGTGCTTCTGGTCACCGATGCCGATGGCCTGGCCACCGCGGTGATCGACGAGATCGAGCGCCAGCTGGCCGAGCTGCCGCGCGCGGCGACGGCGCGACAGGCGCTGGCCGAGAGCCGCGTGGTGCGCGTGGCCTCGCTGGCGCAGGCGACCGAGGTCAGCAATGCCTACGCGCCCGAGCATCTCATCCTCAATGTTGCCGACCCGCGCGCACTGCTCGAACGCATCGACAGCGCCGGCTCGGTGTTCCTCGGCGGCTGGTCGCCGGAATCGGTCGGCGACTACTGCAGCGGCACCAACCACGTGCTGCCGACCTACGGCCACGCGCGCGCATGGAGCGGCGTGTCGGTGGCCAGCTTCCTCAAGCAGATCACGGTGCAGGAACTGTCCGCCGACGGCCTGCGCGGCATCGGTCCGTGCGCGGTGACCCTGGCCGAGGCCGAGGGGCTCGGGGCGCACGCGCAGGCGGTGCGCGTTCGCATGGCGGCGATGGAGGCCACGGCATGAGCGTGCTCGACCTGGCTCGTCCCGAAGTGCGAGCGCTCACGCCGTATTCCTCCGCGCGCATGGAGGCCGGCGCGGCGGCGGTGATGCTCAACGCCAACGAGTCGCCGTGGCCGCCATCGGGTGATCGCGGTGGTGAACTGAACCGCTATCCGGATCCGCAGCCGGCCGTTCTGCGCGCGCGGTCTGGCCGACCTGTACGCCGTGCGCGAGGACCAGGTGCTGGTCGGTCGCGGCAGCGACGAGGCCATCGACCTGCTGGTGCGCGCGTTCTGCCGGCCTGGCGTGGATGCCATCGCCATCAGCCCGCCGACCTTCGGCATGTATGCGGTGTGCGCGGGCGTGCAGGGCGCGGCGGTGGAGAGCCTGCCGCTGGACGAGGCCTTCGCGCTGGACGTGGACGCCGTGCTGGCGGGCCTGTCGGACGCGGTGAAGCTGGTCTTCGTGTGCTCGCCCAACAACCCGACCGGCGGTCTGGTGCCGCTGGCCGACATCGCACGGCTGGCGACGGCGCTGGCCGACCGCGCGCTGGTGATCGTCGACGAGGCCTACCTGGAGTTCGCCGATGCCGACAGCGCCACGACCCTGCTGGGCCAGCATCCCAACCTGGGCGTGCTGCGAACGCTGTCCAAGGCCTGGGCGCTGGCCGGCGCGCGTATCGGCTGCCTGCTGGCCGACGCCGGCGGTGATCGGCCTGCTGCGCCGGATCATGGCGCCGTATCCGCTGCCCACGCCCTGCGTCGAGGCCGCGCTGGCGGCGCTGGACGCGGACGGCGCGCGGCGTACCCGCGAACGCATCGCCATCCTGATCGGCGAACGCGAGCGCCTGGCCGCGGCGTTGCCGACATTGCCGGGCGTGCGTCGCGTGCATCCCTCGCGCGCCAACTTCCTCACCGTGGCGCTGGACGATGCCGCCGGCGCCTATCGCGCGCTGGCCGAGCAGCGGCATCGTGGTGCGCGACGTGGGCCGCTACCCGGGCCTGGCCGGCTGCCTGCGTTTCTCCGTCGGCACCCCGGAGGAGAACACCCGGCTTCTGGATGCGCTCGCCCGCTTCGCGGAGGCCGCATGAGCCGCAAGATCCTCTTCGTCGATCGCGACGGCTGCCTCATCGAGGAACCGGCCGACGAGCAGATCGACAGCTTCGCCAAGCTGGCGCTGCTGCCGGACGTGATCCCGGCCCTGCGCCGCTGCGTGGCCGCCGGCTACGAGCTGGTGATGGTCACCAACCAGGACGGGCTGGGCACGGACCGTTTCCCGCAGGCCGATTTCGACGGCCCGCACGCCTTGCTGCTGCAGTTGCTGGCCTCGCAGGGCATCGAGTTCCGCGAGGTGCTGATCGACCGCAGCTTGCCCGCCGACGGCCTGGACACGCGCAAGCCCGGCACTGGGCTGGTACGCCATTACCTGGCCGACGACGGTTGGTCGCGCGCGGCCTCGGCCATGGTCGGCGACCGCGACAGCGACATGCAGTTCGCCGCCAACCTCGGCGTGCCGGGCCTGCGCGTGGGGCCCGACGGCATGGGCTGGATGGACATCGCGCACCAGCTGTGCGACGCGCCACGCATCGCCGAGGTCATCCGCGCCACGCGCGAGACGCGCATCCGCGTGCGCGTGGACCTGGACGCCGCCGCCGACCCGCGGATCAGCACCGGCATCGGCTACTTCGACCACATGCTGGAGCAGATCGGCAAGCACGGCGGCTTCAGCCTGGCGCTGAGCTGCGAGGGCGACCTGCACGTGGACGAGCACCACACCGTCGAGGACAGCGCGCTGGCGCTGGGCCAGGCCCTGCGCCAGGCGCTGGGCGACAAGCGCGGCATCGGCCGCTACGGCTTCACGCTGCCTATGGACGAGACGCTGGCCAGCGTCGCGCTGGATCTTTCCGGGCGACCGTGGTTCGCGTTCGACGGCGTGTTTCCGCGCGACAAGGTGGGCGAGCTGTCCACCGAGATGGTGCCGCATTTCTTCCGTTCGCTGTGCGAGACGCTGGGCGCCAACCTGCATCTTTCGGTACGCGGCGAGAACGCGCACCACATGGTCGAAGGCTGCTTCAAGGCGGTGGCGCGCAGCTTGCGCCAGGCCGTGCGCCGCGAGGGCGACGCGCTGCCCAGCACCAAGGGGATGCTGTGATGGCGGCTCCCGACGTCGTGCTGATCGATGCCGGCGGCACCAACATCGGCTCGGTGCTTTATGCCCTCGAACGCCTGGGGGTGGCGGCGTCGATGAGCGAGGACCCGGCGCGCATCCGCGCCGCCAGCCACGTGATCCTGCCCGGCGTGGGCGCGGCGGGCCCCGGCATGGCGCGCCTGCGCGCCAGTGGCCTGGACGCGGTGATCCGCGGCCTCACCCAGCCGCTGCTGGGCGTGTGCCTGGGCATGCAGTTGCTGTTCGAGCATTCCGAGGAGGGCGACACGCCGTGCCTGGGCGTGATGCGTGGCCAGGTGCGCCACTTACCGCGCCGCGACGGGCTTCGCGTGCCGCACATGGGCTGGAACGACCTGATCGAGACGCGCGCTGACGCGCTTCTGGACGGCCTGGAAACGACCGACCGCCACGCCTACTTCGTGCACAGCTATGCCGCGCCGGTCGGCCCCGATACGCTGGCGTCGAGCGTCCACGGCATCGAATTCAGCGCCGTGGTCCGGCGTGGAAACTTCTGCGGCATGCAGTTCCACCCCGAGCGCTCGGCCGCGGTCGGTGCGCGACTGCTGGGCAATTTCCTCGGCCTCGATGTCGTGGCAGGATGTGGACCCAGGGAGGCTGCCGCATGAATGCGTTCACCGTTATTCCCGCGATCGATCTGCGCGAAGGGCATGTGGTTCGCCTGTACCAGGGCGATTACGACAGGCAGACGCGCTACGCGGTCGATCCATTGCAACTGGCGCACGACTACGCGGCGGCCGGCGCCACCTGGCTGCACGTGGTCGACCTGGACGGCGCCCGCAGCGGCATGTCCGACAATCTGCGCGTGCTGAAAGGCATGGCGCGGGCGGGCATGAAGATCCAGGCTGGCGGCGGCGTGCGCAGCGAGGACGATGTCCGCCGCTTGCGCGATGCCGGCGTGACCCGCGTGGTGGTTGGCAGCCTGGCGGTACGCGAACCTGATCGCGTGATTGGATGGCTGGGCGATTTCGGACCCGAGCACCTGACCCTGGCCCTGGACACGCGCTGGCGCGACGGTGCCTGGCGCCTGCCCAGCGCTGGCTGGACCGAGGACGAGCACGCCACGCTGGACGAACTGGCGCCGCGTTACGCCGCCGCCGGCGCGCGTCACCTGCTGTGTACCGACATCGATCGCGATGGCACCCTGTCGGGCCCGAACCTGGCCCTGCTGGAACATCTGCGCACGATCGCGCCGGCGCTCAAGGTGCAGGTGTCCGGTGGCGTGCGTGCCGTGGACGACGTGGCCCAGGCACGTGCCGCCGGAGCGGCCGGCATCGTCCTGGGGCGCGCGCTGCTGGAAGGCCGGTTCACGCTCGGCGAGGCGCTTTCATGCTGAAGCGCCGGCTGATTCCCTGCCTGGACGTGCGCGATGGCAAGGTCGTCAAGGGTGTGCGCTTCCGCGACCACGTGGTGATGGGCGAGATCGAGGATCTGGCGTTGCGTTATCGCGACGCCGGCGCCGACGAGCTGGTGTTCTACGACATCACCGCCAGCCCCGAGGGACGCCGCGTGGACCGCTCGTGGGTGGAGCGCGTGGCGCGCGCCATCGACATCCCGTTCTGCGTGGCCGGCGGCATCCGCGGCGTGGACGACGCGCGCGAGGTGCTGAAGGCCGGTGCCGACAAGGTGTCGATCAACTCGCCGGCGCTGGAGCGCCCGGCGCTGATCGATGAACTGGCCAATGCCTTCGGCGTGCAGTGCGTGGTGGTCGGCGTGGACAGCCTGCGCGACGACGACGGCGAGTGGCGCGTGCGCCAGTACACGGGCGATCCGTCCAGGACCCGTGCCCTGCGGCGGCGCACCCTGGACTGGGTGGTCGAGGCGCAGCGGCGCGGCGCCGGCGAGATCGTGCTCAACTGCATGGGCGCGGACGGGGTGCGCGACGGTTACGACATCGAGCAGCTGTCCCGGGTCCGCGCGCATCTGCCGGGTACCGCTGGTCGCCTCCGGCGGCGCCGGCACGCCGGAGCATTTCGTCGACGGTGTTCCAACAAGCCGGCGTCGACGCCGCGCTGGCCGCCAGCGTGTTCCACGGCGGGGACATCGCGATTCCCGACCTCAAGCGCCATCTGCAGGCGGCCGGCGTGCCGGTGCGCGGCGCCGGCAGCCATTGATCGGAGGCACCTGCCCATGTCCACACCCATAGCGACCCCCGTTGATCCCGACAGCCTGGACTGGAACAAGGGCGAGGGCCTGATCTGCGCCATCGTGCAGCACTGGCGCGACGGGCGCGTGCTGATGCTCGGCTACATGAACCGCGAGGCGCTGGAGGCCACGCTCACGACCGGCAAGGTGACGTTCTTCAGCCGCGGCAGGCAGCGCCTGTGGACCAAGGGCGAGACATCCGGCAACACGCTGGACCTCAAGGGCATCCACGCGGACTGCGATGCCGACGCGCTGCTGGTGCTGGCGCGGCCCAACGGACCGACCTGCCACCTGGGCACCGACAGCTGTTTCGGGGATGCCTCGGCACCGGAACTGGCGTTCCTCGGCCGGCTCGATGCCCTGGTCGCCCGTCGCCATGCCGAACTGCCGGCCGGCAGCTACACCACGCGCCTGTTCGACAGTGGCATGCGCCGCATGGCGCAGAAGGTGGGCGAGGAAGGCGTCGAGACCGCGCTGGCCGCGGTGGACCAGGACGACGAGGCCCTGATCGGCGAGGCCGCCGACCTGGTCTATCACCTGCTGGTGCTGCTGCGCGCGCGCGGCCTGGGTCTCGGCGACATCGTCGCATGCCTGGCCGGGCGGCACCGGGACTGAGCCGGCGCATCCTCATGTCCGGCGGGTGACAGGCGTCACTGGTGACGCGGGGGGGCGATGGCGAGACTGGTCCGGGTCTTTCCACGGAGCGTGCGCATGAATCCCTTCCTTCTGACATGGACGATCTGGATGCTGGTCTGGCTGGCGGCCTGGGCCTGGTCCAAGCGCAGCCGCAAGCGTGAATCCGCGGGCACCCTGTCGCTGCACATGGTGCCGCTGTTGCTGGCGTCCTGGTTGATGCTGGCGCATCGCGTGCCCGTGGCCGGACTCGACAGTCGCGTGGTGCCGCAGCTGTCGGCGTTCTACGGCATCGGCCTGGCGCTGACCATCGGGGGCCTGGCCTTCGCGGTCTGGGCGCGTCTGTACATCGGCAGCAACTGGAGCGCGTCGGTGCAGGTCAAGACCGATCACCATCTGGTCACCACCGGCCCCTATCGCTTCGTCCGCCATCCGATCTACACCGGCATGCTCGTCGGCTTCCTCGGCAGCGCGCTGGCCATGGATCGCTGGCGCGGGGTGCTGGCGGTGGCGCTGGTGCTGGGCGCCTTCATCTACAAGCTGCGCCTGGAAGAGCGCTGGATGACCGAGACCTTCGGCGACGCCTATCGCGATTACCGGCAGCGCACGCGGGCGCTGATTCCCTTCGTCTACTGACAACGACCGCTCGCGTCGGATGTGGATTGCCGACGTTGCGTTGGCGCGGCGCCGCCTGGGCAGCGAGATCGGACGCGCGGGACGACGTGGCCGCGATGCAAGCGGATGGGGCGGCATGTCGCCGCCGGATGAGCGCGGGGTGTCAGGCGGATCCCGGCGGGGCGGTATCGCGCATGGACGGTCGTTCCCCGGCCCAGCGCAGCCATGACGACAGTCCCGGTGCCTGCGCGCGCCAGTCCAGCTGCGGCTGGCGAAAATCCAGGTAGGCCAGGGCGCAGGCCACGCCGATGCTGTCCAGGTGGAAATGCCCGGTGCTGGCGTGGAAGCGCTGTTCCAGCGCATGCACGCCGCGTGAAATGGCCTGCACGCGGCGCTCGATCAAGTCCGCGCTGCGGGCCGCCTCGGGGCGACGCCCTTCCAGCACCAGGAAGACGGTGTACTCGATCAGGGTCTGCGCCAGCGCGGCGATGGCTTCCGCGCCGGTGCGCGCGCGCGGATCGTGTGGCCACAGGGACGGCTGCGGGAAGGCTCGCTCCAGCCAGCCCAGGATGGTGCTGCTGTCGGTCAGCACCCGTCCATCGTCCAGTTCCAGCGCCGGCACCTGCAGCATCGGATTGGCCCGGAGCAGGGCCGGGTCGTCGCTCCAGGGGTCGACGACGACGGTCTCGATGCGATTGCCCAGGCCCTTCTCGGCGCAGGCCACGCGTACCTTTCGCGCGAACGGGGAGGTCAGGCTGACGAACAGTTTCATGGACGGATCCTCAGGGAAGCACGGCGACCAGCAACACGATCAGCGCCATGCCGAAGAGCGCCAGGCCGAGCGAGAACAGCGCGCCGACGTGCAGGCTGGGGCCGAGCACGGTGCTGCGTTGGCGACGATAGGCCATGGCGAAATGCAGGTAGCGGATGCCGGCGGCCAGCGCCATCAGCACGCCCATGCCGACCAGCAGCGAGCCGCCCCAGGTCGACAGCATGCGCGGATACAGGCTCGAGGTCCCGACCTCCGAAGGCATGCGGTGCAGGATCAGTCCGAAGCGGTCGATGACGAAACCCAGCGCCATCAGCGACAACGCCGTGCGTATCCAGGCCGACAGCGTGCGCTCGGCGGCCAGAAAGACCAGCTTGCGCGAGAGTTCGAGGCTGGTGTCTTCGTGATCGGCGGACATGGCGCTTCCTCGCGTGACGGGACGTCCCATCATAACCGTGCGCGCGGCGCGGTTCGCGGCGCCGGAAGTCGGCCGCCGCGACCACGCTCAGGGCGTGATGGCGTCGAAGTCGTTCACGCAGGTATGGATGCTGTCCCCGGGGCAGGAGGACGGCGGGCGGCACAGCAGGGTGGTGCGCATGCCGGCGTCGCGCGCGGCGTCGAGTTCGGCCGTGACATCGGACAGGAACAGGATGTCCGTGGCGGGCAGGCCGATCTGCGTGGCGATGGCGCGATAGGACGTTTCCTCGCGCTTGGGGCCGGTCTCGGTGTCGAAGTAGCCGCTGAACAGCGGCGTCAGGTCGCCGGCCTCGCTGTGGCCGAAGAACAGCTTCTGCGCCGTCACCGAACCGGACGAGTACACGTACAGGGCGATGCCGCTGTCGTGCCAGGCGCGCAGGCACGCGGCGACCTCCGGATACACGTGCGCCCGGTAGGCGCCGTCGGCATAGCCGTGTTTCCAGATCATGCCCTGCAGCGCCTTGAGCGGGGTCGCCTTGCGGTCGGCGTCGATCCATGCGGTCAGCAGGTCGACGACGGCGGCGGTGTCGCCGGCGTCCACGCCGCCCTCGCGGGCCGCCTCGCGCAGCCAGTGCGCCACATCCGGATCGCCGGCATGCTCGCGCACGAATGCCGGCAGATGGTCGCGTGCATAGGGGAACAGCACGTCATGCACGAAGCGTATCGAGCTGGTGGTGCCTTCGATGTCGGTGAGGATGGCGCGGGTGGGCATGGCATTTGAATGGCAGCGGTGAACGAGCGGCGAGGATAGCGTCTCGCCGGATGGAGCGGGCGGGATCCGCCCTAGCCCCTCGCGGGCGGGGTCGCCGGCTGCATGCGCGGGAAGCGCCCCGCGATGTCCTCGCCGGTGAAGTTGGCGACCCAGCCGGCCGGATTGGTAAACAGGCGGATGGCGATGAAGTAGGGCGCCTCGCTCATGTCGAACCAGTGCCGGGTGCCGTCGGGCACGCCGATCAGGTCGCCGGCCTCGCACAGCACTTCGTAGACCTTCTCGCCAATGTGCAGGGTGAACTGGCCGGAACCGGCGACGAAGAAGCGCACCTCGTCCTCGCTGTGGGTGTGTTCCTCGAGGAACTTCCTGCGCAGCTCGGTGCGGTCCGGATGCTCGGGCGTGAGGCTGATGACGTCGACGGCGCGGTAGCCCTCGCTGGCCATCAGCCTGTCGATGTCGGCGCGATAGGCGGCGATGACATCCTCCGGCGCGGCGCCCGGCTGGATCGGTTGCGCCGCCTGCCAGCGCTCGAAGCGCACGCCGACGGCGGACAGCTCGCCGGCGATGGCGGCGTGGTCGTCATGGCTGGACAGGCACGTGGCGCCATCGTCCTCGTGGTAGATGCGCAAGCGGCTCATGGGGCGAGTCTCCTCAGGTCCAGCTCGCAGCCGAGCAGGAATTCCAGGGCCTCCAGGTGGCGGCGCGCCTCGGGCATGTCGCGGCCCCAGGTGTACAGCCCGTGGCCATCGATGAGGTAGGCATGGAGCGGGTGGCCTTCGTCCAGCCAGGCGTCCACGCGCGCGACCAGTTCCGGCATGCGCTGGGTGTTGGGGAACACCGGCACGTCCAGGGTGCTCTCGTGGGTGTCGTGGCCGCTGATGGCCTTCTGCAGCTCCCAGCCCTGCAGGCGCAGGCGGCCCTGCCCGGCGAACAGGCGCGAGGCCACGCTCTGCGTGCGCGAATGGGTGTGCAGGACCACGCGCGCGTCCGGGAAGCGGCGGTAGATCTGCGTGTGCAGGGCGGTTTCCGCGGAGGGTCGCTGCGTGCTGCCGACCGGCCGGTCATGCATGTCCACGACCATGATGTCCTCTTCCCGCAGCTGGCCCTTGTCGCGCCCGGAGACGGTGATCGCCAGGTGTTGGCCATCATCGAGAAGCATGGAGAAGTTGCTGCTGGTGGCCGGTGTCCAGCCGTGCGCGGCGAACTCCCGCGTGGCGTCGGCGATGGCCTTGGCCTTGGCGGAAAAGTCCGGCATGCCATGAGTGTCGGGCGCGGTCATCGGTGCTCGGTTTGGACGTCCAAATGATAGGCGATGGTAGCACGGCCGGGCGTGGCCCGATATTGCCAATGAAAGCCATTCTCACTATTCAGTCAGCGGCAGTTTGCCGCTAGTAGTATGGCCACGTCGCTGGCATGATCAGCGTACGAATTTTCTAACCGAAAGGTGAGCAAGCCATGAGCAAGAACGACTCCTCCGTCGAATCGCGCCGCCGTTTCCTGAAGGCCGCCGCCGGCACCGCCGCCGTCGCCGCCGTGGCTGGCATCATGCCGCGCCTGGCGCGCGCGGGCGATCTGCCGCATCTGTCGCCTTCCGATCCCTCGGCCCAGGCGCTGGGGTATGTCGAGGACAGCGCCAAGGTCACCAATAGCGCCCACAAGGCCGGTGACACGTGTGCCAACTGCCTGTTCTTCGAGGGCAAGGCCGGTGATGCCTGGGGTCCGTGCAAGCTGTTCCCCGGCAAGGACGTGGCCGGCAAGGGCTGGTGCACGGCGCATCAACCGAAGGGCTGAACATCCGCGGGCCGCAGTGGCCCGTGTTCGATCAGCATGCGTGCGAAGGCCGGCATTGTCCGGCCTTCGTCGTGTCCGGACACGGCATGGCGCCGACCGGCCACGCGGTCGCTGGGTCCGTCAAAATGATGAGGGGGCGGCAGTCAAAGCTGCTGCCCGAGCGCGCCTGGCTGAGGAGCTGACCCGCCAGACGCGCCCGAGCGGCATTCCGGGGCCCACTGCCAAGTGAAAAACCCGCGGACTGGGGATGATACTCCCCAGCCATCGTCGCAGCCAGCCGTCGGAAGGGCAATTTCGGCAGGAATCTTACATGGCCATATATATCAGTGATTTAGGTCATGATATTCAGGTCAGATCGACCATGGCGCGGCATACGCGTGCGTATGTTCAGGGGGTCCGGGAGGCCGCGGAATCGTGCCGAAGCAGGCTGTGGCGGTAGCCGTAGAGGAAGTAGATCGCCAGGCCGATGACGGTCCACGCGCCCATCAGGGTCCAGTTGAACCAGTTCATCTTCGACAGCAGGAAACCGCAGCTCAGCACGCCGGCGATGCAGGTGAACCACGCCACGGGCACGCGGAAGGTGCGCGGCAGGTCCGGCTGGGTGTAGCGCAGGATCAGCACGCCCGCGCAGACCGCGGTGAAGGCGAGCAGCGTGCCCATCGAGGTCAGGTCGGCCAGCAGGTCCAGCGGGAAGATGGCAGCCAGCAGCGCGATGCCGAAGCCGGTGATCAGGGTATTGATGTGCGGGGTGCGGTAGCGCGGGTGCACCTTGGCGAACACCTTGGGCATCATGCCGTCGCGGGCCATGATCATGAAGATGCGCGGCTGCGCGATGATCATCACCAGGATCACCGAGGACAGGCCGATCAGCGCGCCGACCTCGACCCAGCCACGCATCCAGGCAAGCTGGGGATGGGCGTGGATCGCGGTGACCACCGGATCGGGCGTGTTGAGCATGGTGTAGGGCACCAGGCCCGTCATGACGGCCGCCATGCCCAGGTACAGCACGCGTGCACAGGAACAGCGACAGGATGATGCCGAAGGGCAGGTCGCGCTGCGGGTTCTTGCATTCCTGCGCCGCCGTGGAGGTGGCCTCGAAGCCGATGTAGGCGAAGAACACCGCCGCGGCGCCGCGGAAGATGCCGGACCAGCCGTAGGTGTCGCCGCCCTTGTTGGGCGGGAATGAAGGGGTGCCAGTTGGCCGGCTCCACGTAGCGCGCGCCCGCCACGATGATGGCCACGATCAGGCCGACCTTGAACAGCACCATCAAGGCATTCAGGCCCGAGGACTCGCGGATGCCGACGTAGCACAGCCACGTCAGCGCCAGCACGATGGCCACCGCGGGCAGGTTGAACAGCGCGCCGGTGGCGACCAGATGGCCGTCGGTGAAGGCCAGCGGCGCGTTGGTGAGGTACGCCGGCAGGTGCACGCCGAACACGTCGCGCATCAGGCTGCTGAAGTAGCCGGTCCAGCTGGTGGCCACGGCCGAGGCCGAGATGCCGTATTCGAGCACCATGTTCCAGCCGATGAACCAGGCCACCACTTCGCCCAGCGTGGCATAGGCATAGGAATAGGAGCTGCCGGAGACCGGGATCAGGGTGGCGAACTCGGCGTAGCACAGCGCCGAGAAGCCGCTGCAGATGGCGGCCAGGACGAACGAGATGCAGCATGCCCGGTCCCGCGTACTGCGCCGCGGCGGTGCCGGTGACCACGAAGATGCCGGTGCCGATGACGGCGCCGATGCCCAGCGCGGTGATACCCCAGGGTCCCAGCGTGCGCCGCAGGCCCGGGCCGTGCGTGTCGTCTTCATTGCGGAACGAGGTCTTGCGGGCGAAAAGCTGCTGCAGCATGGACATGGGGGGTACCGGGATAGCGTTGAAACGGCAGGTCGAACAGGGCGACGCCGGCGCGAGAGCCGGCGTCGCTATCGATCACGAGCGCTGCGCGTTGCGCAGTTTGCTGTGCTTGTAGCCGTAACTGAAGTAGACCCCGAAGCCGATCACGGTCCAGGCCAGCAGGATCAGCCAGTTGCGCAACGGCATGATCCAGATCAGCGCCAGGCAGGCGAGCACGCCGAGCGGGCAGACCACGATGGCCAGCGGCACGCGGAACGAGCGCTTCAGGTTCGGCTGGGTGTAGCGCAGGATCAGCACGCCGGCCGACACCGTGGCGAAGGCCACCAGGGTGCCCATCGACACCACGTCGCCGAGCAGGC
The DNA here is from genome assembly GCA_963821885.1 of uncultured Gammaproteobacteria bacterium. Lineage (GTDB taxonomy): Bacteria > Pseudomonadota > Gammaproteobacteria > Xanthomonadales > Rhodanobacteraceae > Oleiagrimonas. Next base: position 142,623 of record CAWGFN010000004.1, on the reverse strand, counting down.
TGATCGGCAGGAACGCGGCCATGATGGCGGCGATCACGGCCACGATCACGGTGGCGCGGTGAGGCGTGCGGAACTTCGGATGCACCTTGCCGAAGGTCTTCGGCAGCAGGCCGTCGTTGGACATGGCATAGAAGATGCGCGGCTGGCCCATCATCATCACCAGGATCACGGTGCTCAGGCCGGCGATGGCGGCCAGTTCGGCGGCAACCTTGAGCCAGGCCAGCGAAGGCACCGACCGAGAGAGCGGTGGCGACCGGCTCGGCGGTGTCCAGCTTGGTGTACGGCAGCATGCCGGTCATCACCGCGGCCATGGCGATGTACAGCAGCGTGCAGATGAACAGCGAGCCCGAGGATGCCGATCGGCATGTCGCGCTGCGGGTTCTTCACTTCCTGCGCCGCGGTGGAGACCGCGTCGAAGCCGATGTAGGCGAAGAACACGATCGAGGCGCCGCGGAACACGCCGGACCAGCCGAACATGCCCCGGACCCTGGTTGGGCGGAATGAACGGGTGCCAGTTCTCCGGATGCACGTAGTTGCGCGCCGAAGATCACCACCAGCAACACCACGGCCGACCTTGAGGCCGACGATGAAGGCGTTGACCGTGGCCGATTCCTTGATGCCGCGGTAGCACAGCATGGAGATGGCGCCGATGATCAGGACCGCCGGCAGGTTGAACCAGGCGCCGGTCCAGACGAACTGCTCGTGCTTGAAGGTGAAGGGCGCCGAGCGCAGCACGGCCGGCAGGTGCATGCCGAGCTGGTCGAGGAAGCCCATGGCGTAGGCGCCCCAGCCCACGGCCACGGTGGAGGCCGCGAACAGGTATTCCAGCACCAGGCTCCAGCCGACGAACCAGGCCGTGGCCTCGCCCAGGGTGGAATAGGTATAGCTGTAGGCGCTGCCCGAGACCGGGATCATCGCCGCGAACTCGGCGTAGGACAGCGCGGCGAAGGCGCAGGCAATGCCGGCGAAGATGAAGCTGAGGATGATCGCCGGGCCGGCGTGCTCGGCCGCCGCGGTGCCGGTGATCACGAAGATGCCCGCGCCGATCACGGCGCCGATGCCCAGCATGATCAGATGGCGCCAGTTGAGCGTCTTGGCCAGCGAGTATTCCTCGATCTCCTCGCCCGCGACCACGTGCGGCTCGTTGTGCACCGGCTTGGTGATGAAAAGGTTCTTCATGGAAAGCGTCTCCCCGAAATGACTTCGCCGATGCCCGTTGCTCGTGCCGCGGCATGATGGGCCGTGCGCGCCCCTGACGTCGCACAGCCGCCGTACCATGCCAAAGTACCTGAACCCGTACAAGGTCGGGAAGTCATGGTGTCCGGCTTGCCAGGAAGCGGGGGCGCGGGCACCCTTTCCGCTTTGACCAGCCGGCAAGCCGATGTCCGACGATCTGAACTCCCTGCGCCACGCGTTGCGCGCGTTCGGCGAAACCCATGGTGAAGACGAGACGGCGGGGCTGTTCCTCGATCTGGCCGAGGAGGGCCGGCATGCGTTCGAGCGGGCCCGCCTGGCGGGCCATTTCACCGCCTCGTGCTGGCTGGTCAGCGCCGATGGCCGGCGTGCCCTGCTGACGCATCACCGCAAGCTCGATCGCTGGCTGCAGCCGGGCGGTCATGCCGATGGCGACATGGACCTGCCGCGGGTGGCCCTGCGCGAGGCGCAGGAGGAAACCGGGGTGCCCGGCCTGGCGCTGCAGGGCGGCATCTTCGACCTGGACCGCCATCGCATCCCGGCACGCGGGGCCGAGCCCGAGCACTGGCACTACGACGTGCGCTACGTGATCCGCGCCGGGACCGACGAGCGCTTCGTGGTCAGCGACGAGTCGCACGCGCTGGCCTGGCGCGACATCGCGGGCATCGCCGATGGCGAGGACTACGACGTTTCGCTGCGGCGCATGGCCCGGCGCTGGCTGCAGTCCTGAGCCGGTCGTCCGGTCAGGCGCTTGCGGTGGCCGGCGCGCCGGCCGCGGCGCGTCGCCAGGCGCGCAGGCCGACCACGGCAAGGCCGACGAATACCGCATACAGGGCCGCGGTGATGCGCAGGTCCTTGTAGATGTATTCGCCGATGTAGATCGTGTCGACCGCGATCCACAGCCACCAGGCGGCCAGGTGGCGGCGATCCTGCCAGAACTGCGCGACCAGGCTGAAAGCGGTCAGCGCGGCGTCCAGCCACGGCAGCGCGGCGTCGGTGTAGCGGTGCATGCTCCAGCCCAGTACCGCGGCGCCGACCAGGCCCAGCGCCACGCTGATCCACGCGCGGCGTGCCGGCAGCGGCGTGATCCGCACGCGGCCGGTGCTGTCCAGGTGGCCGATCCAGCGCATCCAGCCGTAGACGATGAAGCCGGCGAACAGCACCTGCAGCAGGGCATCCGAATACAGCCGCGCCTGCACGAAGATCCAGCCGTAGACGAGCACCGACAGCATGCCGACCGGGTAGTTGAGCATGCGCCTCTGGGCCGTCAGCCAGACGGCCCAGAGGCTCAATGCCGAACCGAGCAGCTCCCACCACGTCATGTCAGAAATCCCAGGTCGCGGTCAGCCGGGCCAGGCGCGGCGCGCCCGGGAACAGGAACGCGTCGCCGTAGGCGGTGCCGGTGTCGCGCCAGTAGAAGCGGTCGGTGATGTTGTCCACGATCAGCCGCCAGGTCAGCGCGCGATCCAGCAGGCGCGCGCGATAGACCAGCCCGGCGTCGAACACGTCATAGGCGCCCACGCGCACGGCGTTGTCGGCGGTGGCCGCCTTGGCGGCCGAATGGCGCCAGCCGGCCAGCAGGCTCAGCCGCGGCAGGGTCGGCCAGGCGGTACTCGGCGAACATCGAGCTGCGCCAGGCCGGCACGTTGACCACCTGGTGGCCTTCGTAGGCCGGCGTGCCGATGCCTTCGGCGCGTGCGCGCAGCCAGGCGACGCTGGCGTCCAGGCGCAGGCGCTCGCCGATCTTGCCGTGCGCGGCCAGTTCCAGGCCCTGGTGCACCGCCTGGCCCCGCTGCACGAAAGTGAAGCCGTAGGCGCTCGCGTCCGGCTGCGCATACTGGTACGGGCGGCGGATGCGGAACAGCGCGGCACTCAGGCTGGGGCCGTTGTCGAGGTCGTAGCGCGCGCCCAGTTCCAGCTGGCGCGAGAGCAGGGGCGCGAGGATGGTGCCGCCGTTGGTGGCCCACCACGGCGCTTCCTCGCCCAGCGACAGGCTCTCGCTGTAGCTGAGGTAGCCGGTCAGGCCGGCCAGCGGCTGCCACAGCACGGCGGCCTGCGGCAGCGTGCGGCTCAGGCGGGTGCGACGGGTCGGGGCGCCGCTGTCGTCGTAGGCGCGCTCGTCCAGCCGCACCAGGCGTGCGCCGGCCAGCACCTGCCAGTCGTCGCCAACGTGGATGCGGTCCTGCGCCAGCAGCGCGCGCTGCCAGCTGGTCAGTCGGCGCGCGGACGGGCCGGGCTGGTTGGGCGAGGGCGGAAAGTAGGGCGGGTTGCGCTGGTCGATGTTGGCGCTGCCGACATAGTCGTAGACATAGGGGCGCTGGTCGACGGTGCGGCGGAAGGTGTCGCTGCCCAGGCTCAGCGTGTGGTTCAGCGCGCCGGTGTCGAACTGGCCGACCAGGATCGCCTTCAGCTCGTCGTTGACGCGGGTGTCGTCGGGGCTGCGGTAGTCGTAAATGTCGTACTCGCCGTCGGGCGCGAAGAACTGGCCCGGCGCGCCGCTGGCGCAGGCCGCGGTGTAGAAGCAGCCGTAGGCATAGGCCACGTTGTCGTCGATCACGCTGCGGCTGTGGCCGGCGGCCAGGCGCAGGCTCCAGTTGTCGTCGAGGGTCACGTCCAGCCGCGCGCTGCTGTTGCCGGCGTGGATGCCGACCGGCTTCTGCCACGGTTCGAAGCCGAGCATCCGGGTGCGGCTGGCGTGCGCGGGCACGGTGTCGCCGCCCAGCAGCTGGTAGCCGGAGACCGAGCGCTGCGTGTTGGTCTCGTCGTTGCTGTCCAGGCGCAGCAGGGCGCGGTCGCCGATCTTCCAGTCGGCGGCGATGGCGTACATGCGGCGCTGGCCGTTGGCGTGCTCGACGTAGCTGTGGGTCTGCTCCCAGGCGCCGTTGAAGCGCAGGCCGAAGTTCGGCGTCAACCAGCCGCCGAGGTCGGCGGCGGCGTAGCGCGAGCCGTGCGAGTCGGTGCCCAGGGTCACGCGGCGCACGTGGGCCGGGCGCTTGCTGACGAAGTCGATCAGGCCGCCGGGCGCGATCACGCCGGCGTCGATGCCGGCCAGGCCCTTGAGGACCTCCACGCGCTGGACGTCCTCCAGCGCGAAACGCTGTGCTCCGGCCACCGTCAGGCCGTTGATGCGGAAGCCCGTGGCCAGGTCGAGCATGTAACCGCGGATGGTGGTGTCCTGGTAGTAGCCGACCGGCGCGTAGTCGTCGCCCATCGAGGCATCGGTGGTGGCCAGGTCGCTGATGCTGCGCGGCTGGCGCAGGTCGAGCTGGCGGCGGTCGATGACGGTGACGGCGGCCGGGGTGTCGCGCAGCGAGGCGCCGTCGATGCTGCCGACGCCGGCGGCGCGGCTTTCGGCGCGGCCATGGACGGTCACGGCCTTGAGCGGCGTGGCGGTCGATTGCGCGGATGCCGGGTCGGCGGCGCGCACGGGCATGCCCGCGGCAAGGGCGAGGAGGGCGAGGGAAGCGGCGAAGATGCGGGTCATGGTCTGCTCGTCGGTTCGGATGCCACGAAGCGACGGCGACCGGCGGGGACGCGCGGCCCCTGCCAGTCGAAGCTCCCTACGCCGGTGCAAGCCGGATCAGGTTCCAAGGGACTCTCTCAGCCCGGCCAATGCCGGGCACCCCCGCTTCACGAAGACGTCCATTTGAACACGGATGGCGGCACCCGCCTAGCCGTTCGCGGCGGGAATCTCGCGGATGGCCCGCAGCAGCGGCTGCGCGGCGGCCGTGTCGAACCATCGCGCGTGGCCGATCAGGAAATCGTCGTAGGCGATGTCGGCGTGTCGCGGCGAGCGGGTGATGGCATGGAAATATTCGATCTCGGACAGGGCGAATTCCACATGCACCAGCGGCAGCAGGTCCGCCAGGGTGTCGAGATCCTCTTCGGTCAGCGGATGATGTTCCCGATAGCCCGCAATCAGCGCGGATGCCGTGCGCGGATGCGCGGCGTCGGCGCCGAGATCGAGCCGCAGCCAGGCGATGGCGTTGCGCTCGATCGCGGTGGCCAGGTCGAACAGGGCGCTGGTCGGCGAGCACAGCCCGAAGTCGAGCACGTCGGCGACATGGTCGTCGGCACCCCAGCACAGGTTGGAGGCGTGCCAGTCGTTGTGGGTCCAGAGCACCGCCTGTCGCGCCAGGCGTGGTTGCAGGCGGGCGTGGCGCGGCGCGATGCAATGCCGAAAGTCCTCGCGCCAGGTGCGTGTGCCGAGGTAGGCGGCGAGCCCGGGGCGCTCGGACAGTTGCGCCTCGAGGGCGGCCATCGGGTCGACGGCGCGCAGCAGATCGTCGCGCGCGACCAGGATGTGGGTGCCTCGCTGCGGCGCGCCATAGGATCCGGAAGCTTCATGCAGGCGCCCGAGCATGGCGCCTGCGGCGCGGGCCCGCTGGAGATCCGCAAGTGGCGTCCAGGAGGCAGTGTCGCGGTACAGGTCGCGGCCTTGCGCGGCGGCATGCACCTCGAAGGTCCAGTCCCCGCGTGCATGCGCCGTGACGCCATCGCGGTCGACGAGGACTTCGGGCACCGGGATGCCGCGGGCGCGCAGGTGCCCCATGAAGCGATGTTCCTCGAGCAGATCGGTCGCGGTGCGTACCGAATGGTGGTGGCGCTTGACGAACACGCGCCGGGCTCCGGCCTGCACCAGCGCCGCGGCGGACAGCGGGCGCGGGCTGACCCACGGCGTGCCGCGCACGGCACCCAGCCCGTACGCCGCCGCGACGTGTTCGAGTTCGGCCGGGCTCAATGGCGGCCAGTCGGGGCGAATGTCATCGCCTTCCGGGCCGTGCACGCGGTGACTCATCGGCATGTTCCGTGCGAATTCTCCGGCCATTATCGCCGACCCTGGCCTGACCGCGCGGTCGGCGCGAGCGCTGCGGTTTTCCGTATGCCACGCATGGTGTTCAATGGTCCGTCCACGATGCCGCGGAATCTTCCATGGGTGCCTTGCTGCTGCTGTTCGTCTGCCTGCTCCTGGGCGTGCTGGTCGCGCGTTACGCGCGCCCGCCCGAGGGCATGGCGCGGGCGTTGAACTGGTGGGTGCTGTACGTGGCGCTGCCGGCGATCGTGCTGGAGCTGATTCCGAGGCTGCATGTGCAAAAGGCCCTGTGGTTCCCGGTGGCGGCCTCCTGGCTGGTGTTCTTCGGCGCCTGGGGGCTGTTCGCCGCGATCGGACGCTGGCGGGGCTGGTCGCGGGCGCGCACCGGCACCCTGGTGCTGGTCTGCGGGCTGGGCAACACCAGCTTCATGGGGTATCCGCTGGTGCAGGCCCTGCATGGCGAGGAGGGCCTGAAGCTGGCGGTGGTGGCCGACCAGGTGGGCACCTTTCCGCTGCTGGCCTCGGTGGCCATCGTGGTCGCCTCGCTGCATGCGGGACAGAAGCCGCGCCTGCATCACGTGGCGCGGCGCATCTTCACCTTTCCGGCCTTTCTGGCCCTGCTGGTCGGCGTGCTGGTGGGCGCGCTGGGCGGATGGCCGGACATGGTCGACGCCGTGCTGTCGCCGATCGGCGCCACGCTGACGCCGCTGGCGCTGTTCTCGGTCGGCCTGCAGTTCCATCTCGGCGGGGTGCGCGGGCAGGCCGGGGTGATCGCCGGCGGGCTGGGCTGGAAGCTGCTGCTCGGGCCGCTGCTGTGCTGGGTCATGGGCATGGCGCTGGGCGTGCACGGCCTGGTGCTGACCGTCGGCGTGCTGGAGGCGGCCATGGCGCCGATGATCTCGGCGGCGATCCTGGTCGACCAGTACGGGTTGGACACGGACCTGGCCAACAGCGTGCTGGGCCTCGGCATCCTGCTGTCGCTGCTGACCGTGCCGCTGGGCAACCTGCTGATGGCGGGCTAGGGCTCAGCCGGATTTCAATCGCTTGCGCAGGTCGTCCACGTGCAGCTTGGCCTGCATCAGGTCGTATCCGTAGCGTTGCCGGGCGGCCTTGATCGCCTCGATCTGGCGGCCGGCGCGCAGCAACTGCTCGATATCGCCGTCGTCGGCCGGGGACTTGGGCGGCGAGGGTGGGGTCAGGGTGCGGTCGTTGTGGTTGCGCAGCCACTTGAACACGACCACGGCCAGCGGGAGTGCGATGCCGATCAGCTTCACGTCTTCGTCGATTGCCATGATCCCTGCCGTGCCTGCCTGTGGCGCATCGTTGTCCTGGATCCATCATAATGGCCGCGTGACCCAGGATCATCCCCCGTCGGTGCGCGCGGACCAGTGGCTGTGGGCGGCGCGCTTCTTCAAGACCCGGCGCCTCAGCCGCGAGGCGATCGACGGCGGCAAGGTCGAGCACAATGGCGCACCCTGCAAGCCTTCGCGCGCGGTCAAGGCGGGCGACCGGATGCGGATCACGCGCGGCGAGGAGCGATTCGAGATCGAGGTCGTGGCGGTGTCGGCCGCGCGCGGACCGGCGTCCGCCGCGCGCGAGCTGTACCGGGAAAGCGAGGCCAGCGTCGCCGAACGCGAGCATCGACGCGAATTGCGCCGCCTGTCGCGCCCGGTGGCGCCTCCGGGGCGCCCGGACAAGCAGGCGAGGCGGGAACTGCGGCGCATCAAGGGGCAGGGCTGAAGGCATAGCCGGCTCTGCGGATTGCGCCTCGCGGCAAGTAAACGCACACTTGGGCCAGGCGAATCGGGGAGACCGGCCGGATGGCTTCGGTGAACATCCTGCGACGATGGTTGCGGGGACAGGGCGAACGTCGTCGACAACCCAGGGTCCAGGCGGCCGCGGGCGCCACGGTGCTGGTGGTGGACGATTCGCCCACCATTCGCGCCGTGCTGGCCAAGATGCTGATCCAGGATGGCTACGCCGTGCTGCGCGCGGAGAATGGCGAGCAGGCGCTGGAGCTGGCCCGCGGCGAACTTCCGGCGTTGATCTTCCTGGACATCGTGCTGCCGGGCGCCAACGGCTTCATGGTGCTGCGCACCCTGCGCCACGATGCGCGCACCCGCGACATCCCGATCGTGATGATCAGCGGCAACGTGCAGGCCACCGAGCAGTTCTACGTGCAGCGTTTCGGCGCCGACGATTTCATGAAGAAGCCGTTTGGCCGCGCCGAGGTGTTCGAACGCATCCAGCGCCTGGTCGAGGCCGGTCGCATGCAGGGACGCTCCGACGGCGAAGTCAGCCAGGCGGCCGTCAGCAGCATGACCGAAGAGGAAATGGCGGCCATCCCGGACGTGGCCATGCCCGATGCCGAACCGCCCGAGGGCGCCGACATCCGCCTGCCCGACGCGGACGGGACGCCACCTGTGCGGGAGTGACGGGCCCGCGGCCGGATCGTGAAATTCGCCGATTCGGCTATACTTGGATGTTTACGAAGCCGTCCCGCATCCCATGTTCGAATCGCTCAGCCAACGCCTTTCCTCGACCGTCCAGCGGCTGCGTGGCCGTGGCCGGCTGACCGAGGAGAACATCCAGGAAAGCCTGCGCGAAGTGCGCATCGCCCTGCTCGAGGCCGATGTCGCCCTGCCGGTGGTGCAGGCGCTGATCGAGCGGGTGAAGGCACGTGCCGTCGGTCAGGAAGTGCTCAAGAGCCTGACCCCGGGCCAGGCGCTGGTGAAGGTGGTCAGCGACGAGCTGACCGCGTTGATGGGCCAGGGCAACGAGGCGCTGGACCTGGCCGCGCAGCCGCCGGCCGTGGTGCTGATGGCCGGCCTGCAGGGCGCGGGCAAGACCACCACCGTGGCCAAGCTGGCGCGACTGCTGTCCGAGCGGCAGAAGAAGAAGGTGATGGTGGTCAGCTGCGACGTCTACCGTCCGGCCGCCATCGAGCAGCTGAAGACCCTGGCCGGGCAGGTCGGAGTGGCATTCTTCCCGTCCGAGGCGGGCCAGGATCCGGTCGAGATCGCCAGGGCCGCGCTGGCCGCGGCCCGCCGCGAGGTGGTCGACGTGCTGATCGTCGACACCGCCGGCCGCCTGCACGTGGACGAGGCCATGATGGCCGAGATCCAGAAACTGCACGCGGCCCTGGATCCGGTCGAGACCCTGTTCACCGTCGACGCCATGACCGGCCAGGACGCGGCCAACACCGCCAAGGCCTTCGCCGACGCGCTGCCGCTGACCGGCGTGGTGCTGACCAAGACCGATGGCGATGCCCGTGGCGGCGCGGCGCTGTCGGTGCGCCACATCACCGGCAAGCCGATCAAGTTCCTCGGCGCCGGCGAGAAGACCGATGCCCTGGAGCCCTTCCATCCCGATCGCGTGGCCCAGCGCATCCTGGGCATGGGCGACGTGCTCAGCCTGGTCGAGGAGGTCGAGCGCAAGGTCGACCACGAAAAGGCCCAGAAGCTGGCCAAGAAGGTCATCAAGGGCAAGCGCTTCGACCTGGTCGACATGCGCGACCAGCTCGAGCAGATGATGAACATGGGTGGCCTGGCCGGCCTCATGGACAAGCTGCCGGGCATGGGCGCGCTGCCGGATGCGGTCAAGCAGAAGGCCAATGACGGCGAAATCCGCCGCATGATCGCCATCATCAACTCGATGACCCTGCAGGAACGTCGTCACCCCGACCTGCTCAAGGGGTCGCGCAAGTCCCGCGTGGCGCGCGGCTCGGGCACCCAGCCGGCCGACATCAACCGCCTGCTCAAGCAGTACATGCAGATGTCGAAGATGATGTCCAAGTTCGGCAAGGGCGGCAGCAAGGGGCTGATGCGCCAGATGCGAGCCATGAAGGGCATGGGCGGCGGCGGGATGCCGCCGATGCGCTGAGTGGCGCGGGCCGGAGGGAGGATGGGCGAGGGGCCGCATGGGCTGGTCCCTGGCCGGGGTGCCTTTTCCGGGCTTTCGCGAGGACCTTGCGGGAGCGCATGACCGTCGCCTGCCCGCGATGGCCGCCGACTTCGCCCCTGGCCCTTTCTTTTTCCCTTTTTTCCGCTAAAATGTCGCGTTTACCACGCACCGTCGCGTGGGCTGCCGGCTGCCCGGCATCTTCGGAGTTGAGATCACATGGTTAAGATTCGTCTTGCGCGCGGTGGCGCCAAGGGCCGCCCGTTCTATCACATCGTCGTGACCGATCAGCGCAACAAGCGCGACGGCCGCAACATCGAGCGCCTGGGTTACTACAACCCGGTGGCGTCGGGTGCCGACAAGCGCCTGGAACTGGACGTGGACAAGGCCAACGCCTGGGTCGCCAAGGGTGCGCAGATGACCGACAAGGTGCGCGCGCTGGTCAAGGAAGCCGGCAAGCAGGCCGCTGCCTGAGCATGACCGGCGCCGGTCGGCGCGTCCCGGTGGGACGCATCGTCGGATTGTCGGGCGTGCACGGCGCGGTCAAGCTGGAATCCTGGACCGAACCACGCACGCGAATCTTCGACTACCAGCCATGGCTGCTTGTGCAAGCGCCGGGAAAGGAAGTCGAGTTGCAAGGGATCACGGGGCGCGAGCAGGGCAAGGGCGTGATCGCCACGCTGCCCGGCGTCGAGGACCGTGACCAGGCCGCCGAATGGGTCGGCAGCGACATCCTCGTTCCGCGCGAGGCGCTGCCGGATCCCGAGAAGGGCCACTATTACTGGTGCGACCTGGAGAATCTCGAGGTCGTGACCACGCAAGGCGTTCCCCTGGGGCGCGTGCATCACCTGTTCGCCACGGGCGCCAATGACGTGATGGTGGTGCGCGGCGGCGGCAGGGAACTACTGGTTCCGTTCGTGCTGGAAACCTACGTGGTTTCCGTTGATTTCGAAGCATCCCGCATCGAGGTCGACTGGGATCCCGACTTCTAGCCACGGCAGGATTCGAGCGCTTCGGCCGAAAGGCCGGAGGATGCGGTAGCAAGGCGGCCCGCGGTGGCCGGACAGTGGGGCAACATGCGGATCGACGTCATCACGCTGTTTCCCGACTTCGTCCGCCAGTCGAGCGAAGTGGGCGTGGTCGGTCGGGCGCAGCAACGCGGCCTGTTGCAGGTGCAGACCTGGAACCCGCGCGACTTCGCCCACGACAACTACCGCACCGTGGACGGACGCACCTTTGGTGGCGGTCCGGGCATGGTGATGATGATCGAACCGCTGCGCGAGCTGTTCGGCGCGCTGCGGAAAGCGTCGGACGAGCCGGCGCATGTGGTCTATCTCAGTCCGCAGGGAGCGCGGCTGACGCAGGACGGGGTGCGCAAGCTGGCCGCCAGGCCGCGCGTGGCCCTGCTTTGCGGGCGCTACGAGGGCGTGGACGAACGCCTGCTGGCGCACGAGGTGGACGAGGAGATTTCCGTCGGCGACTACGTGTTGTCCGGCGGCGAGCTGGCCGCGGCGATAGTGATCGATGCCGTGGGTCGGTTGCAGGACGGCGCATTGAACGATGCGCAGTCGGCGCAGCAGGACTCGTTCTCGGACGGCCTGCTGGACTGCCCCCACTACACGCGCCCGGAAACGGACGCATGGGGGACGGTGCCGCCGGTGCTGCTGGGCGGGGACCACGCGGCCATACGCCGCTGGCGCCGCAAGCAGTCGCTGGGACGGACCTGGCTGCGTCGGCCGGACCTGTTGGCGCAATGCGTGCTGGACGATGAGTCCCGCGCATTGCTGGACGAATTCCGCCGCGAGTATGTCGCGGCACAACGAACTGGGGCCGGGACCGGGCCGCAGGACTGAAAACTCTGGTGGTGTGCCATGAACAAGATCATTGAACAGTTCGAATCCGAGCAGATGACCCGCAAGCTGCCGGACTTCGGCCCCGGCGACACCGTCGTGGTGAACGTCAAGGTGAAGGAAGGCAACCGCGAGCGCGTGCAGGCGTTCGAGGGCGTCGTCATCGCCAAGCGCAGCCGCGGCCTGCATTCGGCCTTCACCGTGCGCAAGATGTCGCACGGCACCGGCGTCGAGCGCGTGTTCCAGTCGCACAGCGCGCAGATCGACTCGGTCGAGGTCAAGCGCAAGGGCAAGGTGCGCGGCGCCAAGCTGTACCACCTGCGTGGCCTGGAAGGTAAGGCCGCCCGCATCAAGGAAGACATCGCCGCCGCCCAGGCCGCCAAGGCCGCGGCCAAGGCCGACGCCGCCGCGAAGGCCGCCGCTTCCGAGTAAGCCGGGCTCCGGCCCAGACAAGCGAAAGGCCGCGCAGGTTCGCCCTGCGCGGCCTTTTCGTGCGTGTGATTCCTGCAGTGAAGTCCTATTTCCTGGTGCCCGCATCCTTGCCGAGCCTGAAATACACGGGGATCTTGGCCCAGCCCACCACCGGCTTCCCATGTTTCGTGGCGGGATGGTAACGCCAGTTTTTCGCGGCAGTGATCGCGGCCTTGACCAGCGACGGGTCGGCCTTGCCGGGTTCGGGGATGACCTGCACGGGTTCGCCATGGGCATTGACCTTGACCCGTAGGATCACGTTGCCTTCGAGGTGATGCTTGATGGCATAGGCCGGGTAGACCGGCGGTGCCTTCAGGCGGAACTTCATCGAGGCGGATGGCGGTTGTAAGCCCGGCGGCGTGCCCAGCGAGCCCATGGCCTGGGCCGACAGGACACCGCCCGCGAACAGGACGGCGAGAGCCGGCAGGGCCATGCGGCGTAGCGGCTTGCGTGTCGCTCGATCTCGGATCATGGTCAATCTCTCCTTCAGTTGCGGCTCGTCGAGCCAGGTGGCGAGAACCGGAGTGCCGGCGTACCCGGTCCCGCGTAAAAGGGTCTGTGCGTAGGCACAACTGGCGTCGGGGTGACGCTCGAGCATGCTGGCGTCGCAGGCCAGTTCCTGGTCCATGCGGAAGCGCGATCGCGCCAGCCACAACAGCGGGTGAAACCAGAGCATGGCCGCCAGCAGCTCATACAGCAGATTCCACAGGGCATCGCCGTGGCGCAGGTGCGTGGCTTCATGGGCCACGACCAGCGAGCGCTGACGCGGCTCGAAGCGCGACAGGAAGTTGGCGGGCAGCAGCATCAGGTTGCGTCCCGCCCAGATGACGGCCGGTCCGGCGGCATGCAGGCGAATCCGGGGGATCAGTGCGGAGGCCCCCATCCGCTCGAGTTCTGTCCGATAGTCTCGCGGCATGGGCCGGGTATCGCGATGCAGGCGGATATGCGCGATCGCCAATCTCGCCAGCGCCAGTGCCGTGCCTGCGACCCACAAGGCGAGCCACGCCATCGTCCAGGCGTGACCGCCGTGCATGGCGGCAGCCGTCTGGCTCACAGCGCCATGCCAGGCCTTGATGGCCGGCAGGGTCTGCAGCGGCGATCCGGTCCAGGTCGGCAGCAGGGCGCCCAGGGTGGTCACCAGCGGCAGGACCCAAAGCGCGTAGGCCGCGCATGCGCCGAACAGCTGGCGCGTGCCGCGACGCAAGGCGAGGACCAGGACCAGGCCCAGGGTGAAACCCAGCATGGGTTGCACGAGCATGGTCACGGGCGTCATGACTGCCCCCGCTCGATGTCGTCCAGCAGCTTGCGCAAGGCGCGGATGTCGTCCGGCTTGAGCTGCTCGTGCTCGCGCAGGTGGGCCAGCATGGGCGCCACGCGGCCGCCGAACAGGCGATCGATCAGGCTGCGGCTTTCCTGCTGCACGTAGCTTTCGCGACTGACCGCGGGGCTGTACAGATAGCGCCGGCCGTCCTTGGCGTGCTTGAGCGCGCCCTTGCGCAGCAGGCGATTGAGCAGGGTCTTGATGGTTTTTTCGTGCCAGTCGGTGTCGCTGGCGAGGGCGGCCACCACGTCGTCCGCCGTCATCGGCGAACGGGCCCAGAGCACGTCCATCACGCGGCTTTCGGCTTCGGAGATCGTGACGTTCATGGCTTCACTATTACGCATGTAATCGGAGAACTTAGATTACATGCGTAATTGATGAAGTCAAGAGGCCTCGCGCCACGCGCCGGGCCGCGGGGTTCAGCGTCTGCGCAGGGTGAAGTCGACGGGGATCTGGACCCACGAATCGAGCGGCTTGTGATCCATGCCGATGGCCGGCGTGAAGCGCCACTGGCGGACGGCCTCGATGGCGGCCTTGACCAGCCGCGGGTCCACGCCCCGCGAGGGGAGCGGGATGATGTCGCGCACCTTGCCGTCCGGACCGACCTCGATTTTCAGGATCACCTCGCCCTGGATCCCGTGACGACGGGCGGCGAGTGGATAGACCGGTGGCACGGTATGCACGATGGCCGCGTCGCGCAGGTGCCGCAACGACGCCGGCAACGCGGGGCCTGGCGGTGGCGGGGTCGGGGAAGCCGACGCCGCGTGCATCAACACGAGCGCCAGAAGGGCGCACAGCGATCGCGTGAAGGTGGTGTTGGCGTTGATGTCGTGGCCTCCCTGCCTTGTCTGCCCACTCAGGCCAGGTCGTAGGCGATGATCTTTTCCGGTTCCTGCAGGAAATTGCCCTGCACGAAGTCGACGCCGCAGGCGAACAGCAGCGGCGTGCTGGCCGCGTCCTCGACCCACTCGGCCACGGTCAGCTTGCCGGCCTTCTGCGCCTTGATGCAGATCTCGGCGATCTTGTCGCGGTTCTCCGGGTTCTGCGTCAGCTTGTTCATGAAGCTGCGGTCGATCTTCAGGTAGTCGGCATCGACGTGCTGCAGCACCTGGAAGGAATTCAGGCCCGAACCGAACTGCTCCAGCGCGAACTTCGCGCCGGTGGTCTTGAGCGCATTGACGAAATCCTGCGCCGGCTTGAGCGTGGTCAGCACCTTGCTCTCGGGCATCTCCACCACCAGCGAGCCGGCGCGGATGCCGGCATCGGCGATGCGCTTGGACAGCCAGGGCATCAGGGTCTCGTCCTGCAGCGACTGCGGAGACAGCTTGACGAAATAGGTGGTGATGCGTTCCTCGCGGGCGCACTCGCTGAGCATGTCGATCACCTTGCCCAGCACCCAGCGGTCGATTTGCGGCATCAGTCCGGCGCGTTCGGCGCCTGGCAGGAAGTGGCGCGGCAGCACTTCGCCGTTGGGTCCGTTCATGCGCAGGAGGACTTCCGAGAACTCGCCCTCGGCATCCTGCAGGCTGATGATCTGCTGCTGGTAGAGGATGAAGCCGTCGCTCTTGAGCGCCTTCTGCACCAGCTCCAGCCAGTGGCGCTCGCGGGCGGCCTCTTCCTTGTCGCTGGCGGCCGGGTCGTGGATCTCGCTGCGGTTGCCACCCTGGCTCTGCGCGTTCTGCAGGGCATTGCTGGCCTGGTCGAGAAGCTCGCGCGTGTTGGCGTTCTTCTCGCCCAGCAGGGCGCCGCCGATGCTCAGGCTCAGGGTGATCGAATTCTGCTCGACCTCGAAGATGCCGTCGCTGGCCGCCTTCATCAGGCTGTCGGCGAAGGCCTGCACCTGGGCATCGTCGTGGCCGTTGAGCAGGATGCCCACGGTGTGGTCGCCCAGGCGGCCGGCCACCTGGCTGTCGTCGAGCCTGGCGCCGATGCGCTCGGCCAGCGCGGCCATCAGGGCATCGGTGTTGGCCAGGCCGATGCCCTCGACGATCGAGCTCCAGTTGTCCGGCTCCAGCAGCAGCAGCGCCTGGTGGGTGGTGCCCTTGGCGGCATCGCCGACGGCGTCCTCGATGAATTCCAGGGTGCGCGCGCGGTTGTACAGGCCGGTGGCGGGGTCGCGCTGCAGTTGCTCCACCAGTTCCGGGCTGACCGCCTTGCGATGGAAGATGATCTGCAGGCAGGGTTCGCCCTCGAAGGTGGCGTGGGCGAATTCCGCGGTGGCGTCGAAACTTTCCCCGGTGCCGCTGACCGCGATCAGCTCCACGCGCTTGGGCGGCTTCTCACCGCGCGACAGCCGCTTGAGCAGCGCCTTGAAGTCGTCGGCATTCTCGCTCGAGACCATGTCCAGCAGGGTCAGGCCCTCGACCTCGTCGAAGCTCTCGTAGCCGAACATCTCCAGGTAGGCGCGGTTGGCGCGCACGTGCATGCCTTCGTGCACGTAGGCGATGGCGTCGCGCGAGGAGTCGAGCAGGGCATCGCAACGGCGCTCCGACTCACGCAGGGACGCCTCCAGGTAACGCACCGAACGGCGCGTGCTGAGGGCCTCGTACTCGCGCTGGATCACCATCAGTACCTGCTCGGGTTCCGAGCGCAGGGCGATGCTGCGCACCCGCGAGGCGAACAGGGCGCTGACGGTCTCGTTGTTGAATTCGTCGACGATGCCGGTCAGGGCGAAGTCCTTGCCCGTGGCTTCCATGTGGCGGGCGATGTCGTTGATCTGGATGTCGCGCACCCCGGGGTTGACCAGCACCACGTCGGGCACCAGTTCCTGCAGGGCATGCTCGAGTTCGGCTTCGTTGGTGGCCTGCGCCGGGCGCACGGCGACGCCATGGTTGCGCAGCAGGCTGATGATCTGCTCGGCGTGCTCCGCCGAGTCCTCGATGAACAGGATGCGGATGACGTTGTTCTGCTTCATGCGGGGGGAATGGGGGTCCGTGAGGTTGGCTGGGTTGCGCAACGCATCATGCTAACCGGTTGTACTCCATAACCACAGTCATTTCCAGCGTGTCCATGGCCATGCGCCAGGGCTGGGACGGCGGTCTGCTTAGCGCGTCACGCGCCGTCCAATGGACGCTTGCCCGCGTCGCCCGCCACCTCGCGCACCAGGCGCGGCAGCAGGAAGCCCGGCAGGCGTGCGCGCATGGCGTCGACCAGTGCCAGGGCGCGCGCGTCGGAGACTTCGAAATGGGCCGCGCCCTGGACCCGGTCGAGCTGGTGCAGGTAGTACGGCAGCACGCCGCATGCGAAGAGCCGCTCGGACAGTTCGCACAGGGCCTCGGCATCGTCGTTCACGCCGCGCAGCAGCACCGACTGGTTGAGCAGGGTGACGCCGTGCCCGCGCAGCCTGGCGCAGGCCTCGGCGACGCCGGCGTCCAGCTCCCGGGCATGGTTGGCGTGCAGCACCACCACCTTCTGCAGCGCGATGGAGTCGAGCCAGGCCAGCAGTTCGTCGTCGATGCGCTCGGGAATGACCACCGGCAGGCGCGTATGCAGGCGCAGGCGGCGCAGGGAGGGCAGTGCATCCAGGCCGGCGCCGAGTTCGGCCAGCTTGGCGGTCGACAGCGCCAGCGGATCGCCGCCGGAAAGGATCAGTTCGGAGACGTCCGGATGCCGGTGCAGGTAGTCCAGCGCCTCGCGCCAGCCGTGGGCGGCGGCGATGTCCTCGCCGTAGGGGAAGTGCCTGCGGAAGCAGTAGCGGCAATTGATGGCGCAGGCGCCGCTGGCGATCAGCAGCGCGCGGCCGTGGTACTTGTGCAGCACGCCGTGCGCGGCGCGGGCGGGCATGTCGCCGACCGCGTCGCGCTGGAAGCCGGGCACCTCGTCGCATTCGGCCAGCTGCGGCAGGACCTGCAGCAGCAGCGGATCGCGCGGGTCGCCGCGCCGCATGCGCGCGACGAAGCCGCGCGGCACGCGCAGGGCGAAGCCGGCATCATCGGCGGGCAGGGTGCCCGCCAGCGACTGAAGACCCAGCAGGGCCAGCAGTTCGCGCGGGTCGGTGACCGCGTCGCGCCAGTGCTGGCGCCAGTCTCCGCGATCCCGGGGAGGCTGCGCGGACAGGGGGCTTGGGGTTATCATGGGCGATCCGGGGGCGGCGCCGTGCGTGCCGCTCGACAAGTTTCCATTGTAGCCGCGACGCGCGGCTTTTTCGTATCGGAGCTGCGCATGGCCAGTTATGGTCTGAACGACGTCAAGAACGGCTTGAAGATCCTGGTCGACGGCGACCCCTACGTGATCGTCGACGCCGATTTCATCAAGCCCGGCAAGGGCCAGGCCTTCACCCGCATCAGGATCCGCAACCTGAAGAATGGCCGCGTGGTCGAGAAGACCCTCAAGGCCAACGAGACGGTGGACGGCGCTGACGTGGTCGATACCGACATGCAGTTCCTGTACTCCGATGGCGAGTTCTGGCATTTCATGGAGCCGACCACCTTCGAGCAGCACCAGGCCGACAAGGCCGCGGTCGGCGACACCGCGCAGTGGCTCAAGGGCGAGGAAGAGTGCGTGGTCACGCTGTGGAACGGCGCGCCGTTGTCGGTGACGCCGCCGAACTTCGTCGAGCTGAAGATCACCGAGACCGACCCGGGCGTGCGCGGCGACACCTCCGGTGGCGGCGGCAAGCCGGCCACCCTGGAGACCGGGGCGGTGGTGCGCGTGCCGCTGTTCGTGAACCAGGACGAGGTGATCAAGGTCGACACCCGCAGCGGCGAATACGTCAGCCGCGTCAAGTGACTCCCGTCCGCGGCTGTGGCCGCGGAACCCGAGGCGTTCCGGCGCCATGCCGCCGGACGCGCCGCGTCATCCGTACATCGAGGTGCCCGTGAACGAAGCCGTGCGCAAACCCGTCGACCTGCTGATCGAGGCCCGCTGGGTGGTGCCGGTGGAGCCCCACGACGTGGTGCTCGAGCATCACGCGGTGGTGGTGCAGGACGATCGCATCGTCGACCTGCTGCCGACCGACCGGGCACGCGCGGCATATGCGGCGAAGGACACGGTGCGGCTGTCCGAGCATGCCCTGATCCCGGGGCTGGTCAACGCGCACACCCACAATCCGATGACCCTTCTGCGCGGCATGGCCGACGACCTGCCGCTGATGACCTGGCTGGAAGAACACATCTGGCCGGTCGAGGGCAAGGTGATGGGGCCCGAGTTCATCCGCGACGGCGTCGAACTGGCGATCGCCGAGATGCTGCGCGGCGGCACCACCTGCGCCAACGAGAACTACTTTTTCCCCGACACCATCGGCGCCACCTACAAGCGCCACGGTTTCCGCGCGGTGGTCGGCCTGCCGGTGATCGAGTTTCCCAGCCCCTGGGCGAGGACGCGCGATGAGTACTTCGAGCGCGCCCTGGCGGTTCACGACCAGCTTCGCGGCGAGAAGCTGCTGGGCACGGCCTTCGTGCCGCATGCGCCCTACACGGTGTCCGACGAGAGCTTCGAGCGCATCCGCGTGCTGGCCGACCAACTGGACATCCCGGTCCACTTGCACCTGCACGAGACGCAGAAGGAAGTCGACGATGCCAGGCGCGAGAACGGCCTGCGTCCTTTCCAGCGCCTGCAGAAGCTGGGCCTGGTCAATGATCGCCTGATCGCGGTGCACATGACCGCGGTGACCGACGCCGAGATCGCCGCCTGCGCCGAAGCCGGCGTGTCGGTGGTGCATTGCCCGGAGTCCAACCTGAAGCTGGCCTCCGGCTTCTGTCCGGCGGAGAAGTTCCGCCGCGCCGGGGTGAACCTGGCCATCGGCACCGACGGTTGCGCGTCGAACAACGACCTGGACATGTTCGGCGAGATGCGTACCGCCGCGCAGCTGGCCAAGGCCGTGGCCCAGCAGGCCGACGCCTTCGATGCCGCCTACGCGCTGCGCGCGGCCACCCTGCACGGCGCGCGCGCCATGGGCCTGGAGGAGCAGATCGGCTCGATCGAGGTCGGCAAGCAGGCCGACCTGGCGGCCGTGCGGCTGGATGCGCTGGAATCGCGCCCGCTGTACGACGTGGCCTCGCAGCTGGTCTACGCCACCGGCCGGCACCAGGTCAGCGACGTGTGGATCGCCGGCCGCCGCAGGCTGGCCGACCGCGACCCGGTGGGCATGGACATTCCCGACCTGCTCGGCCGCGTGGACGCCTGGCGCACCCGTATCGCCGCGATCGGATGAACGGTTGTCGCCAGCCGATGGGAGAGTCGCGTTCGTGAAACGTTACCTGGTGACCGTGATGCGCACGCCGGATTTCGATGCCGGCCTGGTCGACGCGCACCGCGCCTTCCTCGACCAGCTGCGCGCGCAACAGCGCCTGGAGCTGGCCGGCCCCTTCACCGACCAGTCCGGTGGCGCCTACCTGCTGCGCGCCGAGAACCTGGCCCAGGCGCGCGACATCGCCCACGACGACCCCCTGCACGTGGCCGGTGCGTCCATCGTGCGCGTGCATGAATGGGCCGCCGGGTAGAATGACGTTCGACCGTCCACCAGGATTCCGTGCCATGCCCACCGCCAATGTCAGCGCCGAGGAAATCGCCCGTTTCGACCAGCTGGCCGCGCGCTGGTGGGATCCGGATGGCGAATCGCGTCCCCTGCACGACCTCAATCCGGTACGCGCCGACTTCGTCGCCAGGCGCATGCGCCTGGATGGCGCGCGGGTCGCCGATGTGGGTTGTGGCGGTGGCCTGCTCAGCGAGGCGCTGGCGAGCGCCGGCGCCGACGTGGTCGGCGTCGATCTCGGCCAGGCGGTCATCGACGTGGCACAACTGCACCTGCACGAGTCGGGCCTGAAGGTGGACTACCGCGTGCAGTCCTCGTCCGGCCTGGCCGAGGCCGAGGCCGGCACCTTCGACGCGGTGTGCTGCATGGAACTGATCGAGCACGTGCCCGACCCGGCCGCGCTGGTGGCCGACCTGGCGCGCATGCTCAAGCCCGGCGGACGGCTGTTCATGTCCACCCTCAACCGCACGCCGGCGGCCTTCGGCGCGGCGATCCTCGGCGCCGAGTACCTGATGCGCATGCTGCCGCGCGGGACCCACCATTACGCCCAGTTCCTGCGTCCGTCCGAGCTGGCGCGGATGCTCAGGCAGGTCGGGCTGGAACTCGACGAGGTATGCGGTTTGCGATACAACCCACTGAATCGCAAGGCTTCCATCGGGCGATCCACGGCCGTGAATTACATCCTGGCCGCCCACAGGCCGGCATGAGGGCGCTGCCCGGACCCTGCTCGGGCGTGCTGTTCGATCTCGACGGCACCGTGCTCGACAGCGCCCCCGACCTGCATGCCGCGCTGTGCGCGCTGTGCGATGAACAGGGACTGCCGCGAGCGGCGTACCCGGGCGTGCGCGAGGTGGTCTCGCGCGGCGCCCGCGCGGTGTTGCGGCGCGGCATCCCCGATGCCGACGAGGCGCGCGTGGAATCGCTGGTGCCGCGGTTCCTCGAACTCTATGCCGCGATGATGGGCGCCGATTCGCATCCGTTTCCCGGCGTGCCCGAGCTGTTGTCCGCGCTGGAGGCCGCGCAGGTGCCCTGGGGCATCGTCACCAACAAGGCCGGATTCCTCGCCGAGCCCCTGCTCGAGCGCCTGGGACTGGCTTCGCGCACGGCGGCGATCGTCTGTGGCGACACCTTGCCCCAGCGCAAGCCCGATCCCGCGCCGGTGCGCCTGGCCTGCGAGCGCGGCGGCATGGATCCCGAGCGCGCGGTGTTCGTCGGCGACGACCTGCGCGACGTGCAGGCCGGCCGTGCCGCGGGTCTGTACACCGTGGCCGTGGCCTGGGGCTACCTCGACGGCGGCGATCCGCATGCCTGGGGCGCCGACAGGGTGGTCGACGACGCCGCCGAGCTGCAGGCGTTGCTTGGCCTGGAGCGCGCGCCATGAGCGATGCCGCACTGCAAAGCTACCTGGACAAGTGGCTCAAGGCGCGGCCGTCGCGACGGCTGGCCATGCCCTTCGTCGAGGAAGGGCGCTACGCGGGACATCTGGCCCTGGCGGCGCTGGAGCAGGAGTGGCTCGACGCCGCCTACGGCATCCGCGAACCGCAGGTGGCGCAGGTCAAGCTGCACTGGTGGATCGAGGAGCTGGCTGGCGCGCCAGCCGGCGGTGGCCGCCACCCGTTGACCCAGGCGCTGTTCGCGGCGCCGCAGGCCGCGCGCGTCGACCCCGTTCACTGGCTGGCCCCGGTGCAGGCCGCCATGGCCCAGCTGGAGGCGCCCACGCCGGCCGATTTCGCCGAGCAGTGCGCCCGTGCCCAGGCCTTCCATGGCGCCCTGGCGCGCCTGGAAACGCGCTGGTGGTTCGGCGCCGATGCCGATGCCGGCCAGGCCGAGGCGCAGGCGGTCATCGATCATCTGCTGCAAGCGGCCGCGCAGTTGCAGCGCGATCACGAGCACGAGCGCCTGGCCGTGCCGATGTCGCGGTTGGCGCGGCACGGACTGGATCGTTCCGCCCTGTCGCGGGACACCCCGGCCCGACGCGCGGCCCTGCGCGAGCAGCTGAACGACATCGACGGCCTGCGTCGCGACGCGCTCACGCGTTCGGGCCCGCTGAGCCTGTTCCGTGGCCTGCAGATGCGCGAAAATGAGCGCGTGCTGCGCCGCGCGATGACCGCGGCCGATCCGCTGGCCCGGCTGCAGCAGTCGCGCGCGCGTCCGGCGCCCGGCAGCGTGTTCCGCGCCTGGGCCGCGGCACGCGCCTGGCGTCGTCACAGCCCGGACTGAACGCTGCGTTCCCGCGGCGTGGGCATTGCGCCGGCACAAACCGACCCCAAATCGCGTAAGGTATTGCCCCGGGACGCCTTTCCCGGGTCCGAAAGCTCAGGAATCCCGATGGCCATCGACGACAACACCGCCCGTGCATTGCCCGACGTCGCCCACCAGGCACAGGCCCAGGTGTCCGGCACCCTGGACTGGGTCGGCATGGACGGGATCCAGGCGCCGCTGCTGGTCGCCGATGCGGAAGGGCAGGTGCAGCGCGTGGCCGCCCGCGTCGATGCGCACGTCAACCTGCACCGCCCGGACGCGCGCGGCATCCACATGTCGCGGCTGTACCTGCTGGTCGAGCAGGCGTTGACGGCCGAGCCGCTGGCGCCGTGCATGCTGCGCAAGCTGCTGCACGGATTCCTCGAGACCCACGGCGATCTTTCCGATCGCGCGCGTCTGCGCATCCGCTTCGAGCATCTGCTGCGGCGCCGGGCGCTGAAGAGCGACAACAGTGGCTGGCGCAGCTACCCGGTCACCGTCACCGCCACCATGCGTGGCGGCGAGGTCGACGTGGAGCTGTCCACCGACATCGTCTATTCCTCCACCTGTCCGGCCTCGGCCGCGCTCTCGCGCCAGTTGATCCAGCACCAGTTCGCCGCCGATTTCGCGCCGGGCGCGGCGCTCGATCGCGAATCCGTGATGGCGTGGCTGGGCAGCGAGCAGGGCATGGTCGCCACGCCGCACGCGCAGCGCAGCACGGCGTCACTGCGCCTGCGCATGGCGCCGGCCTTCGGATTCGCCCTGGAATCGATCATTGATCTGGTCGAGGACGCCCTGGGCACGCCGGTGCAGACCGCGGTCAAGCGCGAGGACGAGCAGGCCTTCGCCCTGGCCAATGGGCGGAACCTGATGTTCTGCGAGGACGCAGCGCGGCGCATCCAGGCCACCCTGGACGCCGACGAGCGCATCGCCGATTTCGCCGTGCGCGTGGCGCACCACGAAAGCCTGCATCCGCACGATGCGGTGGCCCGCGCCAGCAAGGGCGTGGACGGCGGCTACGGCGCGGACGCATTCGATCACTGACAGGACCGGGCGCGCCGCTTCGCGCGGCGTTACAATGGCGGTTTCATCGACCGCATCCGGAGCCCGCATGGCCGCCGCCCGCCTCAATCCGCTCGATCTGTACGACATCCGTTCCCTGCTCTCCGACGAGGAGCGCATGGTGCAGGACAGCGTCGCCCGCTTCACCGACGAAAAGGTGCTGCCGATCATCGGCGACTGCTTCGACCAGGGCCGCTTCCCGACCGAGCTGATTCCCGAGATCGCCGGCCTGGGCCTGCTCGGCGCGACCATCCCCGAACAATACGGCGGCGCCGGCATGAACGGCGTGTGCTACGGCCTGATCTGCCAGGAGCTGGAGCGCGGCGATTCGGGCCTGCGCAGCTTCGCCTCGGTGCAGAGCTCGCTGTGCATGTACCCGATCTTCGCCTACGGCAGCGAGGAGCAGAAGCAGCGCTACCTGCCGCAGATGGCCGCTGGCGAGATCATCGGCTGCTTCGGCCTGACCGAGCCGCACGGTGGCTCCGACCCGGCCAACATGAAGACCGTGGCGAAGAAGGACGGTGACGACTGGGTGCTCAACGGCGCCAAGATGTGGATCACCAACGGCAACCTGGCGCACATCGCCATCGTCTGGGCGCAGACCGACGACGGCATCCGCGGCTTCATCGTGCCCACCGACACCAAGGGCTTCACCGCGCAGGAAGTGCACAAGAAGATGAGCCTGCGCGCCTCGGTCACCTCGGCGCTGTTCCTCGACGACGTGCGCGTGCCGGGCGATGCGCTGCTGCCCAACGTGAAGGGCCTGAAGGGCCCGCTGGGCTGCCTGACCCAGGCCCGCTACGGCATCACCTGGGGGCCGATCGGCGCCGCCCAGGCGTGCCTGAAGGAAGCGCTGGACTACACCGCCGAGCGCATCCTGTTCGGCCGCTCGGTCAATTCCAACCAGGCGATCCAGCTCAAGCTCGCCGACATGGCGCGTCGCATCACCACCGCCCAGCTGCTGTCGCTGCAACTGGGGCGTCTGAAGGACGCCGGTGCGATGGCGCCCACGCAGGTCTCGCTGGCCAAGTGGAACAACGTGCGCATGGCCATCGACATCGCGCGCGAGTGCCGCGACGTGCTCGGTGGCGCCGGCATCACCACCGAGCATGCGGCGATCCGCCATGCGCTGAACCTGGAATCGGTGATCACCTACGAGGGCACCGAGACCGTGCACCAGCTGGTGGTCGGTCGCGAACTGACCGGCATCAACGCATTCTGAGTCTCCCATGTCCGGGCCACGCATCGAGACCGAACGCCTGATCCTGCGGCCGCCGCGGATCGAGGATTTCGACGCCCATGCCGCCAACATGGCCGATGAAGAGGCTTCGCGCTTCATCGGCGGGCCGCAGAGCCGCGCGGTGGCCTGGCGCGGGTTCCTGCAACTGGCCGGCGCCTGGTCCCTCCAGGGCTTTGCGATGTTCTCGGTGATCGAGAAATCGACCGGCCGCTGGATCGGCCGGCTGGGCCCCTGGAAACCCGAGGGCTGGCCCGGCAACGAGGTCGGCTGGGCGATGGCGCGCGAGGCCTGGGGCAGGGGCTATGCCACCGAAGGTGCCGCGGCCGCCATCGACTGGGCCTTCGAGCACCTGGGCTGGGACGACATCATCCACTGCATCGATCCCGCGAACACGGCCTCGCAGAACCTGGCCCGCCGGCTGGGTTCGTCCGTGTTGCGCAGGGCATCGCTGCCCGAGCCGTACCAGGGGCACACCGTCGATGTCTGGGGCCAGACGCGCCAGGCGTGGCAGCGGCAGCGGGCGGGGCGCGACGCGTGATGCGGCCGCGCCTGCCCGAACCCGAGGCGATGTGCTTCAGCGGCGACGGCCGCGTGCCCAACCACCCCGATTATCCGGTCCTGCTGTATCGCGGCGTCTTCGCTGGCGAAGGCGATTGCGCCGAAGCCTTCGAGTCACTGTTCGATGCCCATCACTGGCCACCCGCCTGGCGCGCCGGCGTCTATCCATGGCACCACTACCACGCGAGTGCGCACGAGGCCTTCGGCATCGCCCGTGGCCGCGCTCGCCTGCGCCTGGGCGGTGCATCGGGACAGGATGTCGAGATCGCGGCCGGCGACGCCCTGGTGTTGCCGGCAGGTACCGCGCATTGCGGCCTCGAGGCCAGCGACGACTTCGTGGCCGTTGGTGCCTATCCGCGCGGTACCGAGGTGGACATGCACCGCGAGTCCGACACGGTGCCCGGTGCCGTCTTCACCCTCATCGACAACGTGCCGCATCCGGGGAGCGATCCCGTGGCCGGAGCCGACGGCCCGCTGATGCACCTGTGGCCGCGCGCCGACTGACGCTCCTTCATCCATCCACCGCCGAACGATTGCACCGGAACACGCATGACTGCCAGCAAACGCCCCATTCCCGCCCGCCACAAGGGCTTCAATCGCGCCGAGATCGTCGACCAGAACTTCACCGAGTTCGTGCAGCACTGGCAGGGCGACGTGCATGCGCCGCCGGCCGACGACGCGCCGGTGTTGCCGGGCAGCGAGCTGGATGCGCGCGGGTTCCGCGAGCTGTTCGAGTCGCAGTTGATCAGCCGCCACCTCGACCTGATGGCGCGCGTCCTGCGCATCAAGAACAAGGTCTTCTACACCATCGGTTCGTCCGGCCACGAAGGCAACGCCATGGTGGCGCGGCTCGCGCGGCACACCGATCCGGCGTTCCTGCACTACCGGTCCGGCGCCTTCATGGCCGAGCGCTCGCGCAAGGTCCCGGGCATCGACCCGATTCGTGATTCGGCGTTGTCGTTCGCCGCCAGCAAGGCCGATCCGGCCTCGGGCGGACGCCACAAGGTGTGGGGCAGCAAGCCGCTGTGGGTGCTGCCGCAGACCTCGACCATCGCCTCGCACCTGCCCAAGGCCTTCGGCACCGCCATGGCCATCGACCAGGCCGTGCGCCTCAGGCACGAGCTGCCGATTCCCGACGATTCGATCACCATCTGCTCGTTCGGCGATGCCTCGACCAACCACGCCACCGCGCAGACCGCCTTCAACGCCGCCGCCTGGGCCGCCTATCAGAAGCTGCCGGGGCCGGTGCTGTTCGTGTGCGAGGACAACGGCATCGGCATCTCGGTGAAGACGCCGGGGGGCTGGATCGCCAGCAATTTCCAGCGGCGATCTAACCTCGACTACTTCTATGCCGATGGCCTGGACCTGGCGCATGGCTACGGGGGCGTGGCGCGCGCGATCGAGCATTGCCGGCACACGCGTCGTCCGACCTTCCTGCACCTCAACACCTGTCGCGTCATGGGCCATGCCGGCACCGATTTCGAGATCGAGTGGCGCTCGATCGAGGAGCTGGTGGCGCTGGAATCCTGCGATCCGCTGCTGCGATCGGCGGCGATCGCGCTGGAGTCGGGCCTGTACACGCGCGAGCAGATCCTTGAGCTCTACGAGCAAACCCGCGCGCGCTGCTTCGACGCCGCAGAGCAGGCCGACGGCCTGCCCAAGCTGGAAGCCCTGGACGACATCATGCGTCCGCTGGCGCCGTACACGCCCGATGCCGTGCGCGCGGAGGCCGAGCGCGCCGATTTCAACGCGCGCCGCGCCGAGGTGCACGGCGGCGAGGACAGGCTGCCGGAAAAACAGCCGCCGCGGCACCTGGCGATCCAGATCAACCAGGCGCTGTTCGAAATGATGGCCAAGTACGACCAGGCCCTGATCTTCGGCGAGGACGTGGCGCAGAAGGGCGGCGTGTACACCGTCACCAAGGGCCTGTACAAGGCCTTCCGCGGCGCGCGCGTGTTCAACACGCTGCTGGACGAGACCACCATCCTGGGCCTGGCCCAGGGCTATGCCAACCTGGGTTTCCTGCCGATCCCGGAGATCCAGTACCTGGCGTATTTCCACAACGCCTGCGACCAGATCCGCGGCGAGGCCTCCAGCCTGCAGTTCTTCTCCAATGACCAGTACCGCAACCCAATGGTCATGCGCGTGGCCAGCCTGGGCTACCAGAAGGGTTTCGGCGGCCACTTCCACAACGACAATTCCATCACCGCGCTGCGCGACATCCCCGGGCTGGTGGTGGGCTGTCCCTCGCGCGGCGACGACGCGGTCGCCATGCTGCGCACCCTGATGGCGCTGGCCAAGGTGGATGGGCGGGTGTGCGCGTTCCTGGAGCCGATCGCCCTGTACATGACCAAGGATCTGCATGAAGCCGGCGACGGTCAGTGGCAGTTCGACTATCCCGCGCCCGGTCAGGCCATGACGCTGGGCGAGGGACGGGTGTACGGCGAGGGCGCCAACGACCTGGTGGTGTTCACCTACGGCAACGGCGTGCCGATGGCGCTGCGCGCGGCGCGTACCATCGAGCAGGCACATGGCTGGCGCGTGCGCGTGGTCGACCTGCGCTGGCTGGTGCCGCTGAACGAGGCCTTCATCGCCGCGCAGGCCAGCGGCGCCAGGCGCATCGTGGTGCTGGACGAGGGTCGCCACAGCGGCGGCGTGGGCGAGGGCGTCATCACCGCGCTGGTCGAGACCGGTTTCGGCGGCGTGCCGATGCGCCGCGTGTGTGGCGCCGATACCTTCACGCCACTGGCCGGCGCCGCGCTCAGCGTGCTTCCGGCCGAGCGTGACGTGGTCCGGGCCGCGGCCGAACTGGCCTGAAGGCCTCGCGCCTGGCGCATGCAAAAGGGCCGGTCGTCGCCGACCGGCCCTGATCGCGTGTCGCGAGCGCGATGAATCAGTGGCCCTGGGTGGCCTGCTGATGCACCGTCGGGGCGAGGCCGCGCTTTTGCGGCACCAGGATCACGCCCGGGCTGTAGTAGCCGTAGGGCCCCCAGTACGGACCCCAGTACGGACCATACGGCCACGGACCCCACGGGTCGTACCACGGGTCGCGGTACCTGACGTACTGCGGACGCTTGGGCCACAGATAGATGGTCAGGGCTTCCACCCGCGGATAGGGGTAGTCATAGGCGCCGACCTTCTTCGACACCACGCCGTGCAGCGTCCCGGTCACGGTGACCTCGCGCCCGCGGCTGAACACTTCCGGATCGTAGAACCCGCTGTGGCAGGCCACGAAGCGCCCCGCGCTGGGCTGGTCGGTCCGTGGCCGGGCGATGTCGTCCAGCGGATGCGACAGGACGTAGAAGCAGGTCTGTCCGTTTTCCGGCTCGGTGCTGATGATCTGGCCGCCCCATCGCACCTGCGCCTGGTTGGCCGACCCGCTGCGCGCGGTGTCCGGCGTCACCGCCGCGTAGGTCCCCTCCAGGGGCTTGGGAATGGTGGCGCAGGCGCCAAGCGCCAGGGCGCCGACAGTGATCAGGGCGAATTTCCAGCGGGACATGGCAGTCTCCATGCAACTCATGGGAACGGGCGGATGTTCGTCACTCAT
This sequence comes from uncultured Gammaproteobacteria bacterium, assembly GCA_963821885.1. Lineage (GTDB taxonomy): Bacteria > Pseudomonadota > Gammaproteobacteria > Xanthomonadales > Rhodanobacteraceae > Oleiagrimonas. The sequence goes on along the minus strand of CAWGFN010000004.1, from coordinate 113,954 downwards.
TGGACATCGCGGCGGGGCCTGAATTCCCGTACCTGGCGCGCAAATGTCCGGATGGATTGAGTGTCCGCCTTCGGCCGTGCATAGCGCAAGAGCAGATAGGCCTCGACCAGCATTTCCAGCGTCGGCCGTTCATGCGGCAGTTCGTTTGCCGCGCGCAGGAGGTAGTCACGTGGGCCTTCGGCGAGGCCGCGCACGATGCCCAGGCGCGCCAGGCGCTGCTGCAGCCGCTTCATGGCGCGGCGCAGCGGGTCGGGGTCGTGGCGGCGCCACAGCGCGAACAGCATGCCCAGCGACATCAGCAGCACGATGCCGGTGGCGAAGGCGATGCCAAGCTTGTTCTCGTCGGCGTCCTTGATGCCGAAGGGCCGCAGCAGGCCGCGTTGGCGCAGCGCGTCGAAGCCGCTGACCGCCTGGTTCCACCAGCGGTTGACGACGTCCCAGCGGTTGCGCAGGTTCTGCAGCCACTGCGCCTGATACCACTCGCGCGAGGCGCCGGCTGCCGCCGACGCACCCAGATCCACGCGCTCGGGCCGCACCGCCGCGGTCGGATCCACGCGCACCCAGCCGCGGCCGTCCATCCACACCTCGCTCCAGGCATGGGCGTCCGATTGCCGCACCAGCAGGTATTGTCCCATGGCGTTCCAGTAGCCCCCCTGGTAGCCGGTGACCACGCGCGCGGGGAGGCCGGCGGCACGCATCAGGAAGGTGAACGCCGAAGCGTAGTGCTCGCAGAATCCCTCGCGGGTGGAGAACAGGAAATCATCGACGCTGTCGCGGCCCAGCGGCGGTGGCGTCAGTGTGTAGCCGAAACCGCCATCGTGGAAGCGGGCCAGTGCGGCAGCGACGATGGCCGAGGGCCTGCCATCGAATTGCCGCCGCCACTGCGCGGCCAGCGCCCGGGCACGCGGATCGAATCCGGCCGGCAGCTGCAGCGCGCGCTGGCGCTGGTCGGCATCGAGCCGCGGCTGCAGTACGTAGCGGGTGCTCGAATGCATGCGGTAGCGCCTGATCGAGCGGATGGGATCCTCGGAAAGAAGGGTGCGCGCCGGAGTGAAGTGCGCCTTGTCCGGGGCCGACAGCGGGGCATCGAGGGCGAACAACCAGTATTGCTGGGTGGGCTGGAGGGTGATTTCGTATGAGTAGTCCCCGCCCAGCGGCCGCACGGCTTCCACCGCCGGCCGCATGCCCGGCGGCAGGCGATGCGATGCATTGCGCGCGGTTGACCAGGTGCGGCCGTCGAAGCGCCACAGCACCGGGCCGCGGAAATAGCGCTGCATGCGTGGTGGCCGTGTGCCGTCGAAGCTGACCCGGAAGGCCGGCGTTTCGTCGACCAGCAACTGGGTGAAATCACCCGGCGACATGCTCCCGGATACGCCCGTGCGCGCGGGGCCGCTGGCCGGCGCGCCCCACAACGGGGCGCTCAGTCGCGGGATGAACAGGAAGCCGACCAGGGCCAGCGGCAGAGCCAGGACCAGCATGCGCAGCACGGGCAGCCACTGGCCCTTCCAGCTCCACGATGGGCGCTCCGGCTCCAGCGCGTTGAGCGTGGCCAGGGCCGGCACCAGGCCGAGCGCGACCAGGAAGGTGCGCGACAGATCCTGGCCGAACAGCAATGCGCTCATCAGGCCAAAGCAGGCGAAGGCCACGCCCACGCGCGCGTCGCGCGCGTGCTCGGTCTCCAGCAGCTTGAGCACCAGCATGCCGACGATCAGGGCACTGCCCGGTTCCTGGCCGAACAGGGTGCCGTAGTTCGCCACCAGCGCCACCGGCAGGGCCAGGGTCAGCGGCAGTCGCAGCAGCCAGGAAACGCGGCCGCCACGGAAGCGACGTTGCGCCCAGCGCGCGGCCAGCATCACGCCGAGCGCCGCGGTCAGCCAGGTGGGCAGGTGTCCGGCATGCGCGACCAGCAGGGCGGCCAGGGTCAGGCTGAGCAGATCGAAGGCATGGCGGTCCAGGCGAGGCGCGTGGCGCGGCGCCCCCAGGCGCAAGGTCGGAAGCTTCAGTCTCACGGCATCAGCGCCAGGGCCGACATGCAGCGGTGGTAGTGCTCGCTGCCGCGCGCGGGCCCGAGCGTGACCTCGGGCAGGCGCAGCGTCCAGCGCCGGCCCTCGGCATGCGACTCGATCACCCAGCGCGCCAGGCGCGCGATGCGCTCCTCGTAGGCCAGCCCGCGCAGCTGCGACCAGTCGAGCATGCGCGCGGGCAGGGTGGCCGGTCGATCCAGCTCGCGCACCAGCAGGTCGTGATGGCGCGCGGAAAGTTTCCAGGCGATGTGCCGCAGCGGATCGCCGGCTCGGTATTCGCGCAGGCCGGCCAGTTCGTCGCCATCGCGCGGCTGTCGCAGCCTCTGGCTTTCCTCCACGCCCGAGGCTGGCGGACCCTCCGGTTCGGGCGCCGGATACACCAGCACCGATGGCTCCGGATGCAGCCAGCTCCAGGCACGGAACAGCCCGTAGGGCCAGGTGGTGTTGACGCGAATCCGCGGCAGGCGCATCCAGCCGCGGTCCTGCGTGGGCAGTTGCAGAAGGACACTCTGGTCGCCGTCACGCAGGCGCGCGGCCACCGGCTCGCCGTGGCCGTCCAGGCGCAGCGCGGGACGGTCGCGACCGCTGGCATCGAAGTGCAGCTGCACGCGCATCGGCTGGCCGGCGCATACCGGTTCGGCGTGGATGGCGCGCAGGACCAGGCCGTCCAGGTTGCGGTAGGCCGACAGCATGCTGTTGATCGCCACGCCGCCGAGCAGGCAGGTCAGCAACAGGGCGGGATTGTTCACGTAGTTCAGGGCCCCGACCAGCATCACCGCCAGCACCAGGGCGAAACCGACGCCGAAGCGGGTCGGCACGATGTAGATGCGCCGGCGCGACAGTTCGATGGGCAGCCGCTCGGGTGTCTTGAGCCGGGTCAGTGCCGGAAGGCGACGTTCGAGCAGGCGGCGAACCCACGATGCTTCGCTGTCGGACGCCGGCGGCAGCGGCGTGGCGCGGTTCATTCCACCGCCACCTCGTCGAGCAGGGCGCGCGCCAGGCTCTCGCGGCCGGCGCCCTTGCCGGGAATCAGGCGATGCGCGGCCACGGCCACGAACAGGGCCTGGAGGTCTTCCGGAATCACGTAGCCGCGATCGTCCATCAGCGCCCAGGCACGGGCACCGGACAGCAGCGCCAGTCCCGCGCGCGGCGACAGGCCGACGCGGATGTCCGGGTGCGCTCGGCTGGCGGCCAGCAGGCGTTGCAGGTAATCGAGCAGGGCCGGACTGGCGGTGATCGCGTGCGTGGCCTGGCGCAGCTCGGTGATGCCGGCCACGTCCAGTTGCGGGGTGGCGCGGGTGAGCATGTCCAGTCGATCCTCGCCGGCCAGCAGCTCGCGTTCGGCGCGCGCGTCGGGGTAGTCCAGGCTCAGCCGCAGCATGAAGCGGTCCAGTTGCGAGTCGGGCAGCGGGAACGTGCCGGCGAGGTCCAGCGGGTTCTGCGTCGCCACCACGTAGAAGGGCTGCTTGAGCGTGTGGGTACGGCCGTCGATGGTCACCTGGCCCTCGGCCATGGCTTCCAGCAGCGCGCTCTGCGTCTTCGGCGTGGCGCGGTTGATCTCGTCGGCCAGCAGCAGCTGGGTGAAGATCGGGCCGGGATGGAAGCGGAAGGCGTCGGTCTCGCGCTCGTACACGCTGACCCCGATAATGTCGGAGGGCAGCAGGTCGCTGGTGAACTGGATGCGCTGGAAATCGAGATCGAAGGTGGCCGCCAGGGCATGCGCCAGGGTGGTCTTGCCCACCCCCGGCACGTCCTCGATCAGCAGGTGGCCGCCGGCCAGCATCGCCGCGACCGCCATGCGCACCTGTTGCGGCTTGCCCAGCAGGACGCTGTTGATCTGGTCCAGCGCGGCATGCAGCGAGGCATGGCGGGAGCGGGGGGTGGTGGCATCCATGGGCAATATCCGTGACGGTTCGCGGGGACGGGAAGGAGTGTCGCGTGCGCGGTGAAACCAGTGTAACGAGCGATGCCGCGCGGTGGCGAGCCGCCTTCCTGACCGCCTTCACGCTTCAGAGCCTGGTCAAGCTGCTGCTGGCCATGCGCCTTTCGCCGTTCGTCGACGAGGCCTTCTACTGGCAGGAGAGCCGGCATCTGGCCTGGGGCTACAGCGACCTGCCGCCGTTGACGGCATGGCTGATCCGCGGTGGCGACATGCTGGCCGGGCATCATGGCGTGCTGGCGATGCGCTGGCCGTTCCTGCTGCTGGGCGCGACGCTTCCCTGGATGGTGGTCGCCTTCGCGCGCCGCGGCTTCGGTGAGCGTCGCGGCTGGCAGGCCGGCTTGTGGTGCCTGGCCCTGCCGCTGGCCGGCACCCTGGGTGTGCTGGCGCTTCCCGACGTGCCACTGACGGCCGCCTGCATGCTGGCCTTGCTGGCGCTGTCCTCGGCCATGGCGCGCGATCGCTGGCGCGACTGGATCGTGCTCGGCCTGGCGCTGGCACTGGCCTGGCTGGTGCACTACCGCGCCGGCATGCTGGTGCTGGCCGGGGCCATGTTCCTGCTGCTGGCACCGCGCGGCAGGCAGCTGTGGCGCCGGCCGGGCCTGTACCTGGCCATCGGCGTGGCCTGTCTCGGACTGGTTCCACTGATCGTTTCCAACATCCAGCTGCACGGTGCGGGACTGAGCTTCCAGCTGCTGCAGCGCAATCCGTGGCGGTTCCACGCCGATGCCCTGGTGCAGCCCCTGGAGCAGGCACTGGCCTGCACGCCGTTGTTGTACGCGCTGCTGCTGTGGGCCGGGTGGAAAAGCATCGAGCGCGCGCGCTCGCGCGTGGCCGGCGACTGGGACCTGATCGCCATTGCCGCCGGTACCTTCCTTGCCGGCTATTTCCTGTTCGGATTGTTCGCCGACGACACGCATTTCCGCGCGCACTGGCCGTTGCCCGGCTACCTGCCATTGCTGGCCGCGTTGCCGGTGATTCTGGGCGACATCGCCACCCGCTCCAGACGCCTGCTGGTGGCCGCCGTCGCGTCCGTGGCGATGCTGGGCCAGGCCCTGATGCTGCTCTGGCTGATGACCGCGACCACGCCCACCCAGGCGGCATGGCTGCATGGCGGCAAGGCCTACAGCGGCGCGTTCACCGGCTGGCGCGAGAGCGCCGCGCTGGTGCGCGAGCAACTGGCCGGAATGCCGCGCGACGCACGATTGGTCGCCGACAACTTCGAGCTGGCCGCGGAACTGGATTTCCAGCTCGATGGCCAGCGGCCGGTGTACGTTCTGGACAGTCCGCTCAACCGCAAGCACGGACGCCGCGCGCAACTGCGGGCCTGGGGCCTGGACGGCGACGCGCTGCGCGCGCGCCATGCCGGTGCGCCGATGCTGCTGGTGGTGGAGGAGAGCGCGCTTCCCGAGCGCGAACAGCCGGGAGTGCTGGGCGCGCTGTGCCGGCGCATCGTCGACCCGCGCCGGGTCGCGTCACTGTCGCTGGACCAGGGGCGCAAGCGGATCGCGTTGTATGCCGGGCGCGTGCCGGCCGGATTGCTGCCCGCCATGCCACGCGACAATTGCGGCATCTGGATGCATGCCTACCACGGCCGCGAGGCGGCGAGAATGCACGCCGAGCCCTGAAAAAGCTCAGGGAATCGGCATCCCGCAAGCGCGCAGCATGCCGGAAAGGGCAATCAGTGGCAGGCCGACCAGCGCGGTCGGGTCCGTGCTCTCGATGCGATCGAAAAGACTGATGCCCAGCGCTTCGCACTTGAAGCTGCCGGCGCAATCGAACGGCTGCTCGCGCGCGATGTAGCGCTGGATCGTGGCCGCGTCGAGACTGCGGAACCGCACCCGCGTCAGGTCGCAGGCCTGCTGCTGCTCGTGCGGCGTGCAACGGGTGTCGATGACGCACACGGCCGTATGGAATCGCACCGCGCTTCCGCTGCTGGCTTCCAGCTGCGCCTGCGCCGTGGCGGGATCGCCGGGTTTGTCCAGGATCACCCCGTCGCGCTCGGCGACCTGGTCCGAGCCGATCACCAGCGCATCCGGATGGCTGGCGGCGACCGCCCGCGCCTTGGCCTGCGCAAGGCGTGCGGCGCGCGCCCGCGGCGACTCGTGCGCCAGGGCGGCCTCGTCCACGCCCGGCGCGGCCTGCTCGAAGGCGTCCAGCAGTCGGCCGAGCAGCGTGGCGCGGTAGCGTGACGTGGAGGCCAGGACGATGCGGGTGGCGGTCATCGCGGATGGTCGCGCTCGATGCGATCGCGCACGGCCTGGTCGAGGTCGCGCTGCGCGCGTCCCAGGGCGGCCAGCTGCGGCTCCATGCGCTGGCGCGCCTGGTGCAGCGCCTCGATGGCCGTGTCCAGTTCCTGCTGGCTGGCGGTCTCGGCATGATCGCGGATCCACAGCCGGTGCTGCAGCAGTGAGCGCAGGCCCGAATCGACGGCCTGGCGGGCCTCGGTCTCGGCCGCGCCCGGCGCGCCGGAGGTCGCGCTCATCACCGCGTGGGCCTGCTTGAGGCGCGTCCGGCATTCGATCAGGTCCTTTTCCAGCCGGTCGGCATGTTCCATGAGGCTGCGCAGGGCATGGGTGCGACGGTGCTCGCGCAGGATCCGGCGGCCCTGGAAGAACAGGCCGGCAAGGATGACCAGCAGCAGGATGACGCCGAGAATCAGCGTGGAGACGTTCAAAAATCTACCCCCGTACGTACGCCGCCAGTGTGGTGCAGGCGGACAGGCGCTGCAAGCGGCCGCCCCGGCCCGGGCACCGGGGTTTGCGATGGCCGGAAGGGTTTGACTGCAAACGCTTCCGCGCCTAGAATTGCGCGGATATGTCCGTGTCTTTGCCAGCTTTTGTCGACGCGTGGCGCATGGTCGAGGAGCGGCGCATTTTCGAAGGCACGCTTCCGATTGCCGGGTTCGAGCGCTTGCGCGGCCTGCTGGCCGACGACACCGGGGATGCCAACTACCGTCTGGAGTTCGCCCGCAGCGAGCTCGGTGGCGCGTCCCTGCTGCTGGATGTGTCGGCGTCGTTGACGCTGGCCTGCCAGCGGACGCTGGAGCCTTTCGTGCATCCGGTCGACTTGCACGCACGCCTGGGCCTGATCGCCCACGAGCGCGAGGAGGCCGCACTGGCGCCGGGGTACGAGCCGCTGCTTATCGAGAGCGATGGCCGTATCGATCCGGTGGCGGTGATCGAGGATGAACTGGTGCTGGCCGTGCCCCTGGTGCCGGTCTCGCCCGAAAGCGAATGGCCCGAGCAGGGCAGAGCAAGCGGTCCGGAGGCGATGCCGGACGAAGAGAACAGACCCAACCCGTTCGCGGTGTTGCGCGAACTGAAGAAACACTGATTTTTCCGGAGAAACTCCCATGGCAGTCCAGAAGAGCCGCAGAACCCCGTCCACCCGCGGCATGCGTCGTTCGCACGACAAGCTCACGCCGGTGCAGCTGTCGACCGACCCGACCAGCGGCGAGGTGCACCGTCGCCACCACGTGACCAAGGACGGCTACTACCGTGGCCGCAAGGTCATCGAGACGGCCGAGCAGATCGTCGACGAGGACTGAGCTCCTCGCCGATCAGGGACGTTGTGTGCAGGGCGGCGCGGCAACGCGCCGCTTTGCGTTTACGGCAGGTCCGCTCGGTGCCGCATGTGCGGTAGAGTGCGAGGCCTGAAACCACGGCGGCCGGCGGTCGCCACGCAGGCATGGGGGACAGGACCCTGAAGTACGCACGCATCCTCGCCACCGGCAGCGCGCTCCCCGAGCGCGTGGTCACCAACGCCGACCTCGAGAAACAGGTCGATACCAGCGACGAGTGGATCCGCAGCCGCACGGGCATCCGCGAGCGGCGCGTGTCCAGCGCCGAGGAAACCACCGGCGAGCTGGGTTACCGCGCCGCGGTGCAGGCGCTCGAGCGTGCCGGGGTCAAGGCCTCGGAGCTCGACCTGATCATTCTCGGCACCACCACGCCCGACATCATCTTTCCGTCCACCGCCTGCCTGATCCAGCATCGCCTGGGCGCCAACGGCTGCGCGGCGTTCGACGTCAACGCGGCCTGCTCGGGCTTCGTCTACGCCCTGGGCGTGGCCGACAAGTTCATCCGCAGCGGGCAGACGAAGAAGGCCCTGGTGATCGGTGCCGAGACCCTGACCCGCATGGTCGACTGGAACGAGCGCGAGACCTGCGTGCTGTTCGGCGACGGTGCCGGCGCGGTGGTGCTGGAGGCGTCCGACGAACCGGGCATCCTGGCGACCTGCATGCATGCCGACGGCGGCTACAAGGAGCTGCTGTACAACCCGGTCGGCGTGTCCGCCGGTTTCACCGACGAGCCCAACCACGGCGTGCGCATCCGCATGAGCGGCCGTGAAGTGTTCAAGGTGGCGGTCAAGACCCTGGATTCGCTGGTCGGCGAGACGCTGCAGGCCGCGGGCATGCACGAGTCGGACATCGACTGGCTGATCCCGCACCAGGCCAATCTGCGCATCATCGAGGCCACGGCCAAGCGCCTGAAGATGTCCATGGACCGGGTCATCGTCACCGTCGACAAGCACGCCAACACCTCCTCCGGTTCGGTGCCGCTGGCCCTGGACGAGGCGGTGTGCTCGGGCAAGGTGAAGCGCGGCCAGACCCTGCTGCTGGAGGCCTTCGGCGGCGGTTTCACCTGGGCGTCGGCGTTGCTGCGCTACTGACCCCGAAGCAGGTTCGTGCATACCAGCGGCCGCCCCCGGGCGGCCGCTGTCGTTGGGCGGCCGCGCGCGACGGATTCAAACGCCCGACTGCTGAACCGGCGGGCCAATGCTGGCAAGATTGGCGGCTTGTTGTTCAGGATACGCATTCGACATGACTGAAATCTCCGCCCATCTCGCCTTCGTGTTCCCCGGACAGGGTTCGCAGTCGGTTGGCATGCTTGCCGAACTGGCGACCGCCCATCCGGAAGTTCGCCGCACGTTCGAGGAAGCCTCCGACGGTGCCGGCGCCGACCTGTGGCGTCTTTCGCAGGAGGGTCCGGAGGACCAGCTCAACCGCACCGAGCACACCCAGCCGGCCTTGCTGGCCGCCGGCGTGGCGGTGTGGCGCGTATGGAACAAACTTGGCGGCGCGCGCCCGGCCCGCCTGGCCGGCCACAGCCTGGGCGAGTACACCGCGCTGGTCTGCGCCGATGCGCTCTCGCTGCATGACGGGGCCGCCCTGGTGGCCGAGCGCGGTCGCCTGATGCAGGCCGCCGTGCCGGTCGGCGTCGGCGGCATGGCGGCGGTGCTCGGTGGCGACGATGCGCGGATCGCGGCCATCTGCGAGGAAGTCTCCGGCGAGCAGGTCGTGTCCCCGGCCAACTTCAATTCGCCCGGTCAGGTGGTCATCGCCGGTCATGCCGAGGCGGTCGACCGCGCGCTGGCGCGGCTGGCCGAGGAAGGCGTGAAGAAGGCCGTGAAGCTGGCCATGTCGGTGCCCTCGCACTGCGCCCTGATGAGCGGCGCCGCCGAGCAGCTGGCCGCGCGCATGGACGGGCTGGACTGGCGCGAGCCGTCCCTGCCGGTGGTGCAGAACGCCGACGCGGCGGTGCAGCCCGACCTCGACGCCATCCGTGACGCGCTGCGTCGCCAGCTGTTCATGCCCGTGCGCTGGACCGAATGCGTGCAGGCCCTGGCCGCCGCGGGCGCCACGGCGCTGGGCGAATGCGGCCCCGGCAAGGTGCTGACCGGCCTGGCCCGGCGCATCGACCGGGCGCTCGACGCCCGTGCACTGGGTGAACCCGAAGCGCTGGAGGCCGCGCGCAGCGCGTGGACCTGAGTCGCCAACGGAACCGATCCACCATCCCTGAAGGAAACCTTTCCATGAGCAAGCCACTCGAAGGCGAGATCGCGCTGGTCACCGGCGCCACGCGCGGCATCGGCGCCGCCATTGCCGACACCCTGGCCGCGCAGGGCGCGACCGTGATCGGCACCGCCACCAGCGAAGCGGGCGCGGCCAGCATCGACGCGCGCCTGCAGCCACACGGTGGCGCGGGCCGCGTGCTGGATGTCACCGACGGCGCCGGTGTGGACGCGCTGATTGCCGCGATCGGCAAGGATTTCGGTCCGGTCTCCATCCTCGTCAACAACGCCGGCATCACCCGCGACCAGTTGCTCATGCGCATGAAGGACGAGGACTGGAACGCCATCATCGACACCAACCTGACCTCGGTCTACCGCACGTCCAAGGCGGTCATGCGCGGGATGATGAAGGCGCGCAAGGGCCGCATCGTCAACATCGCCTCGGTGGTCGGGGTGACCGGTAATCCGGGCCAGTCCAACTACGCCGCGGCCAAGGCCGGCATCATTGCCTTCTCCAAGTCGCTGGCGCGCGAGGTCGGTTCGCGAGGCATCACCGTCAACGTGGTTGCCCCGGGCTTCATCGACACCGACATGACACGCGCCCTCGACGAGAACCAGCGCAGCACCCTGGAGACCCAGATCGCCCTGGGTCGCCTGGGCCAGCCCGAGGACATCGCCAACGCGGTGGCCTTCCTGGCTTCACCGGCGGCAGCCTACATCTCCGGTGAGACCATGCACGTCAATGGCGGCATGTACATGCCCTGAGTGGCATCGCCCCGCATGATGAAAAGGCCGCGGGCATGCATCCGCGGCCTTTTTCGTTTTCGGCGTCCCTCGGCGATCAGCGCCGCGGATCGGAGTCGAACGGCTGCGGTCCGCCCGGTCCGCGTGGCGCGGCCGGCCGGGTCCAGCCGGTCGCCGAGCAGGCGGCGCATGGCCACGTAGAACACCGGGATCAGCAGCAGGCCGAGCAAGGTGGCGAACAGCATGCCGCCGATCACGCCGGTACCGATGGCGTGACGCGCGTTGGCGCCGGGTCCGGTGGAGATGGCCAGCGGCAGCACGCCGAGGATGAAGGCCAGCGAGGTCATCAGGATCGGCCGCAGGCGCAGGCGCGCCGCCTCGACCACGCCCTCGCGCAGCGAGCGTCCCGATCTGCTGCTGCTCGACCGCGAACTCCACGATCAGGATCGCGTTCTTGGCCGCCAGGCCGATGATGGTGATCAGGCCGATCTTGAAGTAGACGTCGTTGGGCATGCCGCGCAGCATGGTCGCCAGCACCGCGCCGAGCACGCCCAGCGGCACCACCAGCAGCACCGAGACCGGGATCGACCAGCTCTCGTACAACGCGGCCAGGGCCAGGAACACCACCAGGATCGACAGGCCGAACAGCAGCGGCGCCTGGTTGCCCGAGATCACCTCCTGGTAGGACTGGCCGCTCCAGTCGACGCCGAAGCCCTCCGGCAGGTCCTTGTCGACGATCTGCTGCATGGCCGTCATGGCCTGGCCCGGAGCTGTAGCCGGGCGCCGGGTCGCCGACGATCTCCACCGCCGAGTAGCCGTTGTAGCGGCTGCGCGCGGGCGGCCCCATGCTGCCACTTGGCGTCGACCACGCCGGACAGCGGGATCATGCTGTCGTCACCGTTGCCGCCGACCTTGCTGCTGGGCGTGTAGAAGTGCGAGAGGGCGTCCAGATCCATGCGGTAGGGCGAGTCGGCCTGCATGATCACGCGCTTGACGCGGCCCTGGTAGAAGAAGTCGTTGACGTAGACCGGCGCCAGCATCAGCTGGATGGCGTTGTACACGTCGCTGACCGAAAGGCCCATTGACTGCGCCTTGACGCGATCGACGTTCAGCCTGATCTGCGGCGTGTCGCCCAGGGCATTGGGGCGCACGTTGCTGAGGACCGGATCCTGCGCGGCCTTGGCCAGCAGCTGGTCGCGGGCCTTGGCCAGGGCGGCATAGCCCTGGCCGCCACGGTCCTGCAGGTACATGTCGAAGCCGCCGAACTGCCCCAGGCCGCGCACCGTCGGCATGTTGGCGGCGAACGCCTTGGCGTCGTGGATCTTCATGAACAGCATGCCGTTCATGCGCTGCACGAACTGGTCCGCGGTGATGTCGCGCTTGGACCAGTCCTTGAGGTGGATGAAGGCCATGCCGGCGTTCTCGCCCGAGCCCATGAAGCTGAAGCCCGCGACCTGGAACATGCCATGGACGGCCGGGATCGTGCCATGACCATGGTGCGGATCTGGTCCAGCACCTTGTTGGTGCGCTGCATGGTCGCGCCTGGCGGCAGCTGCACCACCACGAAGGCGTACCCCTGGTCCTCCGGAGGCAGGAAGCTGCCGGGCAGGCGGGTGAACAGGAAGCCGGTCAGCACCGCCAGCAGCGCGAAGCCGAGCATCCAGCGCGGCGCGTGGGTGATGGCCCGGCCCACATGGCGGGTGTAGCGTCTGGGTGGTCGCCGCGAAGAAGCGGTTGAAGCCGCGGAACAGCCGGTTCTTGGGCTTGTCGTGCTCGGGCTTGAGCATCGAGGCGCACAGGGCCGGGGTGAACGACAGCGCCAGGAAGGCCGAGAAGCCCATCGACAGGGCGATGGTCAGGGCGAACTGGCGGTAGATCGCGCCCACGCTGCCGGTCTGCAGCGCGCTGGGGATGAACACCGCCGCCAGCACCACCGAGATGGCGACCACCGCGCCGGTGATCTGGATCATCGCCTTGCGCGTGGCTTCCTTCGGCGGAAGGTTCTCCTCGGTCATGATGCGCTCGACGTTCTCGATCACCACGATCGCGTCGTCGACCACGATGCCGATGGCCAGCACCATGCCGAACAGGGTCAGCTGGTTGATGGTGAAGCCCATGACCAGCATGCCGAGGAAGGTGCCGAGCAGGGCCACCGGGAATGACCAGGGTCGGGATCACGTGGCGCGGATGTTCTGCAGGAACAGCAGCATCACCAGGAACACCAGGATGATCGCCTCGATCAGCGTCTGCACCACCTCGTTGATCGACATCTTCACGAACGTGGTGGAGTCGAACGGCGAGAACCAGGTGACGTGCGGCGGGAAGCTGCGCTGCAGCTCGGCCATCTTGTCGCGCACCTCCTGGGCCACCGTCAGCGCGTTGGCGCCGGGCTGCAGCTGACACGGCGAAGCCGCCCGCGGGCTTGCCGTTGTAGCGCGCCGCTCGAAGCCGTAGCCCTCGGGTCCGAACTCCGATCGCGCGCGACGTCCTTCAGGCGCACCGTGGAGCCGTCGCTGTTGGCGCGCAGGATGATGTTGCGGAACTGGTCGGGCGAGGTGAAGCGGCTCTCGGCGCTGACCGTGGCCGTGTAGCCCTGGCCCTTGCGGGCCGGCGCGGCGCCGATCGAGCCAGCCGCGAACTGCACGTTCTGCGCGCGCACGGCGTCCAGCACGTCGGTGGCCGACAGGCCGTAGCCGTGCAGCTTGTCCGGGTTCAGCCAGATGCGCATGGCGTATTCGGAGCCGAACTGCTGCGTGCTGCCGACGCCGGGCAGGCGCGATATCGGGTCCTGGATGCGCGTGGCGATCATGTTGTTGAGCGCGTTGGCGTCCATCGAGCCGTCGTCGTCCGAGCGCAGCGCGACCACCATCAGGAAGCCGGTGTTGGCCTTGGCCACGCACCACGCCCTGCTGCACCACTTCCGAGGGCAGTCGCGGCGTGGCCAGCGCCACCTTGTTCTGCACCTGCACCTGGGCGGTGTCCGGGTCGGTGCCGTCGGCGAAGGTCAGGGTGATGCTGACCGATGCCGGTGGAGCTGGACGAGGAGCTGAAGTACAGCAGGTTGTCGATGCTGGTCAGTTGCTGCTCGATGACCTGGGTGACGCTTTTCTCGATGGTCTCGGCGTTGGCGCCGGGATAGCTGGCGTTGATGGTGACCTGCGGCGGCGCGATGTCGGGGTACGACTCCACGCCCAGGTTGGCGATGGCGATGACGCCGCCGAGCGAGATCAGGATCGCGATCACCCAGGCGAAGATCGGGCGTTCAATGAAGAATCCGGGCATGACGGGACCTCAGTGCGAGCCGGCGCCAGCCGCGCCCTGCGTGGCCGGGCCGGTCGCCCTGGGCGCCGGCTTGGCGAGCACCGCGGGCTTGCCGGGCTGCGCCTGGGCCAGGCCTTCGACGATGATGCGATCGCCCTGGGCCAGGCCGCCGGTGACGATCCACTGCTGCTTGTAGATGCCAGCCGTCTGCACGCGCTTTTGCTGCACCATGCCGTCCTTGCCCAGGACCAGGACGTAGGGTCCGGTCGGGTCGCGCTGCACGGCGGCCTCGGAAACCAGGTAGGCATGATCGAGGGTGCCGAATTCGACCTTGAGGTGGACGTACATGCCGGGCAGCAGGTTGCCCTTGGGGTTGGGGATCAGGCCACGCAGCGCCACCGCGCCGGTATCCGGGTCCACGGTGGTGCCGGAGAAGTCCAGGGTGCCGGGCTCGCCGTACTTGCCGCCGTCGGGCATGGACAGTTCGATGCGCGCCTGGTTGGCGCCGCGCAGGGTCGCGCTGCCCTCGGCCTGTTCGCGGCGCAGCTTGTCGAGCTCGTCCACGGCCATGTTGAAGTTCACGTACAGCGGATCGATCTGGTCGACCGTGGTCAGCAGGGTCGCGCTGCCCTGGCCGACCAGGGCGCCCTCGGTCACCTGCTGCTTGCCGGCGCGGCCGTCGATGGGCGAGCGCACGGTGGCGTAACCCAGGTTGATCGTGGCGCTTTCCACGGCCGCCCGGGCCTGCTGCACGCTGGCGGCCGCGGTGCGTTCGGCGGCCTCGGCGTTGTCCAGGTCCGAACGCGAGACGAAGCCCTTGGGCGCCAGTTCGCGCGCGCGGCTGGCCGCGATCTTCTTGTTGGTGTAGTCCGCCTGGGCCTGGGCCAGCGAGGCCCTGGCCGCATCCAGCGAGGCTTTCAGCGGCGCCGGGTCGATCTCGAACAGCACCTGGCCCTTCTTCACATCGCCACCTTCCTCGTAGTCGCGCTTGAGCAGCACGCCGCTCACGCGTGCGCGCACGTCGGCGCTGCGGTAGGCCGAGAGGCGGCCGACCAGGTCGCGTACGAGGGGCACCGAGGTGGGCACGGCCGGATGCACGCCGACGTTGGCCGGGGGCATCTTCCGGTTGCCTTGTGAACTGCCTTGTCCACAGGCGGACAGCAGGCCACATGCGATCAGCGTGAACAGGAACGCATCCAGTGTGCGCGGGCGCGTGAAATGCATCTGTATTCCTTGGATGAACGATGTCCCATCGATCCGATCCGCCAAGCGTGACGATCGCGGCAATGCGTGTCCAGCGGCCATGCGCGGTAGGCCATCGCATGGATGATGGGACGAAATGCCGTAATGGGTTTGTCTGGCGGGTCTTGGTCGCGGGCGGGGGTGTAATGTACCGGCCAGTTTAAGAATGTCGGCAAAGGCCGTCAATTCGTGTCTTCGGGGGCCGCGGTGTGATCCTGGGCGGTGGCGGACTCGATCCGGTTGCGGCCGGCCCGCTTGGCCCGGTAGAGCGCCTGGTCGGCGGCATGCAGCAGGCTGGCCGTATCGTGTTCCTGGTCTTCCTGGACAGCAAGGCCGATGGACACGCTGATCCCGCCCAGCAGCGCGCCACGATGGCGGATGTTGAGCTGCTCGGTGCGTGCGCGAATGGTCTCCGCGCGCCGCAGGGCGGCCTCGGCGTCGGTATCGGGGAGGATCACGGTGAACTCCTCGCCGCCGTAACGGCAGGCGATGTCCTCGGCGCGCACCAGTTCGCGCAGGAGCGCGGCGAACTGCTGCAGCAGTTGGTCGCCGGCGTCGTGGCCATGCACGTCGTTGAATCGCTTGAAATGGTCCAGGTCCATCATCAGCACGGTCAGCCGGCTGCCCTGGCGGATGTTGCGCAGCAGCTCGCGATACAGCGAGGTTTCCAGATAGCGGCGGTTGTAAAGGCCGGTGAGCGGATCGCGGATCGACTGGTTGTGCAGGCTTTCCTGCAGGCGCAGGTTGCCCAGGAGCAGGCCCAGCTGTTCGCCCAGCGTGATGCACATATCGCGGATTTCCGGACTGAGGCCTGTCGCCTGCTGCATGTGCAACACGCCCAGGGTCTCGCCCTGGGCCAGCAGGGGCACGCACAGCCAGGTCTGGCCGTGACCGGCGGCTTCCACCGGGTGCAGGTGCGCGCACGGCATCCTCGCCTGGGTGTCCGATTCGGGGTAGGCCTGGCCGCGGCGCAGGGCGTAGCAGTCGTCCGGGGCGAAGACGTCCTCGCTGCGATGCGTCAGCTGCCCCCAGGCGCTGGCGGTCTCGACCAGATTGCGCGAGGCATTGATCAGCATGACCACGCCGGCGGTGTCGGGAAGCATGTCCTCCAGGCTCGGGGGCAGCGTGCGCAGGGCTTCATGCATGCTGCGGCAGTTCTGCAGGGTTTCGCTCAATGCATGCAGGCGCTGCATGCGGTCGGCCAGACCGCGCGACTCCTCCAGCGATTGCGCCAGCTGCATGTAGGCCTGCATCAGCGCTTCCTTGGAATCCAGTGCATGGCGTTGCTGGCGCAGAACCAGGACGATCGAGCTGAGCAGCAGCGCCAGCGCGCAGGACAGACTGGCGAAGGTGAACCAGGCGGTCAGGCTGGCCGAGCGGTCGCGCTGCTGGTCGACGTTTCGTTGATGCGCCATCTCGACGTCGCGCATGGCCTCGGTCTGCCGGAGCAGGGGATGGTCGGCATCGGCGGCCATCTGTGCGCGCAGCATGGACAGGGCGCCGTTGCGGTCGCCGCCGCGATAGCGCGCGAGCACGGCCTGCAATTGCCGCGCGCGGGCCTGCAGGCTGGCGCGCAGGTTCAGCGCCAACTGGTGCTGCGGAGGGTCCCCGCGGGTCATGTCCAGCAGTTGCGCGCTGCCCTGGTCGATCTTCGGCAGGGCGATCAGGTAGCTCTCCAGCTGCCCGGTATCGCCGGTCAGCAGGTGGCCGCGCAGTCCCGATTCGGCGCCGCGCAGCGCGTTCGACGTGCTCAGGATCTGTTGCAGGACGCCGCTGGAATGGCGCGTCGCCGCGTTGTAATGGCGATAGCTCGAGACATTGATGACCGCGGCCGCGGCCATGCCGAGGATCAGGGCGATGGCGATCACGGCGATCAGGATCAGCCTGCGACGGAAGCGAAGTGTGCTCCCGCGCGACATCAGCAGCGATGGCGGTGCTGGATCAGCCGGTGCCTGCGGAGCTATCCTTCTCATTCCGAACCGTATCCCCAGCCGGAAAGTCGTGGGTCAACGGTACCAGCATGCAGCCTTGGATTGACGAAACCGACCATGCCCCGTATCCAGCGGCCGACGAAGCGCCCGGAATCAGCAAGGTACCCGCTTCTTTCCCCGGCATGCCTCCGGCATGCGTGCTTTCGAACCGTGAACGCCATCAGCAACCCCCTGGAAGCTGACGCTTGCGGCCGCCCGCTCGCGACGCCGACGATGGCGATTGCCTGAGTCATCCACTCCACTCCGCTCGTCTCGCAGAATACGCCATGAATCATACAAAACACGACGTTGACCACTTCGAAGGTCAGGTCCGTGAACACTTCGATCGCCTGCTCGCCAAGGCCGGCATCGATGCCGACAACGCCAGTGCCTTGCTGCACGGTTTCTTCGACCGCATGCCGGCCGCGGACCGGGCCCAGCACGAGCCGGGCGAGTGGGCGGCGCTGCTCGGCGAATGGTATGGATTCATGCGCGAGCGCGTGGCCGGCGCGGCGAAACTGCGGGTGTTCAATCCCGAGCACGAGCAGCAGGGCTGGGGTGGCCTGCGTACCACCGTGCAGGTGGTCACCGACGACATGCCCTTCCTGGTCGACACCCTGACCATGGCCGTCGAGCGCGCGGGGCTGAGCGTGCACATGGTCACCCACCCGGTGTTCGCGGTGACCCGCGACGGGCAGGGACGCCTCGAGACGCTGCGCAACGAGGGCGGCGAGACGGCGCACGAGTCGATCATGCACCTGGAGATCGACCGCCTGGCCGACGGCGAGGACTGCGAGCACCTGCTGCGCGACCTCCAGGCTTCGCTGGCCGATGTTCGCGCCTCGGTCAACGACTGGCGCGCGATGCGCGGCAAGATGGTCGAGATCGCCGATGCCCTGCCGCAGCGTTCCCTGCCGCTGGACGAGGACGGCGTGGCCGAGGCGCAGGCCTTCCTGCGCTGGGTGGCCGACGACCATTTCACCTTCCTCGGCTACCGCGAATACGAGGTGACCGAGGCCCAGGGCGACCAGGTCCTGTGCACCGTGTCGGGATCGGGCAAGGGCATCCTGCGCGACGACGAGCGCGCGACCGCGCCGCGTTCGCTGCGGACCCTGGCGGCCTCGCGCCTGCCGCAGTCGGGTTCGATGGATGCGATCATCCTGACCAAGACCAACTCGCGCTCGCGGGTGCACCGCCCGGGCTACATGGACTACATCGGCGTGTTGCGCTTCGATGCCGATGGCAGGCCGGTGGCCGAGCAACGCTTCCTCGGTCTGTTCACCTCCACCGCCTACACCCGCCGTCCGCAGGAAATCCCGCTGGTGCGGCTGAAGTACGAGTCGGTGATGCGCCGTTCGGGCCTGCGCCGCGATGCCTATTCGGGCAAGGCGCTCAGGCACATCCTGGAGACCCTGCCGCGCGACGAGCTGCTGCAGGGCGCGCCGGATGAATTGTTCGATACCGCCATCGGCGTGCTGGAACTGAAGGAGCGCGCCCGCGCGCGCCTGTTCGTGCGCCGTGACCAGTACGGCCGATTCTTCTCCTGCCTGGCCTATATCCCGCGGCAGCGATTCAACACCACGGTGCGCCAGCGCGTGGAAGCGATGTTGCGCGAGGAGCTGGCCGGCAAGTCGCTCGATTCCAGCGTCCTGATGGGCGAGGCCGCGCTGGCCCGCCTGCATGTGGTGGTGCGCCCGGAGCCGGGCCATACGCCGGATTTCGACACCGACGAACTCGAGCAGAAACTGATCGGCATCGTGCGCAATTGGCAGGACGAGCTGCGCGACAGCCTGGTCCACGTGATGGGCGAAACCGAGGGCATGGTCCTGGCCAGCCGCTACGGCGCGGCGTTGCCGGCCGGCTACATCGAGGAAGTCTCCCCCGATGTCGCGGCCGCGGACGTGCAGGCGCTGGCGCAGCTGGACGACGACCAGGCCGTGCGCATGTCCTTCTACCGTCCCACCCAGCAGCCGGACCAGCTGCGTTTCAAGGTCTACCGCCGCGGCGTCGACATCCCGTTGTCGGACATGCTGCCGCAACTGGAGAACCTCGGCCTGCGCGTGCTCACCGAGCACGTCTACGACATGCGCGTGGATGACGCGCGTCTGTTCATCCAGGACTTCGAGGTGCGTCCGGACGGCGACCTGGTGTTCCCGGTCGACCAGGTTGGCGGCCATTTCGAGCATGCCTTCGAGAACGTATGGCGCGGCAATGCCGAGAGCGACGGCTTCAATCGCCTGGTGCTCGGCGCGCTGCTGCACTGGCGCCAGGTCGCCATGCTGCGCGGGTACTGCAAGTACCTGCAGCAGGTCGGCATCGCCTTTTCCCAGAGTTACATGGAAGAGACGCTCAACCGCTATCCGGGCATTGCCAACCTGCTGGTCGAGCTGTTCAACGCCAAGTTCGACCCGGAACGCGCCGATCGCAGCGAGGATGAATGCGTCCTGCATGCCGAGCAGCTGCGCACCGAGATGCAGGCGCTGGTTCCGGCATCGATGTCGGTCGACCGCGGCCAGTTCATCGATCGCGTGGTCGGCGCGCTGGTGCAGCCGCGGCAGAAGCAGATCGAGGTGTTCTGGGACGCCATCCGCGTGCTGCTGGACGGCGTCGCCAGCCTCGATGACGAGCGCATCATCAAGAGCTACATGGACGTCATCCGCGCGACCCTGCGCACCAGCTATTTCCAGCGGCCCGACGGCCAGGCGCGCCACTACATCAGCTTCAAGTTCGACTCCTCGCTGGTGCCCGATGCGCCCAAGCCGGTGCCGTATCGCGAGATCTTCGTCTACGGCCCGCGCGTGGAGGGCATCCACCTGCGCTTCGGCGCGGTCGCCCGCGGCGGCCTGCGCTGGTCGGACCGGCGCGAGGACTTCCGCACCGAGGTGCTGGGCCTGGTCAAGGCGCAGATGGTCAAGAACACCGTCATCGTGCCGGTCGGCTCCAAGGGCGGCTTCTTCGTCAAGCAGCCGCCGGCCAGCGGCGAGCGCGAGGACGTTCAGGCCGAGGGCGTGGCCTGCTACCGCATGTTCATCGAGGGCCTGCTCGACATCACCGACAACCTGGTCGACGGCAAGATCGTGCCGCCGGTCGACGTGGTGCGCCACGACGACGACGACCCCTACCTGGTGGTGGCCGCCGACAAGGGCACCGCGACGTTCTCGGATATCGCCAACGGCATCGCCATCGAACACGGTTTCTGGCTTGGCGACGCCTTCGCTTCCGGCGGCTCCAACGGCTACGACCACAAGGGCATGGGCATTACCGCCAAGGGCGCCTGGGAGTCGGTCAAGCGCCACTTCCGCGCCATGGGGCGCGACTCGCAGTCCGAGGATTTCACCTGCGTGGGCATCGGCGACATGTCCGGCGACGTGTTCGGCAACGGCATGCTGCTGTCGCGCCACATCCGCCTGCTGGCCGCCTTCGACCACCGCCACATCTTCCTCGATCCGAATCCGGACGCGGCGACGTCCTTCGCCGAGCGCGAGCGCATGTTCAAGCTGCCGCGATCGTCCTGGGAAGACTACGACGAGTCGTTGATCTCCGAGGGCGGCGGCATCTGGTCGCGCTCGGCCAAGTCGATCCCGGTCAGCGAACCGGTGCGCCAGGCCCTGGGCCTGCGCAACGACGTCGAGCACCTTTCCCCGCACGAGTTGATGAGCGCCATCCTGCGCGCGCCGGTCGACCTGCTGTGGAACGGCGGCATCGGCACCTACGTCAAGGCCTCCTCGGAGACCCACGCCGACGCCGGCGACCGCGCCAACAACGCCTTGCGCATCAATGGCGACGAGCTGCGCTGCAAGGTGGTGGGCGAGGGCGGCAACCTGGGCCTGACCCAGAAGGGCCGCATCGAGGCGGCGCTGCATGGCGTGCTGCTCAACACCGACTTCATCGACAACTCGGCCGGCGTCGACACCTCCGATCACGAGGTCAACATCAAGATCCTGCTGGGCGATGCCGTGCATCGCGGCGAGCTGGACCTGGATGGCCGCAACACGCAGTTGGCGGCGATGACCGACGAGGTCGAGCGCCTGGTGCTGTGGGACAACTACCGGCAGAACTACGCCATCACACTGATGGAGCACATGTCGGCCAAGCGCATCGGCTCGATGGCGCACTTCATCCGCACGCTGGAGGCCGAGGGCATGCTCGACCGCCAGGTCGAATCGCTGCCCAGCGATGCCGAGCTGACCGAGCGCAAGACCCGCGGCCTGGGCCTGACCCGGCCGGAACTCTCGGTGTTGCTGTCCTACGACAAGCTCAAGCTGTACCAGCAGCTGCTCGATTCGGACGTGCCCGAGGATCCGTTCCTGTCGCGCGAGCTCGAGCGCTACTTCCCCGAGCCGCTGCGCGAGCGCTATGCCGAGCACATGCTCCGGCACCGCCTGCGTCGCGAGATCATCGCCACCGCGGTCACCAATTCGACCATCAACCGCATGGGCGCCACCTTCATGATGCGCATGGCCGAGGACAGCGGCCAGGCGCCGGCGGTGATCGCCAAGGCCTTCACCGCCGCCCGCGAGATCCTCGACGCGCGCAACCTGTGGTCGGACATCGAGGCATTGGACGGCCAGGCATCCGAGGACATGCAGATCGACGCGATGCTGCAGATCTGGAGCCTGTTGCGTCACCTCACGCGATGGCTGCTGGGGCGGCCCGGCGGCAGTCTCGACATTGCCGCCAATGTCGAGCGCTACCAGCCGGGCATGCAGGCATTGCGCGAGGCCCTGCCGGTCGCGCTGACGGCCACCGGCAAGGCCGACTTCGAGTCGGGCATCGAGAAGTGGGAAGGCCTCGGCGCCTCCAGCGGTCTTGCCCACCGCCTGGCGTGCCTGCCGTTCCTGCGCCCGGCGCTGGACATGATCGAGGTCGCCACCCACGCCAAGCGTCCGGTGGATCAGGTGGCCACGGTGTTCTTCGGCCTGGCCGGTGCCCTGGACCTGGATTGGCTGCGTGGCCAGATCGAGGCGCTACCGGTGGAAAGCAGCTGGCATGCGCAGGCGCGCGGCTCGTTGCTGGAGGAGCTGAGCCACCAGCATCGCGCGCTGTCGGCGCAGGTCATGACCTTTGCCGGCGGCCGCCAGGGCGACAAGGCCGTGGCGGCCTGGCTGGAGCGTGACGACCCCACGCTGCGCCATACCCGCATGATGCTGGCCGAGATCCTGACCCAGAACGCGGACTATCCGATCGCCTCGGTGGCGGTGCGGCGCCTGGCGCAGCTGGCGCAGATGCCGCTCGACTGAGTAAGCTCGGGGAGGACTCAACAGCCGGTTGTCGCCGATGCAGATCGCCATCGTGGCCAGTACCGCACCCGCCGCCCGCGAGGCGGCGCAGCGGCTCGGGGACCAGTACCCCGCGGTGCCGCCGGCCGAGGCCGACGTCATCGTCGCCCTCGGCGGCGATGGTTTCATGCTGCGAACCCTGCACGAGCACCTGGACCTGGACAAGCCGTTCTACGGCATGAAGCTCGGCCGGGTCGGCTTCCTGATGAACCAGTATCGCGACGACGACCTGGAGGCGCGCATTCGCCGCGCGCACCCCTCGACGCTGCACGCGCTGGAGATGCGCGCGACCACCGCCGCGGGCGAGGAGGTGGTGGAGCTGGCCTTCAACGAGGTTTCGCTGCTGCGCCAGAGCAACCAGGCCGCGCACCTGCGCGTGACCCTGAACGGCGATCCGAAGCTGGACGAACTGGTCTGCGACGGCATCCTGGTGTCCACGCCCGCCGGTTCCACCGCCTACAACCTCTCGGCGCACGGCCCGATCCTGCCGCTGGACGCCAACGTGCTGGCGCTGACCCCGATCAGTCCGTTCCGGCCACGCCGCTGGCGTGGCGCGATCCTGCCGCACGCCACGCGGGTGGGGCTGCTCAGCCTGGATCCGGAAAAGCGCCCGGTCAGCGCCACCGCCGACTACCACGAGGTGCGTGACGTGCTCAGCGTGGAGGTGCGCCAGTCCGGCCAGCACGCCGTGCGCCTGCTGTTCGATCCCGAGCACAACCTCGAGCAGCGCATCCTCGACGAGCAGTTCCTGCTCTGAGCCGCGCTACACTGGATGCGTCACCCGCGGCGCAGTCCGTGAGACGCGCCCATGCCATAACGCAGGCCACGCAGATCCGCCAGGACACACTCGTGAACGCAGCGCCCAACGCACATTCGGCCGGTTCGGCCACGGACGACCGCCTGATGGTGGCGATCTCCTCGCGCGCGCTTTTCGACCTGGGCGACAGCCACGCCCTGTTCGAGCGCGAGGGACTGGATGCCTACCGCAATTTCCAGATCGACCACGAGGAGGACATCCTCGCGCCCGGGGTGGCCTTCCCGCTGGTGCAGAAGCTGCTGGGCCTGAACCGCCTGGCCGGGGACAAGCCGCCGGTGGAGGTGATCCTGCTGTCGCGCAATTCGGGCGACACCGGCCTGCGCATCTTCAATTCCATCCAGCATTACGGCCTGGACATCTCCCGCGCCGCCTTCACCAGTGGGGGTTCGACCTCCGACTACGTGCAGCCGTTCGGCGCCGACCTGTTCCTGTCGGCCCATGCCGAGGACGTCACCCGCGCGCTGCACGCGGGCGTGGCCGCCGCCACCATCCTGCCCTCGACCGCGCCGCCACGGGTCAGCGAGCAACTGCGCATCGCCTTTGACGGCGACGCGGTGATCTTCGGCGACGAGGGCGAGCGCGTGTCGCGCGAGGAGGGCCTGGAGGCCTTCCACCGACAGGAGAGCGAGCAGGCACGGGAACCGTTGTCGGTGGGTCCCTTCCGCGGCTTCCTGGCGGCCCTGCATCGTCTGCAGGCGGCGTTCCCGGCCGAGGACTCGCCGATCCGCACCGCGCTGGTCACGGCGCGCTCGGCACCCGCTCACAAGCGCGTGATCCTGACCCTGCGCCAGTGGGGCGTGCGCATCGACGAGGCGCTGTTCCTGGGCGGTCGCGACAAGGGCCCGTTCCTGGATGCCTTCGGCGCCGACATCTTCTTCGACGATTCGCCACTCAACGTCGAGTCCACCCGCCGCCACGTGGCCACGGGCCATGTGCCGCACGGGGTGTCCAACCGTTCGGGCAAGGGCTAGGCAGGGCCTCGCGCGCCGCCGGCGGGCGTATTCAGCGTGCCTGCCTGCGGGCACCGCCCGGGTCGCGCCACGGGTGCTCCCGCGCCACCAGACGCGGGTCCATGCGCACGCCGAACCAGTTCATGCCCCAGTGCACGTGCGGACCCGATGCGCGTCCGGTCATGCCCGACAGGCCCACGACCTGTCCGGCCTTGACCCGCTGTCCCGGTTCGACCTCGAGCCTGCTCATGTGCAGCAGCACCGAGCTGATGCCGGCGCCGTGGTCGATGATCACGGTATTGCCGCTCAGGTACAGGTCCCGGGCCAGCGTCACCAGGCCGGCGGCCGGGGCATGCACCGGGGTGCCGGTGGGAACCGCGATGTCCAGGCCCGAATGCGGCGCCCGCGGCTGTCCGTCGTACACGCGCTGGCTGCCAAACACGCCGCTGACGCGGCCGTGCACGGGCCAGCGGAAGCCGTGCTCGAAATCCTCTCGGGCGTCGTCGCGGGTGCGCCTGTTGGCCACCAGGGTGCGTTCGCGGGCGATGCGCGCGGCGATGGCCGGCGGTGGCGAGACCGTCTTCGGCGGCACGCCGTTGACGTGTTCGACGGGCCAGTGGCGCGCGGTCACCCGGATCTTCAGCGCGGACTCGGGGTGTCCGGGACAGCGCGCCCTGACCGTGACCGGGCCGCTCTCGTCGCGGCCGACGCCGAAGGCGAACACGCCGTCGGCGCCCACCCGCAGCACGCGTCCGTCCACGCGCACCTGGCATCCACGGGCGGCATGGCCCATGACCAGGCCGCCCTGTGGGACCCGGACGGGGATGACCAGCGGTTTCGTGGCGGCCCGCGTGGCCGGCGTGGGGAGGGCGAGCGCGGCCAGCAGCAGGCCGACGTGCAGTCGCTCAATCATGGGCGTGTCCGTCCTCGTGGTCGTGTCCGCGGCAGCGGGCCAGATGGAAGCTGTCCGGCACCGGGTCGATGCCGCCGCTGCACAGCGGCTGGCAGCGCAGGATGCGCCAACCGGCCAGAACACTGCCGCGCCAGGGCCCGAATCGTGCCACCGCGACGCGGGCATAATCGGAGCAACTTGGGTGAAATCGGCAGCGCTGTCCGAGCAGGGGGCTGATGAGGCGCTTGTAGAGGCCGAGCAGAAAAAGGATGATGCGGGTCACGTGCGGTTTCCGGTGACGGTCCAACAGCGCTCCGGAAGTCGTGTGCAAGCGGTTGCTGGTGTGGTCGAACTAGGCTATAACACCCGGCCGCCGACCTACAATGGTGAGGGAGCATGGCGAAATCAACGCGTAGTGCCTCCAGCAAGGCACGCAAGACCACGTCCTCGGCTCGCGGGAAGGATTCCAGGTCCCGCAAGACCGCAGCCACCGCGCGCGCCGCCAAGGCGAGCAAGACGGCTGCCGCGAAGAAGTCGACGGCGAGGAAAGCCCCGCTGAAGAAGGCGGCCGTCAAGCCGAAGAAGAAGGTCGCGGCAAGCAAGAGCACCGCGTCCAGGACGACGACCAAGAAGGCGCCGGCCAGGAAGGTTGCGAGCAAGAAGGCCGCGGTGAAGAAGACCGCGGTGAAGAAGGCTCCAGCGAAAAAGGCGGTCAGCAGGAAGCCCGCGGTGAAGAAGTCGGCGGCCAAGAAACCGGCAGCCAGGAAGGTCGCGGCGAAGAAACCGGCAACCAGGAAGGTCGCGGCGAAGAAACCGACGACCAGGAAGGCCACGGCGAAGAAACCGGCAGCAAGGAAACCGGCCGCGAAGAAGACCGCGGTGAAGAAGACGCCGGCCAGCAAGAAGACGGTTGCCAAGAAGGCAGCCAGCAAGAAGACAGCGGCGAAGAAGACCATCGCCAAGAAGGCTCCGGCCCGCAAGACCACCCCTCCCAAGGCGGCTTCGAAGAAGACCGCTGCCACCAAGTCCCCGTCTTCGCGCAGCAAGGCCGCGGCATCCAAGGCGCCCGTCAGGGCACCGAAGAGCGCCAAGGCGCCTGCCGGCAAGGCACCGGGCAAGAAGAGTACGAAAGAACGTCCACGCATGGCCATTGTCGCACCCAATAACGAACCCAGCGTCACCAAGGAGGACGGCCGCTACGCGCTGCCCTCGACCGTGATCATCGACCTGCCCAAGGGCTACAAGCCGAAGTCGAACGAGGAGTACATGAACCCGCGTCAGCTGGCGTATTTCCGCGACAAGCTGCGCACCTGGCGTGAACAGCTGGTCGAGGAATCGCGCCAGACCATCGACAACCTGCGCGAGGAAGTGCGTGACGTCGGCGACGAGGCCGAGCGCGCCACGCGCGAGACCGAGAACTCGCTGGAGCTGCGTACCCGCGACCGCTACCGCAAGCTGATCTCGAAGATCGAGAAGGCGCTGCGGCGGATCGAGGAAGGCCGCTACGGTTTCTGCGAGGAAACCGACGAGGAGATCGGGGTCGAGCGCCTCGAGGCACGGCCCATCGCCACGCTTTCGCTGGACGCGCAGGAGCGACGCGAGCACCTGCAGAAGCAGATGGGCGACTGATCGCACATTCGCTCTGCTCGTGACAAGAAAAAGCCCCGCCTGACGCGGGGCTTTTTCTTTGTCGGCCTGGAACGCCGCAGGCGAATCCGGCAGCACCGTAGCCCGGACAAGGTCGAAGGCCGCCTCCGGGAAGCTCGCCAGGCGAGCGCGGCGTGTCGGTCCAGCGCGGGCCGGTGGGTCCCGGATGCGCTGCGCTTATCCGGGCCACGGAGCGCGCTGGCCACGGAGGGATGCGCGAGGCATCGGCACGCGCAAGGCGTCGTAGCCCGGACAAGGCCGAAGGCCGCCTCCGGGAAGCTCGCCAGGCGAGCGCGGCGTGTCGGTCGAGCGCGGGCCGACGGGTCCCGGATGCGCTGCGCTTATCCGGAGCTACGGAGTGCGCTGGCCACGGAGGGGTGCGCGAGGCATCGGCACGTGCAAGGCGTCGTAGCCCGGACAAGGCCGAAGGCCGCCTCCGGGAAGCTCGCCAGGCGAGCCCGGTGTGTCGGTCCAGCGCGGGCCGGTGGATCCCGGATGCGCTGCGCTTATCCGGGCTACGGAGTGCGCTGGCCACGGAGGGATGCGCAAGGCATCGGCACGTGCAAGGCGTCGTAGCCCGGACAAGGGCGAAGGTCGCCTCCGGGAAGCTCGCCAGGCGAGCGCGACGTGTCGGTCCAGCGCGGGCCGGCGGGTCCCGGATGCGCTGCGCTTATCCGGGCCACGGAACGCGCTGGCCACGGAGGGGTGCGCGAGGCATCGGCACGCGCAAGCGGTCGGGCCTCAGGCGTCGCCTTGCAGGGCACGCGCGGCATGCCCCTTGATCGTCTTGAGCATGGCCACCAGCCCGTTGGAGCGCGTCGGCGACAGATGCTTGGCCAGGCCGATCGACTCGATGTAGGTCGGTTCCGTGTCCAGGATCTCGCGTGCCGTGCGGCCCGAGTACACCCGCAGGATCAGTGCGATCAGGCCGGACACGATGGCCGAGTCGCTGATGGCCTGGAAACGCAGGCACGAAGCATCGCCTCCGGGCACCAGCCACACCTGCGACTGGCAGCCGTGGACCTTGAATTGCTCGCGCTTGAGCTCCTCGGGGAAGTCGGGCAGCTTGCGGCCGAGGTCGATCAGGTACTGGTAGCGTTCGCTCCAGTCGCCGAAAAAGGCGAACTCGTCGATGATGTCCTGCTGCGCCGCGGCGGCGGATGCGGTCTCGTTCATCGGGCCATTATCGCGCAGCCGGACCGATCCGGAAAATGCGCCCGTTGCCGGGCAAGCGCGATCCCGTAGGGCGGACGTTGTCCGCCGTGCACACGCCATGGCGGACAAAGTCCGCCCCACGGAACGTGCTCCGGCTCTGGCGGGGACCTTAGGTGACGCTCCAGCGGGTGCCGCCGGCGCCGTCCTCGATGCTCACGCCCATCGCCGCCAGCTCGTCGCGGATGGCGTCGGCGCGCGCCCAGTCCTTGCCGGCGCGGGCCGCGTTGCGTTCGGCGATCAGGGCCTCGACCTTGCTGGCGTCGATGTCCTCGCCGCCGCGGCGGAACCAGTCCTCGGGCGCCTGTTGCAGCAGGCCCAGCGCCGCCCCGCCGCCGAGCAGGCGGCTCTTGGCCGTTCGACGTGCCTGCTCGCCTTCGGCCTTGCGCGCGAGGTCGGCCAGGGACGACAGCTCGGCCAGCGCGTTGGGCGTGTTGAGGTCATCGCACAGGGCCTGTTCGACCGCGTCCGGGACGGTGCCGGCCAGATCCGTGTCGACGTCCACGTCGGCCATGTCGCGCAGCACGCCGTACCAGCCGTCCAGGGTACGCACGGCCTGCGCCAGGGTGTCGTCGGTCCATTCCAGCGGCTGCCGGTAGTGGCCCTTCAGCAGCAGCAGGCGCAATGCCTCGGGCGGATACCGGTCCAGCAGCGCATGAAGCTCCAGCACGTTGCCCAGCGACTTGGACATCTTGCGCCCGCCGAAGGTCAGCATGCCGTTGTGCAGCCAGTAGCGGGCGAACACCTGGCCGCCATGGGCGCAGGTGCTCTGCGCGATCTCGTTCTCGTGGTGCGGGAAGGTCAGGTCGACGCCGCCGGCATGGATGTCGATGGTCTCGCCCAGGTGCGCGGCGCTCATCGCCGAGCATTCGATGTGCCAGCCCGGCCGGCCGCGCCCCCACGGGCTGTCCCAGCCCGGCAGGTCGTCGGTGGACGGCTTCCACAGCACGAAGTCGGCCGGGTTGCGCTTGTAGGGGGCCACTTCAACGCGCGCGCCGGCGATCATCTCGTCGGTGGAGCGCCCGGACAGCGCGCCGTACTCGGCGTAGGACGCCACGTCGAACAGCACGTGGCCCTCGGCGGCATAGGCGTGGCCGGTGGCGATCAGCGTCTCGATCATGGCGATGATCTGCGGCATGTGCGCGGTGGCGTGCGGCTCGACGTCAGGCGGCGCCACGCCCAGCCTGGCGATGTCCTCGCGGTAGGCGGCGGCATAGCGGTCGGTGATGTCCGCGATGGGCACGCCCGCCTCACGCGCGGCGGCGTTGATCTTGTCGTCGACGTCGGTGATGTTGCGGGCGTAGACCACCTCGGGATAGTGCCGTCGCAGCAAGCGCGCCAGCACGTCGAACACCACCGGGCCGCGGGCGTTGCCGACGTGCACGTAGTTGTAGACCGTGGGTCCGCACAGGTACATCGTCACCCGCTTCGGATCGAGGGGCTGGAACGGCTCGACACGTCGGGTCAGCGTGTTGTGCAGGCGGAGGCTCATGGGCGGTGCGCGGCGTTGGGCGGTGAGCGCTGCATCTTAGCAACAGCGCCACCGGCGCGGGAGCGTGCGGTGCCCTCTAAGCATCGGTTCAGCCACGCTTTGGTGCAATGCTGATCAAGACGCGCATGACGGCACCCCCAACCGTCCGTCCGAGGATTCCATGAACAAGCTGTTTCTCCCGTTGCTCCTCTCCGCCTTCATCGCCGCGCCGGCCCTGGCCCAGGACGCGCCGCCACCGCCGCCCGGCGCCAACACGCACTTCGGCTGGGCCGACGTGTTGCGCGTGGATCCGATCTACCAGCGCGTCCGCGTGGAGCATCCGCAACAGCAGTGCTACGACCAGCCGGTGGTCCGCGAGGATACCCGCAGCCGCACTGCCGGCACGGTGATCGGCGCCATCGTCGGCGGCGTGCTCGGCAACACCGTCGGCAAGGGCGATGGCCGCAAGGCCGCCACCGTGGCCGGCGCCGTGGCCGGCGGCGCCATCGGCAACCGCGTGGGTTCGCGTTCGGACACCACCTACCAGGGCACCCAGACGCAGTGCCAGAACGTCACCACGGTGAGCGAGGAGCGCCGCATCGTCGCCTACAGCGTCGAGTACCGCTATCACGGTGATATCTACGTTTCGCGACTGCCGTACGACCCGGGCGACCGCCTTCGCATCCGCGTCAGCGTCTCGCCGGTCGAATAAGCCGGACCGTCCGACCGTCACGCGGCGCGCAGGCCCCGGGCCTGCGCGCCGTTTCGTTTTCGGCTCCGAGGTGACCGTGTCGCGCAAGGCTTGTGCGGTGCATCGCCTTCATGTATTTGTATGCCTTTGCAAGCTCAGGAACTTCACTTCCGTGACGACCGTTTCCGCCGCTCCCGTGATCCTGACCAGCGCCCGCATGGCCGCTGGCATGACCTCGCGCGCGCGCCGACCGGAGACGACCAGCCCGGCCGGGTAGGCTGTCACGCGTGGTTCACGCTGCTTGACGAAAACCCGGCGCCGCGCCGGGTTTTTTTGTTTCCGAAAGCCGTTTTCCCACTGTTTGCCCCACTTGATCCAGGAATCCAGATGCCGCCTCGTCATTTTCTCAACACCCAGGACTGGAGCCGCGGCGACCTTGACGCCTTGCTGGCGCAGGCCGCCGACTTCAAGCGCTCCAGGCTTGGCGGGCATCTGGCCGGCAAGTCGATCGCGCTGCTGTTCTTCAACCCCTCCATGCGTACCCGCACCAGCTTCGAGCTGGGCGCGCACCAGCTGGGCGGCAAGGCCATCGTGCTGGCGCCGGGCAAGGACGCCTGGCCGATCGAATTCGAGCTCGGCGCGGTGATGGACGGCGAGGCCGAGGAACACATCGCCGAGGTGGCCCGGGTGCTCAGTCGCTACGTGGACATGATCGGCGTGCGCGCCTTCCCCAAGTTCCAGGACTGGTCGGTGGATCGCCAGGACCGGGTCCTGAAGGCGTTCGCGCAGTACGCCACGGTGCCGGTGATCAACATGGAGACCATCACCCATCCGTGCCAGGAGCTGGCGCACATCATGGCGCTGCAGGAGCATTTCGGCACCACGGACCTGCGCGGCAGGAAATACGTGCTGACCTGGACCTACCACCCCAGGCCGCTGAACACCGCCGTGGCCAACTCGGCGCTGACCATCGCCACGCGCTTCGGCATGGACGTGACGCTGCTGTGTCCCACGCCCGAGTACGCGCTGGACGAACGCTACATGGCCATCGGGGAACAGAATGCGGCCGAGACTGGCGGCAGCCTGCGCGTGAGCCACGACATCGAGGAGGCCTACGGCGGTGCGCATGTGGTCTACGCCAAGAGCTGGGGTGCGCTGCCGTACTTCGGCCGCTGGGACGCGGAAAAGCCGATTCGCGACGCCCACCGCCACTTCATCGTCGACGAGGCCAAGATGGCGCTGACCGACCATGGCGTGTTCAGCCACTGCCTGCCGCTGCGTCGCAACGTCAAGGCCACCGACGCGGTGATGGATTCGCCCGCCTGCATCGCCATCGACGAGGCCGAGAACCGGCTGCACGTGCAGAAGGCCATCATGGCCACGCTGGCCGGACAGGGTTGAGGGGACGCGCATGTACCTGCCGCAGGCTTTCCGCGAGAACCGCGCCGAGGCGCTGGCCGACCTGATCCTCAACTACCCGCTGGCCACCGTGGTGCACGGCGCCGAGCGGGGCGAGGTGCAGGCCGACGTGCTGCCGCTGATCCCGGCCTCCGACGGCCATCTGCGCGGTCACGTGGCGCGTGGCAACGCCCTGGTCGATGCCGATGGCGAACGGGTGCTGGTGATCTTCCGCGGGCCGGACGCCTACATCAGCCCGAACTGGTACCCCAGCAAGCACGAGACCGGGCGCGAGGTCCCGACCTGGAACTACACCATGGTGCAGATCGAGGGTCGCCTGCGCGTGATCCATCAGCGCGATTGGCTGCTGGACATGATCCGCGACCTCACCGACCGCCACGAAGCCGCGCTGCCCGATCCGTGGAAGGTCGACGACGCGCCGCCCGACCACACCCGCAAGATGCTCGACGCCATTGCCGGCCTGGACATCGAGGTCGAGCGCGTGGAAGGCAAGTTCAAGCTCAGCCAGAACCATCCCGCGCGCAACCGCGCCGGGGTGGTCGACGGCCTGCGCCAGCGCAGTGCCGAGCGCGATCCGGCGTTGATCGAGATGATGCTGCGTCATGCCGCCGTGGAGTCGCAGGCATGAGCGCCACGCACGAGCATCGCTACGCCGTGGGCCTCACCTGGACGGGCAACCGCGGCGAGGGCACGTCCGGCTACCGCGTCTACGGCCGCGACCACGTCGTGCGCGTCGACGGCAAGCCGGACCTGCAGGTTTCCGCCGACCGGTCCTTCCACGGCGACGCCGACCGGTACAACCCGGAGGACCTGCTGGTCGCCGCGCTGGCCAGTTGCCACATGCTCTCGTACCTGCATTTCGCCGCCGAGGCCGGGGTCGTGGTCGCCGCCTATGCCGACCACGCCGAAGGCCGCATGCAGACGGCAGGCAAGGGCGGCCGCTTTGTCGAGGTGGTGCTGCGCCCCGAGGTGACCCTGGCCGCCGGCAGCGACATCGCCCGCGCCGCGGCCCTGCACGAGGACGCGCACCACGCCTGCTTCATCGCCAACTCCGTCAATTTTCCCGTGCGCTGCGAACCGCGCATCGTGGTCGACGAAAGTGCCGGAGACGGGGTTCGGGATGCGTAAACGCCGAATCGTTTCTCAGCAACAAGCATTCCCCATGCCCCTCTCGCATCTTCAACGGTAAACGAACATGTCCGACAACACCCCGAGTCCCGGTACCACCGACATCGTCCTCGCCTTTTCCGGCGGCCTCGACACCAGTTTCTGCGTTCCCTACCTGGCCGAGCGTGGCTACGCCGTGCACACGGTGTTCGCCGACACCGGCGGCGTGGACGCCGACGAGCGTGCCTTCATCGAGCAGCGCGCCGCCGAACTGGGCGTGGCCAGCCACCAGACCGTGGACGGCGGTCCGGCGATCTGGGACGGCTTCGTCAAGCCGTTCGTGTGGGCCGGGCAGGGCTACCAGGGCCAGTACCCGCTGCTGGTCTCGGATCGCTATCTGATCGTCGAGGCCGCGCTCAAGCGCGCCGCCGAGCTGGGCACCCGCGCCATCGCGCACGGCTGCACCGGCATGGGCAACGACCAGGTGCGCTTCGACCTGACCGTGAAGGCGCTGGGCGACTTCGACATCGTGGCGCCGATCCGCGAGATCCAGAAGGAGCACACCCAGACCCGTGCCTACGAGCAGGCCTACCTGGAGGAGCGCGGCTTCGGTGTGCGCGCCAAGCAGCAGAGTTACACCATCAACGAGAACCTGCTGGGCGTGACCCTGTCCGGCGGCGAGATCGACGAGTGGCAGGCGCCGGGCGAGGGCGCGCGCGGCTGGTGCAAGCCGCGCAGCGAGTGGCCGGTACAGGCGCTGGAAATGAAGGTCGAGTTCCGCAACGGCGAGGCCGTGGCCATCGACGGCGAGGCGCTGGCCGGCCACGAGATCCTGGCGCGCCTGAACCAGCAGTTCGCCGCCTACGGCGTCGGCCGCGGTCTGTATACCGGCGACACCACCATCGGCCTGAAGGGCCGCATCGTCTACGAGGCACCGGGCCTGGTCGCGCTGCTGACCGCGCATCGCGCGCTGGAGGAGGCCGTGCTTTCGAAGGCCCAGAACCGCTTCAAGCCCCTGGTCGCGAAGCAGTGGGTGGAGCTGGTCTACGAGGGCTTCTTCCACGATCCGCTGAAGACCGACCTGGAAGCCTTCCTCGCCGCCAGCCAGCGCTGCGTGAACGGCAACGTGACGCTGCGCACCGAGGGCGGCACGGTGGACGCGGTGGCGGTGGACTCGCCGCACATCCTGCGCTCGCGGGGCGCGACCTACGCGCAGAGCGCCGACTGGGGCGTGGAGGAGGCCGAAGGTTTCATCAAGCTGTTCGGGATGAGTTCGTCGTTGTGGGCGGAGACGAACCGGGACTCGGGACTCGGGACTCGGGACTCGGGACTCGTAGCCGTAGGCGAGTAAGCGGTCTTTTCAGATGTTCGGCGTTTTATCGAAGTCGGAGTGGTGCGAAATGCATGCAGTCAACGCAAGTATTCAAACCGGAGCACGGGTCTCCCGCAGGAGGGCGTCATTAGGGTCGCCGTACCCCGGATGCCGGAATCCGGAAATGGGCGCTTTTCAGATGTTCGGCGTTCTACCGATGTCGGAGTCGTGCGACATGTATGAAGTCACCGTAAGCATCTTCCCCGAGTCCCGAGTCCCGAGTCCCGAGTCCCGGCCTTCCGAGACTCAGCCCCAGGATCTCGCCCCGTGAGCGCTTATCTCGACGCCACGCTGACGCACCTGCGCGCGCTGGTCGCCTTCGACACGCGCAACCCGCCGCGCGCGATCGACACCGGCGGCATCTTCGACTACCTCAAGTCGCAGCTGGACGGTTTCGAGTTGACGCTCACCGACCATGGCGCCGGCGCGGTCAGCCTGCTGGCGGTGCGCGGTGCGCCGCGCTTTCTGTTCAACGTGCACCTGGACACCGTGCCGGACTCGCCGCACTGGAGCGCCAGCCCGTTCGAGCTGCGCGTGGGCGACGACCGCGCGGTGGGCCTGGGCGCCTGCGACATCAAGGGCGCGGCCGCGGCCATGCTGGCGGTGGCGCAGGCCGGCGAGGGCGACTGCGCGTTCCTGTTCACCACCGACGAGGAAGCCAACGACGCGCGCTGCATCCCCGCCTTCGTGCGCGGATCGCATGCGTACGAGGCCATCATCGTCGCCGAGCCAACCCGCGGCGAGGCGGTGCTGGCGCATCGCGGCATCAACTCGGTGCGCGTGCGCTTCGCCGGGCGCGCCGGCCACGCCTCGGCCGAGCAGGGCGCCGCCGACAGCGCGTTGCACCAGGCGGTGCGCTGGGGCAACCGGGTGCTCGACTATGTCGACGACCAGGCGCACCACCGCTTCGGTGGCCTGACCGGTCTGCGCCTCAACCTCGGCCGCATCGAGGGTGGCATCAAGGCCAACGTCATCGCGCCCGAGGCCGAGGTGAAGTTCGGTTTCCGCCCGCTGCCGTCGATGGACCCGGACGCGTTGCTGAAGACCTTCCACGATCTGGCCGATCCGCATCCGGCCGAGTTCGCCGAGACCTTCCGCGGTCCCTCGCTGCCGGCCGGCGACATCGCCGCCGCCGAATCGCGGCGCCTGGCCGCGCGTGACCTGGCCGACGAGCTGGGCTTGCCGATCGGCAACGCCGTGGACTTCTGGACCGAGGCCTCGCTGTTCTCCGCGGCCGGCTTCACCGCCATGGTCTTCGGCCCCGGCGACATCGCCCAGGCGCACAGCGCCGACGAGTGGGTGGCGCTGGACCAGCTGGCCGCCTACGCCGATCACCTGCATCGCATCATCAACACGGGACACGCGTGACAGCGCCATGAATGCCGAAACACGAAACACCCGCCAGACCATCGTCCGGCTGCTCTCGTCGATGGGCAGCGCCAAGGAGATCCAGCAGTACCTCAAGCGCTTCTCGCAGCTCGACGCCAAGCGCTTCGCCGTGGTCAAGGTCGGCGGCGCGGTGCTGCGCGACGAGCTGGACGCGCTGACCTCCTCGCTGGCCTTCCTGCAGCAGGTCGGCCTGACCCCGATCGTGCTGCACGGCGCCGGCCCGCAGCTGGACGAGGAACTGACCGCCGCCGGCATCGACAAGCAGACCGTGGATGGACTGCGCGTGACCTCGCCCAGGGCGCTGGAAGTGGTGCGTCGCGTGTTCCAGGCGCAGAACCTGCGCCTGGTCGAGGCGCTGCAGGACATCGACGTGCGCGCCACCTCGATCCTGTCCGGCGTGTTCGAGGCCCGCTACCTGGACCGCGACCGCCTGGGCCTGGTCGGCCGCGTGGACAAGGTCAACCTGGCGCCGATCGACGCCAGCCTGCGCATCGGTTCGATCCCGGTGATCGCCTCGCTGGGCGAGACCGCGGAAGGGCAGATCCTCAACGTCAACGCCGACTTCGCCGCCAACGAACTGGTGCGCGTGCTGCAGCCGTACAAGATCGTCTTCCTCACCGGCACCGGCGGCCTGCTCGACGAGGAGGGCCGGCGCATCGAGTCGATCAACCTGCGCACCGAATACGAGCACCTGATGGCGCAGCCGTGGGTGCATTCGGGCATGCGCCTGAAGCTGGAGCAGATCAAGCACCTGCTCGACGACCTGCCGCTGACCTCGTCGGTGTCGATCACCAAGCCGGGCGAGCTGGCCAAGGAGCTGTTCACGCACAAGGGCTCGGGCACGCTGGTGCGCCGCGGCGAGCGCGTGCTGGTCATGGACGACGGCTGGAACGGCGTGGACATCGAGCGCATGCGCGCGCTGATCGAATCCAGCTTCCGCCGCCGCCTGCTTGCCGATTATTTCGAACGCACGCGTCCCTACCGCGTGTTCGTCAGCGAGAACTACCGCGCGGCGATGATCCTCACCGAGGACGAGGGGCTGCCGTACCTGGACAAGTTCGCCGTGCTCGACGACGCCCAGGGCGAGGGCATCGGCCGCGCCGTGTGGCAGGTGATGCGCGAGCAGGTGCCCCACCTGTTCTGGCGCTCGCGCCACGGCAATGCCGTCAACCCGTTCTATGACGCGCAGTCCGACGGCTGCATCAAGCGCGAGCACTGGAAGGTGTTCTGGTACGGCATCGACGACTTCGACGTGATCCAGCGCTGCATCACCCATTGCGAGACGCGCCCGCCGACCCTGGAGGCGACGGCATGAGCGCCTGGATCGAACCGCGGGTGCTGGAAAACGCGCACGTGCGTCTGGAGCCGCTGGCGGTCGAGCACGCCGCCGCGCTGGGCGAGGCGGCCAGCGACGGCGAGCTGTGGCGCGTGTGGGTGACCAGCGTGCCCACCCCGGATGCCATGGCCGGCTACATCGACGCGGCCCTGGCCCAGGCCGCGGACGGGCAGGGCCAGGCGTTCGCCGTGCGCCGGCGGGCCGACGACCGCATCGTCGGCTGCACGCGGTACTGTCGCGCCGACGCCGAAAACCGTCGCCTCGAGATCGGCTGGACCTGGTACGCCGCCGGCGCCCAGCGCAGCGCGGTCAACAGCGCCTGCAAGCGGCTGCTGCTGGGCCACGCCTTCGAATCGCTGCAGTGCATCGCGGTGGAGTTTCGCACCCACGTGTTGAACCATCGCTCGCGCGCCGCCATCGAGCGTCTGGGCGCCAAACAGGACGGCGTGCTGCGCAACCACCGCATCCTGCCCGACGGCAGCTATCGCGATACCGTGGTGTATTCCATCCTCGAATCCGAATGGCCGGCCGTGCGCCGGCACCTGGACCATCAGCTGGAGCGACAATCATGAGCCGTACCGTCGGACTGGTCGGCGCGCGCGGTCATACCGGCGCGGAACTGATCCGCCTGATCGACGCCCATCCGCAACTGGAACTGGGCTTCGTGTCCTCGCGCGAGCGGGACGGCCAGCGCCTGGCCGACCACCAGCCGGGCTACACCGGGGCGCTGGCCTACGAGAACCTGGACCCGGCGGCGGTCGCCACGCGCGGCTGCGACGCGGTGATCCTGGCCCTGCCCAACGGTGCCGGCAAACCCTTCGTCGACGCCATCGATGCCACGGCGCCGGACACCGTGGTGGTGGATCTCTCGGCCGACTATCGCTTCGACCGCCAGTGGCATTACGGCCTGCCGGAGCTGACCCGCGCGCAGTACCGGGGTCAAAGGCGCATCAGCAATCCCGGTTGCTACGCCACCGCGATCCAGCTGGCCATCGCGCCGCTCAAGGACCTGCTGGCCGCGCCGCCGGTGTGCTTCGGCGTGTCCGGCTATTCCGGCGCCGGCACCACGCCGTCGGAGCGCAATGACCCGGACAAGCTGCGCGACAACCTGATGCCGTACAGCCTCATCGACCACATGCACGAGCGCGAGTGCAGCTTCCAGCTGGGCATCCCGGTGGAGTTCATGCCGCACGTGGCGCCGCACTTCCGCGGCCTCAGCGTCACCAGCAACCTGTACCTGGACCGCCCGCGCGGTCGCGACGAATTGATGCAGCGCTACCGTGCCCGCTACCAGGACGAACCGCTGGTGCGCGTGCTCGACGAAGCGCCGCAGGTACGCGACGTGGCCAACAGGCACCATGCCGAAGTCGGCGGCCTCACCCTGTCCGCCGACGGCAAGCGCGCGGTGGTGGTGAGCTGCCTGGACAACCTGCTCAAGGGCGCCGCCACCCAGGCCATGCAGAATCTCAACCTCGCCCTGAGCCTGCCCGAGCTGATGGGCATCGAGCACTGAACAACGCGGCGCGACCGCGACCCGACAAACCGAGGGCTTCACCATGAGCGATTTGCTCTGGCAAAAAGACGGCGTGCGCGTGGACGCGCGCATCATGCAATTCCTGGCCGGCGACGACGTGCTGCTGGATCGCGAGTTCCTGCGCCACGACATCACCGCCAGCAAGGCGCACGTGCAGGGCCTGGGCCGCATCGGCGTGCTCGACGATGCCGAGGTCGCCGCGCTGCTGCGTGAGCTGGACGCGCTGGCTGAGGATTTCGCGCGTGGCGACTTCGTGCTCGACGACCGTCACGAGGACGGCCACTCGGCCATCGAGTCGCGGCTGGTCGAGCGCCTGGGCGACGTCGGCCGCAAGGTGCACACCGGGCGCAGCCGCAACGACCAGGTCCTGGTCGCCACGCGGCTGTGGCTGAAGGAACGCATGGACGAACTGGCCGCGCTGTGCACGAGCATCGCCGGGGTCTGCCTGACCCGCGCCGAGGGCGAGTCGCTGCCGATGCCCGGCTACACCCACCTGCAGCGCGCGGTGGTGTCCTCCACCACGATGTGGTTCGCCGGCTTCGCCGAGGGCTTCATCGACAACGCGCGCCGCGCCCGCGACACGCGCGACTGGCTGGACGCCAACCCGCTGGGCACCGCCGCCGGCTACGGCGTGAACCTGCCGCTCGATCGCGACTACACCACCCGCGCGCTGGGCTTCGCGCGCATGCAGGTCAGCCCGGTCTACGCGCAGCTCTCGCGTGGCAAGTTCGAGCTCGGCGCGCTGGATGCGCTGGCCGGCGCGATGCTCGATCTGCGCCGCCTGGCCTGGGACCTGTCGCTGTTCACCACCGCCGAGTTCGGCTTCGTCACGCTGCCCGACGAGTACACCACCGGCAGCTCGATCATGCCCAACAAGCGCAATCCCGACGTCATCGAACTGCTGCGCGCCAGCTACGCCCCGATCGCCGCCGCGCGGGTGGAGATCGAACAGCTGCTGTCGCTGCCCAGCGGTTACCAGCGCGACCTGCAGCTGGGCAAGGGCTCGCTGGTGCACGGCTTCACCCACGGCCTGCGCGCGCTGCACCTGCTGCCCGACCTGCTGGCGCGTTTCAGCTGGCGTGGCGAGGCGATGCAGGCGGCCATCGAGCCGTCCATGCATGCCACCGATGTCGCCATCGAGCAGGCCGCGCAGGGCGTGCCATTCCGTATCGCGTATCGCGAGGCGGCGAAGGCGGGCAGCGACACCGGCAGTGGTCGCACGGCCGAATCGAGCCTTGCCGCGCGCGTGTCGCCGGGCGGCGCGGCGGACCCGGGACTTGAAATCCTGCGCCAGCGTCTCAATGTTCTTGAGGATATGCATGACAAACGTGGTTGACGCCATGATCGAAGGCGCATGAGTGCAACAAGGATTTTTCCGCAACAACAACTTCCAACCTGGAATCGCGCGGTCCTGAAAGTCGGCAGCAGCCTGCTGGCCGGCAGTGACGGCGGCCTGAGCACCCAGCACGTGCTCGGCCTGGCGCAATTCATCGCGACCCACCAGGCCGCCGGACGCGAGATCGTGCTGGTGTCGTCCGGCGCCGTCGCCGCCGGACGCATGCTGCTGGCGGACCATTCCGACGAGGACACCTCCAACGCCGCGCGCCAGGCCATGGCCGCGCTGGGCCAGACGCAGACCGTCGCCCTGTGGCAACGCCTGTTCGACCGCCCGCTGGCGCAGGTGTTGCTGACCCATGACGACATGCGCAACCGTCGGCGCTACCTCAACGCGCGCGCCACCATCGCCGAACTGCTCGACCACGGCGTGCTGCCGGTGGTCAACGAGAACGACACCGTGGCGGTGGACGAGCTGACCCTCGGCGACAACGACAACCTGGCCGCCATCGTCGCCGGCCTGATCGACGCCGACCTGCTGATGATCGCCACCGACATCGACGGACTCTATGACGCCGACCCGCGGCGCAATCCCGGCGCCGAGCCGGTGCATGACGTGGACGAGGTGACCGCCGATGTCATGACCATGGCCGGTGCCGCCGGCAGCTCGGTCGGCACCGGCGGCATGCGCACCAAGCTGGAAGCGGCGCAGAAGGCCGCCGCCGCCGGCATCGAGACGGTGCTGTTCAACGGACGCGATGGCGAGGTGGTGCGCCTGCTGTCGCAGGACAAGCTGCACGGCACGCGGCTGCGCAGCCGGTCCTCGCGACTGCAGGCGCGCAAGTACTGGCTGCACCACATGCCGGCCGTGCCCGGCTACATCCGCGTCGATGCCGGCGCCGTCCGCGCATTGACCGAAGAGGGCGCCTCGCTGCTGCCCAAGGGCGTGCTCGGCGTCGACGGCGACTTCCAGCGCGGCGACATGGTGGAGGTGATCACCCATGACAGCTCGCGCTGCATTGCCCGCGGCATCACCCAGTATGGCGCCGCGGAACTGGGACAGATCCTGGGCTGCCACACCCGCGAGATCGAGAAGCGCCTGGGCTACAGCTATGGCGACTCGGTGATCCATCGCGACGACCTGGCCCCGGCCGATCCCCTGGACTTCGACACGACAGGAGTTGAAAACGCATGACCGATTCGGTGCGCGATCTCGCGCTCAAGTGCAAGCAGGCCGCCGTCGAGGTGGCCGGACTTTCCGAGGACGCCAAGAACGCGCTGCTGCGCGCCATGGCCGATGAACTCGAGGCGCAGGCCGACACTGTCCTGGCCGCCAACGCCGAGGACATGGCCGCCGCCCGCGCCAACGGCATCGGCGAGGCCATGCTCGACCGCCTGGCGCTGGACCAGACGCGCCTGGCCGGCATCGCCGACGCACTGCGCTACGTCGCCACGCTGCCCGACCCGGTCGGCCTGGTGACCGAGAGCGAGCAGTCCGACAAGGGCTTCCAGATCCAGCGCGTGCGCGTGCCGCTGGGCGTCATCGGCATGATCTACGAGGCGCGCCCCAACGTCACCGCCGACGCCGCGGCGCTGTGCCTGAAGGCCGGCAACGGCGTGATCCTGCGCGGCGGCAAGGAAGCGGTGCGCTCCAATACCGCCATCGCCGCCTGCCTGCGCAAGGCCCTTCGCGATGCCGGCATCGACGAGCATGCCGTGACGCTGATGGAGGACCTCAGCCGCGAGGCGATGATGGCGCTGATGCAGCTCAACGACATCCTCGACCTGCTGATCCCGCGCGGCGGCGAGGGCCTGATCCGCTTCGTCAACGAGAACGCCCGCGTGCCCGTGATCAAGCACTACAAGGGCGTGTGCCACCTGTACGTGGACAAGGACGCGGACCTGGACAAGGCCATCGACCTCGCCATCGACGGCAAGACCACCCGCCCGGCGGCCTGCAATTCCATCGAGAACCTGCTGGTCCACGCCGACGTCGCCGCGGCGTTCCTGCCCAGGGTCTGCAAGGCGCTGAAGGCCCGCGGCGTGGAACTCCTGGGCGACGATCGCGCCCGCGCCATCGTGCCGGACCTGGGCGCCGCCACCGAAGCCGATTACGCCGAGGAATTCCTCAGCCTCAAGCTGGCCATCCGCGTGGTCGACGACGTCGACGCCGCCATCGCCCACATCCGCCAGTTCGGCTCCGACCACACCGAGGTCATCGCCACCGAGGACGAGGCCACCGCCAACCGCTTCATCCACGCCCTGCGCGCCGCGGTGGTGATGGTCAACACCTCCTCGCGCTTCTCCGACGGCGGCGAGCTCGGCCTGGGCGCCGAAATCGGCATCTCCACCACGCGCCTGCACGCCTACGGGCCGATGGGGGCCGAGGCGCTGACCATCGAGCGGTTTGTGTTGCGGGGGAACGGGCAGGTACGGCATGCCGAGAGTCGCAAGGCGGCGTAATGCCGCCCACGGCGCCCGCACTCCAAAAAAAGCCCGCACTGCGCGGGCTTTTTTTCATGCCCCGTCATGGTGCATGGTGGGCGCGCCCGACATGCGGGCCACGCTTGCGCTCTCATGCACCCGGTGCAAGGATGGCAAAGCGAACCAGCCGGAAAGGCTGCATGATTAGGTCGACGATTTAGGTTGCCTGTACATGCATAAGTATCCA
Source organism: uncultured Gammaproteobacteria bacterium (assembly GCA_963821885.1). Lineage (GTDB taxonomy): Bacteria > Pseudomonadota > Gammaproteobacteria > Xanthomonadales > Rhodanobacteraceae > Oleiagrimonas. Next base: position 71,856 of record CAWGFN010000004.1, on the reverse strand, counting down.
ATGTATGGGGTGTTGGCCTGACAGGAGCGATCCATTTGCCGTGATAGGTGGATGGATTACACATCAATATGCAACCGAATTTCAGTTATGCATAAACAACTCACCCTGCTCACGTTGCTTCTTCTAAGCCTTTCTGCGATTGCCGATCCGGGCTCGTCTGAGCGCGCAACTTTGTTGCCCCCGACGCAGGCACGGCACGTCCTACAGCAATGCTCTCGCGAGACACCAAGATCAATCACCGGCGTGTGGAAGGTGAGCCCCAAGGTAATCGCGAAACTTGAGCAAGACCTGCCCAAACTTTCAAAACTGGTGTCCCAATCCTGTTGCGGAAAAGGCTTGTCAGTTGCAAACCCGACTGCATTCTACAGACAGTACGCAGGCGTCATCATCAACGGTCACAAATACATATATATCAATGCTTTTCTAAGCCATCCGATCTATGCCCGAGGCACAGACCGTGATCGTTGGCGCAGCGTGCCTGAACTTGTATGCGACGGCGGGAGTAGCTTCTGGGGAGCTCTTTACGACCCAGAAACAAGGCAATTTTCACAACTGTCGTTCAATGGCTTCGCATGATATGCATAACAACTCATTCAAGGCGGACGCGCTGACGCGCGCCGCTTAACTCCAGCGTTAGACCTTCCAGTGAGGACTATGAACACTCAGGAGCAACTCGCACTTGATGAGCAAACCTTCGGCGCTCTCGGGCGTTTTGTTGTTAAGTTCTCCGTGGTACTTTGGGCTCTCGAAAATGCAACGGTTTTGCTTATCGGTATGGATGGGCATAGTTTCCTTCTCTCAGGTAAAAGGATGCTGCTGCTTCAAGGCGCACTAACCGACCGAACCGCCAGCCCGATAGTTTCAACATTTTTTTCGGTCTTACACGAACGATGGGCTGGGGCGCTAACAGAAGGCGACAAGCAAATCATGAAGTGTTTGCGCCGTGAGTTGGAAGCGCTTGTACAGCTCCGCAATCGTCTTATGCACGATGCGTGGGCCAGCACCTCAGTGGGCGATGATCCCGAGCCAAATCCGTTCTCGCTCCTGAGGGTTCGTAGCCACGGAACCGGCGTTGAGTACAAGTCAGCGCACTACCTTCCGACTGAAATAGAAGGTCTTTCCGCCGACGCCGAACGTCTTGCCGAAATTGTGAGAATGTGTGTTTCTTACTACCGGGAGGGACAAACTGGGCCTGAGCTGGAGCAGCGTTTTGAAGTGTCCGGAAAAAAAGTGATTAGACGTGAGCGAACCGCGGTCTAACAAATCATTCGAGGCGGACGGCTTCGCCGCCGCTCAATTCCAGCGTTAGGGCGCTAGGAAAGTTCTATGTTGATCACAGACGAGCAAAATCGAGCAACGGGGGACTACGTCGAACTTTTGGCCGGCACGGGCTCTGGCCGCGCAGTACACCCGGAGACGGCAATTGCTTCTGCCGCGCGCCTTTCCGGAAGCCTGCTGCTACGGTCCTTTGGCCTCAACTTGGAATCTGCACAACCGGGCACTGTGTTGCTGTCGAACGAAGCCAATGACAAATACCCAAGCTTGGCCAACTTGGTTCTAGCGTTCCTGGATAAGTGCGGGATTCAACTGGATTCCACAAAGTTCGGCGGCGCCCCTGAACAACGCGGCACTGAGCCTCACATCGACGTTCTGCAGTCGCTCGCGCTTCTTCAAGCGCCCGCGCTGGAGATCGCGCGGCAGCATTCGCTGTCGCTGGAGCAAGCTGCTCAATCCGCTGCTTTGGCTACGGCGTTTATCGTCAAAGAGTGCATCCCGGCTATCGGTGCCGAAACCGCGTTCAATGTGGCCGTGTATGGCTTTATCGAAGGTTCCAAGACAGCCCCGCCACACCTAGCGACGGGCACGAGCACTGATCCCCGCAAGCCTTGGTATAAGTTTTGGTAACAGTGGGGCACGCGCCCTAACAATTCATTCAAGCCGACCGCCCACTGGCTACGCCAGCGGTCGGCGTCTTAACTCCAGCGTTAGGTGCGTGAACATCATGCTGTCAGACATTAACGTCCTTGAAGAGGCGCCAGCCCACGTCGGCGACGTCCACCACGTCAACCTGGCCGCCTTCGAGACGTCAGCCGAGGCCGACCTCGTCGACCGACTTCGGTCAAGGGGTGGTCTCCTGCTCTCTTTGGTGGCTCTCTACGGGAACTCCGTCGTCGGCCACATCGCTTTCAGTCCGGTGACGGTTCCTGGCGCACCGCCGGGTATCGTCGGCGCAGGCCTTGCGCCTATGGCTGTCCTACCAGAGCATCAGCGTCAAGGTATCGGCTCTCTCCTTGTGCGCCGCGGCCTTGAGCTCTGTGCGTCACGCGGCGTTGGCTTCGTTGTCGTCCTTGGTCACCCGAACTATTACCCCCGTTTCGGTTTCCGTCCTGCCAGCACGTTCGGGCTTACCTGTATCTGGCCGGTGCCCGATGCCGTATTCTTGGCCCTCGCCCTGAGCCCGGGGGCCCTGTCCGGCCTCAATGGGCTCGTCTCATACGCGCCCGAATTCAACGCGTTCTAGGGTCGGCCGCCCGTCGCACGCACCTACCCCGTCGTTCCAGCCGACTCGCTGTGCTCGCCGCTGAACTCCAGAGTTAGGCCTTCGATGTCCACCCCCGTAGACCGCATCGCGAACTCGACTGCCATCACGTCCGTCTTCGGACGTTGGCCGAGCTTTCATGACGCAGAGGTTCTGCGTCTGGAGCTTTGTCGCCAGTTCGACGCACCCTTCAGCCCCGCACTTGTGGCTGAGGTCCACGTCTTCTCAATGACAAGCCAGGTGGATGAACGAGGCTACTTTGTGTGCGATAACCATTCCATCGTGGTGCTCAAATTTGACGGTGTCGATGGTCTGGAGCTCGGCGGTTTCAACCATCAGAATGCATTGTCAGGGCTGGTCATCTCTGACGTCGGCACGGAAAGCCTCTTTTAGGTTCGTTTTGAGGCGGTGTACGGCATGGACGCCCAGTTCAAGTGTCGAGCCATTGAGGTGGCTTCCGTTACCCCGGGCATTCCTCCCGCAAGCGTCTATGCGCGAGCGAAGGCCTAACTAATCATTCAAGCCGACGCCTTCGGCGCGGCTTAGCTCTGCGTTGGGTTGATGTAGAACGTCAGCGTGGCGAAACGCAATTTGCGGAGGTAGGAGAGGTGCAGGCATGAATATCGGCGCGGTGGAAGAGCTGTACGACGCGTTTGCGCGACGCGACATCGAGGACATGCTGGCGCGTTTGGCACCTGATGTCGTGTGGTGCGAGCCGGAGAATCCGTTCAACCCAGCGGCTGGCGAACATCGCGGTCACAAGGGCTTTCTCGAGTGGGTCCAGATCGGCCGGGAGGCCGAGGACATCGAGGTCCTTGAGCCGCGGCAGTTTCTTGCCAACGAAGATACTGTTGCCGTCGTGGGCTACATGAGATGCCGGGCGAAGCAGACGGGGCGCGTCTACGAGTCCGATTTTGTCCACGTCGTGACGTTTCGCGACGGTAAGGTCGTTCGCTTCCAAGAGTTTTTCGACACCTACGCTGCGGGCGAAGCATTCCGAAGCGCAACCTAGTCCGCCGTGCCGCCCAACAACAGCATGCAGCGGACGGCGCTGCGCGCCGCCGCTGATGCTGAGCGTTTGACCACATGAGCAAGCCCTTCGTAATCATCCTAGCCGCCGTACTGCTTTTCGCGTGCAGTGGAACGCTAACTAGCAAAGCGCCGAGCACCTCTATTTAGTTCACTGAGACAAGCCCGGAAAACGGTGTCAGGGACAATTTCCGCAAATGCCGGTGAACTCAGGCGTTGGCCGGCATGTCGACATCGTAGATATCCGGCGAAGGGGTGTTAATCTTCTGCTGGGCGGAAAGCTAGGTAGTCCGATGAAAACAAGCTTCAAATCTTTCACAGAAAGCACTAAAGATGATTGGCAAATAATCATCGGGGAGCAGAAGCAGTTCATGTCCGGACTGCCAGATCGGATCCTGGCGCATATGCAGCTCCTCAAAGGCGATTACGGTGGCTTTCCCATTGACAGGCTGCAGCACTGCCTTCAGACCGCTGAGCGGGCTGCAGAAGCTGGCGAAGATGACGAATACGTCGTTTGTGCTCTCCTGCACGACATCGGAGATACATTGGGTAGCTTCAACCATGCGGACGTGGCAGCAGCAATCTTGCAGCCCTTCGTTTCGGAGGCCAACCACTGGATGATCAAGCATCATGCGATCTTTCAGGGCTACAACTTCTTCCATCACTTGGGCATGGATCGCAATATGCGGGACAGGTTCAAAGATTCAGAGCATTACGAGCGTACGGCGCGCTTCATTGCTGAGTACGACAACCTCGCATTTGATAGCTCGCATCCTGAATTGTCGCTCGACCTGTTTGCTCCGTTGGTCAGAAAGCTCATGGCTGAGCCCAAACAGAGCCTATACAAAGCGGCGCTGGATGCCAGTAGCTGAATTCAGTCGGGGAGCGGTGCCGTCGCCGCCCAACAAATCGCTGCAGGTGACGTTTGACCCGCCGCGGAAATAGGGGACGGAAGCAATTAAATCCAGTTCTTGCGTAGCTTTCCTCATCCCCGACGCTGTCGCCCTTCATCGAAGCTCGGCAACCCGACCAGCGCATCCACCCACGCCAGCTTGCTGCTGCAGTAGATATTGACCGACGGCTCAAGGGATTCGTGACCTTCCACCGTGCCCAGGTAGAGCATGGTCAAGCCCGGGTAGCGACCGGGGTTGGTGTTGAACACGGGGGTACCGCAGTGGCGGCAGAAGTGCTTGATGGCGCTGTCGCCGACCTGGATCTCGGCGAGGGTGTCGCCGCTGGCGGTGAAGCCGTCCGAGCGCACCACCACGTAGGAGCTGAACGCGCCACCGTTGATGCTGCGGCACATCCGGCAGTGGCAGTTGACCAGGCTCAGCGCCTCGCCCGCGGTGTAGCGCACCGCGCCGCATACGCATCCGCCTTGCATGGGCTTGCCTCCATCGGTGCCGGGTGAGGACACCATAAGCCAAAGTCGATGGCGGGTGGGCGGCGGACGGGGCGGGGATCAGGGGCGGGCGATGGCCCGGGTGGCGACGGTACGGGACGTCCGGGGCCGGAGGGTTGTCCCCTGCAACACGGCGTGTTGCAGGGGACAGGGCGCGATCAGAGCGCGGCGTCCTTGAGCTTCTTCAGCGGACGCACCTTGACCTTGACGGTCGCCGGCTTGGCCGCGAACACCTGCTCTTCGCCGGTGAACGGGTTCTTGCCCTTGCGCTTGGGCTTGGCCGGCACCTTCACGGAGGTGACCTTGAACAGGCCGGGAAGCGTGAAGCTGCCCAGGCCCCTCTTGTGCACCGAACCGAACATGGTGGTCTCGAGCGCCGCCAGCACGGCCTTGACGTGCTTCTTCTCGACGGCGGCCTGCGCGGCCAGGTGCTCGATCAGGGCGGACTTGCTCAGCGCGTCCTTGATCGGCTTGATGGGGGCGGCGGCCTTCGGGGCGGCCTTGGCGGCCGGCTTGGCCTTGGTGGTCTTCTTAGCAGCTTTTTTGGTTGCCATGGTTCTCGTTGGTCTCTTTTTTGTACACCGCCCCTCATGGAGCGATGGCCATTGGGCCTGCCCAATCTACTTGGTTATGGCGCTGCGGAACACTCCTGGATGACGGGTACGTTTCGCGTCGGAGCCTCGGCACGTGCCTCGGGGCCCGTGGCGGGCGCCGGGATCCGGTTGCGTCTGTATATACTCAGGGTGAGTCCGATGCAGGCGCCCGGCGCCAGGGAACACGTGTGCAACCCGATGCGTTCGGCAACGTTCCGGCACGACGCGCCATCGGCGCGATGTTCCTGTTCGCCTTCGGTGGCGCCTGGCTGGGTTACGCGGCCTGGCGATTCACCGGCTGGAACGTGGCCGCGCTGGCGGCTGTCGGGCTGGTCACGGCGGGGCTTCTGGCCTTTGCCTTCGCGCGCTACCGGACGTACCGGACGGCCGGCGAAGCGCCGCCGTCCGAGGCACGGAAGCGAGCGGACCGCTGGTTCAACGCTGATCAACGCCGGCCAGTGGGTGCTCATCTTCATCGTCGGCAACGTGCTGAACAATCTGGGCCAGATCGACTGGTTCGTGCCCGCGATCATGCTGATCGTCGGCCTGCATTTCCTGCCGCTGGCGCGCCTGCTGCGCTATCGCTTCCACTACGTCACCGGCGGCGCGCTGATCGCGGTGGCGCTGGTCTATCCGTGGCTGGCCCCCGGCGGTCCGACGGATCCGCTGGGCGGCCTGCTGGCGGCGGCGATCCTGTGGGTCGGCGCCGGGCGATCGCTGTGGGCGGCGGGGCGGGGCCAGCGTCACGTGCTGCCCGCAGTTGGCTCGGACTGACCTGCCTGGAATCAATTGAAGAGGGAACTCACATGCTCACGGTTTCGCGTCGTCACATCCGTATCGCCTGTCTTGCCGTCGTCGGACTTCTACTGACCACCATGGCGCTGATGCTCGCCGAACGGGAAGGTGGCCTGGGCGCGATCGCTCACGATGCCAGCAACTGGCGATACGCAGGGATGGTGATCCCGTTCGTGCCCCTTCACATGATCGGGCTTTTTCACCTTGGTCTCTGGTTGTGCGGGCTGGTCGGCGTCTTCATGTTCAGGAACTGGGGGCGTCGCCTTCTGGTCGCCGCGCTGCTGCTCGGCTTGCTGATCGTGCCGTTCGCCGGCGAAGTCGTCCTCGGCCCATGGACCATGCTCACCGCGAATCTTCTCGGTGTCGCGCACATCTGGTTGATCGCGGTCTGTTACTGGTCGCCGGCCAGCGACTTCTTCCGCGGCGGGGCAGGGCCTGCGCCCGGATCGTCGCAGTGGGAGGCATGACTTCCCGACCTTGAGGTCGGGGCCGCGTTGCGGGATAAAGGGCACTTGCCTTTCCGCTTTGGGGGTTGTGCCGTGAAACTGCGTCTTGGGATGGTTCTTGTCGTGCTTGCCGCGTTCGCGGCGTGTGCCCAGGCGGCGGTCGATCCCGCGCTCTACCAGAACCTGCACTGGCGCCTGATCGGCCCGTTCCGCGGCGGGCGGGTGCTGGCGGTGACCGGCGTGCCCGGCGACAGCCGGCATTTCTGGTTCGGCGCGGTGGACGGCGGCGTGTGGGCCACGGACGATGCCGGGCGCACCTGGAAGCCGATCTTCGATGGCCAGCCGGACGGCTCCATCGGTGACATCGCGGTGTCGCCGTCCGACCCCAAGGTGATCTACGTGGGCACCGGCGAGGCCGACATGCGTTCGGACATCGCCCACGGCCACGGCATGTACCGCAGCGGCGACGGCGGCCAGAGCTGGCAGCACATCGGGCTCGACGACACCTTCCAGATCGGCCGCGTGCGGGTCGATCCCACGCACCCGGACACCGTGTTCGTGGCCGCGCTGGGCCACGCCTACGGCGCCAATGCCGAGCGCGGCGTGTTCCGCTCCACCGACGGCGGCGCGCACTGGAAAAAGGTGCTCTACACGGGGCCCGACACCGGCGCCATCGACCTGGCCTTCAAGCCGGGCGACCCGCACACCATCTACGCCGCGCTGTGGCAGACCCGGCGCCCGCCGTGGAACGTCTATCCGCCGTCCAACGGCCCGGGCAGCGGCCTGTATGTCTCGCATGATGGCGGCGACCACTGGACGCAGGTCCAGGGCCACGGCTTTCCGGCGCATCCCGGGCGCATCGGCATCGCGGTGGCGGCCAGCCAGCCCGATCGCGTGTACGCCATCGTCGACGCGCTGCACGGCGAGGGCGGCCTGTACCGCTCCGACGACGGCGGCGCGCACTGGCAGCACGTCACCGGCGACCCGCGCATCTGGCAGCGCGGCTGGTACTTCTGCCGCATCACGGTGGACCCGAAGAACGCCGACCGCGTGTACGTGATGAACACCATCGTGCTGCGCTCGGACGACGGCGGGAAACAGTTCATCGCGCTCAAGGGCGATCCCACCGGCGACGATTTCCACCAGATGTGGATCGACCCGACCAACCCCGACCACCAGATGCTGGGCGTGGACCAGGGCGCGCTGATCACCCTCAACGGCGGCAAGACCTGGTCGACCTGGTACAACCAGCCGACCGCGCAGATCTACCACGTCAGCACCGACAACCAGTTCCCGTACTGGGTCTACGGCGCGCAGCAGGATTCGGGCGCGGTGGCGCTGCCCAGCCGCACCTCGACCTATGATGGCATCACCATGGAGCAGTTCCACGAGGTGACCGCCGGCGGCGAGAGCGGCATGATCGCGCCGGATCCGGACGATCCGGACATCGTCTACGGCGGCACCGTCAGCAAGCTCGACCGCACCACTGAACAGACCCGCGACGTCGACCCCACGCTGGCCTATCCGGCGGCGCACTACCGCAGCGCCTGGACCCTGCCGCTGGCGTTCTCCAAGCGCGGCAAGCGCACGCTGTACTTCGCCAACCAGCGGCTGTTCCAGACCACCGACGGCGGCGAGCACTGGAAGCGCATCAGCCCGGACCTGACCCGCGCCGATCCCGGCGTGCCGTCCAACCTGGACGCGGTGACCGCGGCCGATGACGTGCATGGCGGCAAGCGCAAGGGCGTGATCTACACCATCGCCCCCTCGCCGCTGCACGCCGGCGCGCTGTGGGTGGGCACCGACGACGGCCTGGTCTGGCGCAGCGACGACGACGGCGCGCACTGGCGCAACGTCACGCCGAAGGCGTTGACGGCGTGGTCGAAGGTCGGCGGCATCGAGCCCTCGCACTTCGACGCCAACGTGGCCTACCTGGCCATCGATCGTCATCGCCTGGACGATGACCGGCCCTACATCTATCGCACCGTCGACGGTGGCACGCACTGGACGGCCATCGTCGACGGCCTGCCGGCCAACGCCTTCGTCAACGTGGTGCGCGAGGACCCCGTGCGACGCGGCCTGCTGTATGCCGGCACCGAGCGCGGGATGTTCGTGTCCTTCGACGACGGCGCGCACTGGCAGTCGCTGCAGCAGGACCTGCCGATGACCTCGGTGCGCGACATCGACGTGCACGACAACGACCTGGTGATCGCCACCCATGGCCGCGGCTTCTGGATCATGGACGACGTCACCGCCTTGCGGCAGATGCACGGCGTCGACACCGCGCATGCCACGCTGTTCAAGCCCGCCATCGCCTACCGCGTGCGTCCGGCCGGCTTCACCGGCACGCCGTTGCCCAAGGACGAGCCGAAGGCGGCCAACCCGCCGTCGGGCGCGAACATCGACTACGTGCTGCCGGCGGGCGTGAAGGGGCCGGTGACCCTGGACGTGCGCGACGCGCACGGTGCGCTGGTGCGCCATTTCAGCAGCGCCGACCCGCTGCCGTCGCTGGATCCGGCCAAGCTGGCCTATGCGCCCGAATGGGTGCGGATGCCCGCGCACCTGGCCACCGCGCCGGGCATGCATCGCTTCGTCTGGAATCTGCGCTATCCGGCGCAGGGCGGCGAGCCGGGGCGGCCGGCCGGCGACGGCGTGTGGGCGGTGCCCGGTCGTTACACGGTGGTGCTGAACGTCGACGGCCGGTCCCTGCGCCAGCCGCTGACGGTCAGGCCGGACCCGCGGGTGAAGATGACCCAGGCGGCCTACCAGCGCGAGTTCGCGCTGGCGCGTACCGTCGAGGCCGAGCAGGTGCGTGCCGCCCGGGCGCTGGGCGAGGCCGCGCCGCTGGTGCATGCGCTGGATGCGCGCATCGGCACGCTCGGTGACCATCCGGACCTGCGTGCGCAGGCCGCGGATCTGCGCGAGCGGCTGATCGAGGTTTCCGGCGTGCAGTTGCACCACGATCCGCGCAACTACACCGGTCCGCCGCCCAAGCGTACCGACAGCCTGTATTCGCTGACCCGCCAGCTGGCCACGCTGGAGCGCGCCGTGGACGGCGCCGACGCCGATCCCAGCCAGGACGCGCGCGCCTCGCACGCCGAGCTGTCGCGCAGCCTCGCGCAGGCGCTGGCGACGTGGCACGGATTGACCGGCAAGGCGATGACGCAGCTGAATGCCACGTTGCAGGCGGCCGGCATGCCGCCCGTCGAGGTGGCCGCTCACGGAGAGTGATCGCGCCATGCCCAGGGTCCTTCTGACCGGCTTCGCGCCCTTCGACGGCGAGCCGGTCAATGCCGCCTGGGAGGCGGTGCGTTCGCTGGAGGGCGCGGTGCTGGACGGGCATCGCGTCGTCACCCGCTGCCTGCCGACGGTCTTCGCCGAGGCGCCCCGGGCGTTGACCGAAGCCTTGCACGCCGTCGAGCCCGCGGCGGTGATCGCCGTGGGCGAGTCGCGCGAGCACGCCGGCATCGTGCTGGAACGCGTCGCCATTAACCTCATCGATGCGCGCATCGCCGACAACGCCGGCGCGCAACCCGTCGACGTGCCGGTGGTGGCGGACGGCCCCGCCGCCTATTTCGGCACGCTGCCGATCCGGCCCATGCTCGCGGCGCTGCGTGCCGCGGGCCTGCCGGCGGAGGTCTCGCACAGCGCCGGCACCTATGTGTGCAACCAGGTGTTCTACACGCTGTGCCACGCGCTCCGCGCGCGCCCGCCACTGCCCGCCGGGTTCGTGCACGTCCCGCTGCTGGACACGCAGGCTCATCGCCATGCGAACGCCCCGTCGATGCCGCTGGACGATGTGGTCGAGGCGTTGGGGATCCTCGTGCGCTGCGCGCTTGAGGCATCCGCTGCGGTGTCACGCGCTGGCGCGGATGTTGTCTAGGTTCATGTCCAGCTTCGGTGGCGATGGCCCGGTGAGGATCATGGCCGTCAGAATCGGCGCGGGCCTCAACGGTTGATCTGCTTCTCCATGTGCTCCGGATAGCGCGCGCCGTGCACGGTGATGCGATCGAGGGCCTGTTGGATGCGGGTGAGATCGTCGTCGGTCAGTTCGATGTCGACGGCGGCGAGGTTCTCCTCCAGGCGATGCAGCTTGGTCGTGCCGGGGATCGGCACGATCCACGGCTGCTGCGCCAGCAGCCAGGCCAGGGCGATCTGCGCGGGCGTGGCCTGCTTGGCCTTAGCCATCGAGGCGATGGCTTCAACGAGACCCTGGTTGGCCGAGCGCGCGGCCTCGCTAAAGCGCGGCAGGCCACGGCGGAAGTCGTTGTCGTCGAAGGCGGTGGCGGCGTCGATGGCGCCGGTCAGGAAGCCGCGCCCCAGCGGGCTGAAGGGCACGAAGCCGATGCCCAGCTCCGCCAGCGTCGGCAGGATCTCGCGCTCGGGCTCGCGCCACCACAGCGAATATTCGCTCTGCAGCGCGGCGACCGGCTGCACCGCGTGCGCGCGGCGGATGATGTCGGCACCGGCCTCGGACAGGCCGAAGTGTCGCACCTTGCCCTCGGCGATCAGCTCGCGCACCGTGCCGGCGACGTCCTCGATGGGCACGTTCGGGTCCACGCGGTGCTGGTAGAGCAGGTCGATGTAATCGGTATCCAGCCGCTTGAGCGAGGCGTCGACGACCTCGCGGATGTGCGCGGGACGGCTGTCGAGGCCGCGCTGGCCACCGATGTCGAAGCCGAACTTGGTGGCGATCACCACCTGTTCGCGCAGTGGCGACAGGGCCTGGCCGAGCAGGGTCTCGTTGGTGAAGGGGCCGTACACCTCGGCGGTGTCGAAGAAGGTCACGCCGCGTTCCACCGCCCCGCGCAGCAGGGCGATGCCATCGCGGGTGGCCACCGGCGTGCCGTAGGCGTGGGTCAGGCCCATGCAGCCCAGGCCAAGGGCGGAGACTTGCGGGCCGTGCGTGCCGAGCTGGCGTGTCTTCATGCACTTTCCTCCGGATCGATGTCGGCGAACCGCGGCTGACACGCCCGCGCGCCGGCGCTAGGGTAGGCGGGTGTCGACATATGCGCGAAGGGGCGATTCATGCCACGTGATGCATCCATGATACGCGTCCGCGCCCGGCTGCTGCGTCCGGCCGAGCCGCGGGGCGCCCGTTGGGCGTTCCTGGTGCTGCCGGCGGCGGCCAGCGCCAAGCTGCCGGCGCGCGGTCCGTGCTCGGTTGACGGCACGATCAACGGCGCCGGCTTCACCGCCACCGTGCAGCCCGACGGCGCCGGCAGCCACTGGCTCAAGGTGCCGCGCGCGTTGCGTACGGCAGCACAGGCGGATGTCGGTGACACGGTGGTGCTGGAGATGAAACCCTGCGAGCGCGAACCCGAGCCGCGGGTGCCGGTCGACCTGCGCAAGGCGTTGGCCGTGGCGCCCGCGGCGAAGGCGACCTGGAAGGCCATCACGGCCACCGCGCGGCGTGACTGGATCGACTGGATCCTCTCGGCGAAGAAGCCCGAGACCCGAGTGCGGCGCATCGCCAACGCCTGCGACATGCTCGCCTCGGGCAAGCGCCGGGTGTGCTGTTTCGACCGCTCGGGCATGTACAGCAAGGCTTTCTCCGCGCCGCGCGCAGTCGATGACGCATCGAGTGGCATGTAAGATGTGATGCCTGCGAATTCGCCGCCGCGGCGATCGGGACGCGTGCCCCGGAAGCACGACGCGAGACCAAGGACGTTCCGCCATGAGGTCACTGCTCGACATTCTTTCTTCCAACGGTTTCTTCTTGGTCGTCGTGGGCGTGGCCAGCCTTGGCGTGCTTTTGTGGTCGCTGTGGGCCCTGTGGGCGCCCGAACGCCGCAGGCTGCGCAGGCTCGCCGTGTTCCTGATGCTGCTGGGCGGCGAGATGTACTTCATCGCCAGTTTCGCCTCGACCGTGGCCCATGGACTCCGCGGCGTGGCCTGCACCCAAACCCTCTACTCGATGCGTTTGCTGTGCTTCAACCACGACAGCAGTCCCATCGGGTTCTGGTTGATCGTGGTGGCGGGCAGCGTGTTCACGCTGACGCTGGTCTTCTTCCTGCTGGTCATGTTCAAGGATCTGCTCACCCGGCCCGATGACGGCGATACCAGCGTGCGCGAGCGCGCACTGCGCACCGCGGGGGTGAAGGAAGTGCCGCCGCCTCGTACGCCCGGCAAGTTCAGGGGCGGCCTGTTCTGGGGGGGCGTGGCCCTGGTCGTGGTCGCGACGGTGGCGTGGCTGTCCATGTCGTTCCGGCACAGCGAGGACGTGCAGGGGCAGGTCAGTCAGGTACTGGCATCGATGGGTACGCCCAAGCGTGCCGTCGCGTCGTTCCAGCGCGACCAGCACCGCTTGCCGAAGGACAGCGAGGAAGCCGGCCTGCCCGCGGACATGCACATCCCGCACCTGAGCGGCGTGCGTATTCTCAAGGGGGTCATCATCATGACCTTCGACGACACCGATGCCGCCGAACCGCTGCGCGGTCGGACGCTGATGCTGGTGCCGGTGGCGCTGCACGGCAGGCCGGTGAGGTGGCACTGCATGAGCATGGACATCCCCGGCAAGGACCTGCCCGACGCTTGCGGCAGCCTGCGCTGAAACCCCGGGGCCACGGATCGCCGTCGCGACCCAGCATCAAGAAAATACGACAAGTAACTGTATTTAAAATAATTAATGGTGCGGCCTGGGGCCGTTCATCGTGCTCGTGCCGACGCCGACGCTCAGGTGGATGCTGCCGGTCGGATGCGCGCAGCTGCCGAAGGCCTTGCTGAGGTTGGCCGTGCCGTACCGGTAGCTGCCGCTGACGTGATTGCCGGCGGCCACCCCGGCGCCCACGCTGCCGTGGACCTGGGCCTGGTTGTAGGTGGCATCGTCGCAGGTCGACAGATGGCGGCGCGGCGGGCGGCCGCTGGTATCGCCGTAGTACACGCCCGGCTGCGCGGCCGGGTTCACGGGCGTCGCGCTGGCCTTGCCATGGGCGCTGGAGGCCGTGGCCGGGATGTCCTGGGGCGGCAGTTCCAGGTTGAGCGGTTTGTGCCGGGTCGACTGCGCCAGCGCGGGCGCGCAGACCAGCAGCGCGAGACAAGCGGCCTTCATTGGCGTGGCGAGCATGGGCGGATCCGTGGGACGTGCGCGCAAGGCGCGCGCTTCATGCATTGGGAGTCTAGCGCCCGGCGGAAGTTCCTGCCGGACGACGCCCGCCGGGGGCGCGGCCGTGGCGCGAGGCAACCCCGGCGGGTGCGTCTTCTCGAAGTCGCTCTCATGGGTGCGCCGCAGCAGTATCCGTGCATGGTCCACGATGGCGATGACCCGATTCGGGGCCTGCGTCGCGAACGGCACAAGCTGGGCGGTCTGCAGCATGACAAGGAAGCGTGTGCCTGGCATGTCTGGTTCTGATGGCAGGCCATGGCAAGGGGGCGAACCGTCCTCGCCTGGGTGAGGGTCGAGCGCCATCAGGCCGTCAGTGCGGCGTCTCGCTCAGCTTGAGGGGCTGATGCAGCAGCGTCTCGAATGCAGCCAGCGGCAGCGGCTTGCCGAACAGATAGCCCTGGAACAGCTGACAGCCGTGGTCGCGCAGGAAGGCGAACTGTGCCTGCGTTTCCACGCCCTCGGCGACCACTTCCAGCCCCATGCCGCGCGCCATGCCGAGGATGCTGCGGGCCAGATGGGCATCGTTGCGGGCATCGGGAAGCCTCTGCACGAAGGACTTGTCGATCTTGAGCTGGTCCAGCGGCAGCCGTGTCAGGTAGGCCAGCGAGGAGCTTCCGGTGCCGAAATCGTCCAGGGACACCTTCACGCCAAGGTCCTGCAGCGCGTGAAGCTTGGCCGCGGCGTCGTCGATGTCCTCCATCGCCGAGTGCTCGGTGATTTCCAGCTTGAGTTGCCGCACGTCCACGCCGAAACTCGTCACGATGCCGGCCACGCTTTCGACGAAATCGGCCTGACGGAATTGGCGTGGACTGACGTTGACCGCAAGTATCAGATCGCGAAGCTCGGGGACGGCATGCCAGGCGGCCAGGTGCAGGCAGGCCTGTTGCAGCACGAGCCGACCGATCGGCTCGATCAGGCCCGAGGACTCGGCCTCGTCGATGAATGTCGAAGGCGCCAGCAAGCCATGTTCGGGGTGGTTCCAGCGCAGCAGCGCCTCGGCGCCGACGATCCGGCCCTCGGTGTCCACCTGCGGCTGGAAATGCAGCACGAACTGGTTCGATGTCACGGCCGTGCGCAGTTCCCTGGCCAAGCTCTGGCGCGCCTCCAGGTCACGCTGCATCCTGGGTTCAAAAAGCTGCGCGGCATTCTTGCCGTTGTGCTTGACCTGGTACATCGCCAGTTCCGCCTGGCCCAGCAGGATGTCGGCCGAGTGCACCGGCGCGCAGATCAGGCTCACGCCGATACTGGCGGTGCAGACCACCTCGCCGATCCGGGGGAACGCATAGGGCTTGGCCAGCGTCTCGCACAGCGTTCGTGCCAGCCGCATGGCGTCCTCGGCTTTCTCGCTTCGCGTTTGCGCGCAGCAGGGAATGAGCAGGGCGAACACGTCGCCGCTGAAACGGGCCAGCGTGCTGTCTGCCGGTTTCAGTCGCAGCATGCGTTGCGCCGATTGCTGCAGGATGCGGTCGCCGATCCGGTGGCCATGGGTGGTGTTCGGCGTGGCGAAGTTGTCCAGGCCGATCAACAGGAGCGTACCCAGGCACAGATCATCGATGCTGGAGGCGCTGACCTGGTTATTGACCTCGCGGATGTGTTCTTCCAGCAGGGACCGGTTGGGTAGTTCGGTCAGATGGTCGTACTTTTCCAGGTGTTCGATCCGCGCCCGGGCTTCGGTCTCGGCGGTCAGGTCGTGCAGGGTGTAGACGATGTAGAGCAGGGCGCCCGCGTCGTCGCGTACACCCGATGCGGTGAGGCGCACGAAGCGCAGCACGCCCTGGCGCGGACTGATCCAGACCTTGCCGCTCCAGGTCATGCCGTCCTGGATGCTCAAGTCGACCTGCAGGTTGACGTCCTCGTTGTTCAGGCTCGAGCCGACCAGCTGCATCAGCGTGAAATGCGCGGCCTCCTGCGCGGAAAAGCCGGTGAGCGCGGTAAAGGCCTCATTGACGCGTTCGATCGACCCGTCGGCGCGGCAGATCGCAATGCCGTCCTGGCTGTCGAAGGCCACGGCGGCGATGCGCAGCTCGCGTTCGGCCCGGCGTCGCGCCGTGATGTCCCTGGCCACGCCCAGCAGGCCGTTGATCTGGCCGTCGGGACCATGGATCGGAACCTTGGCAAGCTCCATGGTGCGTGCCTTGCCCTGGGCATCGGTGAACGGGAATTCCTCGCTCTGCATCTTTCCAGTGCGGCGGATGCGAGCATCGAATCTGGACACTCTCTTCATGAGATCGGTGGGTACCTGCAGGCTGTCGTCGCTGGTGCCGATGATGGCTTCCCGTGGACGGCCGAGGAGCTCGCAGGCACGTGCATTGCATTCGATGTAGACGCCATGGTTGTCCTTCATCCACATCGCATCCGGACTTTGTTCGAACAGCGTGCGCATCCTGGATTGGTCATTCTCGAGCTTTTGCGACTGATCCAGGAGCAGGGCGTTCTTCTCCTGGATTTCCATGGTGCGCCTGCGCACGGCCCGGCGCAGGATCCAGATCCAGGCCAGGGCCAGGATCAACACGCCCAGTGCGGCCAGCACCACCAGCAGGATGTTGCGGGCGTAGGCGTAATAGTGGACGGGCTTGGTGAGCCACTTGCGCTTCAGCGCCGCCCGTTCCTCGGGCGTGATGCGCGCCATGCCCCGCGCGACCAGGTCGTAGGTGGCCTGGTCGCCGTGGTCCACGGCCCAGTGGAAGTGGCCCTGGTACAGGGTGAACGCGTGGGCGAACGCCAGCTGGTCGCGGTACAGGTAGAGGTAGTAGCTGGCCGGATCGTCATCCATGCAGAAGATCTTGACGTCGCCGGTCTTGGCGGCGGCGAACATGCTGGTGTAATCGGGGTAGGTGACCATGTCGCGGGGGGCGATGCCCTTGCTGGCCAACTGGTCGATGCAGGCGTCGCCGAGCTGGACGCCGATCTTGAATCCGCGCAGCGAATCGGCGTCATGGATGCCCTGGATCGAGTGGTCGACGTAGATGCCGACATTCTGCGTGGCGTAGGCAGCGGAAAACGCGTACAGCTGGTCGCGCGTGGGCGTGCGGAAGATCATGTCGATCACGTCCGCCTGGCCGTTGCGCATCCGGGACTGGGCGCGTGCCCACTGCATCGGCTCCAGTTGCACGTCGATGCCGGTCTTCTGCGACCACAGCTTCCACAGGTCCGCGCGGTAGCCTTCGGTCTTGCCGTCGGGGCCGATGAACAGGTATGGGGGGTAATTGTCGGCGGCGACCACGCGCAACGTCTTCGGAGCCGCATGTGCCGTCATGGAGCACGGCACGAGAAGCAGCGCCAGAACCACCAGCATGGCGGCTGCCGATTCCCTGGGCCTCAGCATCCCTTCTCGCTCCTGCTGACCGGCTGCATCGCTTCCTCCGCGACCTCCAGCGTGCGCCCCTTGCGGCGGGCACGTGCCGGTCTTTCCCTGCTGAACCGGCGGGCGTCAATTCAAGGTGAGACGCCTGGACCCGTTCATACACGGTTGTGCGTAGGCGCGCAATCGTTCGTAGGCGTTAATTGGGTTGCCGCGGCGGGCGTGACCGCTGTCAGGCAGGGCGACCGGTGCTCCCCCGGGGGCGGGGGACTCAGTAGCCGGCGGCGAGGCCCGCGGGTCGACGGCGGTCGTTGGCGCCTTCCAGGAGCCTGGTCTTCGGGTTGCACCAGGATGGCCTCGTCGGCGCCCCAGGACTTCACGGTCTTGAACTTGTAGCCCATCTTCTCCAGCGTGGACTGGACCTTGGGCGTCATCAGTCCCGGCTCGTTGAAGACCACGTCCGGATACCACTGGTTGTGCACGCGCGGGGCATCCACAGCCTGCTGCATGTTCATGCCGAAGTCGACGACGTTGAGGATGCTTTCCAGCGTGGTCGAGATGATGGTCGAGCCCCCCGGGCTGCCGGTGACCATGAACAGCTTGCCCTTGCGCAGCACGATGGTCGGCGACATCGAGCTCAGCGGGCGCTTGCCGGGCTCGATCTGGTTGATCCTGCCCTGCACCAGGCCGAACGAATTGGGCACGCCGGGCTTGGAGGTGAAGTCGTCCATCTCGTTGTTGAGGAAGAAGCCGGTGTCGCCGGCGATCCGGCCCACGCCGAACAGATAGTTGATGGTGTAGGTGACGCTGACCGCGTTGCCCTTGGCGTCGACCACCGAGTAATGCGTGGTGTGCCGGCCCTCGGCGGCGCCGAGGCTGCCGTGGATCTCGCTGGACGGTGTCGCGCGATCGGCCTGGATGCCGGCGCGCATGCGGGCCACGTGCGCGGGCGAGAGCAGGGTGTCGATCGGATTGCGCACGAAGGCCGGGTCGCCGAGGTAGGTGTTGCGGTCGGCGAAGGCGCGGCGCTCGGCCTCGACCAGGTAGTGGATGGTCTTGACCGACCCGTAGCCCCACTTGGCGAAGGGGTAGGGCTTGATGATCTGGAGGATCTGGCAGATGGTCGTGCCGCCGGAGCTGGGTGGCGGCGAGGACATGATGGTGTAGCCGCGGTACTCGCAGTCGACGGGCTTGTTCCATTTGACGGTGTAGTCGGCGAAGTCGCGCATGCTCAGCAGGCCGCCGTTGGCGTCGCTGGCCTTGACCACGGCGCGGGCGATGGCGCCCCTGTAGAACACGCGCGTGCCCTTGTCGGCGATCAGCTCGAGCGTGTGCGCCAGTTCGGGCTGCACCAGGCGGTCGCCGACCTGGTAGGGCTTGCCGTGGTTGAGGAAGGTCGACGCGACGTTGGGGTGGGCGGCGAAATCCTTGCTGCGCTCGTGCAGGATGTTGACGTCGCCCTGCTGCAGCACGAAGCCCTTGCGGGCCAGCGCGATGGCCGGCGCCATGACCTGTTTGAGCGACATCGTGCCGTACGTTTTCAGCGCTTCGTCCATGCCCATCACGGTGCCCGGCACGCCGACGCCGAGATAGGTATGGGTGCTGCGGCCCTTGACCACGTTGCCCTCGGCATCCTGGAACATCGTCGGCGTGGCCTTCAGCGGGGCCTTTTCGCGGAAATCGAGGAACACCGTCTTGCCGCCGGCCAGGTGCACGACCATGAAGCCACCGCCGCCGATGTTGCCGCAGCACGGATGCACCACGGCCAGCGCGTAGCCGACGGCGACCGCGGCGTCGATGGCGTTGCCGCCCTTGCGCAGGATGTCCACGCCGACCTTGCGTGGCCAGGTGCTGCGCGGTGACCACCATCGCGTGACGCGCCTGCACGGGGCGGGCGGCGGCCAGCTGGGCGCGCGTGGTCGGTGGCGCGGTGGCGTCCAGCGCCGATGCGGGAATCGATCCCTTGTCCTGGGGTGGCGTGCCGGCCCGCGCGACCGGCATCGCCGCGATGACCACGCAGGCAGCGACTGCAAGAAGATATCTCGGCATGGCAATGACTTGGCTGGTTTGGGGATGGGGCGATTGCTAACCTTAGCATCGAATGCGGTAGGCTTTCGTCCACCCCGGCGAACGCCGTGGACGGTCGCCCGAACACCCGCATCCGGGCGCGCGCGGCCTGCGTAAAGGCCATGTGCCCGGCGCTTCCGGGCTCGAGGAGTGATGCATGCGCCGCTGGTTCTCGTTGCTGGTCTTCCTGCTGCTTGCATTCACGGCTGCATTCATCGGCAGTCGTTTCATGCCGGGCGCGTGGTACGCGCTGCTGGTCAAGCCGCCCTTCAATCCGCCCAACTGGATCTTCGCGCCCGTGTGGGGCGTGCTCTATGCGCTGATGTCCGTGGCGGCCTGGCGGGTCTGGCGGCGGGCCGGACTGCGGCCCGCGATCATGCTGTGGCTGGCCCAGCTGGTGCTCAACGCGGCCTGGTCATGGCTGTTCTTCGGCCGCCACCTGCTGGGCGCCGCGCTGGTCGAAATCCTCATCCTGCTGGCGCTGATCGTGGCCACCACGGTGGCCTTCTGGCGCCGCGAGCGGCTGGCCGGCTGGATGATGGTGCCCTACGTGGCCTGGGTCAGCTTCGCCAGCGTGCTCAATGCCTCGTTGTGGTATCTCAACGCCGGCGGATGAGTCCTCAGCCGCGGTGCCAGGCCTGCACCGCCTGCACGAAGCCCAGGCAGTCCTGGAAGCGGTTGTACATCGGCACCGGCGAGATGCGGATGACGTCCGGCTCGCGCCAGTCGCCGATGATGCCATCGTCGACCAGCTGCTCGAACAGCGCACGGCCACGCTCGCGCCCGCCTTCCACGCGGATCGACAGCTGCGCGCCGCGACGTTCGGGCTGGCGCGGGGTCACCACCTCGAGCACCCCGGCCAGCTGCGTGTCGACCAGCCATTCCAGGTAGCCGGTCAGGCGCTCGGACTTGGCCCGCAGGCGATCCATGCCGGCCTCGTGGAACAGGTCCAGCGAGATGCGCAGCGGCACCAGCGCCAGGATCGGCGGGTTGGACAGCTGCCAGCCCTCGGCGCCCGGCGTGGGGTCGAAGTGCGGGCCCATCTGGAAGCGCGTGTCCTTGTTGTGGCCCCACCAGCCGGCGAAGCGCGGCAGGTCGCCGCGCGCATGGCGCTCGTGCACGAAGGCGCCGCCGACCGCGCCCGGTCCGCCGTTGAGGTACTTGTAGTGGCACCACACGGCGAAGTCCGCGCCGCTGTCGTGCAGCGCCAGCGGCAGGTTGCCGGCCGCGTGCGCCAGGTCGAAGCCGACCGTGCAGCCGCGCGCGTGGCCCAGCGCGGTGATGGCCTTGAGGTCGAAGGCCTGGCCGGTGCGGTACTGGATGCCGGGCAGCATGACCAGCGCGGTGCTGTCGCCGTGCTCGGCCAGGGCGCGCTCGATGGCGGCCATGGAGAGGGTGCCGTTGGGCTCGTCCGGCGCCAGCTCGATCAGCGCGGTGGCCGGATCGAAGCCGTGGAAGCGGATCTGCGATTCCACCGCGTAGCGGTCGCTGGGAAAGGCGCCTTCCTCGATGATGATCTTCGAGCGCTCGCGGGTGGGCCGGTAGAAGCTGACCATCAGCAGGTGCAGGTTCACGCTGAGCGTGTTCATGGCCACCACCTCGGACATCGAGGCGCCGACCACCTCGGCCAGGTGCTCGCGCACGAACTCGTGGTAGTCCATCCACGGCAGGCGGCCCTTGAAGTGGCCTTCCACGCCCAGCTCGCCCCAGTAGTCGAGCTCGTCGTTGATGGCCTGGCGCACGCCGCGCGCCTGAAGGCCCAGCGAGTTGCCGCAGAAGTACAGCGTGTCGCCGTCGCCGTGCGGGGGAATCAGGAAGCGGTCGCGGAAGTCGCGCAGCGGGTCGTCGCGATCGGCCTGCGCGGCCCATTCGGCGGTGGCTTCAAAGGGAGCGGTCATCAATCGTCCAGGAAAAGGCGGAAGGTGAGGGGTGCCGGCATGCTCATGCGGTCGCGGCGGCGTCCGGCGCTTCGAACAGCGACCTGGACAGGCCCAGCCACTCCAGCGCGGTGCCGTGCATCAGGCGCGCGTTGGCCGCTTCGTCCAGCTCCAGCGCCTCGATGCCCGAGCCCGGCTCCTGCTCGCCCAGCGGGAACGGGTAGTCGGTGCCCAGCATCACGCGGTCGTGGCCGACCACGTCGAGCAGGTAGGCCAGCGCCTGCGGGTCGTGAACGCAGGAATCGAAGAACAGCCGCGGGAAGTATTCGCGCGGGTTGCGGGCGTTGTCCTTGGCGACCAGGTCCGGGCGCATGTTGAAGCCGTGCTCGATGCGGCCGATGGTGAACGGGAAGCTGCCGCCGCCATGGGCGAACATGATGCGCAGCTTCGGCAGGCGCTCCAGCACGCCACCGAAGATCAGGCTGCAGGCCGCGCGCGATTGCTCGGCCGGCATGCCGACCAGCCACGGCAGCCAGTACTTGGGCATGGTGTCGCGGCCCATCATGTCCCACGGGTGGACCATGATCGCCGCGCCGAGGTCGGCGGCGGCCTCGAAGAACGGGAACAGTTCCGGCGCGTCCAGGTTCCATTCGTTGCAGTGCGAACCGATCTGCACGCCGGCAAGGCCCAGCTGGTCGACGCAGCGTTCCATTTCGCGGATCGCCAGGTTCGGCGACTGCAGCGGCACCGTGCCGATGCCGACGATGTTGCGCGGATGGTCGCGGCACAGTCCGGCGCAGTGGTCGTTGAGGAAGGTGTGCAGCTCCAGGGCCTGGTGGCCGCGCGCCCAGTACGAGAACAGCACGGGCACGGTCGAGATCACCTGCACGTCGACGCCGTGCGCGGCGTACTCGGCGATCCGCGTGTCGATGTCGAAGGCCGAATCCCATACCTGGCGGAAGAACTTGCCGCCGCGGTAGATGCGGTGGTGGCCGCCGGTGTGCGTCATCACCGGGAAGCGCGGCTCGCCGAACTTCTCCGACAGGTTCGGCCAGTCACGCGGCAGGATGTGGCTGTGGGTGTCGATCTTCAGCATGGCGTGAGTGTAGAGGCTGCCCGCGCGGCCTGCACCCCATGGGGCGACATCGGTTGGTCAGTGCTTGCGCGCGGTGGTCTTGCTGGCGCCTTCGATTTTCACGCTCAGCGGGTCGAAACTGTCCAGCGTCGCCTTGAACGCAGGGCGGTATCTCGCGGTCATGGCTGGCGATTGCGTGCTCAGGACCAGGATGAAATAGGCTGTCGGACCCTTGATGTAGGCCACCAGCTCGTCGCGATCGCCATCGGTATGGGCGATGTGGACCAGACGGCGACCGGATGAAATGCGCTCGATGCCATCCACGTGCATGGCCGGCTGGTTTGCTGATGTCGATCCCGGCGTGACGTCCCCCTTCGTGTATCGGGCCAGATCGCCATGGACGAAGGCATCAAGGGACCGGCCCTTGGGCATGGACACCGACACGTACATCAGCGCTTCGAGCGCATTCGGCGATTCGTCAGACGGCCACAGCGTCAGCGCGGTTTGTGCCATGGCCCGATCACCGCATGCGCTGGACCAGCCCGGAGGCACGTCGACCATGAAGCCCCAGGTGTCGCCGTAGACGATCGTGCATGCGCCCTGCGTGGCTGCCGGCGGAACGGGTGCCGTGGCCGCGGGTGCCGTGGCCAGGGCAAGCATCGCGATCAGCGAGAGCATGGACATGCGCGCATTCCCTTGCGGAGTCGGGGAATCAGTATATCTCCGGCCCGCTCAGGCGCGGCCGGAGAATTCGCCGGTCATGGTGTTGACCTGGACGCGTTCGCCGATGGTGATGTACTCGGGCACCTGGATTTCCAGGCCGGTCTCCAGGGTGGCCGGCTTGGCGCGCTTGGTGGCGCTGGCGCCCTTGAGCTCGGGGGCGGTGTCGGTGACGGTCAGCACCACCGTGGCCGGCACCTGCAGGCCGACCGGCGCATCGTCGATCAGCTGCACGTAGCAGTTCTCCAGGCCGTCGACGATGTAGCCGGCGTTGTCGCCGACCAGCTCCGGCGCCAGCAGGTACTGGGTGAAGTCCTCGGCATCCATGAACACGAAGGCGTCGCCCTCCATGTACGAGTAGCTGGCCTGGCGGCGCAGAAGCTCGACTTCCTTGAGGTCGTCGTCGGCACGCAGGCTGAGGTCGTACTTCTGTCCGCCGGGGATGGCGTACATGGTGAAGCGGAAGGTGACGTTGCCGCCACGCGCGGTCGGCGCGCTGCGTTCGATGTCGCGAACCTGATAGACGGTGTCGTTGTGTTCGACGACGTTGCCGCGCTTGATGTCGGAGGCTTTCATGGGTGTGGGCGCCGGAGAGGGGTTGGGCAGGATGGAAAGGCGAGCGTGACGCCGGGACGCGTGTGGCGCCCCGGCGCCGGGATCACTTGGGCTGCAGGCGCACCGCGCCGTCCAGGCGGATGGTCTCGCCGTTGATGTAGCGATTGGTCAGGATGTAGGCGGCCAGGCTGGCGTATTCCTCCGGCTTGCCCAGGCGCGAGGGGAACGGGATCGATGCCGACAGGGACTCCTGCACGGCCTCGGGCATGCCGTCGACCATCGGGGTCCAGAAGATGCCCGGGGCGATGGTGGCCACGCGGATGCCGAAGCGCGACAGTTCGCGCGCCATCGGCAGGGTCATGCCGACCACGCCGCCCTTGGAGGCCGAGTAGGCGGCCTGGCCGATCTGGCCCTCGTAGGCGGCCACCGACGCGGTGTTGATGATCACGCCGCGCTCGCCGTCCTCGCCGGCCTCATTGTGCTGCATCAGGTTGGCGGCGGACTTGGCGACGTTGAAGCTGCCGACCAGGTTGACCATGACCGTGGTGCTGAAGTTGCTCAGCGCCATGGGCGCCTCGCGGCCGAGCACGCGGCCGGCGCCGAGGATGCCGGCGCAGTTGATCACCGCGTTGATGCCGCCCATGGCGGCCTTCGCGGCGTCCAGGCTGGCGACCACGCCATCCTCGGAGGTGACGTCGGTGCGGTGGAAGCTGGCGGCATCGCCCAGTTCGGCGGCCGCGGCCTGGCCTTTTTCCTCGTTGACGTCGAACAGGGCGACGCTGCCGCCATTGGCGACCAGGTGGCGGGCGACGGCGTGGCCGAGTCCGGAGGCGCCGCCGGTGATGACGGCCTTGATCTGGTTCAGTTGCATGGTCGGTTCCCGAGGATGGAAAACCGCCATTTTAACCGAGACGGCCGCGCGACTGGGACTCAGTCGGCGTCGCCGCGCCGGCGGTTCCAGGTGGCCAGGAAGTCCGGCACCTGCTCGGCCGGCAGCGGCCGAGCGAACAGGTAGCCCTGCGCCTCGTCGGTGGCGATGCCGTCGAGGAAGGCCCGTTGCTCCTCGGTTTCCACGCCCTCGGCGACCACGGTCAGGCCGAGACTGGCGGCAATGCGCACGATGGCCTCGCAGATGGCGTTGTCGGCGCGCTGGGACGGTATGCCCTGCATGAAGCTGTGGCTGATCTTGACGCTGTCGATGGGCAGGTGGCGCAGGTAGTTGAACGAGGAATAGCCCTCGCCGAAATCGTCGATCGACAGGCGCACGCCCATGCGCTTGAGCGCGGTGAAGGTGTCCAGGGTATCGGGCGCCTCGTCGATCAGGATGCGCTCGGTCATTTCCAGCTCAAGCGCGTTGCCGGGCAGGCCATGGGCATCAAGGGCGGCCTTGACGCTGTCGATGAAGGTGCCGCTGAGCAGCTGGCGGAACGACACGTTGACGGCGATGCTCTGCAGGTCCAGGCCGGCATCGTGCCAGGCGCGCAGCTGGCGGCAGGCGGCATCGACCACCCAGGCGCCGATGCGCACGATCTCGCCGGAACTTTCCGCCTGCGGGATGAAGTCCGAAGGCGGCACGTCGCCGAACTGCGCGCTGCGCCAGCGCAGCAGGGCCTCGACGCCGATCACCCGGTTGTCGCGCAGCGATATCTTCGGCTGGAAAGCCAGCCACAGCTCGTCGTGATCGAGCGCCAGGCGCAGCTGGGTCTCGATCTGGTTGCTCATGCCGGCCTGCTGCGAGAGCGCCTCGTCGTAGTCGCGGAAGGTATGCCGGCCGCGTCGCTTGGCTTCGTGCATGGCGATGTCGGCGTGGCGGATCAGGTTTTCCGGCGTGTGGCCGTGGGTGGGGTAGCTGGCGATGCCGATCGAGGTGGTGAGGACGAAGGCCTCGCCGTCCAGTTCGAACGGCCGCTCGAAGGCCCGCGTGATGTGCTGGGCCAGCGCGCGCGCCTGGGCATGCCTGCCGCACCGCGGCAGCAGGGCGATGAATTCGTCGTTGCCGTAGCGACCGCACGAGGCGCTGTCGCCGCAGCACATGCGCAGACGTTCGGCCGCGGCCTGCAGCAGCCGGTCGCCGGCATTGTGGCCGAGCATGTCATTGAGGATCTTGAAGCGGTCGAGGTCGATGTACAGCACCGCGGGGCGCGCCTGGTCCTCGGCATTGCCCAGGGCCACGTGGATGGCCTCCAGCATGGTGTCGCGGTTGGGCAGGCGGGTCAGCGCGTCGATGCGCGCCTGGCGCCGCAGGTGATCGGCCGAGGCGCGCAGCTGGCGCTCGGTCTCCATGCGGCTGGTGATGTCGCGCGCCACGGCGATGATGCGCGGCTTGCCGTCATCGAAGAAGATGCTCGAGTGCACCTCGACGGGGAAGGTGCTGCCGTCGGCGCGCTGGTTCATGCCCACCACGCTGAACGGTTCGCCGGTCTCGTGCATCCGCATGACCGAGACCATGTGGTCCTCGGGCAGGCTGGGGTTCAGGTCGCGCACGTTCATCCCACGCAGTTCCTCCAGCGGGTAGCCGAAGATGCGCGCGGCCGCGGTGTTGGCATCCAGGATGGTGCCGTTGTCGTCATGCAGGGTGACCGCGTCGGGCACCGCATCGAGCAGGTTGTGGAAGCGGTTGACCGGATCGCCGCCCGACGCATCCTGGTCGGTGATGCCCATGCCGAATGCGCGCCGGCTCGTGGCGCCCGTGTTCGCGGACGTCACCGAGGTGACTTGCTCGTCTGGCAGCTTCTTGCGCATCCGGATCTCCGATGCAGCCCGCGACCCCCATCGCCAGTGGCGGGGACAGTCTAGCATCGCGGATCGGCGCGGTGGAAAGTGGCGCCGAAGCGCTGTTTCAGCCGTCTGCCATGGCGCGCGCCACCCTGCTCGAGGTGCTGCGGCCGAGCTTGGCGGAGAGCCATTGCCCGGTCGCCACCAGCGCCTGGAGGTCGATGCCGGTGGCGATGCCCATGCCGTGCAGCATGTACACCACGTCCTCGGTGGCGACATTGCCGGTGGCGCCCCGGGCGTAGGGGCAGCCGCCGGTGCCGGACACGGCGCTGTCGACCACCGCCACGCCTTCTTCCAGGCAGGCGTGGATGTTGGCCAGGGCCTGGCCGTAGGTGTCATGGAAATGCACGGCGAGCGCATTGACGGGCACGGCCGCGGCGACCGCCCGCAGCATCGCGCGCGCCTTCTCCGGCGTGCCCACGCCAATGGTGTCGCCGAGCGATATCTCGTAACAGCCCAGCGCATGCAGGCGCTCGGCCACGCGGACCACGTCGGCCAGCGGGACCTCGCCCTGGTAGGGACAGCCGAGCACGGTGGAGACATAACCTCGGACCTTGACGCCGTCGGCGCGGGCGCGTTCCAGGACGGGCATGAATCGCTCGATGGATTCGTCGATGGAGGCGTTGATGTTCTTGCGGTTGAAGGCCTCGCTGGCGGCGCTGAACACGGCGATCTCGGTGACGCCGACCTCCCGCGCCCGTGCGTAGCCCTTCTCGTTGGGCACCAGCACCGGGTAGGCGACGCCCTCGCGCTTGCGGATGCCGCTGTAGACCTCGGCCGCGTCGGCCAATTGCGGCACCCACTTGGGCGAGACGAAGCTGGTCGCCTCGACGGTCTTCAGCCCGCAGTCGACCAGCCGCTCGATCAGCTCGATCTTCACCGCCGCCGGAACGATGGTCTTCTCGTTCTGCAACCCGTCACGCGGGCCGACCTCGACGATGCGAACGCTGTCAGGAAATTTGCTCATAAACCAGAAACCCACCCAAGCACGACGCTGTTCGAAAAGTGCGGCCATGGATGGCCGCTTCTGGTGTTTCCACAAAGCGCGCCATGCGCATTCTCGGACGACGACCTAAAACGGCGATCATGGATGATCGCAAAAACAAACACCGCCATCCCCAAGCTGGCCGCAAGACCCACCAACTTCAAGCCTCAAGGCTGGCCGCAAGCCACCTGCAACGGCGATCACGGACGATCGCAAAAACAAACACCGCCATCCCCAAGCTGGCTGCTGAACCCGCCCACTTCAAGCCTCACCCTGGCCGCACGCCATCCACGACGGCGACCAGGTACGGTCGCAAGACCAACCAAGGCGATCTCCAGGCTCGCGGCAGATCCCATCGGCGTCATCACGCATCCGCCGCAAACGCCACGAGGATGGCATCCGCTTCCACAAACTCACCTTCCACCGCGGCCAGGGTCTCGATGGTGCCCGCGCGTGGCGCCTTCAGCGACAGCTCCATCTTCATCGCCTCCATCACCAGCAGTTCGTCGCCCTCGGCCACCGCGTCGCCGGCCGCGGCGCGGACCAGCACGATGCGGCCCGGCATCGGCGCCAGCACGCGGTCGCCGCCGGCGGTTTCGCCGACGTCCGCGACGAAGGCCGGCGCGTGTTCGAACACGTGGCGGATGCCGTCCACGTGCACGACCGCGCGATCGTCGCCGCTCAGCAGAGGCAGGCGATGCGCGATGCCGTCGATGTTCAACGCCAGGGCATCGCCGTCGATGCGGGCGTTCTCCACGCGTGCCTCGTCGCCGTCGTGACGCAGGTGGTACCGGCCGGCGTGCCCGTGCGCGTCGACTTCCAGGCGCTGGCCGCGGTGCATCAGCGCCACGATCCGCTTGCCCGCGTGGCCGATGCGCCAGGCGTCGGCGCGGGCCCACGGCGAATGCGGATCGGCCGGGTCGGCGCGGCCCGCGGCGCGGCATTCGTCCTCCAGCAGCAGCGCGGTGGCCGCGGCGAACAGCGCACGGGCCGGCAGCGGCGCGTCGCCGGGCACGAAGTCGTCCAGGTGGCGGTCCAGGTAGCCGGTGTCGATGGTGGCCTCGACCACCGATCGGTGCCGGGCCAGGCGCTCGAGGAAGGCGATGTTGGACTTGGGTCCGACGATGTCGCTGGCGGCCAGCGCGGCGCGCAGTCGCTGCAGCGCGTGCGGGCGGTCGACATCGTGCACGATCAGCTTGGCGATCATCGGGTCGTAGAAGATGGTCACCGTGTCGCCCTCGACCACGCCGGCATCCAGGCGCACGTGGTCCGATGCGGCGGGCAGGCGCAGGCGTTGCAGGCGCCCGGAGCCGGGCAGGAAGTTCTGTTCCGGGTCCTCGGCGTAGAGGCGCACCTCGATGGCATGGCCGGTGGCGTGGATGGCCTCCTGTGCCAGCGGCAACGGCTCGCCGGCAGCCACCAGCAACTGCCACTCGACCAGGTCCAGGCCGAGGGTCAGTTCAGTGACCGGGTGCTCGACCTGCAGGCGGGTGTTCATCTCCATGAAGTAGAAGTCGCCGTCGGCGCCGACGATGAACTCCACGGTGCCGGCGCCGACGTAGTCAACGGCCTTCGCCGCGGCCACCGCGGCGGCGCCCATGGCCGCGCGTCGCTCGGGGTCGAGGAACGGCGAGGGCGTCTCCTCCAGCACCTTCTGGTAGCGGCGCTGGGCCGAGCACTCGCGCTCGTTGAGGTGGATGACGTGGCCGTGGCTGTCGCCGAAGACCTGGAACTCGATGTGACGCGGGTGTTCGACGTAGCGCTCCAGGATCACCCGCGCGTCGCCGAAGGCCGACTGCGATTCGCGCTGCGCGGCGGCCAGCGCATCGGCGAAATCACTTTCCTCGCGCACGATGCGCATGCCCTTGCCGCCGCCGCCGGCCGCGGCCTTGATCATCAGCGGGAAGCCGGTGGCACGGGCCTGTTCGGCCAGGTGCGCCGGATCCTGGTCCGCGCCGTGGTAGCCGGGCACCAGCGGCACGTCGTGGCGACCCATCAAGGCCTTGGCCTCGGCCTTGGAGCCCATCGCCTCGATGCTCTCGGGCCTGGGTCCGATGAAGACCACGCCGGCCTCGGCGCAGGCGCGGGCGAACGCCGCGTTCTCGGACAGGAAGCCGTAGCCGGGATGGATGGCCTGGGCGCCGGACTGCCGTGCCACCTCCAGGATCGCATCGCCGCGCAGGTAGGAATCGGCCGGGCGCGACTCGCCGATGCGGTAGGCATGATCGGCCAGGCGCACGTGTTGCGCCTGCGCATCGGCATCGGAATAGACCGCCACGGTCTCGATGCCCAGGCGGCGGCAGGTGCGGATGACGCGACAGGCGATCTCGCCGCGGTTGGCGATGAGGATGCGTTGGAACATCTAGTCGTTTTCCCAGTATTGGCTAGCGTCGGAACGGCGTGTGAGGTGGCGCATGCGCGCGGGGCCGTGGCCGGCATGGGCGTCGATCCTGCCCGGGCCGGGGTCAAGGCCGAAGCCGAGCTTGGCGTCCGTGGCAACCGCGCGCGACCCACGGCGGGCGTCACCGTAGCGCATTCGACCTTCGAACGTTTCGATGCGCACCGCGTCCAGGTGGATCACGGGTGACGCCGGACTCACGTGGACTCCCCGTCGTCCAGCCACGCCGGCTTGCGCTTGTCGAGGAAGGCGGCGAGGCCTTCCTGGCCTTCCTCGGCCACCCGCAGGCTGGCAATGAGCTCGGCATTGCGGGCGTCGACCTTGCTGGCCGCGTGTTCGTCCATGCCGGCCACGCGCATGGCCAGACGCTTGGCCTCGCGCCGGGCCAGGGGCGCGCCGCGATGCATGGCCTTGAGGATGCCGTCGATGGTGTCGTCGAGGGTCTCGGCGGGCACGCACTCGTGCAGCAGGCCGATGTCGGCGGCATGGCGCGCGTCGAAGGTCTCGCCGGTGACGAACAGCCGGCGCGCCTGGCGCAGGCCGATCGCCGCGACCACGTAGGGCGCGATGGTCGCCGGCACCAGGCCGAGCTTGACCTCGGACAGGGCGAACTTGGCGCCTTCGACGCCGATGGCGATGTCGCAGCAGGCCACCAGCCCGACGCCGCCGCCGAAGGCCGCGCCGTGCACGCGCGCGATGGTCGGCTTGGACAGGAAGTTGAGCACCCGCAGCATGCGCGCCAGGCGCAGCGAGTCCTCGCGGTTTTCCAGTTCGCTGGCGTCGGCCATGCCGCGCATCCACTGGGTGTCGGCACCGGCGCAGAAGCTCTTGCCGGCCCCGCTCAGCAGCACCGCCTCGACGCCGTCGTCGTGCTCGGCGGCCTCCAGCGCATGGGTCAGGTCCATGACCAGGGCAGCGTTGAAGGCGTTGTGCAGTTCGGGACGGTTCAGCGTGATGCGGGCCAGTCCGTTGCTGCGGCTGGTGGTGATGGTCTCGTACATGCGGGGCTTCCGGCCGGCAGTGACAGACCCCATGATAACGCCAGGTGCCCTGTGGGCTGGCGACGCGGTGACTTGTCGCGGCATCGCCAAGGACCCATGTCAACCGCTATAATGCGAACCATTCTTATTTTAGGTCGAATTGCCGTGCGACTGTCCGACATGCCAAAGGGTGCCCAGGCCGTGGTCGATGCCGTCCACGATGCCCATGAGCAGGACATGATCTCGCGGCGACTGCGCGACCTGGGCTTTGTCGCCGGCGAACCCGTGCGCGTGGTGGCGCGCGCGCCGCTGGGCGGCGACCCCCTGCTGGTGCAGATCGGCTCCACGCGTTTCGCGCTGCGCCTGAGCGAGGCCGCGCGCGTGCTCATGCGCGATGGTGAACCCGCATGAACGCGGCCAGCCTGCGCATCGCCCTGGTCGGCAACCCCAACTGCGGCAAGACGGCGCTGTTCAACCTGCTGACCGGCAGTCGCCAGAAGGTGGCCAACTACGCCGGCGTCACGGTCGAACGCAAGGAAGGGCGGCTGACCGCGCCCTCCGGCCGCCACTACCAGCTGCTGGACCTGCCGGGCGCCTACAGCCTGGACGCGACCAGTCCCGACGAGGCGATCACCCGCGACATCTGCAGCGGCGAGCATGCCGCCGAGGACGCGCCGGACCTGATCGTGTGCGTGGCCGATGCCACCAACCTGCGGCTGCACCTGCGCTTCGTCATGGAGATCGCGCAGCTGGGCCGGCCGATGGTGCTGGCGCTGAACATGATGGACGCGGCCCGCGCGCGCGGCCTGCGGATCGACGTGGCCGAGCTGGAACGCCGCCTGGGCGTGCCGGTGGTGGAGACGGTGGCGGTGCATCGCGGCGGCGCGGCGGCGCTGGTCGAGCGTATCGAGCAGCTGGGATCCGAGCTGCCGCGTCCGGCGCCGATCCCGGGCGACGCCGACCTCCACGCGCGGGTGCGCGAGTTGCTGGCGGCCACCGTGCGCGCGCCCGAGCGCACCTACCACGTCGATGACGCCATCGATCGCTGGGCCCTGCATCCGGTGTTCGGCCTGGCGATCCTGGCGGTGATGATGTTCTTCATTTTCCAGGCCGTTTTTTCCTGGGCGCAGCCATTGATGGACGGCATCGACGCCGGCGTGTCGTGGCTGGGCCGGGTGGTCGGCGACCTGCTGCCGGCGCACAGCGCGCTGCACAGCCTGGTCACCGACGGCATCTTCGGCGGCCTGGGCACGGTGCTGGTGTTCCTGCCGCAGATCCTGATCCTGTTCCTGTTCATCCTGATACTGGAGGAGTCCGGCTACCTGCCGCGCGCGGCGTTCCTGCTCGACCGGGTGATGTTCAAGGCCGGCCTGACCGGGCGTGCCTTCATCCCGCTGCTGTCGAGCTTCGCCTGCGCGATCCCCGGCATCATGGCCACGCGCAGCATCTCCGACCCGCGCGACCGGCTGACCACGATCCTGGTGGCGCCGCTGATGACCTGCTCGGCGCGGTTGCCGGTCTACACGCTGCTGATCGCCGCCTTCATCCCGCGGCAGTCCGTGCTGGGCGTGTTCAACCTGCAGGGGCTGGTGCTGTTCTTCCTGTACGTGGCGGGCATCGCCAGCGCCATGGCGGTGGCCTTCGTGATGAAGCACATCCGTCGCGACAAGAGCGAGCACGCGCTGCTGATGGAGCTGCCGTCCTATCGCCTGCCGCATCTGCGCGACATCGCCTTCGGCCTGTGGCAGCGGGTGAAGATCTTCCTGCGTCGCGTCGGCGGCATCATCCTGGCGCTGACCGTGTTGCTGTGGCTGCTGTCGAGCTATCCGGCGCCGCCGCCGGGCGCCACGGGACCGGCCATCGACTACAGCTTCGCCGGGATGCTGGGTCACGCGCTGCACCACATCTTCGCGCCGATCGGCTTCAACTGGCAGATCTCGGTGGCGCTGGTGCCGGGACTGGCCGCGCGCGAGGTGGCGGTGTCGGCGCTGGGCACGGTCTACGCGATGTCCGGCAGCGACGCGGCGGTCGCCTCGCACCTGGGCGTGCTGATCGGTCACCAGTGGTCGCTGGCCACGGCGCTGTCGCTGCTGGCCTGGTACGTGTTCGCGCCGCAGTGCATGTCGACCCTGGCGGTGATCCGCCGCGAGACCAATTCCTGGCGCAACGTGGCGGTGGCCGCCGGCTACCTGTTCGGCCTGGCCTACGTGGCCTCGCTGATCACCTACCAGGTGGCGAGGCTGTTCACATGAACGCCTTCGACCTGCTGCAGGCGCTGGTGCTGGCCGTGGTGGTCGGCTACAGCCTGGTGGTGGTCGTGCGCAAGCTGGCGCCGGAGTTCAGCCGGCGCCTGCTGGGGCGCTGGTCGGCGCGCCTGGACCGCCCCGTGCACGGCCGCGTGCTGCGCCGGATCGGCCGCGCCCTGCAGCCCAGGGAAGCCCGCAGCGGTGGTTGCGGCAGTGGCGATGGTTGCGGCACCTGCGGCGCCTGCGCCTCGCCGCCGCGGGTCGAGGCCGATGCCCCGATGCCGTTGCACGTGCGTCCGCGCAAGCGTTCCTGAACCGATTCCCCACGCCGCTGTCCAACCCGCTTGCGAGAGGTCCGGACGCGCTTGAAACCGCGAGCCGTGGCCCAGACATCGTGCAAGCCGATTGCGGTCAGTCAGCGAGAGTCGAACATGCGTCGAATCCTCCTCTTCCTGGGTACCAACCTTGCCGTGCTGGTGCTGCTCAGCGTGGTCGCCCATCTGCTGGGCATCGACACCTGGGCGACCCTGCGCGGATACGGCGGCATGGGGCCGCTGCTGATCCTTGCCGCCGTCATCGGCATGGGCGGCTCGTTCATTTCCCTGGCCATGTCCAAGTGGCTGGCCAAGACCTCCACCGGCGCCCGCGTGATCACGCAGCCGGCCAGCGAGGCCGAGCAATGGCTGCTGGCCACCGTGCGCCAGCACGCCCAGGCCGCCGGCATCGCCATGCCGGAGGTGGCGGTGTACGAGGCGCCGGAAATGAATGCCTTCGCCACCGGCGCGCGCCGCGATCATGCCCTGGTCGCGGTCAGCACCGGGCTGCTGCACGGCATGAACCGCGACGAGGTCTCGGCCGTGCTGGGCCACGAGATCGGGCACGTGGCCAACGGCGACATGGTGACGCTGGCGCTGCTGCAGGGCGTGCTCAACACCTTCGTGATCTTCCTGGCGCGCGTGGTCGGGCGCTTCGTCGACAGCTGGCTTGGCGGCGGGCGCGATGACCGCGGTGGCGGCATCGGCTATTTCGTGGTGGTGATCGTGCTGGAGATCGTTTTCGGCCTGTTCGCGTCGATGATCGTGATGGCCTTCTCCCGCCATCGCGAATTCCGGGCCGACGCCGCCGGCGCGCGGCTGGCGGGCAAGGGCCGCATGATCGCCGCGCTGGAGCGCCTGGGCGCCAGTTACGGTGAATCGACGCTGCCCAGGAACATGCAGGCGTTCGGCATATCCGGCCACCTGGCCGGTGGCGTGCGGCGCCTGTTCATGAGCCACCCGCCGCTGGCCGAGCGCATCCAGGCCCTGCGGCGCGCGCCGTGACGCTGGTCGCCGCCGCATGGCAGGATGCATGCAGATTCCGGCGTGACGGGACGAGGGCATGAAGCTTCTGTTGGTGGAAGACTCCAGGCGGCTGCGCGAGACGGTCCAGCGCGGCCTCAAGGCCGAAGGCTTCACCGTGGACGTGGCCGCGGACGGCGCCGAGGGGCGTGCCTTCCTGCAGACCTACGACTACGACCTGGTGGTGCTTGACCTGATGTTGCCCGAGGTCGACGGCCTGAGCCTGCTTCGCGAGCTGATGCATCGCGCGCAGCGGCCGCGGGTGCTGGTGCTGTCGGCGCGCGACCAGCTGGAGGATCGCGTGCAGGCGCTGGACATCGGCGCCGACGACTACCTGGTCAAGCCGTTCGCCTTCGACGAATTGCTGGCGCGCCTGCATGCCCTGGCGCGGCGGCCCGCGCAGGCGCTGCTGCCGCGGATCGAACTGGGGCGCCTGCATATCGACCTGCGCGCGCAGACGGTGACGGTGCGCGATCGCAAGCTCACGCTGACACCACGCGAATTCGCGCTGCTCAGCCTGCTGGCGCGCAACCGCGGGCGGGTGTTCAGCCGCGCCGAGATCCTCGAACGCGTCGCCGGCAGCGACTCGACGGCGTCGGACCGCAGCATCGAGGTGCTGGTATTCGGCCTGCGCCGCAAGCTCGCCGAATCGCTCGACGAGGACCTGATCGAGACCCGTCGCGGCGCAGGCTACCTGATCCCGTGAACCGCTACTCCTTCTCCTCGCGCATCGCGCTGATGCTGGGCATCGCGGTGACCCTGATCATGGGCGCGGCGGCGGTGGCGATGGACAACCTCATCGACGCCGAGATGACCCAGCGCTTCGACGCCAGCCTGGTCGCCCAGGCCAATGCGGTCACCGCGCTGGTCGAGATCGACGGCGGGCAGGTGGACCTCAAGGATCTGCGCCAGACGCCCTCGCGGCTGCTGATCGGCCAGCCGGGGGCGGCCTACACCGTCCAATGCAGTGGCCAGCCGACCCTGCAGAGCCATCCCGCGCCACCGGTCAACCCGGCCCACTGGATCCAGCGGGCCACGAACCAGCCGGCGTTCGCCGACATCGATGCACCGGGCGGCGCGTTGCGTGCGGTGTGGTTCCGCTTCGCGCCGCAGGGCGAGGCCGCGGGCGGCGCGTCCCGGACCGGCGCGGCGACGTCGTGCGCGCTGCTGTGGATGCAGCCCCGGCGGCCGGTCGACGACATCCTCGCCACGGTCGACACCATCCTGTGGATCATTCCCCTGCTGGCGCTGGTCTCGGTGTTCCTGGTCACGCCGGCGGTGGTGCGCCGCGGCCTGCGTCCGCTGGCGATGCTGGGCGAACGCATGCGCAGCATCGGCCCGGCGGCGCCCGAGGAACGCCTGCCCTCGGGCGAGACCCATGAACTGGTGCCGCTGGTCACGCGCTTCAACGAAGTACTCGAACGCATGCAGGAGGGCATGAAGCGCGAGCGCCGCTTCGCTGGCGCGCTGGCCCACGAGACCCGCACCCGCCTGGCTGAATTGCGCACCCTGGTCGACATCGAACAGCGCTACCCCGGGGAGCGCTCGATGATCGACGTGCTGGGCGAGGTCGGTGCCATCGGCAGCGAACTGGAGGACACCGTCACCGGCCTGCTGCTGCTGACGCGCCTGGAGGCCGGCATCGAGTCGCTGCGGCGCCAGCAGGTCGACCTGCATGCCTTGGTCGACAAGCAGGTCGGGCAGGTCTCCGGCCTGGCCACCGAGCGTGGCATCGACCTGCGGGTCCAGGCGCCAGCAACGAACGTGTGCCTGATCGGCGATGCCGCGGTGCTGGGCATCGTGATCGGCAACCTGCTGCGCAATGCGGTCGCCTATGCGCCGCCCCGGACCGTGGTGGAGCTGTCCTGGGATGTCTCGGCCCTGCGGCTGGTCAATGCCGCGCCGGACCTGACCGCCGAGGACGTGTCGCAGTTCGGTCAGCGTTACTGGCGCAAGCACATCGAGGTATCGGACGGCGCGCACGCGGGCCTGGGGCTGAGCCTGGCCGCCGCGGCGGCCACGGCACTGGAGCTGGGCCTGCGTTTCGAGCTCGATGCCAGGCAGCGCCTGGTGGCCATCCTGGGCTGGCCGCCCGAGCGCCGGGTGGACAACGCCTGAGCGCTAGCGGAAGTGGTGCACGAAGCCGACGCTGAAGCCGCCGGGCAGCCAGCTCAGTATCAGCGGACTCTTGCGCCGGGCCGCCCAGACGCCGATGCCCGTGCCCAGCGCCGCGCCGGCCAGCACGTCGGTCTGCCAGTGCCCGTGGGTCTTCATGCGCGCGATGGCGTCGTAGGTCGGCAGCAAAGCCAGCGCATACACCGCGGGATGGTCGTGGCCGTAGCGGACCATGAAGGGCGTCACCGCGGCGCTGACGGCGGTGACCTCGCCGCTGGGAA
Source organism: uncultured Gammaproteobacteria bacterium (assembly GCA_963821885.1). Lineage (GTDB taxonomy): Bacteria > Pseudomonadota > Gammaproteobacteria > Xanthomonadales > Rhodanobacteraceae > Oleiagrimonas. The sequence continues at coordinate 35,235 of CAWGFN010000004.1, read as the reverse complement.
AGCTCTGGTACTGGGTGCCCTGGAAGAATTGGTTCGGATTGTCGGTTTGCGACGGTCGCTTGCGCTGGAAGCCCAGCTTGAGCACGGCGGCGCTGGCGGAGGAGAAGGTCAGCGCGTCGAGCGAACGCCAGAAGGTGTCGCCGAGCCGGGTCTGGTCGCCGAGCGCGAAGGAGCCGCCGATCACGGTGGCGATGGTCGCGTACTGCAGATCCTTCTGTCGGCTGCGCTTCCAGATGCCGTGGTTGTCGTAGTGCAGTTTGTGGTCGATCCCCAGCGGGCCGCCGCCGGCATGCGCGCAGGGCGCGAGCAGGCAGGCCGTGAGCGTCAGGACCAGGGTGATGTGCGCGCAACGCATGGCAGTCACCGATCGCGTTTGGACCTGCGATCAATCTAGGCGTGCAATCTTTCAGCAACCTTGGCGGCGCTCAGCGTCCCGTCACGTGCAGCAGGCGGGTACGCCGCTTGAGCGTGCGCAGCACCAGCATCACCAGCAGCCCGGCCAGGAACAGGGCGCTCCATAGCGGTTGCCCGCGCAACCAGTCGGGCAGCGCCTTGCCTTGCACCAGGGTGGCGCGGACCAGTTCGAGGGTGAAATAGGCCGTGGTCAGCAGGACCACGCTGTTGTATTCGCGGCGCAGGATGGTGCGGATGCTCCAGGGCAGGCGCGGCGACGACCAGCGCAGGTGGCGCGGAAACAGGGCCGGTGTGCGCGAGGCCCAGGCCTGCCATGGTCCGGCGTGCGTGCGCGACAGGAACGCGTCCTCGCAGGCCAGGATGCGGCGGATGTACCAGGCATGGGCCAGCTGGAACACGACCATGAACCACAGCGAGCCGACCGCGATGACGAAGCCGCTGGCCACGATCAGGTTGGCCAGGTACAGCGGGTGGCGCACCAGCGAATACATGCCGTGGGTGTTGAGCGTCTGCGCCTGCAGCACGCGGGTGCTGCGGCGTGAAGTGTCGGCCGGCACGGTGGCGACGATGACGGCGCGCAGCAGCAGGCCGCACATGGACACGGCCAGGCCGAGCAGCGACAGCGCCTGCTGGTCGCCCGGATCGAGCGCGGCGCCGGGATAGCCCGGCAGCCAAAGCGCCAGGCCGAGGAACGGGAGCAGGGCGATGCCGACGTAGCTGCGGCGGTGGAACAGCCAGCGGCCCTGGCGCAGAAGTGGGGTGTCGACGCCGTCTGGCGCTGGGATCATGCGATGTGTCCGATGCCTGCCTGGTCATGCACGTGCGGTCGGCGCAAACTCTCGACCCAGTCGGCCGCGCGTCGCCCGGCCTCGCGGGCCGACATGCCGCCGCGCGTGCTCAGGCCCGCATTATGCCCGCCATAGGGGGCGTATTTGTCCATGTTGTCGCGCGAGAACAAGCCCAGGGTGGGCGTGCCCACGGCGCTGGCCAGGTGCATCACGCCGCAATCGCCGCTGATGAAGCCGTCCAGGTTGCTTATCACCGCGCCCAGCTTGCGCAGGTCGCGCGAGTAGAACGGGCGGCACTTGCCGGGCAGCTGGGACTGGCCGTGGTCGGCCAGCACGTCGATGATGCGGATGCCCGGATGTTTCTCGCGCAGCACCTCGGTGAAGGTGCTCCACCAGTCGCCGGGATAGCACTTGTCGCCGGTGGCGTTGGCGAACAGCCCCAGGACCAGCGGTCCGCGCCCTTCATCCTCGCTGTCGCCAAGGATGGATTCCAGCGCCTGCTGGCCGCGGATGGTCTCCAGCGACGACAGCTCGATGTTCAGGCGCGGCCACTCGCGCGATGCGCGACGGCCGGCGGCGGTGCGCAGCAGATGCACGTTGCGCAGGGCGAAGTGGGTCGGGCAGTGCTCGTGGTACTCGTGCATCGGCCCCTGGACGTCCGGGTCGGTGGGGAAGCCGAGCTTGAAGCGCGCGTTGCACTTGCCGAGGATCATGCGGCCCATGTTCGAGGACAGGCTGGCGTCGATGGCCAGGTCATAGGGCTCGCGGTACACCGTGCGCAGCAGGCGCAGCGTCTGGATCGGGTGCCGCGGCATGCGCCTTGCGAGGGTGACGATGCGGCGGATCTGGAACCGCGTCGAGAACAGGATCCGCGCGGCGCCGCCGGATGCCAGGATGTCGATCTCGGCGCCGGGATAGAGCGTCTCCAGCTCCTGCAGCAGCGGGCTGAGCAGCACCGTGTTGCCGAGGCGATGGTTGGTGCGCAGGATCAGGATGCGGTGGATGCCGTGCGTCGGAAGCTCGCCGGGCTTGCACAACTGCTCGTCGATCGCCGCCAGCTTGCGGCCCAGCAGGCCGGCCAGCACACGGCGACGCTTGCGGTCCGCGCGCGCCAGGAGTGGCGTTGGTGCGGCGGCGGGGCCTTGGGCGGGGGCATTCATGCTTCATTGTTTCCAGCGTGTCCAGGCGCCAATCTACCGAGGGTCGCTTAGGCAATTCTTAGGTGCGCGGGCCATCGCGTGTGGCTCGACTAAGGCCTGGCAAAGATCGCCCCGGGATACTGGTCATGGGCATGCGCTCGCGTGCCCGTCGCCTGCATCCACGCTGGAGGAGATCTCGACATGAACATTCGGACACCGCGGAAAACCCTTTTCGCCGCACTGGCCATGACACTGGCTCTCGCCTCGGGCGCCGCTGTCGCGCACGGCCACGCGCTCGATGGCGCGCGCTACCTGAAGGACGCGAGGATCACACTCAAGCAGGCCCGGGCCACGGCGCTGAAGACGGTGCACGGCACCCTCGTCGCCGAGGAACTGGAAAAGGAATCGGGGGGCAGCGGCCTGCGCTATTCGTTCGACATCCGCGTCGGCAAGGCCGTGCACGAGGTCGGCATCGACGCGCGCACGGGCAAGGTGCTGGAGCATTCCATCGAGGGCGATCATCCGGACTGAACACGCCGCGCCGTTCACTTCGACAATTAAAAAAACCCGCGATGGCCACGCGGGTTTTTTCTTGTCCGGGGTCGGGGTCAGGCCGGGTTTTCGTCCTTGCGCATCAGCAGGGCGTGCAGCGCCGGCATAAGCAGCAGCACCAGCGGCACCTGCACCAGCATGCCGGAGATGATGGCCACGGCCAGCGGCTGCTGCATCTGCGCGCCGCGGCCGATCGCCAGCGCCAGCGGCAGCAGCGTGAAGATGGCGGCGATGGTCGACATCAGGATCGGCCGCATGCGGTGGCGACCGGCGTAGTGCCGCGCCGCGTGCGGGTCCATGCGCTGGCGGGCGTCCTCGTATTCGGAGAAGTAGAAGATCGCAAGTTCGGTGACGATGCCGACGATCATGGTCATGCCCATGATCGCGGTGATGTTGAGTTCGATGCCGGTCACCCACAGGCCGATGAACACCATCGACAGCGCCAGCAGCGGCATGGCCATGATCGACAGCGCCACGCGGAAACTCTCGTAAAGGAACAGCAGCAGCGTGAACACCAGCGCGATCGCCGCCAGCAGCACCAGGGTCAGGTCGTGGAAGGCCTTCTGCTGCTGCGCGTACAGGCCGCCCAGCTGGTAGTACATGCCGGTGGGCACCATGCCCTGGCGGGCCAGCACCTGCTTGACGTCGGCGATGGTGGCGCTGAGGCCGCGGCCGTTGATGCGCGCAGTCACCGCGACCATGCGCTTGAGGTTGTCGCGGTCGATCTCGGGCTGGCCGTTGACCTCCTGCACCCGGGCCAGTTGCGAGAGCGGCAGGACGTGCCCGTGGCTGCCGCGGATCGGCAGCGACTCCAGTTGTTCGACACGCGCATGGTCGCGACGCGGCAGCCACACGCGCACGCCGGTCATCTTCGGGCCCTGCGGCAGGGCGGCGGAGACCACGCCGCCGACCGCCTGCTCGACCTGCGCGGTGACCTGGTCGGGCGTCAGGCCGATCAGGCCCGCGCGGTTCGGATCGACATGCACTTCCAGGGCATCGCCGGCGGGGTTGATACCGTTGCGCACGTCGACCACGCCCGGGACCTTGCCGATCGCGCTCGCGACCCGTTTGGCGGTGCTTGAAAGCTCCTGCGGTTTATCTCCGAACAGTTTGATTTCAATGGGTTGTGGCACCTCGGTGAGGTCGCCGATCAGGTCTTCCATCAGTTGCGAAAGCTCGATGTCGAGGCCGGGGACCTTGTGTTCGACCTGCACCCGGATGTTTTCCATGATGCTGTCGATCGGCGGCCGCTTGCCGTTCTTCAGGCGAATGAAGAAGTCGCCGGTGTTGGCCTCGGTCAGGCCGCCACCCAGCTGCAGGCCGGTGCGCCTGGAGTAGGTGGAAACGTTGGGATTGGCCTGGATGATGGCCTCCACCTGGTTGAGCAGGCGGTTGGTCTCGACCAGCGAGGTGCCTGGCCTGGAGATGTAGTCGAGGATGAAGCCGCCTTCGTCCATCTGCGGCATGAAGCCGGTGCTGACGCGGGTGTAGGCCACGCCGCCCAGCGCCAGCAGCGGCAGCACCGCGACCAGGATCAGCAGCGGACGTCGCAACAGCCTGTCGAGCAGGTGCTCGTAGCCGCTCTGCAGACGGCGGGTCAGGCGGCTGGGTTCGGGTTCGTGCGCGTGGCGTTCGTCGATCAGCCAGTTGGCCAGCAGCGGCACCGCCATCCAGTTGAGGAACCAGGAAATGATCAGCGCGCTGGCCATGGTCAGCGAAAGCGCCTTGAAGAACGCGCCGGTCACGCCCGACAGGAATGCCAGCGGCAGGAAGATGATCACGGTGGCGGCGCTGGATCCGGTCAGCGGTCGCGTGAACTCCCAGGCGGCGTGGGTGATGCGCGCATGGATCCTGCCTTCGCCGTCGCGAATGCGCCGCATGATGTGCTCGAGCATCACCATCACGTCATCGACGATCAGGCCGACCGCGGCGGCCATGCCGCCCAGGGTCATCATGTTGAAGCTCATGTGCAGGACCGACAGCAGCAGCACCGTCACCGCCAGCACCGCGGGCACCACGATCATGGCGACCAGGATCACGCGGGCGTTGCGCAGGAACAGCAGCAGCACCAGGCCGGCCAGCAGCACGCCGATGCCGATGGCGTCGCGCACGCTGGCGGCGGCGCCCTTGACCAGTTCGGTCTGGTCGTACCAGCTGGCCAGCTTCACGTGCGGCGGCAGGGTGTAGTGGGCCAGTCGCTGCTTGACCTCGCTGGCGATCTGCACGCTGTTGGCCGAGGGTTGCTGGTAGACCTGCAGCAGCACCGCATCGTGGCCATCCGCCTTGACCCGGATCCACTGCGGCACGTGGTCCAGCTTCACGCGGGCCACGTCGCCCAGGTGCACGATCCCGCCCGGACCGGAACGGACCACGATGTTGTCCAGCGCGGTCACGGTACCGGGCTGGTTGTTGGCCAGCAGCAGGAACAGCTTGTAGTGGTCCTCGATGCGCCCCATCGCGCGGATGGTGGCGGCGCCGGACACCGCCCTGTCGAGGTCGGCGATCGTCAGGTCGTGCGCGCGCAGACGGTTCATGTCCACGTCCACGTGGTACTCGCCGACGGTACCGCCCTGCACGCCGATATGCGCCACGCCCGGGACGCTCGAGAGCAGGGGGCGCAGCTGGTACTTGGCCAGGTCGTGCAACTGGGTCGGGCTGAGCGTGTCCGAGCGCAGGCTGTAGGCCAGGATCGGGTAGGTGATCGGATCCATCCGCTCGGTCTCGACCCGGGTGCCCGCGGGCAGGTCGGGGAGCGTCTGCGAGACCGCCGAATTGACGTTCAGCAGCGCGCGGCCCATGTCCGAGCCCCAGTCGAAGCGCGCCTGGATCTCGGCACTGCCGCGACTGGTGGTCGAGCGTACGTCGCGCACGCCGCGCACGCTGCGCACCGCGTCCTCGATCGGCGTGGTGACCTGCACGGTCATCTGGCTGGCCGGCCGGTCGCCGGCATCCAGGGTGATGCGCACGCGCGGGAAGGACACGTCCGGGAACAGCGATACCGGCAGCCGAAAGGCCGCCATGACGCCGCCCACGGTCAGCATCAGGGCCAGGAACATCAGCGAACGCTGATGCTGGTGCATCCACTGCGTGACCTTCATGACCCGGCCTTGCGCACGGCATCGCCGTCCGACAGCTCGTAGGCACCGTTCACGATGACCGGCAGCGAGGCGTCGAGCTTGCCGCTGACGCCGAGGGTGTCGCCGTCGGGCTGCATGACTTTCACGTCCACGCGATGCGCATGGCCCTTGGTGACCTGGAACAGATAGTGGCCGTGATCATCCTCGAGCACCGATGCGCGTGGCACCGCCCAGGCCTTGAACTGCGTGGTCCGGATGCGCGCGCTGAGCGGACTGCCCACCTCCCAGCGGGTGGCGGCATCGGGCGGAACGCTGGCGCGTACCGGCACCAGGCCGCTGGACGGATCGATGGCATGACCGACCATGTCCACCGTGCCCATGCGGCTGTCGCCCTGGCCATACACCGGCGTCAGCTGAACAGCCATGCCCTTGCGGATGCGCGCGGCGAGATCCGGCGACACGCCAAGCTGCGCCCGCAGGTCGGCGCCCGGCGTGAAATCGATCAGTGGCGCATGGGCCGCCACGTACTGGCCACGTTGCACATGCAGTGCCGTGACCACCCCGTCGACGGGCGCGCGCAGCACGTATTCGGCCTGGCCGTTGCCCAGTGCGCGCTGGGCCTGCATGGCGGCCTGCGCATCGTCGCGCTGGCGTTTCGCGCTGGCCACCTGTTCATGGGTGGCCAGGTGCTGGCGGAACAGCCGCTGCGTGCGTTCTAGGTTGCCGCGGGCCAGGGTCAGGTCGTGCTCGGCCTGGCGATAGGCCTGCCGCGCAGTCGGGTCGGTACGCATGCGCAGCAGCGGCTGTCCCTTGCCGACCGCCTCGCCACCGCTCACCGGCAGGGCATCGATGCGTCCGCCATGCGGCAGTTCCAGGCGTCGCAGGTGGCTGCTGTCGGCCACCGCGCGGCCCCAGGCCGCGATGCTGTCGTGAAAGCTGCGCTGCATCGGCCTGGCGGTGGTGATGGCCACGCTCGGCGCGGCCTCGTCGTTGCCGGACGAGGATCCGCAGCCGGCCAGGCCGAGCGTCGACGCGAGGAGGGCAATGAGCAGGAGAGGCCGGGTCATGGGCGTGCATCCGTGTCGGGGCGCGGCTTGGTCCGCGTCGGTGTCGAGTCCGCGTCTGACCAGTCGCCGCCGAGCAGGGTCTCCAGGGCGATCGATGCGGTGGCGCGCTGCTGGCGCAGGGCGTCGAGCTGAAGGTCGGCATCCAGAGCGCTGGCGCGGATGGTCAGCCAGGTCGGCCAGTCCAGCGCGCCGTCGTGCCAGCTGGCGGTGGCGGCCTTGCCGGCCTGGTCGAGTTTTCGTGCATGCGCCCGGGCGGCGGTGATCTGGCCGTCCAGCGTGTCCAGCACGCCAAGCAGGCGATGCATGTCGCTGCGCGTGGTCAGCAGGCGGTCGCGGTAGTCGTCGGCCAGCGCCCGGCGCGTGGCGCGGGCGATGGCGATCTGTCCACGGTTGGCGTTGAACAGCGGCAGGGTCAGGCCGACGCTGATGCCGCTGGTGTAGATGTTGCTGGTGTCGCGCGCACGGTTGATGCCGACCTGCAGGTCCGGAAACTGGCCGAGGATGGCGGTGCGGACCTGCGCTTCCTGTGCCTGGTAGCCCGCCTGCAGGGCCAGCAGGTCGGGACGGCGCCTGGCCAGATGCCGGTTCGCCTGTTCCACCTGGTTCGCGGTCGGGCGAACCTGCCAGGCCGGGCCGGTCAGGTGCAGCGGCGCATCGGGCGCCAGGCCCAGCAGCAGGCGCAGGGCGTGTTCCGCGTCATCGCGTTGGCGGGTGGCGTCGGCCAGCCGGTTGCGCACGTTGGCGACGGCGTCGAGTCCGGCGCTGGCGCCGGCGTAATCGAGGTTGCGCTCGCGCAGCGCGGCGTCGATGGTGCCCTCGAAGCCATGCAGCGCCGTCGCCTCGCGTTGAAGTCGGCGTTGCTGCGCGCGCAGGAATCGCACCTGGTCGAACAGCAACCGGGCGCGGGCGACGGTCTGCCATTCGGCCCACAGCAGTTCCAGGCGCACCTGGTGCCGGGTGGCGCGGGCGCCGGCCACGCGCGAGGAGCGCGTCAGCAGCGCGCCCACGTCCATGCCCAGGCCCAGGCCGAAGGCATTGGTCACGCCGGGACCGCCGTGGTCCGGATGATCGAGGCTGGCGGAGACTTGCGGGTCGGGCAGCAGGCCGGCGTCGAAGGCCTGGGCGCGGGCGATGCCGAGCCGGTCGCGCATGACCTTCAGACGCGGATTGTTGGCCACCGCCAGCATCGCGGTCTCGGTGACGTCGAGACCATCGGCGGGATCGAAGGCGTGGCTGCGCAGGCCCGGCAGCGGCATGCGCGCGGCATCCACGTGCAGGTCGGCGGCGCGCGCCGGCGCCGGGCCGGACGCCAGCGGGCGGGCATGGTAGATCGCGCAGCCGCAAGCCAGTGCGGGCAGGCCCAGGAATGCGAGCCGGATCCAGCGCGCGCGCCGGATGTGGGCGAATCTTGGCGGAACCCTGGAGCGCGGAAGCATCGGCACAGTGTGCGCAAACTGGCTTAGTCGCCTCTTAGCGATGGGGCTCACCGCCCTCCACCCGCTCACATGCGGAACACGCCGTAGCGCTGTGGCTCGATCGGCGCGTTCATGGATGCGGAAATGGCCTGGCCCAGCACGCGGCGGGTGTCGGCCGGGTCGATCACGCCGTCGTCCCACAGCCGGGCGCTGGCGTAGTAGGGGTGGCCCTGGCGCTCGTACTGGTCGCGGATCGGCGCCTTGAATTGCGCTTCCTCGTCGGCACTCCAGTCGCCGCCGCGCGCCTCGATGCCGTCGCGCTTGACCGTGGCCAGCACGCTGGCGGCCTGCTCGCCGCCCATCACGCTGATGCGCGCGTTGGGCCAGGTCCACAAAAAGCGCGCGCCGTAGGCGCGGCCGCACATGGCGTAGTTGCCGGCGCCGAAGCTGCCGCCGATGATCACGGTGAACTTGGGCACGTGCGAGCAGGCCACGGCGGTGACCATCTTGGCCCCGTCCTTGGCGATGCCGGCGTTCTCGTACTTGCGGCCGACCATGAAGCCGGTGATGTTCTGCAAAAACACCAGCGGCACGTTGCGCTGGTTGCACAGCTCGATGAAGTGCGCGCCCTTGAGCGCGCTCTCGGCGAACAGGATGCCGTTGTTGGCGACGATGCCCACCGGATAGCCGTGGATGTGCGCGAAACCGGTGACCAGGGTCTTGCCGTAGCGCGCCTTGAACTCGTGGAACTCGGAGCCGTCGACGATGCGCGCGATCACCTCGCGGATGTCGAACGGGCGGCGGGTGTCCTGCGGGATCACCCCGTACAGTTCCTCGGCGGGGAACTTCGGTTCGACCGGTTCACGCAGCGCCAGCGGCATGGTCTTCTTGCGGTTGAGGCTGGCGACGATGTCGCGGGCGATGGCCAGCGCATGGGTGTCGTTCTCGGCAAAGTGGTCGGCCACGCCCGACTGCGCGGTGTGCACGTCGGCGCCGCCCAGCGCCTCGGCATCCACTTCCTCGCCGGTGGCGGCCTTCACCAGCGGCGGGCCGCCGAGGAAGATGGTGCCCTGTTCGCGCACGATGATGGTCTCGTCGCTCATCGCCGGCACGTAGGCGCCGCCGGCGGTGCACGAACCCATCACCACGGCGATCTGCGCGATGCCCAGCGAGGACAGTCGCGCCTGGTTGTAGAAGATGCGTCCGAAATGTTCCTTGTCCGGGAACACCTCGTCCTGCAGCGGCAGGAAGGCGCCGCCCGAATCGACCAGGTAGATGCAGGGCAGGCGATTCTCCAGCGCCACTTCCTGGGCGCGAAGATGCTTTTTCACCGTCATCGGGAAATAGGTGCCGCCCTTGACCGTGGCGTCATTGGCGACGATCACCACTTCCTGGCCGTGCACCCGGCCGATGCCGGTGAGGATGCCGGCGGCCGGCGCGGCATCGTCGTACATGCCGTGCGCGGCCAGCGCGGACAGTTCCAGGAACGGCGCGCCGGGGTCGAGCAGGGCGCGGATGCGCTCGCGCGGCAGCAGCTTGCCTCGCGCCAGGTGTTTCTCGCGGGCGCGTTCTCCGCCGCCTTCGCCGGTGCGGGCCAACTGCTGCCGGAGGTCGGCGACCAGCTGGCCGAGGCTGGCGGCGTTTTCACGGAACTCCTCGGAGCGGCTGTCGATGCGGGTGTCGATGACGGGCATGTCGTTTGGTCCTGCCGGGAAGCGGGCATGATACGTCGCGCTCGTCTCCAGCCCAACTCGCCGGCGACGCGGGCAGGGCGTCGCCGGCATGCGGGCGAAAAAAAACCGGCCGCGGATGCGGCCGGTCTTTCGTGATGCGTTTGCGTTGGATCAGTTGCCGGACTTCATGTCGTCCTTGGCCTTGTCCTTCATGGCGTCCATCTTGTCGCCAGCCTTGTCCATCATGGCGCCGGCCTTGTCCTTTGCCTGGTCCATCATGGTGCTGGACGCGGCGGCCGGAGCGCTGGAAGCCGGAGCGGCGGCGCTGGAAGCCGGAGCGGCCGGCTTGGCCTGGTCCGCGGCATTGGTGGCGGCTTCTTGTGCCTGCTGGGCAGACTGCTGCGTCTGATCGGCGGCCTTCTGGGCCTGATCGGCGCCGCTCTGGCCACCGTTGCTGCACGCGGCCAGAAGCGTAACCAACGCGCCAGCAATGAGGGTACGCGTGAACTTCATTGTGCTTCTCCTTGTGAATGCCGTGGAATGCCGGAATGGCAGGCTATTATTAACGCGAACGACTGGCACTTGCCATATCGGCGCATTTCTGATTTCACGGCATTGCACACGCATTCAGTTTCAGCGGCGTGACGGCGAGGTCCCTCAGAGGCTCTCGATGGCGATGGCCGTGGCTTCGCCGCCGCCAATGCACAGCGAGGCCACGCCGCGCCTGGCGCCGCGTTCGCGCATGGCGCCGAGCAGGGTCACGATGATGCGCGCGCCACTGGCGCCGATCGGATGGCCCAGGGCGCAGGCGCCGCCATGCACGTTGACCTTCTCGTGCGGGATGTCCAGCTCCTTCATCGCCGCCATGGCGACCACCGCGAAGGCCTCGTTGATCTCGAACAGGTCCACGTCGGCGACCGACCAGCCGGCCTTGTCCAGCACCTTGCGCATGGCGCCGACCGGGGCGGTGGTGAACCATTCCGGTTCCTGCGAGTGGGTGGCGTGGGCGACGATGCGCGCCAGCGGCTTGGCACCACGCTTGTCCGCTTCCTCGGCACTCATCAGCACCATGGCCGCGGCGCCGTCGGAAATGCTCGAGGAGCTGGCGGCGGTGATGGTGCCGTTGTCCTTGCGGAAGGCCGGGCGCAGGGTCGGGATCTTGTCGATGTTGCTGCGACCCGGCTGCTCGTCGACGGTATGCTCGACCTCACCCTTGCGGCCCTTGACCGTGACCGGGACGATCTCGCCGGCGAAGGCGCCGGCCTCCTGCGCGGCGCGCGCGCGCCTGACCGACTCGATGGCAAAGGCGTCCTGGTCCTCGCGGGTGAAGTGGTACTTGTCGGCGCAGGATTCGCCGAACACGCCCATGGCCTTGCCGTCGTAGGGGTTGGTCAGGCCGTCCCAGGCCATGTGGTCGACCAGGGTGCCGTTGCCGTAGCGGATGCCGGCGCGTGCCTGGACCATGTGCGGCGCGTTGGTCATCGACTCCATGCCGCCAGCCACGACCACCGAGGCCGAACCGGCCTTGATCAGGTCATGGCCCAGCATCACCGCCTTCATGCCCGAGCCGCACACCTTGTTGATGGTGGTGCAGCCGGCCGACAGCGGCAGGCCGGCGCCAATGGCCGCCTGGCGCGCGGGCGCCTGGCCCAGGTTGGCGGGAAGCACGCAGCCCATGAAGACTTCCGAGACGTCCGTGGCGTCCACGCCGGACTGGGCGACGGCCGCGGTGATCGCGGTGGCGCCCAGTGTCGGCGTCGGCACGCCGCTGAACTGGCCGAGGAAGGAGCCGATGGCGGTGCGCTTGGCACCCACGATGACGATGTCGGACATGGAAAACTCCGTGCGTATTCGGGAAATGGCGCGGATCGATCCGCCCAGCCGCGCATTATGACATGGCGCCCGGCCATGGGCGGTGCAAGGGCCGGCTCGGAAAACGCCGTAACGGCCCCGGAAATCGGCCTAGGAAAAATTCCAAGTTGTTGATTGTGCACTGAAGCACATACACTGTTCCGGCAAACAGGGGAGCATCAAGCGGCGTCCGCCGCCATTTTTTCCGGGGAACTCGATGAATCAGTACACGCGTAGATTGCGACCGCTGAGTGCGGCCGTGGCCATGGCTATTGCTTTGAGTCTGACCGCCTGTGGTGGCGGTGGTGGTGGTGGCGGCGGCAATGTCCGTCCGACGCCCTCGCCGGCTCCGGCTCCGTCCCCGGCTCCGTCGCCGGCACCTTCGCCGCAGCCGCCCCTGGATGCGCAGCTGTCGCTGACCAATACCTACGCTGCGCACAATGCCGGCTACACGGGTGCCGGTGTCACCATCGGCGTGGTCGATACCGGCGTGATGCGTGACAACGCGGCGCTCACGCCCCGCGTGCTCAAGGACTTCATTTACGTCAGCTCCGCGACCAACGACACCAGCGTGGATGCCGTCGCCGGTCACGGTACCTGGGTCTCGGAAATCGCCGCCGGCCAAGCCTTCGACCAGTTCCCGGGCGGTATCGCACCGGATTCCAACATCATTTCCGCGCGCATCATCGATGACAAGGAAAACTCCAAGACCGGCGGCCTGAGCTGGTCCCAGGAGACCACCCAGTTGACCCAGGTCAGCAGTGACCTGATGAACAACGGCGCCAAGGTGATGAACAATTCCTGGGGCGGCCTGACCTGGAATGATCCGACCACCGGGCAGGACCTGGCGACTGCCTATCAGGACTACATCATCAATTACGGTGGGCTGGTGGTCTTTGCCGCCGGCAACGATGGCGCGGTCCTGCAAGAAGGCCTGATTGCCGCGCTGCCCGAGGACGCCCCCGAGCTCAAGCCGGGCTGGATCGTGGCCGCGGCGCTGGACAGCAACAACCCGACGCAGCTGGCCAGCTATTCCGACGCGTGCGGCGTGACGATGAATTACTGCATCAGCGCGCCCGGTGACGTGATCGTGCTGGACAAGAGCACCAAGTCCACCGACACCCATCCGACCTACTACATCGTCGAGGGCACCTCCTTCGCGGCACCCGAGGTCTCCGGCGCGGCCGCCGTGGTTTGGCAGGCCTTCCCCTATTTCAACAACGACATGGTCCGCCAGACCCTCCTCGGCACGGCCACCGACCTGGGCGTGCCCGGCGTGGACGCCGTGTTTGGCTGGGGCGCGCTGGACGTGGGCAAGGCGGTCAAGGGCCCGGCCAACTTCGCCTGGGGCGACGTCTCGGTGAGCTTCGACAGCATCAGCTCCGAGTGGAGCAACGACATCGTCGGCGACGGCGGCCTGAGCAAGGACGGCACCGGCACCCTGGTGCTGTCGGGCAACAACAGCTACCTCGGCGACACCAACGTGATGGGCGGTGTCCTGCAGACGGCCAGTCCGCTGCCGGGCAACGCCAGCGTGTCCAGCGGCGCCTGGCTCACCGGCATGTACGCTGCCGGCACCACCCCGGTGGGCATTCCGGGCGTCAAGGGCAATCTGGACAACGCCGGCAACATGCTGGTGGCCGGCGGCAGCGCCACCGTGACCGGCAACTTCACCCAGTCCGGCACCGGCTCGCTGAATGTCAGTCTGGGCTCGGTGCTCAACGTCGACGGCTCGGCGAGCCTGGCCGGCAACCTCAACATCACCGGCGAGGACAGCGGCTACGTCACCAACTCGCATCAGGACCTGCTGACCGCGGGGAGTGGCGTGACCGGTACGTTCGGCACCTTCACCCTGTCCAGCGGCGTGTTCCTGAGCAGCACGTTGCAATACGACGTCAACGACGTGTGGATCGACACCACCAGCCTGAGCGTCACCAGCACGGCGGCCTCCATTGGCCTGGTGACCGATCCGGCGGCGATGAGCAGCGCGCAACGCCTGGATCGCGCGTTCGCGCATATCAACCACAGCCTGGCCCGCCCGAAGGGCACCTCTGGGCTTCCGGCGGGCTTCATTCTGGGCGCGGGCGCGATCCAGCACACGCCGACGGCGAACCTGGCGCAGACCACGCTGGACAGCCTGTCCGGCCAGCTGCACGCGGCCAGCGCGGCGATGACGCTGCAGAGCATCGACGCGGCCAACCGGGGTCTGAGCAAGCGCCTGGACACGCTCGACACCACCCGCACCGGCGGCTTCGGCATGTGGACGCAGAGCCTGAACGAGAGCGGCAGCATGGCGCGCAGCGGCTTCGACGGCGTCGGCTTCCAGCTCGACGGCTGGATGGTCGGCAGCGACACCCGCCTGGGTCGCAACGGCGTGGTCGGCTTCGCGCTGTCGCAGAGCAAGGGCGACACGCGTCTTGATCAACGCGTGGACCGCAGCCGCAGCCACGGCAACCAGGGCATGGCCTACATGGGCTGGTCGCGCGGCAACTGGTATGCGCGCGGGCAGGTCGGGATGGGCCAGTACCAGCAGAACATCAGCCGTGAGTTGCTGATGGGCTACCAGTGGATGCCGGTGTCGACCTGGTACAACGGCAGCTACCGCTCGGCCTACACCGAGGGCGGCCTGCACTTCGGGCACGGCGTCAACCAGATCACGCCGTACATGAACGTGCAGTACGCGCGGGTGGACCGCAACGGCTTCGCCGAGCAGGGCGCCTACGGCTTCGGCCTGAAGTCCGCCGCGAGCTCGCTGGGCCGCCTGCAGGCCGGTGCCGGCCTGCGTGCCTCGCATCGCCTGAACTTCGGCAGCGACCGCTGGGTGGACCTGACCGCGCACGCGCAGTACGAGCAGACGCTGTCCTCCAGCGGCGACGCCTTCGACGCCAGCTTCGTGGCGGTCAAGGACTGGCGTCCGCTGGTCGGCGTGGGCCTGTCGCGTTACAGCGGCCTGGTCGGCGTGGGCATGAACGCGCACCTGAGCGGCAAGACCACGCTGAACCTGTCCTACGACCAGCAGATGGGCCAGCGCGTGAACGCCAGGCAGGTGATGCTGAACTACAGCCTGAAGTTCTGACCCGGCGTCAGCGTGAAAACGAAAGGGCGGCGCATCGCAGGATGCGCCGCCCTTTTTCATGCCGGTGTGAAACGTAGGGCGGACAGTGTCCCGCCCAACGGTCCGCGAGCTTAAGACCAAGCGCAGGCCGCTTGGCTCACCCCGGGCACCGGGCACCGGGTACCGGGTCCCGACCCGAGTCCCGAGTCCCGAGTCCCGAGTCCCGAGTCCCGAGTCCCGAGTCCCGAGTCCCGGCTCCCAGGCCTCAGGCCTCAGGCCTTGCCGTGGAACAGCTCGCGGCCGATCAGCATGCGGCGGATCTCGTTGGTGCCGGCGCCGATGTCGTACAGCTTGGCGTCGCGCAGGATGCGCCCGGTGGGGTACTCGTTGATGTAGCCGTTGCCGCCCAGGGTCTGGATCGCCTCCAGCGCCACGTGCACGGCCTTGCTGGAGCAGTCCAGCAGGCACGAGGCGGGATCGACGCGTGACTTCACGCCGCTGTCGAACTGCTGGGCCACCATGTAGGCATAGGCGCGCGCGGACTGCAGCGAGGTGTACATGTCGGCGATCTTGGCCTGCATGATGCCGAAGGTGCCGATCGGCGCGTTGAACTGCTTGCGCTCGCGCACGTAGGGCAGGGCGACATCCAGGGCCGCCTGCATCAGGCCGATCGGGCCGCCCGAGAGCACCAGGCGCTCGGTGTCCAGGCCGCTCATCAGCACGCGCACGCCCTCGTTGACCTCGCCGACGATGTTCTCGTCGGGGATCTCGCAGTCCTCGAACACCAGCTCGCAGGTGTTGGAGCCGCGCATGCCCAGCTTGTCCAGCTTCTGCGCGGTGGAGAAGCCCTTCATGCCCTTCTCGACGATGAAGGCGGTCATGCAGCGGCTGCCGGCCTCGCGACCGGACGTGCGCATGTACACCAGCAGCACGTCGGCGTCGGGGCCGTTGGTGATCCACATCTTGGTGCCGTTGGCGACCCACACGTCGCCCTTCTTCTCGGCCCGGCAGCTCATCGAGCCGACCACGTCCGAGCCGGCGCCCGGCTCGCTCATGGCCAGCGCGCCCACGTACTCGCCCGAGCACAGCTTGGGGATGTACTTGCGGCGCTGGGCCTCGTTGCCGTTGTGGAAGATGTTGTTCACGCACAGGTTGGAGTGCGCGCCGTAGGACAGGCCGACCGAGCCCGAGGCGCGGGAGATTTCCTCCATCGCCACCAGGTGCGCCAGGTAGCCCATGTCCGAGCCGCCGTATTCGCCGGGGACGGTGATCCCCAGCAGGCCCATCTCGCCGAACTTGCGCCACAGGTCGGCGGGGAACTGGTTCTCGCGGTCGATGCGGTCCGCGCGCGGGGCGATTTCCTTCTCCGCGAAGGCGGCCACGCTCTCGCGCAGCATGTCCAGGTCGTCACCGAGGGCAAAGGGTCGCATGGGCGGTCCGTCGTGCGTGAAAGGGCCGCCCATGGTAACGCACGGCCCGATGGCGGGCACGTGCCGGGGGCATGCTCAGCTGATGTCGAGCGCGCGCAACTGCAGGCAAAGGCCCTTCAAGACCGGGAACTGCGCGCGCAGCAGGCGCACCTGGGTGGTGACCAGGTGGCGAGCCGGGTTCTCGTCCTCCTCGCCCTCGCGGACCGGCTCGGGCACCACCTGCGGTTCCGCCTCGCTGCGCAGCAGGCCGGCGGTCTGCAGGGTGGCCGAGAGCGATTCCAGGTCGTCGGCCAGCGACTCGGCCTGGCGCAGCGAGCGGGCGCTGCGGCGGTCCACCGGCAATTGCTGGCGATGCGCGCCCAGCGCCGACAGGTGCGAGAGCAGCTCCTGGCTGGCGCCCAGCATGCGCAGCACCAGCTCCGGATCCGAACGCTGCCGTCCCGGGTCCTGCAGCGAATGCGCCAGATGCCCGCTCAGCTCGGCGTCGGCGTCGTGGGCGTCGCGTCGGGCCAGGCGGTAGGTGAGGTCGTCGCGCTTGCCCGACACGTATTGCGCGATGATCGCCCTGAGATAGCGCGCGTGGGTCTCCAGCAGGCCGGCGAACAGCAGGCGCAATTCGCGCTCGCGCCAGTCCGGCAGCACCAGGAAGGTCACCGCCACCGCGATCAGGCTGCCCAGCAGGGTGTCCAGCAGGCGCGGCGCGATCAGCGCATAGCTGTTGCCGATCTGGTTGAAGGCCAGCAGCACGAACACCGTGATGGCGGCCGTGGCGACCAGGTAGCGGCGGTAGCGGGTGACGAAGAACATCACGCCCGCGGCCACCGCCAGTTCCACCTGCACGTGCGTGGACGGGAACAGCCGCAGCAGCGCCCAGCCCAGCAGCAGGCCGGCCACGGTGCCGCCCACGCGCTGCAGCACGCGCATGCGCGTGGCGTCGTGGCTGGGCCGGCACACCAGCATGATGGTCAGCAGCACCCAGTAGCCCTCGGCCGGATGCACCTGCAGCAGCACGATGTAGCCGATCAGCATGCCCAGGCCCAGGCGCAGGCCGTGGCGGAAGCGCGCCGAGGCCGGCGTCAGCTGCAGCTGCACGCGCCGCCAGGCGTCGACCAGGCTGACCGGCGACGGATCGTGCAGGCTGCGGTCGCTGTCCGAGGCCGTCTCGGCGTCCGCGCAACGGATGCCGATCAGCAGGCGTTCGAGGTTGTCGGCCAGCCGGGTCACCGCATGCAGCAGTTCAGGCGGCGGCGCCGGAAGCGACTCGCCCTGGCGGGCCAGCGCATGGCGCAGGTCCTCCAGCGCCTCGTCGACCTGCGCCGACGGCGTGAAGTCTCCGCCCAGGCGCAGGGCCGTGGCCCGCGCGTGGCACGATCCGGCCAGGCCGCGCATCAGGCGCTGGCCACGGAACATCACGTCGCTGTGGAAGAAGGCCTTCGCCAGCTCCTGGTAGGGGTAGTGCGAGGACACCGCGCGCTCGTGGATGTCCTGCGCGACCAGGTACATGCGCAGCAGGCGCTCCATCGGCGCGTGCCGGCGGCGCAGCTCGAGGCGATCGACCAGGCGGGTGCGGCAGGCGTTGAGCGCGTCCACCACGGCCGCGTTGGCCTGCGCCAGGTCGGCCTGCAGGGCCTGGATCGGTACCTCGCGCACCGGCTCGAACAGGCGCGACTTGATCTCGATGTACGTCCCCAGCGCGTCGTACAGCCGGGCCAGCGCCTGGCGCACCGCGCGGTGCACGAACAGCGCGCTCCACGCCGTGGCCAGCATGCCGTACCAGGCCGCGCCGGCCACCAGCAGCAGCGGCGCCTGCCACATCGGCAGGTGCGCGGCATCGGGCTGGTCCAGCCCGATCATGGTGTAGACCGCCAGCAGCAGGGTGGCGAAGGCGATGGTGGTGTAGCGCGGACTGGCCGCGCCCAGCATCACCAGCGCGAAGCTGCCCAGCGCCAGCACCACGGCGAACACCCAGGGCAGGTCGAACAGCACCTCGACCAGCAGCGAGGCGACCAGGAAGCAGGCCAGGGTGCCGGCCAGCGCGCGCAGGCGGCGGCGCCAGCCATCCTCGGTTTCGGCCAGGGCCGCGGCGACCACGCCCAGCAGCATGGCGACCATGGCGTGGACATAACCGCCGAGCAGCCCGAAGGCGGCCACGCCGAGCATCGCCAGCAGCACGCGCAGGGCGTCGGCGAAACTTTCCGGCGCACTGAGTCGGCGCAGGATGGGTGCAAGGCGCGAAAGCACGGCGGCGGGTCCCCAGGAGTCCATCCCTAGAGTAACCAAATTCCGTGCCGTCGCCTGCCTGCGAAGATGAAGCAGGCCACAAAAAAGCCGCCGGACAGGCCGGCGGCTTCGTCAAAGCGGACTGTCCGTCGCTTACTGGCCGCGCATGCGACCCTGGAAACGCGGACCGCCGTTGCCCATCAGCGGCAGCTTGACCTTGCCGATGATCGCGATGCGCTCCTCGGCCATGCGGTCGGCCGCCTTGTAGGTGGCGATGTTGTCGCGGTCGGCGATCTCGAAGATGCGGCTGACGTTGTGGTACACGGTGCGCATCATGCGCATCGCGCGCTCGCGGTTGTAGCCGTCGATCTCCAGCGACACGTTCATCACGCCGCCGGCGTTGACCGCGTAGTCCGGGGCGTAGACCACGCCGCGCTTCTTCAGCTCGTCGCCGATCTCGTCGGTGGCCAGCTGGTTGTTGGCCGCGCCGCAGATGATCGGCGCCTTGATGCGGTCGATGGTGTCCTCGTTGACGGTGCCGCCCAGCGCGCACGGGCTGTACACGTCGGCGTCGACGTCGTAGATGTCGTCCAGGCCCACGGCCTCGCAGCCCAGCTCGTCCACGCAGCGCTGCACGGCATCCTTGTTGATGTCGGTGACGAACACCTTGGCGCCCTGCTCGCGCAGCAGCTTGATGTACTCGCTGCCGACGTGGCCGCAGCCCTGCACGGCGAAGCTGTACTTGCCCACGTCCTCGTTGCCGTGCTTGTAGTTCAGCGACGCCATGACGCCCTGCAGGGTGCCGAAGGCGGTGAACGGCGACGGGTCGCCCGAACCGCCATGCACCTGGTGCACGCCGGTGACGTACTCGGTCTCGCGGTACACCCACTCCATGTCGTTGACGTCGATGCCGACGTCCTCGGCGGTGATGTAGCGGCCGTTGAGCGAATTGACGAAGCGGCCGAAGGCGCGGAACAGGCCCTCGGACTTGTCGGTGGCCGGATCACCGATGATGACCGCCTTGCCGCCACCCAGGTTCAGGCCGGCCACGGCGTTCTTGTAGGTCATGCCGCGCGACAGGCGCAGCACGTCGTTGACCGCCTCGGCCTCGGACTTGTACGGCCACATGCGCAGGCCGCCCAGGGCCGGGCCCAGCACCGTGTTGTGGACGGCGATGATGGCCTTCAGGCCGACGTCCCGGTTGTGGCAGAAAACGACTTCCTCGTGACCGGTCTTGGCAATGGTTTCGAAAATCATCGGACGCAGAACTCCGTGCTAACAGGCGCGACGAAGCGTGCAACAGGTGCCCCGGCGCTGGAAAAGGTGTCAGTTTCTGATTCTAGGTGATTGATTTGAAATGAATTGGCGGCCCGAAGCAGGTGGCGAGGCCGGCGCATGGGCGCGTAGTGTAGTACCTCGTCGGCGCGAGTGACAGTTTGCGCCCGGGCGGCGCTTGTGGCAGGCGCGTGCGCTCATGTGAAGACGCCCGCGGTGGGCGCGGGCGTCGTGTTGCGTCTTGCCGCTGGCGCCCCGGCCGGCAGGCGGCCGGGGCGGTGGCGATCAATGGCGGTCGTGATCGCGACCGCGGTCGTGGCGTCGATCGTCACGGCGATCCTCGCGACGGTGCTCACGGCGTTCTTCACGACGATGCTCGCGACGGTCATGGCGCACGTCCCGGCGATGCTGGACGTAGCGACCGTGTTCATAGGCGCGATGCTCGGCGCGACGCCAGGCGGCCTCGTGATAGACCCAGCGACCGTGGCTGCGCGCCCAGTACGGACGGGCATAGACATAGCCCATGCGGTGGCGCTGCCAGTAGCCCGGCGCCCACACGTAGCGGCCGCGCGCCCAGCGCCAGTGGCCGGCGGTCCAGAAGTAGCCGGCGCGCGCCCTCGGCACGCGCTCCACGCGCGGCGGGGGCGGGGCGATGCCGACCGAGATCGAGACGCCGACACCCGCGTGCGCCTGCGGCACGGCGACCACGGTGCCCAGGCCCAGGGCCAGGGCGGCGAGCAGCGAGAATTTACCGAAACTGTTCATGGTTGGCTCCGTCATCAAGCGGCGGGGCAGCCGCAGTCATGAGAACGGACCGTCGACCGGCTTCGTTGACCCCCACGCCCGGGTCCGTTCAGGTTCGCGCAAGACTACGCGAACGCCGATACGGCGCACAGACACATCCGGCGAACCGCTGGGCGTGACGCGGACGGAACCTACAGGCTGCAGCGCGGGACATGCCCCGCGGCGCGGGCGCGCTGGTACACCGGCATCAGTTTCTGCGCCTGGCGGCCCAGCTTGTCGGCGCGCTGGCCGGGCGCCGGGTGGGTGGACAGGAAGGCCGGCACCTTGCCGCCCTTGGCGCCCATCTTCTGCCACAGCACGACCGCGGCCCGCGGGTCGAAGCCGGCCTCGGCCATGTAGCGCTGGCCGAGGATGTCGGCTTCCGATTCCTGGGTGCGCGAGAACGGCAGCAGGATGCCCACCTGCGCGCCCACGCCCAGCGCCGCCATCAGCTTGCCGGCATCGTTGCCGCGCGAGGCGCCGTACAGCGTGCCCGCGGCCACCGCGCCCTGCACGGCCATGTTGTCGGACACGCGCTCGGCGCCGTGGCGCGAGACCACGTGCGCCAGCTCGTGGCCCAGCACCGTGGCCAGCTGGTTCTCGTTGGTGGCGACCTTGAACATGCCCTTGTTCACGCCGATGCGGCCGCCGGGCAGGGCGAAGGCGTTGGCGCTGTCGTCGTCGATGATGCGCACCTGCCAGGCCTGCTTGCGCCACGGCGGCGGCAGCACCGCGATCAGCGCGTCGGCCACGCAGGTCGCGTAGGCCTGCTGGCGTGGCGCGTTGGCGAACTGGCCCTTCTTGCCCATGGCGTTGAAGGCCTCGATGCCCAGCTGGCTCATCTGCTGGTCCGACACCAGCATCAGCTGCTTGCGGCCGGTCGGCGAGGTGGCGCAGCCGGCGACCAGCGCGGTCAGGGTGGCGGCAAGCGTGAGGGCGATGGCTTTCATGGCAGGGCTCCGTGCATCCATGGATGAGCCTCACTCTAACGCAGACGCCACGCAGCGGAACCCGTCCGATCGACGTAACGGAGGGATCCTGGGGGCGCCTGTCCGTTCCCCGGCCAGGCGCCACGCGTTGCCACGGGCGGGCCTTCCCCGGATGCGCTTCGCTTATCCGGGCTACGGGGTGACGACGTGGACTTGCCGCACCCCGGGCAGATGCCCCCGTAGCCCGGACAAGGCCGCAGGCCGCCGCCGGGGTGGCGCGCGGTGGAGCCACGCTTCGCGACGGGCGGGCATCTTCCCCGGATGCGCTTCGCTTATCCGGGCTACGTCGTGGCGACGCGGACTCGCCGCACTCCGGCAGGCGCCCCCGTAGCCCGGACAAGGCCGCAGGCCGCCTCCGGGGGAGTGCGGGGAGGGTACTGCCCGCGAAAACGCGGGTCCGCGACCCCTCCGGGCGCGGGCGGTGCCTTGCCTCAATCGTCGCGGCGACGCGGTCCGCGCATCGGCCGGCCCATGGTGTTCAGGCCTTCCAGCTGGCGCTGCTGGCCGGGCAGGAAATCGGCCGCCACTGGCGTGCCGCGGAAGCAGCCGATGGTGTAGGGGTACTCCGGCGTCAGCACGTAGTGGTACATCACCACCGCCTTGCCGTCCCACATCACCGGCCCGGTGGTGCCGTGGCAGGCGTCCAGGTCGGCGTCGTGCAGGATCCGGCCGGTGGCCATGTCGCGCATGCCGTAGATGCCGAAACCGTCCAGCGCGTAGCCGACCAGGTCGGCGGTCGCTTCGTTGGGCATGCACGGCGAGGGGCCGTGGTAGTGGTACTGGCCGCGCCGCTGCGGGTGGCCGTTGCACTTGTCCTGGACCTCGTGGGCGGCGGCGTCGATGCCGCCGTTGTCGACCGCGTTGTAGATCGCCACGCCGTCGGTGGTGAAGCCGATCATGCCCATCGGCACGCAGGTCGGGTTGGCCGCCACCTGCGGATGCAGCGGCAGGCGCAGCAGGATGTTCTGGGCGCGGATGGGATTGGGATTGCGGTCGTAGCGGTAGGCCGGGTCGTCGGGCGAGATCGGGAACCGACCGGTGGGGTGGTCGGGCAGGTTGTTGGCCACGATCAGGCGCTGGCCGTCCTGCACGGTGATGGCGATGTGGTGCGTGGGCCACGACACCTGGCCCTGCACGGTCGGCTTGGCCTCGGGGTTCCAGTGGTCGCCCTCGATCCATGGTCCGCCGTGCACCGGCCCGCCGCGCCAGCGCTTCACGCACGACATCAGGTAGCCCATCCGGGGCGTCGAGGAGACATGCCCGTCGCCCAGCGGCAGCTCGTGGGCGGGCAGGGCAAGGGCGGCGAGCAGCAGGATCGCGCCGGTGGCAAGCGACGTGGCAAGGCGGATGCGCATGGTGGATGTCCCCCGGTGTGCAACGTGTGTGCTTCATTCAAACGGCCCTGCGCCGCATCCGTTGACCCGTCGCCCGGACAAGGCCTTTGGCCGCATCCGCGGTGGCGTGATGATGGGATTGGTCGCGTCGCCCGCCGTTTTCCGCGCGCGATCCCGGATGCGCTGCGCTTATCCGGGCTACGGGGTTGGCGCCGATGCGGAATCCGTAGCCCGGACAAGGCCGAAGGCCGCCTCCGGGGTTGGCGCGGGGTGGGGCATGGCCGCAAGGCGTGCCGCTTTCCCGGATGCGCTGCGCTTATCCGGGCTACGGGGTTGGCGCCGATGCGGAATCCGTAGCCCGGACAAGGCCGAAGGCCGCCGCCGGGGTTGCGCAGGGTGGGGCATGGCCGCAAGGCGTGCCGCTTTCCCGGATGTGCTGCGCTTATTCGGGCTACGGGGTTGGCGCCGATGCGGAATCCGTAGCCCGGACAAGGCCGAAGGCCGCCGCCGGGGTTGCGCAGGGTGGGGCATGGCCGCAAGGCGTGCCGCTTTCCCGGATGTGCTGCGCTTATTCGGGCTACGGGGTTGGCGCCGATGCGGAATCCGTAGCCCGGACAAGGCCGAAGGCCGCCTCCGGGGTCGGCGCGGGGTGGGGCATGGCCGCAAGGCGTGCCGCTTTCCCGGATGCGCTGCGCTTATCCGGGCTACGGGGTTGCCGCTGATGCTGCGCCGCACAAAAGATCGTCTCCCCGCGCCGCGATACAATCGCGGTCTTCCTCAAACGATCGACCGGAGTCCCCATGAGCACGCCCGCCAAGCAGATCCCCGCGAGCGCCGCCCAGGCCGAAGACGTCCCCCTGCGCTTCGTCACCGCCGCCAGCCTGTTCGACGGCCACGACGCCGCCATCAACATCATGCGCCGCATCATCCAGGCGCAGGGCGCGGAGGTGATCCACCTGGGCCACAACCGCTCGGTGGAGGACGTGGTGCGCGCCGCGCTGCAGGAGGACGCCGACGCCATCGCCATGTCGTCCTACCAGGGCGGGCACGTGGAGTACTTCAAGTACATGGTGGACATGCTCAAGGAGCACGGCGCCGAGCACATCCGCGTGTTCGGCGGCGGCGGCGGCACCATCACGCCGGAGGAAATCAAGGAGCTGCAGGACTACGGCGTCGAGCGCATCTACCACCCCAACGACGGCATGCATCTGGGGCTGACGGCGATGATCGAGGATGTCATGCGCCGCACGCGTGCGGCGCGGGACTCGGGACTCGGGACTCGGGACTCGGCTCGCATCACGGCCAGCGTGGATGTTACGGACGAGATCAGCGTCGGCCGCATGCTCTCCGCCTTGGAAGACGGCAGCCTTCTCCGAATCCGAACTCGCCATGTTGCGCAAGCAATGGGCACCGCGGCTCTTCCGAGTCCCGAGTCCCGAGTCCCGAGTCCCGCCCGACGACCCCAGTCGTCGGCCTCACCGGCACCGGCGGCGCCGGCAAGTCCTCGGTGGTCGACGAACTGCTCCTGCGCTTCCTGCATGCCTTCCCGGCCATGCGCATCGCCGTGCTGGCGGTGGACCCCACGCGCCGGCGCTCCGGCGGCGCGCTGCTGGGCGATCGCATCCGCATGAACAGCCTGCGCAGCCACCGCGTGTACATGCGCTCGATGGCCACGCGCCGCGCGCACGCGGCCACCAACACGGTGCTGACCGACTGCATCGCCTTCCTCAAGTCCCAGGCCTACGACCTGGTCATCGTCGAGACCGCCGGCATCGGCCAGTCCGACTCGGAGATCGTCGACCTGGTCGACTTCCCCATGTACGTGATGACCTCGGACTACGGCGCGGCCAGCCAGCTGGAGAAGATCGACATGATCGACTTCGCCGAGCTGATCGTGCTCAACAAGTTCGACCGCCGCGGCGCCGAGGACGCGCTGCGCGACGTCAAGAAACAGTGGAAGCGCAACCGCACCGCGTTCAGCCTGAGCGACGACGAGGTGCCGGTGTATCCGACCATCGCCAGCCAGTTCAATGATCCGGGCGTGACGTGGATGTTCACGAATTTGTGCCGATTGTTGCGGGAGAAGCTTTCGGGACCCGGTACCCGGAACCCGGGACCCGTCAAATACCGGTGATGCGGCGTCATGGGGAAGATGCCTCAACGAAGTCGGGTCCCGGGTCCCGGGTCCCGGGTCCCGCACCCCACTGCGACTTCGAACCCGACCTGGACACCTCCCTCAAGGAGCCACGCGCCACGGTGCTGATCCCGGGCCAGCGCGTCAGGTATCTCGCCGAGATCGCCGAGCAGGGGCGCGGCATCAACGACGCCATCGACCGCCAGGCCGAGGCCGCCTCCAAGGCCCAGCGCATGCACCAGGTGCTGGCCGAGCTGGGCGACCCGGCGCTGCCCGAGGCCCTGGCCCTGTACGCGCCCGAGCACGTCGGCCCCAACGCCGGCGCGCACATGCACCGCGACAGCGACGCCGAGCCGTCCTACTGGGAAACCGAGGACGGCGAGCAGGGCAGCGTCGACCGCAGCCTGCTGGTCCTGCGCCAGCGCTACAACGAGGCGGTCAAGGACCTGTCCGGCGAGGCCGTGGACCTGCTGCGCGCCTGGCCGGCGCGCGCCAGGGCGGTCACCGAGGACGTCAACGAATACCAGGTCCGCGACAAGACCATCCGCGTGGAGAACTACCGCGAATCGCTCAGCCACCAGAAGATCCCCAAGGTGGCCCCGCCCAAATACCGCGACTGGGGCGACACCCTGCGCTTCCTGATGCGCGAGAACCTGCCCGGCGCCTACCCCTACACCGGCGGCGTGTACCCGTACCGCCGCACCGGCGAGGACCCCATCCGCATGTTCGCCGGCGAGGGCACGCCCGAGCGCACCAACCGCCGCTTCCACTACCTGTCGGTGGGCCAGCCCGCCGCGCGCCTGTCCACCGCGTTCGACTCGGTCACCCTGTACGGCGAGGACCCGGCCGAGCGCCCGGACATCTACGGCAAGATCGGCAACTCCGGCGTGTCCATCGCCACGCTGGACGACATGAAGAAGCTGTACTCCGGCTTCGACCTGTCCTCGCCCACCACCTCCGTGTCCATGACCATCAACGGCCCCGCGCCGATGATCCTGGCCATGTTCATGAACACCGCCATCGACCAGAACGTGGAGAAGTACCTGCGCGAGGACCCCAAGCGCTGGGACGCCGCGCGCGCCAAGGTCGAGGAGATCTACGCCGAAAAGGGCCGCCCCCATTATTCGGGTGACCTGCCGGACGGCAACGACGGCCTGGGGTTAGGCCTGCTGGGCGTGTCCGGCGACGAGGTCGTCGACGCCGAGACCTACGCGAAGATCAAGGAAGACACCCTCAAGGTGGTGCGCGGCACCGTGCAGGCCGACATCCTCAAGGAGGACCAGGCGCAGAACACCTGCATCTTCTCCACCGAGTTCGCCCTGCGCATGATGGGCGACATCCAGCAGTACTTCGTCGACCACGGCGTGCGCAACTTCTATTCGGTGTCGATCTCCGGCTACCACATCGCCGAGGCCGGCGCGAACCCGATCAGCCAGCTGGCCTTCACGCTGTCCAACGGCTTCACCATCGTCGAGTACTACCTGGCGCGCGGCATGGACATCGACAGCTTCGCGCCCAACCTGAGCTTCTTCTTCTCCAACGGCATGGACCCGGAGTACACGGTGATCGGCCGCGTGGCCCGCCGCATCTGGGCCCGCGCCATGCGCGAGCGCTACGGCGCCAGCGCGCGCAGCCAGATGCTCAAGTACCACATCCAGACCTCGGGCCGCTCGCTGCACGCCCAGGAGATCCAGTTCAACGACATCCGCACCACGCTGCAGGCCCTGTACGCGCTGTTCGACAACTGCAATTCCCTGCACACCAACGCCTACGACGAGGCCATCACCACGCCGACCGAGGAAAGCGTGCGCCGCGCCGTGGCCATCCAGATGATCATCAACAAGGAAATGGGCCTCAACTTCAACGAGAACCCCTGGCAGGGCAGCTTCATCATCGACGAGCTGACCGACCTGGTGGAGGAGGCCGTGTACAAGGAG
The DNA here is from genome assembly GCA_963821885.1 of uncultured Gammaproteobacteria bacterium. Taxonomy (GTDB): domain Bacteria; phylum Pseudomonadota; class Gammaproteobacteria; order Xanthomonadales; family Rhodanobacteraceae; genus Oleiagrimonas. Next base: position 8,102 of record CAWGFN010000004.1, on the reverse strand, counting down.
TTCGAGGCGATCAGCGAGCGTGGGGGCGTGCTGGGGGCGATGGACACCATGTACCAGCGTGGCAAGATCCAGGAAGAATCGATGTATTACGAGCACAAGAAGCATGATGGCTCGTTGCCGTTGATTGGCGTGAATACGTTCCTGCCGAAGGAGCATGCGGGGGAGGTGGCGACCGAGATTGAGTTGATTCGGTCGACGCCTGCCGAAAAGGCGCAGCAGATTGCCAATGTGAAGCGGTATGGTGAGGCTAGGAATCCGCTACGGGCGGAGAGTCTGGCTAGCTTGCAGAAGGCGGCTCGGGAGCGTAAGAACGTCTTTGAGGAACTGATGGAGGCTGTGAAGTTCAACAGCTTGGGGCAGATTTCTCATGCGCTTTATGAGGTGGGTGGGGAGTATCGTAGGAATATGTAGGCGAGCCTCGATTTCGATGCTTTACTCGCAAGTATTAATTCATTTGGGGCAAGCTAATGAAAATTAATCGACTAAAGATTCAGTCATTTCGAGCCGTAGGCGGCCTTGATTTATGGCTTACCGCACCAATCACGGTTCTTGTAGGCGTAAACGGTGTAGGTAAGTCGACTGTTCTGGATGCATTAGCGATTCTTCTATCGCAGCTTACAAGACGCCTGTGTGGGCAAACTCAGCGAGCCCGTCCGATAGCAATGGATGATATACGCAATGGGGGTGATTTTGCTCGTTTAGTTATTAGTGCCAATATCAATAACAGTGATATTGAGTGGGCGGTTGCTCTTAATCGGAAATCAGGCCAATACTCACTAGATAGAAAAAGTAATTTTGAGGAACTTAACTCCTTCATATCTGAGTTCATTGAAAATTGGGATTATACGGAAGTGGGGCGTGATGAGCCTTTTGACCTTCCTCTAGCTGTCTACTATGACGTTCATCGGGCTGTCATTGATCCGCCGCTTCGTGTAAGAGAAAAGTTGAAGAACAATTATTTAGACGTCTATGGTGATTCACTTGCGCATAATGGTGCAAATTTTAAGCACTTCTTCATTTGGTTTCGAAACCGTGAGGATTTGGAAAACGAGAAGAGGCGCGACGATCCATCCTATCGAGATTGTGCGCTTGAAGCAGTTAGGCGAGCGATCCAAATATTTACGGATTTTTCGGACCTGAGGGTAAGGCGTAAACCATTACGTATGACTCTGCAAAAACTCGGCACCGAATTGAATGTAGCTCAACTTTCAGACGGTGAGAAGTGTTTATTAGCACTTGTAGGCGACCTTGCTCGACGACTTAGTATTCTAAATCCATCAAAGAGCGATCCACTCAAGGGCGAGGGTGTCGTTTTAATTGATGAGATTGACCTCCATCTGCATCCTTCGTGGCAACGGAAAGTGATTACTAAGTTGAAAGAAACGTTCCCAAACTGTCAGTTTATTCTATCAACTCATTCCCCGCAGATATTGAGTCACGTAAAGGAAACTTCCGTCTTTGTTCTACATAACAGCGATGGTGAAATATATGCGATGCACCCCGCGTCAACTTATGGTGTCGATTCCAGTCGTATTCTTGAAGACGTTATGGAGGTAGATGAAAGGTTGCCTCATGTCAAGCATGAGTTGGAAAAAATATATATAGATATCGAGAGTTCTGAATACGAAAGCGCGAAAAAAAGGATCGCTTCTCTACGAGAAAAGGGTGCAAATATTCCTGACATGGCGCGTGCCGAAGCCCTTATAAAGCGAAAGGAGATGCTTTCACGATGAGGGGGATCAATAAGGCAGCGGAACCACAGAGCTTCATCACTTGGAAAGCATTAGCAAATGAAGACTGGAAACCAAGTTATAATATTTTAGCAAATCCTCAAAAGCGAGATCTGCTAGGAGCCTTGCTTGCTGAGCAATTCTTTCGTTGTTGCTACTGCGGTAGTTCTATTAATGATAATAGCTCTCACATTGAGCATTTCAGGCCGCAGGAAGGATATGCTTTGTTGGAGTTGGACTACAGAAATTTGCATGCCTCTTGTCTACGCGATCTTGATCCGAGCGCCCCTCTAAGGTGTGGTCACGCCAAAGGATCATGGTTTGACGAAGACTGTCATGTTTGCCCGCAGGAAGCTGGATGTGAAGAACGATTTAGTTATCTTGTGAATGGCAAGATATTTGCATCTGACGATGAAGACTTGGCTGCAAAAAAAATGATCGAAGTCCTTCAATTAGATATAAATTTCTTAAAAAATGCGCGTGAAGATGTTCTCTCAGGTGTTTTTGATGAGCATTTTATCAACACTGCAACGAATGATGAATTAATAGAAATTGTTAATAATTGGTCAACTCCTAATAATTTCGGAATTCAATCTAATATGTGTCACGTTGTTGTGAGATTTGCCTTGAGCCTCCTGAACGGAAAAGGGGAGAAATTGGGGCGGGGAAAGGAGGCGGAGTGAATTAAATCCAGTCCAATTACGGTGTCACCATTTCGCCGTCCCCGTCAATTAAACCATAAGCGCCCGTCTCCCCGTTGTCCGGGAATAGGGGGCGAGGGTAATTAAGTCTCCAGCACTTGCCCCTTGATACGCCGAGGTCTCCCGCGTGGGCAGGCTTCTGCGTTTCGACCGAGTGCTTTTTCGAGAAAAGGTGTCAGGGACAATTTCCGAAACCGTCTGCCCAACGCAAAATGGCGACGGTGCGTATTGGGTCGTTCGAGAGGTGGCGTGGCGACACCCTGTGCCTAATTGCCTCCGTCCGTTTTATGGAGGTGGGGTGGCTGAAGACGTAAGACATGGGTGATGCGGGGTGCATATGGAATATGATTTTACGGTTTTGAATGACCGAGACTTTGAGGCTTTTATTTGCGACTTGCTTGGGGAGCTTTTCGGTGAACGGATAGAGAGGTTTAGGGCTGGACGTGATCAAGGCGTTGATGGTCGATGGTTTAAAAGTTCGTGACGCACTTCAGATGGGCGTCACTCCACTAGATGGCGCATTAGCCTCCGTTAATGCGCCAAACAATCCTCCGGATGAATAAAACAAATAAGGGGTCAGGTTGGGCTGCCCCTGATTTCTCAGCTCTAGAGGGGTGGCGGGACCCCGCACAAGATCACTTCGTGATGTGTCTCTGCCAAGTCCTTGGTCTTCGTCCCTTTGTGAGCGCGCAATTTCGCGTATATTTTGATTTCGTACGTACCAGATTCGCATTGATAAGTCTTTTCCAGATTGTCTGCCGGCAAAAGTTCTTGTTCCGGGCTGATCGGTTTCACTGCCTTGACAAGGGTCTTGTCGAACCAGAACGGCCTGTCTTGACGAATAGTCAGGACGACCGAGTCATAGCCTTCGCAATATTGATAGCCGGCAGATGCGCGAATGAATGTCACGGGCAATGAAGTTGGTCGCAACGGGAGGATGCTACCGCTGCATTTCGGGGGCAAGGGGTAAGCCTTGATCGACGATGTGTTGCCAATGCCTACCTTGTCGTCCTGTAGGGAGGCATCAGCCGGCGCCATGATTTTCACGCACCGACCTTTATATTTCTTCTTCGAACACAGCATGACACCACCATTCGGGCGTGGGGCATTCTGCAGTACCGAAGCGATTCCATCGAAGAGGTCGAAGTTTGATTTGTCAGGATATTCACCGGGACTGAGCGTGGTACATGCGCCGCTGAAGGCAACGCCAGAATAAACCGCGACCTGATTTCCAGTCGGCACGCATGATACCGGACCCCTCACGTAGAAAGACGCCAGGCGATCATTGCCTACGGCGACTTGTCCGAGGTATGCGATGTCATGGTCGGTCAGTGTGCAATCGCCCATGAATCTTTTCTTTGAGCAAAGCACTACTTGTATATTCGATCCCACGCGAACCGAAGAGACACCATGCCAGTCTCTGGCACCACTACCGAGGATGAACACCGGACCCTTCGAACTGAGAAAGCAGCGTCCGCCGAAATCTTTGTGTTCGAAGAAAGCGACCTCGTCGGGCCCTGGATGACACCCTAAGGGTTTATCGAACAATTTTGCGGTTACTGTCTGGTTACCCAGAGCTTTCGATCTGAGAGTGTTATTTTGTGAGTGGGCAGTGGCTGTAAGACATAACAAGAATGCTGTGGCTTTAAAGCACACCGACGCCCCGATGGAAAATTTATTTACGGCCATGATCATCCCCTTGTTATTTATGCAGTGCTGTGTTCAATACCTGTCCCGACAAGGAAGTGCTTTCTGAAATATGAAGCAATATGCCGGGCATGCGCCTGTAGCGGCCAGCTATCAACAAGCTACGTTGTTGAGTGTCGAATGCCATTCCCCATCTGATGTTTGTCATTCGATGTAGGCTTTCGCCTACACATAAAAATGCGATAACTAACGGGGTCAAAAACGGTTCCAGGTGCACATACGCCCGTTTGAATGAGGCGCGGTCAGGGTTCGGGCGGCTTGCGCGGTCGGTGGGCTGGGCGCGCACGGGCGAAACGTTGGGTCTTGGCTTCGACCATGGCCTGGAACTCGCTTCGGCCCAGGGCACGTTGCTGTTGCAGATAGATGCGGATTTCGCGGATGTCGTCTTCGGACAGGACTTCGTCCAGCAGGTTTCGATAGGCTTGCGCACGTTCGGCGGGTGAGCTGCCGAGTGCGAGATAACTGGCGTGCGGTGTCAGCAAGGCATCGTCGGCACCGCAATGGGCCGCACAGCTGGACCAGCGATAGGCGGCGGGGTCATCGATCATTCGCGCGCGTATCGGGTTGAGGTCGATGTAGCGGTGACAGCGGATCATGTAATCTTCGCTATCGACCAGGCATGCTTTGCCAAAAAGGGGACGGGGGTAATTAAGTCTCCTGATCTTGCCTCATGACGCGGGGAAGGGGCGGAGGCAATTAATTTGTGCGCCAGATTTGGCGACCGTGCCCGGGTTCCGAGATGCAAAAAGCCCGGCGTGAACCCGGGCTTTATCGTTCTGGCAAAAACTAACGGGGTCAGAGCCCCTTACAGTCGTTTGCAAAATCGAAAAACGGTTCCAGGTACACATATAAAAACGGTTCCAGGTACACATACACTCGTTTGAATGGATGCGCGGTCAGGATTCCGGTGGCTTGTGCGGCCTGTGGGCCGGGCGGGGGCAAAAAAGGTGTCAGGGACAATTTTTGCTTATGCTTTGGATCCAGACAGAGAGGGGGACTCGCGCGTGTATCGGAACCGGCGATCGACGTGGATGGGATGTATCTGGGCGGCCTGCTTCGCGGTGCTGCTCGCCTGCGGTCCGGCGTTCGCGCAGGAAGCGCCGCGGTTCGAGAACCTGACCGTCGACGACGGTCTCATCGACAACTCGGTGTCGGCGATCGTGCAGGATGGGGCCGGGTTCATCTGGCTGGCAGGCTCCGAGGGACTGAGCCGCTACGACGGCCACGAGGTGCGGACCTACATTCATGTTGCGGACGACCCGCATAGCCTGCCGCATAACGACGTCCGGGCCCTGGCCGTCGATGCCTCGGGGCGGCTGTGGATCGCCACGCTGGGTGGGGGCCTGGCGCGCTACGACATGGCGCATGACCGCTTCGACGTGTGGCATGCCCAGCCGGACCATCCGATGGGCCTGCAAAGCGACGCGTTGACGGCGCTTGCCTTTGAAGGGGATCGACGCTTGTGGATCGGTACCCGGAACGCGGGCGTCGCGGTGCTCGATCTGAAGTCGGGCGCGTTCTCGCGCTTCCTCCCGGATCCGAAGGCCGTGGGCGCCTTGCGCGGGAGTCGCGTCGACGATCTGCTGATGACGCGCGACGGGACGCTGTGGGTCGCGGGTGCGGGCCACGGTCTGTACCGCTTCGATCCCGCCACGAAGCACTTCGAGGAGGTGCTGGGCCGTTCGCCAGGCGGTGCGCCGACGGTGGATCGGCGGATCCGTCGGCTGGCCGAGGATGCCCGCGGCCGTCTGTGGCTCGGGACGTCGCGCGGTCTGGTGGAATGGGATCGCCAAGCCGGTCGAGCGATCGTGCATCCCGGCGCACCGCGCGGCGCCGTGCGCGACATGGTCGCCGCCGACGAGGGCCTGTGGCTCTCGGTGCCGGGAGAAGGCCTCGAACTGTTCGACCCCGGAACGGGACGGACGCGCGTGTTCCGACACCGGCCCACCCAGCGTTCCAGCTTGCTGTCGCCTTACACGTCGGCGCTGCTCATCGACCGCGGCGGGGTGTTGTGGATCGGCACCGATCTCGGCGCGAGCCGTCTCGATCGCCGCCACCAGGCGTTTCGCAACTACCAGGTCGATCCGGGTCGCCCCGGAGCCCTGCCGGACAACAACACCTGGGCGGTGGGGCAGCGGAAGGACGGCAGCCTGTGGATCGCGACCAACGGTGGCGGCGTGGTTCGGTTCGATCCGGCGACGGACAGTTGGCGCCAGTACCGCCACGACCCTGCCGATCCCGGCAGCCTGGCCAGCGATGCGACGCAGGCCATACTGGTCGATAGCGCCGATCGGGTATGGGTCGGGACGGCGGACGCGGGCCTCGACCTCTACGATCCGCAGCACGATCGATGGATCCACCATCGCGCCAGGAAGGGCGATCCCGGCAGCCTCTTCAGCGACGCCGTGTATGCAGTGCGCGAGTCACGCGACGGCACGATCTGGGTCGCACTGGAGCACGGCTTCGATGCCATCGATCCGGCGACCGGAAAGATCAGTCACCCCGCGGTGATCGAAGGGGATCCCGACGGCGGCGTCCTCGCGACGATTTTCGACGTTGCCGAGACGCCCGATGGCCGGGTCTGGGTCGGCAGCTTCCTCAACGGACTGTTTGCCCTCGACCCGGCGACCGGCACCTGGACCAAGTTCCGCCCGGACCCGCAGATCCCCGACAGCCTCGGGTCGATGCGCGTCAACGTGTTGCTCGCCGATCGCCAGGGCCGGCTGTGGGCCGGCACCAATGCCGGGCTCTACCGCCACCTCGGCAAGGGCAACCACTGGCAACGCTACGGGGTGGCCGAGGGTCTCGGCAGCGACAACATCTCCGCCCTGTGTTTCGATGCGGCGGGCCGGCTCTGGGTGGGCACCACCCGGGGCCTCAGCCTGCTCGACGTCGACACCGGGCGTGTAATAAGGGGCCGGGTTCATTTTCTAGACCGCATCACGCGCTCTCGCCACACAGGACATTCGATATGAGCGACACGCATACGGATGCGGCCACGCCCCACATCTACCGTTACAAGCAGCTTTGGCTGGTCTTGGTCGGGGTGTTCGTCTTTCTCGGCGCGGCGACCTGGGCATGGTGGCGGCATTTGGGGTCGATGTCTCTCGTGGTCTTCGGTCTTGTCGCGCTGATGAGCGCCCTCGGTTATCTCGCTGGACGAAACTTCTGTGTGTCCCTCAACGAGCAGGCTCTCGCTTTCCGATTCATGTTCCGCAACCGGATAAAATTAACCAGCTAACCGGGTCAGAGCCCCTTACCACCTTTGCCCCCGTTCGTTCGCCGGGGGACATCATTGCGCTATAGTCAGCCTGGCCCTGTGTGTAATAAGGGGCCGGGTTCATTTTCTAGACCGCATCACGCGCTCTCGCCACACAGGACATTCGATATGAGCGACACGCATACGGATGCGGCCACGCCCCACATCTACCGTTACAAGCAGCTTTGGCTGGTCTTGGTCGGGGTGTTCGTCTTTCTCGGCGCGGCGACCTGGGCATGGTGGCGGCATTTGGGGTCGATGTATATCGTGGTCTTCGGTCTTGTCGCGCTGATGAGCGCCCTCGGTTATCTCGCTGGACGAAACTTCTGTGTGTCCCTCAACGAGCAGGCTCTCGCTTTCCGATTCATGTTCCGCAACCGGATGATTACCTACCAAAGCATGGTTTCCGTGGACCAGTTGATCGGTCAATATCATCGATTCATCCAGGTCCGCCTGCGCACGGGCAGTCCGGTCGTGATCCGCGATCGGCTGGAGAATTACCAGACCTTCCACATGCTGCTGTGCCGTTACGCCAAGGCCGCCGGAGTTACCCTGCGTGAACGCGACTACATGGGCAACTGGAAGACCCTGAACGCTCCGCCGCATCTGGACTCGCTGTCGCCGCGGTTCGATAACCCAAATATCTCATGACGCCCGGGCCGCACTGATCCAAAGGCAAGAACTAACTAACGGGGTCAGAGCCCC
>CAWGFN010000003.1:2500-559927 GCA_963821885.1 uncultured Gammaproteobacteria bacterium | reverse complement strand
CGCCTTCACGCGCCAGCGCGCGCATCCGTTGCTGCGGGCGTGGCTGCGGTTGTCCGGCAATCACCCCGCCGCGCGCATGCTGGCGCGGCTGATCGAACTGGCCATGGCGGCCGCCGGCCGACTCGTCGGCAACGCCCTGCGCGCCTGGTCGCCGGACGCGGGGGAAGGCATCGCCGCGGTGGAGACAGCACGCGGCCCGCTGCTGCATTTGGCGCGATCGTGGCGGCCGAATCCGGGACTACCGCGTGCTGGCCCCCACGGAATGGAATTTCCATCCCCGCGGCCTGTTGTCACGGGCCGCCGGGCCATCGACGATGCCGACCGGACGGCCGGCATCCAGGCCTGGGTGCTGGCACTGGACCCCTGCGATGCTTGCACGGTGGAGGTAGGCCATGCATGAGATGTCACTGGCCGAGAGGGTGCTCGGCATCATCGAGACGGCGCAACAGCGCCAGGGCTTCGAACGTGTGCGTACGGTGCGGCTGGAAATCGGCGCCCTGGCCGGCGTCGAGATCGAGGCGCTGCGTCATTGCCTGCAGATCGTGCTGCATCGGAGCGTGGCGCGCGATGCGACCATCGAATGCGACATCAAGCCCGGAAGCGGCTTCTGTCTCGACTGCGGACAGACCGTCCCGATCGCGACCCTTTACGCGGATTGCCCGCGCTGTTCGGGCGCGCATGTCCAGGCCACCGGCGGGCTGGACATGCGCGTGCTGGACCTGACTGTTCATTGAGAGGCGTAGTCATGTGCAAGGTATGCGGCTGTGGATCAGGCGAAACACGCATCGAGTCCGGTGCCGGCCGGGACATCCATCGGCATCACGATCATGATCATGATGAACATGACACGACACGATCACGACCATGAGCACGGGCACGCGCACACCGGCAAGCACGACGGACACGCCGGCGACCTGCGCTTCGACCAAGGCCCGGCCCACGCCCATGCACCGGGCATGAGCCAGGAACGCATGGTGCGCATCGAGCAGGACATCCTGTCGGTCAACAACGCGCATGCCGCCGAAAATCGCCGCTGGTTCGCCCATCACGGCGTGTTCGCGCTCAACCTGGTCTCCAGCCCCGGCGCCGGCAAGACCAGCCTGCTGGTGCGCACCATCGAGGCATTGCGCGAGGAGATGCCCGTTGCCGTGATCGAGGGCGACCAGCAGACCCACCGCGACGCCGATCGCATCCGCGCCACCGGGGCCGGGCGCTGCAGATCAATACCGGCAAGGGCTGCCATCTCGATGCGCACATGCTCGGCCACGCCCTGCAGCAACTGGTCCCGGACGACGGCAGCCTGCTGCTGATCGAGAACGTCGGCAACCTGGTCTGCCCCGCGGGCTTCGACCTGGGCGAGGCGCACAAGGTGGTGGTGCTCTCCGTGACCGAGGGCGAGGACAAGCCGCTCAAGTACCCGGACATGTTCAACGCCGCCGACCTGATGGTGCTCAACAAGATCGACCTGCTGCCGCACCTGCGGTTCGATGTCGAGCAGTGCATCGCGCATGCCCACCGGATCAACCCGGATCTCGAGATCCTCAAGGTGTCGGCCGAGACCGGCGAAGGGTTCGATGCCTGGCTCGACTGGTTGCGCCAGGGCGTCGAGCGCGCACGGCAACGGCAGCGGCAGACATCGATGCCTTGCAGCGGCGCATCGAGGAACTCGAGGCGCAACTGGCCGCCCGCGGCTGAACCGGCATGAGCGTCGCGGCCCGCCACGTGCCAGGCATCACCCGACGCCACCTGCGCGTGCGCGGCGTGGTGCAGGGCGTGGGCTTTCGTCCCCACGTGTGGCGGCTGGCCCGCGACGAGGCGCTGGACGGCTGGGTGCGGAACGATGCCGAGGGCGTGGAGATCGTGCTGCAGGGCCAGGCAGCCGCGATCGAACGCTTCACCGAGCGCCTGCGCGCGGAGGCACCGCCCCGCGCGCGTATCGATGCCCTGGAGACCCGTGACGAACACCCCGGATCCATGCAGGAGGGATTCGCGATCCTGCCCAGCCGGGACGGCGCCGCGCATACCATGATCGGCGCCGATACCAGCGTATGCGCGGCCTGCCTGGACGAGATGCTCGACCCGGCAAGCCGGCGCTGGCGCTACGCCTTCACCAACTGCACCCACTGCGGCCCGCGCTACACCATCACCCGTGCCGTGCCCTACGACCGCGCGCGAACCAGCATGGCCGGCTTTGCCCTGTGCCCGGCGTGTGCCCGCGAATACGGCGACCCCGCCGATCGCCGATTCCACGCCGAGCCCATCGCCTGTCCCGACTGCGGACCGCGCCTGCGCTGGCTGGATGCCGCGGGTCGCGACCAGCAGCCGGACGACCCGCTGGCCGCCGCCGTGGCGGCGCTGCGTGACGGCGCCATCGTCGCGATCAAGGGCCTGGGCGGCTTCCACCTGGCCTGCGATGCGCGCCATGCCGCGACCGTGCAGCGCCTGCGCCGGCGCAAGCAGCGCGAGGCCAAGCCCTTTGCCCTGATGCTGGCCAACCTGCGTTCGGTGGAGAAACTGGCGCACCTCGACGAGGCATCGCGCGCGCTGCTGTGCTCCCCCGCGCATCCCATCGTGCTGCTCCCGCGCAAGCCGGACAGCGGGGATGCCCTGCCCGGCGTGGCCGACGGCATGCAGTACCTGGGGGTGATGCTGCCCTACACCCCGCTGCATGTCCTGCTGTTCCACGAATACGCCGGTCAGCCGGCCGGCACGGACTGGATCGAGCGATTCGATTCGCCGGCCCTGGTGATGACCAGCGCCAACCCCGGCGGCGAACCCATCGTGGCCGGCAACGACGAGGCCGTGGCACGCCTCGGCGGCATCGCCGACGCGCTGCTGGTGCACGACCGCGACATCGTCGTGCGTTGCGACGACAGCGTGGTGCAATGTCACCATGGCCGGACCCGCTTCGTGCGGCGCGCGCGCGGCCACGCTCCCGATGCCATCGCCCTGGGCGATTCCGGACCGCCGGTGCTGGCGCTGGGGGCCTACATGAAGAACACGGTCTGCGCGACCCGCGACCACGAGGCCTTCGTCTCGCAGCACATCGGCACGCTGGACAACGCGGCCACCGTCGAATCCCTCGGGCAGACCACCGACCACCTGCTCCGGCTGCTGCAGGTGGAACCGGTCCTGATCGCCCACGACCTGCATCCGGATTTCGCCAGCACGCGTCTGGCCCACACGCTGGCCGAACGCCTGCAGGTGCCGACGCTGGCCGTCCAGCACCACCATGCCCACATCGCCGCGGTGGCCGCCGAGCATCGGCATGCCGGCCCGTTGCTGGGGCTGGCGCTGGATGGCATCGGCCTGGGCGAGGACGGCGGCGCCTGGGGCGGCGAACTGCTGCATGTGGACGGCACACGCTTCAGGCGCCTGGGACACCTGCGCCATCTGGCCCTGCCCGGTGGCGACCGCGCCGCCCGCGAGCCCTGGCGCATGGCGGCCGCCGCCCTCGTCGCCATGGGCCGGGGCGACGCCATCGCCGGGCGTTTCCCTGCGCAACCGGCGGCACCGATGCTGCAACGCTGGCTGCTGGGCGACGCCACGGTCCCCGGCACCAGCAGCCTCGGCCGCTGGTTCGACGCCGCCGCCGCGCTGCTCGGCCTGTGCGAGGTGATGGATTTCGAGGCACAGGCCGCCATGCGCCTGGAGGCCGTCGCGGCGGCACACGGACCGGCCGATGCCTGGCCCGACGGCCATGCCATCGACGGCGGCACGCTGGACCTGCTGCCGGCGCTGCGTCGCCTGGACGATGCGCGCGATACCGGGGAAGCCGCCGCGCGCTTCCACGCCACCCTGGCACGGGCGCTGGCCGACTGGACCCTGCGCGCGGCACGTGCCGAGCGCATCGACCACGTGGCCGTCGCCGGCGGCTGCCTGCTCAATACCCTGCTGTCCGATGCGCTGCGCACGCGATTGCGTGCCGGCGGCCTCGAGGTGCTCGAACCCCGGGCGCTGCCGCCGGGCGATGGCGCCGTCAGCCTCGGGCAGGCATGGATCGCCCGCCTGCCATCCGCAAACCGAACCTGAGGAAATGCATCATGTGCCTGGCCCTGCCCGCCCGCGTCGTCGAAATCCATGGTGAGCAACACGCCGTCGTCGAACTGGGCGGCGTGCGCAAGACCATCTCGCTGGCGCTGGTCGACGGCGTCGCGGTCGACGACTACGTCATCGTCCACGTCGGCTACGCCCTGACCCGGCTCGACCCGGCCCAGGCCGAGGCCACCCTGGCACTGATGGAAAACAGTGACGCCGCCACGGAGGATCGCGCATGAAATACATCGACGAATACCGCGACGGCGACCTTGCCCGGAAGGTGGCCCACGCCATCGCCGCCGCCGCGGACACCGGCCGCGAATACCGCTTCATGGAGTTCTGCGGCGGCCACACCCACGCCATCGCCCGCTACGGCGTGCCCGACCTGCTGCCGGACAACGTGCGCATGATCCACGGCCCCGGCTGCCCGGTGTGCGTGCTGCCCATCGGTCGCATCGACATGGCCATCGAACTGGCGCTCGGGCACCGCGCCATCGTGTGCACCTACGCGGACACCATGCGCGTGCCGGCCTCCGGCGACCTGAGCCTCATGCGCGCCCGGGCCAACGGCGGCGACATCCGCATGGTCTACGCGGTCGACGACGCGCTGCGCATCGCGCGCGAGCATCCGGACCGCGAAGTGGTGTTCTTCGCCATCGGCTTCGAGACCACCACGCCCCCCACCGCGGCGGCGGTACTGCAGGCCGAGGCCGAGGGACTGGGCAATTTCTCGGTGCTGTGCTGCCACGTGCTGACGCCGGCGGCCATCACCGCGATCCTCGACGCCAGCCCGGAAGAGGCGCCCGGGGGCGTGGCGCTGGATGGTTTCGTCGGACCCGCGCACGTGTCCATCGTGATCGGCAGCGATCCGTACGCCGAATTCGCGCGCGCCAAGCGCAAGCCGGTGGTCATCGCCGGCTTCGAACCGCTGGACGTGATGCAGGCCATCCTGATGCTGGTGCGCCAGGTCAACGAAGGACGTGCCGAGGTCGAGAACGAGTTCACCCGCGCCGTCACCCCGGCCGGCAACCGCAAGGCGCAGGCCATGATGGAAAGGGTGTTCGAGGTGCGCGAGCGCTTCGAATGGCGGGGCCTGGGCGAGATCCCGCTGTCCGCGCTGCGCCTGCGGGAAGGTTTCGCGACATTCGACGCTGAACGCCGCTTCGAGCTGGGCTATCGCAAGGTCGCCGACAACCGCGCCTGCGAATGCGGCGCCATCCTGCGCGGCCTGAAGAAGCCCACCGACTGCAAGATCTTCGGCACGGTATGCACGCCGGAATCGCCGATGGGTTCGTGCATGGTGTCCTCCGAGGGCGCCTGCGCGGCGCACTACACCTACGGACGTCACAAGGACGCGCAGCGAGGCGCCGCATGAGCGGACAGGTCAAGCCCGGATACACCCGCGCACTGAACATCAAGCGCGGCCATGTCGACCTCAGCCACGGCGGCGGCGGACGCGCCATGCTGCAACTGGTGCGCGAGCTGTTCGCGCGCCACCTGGACAACGACATCCTGGCCCAGGGTGACGACGGCGCCGTCCTGCCCGCCCCCGGGGGCCGCCTGGTGCTGACCACCGACAGCCACGTGGTGTCGCCGCTGTTCTTCCCCGGCGGCGACATCGGCTGCCTGGCCGTGCACGGCACCGTCAACGACCTCGCCATGATGGGCGCGCGGCCGCTGTGGCTGACCGCGGGCTTCGTGCTCGAGGAAGGCTTCCCGCTGGCCGACCTCGACCGCATCGCCGCGTCGATGGCGCATGCGTGCCGCGAGGCCGGCGTGCTGCTGGTCGCCGGCGACACCAAGGTGGTCGAACGCGGCAAGGGCGACGGCGTGTTCATCACCACCACCGGCGCCGGCGTGCTCGAATCGGCGTGCACGCTCTCCGGCAACCAGGCGCGGCCGGACGATGCGATCCTGCTGTCGGGCACCGTGGGCGACCATGGCATGGCCATCATGAGCCAGCGCGAGAACCTGGGCTTCGACACGCCCATCCAGTCCGACACGGCCGCCCTGCACGACCTGGCCGGCCGGCTGCTGGCGCGCGGCGGCGATGCCCTGCGCTTCATGCGCGATCCCACGCGTGGCGGCCTGGCCGCCACGCTCAACGAGATCGCCCACCAGTCCGGCGTCGGCGTGGTCCTCGACGAGGCCGCCATCCCGGTGCGCCCGGATGTGCGCGCGGCCTGCGAGCTGCTGGGCATCGACCCGCTCAACGTGGCCAACGAGGGCAAGCTGGTGCTGGCCTGCGCCGCCGGCGTCGCCGCGGACCTGCTGGCGGTGATGCACGACCATCCGCTGGGTCGCGAGGCCGCGCGCATCGGCCACGTCACCGAGGATCCGAATCACTTCGTGCAGATGCGCACGCCGCTGGGCGGATACCGCATGATCGACTGGCTGAGCGGCGAACAGCTGCCGCGCATCTGCTGAGGGTGGCATCCATGGACATCGCATCCGCACTCGCCAGGCAGACCCGGGGACGACCGACATGGACGCGCCGCATCCTGCCGACGCTGGCTTTCGTCGCCGCACTCAACATTTGCGCCTGGCTGGCGCTGTTCGGCGTCGCCGGACACGACGTGACCCTGCTGGGCATCGGCGCCATGGCCTACTTCCTCGGCTTGCGCCACGCTTTCGATGCCGACCACATCGCCGCCATCGACAACGTCACCCGCAAGCTGCGCCAGGACGGCCAGCGCCCGGTGGCCACCGGGCTGTTCTTCTCGCTGGGCCACTCGACGGTGGTGATCGTGCTGTCTCTGCTGCTGGCGCTGGCCGCGCGCGAAACCGAATCACACATGGGCGCGCTGCGCGATCTCGGCGGGCTGTTCGGCACGGTCGTCTCGGCGCTGTTCCTGACCCTGATCGGGCTGGTGAACCTGCGCATCCTGATCCAGCTGCTACGCGCCCTGAAGCGATCACGCGAGGGCGACATCGACCTGTCCGCCAGCGAGGTGCCGATGGCCGCGGGCGGACTGATGTCACGCCTGTTCGGACGCCTGTACCGCAACATCCACGCCAGCTGGCAGATGTATCCCCTGGGCTTCCTGTTCGGCCTGGGCTTCGATACCGCCACCGAGATCGCCATCCTCGGCCTCTCGGCCGGGCTTGCCCAGCATGGCGACATGCATCTGCTGGGGGTGATGGCCTTCCCGCTGTTGTTCACCGCCGGCATGAGCCTGATGGACACGCTGGACGGCCTGGTGATGCTGCGCATCTACGACTGGGCCATGGCCGATGCGCTGCGCAAGCTGTTCTTCAACACCACCATCACCGGCCTGGGCGTGGTGGTGGCGCTGCTGGTCGGAGGCATCGAGTGGATGCAGCTCCTGGCCAGTCGGCTGGGCTGGGATTCGGGCGTCTGGGGCGTGCTGGAAAACCTCGACTTCGGCACGCTGGGACTGCTCATCACCGCATTGATGGTGCTGTCCTGGGGCGCCGCTGCCATGTACTACCGCCATGCGCTGCGACCGCTGGAGAATCGCTCGCCCGGCCAGGCGTAACCGGACACCGCGCGAGGACCGGGACAACCGTCACGACAGACGTTCAGGAACGGGCAGTCTTCGCACGCCACTGCCGGATCTGGTCGATGCTGGCCGTCGCGCCACCGCAGACCACCACCAGCACCGTGTCGAACGGTGCCAACGCCGGGGCGTTTTCATAGGCCAGTGCCAGACTCGCACCGCAGGCCGGTTCGACCAGCAGGCGATGATCGTCGAGAAATCGCTCACAGGCCGACAGCGCGCTGGCGTCGGACACCTGCACGCTGTCGATGGGGTGTTCGCGTGACCACTGCAGTGCACGCTCGCACACGCGCTTGGCGCCCAGCGAGGTCGCCACGCTGGTGATGGCCTCCAGTTCCACCGGACGTCCCGCCTGCACCGCCGCATGGAACGAGGCCGCACCCTCGGTTTCCACGGCGATCACCGGCACGTCGGCCCAGCCATGGCGATGCAGGCCTTCCAGCACCCCGCACAGCAGTCCGCCGCCGCCCACCGACAGCACCACTGCGTCCGGTTTCTCGCCGGCACGCCGGACCTCGTCGATCATGCTCGCGTGGCCCTGCCACAGCAGTGGATCGTCAAAGGGATGGATGAAGGCATCGCTGTCGCCGACCAGCGCCAGGGCGCGGACGTTGGCCTCCTGCCAGGACGCACCGTGCACGATGACCTCGGCCCCCTCCTGGCGCAGCAGCTCGATGGCGCGGGGCGTGGTGGTTTCCGGCACCACCACGACCACCGGCACCGACAACGCGCGTCCGGCGCAGGCCACGGCCAGTCCGGCATTGCCGCCCGATGACGACACGAAACGCCGCGCGCCACGCCGATGATGGACCTCGCAGGCGTGGCCGACGCCGCGCATCTTGAACGAGCCGGACGGCTGCAGCGCGTCGAACTTGAGCCAGATCTCGCGCCCGCTGGCCAGGCTCAGCGGTCGCGAGACAAACTGCGGGGTCTCGATATGCAGGGGCATGCGGCGGTCCGTGATGGTCAGCCCGCACCTTGGCAGATTTCCCGCAATTGGCAAGGGACCAGGGCTCGCGGTTCCCGGCCAATACGCCGCATCCGGGGGCCGGGGGCGGCCACGCAGGGGCCATCAACGACGCAGCGGGTCCAATGTCAGGCAAGGCGCTGTGTCGGCAGGCGCCGCGCCGCGCGCCCAGGCCAGGGGAAAACGTGACGTAGGCCGCAATTCTAGTTTGATGCACATCTCAGTTTGCGCAGGATTTGCCGAAAAACCGAGCTGCAATAGAAAGTTGGCCCGCTTTACGCATGACCCTTTCTGTCATCGGATACCCCGAGGGTGTCATGGACCGCAGGAATATTGCCCAAGCGCCGACGGCGAACCCGCCGCAGGCCGGCACGCCCCTCTCCGCCTTCGCGCGGCAGCATATCGACGCACTCGGCGCGCAGTGCGGCGCCTGGCTGCACGTGCCGATCGATCGTGGACTGAGCGAGTTCAGCCAGCGCCTCCTGGACCGTGCCGACAAGGCCGTCAACCACTATGACCAGGGGCAGTACCTGGCCACCCACCAGCGTCTTGGACGCATGCGCGATGACTTCGACCGGCACTTCGTCGCCAGCATCGATCGCGCCTTCCAGCAACTGGGAAGCGCGCAGGAATCCCGTGGCGAGGCCACCAAGCTGTCTCTGGACCTGCTCGACACCCACGCACACGATCGCAATGCCGCACTGGACCAACTGGTGACCCGCTGCGTGGCGCGTGGCGCGATGCAGATGGTCAACCTCGGCTATCGCTTCGGCGTGCTGCTGGCCACGCCGCCGCTGGACAGCGCGCAGTTGCCGGTGGGGCCGCAGGCCATGGCCCAGGCCTTTCGCGAGGCGTGCTCGATGCTGGACATCCCGACCGCGCATGAAATCCTGCTGCTGCAGAGCCTGGAAAGCAGCCTGATCGACAAGCTCACCGCGCTGTACGAGCTGGCCGACGACTATCTGAGCGATGCCGGCATCCTGCCCGGGCTGCGACCGTACGCCCTGCCGCGCCAGAAACGCCGCGACGAAGCGCGCCAGCATGGCCCGGCCGAAGCGACGCGGCAGCCTGTCGCGTCCGCCACCGCGCCGGCAACCGGCGCATCGCCGACGACCGCAACCCCTGCTGGCGAGACCCGCGCCACGGCGCCTCCCTCCGCACGGGACGGCGTCACCACGGCGCGGCTGCAGTCGGCACTGCGCGCCCTGCAGGAGCATCTCCTGGAGGCCGATGACCGGACCCGTTACGCCATGAACCAGCCCCAGCGCCTGCGCGAGGAAATGGCGCTGCTGCTGAACGTCGGCCATGACGCCCAGGGCTCCCCCCTGGGGCTGTCCGCCGCGCAAACGCGCACCGTGGACCTGATCGTCCGGCTGTTCGAGGAAGTCGCGCAGAAGCTGCCGGGCAATACCGATACCCACGCCCTGCTGTTCGACCTGCAGGTCCCGGTGCTGCGCCTGGCGCTGGCCGATCCGGCATTCTTCCAGGACGCCGGGCATCCGGCCCGCCAGGTGCTCAACACCATTGCCGACACCGCCCGCGAGTGGCTCGACGAGGCCGGCGGCACGCCGGACCACGAGCTGCGCATGGCACTGGAGCAGCTGATCGACGATGCCTGCCGCTCCACGCCCAGCACCGCGGTGTTCGTGACCCTGGGCGAGGACATCGAATCGTGCCTGCAGCGTTGGCAACAGGCGCGCTGCGATGCCGAGGCGCAGCAGGCCGATGCCATGCGCGGACTCGAGCGCCTGGAACAGGCGCGCCTGCGCACCAGCACCCTGCTGGCCGCCCGCGGCGCCTCGTCCCAGCTGATGGCCGAACCGGCGGTGCCGCTGCATCACGCCTGGTCGGACGTGCTCGCCCTGACCCTGATGCGCCACGGCGAGGACAGCACCCCGTTCAACGGGCGTCTGGACATGGTCGAGCCGTTGCTCGGCCTGCGTCCGGTGGCACAAATGGACGCCTTCCGCCGCGATATCGACGAAGGCCTGCGGCAGATCGGCATCGCCGTCGAGGAACGCGAGGCGATGATCGATGCGTGGCTGCGCAGCCTGCCCGGGGCATCGTCCGCGGAGGGCAGGAGCGCCGTGCCGTCGACGCCGACGGGCGGCCAGGCCACCCCCGAGATCCTGGGGATCCATCGCCAACTGCGCAATCTGCCGGCCGGCACCTGGTTCGAGTTTCTCGGCCCCAGCGGCACGCCGCCGATCCGCCGGCGGCTGGCCTGGTACTCGACGCTGACCGGGCATGCCCTGTTCGTCACGCGCAACGGCCAGCGGGCACAGGAACTGGGCGAGCTGCGGCTGGCCCGGGCCATCGCCAGCGGCCATGTCCGCCTGGCGGTGGAGCGCGGCGGGGACGTCGTCGAGCAGGCACTGCAGATCGCCAGCCGGGGCGCGGATGCCATGTCCGGCCCGGCCCAGCACGGAGCCGCGTCATGACCCGCACGCAAACCCGCATCGCCGACCACGACGATCGCCGCGCCCGGCGCAAGGCGGTCGACAGTGATGAGCCGGTCACCAACGTGATCACCGGCGAGATCATGGGCCGCATCGGCAACATCTCGCGAACCGGCATGCTGCTGATCTGCCCGAGCGAGCCGCGCAGCAGCGCGCTGTACCAGTGTCGACTGCCACTGAGCGCGGACGGCGAACCCATGTCCATCGAGGTCGGCCTGCAGGAACAATGGCACCAGCCGTCCGACACGGCCGATCATTTCTGGGCGGGATTCCGCATCATCGCCATGCGCGACGAGGACAACGCGCGCCTGCAGGCCTGGCTGGAACGGTCCGATTGAACACCCGCCGCGGCGCGGGCACGAATCAGTCCAGCAGGTGCTCGGCGATGCATTGATACAACGCCGGCAGGCGTTCCAGCTCGGCCACCGTCACGCACTCGTCGATCTTGTGGATGGTGGCGTTGACCGGTCCCAGCTCCACCACCTCCACGCCCAGCGGCGCGATGAAACGGCCGTCCGAGGTGCCGCCGCCGGTGCTCTGCTCGGGATCGATGCCGGCCACCTCGCGACACACGCCGGCCACCGCCTCGCGCAGCCGGCCGTCGGGCGGCGACAGGAACGGACGGCCCGAATCGTGCCAGCGGATGTCCCGGTCCAGGCCGTGGCGGTCGAAGATGGCCTCGGCACGCGCGCGCAGGCCCTCGGCGGTGCTGGCGGTGCCGTAGCGGAAGTTGAAGACCACCTCGACGCGGCCGGGAATGACGTTGTTGGCCCCCGTGCCGGCATGGATGTTGGACACCTGCAGCGAGGTCGGCGGGAAATCGTCGTTGCCGTCGTCCCAGTGCTCGGCGACCAGTTCGTCCAGCGCCGGGACGAGTTTGTGGATCGGGTTGTCGGCCTGGTGCGGGTAGGCGACATGGCCCTGCACGCCGCGCACGGTCATGGTGGCCGAGAGCGAGCCGCGCCGGCCGACGCGGATCAGGTCGCCGAGCCGTTCCCTTGCCGAGGGTTCGCCGACCACGCACCAGTCGATCCGCTCGCCGCGCGCCTTGAACGCATCGGCGACCTTGCGCACGCCATCGATGGCGTCGCCCTCCTCATCGCTGGTCAGCAGCAGCGCCACGCGCCCGGGATGATCCGGACGCGCGGCGACGAAGGCTTCCAGCGCCACCACCATGGCGGCCACGCTGCCCTTCATGTCCGCCGCCCCGCGGCCGTACAGCACGCCGTCGCGGATCGTGGGTTCGAACGGCGGCGTGCCCCAGGCGTCCTCCGGGCCGCTGGGCACCACGTCGGTATGGCCCAGGAACGCCAGCGTCGGTCCGTCGCCGGTGCCATGCGTGGCCCACAGGTTGTCCACCTCGCCGTAGCGCAGCCGTTCGATGCCGAACCCGGCACGCGCCAGCCGCTCGGCGATGAGATCCTGGCAGCCGGCATCGTCCGGCGTCACCGAACGGCGGCGGATCAGTTCGCAGGCGAGATCGAGCACGTCGGACATGGAGGGACTTTCAGCAGCCGGCAATGCGTCGAGCATAGCGAAGGCAGGCCGTCACTGCCCGCCGGCCCCGGGTTCGTCCGCCGCCTCCAGCACCGGCGGCGCGGTGTACTCGGTCTTGGCGCCGGGGTGGGCATCGAACAGGCGACGGTGGGCGGCATAGGACCAGGCGTCATCGCGCTCGTAGTAGCCGGCGACCCAGGCCTGCAGGTGGTCCAGCATGGCGTCCTGGGCGTCCTTCGAGGCGTACTTGTGCGGTTCCCACGGCCGTCGCCGGTTGTACGCCAGACAGGCTTCGCGTCCCGGGTTGAGGAAGATCAGCTCGCTGCTGGACGGCGCCGCGTGCGCGACCAGCTCGCCGTAGCAGCCCTCGATGACCCAGCTGTCGTGCTCGGCGATGAAGGCGTCGAGGTCGGCCAGCACCTGCGCCATCGGCCGCGCCTCGGCGATGCGCCCGGGCTCCCAGACGATGCTGTCCAGGTCCAGGTGCGCGCAGCCGTGGCGGGCCGAGAGCGCCTTCGCCAGGGTGCTCTTGCCGGAGCCGGAATTGCCGAAGATCAGTGCGCGCATGGAAAGTCCGATGCGAATGCGGGCGCTCAGCCCAGCGCGGCGCCCAACGCGTGACCGAGCAGCCAGGTGATGCCGGCGGCGGCCGAGGTGATGGCGAACTGGCGCACGATGGAGAAGCCGATCGGACGCCCGGTGAACAGCGACGTGGCCGAGGCGATGAACGCCAGGCCGACAGGCCGCGGCCAGCAGGCTGCCGAGCACCGCCGCCGCGCCCGTGCAGGAACAGGTAGGGCGCCACCGGGAAGGCCGCGCCCAGCGCGAACAGCGCGAACGAGGACAGTGCCGCGCTCCAGGCCGAACCGCCCAGGTCCTGCGGGTCCACGCCCAGATCCTCGCGCACCAGCAGGTCCAGCGCCGAGCGCGGACTCTGCACCAGCTGCGCGGCCATGGTCTCGGCGGCCGCCTCGCCCAGACCCTTGTCGCGGTAGATCGCGGCGATGCGCTGGCGCGAATCCTCCGGCGCCACCGCCAGGCGCTCGGCGCGCGCGGTGATCTGCGCCTGGTAGAACTCGCGCGAGCTGTTCACCGACAGCCACTCGCCCAGCGCCATCGAGCAGGCGCCGGCGACCAGTCCGGCGGTGCCGGCCAGCAGCACCGAGTGGTCGGACACCGCCGCGCCGGCCATGCCCATCACCAGGCTGACATTGGACACCAGGCCGTCGTTGGCGCCCAGCACCGCGGCGCGCAGGGTGTTGCCGTCCTGTCCACGCAGGCCGCTGCGCGGCAGGGTGCGCCCGGTGTCCTGGAAATGGTCGCGATGGCTTTCGCGGTCGACCGGCGTGGCGTGGTGGTCGGCATGGGTGATGCGCGCCACGGTCGGCATGACGAAGTCGCTGCCGAAGCGGCCGGCAAGCCACAGCAGCACGCGCACCCGCACGCTGGCGCGGTGCGCCGGCGCCTCGACGCCAAGCTCGCGCAGCTGGTCCACCCAGAACAGCGCGTTGGCACGCTCGGCCTCGGCGATCCGGCGGTAGGCGCGTGCCGCGCGCGCGTCGTCGCTGAGCGCGGCCAGGCCCGCGTACAGCGCGGCGTTGTCGCGCTCGATGCGCAGGTTGTCCAGGTAACGGCGGATCACGGCGCGTTTCATGTCAGCGTCCGAACAGGGTCTTGAACAGGTTGTCCTTGAAGCCGACGCTGACGCGCCCGTCCTCCAGCACCACCACCGGGCGGCGCACCAGCGCGGGGTGCTCCTTGATCAGCAGCGTCCACTCCGGGTCGCTGCCCGGGTTCTTGCGCTGCGGCAGCAGGTTGCGCCAGGTGGTGGAGGCCTTGTTGACCAGCTTCTCCCAGCCGCCCAGCTGGCCGGCCCAGTCCTTCAGCGTCGCCGCCGGCAGCGGGTGCTCGCGGTAGTCGATGAAGCTGTATTCGACCTCGAAGCGATCCAGCCACTTGCGCGCCTTGCGGCAGGTGTCGCAGGTCTTCAGGCCATACACCGCGACCGTCATTGCGCGGCCCTCAGCAGCTCGTTGATGCCGGTCTTGGCGCGGGTCTTCTCATCGACCTGCTTGACGATGACCGCGGCATACAGGCTGTGCGAGCCGTCGGCGGCCGGCAGGCTGCCGGCCACCACCACGCTGCCGGCCGGCACGCGACCGTAGCTGATCTCGCCGGTGGCGCGGTTGTAGATGCGCGTGGACTGGCCGAGGAACACGCCCATGCCGATCACGCTGCCGGCCTCCACCACCACGCCCTCGACCACTTCCGAACGCGCGCCGATGAAGCAGTTGTCCTCGATGATGGTCGGACCGGCCTGCAGCGGCTCCAGCACGCCGCCGATGCCGACGCCGCCGGACAGGTGCACGTGCGATCCGATCTGCGCGCAGGAACCGACCGTGGCCCAGGTGTCGACCATGGTGCCCTCGCCGACGAAGGCGCCGATGTTGACGTAACTGGGCATCAGCACCGCGTCGCGGGCGATGTGCGCGCCGCGACGCACCAGGGCGCCGGGCACCACGCGCGCGCCCAGGTCCCGGAACTCGTGCACGCTGCCGGTGCTGAAGCGCAGCGGGACCTTGTCGTAGGCCGAGGACGGGCCGCCGTCCATGACGCGGTTGCCGTGCAGGCGGAAGAACAGCAGGACCGCCTTCTTCAGCCACTGGTTGACCTGCCAGCCGCCCTGGCCGTCGGGCTCGGCGACGCGGCGCTCGCCCGATTCCAGCCACTCCAGCACCTGCTCCACGGCCGGGCCGATGGTGCTTTCGATTTCTCCGGGGTTCAGCGCGTCGCGCCGTTCGAAGGCGTCGTTGATGACCGATTCGATGGATGACATGCGTGGCAACTCCGCCGCGTGCTGAGAAAGAGGCAAAGATTACATGGATGCACCGCGCCCGTGGACCCGGGCCGCCGGCGGGCGGGCGCCACACCGGCCGGCGCCCTGGGACGCCGGCCGGGTGGGCTGCGCTTTACAGCTGCATGAAGGTATAGCCCTTGTGCCCGTACACCACCGGGTCGGTCAGCGCCGACAGGGTGATGGTCACGTCCGGATCGATGTCGCTGTCCTTGAGGCCCAGCTCGGCCATGGCCTGGCTGCAGACCATCAGCTTCACGCCGGCCTTTTTCAGCGCGTGCAGGACCGGCAGGTTGGGGTTGGCCTTGAGCGTATCGTCGCCACCGTGACGCTGCATCATCTCGACGTAGGTCTTGTCGGTCAGCGCCGCCATGCCCGAGCCGCGATCCAGCAGCGCGACGATGTGCACGTGATCGGCCGGCACCCCGGCATAGGCCATCAGGTTGACCAGCCGTGCCAGGCGCTCCAGCGAGCCGTACATGCGCGAGGGGTCATGGCTGGTCGACACCACGTCGACGAAGATCTTGTAGTTCTGGGTCGGATCCGGACGCACGTCCGCATCCGCGCGCGGATGCACGCCGCCGAACTTGGCGATGACCGGATACACCCAGGTGGTCCCGGTCGCGGCCTTGGCTGGCGCCTTGTGGGCCAGCGCCGGCTGCAGCGGCAGGAACAGGGCAGTCAGAGCCAGCGCCGCCAGCGCCGCTTGTCTGAACATCATCATCTCGTCTTTCCTCGGTGGTGGATGGGCCCCGGCGAACATACGCCGACGCCACGACAATCACAAAGCGCGACGGCGCGCTTCGCTGCCCTGGCTTGGTGGTCCGACACGCCGATCCAGCGCCAGGCGCAGCTGCTCGCGCATGGCCTCGTCGAGGTGCGCGTTGTCGCGATCGGTGAGCTGGAAGAAATCCTCGACCCGCTCGCCGAAGGTGGCGATGCGCGCATCGTGCACGCGCACCCCGGTCTCGACGAAGGCCTGCGCGACCTCGGCCAGCAGTCCCGGACGATCGCTGCAGACCAGCGCCAGCTGGGTACGGTTGGCGCCGGCGTCGTCGGTGAACTCGATGCGCGGCGCCATCTGGAAATGGCGCTGGCGGCGCGACAGGCCGCGCTTGGCCGGCTGCGCGCGGCTGGGCCGGGCCAGCGCGCGGGTCAGGCGCTCGCGCAGTTCCTCGGCGCGCTCCAGGCTGGCCGGCTCCTGGGTGTCCGACTCCAGCAGCAGGAAGGTGTCCAGCGCCATGCCGGTGTTGGAGCCGAGCACGCGCGCCTGCACCACCGAGAAACGCAGGCGGTCGAGCATCGCCGTCACCGTGGCGAACAGGCCGTCGCGGTCGCGGTCGTAGACGAACACCTCGGTGCAGCCGCGCACCGAGAACGGATGCACCTCGACCAGCGGCAGCTGCCCCCCGGCGTTGAGGATGGCCGCGGTCTGCCAGGCCACCTGTTCCGGCCGGTGGCGCAGGAAACTGAGGTCCGGGAAGTCCGCCCACACGTGGACCACGGCGTCGGTCTCGAAACCCTCGTCGAGCAGCAGCGCCAGGGCCCGTTCGCGGCAGTCGCGCACGCGGGCGTCGGCACGCAGCGGCAGCGCCAGGTCCGAGCGCAGGGCATAGCGCGCGGCCACGTACAGATCGGCCAGCAGGCGATCCTTCCAGGAATTCCACAGCTTGGGGCTGGTGCCGATGATGTCGGCGATGGTCAGCAGGTAGAGGTAGTCCAGGTGCTCCCAGTCGCCGATCTCGGTGGCGAAGCGATGCACCACGTCCGGATCGGTGATGTCCTGGCGCTGCGCGGTGGTGCTCATCAGCAGATGCCAGCGCACCAGCCAGGCCACCAGGGCGCCGTCGGCGTCGGACAGGCCCAGCCGCTGGCAGAACGCGCGCGCGTCGGCCTCGCCGAGCACCGAGTGGTCGCCGCCGCGCCCCTTGGCGATGTCGTGGAACAGCGCGGCCAGCAGCAGTATCTCCGGGCGGTCGAGGCTGTCCCAGATCTCGCAGGCGATGGGAAAGTCGCGTCGCGCGCCGGGATCGGCGAAGCGCGCCACGTTGCGCAGCACGCGCATGGTGTGCTCGTCCACGGTGTAGACGTGGAACAGGTCGTACTGCATGCGCCCGACCACCCTTCCGAAGGCCGGCAGGATCGCCGCCAGCAGGCCGAAGCGGTTCATCCGCCACAGCGCCTCGACCGCCGGCGCGCCGCGGCGCAACAGCGCCCGCAGGGCATCGAGCACGGCCCGGTCCTCGCCGATCCGCTCGCCGAGATCGGCCACGGCCTGCTGGATGCGACGCATCGCCTCGGCCGTGAAGCCGGCCAGTTCGGGATGGTCCAGGCGCAGCACGAAGCCCTCGACCAGCGCCGCCGGGCGGCGCAGGAACAGGTCCGCCTCGCGCGGCTGGAGGCGCTTGCCCAGGCGGACATAGTCGGCGTTCAACGGCTCGGGCTCGACATCGGGTTCGAGCAGCTCCTCGAAACGCTCGCCCAACTGCACACCGAGACGCTCGATCACGGTGGCGGCGCGGTAATAACCCTGCATGAACTGCTCCACGCCGAGGTTCTTGGCATGCTCGTCCTCGAAACCCAGCCGCGAGGCCAGCGCCCGCTGGTAGTCGAAAAGCAGCCGCTCCTCGGCGCGCCCGGCCACCAGGTGCAGGGCGAAACGGTAGCGTTGCAGGGTCGCCTCCGCGGCGGCCAGGGCCTCGCGCTCGGCCGGGTCGAGCAGCCCTTCGGCCGCCATCGCGTCGAAATCGCCGACGCCGGCGACGCGCCGGCCCAGCCAGCGCATCAGGTCCAGCGTGCGCAGCCCGCCCGGACCATCCTTGAGGTTGGGTTCGAGATTGTGCGCCGTATCGTCATGGCGCGCGTGGCGCTCGGCCTGCTCGGCCAGCTTGGCGTCCATGTAGGCCTGCGGTGGCCACAGGTCGGGATCGTCGACAATGGCGGCGAACGGCGCCTGCATGGCCGCGTCGCCGGCCAGCATGCGGCCATCGAGGAGGCTGGTGAACACGCTCACGTCCTCGGCGGCCAGCGCGCGGCATTGCGCGGCATCGCGCACCGCGCTGCCCGGTTTCAGGCCGATGTCCCAAAGGCAGGCGAAGAACCGCTCCAGCGCAGGCGCCCAGCGCGCCCCTGATTCGGGCGTGACCAGCACCAGCAGGTCGACATCCGAATGCGGGAACAGCAGGCCGCGGCCGAATCCGCCCACCGCGAACAGCGCCATGCCCTCGGGCGCGCCGAGGAAAGCGGTCCACACGTGCGACAGCAGTCGCTCGATGGCCTGCGCGCGACGACGCCCCAGCGCGTCGGCCTCGGCGCCACCGGCAAACGAGGCCTCCAGTGCCCGATAGCCATCGGCCACCAGCTGGCGCAGGGCACGTCGCGCGTCCTCGGACACGCCCGAGCGCGGCACCGCGCGTGGCAGGCGCGGCAGGGCGGGCAGCAGGCGGCGGGCGGTGTCGGGCACGGGGGTCGCTCGGCGGGGGGATGCTGATGATTGGAAGCGCAATGGACGGCGCGCGCAAGCGGCTCGCCCGCCGGTCACACGAGAATCAGGCGTCCGGCCAGGGCGTAAGGATCTCGAACCCATCGTCGGTGAC
Source organism: uncultured Gammaproteobacteria bacterium (assembly GCA_963821885.1). GTDB lineage: Bacteria > Pseudomonadota > Gammaproteobacteria > Xanthomonadales > Rhodanobacteraceae > Oleiagrimonas. The sequence goes on along the minus strand of CAWGFN010000003.1, from coordinate 540,995 downwards.
CGCGATGGTGTGCTCCCACTGCGCCGACAGCGAATGGTCCTTGGTGACCACGGTCCAGCCATCGGGCAGCGAACGCGTGGCGGCCTTGCCGGCATTGATCATCGGCTCGACGGTGAAGGTCATGCCCTTCTCCAGCTTGAGGCCCGCGCCCGGCTTGCCGTAATGCAGCACCTGCGGCTCGTCATGGTAGACCTTGCCGATGCCGTGGCCGCAGTACTCGCGCACCACGGAAAAACCCGCCGCCTCGGCATGCTTCTGGATGGCATGGCCGACATCGCCCAGGGTCGCGCCCGGGCGCACCGCCTCGATGCCCTTCATCATGGCCTCGAACGTCACGTCGACCAGCCGCTGGGCGCGCACGCTGGGCGTGCCGGCGATGAACATGCGGCTGGTGTCGCCGTGCCAGCCGTCCTTGATCACGGTGACGTCGCAATTGACGATGTCGCCGTCCTTGAGCACCTTGCCCGCATTGGGAATGCCGTGGCAGATGACGTGGTTGACCGAGGTGCACAGCGTCTTCGGAAAGCCCCGGTAGCCGACGTTGGCCGGCACCGCCTTCTGCACGTTGACGATGTGCTCGTAGGCGATGCGGTCGAGATCTTCCGTGGTCACGCCGGGCCTGACGTGTTCCTTGAGCAGGGCCAGAACCTCGGCGGCCAACCGGCCGGCCTCGCGCATCTTCTCGATTTCTTCGGGGGTTTTCGCTACCACGGGCATACACTTGAATCCTTGGTTCGCGCGCCACCCGGCCCCCACGGGGCCGCATGCGGCGCATGGTGCCGCCGATCCGCGGCGGGTGCTTGTGGCCGGGATCGGCATGCAGCTACAATTGACCGGTTGTGGCGTCACGATCAGGCCCATGCGGGCCCGGCAACGCCATACGCAAGACGATTGTAACGCCTGAGCGTCACACTCGTCGGGCCGGACGCGAAATGGTTCGCGCCGGCATACCAACGCCACACACGTATCGGCACCGTTTTCGGGGTGCCCCGCGCGCTTTTCAAGCACCGGGGTCGAATGCGGGGATGCGTGGAGGTTCAACCCCGGGAGTACAACATGTCTCAAGTCACCATGCGCCAGATGCTGGAAGCTGGCGTGCATTTCGGTCACCAGACCCGTTACTGGAATCCGAAGATGGGTCCGTTCATCTTCGGTGCGCGCGGCAAGATCCACATCGTCAACCTCGAGAAGACGCTGCCGCTTTTCAACGACGCCATGAACTTCGTCTCCGGCGTCGCGCAGAAGCGCGGCACGATCCTGTTCGTCGGCACCAAGCGCGCGGCGCGCGAGTCCATCGCCGCCGAAGCCGAGCGTTGCGGCATGCCTTTCGTCGCGCAGCGCTGGCTGGGCGGCATGCTGACCAACTTCCGCACGGTCAAGCAGTCCGTGGCCCGCCTGAAGGAGCTGGAAGCGGCCGAGACCGACGGCACCTTCGAGAAGCTGGTCAAGCACGAAGTGCTGTCGCTGCGACGCGAGCGCGACAAGCTGGAGAAGTCGCTGGGCGGCATCAAGGAGATGAACCGCCTGCCCGACGCGCTGTTCGTGATCGACATCGGCCACGAGGACATCGCCGTGCTGGAAGCCCGCAAGCTGGGCATCCCGGTGGTCGCGGTGGTCGACACCAACTACGACCCGGCCAAGGTCGACTACGCCATTCCCGGCAACGATGACGCCATCCGCGCCATCCAGCTGTACACCCGTGCCGCCGCCGACGCCGTGCTCGAGGGCAAGGCTTCCGCGCCGGCCGCCGCCCAGGGCGACAGCAACGATTTCGTCGAGCTGGACGCCGAGGGCAACCCGGTGATGAAGGCCGACGACAAGAAGAAGGCTCCGGCCAAGAAGGCTCCGGCCAAGAAGACCGCCGCCAAGAAGGCCGCGACCAAGGCTGCCCCCAAGGCCAAGGCCGAAGACAAGGCTGAGGCCAAGTCCGAGGACAAGGCTGAGGCCAAGGCCGAGAAGAAGGTCGAAGCGGCCGACAAGGCCGACGCCGAAGCCAGCGAGTAAGCCATTCACGGCCGGCGCTCCACACGGGGTGCCGGCCCGCATGAACATCGAGGAAATCCGATGCAGATCAGTGCACAACAGGTCAAGGAACTGCGCGAGCGCTCCGGCGCCGGCATGATGGAATGCAAGAAGGCCCTGGTGGCCAACGAGGGCGACCTCGAAGTGGCCATGGAGTGGCTGCGCAAGCAGGGTCTTGCCAAGGCCGACAAGAAGGCCGACCGCGTCGCCGCCGAAGGCCGCATCGTGGCGGCGCAGAGCGGCAACACCGCCGTCCTGGTCGAGGTCAACTGCGAGACCGACTTCGTGGCCAAGGACGACAACTTCCTGAAATTCAGCGACAACGTCGCCAAGGTCGCGCTGGAGTCCGGCGCCGCCGACGTCGAGGCGCTGCGCGCCACCGCCTACCCGGGCGGTGACAGCGTCGAGGACACCGCCAAGGGCCTGATCGCCAAGATCGGCGAGAACATCCAGGTGCGTCGCATGGCGCGCGTGGAGGCCGACGGCATCATCGGCAGCTACGTCCACGGCGGCCGCATCGGCGTGCTGGTGGCCCTCAAGGGCGGCTCCGAGGAACTGGCCAAGGGCATCGCCATGCACGTGGCGGCGATGAACCCGACCTACATCACGCCGGACGACGTGCCGGCCGAGGTGGTCGAGAAGGAGCGCGAGATCGCCCTGGCCCAGGTCAAGGACAGCGGCAAGCCGGCCGAGATCGTGGAGAAGATGATCTCCGGCAAGCTGCGCAAGGCGTTCGCCGAGGTCTCGCTGACCGGCCAGGCCTACGTCATGGACACCAACAGCACCGTCGGTGACGTGCTGAAGAAGGATGGCGCCGAGATCCTGGCCGTCGCCCGCCTCGCCGTCGGCGAGGGCGTGGAGAAGGCCGAGGACGACTTCGCCGCCGAGGTGATGAAGCAGGCCGGCCTGGCCTGAGACTCGCCTCACAGCAGTACCCGGAAGGGCCGCGCCAGTCGCGGCCCTTTCTTTTTCCGCGCGAGAGCGCTTCCGGCGCGCCACGCGGGCTGCGCATCCGCTACAATCGCGGGCGTTTGCCCGCCAGCTGGAATGCCCCATGTCCGAATCCGCGCCGATCTTCCGCCGCATCCTGCTCAAGCTGTCCGGCGAGGCCCTGATGGGCGACGAGGATTACGGCATCGATCCAAAGGTGATCGGGCGACTGGCGGACGAGATCATCGAGGCCGTGGCCTCGGGCGTGCAGGTGGGCCTGGTCATCGGCGGCGGCAACATCTTCCGCGGCGCGGGGCTGGCCGCAGCGGGCATGGACCGCGTCACCGGCGACCACATGGGCATGCTGGCCACCGTGATCAACGCCCTGGCCATGCAGGACGCGCTGGAGAAGCGTGGCGCCTACGCCCGGGTCATGAGCGCCATCCCCATCCACGACGTGTGCGAGGACTTCATCCTGCGCCGCGCCGTCCGCCACATCGAGAAAGGCCGCATCGCGATCTTCGCGGCCGGCACCGGCAACCCCTTCTTCACCACCGACTCGGCGGCCGCGCTGCGTGCCATCGAGCTGGGCGCCGACCTGCTGCTCAAGGCCACCAAGGTCGACGGCGTCTACAGCGCCGACCCGAACAAGCACAGCGATGCCAAGCGCTTCGAGACCCTCACCTATGACGACGTCATCGAACGCAAGCTGGCGGTGATGGATACCACCGCCATCGCCATGTGTCGCGACCACGGCATGCCGCTGCGCATCTACGACCAGACCCGTCCGGGCAACCTGGCGCGGATTCTCAACGGCGAGGCGATCGGCACCCTGGTCGAATAGGCCTGACGGCACCGCGGCGGTCCCGTCATCGCCACCCTTCCCGCCCGGCCCGCGGCCGGCGCACTGTTATACTCGCCGGATCGTCCGGCACCCGGAGTCCTGCATGATCGATGACATCAAGAACGATGCCCAGAACCGCATGGGCAAGAGCGTGGATGCGCTCAAGCATGAACTGCAGCGCCTGCGCACCGGCCGCGCCAGCGTGGCCCTGGTCGAGGGCATCAAGGTGTCCTATTACGGTTCGGACATGCCGCTGACCCAGGTCGCCGGCGTTGCCGTGACCGACGGTCGCTCGCTGACCATCACGCCGTGGGAAAAGGACATGGTGGGACCGGTCGAGAAGGCCATCCTGGCCTCCGACATCGGCATCACGCCGACCACCGCCGGCATGGTGATCCGCCTGAACCTGCCGCCGCTGACCGAGGAACGCCGCAAGGAGCTGGCCAAGCACGTGGCGCACGAGGGCGAGAATGCCAAGATCGCCATCCGCAACATCCGTCGCGACGCCATGCAGCAGGTCAAGGAGCTGCTCAAGGCCAAGGAAATCAGCGAGGACGACGAGCGTCGCGCCGAGGACGACATCCAGCGCCTGACCGACCGCTTCGTCAAGGACGTCGATGCCGTGGCGCAGGCCAAGGAAGAGGAGTTGATGGCGGTCTGACGCCATCGCAGCACCCCGCCGTCCATGAGCCACGACGCCCCCAGCCTGCCGCGCCACGTCGCCATCATCATGGACGGCAACGGCCGCTGGGCCGAGCAACGCCATCAACCGCGCAGCCTCGGCCATCGCGCCGGGCAGAAGGCGGTGCGCGGAACCATCGAGCACTGCCTGCGCCGGGGCATCGACGCGCTCACCCTGTTCGCCTTCTCCAGCGAGAACTGGCAGCGCCCCGAAAGCGAGGTGTCGGCGCTGATGACGCTGTTCCTGAGGGCGCTGGACAAGGAAGTCGACGAGCTGCATGCCAACGGCGTGCGCCTGCGCTTCATCGGTGCGCTGGAACGCTTCGACGACGCCCTGCGCGCGCGCATGCTGCAGGCCCAGTCGCGCACCGCGGCCAATGCCGCGATGACCGTCAACGTCGCGGTCAACTACGGCGGACGCTGGGACATCGCGCAGGCCACCCGCGCGCTGGCCGCGCAGGCCGCGCGGGGCGAGCTGGCGGCGCCCGATATCGACGAGGCGCTGATCGAACGCCACCTGTGCCTGGCCGACCTGCCCCCGCCGGACCTGTTCATCCGCACCGGCGGCGAGCGACGCATCAGCAACTTCCTGCTCTGGCAACTGGCCTATACGGAGCTGTATTTCACCGATACGCTGTGGCCAGACCTCGATGCCGACGGCCTGGATGCCGCGTTCGAGGATTACGCCGGGCGCCAGCGCCGCTTCGGCCTCACCGGCGCCCAGGTCTCGGGCGACACCGTCCTGCCCTGATCCAAGAGGAATCCCCCACCGCATGCTACTCCAGCGCACTCTTACCGCCCTGCTGCTGATTCCGCTCGCCCTGGCGGTGATGCTGCTGCCGCCGACCTGGCTGTTCGGCGGCATCGTCGCGGCCGTGTTCCTGGCCGCGCAGTGGGAATGGACGCGCCTGTGCGGCGTGCGCGATGGCGCGGCACGCCTGGCCTGGCTGGCGCTGATGCTGGCGTTGTTCGGACTGATGGCCTGGCTGCATCCGCGTGCCTGGACCTGGACGCTGGGCATCGGCGTCGGCGTGCTGTGGTGGCTGGCCAGCCTGTTCTGGCTGCGGCGGCACAGCTTTGCCGCCTCGCCCACGCCGGAGAACCGGCGCCTGAAGCTGATATTCGGCCTGCTGGTGTTCGTCCCGGCCTGGCTGGCCCTGGTGGCCCTGCATGGCGAGCAGCGTGGCCCCTGGTGGGTGCTGCTGGCGGTGCTGGTGGTCTGGGCCGCCGACACCGGCGCCTATTTCAGCGGCCGCCTGTTCGGCCACCGCAAGCTGGCCCCCAGCATCAGTCCGGGCAAGACCCGGGCCGGCGCCTACGGCGCGCTGGTGCTGGGCGCCGCGATCTGCATGCTCGGCGGCTGGCTGCTTGGCATGCATCAGGGCCACCAGCTGGCGCGTTTGCTGCTTCTGGGCCTGGTGACGGTGTGCGCCTCGATCCTCGGCGACCTGATCGAGAGCCTGATGAAGCGCCAGGCCGCGCTGAAGGATTCAGGCACCCTGTTCCCGGGGCACGGCGGCCTGCTGGACCGCCTGGACAGCGTGTTCGCGGCACTGCCGGTATTCGTCATCGCCAAGCTGCTGCTGGGCCTGTGATGCGCGCGCAGGACCGCCTCGCCACGGGGTTCCGTCGATGAGGACCGTGGCCGTGCTCGGCGCCACCGGCTCGATCGGCTCCAGCACCCTGGACGTGATCGCGCGGCACCCGGACCGCTTTCGCGTCGGCGTGCTGGCGGCCCATCGCAACAGCGCCAAGCTGGCCGAGCTGTGCGCGCGCTTCCGTCCGGATGTGGCGATCCTCGCCGACCCGGCCATGGAGGCCGACCTGCGCCAGCGGCTGACCGGCCTCGGCGTGACCTGCCAGGTGCATGCCGGCGCGGACGCGATCAGCGCGGCCGCGGCCGATGCCCTGTGCGACACGGTGGTCGCGGCCATCGTCGGCGCTGCCGGACTCGATTCCACGCTGGCCGCCGCGCGCGCCGGCAAGCGCCTGCTGCTGGCCAACAAGGAATCGGTGGTCATGGCCGGCGAGCTGCTGATGCAGGCCCTGCGCGAGGGCGGCGGCGAGCTGATTCCCGTCGATTCCGAACACAACGCCATCTTCCAGTGCCTGCCCGGCGAGCGACCGCCACTGGCCGATGCCGGCGTGCGCCGGCTGATCCTGACCGCCTCGGGCGGCCCGTTCCGCGGGCGCGACCGTGCCGCGCTGCACGGCATCACCCCCGACCAGGCCTGCGCGCATCCGAACTGGAGCATGGGCCGCAAGATCTCGGTCGACTCGGCCACGCTGATGAACAAGGGCCTGGAGGTCATCGAGGCGCACCACCTGTTCGGCGCCGGCGTCGATGCCATCGACGTGGTGGTGCACGCGCAGAGCCTGGTGCACTCGCTGGTCGAATACGCCGACGGTTCGATGCTGGCGCAGCTGGGCCACCCCGACATGCGCACCGCCCTGGCGCACGCCCTGGCCTGGCCCGAACGCATCGAGGCCGGCGTGCCCTCGCTGGACCTGGCCACGATCGGCCGGCTGGATTTCGAGGCGCCCGACACCGACACCTTCCGCTGCCTGGCACTGGCCTTCCAGGCCCTGCGCGCGGGCGGCGACGCGACCACCGTGCTCAATGCCGCCAACGAGGTCGCGGTGGATGCCTTCCTGGCCGGCACGCTGCCGTTCCTGGGTATCGCCGAAGTCATCGAACAGGTGCTTGAGGAACTGCCGGCGCAGGCCGTGGTCGATATCCCGACGCTGAGAGCGCGTGATCTCATGGCTCGCGATACCGCCCGCCGCTGCATGCGCGGACGCTGTTAAGCTAGTCCGATGACGGCGCCCTCCAGGGCCGCCACCCCCTTGTTTCCAGAGCCTTCCCGACCCCGACTGCATGAGTACGATCCTTGGTTCCGCCTGGTGGCTGATCGTCACCCTTGCCCTGCTGGTGACCTTCCACGAATTCGGTCATTACTGGGTCGCGCGTCGCTGTGGGGTCAAGGTGCTGCGCTTCTCGGTCGGTTTCGGGCGCGCCATCTGGAGCCGCATCGGTCGCGACGGCACCGAATACCGGATCGCGATGATTCCGCTGGGCGGCTACGTGAAGATGCTCGACGCCCGCGAGGGCGAACCGGTCCCCGAGGCACTCAGGGACCAGGAGTTCACCGGCAAGCCGGTGTGGCAGCGCATCGCCATCGTCGCCGCCGGCCCGGTCTTCAACATCATCTTCGCGGTCGCCGCGTTGTGGCTGATGTTCGTCATCGGCCGCCCGGACAACGCGCCGGTCGTCGCCCGCCCCGCAGTGCAGACCCTGGCCGCGCAGGCCGGCTTCCAGAGCGGTGACCGCATGCTCGCCGTCGACGGCCAGGACGTGCGCACCTGGACCGGCGCGATGGACCTGGTCAACAACGACCTGCTTCTGCACCGGGCCGCCCATGTGCGCGTCAAGCGCGCCGACGGCAGCGAAACCAGTCTCATGCTGCGCCTGGACACCCTGCCGGTGGACGGTGCCGCCAGCGCGGTCTACGACCGCATCGGCATGCAGCCCGGCGGACACCTGCCCATCGCCGACACCGTGACCAGAGGCGGCGCCGCCGCCGAGGCCGGACTGAAGCCGGGCGACCGCATCCTTGAGGTCGACGGTCAGCCGGTGCGCTATTTCTCCGACATCGGCACCCTGATCCAGCAGGCCATGGCCGCCAAGGCCGTCGATGTCCGCCTGACCTTGCGGCGCGGCGACCTCACCCGCGAAGTGCGGCTCAAGCCCCGCGCGAAGGCCCCGGGCAGCGCCGGTCCCCACTGGCAGATCGGCATCGGCTCGAACACGCCGGGCGACGCCCAGGTCACCCTGCGCTACGGACCCGTTGACGCCTTCGGACATGCCCTGACCCAGAGCTGGGACACCGTGGCCACCTCGTTCCACATGATCGGCCGCATCCTCTCGGGACAGGCGTCCTCGCGCAACATTTCCGGCGTGGTGACCATCGCCCGCGCATCCAATGCCTACGCGCAGATGGGCCTGGCGTGGTTCCTGCAGTTCCTCGCCCTGGTGTCCCTGAGCCTGGCCGTGATCAACCTGCTGCCCATCCCGATCTTGGACGGCGGGCACCTGCTGTATTACCTTATCGAGCTGGTCAAGGGCAGTCCGGTCAGCGAACGGGCCATGATCGCCGGCCAATTCGTCGGCCTCGCGTTGCTCACCTGCATCATCGGACTGGCCCTGTACAACGACATTCTCGGAATACCCTCTTGAACCGGGGCATCCATTCGCCGCGGCTTGCTGCCGCGTACCCGCGCACCACCCACTGGAATCGACGATGAAGCGTATCGCCGCCCTGATCCTGCTCGCCTCCATGTCCGCCAAGGCCGCGGCGACGCAGCCTTTTGTCATTTCCGACATCCGCGTGGACGGTCTGCAGCGCATCGCCGCCGGAACCGTCTACAGCTACCTGCCGGTGGCCAAGGGCGACACCCTGACCGATGCCAGCGCCAAGCAGTCGATCGAGGCGCTGTTCCGCACCGGCTTCTTCAGTGACGTGGAGCTCGAGCGACAGGGCAACATCCTGGTCATCAAGGTGGCCGAGCGCCCGTCGATCGCCAAGCTGAACCTGCGCGGCAACAAGGCCATCAAGAGCGACGACCTGAAGAAGGGCCTGAAGCAGATCGGCCTGGCCGAGGGCGACACCTTCGACCCCCTGGCCCTGAGCCGGGTGCAGGACGAGCTGATCACCCAGTACTACAACCGCGGCAAGTACAACGTCTCGGTGAAGGCGCACGTCACCCACCTCAACCGCAACCGCGTGACCATCGACATCGCCATCCGCGAGGGCAAGACCGCGCGCATCAAGGCGATCAACATCGTCGGCAACACCGCCTTCACCGACAAGCAGATCCGCAAGAACTTCAAGTCAGACACCACCGGCTGGTGGTCCTGGTATTCCAAGAACGACCAGTACTCCAAGGAAAAACTCTCCGGCGACCTCAAGTCGCTGGACTCGTACTACATGGATCGCGGTTACGCCGACTTCAACATCGATTCCACGCAGGTCTCCATCAACCCGACCAAGCGCAAGATGTACATCACCGCCAACGTCACCCAGGGCGATGTGTACAAGATTTCCGGCGTGCACCTCCTGGGCAAGCTGGTGCTGCCGGAGAAGACCATCCGCGACCTGGTGTTCATCAACAAGGGCGACCTGTTCAAGCGCTACCGCATCGAGCAGAGCAAGAAGGCCATCAAGAATGTCCTGGCACGCATCGGCTACGCCTTCGCCGACGTGCAGGTGGTCCCCAAGCTGGACAAGAAAAACCGCACCGCCGACATCACCTTCTACGTCAAGCCCGGTGATCGCGTGTACATCCGCCGGATCAATTTCCAGGGCAACACCAAGACCCAGGATTCGGTCCTGCGACGCGAGATGCGCATCGGCGAGGGCGCCTGGTACAACCAGGTGGCCATCGACGCGTCCAAGCGCCGCCTGCAGACACTGGGCTACTTCAAGGACGACGTGAAGGTCGACACCCAGCGCGTGCCCGGCACCTCCGACGAGGTCGACCTGAACGTGAAGGTCGAGGAAAAGTCGGCCGGCAGCATCATGTTCGGCATCGGCTACTCGCAGTATTCGGGCGCGATCCTCAGCGCCTCGGTGTCGCAGAACAACTTCCTCGGCAGCGGCGACAAGTTCTCGGTCGCGGTGCAGAAGAGCAGCTACTACCAGCAGATCCAGTTCGGCTACGTCAACCCGTACCTCACCGACGACGGCGTGAGCATTGCCTACAACGCCACCTACAGCAAACTGGACTACGGCAACACCGATTTCGCCAACTACACCAACAGCACGCGATCGTTCGACACCACGATCGGCTTCCCCATCAGCGAAGTCGATCGCGTGTCGGCCGGCCTGGGCATCAGCAGCAACAAGATCAACCTGTACCCGGGTTACTCGCCGACCCAGCTGATCGACTACCAGAACACCATAGGCAACAAGACGGTCCATTCGTGGACCGGCAGCCTCGGCTATAAGCGCGACACCCGCAACTACTACTGGGCCCCGACCCGTGGCGGCATCGAATCGCTGGCGCTCTCGGCAGCCCTGCCGGGCTCCACCGTGCAGTACTGGAAGGCCTATTACCACGGCAACCACTACTGGCCCATCGGTGGCGGCTTCGTGCTTCTGCTGGATGGCCAGGTGGGCTACGGCAAGACCTACGGCAAGGACGCCAAGTACGACTTCCCGTTCTGGGAGAACTACTACGCCGGCGGCGTGCAGGACGTGCGCGGCTTCCAGGACAACACCCTGGGTCCCCGCGCCTTCGTTCCCGTCTATGGCTACGCGCAGCCCATTGGCGGCTCCTTCAAGGTCAAGGGCACGGCGCAGATGTTCCTGCCGATTCCCGCGCTGCGCGACGTGAGCACGGCGCGCGTCGCCGCCTTCGTCGATGTCGGCAACGTGTTCAAGGACTACAACAACTTCAGCACCGGCGAACTGCGCGCCTCCTACGGTCTGTCGCTGCAGTGGCAGGCGCCGATCGGCCCGCTGGTGATCAGCTACGCCGTGCCGTTCCGCAAGAAGCCCCAGGACCGTCGCTACGAGGAGCGCATCCAGTTCACCTTCGGCAACCAGTTCTGAGGCATGCGTCGGCCGATGGCCGCATTCGCGGCATAATGCGTCCGCTCAATCCACATGCCGCCTTGCCGGCGGCGGGGGCCATCGCGTGAACAGCAGCTACACCCTGGCCGAACTGGCCGAACGCTTCGACCTGCAACTGCAGGGCGCCGGCGACACGACGATCGCCGGCGTCGGCACGCTGGCCGCGGCCGGCGCCGGACAGCTGAGCTTCCTGGCCAACCCGCGCTACACCCCGCAGTTGCGCGAGACCGGTGCGGCGGCGGTCGTGATCGGCGCCGATGCCGCCGCGGACTGCCCGCGACCGGCACTGGTCGCCCGTGACCCCTACCTGGCCTTCGCGCGCATCGCGGCGCTGTTCGAACGGCAGCCGGCGTCCACGCCCGGCGTGCATCCGTCCGCGGTGGTCGCCGACGACGCCCGGATCGCCGACAGCGCCTCGATCGGCCCGCATTGCGTGATCGAGGCCGGGGCGCGCATCGAGGACGGCGCGATCCTCGGCCCGCACTGCATCGTCGGGCCCGATTGTGTGGTCGGCCCACAGTCCCGCCTGGTGGCGCGGGTGACGCTGGTGATCCGGGTGAGCCTGGGCGCGCGCGTGCGGGTGCATCCGGGGGCGGTGATCGGTTCGGACGGCTTCGGCATCGCCGTCGACGGCGGCCGCTGGACCAAGGTGCCGCAGCTCGGCGGCGTGCGCATCGGCGACGATTGCGAGATCGGCGCCAACACCACCATCGACCGCGGCGCGCTGGAGGACACCGTGCTGGGCGAGGACGTGCGCCTGGACAACCAGATCCAGATCGCCCACAACGTGGTGATCGGCGCGCACACCGCGATGGCCGGCTGCAGCGCAGTGGCCGGCAGCGCCCGGATCGGCAGCTGGTGCCTGATCGGCGGCAACGCCGGCATCCTCGGCCATCTGGAAGTGGCCGATCGGGTTACCATTACGGCCAAGAGTCTGGTCACGCACTCCATACGCGAGCCGGGCGAGTATTCTTCCGGCATACCGCTGCAGGAAAACCGTCTGTGGCGCCGAAATGCCGCACGATTCAAGAAACTGGACGAATTCGCGCGCCGCCTGACGGCGCTGGAAAGGAAAGAACATGAGTGACGCCATCAAGCTGCCGGTCAACGTCGAGCAGATCCAGCAGCTGCTTCCGCACCGCTATCCCTTCCTGCTGCTCGATCGCGTGATCGAGCTGGAACCGGGCAAGAGCGTCGTCGCGATCAAGAACGTGACCATCAACGAGCCCTTCTTCCAGGGCCATTTTCCGGCCCATCCGGTGATGCCCGGCGTGCTGGTGATCGAAGCCATGGCGCAGGCCGCCGGCATGCTGATCATGCTCAGCGCCGAGGCCGGCGCCAACAGCAACCCCCTGTTCTACCTGGCCAAGGTCGACAAGGCGCGCTTCAGCGCCAAGGTCGTGCCCGGCGACCAGCTGCGCCTGGAGGTGACGCTCAAGCGCATGCTGCGCGGCATGGGCCTGTTCGAGGCCCGCGCCCTGGTCGACGGCGGCGAAGTCGCCAGCTGCGAGCTGATGTGCGCCGGCCGCGCCGAATAAGGAGGGCTCCGATGATCCATGCCAGCGCCCAGATCGACCCCAGGGCCCGCCTTGACGACGACGTGGACGTCGGCGCGTTCAGCGTGATCGGCGCGGACGTGGAGATCGGCGCCGGCACGGTCATCGGCCCGCACGTGGTGATCCAGGGTCCGACCCGCATCGGCAAGGGCAATCACATCCATTCGTTCGCCTCCATCGGCGGCGATGCCCAGGACAAGAAATACAAGGGCGAGCGCGCCGAACTGGTCATCGGCGACAACAACGTCTTCCGCGAATTCGTCACCGTCAACCGCGGCACCGGCGACGGCGGCGGCTCGACGCGCATCGGCAACGACAACTGGTTCCTGGCCTACGTGCACATCGCCCACGATTGCCAGGTCGGCAACCACACGGTGTTCTCCAACAACGCCTCGCTGGCCGGCCACGTGGAGGTCGGCGACTGGGTGATCATGGCCGGCTTCAGCGGTGTGCACCAGTTCTGCAAGATCGGCGCCCACGCCTTCGTCGGCATGGGCTGCCTGGTCGGCGCCGACGTGCCGCCGTTCGTGATCATGGGCAAGCAGGAGCACGGTCGTCCGCGTGGCATCAACAGCGAAGGACTCAAGCGCCGCGGCTTCGATCCCGAGCGCATCTCCGCCATACGCCGCGCCTACCGCACGCTGTACATGGCCGGCCTGTCGCTGTCCGAGGCCCGCGAACGGCTCACCGATCAGGCGCAGTCCAGCGAGGACGTCAAGGCCATGCTCGATTTCATCGACCGCAGCGAGCGCTCGCTCAAGCGCTGAATGGCCCTCGACCGGCGTCCGCGAGGGGCGCCCGGAAGCGGATCGACCCACGTGGCACGACGGTGCCGCACGCGGTTCGTCATCGCCTACACTTGACGCCATGACCACGCGCTCCGACGAACCCGTTGCCGCCGACGACTCGCCCGTCATTGCCATCATCGCCGGCGAGGCGTCCGGGGACCAGCTTGGCGGCGCCCTGATCGAGGCCTTGCGCCGGCGCCGACCCGACGCGCGCATCGTCGGCATCGGCGGCCCACGCATGCAGGCGGCCGGCTTCGAGGCCTGGCACGACATCCAGGAACTCTCGGTGATGGGCTTCGCCGAGGTCCTTCGGCACCTGCCCCGGCTGTTGCGGCTTCGCCGCGACCTGATCCGTCGGCTGGTCGCGCTGCAACCGGACCTGGTGATCGGCATCGACGCGCCCGACTTCAATCTCGGACTGGAGCGCCGGCTCAAGCAACGCGGCCTGCGCACCGTGCACTACGTCAGTCCCTCGGTGTGGGCCTGGCGCGAGAAGCGCGCCGAACAGATCGGCCGCAGCGCCGACCGGGTGCTGTGCCTGTTCCCGATGGAACCGGCGATCTACGCCCGCCATGGCGTGGATGCCCGGTTCGTCGGCCACCCGCTGGCCGACCGCTTCCCCCTGGTCGCCGACCGCGAGGGGGCCCGCCAGGCCCTGCAGTTGCCGCGGGACGTGCCGGTGCTTGCCGTGCTGCCCGGCAGCCGCGGCAGCGAGATTGAACGCCTGGGCGGGATCTTTCTGCAGGCCGCGGCGCGGGTGGCCGAGGCCATGCCGGGCCTGCGCATCCTGGTCCCGGCCGCCAACGCCCGCTGTCGCCAGGCGCTTGCCGAACGGTTGCGGAACATCCCGGCGGACATCGAACTGCTCGACGGCCACGCGCATGAGGCCATGCTCGCCGCCGACGTGGTGCTGCTGGCCTCGGGCACGGCCACCCTTGAAGCCATGCTGGCCAAGCGGCCGATGGTGGTCGGCTACCGCGTGGCGCCGCTGACCTACCGCTTCGTGCGCGCCCTGAAACTGATCAAGACCGACACCTTCGCCCTGCCCAACATCCTCGCCGGCACGCGCATCGTGCCCGAGCTGATGCAGGACGATTGCAGCGTGGACAAGATCACGGCCGCACTGCTGGACCTGTTCGGCAACAGCCGCCGGCGTGGCGCCATCGTCGCCGCCTTCGAGGTTCTGCACCGCAAGCTGATGGGCGAACTCGACGGCAGCGCCGCCGAACAGGCCGCCGCCGCGGTGTCCGACCTGCTGCCCGGCGGCGACGCCTGAGCATGCCCCGCCGCCGACCGGTCAGCTCGACCCTGGACCCCTGCCTGCGCGTGGCCGGCATCGACGAGGCCGGCCGCGGGCCGCTGGCCGGGCCGGTGGTGGTGGCCGCGGTGATCCTCGACCCGAACCGCGGGATCCGCGGACTGGACGACTCCAAGCAGCTCAGCGAAAGCACCCGCGAGACGCTTTACGGACGCATCGTGGAACGCGCCCTGGCCTGGCGCATCGTGTTCGTCGACTGCCAGCAGATCGATCGCATCAACATCTTCCAGGCCACCCTGCACGGCATGCGCGAAGCCGCCGACGGGCTCGATCCCGCCGCCGAGCATCTGCTGATCGACGGCAACAAGCTGCCGCCGGACCTGCCCTGCCCGGCCCAGGCCGTGGTCGGCGGCGACGCCCTGGAACCGGCCATCGGCGCGGCATCGATCCTGGCCAAGGTCGCCCGCGACCGCTACATGGTGGAACTGGACGCCCGCCACCCCGGCTACGGCTTTGCCCGCCACAAGGGCTACGGCGTGCCCGAGCACCTTGAGGCGCTGGCGCGGCTGGGGCCCTGCCCCGAGCACCGCCGCAGCTTCGCGCCGGTGCGCCGGCTGCTGGAGCCCGGACTGTTCGATGGGTGACTTGCGTCCCATGCCCTCGCGCGCCGATCGGCGTACATTGGCATCACGGACCGAGGTACATCGCCGCCAGCGGCGCCCACGGACCGGGAAGGCCGCGGTGGCTCCCAGCGAGGAGTCTGGCCATGAATGCATCCACTTCACGCGAACCCGTGCTTACCGCAAGACCGGTCGCCGGGGACGCCGAACGCCCCACCCTGGGCGAACTGGCTCCGCAGCTGCGCGACATGCTCGCCGACGAGGACTGGCTGCCGGCCTGTCCTGACGTCGACGCGCTGCGCGCCCTGCTGCGCCGCCTTGAGCAGGATCCGGACGCCGCCACCCAAGCCCCTGCCGCCGACGTGGCGCTGCTGCTGGCGGCCCACCAGGACTTCAGCCGCTTCCGCCGCGCCCTGGCCGCCCGTCTCAATACCCCGGACGACCGCCCCCTGCACATCACTCCCGACGAATGGCTGTACCTGCGCCTGCGCCATGCCGACAAGGCCACCAACCTGGCGCCGTATGCCGAGTACCGCCTGCAGGAAGATCGCTTCAAGATCGTCGATTGATGCACGCGGCGCTCCGCGGCCAGCGATCCCGGGCCGCGAAGCCTGGCCCGGGGCGGCCCGGACCGGAGTCGCCCGGCCGCGGTCGCGAAGGACTCGGCCAGGACGGCGCCGAGGCACTACACTGTCGGGAATCTCCCAGCGCACGACGCGATGTCCAGCCGTTTCGTCCACCTGCACACCCACAGCGAGTATTCGCTCGTCGACTCGACCATCCGCGTCAAGGCCCTGGTGGACGGCTGCGTGCAGGCCGGCATGCCGGCGGTGGCCCTGACCGACGAGTGCAACCTGTTCGCGCTGGTCAAGTTCTACCGTGCGGCCAGCGCGGCCGGGATCAAGCCGATCGCCGGTTGCGACCTGTGGGTGGCCGAGGACGACGATCCGCGTCCGTGGCGCCTGACGATGCTGTGCCAGCACGAACAGGGCTATCGCAACCTGTGCCGCCTGGTGTCTCGCGCCTGGCTGGACGGCCAGCGCGGAGGGCACGCCCTGGTGCGACCCGAGTGGGTGCGCGAACTGGGCGAGGGGCTGATCGCCATCGCCGGACGCGAGAGCCTGCTGGCGCGCCAGGCCGCCAGCGGTGGGTCGCAGGCGGCCGAGGCGTCGCTGGAGCGCCTGCGCGACGCCTTCGACGATCGCCTGTACCTGGAACTGACCCGCACCGCCCGCGACGATGAGCCGACGTGGAACCAGGCGGCCCTGCACCTGGCCGGCGCCATGGACCTGCCGGTCATCGCCAGCAACGACGTGCGCTTCCTGCGCCGCGAGGATTTCGAGGCCCACGAGGCCCGCGTGTGCATCCACCAGGGTCGCGTGCTGGCCGACCCGCGCCGGCCACGCGACTACAGCGAGGAGCAGTACCTGAAGAGTCCCGGGGACATGGCCGCGCTGTTCGAGGACGTGCCCGAGGCCCTGGAGAACACCCTGGAGCTGGCCAAGCGCTGCAACCTGGAGCTGGAGTTCGGCGAATACTTCCTGCCGGCCTTCCCGGTGCCCGACGGCCACGACCTGGACAGCTTCATCCGCGCCGAGGCGCGCAAGGGCCTGGACGAGCGCCTGCGCACCCATCCACTGGCACCGGACCACACCCGCGAGGACTACGACGCCCGCCTGGAACGCGAGCTGGACGTGATCCTGTCGATGGGCTTCCCCGGCTACTTCCTGATCGTGGCCGACTTCATCCAGTGGGCCAAGGACCACGACATCCCGGTCGGCCCGGGCCGCGGTTCGGGCGCCGGCTCGCTGGTGGCCTGGGCGCTGAAGATCACCGACCTGGACCCGCTGCCCTACGACCTGCTGTTCGAGCGCTTCCTCAACCCCGAACGCGTGTCGATGCCCGATTTCGACATCGACTTCTGCATGGACCGCCGCGACGAGGTCATCGACTACGTGGCGCGCAAGTACGGGCGCGAGAAGGTCAGCCAGATCATCACCTACGGCACCATGGCGGCCAAGGCCGTGGTGCGCGACACCGGCCGCGTGCTGGGCATGGGCTACGGCCACGTCGATTCCATCGCCAAGTTGATCCCCAACACCCTGGGCATCTGCCTGGAGGACGCGCTCGGCCGCACCGAGAAGGCGCGCAACAACAGCGACCTGATGTCCAGCGAGCTGGTCCAGCGCTACGAGAGCGAGGACGAGGTCCGCGAGCTGATCGACCTGGCGCTGAAGCTGGAGGACCTGACCCGCAACGCCGGCAAGCACGCCGGCGGCGTGGTCATCGCGCCGACCCCGCTGACCGACTTCTCGCCGCTGTACGCCGAAGAGGGCGGCGGCGGCGTGGTCACGCAGTTCGACAAGAACGACGTGGAATCGGTGGGCCTGGTGAAGTTCGACTTCCTCGGCCTGCGCACGCTGACCATCATCGACTGGGCGGTGAAGGCCATCAATGCGCGCCGCAAGAGCGCCGGCGAGGACGCGCTGGACCTGGCGCAACTGCCGCTGGACGATGCCGCCACCTACGAGATGTTCGCGCGCGGCGAGACCGTGGCCGTGTTCCAGTTCGAATCGCGCGGCATGCGCGAGCTGATCAAGCGCGCGCAGCCGGACACCTTCGAGGACATCATCGCCCTGGCCGCGCTGTTCCGTCCCGGCCCGCTGGGCTCGGGGATGGATCGCGACTGGACCGACCGCAAGCACGGCCTGGCCGAGGTCAGCTACCCGCATCCGTCGCTGGAGCCGGTGCTCAAGCCCACCTACGGCGTGATCGTGTACCAGGAACAGGTGATGCAGATCGCCCAGGTCCTGGCCGGCTACTCGCTGGGCGGCGCCGACCTGCTGCGCCGCGCGATGGGCAAGAAGAAGCCCGAGGAGATGGCCAAGCAGCGCGCCATCTTCGAGGACGGCGCGGCCAGGAACGGCATCGACGCCCGCGTGGCCACGTCGATCTTCGACCTGATGGAAAAATTCGCCGAGTACGGCTTCAACAAGTCGCATTCGGCCGCCTACGCGCTGGTCGCCTACCAGACCGCCTGGCTCAAGCGGCACTACCCGGCCGAGTTCATGGCCGCGACGCTGTCCTCGGACATGGACAACACCGACAAGGTGGTCAACTTCCTCGACGAGTGCAAGGCGATCGGGCTGACTGTCGAGCCGCCGGACGTCAACGCATCGGGGTATCAGTTCGAGGCCGTCGAGCCGCGCGTGGTGCGCTACGGCCTGGGCGCGATCAAGGGTGTCGGCGAAGGCATCTGCCAGGCCATCGTCGCCGCGCGCGAAGACGGCGGTCGCTACACCGACCTCGCCGACTTCTGCCGCCGCGTGGCGCCCGGCAAGCTCAACAAGCGCGTGCTCGAGGCGCTGATCCTGTCCGGCGCCGTGGACACCCTGGCCGACACCCGCGCCAGCCTGATGCTGCAGTTGCCCGAGGCCATGAAGGCCGCCGAACAGCACCTGCGCAACCTGGAAGCGGGGCAGCACGACATCTTCGGCGGTGGCGGCGGCAGCGCGGTCACCGTCGAGGTCGAGCTCAAGCAGGCCCCGGAATGGCCGCTGGAACAGCTGCTGAGCGGCGAGCGCGACACCCTGGGACACTACCTCTCAGGTCACCCGACCGACCCGTGGAAGGACGTGCTGGCGCAGCTGGCCACCTGCCCGCTGGCGGAAATCCCCGAACGCTACCAGCCGCCGGCGACACGCGGGGGCGAGGACAGCGGCAATCGCTACCGCCGCAACCAGGGCACGCCGTGGGTGATAGCCGGCATCGTCACCGCCGTTCGTCGCCGTGGCGACAGCGCCGCGTTCGTGCGCATCGAGGACGCCGGCGGCGCGGTCGAGGCCAGCTTCTTCCGCGAGGCGCTCGAAGAGTTCGGCCCACTGCTGACGCGTGACGCCATGCTGGTGATCGAGGGGCCGCTGTCGATCGACGACTTCTCCGGTGGCTACCAGGTGCGCGCGCGCCAGGCCTGGGGCCTGAACGAGGCCTGCGAACGCCTGGCCCGCCTGCTGCGGGTGCGCGTGAACGGCATCGATGCCGGATTCGTCGGTCGCCTCAAGGAGGCCCTGAAGGACTATCTGGGCGGCCCCACCCCGTTGGTCCTGGCCGGATACCGCAACGACCTGGGGCAGGCCGACATCGAACTGGGCCAGGATTGGCGCGTGCGCGCCCAGCCGGACCTGCTGCGCACCCTGCGCGCCCTGCCCGGCGTGCTCGAGGCCGAGTTGCGACTGACCCGCCCGGCACAGGGCAACTGAGCCACCAACCGCATGGCGCCATACGGCATCGCATGCTCCGGGCGTGCGCCACATGCCTGTCGCCCGGATGGACGCTCCGGCTATACTGAGCCCTTGCAATCAGCCGAACATGCGCCGAATGAACGCGAACTTCCTGGATTTCGAACAACCCATCGCCGAACTGGACGCGAAGATCGAAGAGCTTCGCCACGCCAGCCACGGGCAGGCGTTCGACATCGACGAGGAGGTCAAGCGCCTGCGCGCCAAGCTGCGCAGCAAGACCGCCGACATCTTCAAGCACCTGTCGCCATGGCAGGTCTGCCAGATTTCCCGCCATCCGATGCGCCCGTACACCCTCGACTACATCGAGGTGATGTGCGAGGAGTTCCACGAACTGGCCGGCGACCGCGCCTATGCCGACGACGGCGCCATCGTCGGTGGCCTGGGCCGCATCAACGGTCGCTCGGTGATGATCATCGGCCACCAGAAGGCCCGTGACACCAAGGGCAAGATCCGCCGCAACTTCGGCATGCCGCGGCCCGAGGGCTACCGCAAGGCGCTGCGCCTGATGAAGATGGCCGAGCGCTTCGAGTTGCCGCTGCTGACCCTGATCGACACCATGGGCGCCTATCCCGGCGTCGGCGCCGAGGAACGCGGCCAGAGCGAGGCCATCGCGCGCAACCTGCTGGAAATGTCCGCGCTCAAGGTTCCGGTGATCTGCACCGTGATCGGCGAGGGTGGTTCCGGCGGCGCGCTGGCCATCGGCGTCGGTGACCGCATCAACATGCTGCAGTACTCGACCTATTCGGTGATCACCCCGGAGGGCTGCGCGTCGATCCTGTGGAAGAGCGCCGAGAAGGCCAAGCTGGCTGCCGAGGCGCTGCAGATGACCGCGCAGCAACTGCTGGAACTGGGCCTGATCGACCGTATCCTGCGCGAACCGCTGGGTGGCGCCCACCGCAATCCGCACGGCACCGCCATACGCCTGAAGAACATGCTGCTCAACCAGCTCGACGAACTGCAGGGCCTGCCGGTCTCCGACCTGCTGGACAAGCGCTACCAGCGCCTGCGCAGCTTCGGCGCCTACAGCGGCGGCTGAACGACAGGCCGCGCGCGGCGCCTCCGGACGCACGTCCGCATCCGCCACGCCATCATCGCTCCGCCCTGCAGACGGCAGTCCGCGCGACAACGCGCTAGCATCTGTGCATCCACGCAAGGAGCATGACCATGGCCAATGCCTCCACCGCCCGGCTGGCGGTCCTGATCGATGCCGACAACGCGCAACCGGCGATCGTCGAGGGCTTGCTGTCGGAGATCGCCAAATACGGCACCGCGCACGTCAAGCGCATCTACGGCGACTGGACCGGCAGCCACCTCAACGGCTGGAAGGAAAGCCTCCTGCAGCACTCCATCCAGCCGATCCAGCAGTTCCGCTACACGGTGGGAAAGAACGCCACCGATTCGGCGATGATCATCGACGCCATGGACCTGCTCTACACCGAGCGTTTCGATGGCTTCTGCATCGTCTCCAGCGACAGCGATTTCACGCGCCTGGCCT
The DNA here is from genome assembly GCA_963821885.1 of uncultured Gammaproteobacteria bacterium. Lineage (GTDB taxonomy): Bacteria > Pseudomonadota > Gammaproteobacteria > Xanthomonadales > Rhodanobacteraceae > Oleiagrimonas. The sequence goes on along the minus strand of CAWGFN010000003.1, from coordinate 519,865 downwards.
CGCGCATCCGCGAATCGGGCCTGATCGTCTACGGCTTCGGCGAGCGCAAGACACCCGGGCCGTTCCGCACCGCCTGCGACAAGTTCATCTATACCGAGGTCCTGATCCCGGCCACGGAGGACGAGTCGGCGCGTTCGGTCAAGCGCATGAGCGCCAGGGACCTGCGCAAGGACCACAAGCTGATCAACCTGATCAACAACGCCATCGCCGCCGCCTCCGACGACAGCGGCTGGGCCGGCCTGGGCCCGGTGGGACAGATCATCAGCAAGCAGTCACCGGAATTCGATTCGCGCAACTACGGTTACGCCAAGCTGAGCGAGCTGCTCAAGGGCATCGGCCTCTACACGATCGAACAGCGCCCGACCAGCGGTTCCGGCAAGGCCTACTACGTGCGCCGCGAGACCAAGACCAAGCGCTGAGCCGACGGTAACGCCCGGCATTCCCGTCATGACCGATGCGCTGACCACCCATCTCGATGCCGCCTGGACACGCGCCGGCGATCCCCCGCTGTGCGTGGCCTTCAGCGGCGGCCCCGACTCCAGCGCCCTGCTGCACGCGCTGGCCGCCCTGCGCGGCACCAACCGTTCCCTGCGCGCGCTGCATGTCGATCACGGCCTGCATGCCGACAGCACGGCCTGGGCCGAGGCCTGCGCGACCTTCTGTCGGGCCCTGGACGTGCCGCTGCAGACGGTGCGCGTGACGGTCCAGGCCAACGGCGCCGGACCCGAGGGCGCGGCGCGCGAGGCGCGCTACGCGGCCTTCGCCGAGCACCTGCGCGAGGGGGAATGGCTGGTCACCGCGCATCACCGCGAGGATCAGGCCGAGACCGTGCTGCTGAAGCTGCTGCGTGGTGCCGGTCCTCACGGCCTCGGCGGGATGCGCGAGCACCGTCCGCTCGGGCACGGACAATTGTGGCGCCCGCTGCTGGACACGCCGCGCGCGACCCTGCAGATGCACGCGCACGCTGCCGGCCTAGCCGGTATCGAGGATCCAGCCAACCGCAATCCCGATTTCGCCCGCAGCTACCTGCGCGGCCAGATCATGCCGCGATTGGCGCACCACTGGCCACAGGCCGTGCAGTCGCTGGCCCACGCCGCGGGCCTGCAGCGCGAACAGGCCGATTTTCTCGACCACCATGCCGACGCCGCCCTGGCCACGTTGCGCGACGCCGCCGACACGCTTGACGCCGCCGCCTGGGTCGACATCCATCCCGCCCTGCGCGCGAACGTGCTCGAACACTGGCTGCACGATCGCGGCCTGCCCGCGCCGACCCACGCCCAGCGACGCGAACTTGAACGGCAGATCCGCGATGCCGCCGCCGACCGCGTGCCACGCATCGCCTGGCCCGGCGCCGAAGTGCGCGTGTGGCGGGGACGGCTACACGCCATGGCCCCGCTGCCCAGGGTCGATCCGGACTGGAGCGCGCACTGGCGGGGCGACGAACTGGCGCTCCCGGCCGGCCATCTGCGCTGGTCCGGGACAGCGGTGGCCGGGCCGTATCCGGACATCGTGGTGCGCATGGACCCGGGCGGGATGAGCCTGCGGCCGCACGGCGACCGCCACACGCGCACGCTGCGCACGCTCTACCAGCAGGCCGCCGTGCCGCCCTGGCTGCGCCGCCTGTGCCCGCTCCTGCACGATACCGACGGCATCCTTCTGGGCGTGGCCGACCTGTGGAGCACCGATGCCGGCGAGGCGCTGTTCGCAAGGGCCGGCCGCAGGCCGCGCTGGATCACTCCGCGCTGAACGCGGGGCGCCGCCATTCAGCGCGGATACCGGGCCGCGCCTGTTCCATGGCAGGCACACCCGACGGTTTCGAGGAGGCGCCATGTACATCCGCAGACGTTCGATCGTGCTGCTGGCCCCGCTGCTTCTGGCCCTGGCCGCGGGCGCGGCCTTCGCCAAGCCGCCGCCGTGGGCGCCGGCCCATGGCGAACGCGCCAGGCACCACTACGTGTACTACCCCAACGGCGAGATCTATTACGCCCCGCAGCGCCGCATGTGGTTCTGGTTGTCCGCCAGCGGCTGGCAGGCCGGCGTCAGCCTGCCCATGGCGCTGCGCGCCTACGTGCGCGTCGGCGGCGTGGACATCGACCTGGAGACCACGCATCCCTACGCCCGCCACGCCGAAGTGGTGCGCCGCCATGGCGGCCATCGGGTGCGCTGGGAGCGGCACGATCACGGCCGGCATGGCCACGGAGAACACGGCCGCCACGACCACCACTGAGCGCGCGCCGGCCCCGACGGCACGCGCGCCCGGCCGCCATGCATTGATTCGGGGCCGCGCCTGAGCTACTTTCTGCGCCCATGGCCAAGTCCCCCGCCAGCACCCCGAGTCCGGACCAGATCGAACGCTTCGAACATTCGCTCAGCGAACTCGAGGCACTGGTCGGCCGCATGGAAGAAGGCGAGCTGTCGCTGGACGAATCCCTGCGTTCGTTCGAACGTGGCGTGGCGCTGTACCGCGATTGCGAGACCGCCCTGCAGCAGGCGCAGCTGCGCGTCAGCAAGCTGCTGGACCCCGAGTCCCCCGAAGACGCACAGCCTCTTGATCCCGACGCCGCCTGACCGCGATCCGATGACGGGTGCGCTGGTCGAGCGCGTCAATCGGGCGCTGGCCGACCTGTTTCCCTCCACGCCCGACAGCGGCGACACCCTGGGCGAAGCCATGCGCTATGCCGTGCTGGGCGGTGGCAAGCGCCTGCGACCGTTGCTGGTGTACGCCGCCGGCCACGCCGTGGGCGGAGGCGACGCGACGCTGGATGCGCCGGCCTGCGCGGTCGAGCTGATCCATGCCTACTCGCTGGTGCACGACGATCTCCCGGCCATGGACGACGATGCCCTGCGTCGCGGCCGCCCGACCTGTCACGTGGTCTACGGCGAGGCGATGGCCATTCTTGCCGGCGATGCGCTACAGGCGCGGGCCTTCGAGCTGCTGGCCGGCGATCGCGGCATGACGGTCGATGCCGGGGTGCGCGTGCGCATGCTGAACGTGCTGGGCAGCGCCTGTGGCGCGCAGGGCATGGCCGGCGGGCAGGCGATGGACCTCCTGGCCACCGGCACCCGCCAGGACCTGGCCGCCCTGCAGCGCATGCACGGCCTGAAGACCGGCGCCCTGATCCGCGCCTCGGTGCAGCTGGGCGCCCTGGCCGGTGGCTGCGGCGACGACGCCACGCTGCAGGCCCTGGATCGTTACGCCGATGCCGTGGGCCTGGCCTTCCAGGTCCGCGACGACATCCTCGACGTGGAAGCCGATACCGCGGTGCTGGGCAAGACCGCGGGCAAGGACGCCGCGCAGGACAAGTCGACCTTCCCGGCGCTGCTGGGGCTGGATGCCTCGCGCCAGCGACTGCACCAGCTCATCGAACAGGCGCTCGAGGCCATCGCCTTTCTCGGCGCCCCCGCCGACCGGCTGGCGCAGCTGGCCCGCTACACCGCCGAACGCGCGCACTGACGCCCCGGCCCGCGGGCAGATCCGAGCTTACTTGATGAGGCGCAGGCAGATCGGGTAGCGATACTTTTCGCCGTCATTGGCCCGGATGGCGGCGATGATCGACATCACCAGCCAGTAGATGCCGATGACGGTCCAGCCGGGAATGGCGATGAACAGGCCCAGGCCGAAGGTCGCGAACGTCAGCAACAGCAGGGCGAAGAAGGCGATCGTCACGGTGATGTTGAAGTTCAGCGCTTCCTTGCCCTGGTCGTCGACGAACGGCATCTCGTCCTTCTTCACCAGCCAGATGATCAGCGGCCCCACAAAGCAGCCATAGCCGGTGGTGAACAGGCCGCCCACCAGCGCCGAAAGGTGCGCGAACATGCCCCACTGGCGGGCCTTCGCATCGACCTCGACCGGAGACGGCGCGGGCTCGGGCGCCGACGACGGAGCGTCGGGCGACGGCGGGTTCGGGGGGATCTGGTCGGACGGCGTATTCATGGCACTCACCTCATTGGTGGCATGCCGGCAATGTCGCCCCGGCATCCGGACGTGTCAAGGGAGGCAAGTCATGGTCGCTCAGTCGGCATCGCCGGCCGCGGTCATGCGATCGACCAGGATCGAACCGGTGAGCACCGAGGAACGATGATCGACATCGGCACCGACCGCGACGATGCCCTTGAACATGTCGCGCAGGTTCGCGGCGATGGTCACTTCATGCACCGGATGCACGATCTCGCCGTTCTCGACCCAGAATCCCGCCGCGCCGCGCGAATAGTCGCCGGTGACGATGGACACGCCCTGGCCCATCAATTCGGTCACCAGCAAGCCGGTGCCCATGCGGCGCAGCATCGCCTCGAAGTCGTCCTCGCCATGCGATACCACGACATTGTGCGCGCCGCCGGCATTGCCGGTACTGGCCAGCCCCAGCTTGCGCGCCGAATAGCTGCCCAGCAGGTAGCGCTGCAGCACGCCTCCGCGCACCAGCGACGAGGCCACGGTGGCCACGCCCTCGGCGTCGAAGGCGGCCGAGGCCTGCCCTCGCGGTTCGTGCGGGCGCTCGTCGATGTCCAGCCACGCCGGCAGGATCGAATGTCCGGCCTGGTCGAGCAGGAAACTGGCGCGTCGGTACAGCGAACCGCCGCTGACCGCGGCCAGCAGGTGCCCGACGAGAGTGCGCGCCACCGGCGGCGCGAACAGCACCGGGCATTGCCGCGTCGACAGGCTGCGCGCGCCGCAACGGGCCAGCGTGCGCCGGGCGGCTTCGCGGCCCAGTGCCGCGGCATCCATGAGGTCGCCCGGGTGGCGCATGCTGTCGTACCAGTAGTCGCGCTGCATGGCATCGCCGCTGCCGGCGATCAGCGCGCACGACAGCATGTGCCGCGTGCCGCGCTCGCGTCCGATGAAACCGTGTGAATTGGCGTACACGCCGAGGCCCGATTCGGTGCTCACCGCGGCGCCTTCGGAATTGCTGATGCCGGCGCAGGCGCGGCCGGCATCCTCGATCCGCTGCCCGGTCTCGATGGCCGCCGCGACGTCCAGCGCCCAGGGATGCCACAGGTCCAGCTCGGGAAAGTAGTCGGCCATGCGGTCGGCATCGGCCAGGCCCGTGCACGGATCCTCCTCGGTGTGCCGGGCGATCGCGCAGGCCTGCTCGATGGTGGCGCTGATCGATTCCGGGCGCAGGTCGGCGGTGCTAGCCGATCCCTTGCGTCGGCCGAAATACACCGTCAGGCCGAAACCGCGATCCTGGGTGCGTTCGACCGTCTCCACCTCGCCCAGGCGCACGTTCACGTTGAGCCCGGTGCTGACGCTGGCCGAGACCTCGGCCTGGCTGGCGCCGGCCTGCCGCGCCCGCGCGATCACGTCCTCGGCCAGCGTGGCCAGGCGGTCCAGTTCGGCGGCGGGGTCGGCGGTGGCGATCTCGTTCACGTGCGGCTCCTGTTCGGGATCCGGCATTGTCTCACGAAGCCTGCCTCGCCTCGCGCCGGGGCCGCGGATGCGGGACAATAAGGATTCGCGCCCGCCGGATGCACCGCCTTGAACGAGATCGACGACGACACCACCGAATGGGGCCCCAGTCGCAGCCAGCGGCGCCGCGACGCCCTGGCGGTGCTGTCCCTGGCCGAGCAGCTGGTCGCCCTGACCCCGAATCGACTGGCGCAGATCGAGCTGCCCGACGACGTGCGCGCCGAGATCGCCAACGTGCGCGGCATCCGTGCCTATGGCGCGCGCAAGCGGCAGATGGCCTACCTGGCCAAGCTGATGCGTCGCCACGACGAGGACGCCTTCGCCGCCGCCCAGGCCGCGCTGGGCGAGAACCGCGAGGTGCGCCGCCAGGAACACGCCGCGATGCAACGACTGGAGACCCTGCGCGAGCGGCTGCTTGACGGCGGCGACGAGGCCCTGGCCGAGCTGATCGCCGAATACCCCGACGTGGATCGCCAGCACCTGCGCTCGCTGATCCGGCGCGCGCAGGCCGAACGCGCCGCGGACAAGCCACCACGCGCCTACCGCGACCTTTTCCGCGCCCTGCGCGAGCTCGTCGAGACCGCCTGAGTCGGGACGGCAACACGCAAGAAAAAGGGCGCGCGTCTCGCGACGCGCGCCCTTCTGTCATTCACGATGGATGCGTCGTTACAGGTTCGAATCCAGCGCGCTGACGTTGGTGCTGCCGAAACCGGTGGCGTAATCCCAGCCCACCGTCGCCGACTCGCCACCGTTGTTGCCGGAGGTGACGTCGTGGTACACGCTCTGGTTCACCGTGTACAGATGCGGACCGGCAAAGCCCAGCCCCGGATGCGAGGCCAGCATGCGCGCCCAGGTCGCCGCGAACAGCGGCGCGGCCAGGCTGGTGCCGCCGTACTGCGCGTTGCTGCCGTTGACGATGATGATCGAGCCGGAGTTCGGATCGGCATCGAACGCCACGTCGGACACGTCACGCATGCTGTCGCCCTGCGTCTGCCAGCTGGGCTTGGCCTCGACGGTGCTCGGCGAGCCGCCCGAGGACGACCATACCGTTTCGCTGGCCCAGCCACCCGAGGAGGTGGTGCCCAGGGTGGTGCCGCTGACCGCGATCACGTTCGGCGAACTGGCCGGATAGCTCGGCGTGGTGCCCTTCGGGCCGCCCTTGCCGCACTCGTTGGAGCCGCTGTCGCCGGTGGAGATCGAGAAGGTCTGGCCCTGGGCGATGCCCATGGCGAAGATCTGGTCGTCGGCGGCCATCGAGCCGTCCTGGTAGGCCGAGGTCTCGCACTCGCCCAGCGACACGTTGACCACCTGGGCCTGGTTGTCGCTGACCGCCTTGTTGAGGTCGGTGGTCAGGTCGCTGTTGCTCAGCGAGGTCGCGGTGTAGAACACCAGCTTGTTGACGCCGCCGCTCATGGCCAGGATGTCCTGGCTGTCCAGATCCCACTCGCCGGTGCCGCTGGTGTCAGTGCCATGGGCGCCGGCGTAGACGACCTGCACGTTGGGCGTGGCCAGGCCGTGGCTGCTGACGAACTGGTTCAGGTCGCTCAGCGTCGCCGACATGTCGCCGGAGGAGATGATGCCGACCGTCACCGAGGTCGCCGCCGGGCTCGAGCCGACGTTGTAGATCTGCGCGAACTGGGTCGGATCGTGCCCGGTCACGGTGCCCGCGCCGCCACCGCCACCGCCGCCCGGACGGCCCTTGTGCGTGCGCAGGCCGCGATCGGCGATGGCCTGATGGTCCCTGGCGCGAAGCATGGTGTGCGGGCGCACCGCGTTCTGCAGACCAATCACCGACAACACCGTGCCGGCCAGGGCCGAGGGCACCTGCGCATCACGGGTGTTGGCGAAGGCATGGCGACCGCGGCGCGTGGTGACCGCCATCAGGGTGGTGTGGAAGGCGCTCTGCGAGCGCGCGGCATCACCGTCGGCCGAGACCAGCAGGCGGTTGGCCGAGACCTGGATATGGCTGAAGCCCTGGGCCTGCAGGTAATTGACCACCGACTGCACCTGGGCCTGGGTCGGCGCGAACTCCGCCATGGCCGCCTGGGTGCTCATCGGCGCGTGCGGCGAGGCCATCAGGCGTTGCAGTTCGTCCTGGTTACGCAACTTCAGCGCCACCGTGACGTGCATCGGCGTGTTCAGCGCGGCCGAGCCGTTGTACACGGCGCCGGCCGGCAACTGATGGGCGCGGGTGGCCGTGGGCATCCAGTGCGCGGCACGCGCCGAGACCGGCGCGACGGCGACCAGGGCCAGGGCAGCGCCCAGCGCGAGCGAAAGCGTGGCTTTCTTGTTGTGCATGTATATCTCCTCCCGGAAGATTTTGTGTCACGACGTGACATGCGCCCCCACCGAACGGTGGAGGCGGCGGCGCGGCTCCCCTGATTCCCCCCAGAATCATCACGACGCATGCGTGCCGACGCGGACGCGTGGCATGACGCATGCGGGAACCTCACCCCGGGGACGAACCTAGCACAACCTCAGGCTGGGGCTGTCATGCGCTGCAACACACGCGGACGCCCCCGACGCGCCTCGCGGGCATGCCGGGAAGAGACTTTCGCGGGGGATCAGGACGAGGTGCCGCCGACCGTCATGGCATCCACGCGCAGGGTCGGCTGGCCAACGCCCACCGGCACGCTCTGGCCGTCCTTGCCGCACACGCCCACGCCCTCGTCCAGGGCCAGGTCGTTGCCGATCATCGACACCCGCTTGAGGACCTCGGGACCCGACCCGATCAGCGTGGCGCCCTTGACCGGACGCGTCACCCGGCCATTCTCGATCAGGTACGCCTCGGACGCCGAGAACACGAACTTGCCGCTGGTGATGTCGACCTGGCCACCGCCGAAATTGACCGCGTACAGGCCGCGCTCGACGGAACGGATGATCTCCTGCGGATCGTGCGCGCCGTCGCGCATGTAGGTGTTGGTCATGCGCGGCATCGGCAGGTGGGCGAACGACTCGCGACGTCCGTTGCCGGTCGGCGCCATGCCCATCAGTCGCGCGTTGAGCTTGTCCTGCATGTAGCCGACCAGCACGCCGTCCTCGATCAGCGTGGTGCACTGGCTGGGCACGCCCTCGTCGTCGATGTTGAGCGAGCCCCGACGGCCCTCCAGGGTGCCGTCGTCGACCACGGTGACGCCGGCGGCCGCGACGCGTTCGCCGATGCGTCCGGAGAAGGCCGAGCTGCCCTTGCGGTTGAAGTCGCCCTCCAGGCCGTGGCCGATGGCCTCGTGCAGCAGCACGCCCGGCCAGCCCGGCCCCAGCACCACCGGCATGCTGCCGGCCGGGGCATCGACCGCGTCCAGGTTGACCAGCGCCTGGCGCACCGCCTCGCCGGCCCAGCGCATGGCATTGCCGCTGTCCAGCAGGGTGCGGTAGTCGTAGCGACCGCCGCCGCCGCCAAAGCCCGATTCGCGGCGACCGCCCTGCTCGGCGATGACCTGCACGTTCAGCCGCACCAGCGGGCGCACGTCGGCGGCCAGGGTGCCGTCGGCCGCGGCCACCAGCACCGTGTCGACGGTGCCGGCCAGGCTCACCACCACCTGGGTGACGCGCGGGTCCAGGCCGCGCGCATGCGCATCGACCTCGCGCAGCACGCGAATCTTGTCCTCGTTGTCCAGGCTGTCGACCGGATCAAGCGCCGGGTACAGCGCGTGGCCCGTGCGCAGCGCCAGCGGACGGCCGCTGCCATTGCCGCTGGCGGCAATCGCGCGGGCCGCGCCGGCCGCCTCAAGCAACTGCGGCATGACGATATCGTCGGCATAGGCGAAGCCGGTCTTCTCGCCGCTGATCGCGCGCACCCCCACGCCCTGCTCGATGCTGTGGTTGCCGTCGCGCACGATGCCGTCCTCCAGCACCCACGATTCGCTGCGGGCGTGCTGGAAGTACAGGTCCGCGGCATCCACCGAGGGCGCCATCAGGCGCGCGAACACCCGCTCCAGGTCGCCCACGCCGAGGCCCCCGGGCGTCAGCAGTCGGGATTCGGCAAGGGCCAGGGTCTGCGGTGGGTTCATGGTCATGCAATGCCGTGCTTGGGGAGGGGAACGCGATGGCGCCACGTGCCGGCCATTGTAGTGCCGGCGGGGACGGGGCGCTTGACCGCCGTCAGGAACTGGCGGCGGGCGCCGGAGCGGTCGTGGCCGGCGGCGGTGCGCTGGCGGCGGGCGCCGGCGTCGGGAGGACCGGCGAAGGCGTGCTGGCGGCGGCCGGGGGCAGCCGCACGGTCTTTTTCTCCAGCAGCTTCATGACCGGCTTGTCCCAGCTGCCGGTCAGGCTGTAGAGGCCGCTGGCGGCCTTGTTCAGACCGCGCCCCAGCAACCCCTGGATGGCCAGCCCGGCCGCCGCGCCGACCGGTCCACCGGCGATCGCGCCGACCACCGGCAGGCTGTTGCCGACATGCGGCACCACCAGGATGCGCTGGTCGTAGGTCTTTTCGCGCAGGTTGGTCTTGCCGCTGATGCTGATCTCGGCCGCCGGCCCCTTGAGCTTGAGGTTGTCGGTCTCGGCCACGCCGTCCTCGAGCTTGAAGTCGCCCTTGATCGAGTCGAAGCCCATGCCCTTGCCGAACACGTCGCCGAAGTCCAGCGACAGCCGTCGCGGCAGCTCGGTCAGCGCCATCAGGCCGAACAACCGACCCACTCCCGGCTGCACTTCGGGAATGCGTCCCTTGCTGACTTCCACCTTCAGCGTGCCGGTCATGCGCTGCATGGCCAGCGAGGACGGCTCGCCCGGCCAGCGGGCCTGCAGGTGCGCGCTGGTGCGGCCACCCTCGAACAACCCGCCAAAGCCCAGCGTCTGCAGCAGGCTGCCAAGATTGTCGGCGACGAAATCGATGCTCATCTGCGTGTGGCTGGCCTGTGCATTGCCGTCCCAGTTGCCGCTGCCCATGACCTGCACGTGCTCGGTGTGGGTGCGCAACTGGTCGATGTGCATGCCGGTCGCGGTCGGCCAGCTTTCGAATCGCGCCTGGCCCAGCCGCGCCTTGCCCAGCCGCAGGTCGCCCACCGAGATGTGCAGCGGCGGCAGGGCGGCCGGATCGATGCCGCTGGCCGCGTAGAAGGCGTCGGGCTTGTCCACGGCGCCCCCGGCCGACTCCCCGGAAGATTTGCCACCCTTGTCGGCTTCGTCCGGCCAGTACAGGCGGTCCATGCGGGCCAGCACGCCGCGCTTGGGCAAGTCGTGCGTGGGCAGGGTCACGTCGCCCTTGACCTGCGGGCCATCCAGCCGCAGCAGGATCTGGCCGGTCTGCGGCGTCAGGCGGACGCGCAGGTCGTCGAGGGTAGCGTCGAACGCATGCGCCTTGAGGCCGCGCACGTCGACGCTGTCCAGCGTCGCGCCGCCCGACCCATTCGTGCCCGATTCGGCCAGCGCGCGCTGCAGCCAACCGGTGACGTCCAGATCCGCGCTGGTGCCGCGAATGCGGATGCCCTGCGCCGGCAGGCTGTCCGGCGGCGTGTCGCCGAGCATGACCGAAAGTGCCAGCGGCGGTCCCTTCTCGGCGGGCAAGCGTGCCCGGGCCTGCACCAGCGAACCGAGGCGGACGCGCAGGTCGCCGCCGCTGACCGGCAGCTGCAGGCTCACGTGCAGCGGCAGCGTTCCGGCGGCCGGCTTGTTCAGCGGCGCAGGCAGGTCCAGCGCCATGCCGTCGAGACCGGAGTCGACCCTCAGGGTCTGCTTCACGGGGCCGTCCGGCGGGTCGGTGATGTCGAAACCGATGTCGAAATCGGCCGAACCGGAGGCGATCGTGCCGAGCGGCGCGAGCGTCTCGTGCCCGGCAATCAGGGTCGGCATGTCGTAATGCCCGTGCAGGACCACGCCGACCGGATGATTGGCCTCGCCGGTCGCGCCGTCGCCGAGGGCGAGATCCAGCGTGGACGGCGTGCCGTTGTAGTTCACGCGCAGGCCGCGCCCGGTGAGTCCCGTGCCGTTGAAGCGCAACGTGCCGGCAAGCTTGCCCAGCTTCAGGCCCCAGTCCGGATCGTCCACGTCGACGCCGCGGACCCGGGCCGAGCCGCCCAGCATGAAGTCCCGCGCGTCCTTGATCGGCAGCACCAGGCTGAAACCGAAGGTGCCGTTACCCCCCAGCCGCAGCCGACTCAGCTCGCGCGCCTGGCGCGACGCGATCGGGCTGTTGCGGACGAAGTCCAGCATGCTGGCGCCGGTGCCGTTGCCCTTGACGGTCAGGATCAGCCTGGCGTCGTGGAATGTGGGAATGGCGGCCACCGCCAGGCTGGTGCTGTTGCCGCGCGAGTTGCCGCTGTCGGCGGTCACCAGCATGCCGTCATCGACGAAGCTGGCGATGGCATGCACGCCGCTGGCGACCGGCCAGCGGTCGCCATAGTTCAGGGTCAGATCGGCGATCTCGCCGCGCGCCTCGAAGCGCCCCTCATGGTGATGAAACGGCCAGTCGGCCAGATCACCGCGCAGGAGTGCCTCGGCATGCACCAGATGGCCGGCCTGCAGGCCGCGGTCGAGCCAGCGCACGGTACCCGGCGACATCGCGTCGATCGGCCAGAACTGCTTGGCGGCCTGCACGTCGGTCTTGTCCATGGCCACGTACAGATCGAGGAACGGCTTGCCGCCCTGCGCCGGCAGGCGTACGTCGCCGCGCGCCTGTCCGGCAAAGCCCGCGCCGGCGAAATCCAGCCGTGGCGTGCCCAGGTGAAGGCCCGTGTCGTCGCGCCAGGCCACCAGCGCGCCATCCAGCTTCTGCAGCATGATCGGCGCGCGGAACGTATGCGGCATGCGCAACACCGTGGACTGCCGGGGCAACGACACCCGGATCGCCTCGCCATCGCCGAAGACGCTGCCGCGCAGGGGCCCGATCCCCGGACGCGCGCCGTCCGGCGCCAGATTCAGGCCGTCAAAATCGGCTGTCACGTCTTCCAGGCCACGGGCCGCCGACCAGCGTAGCGACGCCTGCGCGATGCGCCCCCGCGGGCGGGCCCCGAGCAGCCAGCGCGCCAGGCCCGACGGCATGCCCGGCACCTGGGCCACCACCGGCGCCAGCGACCCCAGGTCCAGATGTCGCGTCGCCGCCCACAGCGAACGCGTGCTGCCGCTGCCCTGCATATCCACACGGACGGACGCGCCGGCATCGGACGCATAGCGGATGCTCCAGCCATCGTCACCGCGGCGGAAGCCGAACAAGCCCTGCAGGCGGTCCACGCGCGAGCGTCCGGCCGGACCGTGCAGCTGAAGCCCGCGCAGGTTCAGGCGCGCCGTCTGTGCCACCACCCGGGCATGCTGCCACTGCAGCCAGGCCTGCAGGTTGCCCTGCCCGGCATCCACGCCGAAGCCCCCGGAGTCCAGGCCCTTCATCAGGCTCCCGAGGTCGATGTCGCGCCCGTCGATGTAGACCGTGCCGCTGTCGTCGTCCATGTCGATGCGTCCGACCACGCCCAGGCCGCGCTCGACGCCGGGTCGACGCAAGTCGCCGGCGAAACGCAGTACCGAACCGCTGTTGCTGACACTGAGCTTGTCGCTCCACAGGCGCCAGTCGCTGCCGCTGCGCGCGTCCTGGATGTCCATGCGAAGACGATCCAGGCGCAGGGTGCCCGGCAACTGGCCAGGGTCCAGCGGCTGGCTCGCCTGCCCACCGGCGGCGCCGATGCCGCCGACGCTCCAGGCGCCGTTGGCGTCACGCTTGAGCTGGACGTGCAGGTCGACCAGGCGCAGATTGACCAGGTGCCGGCGCGGCACCAGCAGGGCGCCAAAATCGATCTTCACGTCCGCCACGGGAAGCCGCAGAGGCGTCCTGCCGTGCTGGCCGCCGATCTGCACGTCGTGCAGCACCAGCAGGGGTCCCGAGGGCTGCCAGTAGCCCTTCACGCTGGCAAAGTGCACTGGCTGGTGCAGTCGCTCGCCGAGCATGCCGGCGATGCGCTCGGGATAGCGCGCCGCCAGCGGCAGCAGCAGCTGCACCAGGCCGATCAGCACGGCCAGCGCGATCAGGCCGGCGGCCAGCAGGCCACCGAGGAAGAAACGCAGGCGGCGCAGTCGTTGTTGCCAGGTCTTCACGAGCGCCCCGCCCGCGGCATCGCTCCGGCATGGCTGGCCACGCCTCGCTTACAGGAGCACCACATCGAAACGCTCCTGTGCGTAATGGTCCTCGGCCTGGAAATTGATGGTCTTGCCGATGAATTCCTCCAGCTCGGCCACGCCGACCGAATCCTCCTCGAGAATGCGGTCGACCACCATCGGACTGGCCAGCACCATCAGCTTCTCGGCATCGAACTGACGCACGGCGCGGGTAATCTCGCGAAAGATCTCGTAGGTGACCGTCTCGGCGGTCTTCACCGTGCCGCGCCCACCGCACGCCGGGCACGGTTCGCACAACTGGTATTCCAGGCTCTTGGTGGTGCGCTTGCGGGTCATTTCCACCAGGCCCAGCGGCGACATCGGATACACCGTGGTCTTGGCGTGATCGCGCGCCAGGACCTTTTCCAGGGTGCGCAGGACCTGGCGTCGGTGCTCCTCGTCGACCATGTCGATGAAATCGATGATGATGATGCCGCCCAGGTTGCGCAGGCGCAGCTGGCGCGCTGCCGCCTGGGCGGCCTCGAGGTTGGTGCGGAACACCGTCTCCTCGAGATTGCGCGTTCCCAGGTAGGCGCCGGTGTTGACGTCGATGGTGGTCATGGCCTCGGTCTGGTCGACCACCAGGTGGCCACCGGATTTGAGCGGCACCTCGCGGCGCAGCGCGCGCTGGATCTCATCCTCGGCGCCGTACAGGTCGAAGATCGGTCGCTCGCCGTCGTAGTGCTCGATGCGCTCGTCCAGCTCGGGCATGAACTTGTGCACGAACTTCACCACCTTCTCGTAGGTCTCGCGCGAATCCACGCGCACCTTCTCGATGCCCTCGTGCAGCAGGTCGCGCAGTCCGCGCAGCGGCAGTGAAAGTTCGTCGTAGACGCGCTCACCGACGCGGGACGAGGCGATGTTCTCCTGGACCACGCGCCAGACCTTGCCCAGGTAGGTCACGTCGAAGGCCAGCGCGGTGGCCGACTGCCCTTCGGCGTTGGTGCGCACGATGTAGCCCAACGGGTCCTCGCCGATCAGCCCGGACAGGGTCTCCTTCAGGCGCTGGCGTTCGTCCTCGTCCTCGATGCGCACCGAGACGCCGAGCGTGCGCGCATGCGGCAGAAGGACCAGGTAGCGCGACGGGATCGACAGATGCGCCGACAACCGCGCGCCCTTGCTGCCGATGGGATCGCGGATGACCTGCACCACGATCTCCTGGCCCTCGTGGAGCAGGCTGGAAATGGGGGGCGTGCCACCACCGGAACCGGCGCCGTTGCCCGGGCCGGCGGTCGCCGGCTCGGCCGTGCCGTTGCCGGTGGGGGTGGCCGGTCGCGCGATGTCCGAGGCATGCAGGAACGCCGCGCGTTCCAGGCCGATGTCCACGAAGGCCGCCTGCATGCCCGGCATCACGCGCTGCACGCGGCCCTTGTAGACGTTGCCCACGTAACCGCGGCGCGAGGCACGCTCCAGGTAGACCTCCTGCAGCATGCCGTTCTCGATCACCGCCACCCGCGTTTCGCGGGGCGTGACGTTGATCAGGATTTCTTCACTCACCGACTCGACTCCGTCTGTGGTCCATTCTTATAGCCGGTGCGTGCCGGAGCTGTCGACGCATGCGTTGCATGCCATTCAGGCAAGCGGATGCCGCGCCGCGCGGCGATGGCGGCGACGAACGCCTCGCACATGGCCTTCGACCCCCATCCCGGCGCACGGTTCCCGCCCGGATCACGACGCCCGCACCGGCCACAGGCCGGCTTCCCGCAACACCTGCGCGGTCTCGTGCAGCGGCAGCCCCATCACGCCCGAGTAGCTGCCCGACAGATGCGCGATGAATGCCGCCGCCCGACCCTGGATCGCGTACCCGCCTGCCTTGCCGAGGTACTCGCCGGTGGCCAGGTAGTCATCGATGTCCCGGCGCTCCAGCGCCGCGAAGCTTACCTCCGAGACGCAGGTGGCCGCGAACTCCGCATCGCCGTCGACCAGGCAGACCGCGGAGATCACCTGGTGGGTGCGCGCGGCCAGGCGCTCGAGCATCGCGCTGGCGTCCTCGGCATCGGCTGGCTTGCCGAACACCCGGCCCTCCAGCACCACCTCGGTATCGGCGCCCAGCACCGCCCGGGCATCGCCAGGCGCGCAGGCCAGTCCCGCGCGCGCCTTGTCGCGGGCGACGCGACGCACATAGTCCGCGGCCGGCTCGCCGGGTGCCGGACATTCGGGCACCTCGACCTCCAGCGGGCGATAGGTCACGCCGATCTGCTCGAGCAGCTCGCGGCGTCGGGGGGATTTGGAGGCGAGATAGAGCATCGCGCCAGCATAAGACAGTCGGTGCCGCGGCTGCGAATTGCTAGACTCCGGGCTGGACAACTCAAGGACGATTCTATGCACCTTCCGGAAAAGACCATCCTCGGCATCGCCACGGTCACCACCACGTTCTCGGCCCTCGGCAGCCTGCGCTACGCGCTGGGCGGCGGTGCCGCCGCCCGCATGGCGGAACACGCCTCGAACATGGCGTCGCCGGAGGGCTTTCGCGTCGGCTTCGTGATCGGCATGGGCCTGGTCCTGCTGGTCAAGTGGCTGGTCGCGCTGGGCCTGCTCGCGATGCTGGTGGCGCGCTTTCGCGGCCCGCGCCGGGACCCCTGAATGATGGCGACGCCTCAGGCCCGGTGATACGGGTGCCCGGCGGCGATCATCGCCGCCCGGTACAGCTGTTCGGCCAGGACCAGCCGCACCAGCATGTGCGGCAGGGTCAGCGGCCCCAGCGACCAGCGCTGGTCGGCGCGCGCCAGGACCTCGGGCGCGTGACCGTCGGGTCCGCCGATGACGAACGCCAGGTCGCGCCCGTCCATGCGCCACTGGCCCAGCTGTTCGGCCAGTTGCTCGCTCGACCATGTCCGCCCGCGCCCATCCAGCGCCACCACGTGGGTGTCACGCGAAAGCGCCGACAGGATCGCCTGGCCCTCGTCGAGTATCGCGCGCTGCGGGTCGCGGCCCTTGCCGCGCGCGCCGGGCCGGATCTCGACCAGTTCCAGCGGCCATTCGCGCGACAGGCGCTTGGCGTATTCCGCGAAGCCCTCGGCCACCCAGCCGGGCATGCGTTCGCCGACGGAAAGGATGCGGGTGTGCATGATGGATTCCTGGATGCCACGCGGCCGCCGGAGTCATGCCGCCGCCGGCGCCGCAGCGACTGCGGCGTGAATGTCGCCCGTCCGGCGCGCGCGGCGCCGGCGAACCGCTCAGACCGCGCTTCCGGCCTCGTCCGGCGCTTCCCCGCCGTCACCCACGCTCCACAGGCGTTCGAGCCCGTAGAACTCGCGGATGCGCGGAAGCATGACGTGGACGATGATGTCGCCCAGGTCGACCAGTACCCATTCGGCCTCCGACTGACCCTCCACGCCGAGCGGCAGCACGCCCGCCTGCTTGGCGAACCTGACGACTTCGTCGGCAATGGATTTCACGTGCCGGCTGGAGGTGCCGGAGGCGATGATCAGGAGATCGGCGATGGAGGTCTTGCCGCGGACATCGATCTCGACGACGTCCCTGGCCTTGAGGTCGTCCAGCGCGGCGAGAACGCGCTGGCGCAGCAGTTCATCGGAAGGTTGAGCGGATACAACGTTTCGAGCAGATGATTGGCTTGCTGACAAGTGGCATGCACCTCGACAGACGCACCGGATGGTGCGTTCGCCGGCAGTATAACGCTCCCGCGGGAAAAGGCGATTTCAATCGCGATAGGGCGCCAGCAGCGCCGGGTCGGCCAGCAGGGCCTCGGGCACCAGGTAGCGAGGAGTACGGCCGGCCGCCAGTTCGGCGCGCACCGCGCTGGCCGAGATGTCCAGGGCGGTCACCGCGATCGGCCACACCCGGCCGCAGGGCGACTCGCGCAGCGCGCCCGGTTCGTCGACCTGCCGCTCGCGGATGAAGGCATGCAGGGCCGGACTCGGCGCCATCGGCACGCCGGGGCGCGTCAGCACGCCGATGTGCGCCAGTTCGAACAGCTGCGCCCAGCGGTCCCAGCGGTCCAGTCCGGCGAACGCATCGGCGCCGACCAGCAGCACCAGCGGCTGCTCGGCGCCGAATTCGCGACGCAGGTCGAGCAGCGTGTCGACGCTGTAGGAAGGCCCCTCGCGCCGCAGCTCGCGGGTGTCCAGCCGCAGGCGCTGCTGGCCCTGCAGGGCCGCCTCCAGCAAGGCCACGCGCTGCGCCGCGCTGGCGCGGGTGGGCGGACGGTGCGGCGGCACGCGGGCCGGCATCATGCGCACCTGGGCATCGAGCTGCTCGGCCGCTTCCCACGCCGCGCGCAGATGTCCCAGGTGCACCGGGTCGAAGGTGCCGCCGAAGACCGCGACCGGCGTCATGCCTGCTCCAGTGCCGTCGTGCCGCGCGGATCGGCGATGCGCGCGACCAGGCGTTCGGCCTCGCGCCATGGATCGCCGTGGCCGCGGCCCTTGCTGATGCGGTCGATCCGCGCCGCCGCCGACAGGCAGGCTTCCCAGTGGCCGCGCGGCGCGCGACGCAGGGCCTGGCGGAACAGTTGCTCGCGCGATGGCCACAGATGCTCGGCGCGGGCCTGGGCGGCGAAGTCCGGCGCCGCGGCCAGACGCTGCGCCACGTGCAGCTGGCTGACCAACCAGCCCATCATCGGGATCAGGTCCTCGCCCTCGGCCTTGAGGCCGCGCAGCACGCGCACGGCGCGCGCCGGGTCGCCGCCGAAGGCCGCGTCGCTGAGTCCGAAGATGTCGAAGCGCGCGCTGTCGGCGACCAGGCCTTCCAGGGTCGCCGCGTCCAGGCGTTGGCCATCATGCAACAGGGCCAGCTTCTCCACTTCCTGCGCGGCCGCCAGCAGGTTGCCCTCGACCCGCTCGGCCAGCAGCGCCAGCGCGGCGGGCTCGGCCTGGATGCCGTGTCGCGCCAGGCGCGCGCCGATCCAGCCGGGCAGCTCATTGGCGCGCGGCGGCCAGAACACTACCTGCACCCCGGCCTTGTCCAGCGCCTTGCTCCAGGCGCCCTCGTGCTTCTTCGACCAGCTCACGCAGGTCACCAGCAACACGGTGTCGGGCGGCGGGTTGGCGGCGTAGGCGCTCAAGGCCTTGGCGCCGTCGCGGCCGGGCTTGCCGGTGGGCAGGCGCAGGTCCAGCAGGCGCCGCGTGGCGAACAGCGACATGCCGGCCGCGGCGCGGTCGAGGTCGTTCCAGTCGAAACCCGATTCCACGCTGAGCACTTCGCGTTCGTCGTAGCCGAGCTCGCGCGCCCGCGCGCGCAGCGCGTCGGCCGCTTCCAGCACCAGCATTTCCTCGCCGACCAGCAGGTAGACCGGACGCAGCGCGTCGGTCTTCAGTTGCTGCGGCCAGCGCTGGGCGGGAACGGGCATGACGCGGTCAGGGGCTGCCGACGCTCGCGGCCGAAGCCGGCGCGGCATGTTTGGCGGCCGCGCCCAGGCGGTACATCATCGCCTGCACCGCGTCGCCGATCATGCTCTGGTGCAGCTGCTCGGTCTGCGTCTCGGTGCCGACCGGCTGCTGCGCGTCGTAGGTGAAATCGCGCGCGATGCGGATGGTCTGCTGCGGCACGATGACGTGCCCGTCGTGGTCGTCGACCACGAAGTCCATGTGCAGGCGCACGGTGTATTCGCCGACCCGCGCATGACCGGTGTAGGTCAGCGCCTCGGTGCGGAAGGTGGCCACCGGCACGCGCATCTCGGCCACGCCCGGACCCGGTTGGTCGACCAGGGTCGCGCCCGAATGGCGCAGCTCGCGCGCGATCTGCCGCTGCAGGTCGCCGCTGCTGTTCACCGTCAGATGGATGCGCTGCATGCCCGGCGGCAGCTGCGCGCCGCGGCGCAGATGGAATCCGCACGCGCTCAGGGCCAGCAGCAGCATGCAGGGCAACAGGAACGGCAGCGTGCGCTTGTGCATGTTCATCCCACCACGATGTTGACGATCTTGCCCGGCACCACGATGACCTTGCGCACCGTCATGCCCTCCAGGAACGGCTGCACGGTCTTCAGCTCGCGCGCCATGCGCTCGGCATCGTCCTTCGACGCATCGACCGGCAGCTCGATGGTACCGCGCAACTTGCCATTGACCTGCACCGCCAGCGTCACCGCGTCGCGCTCCAGCGCCTGCGGGTCGGCCTGCGGCCAGGGCTGGTCCTCGACCAGCGCCTCGGCATGGCCCAGCGCCTGCCACAGCGCGTGGCTGGCGTGCGGGGTGATCGGGTTGAGCAGCAACACCATCGATGCCAGCGCCTCGTGGCGCACGGCGCGGCCCTGGGCGCTGGCGTCGTCGAAGCGCGCCACGTGGTTGAGCAGCTCCATCAGCGCGGCGATCGCGGTGTTGAAGCTCTGCCGGCGTCCGTAGTCGTCGCCGACCTTGCGGATGGTCTCGTGGACCTGGCGGCGCAGGGTCTTCTGCGCCGCGTCCAGCGCCGCCGCGTCCAGCACCGGTGCCGGACCCGCGGCAGCATGCGCGTCGACCTCGCGCCAGAAGCGGCGCAGGAAGCGCGCCATGCCCTCGACGCCGGCCTCGTTCCACTCCAGCGACTGCTCCGGCGGCGCGGCGAACATCGAGAACAGGCGCACCGTGTCGGCGCCGTACTTGTCGATCATCACCTGCGGATCGACGCCGTTGTTCTTCGACTTGGACATCTTCTCGGTGCCGCCGATGACCACGGGCCGTCCGTCGGACGTCAGCACCGCGCCGGTGACGTGGCCCTTGTCGTCGCGCTTCACCTCGACCTCGGCCGGGTTGAACCACAGCTTCGAGCCGTCATCCTGCTCGCGGTAGAAGGTGTCGGCGATGACCATGCCCTGGCACAAAAGGCGCGTGGCCGGTTCGTCCGAGCGCACCAGCCCCTCGTCGCGCAGCAGCTTGTGATAGAAGCGGAAATACAGCAGGTGCAGGATGGCGTGCTCGATGCCGCCGATGTACTGGTCCACCGGCAGCCAGTAGTTGGCCCGCTCGTCGACCTGGGTCGCCGCGCCCGGGCTGGTGTAGCGCGCGTAGTACCAGCTCGACTCCATGAAGGTGTCGAAGGTGTCGGTCTCGCGCTCGGCCGGCCCGCCGCACCTGGGGCAGGCGGTCCTGCGCCACTCGGGATCGGCCTTGATCGGCGACTTGACGCCGGTGAAGGCGACGTCCTCGGGCAGCACCACCGGCAGCTGGTCCTCGGGCACCGGCACCGCGTCGCACTTTTCGCAGTAGACGATCGGGATCGGGCAGCCCCAGTAGCGCTGGCGGCTGACGCCCCAGTCGCGCAGGCGCCAGTTGACCTTGCGCGTGCCGCGGCCGTCGGCCTCCAGCTTCGCGGCGATGGCCTCGAACGCGGCCGCGAAATCCATGCCGTCGAAGGCGCCGGAATTGACCAGCGTGCCGTGGTCGGTGAAGGCGGCCGTTTCCAGCACCGCGGTCTCGAAGGCCTCCACGGTGCGCACGGCGGCGCTGGTCTCGTAGATGTCCGACGCCTCGCCGCGCAGGGCCTGGCGCAACGGATCGGCGCCGACACCGGCGGCCAGGTCGTGCTTGAGCTCATTCAGCGCATCGACCACGCCCCGGTCGACCACCACCATCCTGATCGGCAGGCCGTACTGCAGCGCGAACGCATGGTCGCGCTCGTCGTGGCCGGGCACCGCCATCACCGCGCCGGTGCCGTAGCCCATCAGCACGAAGTTGGCGACCCAGACCGGCAGCGCCTCGCCGGTGATCGGATGGTCCACCGTCAGGCCGGTGTCCATGCCGCGTTTTTCCTGCGTCTCCAGCTCGGCCTCGGAGGTGCCGCCCTGGCGGCACGTCGCGATGAATTCGGCCAGCTTCGGGTTGCCCTCCGCCGCCTGCATCGCCAGCGGATGCTCGGCGGCCACGGCGACGTAGGTGGCGCCCATCAGGGTGTCCGGCCGCGTGGTGAACACGGTCAGCGCATCGTCGGTGCCGGTGACGTCGAAGCGGATCTCCAGGCCCTCGGAGCGGCCGATCCAGTTGCGCTGCATGGTCTTGACCGCGTCGGGCCAGCCCTCCAGCGCGTCCAGGCCGTCCAGCAGCTCCTGCGCGTAGTCGGTGATCTTCAGGAACCACTGCGGGATCTCGCGCTTTTCCACCAGCGCACCGGTGCGCCAGCCGCGGCCGTCGATGACCTGCTCGTTGGCCAGCACGGTCTGGTCGACCGGATCCCAGTTCACCACCGAGTTCTTTCGGTAGGCCAGGCCCTTCTCGAACAGGCGCACGAACATGCGCTGCTCGTGCACGTAGTAGTCGCGGTCGCAGGTGGCGAATTCACGCGACCAGTCGTAGGCAAAGCCCATGCGCGCGAACTGCCCGCGCATGTGTTCGATGTTGGCGCGGGTCCACTTGGCCGGCGCGGTGTCGTGCTTGATCGCCGCGTTCTCGGCCGGCAGGCCGAAGGCGTCCCAGCCCATCGGCTGCAGCACGTTCCGGCCCTGCATGCGCTGGAAGCGGCTGATGACGTCGCCGATGGTGTAGTTGCGCACATGCCCCATGTGCAGCGCGCCGGACGGATACGGCAGCATCGACAGGCAGTAGAACTTGGGCTTCGAGGGATCTTCGGTCACCTCGAAGGCGCGGGTGCGCTTCCAGAAATCCTGTGCGGCGGTTTCCACCGTCCGTGGGTCGTAGCTGTCGGACATCGTCTCGGGTCGTTCGGATGAGGCGTGCGCAGGGATTCTGCGACGGATCGGGCAGCGTACCGCAGCGCCCCGGGGGCGCCAAGCCTCGCGCGCGGGAACGCCGCGGCGGTGGGCTCAGGGACAGTGCGCCGGCTGCCCGGCCGCCACCTGGCGCACCACCGTGGCGATGCGGTCCGACAGCGCCTTGAGCGCGCGCTGGTGGGCCTGCACCAGGGCGCCGTAGCCGTCGCCGTCGACCGGCTCCTCCAGCGCGCTGCGGCAGGCCAGCGGCGGTGCCTTGCCGGTCGTCCCGCGCACGGTCCAGGCCGCGTCGATGCGCGCCTGGCGCCCCACCACCGATTCGAAGCGGCGCACGTCCAGCTTGACCCGGACCACCGGACCCTCGCCCGCCCGCGGCAGTCCGTACACGTCCATCGCGCCCAGCACCGACGACAGCCGGTCCGATACCGCGGCGCGGATCTGGTCGCTCAGCGGCGCCGCCCACTGGTCGCCTTCCAGCAGCGCCACGCGGTCGTCGCTCTGGCGCACCACCAGCTGCGGCCGGTCGTCCTGGGCCGGCACGCTCACCGGCAGCACCTCGATGCGGTAGCCGGCCGTGGCGGTTGGCGCAGCCGCCTGCCCCGCCTGCGGCATCAGGGTGTAGAAGCGCGTGGGCGCCGAGGCGCAGGCGGCCAGGAGGGTCGCCGCGCCCAGCACGGCGATCCGGCGAAGGGTCCGATTCATGGCGTGCCTCCGGTCGATCGGGCCGGCGGCGGCGCGGGCGCTTCCGGCGGCGGATGGTTGTCGCGCTTGCCGCGCAGCAGGGCCTCGGGGTGACGGCCCAGATAGTCGGTCAGCGCGCGCAGCGATCGCGCGGCACGCTGCGCCTGCAGCAGGGTCTGTCCGAGGTTCTGCTGCAGCGGCGAGTCCCCGGACAAGGCGTCCTGCAGGGACTCCAGCGCCTTGCGTGCCTGCTCCAGGGTGCGCCCGGCCTGCGGGCCCAGCTGGCCGTTGAATTGCTTCAGGGCGCCATCGAGATCGACCAGGGTCTGGTCCAGGTGCTGGCCGATGTGGTCGAACGGCACCTTGTCCAGGCGCGTGGCGATGCGCGCGAGCTGTTCCTGCAGCTTGTCGAAGTTGCCGGTCACCGTGGGCACCCGCAGCGGTTGCTGGTTCGGGTCGATCTCGCGGTGCCCGTCGCCCGGGAAGAAGTCCATGGCGATGTACAGCTCGCCGGTCAGCAGGTTGCCGCTGCGCAACTGCGCGCGCAGGCCGTGGCGGACCAGGAAGGCCAGGCCCAGGCCGGGATGCTTGAAATGCGGGTCGCCAAGCCGGCGCGCGAACTGCACGTTGGCCTTGCCCAGGCGTTGCGGATAGACCACCGCCGCGACATCGACCGGGAAGCGCTTGTGCTTCGGGTCGTATTCGACGCCGATGCGTCGAACCTCGCCGATGATGATGCCCTCGAAATCCACCGGCGCCCCGACCTGCAGGCCGCGCACTGACTGGTTGAAGCGCATGCGCAGGCGCACCGGCGGGCCGTCCGGCGGCTGCATGGCCTTGTCGCGGGTGCCGAACAGGTCGAAACGCGAGCCGGCCGGCGCGCGGGCATGGCTGTGGGCGTCATCGGGCGCCTGGAACGCGATGCCGCCGGCGATCACCGTGGCCAGCGATTCGGTGTCGACCTTGAGACCGCCCGCATTGACCGAAAGGTTCACGCCGCTGGCGTTCCAGAACCGGGTGTCGCGGGTCACGTAGCGGTCATATGGCGCATCGACGAAGACCTGCAGCTGCACGCCCTTGCCATCGTCGTCCAGCTTGTAGCCGACCACCCGACCCACCTGCACCCGGCGGTAGTACACCGGCGAGCCGATGTCCAGCGAACCCAGGTCCTCGCTGAGCACGATGAAGCTGCTGCCCGGCTCGCCATGGGTCAGCGGCGGCGGCGTCTCCATGCCCTGGAAGCGCAGTTGCTCGGCATGTTCGCCGCCGCCACCGGTGTCGGCGCCGATATAGGCGCCGGAGAACAGCGTCCCCAGGCCCGACACGCCGCCGAGGCCGATGCGCGGACGCACCACCCAGAAACGGCTGCCGTTGGTGGCGAAGTATTCGTAGCGTTTTTCCAGGTCGACCCTGACCACCACCGACT
Organism: uncultured Gammaproteobacteria bacterium; assembly: GCA_963821885.1. Taxonomy (GTDB): domain Bacteria; phylum Pseudomonadota; class Gammaproteobacteria; order Xanthomonadales; family Rhodanobacteraceae; genus Oleiagrimonas. Next base: position 495,682 of record CAWGFN010000003.1, on the reverse strand, counting down.
GGTGATCCTCGCCCAGCGCCACCGAGCGCACCTTGCCGATGACCACGTTCTTGAACTTCACCTCGGTCTTGCCCGGCACCACGCCCTCGGCGGTCTTGAAGCTGATGGTGATGACCGGCCCCTCGGAGAGGTAGGCGTGGATGACCAGCGACAGCCCGATGGCCGCCGCGATCACCGGCACCAGCCATATCAGCGGCAGCTGCCAGCGGCGACGGCGGCGCACGTCCGGCGTCGGCAATTCGGCGGGAGCCTGCTCGTGCGGTTCATTCATGGTCCGTCCTCCCCCGTCTCCTTGCGATCGCCGGCATGATCCCAGATCAGCCTGGGGTCGAAGCTCATCGAGGCCAGCATGGTAAGCACGACGACCATGCCGAAGTACACCACGCCCGGCCCCGGATCCACGCGGGTGAGCTGGAAATGCACCAGCGCCACCAGCAGCGTCACCACGAACACGTCCAGCATCGACCAGTAGCCGATGCCCTCGACCAGGCGGTGCAGGCGGGCCCGGCCCCGGGTGCGCCAGTCGCGTCCGCGCTGCACGCTGATCAACAGCACCAGCAAGGCGCCGAACTTCAGCAGCGGCACCATGATGCTGGCCACGAACACGATCACCGCCAGGTCCCACGAGCCGTTCTGCCACAGTTCGACCACGCCGCTCAGGATCGTGTTGCTCTCGTCGCCGAACAACGAGCCGGTGCGCATGATGGGCAGAAGGTTGGCGGGAATGTACAGGATCATCGCCGCCAGCAGCAGCGCCCACGTGCGTCCCACGCTGTGCGGCCGGCGCCGATGCAGGCCGGCGCCGCAGCGCGAGCAGTGCAGGTGGTCGCCGGCGACCTCGCGGAACACCTCGCCACAGCAATGGCAGGCGATGATCCCCAGCTCGGTGGCCGTGCGCACACGTGGCCCGCTCATCCGCAGCGCTCCCCGCACATCAGCCAGATGCGCCGCGGATCGAACGACGCCACCACCGTCAGCAGCACGGTCAGCGCGGCAAAGGCCCAGATGCCCGGCTGCAGGATCACCTCGAAGATGTCGCCCACCTTCACCACGGCCACCAGCGTGCCGATCATGAACACTTCGACCATGCTCCACGGGTGGATCGCATCGAGCACGCGCATGATGGGCACGAAGCCCGGTGGCATCCGCCGCGCGCGCATGAAGCCCAGCACCCAGCCATACAGCAGCACCTGCAGCAGCGGGAAGCAGAACAGCATCAGCGCCACCAGCACCGCGACCACGCCCACGCCGTCGCGCCATATCGCGACGATGGCCTGCCACAGGGTGGCCGAGCTGCGCACGCCGTTGAGTTCCAGGGTGACGATGGGCCAGGCGTTGGCGATATAGAAGGTCATCGCCGCGGTCAGCGACAGCGCGAACATGCTGTCCAGGCTCAGCCACGGGCTGCGGTACAGGTGCGCGCCGCAGCGCACGCAGCGCGCGGATTCGCCCCGCTCCAGGGCATGCCGGCGGTGCACCGCGTCGCAGTGCTCGCAGACCACGATGCTCGGCTCGTGAAACCTCATGGGGCGATTATCCAACATGTCCCGTCTGAATGCGGGCTTGATTTGCCGTCGTCCGCCCCGACTTGAATGGCATTCCACATCGCATCGGAGTTGCCGTGAGCACCAGCCCGCACGTATTCGACGTCAACGCGGAAAATTTCGAGCAGGACGTGCTGCTCGCCTCGCAGCAGACGCCCATCCTGCTCGACTTCTGGGCCGAGTGGTGCGGGCCGTGCAAGACGCTCGGCCCGGTGCTGGAGAAACTCGCCGACGCCTATGGCGGCGCCTTCCGGCTGGGCAAGATCGACGTCGAGGCCAACCAGGAGCTGGCGGCCATGTTCGGCATCCAGAGCATTCCGACCGTGGCCCTGTTCAAGGACGGCAAGCCGGTGGACGGCTTCGCCGGCGCGCTGCCGGAAGGCCAGCTGCGCGCGTTCCTGGACAAGCATGTCGAGCCCATCGCGCAGCTGGATATCCCGGCGGACGACAGCGTCGAGGCGGACGCGGCGCCGGCCGAGTCCGCGGACGACGCCCTTGCCCGCATCCAGGCGCAGATCGCCAGTCGCCCCGACGACGACAGCCTGAAGCTGGACCTGGCCCTGGCGCAGCTGCGCGCGGGCGAGATCGACGCCGCGCGCGCAGGCGCTCGACGCCCTGCCCGCCAACCTCGCCACCGATGATCGCGCCACCCGCCTGCGCGGCCAGCTGGAGCTGGCCCGCGCCCTGGATGGCGCGCCCGACGCGGCCCACCTGCGCCAGCGCATCGACAGCGACCCGACGGACTGGGCCGCGCGCGACCAGCTCGGCGTGCGCCTGGTGCTGGGCGACGCGCCGGCCGAGGGCCTGGAGCAGTTCCTGCATATCCTCAAGCACCAGCGCGACTGGAACGAGGGCCTGGCGCGCCAGCGGCTGCTGGACGCCTTCCAGGTGCTCGACGACGCGGCCCTGGTCAGCGACTACCGTCGGCGCATGGCGTCCGTGCTGTTCTGATGCCGGGACTCGGGACTCGGGACTCGGGACTCGGGACTCGGGACTCGGGACTCGGGACTCGGGACTCGGGACTCGGGTAAAGCGTACGCTCTCCGATCCTCATCCCAGTGAAAGCTGGCATGACGATCGCGTGAAGTGCCCTAGGTACGAGCGAAAGGAACACCCGGGAAAGAAAAACACACATCCGTACGCATGCGTATGTTTACGCTACGATAGCAGCGCTGCCATCTCCCGGATCCTTCATGCGCGCTTCCACGTTCCGCCGTCTGCTCAATCTCTGGCCACCGTTCCTGATCAACGCCATCCGGGTGCAATTCATCAGCGAGGCCTGGGACGAGGCACGTGTTGTGCTCCGGCTGCGCCCCTGGAACCGCAACTACGTGCGCACGCAGTTCGGCGGCAACCTGTTCGCCATGACCGACCCCTTCTGGATGCTGCTGGTCATGCACCGCCTGGGCGAGGACTACTACGTCTGGGACAAGGCCGCGGCGATCGACTTCGTGGCCCCCGGCCGCAGTGACGTGCATGCGCATTTCAAGGTCACGCCAGCGATGATCGACGAGTTGCGCACGGCCGCGGCCGATGGTGCCAAGGTCCTGCGCTGGTTCGAGGCCGAAGTCACCGGCGAGGGCGGCGAGGTCGTGGCGCGGGTGCGCAAGCAGCTGTACGTGCGCCTCAAGCCCGGCCTGCGCCCCTCGCCATTCCACGCCGACGCGCCGCGCGGCTGAGCGCGCCTCACTCGCGCTCGAACTGCTCGATCTCGTCGAGAATCTGCCGTGCGCGCTGCACGCTGTTGCCCGCCGCGTGCGCCTCCAGCCGCGCGCCGTAGCCGTGGCGACGCGCCAGCCAGACCACCATCGCCACCACGCCCAGGCCGACCAGCGCGCTCAGCCCGGCCCAGCTGGCCATGCCCGGCCCCCACGGGTCCAGGCCGTGCGCGGCCAGGCTCATGATCAGGGCGGGAATCCAGATGAAGCTGCCGACCACGGCGTTGATCGGCGCCTCCACGCGCACCCGCCAGTGGCGCAGGTCGGCCAGGCGGTGCTGGATCGCCGCCACCGGCGCGCCGAGATCCAGGCGCCTGACCAGCGCCAGCACCCGGGTCGCGGAGATCACCATGAACAGGCCCAGCGCCTGCATCAGGATCCCGCTGACCAGCAGGTGCGTCACATGGCGGTGGGGAATCCAGAAGCTCACCGCCCAGGTGGCCAGGGCCACGCCGATCAGCAACTGCAGCGACTGTCCCCAGACCAGTGGCCGCAGGCCGCGCTGCAGCGCGCCCAGGCGGGTCTCGCGGCGCAGCTCCAGATGCTCGGCATGCTGCTGCTCGAGCCGGCGGTCGAGGTCCTTCCAGGCCTGCCTGATGTCGTCAATTTCCATGCTCATGCTCCTGTCTCATGCGTGGCGCGTTGGCGCAGTTCGCGCGTGATGCGGTGCAGCCGGGTCGACACGTTGCTCACGCCGATGCCGAGGATCTCGGCGATCTCGGCATGACTGTGGTCTTCCAGGTACAGCAGCATCAACGCGCGGTGCATGGGGTCCAGGTCGCCGATGACGTCATGCAGCCAGGCCAGTCGCGCGTCGGGCTCGGCCACCGGCGTGCCGCCACCGAGGGTGTCGATGTGCGCGGCGTCCAGCGGCACCGTCTGCTGCTGGCGCGCACGCACGTTGCGGCGCACCTGCGAGATGGCCACGTTCAGGGCCACCCGGTACAGCCAGGTCGGAAACTTCGCCCGTCGCTGGCGTCGTAACGGCCGAACGAACGCCACGCCTGGGTGCAGATCTCCTGCTCGAGGTCGTTGCGGTCTTCGCGGTCGCTGTGCATACATCGAAGCCACCTTGAACACGATGCGCTCGTGTTCGCGAAGCTGAGCCTCGAAGGCCTGTTGTCGTTGCCTTGCCGTCACGGTGTCGGTTCCCCATGCATCCACTGCATGATTCGCTGGCGCGGGCAAAACATCACAGCGTGCCGTCCATCGCGTGCACGCGGCGCCGATCGCCCTACAATGGACGCAAGCCCCGACGAGAGCCGCCATGCGTCCCCTGCGCATCAAACGCTACATGCTGACCGGCCTGCTGACGATCCTGCCACTGTGGGTGACCTGGCTGGTGTTCTCCTTCGTTTTCGGCCTGCTGGCCGGCCTGGGCACGCCACTGGTCAGCGCGATGATCAACGCCGTCGGCCTGGTCGCGCCAAGGCTGGCCCACTGGCTGGCCTCCAAGTGGGTGCTGAGCATCCTCGCCCTGCTGATCACCATCGTCGGGCTGTATTTCCTCGGCTGGGTCGCCAGCCGCGTGATCGGCCAGCGCATGCTCACGGCCTTCGACACCCTGCTCGAGCGCATCCCGATGGTGAAGACCATCTACGGCGGCACCAAGAAGCTGATGACCGTGATGCAGAAGCGTCCGGACCAGGTGCAGCGCGTGGTGCTGGTGGATTTCCCGCGCGAGGGCATGAAGGTCGTCGGCTTCGTCACCCGCGTGATGATCGAGGAAGGCAGCGGCCGCGAGATGGCCGCGGTCTACATCCCGACCACGCCCAACCCCACCGGTGGCTACCTGGAAGTGGTCGCGGTCGAGGAACTGACGCCCACCGACTGGACCATGGACCAGGCCATGGCCTTCATCATCTCCGGCGGCGCGGTGGCCCCGGACACCCTGCCCGGCATGCGGCGCATGACGCCGGCGGCTCCGGTCGGGGATAGCGGCGAGACGTCCCACCCCTGACCTTCGACACATCGAAGCCTCGGGACTTTTGGCCTATTCTGCCGTTCCATGCGCCCGACCGCCGAGGGGGCGGCGCGCCGGGCGACTACGCATGTCATCCGTAAACCGGTTCCCATCCTGGAGGAGAGATCCCGAATGAAGAAGCTCATGTTCAAGCCGCTGGTCCTGGCCGTCGGCGTCACGTTCGCCGTCGCCGCCTGCGGCAATCACGGCGACGACAACGCCGCCAAGCCCGCTTCGGCGGCTTCCGCCAAGCCGGCCGCCGCGGCCACCGCCGCGATGGCGCCGAGCGCCCCGGTGTTCGACGTCGCCGACCTGGACAAGAACATCAACGCCTGCCAGGACTTCAACGGTTTCGTCAACGACAAGTGGGTCAAGGCCCATCCGATCCCGGCCGACCAGAGCTCCTGGGGTTCGTTCATGGAGCTTCGCGAGAAGAGCCTGAACGACCAGCACCAGCTCGTCGACCAGGCCAACAAGGAAGCCGACAGCGCCAAGTCCGGCTCGATCGAGCAGAAGATCGGCTGGATGTACCGCTCGGCCCTGGACATGGACGCGCGCAACAAGCTCGGCTTCGACCCGATCAAGCCGGACCTCGCCGCGATCGACAAGCTGACCTCGCGCAAGGACCTGCAGCCGTGGCTGGACGCCAACTTCGCCAAGGGCGACGGCGTGGTCTTCAGCTTCGGCGCCGGCGCCGACTACCAGAACGCCAAGCAGCAGATCGCCTACACCTTCCAGGATGGCCTGGGCCTGCCCACCACCGACTACTACACCAAGCCGCAGTACAAGGACGTGCGCGAGGCGTACGTGAAGTACCTGGGCAAGCTGTTCGAACTGACCGGCGACAAGCCCGCCGAGGCCAGCAAGCAGGCCGCGCTGGCGTTGAAGTTCGAGACCCAGCTGGCCGAGCACTCGATCTCCCGCGTGGAGATGCGCAACCCGGACAACCAGTACCACTTCGTCTCGGTGGCCGAGGCCAACAAGATCACCCCGCATTTCGACTGGAACACGTTCTTCAAGTCCCAGGGCGTGACCGTCGACAAGGGCTTCTCGCTGTCGCAGCCGAAGTTCTTCGCCGAGGTCGACAAGATGCTGGCCAGCACCCCGCTGGATGAGTGGCGTGCCTACCTGAAGGCCCAGACCCTCAACGGCTCGGCCAGCGCCCTGTCCGAACCGTTCGTCGATGCCCGCTTCGACTTCTACGGCAAGACCCTGAGCGGCCAGCCGCAGCAGAGCCCGCAGTGGAAGCGCGCGCTGGGCGCGGTCAACGGCACCATGGGCCAGGCCCTGGGCCAGCTGTACGTGGCCAAGTACTTCCCGCCCGAGGCCAAGGAACGCGCCGACAAGCTGGTGCACAACGTGCTGGCGGCGCTGAAGAACCGCATCGAGAACCTGGCCTGGATGAGCCCGGAGACCAAGCAGAAGGCGCTGGACAAGTGGTCCAAGTTCCTGCCCAAGATCGGCTACCCCGACCAGTGGCGCAGCTGGGACGGCCTGAAGGTCACCCCGGACAACTACTACGCCAACCTCGAGGCGGCGCAGAAGTTCAACTACGACTACGACCTGGCCAAGATCGGCAAGCCGACCGACCGCAAGGAATGGGGCATGACGCCGCAGACCGTCAACGCGTACTACAGCCCGACCACCAACACCATCAACTTCCCCGCCGCGATCCTGCAGGCGCCGTTCTTCTATGCCAACGGTGACGATGCGATCAACTACGGCGGCATCGGCGCGGTGATCGGCCACGAATCCAGCCACGGCTTCGACGACCAGGGCAGCCAGTACGATGGCGACGGCAACCTGCACAACTGGTGGACCAAGGCCGACCGCAAGAACTTCGACGCCCGCACCGACAAGCTGGTCGAGCAGTTCAACGGCTACACCCCGCTGGCCGACCACCCGGACCTGCACGTCAACGGCAAGCTGACCCTGGGCGAGAACATCGCCGACCTGGGCGGCCTGAACATCGCCTACGACGCCCTGCAGACGGCGCTGAAGAACAACCCCGCCGAAGCCGGCAAGACCATCGACGGCTACACCGAGGACCAGCGCTTCTTCCTGAACTGGGCCCGCGTGTGGCGCGGCGAGATGCGCGAGAAGCGCCAGATGGTGCTGCTCAACGCCGATCCGCATTCGCCGACGCAGTTCCGTGCGATCGGCGCGCCGTCCAACATGCCGGCGTTCGCCAAGGCGTTCGGCTGCAAGGCCGGCGACAAGATGGTGCGTCCGGCCGACAAGCAGGTCGTGATCTGGTAACACCCGTCGGCCCCGGATACCCGCGTATCCAGGGATACTGACCTGAAGGGCGTCGTGCATCGCACGGCGCCCTTTTTTCATGCGCCGATGCCGCCCGCGCGGGCCGGCGCTTTCATCCACGCGCGCATGCGCGGATAATGGCCGGCTATTCAAGACCCCGAGTGGCGATGTTCATACCCGGTCAACGCTGGATCTCCACCGCCGAACCCGAACTGGGTCTCGGCACCGTGTTGCGCGTGGAAGGCCGCAGCGTGCAGATGCTGTTCACCAAGGCCGGCGTGCTGCGCCCCTACGCGCAGGACTCCGCGCCGCTGGTGCGCGCCGAATTCCGCGTCGGCCAGCGGGTCGCCGGCAAGGGCATCGCCTTCGTCGTCGAACGCGTCGAGCAGCAGGAGGACGGCCTGCTGCTGTATCGCGGCGAGGGCCGCGAGCTGCACGAGGGCCAGCTCGACGACGAGCAGAGCATTTCGCAGGCCGACGAACGCCTGACCGGCGGTCGCGTCGACCCGGTGGCGCAGTTCGAGCTGCGCGTGGAAGCCCTCGAACGTCGCGCCGCGGCCCGCCGCTCGCCGGCCTGGGGCCTGAAATCGGCGCGCATCGACCTGATCCCGCACCAGCTGCGGGTGGCCGGCATGGCCGCCTCGCGCCCCGCGCCGCGGGTGCTGCTGGCCGACGAGGTCGGCCTGGGCAAGACCATCGAAGCCGGCATGATCGTGGCCCGGCAGATCGCCTCCGGCCGCGCCACGCGCGTGCTGGTGCTGCTACCCGACGCCCTGCTCAACCAGTGGTTCGTGGAAATGCTGCGCCGCTTCAACCTCGCCTTCGCGATCTTCGACGAGGAGCGCTGCGAGGCCATCGAGCAGGCCGGCGACGGACGCAACCCGTTCGAGGACGAGCAGTGGGTGATCGCCGGCTTCGGCCTGTTCGACGAAGCGCCCAGGCGCCGCGAGCAGCTGCTGGCCGCCGGCTGGGACCTGCTGGTGGTCGACGAGGCGCATCACCTGGAATGGTCGCCCGAGGGCGTCAGCCCGCGCTATGCCATGGTCGAGGCGCTGGCCGGCGCCACGCCCGCCGTGGTGCTGCTCACCGCCACCCCCGAGCAACTCGGCCGCAGCGGCCACTTCGCCCGCCTGCGCCTGCTCGACCCGGCCCGCTACCACGACCTGGCGGCCTACCTGGCCGAGGCCGACGGCTTCGTCGCCCTGTCCAGGGTGGCCGAGAAACTGGGCCAGCACGCCGCCCTGGATGACGCCGAGCGCGCGGCGCTGGCCGCCCAGCTGGCCGGCGACGAAGCGGCCCAGGCCATGCTCGCCGACTACCCGGACCGCGACGGCAGCGGCGATGCCCTGCTGGACGCGCTGATCGACCGCCACGGCACCGGCCGGGTGATGTTCCGCAACCGCCGCGACAGCGTCGGCGGTTTCCGCCAGCGCCTGCCGGACCTGCGCGTGCTGGCCGACGACGCGCTGGACGAGGGCGCGCGCCAGGCCCTGCTGGCCGAATTCCACGCCGACGTGCAGCAGCCGCCGGTGGCGCTGGATCATGATTACACCGGCGACCCGCGCATCGACGACCTGATCACCCTGCTGGAAGCCCACCCGCAGGAGAAATTCCTGCTGATCTGCCGCACCCGGGCCAAGGTGATGGCCATCGAGGAAGCCCTGCGCACGCGCAGCGGCGTCGGGGTGGCGCGCTTCCACGAGGACCTGGGCCTGCTGCAGCGCGACCGCAACGCCGCCTGGTTCGCCCAGGCCGACGGCGCGCGGTTGCTGCTGTGCTCGGAGATCGGCTCGGAAGGCCGCAACTTCCAGTTCGCGCACCACCTGGTGCTGTGGGACCTGCCGCTGGACCCGGACCTGCTGGAGCAGCGCATCGGCCGCCTGGACCGCATCGGCCAGAACCGCGACATCGTGCTGCACGTGCCGGTGGTCGCCGACAGCGCCCAGCACATGCTGGCGCGGTGGCACCACGAGGCCGTCGACGGCTTCACCCATAGCCCCGCGGACGGACGCGAGCTGCTGCGCCGCTTCGGCGACACCCTGGTGCAGCTGGCCCAGGCCCACGCCCGCGACGGCGGCGGCCGCGACCAGGAACTGGACGTACTGATCGACGAGACCCGCGCCGCGCATCGCGAGCTGGCGGCGATGATGCACGACGGCCGCGACCGCCTGCTGGAACTGGCCGCGCAGCGCGCGCCGCAGGCCGACGCGCTGGAGGAGGCGCTGGGCGGGGCCGACGGCGACGCCGTGCGCGACACCTTCATCCCGCGCCTGTTCGAACACTTCGGCGTGCACCTCGACGAGGTCGACGCCGACAGCGTGCTGCTGGATCCCGAGTACCTGACCACCGAGGCCTTCGCCGGCCTCGGCGATGGCCCACAGGCGGCCACCTTCAGCCGCCGCGCCGCGCTGGCGCGCGAGGACCTGATCCTGCTGCGTCCGGACCACCCGATGGTCGCCGGCGCCATCGACCTGCTGCTGTCGACCGAGAGCGGCAACGCCGCCTTCCTGGTCGACGGCAAGCTGCCGCCGCGCAGCGTGCTGCTGCAGGCGGTGTTCGTGCTCGAATGCGTGGCCGAGCGCCCGCTCGACGCCGAGCGCTTCCTGCCGCCGACGCCGCTGACGGTCGCCGTGGACACCCGCCTGCAGGCGCGCAAGGGCTTCGCGCCGTCGGACGAGGCGCTGCAGCGCGCCGCCGAGCGCAAGTCCGACCTGGGTCGCTATCGCAAATTCATCGCCCAGCTGGTGCCGCCGATGCTCGAGCGCGCCGAGGAACTGGCGCGCGCGCAGGCCGACACGCTGGCCCAGGACGCCACCGACGCGGCCCGCGCCGCGCTGGATGGCGAGATCGACCGCCTCACCGCGCTCCGGCGGGTCAACCCCGGCGTGCGCGCCGAGGAGATCGCCACCCTGGCCGCCGAGCGCGACGCCCTGCTGGCCGCCCTGCCCGCCGCCCGCCTGCGCCTGGACGCCGTGCGCCTGGTCGCCAGTCCCGATTTCCTGGCCCTGCGCTGATCCTCCCGAACGCGAAACCCCTCCCCCTGCGCAGCAGGGGGAGGCTGGGAGGAAGTCACCGCAGGTCAACCCTTCGCAAGGCGCGCACCGACGAAACGCGCACCATGGGGCCCACCCAACGCGAAACCCCTCCCCCTGCGCAGCAGGGGGAGGCTGGGAGGGGGTCACCGCAGGTCAACCCTTCGCAAGGCGCGCACCGACGTGACGTGCAGCTTGGCGCCGGGTATGTCGACTCTGAAGCGTGCAGTGCGCTGGGACCTGCCGCTTCGCTGCTCCCCCCACCCCTTCCCTCCCCCAAAGGGGAGGGTGTTGCGCTGGCGTAGGCTGCATAAATCGGGCAGCGCGCACCGCCACTCACCGCATCAACCGCCACTTCGGCTTGATCGGCAGCCCGTAGCCCGGATAAGGCCGCAGGCCGCATCCGGGACCCGCGCGCGGTCTCCCGCCTCAACGCATCAACCGCCACTTCGGCTTGATCGGCAGCTTGCCGCGCCAGTACTGGATCAGCACGAAGCCGCCCAGCATGCCGCCCAGGTGGGCGAAATGCGCCACGCCCGCCTGCGTGCCGAGCACGCCCTGGACCAGCTCCAGCGCGCCGTAGCCGGTGACGAAGGCCCAGGCCGGCAACTCGATGGGCGGGAACACCAGCAACAGCCGCTGGTGCGGATACAGCATGCCGAAGGCCAGCAGGATGCCGAAGATCGCGCCGGAGGCGCCGATGGTCGGGTAGAAGCCGCCGGTGAAGTAGTGGATCACCGCCAATTGCGCCAGCGACGCGGTGATCATGCAGACGAAGTAATAGACCAGGAAATGACGCGTGCCGAAGGTCTGCTCGATGGCCCCGCCGAACAGGAACAGGGCGTACATGTTCAGGGCGATGTGCAGGAAGCCGCCGTGCAGGAAGCCGGAGGTGACCACCTGCCATACCCGGAAGCCGACATACACCGGCCCGTCCGGCCCCATCGCGAAGATGCGGTCCGGCCCCAGCGGCCACAGGCCGAACAGACGGGTCACCGTGAAGGTGGCGTTGTCGTGGAAGATCATTTGCACGAGGAAGATCACCACATTGGCGATCAACAGGTTGCGGGTGCCCGGCGGCAGGTTGAAGCGCATGGAGATTCCTGTTGCAAACGGCGGTGGAAAGCGTATTGTGCGCGCCCGGCCGTCCTCCTGCGCGCACACACGGACCCACTATAGATGGGCATCAACCCCTACGAGTTCCAGAGCGTGGTCGAAGCCATCGAGCGCGAGGGCTGGTGCGCCTGCGACGGCCTGGTCGATCCGGCCCTGGTCAGCGCCCTGGCCGACGAGTGCCTGGCGCTGGACGCGCACTCGCAGCTGCATCCCGGCGCGGTCGGCCGCGGCGGCACGCGTCGCCTGGCCGCCGCCGTGCGCGGCGACCGCACGCGCTGGCTGGACGCCACCTTCAGCGATACCCAGGCTGCCTTCCTGGCGCGCATGCTGGCCCTGCGCGACGCGCTGAACCGGCGCCTGCTGCTTGGCCTCAACGCGCTGGAAGCGCACTACGCCATCTACCCGGCCGGGGCGCACTACGACCGCCACCGCGATCGCTTCCGCGACGACGACGCGCGCGTGCTGTCGGCCGTGCTGTACCTCAACCGCGACTGGACCGAAGCCGACGCCGGCGCGCTGCGCCTGTACCTGCCCGACGAGCGGACCCACGACATCCTGCCGGTGTTCGGCCGCCTGGTGCTGTTCCTGTCCGCCGAGTTCGACCACGAGGTGCTGGCACCCGGGCGTCCGCGGATGAGCATTGCCGGCTGGTTCCGCCAGCGCGAAGCCGGCCTGCCCTGACCGCGCGCCGGGCGCCGCCGCGCGCCCGTCCTCGGCTATGCTCGGGGTTGACCGACACCCACGGCGGAGTCCAGCCATGCTTTTCCACATCCCCGGCGTCCTCGCCCCGGACCGACTGACCCACTTCCGCGAGCAGCTGGCGCAGGCCGAATGGGTCGACGGGCGCGTCACCGCCGGCCATGGCAGCGCGCAGGTCAAGAGCAACCTGCAACTGCGCGAGTTCGCGCCGCTGCGCCGGCAGCTGGGCGGGGAGATCCTGGAGACCCTGGCCAGGCACACGGTCTTCCGCGCCGCCGCGCTGCCGCAGCACATCCTGCTGCCGCGCTTCAACCGCTACACCGGCAGCGGCGAATACGGCCTGCACATCGACAGCGCCATGATGCATTACCGCGACACGCCCGACGGCCCCCAGCAGTCGCTGCGCTCGGACATCTCCTGCACGCTGTTCCTCAACGACCCGGACAGCTACGACGGCGGCGAGCTGATCATCCACGACACCTACGGCGCGCACCAGGTCAAGCTGCCGGCCGGCGACATGATCCTGTACCCGTCGAGCAGCCTGCACCGCGTCACCCCGGTGCCGCGCGGCGAGCGCCTGGCGGCGTTCTTCTGGATCCAGAGCAAGGTTCGCGACCCCGCCCAGCGCCAGCTCCTGGTGCAGCTGGACCAGGCCACCCAGGCCCTGGCCGCCGACAACGCCGCGCAGGAGCACCTGCTGCGCCTGCACGGCGTGTATCACAACCTGCTGCGGCAGTGGGCGGAGGCGTGAGCAAAGGGCTGCGCACCCTGCTCACGATATGGTCAAGATGCGTCATGGGCGACTCTCGGCCGCGTAAGGCCACAGCAATCGCTGCGAAGCTTTCTACCCCAGCAGAGCAGTCGTAGGGCGGGCACCGTCCGCCATGCGGGCTGCGAACGGATTTACATTCCAGGAGCGGTTTCGTTCGGCTTACGCCGGCCGAGTTCATTTTCTTGCTTGCCCACTAATGCGTCGGGAACGCATTTGCGGGGTAACGGACTCTGGCCCGGTTATTGCTGACATGGTTATTTAGTATTTTATATTTAACCCTGAATTTTTATTCATTTTCATATGAAATTATTTGGGGCCAGGACCAACACACTTCGGGTTGTCATCTTCAAACTTACCGCCAGGGAAGCACCTTTCTAATTCCATACCCGCTATACCATAACCGCTTTCATAGGAACGCTTGAGCCAGTAAAAAGCCCGCATTTGTTCAAGCCTATCCGGACTGGATATGAGGATATTGTACATGTCAAACATCGCCTTTGGGTCGCCATTCTCGGCACCAATTCGAGCCCAAACCCTCCACCTTGGGTCCATATTTTTAGCGTAATTAAAGTAATTACTTAGCTGGCCAGCTGCGACAACATCACCCAGCATTGCGCGTCGGGACAATTGATCAATACCCCCCATTTCCACAATCGGTATAAAACTTTTATGTGGCGAGCTTTGATGCTTAGGGGTTACCGCACAACCGCACGCCAGCAAGCCAAGGCCTACAAAAATGATCCGCATAATTATTCTCCGAACTCTACCCATTTGCCAGGATAATTATAATCATGGTGACGGGCTCTGACCAAGTTATTTCTAACATGCCCCGACACGGTTATTTCTTATATTTATTCTTCGTATATGACAAAAACACTTTCGCCTCGCACCAATTTATTCAAATCTTTTTTTGTTGTAACAGTATATTTTGAATGGGTAAGCTCACTACCGTGTCTCGGCGGCCCAAACTGCGGCGCATCAATTGGATTATCAACGATATACAATTTACGAACACCTAAAAACTTTATTTCTGCCGGCTCATCGCCAAGTGTTAAAGTTTGATCGTCAACTTCGCGCGCTTTACCCAGAGACTCAGCCTTCCTAAATGCCTCATCATCGTCCACGGCCTCAATCAAGCAGACATCCTCAAAAACCGGAAACGAGTCTTGCTTTCCAGCCCGAAGACAAATGACATTAATTAAGGTTGCCGAATACCATTTCATATTTACTTGCACCGATACAAATAAGGCGATACAAATAAGGGGTCACAAATAAGGGGTCAGGTTCATTTTCCATGACCCCCGTATATCAGCCCTCTGGTTTTACATCCCTCGTTTCAACAAGGCTTCCCGATCCTTGCGCAGCTTCGCCGGATCGCATCGTCCCACCTCCACCCCCATATACGGCACCACCGAGAACGCATGACTCTCGTAGGGGATGCCGATGCCGGCCAGCTGCTTGAGCGGCATGCATTTGCGCCCATCGGAACCACGAAGTGGTGACGTGAACTGCGCGCAGAGGCGGTCGCCCTTGACCGTGGCGTCACGGACCAGCTGGGCATGGCCGTCCGGCCAGCAAATCGCGGTCGAGTGCATCGCGACCGGTGCGATGACGACCTTGCTCGTTTGCGCCTTGGCCACGGCATCGGCCGTCGCCGGCACGTAGTGGTAACGCGTCGTGGGCACGCAGGCCACGAGGCCGAGAACGAGCGCAAACAAGATCGTGATGCGAGACTTATCCATGACCACCCCCCAAGGTCGAAGACACGCTCCCCCATGCAGAACGCGCCGGATGCAACCCATCATTCCCAACACGGTTGCAAATGTACAGCCGCGGGCATCCCTTGAATCATCTCACCCGGAAAAGGGAACGGAGGGCATTCCCCCTCCCACAAGCACCGCTTCCGGTCAGGATCGCGCCCCGAAGATCGCCGTCCCGATGCGCACCTCGGTGCTCCCTTCGGCAATCGCCAGCGCGTAGTCGCCACTCATCCCCATCGACAGGCGCGGCAGGTCGTGGTCGTCGGCGCGGGCGGCGTCGCGCAGTTCGCGCAGCCGGCGGAAGCAGGCGCGCACGGCCTGCGGGTCGTCGGACTGGATGGCCATGGTCATCAGGCCGCGCACCTTCAGGCGCGGGTAGTCGCGCAGGCGGGCCAGGAAACCGGAGAGCTCATCGGGCGGCAGGCCGTACTTGCTCGGTTCGGGCGAGGTCTTGACCTGCACCAGGACGTCCAGCTCGCGGCCTTCCTTTTCCAGGCGCTCGTGTAGGGCCTCGGCCAGGTCCTGGCGGTCCAGCGACTGCACCTCGCTGGCCAGCCGGGCCACGTACTTGGCCTTGTTGGTCTGCAGGTGGCCGATGACCACCCAGGCGATGCCGCGGCCTTCGAGTGCGGCGGCCTTGTCGCGGATCTCCTGCACGCGGTTCTCGCCGAAGCGGGTCAGGCCCAGCGCCAGGGCCTGTTCGATGACCTCGGGCGGATGGGTCTTGCTGACCGGCAGGATGGTGACTTCGGACGGATCGCGGCCCGCCGCGCGGCAGGCCGCGTCCACGCGCGCGCGGACGTGTTCCCAGCGCTGCGCGAGCGTGTCGCCGGCCATGGCCGGATCAGGCGCCCTTGGTGAAGTGCCGCGCCAGCACGTCGGCGACCACCATGGTCACGCGCTTGCCGGTGGGGATGTGCAGGAACTCGTTGGGGCCGTGCGCGTTGGAATGCGGGCCGAGCACGCCGGTGATCAGGAACTGCGCCTCGGGAAACTTCTCGCCCAGCATGCCCATGAACGGGATCGAGCCGCCCTCGCCCATGTAGGCGGCCGGGGCGCCGTAATAGCTTTCCGACGCCGCCGAGACCGCATCGGCCAGCCACTGCGACAGCGGCGGCGCGTTCCAGCCGCCGCCGTTCTTCTCCAGGGTGAACTTGACCCTGGCGCCGTACGGCGGGTCCTTCTCCAGCAGCTGCTTGACGAACTGGCCGGCGCGTTCGCCGTTGACCGTCGGCGGCAGGCGCAGGCTGAGCTTGGCCGCGGTCTGCGGGCGCAGCACGTTGCCGGCGCTGGCCAGCGGCGGCAGGCCGTCGATCCCGGTGATGGCCAGCTGCGGGCGCCAGGTGCGGTTGAGGATCAGCTCCACGTGGTCGTCGGTGACCGGCGTCATGCCGTCCACGTACGGGAACTTGTCGTAGACCTCGGTGCCGAGGATCTGTGCGCACTGGCGGGCCTGCTCCAGGCGCTCTTCCGGAATGTCGGCGTACAGTTCCTTCGGCAGGATCTCGCCGGTGTCCTCGTTCTCCAGGCGCGAGAGCAGCTGGCGCAGGACGCGGAAACTGTCGGGCACCACGCCGGAGGCATCGCCCGAATGCACGCCCTCGGTCAGCACCTCGACCTTGAGCTCGCCGCCGGTCATGCCGCGCAGCGAGGTGGTCAGCCACAGCTGGTCGTAGTTGGCGCAGCCCGAATCCAGGCACACCACCAGCGACGGGTTGCCGATGCGGTCGGCCAGGTGGTCGACGTAATGCGGCAGGTCGTAGCTGCCCGATTCCTCGCAGGCTTCGATCAGCACCACGCAGCGCGCGTGCGGCACGCCCTGCTCGTGCAGCGCCAGCAGCGCGGTCAGCGAGCCGAAGATGGCGTAGCCGTCGTCGGCGCCGCCGCGACCGTACAACTTGTCGCCCTTGATCACCGGTTTCCACGGGCCCAGGTCGTCGGCCCAGCCGGTCATCTCCGGCTGCTTGTCCAGATGGCCGTACAGCACCACGGTGTCGTCGCCCTGGCCGGGCACGTCGATGTAGATCAGCGGCGTGCGGCCTTCCAGGCGCACCACCTCGAGCGTGGCGCCGGGCAGCTTGTCCAGGTGGCTGCGCGCCCAGGACTCCATCAGCTTGACCGCATCGTCCATGTAGCCGTGCTCGACCCACTGGCTGTCGAACATCGGCGACTTGTTGGGGATCTTGATGTATTCGACCAGCTGCGGCACGACCTCGTCGTCCCACATGGCCTCGACAAAGGATCGGATGCGATTGCTGTCCATCGGCGACTCCAGATGCGGTGATTGCCCATTGTATCAGCCGCCCGTCGGCGACCGGGACCGCCTACGGACGTGTAAAGCATCGCCCACGGCGGGCGCCGCCACGGGACCACCCGGCAACCCGGTCGCGACCGGCAGCATCGGCGCGGCGATGGCGAGAGGATGGAGCCGTGGCACAGCGACGTGCCCGTCCCGTCCATTCACGCAAGGAGCATCCGATGTTGCGCAAAATCATTCCGCTGGCCTTCGCCCTGAGCCTGACCCTGCCCGCGCTGGCCGCCACGCCGGTCAACGTCAACCACGCCGACGCGGTGACCATCGCCAAGTCGCTCGATGGCGTGGGTCCGGCCAAGGCCAGGGCCATCGTCGCCTACCGCAAGGCGCACGGCCCGTTCAAGAGCGTCGACGACCTGGCCAAGGTCAAGGGCATCGGCAAGGCCACCCTGGCGCACAACCGCAAGGACATCCGCCTGGGCGGCGCGCCCGCCAAGCGCTGAGGAACACGCGTGCCCCCTGCCGGCCACGGACGGCCGGCATCCTCCGCCGCCCCTGGCGGAGCGCCGGTCACCGACCGGCTGCCCGGAGACGTGCGGGAGGCGCGGCTCCGGGCTTGTCGTCTCGGGTGTCCGGTCGCGGCGCAAAGGGCGCCACGACGGCCTTTGCGGACATCCGGACGGATCGTCACCGGACACCTCCGGCGACGCCGGGTTGACGTACCCCGGCAACGCGGCGTCATCATAGGCGCGACGAGGGCGGGCGCAGGGGGCGCCAGCCACGCACCACGGACGCCGCATGACCGATCTCAGCCACATCCAGGGCCTTCTCGACGTCGCGGTGGCCTGCACCAACCTGATCGGCGTGCCCGTGGCCATCGCCATCTTCGCCACCACCAAGCGGCGCGAGCGGATGGACCGCGAGAACGGCACCTACGCCACGCTCAACCAGCAGTACGTGGATTTCCTCAAGCTGGTCTTCGACCATCCCCAGCTGCCCATCTACGGCACCGTGGACAAGGAACCCGCGCTCGATGCGGCGCAGGAACGCCAGGTGGAATGCGCGTTCCTGATCCTGATCTCGCTGATCGAGAACGCCTACCTGCTGTACCGCCAGCACGGCAACCCCATTCGCGCCGCGCAATGGGTGGGCTGGCGGGCCTACATCCTCGACTACTTCGACAATCCGGTGTTCCGGCGCAAGTGGCCGGAACTGGGTGATCAATTCGACCAGGATTTCTTCCAGGACGTGAGCGCGATGGCCGCAAGGCCCCGCGCCACGGCGTCCTGAGGCCGGGTGGTCGCCATGCACGAGATTCCCGTCCTGCACACCGAGCGCCTGCGCCTGACCGCGCTGTCGGAACGGCACTTCGACGACTATGCCGCGATGCTGGCCGATCCGGAGAGCACCCGCTTCGTCGGCAGCGGCGTGCCGCTCAACCGCATGAACGCGTGGCGCTCGATGGCCATGCTGCTCGGGCACTGGCAGATGCGCGGCTACGGCATGTGGGCGGTGGAGCGGATCGAGGACGACGTGTTCGTCGGCCGCGTCGGCCTGATGTATCCGGAAGGCTGGCCCGACGTCGAGCTCGGCTGGATGCTGCGCCCCGAATACCGCGGCCACGGCTACGCCACCGAGGCCGGGCGCGCGTCGCTGGATTTCGCCTGGACGCGGCTCGACCTCAAGCGCGTGGTCAGCCTGGTGCGCGACGGCAACGACGCCTCGGACCGGGTGGCCAAGCGACTGGGCGGCGAATACGTCGAGTCGATCGACTTCCACGGCGCGCCGACCCACGTGTTCGCCTATTACCCGCCCGAACGCGGCACGTCCTGATCCCCGGCCGGCAAAAGAAAACGGCCGCCCGGCATGCGGGCGGCCGCTTCGTCTACTGCGCGTCGATTCAGGACGCTTCGGCGATCGCGCCCATGCCGGCCAGTCGCGCCGTGCGCATCCAGGCCATGACGACCACGATCAGCAGGGTCACCAGCAGCGCCATCAGCGCGCCGCCGAAACCGACCGCGACCAGCTGCACGCGCCACAAGCCCAGCAGGAACACGATCAGCATGCCGATCACCGTCACCCCGAGGAACATGCCCAGGGTCACCAGCGGACGCTGGAACAACGTGCCGATGCCGGCGAAGAACGCCTTGGTGGCCGAACGCTGGCCGGGCTGAGCGACGATGCGCCCGCGGCCGGCCTCGATCATGGCCTGGGCCAGGACGAACAGCGCGATGAACACCACGTGCACGATGCTGTAGCGGAAGTCGACACTGGACTCCAGCACCGCGGTCTTGGCGTACTGGCCGACCATGCCCGAGGCCACGACATTGATGCCCAGCACCACGGCGTACAGGCCCAGCGCCCACAGCATGAAGCGGAACAGGCGCCAGTACTCACGCAGACCGCCGTGCATCAGCTCGCCGAAACCCGGCTTCTGCGGCCCGCGCACCGCGGTCACCGACATGCCGGTCAGGAACGGCGACATCAGCAGCGCCAGCAAGGTGGCGAAACCGAAGGCGGCGCCGAGAGCCGGCATGCCGTGGCGACCGATGTCGACGAACACGTCGGTCATGGCCAGGCCATGGAAACTGCGCGCCCACTGTCCGGCATCCACGGCACGGTCCATCAGTCCGGACAGCATGGCATGCAGCGGACGCGAGACGATCAACGCCGGGATCAGGGTGAAAAGGAACCACAGCAGCAGCAGCTTCCACTGCAGCGCCGCGCCGAGGGCGCGCGGAAACGCGCCGAATCCGATGGGTCGTTTCATGGTCATAGCGTCCCCAGGAAGGTGTAGAGGCTCTGCAGCATCGCCTGCGCGTCGGCGGTCCAGCGGCTCGAGGCGCTGCCGTCCTTCTTCACGCTGTAGCTGTCGTTGAGGCTGTTGTTGTCCAGGTACAGGGTGCGCTTGGGATCGAGCTGTGCCGACACCGCCTTGACCGGCTTGGTGAAGGTCAAGCGCTTCCAGCGGCTGTTGTCGTTCCAGTCCACCGTCTCGCTGCTGCCATCGGCGAAGTCGACCTTCACCGTGCGCGGGATCGGCGCGCCGGTGCGGCGCACGGTGACCGTGGTCAGCCACGGGTACGGGCCGCCGTGCTTGGCGTCCTTGTGGTCCTTCTTCCACGCCTTGCGCGCCTTTGCGATCTCCTCGTTCACTTCCTTGCGGGTCACGGTGACGCGCTTGCCGTCCTTGACCACGGTGCCGGCCTGCGGCAGCTGCTCCTCGCTCTTGAGGCTGACGATGCTGGCGTCGACGCGATCGGTGCCGTAGACCTGCGAGTCGAAGATCTGCTTGATCAGCTCCGGCTTGCCGGTGCCGTCGGCCAGCGCGTCACGCAGGTCGGCGGCACTGGGATGGCGGAACTTCCAGCGCGCGTAGTACAGCTTCATGGCCTTGCCCATGGCCTCGTGACCGACCAGGTTCTCGATGGTGCGCATGGTCGAGGCGGTACGCGAGTAGACCGAGCCGTAGCTGTTGTTGGACATGCGGTCCCAGGAGTTGGAATCGAGCGAATCGGCCGGGAAGTTGATGCCCAGCACGCCGCTGGCGCGTTCCATCACGAACGGACCGATCGCCGGATCGATGCCCAGCTTCTTCAGCAGCGGCGTCACCGGATGGATGTCCTGATGACGGGCGGACAGCATGCGCTGGTCCCAGTACTCGTTCATGCCCTCGTCGAGCATCGGCTCCTCGAACTCGTTGGAGCCGAGGATGCCCATGAAATAGCCGTGGCCGAATTCATGGATGGTGACGAAATCGATCTCGAACTGGCTGATGGTGTCCTTGGTGTATTCCTTGGAGTTCTCGGCGGTGAAGAACGTCGGGTACTCCATGCCGCCCGCCTCGCTGGCGTTGTACGGCGGCACCACGGCGGTGACCGTGCGGTAGGGATACGGACCCAGGGTGTCGGAGAAGTAGGTCAGCGAATCGGTGGTCGCCTTCTCCACCGGCTTGGCCACGACCTCGTACTCCGGCGGGTAGATCACGCGCACGTCCACCTTCGGGCTGCCCGGCCCGGTCCAGGTGGTGTGCATGACCTTGTAGCCGGGCGCGGCGACCCAGGCGAAGTCCTCGACGTCGTGCTGCACGAAGTGATGGGTGACCTTGCCGTCCTTCTCGACCGGCGCGCCTTCTTCGTGGCCGACCGCGCCGACCGTGTAGCCCTTGGGCACCGTCAGATGGACGTCGTAGTTGCCGTAGTCGGCGAAGAATTCGCTGTGGTAGTGGAACTCGTGCGCGTTCCAGCGCACCTGCTTGGCGCCACGTTCACCGGGCAGCTCCAGCACCGCGATCTTCGGGAACCACTGCGCCACCAGGTGGAACTTGCCCCACCAGCCGGTGCGCTCGACCACGCGCGGCAGCTTGTCGTGGAAACCGATGTTCAGGGTCAGCGTGCCGTGCGCCGGCACTGGCGTGGGCAGGTCCATCTCGACCACGGTGTGGTCGGTCTTGGGACCGCCGTCCGGCTGCACGAAGCGCCAGGTCACGTCCTTGCCGTCCTGCTGCACCTTCTTCAGGTCGACATAGCCCCACTGGCCCTTCTTCAGCTTGGCCGCGCCGCGCGAACCACCGGAGCCGGAGAACATCTGGCGCTCGGTGAAGAACGTGCTGCCCGGTCCCTCGAAGGCATTGAGGTACATGTGCAGGTAGATCTTGTCGATCGGACGGTCGCTGCGATTGCGCCACGTCATCGTTTCAGTGGCGTCGACGGTGTGCTTGTCCGGGTCCAGCGAGGCCTGGATGGTGTAGGTCGTCACCTGGTCGGACAGGGTGCTGTCGGCCGCGGTGCGCTGACCGCCCCAGGCATTGGCCGCGCTGGCCTCGGTGATGTTGGCCGCGTGCGGCGAGACGAAAGGTACCGGGCCCAGGACCGAGCTGGCCGCCGCGGGTGTCGCGGAAGCCGGCGGCGGCGTGGCGGCCGACGAAAGTGCGCCCAGCCCCAGACAGGCAAGGGCAAGACACACCAGTGAGGTGGATCGAATCATGCGAGACATTGGTTCCCCCGATGCTCAGGATGCGTTAACCCCGCGCCGCCCCAGCGGCACAGCACTACCATGGTGCGCCGAGCAGGGCATCGCGGGCAACGGGTCAATGGTCATGCATCGGTCGACGGGAACCGGCGCCCGGCGCGACACTTAACGGGATCCTCACGAAAACGGCGTAAATACGGGCTTTCGGCTAAAGCATGCAGTAAGTTTTCCTGCGTAATCTGCCCCACCAGACAACCCCTCACGGGGTCTTCCCCGCCACGGCGCCGAACCGCGCCGCGTGACTGGACGGTAGTAGATGCGAGTCCTGGTTGCCGAAGACGATCACGCCATCGCGGCCGGCCTGTGCGCCGACCTGCGTGATGGCGGGCACAATGTCGATCACGTCGACAACGGTCGCAAGGCCGAACACGCGCTGGCCGACTACGAATACGACCTGCTGGTGCTCGACCTCGGCCTGCCGGCCGTGGACGGATCGGAAGTCCTGCAGCACCTGCGCCAGCGCGGCGAGCAGATGTCGGTGCTGGTGGTGACCGCGCGCGACAGCGTGGAGGAGCGGGTGCGTGTGCTCGACCTGGGCGCCGACGATTACCTGGTCAAGCCCTTCGCGCGCAGCGAATTCAGCGCCCGCACGCGCGCCCTGCTGCGCCGGCGCGCCAGCAGCGGCACGCCCGACATGAGCCTTGGCCGGCTGCGCCTGGACCTTCCCGGCCGACGTGCCTGGGTCGGCGAGGACGCGCTGGAACTGACCGCGCGCGAATTCAGCCTGCTGGAAGCGCTGGTGCTGCGCCTGGGCAAGCTGACCAGCCGCGCGCAACTGGTCGAGGCGCTGTGCAACTGGGATCAGGAGCTGACCGACAACGGACTGGACATCGCCATGCATCGCCTGCGCCGCAAGTTGCGCGATTCGGGCACGCAGATTCGCACCGTTCGGGGCCTCGGTTACATGCTCGAGGAGATCGAGGCGGGCCGGGAGAACCCGTGACCCGAACGTCCTCCGTTTCGCCCCCCGGATCGCGCCGGCGCCCGAGCCTGCGACGCCGGTTGCTGGCCTTCCTGCTGATCCCGATGCTGCTTTTGCTGCTGCTGGACGCATTGCTCACCTATTCGGTGGCACTGTCGTACTCCAACCACGTGCACGACCGCGACCTCGCCGGCGAGGCCCAGTCGCTGGCGCAGCTGCTGCACCGCGAATCGCTGCCCGGCGACATTTCCTCGCAGGCCAGCTTCCTGCTCAATTACGACCCCGAGGGTCGCAACTACTACAACGTGCGCAGCCGCCGGCACGGCCTGGTCAGCGGCAACGCCGGCCTGCCGCTGCCCGCCCAGGCAGTGGTCCC
Source organism: uncultured Gammaproteobacteria bacterium (assembly GCA_963821885.1). Taxonomy (GTDB): domain Bacteria; phylum Pseudomonadota; class Gammaproteobacteria; order Xanthomonadales; family Rhodanobacteraceae; genus Oleiagrimonas. Next base: position 472,236 of record CAWGFN010000003.1, on the reverse strand, counting down.
GGGACAGGCGCCGGAGCTGTTCGATACCCGGGTCGGCCGCACCCGGGTGCGCGCCGCGACCGTGACCATCCGCAATCCGAGCGACGCCCACGACGTGCTGTACATCTCGGTCGCCGAGACCCTGCACGACCGTCATGAGGTGGCGGGCGAGATCCTGTTGCTGAGCGTGTCGCTGCAGTTGCTGCTGATCGCCATGCTGGTGGCGCTGTCGTGGCTGGGCGTGACCTTCGGCCTGCGCGGCCTCGATCCCCTGGTGCAGCGACTGGCCCGCCGAGAGCGCACCCTGGCGCCGATCGACGACAGCGACGTGCCGGTGGAACTGCTGCCGCTGACGCACACCATCGACGCCCTGTTCGGTCGCCTGCGCCACCTGATGGACCTGCACGAGCGCTTCGTGGCCGATGCCGCGCACCAGTTGCGCACGCCACTGGCCGGCATGGCCCTGCACGTCGAGCGCGCCCAGGCGCATCCGCAGGGACCGCGCCTGCTGGAGGCGCTGGGACACATCCAGCAGCTCAACACCCGCGCCGCGCGCACCACCCGCCAGTTGCTGGCGCTGACCCGCGCGCAGACACCGCACGACGACGACGACGAACACATGGCCGAACTGGACCTGGCGCGCCTGCTGCCGGACATCGTCGGCGCGCGGGTCCCCGACGCCGTGCGCGGCGACGTGGACCTGGGCTACGACGACACCAGCAACCGCGCGCTTATCCGCGGCGACGCCCACGCCCTGGGCGAAATGCTGGACAACCTCATCGACAACGCGCTGCGCTACGCCGGACCCGGCGGCCACGTCACGGTACGGCTGGCCACGGATGCCGACGGCGGCCACCATGACATCACGGTCGAGGACGACGGCCCCGGCGTGCCCGAGGACGTCCTGCCCCGGCTCGGCGAACGCTTCTTCCGCGCGCCCGGCGCCGCCGAGGGCGGCACCGGCCTGGGTTTGGCCATCGTGCAGCGCATCGCGGAACGTCATCACGCGCAGGTAGTCTATGCTTCTGCCCCGGGCGGCGGATTGCGCGTGCAGATCCGCTTCCCCGATCACGGATCCGATGCATGAAGTCTCGCGCCACCATGTCCGCCACACCGACCCGCGCACCGTCGCGCCTCCACGCCCGCACCCTGGCCGCATGGTCCGCGTGGATCGCCGCGTGCCTGGCCCTGGCCGGCTGCTTCAACAATCGCCTGCCCAAGCTGGACCCTTCGACCCCGGCGCACTGGCGAAACCAGGCGACCGCGCCGGCGCGCCCGCCGGTGGACCTGCATGCGTGGTGGAAGGCGTTCAACGATCCGATGCTCAATCGCCTGGTCGACCAGGCGCTCAGGGACAACCCCGACGTGGCCATCGCCACCGAGCGCCTGCGTGCCGCGCGCGCCCTGTACTCGACCCGCAAGGCGCCCTACCGGCCACAGGTCGGCCTGCACACCTCCGACCCGATCGATCCCGACGCCACCTCGTCCTATTTCGTGATCGGCTTCGACGCGACCTGGGAGCTGCCCCTGTTCGGCCGCGGCCAGGCCAACGACCGGATGGCCGGTGGCCGCCTGGGCGAGGCCATGGCGTCGCTGCGCGAGGCGCGGGTCACGCTGGTGGCCGAAGTCGCGCGTGACCTGGTGCGCCTGCGCACGGCGCAACGCCAGGCTCAGCTGCTCGAGGACGTGGCGCGCATCCGCCAGCGCCAGCTCGACCTGATGCGCACGCGGGTCCGCCTGCAGCTGGCCGACCGCGCCGACCTGGCGCGCGCCCAGGCGGACCTGGCCTCGTCGCGCGCCGCGCTGGCCCAGCCGCGCATGGAGGCCGACGAGGCCGCCCAGCAGCTGGCCGTGCTGCTGGGACTCGCCGAGCCGCGGCCGAAGTGGCTCAAGCCGGCTCCGGTACCGCACCTGGGCGCGACCGGCCCGATCGCCGCGCCGGCCGAACTGCTGCGCACGCGGCCGGGCATCGCCCAGGCCGAGGCGCGCGTGGTCGAGGCCGCCGGCGAACTGGGCATTGCCCGTGCCAACCTGTATCCGCGCATCGGCCTGGGCGCCTCCATCCTGTGGTCGACCAACATCACCGCCTATCACCAGGATCCGGGCACCAACGCCATCGGCTCGGTGGGTCCGGTGATCGAGATGCCGCTGTTCGACTGGGGCATGCGCGTATCGGCCAAGCACGCCCGCGGACACGACCTGCGCGCGGCCGTGCTGGCCTATCGCAAGGCCGTGCTCGCCGGCGTCGCCGACGTCGAGACGGCGCTGGGCAACCTGCAGCGCCAGCGCGAGCGCGAAGCCGCCGGCGAGGATGCCTGCCACGCCTGGGACCAGGCCCGTGACGCACAGCGCACGCGCCGCCGCCTGGGCCTGTCCAGCGACCTCGACGACGCCGAGGTGGGCATCGCCCGCGCCCGCGCCGAACTCGACCTCGCCGCCGCGCGCGGCGACCGCGATATCGCCTACGTGGCGCTGTACAAGGCCCTCGGCGGCGCGCCGCCGCTGGACGACAGCGACGACAGCGCGGCCAGCGCATCCGGGAGTATCGCCATGATGGTGGCGCTGGCCCGCAAGACCCTCATCTACGAGTGGCGGCGCTTCCTGCCCGCGGTGCTGGCGGTCGGCTTCGCCGGCCTGCTGCAGCTGCTGCAGGCCGCGCTGGTGCTCGGCATCTTCGGCGGGGCCGCGGTCTACATCACCGGCTCCAGCGCCAATCTCTGGGTCGGTTACCCGGGCACCCAGAGCGTCGACCAGGGACGCTCGATCTCGCCCGACGTGGCCACCCTGCTGCACATGGACCCGCGCGTGACGCGGGTGGAGCCGTTCCTGTGGGTCGACGGCGACTGGCGCGCGGGCGGCACCGGCGGCGTGTCGGTGTTCGTCTCCGGCATCGACCCCAGCCCCAACGGCATGATGTTCGCGCGCGCCCTGCCACCGTCGCTGCGCGAGCGACTGGACACCCCGGACGCGGTGATCGTCGACCGCGCCGACCTCGACAAGCTGGGCGTGGCCATCGGCGGCAGCGCCAGCATCAACGGCCACCGGGTGCGGGTGGTCGGCGTGGCCAGCGGCCTGCGCGCGCTGGGCGGCGTCAACGTGGTGGCCTCGCTGGACACCGCCCGCCTGCTCGATTCCGATCCCGGCGATGTCGGGCGCCCGACCTATCTGGTGGCGCGTCTGCGGCACCCGGCGCGGGCCGCCGAGGTGGCCGCCTCGCTCAACGGACACAGCGGCTTCGGACCGTACGAGGCGTGGACGGCACGCGCCTTCGCGCGGCGCTCGATGCTGTTCTGGCTGTTCGACACCGGCGCCGGCGCCGGCGTGCTGTTCCTGGCCGGCATCGTGTTTCTGGTCGGCGCCGTCATCACCAGCCAGGCGCTGGTCGCCGCGGTGGTCGGATCGATCCGTGAGTACGCCACGCTCAATGCCCTTGGCGTGGGCGTGAAGGCGTTGCGCCGGGTGGTCCTGGAACAGGCGCTGTGGGTCGGCGCGATCGGCCTGGTCGGCGCCGCCCTGCTGGGCAGCCTGCTGATCGTGGTCGCGCACGACCAGGACGTGCCCGTGGTGCTCAACCTGCCGGTCACGCTGACCTGCGTGCTGCTGATCCTGGCGCTGGCGGTGGTCTCCGGCCTGGCCTCGATGCGCAGCCTGCGGCGCGCCGACCCCGCCACGTTGCTGAGGTAAGGCGATGACCGCGCAGACCCCCAGCCTGGTGGCCCGCAACGTGACCCGGTCGTTCTCCTCCGGGCGCCTGACCACCACCGTGCTCAATGATCTCTCGCTCAGCGTCGAGGCCGGCGAGCTGACCCTCATTTCCGGACCGTCCGGCTGCGGCAAGAGCACCCTGCTGTCGATCCTCAGCGGCCTGCAGACCGTCGACTCCGGCAGCGTGCATGCACTGGGACAGCGCCTGGACACCCTGGACAAGCACGCCCTGGAGCTGTTCCGCCTGCAACACACCGGCTTCGTGTTCCAGGGCTTCAACCTGTTCCCCGCGCTGACCGCCTACGAGCAGGTGGCGCTGCCGCTCGGCTACATGGGCATGGGCCGCGACAAGGCCCGGCGGCTGGCCCGCGAGGCCCTGGCCGAAGTGGGCATGGCGCCGCGCATGGATCTGCGCCCGATCGAGCTGTCCGGCGGCGAGAAGCAGCGCGTGGCGATCGCCCGCGCGCTGGCCAAGCAGCCGGACCTGCTGTTCGCCGACGAACCGACCAGCGCACTGGATGCCGCCAATGGACAGATGGTGATCGAGATGCTGCACCGCATCGCGCGACGCCACGGCACCACGGTATTGTGCGTCAGCCATGACCCGCGGCTGATCGGTCACGCCGATCGCCTGCTGTCCATGGAAGACGGCCGCATCCTCGAGGACCGCCGCATCACCCCGGCCGGTTCCCAACCGTCTCCGCTACGAGTTGCCGAATGAAAAAGTCCACGCTTGCCTCCCTTCTAGCGACCACCGCGATGCTGGCCCTGGCCTCGGTACTGACCGGCTGCGGCCACGGCGAGGCGGAACCGCCGCCGGCCTCCGCGGACGCCGCCGCCAGTTACCTGGCCGTGGCCCGCGGCAGCATCGAAGTCGATGGCGGCATGCTGCCCCTCAGCGCGGCGGTGTCCGGCGTGGTGGCCCGCGTGGACGTGCATGTCGGCGATCACGTGAAGTCCGGCCAGCCCATGGCGCAGTTGCAGGACCAGACCGCGCGCGCCGCGGTGAGCATTGCCCGCGGCCGTCTCGAGCAGGCGCGCGCTGACGCACGGCTGGTCGACGTGCAGCTGAAGGCGGCGCGGGCGCGGGCCCGCACGCTGGCCGAAGCCGCCGCCGCCGGCGCCGGTGCCGGCCAGAATGCCCGGGATGCCGCCACTCATGTCGAACAGCTGAAGGCCCGCGGCGCCGCGGCCGAGGCGGCCGTCTCGGTGGCCCGCGGGCAGCTGCAGCAGGCGCAGCGCGCGCTGGACCTGCACACCGTGCGCGCACCGATGGCCGCCCAGGTCACCGAGGCCAACGTGCAGCCCGGCGAAAGCGTGTCCGCGGGCACGGGGTCACTGTTCACGCTGCTGCCCGACGCGCCGCGCATCGTGGTCGCGGAGATCAACAGCCGCTATGTCGAGCGCATCCACGCGGGCATGCAGGCCAAGGTGGTCCTGGACAACGACGACGAGCAGGTGGTCGGCAACGCGCGCGTCACCGACGTCGGCCAGGTCTTCGGTCCCTCGACCCTGGAGCAGGATCCCTCCGAGCGCGTCGGCACCCGCACCGTGAAGTGCCGGCTGCGCTTCGACCACCCGCACGCCCTGCGCATCGGCCAGCGCGTGCTGGTGCGGTTCGAGACACCGAAGGCTGCAAGCCACTGATAAGCCTGAAAGGTTGTGGAAACCGCCACCTGACAGCCTGCAAGCACGTAGGATGCACCCAAGCGCCGATGCGCGGCATGATGACGACATGATCGAAGACGTTGAATTCCTTTTCGAGGGCGGACCCGATGGCGTCCTGCTCATTCACGGCCTCACCGGCACTCCGGCCGAGATGCGCCTGCTGGGCAAGGGCCTGAACAAGGCCGGCTTCACGGTCCTGGGCATGCAGCTGGCCGGACATTGCGGCAACGAGGAGGACCTGCTGGCCACGGGCTGGCAGGACTGGTACGCCAGCGTGAAGGACGCGGCCGACCGCCTGCAGGCACGCTGCGAGCGGATTTTCGTCGCCGGTCTGTCGATGGGCGCGCTGCTGTCGCTGATGCTGGCCGCCGAGCAGCCCGGGCGCATCCACGGCGTCGGCGTATTGGGCGTGACCTTCCGTTACGACGGCTGGAGCATTCCGCGGCTGGCGCGGCTGTCGTTCATGCTGCCCCTGGTCAAGAAACTCGGCCTGGGCCGCGGACGCAGCTTCATGGAGCAGCCGCCTTACGGCCTGCGCGACGAACGCATCCGCGCCACCATCAGTCAGGCGATGCTCGGCGGCGACAGCGCCGCCGCCGGTCTGCCCGGCAACCCCTGGCATTCGCTGGCCGACATGTACACCCTGGCCGCGCGCACCCGGCGCCTGCTGCCGTCGGTGACCTCGCCGTGCCTCATCGCGCATGCCACCGAGGACGATATCGCCAGCATGCGCTCGAACGCCGATCTGGTGGCGCGCAAGGTCGCCGGCCCGGTCGAGGTGCTGCCGCTCGAGGACAGCTACCACATGATCACCATCGACCGGCAGCGCCGCCTGCTGCACGCGCGACTGTCGGACTTCTTCCTGCGCCAGGACCGCCGCGACGCGGCCGGCCTGGCCAGCGCCGCATGAGCCTGGCCCACATCGCGGAGCGGCGTGCATGAACACCACCGTGTTCTCGCTGTGGATGCTGACCGTGGTGCTCGACACCGCCGGCCAGCTGGCCTTCAAGGCGGCCGCCAGCCATCCCGAGGCCGGCGACGGGCTGGCGCGCTGGAAGCACATGCTGGCGCGCCCGTGGATCTGGCTCGGCGGCGGCTGCTACGTGTTCGAATTCCTCGCCTGGATCGCCTTCCTGACCCTGGTGCCGCTGGGACGCGGCCTGCTGCTGGGGTCGATCAACATCGTCGTCATCATGCTGGCCGGCCGGGTGCTGTTCGGCGAGCGCCTCACGCGCATGCGCGTGCTGGGCATCCTGCTGGTGACCGCCGGCGTGGCCCTGGTCGGAGCCAGCCCGTGAAGCGCTTCTACCTGATCGGCTTCGGTGCCCTGCTGGCCTTCGACACCCTGGCACAGGTCTGCTTCAAGCTGGCCGGCATGCACGCCCTGCCCCTGCAGCCCAACGCGGCCTGGCTGCTGCGGCTGTTCGCCGAGCCCTGGGTCTACGGCGCGGTCGCCGGCTACATCGGCGCCTTCTTCACCTGGATGACCCTGCTCAAGCACGCGCCGATCGGTCCGGCCTTCGCGGCCTCGCACCTGGAGGTCGTCAGCGGACTGCTGCTTTCGGTGCCGATCTTCGGCGAGCACATCGGTCTCATGCAGGGCATCGGCGCCATCGCCATCGTCGCCGGCATCCTGTGCCTGGCGCGGAGCGAAGGCGATGCCGAAGCGCACTGACCGGCGCGAGATGCCACCCACCGCGGGCCTGCCCCTGGCTCTGGGCGACCTGCGCGGCGGACGCGCGGCGCTGGTCGAGGCCCTGGCGCCGCTGACCGGCGACGCCCATGCGCTGGTGACCTGCTCGGGCACCGCCGCGCTGGTCGCCGCGCTGACCGCGCTGGCGACCGACAGCCCCCGTCGCGACGTCATCGTGCCGGCCTATACCTGCCCGCTGGTGCCCATCGCCGTGGCCCATTGCGGATTGCGCGTGCGCCTGTGCGACAGCCGCCCGGGACACTTCGGCATGGATCCCGAAGCCCTGCGCGGCATGGTCGACCGGCACACCCTGGCGGTGGTGCCGGCGCACCTGGGCGGACGCCTCGACGACATCGCCACCCTCGCCCCCATCGCCCACGATGCCGGCGCGGTGGTGATCGAGGATGCCGCCCAGGCCCTGGGCGCGCGGCACGCCGACGGCACGCCGGCCGGCATGGCCGGCGACATCGGCCTGCTCAGCCTGGCCGTCGGCAAGGGCCTGAGCACCTTCGAGGGCGGCCTGCTGGTGACCCGCCAGCGCTCGCGGCGCGCGGCCCTCGCCGATGCCGTCGAGCGCATCCTGCCGCTGCATGCCGGATGGGAGTTTCGCCGCAGCGTGGAGCTGCTCGGCTACTGGGCGCTGTACCGGCCGTCGCTGCTGCCGCTGGCCTACGGCCGACCGTTGCGCCGTGCGCTGGAGCGCGGCGACCCGGTGGCCGCGGTGGGCGATCGCTTTCCGCGACGCATCCCGCTGCACCGCATGGGTCGCTGGCGGCAGGCCGTCGGCAGCCGCGCCGCGGCCCGGCTGCCCGCATTCCTCGAACGCACCCGCGAACAGGCGCAGGCGCGGCTCCCGGCCCTGCGCGCGCTGCCCGGCATCACGGTCATCGAGGACGCGCCCGGCACGCGCGGCACCTGGCCGTTCTTCCTGCTGCACTTCGACGACGCGCAGCGGCGCGACGCGGCGCTTGCGCGCCTGTGGGCCGGCGGCAAGGGCGTCAGCCGGCTGTTCATCCACGCGCTCGGCGATTACGAGGACCTGCGCGACATCGTGCCGCGCGAGGCCACGCCGCACGCGCGCGATTTCGCCGCGCGCAGCCTGACGATCAGCAACAGTCCATGGCTGGACGCGGCGACGTTCGACGCCATCGTGGACATCCTCGCCACGCTCCCCTGAGCGGCGCGGGGGATCGGCTCAGGCCGCTGTCCATGCGGCATCGATGGCGGACAACAGGCGCTGATTGAGCGCATGCTGTTGCGCCTGCCACTGCCGCAGGCGGTCCTGCGGAATCTCCGGCTGCTTGTCCAGCGCCGACAACAGCCGCTTCCACCCTTGCGCGTAACGCGCCGGCGAGACCTCGCCGTTGATGTCGCTGCCGACGATGCGCCCGTGCAGGCCGGCGATCGCGCCCAGCAGTTCATCCACGCGCATCCGGCCCTGGTCCCAGTTGGTCTGCACGTCCTCGGCGCTGAGCACGTCCTTGTCGATGGACAGGTACACCGGCCGTGCATGGCCGGCCATGCGGGCGGCGAAGGCGTCGAGCATCGCGGGGATGTCGGCGAAGGAGCGGAAGGCGGCGCCCAGGCCCACGCGCCGCGCCCAGCGCACGTCCACGTCGCAGGACCAGTAGGTCAGGCGCCCCCGCCACAGCGGCAGGATGCGGTTCTCCCAGGCGTGCGCCAGGCCGATGTCACCCGAGGTGATGCCGACCATGTGCACGTGGGCGACGCCGGGCAGCGCCGCCACGCGCTGCACCCAGGAACCGCAATGCACGCCGAACGGAAAGCGCATGTTGTCGGGGTGGTTGTCGAACACCACCACCTCCAGCGGCCCGTGCGTCGCCGCCGCGCGCTCGATCAGCGGCAGGCTCAGGTGATGGTAGTCGCCGCTGCCGAGGAACACGGTGCCGGCATCGTCCGGCAAGCGCGCGTCCAGCTCCCGGCCGAACGCGCGCAGCGCGCGGCGGCTGCAGGCAAAGCGCAGGCGCTCGCCCCACTGCGGCAGGGCCAGGTTCAGGTCGCCGTCGAAGCGGCCGACCGAACCGTCCAGGTCAAGGACGACCGGACGCATCGGCGTGCTCCTCGTGCCACTGGCGGTCGCTCTCGAAATGGCGCGATAGCCGGCGCAGCGCCGCGCGCAGCAGGCGGCTGCGCGGGCGCACCGCATGCCGGGTGAAGGTGAAGCTCGCGCCCAGGTGCGCCTTGATCTCCGGATCCGTCCAGCCGGCGACGTAGCGTTTGAGCCCCTGGCTTTTCGCGTATTCGAGGTTGTGCATCCAGCTCACCGCGTAGAGGTTGTAATGGCGCGACTGCGGGTAGGCAAACCCGACGTACTTGTCGATCAGCGCATCGGCGTGGCGGTAGCACAGGTTCCAGCCGATCATCTCGCCCCCGGCCCGGTAGACGAACACCACGCCGCCGCTGTCGCCGTCCTGCAGCACGGCGCGGAAGAAGTCCGCGGTGAGGCGATCGAAATGGATCTCGCTTTGCGCATAGACCGCGTCGAACAGCGCGAAGAACGCGTCCAGCACGCGCGGATCGCGAAATCGCGCGTCGCCGGTCGGCACCGCCTCGACCTCCAGCTGCTCGCGTGAACGCAGCTTGCGCCGGATATCCTTGCGCGCGCCTTTCGACAGGCGCGACAGGTAGTCATCGGCATCGGCGAAGTCGATCGGCACCCAGGCCAGCGCCTGCCCGTCCATCAACACGAAGCCCTGCGCGGCGCAGGCCTCGGCGAAGCGCTCGCACCAGGCGTTGGCCGGCGCATCGAGCAGGGGCGATTGCCGCGGGATGTCCTTGACGATCAGGAAGGCGTGCTCGCGACCGAGGTCGCGCACCAGCTCGCCGGCCAGGGCCCGCGGGTCGGCGCCACCCGGCAGCAGCGCGTATTCCGACACCGTGGTGCCGACGAAGCGCGTGCGCGGGGTCAGCCAGCGCGACCACCAGCGGTGGCCGGGCAGCGCGCGCACGCGACGCTGCAGCGCCGGCTCGGCGGTGGTCAGCAGGTCGAACGGCGCGGTGAACGCGGGCGTGCCGCCGGCCACCAGGCCGGCGGAGAAGTGTTCGGGCGGGTGCGCCAGGAAGTGGCGCAGCAACGCATCCGGTTCCAGTTGCGATACGAAAGGCATGTGCAAGATTGACTGTCTAGATTGCGGTATGAACGGCTGCTCCGGTACCGTTCTGCATGGCGCGTCCATCCCGTGCATGCAGTGTACGGCCCAGCCCCCCGAACGGGAGTCCCGACATGAGCGGATCCATCCAGGACCAGGTCTTCAAGATCATTGCCGAGCACGGCAAGGTCGACGTCGCGCAGGTCAAGCCCGAATCGACCCTCAAGGATCTCAACATCGCCTCGCTCGAGGCCATCGAGATCATCTTCGATATCGAGGAACACTTCGACATCACCATGCCCGATCGCGACCCCAATTTCGACACCGACTCGGCGCAGGGCCTGGTCGATGCCGTCAACGAGGCGCTGGCCGCCAAGCAGAGTGAATCCGGCGACACGGCCTGAGCGGCAACCTGCCTCACCCTGCACGACCACGGGAATTGAGCATGCAACGCATTGTCATCACCGGCATGGGCGCGATCAGCGCCTGTGGCATGGGCGCCGACGCCCTCTGGACGGCCATGCGCGACGCGCGCAGCGGCATCGCGCCACTGGTCCCGCCCGAGGACGCCACCTTTCGCATGAAGGTGGCCGCCCAGGCCGGCGAATTCGATCCGGCCCGGCACTTCGACGCCACCCGCCTCGGCCTGCTCGACCGCACCGCGCAGATGACCCTGGTCGCCGCGCGCGAGGCCGTGGCGCAATCGGGCATCGATTTCACCGCCGGCAACCTGGCTGGGCGCACCGCGACGGTCATCGGAACCGGCGTCGGCGGCGAACTGGCGCGCGACGAGCAGTGCCGCAAGGTCTACCGCGACAACAGCTCGCGCGTGCACCCGCTGTCGATCGTGCGCATGATGCCCAACGCACCGGCCAGCCACGTGAGCATGGAGTTCGGCGTCACCGGCCCCGCCTTCGGCGTGGTCAGCGCCTGCGCCTCGTCCAACCACGCCATCATCCAGGCCGCGCTGATGATGCGCGCCGGCCTGGCCGATGCCGCCCTCGTCGGCGGCACCGAGGCCTGCATGAGCCTGCCCGGCATCCGCGCCTGGGAAGCCATGCGCGTGGTCGCCGACGACACCTGCCGACCCTTCTGCAAGCAGCGCCGCGGACTGGTGCTGGGCGAAGGCGCGGGCATGTTCGTGCTGGAGACCCTCGAGCGCGCCCGCGCGCGCGGCGCCAACATCCTCGCCGAACTGGCCGGCTGCGGCATGAGCGCGGATGCCGGCGACATCGTCGCGCCGTCCGTGGACGGCATGGCGTCGGCCATCCGGGCGGCCATGGACGACGCCGGCCTGGCGCCCGGGCAGGTGGCCTACATCAACGCCCACGGCACCGCGACACCGGCCAACGACCCGACCGAGTCGAAGGCCATCCGCGCGGTGTTCGGCGAGCATGCCGACCGCGTGGCGGTGTCGTCGACCAAGGGCGTGCACGGGCATGCGCTGGGCGCGGCCGGCGCCCTGGAGCTGGTGGCCGCCATCGGCGCCATCCACGAGAACGTGGTGCCGCCGACCGCCAACTTCCTCGACCCCGACCCCGAGTGCGACCTGGACTACGTGCCCAACACCGCGCGTGAACTTCGCGTGGACGCGGCGCTGTCCAATTCCTTTGCCTTCGGCGGCCTCAACGCGGTGCTGGCCCTGCGCCGATTCGCCGACTGAGCCGGCAGCCGGTTTCACCCTCGCGCACAAGACAACGCCCCGGTGCGAACACCGGGGCGGTCGGGTCGCGGATTCCCCCGCGATACGGATCATGCGCCGGTATCAGCCGCCACGCTTGGCCTTGGTCAGCAGCTGGTCCAGCAACGCGATGCCCAGGTCGATCTCCTCGGTGGTGATGTGCAGCGAGGGCGCCAGGGTGATGACGTTCTTGTAGTAGCCGCCGATGTCCAGCACCAGGCCGATCTTCTTGCCGTTGTGCTCCAGGTCGCCGGCCAGGCCGATGTCGACCATGCGATCGACCAGCGCCTTGTTCGGGGTGAAGCCGTCCTCGGTGCAGATCTCCGCGCGCAGCGCCAGGCCCAGGCCGTCGACGTCGCCGATTTCCTTGTGGCGCTTGGCCAGGTCCTTGAGGCCCTCCAGGAAATGCGCGCCCTTGGCCATGACCATGGCCTCGTAGTCGGTCTCGTGCATCATCTTCATCGCCTCCAGGCCGACCGCGGTGCCCAGCGGGTTGGCGTTGAAGGTCGAGTGCGTCGAGCCCGGCGGGAACACCTCGGGGTTGATCAGTTCCTCGCGCGCCCACAGGCCCGACAGCGGGTTCAGGCCGTTGGTCAGCGCCTTGCCGAACACGATCACGTCCGGGGTCACGCCGAAGTGCTCGATCGACCACAGCTTGCCGGTGCGGAAGAAGCCCATCTGGATCTCGTCGGAGACCATCAGGATGCCGTACTCGTCCAGGACCTTCTTCAGGCCCTTGAAGTAGTTCATCGGCGGGACGATGTAGCCGCCGGTGCCCTGCAGCGGCTCGACGTAGAAGGCCGCGTACTCGCACTCACGGACCTTCGGGTCCCACACGCCGTGGTATTCGGTCTCGAACAGTCGCGCGAACTCGGCCACCAGGTGCTCGCCGTACTCTTCCTTGTCCATGCCCTTCGGACGACGGAACGGATACGGATACGGCAGGAACATCGCGCGCTCGCCGAAGTGGCCGTAGCGGCGGCGGTAGCGGTAGCTGGAGGTGATCGCCGAGGCGCCCAGGGTACGGCCGTGATAGCCGCCCTCGAAGGCGAACATCATGCTCTTGCCGCCGGTGTAGTTGCGAATGATCTTCAGCGAGTCCTCCACCGCCTGCGCGCCGCCGACGTTGAAGTGCACGCGGCCCGGCAGGCCGAACTTGCGCTCGGCGTCGACCGCGATGGTGCGTGCCAGCTCGATCTTCTCGCGATGCAGGTACTGGCTGGCCACCTGCGGCAGGTGGTCGATCTGGCGCTTGAGCGCGTTGTTCAGGCGCTCGTTGGCGTAGCCGAAATTGACCGCCGAGTACCACATCTGCAGGTCGAGATACGGAAGCCCGGCCGAATCGAACATGTAGCTGCCTTCGCAGCGATCGAACAGCTTCGGCGGGTCGGTGTAGTGGACGGTGTCGCCGAAGGAGCAGTACTTCGCCTCGTCGGCCAGCAGGGCCGCCTCGTCGGCGGCAGTATCGGCCGGGGCGGCCTTGAGAACGCTGTTCATGCAGTGGTGACTCGCAGGGGAAGGGGTGCGGTGAAGCCAGTCGCGGTCTCGCGAACCCGCTCGGGCAGGTCGGCGAGCAACGCGCGGGCGTCGGCGAAATCGACCATCGCGCTGTGGGCGATGCCCTCGCGACGGCAATGGGTGATCAGCTTGTGCTTGGCGAACACGTAGTCGGCCTGGCCGGCCACGCAGAAATCGGACTGGCCGTCGCCGATCATCAGCACCCTGGAGTGACCGCTCGAGACCGCGCACTTGCAGGTGCCGCTGGCGGCGGCGCACACCGGGCTGGCGTGTGGCGAAAGCAGTTGCCAGCCGCGGTCGCCGTCGTGCAGCAGGCGGTTGGCTCGGATCGGCAGGTCGTCCAGGCCATGCCGCGAAAGCATGCGGTGGATGGCGTGGTCCAGGCCGTCGCTGACCACCTGCACGGCCATGCCGCGACGGCGCGCATCGGCGACGAAGGCGGGAAAGGCCGGATCGATGGGCAGCGCGTCCAGAACCGCGTCGATCTGCTCCAGGGAGGCATCGATCAGCGCCACCTGGCGACTCATGCACTCGCGCGAGCCGATCTCACCGGCGCGCCAGCGGGCCTCGATCATCTCCCACTCGGGCGCGGCGAAGCGCTTGAGCAGCGCATCGGTCACGTCGTCGAGGGCAATGGTGCCATCGAAGTCACACAGGATCGTCCAATCGCGCAAGGCGGTACTTCCAGAGAGGTTCATTGGCGTTCCATGCTAGGGGCGCAGCCTTTCGATGTCCTTTCCTTTTTCACTGCAATTCCGGGAGTTGCGTCACTTTTATGCCACGGCGCGGCCGGCATTCAAAGCCGATCGCCCAGGGCCGGCACGCGGCAACAGGAGCACCACCAGCGCCACCACCAGGTTGACCAGGGCCCACAGCTGCTGCGCCGCGGCATGGTCGACCACGGTCACCGGCAGCATGCCTCCGAACACGGCGTTGGAGAGATTCCACCCCCAGTGCAGGCCGACCGCCGACCACAGCGAACCGCTGCCCAGCATGGCGCTAGCGTAGGCGATGCCAAAGCAGAACAGCATAAGCCATTCGCTGGGGCCGTTGCCGAGTCGATAGATGTGATTGAGCGTGTACAGCACCGCCGAAACGGCCACGAACACACCCCCGCGCCACTGTATGCCCGATGCGCGCCACCAGAATCCGCGGGTCAGTATGTCCTCGGCGATCGACGGCACGAAGGTGGAGAACGCGGCCACCAGCAACGCACGAGGCGCCAGGGCCGCCAGGTCGACGTGTCCGGCGGGCTGCCACGCGAAACAGCCCAGCCCCAGGCCCAGCGCCAGGGCCGCCAGATTGGCCAGGGTCATCAGCAGCAGACCAGCGAATAGCCAGGACAGCCATGCGCGCCCCTCCAGTGCGTAGGCCCGGTACCCGCGCCAGCCCATCCAGCGACCCAGCGGCCAGGCGACCAGGACGCAGGCCACCATCAAGCCGGCCTGCACGGCAAAGCTGTGCAGCAGCCTGGCCCCGATGCCCTCGGCGCCCTGGTAGAGCCCGAACAGGATCACGAATGTCACGATGCGTCGCTTCATTGCCTTGGTCGACTCCAGCGACAAAACGGGAGGGCATGAATCACGGGCGTCGGCATGGCCTGACCGCGATGCCAGCCGCGATGGCGCATCATGCCCGCCGCGGGATGCATCGGAAAGTGCTATCGGTGCTTTCGGCTCGCGCCGCCCACCCGGCCGCGGCGATCCATCGGACCATGGCCGCGCGGCGCCACGTCAGTCGAAGCGGTCGTCGCGGGTCCAGATGACCCCGTCCGCGTCGCGCACCGGGAAACTGGCGATGGGCTCGACCGCCGGCGGCGCGGTGACGGCGCCGCTGCGCACGTCGAAGCGCGCGCCGTGGCGCGGGCACTCGACGTCGAAACCGTGCACCTCGCCGCCGGCCAGCTCGCCGTTGTCGTGGCTGCAGGTGTCCTCGATGGCGTAGAAGTCGCCGTCGATGTTGTACACGGCGATCGGGGTGTCCTCGTCCCAGACCACCTTGAACTCGCCCGGCAGCATCTCGCCACGGTCGCACACGCGGATCCATTCACTCATGCGGCATCCTCCTTCGCCAGGTCCTTTTCCAGCCATTCGAAGCGCAGGTCGTCGCGGCGCGGGATGCCGAAGCGCTCGTCGCCGTAGGGGAACGCCGCGTGCTCGCCGGTGCGCCGGTAGCCGCGGCGCTCGTACCAGGCGATGAGTTCCTCGCGCAGGTCGATCACGGTCATGCGCAGGCGCGTGCAACCGAAGTCCCCGGCCACGCGGCGCTCGGCCTCGGCCAGCACCTGGCGGCCGATGCCGCCGTTCTGCAGGCCGGGCGAAACCGCGAACATGCCGAAATAGCCGTCGGCGCCGCGTTTCTCGATGTGCGCGCAGGCCAGCAGGTCGCCCGCGCGTTCGGCCAGCAGTACCTCGCTGTCGGGACGGGCGATGGCCTCGGCGACGCCCTCGGGGTCGATGCGCTGGCCGTCGAGCACGTCGGCCTCGGTGGTCCAGCCGGCGCGACTGGCGTCACCGCGGTAGGCGGACTGCACCAGGGCCACGATGGCGGGCACGTCGGTGGCCGCGGCATCACGGAATGAAAGGGTTTCGGTCGGAGTCATGAAGCGGATCGGCGAGGTCGGGTCGGTAGGCGATGATAACGCCCGCCCGGCGCCCATGCGGGCGCGCCGGGCGGCTTGACTCAGAAGCCCGGCGGCCGCTGGTCGGCGACGCCGAAGGCACGCTCCAGGGCAAGGCCGGCACGCGCCATCACGCCTTCCTCGAACAGGCGGCCGACCAGGGTCACGCCGTAGGGCGCGCGGCGCGGCGGGCTGAAGGTCGGCAGCGGGTGCCGCGGATCCGGGGCCCAGTCGCTGCGCGCCTGGCTGACCTCGATGAAGCCGGCGCGCAGGGTCAGCGACGGCTGCCCGGTCATGTTGCTGATCACCATCATCTCGTCACGCATCGACGGCACCAGCAGCAGGTCCACTTCCGACATCACGCGCTGCATCTGCATCGCCACCTTGCGCCGCAGGCGATCGGCCTGCACGAAGTCGACCGCCGACAGGAAGCGCGACTCGCGGAACAGGTTGGGCCAGGAATCGGGCGTCTGCATGCTCAGCTCGTCGACCTTGCCGCTCAGGGTCAGCTCCTCGAACGCGGCCGCGGCCTCGGCGAACAGCAGCAGGTTGAGGTCGTCGTAGTGCCAGTCCGGCAGCGACACTTCCCTGGCATGCATGCCGAGCTTGCGCACGGTCTCCAGCGCCTGACGGTCGACCTCGGTGGCCGGCGCCTCGTGCATCCACTTGGGGAAGTAGCCGACTTTCAGGCCCTTCACCGACGCCTTCGCGTCGTAGTCCAGGTGGCTGGGCACGCTGTAGACGTCTTCCTCGTCCGGACCGGTGATGGCATGCAGCACCAGCATGGTGTCCTCGACCGAACGCGCGATCGGGCCCAGCTTGTCCATGGACCAGCACAGCGTCATGGCGCCGGTGCGCGCCACGCGGCCGAAGGTCGGGCGCAGGCCGGTGGTGCCGCAGCGCATGCACGGGTCGATGATGCTGCCCTGGGTCTCGCTGCCGATGGCGAAGGCGACCAGTCCGGATCCCGTGGCCGAGGCCGGACCGGCACTGGAGCCACCCGAGCCTTCCTCGGGAATCCATGGATTCTTGGTCTGTCCGCCGAACCACACGTCGTTCAGCGCCAGCGCGCCGAGGCTGAGCTTGGCCAGCATCACCGCGCCGGCCTCGTGCAGGCGACGGACCACGGTGGCGTCGCGGTCGGGCACGCGGTTGCGGAACGGCTCGGCGCCCCAGGTGGTGCGCACGCCGGCGGTGTCCAGCAGGTCCTTGCCGCCCCAGGGCATGCCGTGCAGCGGGCCGCGGTACTTGCCGGCGGCGATCTCGCGGTCGGCCTGCCGTGCCTGTTTCAGTGCCTGTTCCTCCATCAGCGTGATCACGCACAGCAGCTTGGGGTCATGGCGCTTGATGCGGTCGATGTAGATCTTCGTCAGGCGCTCGGAGCTGAGCTTGCGCGTGCGGATCCAGTGCGACAGGTGGGTGACCGGCGCGAACGCGATCGCCTCGTCGCTGGACGGCAGCGGCCCGACCTTCACGCCGCTGGGCACGAAGCGGTCGCGCGAGGGGCCAGCCGTGTGGCCCTTGAGGACCGGGTCCCACACCGTGGCCGGCGAGGTGCCGCCGCCGTCGGCCAGCGCGACCTTGCGCGGACCGGTGCGGCGCTCGAGCTGGCCCGCCATCGAGGTGCGCCAGTTGCCCACCATCATCAGGCGCTGGGCCGGTGTGTTGGTCACCTGCACCAGTTTCTCGGCCTCGGCGAAGGTGCCCGGCGTCACATCCGGGCCGGTGGCCGGCGAGGTGTTGAAGGCGGCGGGCGTGCCCGGCGCAGGCCTGGACGCATCGGTGGTCTGCGCGCCCACGCGCGCGGCGGCGGCAAGGCCGAACAGCCCGAGCGGGGCCTGGGTGAGGAAGTCTCTGCGTGTCTTCATGGCGAATCCCGGTGGATGGTGCGCGCGCGTCCGCTCCGGCCGCGCCCGCGATGGCGAAGGTCTGCCCTCGTTCCCTGGGCCTCGCGTGCTGTCCTGCGATGCGCCATCGAGCATACCCCACGCGTGGTCGATGCCAAGCCGCGGGTACGGGGCATGCGGTCGCAGGGATCGGACTGCGGCAGGACCTGCCAGGCGTGTGCTCAGCGCAGCAGCTTGCACACCTTGTCGATGGCCTCGACCAGGCGGTCGATCTCCTCGCGCGTGTTGTAGAACGCCAGCGAAGCGCGCGCCGTGGCCGGCACGCCGAAGAAATCCATCAGCGGATGCGCGCAGTGGTGCCCCGAACGCACCGCCACGCCCTCCAGGTCGAGCATCGTCGCCAGGTCGTGCGACTGCACGCCCTCGATCTGGAACGAGATCACCGCGGCCTTGTGCGCGGCCTCGCCGAAGATGCGCAGGCCAGGCACCTGCTTCAGGGCATCGGTGGCCTGTTCGAGCAGGCCCTGCTCGGTGGCCGCGATGCGCTCCATGCCCAGGCCGGACAGGTAGTTGGCCGCCGCGCCCAGGCCGACGAAGCCGGCGATGTTGGGCGTGCCGGCCTCGAACTTGTGCGGCGGGGCAGCGAAGGTGGTGCCGGCGAAACTGACCTTGTCGATCATGTCGCCGCCACCGAAGAACGGCGGCATGGCCTCAAGATGCTCCGGCCTGGCCCACAGGACGCCGGTGCCGGTCGGGCCGGCCATCTTGTGGCCGGTGATGGCGTAGAAGTCGCAGCCGATGGATTTGACGTCCAGCGGCAGGTGCGGCGCGGCCTGCGAGCCGTCGACCAGCGAGGCGATGCCACGCTCGCGGCAGGCCCGGGCCAGCTCGCGCACCGGGTTGACCGTGCCCAGCACGTTGGAGACGTGGGTGAAGCCGGCCAGCTTGACGTCCGGCGTCAGCATCTCGATGAACTTCTCGACGATCAGCTCGCCGGATGCGGTGATCGGCGCGGCCTTGACCGTGGCGCCGGTGCGCTCGGCCACCAGCTGCCACGGCACGATGTTGGCGTGGTGCTCCATGGTGGTGACCAGGATGGTGTCGCCGGGCTTCAGCCGCGGCAGCGCGTAGCTGTAGGCCACCAGGTTGATCGCCATGGTGGTGCCGGAGGTCAGCACCAGTTCGTCGCGATGGTTGGCGCCGATGAACGTCGCCAGGGCGTCGCGCGCGCCCTCGTAGGCGCTGGTGGCTTCCTCGCCCAGCTGGTGCACCGCGCGCGCCACGTTGGCGTTGTAGCGGCTGTAGTAGGCGTCGACCGCGTCGATCACCACCTGCGGTTTCTGCCCGGTGTTGGCGCTGTCCAGGTAGACCAGCGGCTTGCCGTGCACCTGGCGCTTGAGCACCGGGAAGTCGGCCCGCACCTGCCCGGCGTCCAGCGGCTCGGCACTTGCCCTGTTCATGCGCCCTCCCCGCCCACGGGCAGGTAGGCGGCAAGGCGTTCGCCCAGGTGCTCGCGCAGCGCCTGGTTGTCGAGGTCGTCCAGCGCCGCGCGGCAGAAGGCCTGGGTCAGCAGCGTGCGCGCCCGGTTCCGCGGAATGCCGCGCGAACGCAGGTAGAACAGCGCGTGATCGTCGAGCTGGCCGACCGTGGCGCCATGCGATGCGACCACCTCGTCGGCATGGATCTCCAGCACCGGCTGGGTGTCGATCTCGGCATGCGGCGAGAGCAGAAGGTTCTTGTTGGCCAGTGCCGCCTCGCTGCCATCGGCGCCCTCGGCCACGGTGATCGCGCCGTGGAACACGCCGCGACCGCGCTGGTCCGCCACGCCGCGCCACAGCGCATCGCTGCGCGCGCCGCCGGCCACGTGGCGTATGTCCAGGCGGGTATCCATGTGCTGGCGCCCGCGAGGCACGAACACGCCACGGGTCTCCAGGCATGCGCCCGCGCCGCGCAGCTCGGCGGCGAAGTCGCGGCGCGAAAGGCCCGCGCCCAGCTCCAGCGCGTGCATGCGCAGCCGCGCGCCGGCATCCATCTGCACCTCGTCGCGACGCACCAGCACCGCGCCGTCGGCGGCATCCTGCAACGCGACCCAGTCCAGGCGGGCGTCGCTGCGCAGCTGCACGTCGTTGACCACGGTGCCCAGGTTGCGTTGCGAGCCGGCGCCGAGATGGTGCTCGACCAGCGTCAGGCGGGCGCCCGCGCCGATCTCGATCCACTGTCGCGCATGCCAGGACAACTCGGCGTCGGTGGGCATGCCGACATGCAGCACGTGTACCGGCGCCTCGATGGCCGCGCCAGCGGCCACCCGCAGCACCGCGCCATCGCCGGCCAGTGCCGCGTTGAGTCGCGCGAAAGCGTCGGCCGCGCCGCTCCAGGCACGCGTCAGAAGGAAGCGCAACGGCTCGGGATCACTGGCCAGCGCGCCTGACAGCGGCTGCAGGGTCAGCCCGTCGGGCAGCGCATCCAGGCGCGACAGGTCGGCGCGGAACACGCCATGCACGAACACCAGGCGCGGCCCGTCCACGCCAGCCAGGTCCAGGCTTGCCGGATCGATGGCGCGTTCGGCGGCATCGGCGTCGCCGGGCGCGAATGCGCGGCGCTCCAGCGCGCGCAGCGCGGTGTATTTCCAGGCCTCGTTGCGCGCGCCCGGCAGGCCCTCGCGCGCGAACGCATCCAAATGCGCGCGGCGCGTGGCATCGAGCCAGTCCAGGCCCGCGCCCGGCAGTCGCGCCAGGACGTCCGGCGCGTGCGTGGCAAAGGCATCGACGAAGGCGCTGCTCATCCGGCCACGCCCTCCGGCTCGCCGGCCTCGCGCACCCAGGCGTAGCCGTGTTCCTCGAGCTTGTGCGCCAGGGTCTTGTCGCCGCTCTCGACGATGCGGCCGTCGGCCAGCACGTGCACGACGTCCGGCTCGATGTAGTCCAGAAGGCGCTGGTAGTGGGTGATCATCAGGAAGGACCGTTCGGGGGAACGCTGCGAGTTGACGCCCTCGGCCACCTGCCTGAGCGCATCGATGTCCAGGCCCGAATCGGTCTCGTCGAGGATCGCCAGCTTCGGCTCCAGCAGCGCCATCTGGAAGATCTCGTTGCGCTTCTTCTCGCCGCCGGAGAAGCCCTCGTTGACGGCGCGGTTGAGCAGGTCCGGGGACAGCTGCATCACCTTGAGCTTCTCGCGCACCCGCTTCAGGAACTCCATGGAATCCAGCTCCGCCTCGCCGCGCGCCTTGCGCTGCGCGTTGTACGCCGCGCGCAGGAAATAGGTGTTGTTCACGCCCGGGATCTCGACCGGGTACTGGAAGGCCAGGAACACGCCGGCCGCGGCTCGCTCCTCCGGCTCGAGGTCCAGCAGGTCGCGGCCCATGAAGGTCACCGATCCCTCGGTCACCTCATAGCCGTCGCGGCCAGCCAGCACGTTGCCCAGCGTCGACTTGCCGGCGCCGTTGGGCCCCATGATGGCGTGCACCTCGCCCGGGTTGATGGTCAGCGAAAGGCCCTTGAGGATGGCCTTGCCCTCGACGCGGGCGTGCAGGTTTTCGATGGTCAGCATGGTCATGTCGGTCAGGAAATGAGTAGGGGGCGTGCCACGGTGTTGGCGCGCCTGGCAATCAGTTCGCGCACTGTCAGGCGCTTCCGGCGAGGCGGCGCAGGACCACGTAGGTGAAGGCCTGCTCGTTGCCGGATGGGGTGCGATGCACGTCGCGACCCGCGTCGAGCATCTCGAAGTGCGGCGCGAAGCCCGCGGCCAGCGCTTCGGCGTCGTAGCGCGCCACCGGAAGTCCGCTGCAGCGTTCGGGGCCGTCGGCGGCGAAGGTCGCCAGGACCATCGCCCCGCCCTCGCGCACCGCGCGCGCGGCGCGCTCGATGTAGCGCTGCCTGGACTCGGACTGGGTCAGGAAGTGGAACACCGCGCGATCGTGCCAGAGCCCGTAATGCGCCACGGGCAGGTCGATCTCGGTGATG
The DNA here is from genome assembly GCA_963821885.1 of uncultured Gammaproteobacteria bacterium. Lineage (GTDB taxonomy): Bacteria > Pseudomonadota > Gammaproteobacteria > Xanthomonadales > Rhodanobacteraceae > Oleiagrimonas. The sequence goes on along the minus strand of CAWGFN010000003.1, from coordinate 450,456 downwards.
TCGCCCACCGTCCAGTGCACCGACGCGGCCTGCGTCCCCAGCCGCGCGCGCGACTGTTCCAGCGCGGCCTCGGACAGGTCCAGCACGGTGATGTCGCGATAGCCGCGGTCCAGCAGGTCGTCGACCAGGGTCGAGCGGCCACCGCCGACATCGATCACCGGCGCATCACGCGGCACGTGCAGTCCATCGATGCGACGCAACGAGGCATCCAGGTGCGGGCGGTACCAGCTGGTCTGCCCCTCGGCCTTCTCCAGGTAGACCGTCTGCCAATGCTCGCGGGAGTCGTCGCTCATCCGACCGCGCCCTCCAGCGACACTTCCAGCAGCTTCTTGGCCTCGACCGCGAACTCCATCGGCAGCTCGCGGAACACCTGCTTGCAGAAGCCGTCGACGATCAGCGACACCGCGTTCTCCTCGTCCAGCCCGCGCGAACGGCAGTAGAACAGCTGGTCGTCGGAGATCTTGGAGGTGGTCGCCTCGTGCTCGACGATGGCGCTCGGGTTCTTCACTTCCATGTACGGGAAGGTGTGCGCGCCGCAGCGCTTGCCGATCAGCAGCGAATCGCACTGGGTGTAGTTGCGTGCGCCCTCGGCGCCCTTCTCCACCTTGACCAGGCCGCGGTAGGCGTTGGAGCTGCGTCCGGCGGAAATGCCCTTGGAGATGATCTTCGAGCGCGTGCCCTTGCCGACGTGGATCATCTTGGTGCCAGTGTCGGCCTGCTGCATGTTGTTGGTCAGCGCGACCGAGTAGAACTCGCCCACCGAGCGGTCGCCGCGCAGCACGCAGCTGGGGTATTTCCAGGTCACCGCCGAACCGGTCTCGACCTGGGTCCAGGAAATCTTGCTGTCGTCGCCGCGACAGTCGCCGCGCTTGGTGACGAAGTTGTAGATGCCGCCGACGCCGTTCTCGTCGCCCGGGTACCAGTTCTGCACCGTCGAATACTTGATGCTGGCCTTCTCCAGCGCCACCAGCTCGACCACCGCCGCGTGCAGCTGGTTCTCGTCGCGCATCGGCGCGGTGCAGCCTTCCAGGTAGGACACGCTGGCGCGGTCCTCGGCGATGATCAGGGTGCGCTCGAACTGGCCGGTGTGGCCGGCGTTGATGCGGAAGTACGTCGACAGCTCCATCGGGCAGCGCACGCCCTCGGGAATGAACACGAACGAGCCGTCGGAGAACACCGCCGAGTTCAACGCCGCGAAATAGTTGTCGCCGGCCGGCACCACGGTGCCCAGGTATTCGCGCACCAGCTCGGGATGCTCCTTGATGGCCTCGCTCATCGAGCAGAAGATCACCCCGGCCTCGGCCAGCTCCTTGCGGAACGTGGTGCCCACGGAGACCGAATCGAACACCGCGTCGACGGCGACGCCGGCCAGGCGCGCGCGCTCGTGCAGCGGCACGCCGAGCTTGTCGTAGGTCTCGATCAGCTTGGGGTCGACCTCGTCCAGCGACTTGGGCCGGTTCTTCGGCGCGGCGTAGTAGCTGATGGCCTGGAAGTCGATCGGCGCGATCTTCAGCTTGGCCCAGTGCGGCATCGGCATGGTCAGCCAGTGGCGATAGGCCGCCAGGCGCCAGTCGGTCATCCACTCGGGCTCTTCCTTCAGCGCCGACAGCGCGCGGATGATGTCCTCGTTGAGGCCCGGAGGCAGGCTGTCGGTCTCGATATCGGTGATGAAACCCGCGCCGTAGCGGCGCGACAGCGCCTCGGCAACCTCGGGGTTGCTGTCGACCAGGGTGGCCACGTTGTCGCTGTGTTCGGCGCTCATGCGGGGGACTTCCGTGCTTCGGCGGCGTGGGGAGCGAAATGCACCGGCTGCGGTTCGGGTTCGAGCATCTCGGCCAGGGACATGCCGCGCAACGCCCGCTCGACGACCGTGTTGATGCGCCGCCAGTTGCCGCGCACCGTGCAATAGGACTCGTGATCGCAGTTGCCCACGCTGACGCTGCACTCGGTCATGCTCAACGGCCCTTCCAGCGCTTCGACGATCTCGGCCAGGGTGATCTGTCGCGCCGGTCGCGCCAGGCGATAACCGCCGTTGGCGCCGCGGAAGGATTCGACCAGCCCGGCATGGCCCAGCGATTTCAGCAACTTGCTGACCGTGGGCAGCTCAAGGCGCGCTTCCTCGGCAATCTGCACGGCACTGAGCACCGCCTCGGGCCGGGCGGCCAGGCAGGTCATCACCACGGTGGCGTAATCGGTGAGGCGGCTGACGCGGAGCATGCGGGCACCGGGAAATAAAAACGTACCAAAATGGTACGGATTAGGCTCCGCGCGGTCAATCACGGTGCTTGACCGATTTAGGTGCATCGCGCCGCTGGAAACTGCGCTCATCTGGTGCAAGTTTCGAATCATGCGCCGCGCGACACTCCCAAGCCTATGTATTCATTGGCATATGCCCATGGCACGCCTGATGCAAACGGCTTGGCAACCGTCGGAGGAAGCCGTCCATGAAATGGGTCACCGCCATCATCAAGCCGTTCAAGCTCGACGACGTCCGCGAAGCGCTGGCCGACATCGGGGTGCAGGGCCTGACCGTCACCGAGGTCAAGGGCTTCGGCCGCCAGAAGGGCCACACCGAGCTGTATCGCGGCGCCGAGTACGTGGTCGATTTCCTGCCCAAGCTGAAACTGGAGATTGCCCTCCCCGACGAACGGCTGGAACAGGCCGTGGAGGCCATCGTGCACACCGCGCGCACCGGCAAGGTCGGCGACGGCAAGGTGTTCGTCTGCGAACTCGACCAGGTGGTGCGCATCCGCACCTTCGAAACCGACATCGACGCCCTGTGACACCCGCCGAGGACCGGTCATGAGCGTCCGCCGCCGCACCCTCACCCGCCTGCTCGCCGCCAGCGTGCTGGCCGTCGTGCCCGCCGCCCTTGCGCGGACGCCGGCGCCCGCGGCGGCGCTCGACACCGACGACGTCGCCGGCCCATGGTCGCAACGGTGGATCCAGTGCAAGGGCGTGGCCTTCACCGTGGCGTGGAGCGGCGTCCTGACCCTGGGCATCCTCAACCTGGTCGAGAAGACCATCGGCCTGCGCGTGGATGCCGAGGAGGAACAGATCGGCCTGGACCTGTCGCTGCATGACGGGCGTGGGTACAACTTGAGTTAGGGCTTGGGGCTTGGGGCTTGGGACTCGGGACTCGGGACTCGGGACTCGGGACTCGGGACTCGGGACTCGGGACTCGGGACTCGCGACTCGCGACTCGGGACTCGGGACTCGGGGTTCGGGACCCGGCCCCCGGCCCCCGGCCACCGTTACTTGCCGCCGCGCCCGTAGACGTCCTCGAAACGCACGATGTCGTCCTCGCCCAGGTAGTCGCCCGACTGCACCTCGATCAGCTGCAGCGGTTCGCTGCCCGGATTCTCCAGGCGATGCTTGGTGCCCAGCGGGATGAAGGTCGACTGGTTCTCCTGCAGCGTGAACACGTCCTCGCCGCGCGTCACCCGCGCGGTGCCGCTGACCACGATCCAGTGCTCGGCCCGGTGGTGGTGCATCTGCAGGCTGAGGGCGGCGCCGGGGTTGACGGTGATGCGCTTGACCTGGAAACGCTCGGCCATGTCCACCGAATCGTACGAGCCCCAGGGGCGATAGACCTTGCGATGCAGGACGGCCTCGCCGCGATCGGCCTCGCGCAGCTGTTCGACGATGCGCTTGACGTCCTGCACCCGGTCGCGGTGCGCCACCAGCAGCGCGTCGTCGGTGTCCACCACCACGATGTCGTCCAGGCCGATCATCGCCACCAGGCGGCGCTCGCTCCAGGCATAGCTGTTGCGGCAATCCAGGGCCATCACGTCGCCGTGGGTGGCATTGCCCGCATCGTCGCGCGCCGCCACCGACCACAGCGCCGCCCAGGATCCGACATCGTTCCAGCCGGCCTCGATCGGCAGGACCCGCGCTGCCGCGGTCGTTTCCATCACCGCGTAGTCGATGGAATCGGATGGACAGGCCTCGAAGGCCGCACGGTCCAGGCGCAGGAAGTCGCGGTCGCGCTCGGCTTTCTCGAATGCCTCGCGGCAGGCCGCCAGCATTTCCGGCTGGTGCGCCTTCAGCTCCTCCAGGTAACGCGAGGCGCGGAACAGGAACATGCCGCTGTTCCAGAAATAACCCCCGTCGGCGAGATACGCCTCGGCGGTCGCCGCATCGGGCTTCTCGACGAACTGCTCGACCGCGCGCACGCCCTCGCCGGGCGTGGCCTTGATGTAGCCGTAACCTGTCTCCGGCGCGTCGGGGACGATGCCGAAGGTCACCAGCGCGCCCTGCTCGGCGTCGGCGCGCGCCGCCTGCACCGCTTCGCGGAAGCGGGACTCGTCGGCGATGACGTGATCGGAGGGCAGCACCAGCAGGAGCGGATCGTCGCCATCACGCACGGCCTGCAACGCCGCCGCGGCAATGGCCGGGGCGGTATTGCGCGCCACCGGCTCGAGCACGATCGCCGACGGCTGGCAGCCGACCTGGCGCAGCTGCTCGGCGACCATGAAGCGGTGGTTCTCGTTGGTGACCACCAGCGGCGCGTCGACGCCGGCCAGATGCGCCACCCGCAGCCAGGTCGCCTGCAACATGGAATGCTCCCCGGCAAGAGCCAGGAACTGCTTGGGGTAGCCCTCGCGCGATAGCGGCCACAGGCGGGTGCCGGAACCGCCCGACAGCAGGACGGGGATCAGGGTGTTCATGTTCGCTCCAACGTATGCATCGGCTTGTCACAGGCGGCCGTCGACATCGTCGACCGGCAGCAACCCCTTGACGTCGTAGATCACGCCATCGGGCTTGCACAGCGCGCGGATGCCCGCGGCGCCGAGTTCGGCGAATTGCTGGTGCGCCACGGCCAGCACCACGGCATCGTAGGCACCCTTGTCCGGTTCGGGCAGCGGGGTCAGGCCGTACTCGCGCCGGGCTTCCTGCGCATCGGCCCAGGGATCGAACACCTCGACCGTGGCCTGGGCGTCCTCAAGTTCATGGATCACGTCGACCACGCGGGTATTGCGCAGGTCCGGGCAATTTTCCTTGAACGTCAGCCCCAGCACCAGGATGCGCGCATCGACCACGTGCTTGCGTCGTTGCGACAGCAGGCGGATGACGCTGTTGGCGACATAGCGTCCCATGCGGCTGTTGATGCGGCGCGCGGCCAGGATCAGGTCGGGGTGGTAGCCGCTGACCTGGGCACGGTACGTCAGGTAGTACGGATCCACGCCGATGCAGTGCCCGCCGACCAGCCCGGGCCGGAACGGCAGGAAGTTCCACTTGGTACCGGCCGCGGCCAGCACCTGCTGGGTGTCGATGCCCAGGCGATGGAACAGCATGGCCAGTTCGTTGACCAGCGCGATGTTGACGTCACGCTGCACGTTCTCGATCACCTTGGCCGCCTCGGCCACGCGGATCGACTCGGCGCAATGGGTGCCGGCGCGGATGATGCGCCGGTACAGCGCATCCACGAACGCGGCCACTTCCGGCGTGGAGCCGGAGGTGATCTTCTTGATGTCGGTGACCCGTCGCGCGTGGTCGCCCGGGTTGATGCGCTCCGGGCTGTAGCCGCAGAAGAAGTCCTGGTTGAAGCGCAGGCCCGAATGCTCCTCGAGGAGAGGCACGCACACCTCCTCGGTGGTGCCCGGATACACGGTCGACTCGTAGATCACCACGTCGCCGCGCTTGAGCACCCGGCCGAGCATCGCGCTGGCATCGCGCAAGGGCGTGAGGTCGGGCCGCTGGGCATCGTCGATCGGCGTGGGTACGGTGACGATGAACACGTTGCAGTCGCGCAAGTCCTCGCGCTCGCCGCTGAAGCGCAGGCCGCTGGCCGCGCGCAGGTCATCGCCGTCGATCTCCAGGGTGTGGTCGTGCCCGGCGCGCAATTCGTCCAGGCGCTCGGCGCGCACATCGAAGCCGAGCACCTCGCCCTGGCGGCCGAATTCCACCGCCAGCGGCAGGCCGACATACCCCAGGCCGACAACGGCAATGCGCGGTTGTTCAGGCAGTTGCATGCACATCCCCCCAGCCGTCAAAAAGGCAAGAGTACACGAAGCCCGCGACACCGACGGCCCCGCCCTGTCGGCAGCGGCCGCGCAAGCCGGTATGCTCGGTGCCCACTCCGATTAGTGGAATTCGCATGTCCGCCCTTCCCGACACCGACCGCGCCCGACTGTGCACCGAATGGACGCGCCGGATGCTCGGCGATCCCGACGCGCGCCTGAGCGTGGCGTCCGCGGACGCCAGCTTCCGCAGCTACTACAGGGTCAAGGGCCCCGATCGCAGCCTGGTGGTCATGGACGCCCCGCCCGAGCAGGAGGACCTGGGGCCCTGGCTGGAAATCGGCGCCCGCCTGCGCGCGGCGGGACTGAATGCGCCGGAGGTGCTGGCCACCGACATGGCCGAAGGCTTCGTGCTGATGCAGGACCTGGGCAGCACGCACTACCTGGATGCGCTGGACGCGGACAACGTCGACACACTCTACGAAGAGGCGATGGAAGCCCTGGCGCGCATCCAGACCGGCATCGGCACCGAGAACCTGGCCCCCTACGACGAGGCCTTCCTGTCCAGCGAAATGGAGCTGATGCCGGCGTGGTTCCTCGACCACCACCTGGGGCTCAAATCCGATCGCGGGCAGTGGGACGTGCTGGAACCGATCTTCCGCGACCTGGCCGCCAGCGCCGCGGCCCAGCCGCGGGTGTTCGTGCACCGCGACTTCCACAGCCGCAACCTGCTGGTCACCGAGCGCGACAATCCCGGCATCATCGATTTCCAGGGCGCCCTGGCCGGGCCGATCACCTACGACCTGGCCTCGCTGCTGCGCGATTGCTACATCGACTGGGAGCGCGAAAGGGTCGAGCACTGGGTGGAGAGTTATCGCCAGGGCATGCGCCAGTCCGCCGTGCTCGATGCCAGCGTCGACGCGGCGCAGTTCCGCGACTGGTTCGACCGCATCGGCCTGCAGCGGCACATCAAGGTGCTGGGCATCTTCTGTCGCCTGCACTACCGCGACGACAAGGACGGCTACCTGCGCTACCTGCCGCGCGTGCTGGGCTACGTGCTGGACGTGGCCGGACGCCATCGCGACCTGGTGCCGCTGGCCGAACTGCTCAAGCGCGCCGTCGCCGATCGCGACCTGACCATTCCGCTGGCCGACCCCACGACGGACACGCGTGACTGACATGCGCGCGCTGATCTTCGCCGCCGGCCTCGGCACCCGCATGCGGCCGCTGACCGACACCACGCCCAAGCCGTTGCTGCAAGCCGGCGGCAAGCCGTTGATCGCCTGGCACCTGGAGCGCCTGGCCGCCGCGGGCGTCGAGACGGTGGTGATCAACACCGCGCACCTGGGCGCGATGTTCCCGCCGGCGCTGGGCGACGGCAGCCGCTGGGGCCTGCGCATCCACTATGCCCACGAGGGCGACGTGCCGCTGGAAACCGGTGGCGGCATGCTCCATGCGCTGGCGTGGCTGGGCGAGGCTCCGTTCCTGGCCGTCAACGGCGACATCTGGTGCGATTTCGACCTCGCCCGGCTCGACCGCGAGCCGCGCGGGATGGCGCAACTGGTGGTGGTCGACAATCCGCAGCACCATCCGGAAGGCGACTTCCGCCTGGACGCCGACGGCCACCTGCACGACGACGGCGCGCCGCGCCTCACCTTCGCCGGCATCGGCATCTATCGTCCGGAACTGCTGGCCGACTGGCGCCGTGCCGTGGGCGAGAGCGAAGGCGTGCATGCCCGGCCGCCACGCTTCCCGCTCGCACCCCTGCTGCGGGCGGCCATGCGCGAGGGCCGCGTCGACGGCCTGCACCATCGCGGGCGCTGGACCGACGTCGGCACGCCGCAACGGCTGCAGGCGCTGGATGCGGCGCTGCGCCAGGGCTGAGCTCCCGGCAGGGCGCGCCAGCGCCGCGACGAAAAAGGCCCGGACGAACCGGGCCTTTTTCGTGATGCGGACGCAAGCGGCCGACGTCAGGGACGGCGTGCCAGCTCCGGATTGTCCTTGCTCACCGGCATCAGGTCCTTCTTCGACACGCCCAGCCACAGCAGGATCGGGCTGGCGATGAAGATCGAGGACAGCGTGCCGATCAGGATGCCGATCAGCATGGTGATGGCGAAGCCGTGCACCGAGGGACCGCCGAAGAAATACAGCGCGCCCATGGTGATGGCGGTGAACAGGGAGGTGATGATGGTTCGCGACAGGGTGTTGTTGATCGAGCGGTTGAGGATCTCCTCCGGCTCGGCCTTGCGCGCCAGGCGGAACAGTTCGCGCACGCGGTCGAACACCACCACCTTGTCGTTGATCGAGTAGCCGACCACCGCCAGCACCGAGGCCAGCACGGTGAGGTCGAACTCGCGACGGGTCAGGGCGATGATGCCGACGGTGACCAGGGCGTCGTGCACCTCGGTCAGCACCGCCGCCACCGCGAAGCGCCGCTCGAAGCGGATCCACAGGTAGCCCATGATGCCGATGATCACGAAGAACACCGCGTAGACGCCGCTGGTGCGCAGCTCCGCGCCGACCTGCGGGCCGACGAAGTCCGGCGTGCGCGCCAGCGAAGCATCGTCACGTCGGGCCTTGAGCGCCGCGAGCACGTCCTTGGCGACCTCCGCGGCATCCAGCTTGCCGCCGCTCTTGACCGCCTTCTGGTCGGCCTTGGGCTGCATGCGGATGGAGAAATCGCTGGCGCTGCCGAGGCTCTGCACCACCGCGCGATCGAAGCCGGCGGCGTCGAGCGCCGCGCGCACGTCGCCGATCCCGACCGGCTTGTCGTACTTGACCTCGACCAGCACGCCGCCGGTGAAGTCCATGCTGTAGTTGAGTCCGCGCGTGGCGATCACCACGATCGAACCCAGCATCAGCAGGATCGCCAGGCCGATGCTCAGCTTGCGCAGGCCAAGGAAGTTGATGTTGCTGTTGTGATTGAAGATTTCCATCGATGCGTCCCGGGCCGATTAGACGTGAAGGGTCTTGAGCTTGCGCTTGCCGCCGTGCAGCAGGGCGGTGATCGCATGCGTGACCGTCACCGAGGTGAACAGCGACGTCAGGATGCCGATGAACAGCGTCACGCCGAAGCCCTTGATGGGACCGGAGCCCATGGTCATCAGCGCCATCGCCGCCAGCAAGTGGGTGACGTTGGCGTCAAGAATGGTAGCCCAGGCCTTCTCGTAGCCGGCGCGGATCGAGGCCAGCGGCGTGGAGCCGTTGCGCAGTTCCTCGCGCACGCGCTCGCAGATCAGCACGTTGGCGTCGATGGCCATGCCCAGGGTCAGCACGATGCCGGCGATGCCCGGCATGGTCAGGGTGACGCCGATCAGCGACATCACCGCCACCAGCAGCACCAGGTTCAGCACCAGGGCGATGTCGGCCACCAGGCCGAACAGCTTGTAGTAGAGCAGCGCGGCCAGCAGCACCAGGCTCAGGCCCAGGATCACCGCGTTGATGCCCTTGTTGATGTTGTCGCGACCCAGGCTGGGGCCGATGGTGTACTGCTCGACAAAGGACATCGGCGCGGCCAGCGAGCCGGCCTTCAGCAGCAGCGCCAGGTTGGACGCCTCCTGCGGACTGTCCAGGCCGGTGGTGGAGAACTGGCGCCCGAACACGCCCTGCACCGTTGCGTAGGAGATCACGCGCTCGCTGGACTTGAAGGTCACCACGTCCTTGCCGTCGACCTTCTTCACCTCGGGAATCTTGTCGATGTAGACCACCGCCATCGGCTTGCCGACGTTGCCCTCGGTGAACTTCTGCATGCGGCGCGCGCCCTCGGAGTTGAGGGTCACCTCCACCTGCGGCGAGCCGTCCTGCTGGCTGAAGCCGGAGGTGGCGCTGGTCAGCTCGGCGCCGGTGACGATGATCTGCTTGCTGAGCAGGCAGCCCTTGGGACAGGCCTTGCCGTAGTACAGGCGCGCATTGGGCGGCACGATGCCCTTCTCCACCGCGTCGACCACGTTGGGCTGCGGGTACATGCCCAGGCCCGCGCGGTATTCCAGCGTGGCCTGCGCGCCGAGGATGCGCTTGGCCTGCGCGGTGTCCTGGATGCCGGCCAGGTCGACCACGATGCGGCTGTTGCCCTGCTGCTGGATCAGCGGCTCGGACACGCCCAGAGCGTTGACGCGATTGCGCAGCGTGGACAGGTTCTGGGTGATGGTGTTCTGCGCCAGCTCGCGGATCTTCTCCGGCTTGATCTGCATGTTCAGCGTGAAGCGGTCACCGGTCGTGGGACCGTTGGTGATCAGCAGATCCGGATAGTCGGTACCGATGGCGTCGGTCGCGGCCGTGCGGTCGGCCTCCGAGTGCAGCACCGCCACCACGCCCTTGTCGCTGTGCGAGACCGAACCATGAATGTTCTTCTCGCGCAGCAGCTGGCGGACATTGCCCTCGTAGACCTGCTCCTGGTGCTGCAGCACGCCGCTCTGGTCGATCTGCAGCAGGAAGTGCACGCCACCCTGCAGATCCAGGCCCAGGGGCATCGCGTTGGCATGGATCGATCGCAACCAGTCCGGCACCGTGCTGGCCAGGTTCGGCGCCACCACGTACTGGCTGCCGAGATCGTTCTTCAGCAGGTCGACCGCCTTGCTCTGGATGTCGTCGCTGGCGAAGCGCACCAGCATCCGGCGATTGCCCGACGCCTGGCTGTCTTCGCTGATGCTGATGCCGGTGAAGGCCAGCTTGTCCTTCTTCAGCGCCTGCTCGACCTTGTCCTGCATGGCACTGTCGATGGTCGAGCCGCGATTGGCGGAAATCTGCACCGCCGGTACCGGGGCGAAGACGTTCGGAGACGCGTACAGGAAACCGAACAGCAGTACCACCGCGACCAGCGCATATTTCCAGCGTGGGAAATCACTCATGCCTTGTATCCATTGGATGCCGGGCCCCCGCCCGACGCGTGCATCGGACCGGATCACATCCGGCCCACCCCGTGCTTACAGCGATTTCAACGTGCCCTTGGGCAGCACCTGCGCGATGGCCGCGCGCTGCACCTTGATCTTCACGCCGTCGGCCACCTCGACCATCACGAACGACTCGCCCAGCGTGTCGATGCGGCCGGCCACGCCGCCATTGGTCACCACCTCGTCACCCTTGCCCAGGGCGGAGACCATGGCCCGATGCTCCTTCTGGCGCTTCATCTGCGGGCGGATCATCATGAAATACATGGCCGCGAACAGCACTGCCATGAGGCCGAGGGGCCCGAAGATGCTGCCCGACTGAGCAGCCGCGCCGGAGGCCGGCGCGCCCTGCGCCAAGGCAGCGGTAATGAAAGTATTCATGGTTTATCTCGCAAGTTGCGGTCCGGAAAGAAGTTTCCTTCCGGACCGGTCAAAAGACCCCGGATTATGCCACGACCCCGGGTCGCGTGCATGGTGCCCCGGGCCCCGTCGGGCCCCGTTCTGCGACAACGGCCGGGCGCCCGGGTTCCGCGCAAGACGCGCGACGTCAGGCGGTACCAACCGCCAGATCGGCGCGGAATGCCGCCACGAAATCATCCAGGGCACCCGCTGCGATGGCCTCGCGCAGGCCCTGCATCAGGCGCTGGTAGTGACGCAGGTTGTGGATCGTGGCCAGCTGGCCGCCGAGCATTTCGTTGCAGCGGTCCAGGTGGCGCAGGTAGGCACGGCTGAAGCCGTTGGCGCAGGCGTAGCAGTCGCAGCCCTCCTCGATCACCCGCGTGTCCAGGGCGAACTTCGCGTTGCGGATGCGCAACGTGCCGTGGCGGGTGAACAGGAAGCCGTTGCGCGCGTTGCGGGTGGGCATCACGCAGTCGAACATGTCGATGCCGCGGCACACCGCCTCGACGATGTCCTCGGGCCGGCCCACGCCCATCAGGTAGCGCGGCCGGTCCGCCGGCAACTGCGGCACGGTGTGCTCGAGCATGCGGTTGCGTTCGTCCTCGGGCTCGCCGACGGCCAGGCCGCCGACCGCGTAGCCGTCGAAGCCGATGTCGACCAGCCCGCGCGCCGAGCGCGTGCGCAGCGCCTCGTGCACCCCGCCCTGGACGATGCCGAACAGGTTGTTGGGATTGCCCAGGTCGTCGAAGGCCCGGCGCGAACGCTCGGCCCAGCGCAGCGACAGCTCCATCGACTCGGCCGCCTGCGTCTCGGTGGCCGGATACGGCGTGCACTCGTCGAAGATCATCGCCACGTCCGAATCCAGCGAACGCTGGATGCGCATCGATTCCTCCGGCGACAGGAACACCTTCGAGCCGTCCACCGGCGAGGCGAAGGTCACGCCCTCCTCGGTGATGGTGCGCTTGTGCGCCAGCGAGAACACCTGGAAGCCGCCCGAGTCGGTGAGGATCGGCCCGTCCCAGCGCATGAAGCCGTGCAGGCCGCCGAAGGCGTCGATCACCTCCAGCCCCGGCCGCAGGAACAGGTGGAAGGTGTTGCCCAGGATCATCTGCGCGCCGATCCCGGTCAGCTCGCGCGGGGTCATCGCCTTGACCGTGCCGTAGGTGCCCACGGGCATGAACGCAGGGGTTTCCACCACGCCACGCGGGAAGGTCAGGCGGCCGCGGCGGGCCGCGCCGTCGGTGGCCAGGAGGTCGAAGTTCATGGATGACATCGGGACATTATCGCGGGGTGGGGGCGGTTCGTCATGTAGTACCGCAATCGCGAACAAGACTCACCGCCCCCTGATGAGGGTGAGCCTGTGCCGTCTGTGTGCCCGCCCCCGACGACGCACACCGCAACATTCCGCCGGGCCACTAGTGCTTGACGTTCTTGCATCCGATGCTGAAAACTCGAACACTCCCGACATTATCCCGCAGCATAGCCGCTTGACATGCCCATGCTTGCCTGCGGGCTATCGGTTCAAGGCACGTTGGATGCCATGATCACTTCCAGGAAGGAACCCATAAAAACCAATATTGGAATATCCACATGCCTCGTTTCGGGCATTCTGCTTCTTGGAATCGCATGCTCAAGCCGGGCCAGCGAGCAGACGACTTACTACGTGACCAACGCCCAAGGCACGGTCGTGGCCGAAATGGACACCCAGTCCAACGTTACTTATCAATCGGCAACACGACCGTATGGTAAACAGTCCCTCGGCACGCCACAGGCAGGCCCCGGATACACGGGGCATGTGAACGACCCTGACACCGGCCTGGTCTACATGCAGGCCCGCTACTACGATCCCATGCTGGGGCGATTTCTCTCCACCGACCCGGTTCAAGTCGCTCCGGGCAACATCTTCGGCTTCGGCCGATACGTCTACGCCAACAACAACCCGTATCGCTACACCGACCCTACCGGCAAATTCGCGTTCTTCATCCACATGTGGCTAACGTTCCGTGCAGCGCACGCCGCCGGGTATCGGTTGTTGGCCTCGCTGCACTATGCCTTACAGGCGGGGTGGGCCGATTTGCGCCCTCACGCGCAGGACGTCACTGCCCAGGCTGTGGCACAGCACGGCATGAGCATCCTGCACGAGTCGGTGGGCACAGCTCGACGCAATTGGGAAAATTTAATTGAGCGCGACCTTGAACAAGGCAAATTGGGGTACGCGAGCCATGCGATACAGGATCCCTACGCCCGGAAACACCATGGCTTTCAGGAATGGAACGGCAAGCTCTTTTCCATCAAGGGATTCGAACACATGTGGGCAGACATCACACCAACCCATAAAAATCTTAATTCCGCCTACGAAGCCACCGTGGCCTTGCTCAGAGCGGCTCGGGACGAGTCACAGGAAAGTGGAAGTAGTGATGGAAATCAGCCCGCACCGGCTGCCGATCCATACGCCAGCCAGGGAATGTGCGGGTTCATGTTGATTATCGGCTGCAATGACCCAAGTCAGATTCTTCCAGATCGCTATAAAAACAATGTCGACGGCATGGCCCGGAGAATGTAGGCATGAAAAGGATTCCGGCATGGTTCGGCATGCTCGCATGGACAACTTTGGCACCTTTTTCATATGCACAAAAGGTGCACGAAATTGCCTCGGACATGGGCAGCCGCCCGGATTGGAAGGTCGTAGTTCACCATATCAAACACGAGGCGCTGGTCGGTTTTGATTGGGTAGATCAGCCCACCAACCGCATCATTCTGATTCGCACACAGAATTATTTGTGCGCTGTCAAGTTCGCCTCCTTCCATACGGGTCATCACGTCCACAAGGCCAATTTCTTCCACGGCGATGGTGTCAGCACTTACGCCAAAGCCAAATGGGTCGAGTTCAACCTTGAACCCCAGAAGGCGATGCTGCGAAAGGCCAAACCCCGGAGCATCTCTTTAAGCTCTTATCCACAAGTCGGCATAGGCCGCCTCTCAACCCAACTAGGGCATGACTACATAAAATGCGGAGGCTCTAGGGTCCCGTGGTCATACCCGACGGGGCTCTCCCTTGCGCTGTATTTCAATGTCGCCGAAACCCACATCCAGCTCGCCCCGACCGCCTGGACCTCCTTTGCCGACATCAACCTGGCCGATCCCAGACTGAAGTGGTATTCGTACGATGAAAACAACGACAAGGTGATGGCCATCCCCATCGCCCTGTTGCCGGGAGCCGCGCCCGACACATCACCCGCCGCCGCCGGGAAATAGGTCACCAGCCCCGCCTTCGGCCAGTCCGGGCCGCGGAATCACCCCCCCTGCGGCACGATCAGCATCGCGTCGCCATAGGAGAAGAACCGGTACTCGGCCTCCACCGCGTGCCGATAGGCATCGAGCATGAACTCGCGCCCGGCCATGGCCGAGACCAGCATCAGCAGGGTCGACTCGGGCAGGTGGAAGTTGGTCAGCAGGGCGTCCACGCTGGTGATGCGGTAGCCGGGGAAGATGAAGATCTGCGTCTCGCCGGCGAAGGGCCGCAGCTCGCCGTCGACCAGGGCGCTCTCCAGCGCGCGCACCACGGTGGTGCCCACGGCGACCACGCGACCGCCGGCGGCGCGGGTGCGGCGGATCTTCTCGACCAGTTCGGCGCCGACGTTGAGCCACTCGCGGTGCATGTGGTGGTCCTCGACCTTCTCGGCGCGCATCGGCTGGAAGGTACCGGCGCCGACGTGCAGGGTGACGTAGCCGCTGTCCACGCCGCGCGCGGCCAGCGCGTCCAGCAGCGCCTGGTCGAAATGCAGGCCGGCGGTGGGCGCGGCCACGGCGCCGGGCTCGCGGGCGTAGACGGTCTGGTAGCGCTCGGCATCCTCGGCACTGTCGCTGCGCTCGATGTAGGGCGGCAGCGGCATGTGACCCACGCGCAGCAGCACCTTCTCCAACGGCTCGTCGGTGTCGAAGCGCAGGTGGAAGAAGGCCTCCTCGCGGCCGAGCACGGTGACCGGGGTGCCGTCGTCCAGCTCGATGGTGCTGCCCGCGGCGGGCTTCTTGCTGACCCGCAGCTGCGCCAGTGCCTCGTGGGTATCGGTGACGCGCTCGATCAGGATCTCCACCGCGCCGCCGGTCGGCTTGCGCCCGTACAGGCGCGCCGGCAGCACGCGGGTGTCGTTGAACACCAGCAGGTCGCCCTCGCGCAGGTACTCGGGCAAGGCACGTACCTGGCTGTCCTGCCAGGCGCGCCGGGGCACGTCCAGGACCAGCATGCGGCTGGCCGAGCGCTCGGCCAATGGCGCCTGCGCGATCAGGCGCTGCGGCAGGTCGAAATGGAAATCGGATTTCTTCACGGTCGGAGCAGGCACAAACGCGGCAACGCGCAAGGATACCGCGACAGCGCCTCGCGGACGCGCTCCGCCTCCCCGCTTCGATGGCCCGGACCGCGCTAGAGCCAGCCCTTCTGCCGCGCGATGCGGTAGGCCTCGATGCGGTTGCCGGCGCCGAGCTTGCCGATGGCCTCGGACAGGTAGTTGCGCACGGTGCCGTGCGAGAGGTTCATGCGCGTGGCGATGTCCCCGGCGGCCAGGCCCTCGCCGGCCAGGCGCAGGGCCTGGCGCTCGCGGTCGTTCAGCGGATCGGCCTCCGACCAGGCCTCCACCGCCAGCTCCGGATCGATCGCGCGGCCGCCGCGGTGCACGACGCGCAACGCCTCGGCCAGCTTCTCCGCCGGCGCGTCCTTGAGCAGGTAGCCGAGCACGCCGGCATCCAGCGCCCGGCGCAGGAAGCCCGGGCGCGCGAAGGTGGTCACGATCACCACCTTGACCGGCAACTCATGGCGCTTGACCCGCTGCGCCAGTTCCAGCCCGGTCAGGCCGGGCATCTCGATGTCGGTGACCAGCAGGTCCGGCTTCAGGCGCTGGACCTCGCGCCAGGCGACCTCGCCGTCGGGCGCCGAGCCGAGCACCTCGATGTCCGGCTCCATGTCCAGCAGCGCGGCCAGCGCGCCGCGAACCATGGCCTGGTCCTCGGCCAGCAGCACCCGGATCATGGCCTGCCCCACAGGCCGGGCGCGACCGGGCCGATGCCGTCAGCGACGGGGTTGGCCTCGTCGGGGACCGGGGCCGGCGCGGCCGGCAGCGGGATCTCGATGCACAGCGTGGTGCCGCCGCCCGGTGGCGATTCCACGCTCAGGTCGCCACCCAGCGCCCGCGCGCGCTCGCGCATGCCGGCCAGGCCATTGCCGAACGTCTCGACGCCGCCGCGACCGTTGTCGGCGATGCACAGGCGCACCTGGCGGCCGTCGATGCCGGTCTCGATGCTGGCGCGCGTGGCCCGGGCGTGCCGCGCGATGTTGGTCGCGGCCTCGCGCACCACCAGCGCCAGCACCGACTCGATCTCGGCCGGCAACGCCCGTGCCGGCGGCTCGTAGTGCACCACCACGCCGCTGGTCTCCAGCATCAGGTGCGCCGAGGCCAGCTCGGCGGCCAGGTCGGTGGCGCGGATGCCGGTGACGGCCGAACGCACCTCGGCCAGCGCCTTGCGCGCGATCTGCTCGGCATCGGCCAGCTCCTGCCGGGCCTTCTCATGGTCACGATCGAACAGCCGGCGCGAGAGCTCCAGCTTCAGGGTGATCAGGGACAGGGTGTGTCCCGAGCAGGTCGTGCAGGTCGCGGCCGATGCGCTCGCGTTCGGCGACGGCGGCCAGTCGCCGCACCTCGTCCTGCGACATGCGCTGGGCGGCGTTCTTGAGCATGTTGATGCGCCCGGCCAGGTTGCCCGCCGAGGCGCTGGCGCAGATCGCCACCATCAACACCATCAGGAACCAGGGCAGCCCCAGCCACCAGGCCTCGAGCACCAGCAGCAGGGTGATCAACGCCACGCGCATGGCGGTGGACAGCAGCGAGCCGCGGTAGGGCACCAGCACGCAGGCAAAGACCGCGTAGCTCCAGGCCGACGGGTTATACGGCATCGAGAAGTAGGCCAGCATGGCCAGGCCGGCGACATAGAAACCGGACTCGCGATAGGGCCGCACATGGACCAGCGCGAACAGCAACACGAACAGCGGATAGCCGAGCCCGATGGACCACCAGTAGCGTGCATCCACGTGCGAGACCAGAGGGGTGAAGAACACCCACAACGACCACAGCAGGTTCAGCGCGTGCCAGCGCGGATTGCCTCCGCAGCGCTGATACAACGCCATCATCGAATCCGGCGCGGGACGCAGGAAGGCGCGCGGCATGATCGACTCTCCCTCGGACTGAGAGGACATGCTACTTCAGCCGTGGCGCCGCAGGCGACGCGCCGCGATCAGGAACAGCACCGCGCCGGTGCCCAGAAGAACCAGCGCATGCGGCCAGACCGACGCCTGCGACAGCCCGACGATGCGCTGGGCGATCGCATTGAGGTGGTAGCTCGGCCAGACCGGCGCGATCGCGCCCAGCCAGGACGGCATCATGCTCAGCGGGAACCACAGGCCGGACAGGAAGGCCATCGGCAGGTACACCAGATTCAGCATCCCGGGCGCGCCCTGCCCCTTGATCAGCGTGCCCACGAGCATGCCCAGGGCGCAGAACGGCAGCACGCCGAACATGCCCATGGCCAACAGCGCCAGCGCCTGCCCCGCATCCAGCGTGACGTGCGCCAGCAGCAGCCCCAGCGCCAGCAGCAGGCTCATGACCAGGCCGGCCGCGATCATGGCCATGACCATCTTGCCCAGCAGGTAGGCGCCGGGCGGCATCGGCAACGCACGCTTGAGCGTCAGCAGTCCGCCGTCGCGTTCGATCGCCAGCGACACGCCGAAGCCGAACAGGCCCGGCCCCATCACGCCGAAGGTGCCGTAGCTGGCCAGAAGATAGCGCGCGGCGTCGCCGTTGCCGTGGTTCATCAACACGCCGAACATCAGGTAGAACACGCCCGGGAACAGCATCAGCGGCAGCATGAAGCCGGGATTGCGCAGGTAGCGCAGGCACTCGCTGCGCACCTCCGCCAGATAGGCGCCCAGCACGCGCCGGGCGGGCATGCGGCCATCGTCGGCCCGCATGGGCGTGGTCATCGTGGACGTATTCATGTCAGGCCACCTCGCGTTCGGTCGGCGGCGACGCCTCGGCGTCGCGGGTCAGTTCGGTGAAGGCTTCGGCCAGGCCGGCGCGTTGCACTTCCAGTTCGCTGAGATGCGCATCGGCCGCCAGCAACCGGCGCACCACGGACTCGGCGTCCGCCGTGGCGATGTGCAGATGGCGTTCGCGCTGTTGCGCCTCGGCCACCTGCGGCCATCCCAGCACCTGTTCGCAGGTCAGCGAGGACACGCAGCGAATGCGCTTGACCGCGATGCGCGCGCGCAGGTCATCGACCGTGCCCTCGTGGATCACGCGCCCCTTCGCCATCACGCTGACGCGATCGGCCAGCGCCTCGGCCTCCTCCAGGTAGTGCGTGGTCAGCACCACCGCGCAGCCCTCGGCGACCAGCCGGCGCACCGCCACCCACATCTGCTGGCGGGCTTCGATGTCCATGCCCACGGTGGGCTCGTCCAGGAACAGCAGGCGGGGCCGGCCGCACATGGCCAGCGCGAACTGCACCCGGCGCTGCTGGCCACCGGAGAGCTTGGCGTAGGGACGCTTGAGCAGATCCTCGATACCGGCCAGTTCGGCAGTCTCGTGCATGGGACGGGGGGTCGGATAGTAGCTGGCGGTCAGGCGCAGCAGCTCGCCCACGCGCAGGGTGGGTGGCAACACCGCCGACTGCAGCATCACGCCGATGCGCCGACGCGCGTCGATCGATTGCGGATCCTCGCCGAACAGCTCCACGCGCCCGCGGTCGGGCCGTATCAGGCCCAGCAGCAGAGCGATGCTGGTGCTCTTGCCGGCGCCATTCGGGCCCAGCAGCGCCAGCAGTTCGCCGGGATGGATCGACAGGTCGACGCCGTCCAGCGCCGTGATGCGTCCATAGCGTTTGTCCACGCCGCGCAGGGCGGCCACACAGTTCGAGGTATGCATGCGGTTGTCCTCCTTGGTCGCAAGGATCGCCGGCCAGGCGCTTGTGCGGCAGTCGCTGTCATCATCCGCCGCGCATGACAGCCGTCATGCGGGGGTGTCGCCAGAACCCTCCTCGTGCTATGATCTGGGGATATTTTTCTTTTTGTTTAGATACTTAGCGCAATCCGCACCGCCGTGCGGGGCGCCCCACGAGACCTGGAGGAGACTGGCATGGGACCGATCGAGATGCTGCGCGAGATGCGCGAATTTGGCGGCAACGCGCGCACCACCGGACTGGACGAGGCCACCATCGAGCGCTTCCTCGCCGATCCGGCGCTGGCCGGCGCCATCGAGGACGCCCTGGCCCGTCACCGCGAGCTGCGCGACGAATTCGGCGACTTCCTCAAGCTCGACGAGAGCGAGCAGATGCAGCAGGCCCAGGCCGGCTTCATCAACTTCTACCCCGATGACGCGGTCAACCCGTACCTGCCGGCCGCCGCGCGCGGCCCGTGGATCGTGACCCTGAAGGGCGCCGTCCTGCACGACAACGGTGGCTACGGCATGCTCGGCTTCGGCCACAACAACCCGGCCGTGCACGAGGCGATGTGCAAGCCGCAGGTGATGGCCAACGTGATGACGCCGTCGATCGCGCAGATGCGCCTGACGACGGCCCTGAACAAGGAACTGGGCCACACCCGCGCCGGCGGCAATCCCTACGCGCGCTACCTGTGCCTGAACTCGGGCTCGGAATCGGTCGGCCTGGCCGGCCGCTTCGCCGACATCAACAGCAAGGAGATGACCGCCGAGGGCGCGCCGCACGCCGGCCGCCAGGTCAAGCGGATCGCCGTCAAGGGCGCCTTCCACGGCCGCACCAGCCTGCCGGCCATGTATTCGGACTCGACCCGTTCGACCTATCTCAAGTACCTGGCCAGCTTCGCCAAGCATGACCACGAGCTGGTCATCGTCGAGCCCTACAACGTGCAGCAGCTCGAGGATGCCTTCGCCGAGGCGGACAAGCAGGGCTGGCACATCGAGGCCATGTTCCTGGAGCCGGTGATGGGCGAAGGCGACCCCGGGCGCGCCGTGACGCCGGAGTTCTACGCCGCCGCGCGTCGCCTGACCAGGGATCACGGCACGCTGCTGCTGGTGGACTCGATCCAGGCCGGCCTGCGCACCAACGGCGTGCTGTCGATCGTCGACTACCCGGGTTTCCAGGACCTGGACGCGCCGGACATGGAGACCTTCTCCAAGGCGCTCAACGCCGGCCAGTACCCGCTGTCCGTGCTGGCCGTGAGCGAGCACACCGCGAAGATGTATCGCAAGGGCGTGTACGGCAACACCATGACCGCCAACCCGCGCGCGCTGGACGTGGCCTGCGCCACCCTGGCGCAGATCGACCAGGGCGTGCGCGACAACATCCGCGATCGCGGCCGCGAGTTCGTCGACAAGCTCAACGCGCTGAAGGACGAGCTGGGCGGCCTGATCACCAAGGTCCAGGGCACCGGCCTGCTGTTCTCCTGCGAGCTGGATCCGAGCTTCAAGTGCTACGGCGACGGCTCGACCGAGGAGTACATGCGCGAGCATGGCGTGGGCGTCATCCACGGCGGCACCAATTCGCTGCGCTTCACGCCGCACTTCAACGTCACCAGCGCCGAGGTCGACCTGATCATCGCCAACGTGCGCCAGGCGCTGACCGAGGGACCGCGCAAGCGCAACGCCGAAGCGGCCTGATTCCACCCGTCGCGACAACAAGGGCGCGCCGTTTCGGACGGCGCGCCTTTTCTTTGCCCGCGTGCCGTATCCGCGTACGCCCCGGCGATGGAGCGGCTATCCTTCGAGGATGATCGCAAGACACTGCAACGGAATCGAGCGCCCATGAAGATCGTCGAAGTCGACCACCCGCTGATCCGCCACAAGCTGGGCCTGATGCGCAAGGCCGACCTCAGCACCAAGCACTTCCGCGAGCTGGCCGGCGAGATCGCCTCGCTGCTGACCTATGAAGCCACGCGCGACCTGGAAACCGAGGACACCGAGGTGGAAGGCTGGGCCGGCACCGTCACGGTGCGGCGCATCAAGGGCCGCAAGATCACCATCGTGCCGATCCTGCGCGCCGGCCTGGGCATGCTGCCGGGCGTGCTGGACATGATTCCCGCCGCCAAGGTCAGCGTGGTCGGCCTGCAGCGCGACGAAACCACGCACCAGCCGATGACCTACTACGAGAAGCTGACGGGCCGCATGGACGAGCGCACGGCGATGATCGTCGATCCGATGCTGGCCACCGCGGGCAGCCTCATCGCCACGGTCGACATGCTCAAGGCCGCCGGCTGCCGGCGCATCAAGGGCCTGTTCCTGGTCGCGGCGCCGGAGGGGCTGGAACGCGTGACGGCGGTGCATCCGGACATCGAGATCTACACCGCGGCGATCGACGAGCGGCTCAACGAGAACCGCTACATCCTGCCCGGCCTGGGGGATGCCGGCGATCGCATCTTCGGTACCCGCCAGGATCCATCCGGCAGCCGCTGAGGCAGGATCCGGGCGTCCCGGTCGCGCCCGGGCCGATGCAGCGCGTCCTCGCGACGCCACCGTCATCGGCACGTAAAAGGACCGGCCTATCTTGGGGGAGATGGGGGACATTCACATGGACATGGGGAGGAGAACCATGAAACATCCCGGACGTTTTGCCGTGCTCGGCGCGGCCCTCGCGATGCTGCTGGCGGCGATGCCCGCCCTGGCATCGGACCTCACGATCAGCCAGTTCCGCGTGCGCGGCCCGCAGGGCGGCAACGACGAATTCGTCGAGTTGCACAACGGCGGACCCACAGCGGTGGACGTGGGTGGCTACCAGTTCCGTGCCTCCAACGCCTCGGGCACGGTGGGCACCCGCGCCACCCTTCCGGCGGGCACCTCGATCGCCCCAGGCTGCTACCTGCTGCTGACCAACGCGGCCAGCAACGGCTATTCGGGCAGCGTGACCGGCGACATCGACTACAAGACCGGCGTGACCGATACCGGTGGCCTGGCCCTGGTCGATGCCGGCGGCACCATCATCGACCAGGTCGGCCTGAGCTCGGGCTCGGCCTTCGGCGAGGGCACCCGCCTGGCGTCGCTGGGCTCGACCAACGCCGACCGCGGCTACGCGCGCCTCAGCGACAGCACCGGCGCGGTGCAGGACACCGATGACAATGCCGCTGACTTCGCCCTGCAGCAGCCCTCCGATCCGCACAACGCGGCCAGTGCATGCACCGCCGTGGGCCTGAGCGTGTCGGTGGCCGACGCCTCGATCCAGGAAGGCGACAGCGGCGACCGGCAGCTGAGCTTCACCCTGACGCTGAGCCAGCCGGCTCCGGCCGGTGGCGCCAGCGTGCACGTGAGCACCGCCGATGACACCGCCACGGTGGCCGACCACGACTATGACGCGCTCGACCAGGTGGTCAGCTTCGCGCCGGGCGCCAGCACCGCCAGCGTCGATGTCACGGTCCACGGCGACACCACCGTGGAGCCGGACGAGGACTTCTTCGTGCGCCTGGACAGCCCGTCCACGGGCCTGGCGATCGGCGATGGCGAAGCGATCGGCGCGATCCTCAACGACGACATCGCCACGGTCGAGATCTTCCAGATCCAGGGCAGCGGCAGCAGCTCGCCGTACGAGGGCCAGACCGTGCGCACGCTCGGCAACATCGTCACCGCGCTCGGTCCCAACGGCTTCTTCATGCAGACGCCCGACGCGCGCGACGACCATGACCGCATGACCTCCAACGGCGTCTACGTCTACACCGGCCAGGCACCGAGCGTGGCCGTGGGCGACGCGGTCGACGTGCAGGGCAAGGTCAGCGAGTACTACGGCCTGACCGAGATGGGCAGCGCCACGGTCAGCGTGGACAGCCAGGGCAACGCCCTGCCGGCCGCCGTGGTGTTCGACGCGCACACGCCGTCGATGGACCCGGCTCACCTGTCGTGCGGCGACACCAACTTCGAGTGCTTCGAAGGCATGCGCGTGACCGTCGCCGACGGCATCGTCGATCGCGGCAACCAGTACTACAGCAACGATCCGTACGCGGAGTTCTTCGCCAGCGCCGGCGGCGTGCGCTCGCTGCGCAGCCAGGGCGTGCCGTTCGGCGATGCGCCCTCGGACGTGAACTCGGGCGTGTGGGACGGCAACCCCGAGGTGTTCGAGGTCGACGCCGACGCGCTGGGCGCGGTGCCCAACGGCACCGGGTACAACGGTGGCTCGAAGTTCACGGCGACCGGCGTGATGAGCTACGACTACGGCGACTACGAGCTGTGGCCGACGCAGATCCAGGTCACCCACGACAACGCCATGCCGCGTCCGGTCGACGACCGCGTCGGCCAGGGCACGCTGCGACTGGGCAACCTGAACCTGCTGCGCCTGTGCGACACCGTCGCCGGCAACACCACCTACACCTGCGGCGACCGCGGCGAGCCCGATGCCGCCGAGCTGGCGGTGAAGCTGCAGCGCCTGTCGCAGTACATCGGCGGCGTGCTCAAGCGTCCCGACGTGCTGTCGGTGGAGGAAGTGGAGAACATCGGCGTCCTGCAGCAGCTGGCCGACCAGCTCAACGGCGACTGGGGCACCCAGTACGTTCCCTACCTGGTGGAAGGCCACGACCCCAGCGGCATCGACGTCGGTTTCCTGGTGCGCAGCGAGCGGGTCATGGTCACCGGCATCCAGCAACTGGGTGGCGACACCACCTGGACCGATCCGGCCAGCGGCCAGACCGCCTACCTGCAGGATCGCCCGCCGCTGCTGCTGGAAGGTCGCCTGCGCGGCCACGGCAGCTTCGCCTTCCACGTGCTGGCGGTGCATCCGAAGTCGCGCATCGGCGTGGACAGCGGCAGCAGCGCCGACCGCAATCGCCTGAAGCGTTTCGAGCAGGCCAAGGAAACCGCGCAGTTCGTGCAGAACCTGCAGACCGACCCGCGCTACCGCAACATGCCGCTGATCGTGATGGGCGACTTCAACGCCTATCCGTTCACCGACGGCTGGACCGACGTGGTCGGCGCCATCGCCGGCACCTACGACGACAGCGCCAACCTGCTGGACCTGGGTGGCAACATCGTCTCCCCGTCGCTGTGGAACGCCGTCGATTCGGTGCCCGGGAACGATCGTTATTCGTTCCTGTTCACCGAGCAGCTGGGGCAGATCCAGGGCTACACAAGCGCCGGTTCGCGTGATTCGGGCCGCGACGTGCCCGTGGCCCAGGTGCTCGACCAGGCGTTGCTCAACATCGTGGCCCGCCACTACTTCATGCGCTTCGAGTACGGCCGCGGGAACATCGACGCACCGGACCAGACCCAGTACCTGGACGCCAGCGCCAGTGGCCTGGACAAGGCCGTGGGCGTGTCCGACCACGATGGCTTCGTGCTCGACCTGGCCCGCCCGCACGGCCCGCACGGCAAGAGCGGGCGGGCACACGGCCACCACCCTCACCAGCACCACCGGCATCACTGATCCCGAACGGATCACCGGACGGGGCCCGCTTCGGCGGGCCCTTTCCTTTCAGTGCCTTGCACGACCTTCCGCGGCCGGCCCGGGGCTCATCTGAACGGTCGCCAACACGCCTGCAGGGGGGGATGTTCGCCGCCCATCCTCAGGCGTAGGATCGCATCCGCCGGCAATTCCGCCGGATGCTTTCGGGGATGTCTCGATGTCGATCAAGATCCGTCTCGGCGCGGCCGTGGCCGTTGCGCTGTTCTGTGGTGCCTTCATGACCCAGCCGGTGCTGGCCGCCCAGGCCAAGCCGGCGACGCCGGCCGCCGCGCCGGCCAAGAAGGCGATGCACAAGAAGGCGCACCACGCCAAGGTCGCCATGCACAAGAAGGCCGCGCATCACGCCAAGGCCAAGCACCACGCCAGGAAGCACCCGGCCAAGAAGGCCGCCGTGGCCAAGGCCAAGCCGGGCGTCAAGCCGACTTCCGGCAAGTAATCCGGACACCCCGCACCGGCGCCCGCTCGCGGGCGTCGGTTCGGCGGTGACCTCATGCATGGATGATGGCCACGCGCCGCCGTGAACCAGCCGGCTTGCGTGGCGGGCACCGTCAGTCCCGGCGGCCCCTGAAGCGATCGGTCGCCTCGACCAGCTCGTGCAGGATCCCGGGCTCGAAGCTCGAGTGACCCGCGTTCTGCACGATGCGCAGATCCGCCTGCGGCCACGCCCGATGCAGGTCCCAGGCGCTGCGCAGCGGGCACACCACGTCGTAACGCCCCTGCACGATCACGGCGGGAATGTCCGCCAGTCGCCCGGCGTTGGCGAGCAGTTGCCCGTCGTGCTCGAAAAACCCGCCGTGCACGAAGTAGTGGCACTCGATGCGCGCGAACGCGGTGGCGAAGTCATCGCCACCGGCGGTGTCGATGTATTCGCGATTGGGCATCAGGAAGCTGGTGCTGGCCTCCCAGATCGACCAGGCCTTGGCCGCCGCCAGGCGTACCTCGGCGTCACCGCTGGTCAGTCGCCGGTAGTAGGCGCTCATCATGTCGCCGCGCTCCACTTCCGGGATCGCCGAGAGATAGGTCTCCCAGGCATCCGGGTACAGCATGTCGGCGCCACCCTGGTAGAACCACTCCAGCTCGCTCCGGCGCAGCATGAAGATGCCACGCAGGACCAGCTCGCTGACCCGGTCCGGATGGGTCTCGGCATACGCCAGCGCCAGGGTCGAGCCCCAGGAACCGCCGAACACCTGCCAGCGCGCGATGTCCAGGTGTTCGCGCAGGCGCTCCATGTCGGCCACCAGGTGCCAGGTGGTGTTGTCGGTCAGCTCCGCGTGCGGCGTGGAGCGACCGCAGCCGCGCTGGTCGAACAGGATGATGCGGTAGGCCTCGGGGTCGAAGAAGCGGCGGCAGTCGGCATTGCAGCCACCGCCCGGTCCACCATGCAGGAACACCACCGGCTTGCCCTCGGGGTTGCCGCACTGCTCGAAATACAGCGTGTGCGTCTCCGACACCGGCAGCATGCCGCTGGCATAGGGTTCGATCGGCGGGTACAGCGAGCGGATGGGCGTGCTCATCGGGATCGGGCTCCGGCGCAAACCCCTAGGATACCGGCTGCAGGCGCCTGAATGCAGGCCTCAGGCCGGGTCCATCAGTTTGCCCGGGTTGAGGATCCCGTGCGGATCGAACACCCGCCGGATCTGGCGCATCAGCTCGATGTCCGCGTCCGAACGGACCGAACCCAGGTAGGGCTTCTTCAGCAGGCCCACGCCGTGCTCGGCGGATATGCTGCCGCCGTGGCGCTCGAGCACCCGGCACAGCAGCGCGGTGACGCGGCCGCATTCGCGCACGAAGGCATCCATGCCCATGTCCCCGGGACGCAACACACCGACATGCAGGTTGCCATCGCCGATGTGGCCGAACCAGACGACCTCCATGTCGGGGTACTCGTCGGCGAACAAGGCCTGCATCTCGTCCAGGAAAGGCACCACCCGCGAGACCCTCACCGCGATATCGTTCTTGTAGGGCGTGCGCGGGGCGATGGCCTCGGTGATGCCCTCGCGCAGGCGCCACAGCTCGGCGGCCTGGGCCTCGCTGTGCGCCATCACCCCGTCGATCACCCAGCCTTCCTCCGCCGCCTGCTCGAACACCGCCAGCGCGGCGTCCTGCGCGGACGCGTCCACGGCCTCGTACTCGACCAGCACATGGCAGGGCGCATCGCTCCCGTAGGGACGCTTGCCGCCGTGCGCCAGCACCGCGGCCATGGCGCGGTCGGTGAAGAACTCGAAAGCGGTCAGCGCCAGGCGCTGGCGGAAGGCCGCGAACACCCGCATGACCGCGTCCATGTCCGGCGCCGCCAGCAGCATGACCTGCAACGGCGGGGGCGGATCGGCCAGGCGCAGGGTGGCCTCGACCACCAGGCCCAGGGTGCCCTCGGAACCGATGAACAGGTGCCTCAGGTCATAGCCGGTGGCGTTCTTGACCAGGCCGCGGTTGCACTCCAGCAGCTCGCCGCTGCCGGTCACCACCTTCAGGCCCGCCACCCAGTCGCGCGTGAGGCCGTAGCGGATCACCTTGATGCCGCCGGCATTGGTGGCGATGTTGCCGCCGATCTGGCTCGAGCCGCGGCTGCCGAAATCGACCGGATAGTACAGGCCGTGCTCGCGGGCCACGTTCTGCACGACCTCGGTCACCACGCCGGCCTGCACGGTCAGCGTGCGGTCGACCGGATCGAAATCGAGCACCCGGTTCATGCGCTCGAACGAGACCACCAGTTCGCCATGCATGGCCACCGCGCCGCCGGACAGCCCGGTGCGCCCGCCGGACGGCACGATCGCCACCTTCGCCTCGATGGCCCAGCGCACCAGCGCCTGCACTTCCTCGGCGGTTTCGGGAAACACCACCGCCAGCGGTGCCGGGGGATACTGCCGCGTCCAGTCGCGGCCGTAGTGCTCGAGGTCACCGGCATCGGTGAGCACGCGGTCGGCGGAAAGCATCTGGCGCAACGCGGCTATCGGGTCGGACATGGCGGCAGGCGGTGGATGAGGGAGACCCGCAGTGTACGGCAAGGCCGGGACGGCTCCGCGACAAGGCGTCATTTCCGCCGCCCGACCCTCTCTGGCATAGTCGGCGCTTGCCTCCGATCGCGGAACCACGCACCGTCATGAAGACCTCGTTTCCCCGTGAAGACCTCAAGATCCTGCTGCTGGAAGGGGTCAGCCCAACCGCCGTGGCCGCCTTCAAGTCCGCCGGATACACGCGCATCGAGTACCACGACAAGGCACTGCCCCACGATCAGTTGAAGAAAGCCATCGAGGACGCGCACGTGGTCGGCCTGCGCTCGCGCACGCAGCTCACCGACGAGGTGCTGGCCCAGGCGCGGCGCCTGTTCACGATCGGCTGCTTCTGCATCGGCACCAACCAGGTGGCGCTCGACACCGCGCGCAAGCGCGGCATCCCGGTGTTCAACGCCCCCTATTCCAACACCCGCAGCGTGGCCGAACTGGTGTTGGCCGAAACCATCCTGCTGATGCGCCGCATCCCCGAGCGCAACGCCGCGGCGCATCGCGGCGAGTGGCTCAAGAGCGCCGATGGCAGCTACGAGGTGCGCGGCAAGACCCTGGGCATCATCGGCTATGGCCATATCGGCACCCAGGTCGGCGTGCTGGCCGAGGCCCTGGGCATGCGCGTGATCTTCCATGACATCGAGTCCAAGCTGGCGCTGGGCAACGCGACCCCCGCCGCGGACCTGTCCACCCTGCTGCGCGCTTCGGACGTGGTCACCCTGCACGTGCCGCAGACGCCGGAAACCGCCAACCTGATCGGCCACGAGGAGATCGCGGCCATGCGCCCGGGCAGCATGCTGATCAATGCCTCGCGCGGCAACGTGGTGGACATCGACGCGCTGGCCACGGCGCTCGACAGTGGCCACCTGGGCGGCGCGGCGGTCGACGTGTTCCCGCGCGAGCCCAAGAGCCAGGGCGAGGAATTCGTCTCCCCGCTGCGCGCCTTCGACAACGTGCTGCTGAGCCCGCACGTGGGCGGCAGCACCCAGGAGGCCCAGGCCAATATCGGCCAGGAAGTGGCGGCCAAGCTGATCCGTTACAGCGACAATGGCTCGACGCTGTCGGCCGTCAACTTCCCCGAGGTCGCGCTGCCCGGGCACCCGCAAAGCCGTCGCCTGCTGCACATCCACCGCAACGTGCCCGGCATGCTCTCGCGGATCAACGACGTGTTCTCGCGCGATGACATCAACATCGACGGCCAGTACCTGCAGACCGACGGCGAGATCGGCTACGTGGTGATCGACATCAGCGCCAGCGAGGCGGCCGCCGAAACGATCAAGCAGCAGCTCTCGGCCATCGACGGCACCGTGCGCACGCGCCTGCTCTACTGAGACCTGGAGATCGACCCATGACGACCGGTGCCATCAACCTCGCCGAGAAGCTGGCCCGCATCGACGATCACTGGAAACCGCGCGTGGTCGCGCAGATGAACGACTACCAGTTCAAGCTGGTCAAGCTCGAGGGCGAATTCGTCTGGCACGACCACAAGGACACCGACGAGGTGTTCCTGGTGCTCGACGGCGAACTGGACATCGAGCTGCGCGACGGTTGCGTGCACCTGCGCGCCGGAGAGATGTACGTGGTGCCCAGGGGCGTCGAGCACCGCCCTCGCGCCGCTTCGGAGTGCCACGTCATGCTGGTCGAGCCGCGTGGCGTGGTGAACACCGGCGACGCCGGAGGGCCGATGCGGGCCGACAACGACGTCTGGGTCTGAGCACCGCGCGCGGACTTCTTACGGGCCGGCATGGCCTCGCCAAGCGCCGGCCAAACAAAAACCGGCGCCCAGGGACGCCGGTTTCAGGATTCATGCTGCCGCGATGGTCGGGGCGGCGAGATTCGAACTCGCGACCCCTACAACCCCATTGTAGTGCGCTACCAGGCTGCGCTACGCCCCGACGGGCGGCAAACAGGAGGCGCGATTCTAGCCGATCGCGCCAGAGAACGATAGGTACGCAGGCGTCAGTGACGCAGGATGTCGAGGACTTCCTCGAGCTCCATGCGCACCTGATGCACGATCTGCTGCGACATGCTGGACTCGATCTGAGCATCGCCGCCTTCCAGTCGCGCGCGGGCGCCGGTGATGGTGAAGCCCTGCTCGTACAGCAGCGAACGGATCTGGCGGATCATCAGCACGTCATGGCGCTGGTAGTAGCGCCGGTTGCCGCGGCGCTTGACCGGCTTGAGGGCCGGAAACTCCTGCTCCCAGTAGCGCAGCACGTGCGGCTTGACGGCGCAAAGCTCGCTGACCTCACCAATGGTGAAGTAGCGCTTGGCCGGGATAACAGGTAGTTCTGCGTTACTGCCTGGGTCCAGCATAGCCTTCGACTCGCACCTTGAGCTTCTGACCCGGACGGAAAGTGACCACGCGACGGGCGGAAATGGGAATTTCCTCGCCTGTCTTGGGGTTGCGTCCCGGGCGCTGATTCTTCTGGCGCAGGTCGAAGTTGCCGAAACCGGACAATTTCACCTGCTCCCCCCGTTCGAGCGCTTCGCGAAGAGATTCGAAAAAGGCATCGACGAATTCCTTCGCCTCACGCTTGTTCAAGCCTACTTCGAGAAACAGCTGCTCGGCCATGTCTGCCTTGGTCAGCGCCATTTCACCCTCGCAGTCGCGCCATGCAATCGCGTTCCAGTGCGGCCAATGCATCGGCCACACAACGGTCCGCGTCCTCATCGGTAAGAGTGCGTGAAGCGTCCTGCAAAATCAAGCCCATAGCGAGACTTTTGCGACCATCACCCAAACCTTTGCCGCTATAGCGGTCAAACAGCTGCAATTGCGCCAATCGTGCGCCCAACGTGTCGCGTACGGTTCGCTCCACGACGCCCCATGACACCGCCTCGGGGAGTTCCACCGCAAGGTCCCGGCGCACCGAGGGAAAGCGCGAAATCGCCACGGCGCGCGGCAATGTGCGCGGCAACACATTCTCGAGATCCAGTTGCGCCAGCAGGATGGTGTCGTCCAGGTCGAGGGTCGCGGCCAGCCGCGGATGCAGTTCACCGAGATAGCCGGCCAGGGTGCCGTCGCGCAGCACGCGCGCGCCACGCCCCGGGTGCAGCCAGTGCGGAAGATCCTGGTCGTCGAAACGCCAGGCCGACGGGGTGGCCGTCATCGCCAGCAATGACTCCAGGTCGCCCTTCAGGTCATGGATATCGGCCTCCCTCGCGGGCTGCCCCCACTGCTCGGCATGCGCGCTGCCGCAGGCGACGAAGGCCAGCTGGTCGGCCTCGTTCGGCGCGCCGTCGCCGGGTGCGAACACGTGACCCAGCTCGAACAGCCGCACCCGGCCCTGCTGGCGCGCGCGATTGCGGCGCAGCGCCTCGACCAGGCCGGGCAGCAGCGAGGGCCGCATCACCGCCAGGTCGGCCGACAACGGGTTGGACAGCGCCACCCGATCCCCGTCGAATCGCCAGGACTGCAGCAGGTCGTCGCTGACGAAGGCCATGCAGATGGCTTCCTGGTAGTCGCGCGCGGCCAGCTGGCGCGCCAGGTCGCGCGATTTCAGTCGCGCTTCCGGATCGGCCACCAGCGTCAGCTCGCCCGAGGGCGCATGCGTGGGTACCTTCTCGTAGCCGTGGATGCGGATGACCTCCTCGATGAGGTCCTCCTCGCGTTCGATGTCGAACCGGTGGCTGGGCGGCACCGCGCGCCAGCCATCGTCGGTGTCCTCGACGCGGCATTGCAGCGCTTCGAGAATGCGCCGTACCTCGGCATCGGCGATATCAATGCCCAGCACCCGCGCCAGGCGCTGGCGGCGCAGCGTGACCGCGTGGCGACGCGGAAGGTCCGCGCTGCGCTCGGCGTCCAGCACCGGCCCGGGCTGGCCGCCGGCCAGAGCGCACAACAGGGCCGTGGCCCGCTGCAGCGCCAGGCGCGGCAGCTCGGGATCGACCCCACGCTCGAAACGGTGCGAGGCATCGGTATGCAGGCCGAGCTTGCGGGCCCGGCCGCCGATCGCGTCCGGGGCGAAATGCGCGCTCTCCAGGAACACGTCGCGGGTGGTGTCGGTGACGCTGGAATCCTTGCCGCCCATGATGCCGGCCACGGCCAGCGGGGCCTTCCCGTCGGCGATCATCAGGAAGTCCGGGTTCAACTCGACCGTGTTGCCGTCGAGCAGGGTCAGCTTCTCCCCGGCGGCGGCATGGCGTACCACGATGTCGCCGTGCAGGGCGTCGTTGTCGAAGGCGTGCAGGGGCTGGCCGGTTTCCAGCATCACGTAGTTGGTGACGTCGACCACCACGCTGATCGGTCGCAGGCCCGCGCGACGCAGGCGCTCGGCCATCCACAGCGGGGTCGGCGCGGCCGGATCGATGCCTTCGACAATCCGCCCGAGGTAGCGCGGACAGGCCGCGCCGGCCTCGAGCCGTATGCCGCGCCCGGTGGCGGTCGCCGCGGGCACGTCCTCGGGAACCTCGATGCGCAACTGGCCGCCGAACTGGGCGGCGACATCGCGCGCCAGGCCCCACATGCCCAGACAGTCGGGACGATTGGGCGTCAGGCCGACCTCGATGGCCGCATCCGGAAGACCGAGCACGTCGACCAGAGGCGCACCGGCACGGGCATCGGCGGGCAGCTCCATCAGACCGGAGGCATCGGCATCCACGCCCAGCTCCTTGCCCGAACACAGCATCCCCGACGAGGCCACGCCGCGCAGCTTCGCCTGCTTGATGGCGATGCCCCCCGGCAACCGCGCGCCCACCGTGGCCAGCGGCGCCTTCAGGCCGACGCGCGCATTGGGCGCGCCGCAGACGATGGTCAACGGCTCATCCAGACCCGCCTCGACGCGGCAGACCCTGAGGCGATCGGCGTCCGGGTGCGGCTCGGCGGCGACGATCTCGCCGACCACCACGCCATCCAGCGCGGCGCCGAGCACCTGGACGTCCTCGACCTCCAGGCCGGCCATGGTCAGGCGCTGCACGAGCGCTTCGCGATCGGCATCGATGTCGACGAGTTGGCGCAGCCAGTTTTCGGAGAATTTCATGGTTGGGAAGCCGGGAATCGTGAAATTGGATTGGCGGATGGGGCTGGTTCCGGGGGCGTCATCGCAAGCCGGCGGTGCCGCGCGTCCACGCCCCGACTCCGCGCCTCACGCAAACTGCCTGAGGAACCTCAGGTCGTTCTCGAAGAACGCGCGCAGGTCGTTCACGCCGTAGCGCAGCATGGCGAAGCGCTCCACGCCGATGCCGAAGGCGAATCCGGTGTAGCGCTCCGGGTCGATGCCGCAGTTGGCCAGCACGTTCGGATGCACCATGCCGCAACCGAGCACCTCCATCCAGCGCTCGCCGCCATCGGCCGTGTCCCAGCGGATGTCCAGCTCGGCCGAGGGCTCGGTGAACGGGAAGTAGCTGGGGCGGAAGCGCATCTCGAAATCGCGTTCGAAGAAGGCGCGCACGAAGGCCGCGAGAGTGCCCTTGAGATCGGCGAAGCTGGAGGTCTCGTCGACCAGCAGGCCTTCGATCTGGTGGAACATCGGCGAGTGGGTCTGGTCCGAATCGCTGCGGTAGACCTTGCCCGGGGCGATGATGCGGACGGGCGGCTGGCGGTCCTTCAGCGCGCGGATCTGCACCGGCGAGGTGTGCGTGCGCAACAGTCGCCCGTCGGGGAAGTAGAACGTGTCGTGCATGGTCCGCGCCGGATGGTTCGGCGGGAAATTGAGGGCCTCGAAGTTGTGCCAGTCGTCCTCGATCTCCGGGCCTTCGGCACGCTGGTAGCCGAGCCGCTCGAAGATGTCGGCGATGCGGTCCAGCGCGCGCATGACCGGATGCAGCCCACCGCGCACGCCGTCGCGCCCGGGCAGCGTGACGTCGATGCGCTCGGAGGCCAGGCGCTGTTCCAGGGCCGCGTCCTGCAGGGCCTCGCGACGCGCGTCCAGCGCCTCGGACACGCGCACCTTGCCCCGGTTGATCGCGGCACCGGCCGCCTTGCGCTCCTCCGCGGGCAGCGCGCCCAGGCTTTTCAGCTGCGCGGTGATGCTGCCGGACTTTCCCAGCAGCGATACGCGCAGGGCCTGCAGCGCATCCAGGCTGTCGGTTCGTTCGATGTCCGCGAGCGCGTCGCGGACCTGGGATTCGATATCGCTCATCGATCTGCGGCCTGTCGTCCTCTGCCGGGCGCTTCTCCGCCCCCTCAAAACGCATGCGGGGAAGGACTCGCGCCCTTCCCCGCATGAGGATACTGCGTCATCACCGCGCACTGGCGGCGATCATGGCTTTCAGGCGACGCGACCGCCCTTG
Organism: uncultured Gammaproteobacteria bacterium; assembly: GCA_963821885.1. Taxonomy (GTDB): domain Bacteria; phylum Pseudomonadota; class Gammaproteobacteria; order Xanthomonadales; family Rhodanobacteraceae; genus Oleiagrimonas. The sequence goes on along the minus strand of CAWGFN010000003.1, from coordinate 416,520 downwards.
AGCTTGTCCTGCAGGTCCTTGAGCTCGTCGAACTTGCCGGCAGCGGCCAGCTCGGCCTGCTGCGGCCACGTGCCCGGGTCGTGCGAGGCATAGCGGCTGCCGGCCTCGTGCAGGATTTCGCCGAGCTTCTCGGCCGACGCCGCGGCCAGTTCGGCGTAGGTGCCGACGCCGGCGGCGGCGAGCACTTCACCGATCTTCGGGCCGATGCCCTCGATCTTGGTCAGGTCGTCGCCAGCGGCGGCGGCCTTCTTCGGCGCGGACTTCTTGGCGGCGGCGGGCTTGGCGGCCGGCTTCGGCGCAACCTTGCCGTCCAGCGCGGCCTTGGCCTGCGCGGCGATCGCGCCGAAGGCCTTGATGTCGTGCACGGCGATGTCGGCCAGGACCTTGCGGTCGACCTCGATGCCGGCCTTGTTCAGGCCATTGATCAGGCGGCTGTAGGACAGGTCGAACATGCGCGCCGCAGCGTTGATGCGCACGATCCACAGCGAACGGAACTGGCGCTTCTTCTGCTTGCGGCCGATGTAGGCGTACTGGCCGGCCTTGATGACGGCCTGGTTGGCGACGCGATAAACCTTGCGGCGGGCATTGTAGTAGCCCTTCGCGCGACCGATGATCTTCTTGTGACGACGACGGGCGATGACGCCCCGCTTGACTCGTGCCATGGTGGTCTACTCCTGATCCTTAAGCGTACGGCAGCATGCGGGCGACGGACTTGCGGTCGCTCTCATGGACGTGGTTGGGCGCACGCAGACCGCGCTTACGCTTGGTCGACTTCTTGGTCAGGATGTGCGACTTGAAGGCATGGCCGGCCTTGAACTTGCCGGTCGCCGTCTTGCGGAACCGCTTGGCAGCGGCCCGGTTGGTCTTGATCTTGGGCATGATTGCGTCCCTTGGGTTTTATTCGACTGATCCCGGCGACCGCTGCGCGGTGCTTTCCGTCCTGCCCGGATCGGCTTGTCATGGCCCGTCCAGTCGGGCCGAATCGCGAATTCTACTATGAACTTCACCCGCTGGGGAAGTCTTGCGCCACGGGCGGCTCCCCCGCGAGCCAGACGCAGGGGGTCGTGGTGGATCAAGGACTTGCGGGCGCGCTCAGACGTTCTTGGGCGGACCCAGCATCATGACCATCAGGCGGCCTTCCTGGCGCGGAAACTGCTCGACCACGCCATGCTCGCCCACATCTTCCTGCACCCGCTTGGCCAGTTCGCGACCCAGCTCCTGATGAGCCATCTCGCGACCACGGAAGCGGATGGTCACCTTGACCTTGTCGCCCACTTCAAGGAAACGCAGGATGTTGCGGAGCTTGATCTGGTAGTCGCCCACGTCCGTGTTGGGACGGAACTTGACTTCCTTGATCTCGATCTTCTTGGTCTTCTTGCGCGCCGCGTTGGCCTTCTTCTGCTGTTCGAACTTGTGCTTGCCGAAGTCCATGATGCGGCAGACCGGCGGCTCGGCGTTGGGCTGGATTTCCACCAGGTCCAGGCCGGCCTCCTCGGCCATGGCCAACGCTTCGTCGCGACTCACGATGCCGACCTGTTCGCCTTCGGCATCAATCACGCGCATCTGCGGCACGCGGATTTCGTGGTTGCGGCGATTACGCTTGTTGTCAGGGGTGGCGATACCTCGTCCTCCAGTGAATGACAATGTTTGACCGTATCCGGCTCAGTGCCGGCTCTCGGTCTCCAGCCGGGCGGCGAAGTCCGTCACGGGCATGCTGCCCAGGTCTTCGCCGTTCCGGCTACGCACGGCCACGGCGCCTGCTTCCTTTTCGCGGTCTCCCACGACTAGCAGGTAGGGCACCTTTGCCAACGTATGTTCGCGGATTTTATAGCCGACCTTTTCATTGCGCAAATCCGCTTCGACGCGGAACCCTTTCTCGACAAGGACTTGCGCAACCTCAGCAGCATACTCGCCTTGGGCGTCGGTGATGTTCATCACCACCGCCTGCACCGGCGCCAGCCAGGTCGGAAACTGTCCCGCATGATGCTCGATCAGGATACCGATGAAACGCTCCATCGAACCGACGATGGCACGGTGCAGCATGACCGGATGCCGGCGCTGGCTGTGCTCATCCACGTATTCGGCACCCAGCCGCTCGGGCATGGAGAAGTCCACCTGCATGGTGCCGACCTGCCAGCCGCGGCCGATCGAATCGCGCATGTGGTATTCGATCTTGGGGCCGTAGAAGGCGCCCTCGCCGGGCAGCTCGTCCCATTCGACGCCAGCCGCGCGCAAGCGCGCTGCGCAGGGCGTCCTCGGAGGCGTCCCAGACCGCGTCCGAACCGATGCGGTCGTCCGGACGCAGCGCGATCTTCAGCTCGATGTGCTCGAAACCGAAGTCCTCGTACACCTTCATGGCCTGGGCGTGGAAGGCGGTGACCTCGGATTCGACCTGCTCCGGCGTGCAGAACACGTGGCCATCGTCCTGGGTGAACGCGCGCACGCGCATCAACCCGTGCAGCGCGCCGGACGGCTCGTTGCGGTGGCAGCCGCCGAACTCGCCATAGCGGATCGGCAGGTCGCGGTAGCTGTGCAGGCCGGCGTTGTAGATCTGCACGTGGCCCGGGCAGTTCATCGGCTTGACCGCGTAGGTGTGCTTCTCCGACTCGGTGAAGAACATGTTGTCCTTGTAGTTGTCCCAGTGGCCGGACTTCTTCCACAGCGACACGTCGAGGATCTGCGGTCCGCGCACCTCCTTGTAGCCGGAGTCGCGGTACACCTTGCGCATGTACTGCTCGACCTGCTGCCACAGCGCCCAGCCCTTGGGGTGCCAGAACACCATGCCCGGGCCTTCCTCCTGCTGGTGGAACAGGTCCATGGCCTTGCCGATCTTGCGGTGGTCGCGCTTTTCGGCCTCCTCCAGCTGCGTGAGGTAGGCCTTGAGCTGCTTGTCGTTGAGCCACGCGGTGCCGTAGATGCGGGTCAGCATCGCGTTGTCCGAATCGCCGCGCCAATAGGCGCCAGCCACCTTCATCAGCTTGAACGCGCGCAGCTTGCCGGTGTCGGGCACGTGCGGGCCGCGGCACAGGTCGGTGAATTCGCCCTGGGTGTACAGCGACAGCGTCTCGTCGGCCGGGATCGACTCGATGATCTCGGCCTTGTATTCCTCGCCCATGTCGCGGAAGAAGGCCACCGCCTCGTCGCGCGACTTCACCGTGCGCGTCAGCGGCAGCGCCTCCTTGACGATCTTGTGCATCTCCGCCTCGATCTTCTCCAGGTCCTCCGGGGTGAAGGGCCGCTCGTAGGCGAAGTCGTAGTAGAAGCCATTGTCGATCACCGGGCCGATGGTGACCTGCGCGCCGGGATACAGGCGTTGCACGGCCTGCGCCAGCAGATGCGCGGTCGAGTGGCGCAGGATCTCCAGCGCCTCCGGGCTCTTTTCGGTGACGATCTCCAGGCCGGCATCATGGTCGATGCGATGGCTGGCATCCACCAGCTTGCCGTCGACCTTGCCGGCCAGGGTGGCCTTGGCCAGGCCGGCGCCGATGGAGGCAGCCACGTCCTGGACGGTGACGGGATGGTCGAACGGCCGCTTGCTGCCGTCGGGAAGAGTGATTTCAATCATGTTGGCGTGCCGTGCAAGCTCTCGAGATAGCGTGCTTTTCGCGGGTCATCCGGCCCTGGATGGCTGGTTTTACTTTCCATCGGGACGATGGATGAAAAGACCCAATAAAAAAGGGCGCGCAGCGCCCCATGGTGGAAGCCCAGCGCGAGATGTCAGCGTCGGAAGTTCATAGTGTCCATGTCGCACACTCGACCGGCAGTTACCTGCGGGCCACCCCATTGGGTTGCAAAGGATAACGCAGAAAAGCTAGCCCGGAGCCGGCAGCCTGTCAACGCAGCCGGCCGCGGACGCCGGAAACGGGCCGGGGCTCGGGGCTCGGGGCTCGGGGCTCGGGGCTCGGGGCTCGGGGCTCGGGGCTCGGGGCTCGGGGCTCGGGGCTCGGTACCCGGTACCCGGGACCCGGTACCCGGGACCCGGGACCCGTCACATGGCATACGGCACCCGAGTCCCAGATGGCGCGGCCCTGGTCGGTCGCGTAGCCCGGATAAGCGAAGCGCATCCGGGAACGGGGCCATCCGGGCGGTGTGCGCCACGGGGCCGCGGGGCGGCCAGCGGCGTGAATTTCGGGACTCGGGACTCGGGACTCGGGACTCGGGACTCGGTACCCGGAACCCGGGACCCGGGACCCGTCACATGGCATACGGCACCTGATTGCTAGATGGCGCGGCCCTGTTCGGTCGCGTATCCCGGATAAGCGAAGCGCATCCGGGAACGGGGCCATCCGGGCGGTACGGGCCACGGGGCCGCGGGGCGGCCCTTCCCGGATGCGCCCTGCGGGCTTATCCAGGCTACGGGCCTACGGGCCCACGGCCCCGAGCGACCATCGCCCCGGGCACCGGGTACCGGGTACCGGGTACCGGGCCCCGAGTCCCGAGTCCCGGCTCTTCAAAAATAAAACCCGAAATTGATGTTGAACCGGTGATGCACCTTGCCGTCGCCGGCCATGCTGCCGCCGATGAAGGGCTGGTTCTTGCCGGTGACGAAATCGAAGTAGGTGTAAAGATCACCCGCGCTGACGCCGACGCCGAGCACGTTCATGTAGGTGTTTGGCAGCATGCCGGACTTGTTGGTGATCAGCGACCAGTCGTTGTATAGGTCCACGCCGTGGATCGGGCCCCACTGCACCGGCTGGTGGTACTTCACGTTGAAGGTGTAGGAATCGGCCCTGGCCGGAATGGAGTCGTAGAACGCATAGGCGCCCACGGCCAGGCGGTCGGCCCCGCCATCGATGCGGTAGTCGTAGCGCGCGGCCTGCGCCTGCACGTTGAGGCGCTTGTAGTTGGCGTCCATGTGCACCGCGTAGGCCGAATAGTTGCCGATCCGCGAAGTCGGCCCCTGCACCCCGCCATGCAGGCCCGAGGCCCCCAGCTCCACCTTCAGGTCATCGCCGGACTTGAACGTGTAGGCCACGCGCGCGGCGGCGGTATCGATGCTGGCGGCCGGCCGGCCGGCCGGGTTGTTCGCGCTGTCCGCGGGATCGGCATAAATGCCCTCCCCCGGCGAACGGATGCCAACGACGTTGTAGGAATAACTGCGGTTGCGGTCGGTCACGTAGCCGTCGATGCCGCCCATGCCGTCGTTCTTGAAGAAGGCCAGCTGCACGTTCCACGGGTCGTTGCCCGAATACACGTACTCGACGCCCATGTGATAGGTGTCCTCCAGCCCCAGGTAATAGTTGGAACTGAAGAAGTAGTTGTGCGAATCGTACGGCTGGTTGCCGAACGGGATGCGCGTCAGGCCGACCTGCACCTGCGAGTGCTTGCCGAAGTCATAGCCCAGCCAGGCGTACTTGACCGCGCTCATGTACTGGAACCAGCGCCACTCGGCCTGCAGCTCGATGTTGTCGACCTTGCCGCGCATGTTCAGGCGGAAAATGTCGAAATCGACGTCCCCGGTGCGGTGGACGTTGTTGCGGTTGTAGTCCTCGTAGCTGTACTGGAAGCGCATGGCGCCGCCGAAGGTGATGCCGTTCTTTTTCTTCTTCTCGACCTTGGCGACCTTCCTGGTGGTCTTCTTGTTCTGCTCGGCCAGGGTGTCGACCTTCTTGCGGGTGTCGGCCGAGTCCTTCTCCGCCCGCGCCTGCTGTGCGCGCATGGCGTCGAGCTGCTGCTGCAGCATGTCGATCTGCTTCTGCATGGCGGCGATGCGTGCCGCCATGTCGGCTTTAGTGTTCGAATCGCTCCCGGAGGCGGAGGCCCCGCTGGCGTCCTGTCGCCCGGAGGCCATGGCCGGCGGCCCCGCCAGAGCCGCGGTGATGCCCACGGCCAGCACGCACGCGCGAGTGGATGCGTTCATGACGATCCCCTTGTATCAGCTTGAATGATGCCGGGCGGCTCCCCTGCGGCCACCCGGCCCTGATCACGATGGTTCCGGCATCACGGCGACGAGGATGCGGACGCAGGCGCGGGCGAAGTCCAGGCATCGACCTTGGCGGCATGCGCGGTCACCCACGCCTTGGCCGCGGAGGCCGGATCGCTGCCCGGCTCGCGGGCGGCGGCCATGACCTGCTGCATGTCCTCGGCCGTCCAGTGGAAGGCGTCGAGCACGGCATAGGCGCCCGGATCGTCCTGCTTGAGCCCCTTGCGTGCCAGCGTGTCGATGTTTTCCGCGTCACCGTAGATGTTCTTCGGATCGGCCAGGTACTTGAGCTTCCAGCGGGCCCACATCCAGTGCGGGGTCCAGCCGGTGACGACGACCCACTTGTGGTTGTCGATGGCACTCTTGAGCGCGGCGGTCATGGTCGCGCCGCTGCCGGCCACCAGCTTGAGCGGCAGGTCGTACTGCTTGACCACCTTCTGCGTCAGGTCCATCTCGCCGGCGCCGGGATCGATGCCGACGATGCGGTCGTCGAACTTGTCGGCGTTGGCGGCCAGCTGGTCAATGCTGTCGATGGTCACGTAGTCGGGCACCACCAGGCCCAGCCTGGTGCCGTTCATGTTCGGGCCCAGGTTGTCCAGGCGGTCCTTGGTCTTGGCGTAGTAGTTGGCCTGGGTGGTCGGCAGCCAGGCGCATACGGTGGCGTCGGCATCGCCGTTGGCGATGGCCGAGTACATGGCTGCGCCGCTGACCGAAACCGCGTCGACGGTATAGCCCTTTTTCTCCAGCGCGGACTTGACCACATTGGTTGCCGCGGTGCAGCTGGACCATTCGACGTAGGCCAGCTTGACGTGGCCGCCGGATGCCGCCGGCTTGGCGCTCCCGGACGAGGACGACGCCGTGTCGCCTTGGCCACCCTGGTTGGAACAGGCGGTCATGGCCAGCGCCGCGGCCGCCACGAGACAGGTCGTGCGTAGGAACTTGGTGCGGTTCATGGAATCGCTCCTTTTTGGGAAAGGGGGTGGATCAATGCGCGCTGGCGACCTTGGAATCGCGGCCGATGCGCTGCGTGATGCGGTCGAGGATCATGGCCAGGATCACGATGGCGATGCCCGACTCGAAGCCCTTGCCGGGTTCCAGGCGCTGGATCGCCTGCCATACCTCGCCGCCGAGCCCGCCAGCGCCGATCATTGCCGCGATGACGACCATCGACAGCGCCAGCATGATGGTCTGGTTGACGCCGGCCATGATGGTCGGCACCGCCATCGGCAGCTGCACCTTGAACAGCTTCTGCTTGCGCGAGGAACCGAAGGCATCGGCCGCCTCGATCAGGTCCCCGGGCACCTGACGGATGCCCAGCGCGGTCAGTCGGATGGTCGGTGGCGTGGAGAAGATCACCGTGGCCACGCTGGCCGACACCGCGCCCAGGCCGAAGAACGGGATCGCCGGAATCAGGTACACGAAGGCCGGCATGGTCTGCATGAAATCGAGCACCGGCATGACGATCCGCGAGGTCCGCTTGCTCAGCGCCGCGGCGATGCCCAGCGGCAGGCCGATGGCCACCGCGATCAGGGTGGAGATGAGCACCAGCGTGAAGGTCTCCACCGTCGGCGCCCACAGTCGCAGGTTCCACAGGAACAGCAGGCCCGCGGCGGTCAGGATGCCTACCCTGCGACCGGCCACGCGCCAGCCGACGGCGGTGACCACGATGATCAGCAGCCAGGGCGGCACGAACAGCAGGCCGCTGACGATGGCATCGATCACCGCGGAGATGGCATGGCTGAGCGCCTGCGTCAGCCACGAGAAGTTGTGCGTGAGCCAGTCCAGGCCGACGTCGATGCCGTGGGCGAGGGGGAACTTGGGAATCGTCGGGATCATGCCGCGTCACTCCTCGAGCTGTCATCGTCCTGGCCGGCCGGCTCGTTGTTCTCGGCCAGCGCCGTCAGCACGCCGGCGCGGGTGACCACGCCGAGCACCTTGTCGGTCTCGTCCACCACCGGCAGCATCCAGCGCCAGTCGGCGAGGATGCCGATCACGCTCATCAGCGGTTCCGACGGAGGGACCGACGGGTTCTCCTCGATCAGGGTCTCGATGTTCTGCAGCCCGTCCTTGACGCCCTGGCTGGCCGCCTCGGCCGTGATCGAACCCAGCAGCTTGTAGTCGCGGCTGACCACGATCAGGCTGGCGTAGTTCTCGTCGGCCATCTTGCGCAGCGCCGTGCGCGGACCGTCGCCGGGGAAAGCCAGCACGCGCGCGCGCTGCAGCACCGACTGCGCGGTCAGCACGCGCGACATGTCCACGTTCTCGACGAAGCGCTCGACGTAGGCGTTGGCTGGATTGTTGAGAATCTCCTCCGGCGTGCCGATCTGCACCACGCGCCCGTCCTTCATCAGCACGATGCGATCACCCACCTGCAGCGCCTCGTCCAGGTCATGGGTGATGAACACGATGGTCTTCTTCACGCGCTGCTGCAGCTGCATCATCTCGTGCTGCATGTCGCGACGAATCAGCGGGTCGAGCGCGCTGAAGGCCTCGTCCATCAGCAGGATGTCCGGCTCCACGGCCAGCGCGCGGGCCAGGCCAACGCGCTGCTGCATGCCGCCGCTGAGCTGACCGGGATACGAATCAGCCCAGCCTTTCAGCCCCACCAGTTCCAGCGCTTCGTTGGCGCGTCGACGCCGCTCGTCGGGCTCGATGCCCTGGATTTCCAGGCCATAGGCCGCGTTGTCCACCACCGTGCGGTGCGGAAACAGCGCGAAGTGCTGGAACACCATGCTGATCTTGGTCTGGCGCAGCTTGAGCAGCTGCTCGCGATCGAAGCGGGTGATGTCCTCGCCATCGATGAAGATGCTTCCCCGGGTGGGTTCGTTGAGGCGGTTCAGACAGCGGATCAGCGTGGACTTGCCGCTGCCGCTGAGGCCCATGACCACCAGGAACTCGCCTTCCTTCACCTCGAACGAGACATCGGCGATGCCGACGGCGTGCCCGGTCTCGCGGATCTCGGCATTGCTCTTGCCCGCATCGAGCATTCGCAGCCCCTCGGCGGGATGCGGACCGAAGATCTTGGTGAGCTTCTCGACCTTGATTTTCGCCATCGTTTCCTGCTCCCCGTGCATGGATGACACATGCCTCGTCGGCACACGCCCGGGACCGCGGAAAACGACCACTTACAGACGCCGCGCGACAGGCCGGCTTTGCAAAGTATGCGACCCACCGTAGTACCTCTGGCATGGGTCCTCAACCGCGGACGGCCGGCATGCCGCACGCACGACCGATCATGCACGGCGTGAAATCAAGGCTGCGCATGGCCCGGGGAGGCCGGCAGGCAGCGGGCAGATGACGCTAGAATGCCCGCCACTGGAAGACCTCGTGGATATTCGACGATGCGGATCGTGGTGACCGGCTCGGCAGGATTCATCGGCGCGGCGCTGGCCGAAAGGCTGCTGGCGCGCGGCGACGACGTGCTCGGCATCGACAACCACAATGACTACTACGACCCGGCCCTGAAGCAGGCCCGGCTGGATCGTTTCGCCGAGCATCCGCGCTACACCCACCGCCGCATCGACCTGGCCGACATGACCGCGCTTGGGGACGCCTTCGCGGACTTCCGGCCGCAGCGCGTGGCCAACATGGCCGCGCAGGCCGGCGTGCGCTATTCGCTGACCCATCCGCACGCCTACGCGCAGAGCAACCTGGTGGGCTTCCTCAACGTGCTCGAGGCCTGCCGCCACGGCGAGATCGAGCACCTGGTCTACGCCTCGTCCAGCTCGGTGTTCGGCGACAACCGGAAGATGCCGTTCTCGACCAGCCAGCCGGTCGACCACCCGGTCAGCCTGTACGCGGCGACCAAGCGCGCCAACGAACTGATGGCGCACACCTACAGCCATCTCTACCGCCTGCCCACCACCGGCCTGCGCTTCTTCACCGTGTACGGACCCTGGGGCCGGCCGGACATGTCGCCGATGCTGTTCGCCAACCGCATCGTGCGCGGCGAGGCCATCGACGTGTTCAACCATGGCCACCACAGCCGCGACTTCACCTACATCGACGACATCGTCGAGGGCGTGGTGCGCTGCCTGGACCACCCCGCGCGACCGGATCCCGACTATGACCCCGCGCATCCCGTGCCCGACCGCTCCAGCGCGCCCTGGCGGCTGTACAACATCGGCAACGGCAAGCCGGTGCAGCTGATGCGCTTCATCGAGCTGCTGGAGCAGCACCTGGGCCGCGAGGCGACCAAGAACCTGCTGCCGATGCAGCCCGGCGACGTGGCCGACACCTGGGCCGACGTCGAGGCGCTGAAGAACGATGTCGGCTACGCGCCGTCGACGCCGATCGAGGTCGGCGTCGAGCGCTTCGTGGACTGGTACCGCGGGTTCTACGGCACCTGACCCGCGCGCGCTCTTCAGGGCAAGGGCGGCCGCAGGCGATCGGCCAATCCGCTGTAACGCCGCGTGCTTCGTTCGAGCGCGCGCCGCAGGGCGTCCGGCGTGGCCACCAGCGTGACCCGGCTGCGCGCGCGGGTCACGCCGGTGTAGAGCAACTCGCGACCCAGCACGCGCGTGTCGTGCGGCGGCAGCACGATATCCACGGCATCGAATTCCGAGCCCTGGCTCTTGTGGATGGTCATGGCATAGGCGCTTTCGCACTCGGGCAGCGCCGCCAGCGGCAGTTTGCGCACGCTGCCGTCGGCGGCCGGGAACCAGGCGCGAAGCGCGCCGTCCGCGTCGGCCAGCACCACGCCGATGTCGCCGTTGTACAACTCCGTGCCGTAGTCGTTGCGGGTCACCAGCAGCAGGCGGCCCGGGTACCAGCGCTGCCCGGGCTCCACGCCCGCACGCTGGCGCAGGGCCTGCTCGAACGCCGCGTTGATGGCCGTGCTGCCCCACGCGCCGTCGCGCAGGGCGGTCAGCACGCGCTGGCGCGAGGACTGGGCCAGGGCCTGGCGCGGATCGGCGCATTCGGCCAGCGCGGCCATGTCGGCGAAGTGGCGCTCGACCAGCGTCGCCAGCGGACGCCGTGCCGCCTCCGGATCCAGCCGCACCCCGGCAAAGGCCGCCGCGTTCAGCCCGCGGCACAGCCCCTCGGCGTCGCCGTCGCGGATCAGCGCGGCCACCCGCCCCAGCCCACTGTCGCCATCGAAACGGTGCGAACGATGCAGTTCGACCACGGCATCGGCGAAGGGCGGCGCGTCTGCTCCGGACGCGACCGCGGCGCCGGTGACCGTCTCGACCAGGGCGGATCGCGCGGGCGACACGGCGCCCTCGCCCGCCGCCGCGCAAACGGCGGCCAGCACGTTGCCCGCCTCCACCGACGCCAGCTGGTCGCGGTCGCCCAGCAGTACCAGCCGTGCGTGCTCCGGCAGGGCCTCCAGCAAACGCGCCATCAGCGGCAGGTCGACCATCGACACCTCGTCGACCACGACCAGATCGGTATCCAGCGGATAGCCGCCATGGTGCCGGAAGCGCGTGCTGCCCCGGCGCACGCCGAGCAGGCGATGCAGCGTCGAGGCCGAGGTCGGCAGCGCCGCACGCACGGCCTCGTCCACCGGCAGCTCGGCCACGCGGTCGCGCAGCGATTCGCTCAGCCGCGCCGCCGCCTTGCCGGTCGGCGCGGCCAGGTGGATGCGCGGGACGGCTTCGCCGGCCGCCAGGCGCAAGCCGATCCATGCCGCCAGCAGCCACAGCACGGTGGTGGTCTTGCCCGTGCCGGGGCCGCCGGTGATGACGGTCAGCGGCGAGACCAGACCGGTCAGGACGGCCAGCGCCTGCCGGTCCGGGGCGGTCCCGGATCGTTCGAAGAACGGCGAAAGGGCCTCGCGCAATGCCTGCGGATCGGGCGCCGCCGGGGCCTGCGCGAGCATGCCGCGCAGCACCCGCGCCACCGCGGACTCGTAGTGGTAGTAACGCCCCAGCCAGACGCGTTGCTCGTCATGCAGCAGCGGTTCGACGGCTTCATCCGCGGCCACCGCGGCCCAGCGACTGTTCTGCAGCGCCGCCCGCAGCGCGGCTGCATCGGGCAAGGGCGGCAGCGCGGCATCCTCGGTGCAGGCCTCGCCCAGCACCTGTTCGAGCTGCGCCAGCGGCAGGCAGCTGTGACCCTGCGCGACCGCCAGCGAGGCGGTGGCGGCCAGCAGCCCCAGCGCGGAGTCGGACGCCGGTTCCAGGTCCAGCAGGCAATGGCCGATTTCCACGTCCAGCGGACGCAGGGCACCCAGCGCCTGGAGCCGGACCAGCCGTTCGTCGCGCGCGCTCATGCCGAGGCTCCCGCTGCGGCCAGCAGCCGATCCATCGCATGCACCAGATCGGGTTCGGGGCGGTCGGCGAAGATGCCGTTGCCGGCCGGACCCACGCCCATGCCGCGCAGGAACAGATAGCGCACGCCGCCGAAGTCCCGCGCGTAGTCGTAGGCGTCGCCGCGCACCTGGGCCAGCCAGCGGTGCAGCGCCACGGTGTAGATCAGGTACTGCAGGTCGTAATCGCTGTCGCGCACGGCCTGCTGCAGCGCGTCCTGCGCATAGTCGGCCACGCGGTCGCCCAGGTGGTTGGTCTTGTAGTCGACGATCCACCAGCGTCCGTCGTGCACGAACACCAGATCGACCAGGCCATTCATCAACCCCGCCAGCCGCGTGCCGACGTGGGCGAAGTGCTCGCGATGCCGCTGGTAACCGTGCGCGTGCAGCAGCGCCAGCAGTTCTTTCGGATCGACGCCGGCGATGCCGAAGGTGAATTCCATCTCGGCACGGCGCATGACCGCCGGCAAGGCGGCCAGGCACACGTCTTCGACGATGGGAGTGCGCAGCGTTCGCTGCAGCAGCCCTTCCACCGTGCGCTGCGCCGCGGCGCCGGCGAATCCCCCGGCGGCGAGCGCACGCGTCACCACGGCGCGCTGCGGCTCGGGCAGGCCGCGGTCCGGATCGCTCCAGGCGGCGAAGTCGATATGTTCGAGCATGTCGTGCACGGCATTGCCGAAGCGGCTGCCGTGCAGGCCGGCCGCCAGCGCCGGTACCCGCGCGTCCAGGTCGGTGGGCGCATCGAATTCCACCGGATCGAAGCCCTCGGCATGCCCACCCTCGACCAGGCGCGTGAAGCTGTGGCTGCGCCAGTCGCGATCGATCGCGCGTTCGAAGCGCCGGGCCTGCAGCGTGCCCGCGGGCGTGGCCTTCACCGGCGGTGCCGCGGACGGTTCGGGCAGCGCGCATTCGACCACGTCACCCGCCGCGCGCTGGCGCATGGCTTCGGTGCCGTTCGGCAGCACCCAGTCCAGCACGCGTCCGCCGAACTTCTCCTGCGGCGCATCGACACTCAGCCAGCAGGCGTGGCGCGCGCGGGTCACGCCGACGTAGAGCTTGCGCACGCCCTCGCCCAGCGACTCGTGCTTTGCGGTTTCCATGACGGCCTCGTCGTCGGGGTCGCGCGCACCCGATCCACTGGCGATGAAGCGCTGGGCCAGATCGTCACCGTCATGGAACCGGGCGAACTCTCCCTTGCTCGGTACGCGCCACTGCATCGTCGCCGCGAACGGCAGGAACACCAGATCGAACTCCAGGCCCTTGCTGGCATGCAGGGTCATGATCTGCACGCGCTCGGCGTCACTCTCCAGGCGCAGCTGTTCGTCCTCGTTGTGCTTGTCGGCCAGGGCCATGCGCCGCGCCAGCCAGTCGCGCTGCGCCTGCGCGCTGGACAGCCGGCGCGCCTCGGCCTGCAGTGCGTCGCCGAGCTGCATCAGGTTGCTCAGGCAGCGCTCGCCGTCTCGCTGGCCCAGCAGGCGTTGCGCGTGCCCTTCCCCGAGACGCTCGATGAGCGCCAGGATGCCGCGTTCCAGCCAGCGCGCCCGCAGGTCGTCCAGCTCGCCGCGCCAGTCGGCGTCGTGGTCGTGCATGGTCTGCAGGTCGCTGAGGCGGCGACCGAGCAGGTGCGTGCTCAGGGCGGCACGGGCCAGCCCCGTATGTCGCGGTGCCAGCAGCGCATCCAGGATGCGGCACAGCTCGAGAGCCTCCTGGGTGGCAAAGACACTCTCGCGACGCAGGCAGACCGCCGGCACGCCGAGCGCGGCCAGCGCATCCTGCATGCGCATCGCCTGCCGGTTGTCATCGACCAGCACGGCGATGCTGGCCGGCTGCAGCGATTCGCCGTCGAGTGTCGTCGCGCCCGGCACCAACAGTTGCGCGATGACGCTCGCGCAGGACATCGCCAACGCCGCGTCGAGGGCGTCGCGGCCGCCGGCCGGGCTTTCCTGCGGCAGGCGCCACAGCGTCATCGGCGCCTGGTCCTGCCCGCGGATGCACAATGCGCCGTCGTCGACCCGTCCGCCCGGCTGCACCGCCTCGAAATCGATGCCGCGCTCGACGAACACGTCCGGGCGCTCGCCGAAAAGCGCTTCGCAGGCGCTGAGCAGGCCCGGCGCGGAACGGAAGTTCCGGTCCAGCGACCAGTGCTTCGTGGCCAGCTTCCTGGCACGCAGATAGGCATGCACGTCGCCACCGCGAAAGCCGTAGATGGCCTGCTTGGGATCGCCGATGCAGAACAGCGTGCCGTTGCCGGCATAGAGCCGGCGGAAGATGGCGAACTGGCGGGCGTCGGTGTCCTGGAATTCATCCACCAGCGCCACCGGATACTGCGCGTGCAGCGCCTGGCACAGGCGCTCGCCGCGGGCCGCGTCGTCCAGGCCACGATGCACCCACTCGATCTGGTCGGCGTAGGACATGCGCGAAAGGTCGCGCTTGCGCGCGGCCAGCCAGACGCGCGCCTCGCCGACCAGGGCATGCAGCACCACCGGCACCCGCGCGCGTACATGCGCCTCGCGGGCGCGCTCGATCCGCAGCCAGTCGTCGATGGCCGCGAACGCGGCATGCCGTGGAAAAGCGGGCTTGTTCTTGTTCACCGATCCGGCAAGTTTTTCGCCGGCGAATTTCTCCAGCAGCTTCGGCGCCGGCCAACCACCCTGCGCGAGTTGCCGGCGCAGCTCTCGCAACGCGTCGAGACTGACCGGCTTGTAGCTGCGCCCGTTCAGATGCCCGGCCTCCAGCACCTCGGCGAACACGGCGACCGCCGCTTCGCCAGTGTCGTTCCAGACCTGTCGCAAGGCATCGCGCGCCGCCTCGATGTCCGCGCTCGACGGCGACGGCGACGGCGACGCCACGTCCGCTTCCGCCGGCATCGGTTCGATGCGACCGTCGAAGTCGACGACGTTCTTCAGGGTCGTCGCCAACGCCTCCGGCGTCGATCCGAATACCTTCAGGGCCTCGCGTTCGGCCGCGTCCCCGCGTTCGCCCCAGCGCAGCCAGGCATCGGCGGCGAAGGCCGCCAGCAGGTCGTCGTCGGAGGACTCCAGCTGCAGGGTCTCGCTGAGGCCGTCGATCAGGGCGACATGCTCGCCCAGCACCCGCTGGCAGAAGCCATGGATGGTGAAGATGGCGGCCTCGTCCATGCGCGTGACCGCCTCGCGCAGGCGTCGCGCCAGCGCCGCGGCGGTTTCGTCACCGTGTTCGAGCGCGGGGCCCAGCAGGGCCAGTGCCCAGGTCTGTTCGTCGCTCAGGCCTTCGGCCGGCAGGGCGCCGGTGCCGAACCAGGGTTCCGAAGCCACCTGCGCACAGATCGCCAGACGCTGGCGCAGGCGCTGGCGCAGCTCCTCGGTCGCGGCCTTGGTGAAGGTCATCACCAGGATCTGCCGGGTTTCCAGTTTCTTCTCGACCAAAAGGCGCGCGTACAGTCCGGCGATGGTGTAGGTCTTGCCGGTGCCGGCGCTGGCCTCGATCTGCTGCACGCCGTCGAGCGGCACGCGCAGGGCCATGTCGGTGTCGCGCAACCGAGAGGACATGCCGGTCATGGCGAACCGCCCTCCTTCAGCGCCCGGCACAGGGGCAGGTGCACGCGCGACGCCAGCATTTCGAAACGCTGCTGCAGTTCGCCCTCGTCGAACAACGCCCGCCCACGCAGGGCCAGCGCGAACCACGCGTCGGTGGATTCGGCGTAGCTGTTGAAGCCGCCGTCCCAGGCCTGCTGCGCCACCTTCAGGGCCACATCGGCCGCATCGTCGCCCACCCGCTTACCGGCCCATGCGAAGGCCGTGCGCAGCGGTATCGGCAGCACGTCACGCTGTCCGTCCCGGTACAGATCGACATAGTCGGCCAGCAGCGACCGCGACTGCGCGGCGTCAGGCATGGCGGGCCGCCACGGCAAGCGCCACGGCGCCTTGTCGCTGTCGCGCCCCCAGGCCCTCGCATCCGGCGCTTGCTCCAGGGCACGCGCCACCAGCGCGCCCAGCCACCACTGCATCCAGCCGCCGGGACTGTGCGCGCTGCCAACCCAGGCGCCAAACCCGCCCTCGTGCAGGCCATCGAGCATCCCCGCCAGCACGCGCCCCTGGCCCAGGTCGAGGCGGAAGCGTTGGGCCGGCCTCGGCGGATGCGCCCGGCGCCACGCCTGCCACTGCCGCAGGCCCGGCCCCAGCGCCTCCATGGTTTCTCGGTAGGCGGCCTGCCCCCACGCCAGCGGCGGCAGCAGGGCCCTGGCCTGCAGATCAGCCAGACGGTCGCGACCGGTGCCGGCATCGACACCGGCCGCCAGCGCAGCGTCGAGCTGATAATGCTGCAGCGGACCAAGCGTCAGCGGCTCGCGTTCATCGAGCGGGTCCGCCTCGGCCGCCAACGCGATGCCGGCCTGTCCGCGCAGGAAACTCTCGGCCGGGTTGCGCAGGAAACGCCGCAATTCGGCCAGCTCGATCGCCTGCACCTCCTCGCGTTGCGGCCAGACGACATCGGCGAACGCCGCGGGGGCGGCATCGCGCGGGCCGGGCCTGGCGGCGTCCAGCCACTCGCCGCGATAGGTGAAGACGTTCGGAGCCTCACGGGCCGCCTCGCCGGCCGCGAACAACCGCGCCGAGAACGCCTGCATCGGATGCCGCGTGACCAAGGCCCCGCGCGCCGCCTTCGCATCGGTGAAATAGCCCTCGCAGACGTGATCGAGCAACTCGCTCAGCACCACCGACGGCTCGATCGGCGTGCCCTTGCGCATGTCGATGCCGGTGTAGCTGAGGTACAGCTGTTCCTGCGCCGCCATCAGGGTCTGCAGGAACAGGTAGCGGTCGTCCTCGCGCACCGAACGGTCGCCGGGCAGGCGGCGGCCGGCCAGCATGCGGTTCATGGCATCGGCGGGGTCGCGCCGGGGGAACGCATCGGCGTCCAGGCCCAGCACGCAGATCAGCTTGAAGGGCACGTTGCGCAGCGGCACCAGGCCGCACACGCTGACGCCGCCGGACAGGAAACGCTGCGCCGGCGCGTTGCCGACCAGCTGCTCGCGGACGAAGGCGCGCACCGCGCGCCAGTCCAGCGGCGCGTCGAATCCGGCGATGGCACTGTGCTCTGCCAGCGCCCGCAGCGCGTCGCGGATGGCCTCCAGCGCGCGCTCCTCGTCACGCCCCTCGGGTCGCGGCGCCAGGCGATCGACGGCCTCGTTGAGCAGCTGTTGCCAGGCACCCGGCGGGCGCGCATGGCGCTGCGCGGCGCGCAGCTCGCGCAGCATGCCGCTGGACCGCGAACAGCGCGCCCAGCGCCGCGGTGTCGGCGCCCTCGATGTCGGTCAGCGGCGCGACGCCATCGAGCAGCGCGTCGGCCGCGGGCTCCCCGCTCATGTAACCCAGCAGCAGGCGCCGGCGGCCGAAGCGCCAGCTGTATTCCTCGAAGGCCGGCACACCGTGCGCGCGACGATCCTCGGCGTCCTCGCCCCAGCGGATGCCGGCGTCGTGGATCCAGCCCCGCAGGGTTTCCAGGACATCCTCGTCGAGGCCGAAGCCGCGCAGCACGGCCGGCACCGCCAGCACGTCCATCACCTCGCCCGCGGCCAGGCGCGAGGCCGGCAGCCCGAGCAGGTCCATGAACAGGGCGACCAGGGCATGCGTGTCGGCCATCGGGCGGTCGGCGACGGTCCAGGGGATGCGCCGCGGATCCTCCGTCGCCAGCGCGCCGAACACCGCCTCCACGCACGGCGCATAGCGCGCCAGGTCGGGCACCATCACGGCGATGTCGCGCGGTTGCAGTTCCGGATTCCGTTGCAGGCGATCCAGCAACTGGTCGTGCAGCACCTGCACCTCACGCAGCGGCGAATGGCACACGTGCACCTGCAGCGAGCGGTCGGCGGCATCGGGCATCGCGCGACGGGCCTCCCGGTCCGGCGCGGCCAGCGTGATGACGTCGGCCTGCACGCGCTCGAGCAGGGTGCCGCGCGGCGGGTCCGCCTCGTCGGCCAGTTCTTCGACATCCGGCTGCACGTGCTCGTAGGAGAACAGCTGGGCCACGAAGTCGCGCCCCACCCCGCCCAGCGAGACCAGCAGGCGGTTGTCCGGCTCGGCGAACAGGCTCTCGCCGGCCTGCAGACGGTCGGCGCGGGCGCGCCGGTCCGGCAGGTCGCCCCAGTATTCGCGACACGGCGTGGGCATGAAGAAATGCAGCGCGCAGTGGCGTCCCAGCACGCCCAGCACGCGCAGCACGTCGGGTGACACGTTGATGATGCCGAAGGCGAACAGTCGCGCCGGCAGATCCGCTGGCGGCGGGGCATCCAGCGCCGCGTGGCGTTCCAGGAACCGACCCAGCAGATGGCTGCGCGAACTCTCGTCCGCGCGCGTCAGGCATCGCCACAGCTCGGCCTGCGGGTCCTCGTGCTCGCTGCCGCGTGCCCAGCCCTCGAGCATGTCGCGACGGTAGCCCTGGTAGCGCTCGTACAGCTGGGCCAGGTGGGCGGAGAGCTCGAAGGCCTGCAGGTCGTCGGCATCCGCGCCCAGCAGCGCGCGCACCGGCGCCGGCGTGGACGGATCGCGCAGCAGGCCGAGGATGCGCCAGCGCAGCACCTCGCGGTCGAAGCCGGAAACCGGCGGCAGGTCCGCCTGCTCGGCGCGGAGGATCCGCCAGACCAGGCGCGCCGGCTCGATGAACTCCAGGTTGGCGGCGATCCCGTGCCGCTGCGCCAGGTGCTGCACCAGCCACTGCTGCAGACCGCGCTGCGGCACCAGCACGGTCTGCGGGCGCAGCAGGTCGTCCGCCGGCTGCCGCGCCAGCAGGTCCGCCAGCCGATCGGCCAGACGCTTTAGGGAGGTGTCGTAGTGGAGATGAAACATGCCGGTCCCGGGCCCATTCCCGCAGTCTAATCCACAGCAAGCCTGCGCTGGCAGCGTCGCACGGACTGCGATGGCACCTCATGCCCTGGCGGCATGTATACATGCCGGGGGAGACTTTGCCCCCGATGCGCAACGGGTCTAGCATCGTTCGTCCAGGCTTTCCCGCAACGCGCAAGCGATACGGCCCCGTTCCCCCCAAGAAGGCGCCCCATCATGATCCACGACAGCATTCTCGACACCATCGGCCGCACGCCGATCGTCCGCCTGCATCGGCTCGCGCCGCAGGGCGTGGAGCTCTATGCCAAGGTGGAATCGTTCAACCCCGGCGGTTCGGTCAAGGACCGCCTGGCGCTGGCCATCATCCTCGACGCCGAACGTCGCGGCACGCTCAAGCCGGGCCAGACCGTGATCGAGGCGACCAGCGGCAACACCGGCGTGGCCCTGGCCATGGTCTGCGCCGCGCGCGGCTATCCGTTCGTCGCGGTGATGGCCGAGTCGTTCTCCATCGAGCGCCGCAAGCTGATCCGAGCCTACGGCGGCAAGGTGATCCTGACCCCGGCCGCGGCCAAGGGCACCGGCATGGTCGTCAAGGCCGAGGAACTGGCGAAAAAGCACGACTGGTTCCTGGCGCGGCAGTTCGAGAATCCGGCCAACCCGGCCTACCACCGCAGCACCACGGCGCCGGAGATCCTCAGCGACTTCGCCAACCGCCGGCTGGACGTGTTCGTGTCCGGCTGGGGCACCGGCGGCACCCTGACCGGCACCGGCCAGGTGCTCAAGGCCGCGCGGCCGGACATCCGCATCGTCACCACCGAACCGGCCGGCGCCGCGCTGCTGGCCGGCAAGCCCTGGCAGCCACACAAGATCCAGGGCTGGACGCCGGACTTCGTGCCCGGCGTGCTCGACCGCGACGTGCCGGACGACAACGTGCTGGTGACCGACGAGGAAGCCATCGCCACGGCACGTCGCCTGGCGCGCGAGGAAGGCCTGTTCGTGGGCATCTCGGCCGGCGGCACCATGGCCGCGGCGCTGAAGGTGGCCGACACGGCCGAGGCCGGCAGCGCGATCCTGGCGATGCTGCCCGACACCGGCGAGCGCTACCTCAGCACGCCGCTGTTCGAGGGCATCAACGACGGCTCCGACGACGACTGGCTGGACAGCCTGGGCTGATCGCCCGGCGCGACTCAGTCCCTGGGCGCCGCGCGCCGTCCGCCGTGGAACAGCAGGGCCACGGCGCCGACGGCGCTGCCCGCGACCACCGCCAGCAGCCAGTCGTCGGCATGCAGCGGCTGCAGCTGCAGCGCCGTCGCCAGTGGCCTGATCGTCAGCAACAGCACGGCCGATAGGGCCGCCGCCAGCGGCACCAGTCGCGCCGCCAGCGTGCGCAGGCGGCCCAGCGCGACGGTCACGCCGGCGCTGGCCGTCACCAGCACCAGCAACGCCATGCTGCGCGCATGCACGGCCTGCTCGGCCGCGCCCAGGCCGTAGGCATAGCCGGCACCGACAAGCGCGGTCAGCAACGACCCGCAGCCGAGCACCACCAGCCACTCGCGGGCATCGAAGAAGCGCAGCCGCGTGTCCGGCCGCATGCGGCCCAGGCGGGCGCGTTCGGGCAACTGCTGGAAGGCCAGCAGCGCGGTGGGGTGGATGATCAGTTCCAGCCACACCACGTGAATGGGCAGGTACAGCAGCGGCAAGCCCAGCCAGGGCACGAAGGCCGCCGTCAGCACCAGCGGCATGTGGATCATCAGCAGGTAGGCGAAGCTCAGCTTGAGGTTGCCGAACAGCTGACGTCCCTCGGCGATGGCGTCGACCAGGGTGCCGAAGTTGTCGTCCAGCAGCACCACCGGCGCCACCTCGGCGGCCGTGCGCGTGCCGCGCCGGCCCATGGCGATGCCGATGTCGGCCGCCTGCAGCGCCGGCACGTCGTTGACGCCGTCACCGGTCACCGCCACCACGTCGCCCCCGGCCTGCAGGGCGCGCACGATCTCCAGCTTGTGCATCGGCAGGCAGCGGGCGACCACGTCCACGCCATCCAGCGCAGCGACGCCCGCGGAGCGCAACGCGCCCATCAGCGTCTCGCCCAGGGTCACCCGGGGATCCCCGCCGGCCATGCCGGCCTCGGCGGCTATGGCTCGCGCGGTCAGCGGGTGGTCGCCGGTGATCATCAGCACGCGGATGCCGGCTTCGCGGGCTTCGGTCACGGCCTCGGCCACGCCTTCACGCAACGGATCGGCGAAGCCCAGCAGGCCGGCGAAGGCGAAGTCGCGATCCGGCTGCCCGCCGGACCAGCCGGTCACCTCGCGCCGGGCGCAGGCGATGACCTTGTGCCCGCTGGCGGCCCAGGCATCGACCCGGGCGGCCCACGTCTGGCGATCCTTCGCCGACAAGGCGCACATGTCGAACACGGTCTCCGGCGCGCCCTTGGCCACCACGTCGTGGCGACCGTCCCCGCGCGCGAACACGGCCACCTCGCGGCGCGACTTCTCGGTGAACGGGAACGTCGCCACGCGCGCGCCGCCGGGATCGACGGCACGCTCGAGGATGGCGCGGTCCATCGGGTCGGCGCTCTGCTCGCGACTGGCGCGGGCCGCGACCTGCAGCAACATCGCCTCGTCGACATTCCGCCGCGGGCTGCAGCACGTGCAGCCGCAGCTCGCCCTCGGTCATGGTGCCGGTCTTGTCGGTGCAGATGGCGCTGACGCGGCCAATGTTCTCCACCGCCACCGCGCGCTGCACCAGTGCGCGACGCCGTGCCAGCCGCCACACGCCAACGCCGAGGAATGTGGTCAGCACCACGGGAAATTCCTCCGGCAACGCCGCCACCGCCAGGGTCAGCGCGCTGACCAGGGCATCGAGCAGACCATGGCCCTGGTACCAGCGCGCCACGGCCAGCGCCACGCACATCAGCGCCGCCACGACCACCAGCATCGTCACCAGGGACGCCAGCGCGCGCTGCAGCGGCGTGCGCTGATGCGGCCCGGCGCGAGCCAGGCGGACGATGCCTCCGTACAGGGTGCGCGCGCCGGTGTCGACCACCCGCAGCTGCAAGGTTCCGGTCAGCAGCCTCGTGCCGGCGGCGCCCCAGAAGCGGTCGTCGACCTCACGGCCGGCCGGCGAGGTGCCGGTCCAGGCTTGCTTGCGACTGGGGAGCGACTCGCCGGTCAGCGCGGATTCGTCGACCTGCAGGTTCTCGCCAGCCACGATCACGCCGTCGGCGGGCAGATAGCCGGACGCCTCGACCCGGACCAGGTCCCCGGGGACCAACGCGTCGGCGGCGATCCGGACCCACTGCCGATCGCGCATGACCAGGGCGTGCCGAGTCAGCCGTCCGGCCAGACCCTCCACGCTGGCACGCGTGCGCCGGTGCAGGAACGCATCCATGCCCAGGATCGGCAACAGCGCCAGGCCCAGCACCAGCGCCTCGGTGCGATGTCCCAGCGCGGCGAACAGCAGGGAGATGCCCAGCAGGAACCAGAGCATCGGATCGCGCGCGCTGTCGCCCAGCACCTCGCGCCAGCCGGCATGACGCGCCTCGAACATGTCATTGCGGCCGAAGCGCGCGAGGCGGCGTTCGACTTCGTCGCTGTCCAGGCCCTGCGTGGCATCGCCCGACGCCGGCCAGCGATCGGCGGCTACCGGATGGCGCATGAAGGCACGCTCCGCCGCGACCGGGTGGATCGGGCCTCGATGCCGCGGAAAAGGTCTTGGGTCATGGTGCCATGCTCGGTGCCGCCTCGATGAACCACAGGATGACGCCGGCAGGCAGGCGGTGGATTGACGTGCATCAACGGACCCGCGCCCTCCCCGTTCCCCGGCGTCCGCTCAGGGTGCCGTGGGCGATCGGGCTGGCGCAAGGCGGCCATGCTCCATGTGCATGACGCGATCGACCAGATGCGAGAGGCCCGCCAGACGATGGCTGATCAGCACCACCGTGCGCCCGCGGGTCAGGGTCTCCAGCGCACCCAGCATGGCCTGCGCGGTCGCGGTATCCAGGCCCTCGGTGGGCTCGTCCAGCAGCAGGATCGGGCGGTCGGCCAGCAGGGCGCGGGCGATGGCGACACGGCGGGCCTCGCCTCCGGACAGGTTCACGCCGGATTCGCCCAGCCAGGTATCGAGTCCATCCGGCAGGCTGTCGACGAACGGCAGCAGCTGCGCGCCGCGCAAGGCCTCGCGCATGGCCGCCTCGTCGGCATCGGCGGATGCCACGCGCAGGTTGTCGCGCAGGGTCGCGTCGAAGATGTGCGTGCGCTGCTCGACCACCGCCATCAGGCCGCGCACGTCATCGCCGGCATGACATTCGAGCGGCTGGCCATCGAGCGTGATCTGTCCGGCCTCGAACGGCAGCAGCCGCGTGAGCACCTGCACCAGGGTGCTCTTGCCGCATCCCGACACGCCGGTGATGGCCACGCGGGCGCCGACCGGAAGGTCCAGATCCAGGCCGTCGAGCACCGGCGCCGCCATGCCCTCGTGGCGCGCGCGCAGGCCGCGGATCAGCAGGTCCGCGCGACGCGGCGCGGGACAGGGTCGCGGTGGATCGACGACCGCCGGCGACTGGTCCGCCAGGTCGAAAACCCGCCGCGCCGACAACCGCGTCGCGCCCAGTTGCGCCAACGCCTCGGGCAGCGCCGCGACCACCTCGAACAGGGCCAGCGCCAGCAAGGTCAGCATGGCGATGTCGGCCGCGCCCAGTCGTCCGGCGCGGTGAGCCAGCAGGGCCAGCAGCAGGCTGGCCGCGGCCACCGCCTGGGCCACCAGCGGCACCAGGGCCCCGCCGCGGCCCTGCAGGGCATCGAGCGCGCCACGGTGCGCGTGCTGGCGGCGGGTAGCGGCCTGGATGTCGGCCAGTCGCGTGTCGAAGGCTTCGTACAGCATCAACTCCGGCGCGCCGCGCAGCAGGTCGTCGACGGCGGCGCGCATGTCGGTCTCGCCCTCGACCGCCGCCGCGGCCGGCGCCGCGCCGCGCCGCACCAGCCAGCCCGGCAGCAGGACCGCCACGCCGAGCATCAGCACGCCGGTCAGCAGCGCCAGCGGCCACAGGTAGACGCCCTGCACCACCAGCACCGCGGGCACCGCGACCATCGCCACCGCGATCGGCACGCCGATGCCGAGGAAGGCATGCTCGAGGCGGTCGACATCGGCGCGCAGGCGCGAGAACAGGTCGGCGCGGGCCAGGAACCCGGTGCGGGCCGGCGCCAGCGGCAGCAGACGATCGAACAGCCACAGGCGCAGCCCGGACAGGGCCCGGAACGTGGCCTCGTGGGTCAGCAGGCGCTCCAGGTAGCGCCCGCCGGTGCGCACGATCGCGAACAGGCGAATCAGCGCGGCCGGGGTGAAGTAGTTCAGCGTCGCGCCGGCCGCGCCGGCCAGCGCCATCGCGGCGATGAAGTGCCCGGCCACCGCCAGCAGGCCGATGCCCGCCAGCACGCCCAGCAGCGACAGCAACGCGCCCAGCGCCATCCATTGCCGGTAGCGACGCAGCACCTGCCACCAGCGCGCCATCATGCCGTGCCCTCGGCGGCCAGCAGGCGCGCGAACGCGCCACCGGCGGCGGCCAGTGCCGACGGCGTGCCGGCCTCGACCACTCTCCCGGCCTCCAGCACCGCCACCCGGTCCGCCTGGCGGGCGCTGGCCAGGCGATGCGCGACCTGCACCACGGTGCGGTCGCGCTGCAGCTCGGCCAGCGCACGCGTGACGGCCTCGGCGCTGTCGCTGTCCAGGTGCTGGGTCGGTTCGTCCAGCAACACCAGCGGCGCATCGCGCAGCAAGGCACGAGTCAGCGCCACCCGCTGCGCCTGGCCACCGGACAACCCGTGACCGTGTTCGCCGATGCGCGTGTCCCACCCCCCCGGCAGCATCGCCACCACCTGATCGAGTCCGGTCACGCCGGCGGCGCGTCGCAGCCGGCTGTTCTCGGCCCCGGGGCAGGCCATCAGGATGTTTTCGCGCACGCTCCCGGCGAACAGGTGCGGCCGTTGCGGCACCCAGGCGATCTGCCGCCGCCAGGCACGCGGGTCGAGTTCCAGCAGGTCGATGCCGTTGACCCACACCCGGCCCTGCTGCGGCCGCACGAAGCCAAGCAGCATCAGCAGCAGCGTGCTCTTGCCCGATCCACTGGTGCCGACCAGCGCGGTGCAGCGTCCGGCCGGCAGCTCCAGGTCGAGGTCCTGCAGCGCGGGCCGCCCGGCCGCGTGGGCAAACGCCACGCGTTCCAGCCGCAACGCCAGCGGACCCTGCACGCCGCGATGGCCCGAAGCCGCCTCGGGCGGCGCCTGCTCAAGAAGCGTCTCGATGTCGCCAGCCACCGAGAGCGCGTCCATGCGCGCATGGCGCTGGGCGCCGAGCGCGCGCAGCGGCAGGAAGAATTCGGGCGCCAGCAGCAGGGCCAGCATGCCATTGAGGAAGCTCAGCTCCCCCCACATCAGGCGAAAGCCGATCAGCACCGCGACCACGGCGATGCTCACCGTGGCGAAGAACTCCAGCACCAGCGAGGACAGGAACGCCATGCGCAGCACCGCCATGGTCTCGCGCCGATAGCGCTCGCCGACCTCGGCCAGTCGCGCCCGGCGTGCCCGGCCGGCACCGAACAGGCGCAGCGTCACCAGGCCCTGGAGGCTGTCGAGGAACTGCGCGCCGAGGCGGGTCAGCGTGACCCAGCGCCGCTGGCTGGCGCGTTCGGCGGCATCGCCGAGCAGGACCATGAACAGCGGTACCAGCGGGGCGCTGACCAGCAGCACCACGCCGGCAACCCAGTCGACCGGCAATACCACCGCCAGCACCACCAATGGCAGTGCCGCCGCCGCGGCCTTCTGCGGCAGGTAGCGGGCGTAGTACGGCGCCAGCGCGTCGATGCCGTCGACCACCTGCGTGACCCGCTCGCCGGCGGACTGCCGCGACAGCCAGACCGGCCCCATCCGTCGCATGCGCTCGAGCACCTGCGAACGCACCGTGGCCACGACCGCCTGCCCGGCCTCGAAGCCGCGTCGGCGACCGTGCACCGCCAGCGCGAAGCGCGCGGCCGCCAGCACCAGGTAGAGCGCCAGCGCGGGCAGCAGGCGGACCGGCGCGACAGCGGCGAAGATCGCCTGCTGCAGCGCCCAGGCCAGCAGGCCGGCCTGGACGCACAGCAACAGCACGCCGCCCAGCGAACACGCCAACGCGGCGCGCAACCGGGGGCGGACATCGTCGACACGGGCATCGAGCCAAGCTTGCGCGGCGCGGTCCCGCGTCATGCGGAGCGACCCCTCGACATGCCGTCGTCAGCGGGCGTCGTCGCAGCCGTGCTCGGCCATCTGCTCCTGCTGGGTGTCCAGCATCGCGCCGCCGGCGGCAGCCACCAGCACGATGGTCGCGGTGCCGAGCAGCCAGGCGAAGTACCACGGCCCGCTGTCACCCAGCAGGATGGCCAGGAAGATCACCAGCAAGGCCAGCAGCATCAGCAGGCCGAATAGAATCACGCGTTTGATCATGTCCGTGTCTCCCTCAGTAGGCGTGTTCGTCGGCGGCCACATGCTCGGGCCGGACCTTGCCGCGCATCACGTAGAACGCCCAGCTCGTGTACCACACCACCAGCGGCACGAAGACCACCGCGAAACCGACCATCCAGGTCAGCGTGTGCTGGCTGGAGCTGGCGTTCCACGCCGTCAGGCTCTGCGAGGGGTGGCTGCTGGAGGGCATCATGAACGGAAACATCGCCGCGCCGACGCTGCCGATCACGCCGATCCAGGCGCCCGCGCCGAGCCACCAGCCCAGGTGCGAGCGACCGGCGCGCGCGGCCAGCGCCGCGCCGATCATGCCGGCGAAGCCGAGCGCCGGCACCAGCCACAGCAGCGGGTGCGCGCCGTAGTTGGCCAGCCAGGCGCCGGCGCCGCGCGTCACCGTCTGCTGCAACGGCGTCTGCGCCAGGTTGCCCGACGGGCCGCTGGCCAGGGTGAAGCCGTCGATGGCGTGGACCCAGAAACCGCCGGCCGCGAACAGCACCACGGCTACCGCCGCGGCGCCCAGCGCCAGGCGTCGCGCGCGCTGCCACATCACGCCCTCGGCGCCATTCATCACGGTCAGCGAGCCCATCATCACCGACAGCGCCACCGACAGCACGCCGCACAGGATCGCGAACGGGTTGAACAGCGCCAGGAAGCTTCCGGTGTAGGTCGAGGTCAGGTTCCAGCTGAACCCGAACGGCACGCCCTCGAGGATGTTGCCGATGGCCGCGCCGAACACCAGCATCGGCAGGAAACCGCTGACGAACAGCGACCAGTCCCACATGCCGCGCCAGCGCGCCGAAGGCATCTTGCTGCGGTACTCGAAGCCCAGCGGGCGCACGATCATGCTCCATAGAAGCAACAGCATGACCACGTAGAAGCCCGAGAAGGCGGTGGCGTAGATCAACGGGAAGGCCGCGAACACCGCGCCGCCGCCGAGGATGAACCAGACCTGGTTGCCGTCCCAGTGCGGGCCGATGATGTTCAGCGCCACGCGGCGCTCGAGGTCGTTGCGGCCGACGTAGCGCAGGATCGTGCCCACGCCCATGTCCATGCCGACCATCACCGCCAGGCCCATCAGCAACACGCCCAGCAGCAGCCACCAGACCACTTTGAGGATCAGATAGATTTCCATGGCTCAGGCCTCCTCGTTGGCCAGTTCGAGATTCGACGCGGCATCGCCGCCGTCGTGGTGCCCGGGGCCCTGGCGGACCGCGCGCACCATCAGGAACATCTCCACCACGATGAACGCGCTGTAGATCAGCACGAAGCCGGTCAGCGAGAACACCATGTAGGCGACGCTATGCGTGGACGCCGACATCCAGGTGGGCAGGATGCCGTAGACCGTCCAGGGCTGCCGGCCCAGCTCGGCCACCAGCCAGCCCGTCTCGCAGGCGATGAAGGGCACAGGGATCATCCATGGCGCGATCTTCAGGAACCAGCGCCGTCGCTCGACGTCGTTGCGCAGCGAGAACAGCACCGCGAGGATGAAGAACCCGAGCATCGCGAAGCCCGCCGCGACCATGGCGCGGAAGGACCAGAACACCGGCGCCACCGGCGGGATGCTGGCCCGTGCGGCCGCCTGCACGTCGGCGTCGGTGACCTTGTCCAGATCCGGCTGGAAGCCCTGCACCAGGAAGCCGTAGCCGAGGTCGTCCTGATGCTTGCGGAAGGTCGCCAGCGCGGCGGTGTCGTCGGGGTTCTTCGACAGCGCCTGCAGCGCCTGCACCGCCGGGATGCCGTTGCGGATGCGCTGCGTGGAGAGCGCCTCCAGGGTGTCCACGCCCGGCACCGTGCCATCCAGCGTGTGCGTGACCAGCAGCGACAGCGCATAGGGCACCTGCACCTGCCCGACGTTCCTGTGGTCCTTCTGCGACGGGAAGGCCACCACGTTGAACGGCATCGGCCCCTGCTCGCTCTTCCACAGGGCCTCCATCGCCGCCAGCTTGGTCGGCTGCGCCTGGCCGCCGACGAAACCCAGGGCGTCGCCCAGGGTGATCACGCCCAGCGTGGCCAGCACGCCGAAGATCGCCGCGATCCGGAACGAGCGACGCGCCAGTTCGATATGCCGCTTGCGCAGCATGTAGAAGGCGCTGATGCCGCACACGAAGATCGCCGCGGTGACGTAGCCGGCGATGGAGGTGTGCACGAACTTGGCCTGCGCATCATGGCTGAAGATCAGGTCGGTGAAGCTGCTCAGCTCCATGCGCATGGTATGCGGATTGAACGAGGCGCCCTGCGGGTCCTGCATGAAGCTGTTGGCGATCAGGATCCACAGCGCCGAGAGGTTCGAACCCAGCGCCACCAGGTAGGTCACCGCCAGGTGCTGGCCGCGCTTGAGGCGACTCCAGCCGAACACCATGATGCCGACGAAGGTCGACTCCATGAAGAAGGCCATCAGGCCCTCGATCGCCAGCGGCGCGCCGAAGATGTCGCCGACGAAGCTGGAGTAGAACGACCAGTTGGTCCCGAACTCGAACTCCATGGTCAGGCCGGTGGCCACGCCGATGGCGAAGTTGATCAGGAACAGCTTGCCCCAGAACTGGGTCATCTCCTTGTAGATGACCTTGCCGGTGACGACGTAGATCGTCTCCATCGCGGCAAGGATGAAGGAAAGACCGAGTGTCAGGGGCACGAAGAGAAAGTGGTAGAGCGCGGTGGCGGCGAATTGCCACCGTGACAGTTCGACGACGGTCGGATCGATCATGCCCAGTCTCCCATGACCAGCAAGCAAGTGCGCGCCTGCAGGCCGGGGTCCGGCGCATGCAGGCCATCCTTCGTGCACGTTCGTGCACGATCGGAGGACAGCATAGCCCAACGTCCAGGCACGAACCGTGGACAGAGTGTCGCGATCGCCCCCGGTACCGCATGGAATTGACCTGGATCAAGCCTTGCCGGCCCGCGACTCAGGCCGACATGCGCCCACGCAGCGGATTCGCGCCCAGTTCGGACCAGCCCGGTGGCTTGCGCCATGTCGTCCCGGCATCCCCGGCAAGCGCCGATTGCAGTTCCTGGCGCTGCAGTTGCGGCGCCAGCTGGCAGGCGAGATCAAGGACATAACTGCGCAGCACGCGGTCGCGCCGAAGGATCAGCCACGCGGTGCATTCGGGCAGAAGATGATCGGCATCCAGGCATGCCAGGTCGACTTCGTCGCGGCGATCGAGCGCCATCTCGGCCAGCACGCCCACGCCCAGTCCGGCGCGCACGTAGGTCTTGATCAGGTCGGCATCGCTGGACGTGCAGGCCAGGACCGGCTGCAAGCCGGCCGCGTGGAAGGCTTGCTGCAGCGAGGATTCGGGCCGCAGGGACGAGTCGTAGCTGACCAGCGGCTGCCCGGCCAGGTCGCCCATGCGCAGCGGCCGCGACAGTCGCGACAGCACATGCCCCCGCGGCACGACCAGCCTGCGTCGCCAGCGGTACAGCGGGATGGCCAGGCCGCCGGTTGGCGCCGTGCCACTGCTGCTCACGATCGCCAGGTCGGCATGGTCGCCAGCCAGCAGGGCAGGAATCCGTGCCTCGCCGTGGGGCCGCAGGTGCAACCTGACGCGCGGATGCATGCGACCGAATGCCGAAATGGCCTTGGGCAGCACGAATCGAGCCTGGGTGTGCGTGGTCAGGAGCGTGAGGTCGCCGTGCGGGTCGCCGCGCAGGTTGGCGGCCAGCGCGCGGATGCTGCGGGCTTCATCGAGAATGGCGCGGGCGCGGGCGATGACCTGCTGTCCGGCCGGGGTCACCGCGGCCAGGCTCTTGCCCTTGCGCGCGAACACCTGGAAACCGAGTTCGCCCTCCAGTTGCTTGAGTTGCTTGCTCAGCCCGGGCTGCGTGGCGTGGATGCGCTCGGCGGCGAGCGTGATGTTGAGCCCGGAATCGGCGATGGAGACGAGATAGCGAAGCTGGATCAGCGTCATGGGGACGGTTCCAGACGCGACCATCGATGACGATGCAGCGCACCCGGGCTCCAGGACTGGCGGGCGGGATGCGTGCACGCATTGTGCATGTGATGGCGGGCGTTGCTCATGACGTGATCCTCTCGAGCCGGAACCGCGCCGGCCATGCCTCTGGAACATATCAGGACGGACCTTCATGGTCCACATGTATTTGGACGTCTATATGTCCATATATAAAAACTCAATCGAGAACATCGGGGCGTCAATGGGCCCGCCCCGGCGGTGCGCGATGAAGCAATGTGACGCCGCGCGCGGGACACCGTGTCAACCCGCCGCGCCCACATGCGTTTCCATGACCCGGGGCTTGCGCCGCGAGCCCGGACAAGAGAGAGAGACCATGCCATGAAGACATTGCTTGCCACCCTGCTTGCCACGGCCTGCCTGCTGGGCACCGGTGTTGCCTCCGCCCAGACGGCGGGAAGCCAGGCGCCCCAGCGCATCGAGCATCGCGCCCGGCGCGTGGACGCCCGTTCCGAGCATCACGCCCGCCGCGTCGACCGTCGCTCGCAGCATCGCGCCAACCGCGTGGACCGTCGCAGCGACCGTCGCGCGAACCGCCTGCGCAGCAACGGCCATGTTCGGGCCGCCAACCGCCTGGACCGTCGCGGTGACCGTCGGTCCCAGCGCATCGAGCGCCACGGCGATCGTCGCGCCCGACGCATCGAACGCAGGGGCGATCGCCGGTCCCACCGGCTCGACCGGCGTGCCGGCCGCATCCAGCAGCGCCAGCAGGGCACGCCGGCCTCCGGCAACTAGCCGTCACGCGGGGCCGCCTGCCGGCCCCGCGCAAACGGCTACACTAGGGCCATGAGCCCGACCCGACTGACCCTGACCCGCCCCGACGACTGGCACCTGCACCTGCGTGACGGCGCCATGCTCGCCGCCGTGCTCCCGCATACCGCGCGCCGTTTCGCGCGCGCCATCGTGATGCCCAACCTGAAACCGCCGGTGGCCACGGTGGCGCTGGCCCGGGCCTACCGCGAACGCATCCTGGCTGCCCTGCCCGAAGGCAGCGCCTTCGAGCCGCTGATGACGCTGTACCTGACCGAGGCCACGACCGCCGCGGACATTGCCGAGGCCCGCGCCAGCGGCTTCGTGCACGCGGTCAAGTACTACCCGGCCGGCGCCACCACCAACGCCGCCAGTGGCGTCACCGACATCCGGCGCGTGCATACCGTCCTGGAAGCCATGCAGGAGCATGGCCTGCCCTTGCTGATGCATGGCGAGGTCACCGACCCGGATGTCGACATGTTCGACCGCGAACCGGTCTTCGTCGAGCGCCACCTGCAACCGCTGCAGCGCGACTTCCCCGCACTGCGCATGGTGCTCGAACACATCACCACCCGCGAGGCCGCGCAGTTCGTGCGCGACGCGCCGGCGCACGTCGGCGCCACGATCACCCCGCAGCATCTCCTGATGAATCGCAACGCACTCTTCGTCGGCGGCCTGCGTCCGCACCATTACTGCCTGCCCGTGCTCAAGCGCGAAACCCATCGCCGGGCGCTGGTCGACGTCGCCACCAGCGGCGACCCGAGCTTCTTCCTCGGCACCGACAGCGCGCCGCACCCGCGCCATGCCAAGGAAAGCGACTGTGGGTGCGCAGGGATCTTCTCCGCGCACGCCGGCATCGAGTTCTACGCCGAGGCATTCGAGGCCGCCGGCGCCCTGGACCGGCTGGAAGGCTTCGCCAGCCATCACGGCGCGGACTTCTACGGCCTGCCGCGAAACCGCGACACCATCACCCTGGTGCGCGAGTCGTGGACGGTGCCGGCCGAGATCGACTTTGGCGGTACCGCGGGCGTGCCCCTGCGGGCCGGCCAGACCCTGGACTGGCAGCTCGCCGACTGAACCACGCACGTCTATGCTGCGGTGCATCATGGCCGTACAGCCGGGTCGCGACACGGCGCGCAACCATGCGATGATGCCCATGCGCACTCCATAGGCGTTGCACATGTCCGCCAGGAAGCTGACCCAGGACTCGCTCGCCGAGTCCCAGGTAACCCGGCTGCTTGAACTGCAGCGTGCCCTGCTGGCCGTGGTGGCCCGCCGTGGCCCGCTGCAGGATCGACTGGACCAGATCTGCACACTCTTCGAACGTGCCGTCGATGGCATGGTGTCCACGGTCATGCGGCTCGATGCCGGAAGCGGCAAGCTGCATTTCATCAGCGCGCCCAGCGCCCCCCACGAACTGCTCGACCGGCTCGACGACGCCTACCCCGGCGATGGCAACGGTTCGTGTGCGCATACGGCCTGGTCGCGCAAGGCCACCTACGTCGGCGACGCCATCCATGACCCGCACTGGGCCCATGTGAGGGACGTGGCGCAGGATTTCGACATACATTCGTGCTGGTCCGCCCCGATCATGAACCGCGGCGACGAACTGCTGGGCACCTTCGCCCTGACCTCGCTGCATGCCGGGCTGCCCGACGCCTTTCACCGTCAACTTCTGGACCTGGGCGCCCTGTCGATCAGCCTGCTGTTCGATCAGGACCAGGAGGACCTTGAGCGAGGCCGCAACGACCGCGCGATCCGCCGCCTGGCCCTGGTCGCCGACACGACGCCCAACGGCATCCTGTTCACCGATTCACTGGGCACCGTGGAGTGGTCCAACACCAGCGTCGAGCATCTGATTGGCCGGACGACCGAGTCGATACGCGAGAAGAACCTTCGCGATGTGCTGGACCTGCGCGCTGGGGATCCGGACCTCCAGGCCGTCCTGCTCGCCATCCGTCATGGCGAACCCTTCGCCGGCACCCTGGAGTTGCGGCGTGAACACGGCGCGAACTGGTTCGCCCAGCTGACCAGCACGCCTCGCCTGGACGAGGACGGCCGCTGCGAAGGCGCCGTGGTGATGCTGGTCGATGTCAGCGACCTGCGCCGACTGACCGAGTTCAACGTGCTGATCGCCGAGGTGGACAAGGCCATCGTTCGCCAGGATGACCCGCAACATCTTTATCAAACCATCTGCGACCTGGCGGTCCGTCACGCGCACTTCCGGCTGGCCTGGATCGGCGCGCCGGATCCGGACACGGGCTGGTTCAAGCCCCTCGCATCGGCCGGCCCGGGGCGCGAATACCTGCACGAAGTACGCATCTCCTCGCGACGCGACCTGCCGGAAGGCCGTGGCCCCTGCGGCAAGACCTGGCACGACGGCCGCAGTCGGTTCGACCTGGTGTTCGGAAACGATCCCGATCTCACGCCCTGGGAACGCGCGGCGCAGAACCATGGCTTCGCGGCCATCGCCACGCTGCCGTTGCGGCGGGCCGGCCGGATCTGCGCCCTGCTGAGCGTGTACCACAGCGAGATGCACTCCTTCGATACATCGCTGCGGCAGTTGCTGGAGACGCTGGCGTTCAACATCTCAAACGGTCTGGATCGCATCGACCTGTCCCAGCGCGAGCGCGACATTCAGGCGCTGAACGAGTCGATGCTGGAAAGTTCCACCGTCGGCGTGGTGCTGACGCGCGACCGAGTGATCCAACGCGCCAACCAGCGCGCGGCGGACATCCTGGGCGCCGGGCAACCCCACGAGCTCTATGGCATCAGCGCGCCGAGCCTGTACCTGGACCCCGAGAAGGGTCTGCAAGCCGCCCGTGATATCCAGGCCGCGTTCGCGTCAGGGCACCGTGCGATCCTGGAAGCCGCCGTCAAACGACTGGACGGTCGCGAGATATGGCTGCGCATGGAGGGCGCGCCGTTCGACCACCAGGGCTATGACGAGATATGGAGCCTCATCGACCAGACCGAGCAGCACCACGGCCTGCAAAAGCAGCTGCTGCTCGCCGACGCGCTTGCCTCGGTCCAGGAGGGCGTGATCATCACCGGGCCCGACCAACGCATCGTCTACGCCAACCAGGCCTTCGATGCACTGACCGGGTACGACTTCGACGAGGTCTTCGGCCATACGTGCAGGTTCCTGCAGGGCCCTGACACCGATCCCAGCGCCGTGGCACGCATCCACGACGACCTGCACAACGGGGGCGGTTTCGTCGGTGAAATCCTCAACTATCGCAAGGATGGATCGCGTTTCTGGAATCTTCTCACCATCACCCCGCTGCGTGACGAGAGCGGCAACATCACGCACTTCGTCGGCGTGCAACGCGACATCACCGACCTGCGCGAACTCAATACCCGGCTCGAGCACCTGGCCTTCCACGATGAACTCACCGGCCTGCCCAACCGCCGCGCCCTGGACCGCTACTTTGCCGAGCAACTGCCGGCGGTGGTCAAGTCGGGGCAGCACATCGCGCTGGGCATCATCGACCTGGACGACTTCAAGGCCATCAACGACACCCACGGCCACGATCATGGCGACCTTCTGCTGAAAACCGTGGCCGAACGCATCGGACCGCGCATGGGCCCGCAGGACTTCCTTGCCCGCCTGGGCGGCGATGAATTCGTGGTGGTGCTGGGCGGGGACAACGACACAAGCGAACACGGCCTCCTGCGCGCGCGCATCGACGCCATTGGTCAGTGCTTCGCCGAGCCCTTCGACATCGGCCTGGACGCGCCCCTGGACATGGGCCTGAGCATGGGCGTGGCGCTATGCCCGGCTCACGCCACGGCCGGCGGCGAACTGCTGCGACTGGCCGACGAGGCGCTGTTCCAGGCCAAGCGCCACAAGCTCGACCGCAGCCGCTGGTGGTCGATCCATGGCGAGACCGAAAGCGCGGACATGCAGGCCAGGATCGAACCCTACGGCAGCCAGGCCGCCGATATCCTGGAGCTGGCGCGTCGGCACCTGACGTCGGACCTGGCGCGCATCGTCAAGGCCTTCCACGACGCGTTGCTCCAGGACCCGCAGGTCGGACGCCTGCTGGAAAGCCTGCAACCGACCGAGCAGGCGCAACTCCGGCAGAAGCATCTTGAGCACCTCATGTTCCTGCTGCGTGGAGACATCAGCCGGGCCGACATGGTCGCCACCGGCAAGCGCATCGGCCGGATGCATGCCCTGATCGGCCTGGACAGCGTGCTGCTCATGCGCTGGATGGCCCACTTCCATGAATGTCTCGGCGATCGCTGCGGCACGCTGCCGATCGCCCCCCGCCACCGCTACCGCCTGAGCCAGCTGCTCGACCAGCGCCTGCAGGACGACCTGCAGGCGCAACTGGAAGCCCAGGGTGCCGTGCAGGACCGCTACGCCGCGGTCATCGAACACCTCATGCCCGACCGTGGCAGCGGCTGGAACGATGCCATCGGATTCGAGCTGCGCCTGCTGACCCGGCTGCCCGGCTTGTGTTGCTGCATGGTCCTGCGCCCGGGCAGCGTGGACAGCCTGAGCATCGAATCCAGTGCCGGACGCGCCGCGCGACCGGTCACGCGGATCCTGCGCCAGCACTACGGCGACGGGGACGAGGCGCAGATCATGCCGGGCGAGGACAGCCTGATCGCCCGATCCTGGCAAGGCGTGGATATCCGCACCATTCCCGGCATCGGCGCCGACGCTGAACCCGGGTCAGGCAGCCTCCCCGCCGACCTGGTCAACGCCAACGTGCACGCGGCCGCCTGCATTCCGGTGCTCGACGAGCAGCGCATGCCCGTCGCCTTGCTGCTGTTGTTGGGCAATCTGCCGAACCAGTTCGAGAGCAAGTACATGCGCCAGTTCATGCGCAACCTGCAGCTGCGCGGCAACGAGATCTGGCAGCGCAGCACGCGCCCGCCGCCGCCGGTTCCGCACGAGCAGGCCGTGGCCTACCGTCATCGCCTGTTCCACGGCGGCCTGCGGATGCTGTTGCAGCCGGTGATCGATCTCAACGACGGCCACGTGGTCAAGGCCGAGGCGCTGGCGCGCCTTGAGCTGGAGGACGGCTCGGTCCTCGGACCCGACACATTCCTTCCGCTGTTGCGCCACGGCGAGATGGACACCCTTTTCCAGCGTGGCCTGGACATCGCGCTGGGCAATCTGGTGATGCTGGACCGGCAGGGCCTGCACATCGACCTGTCCCTGAACATCGCGCCGCGGACGCTGGCCGAGCCGGACTGCCGGACCTGGGTCGAGGAGCGGCTGCAACGCCACGGCGTGGAGCCGCACCGCCTGGTGCTGGAAGTGCTTGAAAACCAGCGCGTGGACCGCTCGCTGCGCGACGCCGGCGTGCGGCGCCTGGGCGAGCTCGGCGTGCGCTTCGCGATCGATGACCTGGGCTCGGGCTACAGCAGCCTGCGGCGCCTGGCCAGCCTGCCCTTCCACGCGGTGAAGGTGGACCAGGACCTGCTCTCGCGCCTGTACATCGACCCCGTTCAGTCAGTGAGCCTGATCAGCGCGGTGGTGCAGATCGGCCGCGATTTCGGCTGCCAGGTGATCGCCGAGGGACTGGAGGATCTGGGCATGATCGAAGTGGCCCGGCTGCTGGGTGCAGGCTTGGGCCAGGGTTACGCCATCGCCCATCCGATGCCGGCCGTCGACCTGCCGGCCTGGAGCCGCGCCTTTCGTTTCGAAAACCACGGCAAGACGCTGCACACGCCGCTGGGCGCGCTGGCCTTCCAGTGGATCTCGTTGCGCCACGGCTCGCTGCACACGCCGGCCCTGGAGGACTGTCCGCTGACGCCGCTGATCAACTGCGGCGGACACGGCTCGTCGACCACCGCCGCGCTGCACGCCGCGGTCCATGCGGCGCCCGAAGATGAATCGGCCGCCCGGCGCCTGCTCGAACACGTGCAGGACTGCATCCGCCGGAGCAACGGCCACAGGGTGCCGCGCAAGAGCGGCGCCGACTGGACATGAAAAAGGCCGCGCTGCTGCCAGCGCGGCCTGATCCGGGTAGCTCCGGGCGATCCTCGCGGATCGTCCGAGGCGTTGCATGTGGTGGGCGGTACAAGGATCGAACTTGTGACCCCTTCCATGTCAAGGAAGTGCTCTACCGCTGAGCTAACCGCCCGGGAGCCGCGCATTGTAGCCGAGCCCCCGGGGCGCCACAAGAGAGCCCCACGGCCCGCTCACAGCAGCGCCTGCTCCCTGAGCCGGGCGATGCGGTCGCGGATCCTGGCCGCCTCCTCGAACTCCAGATCCTGGGCGTGGCGGTACATCCGGGCTTCCAGTTTCTTCAGCTGCGCGGCGACCTCGCCGGCGCTCATCGCGGCGTAATCGGGCTGGGCCTCGGCGGCCTGCCGCTGGGTTCCGCGATCGCGGCCGCGCTTGCGACCGCCACCGCCGCGGGCGCCTTCCATGACGTCGGCGATGCCTCGCTCGATGGTCCTCGGGGTGATGCCGTGCTCGGCGTTGTAGGCCACCTGCTTCTCGCGACGCCGCGCGGTCTCGTCCATCGCCGCCTGCATCGAGCGGGTCACCGTGTCGGCGTACAGGATGGCCTTGCCACGCACGTTGCGGGCGGCGCGGCCGATGGTCTGGATCAGCGATCCCGTGGAGCGCAGGAAGCCCTCCTTGTCGGCGTCCAGGATCGCCACCAGCGACACCTCGGGCATGTCCAGGCCCTCGCGCAGCAGGTTGATGCCGACCAGCACATCGAACTCGCCCAGGCGCAGGTCGCGGATGATTTCCACGCGCTCGACGGTGTCGATGTCCGAATGCAGGTAGCGCACCCGTACCTCGTGCTCGGCCAGGTAGTCGGTGAGGTTCTCGGCCATGCGCTTGGTCAGCGTGGTGATCAGCACGCGGTCGCCCATGGCCACGCGCTTGCGGATCTCGCCCAGCACGTCGTCGACCTGGGTCCGCACCGGGCGCACCTCGACCTCCGGGTCGATGAGTCCGGTCGGGCGCACCACCAGTTCGATCACCTCGCCATGCGCATGCTGCTCCTCGTAGCGGCCCGGCGTGGCCGAGACGAAGACCTTGCGCGGCGCGCGCTGCTCCCATTCCTCGAAGCGCAGCGGACGGTTGTCCATCGCCGAGGGCAGGCGGAAGCCGAACTCCACCAGGGTCTCCTTGCGCGAGCGGTCGCCCTTGTACATGGCGCCCAGCTGCGGGATGGTCACATGCGATTCGTCCATCACCAGCAACGCGTCCGGCGGCAGGTAGTCGAACAGGGTCGGCGGCGGCTCGCCCGGCGCGCGCCGGGTCAGGTGGCGCGAATAGTTCTCGATGCCCTGGCAGTAGCCGACCTCGGCCATCATCTCCAGGTCGAAGCGCGTGCGCTGCTCCAGGCGCTGGGCCTCGACCAGCTTGTTCGCCGCGTACAGCTTCTCCAGGTGCTCCTTGAGCTCCACCTTGATGGTCTCGATGGCGTTGAGCACGCTCTCGCGGGTGCTGGCGTAGTGGGTCTTGGGGTAGACCGTGTAGCGCGGCACCTTGGTGCGCACCTCGCCGGTCAAGGGGTCGAACAGGGCCAGGTTCTCGATCTCGCCGTCGAACAGCTCGATGCGCAGGGCCTCGGTGTCCGACTCGGCCGGGAACACGTCGATCACCTCGCCGCGCACGCGATAGGTGCCGCGACGCAGCTCCATCTCGTTGCGGGTGTACTGCAGCTCGGTCAGCTGGCGCAGCAGCTTGCGCTGGTCGAGGTGCTCGCCGACCGACAGGATCAGGCGCAGGCTGAGGTAGTCCTCGGGATCGCCCAGGCCGTAGATGGCCGACACGGTGGCCACGATCAGCGCGTCCGGGCGCGACAGCAGGGCCTTGGTCGCGGACAGGCGCATCTGCTCGATGTGGTCGTTGATCGAGGCGTCCTTCTCGATGTAGGTGTCCGAGGCCGGCACGTAGGCCTCGGGCTGGTAGTAGTCGTAGTAGCTGACGAAGTACTCCACCGCGTTGTGCGGGAAAAACGCCTTGAACTCGCCGTACAGCTGCGCGGCCAGGGTCTTGTTGGGCGCCATCACCAGGGTCGGCTTCTGCACCCGCTCGATCACGTTGGCGATGGTGAAGGTCTTGCCCGAGCCCGTCACGCCAAGCAGGGTCTGCGCATCCAGGCCGGCCTCGAAATTGGCCACCAGGCGGTCGATCGCCTGCGGCTGGTCGCCGGCCGGCTGGTAGGGCGAGACCAGTTGGAAGCGTTCACTCATGCAAGCCACCGTCATCGAAGGAACACGATTATACGTGGGCAGCCCCTACACGGCCGACCCCACCCGGCCCACGGCGGCCCGCCCAGGCCGCCGATATCGCGTCCGGCAGCGACCGTCCACGATGGGGCTTTCCGACATGGAGCGTCGACATGCATGCACACGGACGTGCCGCTCGCGGATTCACCCTGATCGAACAGATGCTGTGCCTGGCCGCCCTCGCCATCCTGCTGGGCTGCGCCATTCCGTCCTTCCAGGGCCTGCTCCGCCATGAACACGCCCGCACGGCGACCGATGCCATGGCCATGGCCCTGCGCACGGCCCGCAACGCGGCCATCGAGCATCAGCGGCGCGCCCTGCTCTGCCCCAGCCTTGACGGTCGAACCTGCAGCGGTGGCACGGACTGGCAGCACGGCTGGATCATCGCCCTGGACCGTTACAGCGATGGCGCGCCCGGTCGCCGCATACTCGCGACCCATGGGCCATGGCATGGCTTGCGCATCCTCGGCAGCCGCAATCGCCGGCGTATCTACTTCCACCCGAACGGCAGCGCGGCAGGCAGCAACGCCAGCATGGCCATCTGCCCGCGACGCCAACGGGCCGCCGGGAAGGGCACCTGGATCGTGGTGGTCTCCAATACCGGACGCATACGCGTGCAGCGTGGCCGCGCGGCACGCTGCCGTTGACCGCCGAGTCTCCAGGGCGCCCCACCCGCTGACTGACACCCGCAGCGCCGCCTGGCCGGGCCAGGGGCAATGGCCGGGTCAACGCCGGATGGCGGACAACGTCACCACTCGCGGTTTTTCATGATCGTGTCGAGATCGGAGAACATGGCGTCCAGCTTGGCTTCCTTGGCCTTGGACTTTTCGATCATCGCCCGCACCCCCTCAAGCTCCTGCGGCTCGACCTGGGACGTCTGTCCGCAACCGGGGCAGGTCAACGATTTCTGGCTCAACAGCGCCTCGAATGAAGGCACGATGATCTTTTCACCGCAGTTCTGGCACAGCTTGCTCAAGGTGGTTGTCTGTTGCAGCTCCATTGCTTTCTCCTTTTCCATCGGCGGCAATCCGAGGGTTTCAGCTTATCGCGAAGGCGACGCCACGCCCACCTGCTTTCCCGGTCCCAGGGTGCCCGGGACAAGGGTACGTCGGCATGCCTGGCTCGCATGTCGTCGCCGATGCGTGTGGGGTCCCCGGAAGACGGCGCATGGCGCTTGAACGGTATCCACGGCCATGCGCGATCGCAGGACAGCAAAGGGCGACCCGTGGGCACGGCGGCATGCCGCGCCCTTTCCCCGCGTGGCCAAAGAAAAAGGCCCCACGCGATGCGTGAGGCCTTTTCAGGAAACTGGCGCCCAAACTTGGACTCGAACCAAGGACCCCCAGATTAACAGTCTAGTGCTCTAACCAGCTGAGCTATTTGGGCAGCGAGCTGCGCATTTTTGCCGCCAGGCGGCCGCATGTCAAGCCGGCGACGCGCCGCCGCCGTGCGCAACGCGGTAGCAGGGCTCGTAATCGGTGCCACCCGGCAGTTTCATGCGGTGCTGGTCGACGAAGGCCTTCAGCAGGGTGTCCAGCGCACGCATGATCTCCGGATCACCGTCGATGTGGAATGGGCCGTTTTCCTCGATCGCGCGCAGGCCCTCTTCCTTGACGTTGCCGGCCACGATGCCCGAGAACGCCCGCCTGAGGTCGGCCGCCAGCTCGTGCCGCGGGCGGTCGCGGTGGATGCGCAGGCCGGCCATCGCCGCGTGGGTCGGCGCGAAGGGCTGCTGGAACTCGTAGGGCACGTCCAGCGACCAGTTGAAGAAGAACGCGTCCTTGGTGTCGAGGCGGTAATTGCGCACCTTCTCCATGCCGCGCACCATGCTGTGGGCCACCGCCACCGGGTCGTCGATGATGATCTCGTAGCGCGAGGCCACCGCGTCGCCCAGGGCCAGCCGCAGGAAGCGGTCGATCTGCTGGAAATAGTCCGCCGCGCTGGCCGGTCCGCTGAACACCAGCGGGAACGGAATGTCGCGATTGTCCGGGTGCAGCAGGATGCCCAGCAGGTACAGGATCTCCTCGGCCGTGCCCACGCCGCCGGGGAACACGATGATGCCGTGCCCCATGCGCACGAAGGCCTCCAGGCGCTTCTCGATGTCGGGCATGATCACCAGGTGGTTGACGATCGGGTTGGGCGACTCGGCGGCGATGATGCCCGGCTCGGTCACGCCGATATAGCGGTTGCGGCGGCGGCGCTGCTTGGCATGGGCGATCGTTGCGCCCTTCATCGGACCCTTCATCGCACCCGGTCCGCAGCCGGTGCAGATGTCGAGCATGCGCAGGCCCAGCTGGTAGCCGACGGCCTTGGTGTAGTCGTATTCATGGCGCGAAATCGAGTGCCCGCCCCAGCACACCACCAGGTTGGGGTCGGTGTGGGTGCGCAGGATGCGCGCATTGCGCAGGATCTCGAACACGATCTGGGTCAGCCCTTCCGAGCCGGCCTGGTTGAAATCGCGCGGCACGATCTGGGTGGCGACGTAGACGATGTCGCGCACCACCGCGACCAGCAGTTCATTGATGCCGCGGATCATCTCGCCATCGACGAAAGCCTGCGGCGGCGCGTTCTGCAGCTCGATCTTGATGCCGCGCTCCTGCTGCAGCACCTGGATGTCGAAATCCGGGTAGCGCTCGAGCATGCCGCGCGGATCGTCGCTGAGGCTGCCCGAGGTGAGCACGGCCAGCGCGCAGCGGCGCAGCAGGGCGTGCAGGCCCGAGCTGCTGGCGTCGCGCAGGCGCGCCACTTCGTTGCGGGAAAGGATATCGAGGCCGCCCGCGGGCGAGATGCGCGCACTGACGGCGGCGGAACCGGCCGGGCCGGTCTGGGGTGTTCTCACGTTCACTTGCTCCTGGCTGCCTGCGACGCGACCGTGACTGTCCGGCCGCAGAAGTGGCATCGGGCAAGCTTTGCGGGCCATGGCCCTCAGGTCAAGCCGTCCGCGCGGCGCAACCCGCGAGCCGGGCAAGAAAAAAGCCGGCGCCCTTGCGGACGCCGGCCAATGGAACTCCGGTGAACCCGGATCAGAACGTGTACTTCAGCGTCAGCATGGCCGACCAGCGCGAAACCACGCGGGTCGGGTTGCCGCCGGCGTCGTAGGTATCCAGCTGCTGCGGCTGGTAGTTGCCGTTGGCGTCGGTGGGCAGATAGTAGATGTACTGACCCTGAGCGTTGATGCCGCTGTAACCGGCCAGGGTACGGGTGTCGTAACCGGTGTAGCGCACGTCGCCCCACTTCTTGTTCAGCAGGTTCAGGAAGTTGTAGATATCCAGGCGGACGATGCCCTTGTTGCCCTTGAAGATGCCGGGCACTTCCTGCTGGAAGCTCATGCTCATCGAGTTCACCCAGGGGTTGCG
This sequence comes from uncultured Gammaproteobacteria bacterium, assembly GCA_963821885.1. Taxonomy (GTDB): domain Bacteria; phylum Pseudomonadota; class Gammaproteobacteria; order Xanthomonadales; family Rhodanobacteraceae; genus Oleiagrimonas. Next base: position 373,757 of record CAWGFN010000003.1, on the reverse strand, counting down.
CGCCTGGTTGATGCCGGCGATCTGGCCACGATGCGTGCTGAGGTAGGCGTCGCTGTTGATGTAGTCCTGGAACTGGCGGATCACCTTGGCGCTGGCCGACCCGTAGGACACGATCGGATCGTTGACCTTCGGGATGTAGGCCGGATCCTCGTAGGTGATGCCGTCACCATTGACGTCACCCGAGAAGATCCAGGTGTACGGCATGCCGCTGTGGCCGGTGTAGAACGCCGACACGGTGGAGTTGTAGCCGCTGAAGAACGCGTGCCGCCAGGTCACGCCCAGCTTGATGCTCTGCGGGATGTTGCGGTCGGCGGTGCTGGCGATCTCTTCGTTCGGGTTCGTGCGCGCCCAGTACTTGTAGCCCGAGGAGGCCTGCGAGCTGCCCGCCGGATTGACCTCGGTGGCGTGGCTCAGGGTGAACGCGGCGGTACCCGACCAAGAATTGGCGAACGGCTTGGTCAGCGCCAGGGTCAGGCTGTCGCTCTTGCCCTTGCTGGTGTTGCTCAGCTCGGTCGACAGGCTGTAGAAGCGCGGATCGGCGTTGGCATAGCGGCCGCCCGAACCGGTGGTCGGGTTGGACCAGAACTGCTGGCGACCGTCCGGCAGGGTGCCGGTCGGCGCGCCGATGTTCAGCGCCTTGTAGAAGATCGCGTTGTTGGCCTGGGTGTGCTGGTACTCAATGGACCCGATCATGTTCCACCACGGCAGCTGGCGGTCCAGCGCCAGGCTGGCCTTCCACACCGTCGGCAGCTTGAAGTTCGACGAGATGGTGTCCACGTCCATCTGCGAGGAACTCGGGCCGCCAGCCGGGATGTTCTGGTTGAACGGATCCGGGCTGAACGGCGCGCTGGCCGGGTTGGTCACGTAGTACGTGGAGACCGTCATGCCGTTGTTCTGGTACGGGTTGGTCAGCCACACCGCCGGCGGGAAGGTCTGGAACAGGCCGAAACCACCACGCAGCTGCGTCATGCGCTGGGTGTCGAAGGTGTAGTTGAACGAGAAGCGCGGCTCGATGACCTTGTTCTTGAAGCCCAGCGTGTTGTTGTTCGGATAGCCGAACGCCTGCTGGAAGGTCGGGTTGTAGATCGGCTTCTTGTTGGCCTTCGGGATGTCCACGCGGATGCCGTACTGCATCGACAGGTTGTCGTTGACCTGCCAGGTATCCTGGAGGAACGGGCTGAACTGCGTATACGTCCACTTGGCGGCCACGTCGTTGAGCGTGTAGCCCGCGGCCGGCTGGTACAGGTTGTACGAGTAGTAGTTGCCCGCCTGGAAGTCGGCGATGCTGCTGAACACGTAGGCGCCGAACTGGGTACGGCCGAACAGGTTGTAGATCTTGTTCTGCTCGGCGTAGATGCCGCCCTTGATCGTGTGGTCACCGGCGTAGTAGGTGCCGGCGAAGAACAGCGAGGTCTTCTTGGTGTCGATCTTGTTGTAGTCGCGGTACTGCTCCTCGCCCAGGTAGACGCTCGGCGAGGTGTAGCGACCGTTCACGTAGACCTGCACCTGCGGCGCCTGGTTGGGCACGTTGGTGTCCTGCACGTAGTGCTGGTAGCCGACCTTGGTCTCGGTGGAGAAGTTGTCCGACCAGTCGTCGAAGAACTGCAGCGAGACGTTGTCGGTCTTGATGGCCTTCGTGTACATGTACGTGCTCAGGCCAATCGAGTTCGACGAGTTGCCGAGGATCTGCGGCAGCGTCTCCTGGGTCTTGTTGTAGGCCAGGCTCATGCGGTGGCCGTCGCTGATGTTCCAGTCGACCTTGGCCAGGTAGCGTTTGTCCTCGAGGGTCACGGCGCTGGAACCGCCGAAGGTGCCCGGCTGCAGGCCCAGGTTCTTGGCGATGTTGATGACCTGCTGCACGTCACCCGGCGACAGCTTGTTGGACGTCGACGGGCCGTTGCCCAGGCTGTAGTCCAGGCCATTGGCCGAGTCGGCGCCGATGCCGGTGACCTTCTGCTTCTCGGCCGACACGAAGAAGAACAGCTTGTCCTTGATGATCGGACCGCCCAGCGTGAAGCCGCCGGTGGTGTTCTTGTCGAAGCCGTTGTACTTGTAGCCCGGGTTGCTCGAATCCAGCCAGCCAGCGTCGCCGACCATCTTGCTGGCGTTCTGGTAGGCGTAGTACAGCGAGCCGTGGAACTGGTTGGTGCCCGACTTGGTGACCGCGTTGATGCTCGCGCCCACGGTGTCGGAGGCCGTGTCGTAGTTCGCCGTGGAGATGTTGTACTCGGCGATGGTGTCCTGCGAGATCGGGGTGTTCTGGTACGGCAGGCCGTTGGCGTTCAGGCCGAACGGGTCGCCCACGCCGACGCCGTCGACCTGGATGTCGTTGTAGCGGTTCGGCAGGCCCATGGCCGAGATGGAGCCGTCACCCTGGTCGGTGACGTTGATGCGCGGGTCCAGGCGCGCCACGTCGTCGATCGAACGGTTCGCCGACGGGTTGGCCTCCAGGTCCTGCTGCGAGATGTTGGTGGACAGGCCCTTGTTGTCCGGATTGAAGGTCTGGGTGAGCGCCGAAGCGGTCACGACGACCGTGCCGAGATCCTTCGCGTTGGCCTCGCTCGCGCCCATGGTCAGGTTGACCGCGGAGACCTGGCCCAGCTGCAGGTAGACGTTGTCCTTTTCGGCCTTGGCCATGCCCGACTTGTTGACCGTGATGTCGAACGGTCCGCCCACGCGCAGGCCCTGCGCGGTGTAGCGACCGTCGGCATTGGTGGTCACGACCTTGGTGGTGCCCGACGGCTCGTGCAGGATCTGCACGCTGGCGCCGGCAACCGGATTGCCCTGCGCATCGACCACGCGACCGCTGACGCCGGCCGAGGTGACGTTCTGGGCCATTGCTGGCGCGACCGCCAGCAGCGTCGCAATCGCCAAAGGCAACGCACGCGCTTTGAAGTTTCTCGTCATTGTTTTTCCCCTACTCGCTTCGAGCTGGTCTTATGGTTTCTGCAACAGGACGGCCACTGCGCCAGGCATCCGCTTCCGCCACGTCAGTGCGTCCCCGTCATGAACCGGCAGGCCCCGTCCGAGGCGCGCTGGTTAATGCTACTTTAACACCAAATTGATGACATTTTGGTGTCTGCATCGCGACCGATGGCCGCCGATGAAGGGGTGGCGCCGCGCGCCTACTTGCGCCCCAGATAGCGGCTGCGCTTGGCCGGCTTCAGATGCGCCAGGTCCAGCATCACCAGGCCGTCGACACAGCCGGAAAAGCCCGGATCCTCGCCGAAATCGAGGAACTGCACGCCCTGCGGTTCGACCAGGTCCACGTACTGGCGGTACAGCACCGGCATGGTCACGCCGAGCGCGTCCAGGCGATGTCGCAGGCGGCCCAGGCCGACCCCAGGCTCCAGGCCCTCCAGTTCGGCGCGCACCCCGTCGATGACCTCGGGCGAGATCGCGAAGGGCCGCCGGGCGGTGGCCAGGCCATCGCGGCCGAAATAGTGGCGATGCGCGGCCACGATCCATTCGCGCGCCTCGCGCGGCAGGCTGACCGACATGCTGACCGGGCCGAACAGGAAGCGGATCTCCGGGTGCCGCTGCAGGTACAGCCCGATGCCCTGCCACAGCTGGTCCAGCGCGCGCGAACGCCAGTAGGCCGGCGCGATGAAGCTGCGACCGAGCTCCAGGCCCTGCATCAGGTGCGCCTCGCAACGCGGGCTGTAGTCGAACAGGCTGGTGGTGTACAGGCCGCCCTGGCCACGCTCGGGAAGGATCCGGCCGGCATGGCCGAAACGGTAGGCGCCGACGATGCGCCCCTCGCCCGGGTCCCACAGCACCAGATGCTCGTACCAGGCGTCGTAGCGGTCGAGATCGCTGCGCAGGCCGGTGCCCTCGCCGACCCGGCGGAAAGTGTATTCGCGCAGGCGGCCGATCTCGCGAATCACCGGGCCATCGGCATGCCCCGGCACCAGCCAGGCCTGCTTGCCATCGGCCAGCTCGGCCATCAACTCGCCGCGCGCGGCCAGCGCGGCGGCCAGCGCCTCCGGCGTCTCGGCCGGCGCCAGCGCTTCCTGCCCGCCGAAGACCAGGCCGCGACCGTGCGCCAGGCGGTAGACATGGCGCCGCATCAGGCGGGCGGCCTGGCGCGCATCATCGCCACTGCGCTGGCCCAGCTCGTCCGCGGTCACCGGCATGCCGATGGTGAAGCCGACCCGCCGCTGCTGGCGCAGGGCCTCGCGCGGCAGCATGGCGGTGGCCAACGGCTTGGCCAGCATCGACAGTCCGTAGAACGTGGCCGAATTGCGCGCCGCGATGTGCACCGGCACGACCTGCGCGCCGCTGCGCCGGGCCAGTCGCGCGAAGCCCTCGGACCATCCGCCGTCACGCACGCCAGCCGCGCCCATGCGCGAGACCTCGCCCGCGGGGAAAAGGATCAGCGCCTCGCCTGCATCCAGCGCGCGGTACGCGTTGCGCAGACGCGAGGGCGAGCCCTTGCCGAACACGTCCACCGGCACCAGCAGCGGCTTCATCCCCGGCAACATGGTCAGGATGTCGTTGCCCAGAATGCGCACGTCGCGGCGCACCCGACCGACCATGTCGATCAGCGCCAGCGCGTCGATCATGCCCAGCGGATGATTGGCCACCACGACCAGCGGGCCGTCGGCGGGAATGTTCTCCAGGTCGTCCGGACGCACGCGGTAATCCACGGCCAGCCGCTTCAGCCCGCCCTCGACGAAATCGAACCCTTGCAGTCCGGCCAGGGCGGTCAGGATGCCGTTGAAATCGTCTTCCGCCGCCAGGCGGCCGAGCAGGCCGGCCACGGGCCTGCGAATGCGCGGGCGATTCGCCAGCCACGGTACTTGCGACTTCAGTGTTTCCTCGACGCTGAGCATGACGGTGATCTCCATTCTGCCCGGCAACTTTGGCAACGCCGTGTTACAGGAATTCTACATTTCCAGGGGCATCCGGCGCAGGTTCATGCCATGGGCCCGTGCGCGCCGCACTGGATCGGTTCAGAATCCCGACGCGTGGAAATAGGCCGCCAGCCCGGCCAGGAACATCTGCACCGACAGGGCGATCAGGAGCATGCCCATCAACCGCTCCAGGGCCGTCAGCACGCTCTCGCCAAGCCAGCGGAACAGGTAGGTGGCGCTGAGCAGGATCGCCGCGGTGGCCAGCCAGGCCAGGAACAGCGCGATACCCCACTCGAACAGGCGGTCAGGCTGGTTGCTGGCCAGCAGCAGCAGCGCCGCCATGGCCGAGGGGCCGGCGACGCCGGGAATCGCCATCGGCACGATGAACGGCTCGCCCTCGCCGGGCTTGCCGAAGATGCCACCGTCGGCCGGCGGGAACACCATGCGGATGCCGATCAGGAACAGCACGATGCCGCCGCCGATGCTGACCGACTCCTGCTTGAGCTGCAGCAGCCCGAGGATGTACTGCCCGCCGACCAGGAACGCGGCCAGCACCGCCAGCGCGATCAGCAGCTCGCGGATCACCACCCAGCGTCGCCGCTGCGGCGGCACGTGCTTGAGCAGGCTGAGGAAGAACGGGATGTTGCCCAGCGGATCCATGATCAGGAACAGCAGGAGTCCGGCGGACAACGGGGTCATGTGCGCTTGCATGGCGGGCATCCGCTTTGGATCGGAACTCGGCATGCCGCCATGGCGGCATCCCGGGTGAGCATACGTCAGGCCGCCGGCTGGCGCCGGCTGGCGTCGGGGGGCCTCAGGTCCAGGGTGCTGGCGCGCGCGGCCTGGCCATCGGCCGACAGCAGGTAGACCACGGCCTGCGCCGTGGCCTCGGGCGTCGGATGCTTCAGGGTGTCCTCGCCAAACCAGGCCATGCGCCGCAGCGCCGTGCGCATCGGCGCCGGCAGCAGCAGGTGCACGCGCAGCGGCGAGTCCGCGGTTTCCTCGGCGAGGATCGAGGCCAGGCGCTCGACGGCGGCCTTGGAGGCACCGTAGGCGCCCCAGTGCGCGCGCGCCGTGCGCTCGGGATCGTCGGTGACGAAGACCACCGCGCTGTCGTCCGAGGACTGCAGCAGCGGCAGGCTGGCCTGGGTCAGCGCGAACGGCGCCGAGACATTGACCTGCATCACCCGCAGCCACTCATCCGGCGCGTGCTGCGCGATCGGCGTCAGGCCCTCGAAAAGCACGGCGGCATGGACCAGGCCATCCAGCCGGCCCAGTTCGTCGCGCATGGCCTGCAGCATGGCCTGGAATTCGGCCGGCGTGGCCGTCTCCAGGTCGAGCGGCACGATCACCGGCTGCTCGCGACCAAGGGAGAGCAGCTCGTCATGGAGCTTTTCCAGCGCGCGCCGGCGTCGGCCGATCAGCACCGCCGTGGCGCCCGCCGCGGTCACCGCGCGGGCCACCGCGCTGCCCAGCCCGCCGCTGGCGCCGGTGATGGCGATGACGCGGCCCTCCAGCGTGTCGGCGCCGGCCTGCCAGCCGGCCGGCATCGCGGTCGACGCCATCATGCGGGGGTTTCCGTGTCGAGATCGGCCACCATGCGCGCCAGCTGGCCGGCGGACTCAAGGTCCTCGATGATGTCGCAGCCGCCGATCAGCTCGCCCTGGATGTACAGCTGCGGAAAGGTCGGCCAGTTGCCGAACTGCGGCAGGCTGGCGCGAATGGCCGGATCCTCGAGCACGTTGACGGCATGGAACGGGGCGCCGGCACGCTGCAGGGCCTGGACCGCGCGGCTGGAAAAGGCGCACATCGGGAATTCCGGCGTGCCCTTCATGAAAAGCACGATCGGCTGCCCGCCGACCATGGCCTTGATGCGCTCGAGAACGTCCATAGGTCTAGTAGTCTTACAATGTCCGACGGGCGCCTTGCGCCAAAGCGTCATTGTATCGTGCCCGGCCCCCGCCTGCGCGGCCGGGCGCGCCCACGCATCGACTCACCCATCCCACAAGGAGTATCCGCATGGCGATCGAGCTTCCCCCGCTACCCTTTGAAAGGAACGCCCTGGAACCGCACATCTCGGCCGAGACGCTGGAGTACCACTACGGCAAGCATCACCAGGCCTACGTCACCAAGCTCAACGGCATGATCGAGGGCACCGAGTTCGCCGACATGGCGCTCGAGGACATCATCCGCAAGGCGTCCGGCGGCATGTTCAACAATGCCGCGCAGGTCTGGAACCATACCTTCTACTGGCATTCGCTGAGCCCGAACGGCGGCGGCGACCCGAGCGGCAAGCTGGCCGACGCGCTGACCAAGACCTTCGGCTCGATCGACGGCTTCCGCGAGGAATTCAGCACCGCGGCGGCCGGCAACTTCGGCTCCGGCTGGACCTGGCTGGTGCAGCGTCCGGACGGCTCGCTGGCGATCATCAACACCGCCAACGCCGCCACCCCGATCACCGGCGACGACAAGCCGCTGCTGACCATCGACGTGTGGGAGCATGCCTACTACATCGACTACCGCAACGCCCGCCCGAAGTACGTGGAAGCGTTCTGGAACCTGGTCAACTGGGATTTCGCCGCGTCCAACATGGCGTGATGCCGGTGGCTCCCGGAGTCGCAGGCCTGCACGTCTCGTAGGCACGCGCCTTGCGCAGGTGCTGGCCTGCGGCACCCCCTCCAAGCCTCCCCCTGCTCCGCAGGGGGAGGTTTTTCGCAATGTCAGGAGGCGGCACCGCAAGTCTGCGGGCGCAAGCGCAACCCCCTCACCTGCTCGCGACCGAAGGGAGTGCCCGTGGTACAGGTGAGGGCCGGGGTGGGGTCAAGCAACGAAGCGACCGAGCTACTGCCACGGACAACGCCAGGGTCGACACACGGCCACGCGATACGCGGCCTACCTGCAATCACGCCCGATCCAGCTCCAGCAGCGGCGCGACCTGGTCCTGGCACCCGAGCGCCTCGGCCAGGGCCCGGGCCCGCTCGCGCAGGGCGGCCAGGTCCGGCGCGCACAGGGTGGCATGACCGACCTTGCGCCCGGGGCGCGCGGACTTGCCATAGTCGTGCCAGTGCAGGTCCGGCACGGCCAGCGCCGCGTCCCGATCGGGCATCGCGCCGATCCAGTTGAACATCAGGCTCGGCATGCGCGCGCCAGTGTCGCCCAGCGGCAGGCCGAGCACGGCGCGCACGTGATTCTGGAACTGGCTGGTCACGGCCCCGTCGTAGGTCCAGTGGCCGGAGTTGTGCACGCGCGGCGCCATCTCGTTGCCCAGCACGCGGCCGTCGCGCACGAACAGCTCCAGGGCGAACACACCCACGTAGTCCAGGCACTCGGCCAGCCTGCGCGCGTGGGCGAAGGCCGCCTCGGCCACCGCGTCGGGCACCGGCGCCGGTGCCAGGCTCAGCGACAGGATGCCGTCGGCGTGCCAGTTGCGGGTCAGCGGCCAGGTGCGGAAATCACCGTCGCGGCCACGCACGGCGACCACCGAGACCTCGTATTCGAAGGGCACGAAGGCTTCCAGGATCAGCCCGTGTTGCGCCGCCTGCTCGCCCAGCGCCTCCCACGCGGCATCGGCGTCGGCGGCCTTCCGCAGGCGGAACTGGCCCTTGCCGTCATAGCCGAAGCGGCGGGTCTTGAGGATCGCCGGGGCACCGATGTCGGCCAGCGCGCGGTCCAGGTCCTGGCGCGAGTCGATCGCCGCGAACCGCGCGGTGTCGAGGCCGATCTCGCCGAACAGCGTCTTTTCCGCCAGGCGGTCCTGCGCCACCGCCAGGGCCCTGGGCCCCGGATGCACCGGCACGTGATCGACCAACCACTGCGCGGTCTCGGCCGGCACGTTCTCGAAATCGAAGGTGGCCACGTCCAGCCCCTCGGCGAACCTCGACAGGGCCGATTCATCGCGCCAGTCGGCGCAAATGGCGGGTGCCAGTTCGGCCGAGCACGGCGCCTGGGCCGTGTCCAGCACGCGAAAGCGCAGGCCCAGCGGCGCGCCCTCGAGAATCATCATCCGCGCCAGCTGCCCGCCACCCAGGATGCCGACCGTCCCCTTGCCTTCCCCCTCGGTCATGTTCACGCCGTCCTCGGGTCGGGATGCTCGAGCACGCCGCGGGTCTGTTCGTCGCGGAACGCCTCCAGGCGCCCGGCCAGGTCGGGATCGGACAGCGCCAGCACCGCCGCGGCCAGCAGCGCGGCATTGCCCGCGCCGGCGCGGCCGATGGCCAGGGTGCCGACCGGCACGCCGGCGGGCATCTGCGCAATCGATAGCAGCGAATCCATGCCATTCAGCGCCTTGGACTGCACCGGCACGCCGAACACCGGCAGGCGCGTCTTGGCCGCCAGCATGCCCGGCAGGTGGGCCGCGCCACCGGCGCCGGCGATGATCACCCTCAGGCCGCGGCCGGCGGCCTGTCCGGCGTAGTCGAACAGCAGGTCGGGCGTGCGGTGGGCGGACACCACGCGCACCTCGTGGGGCACGCCCAGGCGCTCCAGCATGGCCACGGCATGCTGCATGGTCTCCCAGTCCGAGCGCGAACCCATGACCACGCCGACGAGGGGTTCCGAAGGGGTCGAATTCATGGTCGATCCGTCCAAAAAGGGCTATTGTAATGGCATGGACAAGCACCTGCTCGACATTCTCTGCTGCCCGGTCAGCAAGACCCCGGTCCGGGCCCTGCAGAAGGCGGAACTGGACCGCCTCAACCAGGCCATCGCCCGCGGCGAGATCGACACCGTCGAGGGGGTTCGCGTGACCGCCGCGCTGGACGCCGGACTGGTGACCACGGACGAACGCGTGATCTACCGCATCGAGGACGACATACCGGTCATGCTGCCCGAGGAGGGCATCGGCACGACCCAGTTGCGCGAGGGGCTTTGACGGCCGACCACGGCGCAGCGTGAAAGGGCTCACGTTTTGCCGGCGCAGATGCGAGACAATAGCTATCCGTGCGCCCGGGCTGCATTTCGACGGAATCTGTCATGAACAACGCCAATGACCGCAACAACATCGTCGACCTCGCCCAGCGCAGCATCGGCACCGGCAGCCTGCGCGAGGACCCGCGCAACGAGCGCGTCGGCGAGCTTCTGGTCTCCACCCGCGGCATCGCCACGCGCCAGCTGATGAGCCTCATGGGCGGCATGTTCGACAACGTCGACGATGCCCTGTTCGATCTCGCCGAGAAGGCCGAGAACAACGCGGTCCAGACGCAGTACTTCGACGGCATGCGCGATGTGCGCAAGAAGCGCCCGCTGATCGAGCGCGGCTTCCTCGACGCCATCACCTCCAGCTTTTCGCGCCTTGCCGGCGGTTACCGCGACACGCAGGCCAGCGGCGAATCGGACCATGGCCGCGGCCTTGGCGACGGCACGCCGGAACTGTCCCTGGTCGACGAGCGCGACCTTGAGGAATCCCTGGCCGTCACCAGCATGACCAGCAAGGCCGAGGGCCGCCTCTCGCACAGCCTGTTCGCGGTCAACCAGCGCCTGACCGTGATCTGCGGCGGCACCAAGGTGGAGAATTCCGACAACCCGATCGGCCCGGCGACCCTGACCCGCGCCTTCAGCGACGCGATGAACGAGCTCAAGGTCGAGGTACGCGTCAAGCTGATCGTGTTCAAGCTCTTCGAGCGCTATGTGCTGAGCGCGCTGGAAGACCTCTACGACGAGGTCAATCGCACCCTGGTGCAGGCCGGCGTGCTGCCGCAGCTGAAGGTCCAGGGCGCCAAGAACCGCGGCGGCGCCTCCAGCAGCGGCGCGGCCCGGGGCGAGCGCAAGCTGTCGGACGCGAGCGACGAGGACCAGCAGGCCGAGTTGCGGGGCAAGCTGGTCGAGACCCTGCAGTCGCTGCTGGCCGAACGTCGCCAGGTCACCCGCGGCTACAGCAGCCAGGGTGGGCCGTCGCTGAGCCCGGCCGAGCTGCTTGGCGCGCTGTCCGTGCTGCAGGACGAGGTTTCCCGCAGCACCGCCGCGATGCCGGCGCAGATTCCCATCGAGACCACACTCTCGGCCGAGGACGTGCGCCTGCTCAAGGACCAGCTGGTCCGCCAGATCAGCCATCTCCGCGGCGAGGCCAAGTCCTACGTTTCCGGCGCCGACGAGGACACCATCGATCTCGTCAGCATGCTGTTCGAGTACATCCTGCAGGACCACAACCTGCCGATGGAAATGCAGGTCCTGCTGGCGCGCCTGCAGATCCCCTACCTGAAGGCCGCCATCCTCGATCGGCGCCTGTTTGCCCATGCCGACCATCCGGCGCGTCGTCTGCTGGACGAAATGGCCGATGCCGCCAAGGGTTGGTCGATCGAGTCCGACCGTGACCAGCGCCTGCTGAACAAGGTGCGCAGCGTGGTCGAGACCCTGCTGTCGGAGTTCGACGACGACATCGAGGTGTTCTCCCGGCAGCTGGACGAATTCCGCAAGTTCCTCGACAGCAGCAACCGCCGCGCGCAGCTGGCCGAGCAGCGCGCCGCCGAGGCCACCCGCGGCCGCGAGAAGCTGCAGCAGGCGCGTCGGCGCGCCGCGCAGGAGATCCTCTCGCGCATCGACAACCGCAACCTGCCGGCGCTGGTCAACGGCATCCTCACCCGCGCCTGGGCCAACTACCTGGTGCTGACCCTGCTGCGTCACGGCGAGGATTCCAAGGAATTCCGCGTCGGACTGCGGTTCGTCGACGACTTCGTGTGGAGCGTCGGCAGCATCCGCACGGACGCCGAGCGCGACCGTCTGCGGCAGCTGCTGCCGTTGCTGGAAAAGTCGCTTCGCCATGGCCTGGCCACGGTTGCCTTCCAGGATTCGGACGTCGAATCCCTGATGCGCCAGCTGAATACGCTGTACAACGGACAGCTCGGCCTGGTGGCCGAGGCCGCCGCGCCACAAGCCGGCAGCGACACCGAACCCATGCCGATTCCCGACAGCATGGAAGCGATCGCCACGCCCGAGACCCTGCAGGAAACGGAAGCGGCGAAGCCGGCCAAGCCCACGCCCGAGGACAGCCCCGAGGTCCAGCGCGTGCGCGCGCTGAAGGTCGGCGCCTGGGTCGAGTTCGAGGCCGACACCGAACGTCCCGAGCGCGCCAAGCTGTCCTGGATCAGCCCGATCAGCGGCAAGTACCTGTTCGTCAACCGTCGCGGCCTTAAAGTTGCCGACAAGACGCTGGAACAGTTCGCCTCCGAGCTGGCCGCCGGCAAGACCGTCGTTCTGGAGGAGCTGCCGCTGTTCGACCGCGCCCTGGACGCCATCGTCGAACGCCTGCGCCAGTCCCAGGAAGCCTCCGGTTCCACGCCGGCACCGCCCCCCAGTCCCGCTTCATGAGCCGCGACAACGCGGAACACGCGCCGTCGGCACGACCGGCGGACGACACGGTGCGACTGGATGTCCAGCGCGCACTCGCCGAGGACATCGGGCCCGGCGACGCCACTGCCGATCTGCTCGATGCCGACACCATGGCCCGCGCGCAGCTCCTGTGCCGCGAGGACGCGGTGCTCGCCGGACGCGCCTGGTTCGACGCCTGCTTCACGCAACTCGACCCGGACGTGGAGATCGCCTGGGTCGTCGATGACGGCCAGCCGGTCAGCGCCGACACCGTACTGTGTCGCCTGTACGGGCGCGCCCGCGCGCTGGTCGCGGCCGAGCGCACGGCCCTCAATTTCCTGCAGACACTGTCGGGCACGGCCACCACGACCGCGCGCTACGTGGCCGCCATCGCCGGCACCGGAACGCGCATCCTGGACACCCGCAAGACCCTGCCCGGCCTGCGCCTGGCGCAGAAGTACGCGGTGCGCTGCGGTGGCGGATGCAACCACCGCATCGGCCTCTACGACGCGTTGCTGATCAAGGAAAACCACATCGCGGCGGCCGGCGGCCTGACCGCGGCCGTGCGTGCCGCGCGCGCCCGCCACCCCGAGCTGCTGCTGGAGGTCGAGGTGGAGAACCTCGATGAGCTCGAACAGGCGCTGGCCGCCGGCGTGGACCGCGTGATGCTGGACGAGTTTTCCCCGGACATGCTGAGCCGCGCAGTGCAGCGGGCGCGCGGCGTGGTGGAACTGGAAGTCTCCGGCGGCGTGGACCTGGATTCGGTGGCCGACATCGCCCGGCTCGGCGTGGACTACATCTCGGTCGGCGCGCTGACCAAGCACGTGCGCGCGGTGGACCTGTCGCTGCGGGTGGCCTTCGTGGCGGACGCCGACCCGAGCGCTTGTTAGCGGCCGCCAACGCCCCCAGAATCCAACCATGATCACCGAATGGCTGACCCTTCTCGGCCTGATGCTCGCCCTCGGCCTGTGGCTGGGCGCGATGCGCAGCCGCGAACGCGCGCTGCACGCCGCCCGCGGCATCTGCCGGACCCAGGTGGTGCAGTTGCTGGACGAGACAGTCGGGCTGTCCGGACTGCGCCTGCGCCGCCATCATGGCTGGCTGCAGTGGATGCTGCGCTACGACTTCGAGGTCAGCCTGGACGGCCACGACCGCTACTCCGGCCACCTGTGGATGGCCGGTGGCCGCGTCATCGGGCTGCACGGCCAGTGGCCGGCGCCGCCCAGCGATGCGCTCGACGTGGGTCCGAAGGTGATCGACCTGCTGCAGCGCGCGGGGCGCCGCGACGACGCCGACGCTACTTGATCACGCGCAGGTGCGGGGCGCCCTTGCGCGGCTTGTCACCGTCGCTCTCGTTGCGACCGGCCTCGGTCTCGCCACGTCCGTCGTCCGGCGGCGGCGGGTCGGCTTCCTCGGGAAACATCATGCCCTGGCCGTTTTCCTGCGCGTAGATGGCCTGGACCGTCGTGACCGGGATGAAAATGTCCCGGCTGACGCCGGAAAAGCGCGCCTTGAAACTGATCCGCTCGTTGCCAAGCTCGAGATCGACCACCGCCGGCATGGCGATGTTGAGCACCACCTGGCCGTCCTTGATCGACTGCGGCGGCACGTCCACGCCCGGTCGCGTCGCGTCCACCAGCACGTAGGGCGTGAGCCCGTTGTCGGTGATCCAGTCGTAGATCGCACGCAGGAGATACGGTCGATTGGACGTCATGCCGTGTTGTTCATCCGGACCATTCACTCGGCCATCGCCCTTTCTTCGTCGGTGAGGCTGCGCGCGAAGCCGTGGCTGCGGAAAATGCGCTCGCCGTAGTCGCTGATGACCTTGCCTTCGCGGCCGAGCTTCACGCCCAGCGAGCGCAGGCGCCAGATCACCGGCACCACCAGGCAGTCGGCCAGGCTCAACTCGGGGTTGAGGAAGAACTTCGCCGCCTTGAACAGCGGTCGCGCCGCCAGCAGTTGTTCGCGCAGATGCTTGCGTGCGGTCTCGGCCTTGCGTCCGCCGTTGCCGATGGTCTCGATCAGCGGCAACCAGTCATGCTCGATGCGCACCATCGCCAGGCGCAGGCGCGCGCGCGAGAGCGGGTCGATCGGCATCAGCGGCGGATGCGGGTAGCGTTCGTCCAGGTACTCGCAGATGACCGAGGTGTCGTGCAGGACCAGGTCGCGATCGACCAGGGTCGGCAGGGTGCCGTACGGATTGAGGTCGGCCAGGTCCTCCGGCAGCTTGTCCGCGCGCGCCTCGACCCGGTCGTACACCACCCCCTTGGCGGCCAGCACCATGCGCACGCGATGGCATTGCACGGCATCGGCGGTGGTGAACAGGGTCAACACGGTTCGGTTGCGGGCGCTAGTAAGCATCATGACCTTCCCCCTCCGGAAGGCGGGACCGGTGCCCTGCCGCTCCCCGCGGCAGGGCGACCAATCATCAGTGGACGTCCTTCCAGTATTCGTGCTTGAGCATGTACGCAAGGAAGGTGAAGACCGCAAGGTACAACAGAACCCACAGGCCCAGCGACTGACGCTGCACCGCGCCCGGCTCGGACACGTAGGTCAGGAACGCGGTCAGGTCGTTGGTGGCCTCGTGGAACTGTTCCGGGGTCATGCGGCCGGGCTGGTCAAGCTTCAGGCCGGTCACCCCGTCCTTGCCGTGCTCGGCGACCTGCAGGCCCTGCAGCTCCCACAGCGGGTTGGGCATGGAGGCGTTGGGGAACACCGTGTTGTTCCAGCCCACCGGACGCGACGGGTCCAGGTAGAACGAGTTCAGGTAGCTGTAGACGTAGTCCGAGCCCTTCTGCGCCACGATCAGCGACAGGTCGGGCGGCGCCTTGCCGAACCACTTGGCGGCATCGGTATCGGGCATCGCGGACACGATCGGCTGGCGGTAACGGGCACCGGTGAAGTTGAGGTTGTCCATCACCTCCTTCTCGGTCAGGCCCAGGTCGTCGGCCATGCGCGAATAGCGCATGTAGTGCAGCGAGTGGCAGCCGGAGCAGTAGTTCAGGAACAGCTTCGCGCCACGCTGCAGCTGGGCCTTGTCGCGCAGGTTCACATGCGCGGTCATCAGGCCTTCGCCACCTTCGGCGGCCTGGGCGGGCGCGAACCCGACCAGCAGCGCCAGCGCCAGTGCCATGGAAATGAAAACGCGCTTAGTCATGTGTCGTCACCCGTTCCGGAACCGGCTTGGTCTTCTCCAGGCCGAAGTACGTGTACGCCCAGAGGAAGATGAAGAACCCGAAGTACACGGCCACCCAGAACCGACCGAAGGCGTTCTCGATGGTGGTGACGTCGGCGCTGGGCCCGAAGATCATGGGAATGGCCTCGGCGGTGACTTCCGCGCCGACCAGGGCCAGGCAGATGAACGACAGCGCGAACAGGCCGAGCGCGATCTTGTAGCCGAGGCCGCGATAGCGGATCGACTTGACCTTGCCGCGATCGATCCAGGGCACCAGGAACAGCAGGATGATCGACGAGAACATGGTCAGCACGCCCGGAAGCTTGGCCGGGATCATGCGCAGGATCGCGTAGAACGGCGTGAAGTACCACACCGGCTTGATCGCCGCCGGGGTCACCAGGTTGTTGGCCGGGACGAAGTTGTCGTGCTCGATGAACCAGCCACCCATGGCCGGCGCGTAGAAGATCACGAAGGCGCAGATGATCAGGAACACGCCCACTCCGAACAGGTCCTTGACCGTGTAGTACGGGTGGAAGGCGATGCCGTCCAGCGGGATGCCGCGCTCGTTCTTGTGCTTCTTGATGTCCACGCCGTCGGGGTTGTTCGAACCCACTTCGTGCAGCGCGGCCAGGTGCAGCACCACCAGCAGCAGCAGCACGATCGGCAGCGCCACCACGTGCAGCGAGAAGAAGCGGTTCAGGGTGGCGCCGGAAGGCGAGTAGTCGCCCATGATCCACTGCACCAGGGTGTCGCCGACGTGCGGGATCGCGCCGAACAGCGAGATGATCACCTTGGCGCCCCAGAAGGACATGTTGCCCCACGGCAGCACGTAGCCCATGAAGGCCTCGGCCATCAGCACCAGGAAGATCAGCATGCCGAGGATCCACACCAGCTCGCGCGGGCGCTTGTAGGAGCCGTACATCAGGCCGCGGAACATGTGCAGGTAGACCACGATGAAGAACATCGAGGCGCCGGTGGTGTGCATGTAGCGGATCAGCCAGCCCCAGTCGACGTCGCGCATGATGTAGTACACGGACGCGAAGGCTTCGGAGGTACCGGGGAACACTTCCAGGGCGCTGGGCTTGTAGAACATCGCCAGGAAGATGCCGGTCAGGATCTGGTTGACCAGCACCAGCATGGCCAGCGACCCGAAGTAGTACATGACGTTGAAGTTCTTCGGCGCGTAGTACTCCGTCATGTGCTTGCGGTACATCGGCACAAGCCCGGGAGCGCGCTCGTTGAACCAGCGTGCGATTGCTCCGGCCATCAGGAAGCCTCCTTCGGATTGACGCCGATCTGGATGCGCTTGTCATCCATGAAGTGATACGGCGGGATGACCATGTTCTTCGGCGCCGGCACGCCGTCGTAGACACGACCGGCAATGTCGTAGCGCGACTTGTGGCAGGGGCAGAAGAAGCCGCTCTTCCAGTCCGGGTCGAACGGCTCGGGGCCGATCTTGGGCTCGAAGTCCGGCACGCAGCCCAGGTGCGTGCAGATGCCGATCATGACCAGCCACTCGGGCTTGATCGAGCGGTGCGGGTTCTTGGCGTAGTCGGGCTGCTGGCTGGTGACGTCGCAGTTGGGGTCCTTCAGCCGGTCCTCCACGTCCTTGGTGGTCAGCGTGGCCACCTGCTCCGGAGTGCGGTTGACCACGAACACCGGCACGCTGCGCCAATTGAAGCGCACCATCTGGCCGGACTCGACCTTGCTGATGTCCGCCACCACCGGCGCGCCCGCGGCCTTGGCCTTGGCGCTGGGTTCCCACGATTTGATGAAAGGCACGGCTGCCACGACCGCTCCCACGCCACCCACCGCTGCGGTGGTGTAGGTGAGGAATCGGCGGCGACCGTGATCGACGACTTCATTCGCCATCAGGCTCTCCGGAACTGTGTGCCATTGAGGTTGTCTTGGGGCAAACCCCAAATCGCGTTAGTGTAGCGTCAGGGTCAGGTGCGTACAATCGCAACGCGCAACCGGACGGCCTCGACGCGGCCCGAAGGCCCGCGCCGAACCACAGTCCGAGACATTCCCCTCACGACCGGAGCCGTGACCCGCCGCATGAACCGACTCGCCGTCACGATCGCCTTCGTCGCCCGCTTCGTCGTCATCGGCCTGGCCCTGGCGTTCGTGATCGCGCTGATCTGGCCACGCAGCGGAAGCGCCCTGCGTGCGCGCCTGGGCCTGGCGAACCCGCCGGCCGTGTCGCGCGCCGCCACCGTGTCGGCGCCGGTGGCATCCGAGCCGGCCGCGACGCCCGCGCCGACGACGGCGCCGGCCTCGTATGCCGACGCGGTGCAGCGCGCCGCGCCCTCGGTGGTCAACATCTACGCCAACCGCGTGGTCACCGAGCAGCCCGTGCAGCGCTTCAGCGACCCCCTGATGCAGCAGCTGATGGGCAACGTGCCGATCGGCCCGGTGCAGCGGCGCCGCGAGCAGAACCTGGGTTCGGGCGTGATCTTTTCCAGCAAGGGCTACGTACTGACCAACAACCACGTGATCGCCGGGGCGCAGAACATCCAGGTGCTGCTGTACGACGGCCGCGTGGCCCAGGCGACCGTGGTCGGCGCCGACCCCGACACCGACCTGGCCGTGCTCAAGGTCAAGGCCAGCGACCTGCCGGTGATCCACATCGCCGCCAAGGCGCCCCGGGTCGGCGACGTGGTGCTGGCCATCGGAAATCCGTTCGGCATCGGCCAGACCGTCACCATGGGCATCATCAGCGCCACCCGCCGGCAGCTGAACACCTTCAGCCCTGAGGACTTCATCCAGACCGACGCCGCCATCAACTTCGGCAATTCGGGCGGCGCGCTGGTCAACGCCTCGGGCGACCTGATCGGCATCAATACCGCCCTGCTCGGTCGCGCCAGCGGTGCCGAGGGCATCGGCTTCGCCATTCCCGTGGCCACGGCCAAGAGCGTGCTGGACCAGCTCGTCGAGCACGGTCGCGTGGTGCGCGGCTGGCTGGGCATCGACTACACCAGCGTGCCGATCAACGCCGACAGCGGCCTGCCCCCGGCCGCGCGCGGGGTGTGGGTGACCGACGTCTACCCGGGCAGCCCGGCGGCGCTGGCGGGCATCCGTCCCGGCGACGTGCTGCTGCGCATGGGCCCGGACGACATCAACGGCCCGTCCTGGCTGCGCCACCGCGAGATCGCCCTGAAACCGGGCACCCGGGTGACCCTGTCGGGCATGCGCTCGGGTAGCCCGTTCAAGACCACCGTGACGCTGGCCCAGCGGCCGCCGCTCAGCGTGCTTGCCACCCCGCAGCAGTAGTCGGGGTCAGTTGGCGTGCCCGGGGCCGCCGGATGCCACCGCCGGCGCGTCGCCCATGGCCTGCCGGTAGCGATGGTGCAGCAGCGTGACGCGCTGCACGTAGACCCGGGTTTCCGGATACGGCGGCACCCCGCCGTACTTCTTCACCGCGTCCGGGCCGGCGTTGTAGGCCGCGGCGGCCAGGCGGTCGTCGCCGTGGAAGGTGCGCAGCAGGCGGGCCAGGTACTGCGCGCCGCCGCGAATGTTCTGGCCGGCGTCGAACGCGTTGTTCACACCCAGGTCCGAGGCCGTGTCGGGCATCAGCTGCATCAGGCCCTGGGCGCCCTTGGCCGACACCGCGTTGGGGTTGAAGGCGCTCTCGGCATGAATGATGGCGCGCACCAGCGAGGGATCCACGCCGTATCGGGCCGACGCGGTGCGGATGGCGTCGTCGTAGGCGTCCAGGCGCAGCGGCACGTTGGACCAGTCGATGGTCGAATGCAGATCGCAGGCCACGCAGGTGGCGATATAAGTGAACAGCGTGTGCAGGCTGGCCCCGCGCGCCGCCCGGCCGCGCGGCCGCACGTTGGTGTACTCGATGCTGCCGTCGGCGTGCTCGACCTTGTATACGGCGCCGCGCAAGACCCGTGCGCCTTTGGGCACGCGGGCACCTGACAGCCTCGGCGCGCGGTCGGCCGTGCCCTGCCGGTACTGCCAGGCGGACGCGGACGCGGCGCTGGGCGCATGATCCGGGCTGGTCTCCGTGGCGGCATCGGCGGTCTTCGGCGGCGCGGCCGGCGCCGGCGCCGTGCGCACGGGCGGCAGGTGGATCGCGCGGCAGTGCCGGTAGCCGGCGCGGCTGGAGGTGAACACCGTCTCGCCGCTGGAGCCGACACAGCGATACATGCCCTCGGCGTGCGCCGACAGACTCGGCCACAGCGCTAGCGCCACCAGCGCCAGCAGCAGGCGCGCGGCAGCGGGCAGGTGGGAGCGCGATGGACGACCGCCGCGCCCCCCATGACGGGCGGCAGTGAAGAACATGCGCCAAGTGTGCGCCGCCATTGGACTTTTGCCAAGTGCGGCGGTTCACGGTTCGGCACCGATGGCGGTCCTGGTCGCCGCGTCGCGCTGGCGGTCGCCCCGGGCCCGGCGTACACTGCGCGGTTCACCGGTAACCCATTGAATCGCCATGAGCGGCAAGCTTTTCATCAAGACCCACGGCTGCCAGATGAACGAGTACGACTCGGCCAAGATGGTCGACGTGCTCAAGGCATCGCACGGCCTGGAGCTGACCGACAACGCCGACGAGGCGGACGTCATCCTGATCAACACCTGCTCGATCCGCGAGAAGGCGCAGGAGAAGGTGTTCAGCCAGCTCGGCCGCTGGAAGCAGCTGAAGGCGAAGAACGACAAGGTGGTGATCGGCGTCGGCGGCTGCGTGGCCAGCCAGGAAGGCGACGCCATCGTCCAGCGCGCGCCGTTCGTTGACCTGGTGTTCGGACCGCAGACCCTGCACCGCCTGCCGGCCATGGTCGAGGCCAGTCGCCGCGAGAAGCGCCCGCAGGTCGACATCTCCTTCCCCGAGATCGAGAAGTTCGACGCCCTGCCCGAGCCGCGCGCCGAGGGTCCGACCGCCTTCGTGTCCATCATGGAAGGCTGCTCCAAGTACTGCTCGTACTGCGTGGTGCCCTACACCCGCGGCGAGGAGATCTCGCGCCCGTTCGACGACGTGGTCGGCGAGGTGGCGATGCTGGCCGAGCAGGGCGTGAAGGAAGTGAACCTGCTGGGCCAGAACGTCAACGCCTACCGCGGCCCCATGCATGACGGTGGCATCGCGGACCTGGCGCTGCTGATCCACGCCATCGCCGAGATCGACGGCATCGGCCGCATCCGCTTCACCACCTCGCACCCGGTGGAATTCTCCGACTCGCTGATCGAGGCCTACGCCAACGTGCCCAAGCTGGCCAACTACCTGCACCTGCCGGTGCAGGCCGGTTCGGACCGCATCCTGGCGGCGATGAAGCGCGGCTACACGGCGCTGGAATACAAGCAGCGCATCCGCAAGCTGCGCGCCGCGCGCCCGGACATCTCCATCAGCTCGGACTTCATCGTCGGCTTCCCCGGCGAGAGCGACCATGATTTCGAGCAGACCATGAAGCTGATCGACGAGATCGGCTTCGACAACAGCTTCTCGTTCATCTATTCGCGCCGCCCCGGCACGCCGGCGTCCAACCTGCCCGACGACACGACGGATGCGACCAAGCGCGAGCGCCTGCAGCGCCTGCAGGCCGCGATAAACGCCAACGCGAAAACCATCAGCGAATCGATGGTCGGCAGCGTGCAGACCGTGCTGGTCGAGGGCCCGAGCAAGAAGAGCCCCAACGAGATGACCGGCCGCACCGAGAACATGCGCTTCGTCAATTTTCCCGGCGACGCGCGCATGAAGGGCCAGTTCGTCGACGTGCTGATCACCGAGGCGATGGCCAACTCGCTGCGCGGACGCGTGCACCTGGACGACGACCAGCAGGTCGCCTGAATCCGCAACCGGGCCGCATGGCCCGCGTCGTCAATCGAGTCGCTTGCGGAACTGCGCGATCGCCACGGTCATCATGACCGCGGTGAAGCCGACCAGCGCCAGCACTTCCGGCCACATCTCCAGCAACCCCGCCCCGCGCAGCATCACGCCGCGGATCAGGCGCAGGAAATGGGTCAGCGGCAGCAGCTCGGCGATCCACTGCGCGGCCCTGGGCATGCCCGAGAACGGGAACATGAAGCCCGACAGCAAAATCGAGGGCAGGAACACGAAGATCATCATCTGCGTGGCCTGGAACTGCGACTTGGCCTTGGTCGAGATCAGCAGGCCAAGCGCCAGGTTGGCCACGATCAGCAGGATCGCCGCGGCGAACACGTCCACCAGCCAGCCGCGCACCGGCACCGCGAACAACCACACGCCAAGCACCAGCACCAGCACGGTCTGGACCAGGCCGATGGCCACGTAGGGCAGCACCTTGCCGACCATCAGTTCGGTGCGCGTCAGCGGCGTGGCGATCAGCAGCTCCATGTTGCCGCGCTCGCGCTCGCGCACGATGGCGATCGCGGTGAACAGCACCATGGTCATGGTCAGGATCACGCCGATCAGGCCGGGCACGATGTTCACCGCCGAACGCCGCTCGGGGTTGTAGAAGGCGACCACGCGGATGCGCCCCTCGGGCGGGGTGCTGGCCGGCGGCGCGCGCAGGTCCGGCAGGCGGCTGTCGGTGATCGGCACCCGTGCCAGCTGGTTGGCCGCGCTCTGCACCGCGGTGTCGCTGCCGTCGACCAGGATCTGCGCCACCGGACGACCGTCCGCGCGCCGGCGCTCGAAGTCCCGCGGGATCACGATGCCGACACTGATGCGCCCGGTGCGCAGCTGGTCCATCAGCTGCGCGGGCGTGTCGGCGCGGGCCGTCGGCGTGACCACGCCGGTGGCCAGCATGTCCATGACCAGCTGCCGCGAGGCGCTGGTCTGCGCCTGGTCGACGATGCCCGCCTCCAGGCCGCGGATATTCAGGTTGATGGCGTATCCGAACAGCACCAGCTGGACCACCGGGATGCCGATCACCATGGCCAGCGTCATGCGGTCGCGGCGCAGCTGGCGCAGTTCCTTGATCACGATCGCCCACAATCGCCGCCAGTTCATGCCGCTTCCTCTCGCTTAGCGCGGTCGTCATGCGTGGCGGCCACGAACACGTCCTCTAGATTGGGTTCGACCGACGCCAATGTGGCCTTGTCGTCCACGCCCTTGACCACCGCCTCGATGCGCTCGCGCAGATGCTCTGCCGAGGCTGCATTGACGACATCGGCGGCATCGACCAGCACCCGCAGCTGGGCTCCGATCTGCGCCGCGCTCAGCACGCCATCCTGTTTCGACAGCGCGTGCTGGACGCGCCGCGGATCGTCCGAGGTGACGACGAACGCCCGTCCCGCCAGCGCGCCGGTCATCTGCGACGGGGTGCCGTCGCCGGCCAGCCGGCCACGGTCGAGGATGGCCAGGCGATGGCAACGCTCGGCCTCGTCCATGTAGTGCGTGGACACCAGCAGCGTGGTGCCGGCATCGGCCAGCTCGAACAGCTTCTCCCAGAAGTCGCGGCGCGATTCGGGGTCGACCGCGCTGGTCGGCTCGTCCAGGAACAGCAGTTTCGGTTCGTGGATGACCGCCGCCGCCAGCGCCAGGCGCTGCTTCTGGCCGCCGCTCAAGGTGCCGGCCAGCTGCTTGACCCGGTCGCTGAAGTGGTACTGCTCGATCAGCGTGTCGATGCGCGCCCGCGTGCGCTGGCGAGGCACCTCCTGCACCGCGGCCATGAATTCCAGGTTCTCGCGCACGGTGAGGTCCTCGAACAGCGAGAACTTCTGCGTCATGTAGCCGATGTAGCGGCGCAGCTGCTCGGCCTGCTCGGGGATGCGCAGGCCCAGCACCTCGATCTCGCCTTCACTGGGCGTGAGCAAGCCGCACAGCATGCGGATGGTGGTCGACTTGCCCGAGCCGTTGGGTCCCAGGAAGCCATAGACCTGCTGCGCCGGCACCGTCAGGTCGACGTGGTCGACGGCCACCAGTGGGCCAAAGCGCCGGGTCAGTCCACGCGCGCGGATCACCGGTTCGCGATCGCCATTCACCGCGACGCCTCCGGCAGCTCGACCCGAACCGGCAAGCCCGCCGGCAGGGTGGCCGCATCCTTGCCCAGGGACACTTCGGCCAGGTAGCTCAGCCGCGCCACGTCCTCGCCATTGAGTGCGTAGTAGGGCGTGTAGACCGGTTCACGCCGGATCATGCGCACATGGCCGGTGAACGCCTTGTCGCGCCCGTCGACATGCACCGTCACCGTGTCGCCGTCATGCACGCTGGCGCGCAGCGGCTCGGGCACATAGATGCGTGCGTAGGGCGATGACCCCACCAGCTCGATGGCCAGCGGCGCGCCGACCGGCGGCTGGTCGCCCAGCCGGTACGGGATGCTGTCGATGATGCCGTCGCGCGGCGCCACGATGCGCAGCTTGTCCAGGTACACGCGCTGGGCGCGGGCCTGCTCGCGGGCCGCTGCCAGGGCGGCGCGGGTCTGCGCGATCTGCTCGGGTCGCGTGCCGTGCAGGAGCA
This sequence comes from uncultured Gammaproteobacteria bacterium, assembly GCA_963821885.1. Classification (GTDB taxonomy): domain Bacteria; phylum Pseudomonadota; class Gammaproteobacteria; order Xanthomonadales; family Rhodanobacteraceae; genus Oleiagrimonas. The sequence continues at coordinate 350,044 of CAWGFN010000003.1, read as the reverse complement.
CGTCCAGCGAAGCCTTCGCCGCCGCCACCTGGGCCTGGGCGCGGTCGGCGGCCGAACGCGCGCTGTCGACCGCCGATGCCGACACGTATTCACCGCCGCCCAGCGGTTCGACACGCGCGAAGTAGTCATGCGCCTCGCGGGCCTGCGCGCGGGCCGCCTTCAGGTTGGCACGGGCCTGCGCGATGTCTTCCTTGCGCGGTCCGGCCACCAGCTGGTCCAGCAGGGCCTGCTGCTGCGCGATGCGCGCCTGGTCGGCATCGAGTGCGGCCTGTGTCTGGGTCGGGTCCAGCTGCAGGAGCAGCTGCCCCTTGTGGACCTTCTGCCCCTCGCGCACGTGCACCGCGATGACGCGCTCGGACGCCACCGCCGGCAGACTGATGCGGTCGAATTCCAGCGTGCCCAGGGCGCGCGGGTTTTCGCGGCTGCAGCTGGTCAGCACCAGCAGCACGACCAGCCCCTTGATGGCCAGCCTGGCGGCCAGCGCGATGCGCATGCGTTTGGTTTTCATGCCGTGTCTCCGAAATCCATCTTCAAGCCGTGCGACAACAGCCCCAGGGCGTGTTCGGTGATGGTGTCGACCGCCAGGGGCTCGGCACCGAATATCTTCTGCCAGACCGGCGCGCCCGCCGCCGGGAACAGCGTCAGCCCGACCAGCGAGATCACCACCACGCGTGGGTCCAGATACGCCGGGAAGCGCCCTTCCCGCTGCGCCTGCTCCAGCTTCTGCGCCAGCACGAGCGGCAACTTGGGGGCCAGATCATCGACCAGCACGTCGCGTAGCGCGCCGCCCTCGCTGAGCACCTCGCGCACCCACAACGGCGGCAGCCACGGATGCGTGCTGATCACCTCACCGAAACCGCGCACGAAACCCTCGATCCACTTCGCCGGATCGTCGCCGGCAGCCTGCAGCCTTGCCTGCATCTGGCCCAATACCGGCAGCAGGCGCTCGGCCACGAGCGCATCGACCAGGCGCTGCTTGTCGCCGAAGTAGTAATGCAGCATGGCCGGGGTCACGCCCGCCTCGTCGGCGATCGAGCGCAGCGACGCGGCGCCGATGCCGACCGCCACGAAACGCTTCACGGCGGCATCGAGCAGGCCTTCCCGCAGGTCGCTGTCCTCGCCACTGGGGCGACCGGCGCCGCGACCACGGCGGCGTTTCCTGGTGGATGTCTCGTTCACGGGGCTTAAATTAATTCACTGTTTAATTTAATGCAATACCCCCGACTCATCCTTGACCTGGCGCAGCCTTGCCCCACATTGCTGATGGCCCGATGCCGTGCCGCGCGCTACCCTCCCCCGATGACCGAACTGAAACAGCACGACTTCGCCCTCGACCCGCTCGACAACGCCCGCCTGGCCAACCTGTGCGGCCCCTTCGACGAGCATCTGCGCCAGGTCGAGCTGCGCCTGGGCGTGGAGATCAACAACCGTGGCAACGTGTTCCGCGTGATCGGCGAGGAACGCATCGCGCGCGTGGCCGAGAAGGTGCTGCGCGCGCTGTACGCCAGCACCGAAAAGGAGTCGCTGAACGGCGCGGCGGTGAACCTGCACCTGACCGAATCGGGCGTCGACGCGCTGGGCGAGGACCTGGCCGAGGAGACCCAGGACGTCACCATCAAGGTCAAGCGCGGGGTGATCCGCGGCCGCGGCCCGAACCAGAAGCGCTACCTGCACGCCATCGCCACCCACGACATCAATTTCGGCGTCGGCCCGGCCGGCACCGGCAAGACCTACCTGGCCGTGGCCAGCGCGGTGGAGGCACTGGAGGCCGGCCGCGTGCAGCGCCTGCTGCTGGTGCGCCCGGCGGTGGAGGCCGGCGAGAAGCTGGGCTTCCTGCCCGGCGACCTGAGCCAGAAGGTCGACCCCTACCTGCGCCCGCTGTACGACGCGCTGTACGAGATGCTCGGCTTCGAGCGGGTGGCCAAGCTGATCGAACGCAACATCATCGAGATCGCGCCGCTGGCCTACATGCGCGGACGCACGCTGAACGACTCCTACGTGATCCTGGACGAGGCGCAGAACACCACCGTCGAGCAGATGAAGATGTTCCTGACCCGCATCGGCTTCGGCTCGGTGACGGTGATCACCGGCGACGTGACCCAGGTCGACCTGCCGCGCAACGCGCGCTCGGGCCTGCGCCACGCCATCGAGGTGCTGCGCGGCGTGGACGGCATCAGCTTCACCTTCTTCACCGCCCGCGACGTGGTCCGCCACCCGCTGGTCGCGCGCATCGTGCGCGCCTACGAGGCCGCCGAACTGGACGACCCGCCGGCGTGAGCGAACCGGTCGTCCATCTCAACTACGCCCTGCCGCGGCGCGGCATCCCGGCCGCGGCCAGTTTCCGCCGCTGGGTGGGCGCGGCCCTGCGCGGCGCGGGCCGGCGGCGCGCCAGCGAACTGTCGATCCGCATCGTCGACGCCGACGAGGGGCGCGCGATGAACCGCGCCTACCGCGGCCGGGACTACGCCACCAACGTGCTGTCTTTCCCCGCCGAACTGCCGCCGGGCGTGGACCTGCCGCTGCTGGGCGACATGGTGATCTGCGCCCCGGTGGTCGCGCGCGAGGCCGCCGAGCAGGGCAAGGCCGTGCGCGACCACTACGCCCACCTGACCGTGCACGGCGTGCTGCACCTGCTGGGCCACGACCATGTCGAGGACGCCCAGGCCCAACGCATGGAAGCCCTGGAAACCCGCATCCTGGCCGGCCTGGGCATCGCCGATCCGTATTCGCCAATCGCTTGAGGCAGGCACTGTCCACCCGCCATTGCGCCAAATATGCCTCCCCCTGCTCGCAGGGGAGGCTGGGTGGCGGTGGGCCGCAAGCACCGGCGCGCCTTCGGCGCGGACCCCACCTCAATCCTTCCCTGCCGGCAGAGAGAAGGCCCTAGGGTCGCAAGACAAGCCTGCACGCTCCCGATCGCACCGATCATTGCCCCTGCCCCTGTGCACAGGGGAAGGCTGGGTGGGGGTGGCGCCACAGGCGCCGGCGGACGATGTCCGCCCCATGACCGGGGGAATCCCGACAGGACGAATCAGCCGTGCATTTCCGGTAAACTCGGCTTCTCCGCCCCCGATGGGCTGCAAGCCAGCGAGCAATGAACGAGGACCCTGGAAGTACCAACGGCCCGACCCACAAATCCTGGTGGGATCGCCTGGGCCATCTTTTTTCCGGTGAACTGCGCAGCCGCGACGAGCTGCTCGAGGAACTGCGCGCCGCGCAGAACAACGGCCTGCTGACCAGCGAGACGCTGGCCATGGTCGAAGGCGCGCTCAAGGTCACCGAGCTGGACGTCGACGACGTCATGATCCCGCGCGTGCAGATGGTGATGATCGCGGCCGATGCACCGCTGACCGACATCATCGCCACCGTGGTCGAATCCGGCCATTCGCGCTTCCCCGTGCACGGCGAGGACAAGGACGACATCCTCGGCATCCTGCTGGCCAAGGACCTGCTCAAGCACTTCGGCGACGGCCAGGATTGCGACATCCGCGCCCTGCTGCGCCCGGCAGTGCTGATTCCCGAATCCATGCGCCTGAACGTGCTGCTGGCCGAATTCCGCCTCAGCCACAACCACATGGCCATCGTGGTGGACGAATACGGTGGCGTGGCCGGCCTGATCACCATCGAGGACGTGCTCGAGGAAATCGTCGGCGACATCGACGACGAGCATGACGACGAGGAACCGCCGATCCTGATCCAGCCGCTCGCCGAGGGACGCTACCTGGTCAGCGCGCTGACTCCCATCGCCGATTTCAACGACGCGGTGGGCACCGGTTTCAGCGACGAGGAATTCGATACCATAGGCGGCATGATCACGGCCGAGTTCGGACATCTGCCGGACAAGGGTGAGGAAACCGTGGTCGATGGCCTGCTGTTCCACGTGACCGAATCAGACGACCGCCGGGTGCACCAGTTCCGGGTGCAGCCGGCCCCTGCCGACCCGGACTGACCCCCCCATGCCTATCGCTCGCCGTGTTTCCGCCCCCTCGCGCCGGCACGCGGCGGCCCTCTGGGCCCTGCTGCTGCTCGGCCTTTTCCTTGCCCTGCCCGCCTGGTGCGGGGTGCGCGATGCGCCGGGCAAGGACCTTGAGGTCTCCCTGATCACCTACGGCCCGGGCACCATCTACTGGGAGCGCTTCGGCCACGACGCCATCCAGATCCGCGACACCGTCAGCGGCGAGTCGGTCAACTTCAACTACGGCGTGTTCGACTTCAAGCAGAAGGACTTCCTGCTCAACTTCGCCCGCGGCCGCATGAACTACATGATGGACGCCGAACCCAGCCAGGCCGAGATGGACTGGTACAAGGAGCAGGGCCGCTCGGTTCGTCGCCAGGTACTGTCGCTGTCGCCGGAACAGGCCGCGACGCTGCGCGACAACCTGTTCGTGAACCTGCGCCCGGAAAACCTGCACTACCACTACGACTACTTCGTCAACAACTGCACCACCAAGGTGCGCGACGCGCTGGACCAGGTGCTGGGCGGCCAGTTGCAACAGCAGCTGAGCGGACAGCAGAGCAATTTCAGCTACCGCCAGCAGACCGACCGCCTGATGGCCGGGCAGCCCTGGCTGATGCTGGCGCTGGACCTGGGCCTGAGCTCCTACGCCGACCAGCCGATCAATGCCTGGCAGGGCGCGTTCCTGCCCGACACGCTGGCCGAGGGCGTGGCCAATGCCGAGATCGGGGATGGCGCCACCCACAGCCGTCCACTGGTGGCCGGCGACACCCTGCTGGCGACCAGCCAGCTGACGCCGCCACCGGTCTCGCCGCCGGACCTGCGCGTGCCACTGGGCCTGGCTGGGCTGGGTCTGGCGGTGCTGCTGCTGTTGCTGGGCCGCATGCACAGCGACCTGGCCCACCTGGGCTTCGGCATCGTGGCCACCGCCTGGCTGCTGCTGGCCGGCGTGGCGGGATTGCTGATGCTGGGCCTGTGGCTGCTGACCGCGCACCAGGCCGCCTGGGCCAACGCCAACCTGCTGCTGCTCAACCCGCTGGCCTTCATGCTGCTGATCGCGGTGTGGCGCAATGCGGTCTCCTCGCTGGCCCATCTGGTGGCCTGGCTGGTCACCCTGCTCGCCGCCCTGGCCCTGGCCGCCAACCTGAGCGGTTTCCTGTCGCAGCAGAACCTTCCCTGGATCCTGCTCGCGTTGCCGACCTGGCTGGCGATCCTGCACGTGCTCAATCACCGCGCACGCGGCGCCTGACCCTTCAGCGGCCCGAGGCCTGGTGCCGCCGCGTTGCGTGCGCGGCGCGCGGGCAGGCATGATGAGGCCATGTCTTCATCCATCGATCGCGACATCCTGCGCACCGATGACACCCGTCACGCCGTGGTCAACTGCGTCGCCTACGGGCGTGACGGCGCGCGCCAGGGCGAGATCACCCTCGACCACATCGACGGCGCACTGCAAGACCCGGAATCCTTCGTCTGGGTCGGCCTGCACGAACCCGACGAAGCCCTCCTTGAAAAGCTGCAGGACGAATTCGACCTGCACGACCTGGCCATCGAGGATGCCCATCGCGCGCACCAGCGCACCAAGATCGAGACCTACGGCGAGACCCTGTTCATCGCCGTGCAGACCGCGCAGCCCTTGCGCGGCGAGATCGCCTTCGGCGAGACCCACATCTTCCTCGGGCCACGCTACCTGATCACCGTTCGGCACGGCGCCTCGCTGAGCTACGCGCCGGTGCGCCGCAACTGCGAGAGCTTGCCCGAGCTGCTGGCGCTCGGCCCCAGCTACGGGCTGTACGCGATCCTCGACTTCATCGTCGACAACTACATGCCGATCGTGCGCGACTTCCGCGAGGAGCTGCAGGAGCTGGAGCAGGACGTGTTCGCCGAGACCTACAAGCGCGAGACCATCAAACGCCTGTACGACATGCAGCGCGAGCTGATGAACCTGCGCCTGGCGGTGGCGCCGCTGCAGGACGTGACCAGCCAGCTGGTGCGACTGCATCCGAACCTGATCCACGAGGAAACGCGGCTCTACTTCCGCGACGTCTACGACCACGTGTTCCGCGTCAACGAGGCCACCAACGGCATGCGCGAGATGCTCGGCGCGGCGATCAACGTGAACATGTCGCTGGTCACCCTGGGCCAGAACGAGGTGATGAAGAAGCTGGCCGGCTGGGCCGCCCTGCTGGCCACGCCGACCCTGGTCACCAGCTGGTACGGCATGAACTTCCACCACATGCCCGAGCTGGACAAGCCCTGGGCCTACCCGGCCATGATCGGCCTGACCCTGTCGCTGATGGGCGGGGTGTACTACTACCTCAAGCGCGCGCGCTGGCTCTAGCCGCGCCCCGCTTCACGTTCCCGTCGCAAAGAAGCTCCCGGATGCGCCCTGCGGGCTTATCCGGGCCACGGTTCTCGCGCCGATTGACACGCCACCACCACCGAAGACGCACCGTGGGCCTGTCCGGGCTGCGGGTCGAGGGCATCGGCCGCAGGCTCGCGCCCATGCGCGTTGGCGTAGCCCGGACAAGCGAAGCGCATCCGGGAGGAAGCCCATGCACGCGCAATGTCCCGACCAGGCAAGCCGCTGGCATGAACAACCAACCGCATGGCGCCATGCATTGTCGAGCGCCCTTGATTCGATAGGTCGAAGTACCCTGCGCCTTTCCCGGATGCGCCCCGCGGGCTTATCCGGGCCACGGTCGGCGTGTCAGGCGTTGGCCCGCTCGGCGATGGTCAGGGCCACCTTGTCGCGCAGGTAGACCGGCAGCGCCTGTTCGGGCGTGGTGCCCTGGCCGGCGGCGAACGCCGCGGCGGCCAGGCGGGCCACGTCGCGGGCCTGCGGATACACGTGGGCATGGCTGCTCAGCGGCGCGCCCAGGCGCATTTCCAGCTCGCTGCCATAGGCGCCCCAGCCGCTGCCCACCACGTGGCACTCGGCCAGGGGCCGCCAGGGCTGGAATGTCTGTGGCGGACACACCCGCTCGGCATCGGCCGCCTGCAGCAGGCCGTGCGCGTCACGGGTGAAGCCGCCGGCGTAGATCTCGCCCATGCGCGCGTCGATCAGCGCCAGCACCGGCGCGCCGTCATCGGGAGCCTGCATGGCCAGCGCCGCCAGCGAGGACACCGTCACCACCGGAAGGTCCAGCGCCATGGCCAGCCCCTGCGCCATCGACACCGCCAGGCGCACGCCGGTGAACGAGCCGGGACCGCGGCCGACCGCGATGCCGTCCAGGTCGCGGCGCGCGATGCCGGCCTCGGCCAGGATCGCCTCGGCCATCGGCAGGACCAGTTCGGCGTGGCGTCTGGGCGCGATCTCGCTGCGTTCGAAAAGGTCCTCGCCGCGCAGCAGCGCGACGGAGCACGATTCGGTGGCGGTTTCCAGGGCAAGCAGGTTCATCGGCGTATTCTCGCATCCGCGTCAGCCATAGCACAGCACGCGAATCGGGCAGGCGCATGGCAACGGACGGCCCGATCCGGGACAAGACGGCGCGGAGGCACGCGGTTTCAGTCCGCCTCGGGCGGCTGCCACAACTCCACGCGCGTGCCCTCGGGATCCATCACCCAGCCAAACTTGCCGAACTCGCTTTCCTCCACGCGCTCGTCCACCGGCTGGCCGGCCTCGCGCAGCTGTGCCAGCAGCGCATCGAGGTCGTCGACGCGGAAATTGACCATGTAGGCCTTGCTGCTGGGCGCGAAATAGGCCGTGTCGTCCTTGAAGGGCGACCACAGCGTGCTCCCCGGACGATCCTCGTCCTCGGCGAACATCGCCCCGCCCCATTCACCGATGTCGATGCCCAGATGCTCGCGATACCAGGCCGCCAGTGCCTCCGGATCGCTCGCCTTGAAAAAGATTCCACCCAGACCGATCACCTTGGCCATGACTGCCCTCCCTCAACCTTGGATGCCAGGATCTTCCCAAGCCTTTTACAGGAAAGCCCCGATGCGTGTCATGATCCGCGCCTTTGTCGCCGGTCGGGAATGAACCGCATGAACGAGACAGCATGGAACGACGTCGACGCCTACCTGGTCGACCGCACCCACGCCTCGGACGCCACGCTCGAGGCGATCCTCGCCGCCAATGCCATCGCCGGCTTGCCCGCCATCGACGTCTCGCCCCTGCAGGGCCGCATGCTGCAGCTGATCGCGCGGATGTGCGGCGCGCGCCACGCGCTGGAGATCGGCACCCTGGGCGGCTATTCCACCCTGTGCATGGTGCGCGGCATGCCGGCGGACGGGAACGTGGTCACGCTCGAGCACGATCCAGCGCATGCCCGGGTGGCACGGGCCAACCTGGCGCAGGCCGGCGTCGCCGACCGCGTGGACATCCGCGTGGGCGCGGCGCTGGACACCCTGCCGGCGCTGGCCGGCGCCAACCGGCCACCGTTCGACCTGGTGTTCATCGATGCCGACAAGGCCAACAACGCCGCTTACCTGGACTGGGCCCTCCGCCTGTCGCGACCGGGCACCGTGATCATCCTCGACAATGTGGTGCGCCAGGGGCGCGTGCTCGACGACCGGAGCGATTCACCGGATGTCCTCGGCACGCGCCGCGCGCTGGACCTGATCGCCGCCGAACCCCGCCTCACCGCCACCGCCCTGCAGACCGTCGGCAGCAAGCACTGGGATGGTTTCGTCATGGCCATCGTGGACTGAGCTTCGCGCTCAGCCGAAGAACGCCTGCACGTCGGCCAGCGCGCGCGTGCGCGGCATCGGCGGCAGGCTGGCCAGGAACAGCTTGCCGTAGCCCTTGCCGGTCAGGCGCGGATCGCACAGCACCAGCACGCCGCGATCGTGCACGTCGCGGATCAGTCGGCCCGCGCCCTGCTTGAGCGCGATCACCGCGCTGGGCACCTGCCAGCCCATGAACGGATTGACGCCGGCACGCTCCATCGCCTCCAGCCGCGCCTGCAGCACCGGATCGTCCGGCGCGGCGAACGGCAGCTTGTCGATCACCACCACCGACAGCGCCTCGCCGGCCACGTCCACGCCCTCCCAGAAGCTGGCCGCGCCCAGCAGCACCCCGTGGCCGGAATGGCGGAACTCCTCCAGCAGCTGGTGGCGCGGGGCCGTACCCTGCACGAACAGCGGCCACGGCACGCGATCGGCCAGCAGCTCGGCCGCCCGCTGCAGCGCGCGATGCGAGGTGAACAGCAGGAACGCGCGGCCGTGGGATGCCTCCAGCACCGGCAGCACCGCCTCGACCACGCGCTCGACGTACTCGCCCTCGCGCGGCTGCGGCAGGCCGTCGGGGAGATAGCACAGCGCCTGGCGCGAATAATCGAAGGGGCTGTCCAGCGCCAGTTCCACCGGATCGACCAGGCCCAGCTGCGCGCGGAAATGACCGAACTCGCCGGCCACCGACAGCGTGGCCGAGGTGTGGATCCACGCCGCCTGCGTGGCCTCGCGCATGGCGCGGAACGGCGAAGCCAGGTCCAGCGGCGTGGCGTGAAGGGCAAACCCGTGCGCGCTGATCTCGTACCAGCGCACCTCGCCTTCCTCGTCGCGCTCGTCGATGCGCGCCAGCCGCGCGGACAGGGTCTCGGCGCGCTCGTGCACATTGGTCAGGCCACGCGAACGCTCGGCCTGGCCGGCCAGCGCATCGGCCAGGTCCTCCAGCGTGTGCTGTACCGACTGCAGGGCCGAAGCGGCAGCGGCATCGTCGAGCACCGCCGACAACGCGCCACGCGCCGGCAGGCGATCGACCGCCAGGCGCAGCGCGCGCACCGCCTGCTGCAAGGCCTCGCACGGCTCCAGCAGCACGCTGGTCGCGCCGGTCGCCGCGCCGGCTTCGGCCAGCGCATCGCGGGCCAGCTCGGTCAGTTGCCGTGCCGAGACCGAATGCGAGAAGAACTGCCCGGCCAGCTCCGGCAACTGGTGCGCCTCGTCGAGGATGAAGGCATCGGCGCCGGGCAGGATCTCGCCGAAGCCTTCCTGCTTGAGCGCCAGGTCGGCCAGCAGCAGGTGATGGTTGACCACCACCACGTCGGCCTCGGCCGCCTCGCGTCGCGCCTTGAGCACGTGGCAGTCGTCGTAGAACGGGCACTCGGTGCCCAGGCAGTTCTCCGGCGTGGAGGTCACCCGCGGCCACAGCGACGATTCCTCCGGCACCTCGGCCAGCTCCATGCGATCGCCGCGTCGGGTGCGCGCCGACCACGCGCGGATGGTGGCCAGCTGCCTGGCCTGTTCGCGCGAGGTGAAACTGCCCTCGCGCACCGTCTGGTCCAGGCGATACAGGCACAGGTAATTGGCGCGCCCTTTCAGCAGGCTGGCCTTGACCCGCGCATCCAGCACCGAGCGCACGCGCGGCAGGTCGCGGAAGAACAACTGGTCCTGCAGCGCCTTGGTGCCGGTGGAGACGATCACCCGCTTGCCCGACACCAGCGCCGGCACCAGGTAGGCGAAGGTCTTGCCGGTGCCGGTGCCGGCCTCGACCACCAGCGCCTCGGCCTGGTCGATGGCCTCGGCCACGGCCCGAGCCATGGCCTGCTGCGCCGCGCGCGGCGCGAAATTGGGCACCTCGCGCGCAAACGGCCCGTCCGCGCCGAGCAGCCCGGCCACCTCGTCGTAAGCATTCATCGCGCCAGTATCGCCGAGGCGCACAAATGGCGAAACCATGTCATGCCATGCCCCGGTCCAGGGGACTGAGCACACCGAGTCCAGGGCGATTGAGCACGTGCGTGTAGATCTGCGTGGTGCTCACGTCCTTGTGCCCGAGCAGCTCCTGCACCGTGCGTATGTCATGCCCGTCCTCGATCAGATGCGTCGCGAAGGAATGACGCAACGTGTGGCAAGTTGCCGGCTTGTGGATGCCCGCCCGCTTCCGCGCAGCCCGCACAGCCCGTTGCAAGACCGTTTCGGACAAATGATGTCGGCGCGTCACTCCCGTGCGTGGATCGGTCGATCGATGCGACGCGGGAAAAACGTACTGCCACCCCCACTCCCGACCCGCATGCGGATACTTGCGCGCTAGCGCGTGTGGCAGATGCACCTCCCCGAAACCGGCTTCAAGATCGGTGCGATGAAGCAACCGTGCTGATGCCAGCTGGTCATGCAACGCATCGGCCAAGCGCCCGGGCAACGGCACATGACGATCCTTGCCGCCCTTGCCCTGTCGAACGGTGATGGACCGATGCTCAAAATCCACGTCCTTGACCCGCAGCCGCAAGCACTCCAGCAGGCGCAAGCCCGCACCGTAGAGCAGCCCGGCCATCAGCCATTCCCGGCCTTGCAGATGGTCCAGCAGACGATGCACTTCCGCACGGCTGAGCACGACCGGTACGCGCCGTGGCCGCTTGGCTCGGACCACGTTATCCATCCAGGGCAAATCCTGCTTCAGCACTTCCTTGTATAGAAAGAGCAGCGCAGCCAAGGCCTGATTCTGCGTACCCGCCGCCACGTTGCCATCGACAGCCAGCGATGTCAGGAAACGCTCGACCTCGGCACCGCCCATCTCGCTCGGGTGGCGCTTGCCATGAAAAAGGATGAAACGCCGAATCCAGCCCACATAAGCCTGTTCGGAACGCGTACTGTAATGTCGCACCCGCATGACATGCCGCACCTGATCGAGCAGCCTGGGCCGACGCCTTGCCGAACCTGTTACACCGACTCTCCGTCCTTCGTAACTCATACACCCTCCATGTGTCGCATAACGCCATCAGGCTACAGCCGACCTGGAGGATAGAAATCGGGCAAGTGATTGCTCTAGCGTAAGGTTTCCCTGATTGCCTCAGCCTGAAGAAATGACCATACTGGATGCAACGCGTCACATCGACGCCGAATAAGCGTTAGGTGTCCAATGCCAACCTTTTCGTTCAGAGCCAAGTGGAAAGAAGAATTGGTCTGCACAGGACCAGGTGGTTCATTCGTGCTTGAGCTTCCAATGGGCATCCTCACCGCCTACCTTCCAACGGAGGAGGCTTTCAAGAACAAAGCGCCATCTTGGGCTCTAAGCCTTTGGCCGCAACTCAAAGCAGACCTCACGCAGTGGTGCGCCGCAAACAAGGCTGAGCTGGTTATTGATCCCACCGCTGGGGTCTACTAGTGGCCGCGTCACCTAACAATTCGTCCAAGCCGACCGCCCACTGGCTACGCCAGCGGTCGGCGCCTTAACTCAAGCGTTAGCTGGAAGTGTCGCCATGTACGAAGAAGGTGAGATCACCATAGCGGAATGCTCGGAATGCGGTGAATCGTTCCCTGTTTTTGTCTTCGTTGCGGATACCGACATGGTTACGGTCGGTTGCCTGGCGTTCACCACTGTGGCTAAATCCATAGTCTTAGCCGAGCAACTTCCAGGAGAATCACCAAGTTCCACTGCGGCGCGCCTGGGCCCCGATGTTCATAGCGTTTCTGTTAGATATGAGGGTGAAGTTGCCCCACGCGGGCTTTCGTTTCAGGAATTTCGCAAGGTTTACAAGCCTGCAACTCCTATATACCAGTGCATTTATTGCGGTGGCGATTCATTGGGGTTGAGTAAGATGTCCAAAGAACAGTTTTTAGCTACTGGGGAAATTCGGGTTGTCTCTCGCAGCTAACAATGCGGTCAACGGGACCGCATTTCCGCGCCGCCTTTGGCTCTGCTCCAAAGCGGCCCGTTACTTTCAGCGTTAGCAGACAAAAGGGGGAGTTCATGCGATATACCTATCGTGCAGCTATTGTCGCGCTCACTGCATTTCTACTCGGCGGTTGCATGATGTCCAGCAGCAGCGTCAAGGTAAGGGCGATGTCCGGTGGGCCGACTGGGCCGCGTGTAGTAACGTTTCTCAACACAACGCCTTACTTCCCCGAGATGACCGAGGCGCTGGCTGAAAATGGCTTTACGGTTAAGCCAATGGCGTCGCAACAGTACGTCACGCAGCGCGAGGCCCCGGGAAAAATCGGACAGTACAACGAGGCCTCCACCAGGTATGGGCTTACACTTCTTGCTGCACCCACCTCGCTTACTTGTGTCCTAACAGACCATGCCGTATACAATTTCACATTGATGGTTACGGATATCGCCAAAAACCAAATAGTGCTTATCCTCAAGCAAAAGGGCTCAGATGGGACCTGCACAACGATCAAGCCAGTTTTCCCAACATTGGCGGCTTCACTATCCAATGCCTGGCATTAGCGCACACGTGGGTTATCTGCTAACAAAGCGGTCAAGCGGACCGCGTTCCGCGGCCGCTTGCCTCGGGCGTTAGCTGTTATGAACGAAGGCTTCCACGCCAGCATCGAAGAATGGCAAGTTCTCGTGGGTCGTTTCATCCTTGCTTTCGGGGATATTGAGCTTCTCACTTACCGCATTTGGCGCGATCGCTTCTCAGAGAGTCCACCACAGCGATTTGGTGCACGCACCAAAAATATTATTGCGAATCTTGATAAAACAGTTCAGACAGATCGTGCCTTGCACGCACTACTGACTGAAGCACGAGAACTTGCAAAAAAGCGCAATGTCATCGTACACAACCCCGTTCAGGTCCAGGTCTTTCAGCACACAGCGACGGGAGAGCTCTACATGGAGAACGCAATCCAGTGCACAAAGACGCATGCGTTCATCGACGATCTTGAACTCATGGAGCTTGCAAGTCGCGCCGAAAGTATCGTTAGCAAACTTTATATCGAGCTTGGTTATATTGCTCCGAGCAGCAGCTAACCAACCATTCAAGCCGACCGCCCACTGGCTACGCCAGCGGTCGGCGTCTTAACTCCAGCGTTAGCTGCAAGGAGAGATTTATGCACATCGGTAAAACCGCTTTGGCTTTTCTTGCCTTTGCCCTTGCTGCCACTTCACCCACGAGTTTCGCTGCGCAGCTATACAGGGTTTCTGCCAACCTCTCTCACAACGGCAAGCTCTTCGGGTCACCTTCGCTCGTCGTCAAAGAGGGCGCCGACGCAACCGTTGCTGTATCTGGTCCCAACGGTTACAAGCTCGCCCTCAGCGTCACAGACGCTGGTAAAGGGCAGCTCAAAATCGTCACCCACCTAGACACGGCCTACGGATCCATAGCGCCCCAAATGGTCGTGCTCGCGGGCCAACCTGCAACGGTTTCGGTGGGCAATACTGCCATTGGCGTCACCGTCGTCCGCAGTGGCGGCTAACCACTCATTCGAGGCGGACGGCTGCGCCGCCGCTCAACTCCAGCGTTAGTCATCAATGAAGAACATCGGCATTCCAATGCAGTATGCGTGCTTCAACTGTCGCAAGAGCTTTAAACGCGCACAGTTCAGTCCCGCCAGGAGCCGCTTCATGACAGCTGGTCAAATTGCTGGTCAAAATCAAGAAACAGCCGAGTTCAACGCGGCCCGTGAATACAAATGTCCGGATTGTGGCGGTAAGGCCTATTTCATGGGTCAGGACTTCAAGGCACCCAAGAAGTCAGACATCAAGGGGTGGGCTTCGGCGCAAGCTTTCATCTTGTCGGGCAAGGTCTACTATCGTGGCGTACCGCAAGATGGCTAACAATTCATTCAAGCCGACCGCCCACTGGCTGCGCCAGCGGTCGGCGCCTTAATTCAAGCGTTAGGCATCGCATGAAGCCCATAGGCGCATTGAAAGAACTAGACCCGGAAGTCGAAGGCGCTATGCCGCTTGCGGCTTGTCGGGACGGGCTCGATCTCTCCGTAAGTGCCGTGGTCCTCCGCTATCTCTCTAGCGGCGCTCCGGTGTTCGATGCGATGGAGGCCACTCCAGACCCCCGTTCGGCGGGGCATTTCATCCCTGGCGGCTCAAGTCTCCTCACCGACGGTACGTGGTGTTGGCGCTTAGATCTAGCTGCATATGTTGAAGCCTATGCTCTGCGCTTGCCCACTGCCTTCGTGCAGCAGGCAGTGGACTCACAAGGTGTTTGCGCAGCCCCGACTGTGGCGTCTAGTCTTGCTGAGCAGGCTGCTGCCGTGTGGGGCTGGGCCTAACAACTCGTTCAAGCCGACCGCCCACTGGCTACGCCAGCGGTCAGCGTCTTAACTCCAGCGTTAGCCGGCAGGGACAGCCATGGTGTTCACCCGAGAAAACTGCAAGCCGATTGAGTCGCCAACGGAGGCTCAAATTGCGCACGCGCTCTCGCTCACGAAGTCTTCCTACTGCGCCCTTAGCTCCGAGGCAGGCGCATACGTACAAACCGCAGGTGGCCCCGGGCTGTTCCTCATCGAGTGGCGCAGCGCTTCTGGGCAGCACCATCGCGGCTCTCAAGCCACTCCCGTAGTTCCGTTCCCCAACGGCACCACCCTCTCGTTTAGCGCTGGCACCGTGGCACTCGCAAGCAACGAGTGGTTCCTTGCCAAGCAGGTCAAAGAGCTCTTCGCCACCTTCCTCGCTGACCAAGCTTTCCCTTCCTGGGTGCAGTGGTCTCCGCTCTCAGCTGGGTTCGGCCGTGTCGGCTAACATCTCGTCCAAGCGGACGGCGTACCGCCGCCGCTTAACTCCAGCGTTAGGTCTCAGCGGAGTCAGCTGTGCATCAGTCGTTCAAATCAATCATCGGTGCATGTGTGTCGCTCGCTGCAGCAACTACCGTGTGGGCAGGCAACCCTCAGCAAAGTTCTCCAACCACTGCAATTCGTATCGTAGTAACTACGCAGCAGGCCAAGATTCGCGCTGTGGACAACCCTGATAGTTGGTGGCATGACACTAAGGTGCGCACTTGGTTGGTCAAGCGCCCCGTTGAGCCCGGCGTCCTGGACACTACCCACCTATTCATTGTCACCTACAAGATCAATGGCACAGTAGTAGCTAGCTGGTGGGTCAATACACAAAAAGGCACAGCCGTTGCAGTGCATTAGACCTAACAACTCATTCAAGCCGACCGCCCACTGGCTACGCCAGCGGTCGGCGTCTTAACTCCAGCGTTAGGCCGCAGATGAGCACCGCGAAAACTTCGATCTGGTCACTCCCGCCTGAGCTTGGTATTCCGGAGCCACCGGCGCTCTTGGCTGAGTCCGACAAGCTTTGGCTGGCCTATTTCTGTGCAGCAGACGATGCAGTCGCTGTTGTTCAGTTCACTGATGTCATTGATCACCATCTCTCGCCCATCAACGACGAGGGTCTAGGGCAGCATCTGTATGGGCGAGCTGGGCTCCAGCCTTATTCATTCAACGAGCTAGATGGTTCGCAAGAGACTTTACGCTGGTCTGGTCTCAAGGCGAGACACTGGGTCATCACCTTCAAGGACAACACCCTAGACGTTGTCGCCCGCTCCGGCGAGGTCATTGCTTCCGGCATGTCCTCACACTCACCGCTCAGGGCTTTGTTGGCGGTAGTATCCGCTGGTGCGGCCTAACCAGTCATCCAAGCGGACGGCTCCGCCGCCGCTTAATTCCAGCGTTAGACATGGGGACGTCGTCTGGTGAGTCTTGAAGTCATATTTGGCATTGGCGTGGCCTTGGTGGTCGTGGTCGGCCTTGTCGGCAAGCTCATTCCAAAACGCATGCCGCCGTCAAAGTCTTTCAAGTGTGGCCGCTGCGGTGTGCAGGCACTTCACACCCATCGCACGGCGGA
This sequence comes from uncultured Gammaproteobacteria bacterium, assembly GCA_963821885.1. Classification (GTDB taxonomy): domain Bacteria; phylum Pseudomonadota; class Gammaproteobacteria; order Xanthomonadales; family Rhodanobacteraceae; genus Oleiagrimonas. The sequence goes on along the minus strand of CAWGFN010000003.1, from coordinate 333,617 downwards.
GGCGTGGCGTAATGGCAAGACTAAATTTTTCTGTCAGTCTTGCCACCACAAGTGGCTCCAGTCGCGTCCGCCGCAAGAGCGAGAGTCGTATGGTGCACGCGGCTCGTCAGGGCGAGGTTCTGGGTGTCTTGGCGTCATAGTGCTATTTGCGTTGGTTCCAATAGGCGCGTGGGCTGTCTGGGCTTATGTCTAACAGTTCGTCCTAGCGGACGCGCGAAAAGCCGCGCGCCGCTTAACTCCGGCGTTAGGGCTCAAGGAGCACCGGGATTGGCCACAGAAACGGATGACAAGTTCTACGATCGCGCAGATGCTGTGATACATCTTGCCAATGAGCAGCTTGCCGACATATCACGGGGCAAAGTCAGCGCGTCCTGCATGTATGCAACGGCACGATTCAACGCCTGGATCAGCGCTTGTGGCTTCAACACAGCAGAAGAAATGAAATCAGCCAAACAAGAAACACTGGACTACTTCGTCGAGCAATACCGCATCATGCTGGAGGAGAATCTTGACGACTACATCAAGAACTTCCCAAGCTACATGCAACACGCAGATCCCTAACAACTCATTCAAGCCGACCGCCCACTGGCTACGCCAGCGGTCGGCGTCTTAACTCCAGCGTTAGACCCGCATGACAGCTTCTCGCAACTACCACCAAGAAGCACTGGCCTCGGACGGAGATGCTTGGGTTGCTGGTGGTGCCAGCCCCGACCAGATTGCTGTTCTAGAGGTCGCACTCCAAGTCGCACTTCCAGCCAGTTACCGGCAGTTCTTGGCTTCGGCGGGAGCGGCGGCAATCGGTGACAACTCTATCTCCGGAATTGTTGGTGGTGACCCACTATCCTTAGACGGTGGTTCACTCTTCGGCGACACGGTCCATGCACGTCAGGAGCAACAACTGCCTGATCATTTGCTTGTGATACAGCCGGACGGTGATGCGCCCTATTGCATTGACACTTCAGCAGCCTCTGATCCAGGAGAGAACACCATCGTGTGCTATGAGTCGTTCAATTCGGTTGCAACACGCGTGGCAGGATCGTTCGATGAGTGGTTTTCTACCTTCTTTCTCGGGCGGGTCTAACAATTCATTCAAGCCGAAGCCGCTTCGCGGCTCGGCTTAATTCAGGCGTTAGGCGCCTCAAATGAATCTCCAGGCCACCGCAAATCAGTTTCTCGCTGCTGCCACATCTGGCGGGTCTGTTGACCGCAGCGCTGGTATCTCCCTGGCATCCAGCCTTCGTAGTCGGTCTATCGACTTGCAATACAGCAAAGCAACTGATTTTTCCCCTGAAGTTCAGGAGCTCGCGCTGCTCGCAGCACAGGTTGCGCTCGTTTCCCTCGGGGCCACTTCGGGGAAACTCGCCGAGTACGAGAAGGACGTGTTTTATTATCGTTGCTTCTCGCCGCCTCACCCGATTGTCAGCCGTTATGAGAGCTTCAAATCGCATTGGGTCGCCCGCACAAGTGGCGCCTAACAATTCATTCAAGCCGAAGCCGCTTCGCAGCTCGGCTTAATTCAGGCGTTAGGTGCAAGATATGAGTAAGTGGCGGCTATTTCGTCTTGTAATTGTGGCTATCTGCTGCTCTATAGCCACCTTCGGGCCAGCTCCACCGGCAGCGAAACCACCCATGACCTGGGCTGCGGTCGCCTTAATCTTTGCCGTTTTCCCGGCCGCAATGTTAGTTGGGTTCGGGATACTGTCACTGCTAAATCGTTCAAAATTCGAATGGCAGGAACCTTCGTGGGATAAGAGCCCCTTTGATTTTTCACACGGTGAGCAGTTCTTCCATCTCGGGGCATTCGTAATGCTTGCTACGGGGGCTCCCATTCTTGCAAGGGGGCTGGAACATACAGGATCTATCACGCCAGGGACCTCTGTGTTCTTCGCTATGGGCACCGGGGTTTGGCTCGGACTACGTGTGTTAACTGCGCTATTTAAATGGCAGGACCGTGCTGGCACCTAACAATTCATTCAAGCCGAACGCCCACTGGCTACGCCAGCGGTCGACGTCTTAACTCCAGCGTTAACCAGTAAGATGAGTATGATCGCGATAGAAGTATATCTAAATGGAAAAAAACTCTATACGGCTGGGATTTCAAATTGGGCCGGACTACATTGTCACGTCGATGCCATGATAAAAAACGACGTTCAGGAATTTGCGTATTCTGTCGGCGCACTGCTACAAAGCGAAGCTCCCGGTGAACTTAAGCATGCAAGATGGGGGCGCCATGAAATTAATATCGGAGATGAGCTTACATTTAAGATTGTAGAGACCGATCATGTAGATCCTCCGATCAAAATATACCGTTCGGACGCAAAAATTCAGGAAGACCCATTCACCGAAGAGGAGCTTGAACAGTTTGACCGAGAAGAATACGAACGTCTTAAAAATAAATATGAGCCCAAAAATGGTTAACAAGGTTGTCCTGCCGAAACATTTTCCGTTGCGGTTTTTTTGTGTTTACTAACACAAAAATCCTCACTCCAAATGTTCGGCAGTCAACGGCGTTAGGCGCCGAATCCAACTTAGAGGGAGATTTATGGGAGCTTGGTCACACGAACCATTCGGCAACGATGATGCCAATGATTGGTCCTATGGCCTCGAAGACACAAAAGACCTTTCGCTCATCGAAGCGGCGTTAGATCGAGTGCTGCAAACAGATGGGTATCTCGAAGCTCCCGAAGCCTCAGAGGCCATTGCCGCTGTCGAGGTTCTCGCCAAACTACTTGGAAAGGGCACTCAATCAGACGCATACACTGAGAAAGTCGGTGAGTGGGTCAATTCTGTCTCGCTAAAGCCATCTCAAAGTCTTCTGTCAAAGGCGCAGCAATCACTGGCGCGGATTCTCGGCGAAGACTCCGAACTATGCGAGCTTTGGTCGGAAGGCGACAACACCGAGTGGGTGGCTTCGATCAAAGCGCTGCAGACCGCGGTCGGCGCCTAACTATGCGCTCAAGCGGACCGTGCGGCAGGAAGTTTCCGGTGCAATCATGCGTTGCTGCCCGCACGGCCGCGTGGCCGCATGCCCGCTTTCCAAGGGCCACCCTGGGTGGGATGGCGTTGGCCCTGGTTGCCCTGGCAGCGGGCATGGACACGATGCCGCCGGTCGTGGCCGGGGCCTACTTCGCATGCAGCGTGTTCTCGTTCCTTGCGTACATGAGGGACAAGCATGCCGCGACCCGTGACGCCTGGCGCACGCCGGAAAGCACCCTGCATCTGCTTGACCTTGTCGGTGGCTGGCCGGGCGGTCTCATCGCCCAGAGGCTGTTTCGCCACAAGACGGTCAAGCCATCGTTCCAAGGCGTTTTCTGGCTCTCGGTCCTGGCCAACATCGCGGGCGTGTGGTGGCTTGTGGTTTCCGGCCTGGTCACGCGACTCGTGACAGGCTTGCCCGGCTGACATCTCGCATGGACAGGGCTTCGGGCCGCAGCCGGCTGCCAGTCATGCGGCCCGACAGCGCCGTGTCGGGTTCACGTCCGGTCCCTGACGGGGCCGTGTCGTCACGGCAGACGCATGCAAGGCAGGATAATGGCCTGGATCCAAGCCACTGACACCAAGGTATCCCATGCATATCAATAGCGCCCGACTTCGCGAACTGCGCGCTGCCCGCCAGTGGTCGCAGGAACAACTGGCCAAACTGAGCGGCTTGAACCTACGGACCATCCAGCGCCTCGAATCAGGGGCCAGAATCTCAACCGAATCCCTGCGCGCCCTCGCCGCGGTCTTCGAAGTGCCGGCCGACAGTCTCCTGCAGGGTGATCCGGCCCCTGGCCAGCCGGCCCTCCAGGCCATGCGCGAAGGGGTGCTGCGCGGCCTGGATTTCTCCGGAACCACGCCACGCACGGATTTCTGGTGGTTCGCGCTGGCGGTGGCCATGGTGCTGGCCCTGGCCCAGCTGCTCGCCGAGGTCATGGGACCGCTGCCGATGCAACTGGCATCCCTGCTGGTGCTGATCCCGTGGATCGCGGCCTGCACGCGGCGCCTGCGCGACGCGGGCTTCAACCCCTGGTGGCAGCTCATCAGCCTGGCGCCGGTGGGCGGCATCCTGGTGCTACTGTATCTGCTGACCTTCCCGACGAAAGCGCGAGACACGGTCGATTCGTCCCCGGGCTGAGCCTGGCGACCATGTCTGCGTTTCGTCCCGGTCGTCATTCAAGCCGACGTCGTCCCGCGGAAAGCCTGCACGCGGGACATCGCCTCCAGGAGCAAGCGTGAATCTGATCCGTACCTTGATGGTGAGCCTGCTCGCCCTGGCAAGCCCGGCCCTGGCCGCCGGCCCGTCGCACGACGCCCGTCCCGCCCTGCTCACGGCCCTCGATGGGCATTGGGTCGCGGTGGGCGATGTCATGGGCAAGCGCGTCACCTACGACGTGGCCGTGTCTCCCACCCTCCACGGGACCTTCACGGAAATCCACATGCGCGATGTGCAGGTGCCTTCCCGGTACGAGGCGCGTGTGTTCATCGGCACCGGCAGGGACGGCGGGGTCATCGTCCACTGGCTCGACAGCTTTGGCGCGGAAGGCTCGATCCCGCATGGCACCGGCACGATCAAGGGCCATGTCCTGGTCTTCCACTTCCCCTATCCGGGCGGGACGTTCCGCGACACCATCGTGTTGCATCCCAGGCAACACACCTGGACCCTGACCATCGAGGCCGCCAGGCCCGGGGGGCGGTGGGCCCACTTCGCCAGATACGACATCCGGCCCGTCACGGACCGTCACAGACAGCGGCCGCCGACCGCCATCCCGCCGCGGGCAGCGTGGCCGGCCGGTTCCGAACCCCGATCCGAATAGCCATGCATGCCATCCTCTTCTGGTCGATCATGGCCGCGTCGGCACTGCTGGCGCTGGTGTCTCTTGCCTGGATTACCGCGGAAGAAAACGGCCTCAGGGTCACGGACGTGGGCATCCTCGTCGCGCCATGGGCCACATGGTTCCTGCTGCTGGTGGCGTGGCACCACCCGAAATCGCTCAGCAATCTGATCGAACCGTTCGCCCTGGTTCCCGTGGTCGGCATCTGCCTGGCGATTCGCGCATTCGGGTTCACTCGCCGGAGTCATGCCGTGCGTTCATGGGTCGCGCTGGGCACATGCATCCTGGCGGCGTTGGCCCTGTACGCCTTCGTGCCGGCACTGCCGGAGTAGGGCCGACCTTGCGCCGTGACGCAGGGATGGGGCTTGCCTGCCCGCGCACGCGAGGCGACCACGCTCCTCGCGCGATGGGTAGGCGCATGACGCCCGGACCGGTATCCTGTGCACGGGATGGACCGGTCGATCGCCGATCCACCGCTCGCACCAACACCGGGGGGACGGTTGATGCGCGCCATGCTGCGCACTTTGTTGCAACGCTTCGGCCCCGGGCCGGAGCCCACGTCGTCGACCAGGGTCGATTTCGTCATCTGCGGCACCCAGAAGGGTGGCACCACGGCACTGGATGCCTACCTGCGCGAACACCCGCAGGTCTGCATGGCCGAGCGCAAGGAAGTGCATTTCTTCGACGACGATGCACATTTCGACGGCGATGAACCCGATTACGCGCCCTACCATGCCTGCTTCGAACCCGGCCGCTCGCACAGGCTGCTTGGCGAGGCCACGCCGATCTACATGTACTGGCGTCAGGCGCCGCGGCGCCTGCATGCCTACAATCCCGATCTCAAGTTGATCGTGTTGCTGCGCAATCCGATCGAGCGAGCCTATTCGCACTGGAACATGCAGCGCACCAAGGACCTGGAAGACCTGTCCTTCGAGGACGCCATCCACGCCGAACAGTCGCGCGCACGTGCCGCCTGGCCATCGCAGAACCGCCTGCATTCATATGTGGAACGCGGCTTCTACCTCGAACAGTTGCGCCGGCTGTGGGCGCATTTCCCGCGCGAGCATGTGCTGGTGCTCAAGAGCGAGGATCTCAAGCGCGACCCGCAGGCCACGCTCGACGCGGTGTGCGATTTCCTCGGCGTGCGCCGTCTCGAGCACGTGCCACGCAAGGATGTGCATTCGCGCCCCTACGCCTCGGGACTGTCCGCGTCGATGCGCGCCCATCTGCGTGAGGTGTTCGCGGCGGACGTGCACGCGCTCGAGCGCGAGCTGGGCTGGGACTGCAGCGACTGGCTGGCCTGATCCTGCCGCCGCACGCTACATGCGCGTGACCGGCTTGACGGCGCAGGCATCGCGACGCTTGTGCGCGGCGTCCACGCCGGGCTGGTCGCCGGCCACGTAGCGCAGTTCCATGACCGTCTGCCAGTTGCGCGCGCACAGGCTGCCCAGTTGCGGTCCGCGCCGCCAGGACGCGCGGGCCAGCTGTTCGGCATGGTCATAGTGATGCAGGTAGATGGCGACTTCGGCGCGCGCCTGCAGCAGATCCGGGGCATCGGGCTCCTGCGCAAGCGCCTGGTCCAGCAGCGCGGCGGATTCGGCATAGCGTCCCTGGTCACGGGCCTCGGCGGCGCGATCGGACAGAGCCTGCACGCCCGTATCGCGCAGGGGCCTGACCTCGAGCGCCGAATGGTCTCGCTGGCCGGCCAGGTCGATGGCCTGGATCATGGCCCGGGGCGGGACCTCGGGGGTCGACGGGCGCGGCGGCGCGCAGGCCGCGAGCAGCATCGGAACACACAGCGCGGCGAACCACCGGCGCATCGGTTCAGCGGTTCCCCTGGGGGCCGGCATGGGCGGGATCGTCATGGTGGAACACGTCTCGGAAGCGCTGCCAGAAACAGCCATCATGCGCATCGGGCACGTAACCTGAGATGAAGGGCAGGCGCCGCGCGCCCTCGCACTTCGGGTCGGTCTGGTGGCCCGTCAGCGGATTGATCCAGGCGTAGTCCAGGCCCGGGCCGGCCTCGTCCTGCAGCGGTGCGGTGGGCAGGTGGCGGAACAGGTCGATCCACACCTTCAACGCGCCCGAGGAACCCCAGAGCCCGGTGCGACCGTTGTCGTCGCGGCCGACCCAGACCACGCCCAGGCGGTCGCCGCTGAAACCGGCGAACCAGCTGTCGCGCTGCATGTCGCTGGTGCCTGTCTTGCCGGCGGCATGGATCCAGCCCAGGCCGTCGTCGGTGATGGCGTGGGCCGTGCCGCGCACGGCCACCTGCTGCATGGCGTAGGTGATCAGCTGCACGGCCGCATGGTAGTCGCCCGGACCGGACTGCACCTCGTAACGCTTGATGGTCTTGCCATGCGCGTCGAGCACGCCACGCACCGCCAGCAACGGCAACGCATGGCCGCCCGAGGCCAGGTACTGGTAGAGATGCGCGACCTGCGCCGGCGACAGATCGACCGCGCCCAGCAGCAGCGAGGGGTTGGGATTGATGTCGGTCAGGCCGAAGGACTGCAGGAAGCTGCGGATGCGATCGACGCCGACCTGCATGCCCAGGTTCACCGTGGCCAGGTTCCAGGAATTGACCAGCGCATCGACCAGCGGCACCTCGCCGTGGGCGACATGGTCGTCGTTCTGCGGCGACCATACCGTGCCGTTGGGCTGGCGCAGGTTGACCGGCTCGTCCTCGAGCGTGGTGGCCAGCGACCAGTGCCCCGGTTGCGCCAGCGCCACCAGGTAGACGAATGGCTTGATCACCGAACCGACCGGCCGGCGCGCATCCAGCGCCCGGTTGAATCCGGGCATGCCGGCGTCGCGACCGCCGACCATCGCCAGCACCTGGCCGTTGCGGGTGTCGGTGACCACGGCGGCCGCCTGCAGGTCCGCGGCATGGCGTCCCATGCCGTCCAGGGTGTGCCCGACCGCCTTCTCGGCGTAGATCTGCGCGGCCGGATCCAGGGTGGTGAAGATCGACAGGCCGTCCTTGCGCAGCGTGGTTTCGTCGAAGTCCGCGGTGATCTGCCGGCGCACCATGTCCATGAAGGCGGGGAAGCGATCGCGGGCCAGCTGCGGCTTGGCCACCACGCCCAGCGGCTGCGCCTGGGCCTGCTTCATCACCGCGGCGCTGATCAACCCGGTCTCGTGGAACTCGCTGAGCACCAGGTTGCGTCGTTTCAGCGCGCGCTCGGGGTAGCGCCTCGGGATCGTAGTAACTCGGTCCGCGCACCAGGGCCACCAGCAGCGCGATGTCCTGCGGCCTGAGGGTCTGCAGGCGGCGGCCGAAATAGAACTCGCTGGCGGCGGCGAACCCATGCACGGCCTGGTTGCCACGCTGGCCCAGGAACACCTCGTTGACGTAGGCCTGCAGGATGCGGCGCTTGCTGTAGTGCGCCTCGATCAGCACCGACAGCAGCGCCTCGTTGAACTTGCGCACCAGGTTCTGCCGGCGCGTCAGGAACAGGTTGCGCACCAGCTGCTGGGTCAGGGTGGAGCCGCCCTGCACCACCTGGCCGGCGCGCAGGTTGGCCCACATGGCACGCGCGATGGCCGTGAGGTCGATGCCGAAGTGGTGCTTGAAATCACGGTCCTCGACCGCCTGCAGGCCGGTCACCAGAAGACCGGGCACCTGGTCGAGCTGCACGATGCGGCGCTCTTCCTGCTGGGCGCCGTAGAGCGTGGCGATGCGCGCCGGGTCCAGGTGGGTCATCGACATCGCCCGGCCGTTGCCGGCCTGGTCCAGCGCCACGATCACGTCGCGCGACAACGTCAGCCGGACGCGGTGCGGCAGCTCGCCGCCGTCGGGGCCGGCATAGCCACGCGAGGCAATCACGAAGTGGTCGCCACCGCCGGCCCAGGTGCCCGGCTCGCGCGCCCGCGCGGTGCGGGTGTAGCCGGCAAAGCCCAGCTCAAGCTTGAGCGCATCGGGGTTCATCGGCTCGCCGACCTTCAGCGGCAGCGGACGCGCGTAGACACGCGTGGGCACGGAGAACACCAGGTCGTCGAACCGCGCCTGCACACGGGCATTGAGGATCAGCGTGTACGGCAGCAGGAAGCCGAGACCGAAGCCCAGTCCGACCCAGAACGGGATGCGCACCAGACGCCACAGGGCGCGGATCGGGCGGCGACGTCGAGGGGCTTGGGTCAAGGCGGCTTTCATCGTGCGGATACGTGGCTGCAAGTGTACGGGTCCCGGCGCCCACGCGCATGAACGCGACCGCCCGCCGTTTGACCGTACAATGCCGGATCGGTTTGCGTCCGGAGAGGCAATGCGCGGGCAACATCGTGGCAGCCATGTGGCAGCCGTGCTGGGCTGGCGATGGCGCCAGGCCCTCAACGTGCTGCACCGTCTGCGCCTGAGCCTGGCGCAGCGCGGCATGCGCGGCACCGTGCAGCGCGTGGCGCTGCGCCTGCGCCGCCGCCCTGCGGTCGACGGCAGCCTGGTGATCCATCCGCTCGAGACCGATTTCCGTCCCTTCGACCTGCCCGAGCCGGCCGCCGCGCCCGAGGTCTCGGTGATCATCCCCGTGCATGGCCGGCGGGCGCATACCGTGGCCTGCCTGCGCTCGATCGCGCGGCACGCACCCGCGGCCAGTCACGAAGTGATCGTGGTGGACGATGCCTCGCCCGACGACAGCGCCGCGGCGCTGGCCCGCATCGGCGGCCTGCGCGTGATCAGCCATGCCGGGAACCTCGGCTTCGTCGACAGCTGCAACGACGGCGCCCGCCAGGCGCGCGGGCACTTCCTGCTGTTCCTCAACAACGACACGCAGGTGACGCCCGGCTGGCTGGACGCCCTGCTGGCCTGCATGCGCGAGGAGCCCGACTGCGGCATCGTCGGCAGCCGCCTGGTCTACCCCGATGGGCGGCTGCAGGAGGCCGGCGGCCTGGTGCATGCGGACGCCAGCGCGGCGAACATCGGTCGCTTCGAGGACCGTGACGATGCGCGCTTTCGCTTCCGCCGCGAGGTCGACTATGTCTCGGGCGCCAGCCTGCTGATTTCCCGCGCGCTGTTCGACGCGGTGGGCGGATTCTCGACCGATTACGCCCCGGGTTACTACGAGGACACCGACCTGGCCTTCGCGGTTCGCGCCGCCGGCAAACGCGTGTTTTACGAGCCGCTCAGCCTGGTCGTGCACGAGGAAGGCGCCACCGGCGGCACCGACCCGCTGGGCGGCGCCAAGCGTCATCAGGCCGAGCACCGCCAACGGTTTCGCGACCGCCGCGCCGCCGAGCTTGCCCGTCAATCTCCCCCGGGGACGCCCGCCGCGCGGGCACTGCGCCGCTATGCCCGCGGCCGGATGCTGGTGATCGATGCCGACCTGCCCGAGCCGTCGCGCGATTCGGCCTCCCTGCGCATGCTGGAGATCCTGCGCCTGCTGCATGGCATGCGCTGGCAGGTGGCCCTGGCCGCCGAACATGCCGCTCCGGACGCGGACGCCCTCGACCGCCTCGGCGCGCTGGGCGTGGAAGTGGTACCCGATGCGCTGCATGCCTGGTTGCGCCGCCATGGCGAGGACCTCGACGCCGTGATGCTGTGCCGGGTCGGCCCTGCCAGCACGCTGCTGCCGCTGGTGCGGCGGCTGGCACCGCGTGCGCGAATCCTGTTCGACACGGTGGACGTGCACCACCTGCGCGAGGCACGCGCGGCCGAACTGGCCGACGACGACGGGGCGCGCCGCCGCGCCGAGGCGACCCGGCGCGCCGAACTCGCCCTGGTCGCGGCCTGCGACGTCACCCTGGTGGTCAGTCCGGTCGAGCGCGACCTGCTGCTCGAGGCCGTCCCCGGCGCGCGGATCGAGGTGCTGTCCAACATCCATGTCGTGCACGGGCGACATGGCGACTTCGATGCGCGTCGCGACCTGGTGTTCCTCGGCGGCTTCGGCCATCCGCCCAATGCCGATGCCGTGCGCTGGATGGTGGCCGACATCCTGCCGCGCATCCACGCACGCACGCCGGGCATCCGCCTGCATGTCCTGGGTGACGTGCCGGAGGCCCAGCGGCGCGCGCTGCAAGGACCACATGTCGTCCTGCACGGACGCATCCGCGACCTGACCCCGTTCATGGACGGTTGCCGCGTCTCGGTCGCGCCGCTGCGCTTCGGCGCCGGCGTCAAGGGCAAGGTCGGCATGGCCATGAGCCACGGGCTGCCGGTGGTGGCCACGTCCGTCGCCGCCGAGGGCATGCACCTGGTGGATGGCCGCGACGTGCGCATCGCCGACGATGCCGAGGCCTTCGCCGCCGCCGTGCTCGAGGTCCATGACGATCCGGTGCTGTGGCAGCGGCTTTCGGATGGCGGCCTGGATGGCGTGCGCCGCCATTTCTCGCCCGCGTCGGCGGCCGCCGTCCTGGAGCGTGTCCTCGACGGCGCGACGCTTTCCTCCACGCCGCCGAACGGCTAGCGTGTAGCGCTGACCACGGAGTCACCCATGCGCACGATCCGTCTCCATGTCGACCTTCCGCTGCAGGCCGGGCTCAGTCTCGATCTGCCCGATGCCGCCGCCGAGCACGCCATCCGCGTGCTGCGCCTGGGCCCGGGCGACACGCTGGTGCTGTTCAACGGCATCGACGGCCTGGATCACCCCTGCGTCATCGAAAGCGCCGATCGTCGCCGTGCCCGCGTGCGCGTGCTGGAGCCCCTGGCCGCGGCCGCCGAATCCCCGCTGTCGCTGGGCCTGGCCCAGGCCATCGCACGTGGCGAGAAGATGGACTGGGTGGTGCAGAAGGCCACCGAACTGGGCGTCGCGCGCATCGTTCCGCTGCATACCGAGCGCAGCGAGGTGCGCCTGGATCAACGACGCACGGAAAAGCGCCTGGCCCACTGGCGTGGCGTGGCGATAGCCGCCTGCGAGCAGTCGGGCCGCGCCCGGGTACCGCAGATCGATCCACCGCGGAGCCTTTCCGCATGGCTGGACACGCTGGCCGGGGACGATGCGCACCGCCTGGCCCTGTTGCCCGAGGCGGGCAGGCGCGTACGGGAACTGGACCTTTCGGGCGGCGCGGCCTGGCTGGCGGTGGGGCCGGAGGGTGGCTGGGGCGAGTCGGACCTGGCGCTGCTGCGCCAGGCGAACTTCGGCGCCCTGCACCTGGGGCCGCGCGTGTTGCGCACGGAGACGGCCGGCCTGGCCGCCATGGCCGCACTGCAGGCGTTCTACGGGGACTTCTGAGCTTCCGGCAGGTCGTGCGCGGCGGACGTTCGCGTCAGTCCGCTTCCATTGCCTCGGCCACGCGCTTCTCCAACGCGGCAAGGTCCGGGATATAGGCCTGGTCGTCGCGCACCATCACCTTGGCGCTGATGCCCTCGGGCAGTTCCTCGCCGTCGTCGTGGTTGACCACCACGTCCTCGCTCAGTGCGGTCAGGCGGGGGAAGCCCTGCGTGACCATGGCGAAGAAGGGCATGCGCGGATTGCCGCCCAGCGCCTTGATGATGGCCACGCGCGAATGCAGCTCGCCCGCGGACTGCGACCACCCCACCATGCCGGGAAAGGACACCAGGGGGACCCGCCAACCGCGCCAGCCCACCCGACCCAGCAGCCAGGACGGGGCATTGTCCACCGGCTCGGGCGAGGACATGGTGATGACCTCGCTGACGCTGGCGTTGGGCAGCAAAAGGCGTCCGCCACTGACGGTGATGAGGACGCCGCGGATTTCGCGCGTCTGGGGTGCGTTCATGACAGCTCCTCGAGCATGCGTGCGGCCAGCTCCTTCGCCGAGCCGGTCTGCGTGGCCAATTGCTCCTCGCAGATAACCGAAACCATGGTGTTGTCGTTGCAGTCGGACGGGTCCATGGCCCAGACGATACCGCCCGCGTCGGTCACGGCCTGGGCCCCGGCCAGGGCGTCGATGGCATCGCCGGCCAGCACGATGGCCAGTGAGCGCGAACCGATTTCCTGCGCCACCAGGGTCATGGTGAGGTCGATCGACGGGTTGGCCATCGGCTGTTCGGTCGCATCCATCAATTGCAGGCGTCCACCCGGGTCCAGCGCCGCCTGCTTGCCGGCCGGCACCAGCAGCATTTCACCCTGGCGCGCGGCCGGGACATCCCTGGCCACGCGTACCGGCATGATCGGGCTGATTTCATTCAATGTCGCCGCCAGCGCCTTGAGGTCGTCGCCCATGCGCTGGTGCACCACGGCCAGGATCACCGCCGCCGGCACGCGATCGATGGCGCGCACGAAATCCTCCAGGCTGCCACGCGCTTCGTCGCTGCTGCCGGCAGCCAGCACCACGGCACGCCGCACGCTGCCGACGCTGTCGGTATCCAGGGACATTTCACTGATGGTCGGCTCGACCATCTGCGGCGCCACCGCCTTTTCCATCGGCTCCAGTTCGAGACTGAAGGTCGGCTCGATATCGGCTGCCGCCGGGGCGTCGTCCGCTTCCGGCGACAGGTAGTCGCTGGCCGTCATCTTCTCGATGCCGAATTCGGATGGGTCCGAGGTTTCCTGCTGGCTGCTTCCCTGATCGATGATCTCCACGCCGCCTCCAGCTTCGGACGGCTGGTCGAAATCGACCAGATCCCAGTCCGGCGCCTTGGGTGGCTCGACGGTCTGTCGTTCGGCGCCGGCGATGTCCAGCGGACTGTCGTCCCCGGGATCGACCAGCGCGATTGAGCTGGGCGTGGGCGAGGCCGCAGGCTCGCCCGCACCGGCATCGGCTGCCGGTGCCGTCACGGCCTGTTCGGGCTCGGACTCGGGTCCTGCCACAGGCTCGGACTCAGGTTCCGGTTCGGCAGCGGGCGGCGTGGCTTGCGCATCCGCGGCACCCTCGGCCACGTCCTCTTCGGCAGGCGCCTGGAACAGTCGCTCGGCCGTGGCCTGCTCGCGCTCGACGGCATCGGCGTCCTGCTCGCTTTCGGCCAGGGCCTGGTCGAACATGCGCAAGGTCGCCTCGAACGCGCTGTCGTCGCCTTCGCCAGCCGCCGGCGATGCGTCACCGGACGGTTCCGGCGGGGTGTCGGCCGGCACGGGCTCGGGCGCGCTGCCCGGGGATTCCGGCTCGGGCGATACCGGCGCGCCGGCATCGGGTATCACGTCGACGGCGGCAGACTCGGCCTCGCCGACGTCCTCTTCGTCCAGTTCGATCTCCATGGATGCCAGGGTCGCGGGATCATCGTCCTCGACCCGACCCAGCAGATCGCCGTCCTCGGCCAGCAAGGCCTCCAGCTCGGCGGTCAGGGCCTCGCTCTGTTCGGCCGAGTCGTCCTGCGTGGCCTGCTCGTCGGCGGCCTGCCCGGGTTCGACCGGCGGCGCCTCGGGCATGTCCTCGTCGGGCAACAGCAATTCGGTGGGGTGCGCCTCGATGGCGCGCGCCTCGGCCGGACGCGGCGGATCAACATCGCGCGCATTCAGCAACTTGGCGGCCAGGTGGCGCGCCCAGCGCGCCTGGTCCCAACCGGACAGCCCACTGGATGCCTCGGCATCGTTGAACACGATGCGCTGGCTGTCCTCGTCGAAAATCTCGTACAGGGCGTCGAGGTGTTCCTCGACCTTGTCGTCGAGGTTGACCACCACGACTTCGGCGCCGTTGCCGGCCAGGTCCTCGCGGGTGGCGGCGGTGGCCGGCCCTTCGTGCACGATGCGCGCGCCGGCCTCGACCAGAGCTTCGCGCAGATGGGCACTGAGGCTGGCGTCCTCGAACAGCAGCGCGACACCGGGGGATCCGGAGGCGTGTCGGGACTCACTCATCGCGACCTCACTGCCCCTGTGTGCCGAGCAGCTCGCGGATCTGCGCGATCAGGTCGGCTTCCTGGTACGGCTTGCCGAGATAGCGCTCGACGCCGATGTCCAGCGCGCGCTGACGATGCTTCTCGCCGGTGCGCGAGGTGATCATGATGATCGGCACGTGCTTGAGCCGCGAGTCGTTCTTCATGTACGTGGCCAGCTCGTAGCCGTCCATGCGCGGCATCTCGATGTCCAGCAGCATCAGGTCGGGCACGCGCTCCTGCAGCTTCTCAACCGCGTCCATGCCGTCCTTCGCGGTGCTGACCTCGTAGTCGTGACGCTCCAGGATGCGTCCGCTGACCTTGCGCATGGTGATCGAATCGTCGACCACCATGACCAGCGGGTGCTCGCGCGTCTCCAGCTGCGCGGCCGGCTGCTCCACCTCACCGCCGAGTTCCTGCTCCTGCGCTTCGGCATGCTGCTTGAGCGCGACGCCATGGCGCACCAGCGGAGCCAGGTCCAGGATCATCACCACCGAACCGTCGCCCATGATGGTGGCGCCGAAGATGCCGGGGACCGAACTGACCTGAGGACCCACCGACTTGACCACGATTTCGCGTGATCCGATCACGTTGTCGATGCGCACGGCGGCCCGCAGGTCGCCGCTTCGCGCCAGCAGCAGCGGCGGCTGGGTATCGTCCAGGAGATGGCCGGCCGGCACGCCGAGCAATTGCGCCAGGTCGTGGATGCCGTAGTCCTCGCCGGCATAGGTGAAGGTCGGGTTGTCCTCGCTCAGGCGGCGCTTGAGTTCCTCGCGGCCGATGCGCGCGACGCCCTGCACGGACGTCATCGGCAGGGCGAACACCAATTCGCCGACCTTGACCATGATGGCCTGGGTCACCGCCAGCGTGAACGGCAGACGGATATTGAACGTGGTGCCCTTGCCGAACTCCGAATCGATGGACAGCGTGCCGCCCATCTGCTTGATTTCGTTGGCCACCACGTCCATGCCGACGCCGCGGCCGGCCAGCTGGGTGACCGACTGCGCGGTGGAGAAGCCGCTCTCCAGGATGAAGCCGAACAGGTCGCGGTCGGACAGCCGGGCATCCTCGCGCATCAGGCCGCGCTCGATGGCCTTGGCGCGGATGGCGTCGCGATTGATGCCGCCGCCGTCGTCGCGCACCCGGATCAGCACCTCGGTGGCATCGCGACTGACGTCGATCGACACCGTGCCTTCCTCGGGCTTGCCCACCTCGTGGCGACGCTTGGGCGACTCGATGCCGTGCGCCAGCGCGTTGCGCATCATGTGCTCGAACGGGGCCTTCATGCGCTCGAGCAGGTTGCGGTCCATTTCGCCGTGGGCACCGGTCACGCGCAGTTGCGCGCGCTTGCCCACCTCGCTGGCGGCCTGGCGCAGCGTGCGGCGCAGGGTCGGCACCATCGAATCGAACGGCACCATGCGCGTGCGCATGAGGCCTTCCTGCAGTTCCGAACTGACGCGCGACTGCTGCAGCAGCAGGGTTTCGGACTGACGGGTGATGTCGTCGAGCATGGTCTGCAGCGAGACCAGGTCGGCCACCGACTCGGCCAGCGCGCGCGAATACTGCTGCAGCTGCGAGAAACGGTCCAGCTCCAGCGGATCGAATCCCGCCTGGCCGGCATCCTCGTTCTCGCGCTGGTAGCGGGCGATGATCTGCGCTTCGGTCTCGATTTCCAGCTTGCGCAGCTGGTCGCGCAGGCGGTCGACGGTCTGCTCGAATTCGGTCAGGTTGTAGCGGTAGCTGCTGATCTGCTGCTCGAGGCGGGCGCGATAGATCGACACCTCACCGGCATAGTTGACCAGCGAATCGAGCAGGTCGGCGCGTACGCGGATCATTTCCTGCGGCGCACGGGTGAGCTCGTCGTCTTCCAGCAGTTGCGGCGCGCGGCGCACCGGCGTCGGCGTCACTGGCTGCTCGGTGGCCACGGGCGCATCGACCGGAGCCGGCGCCTGTTCCCGGGGCTGCTCCTCGGCGACCGCGGGTGCTTCGGGCTTGGATTCGGCGACGACCGGCTTCTTGCCGCGCGACATGGCCTCGAAATAGCTGATCGCATTGCTCGGCATGGCCACCGCCTGGCGATTGCCGACGCGCTGCACCAGCTGGTGCAGGCGATCGAAGCCGCGCTCGAGCGACTCGATGGCGATCATGTCGATGCCCAGGTGGCCGGCATCCACGCCTTCGAGCATGGTTTCCATCGCGTGGCCGAGACCACCGATCTCCTCCAGTCCGGCCATGCGCGCGCCACCCTTGAGGGTGTGCAGGTCGCGCTTGAGGTCGACCATGTATTCGCGCGCCTGCGGCGCCTGGCGCAGACGCGCCATCACGCCGTCGGCGTGATCGAGGAGATCGCGGCTCTCCTCGATGAAGATTTCCATCAGATCCTTGTCGAGGTCCGGCTTGTCCAGCGCGCCCTCGGGCTGCGGGTCTTCCGGGAAATGGAAGTCCTGCGGGACAACGCCGAAGACCTCGGCGGTCTCCGCTTGCTCGGCGGGAGGCATGGCCGCCGGCGGAGCGACCGGGGGCGACGCCGGTTCGGGGCTCGGCGCCGGAGCCGGTGGCGGCGTTTCGGCCTGGGGTGGCGCTTCGGCCTGGGCCGGCGCCGCGCTCGACGTCGGCTCCGCCTCGGCAGCGTCCGGCGTCGACGGTTCGTCGACTTCACGGTCGGTGACCAGGGCGTCGAGGTCGATCTCGGTGATGTCGTCGAGATCGACGCCTTCGATGTCCGGCGTCTCTTCCGTCGGGGCGCCGGCAACCGGTGGCTCCGGATCGTGCCCGTAGACCACGTGGGCAACGTTGGGTTCGGGCAGCGCGTCGCGCAGATCGCACAGGCGCTGGATCAGCCCGGCGGTCGCCGGCAGATGCGGTTCGGAGGCATCGAACTGGGCGGCGACCTGCTCGGTCACCTGCACGGCCTCGGCCATGGCCTGGCAGCCCTCGGGCGGCATCGGCACCTGACCGGCGCGCAGGCGCTTGAGGTAACCCTCCAACGGCGACAGCACCTCGGACAGCAGCGGCACCTCGACCATGGCGATCGCGCCGTGCATGGTGTGCACCGCGCGCAACAGCGGTTCATCGACGGTCAACTCGCCGTCGCCCGCCTCGTCGAGGTGGGCGCGTACGGTCGACAGGTGCTGGGTGATCTCGCTGCGCAGGATTTCCAGCAGCACCGGATCCATCGGCGGCAGCGCCGGCATGGACAGATCCAGGGTCGGCGTCGAGGCGTCCTCATCGACGCTTTCCTGCGTCGATGCCACACCCGCCAGGCTGTCGCTGGGAATGTTCTCGACATCGGCCTTGACGCGCGGCACGCGCCGCTTGACCGTGCGCTTGACCCGCTCGCCAGTGGGTTTCAGTTCGCTCTCGATGTCCGGCGTCTCGCCGGCGCACAGGCGGTCGGCCAGGTCCATGATGCGCGACAGCGGCGCGCTGGGCAGGCCTTCGTCGCGCAATGCCGCCAGCAGCTGTGGCAGCGCGGCGACGGCGTGATCGACCAGGGCGACCACGGCCGGGCTGGCCGTGATCGTGCCGTCGAGCACGCGGTTGAGCATGTTCTCGATTTTCCAGCTGTACTCGCCAAGCACCCTGGCTCCGACCAGCCGGCCGGATCCCTTCAGGGTATGGAAGGCGCGGCGGATCGGCGTGAGCTGGTCCGGGTTGTCGGGATCGTGCTTCCAGCTTTCCACCCGCTGCTGCAGGCCCTCGATCTCTTCCTGCACTTCCTCCAGGAAGACTTCGCGGATTTCCGCGTCGATCTCGTCCGCCGTGCCCTGGAATCCGGCCTCGGCCGCCAGCGGATCGGTGCCACCGGCCTCTTCCTCGATCTCTTCCTCGATCTCGATCCAGTCCTCGCCTTCCGGCGTGGCCGTGGCTTCGGTGTCGGCCAGGCGCAGGCCGGCGACATCCTCGCCCATGTCCGGGGACGCCTCGGCATCGCCGATCAGCAGCGCGGTGAGGTCCTCGCCATCGGCCATGCTGACCGATTCATCCAGATCGCCGGCGTCCACGGTCTCGACCGTCAGCTCGGGTTCGGGCTCGGCGGGCGCGCGACGCGGCGGCACCGGCCAGTAGCCGAGGTCGCGCAGCGCCTGCTCGGCGACGTCCAGGATATGACCCAGGCCACCGCGGCGATCGCGCGCGGCCTCCAGGTAGTACTCCAGGGAAGCCAGCGCGTCGGCCAGCTTGTCCATCTGTTCGGTGGTCGGGATGCGCTTCTCGATGACCAGCTCGTTGTCGATGAAGCGGCCCACGCCCTCCAGCAGCTCGCCCGTGCGGTCCTCGCCCAGCATGCGCAGCGCGCCGGCGGTCTCGCCGAGCAGGTACGGCGAATCCTTCAGGTGCTCGTGGTCCCACGGCGACTCGATGAAGGCGACCACGGCGTCCTTGACCTTGCCCAGGTTGCCCACGGCTTCCTTGAGCAGGGTGCCCAGCACCTGACGCGCCTCGCTGCGCGGCAGGGCGCGTTCGTCGGAGGCCCCTTCGGAGTCACCGGCCTCGTCGGACTGTTCGGCGCCGAGGCTCTCGATGTGGTCGTCCAGCGACGCTTCCACGTACAGCAGCGCGCCGGCGACGTCGAGCAGCGTCTCCTCGTCGGCCGGGCGCGAGGCGGAGGCGATGTCCTGGATGATGCGACGTTGCTCGCCGACCACGCGCCGCGGCACGTTCAGGCCGAGCATGCCGAGGGTGTCGGCGACGCGATCGAGCGACTCGGCCAGCCCGGCGAACTCGGAAAGCTCGCCCTTGCCATGCTGGCGAAGATGCAGGTCGAGCGCATCCTTGACGCGCAGCAGGTCTTCCTTGATGGCCTGCGAGACCGTGTCCAGCAGGACGCGGTTGTGGCCGGCCAGCGCGCTGCGCGCGTGCTCGACCTCGGCCTCGTTGGGCAGCAGGTGATGCAGGCCGTAGGTCTGGCCGATCGCGGCCAGACGGGCCGACCCGGGTGTCGCGCGCGCCACGTAGTACAGCAACTGGCGCGCCAACTCCACCGCGTGACCATCGTCCAGGGCCATCTCGCCGCCGTCGATCAGCAGGCGGATCGCGCGATCGACGCGTCCGATCAGCTGCTTGACCTCGGCCGAATGTTCTTCCAGACGATCCTCGAGCATGCCGTCGAGCACGCCGGCGGTGATCCACCACAGGCGGCGACCGGCGATGCCATGGCACTTGCCGGCCAGCGCGTCCATGGTGTCGCGCATCTGCGCCAGGCTCTGCTTGCCGCCCTGTCCGCGGAACCAGGCCAGCAGCGGTTGCTGGAACTGCTGGCGCAGCTGGGTCACGTCGCGCTTGAGCGTCTCCGGCGACAGCGGCACCGGCGTTCCCGGCGCCGAATCGGGCAGCGGGGCCTCGAGATTGGGCGTGAACAGCACCGACTCGTGCAGGGACTCCGCGCCGCGGCTGCTGCGCAGTTCGTTGAGCAGCGGCAGCAGCACCACCGAGACGTCGTGATGGCTGCTCTGCAGGCGCTCCAGGTAATCCGGCAGCTGCACAAGACCGCTCATCAGCGCCGAATAGGCGTCGTCGCGCTTGTCGACCTTCTGGTCCAGCAGCGACTGGACCAGGTCCTCCATCTCCTGCACCACCATGGCCGCGCCATACAGCTCGACCATGCGCAAGGTTCCCTGCACCTGGTGCAGGACCTTGGCACACTCGTGCATGTGCGCACTGTTGTCCGGATCGTCGACGTAGGCCTCGAGCGATTCGCGTGCACGTTGCAGCGCTTCGTCGAGCTCCGACTTGACCCAGGTCAGCGTGGTGAAATCGATGTCGTCTTCTAGTCTCATGCGCTCTCGCGCCCCCTCTGGGAGGCTCCGGGCAGGCCAGCGGACCGGTGTCCTGAATTGTGCTGGTACATGCCTGGACCTCTGCGAGCTTCGTCGTTCAAAACCACGGCCTGGTCCATGACCGAGGCTTTTTTATCGGTGCGCGGGACCGGCACGGTTGGCAACACTTCCCGCATCATTCCGACGTCGATCAGGCCGGCAGCTTGAAGTCGGCCACCGAACGGCGCAGGTCGTTAGCGAGCTGCGCCAGGTTGCCGATCGATTCGGCCGTCTGGCTCGCACCCATCGAAGTCTGGGACGTAATCTCCTGAATCGAGTTCATGGTCGAGGTGATGTTGGTGGCCGCCGAGGACTGCTGGCGGGCCGCCACCGAGATGCCGTTGATCAGCGTGGCCAGATCGTTGGACACGCGTTCGATGTCGCCCAGCGCGGTACCGGCGTCCTCGGCCTTGCGGGCTCCGGACACCACCTCCGCGGTGGTCTGTTCCATGGAACTGACCGCCTCGTTGGTATCGGACTGAATGGTCTGCACCAGCGTTTCGATTCGCTTGGTGGCGTTGGCCGAACGTTCCGCGAGGCGCTGCACTTCATCGGCCACGACCGCGAAGCCGCGACCCGCCTCGCCTGCCGATGCCGCCTGGATGGCGGCGTTCAGGGCCAGAATGTTGGTCTGTTCGGCAATGTCGTTGATCAGTTCCACGATCGAGCCGATTTCCTGGGACGATTCACCCAGTCGCTTGATTCGTTTGGAGGTTTCCTGGATCTGGTCGCGAATCGAGTCCATGCCTTCGATGGTCTCGCGCACCACGGCGGCGCCGCGCGAGGCGATTTCCACCGACTTCTGGGCCACGTCGGCCGACTCGGCCGAGTTCTTCGACACCTGGTCGATGGAGGTCGCCATTTCGGAAATGGCGGCCGAGGCGGACGTGATCTGCTGCGCCTGGTGCTCGGCGGCCTCGGCCAGGTGCATGGCGGTGGCCTGCGTCTCCTGGGCAGCCGCGGACACCTGCACCGCGGTTTCGTTAATCGTGGTCACCAGGGATCGCAGGGCTTCCACGGCGAAGTTCACCGAGTCCGCGATGGCGCCGGTGATGTCCTCGGTCACGGTCGCCTTCACGGTCAGGTCGCCTTCGGCCAGCGAGCCCATCTCGTCCAGCAGGCGCATGATGGCCTCCTGGTTGCGCTGGTTGAGCTCGTTGGTGGTCTCCAGGCGGCGCTTCTGTTCCTTGCCCTGCGAGTACACCAGCAGGATGGCGAACAGCACCGCGCCGGCGGCGGCGATCAGGCCCAGCCAGATGTTCGGGAACAGGCGCGCGGTGGGCAGCTTGTCGATGGCGTTGGACACGTCGTTGGCGCGCAGCAGAACCGTCTGCGAATCCAGCGAGGCCTGGTTGCCCGCGCCCTTCACCGCCTGCAGGTTGCCGGCGCCGGAGATCAGCTTGTTGGCCGGATCCTGCAGCGCGGTCCACTTGGTCTGGATGTCCTCGAGGATCTTGCGCGCGTTGGCGTTGGTCATCGCGCGCACGCCCACGTCGCTGTTGCCCTTGATCAGGCCATCCAGCACCGCGCTGTACAGCTGCGCGTCACGGGACAGGCCGTCGGCGGCGGTCTGCGCGCCCTCGCCACCCTGCAGGATTTCCTGCACGCGGCGGATCATGCGGTCAGCCAGCACCAACTGTCGGGAGGCGGTGTAGGTCTGCGAGGCGCTGCCACCCTGCTGCAGGATGTTGACCACCTGCTCCATGCTGGAGTTGAGGGCCGGCATCTGTTGCGAGAAGTTCGCCGCGTTCTGCGAGGAGTCGAGCACCAGGGCGCGGTTGGACAGGATCTTGCTGATGTCGCCGTCGAGCTGGCTCCATGCATTGCCCAGGGCGCGCACCTGTCGGCTGGTGATCGGCTCGCCGCCGTAGGCCGGCATGCCGGACTTCGGGTTGCCCTTGAGCAGCTGCTGCACATCGTTGTCGATGGCGTTGCGGGTGGCCTGCAGCTCCTTGAACGAGTCAAGGTTGCCGCCGGCCGCCTCCAGGGCGTACTTGGCGGTCTGCTGCGAGAGCACCTGGATCTGGGTCGTCAGACCCACCGCCTGGCGCTCCTCGTTGTTCTTGCGGTTGAGCCAGTAGAAGTTGCCAGCCGCGATGATGATCATCAGTGCAAGCAGGATGATCACGCCGATGTTGCTGCGCTCCTTACCGGTACCCCCCGTTGTCGTACTCATAGCCTTACCTCACCCATCGACATGGATATCGCGCCGTTACAGCGCAGCTTGCAGAAAATCAGGAGCACGCGTGAGGCGGTTCATGCTGAACATGCCGATGCGTTGCTCGCCCAGGGTTACGTTTTCGGTGACGAACCGGGACAGTCGCTCATCGTCCTCGTCCGTCGCCTGCTCTCGGTCATCGTCGCCTATGCTTCGCTGACCCACGATTTCGTCCACCAGCAGTCCGACCGTGCCGCCGTGCTGGCGCACCAGCAGCAACCGGCTGCGGTCGGTGACATGGGTGCGCTGATCGAACAGGAAACGGCCCATGTCGACCACCGGCACCAGGTTGCCGCGCACGTTGGCGATGCCCATCAGCCAGTCGCGCGTGCCCGGCACATGGGTCAGCGGCTGGGTCACCAGCAATTCGCTGATCTCGCCAATGCCGCTGGCAAACAGGCGCTGGCCGATGCGATAGCAGATGCCGCGCCACAGGCCCGGATTCTCGATGTGCTCGGGCTCGCCGGCCACGTGCGCCAGGCTGCGGCGCTCATAGTCGGCCAGCTGCTCGAAGGGCGTGGTTGCCTGGTTGCTCATGACCTCGCTCACCCGATCATGCGGCCAACAGCTTGTCGATCCGCGCCAGCAGTTCCTTTTCGCTCACCGGCTTGGTCAGGAAATCCCGCGCCCCCTGGCGCAGGCCCCACACCCGGTCGGTCTCCATCGACTTGGTGGTGATGATCAGAATCGGCACATCCTTGGTCGCCGGGTCGCGGTTCAGCGTGCGCGTGGCCTGGAAACCGTTCATGCCCGGCATGATCACGTCCATGATCACCATGTCCGGCATTTTCTCCTTGACCATCTCGATGCCTTCCTCGGCGCTGCTGGCACTGGAAATCTGATGCCCGGCTTTTTCCAGCTGGGTCGTGAAGACGCGCACGTCGGTGGGCGAGTCGTCAATGATGAGAATGTGTGCCATGAAAACCCCTGATGCACTCTTGTTATTCGTATGCGTGTTGTTGTCTCAGGCCACCATCGCATGGCGACGGATGGCCTCGAGCAGTTCATCGCGCGTGAACGGCTTGGTCAGATACTGCTCGGCGCCGACGATGCGGCCCCGGGCCTTGTCGAACAATCCGTCCTTGGAACTGAGCATGATCACGGGCGTGTTGCGGAACTGGCGGTTGTTCTTGATCAACGCGCACGTCTGGTAGCCATCCAGACGCGGCATCATGATGTCGACGAATATGATCTGCGGCTTCAGATCGGAAATCTTGGACAGCGCCTCGAAACCGTCGACCGCGGTCTGTACGTCGCAGCCTTCCTTCTTGAGCAAGGATTCAGCCGTACGACGGATGGTCTTGGAATCGTCGATGACCATCACCCGCAGTCCGGCCAGGCTGCCCTTGTCGCCAGAGTCGTTCACTTACCGCCCCCCTGCGGCCCGTTCGAGGGCTCGGGAATCATTCGTTGTCATGATCGTCCACTGATATCCAGTCGCGACGCCCGATGCGCGTGCGACGCACGCCGTGCCGGTCACTGCAGGCATGCCGAGAACGCCGCACTTCAAGGCTGTTTAACGCTTGTTTATGAAAATTGTCAAGTTCCGGCCGCAAGCATTTGTTGCCCAACGTCTTGCCCGTGTGCACCCATGGGTGCGGCCAGGGACCTTCGATCACGTTACCAGACTTTCGCACGTCGCGGCACGCCAGCGGCTTGCGGGCCGCCTACCAGCTCAATGATGCAAGATCGGGGCCATGCCCGCGCCCGCGCGGGCGGCATGCGCGACTTGCCGGCCATTGGCTGCACGCGGCAAGCTAGCCTCTCGCCGTTGCCGGCGTTCCATCCCGCCCCCGAGATCTTTCGATGCCGCTTGCCGTCGCCGTACTCATGGACCCGATCCGGTCCATCAAGATTGCCAAGGATTCCACCTTCGCCATGCTGCTGGAGGCGCAACGGCGCGGGCACCGCCTGCTGTACATGGAACAGGGCGACCTGGCCGTGCGCGAAGGCCACGCCTGGGCGCGCATGGCGCCGCTGCAGGTCCGTGACGAGGCCGCCGACTGGTTCAGCCTCGGCGAGGCCGAATGGAAACCGCTCACCGAAGCCGACATCGTGCTCGAGCGCAAGGATCCGCCGGTCGATGCCCAGTTCATCTACGACACCATGGTGCTGGAGCTGGCCGAGAGCGAAGGGGTATGCGTGGTCAACCGCCCGCAATCGCTGCGTGATTGCAACGAAAAACTGTATTCCCTGCACTTTCCGCAATGCTGTCCGCCCACCCTGGTCGCGCGCGATGCCGACGCTCTGCGTCAGTTCGTGTCGCAACACGACCAGGTGGTGCTCAAGCCCCTGGACGGCATGGGCGGGCGCGGCATCTTCCGCAGCCACCGCGGGGACGCCAACCTCAACTCGATCCTGGAGACCATCACCATCAACGGATCGCGCCTGGCGGTGGCGCAGCGTTACATCCCCGAGATCAGCGCCGGCGACAAGCGCATCCTGGTGATCGACGGCGAGCCGGTGCCGTACGCGCTGGCCCGGATTCCGCAGGGCGAGGACTTCCGCGGCAACCTCGCCGCGGGCGGCCGTGGCGAAGGCGTGCCACTGTCCGAGCGCGACCGCTGGATCGTCGCCCAGGTGGCCGCGGACCTGCGCCGACGCGGCCTGGTCTTCGTCGGCCTGGACGTCATTGGCGACTACCTCACCGAGATCAACGTCACATCTCCCACCTGCATCCGCGAACTCGATGCGCAATTCGGGCTTAACATTGCAGGCCAGATGTTCGACGCCATCGAGAAATCACTGAAGTGACCGCCGCCTCGCGCGCCCCGGGCAGCGGCGACCTGCTCGGCGCCACGCTGCTGTTCTCCCTCGTGCTGCACGGCCTGATCGTGCTCGGCATCAGCTTTGCCTACCCCAAGCCCAGGGCCAGCCTGCCGGCGCTGGACGTGACCCTGCTCAACACCGCCAACCAGAAGGCGCCGACCAAGGCCGACTTCCTGGCCCAGGCCAACAACCAGGGCGGCGGGCAGAGCGACAAGGCGCACCGCCCGTCCGAGCCCTTCTCCAGCCCCCTGCCCAAGCCCGACCCCGGTATCGCGCCGCGGCCGATCGACCCCTCGGCGCCGGCGCCCAGCGACCCCAGCCAGGCGCACCTGATCACCACGGTCGGCGATTCGCCACAGACGGTGGACAGCAGCAGCGACCGCCACCGCCGCCCGCGGACCGACCTTCAGCCGGACCGCATCGCGATGCAGCGCCGGCTGGAAATGGCGCGTCTGGAGGCACAGATCCGCGCCGACAAGACCCAGCTGGCCAAGCGCCCGAAGATCAAGTTCATCAATTCCAGCACGCGCGAATATGTCTATGCGTCCTACATGCACGCCTGGGCCTCGCGGGTCGAGCGCGTGGGCACGCTCAATTTCCCCGATGCCGCGCGCGCCGGCCAGTACGACGGCAGCCTGATCCTCACCGTGGTCCTGCGCCGGGACGGCTCGATCCGGCGCATCGCGATCATCGAAAGCTCCGGCCGCAAGGTGCTGGACCAGGCCGCCGAGCGCATCGTGCGGATGGCCGGCCCGTTCCCGCCGATCCCGCGCACCGGCGAGCACTACGACGAATTGAATATCACCCGCACCTACCAGTTCCTGCGCAGCGGCCGACTGCAGACCCGCTGAGCACGGACGAAAAACCAACATGCCGTGACGGTTTGCTTTACCTGCGCGCCGGCTACAATACGGCCATGCACAGCCCGACCACCCTCGCCGGCCAATTCCTGATCGCCATGCCGGCCCTGACCGACCCGAACTTCTCGCGCGGGGTGGCCATGGTCTGCCAGCACGGCGAGGATGGCGCCATCGGCCTGCTGGTCAACCGGGTTTCCGAATTCAGCCTCGGCGACGTGCTGGGGCAGATGCAGCTCACCTGCGAGGATCCGGACGTAGCCGCCACGCCGGTCCTGCTGGGCGGCCCGGTGCAACCCGAGCGCGGCTTCGTGCTGCACACCGGCGAGGGCCGCTGGGAGTCGAGCTACCGCATCAACACGGCCTGGTCGGTGACCACCTCGCGCGACATCCTGGTGGCCATGGCCGCCGGCGACGGCCCGTCCCGCGCCGTGGTCATGCTGGGCTATGCCGGCTGGGACGCCGGGCAGCTGGAGAGCGAACTGAAGGACAACGCCTGGCTGACCGTCGAGGCCGACGCCCGCATCGTGTTCGACGCGCCGCTGGAAGAACGCTGGATCGATGCCGCCGGCCTGGTCGGCGTCGACCCCACCCAGCTGACCGGCTACGCCGGCCACGCATGAGCTGTGCCCTGGGTTTCGATGTCGGCACACGCCTGATCGGCGTGGCGGTGGGCAACGCCCTGACCGCCACCGCGCGTGCGCTCGACGTGATCTCCGTGCGTGGCGCGCAGCCGGACTGGGACAAACTCGACCGCCTGGTCGCCGAATGGCGTCCCGACACGCTGGTGGTCGGACTGCCGCTGCAGCTGGACGGCAGCGAGCAGCCGATGACGCGCACCGCGCGCGATTTCGGCAACCTGCTGCGCAAGCGCTACAAGATCGCCCCACAGTACTGCGACGAACGCAACAGCTCGCGCGAGGCCGCGCAGCGTTTCGCCGCGCAGCGGGCGGGTGGCATCCGGCGCCGGCGCGACGGCCAGCGCATCGACGCCGACGCCGCGGCGATCATCCTGGAAACCTGGCTGCAGACGCGGGCATCGGACCCGGAACCGGGAACCGGGGGCTAGGACCGGGCACGCGACCCGGCCCTCCAGCGCGACGTCCGGGGGTCCGGCTTCGGGCCGCTGGCTTTCACCCCACGCACCTGCCCTACAATGCGACGACTTCGCCCCAACGGATGCCCATGAGCACGCGCCTGCACCATCTCATCTCGCTGGCCCAGCTGGATCGATCGACCGTGACCCGACTGCTCGACCGCGCCGACCGCATGCGCGAGGCCAGCCTGCACGGCACCCGCCGTCTCGACCTGCTGGCCGGGCGCACCGTGCTCAACCTGTTCTTCGAGCCGTCCACGCGCACGCGCACCTCCTTTGAACTGGCGGCGCGGCGACTCGGCGCGATCGTGGTCAATTTCGACATCGCGCGCTCGTCCACCAACAAGGGCGAGACCCTGCTGGACACCCTGCACACCCTGGAGGCGATGCACCTGGACGCCATCGTCGTGCGCCACCGCGAGACCGGCACGCCCGAGTTCATGGTGCGCCACGCGATGAGCGGCGTGTCGATCATCAACGCCGGCGACGGCAACCACGCGCATCCGACCCAGGGCCTGCTCGACGTGCTGACCATCCGCCAGCATCGGCCGGACTTCGAGAACCTGACGGTGACCATCTGCGGCGACATCCGCCACTCGCGCGTGGCCCGCTCGGACATCCACGCGCTGACCGCGCTGGGCGTGCGCGAACTGCGCCTGTGCGGCCCGGCCTCGCTGCTGCCGGACGCCGACGAAGTGCCCGGCACCGTGCTCACCGAGGATTTCGACGCCGCCATCGAGGGGGCCGACGTGGCCATCATGCTGCGCCTGCAGAAGGAGCGCATGGCCGCCACGCTGCTGCCCGACGAAGCGGCCTACTTCAAGCACTACGGACTCACCCAGGAACGCCTCGAGCGGGCCGCCGCCGGCTGCCTGGTCATGCACCCGGGCCCGATCAACCGCGGCATCGAGATCGCGCCGGAAGTGGCCGACGGCGCGCAGTCGCGGATCCTCGAACAGGTCGGCAACGGCGTGTTCGTGCGCATGGCGGTGCTGGCGGAGACGCTGGGGCGCTGACCGCCGTCACGCCACCCGCACCCCATTGCGTGCATAATGGCGCGCACGATCATTTAGGGATGCTCGGGGGACACACATGCAAAGGAAATTCCGCTTCATCGCGCTCGCGCTGTGCATTGGTGCGCTGGCCGCCTGCCACAAGAAGAGCGACGCGCCACTGGCCTTCGTGCCGGCCGATTCGCCCTATGTGGTGGCCAACCTCAAGCCCATGGCCGCGTCCGCGCAGAATGCGCTGCTGGCCCAGGCCAACCTGCAACTGCCGGGCCAGATCGCGCAGCTGCGTGCCACGGCCGGCGAGCTGTCCGAGAAGAACCCTCGCGCGGCCGCCACGCTGCGCGTGGTCGCCGACGAGTTCGATGGCCGCAACATCCAGCAGGCCGCCGAGCACATGGGGCTGGATATCCATGGACTGCTTGCCCTCTACGGCCTGGGACTGAGTCCGGTGATGCGCGTGCAGATCGCCGATCCGTCGCGCTTCAATGATTTCATCGGTCGCCTGCAGAAGGCCTCGGGCGTGGCCATGCAGACGGCGACCCTGGGCAAGCTCAGCTATCGCAAGCTCGAGTTCGGCGACAAGTTGCACCTGCAGTTCGTGGTTTCGCTGCAGCAAGGCAACGACGGCAAGACCACCTGGGCCGTGCTCGCCCTGCTGCCCGCCGACATCCCGCAGCCCATGCTCAGCGAGGCGCTTGGCCAGACCCGTCCCAAGCAGAGCCTGCTGGAGAGCGGCTCGCTGCAGAAGCTGGCCGCGAGCAAGGGCTACATGGCCGGCTCCATCGGCTATGTCGACCTGACCCGCTTCCCTGCCCTGCTGGCCGGCGGCAAGGACCCGCTGATGCACGACCTGATGGCGGTCGAGCCCGAGCTGGCCGCGAAGCTGCCGGCCAGCTGCGAAGCCGACCTGGCGCGCGTGGCCGCGCGCATGCCGATGATCAGCACCGGGTACACGGCACTGTCGAACAAGGAGCGCACCCAGCGCACCGACATCGCCCTGGCCCCGGACATCACCCGGGCCTTCGATGGCCTCGCGGTGAAGTTGCCCGGCCTGCACGGCACCATGGTGGCGCCGCTGGACTTCGCCATGGCGCTGCCGGTCAAGGAAACCCGGGACTTCTGGATCGCCCAGGCCGACGCCGTGGCGGCCAAGCCGTTCACCTGCCCGTCCCTTGCCTGGGTCAACACCTCGTACGCCAAGCTCAACAGCCTGATGCAGAAGGCCAAGATGCCGCCGATCAGCGACCTGCGCGGCATCCGCCTGAGCGTGGACGAGATCACGATGCAGAAAGGCGGCCAGGGCAGGCCCGGGGTCAAGGCCCGCATAATGATCGCCTCGAGCAATCCGGCCGGCCTGCTGGCCGCCGCGCAGATGGCCCTGCCGATGCTGCGTGACGTGCAGATCAACACCGACGGCAAGCCGGTGGCCATGCCCGACAAGCTGATCGCCATGGCCGGTGGCGCGCCGATCTGGGTCGCCATGACCGACCACGTCCTGGCCATCGCCTACGGTGACGGCGAAGACCAGCGCATCGCCCCGAATCTCAAGAACGCGCCCGGCCAGCCCGGCGACGTGATGAACCTGGTCATGGACGGCAGCCTGCTGCAGAAGTGGGCCAAGATGATCAGCGACAACGCCATGGACGCGGTCAAGAGCGCGCCGAGCAGCGACGATCCGGCCACCGAGACCCGTCGACTGACGCGCATCCAGGAGATGCACCAGCGCATGCAGGGCCTGCAGGATCAGCTCAAGCAGATCGACAGCGCCAGCGCCCAGGCGCACATCGACGCCCATGGCGTGGTGGTCGTCAACGACGTGCACATGCGCTGACGCGGCGTACGCCAGGCACAACGAAAAAGGGCGCCACCATGGCGCCCTTTTTTTTCGTCTGCCGGAGGTGCCGGTTCAGAAGCGATGAACCTTGTCCTCCTGGGCCTCGACCAGCTCCACGCCATCCATGCCCTGGCTGAGCGTGTTGGCGTCGCCGCCCTGGGCGAGCTTGATCTTCAGGCGCACCTCGTTGGCGCTGTCGGCATGGCGCAGGGCATCCTCGTAACTGATCTCGCCGGCGTGATACAGCTCCACCAGGCTCTGGTCGAAGGTCTTCATGCCCAGGTTGTTGGATTCCTTCATCACGTCCTTGAGCTTGTGCACGTCGCCCTGGCGGATGTAGTCCTGCACCAGCGGCGTGCCCAGCATGATTTCCATGGCCACGCGCCGGGCCTTGCCGTCGGGGGTGGGGATCAGCTGCTGCGCGACGATGCCCTTGAGGTTCAGCGACAGGTCCATGAACAGCTGCTGGCGCCGGTCCTCGGGGAAGAAATGGATGATGCGGTCGATGGCCTGGTTGGCATTGTTGGCGTGCAGGGTGCACAGGCACAGATGGCCGGTCTCGGCGAAGTTGATCGCGTGCTCCATGGTCTCGCGGGTACGCACCTCGCCGATCAGGATCACGTCCGGCGCCTGGCGCAGGGTGTTCTTGAGCGCGTTCTCCCAGGTCTCGGTGTCGATGCCGACCTCGCGCTGGGTGATGATGCAGCCCTCGTGCTTGTGCACGTACTCGATCGGGTCCTCGATGGTGATGATGTGGCCGGTCGAATTCTGATTGCGGTGGCCGACCATGGCCGCCAGCGAGGTCGACTTGCCGGTGCCGGTGGCGCCGACGAAGATGATGATGCCGCGCTTGGTCATCGCCAGCTGCTTGATGATCGACGGCAGGCCCAGCTCGTCGGGGCTCGGAATCTTCGACTCGATGCGGCGCAGCACCATGCCCACGCAGTTGCGCTGGTAGAAGCACGACACGCGGAAACGGCCCACGCCCTGCGCGGAAATCGCGAACTGGCACTCGTGGGTCTTCTCGAATTCCTCGCGCTGGCTCGGCGTCATGATGTTGAGCACCATGTCGCGAGACTGCTGCGCGGAAAGCGGCTGCTGGGTGACCGGCACGATGCGGCCATTGACCTTGATGGAGGGCGACACGCCGGCGGTGATGAAAAGGTCCGATGCCTTCTTGTGCACCATCAGCTTGAGGAAGGAGGTGAAATCGATTTCGGCCATGGTGGGAACTCCCGGGACTCGGGACTCGGGACTCGGGACCCGTGAAAGCGGAACGCTTCCGGGGATCGCCGAGGCCCGTTGTCCAGGCCCCATTGTTGTACTTCATCGGCGCCTGCAGCGCCATGATTCGAGTTCCGGATCCCGCATCCCGGGTCCCGGTTACCGTCCTAGCGGAAGATTTCCTTGTTCTTGGCGTAGGACCGGGCCTGGTCGCGATTGACGAGGCCGCGCTGGACCAGGTCCTGCAGACACTGGTCCAGGGTCTGCATGCCGTGCTGCTGGCCGGTCTGGATCGCCGAATACATCTGCGCGACCTTGTCCTCGCGGATCAGGTTGCGGATGGCGGGAATGCCGACCATGATCTCGTGCGCCGCGATGCGCCCGCCGCCGACCTTCTTCAGCAGCGACTGCGCGATCACCGCGCGCAACGACTCCGACAGCATCGAGCGCACCATCGGCTTCTCGCCCGACGGGAACACGTCGATGATGCGGTCGATGGTCTTGGCCGCCGAACTGGTGTGCAGGGTGGCGAACACCAGGTGTCCGGTCTCCGCGGCGGTCAGCGCCAGGCGGATGGTCTCCAGGTCGCGCAGCTCGCCGACCAGGATGTAGTCCGGATCCTCGCGCAGCGCCGAGCGCAGGGCCTCGTTGAAGCCGTGCGTGTCGCGATGCACCTCGCGCTGGTTGATCAGGCACTTCTGCGAGGTGTGCACGAACTCGATCGGATCCTCGACCGAGAGGATGTGGCCGTATTCGTTCTTGTTGATGTGGTCGATCATCGCCGCCAGCGTGGTCGACTTGCCCGAGCCGGTCGGCCCGGTGACCAGGATCAGGCCCTGCGGCTGCTCGATCAGGTCGCGGAACACCGGCGGGCAACCCAGGTCCTCCAGCGTCAGCACTTCCGAGGGAATGGTGCGGAACACCGCGCCGGAACCGCGCTGCTGGTTGAAGGCGTTGACGCGGAAACGCGCCAGGCCGGGAATCTCGAACGAGAAGTCGACTTCAAGGAACTCCTCGTAGTCGCGCCGCTGCTTGTCCGACATGATGTCGTACATCAACGCGTGCACCTGCTTGTGGTCGAAGGCCGGCGTGTTGATGCGTCGCACATCACCATCGACACGGATCATCGGCGGCAGGCCCGCCGACAGATGCAAGTCCGAAGCCTTGTTCTTGACCGAAAAGGCCAGCAGCTCGGCAATATCCATTCACACTCCCCCTGGTAGCGGAGACATACGGGTGATCGGGCCCGCGCGGGCGGGCCAAACCTGTCTTGGGCCAGTATAACCACGGCTCACCTGACTGTGCGCGAACTTGTATCGCGGCGCAACAAGCCATTTGGGACCTTGTACGCAATCCGGATACCCTGCACGTTCAAGGCCGGTCGTCCGGCCGCGCATGCCCGGCGCCGATGCCGGCACCGATCGCAGGCAGCGCCCGACGAGACGGCAGCACCCCGAGCAACACGAGGATCGAACACTATGCAGCGCACGACTTTCATCGGCGGCGGCAACATGGCACGCAGCCTGGTCGGCGGCCTGATCGGCACCGGCGCCGACCCCGCCTCCATCGCCATCTCCGAACCCCGCGAGGACGCCCGCGCCGAGCTGGAGCGCGAATTCGGGGTGCGCACCCATGCCGACGGCGCCGAGGCCGTGGCCGGGGCCGACGTCGTGGTGCTGGCGGTCAAGCCGCAGGTGCTGACCGCGGTGTGCAAGTCGCTGGCCTCGGAACTGACGCGCTCGTCGCCGCTGATCGTGTCGATCGCCGCCGGCATCCGCACCGACCAGATCGCCCGCTGGCTGGGCGGCGAGCCGGCCATCGTGCGCTGCATGCCCAACACGCCGGCCCTGATCGGCGCCGGCGCCAGCGGCCTGTACGCCAATGCGCGGGTCAGCGACGCCCAGCGCGCCCGGGTCGAGGCCATGCTGCAGACCGCGGGCGCCACCGCCTGGGTCGAGGACGAGGCGCAGATCGACACCGTGACCGGCATCGCCGGCTCCGCGCCGGCTTATTACTTCCTGCTGGTCGAGGCACTGGAAGACGCCGCCGTGGCGCGCGGGCTGCCACGCGAGACCGCGCGCACGCTGGCCGCGCAGACCTGCCTGGGCGCCGGCCGCATGATGGTCGAGAGCGGCGAGCCGCCGGCCACCCTGCGCCAGCGCGTCACCTCGCCCAACGGCACCACCCAGGCCGCCCTGGAGAGCTTCGACCGCGACGGACTGCGCGAGATCGTGGCGCGCGCGGTGAACGCCTGCGCCGAACGTGGCGCGGCGCTGGCCGCCGAGAACGACTGAAACCGGACACCAACGAGCCATGAACTACCTCATCCAGGCCGGCGACCTCCTGATCAGCTTCGTCTTCGGCGCCGTGATCACCCTGTTCCTGCTGCGGCTGATGGCCGAGATCTGGCGCGCGCCGTTCACCAACCCGGTCAGCCAGTTCATCTACCGCACCACCAATCCGGTGCTGGCGCCGCTGCGGCGGGTGCTGCGCAACATCGGCCGCTTCAACCTGGCGGCGCTGAGCGTGGCCCTGGTGCTGGAACTCATCGCCACGGGACTGCTGATCGCGCTGAAGAGCTACTCACCCGTCCCCCTCGGCTGGCTGCTGGCCGGTATCGGGCAGCTGCTCGATCTGTTCTTCCTGATGTACATCGTGCTGATCTTCGCCTGGTCGCTGGCGAGCATGCTCGGCGGCGACCCCAACCACCCGCTGCTGCGCTTCGTGGCGCAGATCACCGAGCCGCCGCTGCGGCCGCTGCGCCGGCGCATGCCAACGCCGGGGGGCATCGATTTTTCCCCCGCCGTGGCGCTGCTGGTGCTTCTGCTGCTGCGCATTCTCGTCGCCGGACCCCTCATCGGCACCGGCCTGCGGCTCCTGGGCGTACGCTGAACGGAACCACGTCATGGCCATCAAGCTGATGTCCCGCATGGAGTTCTTCCATCGCATCCTGCGCCACGCCAGCGCGGCCCTGTTGCTGATCGTGTTCTCGCTGCTGCTCGGCGCGGTCGGCTATCACTGGACCGCGGGGCTCGGCTGGATGGACAGCTTCCTCAACGCCAGCATGATCCTGACCGGGATGGGCCCGGTCGCCACGCTGACCACGCCGGGCGCCAAGCTGTTTGCCATGCTCTATGCCCTGTACAGCGGCGTGTTCTTCCTGTCACTGTCGGCCGTGCTTCTGTATCCCTTCGTGCACCGGATGCTCAAGCGCCTGCACATCCAGGCCGGCGATGATTCCGGTGCCCCCTGAAACAGGCCGGCTTGCGAAGGCCTGGGAGCCAATCGACATGCAACGTCCCGTGACCCGTCTGCAGACCTTCCTCACCCTGCTCGTTCTGTGCGTGCCGGCCATGGCCCAGGCTCGGCCGGCGCCCTCTGGCGGCGACGTCCACATCCGCTACAACGCCCTGCCGGCAAGCATGCTGCCGGCCGAGTCGTTGCAGCAGCTGGGCGTCGGCGACGCCGCGCACACCGGCCTGGTCAACATCCTGGTGACGCGAGGCACCTCGGACGCGGCCACCGGCATGGCCGCCGACGTGCAGGCCCGCGCCAGCACCGCGCTGGGCGCGGCGGTGCGCGTCAGCGTGCGCGAAATACGCGACGACGGGGGCATCTCCTACGTGGGCATCTTTCCGCTGCGGCAGTCGGGGACGCTGCGCTTCGACATCGACGTCACGCCCGCGGGCGCGAACACCCGGCACATCCATTTCGAGCACGATTTCGTGATTGACTGAAGCTCAGGCGTGACGCGCGGCCCAGCGCCGGATGATGGCGTGCAGCGCGTCCAGGCCGTCGAACAGGGCCGCCGGCCCGGGCTGCAGGATGATCGGCGACTTCACCTCGTGCAGCTCGCCGTCGCGCACGGCGGGCACCTGATCCCAACCCGCCCGCGCGGCGACCTTCTCCGGGCGGAAGCGCTTGCCGCACCACGATCCGATGACGATGTCCGGCGCGCGGCGCGCGGCCTCCTGCGGATCGGCCAGGATGCGGTCGCGCGCCAGTGACCGGGCGGCACGCTCGGGGAAGATGTCGTCGCCGCCGGCGATGCGCACCAGCTCGGCCACCCAGCGGATGCCGGTGATGGGCGGGTCGTCCCACTCCTCGAAATACACCTTCGGTCGTCGCGGCAACCCCGCGGCCGACTCACGCACCTGCTCGATGTGCGCCTGCGCGCGTTGCACCAGGTCCGCGGCCCGATCGCTGGCGCCGACCATCGCGCCCAGCCGCCGGATGTAGCCGAGGATGCCCGCGACGCTGCGGTGGTTGCTGATCCACACCTCCACGCCGGCCTTGATCAGGGCCTGGGCGATGTCCGCCTGGATGTCGGAAAAGCCGATGGCCAGGTCCGGTTGCAGCGCCAGGATGCGGTCGACCTTGGCGCTGGTGAACGCCGACACCTTGGGTTTCTCGCGGCGCGCCTCGGGCGGGCGCACCGTGAAACCGGAGATGCCCACGATGCGGTCCTGCTCGCCGAGCGCGTAGAGCGTCTCGGTCGGCTCCTCGGTCAGGCAGACGATGCGTTGCGGATACTCGGGCGAGACGACACCGGCAGCGGGACCGGATTCGGCGGGCACCGGCATCACGGGTACAGCAGGCCGTGGTTCCAGACGCCATCCTGATGGTGCCAGGACACGCGCTTGTGCAGCCTGAACTCGGCGCCGTACCAGAACTCCACGCGCTCGGCCGACAGCAGGAAACCGCCCCAGTGCGGCGGACGCGGCACGTCGCCGCCGGCGAACTCGCGCTCGTAGCGCTCCACGCGCGCCTCGAAGGTTTCGCGATCGGGCAGCGGCAGCGACTGCAACGACGCCCACGCGCCGATCTGGCTGCCGCGCGGGCGGCTGGCGAAATAGGCGTCCGATTCCTCCGAGGGCAGGCGCTGGACCGGACCCTCCACGCGCACCTGCACGCCCTCGCGCACCTGCTTCCAGTGGAACGTCAGCGCGGCCTGCGGATGCGCGTCGAGCTGCCGTCCCTTGGCGCTGTCGTAATTGGTGAAGAAGCGGAAACCGCGTTCGTCCACGCCCTTCAGCAGGACGATGCGGGCATGCACGCGGCCGTCCGCCGAGGCCGTGGCCAGGTTCATGGCGGTGGGCTCCCGGTCGCCCGAGGCATGCGCCTCGTCGAGCAGGTCGCGGAAGGTCTCGAGGATCTCGGGATGCAGCATGGCGATGGGCGCACTGAGGGGTGACGGGACTATGCTTGCGGCAGGCCCACGCGATGGCACGCCATGCCGACATCCGATGCTAGCACGCCCCCCGAAGCACTCGCGCCGGCGTTGCTGGCGTTGTTCGAAGATCGCCTGCGGAGCGCCCGCCGCCCGGTCCTGCTGGGCCTGTCCGGCCTCCAGGGCAGCGGCAAGAGCACCCTGGCCGGACACCTCGTGCGCCACGCGCGCTCGTGCGGCTGGCCGGCGCGGACGCTGTCGCTGGACGACGTCTATCTGGGGCGCCGGGCGCGAGCGCGCTTGGCGGCGCAGGTGCATCCGCTGCTGCGCACCCGCGGCGTGCCGGGCACCCATGACCTGGCCCTGCTGCGCGAGACGCTGGCGGCGCTGGCCCACGCCAGCCCGGCGCATCCGGCATGGCTGCCACGCTTCGACAAGGGGCGCGATGCCCGCCGACCGCCGTCACGCTGGCCGCGGGTGACCGCGCCACCGCGCCTTCTGGTGCTGGAAGGCTGGTGCGTGGGCGTGACCGCGCAGACCGCGCCGGCGCTGCGAAGACCGGTCAACGCGCTGGAACGCGAGGAGGATCCCGACGGCCGTTGGCGACGCTTCGTCAATGCCGCGCTGGCGGACATGCAGGACCTGTGGTCGCGCCTCGACGCCCTGGTGGTGCTGCAGGCGCCGGACTGGGCCAGCGCCTGCCGCTGGCGCGCGCAGGCCGAGCGCGTTCTGCGCGAGCGCGGCGCGCCGCGGGCCATGGACGACCCCGCCCTGCGCCGCTTCATGCAGCATTTCGAACGGCTCAGCCGGCATGCGCTGCGCAGCCTGCCCGCGCGCGCCGACGTCGTGGTCACGCTCGATGGCGCGCGCCGTCCGATCCGCCTGCGCCGACGCACGCCAGCGCGCCGCGCGCCCTGAGGCCCGGCCGGGCCAGCGGCCCTCAGCCGCCGGCGTCGATCATCGCCGCGTAGCCTTCGCGGGCATCCGGCCACCGCGGCACGAAACCGCTTTCCCGCAGGCGACGGTTGCTCAGCCGCTTGTTGCCGATGCCGCGTGGCGGCGGGCCGTCCGCCGGCGCCGGCGCGCCCAGGCGGGCGGCGAGGAAGCCGTACAGCTCATGCAGTGGCATGGGCGTGTCGTCCACGCCCAGGTACAGCGCCTCGGGAGCGGGCAGCGCCAGCAGGTGGTCGATCGCCGCGGCGGCATCCTCGACGTGGATGCGGTTGCCCCAGAACGGCGGGGCGACCGGCGCCCTGGCCTCGCCCGCAACGAGGCGCCGCAGGAGTCCCTCGCGACCCGGGCCGTACAGCCCGGCCAGGCGCAGCACGGTCGCCGGCAGGCCACGCGCCATCAGCCGCTGTTCGGCCTCGAGCAGGATCTCGCCGTTGAACCCCGGCGGCCGGGGCGGCGTGGACTCGTCCACCCAGTCGCCCGCGTGGTCGCCGTAGACGGCGCTTGAGGAAACGAACACCACGCGCGCGAGCGAGGCCGGATCGAGCGCGTCGAGCAGGCGCTCCAGGCCATCCACGAAGACGCGTCGATAGGCCTCGGGCGTGCGGGCGTCGGGCGTCGGCAGATAGACCAGCTGCTCGATGCCGGCCGGCAGCGCGGCCAGGCTGGACGCATCGGCAAGGTCCGCGCGCACGCGGCGCACGCCTTCCGGCAACGGCGCGTCGGAACGGCGCAGTCCGGCGACCGCCTCGCCGCGCGCCACCAGGCGTCGCGCCAGGCGACTGCCGACATCGCCGCAGCCGGCCACCAGCACGCGTGGCGCGGATGCATTCTTGGAGCTGTCCGGGGCTGCTAGCATCGTGCCAATGAATCCCTCGTCGAACCTGTTCCTGGTGGGGCCCTCGGGGGCCGGCAAGACCTCCATCGGCCGGCGCCTGGCGGAGCACTACGGACTGACCTTCCTCGACCTGGATCGCGAGATCGAGGACCACACCGGCGTGGACGTATCGACCATCTTCGAGATCGAGGGCGAGGCCGGCTTCCGCCATCGCGAAGCGGCCATGCTGGACGAGTGTAGCCGGCGCGACGGCGTGCTGCTGGCCACCGGCGCCGGGGCGATCCTGGATGCCGACAGCCGCCGCCTGCTGCGCCAGCGCGGCTTCGTGGTCTGGCTGCAGGCCAGCGTCGAACAGCAGCTCAAGCGCCTGCAACGCGACCGCGCCCGACCGCTGCTGGCCGGCGTGGACCGCCGCCAGCGCCTGGACGCCATGGCCGCGCAGCGCAATCCGCTGTATGCCGAGATCGCCGAACTGACCATACCCGGCCACAATGAGCGCACCCAGCGCGCGCTCAACCGCTGCCGCATGCGCATCGACGAACACTGGCAACGCACCGGAGTCACCGCCCCATGAGTTCCACCCACACCCTCGAGGTCGGCCTGGGCGATCGCGCCTACCCGATCCACATCGGCGCCGGACTGCTGCGGCGCACGGCGCTGTGGCGCGCGGCCATCCGCGGACGACAGGTGCTGGTGGTCAGCAACGAGACGGTGGCCCCGCTGTACCTGGATCGGGTGATGGACGGCCTCGAAGGACTCCAGGCCGCCTCGCTGTCGCTGCCGGACGGCGAGTCGTTCAAGGACATCGAGCATGTCGGGCGCGTGTTCGAGGCCCTGGCCGCGATGGGCGCCTCGCGCGATGCCTGCGTGATGGCCCTGGGGGGCGGCGTGATCGGCGACCTGGCCGGATTCGCCGCCGCCTGCTGGATGCGCGGCATCGACTTCCTGCAGATGCCGACCACGCTGCTGGCGATGGTCGATTCCTCGGTCGGCGGCAAGACCGGGGTCAACCTGCCGGCCGGCAAGAACCTGGTGGGCGCCTTCCATCAGCCCCGCGCGGTGATCGCCGACACCGCCACGCTGGAGACCCTGCCCGACCGCGAATACCGCGCCGGACTGGCCGAGGTGGTCAAGTACGGCGCGCTGGGCGATGCCGCCTTCTTCGCCTGGCTGGAAAAGCATGCGAAGGCCCTGGGCGCGCGCGAGGATGACGTGGTGTCGGAAGCGATCGCCCGCTGCTGCGCGCAGAAGGCCGCCATCGTCGCCCGCGACGA
The DNA here is from genome assembly GCA_963821885.1 of uncultured Gammaproteobacteria bacterium. Lineage (GTDB taxonomy): Bacteria > Pseudomonadota > Gammaproteobacteria > Xanthomonadales > Rhodanobacteraceae > Oleiagrimonas. The sequence continues at coordinate 294,046 of CAWGFN010000003.1, read as the reverse complement.
AACCGAACGCGGCGAACGGGCGCTGCTCAACTTCGGCCACACCTTCGGCCACGCGCTGGAGACGGCCTGCGGCTATGGCGCCCTGCTGCACGGCGAGGCGGTGGCCATCGGCATGGTCCAGGCGGCCACCCTGTCCACCCGCCTGGGCATGGCCGGGGACGCCGACGGCGCGCGACTGGCGACGCTGCTGGATGCCCTCGGCCTGCCCGTGACGGCGCCATCCGGCATCGACCCGGACGTGCTCCTGGGGCACATGCGCCTGGACAAGAAGAACCTCGGCGGCCGCCTGCGGCTGATCCTGTGGCACGGGATCGGCCAGGCCGACATCGTCGGCGACGTCGACGAGGCCCGGGTGCGCGACGTGCTGGCCGGCGGCGCCTAGAGCCCGAACAGCGGCTGCAGCATGCGCGCCACCCGTCCGGGGAAGCGCAGCGGCGCGTCCAGGGCGGCCAGGCAGATGCAGGCTTCGCCCGGCTCGGTCACCGGCTGGTGCTCGACATCGCTGTCCAGGTCGGCGATGTCGCCGGGACCGAAGCGCCCCAGCACGTCGCGATAGGCGCCCTTGAGCACCACGGTCAGCTCGTTGCCGGCATGGCTGTGCATGGGCATTTTCTTGCCCGGCGCGATGCGCAGCAGGAACAGTTCGCCGCCGGCATCGGACCGCGAGCGCACGCGGTGCACGCCCGGCACCAGCATCTTCCAGCGCAGGGCGCGGTAGGACTCGCCGAAATACGGGTGCAGCTCGCGTGGCAGGCGGTCGGCGTCGGCGACCGGCTCGTCCGCCGGCGCCTCGTCGGCAGCCACCGACACCGGCTCCTCGTCCAGTCGCGCCAGCATCGCGGTCCTGGCCTGCGCCGAAAGGGACGCGGGCTCCTGCTGCTGCACCAGGGCGCCACCGACCGCATCGGCCTGCCGCAGGCGTTCGCGGCAGGTCGCGCAGTAGCGCATGTGGGTGGCAACCGCCACGCTGAGTGGCATGCCCAGCGCGCCGGACGAGTACGCCAGCAACGTGGCGTCGTCGAGGTGATGGTCGGGGTTGTGCATCATCGGGCGTGCTCCAGGCTTGCACGGAGCTTGCCGAAGGCGCGACGCAGGCTGGACTTGACCGTACCCAGCGCCATGTCGAGCTCCTCGGCGATCTCACTGTGACTCTTGGCTTCGAAATAGGACATGCGAACCAGCCGCGCCTGCATCGCCGGCAACTCGCCGATGGCGCGGCGCAGGTTGGCCTGTTCGGCATAGGATTCGGCCTGCGTGCCGCGCATCGGCGCGGTCTCGGCGTGCAGGTCGTCGATGGCATCCTCGACCGGCCGCCAATTCGGTTCCCGGCGCACGCTGTCGATGTACAGGTTGCGCGCGATGCGGAACAGCCAGGTCGACAGGTTGGCGCGCTCGGGCTTGAACTGGCTCGCCTTGCGCCACAGACGGATCAGGGCTTCCTGCACCAGCTCCTCGGCCAGGCTGGGCTGCACGCCCAGGCCCAGCAGGTAACGCTGCAGGCGGGGCGCGTAATGGTCGTAGATGCGCATGAAACAGTCGCGATCGCGGCGCTGGGCCACGGCAGCCATCTGTTCGGACCAGTACTTCGCGTCGGTGTTGCCCGGTTTGGCCTGGCTGGACACGTTTCGCTGCGCTCTCGCTGCGTGAATGTTCAAGATGCTCTCGGCAGCCATGATCCCATACTCGTTCGGCCCCGACACCGTGTGGCCCGGGCGCCGTGCTGTTGGCGTCGTCGATTGCACTTACGCAGGCGCGCGCCAATCGGATGCCTGCCCGCGCACCGGGCCGGTTCAGGTTCCGGGCATCCGAATGCACCCGGCCGCCGTAAAGGAGGATGTTCGACACCAAGCCACCGGATGAACGCCGGCCCTGGTCCGCGCTTCCGGTGACTTGCGGCCTGGACACGTGCGACCCGCTGCGATGCAACACCGGCATGCGCGGATTCCCCCATCCGCACCCCGTGCCGGCCCTCTGGCCCGGACCGACGCCTACTCCTCGCGGTCCGGGCCTTTTTTTGCCCTGCCGCCGGCATCGGCCAGGCCAAGGTCGATCCCTTCATCCACGGACTCAGCCCCGGCTATCCGTACCGACCATGGCCTCGGGCATGGCTTGCCCCGGCCCGGGTCGCTTGGTTCCCGCGCGCCCGACCGTTCGGCAGCATGCCGTCATGACGCTACAATGGACGGTCTGGAACCTCCTTGCGAAGCCCGGTCCATGCGCATCTACATGCAGACCAACGCCGAATCCGGCGAATCGCCGCGCTACGTGCAGCTGACGCTCGAGCAGGATCTGCTCGGCGGCTGGACGCTGTACCGCGAGTCCGGGCGCCAGGGCGGCCGCGCCACCCTGCGTCGCGAGCTGTTCCTGGACGATGGCGACGCCATCGCCGCCTTCGAGAAGGCGCGTGACAGCCAGATCAAGCGCGGTTTCCGCGTCGTATTCGCCCAGGGAACCGATGCCTCCCATGCCCGCTGAACTCAAGAACGACCGCTTCCTGCGCGCCCTGCGCCGCCAGGACACCGACACCACGCCCGTGTGGATCATGCGCCAGGCCGGCCGCTACCTGCCCGAATACCGCGCCACCCGCGCCAAGGCCGGCAGCTTCATGGCCCTGGCCAAGAACCCGGACCTGGCCTGCGAGGTGACCCTGCAGCCGCTGGAGCGCTTCGACCTGGACGCGGCGATCCTGTTCTCGGACATCCTGACCATCCCCGACGCCATGGGCCTGGGCCTGAGCTTCGCGGCCGGCGAGGGTCCGAAGTTCGAGCGCCCGCTGCGCAGCGCCGCCGACATCGCGCGCCTGGCCGTGCCCGACATGGACGGCGAGCTGCGCTACGTGATGGACGCGGTACGCACGATCCGCCGTGAACTGAACGGCCGGGTGCCGCTGATCGGCTTCTCCGGTAGCCCGTGGACCCTGGCCTGCTACATGGTCGAGGGCGAGGGCTCGCGCGATTTCGCCCGCGCCAAGGCGCTGGCCTGGAACGACCCGAAGGCCATGCACCAGCTGCTCGACGTGCTGGCGCGTTCGGTGGCCACCTACCTGTCCGCGCAGGCCGCGGCCGGCGCGCAGGCGCTGATGGTGTTCGACACCTGGGGCGGCCTGCTGTCGCCGCCGATGTTCCACGAATGCTCGCTGCGCTACCTGGCCCGCGTCGCCGAACTGCTCAAGGCCGACGCTCACGCCGCCGACCTGCCGCTGGTGCTGTTCTCCAAGGGCGCCAACGGCCATCTGGAGGCGCTGGCCGACACCGGCTGCACGGCGCTCGGCGTGGACTGGACCATCGACCTGGGCGAGGCGCGCCGCCGGGTCGGCGATCGCGTCGGCCTGCAGGGCAACCTCGATCCGTCGGTGCTGCACGCCACGCCGGAAGTCATCCGCCGCGAGGTCAACGCCGTGATGGACGCCTTCGGCCCGCACCCGGGTCACGTGTTCAACCTCGGCCACGGCGTCACGCCGGGCGTGAACCCGGAGCACGTGAAGGTGCTGGTCGATGCCGTGCACGAGGCCGGGCGCCGCCTGCGATCATGAGCTTGCGGATGCCACCGCCGCCTGCACACATTGCGTGCGGCCTGGGAGGAGAATCATGAAGCATCGCGCGTTCAGGGATCCACGCAAGCTGGGCCGCTGGGTCTGCGTACTGACGATCCTGATCGGCCTGCTCAAGGTGGCCCGGGTGGGCTTCGAGCTGCACATCGACGGCCTGCGGCAGCGCATCGGCGCCTTGACGGACGCTTCCGCCGAGCGTGGCGGGGACATCACGTCGCTGACGCAGCTCATGCACAAGACCCAGATGCTGCAAGGCCTGTTCCAGGTGCTCGAGCTGTTGCTGTTCGTGGCCAACGTGGTGCTTTTCTGCATCTGGATCCATCGCGCCGCGAGCAACGCGAGGGCGCTGGGCGCACGGGGTTTCTATCACTCCCCCGGCTGGACGGTCGGCTGGTTCTTCATTCCGTTCGCCTCGGCCTTCATGCCCTACTTCACCGTGCGCGAGGTGTGGCAATCGAGCGAAAACCCGATGAACTGGTCCGAGTCCCGCCAGCCCCTGGTCGTTCTGTTCTGGTGGGTCAGCTACGTCGCCGCCGGCATCGTGCAGATCGTCGCGGCGGTGATGCTCAAGTCGGCCAAGACCGACGTGTCCGCCCAGCTGGCCGCCAGCCACGTCGGCATCGCGGGGAGCCTGCTGATGCTGTTGTCCATCGGGTTCATGATCGAACTGGTTCGTCGGCTCGGCGCCATGCAGCTGCGGCACTGGACGCACCCGTCCGCCGAGGCCATCGCCATCACCGGTCGCCAGCCGCAGCTGGCCGCGCCGTAAGGGCTGCCACACCGGGCACCGCCCCCGCGCTGGTCTTGCGCCCGGCAATCCCCTTATATTCGTACTCAAGGGGGGAACGACATGAATACATACGCCTACAGCGATCCTCGACCGCTGGCCTGGATAGTCTGTGGCCTGGCCGCCGTCTACGGCCTGCTGACAATGATCCAGTTCGGCTACGACCTCGACCTGGGCCTACTCTTTTCGCGGGCCATGGAACATGTCCCGGGCGCTGTGCATGCATACTACGAGCACCTGCATCCACTCGCCCAGATGGAAGGCACGCTCATCAATCTCAGGCAACTGATCCTGATATTGAACAGCATCCTGTTCCTGGTCTGGCTGTATCTGGCGGCGTCCAATGTCCGGGCGCTGGGCGCGCGCAGGCTGGACTACACGCCGGGCTGGACCGTGGGCTGGTTTTTCGTGCCGTTCGTCAATCTGGTCAAACCGTGTCTGGCAATACAGGAAATCTGGATGACCAGCCACGACCCGAGCCAGCGCCGAGTCTGCGCCAGCCACTGGCCTGTCCTGGTCTGGTGGGTGCTTCGCCTGGCGACTCTGGTCGTGGTGTTCGTGGCCAGCGAGATGTTGCATTCACATGATCCCGAGACGGCGCGGAATGGCATTGTGCTGACCCTTGCGCACCTGACCATGCACCTCGTCGTGACCGTTTTGTTCATCTATCTGGTCTGGAAAACCAGCCGTCTCCAGGACGGATACCGCCAAACCCAGTCCTCTCCCGAACCCGCCCATGCCTCCGAATCGCCCGTGACCAGTACCTGACATCGCGATGCGGCGCGCTTGGGCCGAGGCCGCCTGACCCGTACAATCACGGACTTTTACCGATGTCACGCCGCAGCCACGCTGCCGGCGCCCGTCCGAGCCTGTCCATGGAAAAGAGTTTCGAACCCGCGCAGATCGAGTCGAAGTGGTATGCCCAGTGGGAGGCCGACGGCTGCTTCAAGCCCAGTGGTCACGGCGACCCGTACTGCATCCTGCTGCCGCCGCCCAACGTCACCGGCACGCTGCACATGGGCCATGCCTTCCAGCAGACGGTGATGGACATGCTGGTGCGCTACCACCGCATGCGCGGCGACAACACGCTGTGGCAGATCGGCACCGACCATGCCGGCATTGCCACGCAGAAGATCGTCGAGAACCAGCTGGCGGTCGCCGACACCGACAAGCACGCGCTGGGGCGCGAAGCCTTCATCGAGCGCGTGTGGCAGTGGAAACATGAATCGGGCTCCACCATCACCAACCAGATGCGCCGCCTGGGCGTGGCCGCCGACTGGTCGCGCGAGCGCTTCACCATGGACGCGGGCCTCTCGGCCGCGGTGCGCAAGGTGTTCATCGACTGGTACCGCGCCGGCCTGATCTACCGCGGCAACCGCCTGGTCAACTGGGACCCGGCGCTGGGCACCGCGGTGTCCGACCTGGAGGTCAACAACGTCGAGCGCGACGGCCACATGTGGTCGATCCGCTACCCGGTGGCCGGCAGCGACGAGAGCGTGACCATCGCCACCACCCGCCCGGAGACCATGCTCGGCGACGTCGCCGTGGCGGTGCATCCCGACGACGAGCGCTACGCGCACCTGGTCGGCAAGACGCTGAAGCTGCCGCTGGTCGGCCGCGAGATTCCGGTCATCGCCGACGACTACGTCGATCGCGAGTTCGGCACCGGCTGCGTGAAGATCACCCCGGCGCACGACTTCAACGACTACGACATCGGCAAGCGCCACAACCTGGAGCCGATCAACATCTTCACCCTGGACGCGAAGGTCAACGACAACGCGCCGGCGAAGTACCGCGGCCTGGACCGCTTCGAGGCGCGCAAGGCGGTGCTGGCCGACCTCGAAGCCGAGGGCGCCCTGGTCGAAACCAAGCCGCACAAGCTGCAGGTGCCGGTCAGCCAGCGCTCGGACGCGGTGATCGAGCCGATGCTGACCGACCAGTGGTTCGTCGACCTGACCTCCGACACGCTGGCCGACGGCCGTCCGGGCGGCCGCAAGGCGATCACCGAGCCGGCGCTGGACGCGGTCACCTCGGGCCAGATCAAGTTCGTGCCCGAGAACTGGACCACCACCTACACGCAGTGGCTTCAGAACATCCAGGACTGGTGCATCAGCCGCCAGCTGTGGTGGGGCCACCGCATCCCGGCCTGGTACGACGAGGCCGGGAACATCTATGTCGGCGAGGACGAGGCCGACGCCCGCGCTCATGCCGACACGCCGCCAGTCGGCGAACTGCGCCAGGACGAGGACGTGCTCGACACCTGGTTCAGCTCGGCGCTGTGGCCGTTCTCGACCCTGGGCTGGCCGGCCGACGGCCCGGTCAGGAACGAGAACGGCGAGATCGTCGCCGACTGGAGCAAGGACCAGGTCTTCCTGCCCAGCGCCACCCTGGTCACCGGCTTCGACATCATCTTCTTCTGGGTCGCGCGCATGGTCATGGCGACCAAGTACTTCGTCGACGAGGTGCCCTTCCGCACGGTCTACATCAACGCCATCGTGCGCGATGCCGAAGGCCAGAAGATGTCCAAGTCCAAGGGCAACACCCTGGACCCGCTGGACCTGATCGACGGCATCGAGCTGGAACCGCTGGTGGAGAAATCCACCAAGTCGCTGCTGATCCCGCAGGTGCGCGAGAAGGTCACCAAGCGCATCCGCAAGGACTATCCCGACGGCATCCCGGCCATCGGCACCGACGCGCTGCGCTTCACCTTCGCCGCGCTGGCCAGCTACAGCCGCACCATCAATTTCGACATCAGCCGCGCCGAGGGCTACAAGGCGTTCTGCAACAAGCTGTGGAACGCGGCCCGCTTCGTGCTCATGAATGCCGGGACTCGGGACTCGGGACTCGGGACTCGGGAAAACCCAGCCACCGAGGCCGAGCGCTGGATCCTGACGCGCCTGAAGCGGACCCTGGTCGAGACCGAGCAACATTTCGCCAGCTACCGCTTCGACCACCTGGCGCAGGGCCTGTACGCCTTCGTCTGGAACGAGTACTGCGACTGGTTCCTGGAGCTGGCCAAGCCGGCCCTGCAGGGCGATGACGAAGCGGCCGCTGCCTCGACCCGGCACACCCTGGTAGTGGTGCTGGAAACCGTGCTGCGCGCGCTGCACCCGGTCATCCCGTTCATCACCGAGGAGATCTGGCAATCGGTGGCGCCGCGACTGGGCCTCGAGGAAAAGCTCCTGATGGAGCGACCGTGGCCGGATGCGCACGGCATCGGCGCCGACGACGAGGCCAGCGCCGAGATCGAGTGGTTCAAGGCCGTGCTCTCGGGCATCCGCCGGATTCGTTCGGAGATGAACATCGCGCCGGGCAAGACCATCCCGCTGCTCATGGCCGACGGCGACGCCAGCGACCGCTCGCGTACGGGCAAGTTCGCCGCGCAGATCGCCTTCCTCGGCCGCGCCGAGATGCCGCGGTGGCTGGATACCGGGGCCGAAGAGCCCGCCTCGGCCGCTGCCGTGGTCGGCAACCTGCGCGTGCTGATCCCGCTGGCCGGCCTGATCGACCTGGACGCGGAGAAGACCCGCCTGGGCAAGGAGATCGAGCGCATCGGCAAGGAAATCGCCAAGTGCGAGGGCAAGCTGGGCAACGCCCGTTTCGTCGACAACGCGCCGGCCGAGGTGGTCGACCAGGAGCGCCAGCGCCTGGCCGACTGGAGCGCCCAGCGCGCGGCGCTCAGCGAGCAGGTCAAGCGGCTGGGCGCGTGACGGGCCGGTTACCGTCGGTATCGGGTATCAGAAATTCTTGAAACTGTGCGTCTTGCGCACGGCCAGCTGATACCCGACACCGAGCAATTCATAGTACCCGTCCAGGGTGGCCAGCAGCCCGTCGACACCCAACTTGGGCGTTTCCAGTTTCACGCTCTCGATCTGATCGAGCAGGGCGCGGGTGCGCCAGTCGCGCCCGCGCAAACGCTCCCACTTGCGGACCCACCAGGGCAGCCTGGCTGGTGGGCCATGGCGATGCGGAACCCACATATAGTCGTCGAAGATCATCACCCCGCCGACCTTGAGCATGGGCCAGGCCATGAGGCCGTCGGCCATGGCGCCGAATGCGGTGTGCCAGCCATCGACATAGACCAGGTCGTAGGGGCCTTCGAGCTTTTTCAGCGAGCCATAGCTGACTCCGCGATGCTCATGGATGCGATCTTTCCAGGCGGCGGTGTTGGCCCGGAAAGTCGCGTGATAGTCGCCAAACCCGATATCGGACCGGAACAGGTCCAGGCAGTCGATGTGGCTGTCGGGCGCGGTCAGGACATTTTCCATCAACCAGCAGGTGGACCGGCCTTCGAAACTGCCGATTTCGAGCGCGCGCAGTCCCGGCTTTCCTGCCAGCGGCGCCAGCCAGGTCTTCCAGTTCGAAATATTGTGATCGAACCAGTCAACCGAATACTTGCCATCACCTGACGCCATGTCCGAGCCTCCTTGGCACGATGTGCATTAACCATCCATTGTATGCGTTTCAGAACATCGGGAACGTGACGCTGGACAACGGACGACGACAATAAGTCAATCGATCTGGTCCGGCGCCAGCTTGTGCATCATCACGATCGCATCCTCGCGCCCCTTCTCGGCGGGGTAATAGCGCGGACGCCGGCCGATCTCGACGAAGTCCTCGCTCAGGTACAGCTTGTGCGCGGCCACGTTGGACGGGCGCACCTCGAGAAAGACCCGGCTGGCGCCGTGCCAGCGGGCCAGGTCCATCAGGCGGCGCAGCAGGCGGCGACCGTGCCCACAGCCCTGGAAGCCGGGGCTGACGCAGACGTTGAGCACATGGGCCTCGCCCGCGGCGGCGGACAGGATGCCGTAGCCGACCAGTTCATCGGGCCAGGCCAGCACCCAGCAGGCATGGCCGGCCTTCATGCAGTCGCGGAAGATGCCCGGGCTCCACGGGAACTCGTAGGCTTCCTGCTCGATGCGGGAAACCTCGGGGAGGTCCTCGTGCCGCATCATGCGGATGCGGGGGAGGCTGGGAGCGACGACGGCGGCCATGGAGCGATTATGCGATGCCGGGCGCGCCCTTGCCCAGCGGTCTCAGTGCATCCCGAGACGGCGCCGCAAGGCCTTCATGGCCAGCCACAGGCGTTGCTTGGAGGCACCCTGGCCAAGTTGTCCGGGGGCGTCCAGCAGCACCACCTCGGCCTCGCGCATGGCGGCGGCACTGAGTACCTGCCCCAGCGCGCGCGCCTGCGGTTCGCCGAACACCAGGTAGGCGCGCGCCGACGGTGGCGCCTCGCGCAGGCCGCCCACGGGCACCTGGACGCGCGGGGCGCGGGCAAAATCCTCGCCGAACGCACGCAACGCCCGGCCCGCGCGGTCCAGCTCCCGCGACGCGCAGCCCGACGGCAGCAGGACCACGCAGGCCACCGACTCGGGCATGGCTCCGCCGCCGGGGCGGGCCGACTCGGGTGGCGGCTCGGCGGGCGCGGCCCGCGCATCGCGCGCGCGCAGGCGATAGGGCATCACGCCGAGCGCCTCGAGGCGCGCGCCGCGGCGCGCGGACGACCGGTTCATGCGGGCGCCACTCAGCCGGCCGCCGGCGGTTCGCCGCGGCGCGTCGTGCGCTTGCGGCGGTATCGCAGCAGGCCCCACAGCGTCATCACCGGACCGGACAGCACATACAGGGCAAAACAGCCCAGCAGCACGTCATGGGCATCGATGACCAGGGCCACGATGATCAATGCCGCCAGCAGGATCCAGCGGAACGGCACCCGGTCGTGCTTGGGGCCGCCCTTGAAGCTGTGATAGCGCACATGGCTGACCATCAGCAGGCCCGCGACCACGATCAGGCCCAGCGAGACGAAGGCCACCTCTGCCCCGCTGAAGTGGTAGACGTTCATGCTCCACACGTAGGCCATGCACAGACCGGCGGCGGCCGGACTGGCCAGGCCCTGGAAATAGCGCTTGTCGGCCACCCCGGCCTGGGTGTTGAAGCGGGCCAGGCGCAGCGCCCCGCAGGCGGCATAGATGAAGGCCGCCGACCAGCCAATCTTGCCCCACACCGGTCCGTAGTCGCGCAACGTGGACAGCGACCAGGTGTACATCACCAGCGCCGGCGCCAGGCCGAAACTGACCAGGTCCGACAGCGAGTCGTACTGCACGCCGAAGTCGCTCTGGGTCCCGGTCAGCCGCGCCACGCGACCGTCCATGCTGTCCAGCAGCGAGGCGATGAACACCGCCACGGCAGCCGGGATGAAATGTCCGCCGATGCCGGCGACGATGGCATAGAAGCCGGAAAACATCGCCCCCGTGGTGAACAGGTTCGGCAACAGGTAGATGCCGGGATGTCTGGGCCGGCGGACGTTCGAAGGGTCGCTCATGCGCTTGCGGGGCTCCGATATCGGCGTGGGCGAAGTGTAAACCATACCGGTTTCGCGGCCGACGCAGGGGGTTCGCCGTGGGTGCGTGATGCCGCGCACAGAGCGGCCGCCCTCCTGATGGCGGAAGTGCCGCGCCTCACATTCGCCGCATCCGGGTGGCCCACCGCACTTTCCACCGGGCGCGACCTGTGCGTACCATGCGCGTATCGGGCCGCCCCGCGCGTCCGGATCGTTCATAAGGATGGAGAATCGACATGCGAAGCACGCTGCCCGCCCTGATCACCGCGCTCGCGCTCGCCCTGCCCATGGTGGCCAGTGCCCAGGTCTACAAATGGGTGGATGCCAGTGGCACCACGCATTTCTCGGAGACGCCGCCACCACAGGGCGTGAAATACCAGAACATCCGCACACCGAGCACTGCCGACCAGGGCGCGCCGCAACCGGCCAGTGACGCCGCCAGCAGCGGGGCCGACGCCGGCAAGGCCAAGGCCGCCGACAAGCGCTCGCCGCAGCTGCAGAGATTCTGCTCGCAGCTGGAATCGAACATCTCCCTGCTCAAGTCCAGCCAGCCGCTGCAGCGCATGGGCAGCGACGGCAAGAACGTGCCCATGGACAACTCGGTCCGCGCCCAGCAGCTCAAGCAGCAGCAGCAACGCTACGACGCCTTCTGCACGGGCCAGTAGGGCCCGCCACGGCGGCCTGCCACAGGAGTCCGGGCGGACGCTATAATCGACCGTTCCACCTGACCCGGCCGGACACAGCGGACGGACGCGCATGGCATCCGGCCATGCGGGTCCAGGCGCGCGCCCAAGCCGGGCATCTCGCCCCGGACCGATCGCATGCGCCTTAGCCAGTTCCACCTCGCCACCGTCAAGGAAGTCCCCGCCGACGCGGAGATCGCCAGCCACCGACTGATGCTGCGCGCCGGCATGCTGCGCAAGCTTGCCGCCGGCATCTACACCTGGACCCCGCTGGGCCTGCGCGTGCTGCGCAAGGTCGAGGCCGTGGTGCGCGAGGAAATGAACCGTGCCGGCGCCATCGAGATGCTGATGCCGTCGATCCAGCCGCGCGAGCTGTGGGAGGAGACCGGGCGCTGGGAGAAGTTCGGCGGCCAGCTGCTGAAGATCCGCGATCGCAAGGACCAGCAGTACTGCTACGGCCCCACCCATGAGGAAGTCATCACCGACTTCGCGCGCACCGAGCTCAAGAGCTACAAGCAGCTGCCGGTCAACTTCTACCAGATCCAGACCAAGTTCCGCGACGAGATCCGCCCGCGCTTCGGCGTCATGCGCGCGCGCGAATTCATGATGAAGGATGCCTACTCCTTCCACCTCACGCCCGAGTCGCTGGATGAAACCTACAAGGTGATGTACCAGGCCTACGCGCAGGTCTTCACGCGCCTGGGCCTGCGCTTCCGTGCGGTGCAGGCCGACACCGGCGCCATTGGCGGCAACGCCAGCCATGAATTCCAGGTGCTGGCCGAATCCGGCGAGGACGCGATCGCCTGGAGCGACGGCTCCGACTACGCCGCCAACGTGGAGCTGGCCGAGGCGCTGGCGCCGGGCAGCGAACGCCCGGCGCCCTCCGCGGAACTGGCCCGCGTGGACACCCCGGCGAAGAAGACCATCGAGGAGGTGGCCAGCTTCCTGGACGTCGAGCCCGCGCAGTGTGTGAAGACCCTGCTGGTCCGCGGCAACGAGGGCCTGGTCGCGCTGTGCCTGCGCGGCGACCACGAGATCAACGAGGTCAAGGCCGCCAAGCTCGAAGAGCTGCCCGGCGCCTCCGAACTGGCCAGCGAGGCCGAGATCCTGGAAGCCACCGGCACCCGCCCCGGCTTCATCGGCCCGATCGGACTGCCCGAGGGCATCCCGGTAATCGTCGACCGCAGCGCCGCGGTGCTGGCTGATTTCGTCTGCGGCGGCAACGCCGCGGACAGCCACTACACCGGCGCCAACTGGGAGCGCGACGCCCGCGTCACGCGCGTCGCCGACCTGCGCAAGGTGGTCGAGGGCGACCCCTCGCCCGACGGCCAGGGCACGCTGCGCATCGCGCGCGGTATCGAGGTCGGCCACGTATTCCAGCTGGGCGGCAAGTACGCCCAGGCCATGGGCGCGACGGTACTGGACGAGAACGGCAAGGCGCGCAGCATGTTGATGGGCTGCTATGGCATCGGCGTCAGCCGCATCGTCGCCGCGGCCATCGAGCAGAATCACGACGAGCACGGCATCGTGTGGCCCGAACCGATGGCCCCGTGGCAGGTGGTCGTGTGCGTGATCGGCTCGCGCCAGGGCACCCGCGCACAGGACGCCGCCATGGCGTTGTACGGGGAACTGCAGTCCATGGGCATCGACGTGGTGCTGGACGACCGCGGCCTGCGCCCGGGACCGATGTTCGCCGACATGGAATTGATCGGCATCCCGCACCGCGTGGTGGTCAGTGATCGCGGACTGGACGCGGGCACCTACGAATATCGCCATCGCAACGACAGCGAGAACCGTTCGCTGCCGCACGCCGAACTGCTGCAACTGCTCGGCGGCTGACGCATCGCGGATAATCGAAGCGGAAGGCGGTTCGCGTCACTGCGGTCATGCCCGGGCATTATCAGCCGCGACGGCGTATATCCTTTGGCTGGGTTGGCGCGCATTTTGTGGGCGCGCCTCTCGCTAATTAATTTATCGATTTTGCATTTAATGCACCGATACGGCAAAATCATCCCCGCCTCAATGGGCTTACCGCAGCCATTTTTGCAACCCAACTAATAATCGGAGTTTTCAATGGCCGTCGACCTCAAGAAACTGAATCAGAACCAGCTCAACGATCTCATCAGCAAGGCCGAGCAGCGCAAGGGCGAGATCGAAAAGGAGAAGCTGGCCAAGCTTCGTGATCGCATCACCAAGATGATCAAGGACGAGGGCTACACCTTCGAAGACGTGTTCGGCGGCCGTACCCGTCGCACCCGTCGCGCCACCACCAAGGTTGCGCCGAAGTACCGCAATCCGGCCGATGCCTCGCAGACCTGGTCGGGCCGCGGCAAGCGTCCGCGTTGGTTCAATGCGGCGCTGAAGGCCGGCAAGAAGGAAAAGGATCTGCTTATCAAGTAAATCCGCACGTGATTTTCGCGGATTCGAAAAACGCCGGTCTTGCCGGCGTTTTTCTTTTTCCTCACAGCGAGCGTCGCGGCGTCACCAGGAGGTCGCCGAATAGAAGTCCGGCCACCAGCGCCACGAGCAGCGTCACCAACAGGATCGCGGTCTCGGTTCCACTGTGCACATTGCGCTGCGCCAGATAGGTCAGCGTCAGATAACCGGTGCTTCCCGGCACCAGCAGGATGATGCCCGGCTCGCGCACCAATGCGCCGGGGCGATGGGCATAACGCGAATACATGTTGCTCAACGCGCTCAGCGTCAGTCCACCCATGAAGACGCCGAACGCGGGACCGAACTGGCCACCGGCATAGCGGGCCACCAGGTAACCCAGCATGGCCGACACGGCGACCAGCCACCAGTCCCTGCGCGCCGCCTGGAACACCAGGGCGAAACCGAAGGTGCCCAGCAACAGGGCCGGCCACTGCACCCATGGCTGGACCGGCGGCTGCAGCGCGATCGGCATCTTCACGCCGAACCAGGCGCTGGCCGCGAACACCACCATCGCGCCGAAGATCAGCTTCAGCATCGAGGCCAGCGCGCCAAACAGTCGCGAGACACCCGAAGCCAGATGCTGCGCGGACAGCTCACGGACCGCCGTGGTCAGCAACATGCCCGGGACCAGCACGATCAATGCCGAGAGCACCACCACGTTGACGTGCAGGGGCACGATCAACGCGCTGACCAGGCTGGCGCCGATCGCCGCCAGCAGCGCCGCCAGGGCCTCGCCGGCCTGGGCGATGCGCGGCACCCGCGCCGCGACCGTCATGACCCCGCCGATCATCCAGCCGAGCAACGCGGCGGTCAGGGCGTCGGCCCACGATCCGCGCATCAGCACCGCGAAGCCGAACACCGACAGTCCGAAGCCGAATATCGTGCCGTTGCGCTGCAGCGGCGTCGGCGGCTTGGACATCAGGCGCAACTCTCGCGCGCCCTGCTCGATGCTCATCCGCCCCTCGGTCACGGCATCGGCCAGGGCATCGACCTCGCACAGGCGAGCCAGGTTGACGTCTCCCGGAGGCAGGCGGATCACCTGGCTGACCTGGGCGATGGCATCCTCGCCCTGGGCCAGGTCGGCGAAGGACACGATGATCGCCGTGGGGCTGGACCACACATCCGCGCGCAGCCCGAGTCGCAGCGCGGCGCTGCTGACGGCGTCCTCCAGACGCGGCGCCGCGGTGCCGTACTGATGCAGACGCCGGGCCAGCTCGATGACGAAGCCGATGCGCGTGTTGAGCGCGGCCGCCGCCGCAGGCAGCAACGTGGCATCCGCTTGCATGGTCACGTCCGTGGTCATCGCCTCTCGCTCTTCTCGCAAGGCGCCGAGTATAGGCGATGGCAGCGACGATCCGCCGCCTGCCGGGATGGCGTGTTCAGCTCGGCGAGTGCGGCAGCTGCATCGTCACCCGCAGGCCGCCATGCCGCCGGTTGGACAGGGTCAGCCGGCCGCCGTGCGCCTCGACGATCTCGCGCGCCAGCGCCAACCCCAGCCCGGTGCCGGAGCGCTTGGTGGAATAGAACGGCAGCAGGGCCTGGGCCAGCACCGCCTCGCTCATGCCCGGGCCGCGATCGGCCACCTCGATGCGCCAGCAGCTGCCGACATCGGCGATGGCGAGGGTGACATCCTCCTCGGCCGTGCCCGATTCATGGGCGTTCTTGATCAGGTTGATCAGGGCCTGCTCGACCTGGCCGGCATCGAAACAGCCGTCGGCACCCGGCAATTCGCCCTGCAGATGGAAGCGGCAATGCAGCGACAGGGACTCGACGAACGTGCGCCACGGGACCGGTGCGATGCGCGGCGTCGGCAGCTTGGCCACGTCCGCGTAGCCACTGATGAACTGGTGCAGGTGGCGGGCGCGCTCGGAGATGCCGGAAAACACCTCCGGCAGGCGTTCAAGCTGACCGCGCCGGGCCAGCTCCGCGCCCGAATGCGCCAGCGAGGAGATCGGCGCCAGCGAATTGTTCAGCTCGTGGCTGATGACGCGGATCACGCGCTTCCAGGTGGCCACTTCCTGGCGCGACAGTTCACGGGTCATGCGCCGGAACAGATACAGCCGGTGCGGCCGTCCCTGCAGCCTGAATTCGCGCTGGGAGACATGGAAGGTTTCCTCGGCACCGTCCATCTCCACCGGGAACAGCGCGTCCCGGCCACTGCGCACGATCTCCAGCAACGCGTGCGAACCGGCTTCGAGCAGCGCATCGAACGACTCGCCCTGCATGCTCTTGCCATCGTTGAACAACTGCCTGGCGGCGATGTTGGCGTAGGTGATGTGGTCGTGGGCGTCGGTCAGGATCAGGGCCACCGGGGTCTTCTGCACCACGGTGTCGAGCAACAGCTCGCGCTGCACCAGGTGCTGGCGCTGGTCGCGCAGGGTCTGCCCGAGCTGGTTGTGCAGGCGCACCAGGTCGCCCAGCTCGTCGCTGCGGCGGGTGGCGATGGAGAAACCGAAATCACCATCGCGATAGCTGACCACCGCGCCCTCCAGGGCCCGCACCAGCTGCAGCAGCGGGCGCGCCAGCCGGCTGGCCAGCCAGACCGTGAACGGCACCAGCAGCATGAGGGTCGCAAGCAGCCCGCCCAGCGGCGTATGCAGCCAGCCGGTATCGATGTCGATGCGCAGGAATCCAGCCAGGGATTGCAGCAGCTGCGGCAGCGGCCAGTGCGTCACGCCAGCAAAGGCCAGCGCGCCGGACAGGGTCGCCACGCCCGCCATCAGCGCCATCCGTCCCTGCAACGATTTCAACCGCATAGGCCCCCCTGCGGGCGTCTCAGGTCTGGATGCCGTACCGCTGCATGCGACGATACAGCGCCTGGCGCGAGAGACCCAGCGATTGCGCCGCGCGACTGATGACGCCGGCATGCGCGGTCAGCGCATGGGCGACGGCATCGCGCGAAGGCTCGTCCAGGTTGCGCCAGGCCGCGGCGCCGGCCTCGTCGACCTCGGGCAGGTTCAGGTGAGCCGGGGTGATCGGCTCGCCGTGCACCAGAAGGCAGGCGCGGTCGATGGCGTTCTTCAGCTCGCGCACGTTGCCCGGCCACGGATGCGACAGCAAGGCCTCGCGCGCATCATCGGACAACTCGGCACGGCCGTCGAGGAAGTGCTCGGCCAGCGGCAGGATGTCGTCGCTGCGCTCGGCCAGCGGCGGCAGGTTCACCTCGATCACGTTCAGGCGGTAGTAGAGATCCTCGCGGAAGGTGCCTTCGGCGATCATGGCCTTCAGATCGGCATTGGTGGCGCTGATCACGCGCACCTTCACCTTGCGCGTGCGGCCCGAGCCCAGGCGCTCGTACTGGCCGGTCTCGAGCACCCGCAGCAGCTTGACCTGCCCGGACAGCGGCAGGTTGCCGATCTCGTCCAGGAACAGGGTGCCGCCGTCGGCCATCTCGAAGCGGCCCTCGCGGGCCTTGTTGGCGCCGGTGTAGGCGCCGGCATCGGCACCGAACAGCTCGGCCTCGATCAGCTCGCCCGGCAGCGCGCCGCAGTTGACCGCCACGAACGGCCCATCGCGCACCGCCGAATTCAAATGCACGATGCGCGCGATGCGTTCCTTGCCCGCGCCGTTGGGACCGGTGACCAGCACCGGCACGTCCGAGCGCGCCACCTGGCAGGCCAGGTCCACGGTGCGGCAGGTCGCCTCGGCGGCGAACACCATGCCGTCGAGGTCGAAGCGCCCGTCCAGCTGCTCGCGACGCCGGCGGCGCTCGTTGCGGGTGCGCTTGACCTCGCGGGTGGATTCGGAGAGCTCCAGGAGGTTCTCCACCGTGGTCAGCAGCTTGCTGTCGTCCCACGGCTTGGCGATGTAGTCGGCGGCGCCGGCCTTGACCAGCTCCACCGCGGTCTCCAGGTGGGTCCAGGCGGTCAGCAGGATCACCGGCAGGTCCGGATGCTGCTCGCGGATCGCGCCGAACAGCTCCACGCCCTCCTCACCGGAGGTGGTGTCGGCGCTGAAGTTCATGTCCTGGATCACCACGTCCACGCGATCGCGCGCCAACACGGCCAGTCCCTCGCCGGGGGTGGCCGCCTTCAGCGGACGGATGTCGTGCAACGACAGCAGCAGCGAGAGCGCATCGCCCACGGCGGGATTGTCGTCGATGATCAGGACTGTACGCATTTTTCGTTTGCACATGTAGACATGGATGCCTCTCGGCCTCCAAAGGTTGCCATGACTTTACTCATGGTGTCGCCTGTCCATTCGGTGCAGGGCCGGGAGGGGGCCATCGAACCACTGCGTCGCAAGCCCCCGAATGGGACCGACCCAGGCCTGGTGGCTCACCCGCAGGATGCCGCCGTGATGCGCAATGATCGGACCGTTCACGGTCACGCCCGGTCCGATCACGATGACGGGCAGGCGTTGGGCCACTGCACTGTCCGAGCCGTTCGACGGCCTGGGCTTGTCGAGGGTAATGCCCCCGTGGACATGCGTGTTGCCACGCAGCTCGATGCGGCCGGACACGGTACGGATACCGCCGTCGATGTCGGCATCATCCGCCTGCAGGCCGCCATCGAAGGCCCGCACGTCACCACCCACGCGCGCGCCACGCGCCAGCACGATGCCGCCATCGACATCGGCGAGGTCGTGCTCGCATACCGCCTGGCGGCCCAGCTGCACGCGGCCGTCCACCGTATCGATGGCGCGCACCCGGGCGAACGCGCCCAGGGTGATGTCACCGTCCACGCTGTGCACCTTTTTCGCCTGCGCATGCGATTGCACCTGCACCTCGCCGTCGACCGAATAGATCGAGCGCGGGGATGTCCCCGCCGCGATCGTCGTGGGCCTGTCGATATGCATCGAACAACTGCCACACAACACCGCGGCAGCCACGACACCCAGCACATGCATCCGCTTCATCCCTCTTCTCCTCGCTTCGATGGCTACATCGTCGATGTCGCGCATGGACTCATACGCTCCGCGTGGCCACCACCGGCGGCACGCGCGCGGCGCGGCGGGCGGGCGCCAGCACGGCAAGCTGGCCAAGCAGCCACAATGCACCCGCACCCCATGGCAGGTAATGCCACGGCAACCGCGGCAGTTCGTAGTGGCGCATCAGCCAGAGGTTCATCGCGAGCGCCAGCAGCATGCCCAGCACGACACCGGCCCCGACGATCAGGAAATTCTCGGTCTGGAAATAGCGCAGAATGTTGCCACGCGTGGCACCGATGGCGCGCCGGATGCCGATGGTGCGCGTGCGTTGCTGCACCCAGAAGCTGGCCAGCCCGGCTATGCCCAGCGCGGTGACGAACAGCAAGCCCAGTGCCGAGGCCAGCAGCAGGCGGATCATGGTGGTATCGCCGCGAAAATAGCTTTCGCGCATGTGTGTGTAGGTTTGCGCATCATCGGCCGAAACCTGACGGTCCGGCTTGTTCTTGTTGAGTGCGGCCACCGCCTCCTTCATCACCTTGCCCCGCTGCGACGGCTCGCTGCGCAAGGCAAACATGGCCCTTCCATCATTCGGCTCCACGGGCAGCAACACCGACTGCTCGCCGCCGCCATCGTTGGACACATTGGCCTTGTGCAGGTGCGCAACCACACCCACGATGCGCGTCGGCTGTCCATTCATCATGCCGCTGCCGAAATACATGTTGCGACCGACGACATGATCCGGATGCCCGGGATACAGCCGCCGCGCAAAGGCCCGCGTGACGATCATGGCCGAGACCGTATTGGGCTGACCCGGCGGTTTGCCCGGCACATAGTCGCCGGCCTGGAACCCATGTCCGGAAACCAGCTTCAGTCCCAGCGTGTGCAAGGTGCCCGGGGTGCCGGCATAGACATCCGCTCCGGCACACCCGGGCACGTGGATGGAGTGCGCCTTCACGGCTGCATGCACGGAGGCCAGCGACACGCAACCAACCGAACTGTTCTCGCTGCGGGAAAAGGGCACGTTGGTGATCAACGCCGCCGACCGGACACCGGGCAGCTTGCGCAGCGTGGCCAGGTCCGCCACGTGCAGGGTGAGCGGATTGGCACCGGCATCCAGGTCGTTGATGCTCACGAGCGACAACGTGTTTTCGTCCAGCCCGCTTCGGGTAGTCACCCGCTGCACCCTCTGGGCGATCAGGAATACCGCGTTCGTGATGATCGCGCAGGTGAAGGCCACCTGCAGCACCAGCAGCAACGCGGTCAATTTATGGTGCTTGAGTGAAGTGAGTATCGGTTTCAGTTGCATGGCCACCCCCCTACTGCGCCTTCAATTGCAAGGCCGGCGCTATGCGACAGGCACGCCACGCGGGCAGCAAGCCGGCAAGGATACTGACCAGGATGGCCAGCACGACCGTGGCCACCAGCATGCCACCGTTCATCTGCGCCAGATGGGCGTAATCGTTGGGCCGTTGACGCACTTCCCACAGGCCCAACTCGGCCAGACCGATGCCGAGCATGCCGCCGGCCAGCCCGAGCAACGCCGATTCGACACCCAACTGGTGGAAGACATCGCGGCGCCGTGCACCCAGGGCCCGGCGCACGCTGATCTCGCCGCTCCTGCGCAGGAACTTGGCCAACAGCAAAGCCACGATATTGACCAGGCACACGAACAGAAAACCCAGTGCCAACCAGGTTTGCAGCATCACGTCGCCCGGAACCAGGCCCTCGTGATGCAGCCACGGCATCAGGCCGTAGAGCCTGGCGTTGCTCGCCGGGCGTTCGTATCGCCCCAGTTCTTTCTGCTTCGCGGAGTAGTTGACCAGGAACCGCCGATAGGCGCCCACCTGCGCCGGCGTATCGAGCTGGACCCAGAACGACAACCAGCTCATCTTCGGGCTGGTAAACGACGTGTCCTTGCCCCAACCACTGTCCCAGTCGACGCCCAGATGCATGGACATGGCCGTCGACAACGGCAGGAAGAACTGGTCGCCACGATCAAAGTTGGTCCCGATGATGCCGTAGAAAAGCGGTTGCGGATGCCAGTTCCCGACAACGCCGACCACCTGGAAATCATGGCCGCCCAGATGTGCCGTTCTGCCCACGGCCGATGGCGTCCCGAACAGCCGCTCGGCCAGTTTCCGGGTCAGCACCACCACCTGTGCCGCACCAGCATCGTCTTGCCCCGACCACGCATGACCGGCCACGAACGGCACCCCGAACATGGCGAAGAAATCACGCGTGGTGAAACTGCCGCCCACGGACTTGGGCTGCACTCCGGAGCGATCGGTACGCGCGGTCAGGTATCCCCGCGCCATGGCCGCCTGGCGCACGCCCTTGTGCGCCTCGAGCAACGCCTTGGCATCCGGCCAGGTCAACGCCATCGTGGGACCGCCGACCGTGCCGGGCTGATCGTGGACATTCAGCGGCAATGGATTGAGGTAGGGCCGGTACAAGTGCGCGCTTCGCCCCGGCATCGGATCGCGCGTCATGACATGGAGCACGGTCAGCATGGTCATGCTGGCGCCAATGCCAAGGCCGATGGCGATGACCATCAGCGCCGTGAGCACCTTGTTGCGCCGCATGCTACGAAGCGCCAGGTCCATGTAGTAGGAGATCATCCGTATCCTCCGCAAGAGTTATCCATTCAAACCGAGCGCGTGGCCACCACCGGCGGAACGTTGGCGGCGCGCAGGGCCGGACCGAGCACCGACAGCTGGCCGATCAGCCACAGCGCCAGCGCGCCAACCGGAAAGAAGTACCAGGGCATGCGCGCCATCTCGTAGTGCTGCATCAGGAACAGGTTGGCGCCGTAGGCCAGGCCCATGCCCAGCACCACGCCCATGCTGCTGATGAGGAAGTTCTCGGTCTGGAAGTAGCGCATGATGTCCGCGCGCGTGGCGCCGACCGCGCGCCGGATGCCGATCTGGCGGCGTCGCTGGCCGACCCAGAAGCTGGACAGGCCGACAATGCCGAAGGCCGTCACCGCCACCATCACCACGCACACCAGCACCAGCATCCAGGCCATGGAGCGGGTATCGGCAAAGAAGTCGTTGCGGATGTCGGCGAAAGTCTGGCCCTTGACCACCGCTTCGGGCGAGAGCCGTGAAAGCGTGGCGATCGACGCGCGCAGCACGCGATCGCGGTCGCCCGGCGCGCTGCGAACCACGTAATTGTTCAAGGAGGGCTCGGACGGCGCCACCGGCAGGAACACGCTGTAATAAAAGCCGTTGCTCACCCCGCCGCCATTCGGGCGTAGCACGTCGTCGACCACGCCGACCACGGTGTAGCTGTAGCGGTCGCCCATGTACATCACCTTGCCCACGGCGGACTGCCCGGGCCACATGCGTTCGGCGTAGCGTTGCGTGATGACCGCAGCATGGCCCGTGGGCATGAAGGACGTGCCCAGCTTGCCGGCGGCATATTCACTGTCGTTGAAAAGGCGCCCTCGCAGCAGGTGCAGGCCCAGCGCCTTCTCCGCCCCCGGCACGATCAGATATTCGGCGGCGTTGACGTAGGAGCCATCGAAACCCTTGCCGCCGGGCTTGGTGGTGAAGCCGGTGTTCCAGCCGTTCTGGCTCAACGGCATGGTGTTCACCAAGGTCGCGGCATGCACGCCCGGTACAGCGCGCAGGGCGGCGAGATTGCGTGGAATGTCGTCCGCGGCCTGCTTGGGATCGGTGCCCTGCACCCGGATCACCGAAATGCCGGCCTGGTCGATCGCGTTGGGCAGGTGGATCGCCTCCAGACGCAGCCCGATCATGAAGATGGCGTTGCACAGAACCGCGCAGGCGAGCGCGATCTCCAGCACGATCAGGGCCGTCGGGATGCGATGCTTGCGCAGGCTCGAAAGGATGGTTCGGATAGCCATGCCAGTCCCCTAGGATGCTTTCAGTTGCGGTGCGGGCGCCAGCACGCTGGCGCGCCAGGCGGGCAGCACGCCGGCAGCCAGGCTGGATACCAGGGCCACCACGAAGGTGAACGCGAACATGCCCGCGTCCAGGTGCGCCAGGCTGGCGTACTGGGCCGGCTGGTGGCGGATGCCCCAAAGGCCCAGTTCGGCGAATCCCAGGCCAAGCATGCCCCCCGCCAGGCCGATGATCCCCGCCTCGACGATGAACTGCGCGAACACCGTGCGCCGGGAGGCGCCCAGGGCACGGCGAACGCCGATCTCCTGCGAGCGCTTCAGGCACTTGGCCAGCAGCAGGCCCACGGTATTGACCACGCAGATCAGCAGGAAGCCGAACGCCAGCCAGGTCTGCAATTGCACGTCGTCGGGCACCACGTGCGATGTTTGCAGCCATTGCATGAGATCGGGCATGGCGGTATCGGTGCGCTGCATCCGCCCGAGTGCTATCTGCTTGCGCACGTAGTTGTCGAGAAAGCTGCGGTAGTCACGTACCGCGGCCGCCGTGGGCAGGTCCACCCAGACCCCCAGCCACACGCAGGGCGCGGTCCTGAGGTCGCTCATGTCACCGGTGTTGTAGCAGTTGAGGTTGGCCGGCGACATCTTGTCTCCCACCGCGGTCTGCAACGGCAGGAACACGCCGTCACCATCGCCGTAGCTTTGTCCGCCCAACCGCACCGCATAGAAGCGCGGCTGGGGCGACCAGGGACGCAGCACGCCGACGATGCGAAAGTCGTGATCGCGGATGCGCAGGGTCCGGCCGACGCTGTTGTCGCCGCCGAACAGCTTGTCGTTCAGCTGGCTGGAAATCACCACCACGCGCGAGCGCGCCTCGCCATCGGCCGCGCTCCAGCCGGAACCGTAGCGGAACGGCACGTCGAACATCGCGAAGAAGTCCGCCGTGGTCATCACCGCATCGCTGAAGAATGGCCGCTCGCCGGCACCGGCCGGCATCACCTTGGCCTGCGTGAGCGACAGGGCCACCTGGTGGCGCGCCTTGCGCGCATGCACCAGGTTCATGCCATCGGTCCAGGTCATGGTGGGCATCGGCCGTCCAGGGCCCGCCTGCTTGCCCCGGACCGGTTGCGGGTCGACCTGCGGGTAGTACAGCTGCGCGCTGCGCGTGGGCAGCGGGTCGCCGGAAAGCAGCCGCAGGATCGTCAACGTGGTGATCGAGGCACCGATGCCAAGGCCCAGCGCCAGCACCATCAACGTGGTGAGAACCTTGTTGCGTTTCAGGCTGCGCAGTGCCAGATCCAGGTAATAACCGAACATGTGTTGTCCTTGCCCGAGAGGGTCAGAAACTCATACCGAACGCGTGGCCACCACCGGCGGCACGTTGGCGGCGCGCAGCGCGGGACCGAACACGGCAACCTGGCCGATCAGCCACAGGGCGATCGCGCCGACTGGCAGATACTGCCAGGGCAGCCTGGGCAGCTCGTAGTGCTGCATCAGGAACAGGTTGATGCCCCAGGCCATGACCATGCCCAGGGCAATGCCGATGGTCGCCAACAGGAAGTTCTCGGTCTGGAAGTAGCGCAGGATGTTGCCGCGCGTGGCGCCCAGCGCGCGGCGCACGCCGATGGTGCGGCGGCGTTGCGCGACCCAGAAACTGGCCAGGCCGACGATGCCCAGCGCGGTCACCGTCAGCAGCGCGATGATCACGCCCAGCAGGGTGCCGGTCATGGCGCGATCGTTGCGGAAGAAATCCGCGCGGATCTGCTCGAAGGTCTTCTTTTCCAGAATGATGCGGTGGGGATCGATCTTGCGCAGCGCCTTCACGGCCGCTGCCAGCACGCGCTGGCGATCCTGGGGATTGGTGCGCAGCACGTAGCGGGAGGCATGGTTGGCATCGGTGCGCATCGGGAACACCATCGACCACTGGGCCGCGTTGTCGCCAAGGAACAGCGACGGTCGCACCAGGTTCTCGACCACGCCGACCACGCGCACCGACACGTCGGCGAAATAGATCTTCTTGCCCAGGGCGGACTCGCCCGGCCACAGCCGCTCGGCCAGCGGCCGGGTGATGATCACCGAGGGCGCGGTCTTGCGGATCAGGTCCAGGTTGTGCAGCACCGTGTCGAAGTCCATGTACTCCTCGGGACGGAAATCGCGACCGGCCACCAGCCGCGCGCCGAAGGTCTTGATCAGGTCCTGACCCATGTACTGGGTGGCATTGAGCGTGGGCAGCTTCTGCTTCGGATCCAGGCGGATGCTGGTGTTGGAGGAGCTGTTGGTGAAGGGCACCTGGCTGACCAGGGTGGCCTCCTTGACGCCGGGGATGCGCCGCAGCGCGTCAATGTCCTCGGCGGTGCGCGCCTTGGCATCGGCCGAGGGCGCGATGTCGGTCACCTGCACCATCACCAGTTGCTGTTCGGCCACGCCGCTGGGCATCTTCATGCGCTCCAGCCGCTGGCTGATCAGGAACACCGCGTTGCAGACGATGGCGCAGGTCAGGGCGATCTCCGCCACCAGCAGCACGGCGGTGATCTTGTGACGGCGAAGGGTCGAGAGAATCGGTCCGATATCCATGATCAGTTGCTCTTCAGGTGCATGGCCGGCGCGATCAGGCAGGCCCGCCACGCCGGCAGCAGGCCGGCGACCAGGGTCGCGCCGATGGCCAGCGCGAAGGTGACCAGCAGCATCTGCGGGTCCAGGTGCGCGAGCGCGGCATAGTCGGACGGCTGCATGCGCACGAACCACAATCCGAGCAGGGCCAGCAGCAGGCCGCCGATGCCGCCGACCAGCCCCACCGCGCCGGCCTCGACCAGCAGCTGGGCGAAGATGCTGCGCCGCGAGGCGCCCAGCGCGCGGCGCACGCCCAGCTCGCCGGCGCGACGCAGGAACTTGGCCAGCATCAGTCCGATGGTGTTGACCAGGCACACGACCAGGAAGCCCATGGCCAGCCAGAACTGCAGGTTCACGTCCGACGGCACCACGTGGTTGTACTCCATCCACTGCATCAGGTTGCGCAGGTGCACGTTCGGATCGCGCTGGTACACGCCCAGCGTCTTCTGCTGGCGCGAGTAGTTGACCAGGAACTGCTTGTAGGCCGTCGCCTTGGCCGGCGTGTCCAGCTGTGCCCAGAACTGCAGCCAGGTGCACTGCGAGGTCTTCATGTCGACATTGGCCGAGTTGCCCCAGCAGTCCCGCGAGCCGTTGAACGGCAGATTCATGTCGATGGCCGTGACCAACGGCAGGTACACGCCCTCGCTCTCGGCGTAGTTGCCGGTCATCAGGTCGTAGAAATGCGGGGTCGGACGCCACGCATCCAGCACGCCGACGATGCGGAAATCCTTTCCACCCATGCGCAGCATCTTGCCGGTGCTGTCCTTGCCGCCGAACAGCTTGTCGTTGATCGCGTGCGAGAG
Organism: uncultured Gammaproteobacteria bacterium; assembly: GCA_963821885.1. GTDB lineage: Bacteria > Pseudomonadota > Gammaproteobacteria > Xanthomonadales > Rhodanobacteraceae > Oleiagrimonas. Next base: position 268,106 of record CAWGFN010000003.1, on the reverse strand, counting down.
CACCACCAGGCGGGCGTCATTCTCGTCGTCCTGCTTGCTCCAGGCATGGCCGTACTGGAACGGCACCTCGAACATCGGGAAGAACTCGCGCGTGGTGAAGCGCGCATACTCGAAGAACGGCTCGATCGCGGCATCGGGCGGCTCGACCGCCACCGCGCCGCCGGTCATCAGGGCCTGGCGGTCGGCACGCCCGGCGCGCAGCAGGTTCATGCCATCCATCCAGCTGATCTGCTTGGGCGGCTCTTCGCCCGGACGCATGCCGTCGAGGTCGCGCGGGTCCAGTTGCGGGTAATAGAGCTTGGCGCTCTTGTCCGGCAGCGGATCGCCGGACAGCACGTGCAGCACCGTCAGCGTGGTCATCGACGCGCCGATGCCCAGCGCGATCGCCAGCACCATCAGTGCGGTGAGCACCTTGTTGCGCTTGAGACTGCGCATGGCGAGATCGAAATAATAGGTGAACATCGTTGGATACCTTTGCAAGATCTCAGACGCTTCGCGTCGCCACCACGGGCGGCACCCGCGAGGCGCGCAACGCCGGGGCCAGCACGGCCAGTTGCCCCAGGGCCCACAGGCCCACGGCGCCAATCGGCAGATAGATCATCGGCAGCCGGGGCAGCTCGAAGGTTTTCATCAGCGCCAGGTTGATCGCGACCGCCAGCGCCGAGCCCAGCACGACGCCGACCGTGACGATCAGGAAATTCTCGGTCTGGAAATAACGCAGGATGTCGCCGCGGGTGGCGCCCAGTGCGCGGCGCACGCCGATCTGCTTGCGCCGCTGGGCCACCCAGAAACTGGCCAGGCCGACGATGCCCAGCGCGGTCACGCCGAGCAACGCGGCGATCACGCCGACCAGCAGGCCGGCCATCGCGCGATCATCGCGGAAGAAGCGTTCACGCAGGTGCTTGACCGTGTGGCTGTTGCCGCGATCGAGCACCACCTCCGGGGCGATCTTCCCAACGGCTTCGCGCGCCTTTGCCATCACGCGTTCGATGTCCCCGGGATGGGCGCGAATCAGGTAGCGCCCGGTGAGCTGGCCGCCGCCGATGACGGGCACGAACACGGACCAGTCCACGCCCTGGTTGCCGTACTGCGTGTACTGCGACACGGTCAGGTGGTCGATCACGCCCGTGACGCGGAAGCGGTTGTCTCCGGTCCAGAACGACTTGCCCAGCGGGCTCGTCCCCGGCCACAGTCGCTGCGCCAGCGTGCGCGTGACCAGCACATTGGCCGACGCCGGGAAATACGCCTTGCCGGGCAGCGGCTGATAGTCCTCGGCCGTGGGCATGTGTCCGTCGACCAGCTTCAGGCCCAGGGCGGCGGGCGTGCCCGGACTGCCCATGTAGTACTCGACCACGCTGTTGTAGTTCTTGCGGTCCAGGGTGATGCCGGCGACGCCGGCCTGCGGCCCGAAGGGCACCGACGTGACCACATGCACCGACTGCACGCCGGCGATGGCGGACAGCCCCGCCACCATGCGGGCGTTGAGGTCACCGGCCTGCGTCGGATCGAAACCCTGCACCGAGATGATGCCCAGCGCGTTTTCGTCCACGCCGCTGCGCACATCCATCGCCGACAGGCGATGTGCGATCAGGGAGCAGGCATTGCACAGCACGGCGCAGGCCAGCGCGATCTCCATCGTGATCAGGAATGTCGCGACCTTGTGCCGGCGCAGCGCGGAAAGTATCGGTCGTATCTGCATGGCGGGCACGCTCACAGGGTCTTCAGCTGCAGGGCCGGCGCGATGCGGCTGGCGCGCAGGGCCGGCAACGCGCCGGCGATCAGGCTGACCATCACGGCCAGGGCGAAGGTCATGGCGAACATCGACACATCCATGTGCACCAGGTCCGCGTACGGCGTCTGTTGCCCACGCACCAGGGCCAGGCCCAGCAGGGTCAGCAACCATCCGCCGAGGCCACCGAGAACGCCGATCAGGCCGGCCTCGGTCAGGCACTGCACGAACACGGTCCCGCGCGTGGCACCCAGCGCGCGGCGCACGCCGATCTCGCCGCTGCGCCGCAGGAACTTGGCCAGCAGCAGGCCCACCGTGTTGAACAGGCAGATCGCCAGGAACGCGAAGGCCAGCCACATCTGCAGCCGGGTGTCGCTGGGGATGACCTGTTCGACGTCGAGCCATTGCATCAGGTCGAGCATGCGGGTGTCGGTCTGGCCGAAGCGTCCCAGCGCCTTTTGCTGCTGCGCGTAATGGGCGATGAAATCCCGGTAGGCCGACGCCTTGGCCGGAGTGCCCAGTTCGACCCACAACGCGACCCACACGCAGGGAGCGTTTTCCAGGTACCCCGGCTTCTCCGGACCATTGCCCCAACAGGTGAACTGCTCGAAATTTCCGGCGTTGATTTGAAGTCCGCTGAAGAACGGCGTGAACACGTCCTCCGCACGCGCATAGGGCAGCGCGCCCTGCCCGTCATCGCCGATGCCGCCGACGACGCTGTAGAAGCGTGGCGACGGCCGCCACGGCGCCAGCACGCCGACGATGCGCACATCGTTGCCATGCAGGATCAGCGTCTTGCCAACGCTGTTGCGGCCGCCGAACAGGCGGTCGTTGAGGTCGGAGGAAATGACCGCCACGTGGGCCCGGCCCTCGTCGTCGGCGGGCGTCCAGGCGCTGCCGTAGCGGAAGGGCACGTTGAACATCGCGAAGAAATCCGATGTCGTCGACGTCATCGCCAGCATCAGGGTCGGCAGATGGGTATCCGGGGCGCGCACCTTCACGGCGCTGTCCACCACCAGCGCCTGGCGGTCGGCGCGGTGCGCCTTCCACAGGTCCACCGCGGAGTGGTAATCCATCATCGGCAACGGGTTCTTGCGCCGCCAGTTGGCATCGTTCGGCGTCGGATCCACCTGCGGGTAGTAGATGTTCGCGCTCTTGCCCGGCAGCGGATCGCCGGACAACACGTGCATCACCGTCAGCGTGGTCATGCTGGCACCGATGCCGACCGCGATGGCCAGCACCATCAGCGCGGTGAGCACCGTGTTGCGCCTGAGGCTGCGCACGGCCAGGTCGACGTAATATCCGAACATCCATACTCTCCTTTCAAGCAGGCCCCGATGCAGCGCGGCGTGGCGTCCCGATGCGTCGCGCGTCCCCGAGGGTCGGTTCTCGATGCCCCGCAGCCGTCAAACGCTGCGGGTGGCTTCCGCCGGCGACACCCTCGATGCCTTGCGCGCCGGCACGAACACCGCCGCCTGGCTCAGGCCCATGACCAGCACCACGCCGGCCAGCACGTACAACACCGGCAGGCGGGCCATCTCGAAGTGCTGCATCAGCAGCACGTTGAGTCCGATCGCCAGGCCAATGCCGAGCAACGCGCCGCCACCGGCGATCATCAGGTTCTCGGTCTGGAAGTAGCGCAGGATGTCGATGCCGCGCGCGCCCAGGGCGCGGCGCACGCCGATCTGCTTGCGCCGCTGGCCGACCCAGAAACTGGTCAGTCCGACGATGCCGGCGGAGGTGACCGCGACCAGGATCAGGCAGATCACGCCCATCAGCACCGCCATGCCGACGTCCGAGCGGTAGGCGCGCTCGCGGATCTGCGCGAACGAGCGCACGCTGTCCTCGTCGAGCACGCGCAATGGCTGCGCCTTGTACAGCGCCGGCGCGACGGCATGCATCACCGACTGCAGCTGTCCGGGCTTGGTGCGGATCACGTAGCGTGAATAGCCGCCGTTGAGCCGGACCGGCTCCAGGGTCGAGTTCCAGGTGAAACTGCTGGCCCAGCTGCCGGTCGCCGGCACCTGCATGCGCGCGACCACGCCAATGATGGTGCTGGGCTTGGTGCCGCCGTTCATGTACACGGCCTTGCCCACGGCGCCCCCGGGAAACAGCTTGTCGGCGATGGCCTGGGTCACGATGACCACGTCCGGCGCGTGTTCGCTGCGGAAACCCTCGTGGCGGACATCGCTGGCGCGGAATCCGCGCCCGGCGACCAGCCGAAGGCCCAGGGTCTTGAGCATGTTCTGGTCGCCGAAATAGAACGCGGAACGGAGATCGCCGCGAATCTCGCCGCTGCCGGGCTTGGTCGACATCGAACCGGTCCAGGACGAATTGAGCAGGGGGATCGAATTCATCGTCGTCACCGATTCGACCCCGGGAATCCGGCGGATGGTGTCCATGTCAGCGCGCAGCATGTTGTCGAGCTTGTCCACGCTCTGCGGATCGTCGCCGCTGGGCGCACCGACCCACTGCTGGGTCACCAGCATCAGGTTGTGCTCGTCCAGTCCGGTCGGACGATCAACGCGCTCGATGCGCTGGCCGATGATGAACACGGCGTTGCACACGATCGCCAGGGTCAGGGCGATCTGCAGCGCGATCAGCGCGACGCCGGCCTTGTGCTTGCGAAGTGCGGCGAGAATCGGATGCAGGGTCATCGTGGGTGCCTCAGTTGGACTTCAGCTGCCAGGCGGGCTGGACCCGCGCGGCGCGATAGGTGGGGTACAGGCCGGCCAGGGCGGCGGCGATCACGGCCACGACCAGGGTCAGTCCGAGCAGCGGCACGTCCAGGTGCGCCAGGCTGGCGATGTCGCGCGGCAGCACCCAGCCGACGCTGGCCACGCCCACGCCGGTCAGCAGCAGGCCCAGCACGCCGCCGGCCAGGCCGACCATCGAGGCCTCGATCAGGAACTGCGTGTAGATCTCGCGCTGCGGCGCGCCCAGGGCCCGGCGCACGCCGATCTCCGACGAACGGCGCAGGAACTTGGCCAGCAGCAACCCCGCCGTATTGACCAGGCAGACCAGGAGCAGGCCCAGCGCGACCAGCAGCGAGACCTTGGTGTCGCTGGGCACCACGTGTTGAGCGTTCAGGAACGCGGGCACATCGCGCAGGCGGTTGTTGGGCGGCCAGTCGTAGCGTCCGCTTTGCTGCTGCTGGCGCGCATAGTTGTCCAGGAACCGCTTGTAGGCGGCGACCTGCGCGGAGGTATCCAGCTCGACCATGAACTCGTTCCACACGCAGGTCGAATGCTGCAGTCCGACAAACCCCGATTCGGCAGGCATGGCGTTGCAATTGGTGTTGCCGTTGTTGGGCATGGCGGCGGCGATGGCGGTATTGAAGGGCAGGAACACGTCGTCGCCCCGGTCGCTGAAACCACCGGTGTTGACCACGTCGTAGAAGCGCGGCTGCGGATTCCAGGGCTTGAGCACGCCGACGATGCGATACGGCTTGCCCTCGACCTCCAGGGTCCGGCCCACGCTGTTGCCGCCGCCGAACGCCTTCTGGTTGAGCTTGCTGCTGATCACCGCGACCTGGGCGCGGTTGGCGTCGTCGGTGGCGTTCCAGCCGCTGCCGTACAGGAACGGTGCGTCCACCATCGGGAAGAACTCGCCGAACACCGCATGTCCGTTGACGTTGATCGGATGCTGCCCGCGCCGGGCCGGCACCACCGACGGGGAGATCGAGTACAGCGCCGACTGCAGCTTGCCGCGATGGGCCTTCATCAGCGCCACCGCGTCCATGTTGTTGAGCGCATCGGGCGGCTCGGTATCGCTGCCGTCGCGGTGCGCACTGGGTCCCCAGCCGTCGATCTGCGGGATGAACAGCTTGGAGGACTTCCACGGGATCGGATCGCCGGAGACGGCCCGGAACACCGAATAGGTGGTCATCGAGGCCGACACGCCGAACGCGATGGTCATCACCATCAGGGCGGTCAACACGGGATGGCGCCGAAGGCTGCGCAGTCCCAGTTGCAGGTAGTAGGCAAACATCGCGTGACTCCGTCGGATTCCCCGCGGGGAACTACAGGCCGGACCGTGGGCCGGCCGGATGCATGGTGGCGATCGGCTTCAGGCCGGGTTGCCGGCGGCGTGATCGGCGTGGAAACGCGGCTCCTCGGCGATGTCCACTTCCTGGCCATCGATGATGTGCACGTTGCGCTGCGCGCGCGCCGCCAGTTCCGGATCGTGGGTGACCATGACGATGGTCGCGCCGCCGCGGTGGATGTCCTCCAGCAGCTCCATCACGCCACGCGCCATCTGCGTGTCCAGGTTGCCGGTCGGTTCATCGGCCAGGAGCAGGCGCGGGCTGCCGGCCAGGGCACGGGCAATGGCCACGCGCTGCTGCTGGCCGCCGGACAGTTCGGCCGGATAGTGCTTGATGCGCGAGGCCAGGCCGACGCGTTCCAGGGCGTCCATGATGCGCTGCTTGCGCTCGGCCGACTTCATGCCGCGATAGCGCAGCGGCACCTCGACGTTGTCGTACACGTTGAGGTCCGGAATCAGGTTGAAGGCCTGGAAGATGAAGCCGATCTTCTCGTTGCGGATCTTCGAGCGGGCGTTGTCGTTGAGGCCGCTGACGTCGACGCCGTCGAGCATGTACTCGCCGCCGGTGAAGGTCTCCAGCAGGCCGGCGATGGTCAGGAAGGTGGTCTTGCCCGAACCCGACGGTCCGGTCACGGCGACGAACTCGCCTTCCTTGACGTCGATGTTGAAATCGCGAAGCGCGTAGGTTTCCACGACTTCGGTGCGGTAGACCTTCGAAAGGTGGGTCATCTTCAGCATGGTGGGTGTTCCCTTTGGTGGCGTTCTGTGGATGTGGTGCTTGCTTGGTTATCGGGTCTGTGGATCGGGACCCGGGACCCGGGACCCGAAGTGCAGCGTTTCAACTGTGCAAAGAGCGTTCGTGCGTCCCCCGGTCCCGAGTCCCGAGTCCCAAGCTCCGGGTCCCGGGTACCGGGTACCGGGTACCGAATCCCGAGTCCCGAGTCCCGGGTCCCGGCCCTAATCGCTGATCGCCACCCGCGCGGCGCCGTTGAAGTTGTCGGTGCCCGAGATGACGACCTTGTCGCCGACCTTCAGGCCCTGGAGGATCTCGACCTTGTCGATGGAGGAGGCGCCGACGCGGATCGGCGTCTTCACCGCGATGCCGTCCTGCACGACGTAGGCGTAGCGTCCGCCCGACTCGTCGACGAAGGAACCGCGCGCCACCGTCAGCACGTTGTCGCGCTTGTCCAGCAGGATGCGCACGGACAGTCTCTGGTTCTGGCGCAGGTTCTCCGGCTTGGCGCCCTCGAAGCGCACCCGCGCGGCGACCTCGCCGTTGACCACCTCGGGCGAGATGGCGCTGACCTTGCCGTTCCACTGGTTGCCGTTGCCGCTGATGCGCGCCGGCATGCCCACGCCCAGGTCGCGGGCGAAGCTTTCCGGCACCTGCACCTGCACCTCCAGCGCCGACAGGTCGATGACGCTGAGCAGCTTGGCGTCCTTGGCCACGGTGGCGCGCGGCGCCACGAACAGCTGGCCGACCTGCCCGTTCACCGGCGAGCGCACGTTGAGGTCATCGACCTGGCGCTTGATGTCGGCCACCAGCAGCGACTGCCGCTCGTGGGCCAGGCGCTTGGCCTTGATGTTGTAGTCCAGGCTGTCCTTGTTCAGGTTCAGGTTCTGGCGCGCGTTCCTGAGCGCGATGTCGGCCTTTTCCATGGTGTCGTGGGCACGGTCGACGTCGGACTGCGCGAATGCGCCCTTGTGGAAAGCCTCCAGGTAGCGCTCGTAGTCGCGCTTGGCGCTGAGGGCGTCGATCTTGGCGTTGTCGTAGGCCTGCTGCAGCTCGCCGCGCTGCTTGCTGGCGTCGATGCGCGCGCGCTGGTAGTCCACTTCCAGGGCGTCCAGCTGCGATTCTTCCTGCGCCAGCTTGTTCTTCAGTTCCGGGCTGTTGATGATCGCCAGCACCTGGCCCTGCTTGACGCTGTCGCCGGCGTGCACCTTGAGCGTCACCATGCCTGGCGAATTGGCGTAGAGCGTGGGCCGCACGGCGGCCACCACGCGGCCATCGGCGGCGATGTCGTTGACGAAGGTGCCGCGCTGCACGGTGGCGAACGACAGTCGCGCGGCGCTGACCGAACTGGACGCCGACAGCATGTGCCTGAGGCCCGGCACGGCAAAGCCGATCAGCACCACGGCGGCGACCGCGGCGCCGATCAACATCAATCGCCGGCGTCGCGGATTGACCTCGAGCAGGCGGTCCTGGGCGGAAGTATCTCGAATCATGCAAAACATCCCCTGCGCCCGACGGGCGCTGTCAAGGTAATGTCAGCAAGGCCCGTGCCAGCCGCGATGAAATTCGCATGTCCATGTTTTACATGGTTTTTGTAAGTCTCCCGAGGGTCCGAAGAAGGTGTCCGCGGACACCTGTCCGGACACCGCGAACGCCCGCGCGGCGCGTACCCGGACGTTTGGCATGCGACCCTTTGCGCGGCTGGCGCATCATGTAGACGTGAACCCGACCAGCTTCCGCCAGGACATTGCCGACACCCTGATCGCCCGACTCCGCGACGGCGACCTGGATGCGTTCGAGCAGGTCTACCGCCGCTTCGAGCGACCGGCCTTCACCCTGGCCTTGCGCCTGACCGGGCAGCGCGACAGCGCGCAGGAAGTGATGCAGGACGCGATGCTGAAGGCCTACGAGCGCGTCGGCCAGTTCCGCGGCGAGTCGCCGTTCTGGGGCTGGCTGCGGCAGCTGGTGGTCAACGAGTCGCTGATGTACCTGCGCCGTCACCACCGCTTCGACCACAGCCCGGTCGACGACCACGAGCTGGCCGACGCCGCACCCGCGCCCTGGCGGCACGCCGACGCGCAGACCCTGGAACGCGCGCTGGCCGACCTGCCCGCCACCGCCCGCGCGGTGCTGTGGCTGTATCACGTGGAGGGCTACACGCACGTGGAGATCGCCGACCAGTTCGGCCGCAGCGTGAGCTTCTCCAAATCGCAACTGGCGCGCGGCACCCGCCGCCTGCGTGAACTGCTGGCGCCGGCCGACGCCGCCCCCACCTGTCTGATCCCCACCGCGGGGAGCGCATCATGAAACCCACGCCGTACCCCCCCAGCCACGAACCCGACAGCCTCGGCGCGGCCCTGCGCGCCCTGCCCGGCCACGATGCCGCCAGCGACGGCTGGCAGCGCATGCGCGCCAAGATCGAGGCCCGGGCCCGGCAGCGTCGCCTGCTGCGCACGATCGTGCCCCTGGCCATGGCCGCCAGCGTGCTGGTCGCCCTGGGCATGAACCACGCACTGCGCCGCCCGGCCGCGACCGCGCTGGTCGGCGCGCAGCCACCCACCTCGGCGACCCCCCGGGTGACCCGCAACAACGCCACCCTGGCGCAGCTGCAGGACCACTCCATGCGCCTGGAGCGCTGGCTGGCCGAACTGCGCGCCGGCGGCGCCCCGCTGCAGGGACCGTCGCTGGCCAGCGCGGTGAACCTGCAGGACCGCATCGGCCTGATCGACCTGCAGCTGGCCGCGCCCGGCGATGCCGGCGACCGCGCGTCGCTGTGGCGCCAGCGCGTGCGCCTGCTGCAGGACCTGGCCATGCTGCGCGCCAGCCAGTCCCCGCTTTCCGGCCGCCCGGTGATGGCCGATAACCGCAACCCCACCGTCCACCTCTGACTCCCCGGAGACGCCTCATGTACACACGCATGCTTTGTACCGCCACGCTGGTCCTGGCGGCTTTCGCGGCCCAGGCCGCGCCACCCGCGAAGGCGCCGCCCGCGCCCGCCGACCAGGCCAAGCTGCAGCAGGAATTCGAGCAACTGCAGCAGCAGATGCACCAGCTCGGCCAGCGCATGGGCCAGCTGGCCGAGAAGATGCACGCCGACAACCCGCGCGTGTACGCCTTCCGCGTCATGGCCGATCCCAAGCGTGGCACGCTCGGTCTGGTGATGATGCCGACCGACAAGGGCCTGAAGGTCGCCGGGGTCACCCCGGGATCGTCCGCCGAGAAGGCCGGCGTGCAGGCCGGCGACCTGATCGTGTCGGTCGACGGCAAGGCCACCGCCAGTGGCAAGACGCCCCGCCGCATCGACACGCTGCGCGACATCAAGGTCGGGCAGAAGGTGGTCCTGAAGCTCGATCGCGACGGCAGCGCCCGCACGGTCACCGTGACCGCGCAGCGCAACGAGAACGCCGACTGGCCCCGCGCCCTGGTCGAACGCCGCATGGAATGGCACGACAAGAACGGCGGCGACGTCGAACGCGTGATCATCGACGCGCGGCGCAAGCTCGACAGCATGCACATGAACCACCGCATGTTCTTCGTCAACGCGCCGTGGTGGGGCCTGAACCTGGCCTCGTTGAACACGGACCTGGGCAGCTACTTCGGCACCGCCAAGGGCGCGCTGGTGCTCTCCGGCGACAGCAAGCGCTTCCCGGGCCTGAAGGCCGGCGACGTGATCACCGGGGTCGACGGCAAGTCAGTGGACGACCCGGAAGACGTCATGCGCGCGCTGCACGAGCACAAGGGCAAGGGCGAGGCGAAGATCGCCCTGCGCCGGCACAACCGCACGCACACGGTGATGATGAAGGTGCCGTCCGTCGACGCCATGCTGCCGCCGCCTCCGCCGCCCCCGCCGCCGGCGCCGCCCGTCCCGCCGACGCCGCCGCCGGGCAACATCCCGCCGCCGCCTCCGGCGCCGCCGGCACCCCCGGTCCACTCGGCTTGATCCACCGACGCACGAAAAAGGCCGCCCGCGGGCGGCCTTTTTCATGTGCGCGAGGCGCGCCCGGGCGTCAGTCCGCGAGCGCCGCGTCGACCCGCTTCATCAGCGCCTCGTCGATGCGCTCGACCACGTCCATGGCCTCCAGGTTCTGCTTGAGCTGGTCCGGCTTGCTGGCGCCCAGCATCACCGTGGACACGTGCGGGTTCTTCAGGCACCAGGCAATGGCGAAGGTCGCCGGCGCGATGCCCGCCTCCTCGGCGACGGCGGCGACCCGGTTGGCCTTCTCAAGGCGCGCCGGATCGTCCATGACCATCTCGCGCAGCCATTCGTAGCCGGGCAGGTTCAGGCGCGAGTCGTCGGGAATGCCGTCGCGGTACTTGCCGGTCAGCAGCCCCGAGGCCAGCGGCGACCAGATCGTGGTGCCCATGCCGAACTCGTCGTACAGCGGCGCGTATTCCTTCTCCACGCGCTCGCGATGCAGCAGGTTGTACTGCGGCTGCTCCATGCTCGGTGCGTGCAGGTGGTGGGCGCGGGCGATCTCGTGCGCCTCGCGGATGCGCTCGGCCGGCCATTCGGACGTGCCCCAGTACAGCACCTTGCCCTGGCGGATCAGCGTGTCCATGGCGAACACCGTCTCCTCCACCGGCGTGTCCTCGTCGGGGCGGTGGCAGAAGTACAGGTCCAGGTAGTCGACCTTCAGGCGCTTGAGCGCCTGGTCGCAGGCCTCGCGCACGTGCTTGCGCGACAGGCCGCGCTGGGTCGGCGCCGGTTCGTCGCGGGCGCCGAAATAGACCTTGCTCGACACGCAGTAGCTGTCGCGCGGGCGGTCGATGTCCTTGAGCGCCTTGCCCATCACGCGCTCGGCATCGCCGGCGGCGTAGGTCTCGGCGTTGTCGAAGAAATTCACGCCATGGTCGTGCGCCATGGCCAGCAGGTTCGCCGCCTGCTTGCGGTCGACCTGGCGACCGAAGGTCACCCAGGCGCCGAAGGACAGGGCGGAGATCTTCAGGCCCGAACGGCCCAGTCGACGGTATTCCATGCAAGCGTCTCCATCGGTGAACAGACTGGCCAGTATGCGCCCGGGCACCTGATCCTGCGGTGAAGCGCGCGCGCCTTGAACTTCGCCGCCGCGTACCCTAGGCTGGCGCCCGCTCCATCGGGGAGTAGCCGACCGGCCGCGAAACGCGCCGGGGCCCGCGTCAACACACTTGATCGACCGATCATGGCGCGCGCAGGGCGGACCCGTCCGCCCCCGGCAAGACCGCTGGTTCGCACGCATCGACCCGACCGGGGCGCGGCGTGGGAATCATCGCGTCCATCGTCCCCGGTCCCAAGGAGTCCACGTGCAGACCTTCCTCATCGCCGCCGCCACCGTCGCGCTGGCCGAAGTCGGCGACAAGACCCAGCTGCTCTCGCTGATCCTCGCCGCGCGCTACCGCAAGCCGTGGCCGATCTGCATCGGCATCCTGGTCGCCACCCTGGTCAACCACGCCATGGCCGGCGCGGTCGGCGAGCTGCTGGCGCGCTGGCTCACGCCCGAAGTGCTGCACTGGGTCGTGGTGGCCTCGCTGCTGGCCATGGCGGTGTGGATCCTGATCCCCGACCGCATGGAAGAGGACGAGGACCCGGGCAAGCCGCGACACGGCGTGATGGTGGCCACGATCATCGCCTTCTTCCTCGCCGAAATGGGCGACAAGACGCAGATCGCCACCGTGGTCCTGGCCGCGCAGTACCATCCGCTGTGGCAGGTCGTGGCCGGCACCACCGCCGGCATGCTGGCGGCCAACGTGCCGGTGGTCTGGCTGGGCTCGCGTTTCGCCGGCAGCCTGCCGCTGCGCGCCACGCGCGTGGCCGCCGCATTGCTCTTCGTCGGCCTCGCCATCTGGACCCTGGCGGCCGGCCACAGGCTGGCGTAGCCCCGGGCTCGGCGGGGCGGCACGGTGGACCGCATTCTTCCTACGATCGGCATTGCTGCGTAGCCCGGATAAGCGAAGCGCATCCGGGGATTCCGTGTGGACCAACGACCTCGAAGTCACCGGCCAGATCGTCCCGGATGCGGCTGCGCCTTATCCGGGCTACGGGCTGCCGCCGGCTTACCTGGCCGACGGCGCACGCATGTAGCGCCGGGCTCGGCGGAGCGGCACGGTGGATCGCATTCTTCCTACGACGGCATTGCTGGCGTAGCCCGGATAAGCGAAGCGCATCCGGGGATTCCGTGTGGACCAACGACCTCGAAGTCACCACCAGGTCGTCCCGGATGCGGCTGCGCCTTATCCGGGCTACGGGCTGCCGCCGGCTTACCTGGCCGACGGCGCACGCATGTAGCGCCGGGCTCGGCGGGGCGGCACGGTGAATCGCTTTCTACCTACGACGGGATGGGCATTTCCTGCCCGGCATAGCTCATGGCATCGGCAACGACCCGCTCCGGGAAACCCATGCGCGCAAGCAGACGGATGGCATTGCGTTCGGTGGCCGGGCCCGGACGCAGCCGGTAGTCGAAGAAACCCTCGACGTCCGGATCTTCCTGGAAGTGGAACAGTTCGAAACGCTCCGGCATCAGCGACTGCAGTTCGACGTCGTGTGTGGTCACCAGCACCATGCCGCGACACGACAGGCATTCGAGTACAGCGCGTGCAGCAGCAACGCGCTCGACCGTGTTGGTGCCGCTGAACAGCTCGTCGATCAGGAACACCGCCGGAACACCCCTCTCCTGCAGATCCATGAAGTCCCGCATCGCCTCGATCTCGGCGAAGTAGTGGCTTTTCCCCGACGCCACCGAATGCAGGCCGCGAATCGAGGACATGACACGCGCCGCGGGAATCCTCGCCGCTTCGGCAAGACAGAATCCCAGGGTTTGCCCGAGCAGGATGTTGATGCCCACCGTCTTGATGAAGGTGGTCTTTCCGGCCATGTTCGAACCGGTGATCAGGGCCGAGCGCTGCGATAACTCGATGGAGTTTTCCACCGGTTTCCCGATCAGCGGATGACGCGCCTGCGTCAATGCCAGGAAACGCTCGTGGGTGAGTTCGGGTCGGCAGTGCTCGCGATGGCGTTCCAGATAGCTGGCCACCGCGATGGAGGCATCGAGTTTGCCGAGCAGCTCGAACGTCGGCAGCAGGTTCTCGCGTTCGCGCACAAACCGCCCGATCGCGAGGTTGTAGATCGAGGTCTCCAGCAGGAACATCAGGTTCAGCCAGGTCGATACATAGGAAACCAGCGGCTTCTGCAGCAGCAGGAATCCCGACAGCGTTGTGCGCACGCGCTGGCGGTTCGCCGACTCGGCATGCAGGCGGGCCAGCATCGGCAGATCCCGACCGGCTTTCCCCGGCGGGCCGAACCGGTCGGCCACCTCCATCATGTGGATGCAGGATTTGAGTGTGTGCACGTCACGATGCAGATGCCAGGACACCTTGTAGATGATCACGAAATTGATCATCACCATGCCCAGCCAGATCCACAACGACCAACCCAGAAAGACCACAGCACCCAGCACACCGAGCGAGGCCAGCCCCCACAATGCGAGCCAGCCGCGATGCTTCATGCGCTGGGGCGGATCATCCAGCAGGAAGCTGGCGATGTTGGCGATCAGGTCGTCCTGCAAGGGCATCAATCGCAGCTGGATCGATTCGCGCAGCAGGGCATTTGTGCGCAGCGTTTCGAAAGCCTCGTACGACGGCTCGGGCGTGGTATCGCGCGCCGGATAGCGACGCAGCATGTGGAACAGCATCTGGCTGCCGATCGGCGTCACGGTCGTATCCATGTCGCTGAAGATCTGCGGATACTCCAGGTCCAGCCAGGTGCGGTCATCGACCACGGCATCGGGCGAGCGGTGGCGGGCCAGATCGAAATAATCGCTTTCCAGCCAGGCATCCTTGTTGCCCGGCTTGCCCCAGCGCTCGCGCAATGCGGCCAGGATCTTGCGACGCGGCCACAATGCATCCAGAAATCGATCGTGAAGAAGTTTCAGCCTTGCCCCTGTCTGCATGCGGTTCGGTCCTTCCCTGAAGTCGCGCATCGCGTCCCGACTGGACGACGAACATCCTCTAGATGAGTCTGGATCCGGGGAAATGCAAGCCGGGAATCAGCTCGATCCCAGCCACCATCGACAAGCGCCCCGTATCGACGGAGCCAATATGCGCAAGGAAAGGCACTGTCGGCCATCGGATTTTCAAGCGTTCCGCACCATGGCGGCGGGCGGCGCTCGCCCTGCGGACCTGCGGTCAGGACACGTAATGCAGCACAATCGCCAACACGATGGCGGCGAACAGGCCGGCGACGACGTCGTCCAGCATCACCCCGACGCCGCCCTTCACGCGGCGGTCCAGCCAGCGGATCGGCCAGGGCTTGAGCACGTCGAAGAAGCGGAACAGCGCGAAGCCGGCGACGATCGTCCACCACGGCGCCATGATCGCCGGCAGCAGCGCGATCCACTGGCCGACGAACTCGTCCCAGACCAGCGCGCGATGGTCGGACACGCCGATCCGCCGCCCGCTCTCGCCGCAGGCCCACAGGCCGATGGCGAAGCAGAACACCAGCACCAGGCCCCAGGCCGGCATGCCGATGCCGCGCATGAACCACCACGGCACGATGGCCACGGCCGAGCCGACCGTGCCCTGCGCCAGCGGCGCCAGGCCGGCGCCGAAGCCCAGCGCGAGCCAGCCGGCGGGATGGGTCAGCAGCGACCTGCGCTGGACGGCGGTGAGGGTGGTGCGTGCATTCATGCGCGGAAATGATCCCAGCCCTGGGTGGATACCTTCAATGGCCGACCGTCGGCGTCGCGCACGTCCACGCCCTGCCCCTCGACGATGCGGCCGATGCGCGTGGCGCCGCCGCCCGACCGCGCCAGGTCGGCGAGGATGGGGCCGGCGCGCTCGGCCGATGCGGTGAAGCACAGCTCGTAATCGTCGCCGCCGGTCAGCGCGAAGTCGCGCGCCGGGTCGGCGAACAGGGTCAGCAACGCCGAGGACAGCGGCAGCGCGCCGGCATCGAGCTGCGCGCCGACGCCGCTGGCCGCGCACAGGTGCGCCAGGTCGGCGACCAGGCCGTCGGAGACATCGATGCAGGCGCTGGCCGCGCCGCGCAGCAACTGGCCGGCGGCGATGCGCGGCGTCGGCCGGTTGAGCCGCGCCAGCAGCGCCTTGCGGCTGTCGACCGACGCGGTGAGCAGGCGGTCGGCGTCGTCGCGTTCGCGATCCAGGCAGGCCAGGCCCGCCGCCGCGTCGCCCAGCGTGCCGGTGACGAAGACCGCGTCACCGGGCCGGGCGCCGCTGCGCCGCAGGGCCTGCGCCTCGGGCACGAAACCATGCACGGTGATGCTGATGGCCAGTGGCCCGCGCACCGTGTCGCCGCCGACCAGGGCCACGCGATGCGGCTCGGCCAGCGCCATGAAACCGTCCAGCAGCTGTTCGACATAGCGCCGCTCGGCGTGCGGCAGGCTCAGCGACATCAGCGCCCAGGCCGGCGTCGCGCCCATCGCCGCCAGGTCGGAGAGATTGACCGCCAGCGCCTTGTAGCCGATGTCGGCCGGCGCCGTGCCCACCGGGAAGTGCACGCCCTCGATCAGGGTGTCCAGGGCCACGGCCAGCGCGTGTCCGGGCGGCGGCCGCAGCAGAGCGGCATCGTCGCCGATGCCCAGCAGCACGTCGTCGCGACGCATGGCGCTGCGCGCGCGGATGGCCTCGATAAGGTCGAATTCCATGCCCGTGCCAGGCCAGCGCGACTCAGGCGCCGCCCTGTTTCTCCAGCTGCCGCAGCTCCTGCGCCAGCTTGTCGAGGACGCCGTTGACGTAGGTGTGCCCGTGGTCGGCGCCAAAGCGCTTGGTCACTTCCACGGCCTCATTGAGGATCACCCGGTAGGGCACGTCGGGGCGGTACTTGAGCTCGTAGACGGCCAGGCGCAGGGCCGCGCGCTCGATCGGGTCGACCTGCGCGACCGGACGATCCAGGTGCGGCTGCAGCGCGTCATCGATGGCCTCCACGTGCGCCACGACGCCGCGCACCAGGTCCTCGAAGTAGTCGAGGTCGGCCACTTCCATGTCCTGCTCGTGGCGGAACTGGCCGATCACCTGTTCGATGCCGGCGCCGGCGATCTGCCAGGCGTAGATGGCCTGCAGCGCGCGGCGGCGCGAGCGCGAGCGGGCGGCGGGGTCGATGCCGTCAGTGCGCATGGCGCTCACAGCTTCGCGTACAGGTTGACCATCTCAAGCGCGGCCAGGGCGGCGTCCGCGCCCTTGTTGCCGGCCTTGGTGCCGGCGCGCTCGATGGCCTGTTCGATGGTGTCGGTGGTCAGCACGCCGAAGGCCACCGGCACGCCGCTGTCGCGGGCGGCGGTGGCCAGGCCCTTGGCCGCCTCGCCGGCGACGTAGTCGAAATGCGGCGTGGCGCCGCGGATCACCGCGCCCAGCGCGATCACCGCCGCGTGATTGCCGGCCTTCGCCAGGTGCTGCGCGGCCAGGGGAATCTCCCATGCGCCGGGCACGCGCACCAGGTCGATGGCGTCCTCGGCCACGCCGTGGCGCACCAGCGCGTCACGCGCGCCGTTGACCAGGGCCTCGACGACGAAACCGTTGAAACGCCCGGCGACGATGACGAATCGGCCCTTCGGCGTGGCGAAATCGCCTTCGATGATATTCATGTAATGACCACTCCAGATCGCGGCAGCCCCCGCGAGGGCCGCCCATTCTACGGTTTCACGAGGCCTGCTGCGCGGCTTCGCCGACGGCGGCCAGGTGCGGGTAGCCGGAAAAGGCCAGTTCGGCCTGCCCGTCCCCGGCGACCTTCAGGCGCGCGCGGCAGCCCACGGGCAGGGTCAGCTTGTCGCGGCGATGGCCGAACGGCAGGCCGCCGACCACCGGCACGCGGGTGATGCTGCGCAGGTGCGAGACCACCGTGTGCATGTCGTAGCCCGGGTCGTATTCGTCGCCGCGGTAGCCGGTGAAATCGCCCAGCAGGATGGCGCGCTGGCTGTCCAGCACGCCGCTCAGCTTGAGCTGGTAGAGCATGCGCTCGATGCGGTAGATCGGCTCGAACACGTCCTCGATGAACAATATGCCGTTGTCCACCTCGGGCAGGTACGGCGTGCCCAGCAGGCTGCAGATCATCGCCAGGTTGCCGCCCCACAGCATGCCGTGGGCGTTGAATCCGGCATCCAGGCGCGAGGCCCAGGTGACCTTCCGCGAACGCGCACGCACGGTATTCCAGAAGTGGTCCAGGGTGAACTTGCTGGTCGCCTGGCCGCCGAAATCGTAGGCCAGCATGGGCCCGGCGAAGCTGACCAGGTCGGCGCGCGCCTTCAGCGCCAGGCTGATCGCGGTGAAGTCGCTGTGGCCGACCAGCACGCAGCCGCTGCCCTGCAGGCGCTGGCCGAGGGCCTGGTAGTTCAGGTGCGGCAGCAGGCGGTGCGCGCCGTAGCCGCCACGCACGGCCATGACGATGTCCGGCAGCGGTTGCGAGGGATCGGCCAGCAGGTTCAGCTCGTTGATGCGCTCGGCATCGGTGCCGGCGAAGCGCAGATGGCGGCGCATGCCCGCGCCGGCGCCGACGATCCTGTGGCCGGCGCGCACCAGGCGTTCGACGCCGCGCTTGAGCGCCTGCGGATCGGCAAAGCCGGACGGCGCGATCAACTGGATGGTCAGGGGTTCGCTCATGGGGCCGTCCCTACACCTGCATGAATCGATCGCGCCAAGGCTAGCAGCTTGCGCGCGCAAACGCGCAAGCCGCGGGCCGCCGGGGCGCGACGCTCAGCCATGGCCGACCACTTCCAGGCCGAAGCCACCCAGGCCGACCAGCTTGCGCGGCGTGCCCAGCACCTGCAGGCGGCGCACGCCGAGGTCGGCCAGGATCTGCGCGCCGAGGCCGTGCTGGCGCCACTCTGTCGGCGCATCCTCGGCGGCCTTTTCCTCGTGCGTGCCCTTCAGGCGCGCCAGCAGGGCATCGGCGGTGTCCTCGCCGGAAAGCACCAGCAGCACGCCACGCTCTTCCTCGGCGATGCGGCGCAGGGCGGCGGTCACGGTCATGCCCAGGTCGTCGCGCTTGACGTGCAGCACATCCGAGAGCGTGTTGCGCACGTGCACGCGGGTCGGGACCGGTTCACCGTCGTCCACCGTGCCGCGCACCAGGGCAAAGTGCAGGTCGTGGCTGAGCAGGTCGCGCCAGGCCACCAGGCGGAACGCGCCGGCCTCGGTCTCCACGTCCTCCTCGTGCACCCGTTCGATGGTCTTCTCGGTCTCCATGCGGTAGCGGATCAGGTCGGCGATGGTGCCGATCTTCAGGCCGTGTTTCTTCGCGAAGACCTCCAGTTCCGGTCGCCGCGCCATCGAGCCGTCCTCGTGCAGGATCTCGACCAGCACGCCGGCCGGCTCCAGCCCGGCCAGTGCCGCCAGGTCCACCGCCGCCTCGGTGTGCCCGGCACGGCGCAGCACGCCGCCAGACTGGGCGGTCAGCGGGAAGATGTGGCCCGGCTGGGTCAGGTCCTCCGGACGCGCGCCCTTCTTCACTGCCGCCTGCACGGTGCGCGCGCGGTCGTAGGCGGAGATGCCGGTGGTCACGCCCTCGGCCGCCTCGATCGAGACGGTGAAGTTGGTGTGGTACGGCGAGGTGTTGTCGCTGACCATCGGCTGCAGGCCCAGCTGCCGGCAGCGCTGCTCGGTCAGCGGCATGCAGACCAGGCCGCGGGCCTCGCGCGCCATGAAGTTGATGTCCTCGGGACGAACTTTCTCGGCGGCCATGATCAGGTCGCCTTCGTTCTCGCGGTCCTCGTCGTCCAGGATGACGACCATGCGGCCGTCGCGGATGTCCTCGAGCAGTTCGGGGATGGTGTTGAAGGTCATGTTCGGGTCGCTCTCGTCATGTTCAATGTTTCTCCTCCCCTTCCAGGGGAGGTCGGGTGGGGTTGCCCGGTCGTCCCGTACGGCTTCTTGCGCTCCGTAGGCTTTGACCCCCTCCCGGCCTCCCCCTGCGGGCAGGGGGAGGAGCCGTGTCAGGCGAAGCCGTGCTTTTTCAGGAAGTCCGCGTCGATGCCGCCGCCCTCGCCGGCGCCCAGCAGGCGCTCGACGTAGCGGGCGACCACGTCCACCTCGATATTCACCGCATCGCCGGCGCGGCGCTGGGCGAAGGTGGTGTGCTCGACGGTGTGCGGGATCAGGTTGACGCCGAAGCGCGCGCCCTCGACCTCGTTGACGGTCAGGCTGGTGCCGTCGATGGTGACCGAGCCCTTGTGCGCGATGTAGCGCGCCAGTTCGGCCGGCACCTCGAAGGTCCAGCGCTGCGAGCGCCCGTCGGGGCGCACCGAGACAACGCGGCCGACGCCGTCGACATGGCCGGACACCAGGTGCCCGCCCAGGCGGTCGGCCAGGCGCAGGGCCTTCTCGAGGTTGACCGCATCGCCGTTGCCGAGCGTGCCCAGCGTGGTCAGCGACAGCGATTCGTTGGACACGTCGGCGGCGAACTCGCCCGCCTGCAGCGCCACCACGGTCAGGCAGCAGCCGGACACGGCGATGGAATCGCCCAGTTCGACGTCGGAAAGGTCCAGGTCGCCGGTGGCCACGAACAGGCGCACGTCGCCGCCGCGCGGCTCGATCGCACGCACGCGACCCACGGACTGGATGATGCCGGTGAACATGTCAGCACCCTCCCGGACGGAAGGGGCAAGACGAACTTGCATGGAAGGTTTTCATGAAACGTTTCCCGTCATGTGCATGAACGAAAAACGCCCCAAGGCACGAGGCTGCACCACCGCGCGGGGCGATGGCGTGGCCGTCTTCTTTCATCCGGACTGTGACCGTCGGCTCCGGACTTGGACCGGATCTGCTGACCTCACGAAATCCCGTGAGCGCTCGCGGGCTTGTCCCGAGGGACCTACCGCCGGTGGGGACTTTCACCCCGCCCTGAAGACGTTGCTTGAATGCCGGCAAGCCGGCCCGCGCAGGATACCACCACTACGCCCGGCACGGTGACCGGACCCCGCGCCGGAGCCCGGATCGTGGTTCTTCCGGAATTGCCCAGCCGCCGCGGGGCGTTCATGCAAAGTTATCGGCCACGCCACGGACACGCTTCAGGTTTCCGTACCTGCTGAACGCCGCATCACGGCGCATGCGCGGTTCAATCGAGCGAACCGCATGGACGCCGCATCACCACCGATGTCTCCCAAGGACGAGGACCCACGTCATGAAGATCCGCACCACGTTCCGTCACGTCGCCGTCACGGCCGCGCTCGGCGCCCTGCTGGCCATGCCCGCGGCCCAGGCCAGGCACCGCGCCGCCAAGGCGGCGATCCCGGCGCCCCTGTCGATCCGGATCAGCCCCACCGTGCCCGGCGACATCCCCGGCGGCGCCGGCAAGGCCTCGCTGAGCCAGGCGGCCGCGTTCGCCTGGGAGGAGTTCATCGCGCTGAACTGGCCGGCCGTGCCGCAGACCGGCGCGCCGGGCACGCGCGACACGGCGGACGCCAGCCGGCACTTCGGCGACCCCAGCTACAGCGGTCCGCTGGCCTGGCACACCTACCGCAACAAGGTGGAGATCTTCCCCGGCGCCGGCATGCCGGCGGGCACCACCGCCAACACAGCCGGCACGCCGCCGTACCGCTGCAACTACGACGCCGCGCCGCAATACACCTACGCGCCCAGCGCCAACGTCACGCCCTCGGGCCCCAATCCGCCGTGGATCAACGCCGACGAGAACAGCCAGATCGGCCTGGACCACATCTTCGCCGGCGTGGCCAACGGCACGTCCATGCCGCTGAACAACGAGATCCTGTTCCTGGCCAAGGCCAACCGCGTGGACTTCGACTACGTGTGCCCCAAGGGCTGGTGGACGCTCACGAACTCCGCCACGGCCATCCAGGCGACCAAGACCTACATCGGCATGCACCACCAGGATCCGGCGCCCGGCTCGACGTCCATGGTCAGCTTCCCCTACGGCACCATCGAGCTGAAGGCCGCGTGGCGGCGCCTGGGCCCGAACGAGGACGCGAGCCGCTTCTACACCACCCGGGTGCGCTACTACGCGAAGAACACCGTCGGCAAGGTGACCCACATCATCCCGGTGGACGAGACGCTGGCGCTGGTCGGCCTGCACATCATCCAGAAGACGCCCTCGGCGCCGTACTTCATCTTCGCCACCTTCGAGCAGGCCGACAACATCCTCGACGCCAGCGGCAAGCCGGTGGAGGACGTCAACGGCAACATGGTCGGCACCGCCGCCTCCTCGCCGCTGACGCCGGCCGTGGCCTCGATCAACGCCACCGCCAGCGCGCCGCAGTCGTTCACCTTCACCGAGGCTGAATTCGGCGACGCCGGCAAGCAGCTCAACTACTCGAACACGCCCAACACCGGGCTGGTCACCGGCACCATCAAGGTGAACCGCCGCATCCACGCCATCCCGCCGGCCATCATCGCCGTCAACGCCGAAGCGCACGCGGCGATCGCCAGCTACCTGAAGCGGTACTTCCCCCTCACCCACGGCAAATCGCCCTGGGCGTACTACAAGCTGGTCAACGTGCAGGCCAGGCCGATCAACAAGCCGACCCCGGGCCGGACCTACACCGGCGCCGACGCCGCCACCTACTACCAGGCCAACAGCACCATCGAGACCGACTACGACCTGCAGGTCTTCAGCGGCAAGTTCTATTCCTACAACCCGCAGCTGGGCCCCACCGAAGGCGGCACCCTGTCCAACACCATCACCGACTTCAACCTCGACGGCAGCGCCTTCCACAACGTCGCCCACGCCGGGCACACCTACAACATGGGCGGCTGCATGGGCTGCCACGGCAACGCGCAGGTGGGCGGCTCGGACTTCAGCTTCATCCTCAGCGGTGGCCGCGACACCACCCCCGACACCGCCGGCACCACCGACCCGTTCATCTTCAACAAGGCGGTGCGGTACCTTCAGAAGGGCCGGTGAGGCGGGCTGGCGCGTGGCTTGATGCCTGGGGCCAGGTCGACCTGGCCCCTCCCTCGGCGCGTGCCGCCTTGTCATTCGACGCTCCCCCGGATGCCTCTCGACGGGTGAGACGGCGCGGTTGTAATCTTGATTTCCGGTCCACTTTCAAGATCGCCCCATGACCACCCCATCCCACGGCGGCGCCCGCCCGGGCGCCGGCCGCAAACCGAGCTTCGACGAACCCACCCGCCGGGTCCGCGTGCCGCAGAGCCAGGTGCCCGCCGTGGTCGCCTACCTGGACGCCTACCGCCAGCCCACCCGGGCCGAGGACCCCGTGCCGATGGCCGCTCGCGCCGTCGGAGCTGTCGCTGATGGCCTTCGCGCACCAGGTGCCGGCCGGCTTCCCGAGCCCGGCGGACGACTACCTGGAGGACACCATCGACCTCAACAAGGCGCTGACCATCGAGGGACACGAGGCGGCGACCTTCGTGCTCCGGGTGTCGGGCTGGTCGATGATGGGCGCCGGCATCCACGACGGCGACCGGGTGGTGGTCGACCGCGCGCTGGACGCCAGGAAAGGCGACATCGTGGTCGCCAACATCGACAGCGAATACACCATCAAGCGCCTGGGCGAGGTCGGCGGCAAGCTGGCCCTGCTGCCGGACAACCCGCACTTCAAGCCGCGGATTCTCGACGACGGCGACACGCTGGAGATCTGGGGCGTGGTCGTCAGCTCCATGCGCACGTTCAAGCGGGGTGGCTGATGTCCGCGCCACGCCGCATGGCCCTGGTGGATGCGAACAGCTTCTACTGCTCGGCCGAGCGCGTCTTCCGGCCCGACCTGGGCGAGGGCACCGCCGTCGTGGTGCTGTCCAACAACGACGGCTGCGTGGTCGCCCGCAGCGCCGAGGCCAAGGCGCTGGGCATCCCCATGGGGCAGCCATGGTTCCAGCTGCGCGACCAGGCCCGCAAGAAACGCTGGCCGGTCATCGCCTTTTCCAGCAACTACACGCTGTACGGCGACATGTCGGCCCGCTTCATGGCCGTGCTGGCGCAGTTCGTCGCCCCGCAGGACGTGGAGCAGTACTCCATCGATGAGTGCTTCCTGGACTTCACCCACCACCCGGTCGACACCGTCGGCACCGGCCACGCCATCCGCGAGCGGGTGAAACGCTGGACCGGTCTGCCCGTGTGCGTGGGCTTCGGACAGACCAAGACCCTGGCCAAGCTGGCCAACCGCTGCGCCAAGAAGCAGCCGCACTGGAACGGCGTGTGCGACCTGACCGCGCTGGGCGAGAGGGCGCTGGAGCGGGTCCTGGCCGAGGTGCCGGTCGGCGATGTCTGGGGCATCGGGCGCAAGCTGTCCGGCGCGCTGGTCGGCGCCGGCATCGCCACCGCCGCCGACCTCAGGCGCTGCGACGCCCGGCGCATCCGCGAGCGCTTCAACGTGGTCGTCGAGCGCACCGTCAGCGAGCTGCAGGGCGTGCCCTGCCTGGCCTGGGAGACCGAACCGCCGCCGAAGCAGCAGATCATCGCCTCGCGCTCCTTCGGCGCCCCGCTGTACAGCGTCGAGGAACTGCGCGAACCGATCCACGTGCACGCCGCCCGCGCCGCCGAGAAATTGCGCCGTCAAGGCGCCATCGCCGGCCGCATCGGCGTGTGGATCGAGACCAACCGCTTCCGCCCGCAGGACGCCCAGTACGCCCCCGTCCGCAGCATCCGCCTGCCCGTGGCCACCGACGACACCGCCACCCTGGCCGCCTGGGCGAGCGCCGTGCTGCGCAGCATCTGGCGCGACAACCATCGCTACGTGAAGGCCGGCGTGATGCTCGACGACCTGCGCCCCAGGACCCACGCGCAGGGCACCCTGTTCGACGCCCCACCCCCCGAACGCGACCATCGCCGCGAGCGTCTGATGACCATCCTCGACCAGGCCAACCACCGCTGGGGCCGCGGTTCCCTCGACATCGGCCACGCCGGCGTCCAGACCGACCGCCGCTGGCGAATGCAACGCGGCATGATGAGCCCGCTGTACACCACCTGCTGGGACGAGGTGTTGCGCGTGAGCTAGGCGTGGCGGGTGCAAGCCATGCAGCATCGTGGCCGGTTACGACCCGAAGCTGACGGTCGAGAGGAACTTAATTCCCTCCGTCCCCTTATTGCCGCGGATGGAATCTCAAATAGCGAGATGGGGCCAGAAGAGCCGTATCTAGTATGGGCGGAAAAACTGCGCCCCTTTGTGTTGGCAATTGAAGCTATCTGCCCAACCAACGAAGCTGGGGAGCGGGTAAATAAAGAGTTACGGGAAATCGTTCAAAGGAGCGTTTACGCGCTTTGCGATGATGAAATTTACAATTCTCCTCCTGCAAACGAAAACGATGTTCATGTGAGAATTGAGGCTATCCTGAAGTGCTACTACCCGGATTTGAAACGAAAGCCTGCACTTACAAAACCTATAAAGAATTTCGAGCCTGACACCGGGATTGCCTCCCTGAAAACGCTGATCGAATACAAATTTGCCAAGACCAAAAAAGAAGCGAAACGGATAGCTGATGAAATTCTTGCGGATGCAAGTGGATACCGTTCAAGGCAATGGAAGAACCTTCTTTACGTAATCTACGAGACAAAGCGGTTGCTCCCGGAGGGCGATTGGAAGCGCCTGCTCCACGAGTGTGAACTGCATGAAGGGTACGATGTGATTGTCTTGTCAGGCGATACGATATGACGGCTAACACTGGTGTTGAACGACCGCTGCTGGCCGTGGGCTGCCCTTGCGGTCATAGTCGGTGGCAGAGATGTACCGATAGGCCGGAGCCGACCCTAAGCAGACGCTCCAGAAGGAAGAGGGATGTTGATTACGTCATCGACGACCGCGCAGACTTCCACCTCGAACGTTCCTACGTCGAGAGTCACGTTGAAAGTGACGCTATTTACCTTCCATCAGAATTCAAGAAGGTCGTTTGGCCGTCCGACACGGGTACCTTCCAGTGCAGCAATCTGCGACTGCGCGTAAGCGACTGGAGACGCGCCACTGAAGACAAGCCAGGACACCAGCTCAGGATCGGTCACGGACGTGAATCGAGCCATGTCAGCGAGGTTCTCTCGTGCGAGCGTCACGCGCTTCAGATGCTTCTTGAGTTTGTCTGGTTTGCCCTTTACGTCATCGCCCTGGTATTCGGAGAGCTGAGAGGCGATTTCTGAGTAGTTTCGGGCAAGTGAAAGATCCTTGCATTCGACTATAAGCACCTGATTGCGGTCCGGACGCCAAGCGAGAAGATCGATGTCGCCTGGGTCTGTTGGCAGCTTTCGCCGTAGGATTTCCGGAAAGCCAATGCCGCGTCGAACAGTCCATCCCGCCTCACAGAGCTCCCTTTCTAGGGTCTTTTCGAACGTGTGTCCTTCCCGAGCTTCCCCCAGCCAGTCGTCCCGCATCCCTTCCGTGCGAAAGAACTCCCGTTTGAGCCGCCCCGTGTATGCCCCATCAAAGACGTACTGCAAGGAAGCGCGCAGGAGCCCGGGCGCTACGATCATCAACGGGTCATGGCTTTCGTCCATCCGTAACAAGGGTCGGGCCGCAACTGACAAGCGCCGACCAAACCGCCACGGATAGATGTCGGAAAGGTCAAACCCGTTCGGCACCTCGTCCCAATTTGGGCGCGTGCTGAGTACGAATTGATCCAGGAACGCGCTAGCGACGTCATCGTCGAGCTCTGCCGACTTGCCAGCAGCCACCAGTTGGCTCCATTTCATAGTAAAAATCGCCGAGTGTTGCACCATTCCGATTGATTCGAGTGCATTGACGAAGCGGAGGCCGTCATGGAGCGTAAAGCCCATTTCCGCCTTCCAGAAACCAAGGAAGGTCTCGGTGTCGCTATCGACCTTGACATCGTCCACACAGTCCTCCCCGCCGGCCACACCCTCCGTTTGCGCGTAGTGCCGCTCGAACCGTGCAGCATGCGCTTCGAAGCGCTCGTTGGTCGCTCTCGACAGCAAGGGTTCGAGCACCATCTCCCCGAGCTCGTCACGGAAGAGAAGATCACCGAGAGGGGAGATATCGACCTCAGCCGGCAGCGCGCCGAAGCGCACTGCATCCGACATGCCACCAATGCGAAAAAGTAGTGCCGCACGTGCAAGAAGTCGACCTAGCGCCATGTCGGAGGGCTCAATATCGCCATTTGTTGGGCACGCGCAGAGAGCCAGTTCGATGACCAGCCGGGAAGTCACTGCCGCACCGGCATAACGCCCTAATTGATTGGCAATCGTCGCCTCGACACCGTCCTCTCCGGCATGTAGGCCGAGGACGGCAGCGGCCGTGCGGTGCCAGTGGTTCTCGTCACCACGTGCCCGCTCGCAGTTTTCAAGAAGGCGCATGAGGGTCTTCTTGCGATCAAAGCAGGATAGCTCGCCCTGCAGGTCACGGAGGAGCACATCAACCACATCGTTGAGGAGCCTCCCGACCGCCTTCTTGCCTTCGTAGCGTGCTGGTGCATCGGCGGCAACAGCGCGCCACCCTAGCTCAATCCGGGCTGCACCCAACTCGATGTTCTCGATGGTCAGAAGGTGCCTGGTCAGCGAGTTGCGCACATAGTCACTGAAGTCGCACGTCTGCATGAGGTGGAAGCTTCGCGCAGTGTCATTGGGGACCGCCATCTGCTCGACCGCAATTGCCTTGTCGGCCGGTGCATCTAGTCGGAGGAGGGTGGCAAATGCGGTGCCGAGTGCACGCACAAGGGCGCGTTCTGCTCGATTATCCGACGCACGGAAACCAGCAAGGTACCCGTCCTCAAGCACAACCCGAAGCGCCCCCTGTTCACGGACACGCTCGAGTCGCCAGAACGCATTCAGGTCACGGGGAACTGCCTCTTTCTCGAACCGGTCGATGTCGTCGTCACCTACAAAATGTAGGTAGACCTTCACCGACTTATTGGTTGTTCTCTCACTAAAGGTTTCAAGCGCCTCGCCAACCCGTCCAATCCACGCGCGTACCATCTTGGCAAGTTCGATGAGGAGCGCGTGATCTTGCATGCCGGGGGCTTCAAGCGTCACCCAAAGGTTATTTTGTCCTTCATACACACAGGTCAGACGTTGGACGTCGAGCTCGTCTATGGACGCGTAGCATTTGCTTTCGCGTTCGGTCGGGAAGAAGTCCTCCGCCGAAGGTCGCATCACCCTGTGCCATTTTCCACTGTTGTCTCGGGTGCGGTGCCGGTCGTATCCCGTGTCTGCCGCTATGCGCACGTCACGGAGCATATTCGTCGGGATCTGCAGCATAAGCGGGTGCTCGGGTGTGATGCGCCCCTCTGGCAATTGGTGGTGGGGGACCATGTGGCCGTCATTAGCGCGCACCCAGCCAAGGAGATTGAGGATGCCGTTTATGTTGATGATTTGCACACCGGCTCGCGTAATCACCTCTTCCGCATCCTGCACACGCCAGAAGGCAAGCGGGGACATCTCAGACAGCGACCCTATGCGGACAAAATCCGCGCTAGACATCCATTCGAACTGCCATCCTTCAGGCAATTGGGGCTCCGTGCCGGCAAAGCCTGCACCCCAGCCACAACCGACGCGCACGACCATGCCGCGCTGGAAATCGGGCTGGTTGGCGAGGTCAGCGGCGGTCTTTTCAGCGCTGGCGTCAAGGAAGTTCGTAGTCTTCTCATCGAGCCGAACCATACCGCTGAAACCTGTGGCTGGGTGGTGCCGCATGGAGGGCAGGACGAACTGGAGCATCAAGGGATGCCCGACATCTACCGAGGAGGCGACAATCGCCGATCGGGTCGTCTTGTGACTCTGCCAGGAGAGTCGTAAACGTCCGCCATTGCCGAAGACTGGCGTTTCAAAGAAGGTACGTGCATGGGCGTTGGCTAACGCCGCGTCGAGGTTGCTTAGCTCTCCAGTTCGATTGGCGAACGCTATTACCGCGTGGCGGAGAGCGATAGAAAGGGCGGTGGGCAGCACGACCACAATGCCGTCCCTCGCGCGCAGCAGCGGCCGCTGTTCAAGCGTTCCAGCTCCAGGCGTCTGACCATCTAGCGTACTGATCTGTCCCGGGTCGAGGAAGAAAAGAGCAAGGTCGGCGATCGCTATGCCCGCCGCACGGAGAATGCGATTGGTCAACGTGACACGTGAGCGGAGCGCGGTCGCATCAAGACCGCCCGTCTCAAGCGACTCCGGGGTATTTTCACCGCCTGGCTCGAAACGGTGGAGATCGGAGCGGGTACAGACAACGTCCGAGAGGCGAAGGAGTGCCTGTACAGCGCGTTTGAGTGGGCGATAGTGGCCGGTATCAGGCATGCCGGAGACAATGTCAGTCATGAGCTGGGTGTAAAAACCAGCGGCTTCCCACACCCCTTCCAATATGCGGTAATCGCCCCTTGCATTTCCAACAAGGGAGACGAACACGTCTTCTGCCGGATCCTCTCCACTGACACTGTTCGATGCGCCGATGGCACCATGCCAGCGTCGCGCATCTTCGACCGTGGCAACCTGTTGGCCCTTGCAGTAGATGAGAGCGAGGGCGGCCAGAAGCTCGAAGCGGAGGCACTCGGACTGGTGCGCGGCGAGAGTGAGAAGGCTGGCGAGCAAAGCCACCGTGCCGTCACGCTCGAAACCGGCGATCTCGGCGACAAGTTCAGCGTTGTCCTTCGCCACGCTGCCGAGTGTGTGCTCTCGGTTTGCCCATGTGGTCTCCTCTCGCATCAACTCAAGAAGTGTGTGCAAGTCCTTCGGAGGAAGGTGCTCATTCACGTGCGGCTCCAGGCAAGATGATTGCGCTAGCCCGATTTTACGTGGGACGACAATAAGAGGGCGGGGGTAAGTGGGTCAGGTGGCTGCTTATGGCCGCAAGCTGCCCTGACCTTCCCTGCGATGGTCGATGATGCTTCGAAAGGCCGGGTCCGACCCATTGCTGTCACCGAATCAATACGCCACGCTCTACCGATGAACATGCATAAATGGCTGGTTTGCATTGTCTTGGCCTTGACGACAGGTTCCGCACTCGCGGGACCTTCAGAGTGCGGCCTGCCGGACATGACCGGCGCAAGCGAACTGCATCGATTCCTGAGCCTTCGTGCCGTCGAGGTCATCAAGCTGGCGACAAGCCGGAGTGACCGGCTCGCGGCGCTAGTCGCCCCATCTGCCCGTTTCCACCTCGGCGCAGGCGACGTGAGTCGTCCGTTGGGAACTGGCGTCCATGGCGCTCGCGAGCTTGCGCGAATGATGCACGCGGACACTTACCGCTTCCTCGGTTGGGATTACATGGACATGCCGGCTGATCCTTGCTCACAGCAGAAGATTGAAGTGGAGTTCATCGACACCCAAGGCAAACGCATGTCCCGAGTGGAGTTCACGTTCAAAGCCGGTCGTGTGGTGAGCGCCGATGGCTGGGAAAGATCGTTCGAAACGGGTCGGCTGTAGGACCACACATCGTTGGGTCTTCAATCTCCGCTTCTGGCCGCAAGCTGTCTGCAGCCCAAGCTCGCCAGCAGCAGCGCATCCCTGCCAGATGACCCGACCTGCGACCATTCCCCTTCGGTAGCGGCGGAGGGTGGAGGATCAGGCCCGAAGGGTGGCGCACAGGGATGTGCGCCAGTTCGTCGTCAGCACAGGATGTGCTGTCGGCGAACCCCCGGAACCCGGAGCGGACCCGGAGCGCCGCAGGCGCGTAGGGCGCGGACGCTGGGGTGTCCTTGTCATGGTTACTTCCATGACTCCGGGCGTCCTGCCCTTCGCCCTTCGGGCCGGCTTCGCCGTTCAAATGCGCTCCCGGCGCATTTGTGGGCAAGCAATAGAAATAACCCGGCCGGCGCCAGCCGGACGGAACCGCTCTCGATTGGATGAGAAAACCGGAACGGCGGACAGAGTCCGCCCTACGCATGCGGTCGCAGACGCAGGCGCAGATCGTCGCCAACGGAGCGGCGATCGAAAACGTCGAGCCCCCACCGCTGCGACATGTCCGCCAACGGCGGCAGGCCAGCAGCGGCCGGGCGCGGTCGCCGAGGAGGACCGGCGCGACGTAGAGCAGCAGTTCGTCGACCAGGCCGGCGGCGAACAACGCGCCGCACAGGGTGGGGCCGGCCTCGACGTGCAGCTCGTTGACCTCTCGCGCGGCCAGCAGCGCCAGCACCGCGACCGGGTCGAGCCCGCCGTCGTCCTCGTCCAGCGACGGCGCTTTCGACCGCGGCGAAACGCAGGTCGGGCGTCGCCGCGGCGCCGTGCACGACCAGCGTCGGCGCGCTGCCGTCGAGCAGGTGCGCGCCTTCCGGCGTGCGCAGGGCGCGGTCGAGCAGCACGCGCAGCGGCGGCACGTGCGGCAGGTCGTCCAGGCGCACGGTCAGGCGCGGATCGTCAGCCAGCGCGGTGCCGCTGCCGGTGAGGATCGCCGAACTGCGCGCGCGCCAGCGCTGCACGTCCGCGCGCGCGGCCTCGCCGGTGATCCATTTGGAGGTGCCGTCGGCCAGCGCGGTGCGGCCGTCCAGGCTCATCGCCAGCTTCACGCGCACGAACGGCCGGCCGCGCTCAAGGCGATGGAAGAAGCCGATGTTGAGTTCGCGCGCGGGCTCGCGCATCAGGCCGGTCTCGACCGCGATGCCGGCGGCGCGCAGGCGCTCGATGCCGCGGCCGTCGACCTGCGGGTTCGGGTCCTCGGCGGCGATCACCACGCGCGCCACGCCGGCGGCCACCAGCGCGTCCGCGCACGGCGGGGTGCGGCCGTGGTGGGCGCACGGCTCCAGGGTCACGTAGGCGGTGGCGCCCTTCGCCCGCTCGCCGGCTTCGCGCAGGGCGTGGACCTCGGCGTGCGGCTGGCCGGCGCGCTCGTGCCAGCCTTCGCCGACGACCGCCTCGCCGTGGGCGATCACGCAGCCGACGCGCGGATTGGGCTGGGTGGTGTTGAGGCCGCGCTCGGCCAGGCGCAGGGCCCGCGCCATGTGGACATGATCGAGGGCGGCGAATGCCGGCGCCATCAGGACGGCTTCTTGTCATTCGTCCGCCCTCGCCATCCAGCAGGGGCAGCTGCAGGCCCTGCAGTTCCGGCAGGTCACGCTCCAGGCGCTCGATCTCCTCGCGGAAGGCCTGCACGTCCTCGAAGCGGCGGTACACCGAGGCGAAGCGCACGTAGGCCACCTGGTCGAGCTTCTTCAGCTCGCGCATGACCAGATCGCCGACCTGGCGCGAGGCCATCTCGCGCTCGCCGCTGCGGCGCAGGTCCTGGATGATCGCCCGCACGGCGTCGTCGACGTCGCGGCTGGCCACCGGCCGCTTCTGCAGCGCGCGCTCGAAGCTGGTGCGCAGCTTGCGCTCGTCGAAGTTCTCGCGGCGGTCGTCGCTCTTGACGATGGCCGGCAGCTTCAGCTCGGCATTCTCGAAGGTGTTGAAGCGCTCGCCACAGTGCTCGCACTCGCGACGGCGACGCACGGTCGAGCCGTCGTCGGTCAGGCGCGAATCGATCACGCGCGTGTCTTCGTGCTGGCAGAAGGGGCAATGCATTCGTTTTAGTCGGGACTCGGGACTCGGGACTCGGGACTCGGGTTGCGCTGACAGTATGCGGATCGAGGTGCCCATGACGCTGGCGCGGCACTGCGACCGGTATTGAACGGGGATAGAGACGGGAACGGGGCTCTTCCGAGTCCCGAGTCCCGAGTCCCGAGTCCCGCTGCAATAACGTCAGCCATAAACCGGATACTTCCTGCACTGCGCCGTGACCTTCTCGCGCACTTCGGCGATCACGCTGTCGTTCTCGTGCGCGTCGAGCACGTCGCAGATCCAGCCGGCCAGTTCCACGCAGTCGGCCTCGGTGTAGCCGCGCGTGGTCACCGCCGGGGTGCCGATGCGCAGGCCCGAGGTCACGAACGGCGACTGCGGGTCGCCCGGCACGGTGTTCTTGTTGACCGTGATGTGGGCGCGGCCCAGCGCGGCCTCCGCGTCCTTGCCGGTCAGCCCGCGGTCGATCAGGTCGATCAGCACCAGGTGGTTCTCGGTGCCGCCGGAGACGACCTGGTAGCCGCGTTCGATCAGCGTCTTCGCCATCGCCTTGGCGTTGGTCACGACCTGCTGCTGGTAGGCCTTGAAGTCCGGCTCCAGCGCTTCCTTGAAGGCCACGGCCTTGGCCGCGATGACGTGCATCAGCGGGCCGCCCTGGATGCCGGGGAAGACGATCGACTGCAGCTTCTTGACCAGATCCTCGGCCGGGTTCTTGGCCACGATCAGGCCGCCGCGCGGGCCGCGCAGGGTCTTGTGCGTGGTCGAGGTGACCACGTGCGCGTGCGGCAGCGGGCTGGGGTACACGCCGGCGGCGACCAGCCCGGCGATGTGCGCCATGTCCACGAACAGGTAGGCACCCACCTTGTCGGCGATGGCGCGGAAGCGCGCCCAGTCCAGCACCTGCGAGTACGCGCTGAAGCCGGCCACGATCATCTTCGGCTTGTGCTCGAGCGCCAGCTTCTCGACCGCGTCGTAGTCGACCAGGCCGTGCTCGTTCACGCCGTACTGCACGGCGTTGAAGATCTTGCCCGACAGGTTCGGCTTGGCGCCGTGGGTCAGGTGCCCGCCGTGCGCCAGGCTCATGCCGAGGATGGTGTCGCCCGGCGAGAGCAGCGCGAAGTACACCGCCTGGTTGGCCTGCGAACCCGAATGCGGCTGCACGTTGGCGTAGTCGCAGTCGTAGAGCTTCTTCAGGCGGTCGATGGCCAGGTTCTCGGCCACGTCCACATATTCGCAGCCGCCGTAGTAGCGCTTGCCCGGGTAGCCTTCGGCGTACTTGTTGGTCAGCACCGACCCCTGGGCCTCCATGACGCGCGGGCTGGCGTAGTTCTCCGAGGCGATCAGCTCGACGTGGTCTTCCTGGCGCTGGGCTTCGTCGGCGATGGCCTTGGCCAGTTCGTCGTCGAAGCCGGCGATGGTCATGGATGCGGGAAACATGGGGGCTCCTCGGGCGTGGGATCGAACGCGGTTCAAGCGCTCATGGTATCCCACCCCCCTCCGCAACCCAATATATTCAGCCCCCGGGTGGCCGGCACCCCAAGCGGTGCCGGTACAGCGCGGACACCATGACGTAGCTGATGATCATCAGCAGCAGCCACGAGCCGATCTTGGCCGGCGGCACCATGTGCCAGGCGTGGCGCTGCGTCGGGTAGGCCCAGGTGCGGGTCCAGGTGCCCAGGTTCTCGGCCAGCCAGATGAAGCACGCCACCAGCGTGAAGCCCAGCAGCAGCGGCATCCGGCGGTGGCAGTGGCGGACCCGGAAATGCACCACGCAGGGCCCGAACAGCCACGCCGCGGCCGCGAACAGCGCCAGGCGCAGGTCCAGGCCGTAATGGTCGGTGAAGAAATTGGCGTAGATCGCCAGCGCCAGCACGGCCGTGGCACCCCAGGGCGGATGGCGCTGGAAGCGGAAATCGAACAGCCGCCAGACCCGGGCGATGTAGCTGCCCACCGAGGCGTACATGAAACCGGTGAACAGCGGCACGCCGCCCAGGTGCAGCAGCGAGGGCCCCGGGTAGATCCACGATCCGGTGGCGGTCTTGAACAGCTCCATCGCGGTGCCGGTGACGTGGAACAGCACGATCACCAGCGCCTCGCGCGGGGTTTCCAGCCTCGTCAGCAGCAGCACGGCCTGGATCGCGACCGCGCCCAGGGTGACCACGTCGTAGCGCGCCAGGGGCCAGTCCGGCGTCCACAGGAACCAGGTGGCCAGGAGCAAGGCCAGCATCAGGGCGCCGAACAGGCAGGCCCAGGCCTGCTTGATCCCGAACCAGAACAGCTCGTGGACGAAGCACGCCACGCGGCCATGGCGCACGGCCCAGCGGCGCAGGCGCCCATCCAGCCGCAGCCCGCCCCGCGCCCGGCGATCACGACAAACCATGCTCATGCCGATCCCCATCCACGCCCGAGATTCCACCAAGCATGCCGGGCTGACGAGGCCATTCCGGTACCGGGGCATGGCCATTCGCGGGCAGCCGGCCGCCCGCCACGACATGGCACCGCTCCCCGCGATGAAGGCGCCCGCCAGATCGTCGTGCCGTCGCGCCAGGGCATCACGGTCATCGCGCCGCGCCTCTTCCCCGCTGCCAGGCCTGGCCTGACGGGCTTGCGCGCCTTGTTTCGTACACTGTATCGTACGATGTACGTAACCAGTCCACGGAACCTCTCTTCATGTCGACCGCACGCAAGCTGTCCCGACTCACCCTGCTATTCGCCCTGTTCCTTCCCCTGTGCGCGACGGCTTCCGGCATCACCGGCGCGGGCATCGCGAGCATCAAGATCACCGACCCGGTCAGCGGCAAGCCGGCGGACGGCTTTGTGTTCTACCCCTCACCGCGTGCGGTCCGGGGCACGACCGCTTTCGGGCCCTACAACGTGGCGGCCACGCCAGGGGCCCCGGCGATCCCGGGCGCCAAACCGCTGGTGGTGATCTCGCACGGCAACGGGGGCAGCAACCTGGGGCACCACGATCTGGCCACGTACCTGGCGCGCCACGGTTTCATCGTGGCCACGCTGAACCAGCTCGGCGACGACTACCGCGACACCAGCAAGGTCGGCACCATCGACGTGCTCGCCGGGCGTCCGGTGCAGGTGAAGGCCGCCATCACCATGCTGCTGAACGACCCGCGCTGGAAGCGCCTGATCGACCCCGGCCGCATCGGCGTCGCCGGCTTCTCGGCGGGCGGGTACACGGGCCTGATGCTGGCCGGAGCCAAGCCGCGCTTCGTCCGCTTCATCGCCTTCTGCGATCACTATCCGCAGGACAAGGAGGTCTGTGGCAAGCGCAAGGCCTTCGAGGCGGAAGCCGCCAGGCAGGGCAAGACGCCGGCCCAGGTATTCGAGGACATGCAGGGGCAGCTGGGCCGCTTCGGCAATACTGCCGACCCGCGCGTGAAGGCCGTGTTCGCCATGGCGCCGCTCAGCCTGCTCTTTGGCAGGCACGGATTCGATGACGTGCACACGCCCATCTTCCTCTACTACGGCCAGCACGACAGCGTGCTTGTGCCGGAAGCCAACGCACGGCACATCGCGCCCTTGATCAAGACGCTCTACGCGATCAAGCAGGTGCCCTTGGCCGACCACTGGGTCTTCCTGTCGCCGTGCTCGGCCGAACTGGCCCGCGACATCGGCCCCCTGTGCACCGACCCGCCCGGCGTGGATCGCGCCAAGGTGCATGCGCGGGTCAATGCCGACGCCCTGGCCTTCTTTCGCAGGACCCTGGGCGTGAAGGGCCGCTGACGTGCCGCGCGCGCTCAGCGAACAGGAAACCGAGGCCTTCCGCGAGCGGCTCTGCGAGGCCGCGGCGCGCCTGTACGTGGAGGAAGGCCCGGCCGCCGTCACCCTGCGCCGGCTGGCCCGCGAGCTGGGTGTCGGAACCATGACGCCCTACCGCTACTTCGACAACAAGGAAGCGATCATCACGGCGGTGCGCGTGCGCGGCCTGAACCGTTTTTCCGAAGCCCTGGAACGGGCGCTGGATACGCCCGGCGACGGTCGCGCCCGCAGCATCGCCGTGCGCGATGCCTACATCGCCTTCGCCCGCGGGAACACGGCCACCTACCGGCTGATGTTCGAATACCCGCAGACCCGGCGCGACGACCCCGCCTACAGGCAGGCGCACGAACGCATGTGGCGCACCATACGCGCGCACGTGGACGTGTTGATCGACGAGGGCATCGTCGCGGTCGACGCGCCTATCTTCGGGCACCAGATCTGGGCCGCCCTGCATGGCGCGGTGATGCTGGAGATCGCCGGCATGCTGCCGCCGGGCTTCGACGCCGCGTCGCTGCATGCGCGCACGGCCGGCGCGCTGTTCGAGCTGGCCGCGCCAAGGACCGCCTGAGGCCGCCCGGCGGCGACGCAATCCATCGCCGGGTGTTCATCGGAAGTCCCCGCGACCAGCTATAATGAACGGTTTATACCCATTCGGATCGCACCACCCGCCCTTTGGCCGGTGCCGTGGATCTCGCCGGAGGCTCCATGCAGTACATCTACACCATGAACGGGGTCAGCAAGGTCGTCCCCCCGCAGCGCCAGATCATCAAGGACATCTCGCTCAGCTTCTTCCCCGGCGCCAAGATCGGCCTGCTGGGCCTGAACGGCGCGGGCAAGTCCACGGTGCTCAAGATCATGGCCGGCGTGGACACCGACTTCCAGGGCGAGGCGCGCCCGGCGCCGGACATCAAGGTCGGCTACCTGGCGCAGGAGCCGGAGCTGGATCCGGACAAGACCGTGCGCGAAGTGGTCGAGGAAGGCGTCGGCGAGGTGCTCAAGGCGCAGGCGCGGCTGGACGAGGTCTACGCCGCCTACGCCGAGGAAGGCGCCGACTTCGACGCGCTGGCCAAGGAGCAGGAGAAACTGGAGAACCTGCTGGCCGCCAACGACGCGCATGCGCTGGAGCGCCAGCTGGAAGTGGCCGCCGACGCCCTGCGCATCCCGCCGTGGGACGCCAAGGTCGGCCCGCTGTCGGGCGGCGAGAAGCGCCGCGTGGCGCTGTGCCGCCTGCTGCTGTCCAAGCCGGACATGCTGCTGCTGGACGAGCCCACCAACCACCTGGACGCCGAGTCGGTGGACTGGCTGGAACAGTTCCTGTCCGACTTCCCGGGCACCGTGGTGGCGGTCACCCATGACCGCTACTTCCTGGAGAACGCCGCCGAGTGGATCCTCGAGCTCGATCGCGGCCGCGGCATTCCCTGGAAGGGCAACTACACCGCCTGGCTGGAGCAGAAGGACGAGCGCCTGGCGCAGGAAGCGGCGCAGGAGAAGGCCCGCCAGAAGGCCATCAAGCGCGAGCTGGAGTGGGTGCGTTCGGCCAAGAAGGGCCGCCAGTCCAAGGGCAAGGCGCGCCTGAACCGCTTCGAGGAACTGAACGCGGTCGAGTACCAGCGCCGCAACGAGACCAACGAGATCTTCATCCCGCCGGGCGAGCGCCTGGGCAACGAGGTGATCGAGTTCAAGAACGTGTCCAAGGCCTTCGGCGACCGCCTGCTGATCGACGACCTGTCGTTCAAGATCCCGCCGGGCGCGATCGTCGGCGTGATCGGCCCCAACGGCGCCGGCAAGTCGACCCTGTTCAAGATGATCAACGGCGTCGAGCAGCCCGATTCGGGCGAGATCAAGATCGGCCACACCGTGAAGCTGGCCTACGTGGACCAGTCGCGCGGCGCGCTGGAAGGCAAGAACAACGTCTGGCAGGAAGTGTCCGGCGGCTCGGACATCATCACCATCGGCAACTTCGAGATCCAGTCGCGCGCCTACATCGGCCGCTTCAACTTCAAGGGCACCGACCAGCAGAAGCTGGTGGGCACCCTGTCCGGCGGCGAACGCGGCCGCCTGCACATGGCCAAGACCCTGCTGCAGGGCGGCAACGTGCTGCTGCTCGACGAACCCTCCAACGACCTGGACGTGGAAACCCTGCGCGCGCTGGAAGACGCGCTGCTGGAGTTCCCCGGCTGCGCCCTGGTGATCAGCCATGACCGCTGGTTCCTGGACCGCATCGCCACCCACATCCTGGCCTTCGAGGGCGACTCGCACGTGGAGTTCTTCCCCGGCAACTACGGCGAGTACGAGGCCGACAAGAAGCGCCGCCTGGGCGAGGAAGGGGCGCGTCCGCATCGCATGCGGTACAAGAAGCTGGTTTGACGGGGGTCGGGGTTCGGTACCCGGTACCCGGGACCCGGGACCCGGGACCCGGCGGGACTCGGGACTCGGGACTCGGGACTCGGGACTCGGGACTCGGGACTCGGGGCTCGGGGCTCGGGCTCGGGCTCGGGATTTGATGGGGTCGGCTTGGCTGGCCTCTGGGCATATGTGAGGGCTACACCTTGGACAAGCACCCTGTGGCCATTGATCCCCGGGAACTTCCGGAGCGCACCGGGTCGGGTTATCCGAAGCCGTTCGCCGAGCGCATGGGCGATCGCGCCCGCCGTGCGCTGGGGGATGCCTTCGGCCTGGAGCAGTTCGGCGTCAACCTGGCGCGCCTGGGTCCGGGTGCGCATTCGGCGCTGCGCCACGCGCACACCCTGGAAGACGAGTTCGTCTACATCCTCGAGGGCACGCCGACCCTGGTGACCGACGCCGGCGAGACCGTGCTGCACCCGGGCATGTGCGCGGGCTTCCGCGCCGGTACCGGCGATGCCCACGCGCTGGTCAACCGCAGCGACGCCGACGTGGTGTACCTGGAGGTCGGCAGCCGCAAGGAGAACGAGGCGGTGGACTACCCCGACGATGGCATGATCGGGCGCACCATCGACGGGCGCTGGACCTACCTGCACGCGGACGGCACGCCGTTCGAGTGAGCGCGCGCCGCTGGAATGCGGCGCACGGCAACCCACGCACAGCACCACGGGAACGACGATGAATTTCATGCAGGCCCTGAAGACGCGCTGGACCGACGCCGACACCCTGGTCTGCGTCGGCCTGGATCCCGATCCGGCGCGTTTCCCGGCGGTGCTGGCCGGCGACGCCGACGCGGTGTTCACCTTCTGCCGCGCCATCGTCGACGCCACCGCCGACCTCGCCTGCGCGTTCAAGCCGCAGATCGCGCACTTCGCCGCGCTGCGCGCCGAGGACGCGCTGGAACGGCTGATCGCGCACATCCACGACGCCCATCCGGGCGTGCCGGTGATCCTCGACGCCAAGCGCGGCGACATCGGCTCCACCGCGCAGCGCTACGTGGTCGAGGCCTTCGAGCGCTACGGCGCCGACGCGGTGACGCTCAATCCGTACCTGGGCCGCGATTCGATCCAGCCGTTCCTGGACCGCGCCGACAAGGGCGTGATCCTGCTGTGCCGCACCTCCAACCCCGGCGGCGCGGATTTCCAGAACCTGGACTGCGGCGGCCTGCCGCTGTACCAGCGCGTGGCCGGGACCATCGCCCGCGACTGGAACGCCCACGGCAACTGCGCGCTGGTCACCGGCGCCACCTTCCCCGCCGAGCTCGGCCAGGTGCGCCGCATCGTCGGCGACATGCCGCTGCTGGTGCCCGGCATCGGCGCCCAGGGCGGCGACGTCGAGGCGGTGCTGCGCGAAGGCGCCGACAGCGCCGGCGCCGGCCTGATGATCAGTTCCTCACGGGCCATCCTCTACGCCAGCGCGGAGGCCGATTTCGCCGACGCCGCGCGTGCCGCCACCCAGGCCCTGCGCCAGCAGATCCAGCGCGCGCGAGCCTGAGCGCGCGCCCGCGGCCTCAGCCCCGCGACGCCCTGCCCGACCCGCCGCGTCCGGCGGCACCGGCGCGCGCCTCGTTCGCGGGCGGCGTGTCGACTGGCGCGCCCTGCCGCCAGTGCAGGATGCTGTAGGGCCGGCCGTTGGCGCCGTTGCCGGTCAGGCGCACCACCACGTCCAGGTGCGCGCTGGTGCCGTTGGGCAGCGTCGCCACCACGCGGATGTCCTCGCTGTCGCCACCACCGCCCATGCCCGCCATGCCGCCCTCGAGCATCGGCAGCGGATCGCTGCCGCTCTCGCGCTGCTGGCGCAGGCGGATGTAGTCGGCGGCCTTCTGCGCGTCGATGCCCGGCAGCGCCTGCAGGACCAGCGCCGGCGCGCTGCCCAGCGCCGGCATGTTGCGCCCGGACCACACGGTGATCGCCGGTGCCAGCCGCATGTACAGGTCCGGCGTCATGCCCAGCACCATCTGTAGCTCCTCGATGCTGATGAACGGGCCGTTGCGCGGGCCGTATTCGCGCCCGACCTCCTGGTACTGGCTCTTCTCCGCGCCGTTGGGGCGCGACAGGTTGTCGCCGTCACGCCAGTCCTGCACCGCCTCGCTGAGCGCCTCGGCGCGATCGTGGTCCAGGCCGGCGGCGTGGAACAGGCCGGTCAGCAGTTGCGGAGTGGCGGTGTTGAGGTCGACCTTGCCGCTCTCGCTGTGCATGCGCACGGTCACCTTCGCCTGGTCGAAGGCGAACGCATACGGGCGGCCGTCGTCGATCCAGCGCCGCGTCGGGTCGCGCTCGACCAGCGCGTACACCGCGCGCGCGATGCCGGCCTGGGCCGCATAGCGCGCCCGCGCCTGGTCGAACTGGTAGCGCGCCTGCAGGCCCTCGGTGCGCATGCTCACCGCGAACGCCGCGAGCATGATGGTCAGCAGCGCCGTGGCCCACAGCACCACCAGCAACGCCACCCCGCGCTGGCCCCGCCTCATGGCCGCGACCCCAGCGGGCGCATGATCTGGCGGATCAGGCCACCGGTGCCGGCCACCGCGCGCGCGTCGACGCGGATCGGCGCCACCAGCTGCGGCCAGTCGCCATGATCGAGGTCCAGGTCCAGGCGCACCAGCACCGGGGTACGGTCGGTGTCGGTCCAGCGCGCGGTCCAGTCGGTCGGCTTGCGCAGCTTGTCCAGGCCGCGGTAACTGAAGTTGCCCTTGCGGATGCCGTCCAGCAGCACCTGCGGCTTGCCGAAGGGCCTGGGCTTGCTGCCGTCCGGCGGCAGCAGCGCGAAGGACACTTCCAGGCGATAGCCGTTGCCGTCGGCGTCCGGCACCAGCTTGACGGTCTGCAGCTGCGGGCCCAGCTTGCCCAGGTAGCCGGGCAGCGGCGCCACGTACTGCACCTGCGTGGCGTCGCCGGTGAAGACGATGATCCGGCGCTGGTCGGTCAGGCCCCACGGCTGGCGGATCGCCTGCGCCAGTTCGCTGCGCATGAAGTCCTGCGCCGAGCGCACCGCGTCGGTGCGCGCGGTGAACTGCTGGCCGAAGCGCACGCTGTGCATGGCGGTGCGGATGCCGGTCCACACCGCCAGCATCAGCAGCGACAGCAGCACCAGCGCCGCCAGCACTTCCATCAGGGTGAAGCCGCGCACGCGCGGTCGGAGGGTCGCGGCGATCACGGCTCGTCCCCGCCGTCGTCGCCACCGTCATCACCGGGTAGCTCCATCTGCGCACGCAGGGTGCTGAAGCCGGCGTGATGCGGGCGCGCGGCGCGCCCCCAGGTCACGTCGAGGTCCAGGCGGTACAACTGCAGTGGCGGCGGCGTGGCGTCCCGCGCGACCGGCGGCTGCCAACGACGGGTCTGCAGCGTCCAGCTGAACCGGGCATCGCACTCACCGCGCATCACGCCCGGCTTGATACGCGACATGCGGAACGCGCCATCCAGCGCCGACTGCGCGCACAGCGCCGCGCGGGTGTGCGCGTCGGCGTTGGCGGCCAGGCGCGAGGCGCGTCCCAGCGCGCCCAGCAGGGCGGCGAAGGCCAGCGACAGCAGCACGGTGGCCGCCAGCACTTCGAGCAGGGTGAAGCCGCGTTGCCGGATGCGTCTCATGTTCAGCCCCCGGCCCTGGTCTGCACCACGGCCACCGTGCCGGTCAGCCAGGCCACGTTGACGTGCCATTCGCGCTGGCCGTGGCTCAGGGTGACGCGGCCGCCGGTGGAGCTGCCGTCGGGAAAGAAGCGGATGCGCCCGCGGTGCGCGTCGACGCGGTCGGCGACGGCGCTGGTCAACGCCACGTCGATGCCCTTGGGCAGGCGCACGGAGGGGCGGCCCGGCGCGGTGTAGGTGTGCGCGGCCACGTCCACCAGCAAGGTTTCGTCACGTCCGTGCACGATCGCCTGCACGCGGGTGTAGCGCAGCGCCGCGGCGAGGTCGCTGCTGGCCGCGCGGATGCGCGCCGATTCCAGGCCGCGGGTGACGGCGATGGCGACCGCGGTGGCGGCGATCGCCACCAGGATGATCACCACCAGCATTTCCAGCAGGGTGAAGCCGGTGGAGTGCCGGGACTCGGGACTCGGCGACCGTGAGGAAGTCCCCTTGTGGGAGACCCGGGACTCGGGAGAAGCTCGTCGCCTGCTCTTCTGTCGTTCGGCAGGCGGTGCGTCTGTCGTGGGTGATGGAACGAGTCGATCTTTCAGGCACGCTGAAGGGGCACGGTCGTGCATGCCCCATTCGCGATGCCCGACGATCGAAGCCATGTCATCAATCGCCCTGGTAGGTCACGTCCTTGTCCAGCTTCTCGCCGCCCGGACGGCCGTCCTGGCCGTAGAAGATCAGCTCGTAGCTGCCCGGGTCGCCCGGCACCTTGTAGCCGAAGGCATGGCCCCAGGGGTCCTTGAGCTGGCTGGGCTTGGCATAGGGTCCAAGCCAGTCGGAGGCGCCGGACGGCTGGGTCAGCAGCGCGCTGAGGTCCGGCGGCGGCGAGCCGTTGTCCATGGTGTACTGGCCGATCGCCGCGCTGAGCGTGTTCAGCTGCGTCTGCCCGGTCTTGTACTTGCCGCGGTCCAGGTTGTGGATGGTCACGCCGACCACGATCGAGCCGATGATGCCGATCAGCACGATCACCGCGAGCATTTCCAGCAGGGTGAAGCCGCTCAGATGCCGGGACTCGGGACCCGGTACCCGGTACCCGGAAAAAGTCGCGGGACGAACCTTGTCCGCCATGGAGCCGTTGCGGCCAAGCGCACGTTCTTGAACGGCGGGCGATGCCCGACCTGCGATGCCAGATGAACCTGCACCCGGGCACCTGACGCGCGCGGTCACAGCGCTTTCCCGGGTACCGGGTACCGGGTACCGAGTCCCGCCACCCAAATAAAACCGTTCACTGCTCATCTCGAATTCTCTCCTTACGAACGCAAATCAACCGATATTGCTTGTCAGGTTCAGCAGCGGCATCAGGATCGCCGCCATGATGAACGCCACCATCACCGTCATCACGATGGTCAGCGCCGGCACCAGCGCCGCCAGCAGGCGGTCGATGGATCGCCTTGATTCGTTGTCGAACGTGTCGGCCACCTTCAGCAGCATGTCGTCGACCGCGCCGGCTTCCTCGCCCACCTGCACCATCTGCAGGGCCAGGCGCGGGAACAGCTTGGACGCGGCCAGCGCGCTGCTCAGGCCGTCGCCGCCCTTGACCTGCTCGCTGGCCT
Source organism: uncultured Gammaproteobacteria bacterium (assembly GCA_963821885.1). GTDB lineage: Bacteria > Pseudomonadota > Gammaproteobacteria > Xanthomonadales > Rhodanobacteraceae > Oleiagrimonas. The sequence continues at coordinate 224,944 of CAWGFN010000003.1, read as the reverse complement.
CGGACAGCGCCTGCTCCAGCGCGGTGTTGCGGGTGACCTGACGGGCGATCTGCAGGGCGCCCAGCATCGGCACGCCATTCTTCAGCAGCGTGCCCAGGGTGCGCGTGATGCGCGCGGTCTCGATCTTCAGCAGCAGCGGCCCGAACACGCGCATGCGCAGCTTCCAGGCGTCGAAGGCGCGGCGCGTGTCGGCATCGCGCAGGCGCATGCGGATGAAGAACACGCCGCCGACGATCAGCAGGGCGATCAGCCACCAGCCCTCCTGCATCACCGTGCCGATGCCCAGCACGATGCGGGTGATCAGCGGAATCGGCACGTTCATGTCGTTGAACACCGGCACGAACTGCGGCACCACGTAGGTCAGCAGCAACAGCAGCGAGCCGAGCACGCCGACCATCAGGAAGGCCGGGTAGATGAGCGCGTTGATCACGCTCGAGCGCAGCGCCTGGGCGCGCTCCAGGTAGTCGGCCAGGCGACGCAGGGTGACGTCCAGCGAACCGCCGGCCTCGCCCGCGCGCACCAGGCTCACGTACAGGCGCGGGAACACGCCGTGCTCCTCGTCCAGTGCCTGCGACAGCGTGCCACCGCCGCGCACGCGCTCGCGCACGCGCTCGACCAGCTTGCGCGCGCGCTCGCCCTCGGGCAGGTCCAGAAGGATGCCCAGCGCGCGGTCCAGCGGCTGGCCGGCGCTCATCAGCGTGGCCAGCTGGTGGGTGAACTGCGCCAGCTGGTCGCCGCTGAACGGGCCCTTCTGCAGCAGGCCGGCGAACATCGACAGGCCGCCGCCGGCGTCGGCGGGCTTGGCCTCCAGCGGCGTGTGGCCCTGGTCCTGCAGGCGCACCACCACGTCCTCGACGCTGGACGCCTCCATCTGGCCCTGCAGCACCTCGCCCGACGCGGATATGGCGCGGTAGCGGAACTGGCTCATGGCTGGAGGACCGGGACCCGGGACCCGGGACCCGGGACCCGTGAAAAACCCATCCTGCGCACATCCTGCCTGGCTGCGCCATCCTTGGGACGGTGCGTGAAACATTGGCTTGATCCAGGCCACCGAACCGCCTCGCGCAATGCCACATCCCGCAACGCGTGCTCCGGGCATTGCCATGGAACCGCCCTACTTGCCACCCGGGTACCGGGTCCCGGGTACCGGGTCCCGCCTTCAGCCTTCCTGCGTGACACGCAGCACCTCCTCGATGGTGGTGGCGCCGGCCACCGCCTTGGCCAGGCCGTCCTCGTACATGGTGCGCATGCCTTCGGCGCGGGCGGCCTTCTCGATGTCGGTTTCCGAGGCGTGCTGCATGACCAGGCGGCGCAGCGGGTCGCTCATGGTGAGGAATTCGACGATGGCCTGGCGGCCGCGGTAGCCGGTCGGGTTGTCCTCGCTGCTGCCCGGCTTGTACAGCCGGATCGGGCGCGCGTCGGTGAAGCGTTCGAGCTCGAATTGCCGGATCACTTCCGGCAGCGCCTCGTAGGGCTGCGCCAGGTCGGTATCCAGGTGCCGCACCAGGCGCTGCGCCAGGATGCCGTTGATGGTGGAGGTCAGCAGGTAGTCCTCCACGCCCATGTCCAGCAGGCGGGTGATGCCGCCGGCGGCCGAGTTGGTGTGCAGCGTGGACAGCACCAGGTGGCCGGTCAGGGCCGACTGGATGGCGATGCGGCAGGTTTCCAGGTCGCGCATCTCGCCGATCATGATGACGTCCGGATCCTGGCGCACGATGGAGCGCAGGGCGCCGGCGAAATCCAGCCCGATGGACGGCTTGACCTGGATCTGGTTGATGCCCTCCAGCTGGTATTCGACCGGGTCCTCGACGGTGATGATCTTCACGTCCGGCGTGTTGATCTTGGACAGCGCCGTGTACAGCGTGGTGGTCTTGCCCGAGCCGGTCGGGCCGGTCACCAGCAGGATGCCGTGCGGGCGTTCCAGCACGTCGGTGAAGCGGCGCGTGAAGTCGTCGGTGAAGCCCAGGCGCGCGAAGTCGAACACCACCGCCTCGCGGTCCAGGATGCGCATCACCACCGACTCGCCGAAGCTGGTGGGCACCGTGGACACGCGCAGGTCCAGCTCCTTGCCCTGCACGCGCAGCATGATGCGACCGTCCTGCGGCAGGCGCCGCTCGGCGATGTTCAGCCGCGCCATGATCTTCACGCGGCTGATCACCGCGGCGGTGGAGCTGGCCGGCGGCGCCTCGACCTCGTGCAGCACGCCGTCGATGCGGTAGCGCACCTTCAGGCGGTTCTCGAACGGTTCGATGTGGATGTCCGAGGCGCGTTGCTCGACCGCGCGCTGGATGATCAGGTTGACCAGGCGGATCACCGGCGCCTCGGAGGCCAGGTCGCGCAGGTGCTCGACGTCCTCCTCGTCGGAGACGCCGCCTTCCAGGTTCTCCACGATCGTGCCCATGGCCGACCGGCCCTGGCCGTAATAGCGTTCGATCAGGTCGTCGATCTCGCTGCGCAGGCCGATGCGCAGGGCGATCTCGCGGCCGCTGGCCAGGGCCATGGCCTGCGCGGGATACGGATCGCCGGGGTCGGCCACCATCAGGCCCAGCACGCCATCGTCGGCGGTGGCGACCGGCACCACGTGGTGCTGGCGCAGGAAGCGCACGGAGATGTCCACGTCCGCCGGCGGCATCTGCGGCGCGTCGGCGGCGCTCAGCAAGGGCACGCCCAGGCGTTCGGCCCAGGCATCGGCCAGGTGCCGTTCGGAGACCAGGCCCAGCCGCGCCAGCAAGGCGGTGAGGGTGCCTTCCGGCGCCTCCTCGTGCAGGCGACGCGCCCGTGCCAGGTCGTTGTCCTTCAGCGCGCCGCGCTCGACCAGCAACGCGCAGACCTGCGCCTGGTGGTCCGCGGCCCGGTCGGGCGTCGTGTCCTGGTTGGCTGGCAACGTGGCTGCCGACATGCCTGTTTCCTCCCCGATGACTACACCTTCGCACGGCCCCCACCGCGCGCATTGCAGCCGGCATTGGTATCACATGCCGGCGACGGGCGCGAGAGCGTGCGGCCGAACGCCTCGCCCGCCGTGACCCGGCTCAGGCTTCAAGCGCCGGATCGAGGTCCGGCATCAGCACCTCGGTGAAGCCGAACTTGCTGAAATCGGTGATCCGCGACGGATACAGACGCCCGATCAGGTGATCGCATTCGTGCTGCACCACCCGCGCGTGGAAACCCTCGGCCTCGCATTCGATCGGCACGCCGGCCGCATCGACGCCGCGATAGACGATGCGTCGGTAGCGATCCACCGCCCCGCGCATGCCGGGAACCGAGAGACAGCCTTCCCAGCCTTCTTCCTTCTCCTCGGACAACGGCGTGACGACGGGGTTCAACAGCACGGTGCGCGGCACCGAGGGCGCCTGCGGGTAGCGCTCGCTGCCCGCCAGGGATTCCCGCGGGTCAGGCTCGAAGCCGAACACCACCAGCTGCAGGTTGACGCCGATCTGCGGCGCGGCCAGTCCCACGCCGCCGGCGTGGTGCATGGTGTCGAACATGTCCTCCAGCAGGGCGCGCAATTCCGGCGTGTCGAAGTGCTGCACGGGCTCGGCGATGCGCAGCAGGCGCGGGTCGCCCATTTTCAGGATATCGCGGATCATGAGGCCTCCCGGCCACCGTCAGGTGACCAGCATAGCCGGAAGTCGCCCGCGCGCCGATCAGGACCGGCCCGCGCACTCGTCCAGATCGTGCCGAAAACGTGCATGACCTTCGGGGCAATCCGGTTGCCTGCCACGATGCCGTACCGTAGTGTGACCCAAGGGGCGGCGCACGAAGATCCGCGGACTACGCGGTTCGCTCGAATGCCCGAAAGCCGGCCATGGAAGCATTCACGCGGCCGCATGGTGCGTGGAACCAGGGGAATGGTATGGCGATACGCAAGGCGGCACGTCTATGGTGGCTGTGGTCGTGCATCGGCATCGTCGCCCTTGCAGGCATGGTCCTGGCTTGGCGCCTGCTGTCGGCCACGCCCGTCACGCGCACCGTGCGGGTCGGCATCTACGAGAACGCGCCGAAGGTCTACACCGGCAAGGACGGCCAACCGGCCGGCCTGTTCATCCGCCTGCTGCGTCCGATCGCGCGCGACGAATACTGGTCGCTGGATTTCGTGCACTGCACCTGGGATGCGTGCCTGAAGGCCCTGCGCGCCGGTGACATCGACCTGATGCCCGACGTCGCCTATTCGGCCGAGCGCGAACAGAGCCTCGACTTCCACTCGGTGGCGCTGGTTCATGGCTGGTCGGAGATCTACGCCCGGCCCTCGCTCAAGGTGCGCTCGATCGCCGACCTGGCCGGGAAGCGGGTGGCGCTGCTGCGCGAGGGCATCCAGCAGCACTATTTCGACGAGCTGATGCACGGCGCGAACCTGCGCTACACGCCGGTGCTGGTCGACGGTTACGGCGCCGGATTCAGCGCCGTGACCGAGGGCAAGGCCGACGCCGTGGTCACCAACAACTTCTATTCCGCGCGGCGCGACGATCATGCACCACTGGTCGAAACACCGATCCTTTTCCAGCCCGTGGGCCTGTACTTCGCCACCGCGCAGGGTCGCAACGGGGACCTGCTCAAGGCCATCGACCAGCACCTTGACGCATGGATGAGCGACCCCGATTCGATCTATTTCACCGCCCTGCGCCGCAGCATGGCGCCGGCGCCCATCGAAGTCGTGCCGCAATGGTTGCGCTGGAGCCTGTTGATCGTGCTGCTGCTGGCGCTGACGCTGGTCGCGGCCAGCCTGGTGCTGCGCTGGCAGGTGCGCCAGCGCACCGCCGCCCTGAGTCGTACCAGCAGGCACCTGGACGAGGTGTTGCGTGCCAGTCCGGCGGTGATCTACAGCCTGCGCGAGGAAAATGGCGCCCTGGTGCCCGACTGGGTCAGTCCGAACATCCTGCGCCTGTACGGGTTCCGCGCGGAGCAGGCGCTGACCGCGAACTGGTGGCGCGAGCACCTGCATCCGGACGACATGGACCGCGCCGTCGCGCGCATGAAGGTACTGCCCGCCGAAGGCTCGATGGTGCACGAATACCGTTTCATCGATGCCCACGGCAATACCCGCTACATCCGCGACGAGATGCACGTGACCGGGCCCCGCGAGGGCCTGCCGCGAACCGTGTTCGGCACCTGGAACGACCTGACGGAGAGCCGCGAACAGGCCGAGCGCGTGGATTTCCTGACCTTCCATGACACGCTGACGCACCTGCCCAATCGCCTGCAATTGATGCGCACCCTGCAGCCAGCCATCGACGAGGCGCGACGGCGCGACGGCGTGCTGGCGGTGCTGTGGATCGACCTGGACCACTTCAAGAACATCAACGAGACCCTCGGCCATGGCGTCGGCGATGCCTTCCTCATCCACGCCGCCGAACACCTGAACAAGGCCATCGAGCCCGGCGACACGCTCGCGCGCGTGGGTGGCGACGAATTCGCCGTGCTGCTGGCGCGCGACGTGGGCGTGCACCATGCCATCGCCATGTGCGAGCGGCTGCTGGCGGCGGTTGCCCAGCCCATCACGGTGGGCGACCGCAATCTCGTGCTTGGCGCCAGCATCGGCATCAGCATGTATCCCGCCGACGGCCACGACGCCGAAATCCTGCTTCGCAATGCCGAAGTGGCGATGTACGAGGCCAAGAATCGCGGGCGCAACACCTGGTGCCTGTTCGATGACCAGCTCTCGGCCCGCGCGGTCGAGCGCCTGAGCATGGAAAACGCCCTGCGTGGCGCCATCGACCGCGGGGAACTGGTGCTGCATTACCAGCCGCAGATCGACCTGACGACCGGCCAGCCGATCGGCATGGAGGCCCTGGTGCGCTGGAACCACCCGGAAATCGGCCAGCTGCCGCCGTCCGAGTTCATCGGCCTCGCCGAGGAATGCGGGGTGATCAACCAGATCGGCGCCTGGGTGCTCGGCGAGACCTGCCGCCAGATCGTCGCCTGGCGCGAGCGCGGCCTCGACGTGCCGATGATCTCGGTCAACCTGTCGGTGCGCCAGCTCGAACGCGGCGAGCTGGTGAGCCAGGTGGCCCGGGTGCTGGAAGAGAGCAGCCTGGATGCCTCGAGCCTCGAGCTGGAGCTGACCGAATCGATGATCATGCGCGACCCTGAGCAGTCCACGCATACCCTGGCGGCGCTGAAGAACCTGGGCGTGAAGCTGTCGATCGACGATTTCGGCACCGGCCATTCCAGCCTGGCCTACCTCAAGCGTCTGCCGCTCGACCGGATCAAGATCGACCGCTCCTTCGTGCGCGACATCGGCCACAACCCCGACGACGAGGCGATCTGCCGCACGGTGATCGAACTGGCCCGCCAGCTGGGCCTGTCGACCATCGCCGAGGGCGTCGAGCACGAGGCGCAGGTCCGCTTCCTGCGCCGCGAGGGCTGCCAGATCGCGCAGGGCTTCCTCTACAGCAAGCCGCTCACGGCCGAGGCGCTGTTCGCCTACTGGACCGAGCGCCAGCCGGCCTCGAGCACCGCGCCGGACTAGCGCACGCGCGCGCTCAGCGGCCGAACACCTTCTTCAGCAACGCGGTGGTGCGCGCGGCGGGATTGTTGCGGATGTCCTTCTCCTCGTCGCCGATGGTCTTGAACAGGCCGTTCAGGGCCTGGTTGGTGACGTAGGTGTCCAGGTCCAGGTCCTTGGCGCCCCCGGATCTGTTCAACAAGGACATCGCCGTTCCCAGCGTGCCGCCCTCGGAGCCGGACATCAGCGCCTTGTAACGCTGGGTGACGCCGACGCTGTCGGTCGCCCGGGCCACGATCGGGTGGATGCGTTCGGCCAGCCTGGGGCCGGCGACGCGGCGGAAGTAGTCGGTCGCGGCATGATCGCCGCCGTTGAGGATGCCGCGCGCGTCCTTGAGGGTCATCTGGCGGATGGCGTCGCCGAACAGGTCGGCCACTTCCGGCACGGCCTTCTCGGCGGCCCGGTTCATGCTCAGCTGGAAGGCGTCGACCTTGTCGCCCTGCCCCAGCTTGCGCGCCAGGCTGGCCGCCTGCCTGAGTCGCCCCGGCAGGGGAATGCGCACCGCCGGATTGTCCCAGAAGCCGTTGGTGTGCCCGAGCTGCTTGATGGCGCGCGTGGTACCGGTGGCCAGGGCTTCCTTGAGACCGCCAACCACGTCGCTGTCGGGTAGCGCGGCATTCGACTTGCCCGTGATGTGGCTGGACACCTGCTTGAGCAGGTCCTTGAGGCTTTGCGGCGCGGCGGCGGGCGCGGCGGTGGCCGGCATCGCGAAACAGACCACGAGTGCGGCAAGCGCCACGGGCGCGAAATGGCGACGGGTCATGGGGAATCCTCCGTATCGACGCGACCCAGTGTACGCGAGGACCGGCTCAGCGGGACCCACGTCGCGCAGCCACCTGGCGGGGAATGCCGATGAGGAAGTGCGCCCACAGTCCGCACCAGACCGCGAGGGCGACATGCGGCTTGCGCGCCGCCGGGTCGAACTTGCGGAACCAGCGCCACATGCCCGCGTGCTTGTGCCGGCTGACGAACACCGGGCGGTGCCGGCTCGATCCCCCGCCGGCGTGGCGCACGCGCACGTCGCCGTCCAGCAGCACCTCGTAGCCGGCATCGCGCAGGCGTCGGCACAGGTCCAGGTCCTCGACGTGCAGGAAATAGCCGGTGTCGAATCCCCGGACGCGTTCGAAGGCGCGGCGACGCAGCAGCAGCAGGGCTCCGGAGACGGCCTCTTCGCGGCTCGCTCCGGCGGGCAGCGGGCCGGGCACGTGGACGCCCTCCGTGGCCTCGCCCGCCTTCCCCCGCAGGGTCGCCAGCACCCGCGGCAGGAGTGGATCACGACGCCGCGTGGACGGGTCCACCCGGCCGTCCTCGTCGCAGATCACCGCGCCGACCAGGCCCGCCTTGACGTTGTCCTCGAGCGTGGCCCGAAGTCGACGCAACGTCGTGGGCTCGATCATGCAATCGGGGTTGAGCACCAGCAGGCAGCCGCCGCGCGCCGTGGCCGCGCCGCGGTTCACGGCGGCGCCGAAGCCGAGGTTGGCGCGGTTGTAGAGGAAGCGCAGTCGCTCGTCGTCGACGCTGGCGCGCGCCATGGCCTCGGGCACTCCGTCGGAGGAGCCGTTGTCGACCACGATGACCTCGACCGGCACGTCGCTGGCCAGCGCGCGCGTCACGCACTCGCGCGTGGAAGCGCCGCTGTCGGCGGTGACGACGATGATGCTGGTCAGTGCCTCGTCCATGCCCGGCCTGTGCTGCAGGATGTCCCGCGACCGATGCATCCGACGGGCCGCGTGCGCCCGGGCATGCTACCCCGCTGCGAGCGGGGCAGCCAGTTGCCCGTTCAGCCGACCCAACGCCTCGCGTTGCGGAACATGCGCATCCACGGCGAATCCTCGCCCCAGGTCTCGGGCCGCCAGGACATCTGCACGCTGCGGAACACCCGCTCCGGATGCGGCATCATGACCAGCACGCGGCCGTCGGCGGCGGTGAAGCCGGTCAGGCCGCCCGGCGAGCCGTTGGGATTGAGCGGGTACTGGTCGGTGGGCGCGCCGCGGTTGTCGACGTAGCGCAGGCAGCCGTGGCTCTTGGACGGGCTGCACTCGCGCGGGAAATCGGCGCGGCCCTCGCCGTGCGCGACCACCACCGGAATCCGCGAACCGGCCATGTCCTTCAGGAAGATGCTGTCGGAGGACATCACTTCCAGCGTCGCCAGGCGCGCCTCGTACTGCTCGGACGCATTGCGCAGGAACTGCGGCCAGTGCTCGGCGCCAGGGATGATCTCCTTGAGGTGCGAGAGCATCTGGCAGCCGTTGCACACGCCCAGGGCGAAACGCATGTCGTCGGCGAAGAAGCGCTCGAACTGCGGACGCAGGCGCTCGCTGTAGAGGATGGTCGAGGCCCAGCCGCGACCGGCGCCCAGCACGTCGCCGTAGGAGAAGCCGCCGCAGGCGGCCAGCCCATGGAAGTCGTACAGCTCGATGCGCTCGGCCAGCAGGTCGGACATGTGCACGTCCACCGCTTCGAAGCCGGCGCGATCGAAGGCCGCAGCCATCTCCACCTGGCCGTTGACGCCCTGCTCGCGCAGGATCGCCACGCGCGGACGCGCGCCGGTGGCGATCATCGGCGCGGCGATGTCGTCGGCCGGGTCGAAGGAAAGCTCGGGCTGGATGCCGCGATCGTTGTCGTCGATGCGCCAGGCCAGCTCGGCGTCGGCGCAGTCGGGGTTGTCGCGCAGGCGCTGCATGGCGTGGCTGGTCTCGGTCCAGGCGCGGAACTGTTCCTGCCAGTTCCACTTGGCCATGACGTCGGTGCCCAGGAACAGCTTGATGCCGAGCTTGCTGCGCGGATGGCCGATGCGATGGGCCAGGTCCGCCAGCCCGTGCTTATCCAGCAGCGCCTCGAACGCCTCGCGATGCTCGGTCGGCACCTGCAGCACCGCGCCCAGCTCCTCGTTGAACAGCGCGCGCAGGCTGGCCTCGCCCCAGCCTTCCAGCTGGATCTCCAGGCCGCAGTGGCCGGCGAAGGCCATTTCCAGCAGGGTGACGATCACGCCGCCGTCGGAGCGGTCGTGATAGGCCAGCACCATGTCCTGCGCGTTGGCCTCCTGCACCAGGTCGAACAGGCCCTTGAGACGGGACGGGTCGTCGAGGTCCGGCGGCACGCCGCCGCCGCGGTTGAAGGCCTGGGTCAGCGCCGAGGCGCCGAGGCGGTCGCGGCCGCCGCCGAGGTCGACCAGCCACAGGTCGGAATCGCCGCGGTCCAGGCGCAACTGCGGGGTCAGCGCCTTGCGCACGTCGTCGACTCGGGCAAAGCCGGTGACCACCAGCGAGACCGGCGCGACCGTGCGCTGCTCGCCCGCCACCGGATCGTTCCACACGGTCTGCATGGACATCGAGTCCTTGCCGACCGGGATCGAGATGCCCAGCTGCGGGCACAGCTCCTCGGCCACCGCCTGCACGGCGTCGAACAGCGCCGCGTCCTCGCCGTCATGGTCGACCGCGGCCATCCAGTTGGCGGACAGGCGCACGTTGCCCAGATCGCCGATCGGCGCGGCGGCCAGGTTGGTGATCGCCTCGCCCACCGCGATGCGCGCGGCATCGGCGCTGGACAGCAGCGCCACGGGGGCGCGCTCGGCCATGGCCATGGCCTCACCGCCATAACCGTCAAAATCCAGCAACGTGACCGCGCAGTCGGCCACCGGCACCTGCCACGGACCGACCATCGGATCGCGCGAGCACAGGCCGCCGACGCTGCGGTCGCCGATGGTGATCAGGAACGACTTGCTGCCGACCACCGGCATGCGCAGCACGCGGCCCAGGGCCTCGCCCAGCTCGATGCCGGACAGGTCCGGCACCAGGTCCACGCGCGGCTTGCGGCGCTCGGCGTCGCGGTGCATGCGCGGCGGCTTGCCGAACAGCACGTCCATGGCCAGGTCGATCACCTCGATGTCGCGACGCGAATCGCGCACGCGCAGGTGCTCGGCCTCGGTGGCCTCGCCGACCACGGCCATCGGGCAGCGCTCGCGCAGGCAGATGGCCTCCAGCGTGTCCAGGTCGTCCGGCCGCACGGCCAGCACGTAGCGTTCCTGCGATTCGTTGCACCACACCTGCATCGGCGTCAGCGACGGGTCGTCGCAGGGAATCGCCGACAGGTCGATGTCGCCGCCGAGGCCGGCGTCGTGCAGGATCTCGGGAATGGCGTTGGACAGGCCGCCGGCGCCGACATCGTGGATGCTGACGATGGGGTTGGCCTCGCCGCGTGCCCAGCAGCCGTCGATCACTTCCTGGCAGCGACGCTCCATTTCCGGGTTGTCGCGCTGCACCGAGGCAAAGTCCAGGGCATCGGTGGAACTGCCGCCGGCCATCGACGAGGCCGCGCCGCCGCCCAGGCCGATCAGCATCGCCGGGCCGCCCAGCACCACGACCTTGTCGCCAGCCTCGACGCGTCCTTTCTGCACGTGCTGGCGACGCAGGTTGGCCAGGCCTCCGGCGATCATGATCGGCTTGTCGTAGCCGCGGCGCACGCCGGGCTTGCCGTTCTCGACCTCGAAGGTGCGGAAGTAGCCGCCCAGGCACGGGCGACCGAATTCGTTGTTGTAGGCGGCCGCGCCAAGCGGCCCGTCGCGCATGATCTCGAAGGCGCTGGCGAAACGCATCGGCAGCGGCCGGTCGTTCTCCCACGGGCGGGCCAGGCCCGGGATACGCAGGTGCGACACCGAAAAGCCGGTGAGCCCGGCCTTGGGCTTGCCGCCGCGCCCGGTCGCGCCCTCGTCGCGGATCTCGCCGCCGGCGCCGGTCGCCGCGCCCGGCCAGGGCGCGATGGCGGTCGGATGGTTGTGGGTCTCGACCTTGATCGCGTAGTCGATGTCCTCGTCGACGGCCTTCCAGATGCCGTCGGCGGGATCGGCGAAGAAGCGCTTGCCGTGGCTGCCGCTGATCACCGCGGCGTTGTCCGAGTACGCCGACAGGGTGTGCGCGGGCGACTTCTCGTGGGTGTGCCGGATCATGCCGAACAGCGTCACCGTCTGCGGGTCGGCGTCGACCGACCATGTGGCGTTGAAGACCTTGTGCCGGCAATGCTCGGAGTTGGCCTGCGCGAACATCATCAGCTCGGCATCGCTGGGGTCGCGATCCATCTCCGCGTAGCGCGCGGCCAGGTAGTCGATCTCGTCCTCGGCCAGGGCCAGACCCAGGTTGCGGTTGGCCTCGCGCAGGGCGTCGTGCGCGTCATCGCCCAGCGTCACGCGCACCAGGTCGCCGGCATCGCCGTGCAGGAACAGGCCCTCGGCGGCGTCGATGCGCTCGAGCACCGACTGCGTCATCGCGTCATGCAGCAGACCGGCCATCTCGTGCCAGGCCGGCGAGTCGTGCTCCGGTGGCTCGTCGATCAGGTAGGCCACGCCGCGCTCCACGCGCACGATGTCCAGTCCCGCCTCGCGCGCGATGTCGGTGGCCTTGCTCGACCATGGCGAGATCGTGCCCAGGCGCGGCGTCACCCACAGCGTGGCCTCGCGCGGCGCTTCTTTGCCCGCCTCGAGTATCGCGCGCAGGCGCTGCATCGCCTCCTCGTCCAGTTCCGGACCGGTCTCGATGAAGTACACGAACCACGCCGCACGCAGGCGCGCGCCACGCTGCACTGAAGACACGCGGGCGTTGAGCTGGTCGAGGCGAAAAGGGGACAGGGCACTGTGCCCGTCAAGAGCAATCATGTGCGTGCGGCCGCGGGGAAAACCGCCATTGTATCCGATGCCCGGGGCCAGCTACACCACCCCGTGACGATGCGGCGGGGGTCGCCCGATTACGGCGCCGAGGCGGAGGCCGCGCCCGGAGCGCCCTTCATGACCTGCTTGAAATGCACCACCCGGAGCGCCTCGAGCATCTGCTCCGGCGGCAGGTAACCGCCGATGACCGAACCGTCCTCGGCGATCACGGTCGGCGTGCCGTCCACGCCGATGCTGCGTCCCAGCCGGAATTCACTGGCCACGGGGTTCGGGCAGGTCTTCGGCGGGATCGACTCGCCACGCTTGGCGTCGGTGAAGGCCTTCTTGCGATCGGCCGAGCACCACACCGACACCGACTTGGCGTAGGACGGCGTGTCGCGACCACCGGGCACCGTCTTGATGCCGCTGCGCGGCCAGAACAGGTACTGCACGGCGATGCCCTCGTCGTTGTACTGCTTGATGTGCTCGTGCAGCACGCGACAGTAGGCGCAGTCGAGGTCGGTGAACACGGTCACCGTGTACTTCGGATGCGGCGGCGCGAAGATGATCCGCTGGCTGGCCGGCACGCTGGCCAGGGCGTTGCGACGGATCGCGTTCATCTGCGCCTCGGTCAGGTTGACCGCCGCCTGCGCGTCGAACAGCTGCCCGGCCATCACGTACTTGCCGTCGTTGCTGATGTAGACGATGCGACCATGCACCAGGGCCTGGTAGAAGCCCGGGATCGGCGCCGGTTCGACGTGCGAGACCTCCGCCTGCCCGGCCAGCCGCGACAGCGCCTGCTGGACCACCGGCGGCACGGCATCGGTGGCCCAGGCCGCCATCGGCAGGGCCAGCGACACGATCAACAGCAGCTTGCGAAACATGCGGACATCCAGCGGGCCGGAAAGGGGCCTAGGATACATGCCCGCGCCGTTCCGCGGCTGCGGCATGGCGACAGGCCGCGACGGCGCTCACGACCGGCGGCCCTAGCCGCGCGGATGATGCTGCGCATGCAGGCGCTTGAGGCCCTCGCGCGCCACCAGGGTGTAGATCTGCGTGGTGCTGAGCGCGCTGTGGCCCAGCAGCATCTGCAGCGCGCGCAGGTCGGCGCCGTGGTTGAGCAGGTGGGTGGCGAAGGAATGCCGCAGCACATGCGGCGAGATGCGCTTGGCGGCGATGCCGACGGCCATCGCGTGGCGCTTGACCAGCACCCAGAACATCTGCCGGCTCATCCCCGCGCCGCGGTTGGACAGGAACAGCGCCACCGGCTGGCGCCCGCGCGCCAGGCCCGGCCGTGCCTCGGCCAGGTAGCGCTCGATCCAGTCCAGGGCGGTCTCGCCGACTGGCACCAGGCGCTCCTTGCCGCCCTTGCCGGTGACGCGCAGCACCCCCTGGCGCAGGTTGAGGCCGGCCAGGGGCAGGCCGACCAGCTCGGACACGCGCAGCCCGGAGGCGTACATCAGCTCCAGCATCGCGCGGTCGCGCAGGCCCAGCGGGGTGCCCGCGTCCGGCGCCTGCAGCAGGGCCTCGACCTCGCGCTCGGCCAGCGCCTTGGGCAGGCCGCGCGGCAGCTTCGGGCGCTGCAGCAGCAGGGTCGGGTCCTCGAACCCCGGCTGCAGGCGGGTCAGGTGGGCATAGAAGCGGCGGAAGCTGGTCTGTCGCCGCGCCATCGAACGCGCCGACACCCGCTGCGCGCCGAGGTAGCCGGACAGGTCAGCGCGCCCGGCATCGGCCAGATGCCGCCCGCGGCCGTTGAGCCAGCGCGCCAGACCCTCGAGGTCGCGTCGGTAGGCCTCGAGCGTGCGTTCGGCCAGGCCGTCCTCCGACCACACCCGCTCGATGAAGGCATCGATGCCCTGGCGGTCGACATCGGCGATACTGTCGTTCTTCCCACTCATCGTCCGCGATGCTGGAGCCAAGCCGGCATCGGCGCAAGCCCATGAACGAAACGATCCACGCCCAAGAACGTCCCGCGCCCTTCTCGCGCCGGCTGCTGGCCCTGGTCTACGAACTGCTGGTGGTGCTGGCGCTCCTTATGGTCACGGTCATGGCCAGCCTGTGGGCAACGCACGGCCAGCTCCACGACCACGCCTGGTGGTTCCGCCTGCTCCTGCTGGCGGTGCTGGAAGCCTATTTCGTGCTCTCGTGGATGCTGGGCGGGCAAAGCTTGGCCATGCGCGCCTGGCGGCTGTATCTGCGCACCGACGCCGGCGGCACCGTCGACTTCACCCGCGCCTTCCTGCGCTTCGCCCTGCTGGCCTCGCCGCTGCTCCTGCTGGCCCTGGTCCCGATGGCCGGCCTGCTGGTCGGCGGACTGGCGCCGCTGGCGGTGTGGGTGGTGGATCTGGCCGTGGCCGCCTTCGACCGCCGCGGCCGCGCCCTGCACGACATCCTCGCCGGCACCTGGATTGCCTATCGTCCGGCGCCTAGCCGTGACGCCGGAAGTACAGCGTAGCGACCACCACCAGCACCATCGCCGGCAGCGCATTGGCCAGCAGCGGCGACAGGCCGTAGACGGTGCCGAAGTTGGTCATCGACTGCTGCAGGAAGTACCAGGCGATGGCCAGCAGCACGCCGATGAACAGGCGCTTGCCCAGGCCGCCCGAGCGCAGCGCGCCGAAGGCGAACGGCATCGCGCACAGCACCAGCACCAGCACGTTCAGCGGATACAGCGCATGCGACCAGAAGGCCACCGCGTAGGTGCCCGGATTCTGGTGATTGGCGCGCATGTAGCGCATGTTGCTGTACAGGTCGCGCATCGACAGGTACTGCGGGTGCACGATGGACTGCTCCAGCACCCGAGCGTCCAGGTGCGTGTCCCAGGGCATCGAGGCCACCTCGCGGCTGTGCACGCCGTCGGCGTCCAGGGTGCTGATGCGCAGGTGCTCGAGCACCCAGCGCCCACCCTCGTTGACCGCGCTCCGCGCGTGGCGGAAGGAGGTCAGCTGGCCGCCGTCGTCGAGACCGAACACGCGCACGTCGACCAGCTGGATCTGCTGGTGGCCGTCCTTGTCCAGCGCCTGCGCGCCCTTGGCGTTGATGATGTCGCTGCCATCGCGCGCCCACAGGCCGCTGCGCGTGGTCAGGCCGATGTTGTCCGCGCGCAGGCTCAGCTGCAGGGCCTGCGCGCGCTGGTCGCCGACCGGCGCCACGGTCTCGCCCAGCACCATCACGGCCAGCGTCAGCACCGCGATCACCGCGGTCACCGAGGCGGCGATGCGCAGCTTGGACATGCCCGCCGCGCGCAGCGCGGTCAGCTCGCCGCTGCCGGCCAGGCCGCCCAGGCCCAGCAGGCCGCCGATCAGCGCGGCGTTGCCGAAATGCTCGTACATGCGTCGCGGCACGGTGTAGGCGATGTAGATCGCCGCCTGGCTGAGGGTGTAGCCGTGCTGGCCCAGATGCCCGAGCTGCTTGAGGAACTGGCCCAGGGTGTCGAACCCGACCAGCACCAGCCAGGTCACCGCCAGCGTGCCCAGCACGCTGCAGGCGATCAGCCGGTCGACCTGCCTGATGCGCGGAAGGGCCAGCCTCATGCCGTCGCTCCGGACACGCGCCAGGCCCGGTACTGGCGGCGGAACAGCCACAAGGCCGTCAGCGCCACGACCAGGTGCAGGCCCCACATCGGCGCGCTGTTGCCGACCGTGCCGCGCTCGATCAGCGCGCGGCCCAGCGACAGCAGCAGGAAATACAGGAAATAGGCCAGCACCGCGATCAGCAGGCGCCCGTAGCGGGCCTCGCGCGGCGACTGCCGCGACAGCGGCAGCGCCATCAGCAACAGCACCAGGGCGGTGGCCGGCGCGGCCGTGCGCCAGGCCAGCTCGGCGCGGGCATCGACGCTGTCGGCCTGCAGCAGGTCCAGGGTGCCGGTGCTGTCGAGGGGGTTGGTGTCCGCGTCATCGGCCTGCGGCTGCACCTCCGACAGGGCCACGTCGTTGCGCTGGTAGCGCATGCGCTGCCAGTTCAGGTGACCCAGCGGCACCTGGAACTGCCAGCCATCGAGCAGGGCCAGGTAGCGGCCACGCTGCTCGCTGCCCTGGTACAGCTGTCCCTTGCGGGCCGTGATCAGGCGGATCTGCGGCGGGTGCTGCTTGTCGCCGGGCTGGTCGCTGGCCAGGAACACCTGGTCCAGATGGGTGCCCTGGCGGTTCATGCCGCCGACGAAGATCACCCCGCCCTTGCCCGGCAGCTCGGTGAAGCGTCCGGCGTCCAGGCCGGCGGCGATGACCGAGCGGTTGGCGTCGGTCACCAGCCGGTTGGCGGTGCGCACCGACAGCGGGCCCAGCCACAGCGAGACCATGGCGATCAGCACCGTCACCGGCACCCCCAGCAACAGCGCCGGACGCATCAGGCCGGCCTGCCCCATGCCCGCCGCGGCCAGCACGTGCATCTCGCTGTCGCGCCACAGGCGGCCCAGCGCCACCAGCACGCCCAGGAACAGCGACAGCGGCAGCAGGGCCGGCAGGGCGCTGACGATGCGCAGGCCCAGCACCTGGAACATAACGCTGGCCGGAAAGCTGCCGTTGGCCACCTGCTGCAGCACGCGCGCGAAGGTGCCGCCGGTGAAAATCACCAGCAGCACGATGGTGGTCGCCAGCACGCTGGTGACCAGCTCGCGCAGGAAGTATCGGTCGAGGATGCGCAGCATGCGATAATGGGCGGACGGGTTTTCGCATCGCGGCATGCGAATGCGGCCAGGCCGGCAGTGTAGCCGGTCCGGCATTCGCCGCGCAGCGCCGATCGCATCCCGGTGACCGAAGCGGGCACCGGACGCCGCCGCCGATGCCACCCGCCCCTTTCCGCTACACGCAACAAGGACCTTTCACATGACCCTCAAGCTGAGCCTCGTTTCCGGCGCCCCCGAATCGCTCGACACCCCGTGCCTGGTGGTCGGCGTCTTCACCAACGGCGTGCTGTCCGATGCCGCCGCCGCCATCGACGCGGCCTCCGGCGGCGCCATCAAGCGGCGCATCGAGGGGGGCGACTTCGAGGGCAAGCCCGGCACCACCGCCGTGTTGTACGACCTGCCCGGCGTGAAGGCCGCGCGCGTGCTGCTGGTGGGCCTCGGCGTGATGGCCGAATTCGACGCTCGCCGCTTCCACGCGGCCTGCCTGGCCGCCGGCAAGGCGGTGTCGGGCATGCAGGTGGCCAGCGCCGCCAGCTGGCTGAGCGCGCTGAAGGTGCCGGGCAAGGATGCCGCCTGGTGCGTGCGCACCGCGGCGCTGGCCTTCGACCACGCCGCCTACCGCTACACCGCCACCTTCCAGGCCGGGCCCGCGTCCAAGGCCAGCAAGCTGCAGGCGCTGGCGCAGGCCGGCGAGGGCCAGGAGCAGGCGCTGGCGCAGGCCGCCGGCATGGCCGAGGGCGTGTATTTCGCGCGCCACCTCGGCAACATGCCGCCCAATATCTGCGTACCGGCCTGGATCGCCGATCAGGCGACGGAGTTCGCCAAGGCGCACGACGGCGTGGACATCGAGGTGCTCGAGCGCGAGCAGATGCAGGCCCTGGGCATGCATTCGCTGCTGGCCGTGGCGCGCGGCTCGGCCAACTCGCCGCGCCTGATCGTCATGAAGTGGAACGGCGGCAGCGACGGCGACAAGCCCTACGCCTTCGTCGGCAAGGGCGTGACCTTCGATGCCGGCGGCCTGAACATCAAGCCGACCGGCTCGATGGAGGAGATGAAGTTCGACATGTGCGGCGCGGCCGGCGTGCTCGGCGCCTTCGTCGCCGCGGTCAAGATGAAGCTGCCGCTGAACCTGGTCTGCGTGGTGCCCTCGGTGGAGAACATGACCGACGGCAATGCCTACCGCCCCAGCGACGTGCTCAACACCATGTCGGGCAAGACCGTCGAGGTGCTCAACACCGACGCCGAGGGTCGCCTGATCCTGTGCGACGCACTGACCTACACCCAGCGCTTCGAGCCCAAGGCCATCATCGACGCCGCCACCCTGACCGGCGCCTGCGTGATCGCCCTCGGCGCGCACGCCACCGGCCTGATGAGCAAGCACGACGACCTGGCCGAGGAACTGCTGGCCGCCGGCGAGAACACCCTCGACCGCGCCTGGCGCCTGCCGCTGTGGGACGACTACCAGAAAATGCTGGAATCGGCCTTCGCCGACTTCGCCAACATCGGCGGCCGCCCGGCCGGCGCCATCACCGCCGGCTGCTTCCTGTCGCGCTTCACCGAGGGCCAGCGCTGGGCGCACCTGGACATCGCCGGCACCGCCTGGGAGTCGGGCCGCAAGGGCCTGGCCAGCGGCCGTCCGGTGTCGCTGCTCGCGCAGTGGCTGATCGATCGTTGTTGATCGCTTGGTGGCAAGCACCCGGCGCCCTTCCCGCGCCGGGTGCTTGCTACCCTAGCCCCTAGCCCCTAGCCCCTAGCCCCTCGTCATTCCCATGCCGCGCGCCGACTTCTACCTGATCGACAAGCCGCAATACCGCGAGGACCCGCTGCTGCTGGTATGCAAGCTGGTCCAGCACGCCTATTCGGCGCAGCAGCCGACGCTGGTGCTGGTTCGCGACTTTGCCCAGGCCGAGGCCCTGGACGGCGCCCTGTGGGAGTTCGACGAGGACGCCTTCATCCCGCACCAGCTGGCCGGCGATGACGACGACGATTCGGTGGCGGTGCTTATCGTGCCGCCGGACCAGCACACGCCGGACCGGCCACTGGTCATCAACCTGCGCGACGGCGTGGCGCCGGGCCGATACCAGCGGGTACTCGAAGTGGTGCCCGCCGACCCGCAGGCCCGCGACGGTTCACGCGAGCGCTGGCGGGCCTACCAGCAACGCGGTTTCGAGCTGCACAAGCACGACATGTGAGCGTCGCCGCCGACCTCAGGCCCGCGCCAGCAACTGCTGCAACACCGCCTGGAGCTGCGCGCCGCTGATCGGCTTGCGCAGGAAGGCATCCATGCCGGCCGCCCGCGATCGTGCTTCCTCGTCGCCGCCCGATCGCGCGGTGATGGCGATCAGCGGCAGGGTCAGCCCGCGTTCGCGCAGCATGCGCGCCAGGGCGAAGCCATCCAGTCCCGGCAAGTCGAGATCCACCAGCGCCGCGTCGCAGGCGCCGGTTTCCAGTTCGGACAGCGCGGCCAGTCCGTGCGGCGCATGGCGCACGTGGTGTCCCATGTCCTCGAGCAGGCCACGGATCACGCCGGCCACGATCAGGTCGTCCTCGACCAGCAGCAGGTTCCAGCGATGGCGTCCATCGTCCATCGCCGCCGCGACGACATCCGGCGAGCAGGCGGCGTCCAGCGGCAGCCAGACGCGGAACGTGCTGCCGTGCGGACCGGTATCGGCCAGCTCGCAACGGCCGCCCATGAGCAGGGTCAGCTCGCGGCAGATCGCCAGGCCCAGTCCGCTGCCGGAACTGCGGTGCGGGCTGTCGGCCTGCTCGTAACGCCGGAACAGGCGCTGGCGGCTGTCCTCGGGCACGCCCGGCCCGGTGTCGATGACGCTCAGGGACAGGCCTTCGTTGAGCCACTCCATGCGCACGCGGATGCTGCCCTGCTCGGTGAACTTCAGTGCGTTGTTGAGCAGGTTCAGCAGGATCTGCTTGATGCGCACGGCATCGCCATAGAGCTCGGCCGGTATCCGTTCGTCGATCTCGGACGAAATCGCCAGCCCCTTGGCCTCGGCCAGGCCGCGTTCGAGCTGCATCACGTCACGCATCACCTCGCGCGGCGCGAACGGCCGGATGTCCAGTTCCAGGCGGCCGGCCTCGATGCGCGCCATGTCCAGCGCCTCGTTGACCAGCCGCAGGAGCACGGTGCCGGAACGCTGGATGGTCTCGGCATACTCGCGCTGGCGCGGTTCCAGCGGCGAGCGCAACAGCAATTCGGCCATGCCCAGCACGCCGGTCATCGGCGTGCGTATCTCATGCCCAAGGGTGGCCAGGAAACTGCTCTTGGCGGCGCTGGCCTTCTCCGCCATGGAGCGCTCGCGCTCGGCCATCTGCACGCGATGGCGTTGCTCGATGCGGCGCCGGGCCAGGAGGGTGGCGACCAGGACCACCGACAGGCCGACCAGCACGTAGCCCAGCCACGCCCACCAGGTCATCCAGGGCGGATGGGCGACATGGATCGACAGCGGCGGCAGGCTGGCCCAGGCACCGCTGGGGCCGGCCGCCTGCACGTGCAGGGTGTAGTCACCATGCGGCAGGTTGGTGAAATCGCGCTCGCCGCGCGGGCCGGTGTCGACCCAGCCCGAATCCACGCCGTCCATGCGGAAGCGGTAGTGGTTGCGCTTGGGGTCCAGGTAGGAAATGGCCTGCGCCACCACGTGCAGCTCGCGGTCGTTCCAGCGCAGTTGCAGCGTGCGCCCGGTGATGGGCAGCGCGTGGACCACGCCATCGCGCTTGACCGTGATGCGGTCGAGCATCAGTCGCGGCGGACGCGGGTGATCGCGCACCGTGGCCGGATTCCAGCCGACCACGCCGTGCATGGTGCCGGTGTATTCGGTGCCGTCGGGCAGGCGAACCATGCGATACGCGGTGAATTCCGGACTGGGCAGGCCGTCGTCGGCGCCGAAGGAACGGAACCCTCCGGTTTTCGGATCGAAGCGCCACAGGCCGGTGCGCGTGGTCAGCCAGACGCGGCCCTCGGGGTCGCAGGACAGGGCCACCACGTCGACCTCCGGCCAGCCCTCGTTGGCATCGACCACCCGGTCACGCGATGCCTGGGTGCCGAACAGCAGGTAGTGGTCCAGGCTGTCCGAGCGCACCACCCAGACGCCGTCGGCATCGAAGGTGAAGCCGAGCGCGCGCCCGTCCAGCACGCCCGACACCTTGACCATGCTGTCGCCTTGCTGCCGATACAGTCCGCCGGTACTGGCCACCCACAGGTGCCCGTTGTGCATGAGCATGCTGTTGACGTCGTCGGCGTCCGGATCACTGTCCTTGAAGCGCAGCCGGGTCACCGCCAGCGTTTTCCGGTCGACTCGGAAAACACCTTCGGCCGGGGCGCTGACATATGCATTGCCCGCGCGATCGGTCACCGCGCGATTGATGCCCCCTGGAAACGTATCGCCGCCGACCGCGATCACGCGGTCTCCGGTGCGCAGCTGCATGCCGCTGGTGCGGCCGATCCACAGGTCGCCGTGGCCGGCGCGGGCCAGCGCCATCACCGAGCCGTCCTGGTGGCCCAGGTTCTC
This sequence comes from uncultured Gammaproteobacteria bacterium, assembly GCA_963821885.1. Lineage (GTDB taxonomy): Bacteria > Pseudomonadota > Gammaproteobacteria > Xanthomonadales > Rhodanobacteraceae > Oleiagrimonas. The sequence continues at coordinate 203,657 of CAWGFN010000003.1, read as the reverse complement.
GTGCTCGATGCGGCCGGTGGCCGGATCGACGCGGTCCAGGCTGCCGTCGTTGCCGCCCACCAGCAGCTGGCCACGGTCGGCCAGGATCGAGGTGACGCGATCCATGGACAGCCCCCCGGCATCGCCCAGCCGGCGCTGGAAGACGATGAACTGTTTCCACACCGGGCCGAGGTAGGCCACGCCGCCGTCACGGGTGGTCACCCACAGGCCGCCCTCGCTGTCGAAGGTCAGGCTCCAGATCAGGGTCCCGGGCACGCCATCGCGCGACTGCGACTGTGGCGGGAAATGCCGGTGACGGCCATCGGCGCCGATCCAGTACAGACCCTCCAGGCCGCCCACCCACAGGCTGCCGTCCGGACCGCGTGCCGAGGTGGTCATCAGGGTCGCCGGCAGCACGCCGACCAGCATGCGCCGGGCCACGCCATCGGCGTCGAGCTTGAACAGGCCGGCGTCCGTGGCCAGGCGCAGGTGCCCCGGCTTGCCGTTGATCCCCCACACCCGCGGCGGCTTGCCCAGCCCCTCGAAGCGCACATGGCCGATGTGGCCGTCGGCGGCCATGCGGTCGAGTCCATGGGTCGTGCCGATCAGCAGCGAACCGTCCTTGAGGGCGCGCAGTGAAAGCAGGATGTCCGAAGCCAGGCTGTCGGGCTTTTTCGGATCGTGACGGAAATGCTCGAAACTGCCGTCCGGGCGCATGCGATCAAGGCCGCGCCCCGTGACGCTGATCCAGATCGAGCCATCGGCGCCCTCGGCCAGGGCCAGGATGCCGTTGCCGCTGATGCTGTCGCTATCGCCCTCCACGTGCCACCAGGTGCGGAAGTCGCCGGTGGCGGGGTTGAACAGGTTCAGGCCGGTGCCGTCGCCGCCGACCCACAGCCGCTGGCGATGATCGATGATGACCGCGGAGATATCGTTGCCGGCCAGCGAGTGCGGATTGCGCGGATCGTGGCGGTAGACCTTGAAATGCACGCCGTCGAAATGCACCAGGCCGTTCTTGGTGCCCATCCACAGCAGCCCGCGCCGGTCCTGCACGACGTTGTAGACGTTGCTGCTGGGCAGGCCGTCGGACACCTCGTACTGGCGAAATTGCGGCGTCGGCATCGGCTCCATGCCGACGCCCGTGCCGGTATCCGAGCCGCGCACGACAGGGGCCGCCAGGACCAGCAGCGCGCAGGCCGCCAGCCTTGCCAGGATCCGATCCTTCGTCCCGCCTCGGAACACGCCCGCCCCCGTTCTCGTGGACACGCGGTCACGCCCGTGACCGTTCCGTCATGATAGCGGCTCCCAACCGGATCGCGACCGTGCGGGCCAAATTCCGGCCACGACGGCCGTGGGCACCGTCCATCGGCCCACATGGACAGGATGCATGGGGTGAACGCCGTGTTCGCCACGGGCGACTGGAAAGCGTGGCCATGCTTCGTCCACACTGGTCGCCGATGTCCTGCCGCCACCGCCTCGTCCTGTTCGCCCTGCTCGCGCTGACCAGCCTCGGCGCGCAGGCCGCGCCGCAGCTGTACCGCTTCGACCGGGTGCACTCGCAGATCCTGTTCGGCGTCGGCCACGACGGCTTCTCCAACGCCCTCGGCATGCTGCACGTCGCCGCCGGCTGGATGCGTTTCGATGCCGCCGACTGGTCCGCGTCCAGCGCCGAGCTGGATATCGACCTGGGCGGCGTGGACATGGGCGACGCGGCCTGGAGCCGTACCGTGCGCGGCGCCAGCCTGCTGGATGCGGACAGTCATCCCTACGCGCACTTCGTCAGCAGCGCGGTCAAGCGCACCGGCGAGGATCAGGGCGTGCTGGAAGGCCGCCTGACCCTGCGCGGGATCAGCCGTCCGGTGCAGATCGCCTTTCGCCTGAACCGCCATGCGCCGACCCTCTTCGCCATGGGCAAGACCGTGGCCGGCTTCACCGGAAGCACCCGGCTGGACCGCACCGACTTCGGCATCACCCGCAATGCCGGCTCGATCGGTCGCACCGTGACCGTGCGCCTGGAAATCGAGGCCGTGCGCGACAACGATGCGCAACACCAGTATCAGCAGTGGAGGTCGAGCCATGCCGCTACGCCATGACGCCCGCCGCTGGGGCGCGCTCGGCCAGCTGTTCCACTGGCTGATCGTGCTGCTGATCCTGGTCCAGGGCACGATCGGCCTGGTCATGGTCGAGCTGCCCAAGCGTCCCAGCGTGTTCGCCGTCTACAACCTGCACAAGTCGCTGGGCCTGACCATTCTTGCCCTGGCCGTGCTGCGCCTGGCGTGGCGCCTGTTCGACGGCCGTCCCGAGCCCCTGCCGATGCCGCGCTGGCAACACCTGGGCGCCCGGGTCATGCACGGCGCGCTGTACGTGCTGCTGTTCGCGCTGCCGCTGTCGGGCTGGCTGTTCGACTCGGCCAGTGGCCTGCGTCCGCTGTTCTGGTGGGGGCTGATCCGCATGCCCAGCCTGACCGGCGGCGCGGCGCCGCAGCTGCGCGACGCGTTTGCCGAGTTGCACGAAATCCTGTTCTGGAGCCTGCTCGTGCTGGCCGCGCTGCACGCGGCAGCCGCCCTCAAGCATCATTTCATCGACCGCGACGATACCCTGCGCCGCATGCTGCCCGGCCGCCGTCGCACCGACACGGACACTCCCGCATGAAGATCGCCGCGCTCGCCCTGCTCGCCCTGCTGCCGCTGACCGCCCACGCCGGCGACTGGAAGGTGGACATGGCCCACAGCACGCTGGGCTTTTCCGGCAGTTACCAGGACGAGGCCTTCCACGGGCAATTCAAGTCCTTCGACGCCGCGATCCGCTTCGATCCGCGGCACCTGGACCAGGCCCGCTTCGACGTCACCGTGCAGCTGGCCAGCGTCGACACGGACAACCCCGAACGCGACCAGACGCTGACCGGCGGCGACTTCTTCGACACCTCGCGATTCGCCACCGCGCACTTCGTGACCACCGCGTTCCAGCGCGCCGCCGACGGCAGCCTCGAAGCCCGGGGCACCCTCGACCTCCACGGCGTCTCGCGGCCGGTGACGCTGAAGCTGGCATTCAAGCCGGACGGCGCGCGGGCCACCCTGGATGTCGACACCACGCTGGACCGCAAGGCCTACAAGCTCGGCGCCGCCGCGGACTGGGACGGCATCAGCGCGCAGATCGCGGTGCACGCGCACCTGACCTTGACGCGCTCGCCCTGAAGCGGGCCGGCTAGCCCTCGTACAGCGCCTTGCGCGGCGCGCCGCTGATCGAGGCCGCCAGGCGCGCGGCCCTGGACGGCGGCAGTTCCTCGCGCAGCAGGGCGAACAGGCGACGGCCCTCGGCCAGCTTCACCTCGGCGTCATCGCCGCAGCCGGCCACCAGCAGCACGCACTCGCCGCGCTGCTGGTCGGGATCGCTTTCCACGCGTGCCGCCAGCTCGGCCAGCGGCTCGCCCAGCACGGTCTCGAAATGCTTGGTCAGCTCGCGCGCCAGCACCGCCTCGCGCGCCGCGCCGAAGACATCGCGCATGTCGCCGAGCGTCTCGGCCACGCGATGCGGTGATTCGTAGAAGATCATCGTGCGCGGCTCGACGGCCAGCTCGGCCAGGCGCGCGCGTCGCGCGCCGCCCTTGGCCGGCAGGAAGCCCTCGAACACGAAACGGTCGCTGGGCAGGCCCGCCGCCGACAGCGCCGCGATGGCCGCGCACGCGCCCGGCACCGGCGACACCCGCACGCCCGCCGCGCGCGCCGCGCGCACCAGGCGGAAGCCGGGATCGCTGACCAGCGGCGTGCCGGCGTCGGAGATCAGCGCGATGTCCTCGCCGGCCCGCAGGCGCTCGACCAGGCTCGCCGACACCGCCTCCTCGTTGTGATCGTGCAGCGCCAGCAGCGGCGTGCCGACGCCCAGATGCGTCAGCAGCGGCTTGCTGTGGCGGGTGTCCTCGGCCGCGATCACGCCCGCCGCGCGCAGGACCTCGACCGCGCGCGGCGTGATGTCGGCGCGGTTGCCGATGGGCGTGGCGACCACGAACAGGGTGCCGGGAGCCGTGTGTTCCATGTTCAAGACCGGGTACGGAATGATCCGTTATCATCGCTCAATTCGCCGTGCCACGACTTTTCGAGGAATCCGCATGCGCAAGATCCGCGCCCTGGGGCTGCTGGCCCTGATCACGCTCGCCGGCTGCGCTACCGTCGGCGGCCCGACCGCGCAGCAGCAGTCACAGTCCGGGCAGGCCACCTCGCTCGAGCAGAATGGCCAGTACGCCCAGGCCGCGCAGGTCTACCTTCGGCTGGCCGCGCAGAACGGCAACGGCGCCAGCTACTTCCGCCTGCGCGCCGCCGAGGACTGGCGCCAGGAAGGCAATCTGGACCAGGTGAGCGCGGCACTGGCCGGCGTGGATCGCGGCCAACTGTCGTCGATGGACCAGGTGCGCTACGACCTGCTGCAGGCGCAACTGGCGCTGGCCCACGGCGACCTGCCGCGCGCGCTGTCGCTGACCGCGAAACCGGTCGAGATGCTGCCGTCGGACCTGCAGCAGCGCGCGCTGGAGCTGCGCGCGCAGGCGCTGGAGGCCAACGGCGACTACTTCGGCGCGGCGCAGGCGCGGGTGCGCATGGACGACCAGCTGCAGGGCATGGACCAGGCGCAGAACGAACGCGAGATCGTGCAGGCGCTGGGCCGCCTGGGTCCGGACGCGCTCACGCAGCGCCGCGGCACCCTGGCCGACGGCAGTCCGATGCAGAGCTGGATCGACCGCACCCTGGCGCAGATCGGCGGCGGCGTGGCCGCCAGCGTGCCGCAGGCCAACCAGCAGGTCGGTACCCTGATGCCCGGCCAGACCCAGGGCCAGGGCTACCGCAACCCGGGGCGCGTGGCCCTGCTGCTGCCACTGACCGGCGAGCTGGGCCATGCCGCCGCGCTGGTCCGCGAGGGCTTCTTCGCCGCCTACTTCAATGACCGCGTCGGCGGCGAGCAGCGCCCGTCGGTCACCGTGTACGACAGCGGCGGCACCCCGGCGCAGGCCGTGGCCGCCTACCGCAAGGCGGTCGCCGATGGCGCGCGGCAGGTGGTCGGCCCGCTGACCCGCCAGGACGTGGCCGCGGTGCTGTCGCAAGGCTCGCTGCCGGTGCCGGTGCTGGCCCTGAACCACCCCGACGACGACACGGTACCGCCGCTGAACGTCAACGAATTCGGCCTGCTGCCGGAGACCGAGGGCGCCAGCGCCGCGCGCCGCATGCTGGCGCAGGGCCTGACCCGCGCCTACATCGTGGTCTCCAGCGAGGACTTCGCGCAGCGCGCCAGCAAGGCCTTCGCCCGCCAGTTCACCGCCGGCGGCGGACAGATCGCCGGCAGCCTGGACCTGGATCCGTCGGTGATCGACTACAGCGACCAGATCCAGACCATCGCGCCCCCGCCGCCGCCCAAGGACAAGGACATCAACACCGACCAGGACGCGGCGGACGCGTACCTGAAGTCGATCGCCGACTTCGAGCAGGGCAGCGGCATCTTCCTCAGCATGCGCCCGGAACAGGCACGCATGACCTTGCCGCAATTGCGCCTGGCGCAGCTCAAGCAGCCCGTGTTCGCCACCTCGCTGGTCTACGGCGGCTACGACAACCCCGATCAAGACCGCGACCTCGACGGCGTGATGTTCTGCGACGCGCCCTGGCTGTTCGATGCCCAGCCGGGCCTGCCGCCACGGGCATCCGTCACCGCGTTGTTGCCGGCCACCGCGCGCGGTGGCGCGCGGCTGTTCGCCTTCGGCATGGATGCGTGGTCGCTGACGCCGTATCTCGCCTGGCTGCGCACCCATCCGGGCAGTTACGTGCCGGGCGCCACCGGGCAACTGGTCGAGGATGATTTCGGCCGCATCCAGCGCGTGCTGACCTGGGCCCGCTTCAGGAACGGCATCGCGCATCCGATCTCGGGCAGCCTGGACCTGGGCATGCCCGGCCCGGCACCGGCGACCCCGGCCGCTCCGGTCGCGCCCGCCCCGGCCACGCAGGGCGCGGGCGGCGGCTGATGCGCGCCACCGGCGACGTTTTCGAGGACCGCGCCCTGGCGCATCTCGAGCGCGCCGGACTGAAGCTGGTCGAGCGCAACTACCGCACCCGCTTCGGCGAGATCGACCTGATCATGCGCGAGGGCGAGGTGCTGGTGTTCGTCGAGGTGCGCTACCGCCGCGGCCGCGGTTTCGGCAGCGCCGCCGATTCGGTCACCGCGCGCAAGCAGGCACGACTGGTGCGCGCCGCGCACGGCTACCTCGCCGCCCATCCCGGGGACGCCACGCGCGCCTGTCGCTTCGACCTGGTGGCGTTCGACGGCCAGGCCGCGCGACCGCTGGCCGACTGGCAACGCGGCGCCTTCGACGCCGAAACCTGACATGGCGCTGCCCGCCCGCTTCCTCGACGCACTGGCACGCGCGCTCGGCGAGGAGGCCGTGCGCAGCGACGAAGGCGAGCGCCTGGTCTACGGCTACGACAACTCGCGTCGCCAGGCCCTGCCCGATGCCGTGGCCTTCGTCGCCTCCCACGAGCACGTGGTCAGCCTGGTGCGGTTGTGTCGCGAACACCGCGTGCCACTGGTCGCCCGCGGACGCGGTACCAACACCACCGGCGCCACGGTGCCGGTCGCCGGCGGCGTGGTCGCCAGCTTCGAGCGCATGAACCGCATCCTGCGCATCGATCCGGACAACCGCCTGGCGGTGGTCGAACCGGGCGTGCTCAACGGCGACCTGCAGGACGCGCTGGCGCCGCACGGTTTCTTCTGGCCGCCGGACCCGACCTCCTCGCCGTTCTGCTCGATCGGCGGCAACCTGGCCTGCAACGCCGCCGGCCCGCGCACGGTGAAATACGGCAGCCCGCGCGAGAACACCCTGGGCCTGCGCGCCGTGGCCGGCACCGGCGAGGCCTTCCGCTGCGGCGTGAACACCACCAAGGGCGCCACTGGCTACGACCTCACGCGGTTGCTGATCGGCTCGGAAGGCACCCTGGCGCTGATCACCGAAGCGACCCTGAAACTGACCCCCAGGCCGGCCGCCGTGCGCACCCTGCGCGCGACCTATGCCGACGTCGCCTGCGCGGCGCGCGCGGTGGCGCGGATCATGGCCCAGCCGGTCACGCCCTGCGCGCTGGAATTCATGGATGGCACGGCCCTGAAGCTGGCGCGCGACCATGCCGGCGCCGGCGTGCCGGAAGCCGGCGCCCTGCTGATGATCGAGGTCGACGGCGAGACCGACGCCCTGCCCGGCGCCGTCGCGGCCGTCTCCCGCGCCGCCCGCGGCGACGGCCTGCTCGACCTGCATGCCGCCGCCGACGCCACCGAGGCGAAGACCCTGTGGTCCGCGCGCAAGGCGCTGTCGCCGGCGCAGCGCAAGCTGTCGCCGCACAAGATCAACGAGGATGTGGTGGTGCCGGTCAGCCGCCTGCCCGAACTGGTCGCCGCGATCGAGGCCCTGGCGCGCGAGCACGACCTGCCGATCGTCAGCTTCGGCCACGCCGGCAACGGCAACCTGCACGTCAACCTGCTGCCGCGTGACGACGCCGAGATGAAGCGCGCCGAACCCTGCCTGCACAAGCTGTTCGAGACCGTTGTCGCCCTCGACGGCACCCTGTCCGGCGAACACGGCATCGGCCTGGCCAAGCGCGACTTCATGCCGATGGCGCTGGGCGCCGAGACGCTCGAACTGATGCGCGGCATCAAGCGCAGTTTCGATCCCGACGGCATCCTCAACCCCGGCAAGCTGCTGCCGTGAACCGCGACGACGCCCTGAATGCCCTGCTGGCCGACATCCGCGCCTGCCGCCTGTGCGCGGCGCACCTGCCGCTGGGCCCGCGCCCGGTGCTCCAGGCCGGAGCCGAGGCGCGCGTGCTGATCGTCGGCCAGGCGCCCGGCCGCCGCGTGCATGCGTCCGGCGTGCCGTTCGACGATGCCAGCGGCGATCGCCTGCGCGACTGGCTGGGCGTCGACCGCGACACCTTCTACGACCCGAACCGCATCGCCATCGTGCCGATGGGTTTCTGCTACCCGGGCACCGGTGCGGGCGGCGACCTGCCTCCGCGCCCCGAATGCGCGCCGACCTGGCACCCGCGACTGCTGCCCTTGCTGCAACGGGTTCGCCTGACCCTGGTCATCGGCCAGTATGCGCAGGCGGCGCTCGTGGGAGACGCGCGGGGCGCGAACCTGACCGCCACGGTGCAGGCATGGCGCACCCATCTGCAACACGGCCGCCTGCCGCTGCCGCACCCGAGCCCGCGCAACAACCGCTGGCTCAGGCGCAACCCGTGGTTCGAGGCCGACCTGCTGCCGGCGCTGCGCCAACGGGTCGCGGCCGCGCTGGACCTGCGGGGCGACTTGCCGCCCGCACGCAAGCTCGCTTAGGCTGCATCGATTCCACTGTCGCGAAGCGTGCCCATGAACCTCAAGCTGCGCCTGGTCCTGATGAACTTCCTGCAGTTCTTCGTGTGGGGTTCCTGGCTGATCACCATCGGCGCGTGGTGGTTCCAGAACCGGCACTGGTCCGGCGCCGAATTCGGCGCGATCTTCTCGACCATGGGCATCGCCTCGCTGTTCATGCCGTCGCTGATGGGCATCGTCGCCGACAAGTGGATCCGCGCCGAACGCCTGTACGGCATCCTGCACGTGCTGGGCGCGGCGATGCTGTTCATCATGCCCACCATCGACAGCCCCGGCCTGCTGTTCTGGGCCATGCTGGTCAACATGTGCTTCTACATGCCGACCATCGCGCTCTCCATCACGGTGGCCTACAACGCGCTCAAGACCGAGGGCCAGGACATCGTCAAGGTGTACCCGCCGATCCGCGTGTGGGGCACGGTCGGTTTCATCGCCGCGATGTGGACGGTCAGCCTGCTGCACCTGGAAACCTCGTCGGCGCAGTTCCGGGTGGCCGCCGCGGCCGCGCTGCTGCTTGGCCTGTACGCCTTCACCCTGCCGCCCTGCCCGCCGCGCGACACCCGCCAGGATTCGCTGGTCGATGCGCTTGGCCTGCGCTCGTTCGCGCTGATGAAGAACTACAAGATGGCGGTGTTCTTCATCTTCGCCATGTTCCTCGGCGCCTCGCTGCAGCTGACCAACGCCTACGGCGACACCTTCCTGCACGATTTCGCCAAGCTCGACCAGTTCAAGCACGCGCTGGCGGTGCAGTTCCCGGCCATCACCATGTCGATCTCGCAGATGTCGGAAACGCTGCTGATCCTGGCCATCCCGTTCTTCCTCAAGCGCTACGGCATCAAGACCGTGATGCTGATGAGCATGTTCGCCTGGGTGCTTCGCTTCGGCCTGTTCGCCTACGGCAACCCGACCGGACTGCTGTGGATGATCGTGCTGTCCAACATCATCTACGGCATGGCCTTCGACTTCTTCAACATCTCGGGCTCCTTGTTCGTCGAGGGCCAGGCCGACCCGAAGATCCGCGCCAGCGCGCAGGGCCTGTTCATGCTGATGACCAACGGCCTTGGCGCGATGCTCGGCAACCTGGTCGCCGGCTGGGCCATCGACGCCTTCTTCACCCGGCCGGCGTGCGACGCCGGCAGCATGGTCTGCCACGACTGGCACGGCATCTGGCTGGCCTTCGCCGCCTACTCGCTGGTGGTGGCGGTACTGTTCGCGATCCTTTTCCGGCACACGCACCAGCGCGAGCCGCTGCGGCAGATGGATGCCGTGGAAACCATGGCCGGGCCGTGAGCGGGCGCGCGTGATGCAGGCACAGGTCGTCGTCGTCGGCAGCTACAACCAGGACCACGTGTGGCGGGTGGACCGTTTTCCACAGCCGGGCGAGACCCGCCGCGGCGCGGGCTTCGCCACCGGCGCCGGCGGCAAGGGCTTCAACCAGGCCATCGCCTGCGTGCGTCAGGACGTCGGCACCGCCTTCATCGGCGCGCGTGGCGACGACGCGCTGGGCCGTGGCGCGGCTGAACTGGCCGCGGCCGAAGGCCTTGTCTGCCGTTGGCAGGTGCGCGACGACCTGCCCACCGGCACCGCGGCCATCCTGGTGGACGATGCGGGACAGAACCAGATCATCGTCGACCTGGCCGCCAACGAGCACCTCGACCCGGATTTCCTGCGCGCCCAGCACGTCGTGTTCGGCAACGCCCGCGTGCTGCTGGTCCAGCTGGAGAACAACCTCGACGCCACCCGCGCCGCGCTGGCACTGGGACGCGCCCAGGGGCTGACCTGCGTGCTCAATCCGGCGCCGGTGCACCCCGAACTTGATACCGATGTGCTGCGACTGGCCGACGTGCTCACGCCCAACGAGAGCGAGTTCGCCCAGCTGTGCACGCGCTTCCTGGACACCGACCTCGCCGCCGACGCCGTCGCGGGGCTGGACGACGCCACGCTGCACGACCTGACGCGGCGGCTGTGCGCGGGCACCGTGGTGGTGACCCTGGGCCGCCAGGGCAGCTTCGTGTCGCACGGCGACGCACGGCGCGGCGACGTCTCGGCGCATTATCGCGTCCACCCCGAGTCGGTGCAGGCGATCGACTCCACCGGCGCCGGCGACGCGTTCTGTGGCGCGCTGGTCGCCGGCCTCGCGCGTCCGGGCGACGCGCCCTTCGCGCAGGCCGTGCGCGACGCCGGCCGGGTCGCCGCGCTGTCCACCGAACGCCGCGGCGCCTCCGTCGCCATGCCGCGCCGCGCCGAGGTGCTGGCGCGCTTCGGCCAGTAACCCAAGGCCCGGATAGACCAAGCGCGCCTCAGGCATTCCCTCCGGACACACTCGGGATCACGCGCACGGCGAGCTCATGCTCGGCGATTCGTCCAACTCTGAACCCCGGATGCGCTGACGCTTGTCCGGGCTACGCACATCCCCGGTGCCGTACAATGCGCCCATGCGCATCGGGCCCCACGTCATCGATCCGCCGGTGGTGCTGGCCCCGATGGCCGGCGTCACCGACAAGCCGTTCCGGCTCCTGTGCAAGCGCATGGGGGCGGGCCTGGCCGTGTCCGAGATGACCACCGCCGATCCGCGCCTGTGGCACACCACCAAGTCGCTCAAGCGCATGGACCACGACGGCGAGCCCGATCCCATCGCCGTGCAGATCGCCGGCTACGACCCGCGCATGCTGGCCGAGGCCGCGCGCTTCAACGTCGATCACGGCGCGCAGATCATCGACATCAACATGGGCTGCCCGGCCAAGAAGGTGTGCAACGTGTGGTCGGGTTCGGCGCTGCTGCAGGACGAGCCGCTGGTGGCGCGCATCTGCCGCGCGGTGGTGGAAGCGGTCGACGTGCCGGTGACGCTGAAGATCCGTACCGGCTGGAACCGCGAGAACCGCAATGCGCTGAACATCGCGCGCATCGCCGAGGACGCCGGCATCGCCGCGCTGGCGGTGCACGGGCGCACCCGCGCCGACAAGTACCAGGGCGAGGCCGAGTACCAGACCATCGCCGCCGTGAAGCGCGCGATCTCGATCCCGGTGTTCGCCAATGGCGACGTGACGTCACCGCAGCGCGCCCGGCACGTGCTCGAGGCCACCGGCGCCGACGCCGTCATGATCGGCCGCGGCGCGCAGGGACGGCCGTGGATCTTCCGCGAGGTCGCCCACTACCTGGCCACCGGCGACATCCTTCCGGAGCCAACCCCGGACGAAGTGTGCGCCATCCTCTGCGGGCATCTCGAGCACCTGCACGACTTCTACGGCGAGCACCAGGGCGTGCGCATCGCGCGCAAGCACCTGGGCTGGTACGCCAAGGACCGCCCCGAGAACGCGGCCTTCCGCGCCGTGGTCAACCGCGCCGAAAGCGCCGCCGCGCAACTGCGCCTGACGCGCGACTACTTCGCGCGCCTGGCCGATGCCGCCGCGCTGGCGGCCTAGACTCAGCGCGCGGCGAGCGCCTCGTCCGGCATCGGCGCCACCGCCAGCAGCGCGCCGCGCGGACGCCGGATCACGGCGCCGGCCACCGGCACCAGCTTGCCGTTCCTCATGTCCCACAGCCCGACGCGCCAGCCGTCGGCGCGCCGCCAGCCCAGGCGGCCATGGCCGATGCGGCCCAGCAGCAGGCGCCCCTGCACGCGCACCACGAACACGCTGGCTTCCCGGCACAGGTCGCGCAAGGGTTCGTCGACCGCCAGCGGCACCCGCGCCAGTGTCGTGTCGCGCTGGTCCATCGCCCGCTTCAGCAAGCCATCGGCTCGCGCGCGCTCGCCGGCGCCGATGCGCGGCAGGGCCAGTCGCGCGCCCTGCGGGTCGCGGTCGTAGCGCGCGGCCAGGTGGCGGACCGCCGGCACGAACCGCGCGCAGTCGCCGCCGGTGCAACGCAACTGCGTCAGCTCCAGCGCGTGGTCGAAGCGCAGCCGCATGCGCTCGGGTCGTGACCAGCGCTCGCCCTGCCAGGCCTGCACCGACACGTCGATGGCATCCACGTCCCCGGCCTGCTCCAGCGCCACGTAGGTCTCGTAGCCGACCTTGAGCAGCGTCAGCCGGGCATGCGCGCAGGGCAGCTGATCGAGCATCGGCGCCGGGGTCGGATGCGCCACGCCGCCACGCGCGCTGCGGAACCAGGTCAGCGTCCGGCAGCTGGCCGAACCCTGCACCGCGACCACGGCGCCCAGGCCCGCGCTCGGCAACCACATCAGGTCCACGCTGGGCTGCCCGTCGGCCATCTCGCCCACCTTCAGGCGCAGCGCCAGGTCCGGATGCAGGCCGGCGCGGGCGAACACGTCCGAAACCGATCCTTCCAGGCCGCGCCACTCGCGCGCCGGCGTGACCTGAGCATCATGGGCGGCCCAGTCCGCAAGTGGGTCGTTGCGTCCCGGCGGATGCTTGCGCAGGGCTTCGGCCATGCGCGCCAGCGGTGCCGCCAGTTCGCCGCCCTGGCCGGCGCGGCCGAGCAGGAAGGCCTGGCGCGAACGCTCCAGCCGCCAGGCTTCGCGCAGCACCTGCTCGCGCGGGACCATCGGATTGGCCAACGCGGTCCACAGCACATCGTTGCGATGCGCCTGCCAGCGCTGCTGGTCGCGCCGCGCCTGCGCGGCGTCGCCACCGGCAGCGCTCAGCAGGCGCACGGTGTGGTCCATCGCGCGCAGCGCGGGCTGACCGCAGAACAGGCGCTGCACCGGCGCGCGCTCGGACGCACAGGCGGCGGGGACCGCGGCCCGCGCCGGGGCCAGCGCGGCCCAGGCCAGGGCCAGCAGGGGAATGCACCAGACTTTCATCGCGTCTCTCCTGATCGAACGGCCCCAGGATGGCGCGATGGCACGGCAGGACGCGGCCCGAGTACGGGCGACGGGCGGGACCGGATCGGGCGATTTCCGGGCAACGCTGAACGCTGTCCCCCGCTCCGGCGCAGCGCACGATGCATTCACGGGACGGCGGTTGTATGATGCCGCCTTTGTTCCATCGCTTCATCCGCACGGAAGGATATAGACCTCGATGAGCAGCTACCTCTTTACCTCCGAATCGGTCTCCGAAGGCCATCCGGACAAGGTCGCCGACCAGATCTCCGACGCCGTTCTCGACGCCATCCTGGCGCAGGACCCGCGCGCCCGCGTGGCCTGCGAAACCATGGTCAAGACCGGCGTGGCGATCGTCTCCGGCGAAATCACCACCGACGCCTGGGTCGACATCGAGGAGCTGACCCGCAAGGTCATCCTCGACATCGGCTACGACTCCTCCGAGGTCGGCTTCGACGGCGCCACCTGCGGCGTGCTGAACCTGATCGGCAAGCAGTCGCCCGACATCAACCGCGGCGTCGACCGCAAGAAGCCCGAGGAACAGGGCGCCGGCGACCAGGGCCTGATGTTCGGCTACGCCTGCAACGAGACCCCGGACCTGATGCCCGCGCCGATCTACTACTCGCACCGACTGGTCGAGCAGCAGGCCAAGGTGCGCAAGAAGAAGAACAGCCCGCTGCCGTGGCTGCGCCCGGACGCCAAGAGCCAGGTCACCCTGCGCTATGCCGACGGCGAGATCGCCGGTGTCGACGCCGTGGTGCTGTCGACCCAGCACGATCCGGGCATCAAGCAGGCCGATCTGGTCGAGGCCGTCCGCGAGCACATCCTGAAACCCGTGCTGCCGGCCAAGTGGCTGGATTCGCTGACCCGCAAGCAGCTGCACATCAACCCGACCGGCAAGTTCGTCATCGGCGGCCCGGTGGGCGACTGCGGCCTGACCGGCCGCAAGATCATCGTCGACACCTACGGCGGCATGGCCCGCCACGGCGGTGGCGCGTTCTCCGGCAAGGACCCGTCCAAGGTCGACCGTTCGGCGGCCTACGCCGCGCGCTACGTGGCCAAGAACATCGTCGCCGCCGGCATCGCCGACCGCTGCGAGGTGCAGGTCAGCTACGCCATCGGCGTGGCCCGCCCGACCTCGATCTCGGTCACCACCTTCGGCACCGGCCGCATCCCCGACGAGAAGATCGAGGCGCTGATCGCCAAGCACTTCGACCTGCGCCCGTACGGCATCATCCAGATGCTCGACCTGATCCACCCGATGTACCAGCGCACCGCCAGCTACGGCCACTTCGGCCGCAAGCCGGCCGGCAACGTCAGCTACACCCACGAGGTGCTGGAAAAGGGCAAGAAGGTCAAGCACACGGTGGGGCCGTTCGAGACCTTCCCGTGGGAGAAGACCGATCGCGCCGAGCAGCTGCGCAAGGCGGCGAAGATCAAGTAACACCTTGCATCAAGGCACGTGTCGTACAAGACGGGCTGCCCTCTGGCAGCCCGTCTCGTTTCAGCCCCTGCAGGCAGGCTGGGATACCCTGTCGCTCGACCATGGCCACAACTCTCCGACACAGGATCGAATGGCTGAAACCGATCTGACTTCCGAATTCAATCGCGTCAAAAGTGCCTTTGCATCGGGAACCCGAACAATCAGGGAAGAAAATCATGAAGAGGACATTGAGTATGGCTGCCGCACTCCTGCTGATTGCAGGTTGCACCTCGGTGGGCATGGTCAAGCCCTTCCAGGCAGGCCCAACAGCTGACCAAACGATCTACATCATCGGCGTCAGTCCGGAGTCTGTACGCATCTCGGTCTGGCCCGGTTCGATCGTCGACCATGAATTTGCAAAAAGCGGTTGGAGGAATGCCAACCTCTACTCCGCCCCCGTCGATGGTTTTGTCATAGGCCGCGCGCCTGCCGGCCGCACCCTTGCCATCACCAATGCACGGTTTGTAGCAAGCTCATCGTCGTTGCTGGGTCTCGACTTCGCACCCTGCTCGCATGCATCCGTATTCACGCCCAAAGGCGGCCAAGTGATCTACCTGGGAAGCCTGAACTTCGATTACGAAGGCAAGCAGATCGGTGTCAAGGAAACCTACGACCTGCAAGCCGCGAGTCAGTTTCTGAAATCCCACTACCCCTATATCAAGACGCCGCTTACAGCCGGACATTTCCAGCACATGCCCTATGGTGACTGCTCGAAACCACTTCATGGGCCCAAGGTCAACGACGCCAAGTCGTAATGCAGCACCTGTCATCTGATCACGCCGGGAGCCCCTTCCTGAAGGTGTAGTGGGTCAGGGACGTGGACTTCGGCGCGTGCCTGAGCGAACGTTTGGACGCGTTGCCTGAATAGGACACGTCCGATGAACTGTTGGACTGGTGCGATACGCCCCGCGGGCGGCTGGCCGAGGTGATCGTGCTGGACCGGTTCTCGCGCAACATCCATCGCGACACGCCGCGGGCCTTCGCCAGCGACCCGATGGCAGTGGCCTTGACGCAGGAGGCCGTGCGGGCAGGCGCGCCGGAAACGCTGTCGCCGATTGATCGCAACTTCCTGTACATGCCATTCATGCACAGCGAATCGCGGGCGATCCACGCCTTGGCGGACGCGTTGCTCCGCGACAACGGACTGGAAAGCAAGCACGACTTTGCCAGACGCCATTGCGCGATCATCGATCACTTCGGACGTTACCCGCGCAACAATGCCATCCTGGGCCACACCTCCAGCGCCGAGTAACTGACCCTCCTGCCGGAACCCGGCTCCAGTTTCCGAACCCGGCCGAATGGCCAGTCCGGTCTGTAACAACATCGGGCGCGCGGGCACCGTACAATGGAGCGCGCCGAACTATCTGGATGGCTTCATGCAGTCGAAATCGCATCGCGTGATTGCGGGCACGGCCGGGGTCGTCAGCGCCCTGTTCACCGTGGCCCTGATCGAGTTCATCGGCCACAGCCTGTATCCGCCGCCGGAAAGCCTGGACCTTACCGATCATCACGCGTTGGCCGCCTTCGTGGCCTCCCTGCCGCCCAGCGCCTTCGGCTTCGTGCTGGCCGCCTGGGCCTTCGGCGCGTTCGACGGCACCCTGGTGGCCACGTTCATCGCGCGCGGACGGGCCGGCTTCCATGCCCTGCTGGTCGGCGGCGCGGTGCTGGCAGCCGCGCTGGTCAACCTGACCCTCATCCCGCATCCGGGCTGGTTCCGCATCGCCGCCGTGGTGCTGATTGCCACCGCGGCGCTGGCCGCGCGACTGGTCGGCCAGCTGTTGCTGCCGGAGGCCCGGCAGGGCCCCGGCGCGGGCCGCCACTGATGCCCGCCATCGAAACCGTGGCGACGCTCAGGCCTCGCCGCTGGCCTGCTCCAGGCTGACCCGGCTCGACTCGGGGATGCCGACCAGGGTCAGCGCCGCGCCGATGAGCGCGGTGACGGCCAGGAAGCCGACCGCGAAGCTTTCTCCGTAGGCTTCGAACAGGCGCGGGAACACGAACACGCCGAGCGCCGCGCCGACGCGGCTGGCGGTCACGCTCAGGCCCTGCACCAGACCGCGCACCCGGGTCGCGGCCATTTCCACGCCCAGCATGCCGGCGCCGCTGATCGAGCCCGGGCCGGCCTGATTGAAGAAGAAGAACAGGCCGTACAGCACAATGCCCCACAGTGCCGGACTGACGCCCGGGTGATAGGTGAAGGCATACATCAGCAGCATCGCGCCCATCAGCACGAAACCGGTCGCCTGCAACGGCTTGCGCCCCCAGCGGTCGATCAGCATCACCGCCACCAGGCTGCCGCCGATACTGAATATCGCGTTGTTGATGAGTTGGAATTCGGCCGGGCTCAGGCCCACGCTCCGCCCCAGCACGCTGGGTCCGAACAGGCCGCCGGCGTAGATCACGATGTCGTAGACGAACCACAGCAGGCTGATCATGGCGAAACGGCGCCAATAGCGCGCGAAATACTCGCGCATGCCGGCGCCGAGGCGGGTCTCGACATCCACGGCCGCCGCCGAGCCGGCATCGGTCACATGCGCAACGACGCCCTTCAGTGCCTCGCTGTCACGCTTGATGTGGGCCAGGAAGCGCGGCGTCTCCGGCAGGCGGCGGCGCAGCACGATCACCGCGCCGGCCGGAATCACGCCCGCGCCCAGGGTGATGCGCCACTGCAGGTCCGGCGGGACATGCAGCCACTCCAGGGCGATCTGCAGCAGCGAGGCGGCGATCGCGCCCAGCACCCACATCAGCGAGAAACCCACCGTCAGCGCCTTGCCGCGATCGCGCGCGTTGCTGTGCTCGGCCATGATCATGGGCGACAGCACGTAGTCGGCGCCGATGCCGAAACCCAGCACGATGCGCGCGACGATCAGCCACCACAGGCCCGGCGTGAAGGCCTGCGCCAGGGCGGCCAGCGCCATCAGCATCACGTCCAGCCCGTAGTAGCGTTTGCGGCCGGCATTGGACAGCACGCCGAACAGCACCGCGCCGAACGCCGAGGCCACCAGCGCCGCGGCCACCAGCAGGGAGGACTGCGTCCCGGTCAGGCTGGCCACGCCGAAGCTGTGCAGCACCATCGGCAGCACCACGCTGATCGAGATCAGGTCGTAGCCATCGGTGAACACGCCCATGCCGGTGGTGATCACCGCGCGGGCGTGGAATCGCGAGAAGCGTTGCTCGTCGAGCAACGCCAGCGCGGACTTGCGTGGGTCTGACATCGGTGTCCCCTGCCCTGGCCCGTGGCAGGGCACGGGTGCGATCGATGCGCCTGATTATGCCGCATCCACGCGTGCGCCACTCCAGCCTGGGGATGCCGTCCATCGGCGACCCTCCACGGCGCCGGCGCGACGTTCCGGCCATGCAAGAAAAAGGGCCGCACCGGGCGGCCCTTGCGACACCGACATGCCGCCGATGGCGTCAGCCCGGGCGCACGCCCAGGACCCGCGCCGGCAACATGATGATGCCCTTGATGAACCCGAACACGCCCTCGACGGCCAGGCCGAGCAGGCGGAAGGGCAGCATCAGCAACCAGACCAGCGGATACAGCACCAGCGCCAGCAGCGCCAGCGGCCAGCAGAAGAACAGCAAGAGCATCCAGGCGATGAACGTCAGCATGGCAGCCTCCTGATTCGGGCTTCGGTAAACGTCGCCCATGGTGCGCTCATGCGGCTGCCGGTGCCAGTGCCGGAAGTCCGGGCCGCGCATGCCCGCCTCGATTGTGCCGGATATCCCCATGAACGTCGGATCATAGCCACTAGCATCGATGCCGCATGGGGCGAGGGACCGGCCCGGATGCCGGCGTCGGGGGCCGGCATCCGGCCCGATAACGGGTTTTTTTGCCGAAGACCAGGATGACGCGCGCATAGCCGGCGCGCGGATCCGGCTCGCCCCTGCGCGCGTCGGGCGCGGACGATGCATGGCGTGATCGGCACGGACCGCCCGAATCATCCAGGGATAGCATTCAAGGAATCGAAGACCATGAGGATCAGCCAGCACATCCTGTTCGCCGGCCTGCTGTGCGCAGCCGGATTGTTCACCACGCACACGGCTCACGCGCAGAGCGCATTCAAGGGCAAGCACGAGCCATCGATGAAGGCGGCCCGCGCCGCCACGCCGTTCCAGGACAACAACGGACAGGTTCCGCCCAGGAGCCAGTACAGCGGCCCGCTGTTCAAGCTCAACCACGCCTGGCCGACCCGGCCGCTGCCGCCGCTCAAGAACGCGCCCTGGCAGGAGGCCATCCACAACCAGCCCATCAACGTGCACAACGCCGCCGCCTATGCGGCCGCGCTGAAGCAGGCCGTCGCGGCCAACGGACGCCAGCTGATCGAGCATTACGACCAGTGGAACGCCGCCAGGGCCGGCTGGTACAACGAGCCCTGGCTGGGCAGCGAACGCGAGGCGATCCGCGGCACCTACGCGGCCGGCGAGTTCGGCCCGTCGATCTTTCCCGGCACCGGGCTGCGCACCACCTTCGACACGCATGTGCTGACCTACTACGACCAGCGCGCCGCCTACAGCCTTTATCACTTCTGGGGCGCCTCGGCGATGCAGCCGACCCTGGACACCACCAACGCGCAGTTCGAGCAGGGCGCGATCATCGTCAAGGCCGCGGTGTTCGCCTCCACCGACCCGAGCAAGAAACTGGGCTGGTGGGACGCCATGAAGGGCGCCCAGGTCTGGAACATGTACCTGCCGGTCGGCAAGAGCAGCACGCCGCGCGTGTGGCCGGGCTATGTGGCCCAATTCGACATCATCGTCAAGGATTCGCAGTCCTCGCCGACGACCGGCTGGGTGTTCATGACCCTGGTCTACGACAGCAACGCGCCGGGCAAGGACGTGTGGGACAAGATGGTGCCGCTGGGCGTGCAGTGGGGCAACGACCCCGAGGCCGTCAAGGCCGACATGCCGCTCAAGGAGAACTGGATCAACCCGGCCGCGCCGAAATACTCCACGCAGACGCTGGGCTGGGGCGGGCGCCTGTCCGGACCCAACGACGGCGGTCGCAACGACATCGCCGTGGACGGCAAGCCGATGCCCAACGAACCCGATTCCGGTTGCATGAGCTGCCACAGCACCTCGCAATGGAACACCGCCAAGGGCCGCATGACCTCGTTCCTGCTGCCGTCGATCGCCACCGACTCGCCGCCGTATTTCCAGACCTGCGGCAGCGACGGCAAGCCGGACCCGAAGGGCAGCTTCATCTGCTCGCCGGCGCCGGGCTCGACGGCCTGGATGAAATGGTTCCAGAACCGTCCCGGCGACGTGGCCATGGATCCGGGTTCCTTCGCCACCGACTTCGACGAGGTGTTCTCGTTCAAGTCGCTGCCGATGTGGTGCAAGGCCACCCAGGCGCAGTGCAAGAGCATGACGCTGATGCAGCGCAGTCCCGGGCACGCCCGTCGCTTCAACAAGTACAACGGCGCGCCGTTGCCGCCGCGCGACAACAAATAGGACGCACCGCCTCATCGGAGGCGGTTGATCATGCGGCACGGCGGGCGCGATGTCCGCCGTGCCGTTTTCGTTTCATCCTGGCCGCCAGGTCCGGCGGCGATCCTCGTCGGAAAGGCAAGTCGCGTTCCGGGCTGGTCCCAGGAGGCTATCGGTCGCGGGTTTCGTCGAAATCGACCGCGTGCTGCACGCGGGTATCCACGTGCAAGGTGAACACATCCGGGCGCGCATAATGCCCGGCCACGTCAAGCGCACGTCGGGCAACGGCCACCTGGGCCGCGTCGATCTCGGCGTGCAGCAGGCCGTGCTCCTCGTGCATCGGGCCGGCCAGCAGGGCGCCGCCCGGAGCGATCACGGCCGAGTCGCCGGGATTGATCCAGTCCTCGCCCTCCGGGTACAGCGTGGCCAGCGCGGCGGGGGCGGAAAGGAGATTCGCACGCCGCAATGCGACGCCGGCGCCAATGACCCAGCAGCGCCCCTCGCGGGCAATATGCTGCAGGGTGCCTATCCAGCCGGAACCGGCATCGTAGGTCGGCGCAACGTAGATTTCCACGCCCTGCGCGTAAAGCGCATAGCGCGCCAGGGGCATGAAATTTTCCCAGCAGATCAACACGCCGATGCGACCCACGGGCGTATCCACCACTTTCAGGCTTGATCCGTCACCGAATCCCCAGACCATCCGTTCGGGATTGGTCGGCATCAGCTTGCGATGGCGAAGCAGGACCTCGCCCTCGTCGCCGATGACCACGGCGGTGTTGTACAGCGTCGAGCGACTGCCCATGCCATCACGCTCGTGCACGCCGCACACCACGGTGACACGGTGCTTTCGCGCCGCTTCGCGCAGTGGAGCGAGGCCATCGGCATCCAGGTCCACGGCCTGGTCGAGCAAGCGCGCATACAGGGACTCGGACAGCCGGGCATCGCCGCCGGGCCGCAATCGCCAGATCCATGCCGGATAGCCGGGCACGTGGGTTTCGGGAAACACCACCAGCCTCGCTCCCGAGTCCGCGGCGGATGCCACGGCCTGGACGCTGGCATTCAGCGTGGCGGCACGATCGAGCCATACAGGCGGTAACTGGGCAACGGCGACATGCGGCATGGAGCTGTCTCCAATGGGCCAGGGGTCACCCACCAGCAGGTCAGTGGACGGCTCACCCACCAGCGTTGCCGCCAGACTAGCCGTTGCCGCTTGGCATGACCACTGCCGCCCGCGAACCCTACGTCGGCCATTCCCGCGCCAGCAAAGCAAAGATGACGTCGTCGACCCACTCGCCACGGAAAAGGTAGCTTTCCACGTGGTGCGCTTCCTGGCGCATGCCCAGCGCCCGGCACAGCGCCACGCTGGCCGTGTTGCGCGGATCCACCGACGCGATCACCCGCCGATAGCCCCAGTCGCCGAAGGCGCGATCGATGCCGGCGCGCATCGCCTCGCGCGCATACCCGCGCCCCTGGTGGGCGGGATCCAGCGTGACGCCAAACTCGATGGGATCGTCTGTGCTCGCCGGGAAATGGATGCCGAGATCGCCGATCAGCGTGTCACCTTCGCGCAGGCGGATCGCCAGCTGGTTCCAGCCATCCGGCGTGCCGAACGGGCGTTCGCACTGTCGCGCGATGAAGTCCTTCGCCTCGGCCACGTCCGCGGGCTGCCAGCCCTGGTATCGCGCGACATCGGGGTCGCCACGGTAGGCGAACAGCGCCGCCGCATCCGTGGCCTCGAGCGGCGCCAGCCGCAGGCGCGGCGTCTCGATCACGATGTCGGTTTCGGCAGTCATGCGTGCATTGTTCCGCAAGCGGGGCGCGCCGGCCAGCGCGGCTGCTAGAGTACGGCCCATGATGACGCTCCGGACGCTTCCCACGCCGCGCGCATGGCGGCTGGTGATTCTCGCCCTCGGCCTCACCCTGCTCGCGGGCTGCGCCAGCAATCCGCCGCGGCAGACCGACGACCTGTGCCAGGTGTTCGCCCAGCACCCGGACTGGTACGACGCCGCCCACGCCGCGCAGAAGCGCTGGGGCACGCCGATCAACGTGCTGATGGCCTTCGTCAACCGCGAGTCGGGCTTCCGCGACAATGCGCGCCCCAAGCGGCACTGGTTCCTGTTCATCCCGCTGCCGCGCAAGTCCAGCGCCTACGGCTACGCGCAGGCGCAGGATCCGGTGTGGAAGGAGTACAAGCGGGAGAACGGCCGCTGGTTCAAGAGCCGCTCGGACATGGACGACGCGCTCGACTTCATCGGCTGGTACACCGACAAGATCCATCGCGAACTGGGCATCTCCAAGTGGGATCCCAGGCACCTGTACATCGCCTACCACGAGGGCATCGGCGGTTACCGGCGCGGCGCCTGGAAGCACAACAGCCACCTGCTGAAGGTCGCCGCCGGCGTCGACTGGCGCGCGCGCGAGTACGGCGCCCAGCTCAAGCGTTGCGAACAGCGCTTCCGCTGCCGCCACTGGTATCAGATCATGTGCCACTGACGGCGGCGCGGAGAACATCCTCATGGCACTGACAGCCGAGCTTCTGGTGGGCCTGGTGGCCCTGCTGCACGTGTACTTCCTCGTGCTGGAAATGTTCCTGTGGACCGGCCCGGTCGGCCGCCGCGTGTTCGGCATGAGCCGCGAGCAGGCGCAGGCCACCCGCGTGCTGGCCGCCAACCAGGGCCTGTACAACGGCTTCCTCGCCGCCGGTCTGGCCTGGGGGCTTCTCGACGCCGCCAACGGACAGGCGATCAAGACGTTCTTCCTTGTGTGCGTGGTCATGGCCGGCATCTTCGGGGGCATGACGGCCAGCCGTCGCATCCTTCTTGTCCAGGCTCTGCCTGCCGTACTCGCGCTGGCTCTGATGTGGCTGGCGACATGAGGCCCGATTGATGGCTGAAACGACACCTCTTCAGCGCCTTGCGGACGCCTGGCACAACCGCGCGAGTGGTCGCCTGTCGCAATGTGCGCGCAGCTGCAACGCCGTCACCGACCGCGGCCTTTTCATCATCGGCGCCGCGCGTACCGGTACAACCATCCTGCAGAACGCGCTGAACGACGATCCCGGCGTTTTTCTGCTCGGCGAGCCCCGCCTGCACATGGACCCCGGCAACAAGGATTTCGCCGAGCGTTACAACCGCATGCATCGCGAACTCGGCAACCAGGAAACCAAGAGCACCCACTGCCCGGCGCTGTTCGAGCGCGACGCCGCATGGTGGCAATACCTGGAGCGACTCGCGCAGATCTATCCGCGCGTGGGCAGCAAGACCGTGCTCAACTCGGAGCACGCCTGGGGCGAAAGTCGCGTCCTCTACGATTTCCACAGCCGCCATTTCCATACATCGCACTACATCTTCACCTTCCGCAATCCACTTGATTCGCTGGTGTCGACGCAGGAGCTTGAGCGTTTCTTCGGCGGACGCATCGCGAGTCATCGCGAAGTACTGCGCGCATACATGCTGGCCATGCAACTCTATATCCGCATGCTTCGCACGCTTCCGCACGTGCATGCCGTGTTCCACGAGGATATCGACGCAGAGACTTTCCGCACGCTCGGCCTCGCACTGGACCTGCCGCTCCATGGAGCCATCGAATACTACGATGGCAAGCGCGTGCACCATTACGACATCACGGCCGTTGCAGAATCCGAGCGAGCCATGATCGAACAGGCAACAACGCTGTATGCCAACTTCAAGCATGCCGCGCAATCCGGCTTCAAGCGCCTTCAGCTGGAGCAGAACAACCGCCATCTCGACCCCGAGCATCTGCACCCCATCGGCAGTCTCAGCAAGCGTGTCGACCGCTTCATCGAGCGCCTCACCGAGACTGGCGCCTGAGCCCGGCATGCCGCTGGGTGGCAAAGCCCTCGAGGAGACTCGGCTTCTCGCTGACAAGGGGACTGTGCGACATCCGAAGCGGGCCCTGATCCAGTCACCTATGCCTCGCGCAGAGCCACTTGGCGAGAGGGACAGCCAAGCCGCGCGAACTTGACTCGCGGGCGTGTCGCACCATGCCCGTGCAATGCGCCGTCATGGGCCATGGCCATCGCGCCGCGCGCAGGTCAGCCGAACCCGCCCAGCCAGGCGCTGACCAGCACGCCGATCACGGTGATGGCGAGCAGGAGAATCACGATGCCCTGCATCGCCGACACCTTGAGCGGCGGACGCCCGCCCCGCACCGGCAGATAGATGGTCACCCCCGGATCCTGCGGCAGCGGCGTCGACCGCATGGCATCCGCGCTGGACGGAAGCGGCAGGGCCAGGCCGTTCTCCGCGGTGCGCGACAGGATCAGCAGTTCGCCCGCACGCTGGACCATGTCCTCCGGCGCCATGTTCCATCCCCACTGCCCGCTGGTGTAGACGGTGCCGCGAACAAACTCCACGCGATGCAGGCTCATCGCCTGCCAGGGTTCCACGCTGGCCGGCGACCACAGCAGGGTCCGCAGCAGATCGGGCACGCCGAGCTTGCCGCTGCAGACGTCCAGATCGCGCATCATGGCCTGCAATCCAACGTCGCCCTCGGTCCCGGCGATGCCGACTGCGGCGAAACGCTCCTCGCCGTCACGCATGCGCCAGCACACAGCGAGCGGCCGACTGGCGTCGTCGAACCAGGCCATCACCGAGAACAGATGCTCGCGTCCCATGCTGATGTCCAGCGCGGTTTCGCGATCCACCCAGTCCGCCGGGAAATCCAGTCCCAGGTAGACATCGGCGATCACCCGCGACGTCGCGACGACTGTCCGCTCGTCTTTCATGACATTCCCTCCCCCTGCGCCGCAGGCAACACTCCTGCCGCAAGCATACGGACATGATCGCGAGCGCGCCCGGCGCGTCCGACTCGCGCTCACGCGCATACCTCGACCGATGACATCGAAGCGACATACGGCACCGGCACGTTTGGGAGTAAAATGACCGGCAAGCGCTGCACAACGGATGGCAGCGCGTTCCCGAGGAGCGCTCAACGATGAACTCTTCCGAGATGCTCGGCACCAGTCTGCTGGTGATCGGCGCGATCATCGCCGTGTCCGAGATGCACACCCTGACCATCTACCTGATCGCCGTCGCCGTCGCCTGTTTCGCCGGCGGCGCCTGCGCCTTCGCCGGTGGCGGGCTGACCCTGTCGCTGGCGGTGGTCGGCGTGGTGATCCTGTTCGGCCTGCCGGCCGCGCACTGGGTTCGCGGGCGCATGAAGAACCGCGCCTCCGACGAGGTCAGCAACGACGACATCGGCCGCACCGTGCACGTGCTCGGCGCCGACGATACCTTCCTCCGCGTGTCCTATCGCGGTACCGCCTGGCAGGCGCGGATGCAGGATGCCTCCGCCGCCGCGCCGGAACCCGGCCGGCCACTGCGCATCGTCGCCCGCGAGGGCAACGTGCTGGTGCTGGCCACCGCCGACGCCGCCTGAGCGCGGCCGGCTCACATTTCAACCGACAAGGAGAGCTACATGTCCGCCAGTCTCGTCGTCGCCACCATCGTGGTGGTCCTGGCCCTGACCCTGATCAGCCGTGGCCTGCGCATCGTGCCGCAGCAGCACGCCTGGGTGGTCGAACGCCTCGGCCGCTTCCACCGCGTGCTGGAACCTGGCCTCAACCTGCTGATTCCCATCGTCGACAACGTCGCCTACAAGTTCGACCTGCGCGAGACGCCGATGGACGTGCAGAAGCAGGTCTGCATCACCAAGGACAACACGCAGATTTCCATCGATGGCGTGCTGTACCTGCAGATCACCGACCCCAAGGCCGCCGCCTACGGCACCTCCGACCCGCTGTCCTCGGTCGAGCAACTGGCGCAGACCATCATGCGTTCGGACGTCGGCAAGAAGCAGCTCGACGAGGTGCTGTCCTCGCGCACCGAGCTCAACGCCTCGATCGTCAGCGAGCTGGACAGCGCCGCGGTGAACTGGGGCGTGAAGGTGCTGCGCTACGAGATCCGCGACATCAACCCGCCGCAGGAAGTGATCCGCGCGATGGAGCTGCAGATCACCGCCGAGCGCCAGAAGCGCGCGCTGATCGCCAAGTCCGAGGGCGAGAAGCAGCAGGCCATCAACGTCTCCGAGGGCGAGCGCCAGCAGCAGATCAACCGCGCCGAAGGCGCCAAGCGCTCCAAGGTCCTGCAGGCCGAGGGCGACGCCCAGGCCGTGACCACCGTGGCCGAGGCCACCGCCCGCGCGCTGTCCACCATCGGCGCCGCGCTGCAGCAGTCGGGCGCGCAGGACGCCATGAAGATGCAGGTGGCGCAGGACTTCATCGCCCAGTGGGGCGGCATCGCCAAGGAGTCGAACGTGATGATCGTGCCCTCGGACATGGGCGACCTGTCCAAGGTGGTCGGCACCGCGTTCAAGATCGTCGACGGCGTCAAGCCCAGGGGTCCGGCAAGCGCCTGATCCATCGCAAGCTGTCAACGAAGGGCGGGGGCGACCCCGCCCTTTTTCATGCGCCCGGGTGCGCCTGCGCGGGAAAATGCGCGTCCAGCCACCCGGCAAGTTGTGCGAACACCCGACTGCGCGCCGGCTCGGCTTCGTTGAAGATCTCGTGGTACAGCCCGTCGAGCAGGTGCGCCTCGAGCGACGCGGCCGGCGCGGCGGCGATGAAGTCGCGACTGCCCGACGGATCGACCAGGTGGTCGTCGCCCGCCGCCAGCAGCAGCGTCGGCACGTCGAGTTCGCCGGCGCGCGCGATGCAGGTCTCGCCGGCGCGGAAGATGTCATCGGCCAGGCGTGGCGTGACCCGGCGCGTGCACAGCGGATCGGCGGCGTAGTGCGCCACGACCTCGGCATCGTGCGAGAGGTAGCGCAGCTTCAGGCCATTGCCCAGCGGCAGGTTGGGCGCCAGGACGGCCAGCACCCGCGCCAGGCGGCGCATGAAGGCGGATGCGTGGCTGCGAAACGCCGGCGAGGACAGCACCAGGCCCGACGGTCGGACGCGCCCGGCGAGCACCGCGTGCGCCGCCAGCAGACCACCCATGCTGTGGCCGAACAGCAGCGGCGGCGCGTCGAAACGGCCGGCGTAATCGGCGTACACGGCGGCCAGGTCGTCGAGCAGGTCGCCCGAGCCTCGCAACGCGCCGCGCGGCCCCTCGGTGAGACCGTGCCCGCGCTGGTCATAGCCGCACACGTCCCAGCCTTGCGCGTTCAGCGCATGGGCGACATGCCGGTAGCGCCCGCTGTGCTCGCCCAGGCCGTGCACCAGCAGCACCCCGCGACCCGCGTTCTCGAGCGGCCAGCAGCGGCGCGCCAGCACCTGGCCGTCGGCCATGCGCAGGGTGTCGAGCTGGCCCTCGGGGCCCGGCAGGGGGTTGGCTTGGGGCGCTGCGCTCATGCGTTCGCTCGTGTCGATGCAAACCCGATCATGCTACCGGCCACGCGCCGCGCCAAGTCGCGGCCCCATGCCCGGCTACGCCGGCTTGCGCGCCACCATCTCGATCAGTGCCGACATCCCCTCGTGACGCCCCTCGTGCAGCTCGGCGTCGTGAGCCTTCAGGTGCTCGATGTGCAAGTCGGCGAAGGCCTCCCGAAGCAGGGCCTCGGTGTACATGTTCTCGGCATCGGGCGGGCCGCCGGTGCCATAGGCGAGCTGCTCGGGGCGGTAGCCCTGCAGGATCAGCAGGCCGCCGGGCGCCAGCGCATCGATCATGGCGCGGAACATCGTCGCGCGCGCCGCGGGGCCGGTGAACTGGATGAAGATGCCCACGATCACGTCGAAGCGCGCGCGGCCGAAGTCCCAGGTCAGCAGGTCGGCCCGCTCGTGGCGCAGGGTCACGCCGTGCGCCGCGGCCAGGGCGCGGCTCTTGTCCAGCGCCACCGTCGAGCCATCCACGGCCAGCACATCCAGGCCCTGCTCGGCCAGCCACACGCCGTTGCGGCCGTCGCCGTCGGCCACGGCCAGCGCGGTCCCGGCGGCCGGCAGGCGCGCCTTCTGCGCCACCAGGAAGGCGCTGGGCGCCTGCCCGAACAGGTAACCCTCCACGGCTGCATAGCGTTCATCCCAGGTCGGCATCGGCGCGGTTTCCTCTCGGATCGGATCGAAGCGCCATTGTACGCGCCGCGCCCGGCTACAATAGGTGGATGTCCCTGCTGCAACTGATCAAGGTCGACTACAGCGTCGGCGGCCCGCTGCTGCTCGACGGCATCGATTTCACCCTCGACGCCGGCGAGCGCGTGTGCGTGGTCGGGCGCAACGGCGCCGGCAAGTCCACCCTGCTGCGCCTGCTGGACGGCGCCATCGTGCCCGACGATGGCGAGGTACGCCGCCAGGACGGCGTGCGCGTGGCGCGCCTGACCCAGGCCGTGCCGCAGGACGCCGCCGGCAGCGTGTTCGACGTGGTCGCCGCCGGACTGGGCGAGCTCGGCGCGCAGCTGGCCGCCTTCCACCATGCCGCGCACGACGGCGACACCGACGCCATGGCCCGGGCGCAGGAACGCATCGAGGCTGGCCACGGCTGGGACCTCGACACCCGGGTCGGCCAGACCCTGTCGCGCCTGGAGCTGGACGGCGACGCCGACTTCGCCGCGCTGTCGGGCGGCATGAAGCGCCGCGTGCTGCTGGCGCAGGCGCTGGTGTGCGCGCCCGATGTGCTGCTGCTCGACGAGCCGACCAACCACCTGGACATCGAGGCCATCGAATGGCTGCAGGATTTCCTGCTGGGCTTTGCCGGATCGATCGTCTTCGTCACCCATGACCGGCGCTTCCTGCGCCAGCTGGCCACGCGCATCGTCGAGATCGACCGCGGCCGGCTGACCGACTGGCCGGGCGACTACGACAACTACCTGCGCCGCCGCGAGGAACGCGCCCACGCCGAGGCGCAGGCCAACGCGCTGTTCGACAAGCGCCTGGCGCAGGAGGAAGCCTGGATCCGCCAGGGCATCAAGGCCCGCCGCACCCGCAACGAGGGACGCGTGCGCGCGCTCAAGGCGATGCGCGCCGAGCGCGCGCGACCGGCGCGAGAAGACCGGCACCGCGAAGATGCAGCTGGCCGAGGCGCAGTCGTCCTCGCGCAAGGTCATCGAGGCGCGCCACATCAGCTTCCGCTACGACAAGCGCGTGCTGGTGCGCGATTTCTCCACCACCGTCATGCGCGGCGACCGCATCGGCATCATCGGCCCCAACGGCGCCGGCAAGACCACCCTGATCCGCCTGCTCCTGGGCCAGACCCCGCCCGACGAGGGCACGGTGAAGATCGCCGAGGGGCTGCAGGTCGCCTACTTCGACCAGCACCGCGCCGCGCTGGACGAGTCCGCCAGTGCCGCCGACAACGTCGCCGAGGGCCGCGAGTTCATCGAGCTGAACGGCAAGCGCATCCACATCATGGGCTACCTGCAGGACTTCCTGTTCTCGCCCGAGCGCGCCCGCGCGCCGATCACCCGCCTGTCCGGCGGCGAGCGCAACCGCCTGCTGCTGGCCAAGCTGTTCGCGCAGCCGTCCAACGTGCTGGTGATGGACGAGCCGACCAATGACCTGGACGTGGAGACCCTGGAGCTGCTGGAGGAGCTGCTGGCCGACTACCAGGGCACGTTGCTGCTGGTCAGCCACGACCGCGACTTCCTCGACAACGTGGTCACCTCGACCCTGGCCCTGGAAGGCGGCGGCCACATCGGCGAATACGTCGGCGGCTACGCCGACTGGCTGCGCCAGCGCCCGGCCCCGGCCGCGTCGCCGGCATCCGCCGGATCGGCGAAAAGCGCGAAACCGAAGGCAGCCGCGCCGGCACCATCACCAGCACCCGCCTCCCGCCGCAAACTCAGCTACAAAGACCAGCGCGAACTGCAGCAGCTGCCCGCGCGCATCGAGCAGCTGGAAACCGAGATCGCCCGGCGCACCGAGGCCATGAACGACCCCGGCTTCTACCAGCAGGGCAGCGACGCCGTGGTCGCGGCCAACGAGGCCCTGGCCGCCCTGCAGGCCGAGCTGGACGCCGCCTACGCGCGCTGGGAAAGCCTGGAAGGCTGATCTGCGCCCACATTTGCACGGGGTGAATCGCGTGGCGAGATTTGTCCGGCATCCCCGTCCGGAGTAAAAATGGTCGCGGACCTCCACGGAATCGGACCATGACTGTCTCAAGGATGATGCTCGGCGTGCTGCTCGCCGCCCTTGGTGCCCTGCCCGCGCGCGCCGGATCGCCCCACTCCACCACCACGCATGACAACGCGCGGATCGCCGACGCGCTGGCACGCATGCACGACCCCGATGCGCTGGTGACGGCCGCGTTGATGCAGCCGCTGGCCATCGCATCGTTGACCTACGGAACCAAGGTGAGCGACGGAGAAGCCGCCAACGATCACATGAGCGCACTGCTCCAGAAGGCACGGAAACTGCAGCCGGCATCAGCTGACATCGTCGGCTTGACGATGATGAGTTGCCACCTCGGCACGTCGTGCGATGGGCAAGCCATGGGCCGCCAACTGCACACCCTCGATCCGGACAATGCCTACGCCTGGATACCGGCGCTGCAGCACGCCCGGTCCACCGGTGACACCGATGCCGTCACGGCGGTCCTCGACCGCATGGCGCAGTCGCGCCGCTACGACAGCTACTGGATCGCCACGCTGGGTCGCCTCAATCGCGCCCTGGCGTTGGCGCCCACCCCGAATGGCAATGCGCTGAATGCCGATCAGCGCGCCGCTTACGCGATAGGGTTGGCCGGCTTCGTGATACCCAGCTACAGCGGCCTCATCAAGGCCTGCGCCCCTGCGGACGCAGCCTTTCCGGCACGCCGGACAAGCTGCCGCGCCATCGGCATCATGATGGAATCGAGCCCGATGCTGGTCAGCAACATGATCGGCGCGCTCCTTCACCGGCGGGCAGCCCGTGACCGCGACGACTATGACCATGCCGTGGACACCACGAGGAACCTGATCTGGGTGCAGACCGAATTCGCCCGCCTGTCGAGCCAGCAGATGGACCCGCACGGCGCAGCGCGGGCCTATCTCGACGTCCTCCTGTCCAGCCCCACCGAAGTCCAGGCCATGCGCACCCAGCTGCAAAGTGCGCACTTCCCCGTGCTCCCGCCCAGGGACTGGACCGACCCTCAATTGCTGAACATGTTGAAGTCCGATCACAGCCCGTACACGGCCCAGACACCCGCCAAGGGCTGACATCGGCGCGCAGCGGCGGACCTCCGTGGAGCACCGTATACTCGTCCGGCACGCCGATCAGTCACGGCCGGTGCAGCCGCACGAGGAACCGCCCGCCATGTACACGCTCTACTTCGCCCCCGGCACCGCCGCC
Source organism: uncultured Gammaproteobacteria bacterium (assembly GCA_963821885.1). Classification (GTDB taxonomy): domain Bacteria; phylum Pseudomonadota; class Gammaproteobacteria; order Xanthomonadales; family Rhodanobacteraceae; genus Oleiagrimonas. Next base: position 172,382 of record CAWGFN010000003.1, on the reverse strand, counting down.
ATGCTCACCCACCAGGTGCTGCTCGAATGCGGCGTCGAGTTCACGCTGACCGAAGTGAACCTGGCGGCGGGTGAGCAGCGTGGCGAGGCGTATCGCAAGCTCAACCCCGCCGGCACGGTGCCGACGCTGATCGTCGACGGCCGGCCGCACGGCGAGACCGCGGCGCTGGCCATGCTGCTGGCCGAGCGCCATCCCGAGGCCAAGCTGGCGCCGGCGGTCGGCAGCGCGCAACGCGCCGATTACCTTGAGTGGATGCTGTACCTGGCCAACACCCTGCAGCCGGCCTTCCGCCAGTGGTTCTACGCCGACGAACACGTGCCCGACGGCGCCGAGACCATCGCCGAGGCCGGGCGCGTGCGCATCGAGGCCTGCTGGGATCGCATCGACGCGCACCTGGCCGCAAACGGCCCGCACATGCTCGGCGAGACCTTCAGCGTGGTCGACCTGTACGCCACCATGCTGATGCGCTGGTCGCGCAACATGCCGCGCCCGGCCACGGACTGGAAGCACCTGGCCGACCTGGCCGCAATCGTGAAGGCCCGACCTTCGTGGAAAACCCTCTACGAGCAGGAACAGCTGACCGAGTGGGCCTGAACGACCCCGCGCCGCACGCCGACGCGTGGGCGGTGTACCTGCTCGAATGCCGTGACGGCCGCGTCTATACCGGCATCGCCCGCGATCCCGAACAGCGCTACGCGCAGCACTGCGACGGTCGCGGCGCCAAGTTCACCCGCGCCAACCCGCCCGAACGCCTGCTCGGCTGGACCTGGGTCGATTCGCGCAGCGCGGCGCTGAAGCTGGAGATCGCCTGGAAACGCCTGCCGCGCGCCGAGCGCATCGCCGCGCTGCAGGCGAGCCAGACGCCGTAGCCCGGATAAGCCACGCGCATCCGGGGCATGACCCACCCAGAAACCTTGACCACTGCTGACAACCCCGGATGCGGCTACGCCTTATCCGGGCTACGGGTCACGCAGCCGCCTGCATGTCCATGCGAATCAACCCTGCATGGCCGCCGGGGTTACGGGCATCAACAGGGCCATCATGGCCAGGCCGGCCACGGCCAGCAGGGCGATGCTGAGGATCATGCCCATGGCCATCAGCCACAGGCGCATCGGCGGCACCGCGGCCCAGCCGCCGGCGCCGCGCACGTGCGCCTGCAGCACCCAGCCGATCGCGGCCAGGCAGGCCAGCACCGCCAGCACCTGCGCGGCCGGGCCGGGCAAGGCGTCGGGGGGCAGCAGGGCGAAGGCCAGTGCCGGCAACAACAGGGCCGCCAGGCACACCATCAGGTAACGCGTGCGAACGCTCGTCATGATCGACCTCAACCGGTGTTCTGCAGGCCCTGCGCCACGCCGTTGACGCAGGCCACCAGCGCGTGCAGCAGTTCGTCGTCCGCGCTGCCGCCGGCGCGCCAGCGCTTGAGCAGGTCCACCTGCAGCAGGCTCATCGGATCGACGTACGGATTGCGCAAGCGGATCGACAGCGCCAGGCGCGGGTCGTCGGCCAGCAGGCTGTCGGCGCCCCTGAGGCGCAGGATCGCCTCGCGGGTGCGCTTGAACTCCTCGCGGATGCGCGGGAAGAACTTTCCGTGCAGCTCGCCGGACAGCTCCGAGAAGGCCTCGGCGATGCCCAGGTCGGCCTTGGCCAGGACCATTTCCACGTCATCGATCAGGGTGGACAGGAAGGGCCAGTCGCGGGCCATCTCGGCCATCGGCTCGAAGCCGAAGGTGTCGATGCCGTGCTCGAGCGCGCTGCCCAGGCCGTACCAGCCGGGCATGATGGTGCGGCACTGGGTCCAGGAGAACACCCACGGAATCGCGCGCAGATCCTGCACGCCGCGCATCGAACGACGCCGCGACGGGCGCGAACCCAGGGTCATCTGCTCGATCACGTCGATCGGCGTGGCGGCGCGAAAGTAAGGCACGAAGTCGTCGTCGCCGACCAGTTCGCGATAGGACTCGCGGCTGCGCGCCGCCAGCACGGCCATGCGCTCGCGCCAGGCATCCTCGCGCGGCTCGGGATCGCGCGGGCGCAGGCTGGCGCCCAGCGCCGCGCCCACGGTCTGCTCCAGGTTGCGCAGGGCCAGCGCGCGGATGCCGTACTTGCGATGGATCACCTCGCCCTGTTCGGTCATGCGCAGGCGACCGTTGACGCTGCCGCGCGGCGAGGCCATCAGCGCCGGGGTGATGCGCGAGCCGCCGCGGCTGGCCGAGCCGCCGCGGCCGTGGAAGAAGGTCAGCTCGATGCCCTCGGCCTCGGCCACCTCCAGCAGCTCGACCTGGGCGCGCTGCAGGCCCCAGCGCGCGGCCAGGATGCCACCGTCCTTGCCGCTGTCCGAATAACCCAGCATGACCATCTGGCGATCGCCGCGGGCGCGCAGGTGGGCGCGGTAGACCGGATCGGCCAGCAGCGCGCGCAGGGTGTCCGGGCCGCCCTTCAGGTCGTCGACGGTCTCGAACAGCGGCGCCACGTCCAGCGGCACGCGTTCGTCCTCGTCGACCAGGCCACCATGGCGGGCCAATGCCAGCACCGCCAGCACGTCGGCGGCCGACTCGGCCATGCTGATGATGTACGGACCGGTGGCGTGCACGCCGTAGCGGCGGCGCGCGTCAGACAGGGTGGCGAACACCTTGCGCAGGCGCTCGGCGGTCTCGTCGTTGCTGGCCGTGAAGGCACTCTCGCCGGCGGCCAGCGGGCGCAAGGTCCGCGCGCGCTCTTCGCGGCCGCGCTCGGCCCAGTCCGGGTCGTCGAGCAGTCGGGCCAGCGCGTCGTCATGCACGCGCGCGTCCTGGCGTACGTCCAGGCGCGCCAGATGGAAACCGAAGGTGCGCACGCGGCGCAGCAGCCGTCGCACCGCGAACAGGCCGGCATGCTCGCCGCCGTGCGCCGCGAGGCTCTCGGCGATCAGCGTGACATCGGCCTCGAAGGCATCGGCGTTGGGATAGCCGGCATCGTCATCCTCCAGCGTGGCCTCGAGCCGCGCGCGCATCAGGGTCAGCAGGCAGCGGTAGGGCATGTCGCGATGCCGCGGCCGGATCGCCATGGCCGCCTTGAGGAAGGTGTCGCTGTACCGCGCCAGGCGCTCGCGCAGGGCCGCGCTGACCTCGACGCGGTCCTCGGTCTGGCTGAGACTGCGGGCCAGGCTGTCGCATTCGGCCGTGTAGCGCTCGAGCACCATGGCGCGCTGCGCGCGTAGGGTCTCGGCGATGGTGTCGGCGCCGACGTTGGGATTGCCGTCCATGTCGCCGCCAACCCAGGAGGCGAAGCGCAGCACGCGCGGCAGTTCGGGACGCTGCCCGTAGACCGCCTCAAGCTCGCGCGCCAGGGCCTCGTAGAAGACCGGCAGCACGCGGTACAGGGAGCCGGTGAGGTAGTAGCCCACGTGGTCGAATTCGTCCTGCACGCTGGGCCGCACCGGCGAGGCCTCGGCGGTCTGCCAGCCGGCAGTCAGGGCCATGCGCATGCGCGCGGCGTCGGCGGCGCGTTCGGGCGGCGTGCGCCGGGCATCGAATTCGGCGATCAGCGCGGCCACGATGGCCTGCTCCTTCTCCAGCAGCGAGGCGCGCACGGCCTCGGTCGGATGCGCCGTGAACACCGGCTCCACGTCGAGCCGCGCGATCCAGCCCATCAGTTCGTCGGCGGTGACCCCGCGCGCCTTGAGCTTGCGCAGCACGTCGGCCAGGGACTCGGGCTGCGGCGCGGCGCCGGCCAGCTGGTAGTCGCGGCGGCGGCGGATGCGATGCACGCGCTCGGCCACGTTGACCATCTGGAAGTAGGTGGCGAAGGCGCGCGCCAGGGCTTCGGCGCGCGGGGCCTCGAGTCCGGCCAGCTGGCCGGCCAGGCCGCTGACCCCGGCGCCGGATTCGCGCCGGCGGATGGCCGCGGTGCGCACGTTTTCCACGCGTTCGAAGAAGTCTTCGCCACCCTGCTCGGCCAGCATGCGGCCGACCAGGGCGCCGAGCTGGCGCACGTCCTCGCGCAGGGGTTCGTCATGTGGCAGGAATTCGAGGTGGCGGGCGTCGTCCGAATCGAGTGTGGCCGTCATGCGTCCTCCCGGTATGAATGTCCCATTCATCATACGCGCCCGTACGTGCATCCCGCCTGAGCGGACATCCGCCACGGCCACGCATGCGTATGCATGCGCATGAAGCGATATAATGGCGCTTCGCATCTTGGCCGAGGGGCGCTGCATCTTCGCCATGCCGGCTCCGGTCTTCGTCCGGGCCCATGGCCGAGTCAGGCTCGGCACCTCATCTGAAACGGCGCCCAACCAACTGCCATGGAGTCATCCGCAATGAACGCCGTCGCCAAAGACGCCAACCCGGACTACAAGGTCCGCGACATCAGCCTGGCCGATGCCGGCCGCAAGCGCATCCGCATGGCCGAGCAGGAAATGCCCGGCCTGATGGCCATCCGCGAGAAGTACGCCCCGAAGCAGCCGCTCAAGGGCGTGCGCCTGTCCGGCTCGCTGCACATGACCAAGGAAACCGCGGTCCTGATCGAGACCCTGTCCGCGCTGGGCGCCTCGGTCCGCTGGGCCTCGTGCAACATCTTCTCCACCCAGGACGACTGCGCCGCGGCCATCGCCGCCAGCGGCGTGCCGGTGTTCGCCTGGAAGGGCGAGACGCTGGAGGAGTACTGGCAGTGCACCCTGGACATGCTGACCCACCCGGGCATGACCGGCCCCGAGCTGATCGTCGACGACGGCGGCGACGCCACGCTGCTGATCCACAAGGGCGTGGAGATGGAAGACGGCTCGGACTGGGTCGACCAGCCGGGCGCCAGCACCGAGGAGCAGGTCATCAAGAACCTGCTGAAGACCACCCGTGACGAGCGTCCGGGCTTCTGGAAGAAGGCCGCCGCCGACTGGAAGGGCGTGTCCGAGGAGACCACCACCGGCGTGCACCGCCTGTACCAGCTGGCCGAGGCCGGCAAGCTGCTGGTGCCCGCCATCAACGTCAACGACTCGGTCACCAAGAGCAAGTTCGACAACCTGTACGGCTGCCGCGAGTCGCTGGCCGACGGCATCAAGCGCGCCACCGACCTGATGGTCGCCGGCAAGGTCGCGGTGGTCTGCGGCTACGGCGACGTCGGCAAGGGCTGCGCGCATTCGCTGAAGGGCTTCGGCGCGCGCGTCATCGTCACCGAGATCGATCCCATCAACGCCCTGCAGGCGGCGATGGAGGGTTTCGAGGTGACCACCATCGAGGAGACCCTGGGCCGCGGCGACATCTACGTCACCACCACCGGCAACAAGGACATCATCACCCTCGAGCACATGCGCGCCATGAAGGACAACGCGCTGGTGTGCAACATCGGCCACTTCGACAACGAGATCCAGGTCGAGAAGCTGCAGGCTGCCGATGACGTCAAGCACGAGAACATCAAGCCGCAGGTGGACCGCTACACCTTCCCGTCCGGCAACAGCATCTACCTGCTGGCCGACGGCCGCCTCGTGAACCTGGGCTGCGCGCACGGCCATCCGGCCTTCGTGATGTCCAACAGCTTCTCCAACCAGACCCTGGCGCAGATCGACCTGTGGGTGCATCGCGAGAAGTACGAGAAGACCGTCTATCGCCTGCCCAAGAAGCTGGACGAAGAGGTCGCGCGCCTGCACCTGGCGCAGATCGGCGTGAAGCTGACAACCCTCACGCAGGAGCAGGCCGACTACATCGGCGTGCCGGTGGAAGGGCCGTACAAGCCCGAGCACTACCGCTACTGATCGATCCGCCCCTGCGGACCGACCCAGGCATCCCGGCGCAGGCCGGGATGCCTTTTTTCATGCTCGGCGCATGCCGGCCTTCCCCGGATGCGCTTCGCTTATCCGGGCTACGAAACCACGTGTCTGATCGACCTGCATCGATACAGGCAGCCAAAGGCACCCCGGCGCCATCCGGGGTGCCTTTTCATGACCACCATCCAGTCGAGCCGGGCCCGTAACCCGGATCAGGCGTCAGCCGCATCCGGGACATCGGTACACCGTCAGTGTGCGGGGCCGATCGCGGCTCATTCCGGATGCGCCTTGCTTATCCGGGCCACGGGTTAGGCGCGTGCCTCGAACCAGTGCGTCGTGCGGTTGACCACGCGCACCACCGAGAGCATCACCGGGACTTCCACCAGCACGCCGACCACGGTGGCCAGCGCGGCACCCGACTTCAATCCGAACAGGCTGATCGCCGTGGCCACGGCCAGCTCGAAGAAATTGCTGGCGCCGATCAGCGCCGACGGCCCGGCCACGCAGTGCGGCACGCCCAGGCGTCGACCCAGCCAATAGGCCAGGCCGGCGTTGAAATACACCTGGATGATGATCGGCACCGCCAGCAGCACGATGATCAGCGGCTGCGTCAGGATCGCCTCGCCCTGGAAACCGAACAGCAGCACCAGGGTGGCCAGCAACGCGGCGGTCGACCAGGGATCGATGCGCCTGAGGGTGCGCTCCAGCGCCGCCTCGCCGCCATGCCTGAGCAACCCGAGGCGCCACAGTTGCGCCAGCACCACCGGCGCCACGATGTACAGCAGCACCGACAGCAACAGCGTCGCCCACGGCACATGGATGGAGGCCACGCCCAGGAGCAGGCCGACGATGGGCGCGAAGGCCACCACCATGATGGTGTCGTTGAGCGCCACCTGCGCCAGGGTGAAGTGCGGCTCGCCGTTGCACAGCTTCGACCACACGAACACCATCGCCGTGCACGGCGCCGCGGCCAGCAGGATAAGGCCGGCGACGTAGGCATCGTGCTCGCCGGCCGGCAACCACGCCGCGAACACGTGGCGAACGAACAGCCAGCCCAGAAAGGCCATCGAGAACGGCTTCACCGCCCAGTTCACGAATAGCGTGATGCCGATGCCGCGCGCCTCGCGCCGCACTTCGGCCAGTCGCCGGAAGTCGATGCGCAGCAGCATCGGCACGATCATCAGCCACACCAGCCCCGCCACCGGCAGGTTGATCTGATGCACCTCGACCGCCGACAGCACCGCGAACGCCCGCGGCCAGACATGGCCCAGCGCAATGCCGGCACCGATGCACAGCAGCACCCACAGGCTCAGGTAACGCGCGAACCCCTGCATCTTCGGCGGCGGCTTGTGCGCCGGTGTTTCGGTGGCCGCGCTCATGCCTTGGCACCTTCGCGACCGATGCCACGCAAGGCATCCTGCAACGCCATGCGCTCGAGCTTGTCCACCGGCAGCGCCAGCATCAGCTCGATCCTTCGGCGCAACATCGACCATGCCGTCAGATAGGCATGTCGACGGGTATCCTCGTCGCCCTCGACGGCGGCCGGATCGGGCACGCCCCAGTGCGCGTTGACCGGGTGTCCCGGCCACACCGGACAGACCTCGCCGGCGGCGTTGTCGCACACGGTGATGACGATATCCATGGCCGGCGCGCCGGGCCGGGCGAACTCGTCCCAGCTCTTGCTGCGCAACTCGCCCTCATAACCCATCTCGCGTGCCAGCGCCTCGGCCATCGGCTGCACGGCGCCGCCGGGATGGCTGCCGGCACTGTGCGCCACGAAGCGGCCCTTGCCCAGGACATTGAGCAACGCCTCGGCCATCACGCTGCGCGCGGAATTGCCGGTGCACAGGAACAGCACGTGCTTGATCGCAGCGTTCATGTCAGCAGCATGCCCCCTGCCCGGCCTTCTTCGCCGACGGGCCGCAGCACGGCGTGCTGGCGGCGCCCTCGTCCTCGCCCTGCGTGTAGGTGGTCGAGCTACCCACCGTGCGGAAACTTTCCCAGCGCACGCCTTGCGGATCCTCGGCCCAGTACTTGTCCGACTTCGCGTAGCAGCACACCGTGGCCTGTTCGGCCAGCGTCACCGCATCGGCCTCGCGCAGGCGCGCGCCCAGGGCCGACAGTTCCGCCTCGTCCTCGGCCTGCAGGCCCAGATGGTCGACGCCGGCGGCGCGGCCGCGCTGCGAGATGGCGAGATTCACCCGCGGATCGTCCAGCATCCACTTGGCGTAATCGGACTCGACCACGCTCGGTTCGGCGCCGAACAGCATGCGATAGAAGTCGATGCTGGCCTTGAGATCATCGACGTTGATATGGACGTGAAAGCGTTTCATGAGCACTCTCTCAGCAGTGTTTCGCGGCACGCGGCGCGGGCACGCAGGTCGACGACGCCGAACCCGCGCAGCAGTTGGCGGTGAGGAAATCGAGCAGGCCGTTCATGCGTGCGTAGCTGGCGCTGCACTGGATCGAGCGGCCATGCCGCTCGTCGGTGACCAGGCCGGCCTGCCGCAACTGGTTCAGGTGATGGTTGAGCGTGGCACCGGCCAGGCCGGTGGCCGCGGCCAGCTCGCCCACCGCCATGCCCGCGTCGCCGGCCTGCACCAGCAGGCGGAACAGGGCCAGGCGATGTTCGTGGGCCAGCGCGGTCAGGCAGGCCAGGGCGGATTCTGATTCCATTATTCTAGAATTATAGAAATAATTGCTTGCGTCAAGAGGCGACGACCGGCCCGCGAAGGCAACCTCCCGGCCTGTCGTGCCGGGCCACCTGACCGAGGGTTCTGCGAACGGGCCAGCGGCGGCGCAATTTCGCCGCGGCATGACCTGCACGGCCCGGACGGCCGCTTGCACATGGGCGACGATTGCGACACCATCTTTGTATCTTGATGAAAAGATATATTGGTGCCCGACCCATGACCGCCCTCTCCCTGGAATTCTTCCCGCCCAAGACCGAAAAGCAGCGCGAACAGTTCGACAACGCCCTGCCCCGCCTGCGCGCGCTCGAGCCCGAATACGCCAGCGTCACCTTCGGCGCCGGCGGCTCCACCCTCAGCTACACCCCGCAGACAGTGAAGGCCCTGAGGGACGCCGGCCTGGACGGCGCGCCGCACCTGTCGTGCATGGGCGGCACGCGCGAGGAAATCGCCAGCCTGCTGGATGCCTACCGGGACATGGGCTGCACCCGCCTGGTGGCGCTGCGCGGCGACATGCCCTCGGGCATGGCCGGACCCGGCGACTTCACCTACGCCTCGGAGCTGGTCGCCTTCATCCGCGAGCACTCGGGCGACCACTTCCACATCGAGGTGGCCTGCTATCCGGAAACCCACCCGCAGGCCGACGATGCGCTGGCCGACATGCGCCATTTCCGGCACAAGGTGGAGTGCGGCGCCAACGGCGCCATCACGCAGTACTTCTTCAACCCCGACGCCTACTTCCGTTTCGTCGACGATGCGCAGGCCGCCGGCATCGACATCCCCATCGTGCCGGGCATCATGCCGATCTCCAATTTCACCCAGCTCAAGCGCTTCTCCGACACCTGCGGCGCGGAGATCCCGCGCTGGATCGTCAAGCGCATGCAGGCCTATTACGACGACGTGGAAAGCGTGCGCGCGCTGGGGGCGGACATCGTGGCGGGCATGTGCCGTCGGCTGATCGAGGGCGGCGCGCCGGGCCTGCACCTGTATACCCTGAACCGCGCGGTGGCGACCCTGGCGGTGGTGGAACGCCTGCGGTGAGCGCCTCGGGGCAAGCCGTTCAGCCGGCCCGGGTCCGATCGAACTATGCTGGCGCCATGGCGCGCATCCTGCTGCTTGCATCGCTGCTCATGGCCAGCCCCGTCGCCCTGGCCCAGTCCGCCGTGCATCACTGCGCCTCCGCCAACGGTACCCCGGTCTTCACCGACCAGCCGTGCGACAGCGCGCCCTCGATCCGGATCGGCGCCATCGAGCCACCGTCCGGCCACGCCTGTCCGGCCTCGCGTGCGGCCTTGCGGGAACACGTCGCCCACGCCTTCGTGCAGCACGACGCCAATGCCCTGGCCGGCCTGATGCTTTGGGACGACTACACCGATGCCGATGCGCAGCAGCGACTGGCGCAATTCAAGCGGTGGATGCGCCACCCCCTGCTCGGGGTCGGCGATGACGGGCCCACGCAGGCACCGGTCCCGGCCGTTGCGCCATCGCTCGCGACATCGGCGCCGCGCCGGCCGCCCCCGGGGGCGCCGGCACAACCCGACCTGCTGGTGCGCATCGGTGGCATGCAGGGATCGACTGGCGGCACGCTGCGCTTCGCGGTGACGGCGCGCGCGGGCTGCTTCTGGCTGCACCCCTGACGCCATGCACATGTCCGGGCACCGGCCAGCCGCTATCATGGGACGATTGTTCCCGGAGACCGCGCGATGGCGACCCAGTACCCCGATCTGATCTGGCACAACGGCAGGATCATGCCCTGGCAGGACGCCACGGTGCACGTGATGTCGCACGCGCTGCACTACGGCTCCTCGGTGTTCGAGGGCATACGCAGCTACCCCACGCCGAACGGCCAGGCCATCTTTCGTCTGCACGACCACATCCGACGCCTCTTCCACTCGGCGAAGATCTACGACATGGCCATGCCCTTCACCATCGAGCAGATCGTGGCGGCCTGCCACGAGGTGATCGCGCGCAACGGCCTGGAGAAGGCCTACCTGCGTCCGCTGGCGTTCCGTGGCCTGGGCGGCCTGTCGCTGTCGGCCGAATGCCCCACCGACGTCACCGTCGCGGCGTGGGCGATGGGCACCTACCTCGGCCCCGAGGCGCTGGAGAACGGCATCGATGCCTGCGTGTCGAGCTGGCAGCGCTTCGCCCCCAACACCATTCCGGCCGGCGCCAAGGCCGGCGGCAACTACCTGTCGGGCCAACTGGTCGCGCGCGAGGCGCGCCGCCTGGGCTTCGGCGAGGGCATCGCGCTGGCCTCCACCGGCCTGCTCAGCGAAGGCGCCGGCGAAAACCTGTTCCTGGTGTTCGGCGAGCAGATGTTCACGACCCCGGTCAGCGCGGCGATCCTCAACGGCATCACCCGCGACACCCTGATGACGCTGGCGCGTGCCGACGGCATCGAGGTGATCGAGCGGGACATGCCGCGCGAGTACCTGTACCTGGCCGACGAGGTGTTCATGTGCGGCACCGCGGCGGAGGTCACGCCGATTCGCTCGGTCGACGGCAAGCCGGTCGGCACGGGCAAGACCGGACCGATGACGCGCCGGATGCAGGACCTGTTTTTCGGCCTCTTCGACGGCCGCACCGAGGACCGTTGGGGCTGGCTCGAACCGGTGCGCGAAAGCGCGGGCCCGTGAAGACCCGCCCTGGCTGATGGCCGCATGACTCCCAACCGCGACGAACCCGCCCCCCCGCCGCCGCCCGGCAGCATCGCCTGCGTGGGCCTGGGCATGACCCTGGGCTCGCACCTCACGCCGCTGGCGCGCAGCCACATCGAGCAGGCCGACGTGGTGTTCGCCGCGCTCTCGGACGGCATCGTGGCGCTCTGGCTGGAGCGCCTGCATCCGGACGTGCGCAGCCTGCAGCCGTACTACGGCAAGGGCGACAAGTCGCGCGCGGTGACCTACCGCGAATGGGTCGAGGTGATGATGACCGAGGTGCGCGACGGCAAGAAGGTGTGCGCGGTGTTCTACGGCCATCCCGGCATCTTCGCCTGGTCCCCGCACGAGGTGATCCGGGTGGCGCGCGAGGAAGGCTACCCCGCGGTCATGGAGCCCGGCATCTCGGCCGAGGATTGTCTCTACGCCGACCTGGGCATCGACCCCGGGCGCCACGGCTGCCAGCACTACGAAGCCAGCCAGTTGCTGTACTGCAAGGTGCCGTTGAACACGCACGCCTACCTGGTGCTGTGGCAGGTCGGCCTGGTCGGCGACCGCACCATGAAGCTATTCGCCACCAGCCCCGGACACCGACTGCTGCTGGTGGACGTGCTCGCCGAGTCCTACCCCAGGGATCACGAGATCATCATCTACCGCGGCGCCACACTGCCGATCGAGCGCCCGCGCATCCGGCGCATACCCTTGCGGCTGCTGACCTCGACCCAGATCAGCGCCGAGGAAACGGTCGTCATCCCGCCCCATGGCGAGCCCGCGCCGAACGACGCGATGCTCGAACGCCTGGACGCGCTGGATCGCGAATACTGGGCTGAATGACCTCATTCGAGTAAGCGCACGGGCCCGGACCATCCCCGGCATCCGGCCCCGGCCGTGCATGAACAAGATCGAAAAATGAGACACGTCGCGCACAATTGTGGTACATCATGCGCTGCCGTGTGAGCCGGCCGTCCGCAATGGGTGGCGGTGCGCATGACAACCTTCTTCGGGGACACAGGCAGTACACGGGGACACCATGACCGACACCATCGACTTGCTGGAATCCATTGGCAAGGATGCTTCGCTTCGCCACGCATCCTCGGATCAACTCGCGCATGCGCTCGACCAGATGGACGCCAGCGATACCCTGAAGCAGGCAGTCGCCAGCGGGGAGTCCACGGCGCTGAAGAACGAGCTGGCGCCGAACGACCTCGAACTCGTGCACGCACCGCCAGGCCCGCAGCCACCGGCCAGCAAGCGGCATGACCGTCAGGTGCCGCTGCCGCCGCCGGTCAACGCGTAACGCCCAACCAGCACATGTTGCGTCACCGGGCCGGCCTTTGATCGCGGGCTCGGTGATTCGGCCAATCCTGAATCAATGGCACTCGCCTCATCCCGACACATCCTGATCAGCGCCATGCTGGTGGCGTTGCTCGTTGTATTGCCCGCGCTCGTGGCGCATGGCGATCCACCGGCGACGAAACCGCCGGACATCGACCAGATGCTGATCGATGCCGGTCATGCCATGACCACCGACCATGCGCGCTACACCGCCTTGCTGGACGAGATCCGCGCAAACCGGTCCAGGCTGACACCCGCGCAGGAACAGTACCTGCAGTTCCTCGACGCCGTGAAAGCCGACATGGGCGGTGACAAGGCGACGGCGACCCGGATGTACACCGAGATCCTTGCCCACGTGGTCGATCCGCGCGTCGCCGCTCGCGCCCGCAACAGCCTCATTGCGCTGTATCTCCTGCAGCGCAACTACGTGAAGGCGTATGCCCTGGCCAGCGAAGCCATCGAGAAGCTGCCCCACATCACCGACCACAAGATCAAAAGCACCACGCTGGGGACGATCATCCGCGCGCTGGACAGCCAGAAGCGCTACAGCGAGGCCATCAAGTACGCTGACCAGCTGGAAAACGAGGCCACCAGTGACTCCGATCGTTGCGCGGGGCGGGTCTTCCGCACCCAGGAGCGCATCTATCGCGGCGAGACCCTGGCCGACACCCGCGAGGACTACCTGCAGGCCATCGAGTACTGCAAGCGCGCCAACACGCCGGGATTCGCCAACGGACTGCGTGAGGTGTGGGCCAGCCAGATGACCGAGGAAGGCCATCCGGACAAGGCCATCGCCTATCTCGACCACATCTCCCCGGCAACCCTGCGCAGTGGTTCACGCCAGCATATCGCGGGCATCTACGTGGTGTACGCCGAGGCGTACCTGAAGAAACACGTCTACGACAAGGCGCGGACCTATGCCCTCAAGGCCGTGAACGAAAATGCGTCGGGCACCTTCAACTGGACCCTGCAATACGCCTATTCCTTCCTGTACCAGATCGCCAAGCACGACAAGCAGTACGCGCTGGCCCTGACCATGTACGAGAAGTACATGGCGCAGTACAAGGCCGCCGCCGACGATGCCCAGGCCCAGGCCATTGCCTACCAGATCGTCAAGCAGGACCTGCTGTCAAACAAGATGAAGCTGGACGAACTGGCCAAGCAGAACAAGATCCTGCAGCTGCGCCAGTCGCTGGACAGCAAGTCGGCTGAAACCAACCGGCTTTACGTGCTGCTGCTGACCTTCCTGCTGGCCTCCATCGCCTTCTGGGCCTATCGCATCAAGCATTCGCAGATCCGCTTCCGGCGCATGGCGCGTCATGACGACCTGACCGGCATCTACAACCGACCGTATTTCTTCGAGAAGGTCGATCAGACCCTGGAACGCCTGCGCAGGACCGACAAGCATGCCTGCTTCATGATCCTGGACATGGATCATTTCAAGCGCATCAACGACATCTACGGACATGCCACCGGCGACGACGTGCTGCAGCACGTGGCCCGCATCTGCCAGGAGGAACTGCGCGAATCGGACCTGTTCGGCCGACTGGGTGGCGAGGAGTTCGGCATCCTGATGCCCGTCTGCACCCGGGCCCAGGCCGTGGAGATCGGCGAACGCATCCGGCACGCCCTGGCCCTGGCCCCGGTGACCGTGCGCGAAAATGAGCGCGTGACGGTGACGACCAGCATCGGCGTGGCCTGCACCGAAACGCACGGGCACGCCATGCGGCCGCTGCTGATCCACGCCGACGAGGCCCTCTACGAAGCCAAGCGCAGCGGTCGCAACCGCGTGGTATCGAGCAACGAAGAGCCTGAACCGGCCGCCTCCTGAGCCGCGGACGACGACCGCGACGGCGGTGCACGGATGCCATCGATGGCACGCTGCCATTGAGGCGCCCCGGATCTACGGGCATGATCAGGATTGATCCGGCTGAAGCCGGACGCTTCGGGCTGACATGATACCGATCCACTTTCGCCCTGCATCGCGGCAACATCCAGCGGAAAGCACACGTTCCCGGCATCCGGGGAGCGTGCCCCGCACTGCCAAGACCCGCCGACGCCGTCGATGCCGGGCATGGGGCATGGCCTTGTTGCTGGCGCTGCCGACGCTTCACGCCGCCCCGCCGCCGGTCGCGCCGGCGTCCAGCCCATCCACGCTGCTTCGCGAAGCCGATCGCGTCATGGCCATGAACCGGCCGCGATTCACGCAACTGCTCGATCAACTGCACCAGGCCAGCAATCGCCTGACGCCCGAACAGGCTCAGCACCTGCAGTTGCTCGATGCCATCCACGCCGACATGGCCGGCCACAGCGCCGAAGCCGTGCGCCAGTACAGCGACATCCTCGATCATCCCGTCCATCCGCTGATCGAGATCCGCGCCCGCGCCGCGCTGATCACCCTCTATCTGCAGCAAAGGCAGTACATCAAGGCCTATGCCCTGGCCAACAAGCTGATCGGCAAGCTGCCGGACATCGACGATCGTCGCGTCCGCCAGGTGGCCCTGAAGATCCTCATCCGCGTGCTGGACAGCGAGAAGCAGTACGACCAGGCGATCGACTACGCGAACCAGCTGGAAGCGCTGACCCATCGGGACGAAATCCGCTGCGAGGCCGGGGTGTTCCGCACCCAGGACATGCTGCAGCGCAACGACGCCTACGACCTGGCGGCCGAGAACGTCAACCGCACCATCGCGGTCTGCCGCAAGGCCGGCATGCTCGATTTCAGCAACAGCCTGCGCCTGGACTGGGCCGAGCGCATCACCGAGGAAGGGCATCCCGCCCGCGCCATCGCCTATCTGGACCGCATCAGGGCGTCGGTGATGCGCAGCGGCTTCAGGCCGCACATCGCGACGCTGGAAATCTTTCTCGCCCGCGCCTACATGGCCGAAGGCAAGTTCGACATCGCCCGCCAGCACGCCAGGGCAGCCCTGGCCGCGTGCGATCAGAAAGGCCACAGCTGGATGCTCGAAGCGTCCTACCGGGCGTTGTACCGGATCGAAAAACACGACGGCGACTTCCAGCGCGCGCTGGACATGCACGAGAAGTTCATGGAGCAGCACCAGGCCAGCGAGGACCAGGCGCGCGCCGAGGCCATGGCCTACCAGATCGTCAAGCAGGACGTCCTGGCCAAGCGCCTGAAGGTCGACAAGCTGGGCAAGCAGAACCGGATCCTGCTGCTGCGCCAGTCGCTGGACCGCAAGTCCGCCGAAACCAGCAGGCTGTACATCGTGCTGCTTCTGCTGATCCTGGCCTTCATCGGTTTCTGGGCCTATCGCATCAAGCATTCGCAGGTGCGCTTCCGCCGACTGGCGCGGCATGACGGACTGACCGGCGCCTGCAACCGCCAGCATTTCTTCGAGCAGGCCGAAGCCATCCTGCAGCGGCTGCAGCGCAGCGGCCAGCCCGCCTGCCTGCTGATCCTGGACATGGATCATTTCAAGCGCATCAACGATGTCCACGGGCACGCCTGTGGCGACATGGTGCTGCAGCACGTCATCCGGATCTGTCGCGACTATGCGCGCCCGTCGGACATCATCGGCCGTCTCGGGGGCGAGGAATTCGGCATCCTCATGCCCGACTGCGACGGCACCCTCGCGATGGAGACTGGCGAACGCATCCGCCATGCGCTGGCGCTATCACCGGTACGGATCCGGCATGCCGAGACCTTGACCGTCACCGCCAGCATCGGCCTGGCCTGCAGCGACCTTCACGGTCACGCACTCAAGCCCCTGCTGGTCGCCGCCGACCATGCGCTCTACGCCGCCAAGCGCGGCGGTCGCAACCGGGTGGTCCGCAGCCAGCAACCCTCGCCGCAGGCAGGGGCCTGATTACGGCAACGCCCATGCCCCGGTGCATGCCGGCGGGACATGGCATCAACGGCTGTGGTACATCTTGGGTTCGAGAAAACACACCCGGATCCATGCCAGCACACCGTCACCGGCCCCCTCCATGCGCAGCCAGGCCACCCGCTCCCGGCAGGCGCCCAGCGCTCCATTCGAAGGGTCCCCCGAGGCGAATGGCTTCGCGCCGGACACGTCGATGATGCCCGCCCTTCGCGCCATCGCCCCGGCCTTGTGCCTGGGCCTGGGAGCCCTCGTATCCACGCTCGCCCCGGTCCCGGGCAGGGCGACGCCGCCCGCAGCCAGTTCGACGGATGCACGACTGCGGCAGGCCGAGAGGATCAAGGTCACCGACCACGCGAAGTTCGTGCACATCCTTGCGGCCCTGGGGACCGAAAAAAGGCATCTCTCGGTCGCTCAGCAGCTGCATCTCACGGAGCTGCAGGCCTGGCAGGCCGGCATGGCGGGCGACGACACGCGCGCCATCCGGCTGTACAAGCAGGTGCTCGACCGGACAAACGATCCGTCGACCGCCGCGCGCGCGCGGTTGGGGTTGATCCACATCTACATGGTCGACCGCCACTATGTGAAGGCCTTCGCCCTGGCCAACGTGCTGGTGGCGCACCTGGATACAACCGACGATCCCGAGCAGCGCAGCCGGATCCTCGACCAGGTCTCGCAGATCCTGATTCGCCAGAAGCAGTATGGGGAGGCGCTGGACTATGCCCGGCAGATGAAGTCGATGGCCACCACGGCCCGGCAACGGTGCCGGGCCCTGGCGCTGCAGACCCAGACGGTGCTGTACCGCGGCGGGGTGCTGACATCGTCCAGCCCGGCCTTTCGCCACACGGTCGACACCTGCCTGGGCGCGGGCATGCCCGGCTACGCCAACGCCGTGCGCCTGGACTGGGCCAGCCTGATGGACGACGAGAACCATCCGGACCGGGCGCTGGCCCTGCTGGACCGGATTCGCGCCGACGTGCTGCGCGCCGGTGACCACATCCATATCGTGTCGCTGGACGTGACCCGCGCGCAGGCCTACCTGATACAGCACCGCTACGACCAGGCCCGCGCATCGGCGCGGAGCGCGCTGGCGGCCTATCCGCCGGATGCCCACAACTGGATCATGCAGGCGGCCTACAAGGTGCTCTACCTGGCCGCAAGGCAACAGGGTCGGGACCATGAGGCCCTGCTCATGCACGAGAAGTACATGCAGCAGTACCAGGCCACCGAGGACGACGCCAAGGCACAGGCGGTGGCCTTCCAGATCGTCAAGCAGGACATGCTGGCGCGCAAACTCAAGCTGGACGAGCTGAGCAAGCGCAATCGCATCCTCCAGCTCAACCAGTCCCTGGCGCGCAAGTCCACGGAAACCAACCGCCTGTACATGCTGTTGCTGGCCCTGGCGCTGGCCTTCATCGGCCTGTGGGCCTACCGCACCAAGCACTCGCAACTTCGCTTCCGCCGCATGTCGCGGCATGACGACCTCACCGGCGTCTTCAACCGCAAGCATTTCCTGGACCATGCCGAACGCGCCCTCAGGCGGCTGGGGAAAAAAGGTGAACCCGCCTGCCTGGCCATCCTCGACATGGATCATTTCAAGCAGATCAACGACGCGTACGGCCATCCGGCCGGCGACGTGGTACTGCGACACGTCGTGCGGATCTGCCAGGACACGGTAAGCAGCACGGACGTGATCGGTCGCCTGGGCGGCGAGGAATTCGGCATCCTGATGCCCGGATGCCATCGCGACGAGGGCATGCAGATCTGCGAGCGCATCCGCCAGACCCTGGCGCAGATGCCCGCCCACGTGCCGGGCATCGTCACCGTCACCGCCAGCATCGGACTGGCCGACTCCGGGCGTCACGGGCACCAGCTCAGACCCCTGCTGATCGCCGCCGACCGGATGCTCTATGCCGCCAAGCGCGGCGGCCGCAACCGGGTCATGGCCGAGTCCGCCGACGAGGGCGTTCGTCCCGGGTGATCCTCGGCTGGACCGGATTCAGGCCCGGTGCACCTGGGGAAAGTGCACGGTCGCGACGGCCCCCACCACGTCCTCGCGTGACCGGATGGTCACGTGCCATCCGTACAGCTCGCACAGGCGGCGCACGATGGCCAGGCCCAGCCCGGCGCCGCTGCCGGTGGCGCCCTCGCCGCGCTTGCCGCGCTGGAACAGCGATTCGGCTTCCTCGGCCTTGATGCCCCGCCCGGTGTCCTCGATGACGATGCGGTCGTCGAGGATGCTGACCATCACCTCGCCCTCCTGGGTGTACTTGACGGCGTTGCCGACCAGGTTGGTCAGCACCACCGCCAGCACCGAGGCCGGCGCGTCGACCTTGAGGGGATGCACCGCGCGCATGCGCAAGTCGACCGGCTTGCCGCGCATGTGCGGGCGCTGGCTCTCGACCACGTCCTCGGTCACCTTCGACGCCTCGGTGATCTCGCCGAAGGTCGGTCCACGCCGTTCGGCGCGCGAAAGCAGCAGCAGGGCCTCGATCATCTCGGTGGCCTGGCGCGAGGAGCGCTCGATGCGCTTGAGGCGCTCGCGCAGCTTGTCGTCCAGGCCAGGCGAGGCCTGCAGCAACTCGGTGGTGCTGGAAATCACCGCCAGCGGCGTGCGCAACTCGTGGCTGACGTCGGAATTGAATTCGCGGTCGCGTTCGACCAGCGCGGTCAGGCGTTCGGCATATTCGTCCAGCGCCTGGGCCAGTTCGCCGACCTCGTCGTCGGCCACGTGCGGCGCCAGTGGCTCGGCCTTGCCCACCCGGCGGAAGTCGCGCAGGCGCGCGGCCAGCTCGGTGACCGGACGCAACACGCGACGCGACAGCCACACGCCCAGCGCGATCGAGAACACGCTGAACAGCACCACCGCGGCGACCAATCCGGCCATCAGCTGGCGCTTGCCCTGCTCGTCGCGGCTGACGTCGTAGCGGATGAAGCCAATCAGGCCGTACTTGCGACGCACCGCCAGCTTGTAGTGGTGCATGTTGCCGTCGGCGCCGATCTCGGAAATGTCGTGCACGCCGCTGGGCAGGTCCTGCCAGGCCAGTGGCATCTTGTACAGGGTGCGGTCGCTCTTGAACCAGCCCTCGACCAGCTCCGAATGGGCCTGGTAGTTGGGGTTCTCGTGCAGCTTGTCGATGTTGCTGTCGACATCGTGCTGCAGGGCGTTGACCACCAGCTGGTCCTCGACCTTGGCGCGCACGTACAGCGCGGCCAGGGCGAACAGCACCGAAAGGCCGAAACCGAACAGCGCGAAGGAGACGACCAGGCGGGTGCGCAGCTTACGTCGGGAGCGCATCCGGATCGACCATGCGGTAACCGATGCCGTGGCGCGTGTGGATCAGCGGCTTCTCGAACGGCTTGTCGATGGCCGCGCGCAGTCCATGGATGTGCACCCGCAGGCTGTCGCTGTCTGGCAGTTCCTCGCCCCACACCTTCTGCTCCAGGTCGTGCCGCGTGACGACCGAGGGACTGGCGTCCATCAGCGCCTGCAGCAGCTTCAGGCCGATCGGGTTGAGCTGGATCGAGGTGCCGGCGCGGGTCACCGTCAGGGTGTCGAGGTTGTAGGTCAGGTCGGCGACCTTGAGCACGCGGCTCTGCGGGCCCTTGCCGCGGCGCGCCAGCACTTCCAGGCGCGCGCCCAGCTCCTGCAGGGCGAACGGCTTGGTCATGTAGTCGTCGGCGCCGGACTCGAAGCCGGTGAGCTTCTGTTCCAGCGCATCGCGCGCGGTGAGCATCAGGATCGGCGTCTGCTTGTGCGCCTCGTGGCGCAGCTTGCGTGCCACTTCCAGTCCGTCCATGCCCGGCAGGGTCAGGTCGAGCACGATGACGTCGAAATCGTGCACCACCGCCAGGTGCAGTCCGGTCACGCCGTCGCCGGCGAAATCGACCACGTGGCCGCGGTCCTCGAGATAGTCACCGATGTTGGTGGCCAGGTCGTTGTTGTCTTCGATCACCAGTACGCGCATGCAGCGTCCTCGGTACGGCGCCGGCTTTGCCGCCGGCGCCTGCAAGCTTAACGGGAATTGCCCGGTCGGGGCACGACGGCACAAAGAAAAGACCCGGACGAAGGGCGGGGGAATCGCCGCGTCCGGGCCCAAGTCGCTGCCCCGATCGTCGCGAGCGCAACACGAGCAGCTTGGGGAAAGCCGGACTGCGCACCGCGACATGACCTTTCTAGGCCCATGGGCTTTAAACGGCGGTTAACGGACGGGGATGGGAGCGTTAAGCCACGCCGGGCGGGGCGCGGCAGGCGGTCGCAGGGCCGCGCATGGGCCGCCGGGGCGCGAAGCGCGTGGAGCGGGTGATGGGAATCGAACCCACGTCATCAGCTTGGGAAGCTGAGGTTCTACCATTGAACTACACCCGCGCAGGGGCTGATTACATCGGTTTTGCCGGGCCTGCGCAAGAGCACCACCGGTGCCGGCGGCGGCTCGCGGCCACCAGGCACGCAGTGGCTCGGCTACACTATGCACCGGGGATTTGCGTGCACATCACGGTGCGACCAGGGTCATCGCGCGCGGTGGCAGCCCATCGGCTGGCCGGATGCACCAGGTCGCGAATCCGCCCCCGATTTCGCCCCAATGCAAGGTACAACCATGCACATGCCCGCGCCGGCCGCCGCACACGGGAATGGCCGATGACCGCCTCCGATTCGTCCAGCGAGAACAAGGACAACGCGCGCCTGCGCCCGGTGCGCAGCTTCGTGCTGCGCGAGGGCCGCATCACCCCGGCCCAGCAACGCGCGTTCGACGCCCACTGGTCGCGCTTCGGCCTGGACTTCACGGGCCGGAAACGGGACATGGATGCCGTGTTCGGCCGGACGGCGCCGCGGGTGCTGGAAATCGGCTTCGGCAACGGCGAGGCGCTGGCCTGGGCCGCCGAACACGATGCCGGTCGCGACTTCATCGGCATCGAGGTGCACCGTCCGGGCGTCGGCCGCCTGATGAACGCGCTGGCCGATATCGATGCCGGCAACGTGCGCGTGTATCGCCATGACGCGGTCGAGGTGCTGCGCCAGGAAATCGCCGAGGCCAGCCTGGACGAGGTGCGCGTGTGGTTCCCCGATCCGTGGCCGAAGAAGCGCCACCACAAGCGGCGACTGATCCAACCCGCCTTCGTCGAACTTCTCGCCACCCGCGTGCGCCCTGGCGGACGCTTGCATCTGGCCACCGACTGGGCCGAGTATGCTGAGCACATGCTCGAGGTAATGGAGGGTACGCCGGCATGGCGCAACGAGATCGGACCGGGCTGCTCGGCCGAACGTCCGGCATGGCGCATCGAGACCCATTTCGAACGGCGCGGCCTGCGCCTGGGACATGCGGTCAGCGACCTGCTCTACCTGCGCGCTTGATCCGCCATCGAGGACCGTGATCCCGCCATGAAAACGATCCCGATGCCCAACCTCCAGTCCGCACCGCCCGCACGCGGCACGCACTGACCGAACCGTCCCGACCTCGCCTCCATGGACAGCACCGCCGCCGGCCTCAGCCTGACCCCCGACATGATCCTGGTGCTGGGCCTGGTCGCCTTCACCATGATCATGCTGGTGCTGGAGTGGATCCGCGCCGACATGGTGGCGCTGCTGGTGGTGGTGGTGATCGGCCTGACCGGGGTGATGCCCGCGGCGCAGGTCTTCCAGGGCTTCGCCGGCAACGCGGTCATCGCCATCCTGGCGATCATGATCATGGGCGCGGGACTGGACCGGGCCGGGGTGCTGTCCAAGGCCGCCGCCTTCGTCATGCGCATGTCCCGCGGCGAGGAATCGCGCCTGGGCATCGTGGTCAACAGCGTGACCAGCGTGTTCAGCTCGATCATCCCCAGCCAGGCGCTGGCCGCGCTGATGATCCCGGTGACCAGCCGCCTGTCCGCGCGCACCGGCGTGCCGCTGACGCGCATGCTGCTGCCGATGGCGTTCTGCATCCTCACCGCCACCAACACCACGCTGATCGCCAACTCGCCGCTGATCATCCTCAACGACCTGATCGCCAGCGCCAACCGCAACCTGCCGCCCGGCGCGCACACCATCGCCCAGTTCGGCCTGTTCAGCGTGACCCCGATCGGCCTGGCCCTGGCGGTGCTCGGCATCGCCTACTTCGCCTTCTTCGCCCGGCGCCTGCTGCCGGCCCGCGAGGACGAGCGGCAGAAGGTCACGCCGGGCCGCACCGAGAGCTACTTCGCCGAGACCTACGGCATCGTCGGCGACCCGGCCGAGCTGACGGTGACCGCCGAGAGCGCCCTGGTCGGCATGAGCGTGGGCGAGGTCGAGCAGCTGCACGGCGCGCCGCTGATCCTGGCCATGAAGAACGGCAACGAATCGCGCATGGCCCCGCCGGCCGAGGAGATGATCTGGGTCGGCACCGTGCTCGGCGTGATGGGCGCGCGCGAGCAGGTGGCCGAGTTCGCCAACAACCAGCTGTGCCGGGTGTCGCCGCGGATGCGCCAGCTGGCCGACCTGTTCAACCCCACCCGCGCCGGCATTTCCGAGGCGGTGGTGCCGCCCAGCTCCAATTTCGTCAAGCAGCGCATCGGCGACCTGCACCTGCGCAAGCGCTTCGGCGTCGCGGTGCTGGCGGTCAACCGCGGCGAGCAGGTGTTCCGCGAGGACATCCGCGGCATCAGCCTGCGCGCCGGCGACACCCTGGTGCTGCACAGCCACTGGGGCGACCTCGGCATGATGCAGGCCGACCGCGACCTGGTGGTGATCACCGACGTGCCCAAGGTCGAGCAGCGCCCGGGCAAGCTGTGGCAGGCACTGGGATTCTTCCTGCTGGCCATGGTCCTGGCCCTGTTCACGGACCTGACCCTGCCGGTGGCGATGATGACCGGCGCCATAGGCATGCTGCTGACCGGCGTGCTGAACATGGACGAGGCCTACCGCGCGGTGAACTGGCGCACCATCTTCATCACCGCCTGCCTGATCCCGCTGGGCTGGTCCATGGACTCCACCGGCGCCGCCGCGTGGCTGGCCCAGGAGGTGCTGGCCTACTCCCACGGCGCGCCGCAGTGGTCGCTGCAGCTGGCCATTGCCGTGCTCACGCTGATGTTCTCGCAGGTGATGTCCAATGTCGGCGCCACCGTGATGATGGTGCCCATCGCCATCAGCGTGGCCGTGGCCACCGGCGGCAATCCCGCCGCCTACGCGCTGGTCGTGGCGCTGTCCTCGTCCAACACCTTCCTGATCAGTTCCGGCCATCCCGCGCTGATGATGGTCGCCGGCCCCGGCGGCTACCGCTCACGCGACTTCCTGCGCGTGGGTCTGCCGCTGACCGGGCTGATCCTGATCGTGACGCTGATCGGCATCAACCTGCTGTACCCCTGATCCACCGCTCAGGATCGCGGGTGTCCGCCCTCGTCCAGCAGCACCGCGGTGCCCTCGGTGCGCACATGCACGCGCTCGAGGAATTCGCCATGGCAGGGCCCGCTGATGCAGGCGCCGGTCTCGATGCGGAAGCTCGCGCCATGCGCGGGGCAGACCAGGATGCGGTCCTTGAGCAAGAATCGCCCCGGCGCCCAGTCCAGGCGTCGCCCGGCGTGCGGACAGACGTTGCGGTAGACGTGGATGCAACCCTCGGCACGCGTCACGATGAAGGCATCATAAGCGCCATCCACGGCCTTTTCGACGCCGATCGCCTCACCTTCGGCCACATCGGCCACATCGCACAGATATCCGGGACGGTCCGGGGCGGCAACCTCTGGCACTTGTGTCACGGCGGTTTCGACCTCATCGTGGGAGGTGAGATTGTAACCGCTAGCGAGTTTCCCCATGCGTCCCCGAATGTTCGTCCTGCAACCGCCGCGGCACCCGCTGGCCCGCCTGGCGCTGGCCTTGCTGGGCCTGGCCGTGTTCGCCGCCCTCCTGGTGTTCGGCCTGATCGCCCTGGCCGTGATGATCGGCGTCGGCGCCGTGCTGATGCTGGTCCGCGCCTGGCGCAACCGTCATGCACCGGATGCCCCCGACGCCAACCCGACCCGCGAGGAGGGCGTGATCGAGGGTGAATACGTGATCGTCCACGAGCGCCGCACCACGCCGCATTCCTGAGCGCCCGGCACAGCGCTACACTGCGCGCTCGTCCACCTGGCCGGCGCGCATGGCATCTCCCGCACCCCTCCTTCATGACGCGCCCGCAGCGGCACCGGGCGAGCGCCGCTGGCCGGTAGTCCTGGCGCTGATCTCGCTGTACGTGGTCTGGGGTTCGACCTACCTGGCGATCCGCTTCGCGCTGGCCAGCTGGCCACCGTTCCTGATGGCGGCGATCCGCTTCATCGTCGCCGGCACCCTGATGTACGCCTGGCTGCGCCTGCGCGGCGTGCCCGCGCCGAGCCGCCGCCAGTGGCGCAACGCCGCCATCGTCGGCACGCTGCTGCTGCTCGGCGGCAACGGCCTGGTGTGCTACGCCGAGCAGAGCGTGAGCTCGGGCATCGCCGCCGTCGCCGTGGCCTCGATGCCGCTGTTCGCCGCCCTGTTCAACGGTTTCTATGGTGAATGGCCGCAGCGCCGCGAGTGGCTGGGCCTGATGATCGGCTTTGCCGGCGTGGTGGTGCTCAATCTCGGCAGCACCCTGTCCGGTTCGCGCATCGGCGCCATCGCCCTGGTCAGCGCGGCCGCCCTGTGGGCCTTCGGCTCGGCCTGGAGCCGACGCCAGGACATGCCGTCCGGGCCCATGAACACCGCCGCGCAGATGCTCTGCGCCAGCCTGGCCCTGGGGCTGGTCGCCTTCCTGTCCGGCGAGCGCCTGCCCGCCCACCCGGGCCTGCACGCCACCCTGGCCATCGGCTACCTGGTGGTGTTCGGCTCGATCATCGGCTTCAGTTCCTACGTGTACCTCCTGAAGACCGTGCGACCAGCGCTGTCGACCAGTTATGCCTACGTCAACCCGCCCGTGGCGGTGCTGTTCGGCCTGCTGCTGGGCGGCGAGCACGTCGGCCCGGTCGACCTGGCCGGCATGGCGGTGATCCTGCTGGGCGTGGCCATCGTCATCGTCAGCCGCCGGCGTTGAGTCGCTCCGGGCCACGCTGCGCCGCCTGCACCAGCCGGACCGCCTTTGCCCACGACGTCGGTCCCTGGTGCATGGCATAGACGGTATGCACGTCCAGGTGCGCGCGACGAGCCGCCTCGATGACCTCGTGCATCAACTCGGGCATGTACAGCGCATGCGTCTGGCCGTCGATGACCAGGGTATCGCTGGCATACAGCAGCTTGTGGGCGGGGAAGTAGACCATGTACTGGCGCGCCGTGTCGGCGCCGCGCAGCGGGATCAGCACGACCCGGTTGGAACCATGCCCGAGCACCCGCCGCGAGGCGACGCTGCGCCACTGCGGCTGGCGCGGATGCAGCGCCAGGCTGTCCGGATGCAGGTCATGCGGCGCATCGACCATGCGCTGCAGCAAGGGCAGGTTCTGGTCCAGTGCATACACCGGGATGCCCGCGGCCACGACCTCGCGCACACCGGCGACATGCGGCCATGAATCGGACGTGCTGAGCACGGCCTTGACCGGCAGCTTCGGATACCGCTTGTGCGCCCATGCCAGGATGCCCCGGGTGTAGCCGGGCGAAATCGGCGCCTCGAGCACCACCACGCCGTCGTCCTGGCGGATCAGGGTGGTGTTCCATGCCCCCTGGTACAGGTCCACGCCCGGAGCCAGCCGGACATGATGGTCGGCCTGGAAGGGCCGCTCCCAGCCGATCCCGCGCTGCCCCGGCTTGCGCGCCGACGCCGGCAGGGCGAAGTCCTTCGGCGCCAGCTTCACGTTGAAGCGCACGCGCAGGGCCTGGGTCGAGCGCCACTCCTGGTCGTTGCGGTATTCCACCTGCGCCGTCGGATAGCGGATGCCGTCGACCAGGATCCAGTTGTCGTAGCAGATGCGCTGGCGAACATCGCCCCAGGCATACCAGAAATCGTCGAAGGTGCGCGTGGCCTCGAGCGCGTCGGGCAGATGGTTGTCGGGATTGATCAGCACGCGCATCGTCACGCCGTCATGGGTGAACGCCAGCACCGCGTCCGTGGTTCCATGCATGCGCTCGGGGGCGGCGAAATGCAGCCCCGGCGCCGCCGCGGCCGTGCGCAACAGACGCACCGGATTCAGCGCCAGCATGTCGCGTGCATCGCTTCGCATGTGCTGCGGCGCAGGCATGTCATGGCCGCCCCGGCGAAACAGGCCGCCTTCCGGCGTGACCACCAGGGTGGCCGGCCGCACGACGGGGGACGTCCCGCCCGCCTGCGGCCAGGTATTGCGGCTTTGCAACCACACGCGATGGCCGGACAGGTCCAGCAGGCGATGAAAATGCTGATAGGACGTCAGGAACGGCTGCTGGCGGTATGACTGCTCGACCAGGCGCGTGTGGCCCACGCCCTGGACATCGACATTGCCGACGGCATCCAGGCGAGCTTGCCCGCCCATCGCGTCGATGACCCGGTCCAGACACTGGCGGGCGCTCATGTCGGGGCAACCCGGAGCACCGCCCGGGGTCGTGGAGGCGTTCGCGGACGATGTCCACATGAGAGCCGCCAGGACAACAGTGCTCGCCGCGGCACGCAACGGGAATCGGATCATCGGAGAACCTTTTCGAGTGGGGACGCAGGAATCCTAGCGATGCCCTTCGACGGCGGCCCGTGGCATCGGTCATGATCATGACCGATGGCACGGCGCCGGTGCCGTGATCAGGATTCGCGCAGGGCCGTTGTCACCGGCAACCGCGCCGCGCGCAGAGCCGGGAACAGGCCGCCGATGAAGCCGATGGTCAGCGCCCACTTCAGGCCTTTCCACAGCAACTCCGGCGTGACCTGGAACTGGAACACCACCTGACTGAAGTTCGACCCCAGGGTCGAGGCCGTGTAGCCGTTGAAGATCAGCCAGGTCACCAGCCCGCCGAGGATGCCGCCCAGGGCGGCAAGCAGCAGCGTCTCCAGCATCACCGACACCACCACCGGCGTGCCGCGGAATCCGATCGCGCGCAGGGTGGCGATTTCACGCGCCCGCGTCGCGACCGCCGCGAACATGGTGTTGAGCGCGCCGAAAATCGCGCCGATGCCCATGATGATGCCGACCACCATGCCCACGATGCGCAGGGTCCGGGTCAGATTCTCGGACTGCTTGGCGAAATACGTCCGCGTGGTGCTGACATCGACCTTGAGTCGTGGATCGCTGGTCAGCGCCGCCTTGAACGCGTCGAAGGACCTGGGCGATTGCAGTCGCACGGTCACCGACTGCACGCTGCTGCCGCGGCGATAGGCCGAGGCCACCGTGTCCAGGTCGCCCCAAAGTTCCGAATCGTGGGAGTCGTGGGCCACGAAGGTCCCCACCACGGTCCACTCCTGTCCGGCAAGCCGCAAGGTGTGGCCGACGTCCAGGCCCTTGAACTGGACCTGCGCGGATCGACCGACCACCAGTTCGCGCAGGCCGGGCTTGAAGCGCCTGCCGTTGACGATCTTCACGTTCGGTCGCAGCGCCCAGGCCTGCGGACCAACGCCGCGGATCTGCACGTTGGCCTCGACGCTGGGGTCGTCCTTCTTCGGCAGGTTGGCCACCACCACCTCCTCCGGCGAGGCGATCGTCTTTCCACCTGCATCGCGCGCCAGACCCGGCGCATCGAGGATCACGTTGACATCATCGCGGACCAGCACCGAATTGAGCTCGGCCTGCGAGCCACCGCGCAGCACGATGGCGGTATCGTTCGAGCCGGTGCTCTGCAGCGTGCCCTGGAAGCCCTCGGCCATCGCCAGCAGGGCCACCAGCACGCCGACCACGCCGGCGATGCCGACCACGATGACCGACGAGGAACCGATTCGCTGCGGCAAGGTACTGAGGCCGACGCTGGTCACCGAAAGCGTCCGGCGCCCGGTCCGGGCCAGCAGCAGCCACGCCGCCAGCACCACGGCCAGCACCACGGCAGCCGTCCACGGCAGCGCCGTCCAGGCCACCACGACAAGGATCATCAGCACGACCAGGCCGAGATTGGCCATCCAACGCTTGAACGTCTTCATCATGTCCTCCTCAGCGCCCGGCCAGCGCGTCGACGATATTCAGGCGCATGCCGCGCAGCGCCGGCAGCGCGCCGACCAGCAGGCCGGTACCCAGCATCAGGCCCAGGCCGGTCAGCCAGGTCGACAGGCCCAGCGAGGGCAGATTGACCATGCCGGCGCTGGCCGCTGTGACCGCCGGCCCGAGCACCGAGGCGATGCCCATGCCGATCAGGCCGCCCAGCAACAGCAACAGCACCGACTCGGCCAGCACCATCGCCAGCACGCTGCGGCTGGAGAACCCGATGGTCTTGAGCACCGCCAGCTCCGAGGTCCGCTCGCGAACGGCCTGCGCCATGGTGTTGCCGGCGAGCAGGATCAGGGTGAAGAACACCGCGCCCATGATGGCCACCACGATCAGGCCGATATTGCCGATCTGCTTGGCGAACGAGGCCTGGAAGGCCTGCTCGGTCTGGGTCTTGGTCTCGTTGGGCGAATTGGCCGACAGCGCGTCGATGCGGTTGGCCACCTGGTCGGCCTGCCCGGGATCGCCGACCTCGTCGATGTACCAGCCCACCGTGCCATTGCCGAAGGCATTGGATTCGTTGAAATACTTCCAGTGGAAGAACAGCGCCTGGTCGGTGCCATTGGCCGCGTCCTTGCTGACGTCGAAGATGCCGACGATATCCATCGGCCAGGTCTTGTCGCCGTTCTTCATCGGGAAGATGGTCGATTGCAGCGGAATCTTGTCGCCCACTTTCCAGCCGTAGCGACGCGCCAGGGTGCGGCCCACCAGCGCTCCGGTCCGGGTCTGCTCGAAGGCCTTGAGCTGGTCGGGCTTGACCTGGATCTCCGGGTAAAGGCCCAGGTAGTTCTGGCTGATGGCATAGCTGAACACGAAGTTCTTCGGGTCCTGGTAGATGCCGCCGAACCAGTTGGCATAGCCGACCTTGCTCACGCCCGGCACCGCCTTGATGCGGTTGGCCAGGGCCAGCGGCAGCGGCTGGATGATGGAGTAGCGCGAGGACGTCACCAGCCTGCGCGCGCCGACCGCGCTGGTGCTGCCGGTCTCGAACGCGGTGCGCACCGAATCGAGCATGCCGAACAGCAGGAACGCGGCGACGATCGAGACGATGGTCAGCACGGTGCGCGTCTTGCGCCGGAACAACGCGGCCCAGATGAGATGGAAGTATTTCATGACGCCCCCTCAGGCCGCGGCCTGCTCGACCAGCGTGCCCTTGTCCAGGTGCAGGGTATGGTTGGCGTACTCGGCGGCCTTGGGATCATGGGTGACCATGACGATGGTCTTGCCATGTTCGCGATTGAGCATGCGCAGGAGGCCCAGGACTTCCTCGGCCGACTGGCGATCCAGGTCGCCGGTCGGTTCGTCGCAGACCAGCAGGCCGGGATCGGAGACGATCGCGCGCGCGATGGCCACGCGCTGCTGCTGGCCGCCGGACAACTCCGCCGGCTTGTGCCCGACGCGGTCGGCCAGGCCAACAAGCGTGAGCGCGATGCCGGCATTGCGCTTGCGCTGCGCGGACGACAGCTTGGTCAGCAGCAACGGCAACTCGACGTTCTTCTGCGCGCTGAGCATCGGCATCAGGTTGTAGAACTGGAAGATGAAGCCGACGTTGGACGCGCGCCAGCGGGCCAGGTCGCCGCCACTCAGCTGGTCGATGCGCTTGCCGCCCACGTTGATGCTGCCGCCACTGGGGGAGTCCAGACCCCCCATCAGGTTGAGCAAGGTGGTCTTGCCGGAACCGGACGGGCCCATCAGGGCCAGGAAATCACCTTCGGCCACGTCCAGGTTGACGTTGTGCAGGACCTCGACCTTCTGCTTGCCGCGCGTGTACACCTTGGACACGTCGCGGATTTCGATCAATGCGCTCATGGCTGTTCTCCGATGCCGATGCGTTGTCGATGATGTCAGTTGTTGCCGTCTACCCGGGCCGCGGTGCCATCGTGCAGGGCCTGCGGCGGACGATCGATCACGGTCGCCCCGGCGTCCACGCCGGCCGGCAGCAGTCGCAGGTCGCCGTAGGCCTGCTTCGCGGGTGTCACGCGATGTTGCACGGCATGTCCGTCGACCAGGGTGAACACCACATCCTGGCCGTCGCGGCTCACGATCGCGCTGGCCGGCACCAGCACGCCGCGCGGCGGCGCCGCGCTGGGCGCGCGCTTGTCCAGGAACGACACCCGCACGCCCATGTCGGGAATGATCCGGTCGTCCCGGGTGTCAAGCGCCACGCGTACCTTCACCGTGGCCTTGCCACGATCGGCGGCCGGCACGATGGCGATCACGTGCGCGGGAAGGGTCCAGTCCGGGTAGGCGTCGAGCACCGCCTCGGCGGGCATGTCCGGCTTGATGCGGCCGATGTAGGCCTCGTTGACGTCCACGTCCACTTCCAGCGAATCCATGTCCACGATGGTGCCCACGCCGGTGCGGGTGAAGCCGCCGCCGGCGGCCGCCGGCGCGATGATCTCGCCGACCTGCGCGGTCTTGGCGGTGATGACGCCGGCGAACGGCGCGCGCACCACGGTGTAGTCGTAATTGACCTGGGCCACGCGCACCTGCGCCAGTGCCGCCTGCGCCTGCTTGTGCTGCGCGTTGAGCTGCGCGGCCAGGGTGTCGACCTTGGTGCGTGCCTGTTCGGCCTGCTGTTTCGACACCAGTCCGCGCTTGACCAGGTCATCCTGGCGCGCCATGTCGCGACGTGCCTGCACCAGTTCGGCCTGGATCTGCGATGTCTGCGCCTGCGCCGCCTGCGCGCTGGCCCGGGCGGCATTCAGCTGCGCGGCCTGTGCGCTGTCATCCAGGCGCGCCAGCACCTGGCCCTTCCTGACGTGGTCGCCTTCCTCGATCAGCACCTCGGTCAGGGTGCCGATGATCTGCGCCGACACGGTCGCCTGGCGGCGGGCGGTGACATAGCCGGTGGCCTGCAGCACCGCCTGCCCCTCGGAACCCGACGCCGGGGCCGAGGCGGTGACGGTCTGCACCGTCACGGCGCCACCGTGCCAGAGCATCCAGCCGACGCCGGCCAGTACGACGGCCAGAACCAGCGCGCCGACGAGCCACCAGCGACCACGACGCGGACCCTCGTCGTGGTCGTCGCGCTGGCTGCGCTCGATGCGCAATTCCCTGAGCAATTCACTTGCTGCGTTGCCTTCGTTCACCATGATTCCTTCACGCGTCTGGCCAGAACGCTACAGTCCGTCATCAGGATGGCAGCCGTCCAGCCCCTGCGCCATCGGCACCGGTCATGCGATGATCTTGACAGTTGTCAGGCGCGCACGGAACCGCGTGAACGCCTATATCCTTCGCGCTAGCCCCACTCCCGCGGAAACCACCATGCCCTACGTATTCGTGCCCCACGCCGTGCCCAGCGTACCGGTCCTGGACAGCGACCTGCGCTTCCCGGTGCGGCGCATCTTCTGCATCGGCCGCAACTACGCCGACCACGCGCGTGAAATGGGTGCCAGCGTGGATCGCAAGACGCCGGTGTTCTTCACCAAACCGGCCGATGCCCTGGTGACCGACGGCGCCGACACGCCCTATCCGTCCGCCACCGCGGATCTGCACCATGAAGTGGAAATGGTGGTGGCGCTGGACTCCGGCGGGCGGGACCTGTCGACGGAACAGGCCGCGGCCTGCGTCTTCGGCCATGCGGTCGGCCTGGACCTGACGCGACGCGACCTGCAGGCGCGGGCCAAGGACAAGGGCCTGCCGTGGGACACCGCCAAGGCCTTCGACCATTCGGCGCCGATCTCGGCGCTGTGTCCGGTCACCCGGGCCCGCCCGCATCCATCGACCGCGTTGCGCCTGGAGGTGAATGGCGAGACTCGCCAGCAGATCACGCTCGACGCCATGCTGTGGACGGTGCCCGAGATCATCGTCGAGCTGTCGCGGCTGTTCGAACTGAAGTCCGGCGACCTGGTCTTCACCGGCACGCCTGCCGGCGTCGCGGCACTGCGGCGCGGAGACGTGCTGAACGCCGAACTGGACGGCATCGCCCGGCTTTCCACGCGCATCGTCTGAAATGCGTCGCGCGGCCCTGTTTGGGGTAGATTGAGCCCCACAGGGGATCAACCGAACGCGTGGAGGGGTTCACATGGGCATGATGAGCGAGTTCAGGGAGTTTGCCGTCAAGGGCAATGTCGTGGACATGGCGGTCGGCATCGTGATCGGCGGCGCCTTCGGCACCATAGTGAAGTCGCTGGTCAGCGACGTGATCATGCCGCCGATCGGCCTGATCACCGGCGGCATCGACTTCTCCAGCATGAAATGGGTGCTGCACGCCGCCGGCGCCGACGGCAAGGGCGAGGTCGCCATCCAGTACGGACTGTTCATCAACGCCGTGGTCAGTTTCCTGATTGTGGCCTTCAGCATCTTCATGGTGATCCGCGCCATGAATCGCCTGCAGCGCAAGAAGGAAGAGGCGCCGGCCGCGCCCGCCGCGCCGCCCGCCGACATCCAGCTGTTGACGGAAATCCGCGATCTGCTGAAGAAGTCCTGAGCCGAACCGCGTCCGCCCGCCTGCCGACGGTGGCGGCGGGCGATGCCTTCAGCGGGACGCCACGTCGGTGAACGCGCGCGTCTCGCCGACCTCGTCGCCATCCAGGGACTGAAGGTTCTGCTTCACGCGCGTGAGCACGTCGATCATGTGCTGCAGGTCGGCCGCATCGATGTCGCGCGTGGCGTCCTCGCGCAGGCCGCGCGCGATCTCCTCCATGTCGTCGGTCACCGCTTGCGCGCGCTCGGTCGGGTACAGGCGCCAGCAACGGCGATCGTTGGGATCGGCGCGACGCTCGACGAAACCGGCCGCCTGCAGGCGATCGATCACCCGACCCACGGCGATCGCCTCCATGTCCAGGTACTCGGCCAGCTCGCTCTGCCGGATGCCCTGGCGCATGTGCAGGCACTTCAACGCCCGCCACTGCGCGCGCGTCAGGCCGAAGCGCGTCGCGCGACGGTCGAAGTGCTTGCGAAACAGCAAGGTGACATCGTTGAGGAGATAACCGAAGGACATGTCCCGGGTGCTTTTCATGGTCGAAACCGGCGTCAGTTCAAGTTACTGCAGTTCCAGTCTACGACAACCGGCCCCATGGCGACCGCTGCGCTATGCTCGCGCCATGATCCTGCAATGGCGAAACGCGGACATCACCACGCTGGCGGTCGATGCCATCGTCAACGCGGCCAATGAGAGCCTGCTCGGCGGTGGCGGCGTCGATGGCGCCATCCACCGCGCCGCCGGACCGCGCCTGCTCGAGGCCTGCCGCGCGCTCCCGCAGTCGCGTCCCGGTGTGCGCTGCCCGACCGGGCAGGCACGCATCACGCCGGGCTTCGACCTGCCCGCGCGCTGGATCATCCACACGGTCGGCCCGGTCTGGGGCGGCGGTGGACACGGCGAGTCCGGGCTACTGGCCTCGTGCTACCGCAACAGCGTGCAACTTGCGCTGGAACACGGGGTGCGCACCATGGCCTTCCCGGCGATCAGCTGCGGCGTCTACGGCTATCCGCTGCGCGAAGCGGCGCACATCGCCGTGGACAGCCTGCGCGCAACCGCGGCCTCGAGCGATATCGAGGTGACCCTGTGCAGCTACGGCGAGGCCGCAGGCGCCGCTCTCGCCGAAGCCCTCGCTTCCGGTTAGACGCCCTGGACCGTGCCCGTCGTCACGCGGGATTCGCTGTTGGCAATCACCACCGCGGCGGCGAGGTCGCCGGTCACGTTCAGCGTGGTGCGCGACATGTCCAGCAGGCGGTCGATGCCCAGCACCAGGCCGATGCCCTCCGGTGGAATCCCGAACATGCCCAGGATCATGGCGATCACCGGCAACGAGCCGCCCGGCACGCCGGCCGCGCCGATGCCGCCCAGCACGCAGATCAGCAGCACCAGCAACTGCTGACCCAGGCCCAGGTCGACGCCGAAGAACTGCGCCAGGAACAGCACCGTCACGCCCTCGTACAGTGCCGTGCCGTTCATGTTGGCGGTGGCGCCGAGCGTGCACACGAAACGGCTGATGCTGCGCGGCACGCCGAGGTTCATCTCCGCCGCGCGCAGCGTGGTCGGCAGGGTGGCGCTGCTGGAGGACGTGGAGAACGCGGTGACCATGGCGGTTTCCGAACCGGCAAAGAACCGTTTCAGCGGCATCCCGCCCATCGTCCGCACCAGCAGCGGCAGGACCACGAAACACTGCAGGCCCAGCGCCAGCAGCACCACGCCGACGTAGCGCGCCAGTTGCAGCAGCACGTCCCAGCCCATGCGCGCGGTCAGCGTGAACAGCAACGCGGCGACCGCGAACGGCGCGATGCGGATGACCCATTCGATCAGCTTCAGGCTGATGTCGTACACGCCCTGCATGGTGCCGACGAAGGTGCGCGTGCCCTCGTTGCGCACCACGGCCGCGGCGATGCCGAACATGAGGGCGAAGAACATCAATCCCAGCAGGTTGCCGTCGGCGGCGGCGCGCACCGGATTTCGCGGCACCAGGGCGAGCAGCATCTCGCGGGCGGAGATGCCTTCGCGACGCGCGGCGATCTCGCTGGCCTGGTGGCCGGCCTGGGCCAGTAGCTTCTCGCCCACGTCATGCGAAAGGCCCAGTCCGGGCTTGAACACGTTCATCAGGATCAGGCCGATGCCGACCGCGATGCCGGTCACGCAGATGATCCAAAGCAGGGTCTTCAGGCCCAGGCGGCCGAGCGACCTGGGGTCGCCGATCTCGACCACCCCCAGCACCAGCGCGGAGAACACCAGCGGCACCACCAGCATGAACAGCAGGCGCAGGAACAGCTCGCCGACCGGACCGCTGACGTAATCGATCACGGTCCCCAGCCAGGTCGCGTCCCGCGCAAGCGCATAGCAAAGCAGGCCGGCGCAGGTGCCCACCAGGAACCCGATCAGCATCTGCGCGTGAATGGACAGTCCCCAGGCTCGGGGGCGGGCTTCGTCTCCGGTCATCTACTGTCTCCCGTCGTCGGGTCCAGGCCAGTCTAACCGCTGCCGCGCATCCTCATGCTGACGAACTAGCGCCGCGGATACAGCGGCGCCAGGCCCTCGTCCGCCCCCGGCCCGGCGGCCTTGCGCCAAGCCAGCCCCGCGCCGAGGGCATCGGCGAGTCGGTGCCCGACGCCGTCAGGCGGCGCCTTGGCCGCATAGCGCGCGCGCGCCAGTTCATCGATGGCCTCGCGTTGGCGCTCATCACCGATCTGCGCGGACAGTCCCTGCAGGTGCTCGATGCCGGGGCGCTGGATGCGCGCCCATGCCAGCAGGGCGCGCTCGGTCGCGGCAAGGTCCTCGCCACGCGCGGCCACCAGGAACGCGTTGCGCAGGGTACGTGCGCTCCCATCGCCGCTCGCCTCGTGGTTCTCCGTGGCGGATCCGCCACCACGCCGTGAACGCAGCCACCCGATCACGACCACGACCGCGCTCAACAGCCACAGCGCGAGGCTGACCAGGGCCACCGCGCGCCAGGGCGAGGCCTCATCGGCCCGATCCGGCGCCCTGGCCGGGCGCGGCGCCGATGCGGCCACCGCCGGCATCGATGGCAACGCACTGGTGGCCGCGGACGGCGGCGCCACCGACGCGGTCGCGGAAGGGGCGGCGGCACCGTTGGCCGGCACCACCTGCAACGTATGGCCGGGGATGCGCGCGGTCTCGGGCTGGTCGCTGACCACGTTCCACCAGTCCAGGGTGATCGGTGGTATCCGCAGCGTGCCGACGCGGTTGGGCACGATGGCAAAGGTGCGGGTGCGCGACCCGGTGACCCACTGCCCATTGTTGCGGGTCACGTCCTGTGGCTGGTCCGGGTACACATCGGCGCCGTCCAGGGGCGGCAACATCGGCTTGGGAAGATCGCCGGCGGCAAGACCCGTGGCGCCCTCCTGCACGCTCACCGTGATCGGTTCGCCCACCTGGATGCGGCCGTCCGCCGGCAAGCCGGAAAGGTCCAGCGCCACCTGGCGCGCGGGCAGCCAGGGGCCGCCCGGGGATGCCTTTGGCCGCGGCCTGACGTTCAGCGTGGTACTGGCCGACTGCGCGCCGACCGCGCGCACGTTGCCGGGAAAACTGCCCATGCTGCGCTGATTGACCGCCTCGCCGCGGAACATCACCGGCGGAATCACCACGCTGCCGGCATGTCGTGGCGTGAGCGCGTAATGGCGCTCGACCACGAAATAGTGCGTGCCGTCGCGTGTCGTCCGGTAGCGCTGGTCTTTGCCCAGACGCCGGATATCGGCGCCGTCCACGCTGGGATCGGGAAGGCTGCCGTCGGTCAGCGCTCTGGTGTAGAACAGGCGCAGGTCGAGGGCAACCTGCTCGCCGACGTAGGGCGTGTGCGTATCGACCGTCAACACCAGAAATACCGGATCTCCGGGCTTGCCTCGGGTATTCGGCGAAGGTGGCGTGACCACGAGATCGAGCGCCCGGGTCCTGTGACCACCGATGTCCAGTGGCGGGATGTGCAGGGTTCCGCTGTGTCGCGGCTGGAGAACAAGCTGGATCGTGGTGGTGGCGCTGACCGATCCGTTGATCACGCTGAACGAGGAACGGGTGGACCGGTCCTGGATCTGGAAGTCGTGGTTCAACACGCCAAGGTCCGGCGAGCTGGCCTGGGCCCCGCCCGGCGACGTCAGGGTCAGGGTGACGGTGTCGCCCAGCGACACATGATCGCGATCCAGCGTGGCCTGCACGCCGGAGGCGCGCGCGGCCATGGGCATGACCAGCAGCCCGAGGGCCAGCCATGCGGCGATGCGTGTCGCGATGCCCATCTTCATTGTCCTCCATCCGGTGGCGGCGCCTCGCCGCGCTGCAGGCGTCGCTGGTATTCGAGCATGAACTTGTTGCGCAGCAATCCGCCCGGATCGTCGGGCACGCGCTCCAGCGCCTCGCGCATGCGCTTGGGCAGCGGCTTGCCCTTGTCGTGGGTGTCCGGCGCCGCTCGCCCCAGGGCATAGGACCGTGGTTCGCCCTTGTCCCCGCCCTGCCGCAACTGGCGCTTCAGACCCGCTTTCGCGCGTTCGCGCGCCGCGGCGTCGCCCGCGCCACTGGATGACGCGGCGGCGGGGGTCTGTTGCGTGCCGTCGCCTTTCGCCCGCTCGTCATGCCGCTGGTCGTTCCCGGCCGGACGACCTGCTGACGATGCCGGGGACGGGGACGCTTTCCGGTCGCGTGCATTGCGCGACGTCCCATCCTTCGCCGACGACTTGGCGCCCTTGCCTGGCGTTGGCGACCCC
The DNA here is from genome assembly GCA_963821885.1 of uncultured Gammaproteobacteria bacterium. GTDB lineage: Bacteria > Pseudomonadota > Gammaproteobacteria > Xanthomonadales > Rhodanobacteraceae > Oleiagrimonas. Next base: position 134,929 of record CAWGFN010000003.1, on the reverse strand, counting down.
TTCCCGGCCGACGGGTCCCGGGGCGTGTCATGACCTGCGCCCTGCGCGCCGTGGTCGTTGCGCGGCGGTTTCGGCGGCTTGGCCCGGCGCAGCCAGTCGAGCACCGCCTTGCGATTGCTGCGCGCCTGGCGCAGGTGCGGGTCGTCCGCCAGCGCCCTGTCGTAGGCCTTCAGCGCGTCGTGGTAGCGATGCATCATCGCCAGCGCGTTGCCGCGGTTGTACTGGTTGCGCGCGCCCGGCGCCCGGGCGAAGGCCCTGGCCGCGGCATCATAGTGCCCGGCACGGTAGGCCGCGGTGCCTCGCAAGGCGGGGTCCTGCGCCAGCTTCTCGGCTTTTTCGGCATGCCCTTCGGCCAGCGCCCGGGCGGCCTGCTGGTCGCGCGTGTGCCATGCATCCTGCCACTTGGAACCCGCCGCATGGACCGTCGTCGGCCACAGCGGCAGGAGCGCGATGCAGAGCAGCCACAGGGCCCCTCGCCGGAAGCCGAAAGCCATCAGCACGAGCAGGGGCAGCAGCAGCCAGGCGCCCCGGTCCTGCCAGGTCGTGACCCGATGGTGGGTGTCGCGCACCCCGGGCTCCCGGCGCAATTGCGTGGCCAGGGCCTGCACGTCCTCACGGCCCGGCGTGATGCCGACATAGCGGCCGCCGCCGGCCGTGGCCACCGCCTTCAGCGAGGTCGCGTCGCGGCGCGCCATGGTCGTGTGTCCGCCGGACTTCACGAAGCCGCCACCGCGATCGGGCACCGGCGCGCCCTTGTCCGTGCCCACGCCCAGCACCGACACGCGCATGCCCGTGGCGCGGGCTGCCCGCGCCGCGGCCAGCGCGGCCGCATCGGCGTGATCGTCGATCAGCACGATGGAACCGTCGTTGATGCCGGCGCCCTTGAGCAATCCGACGGCACGCCGGATTCCAGCCGCCGCATCGTCGCCGGGCACCGGCATGGTGTCGGGTGCCAGCGCATCGACCAGCTCTGTCAGCGCCTGGATGTCGGTGGTCAGGGGCGCCACGGTGAACGCGGCGCCGGCGTAGGCGACCAGGGCGTTCTGTCCGGCCTTGTTGGCTTGCAGCAATGCGTGGATCTTGTAGCGCACACGGGACAGGCGATCCGGCGCGAGGTCCTGCGCCAGCATGCGCTGCGACATCGACACCACGATCACCTGCGCGCTGCGGCTGCTTACCACCGGCTGTGGCGCGCGTTGCCAGGTCGGGCCAGCCATGGCGAGACAGGCCAGCGTCCAGCCCGCCATGACGCCGACGACGCGGCCAACTTCCGCGCGCTCGCTGCCCTCGACCAGGTATGGCAACAGCGACACATCGACCAGGCGCCGCAGGCTCGCGCTTTCTCCGACCCGGCGGAGGATCCACGGCAGCACCGGCAACAGCAGCAGCGCCAGCAACCACCAGGGGCGCAGCAGATGGAAGGCATGCCAGGCGTTCATGCCGCCGTCTCCCGAAGCTGACGCAGGGCGCCGGTCCAGGCCAGCGCGGCCAGCAGCATCGACGCGCCCAGGGGCCATGGATACAGGGGTTGTCGCGGGCGCCGCTCGATCTTGCCCTGCAGAACGGGTTCCAGGGCATCGATGGCGCGATAGGCCGCCGCCAGCTGGCGGGCGTCCGTGGCGCGGTAGAAATGGCCGCCGGTGACCTGCGCCACGTGCTTGAGTACCGTCACGTCGAGCCCGCTATCGATGGGGCCGAATACATTGCCGAACAGGTCGGTCGCCGTGGACGGCACGCCGCCGATGCCGATCGTGTACACCCGTACATCCGCCGCCCGGGCTATACGTGCCGCCTGCATCGGGCCGATCGAGCCGGCGTTGTTGACGCCATCGGTAAGCAGGACCAGGACGCGCTCGTCGCTGGGCAGGGCTCGCAGGCGACGTACCGCGACGGCGATGGCGTCGCCGATGGCGGTGTTGCGCCCGGCCAGGCCAACCGCCACGTCACGCAACTGAGCGCGCACCGCATCCAGGTCGTAGGTCAGCGGCGTGACCAGGAAGGCTTGCGTGCCGAACAGGATCAGGCCGACCTCGTCGCCCTGGCGGCGATCGATGAATTCGCCGGCGATCACGCGCACGGCGTCGAAGCGGCTGACGTCACTTCCGCCCAGACGCATGTCGCGCGTTGCCATGCTTCCGGACATGTCCACGGCCAGCATCAGTCCGCGGCCACTGCGCTCGAGCGGCGCCGGCGGCCCGACCCACTGTGGGCGGGATGCGGCCGTGACCAGGGCACACCAGGCCAGCGCCCAGCACAGGCCCTGCCAGCTCGCGCGGCGCAGCCTGCGCGAGGCCGTGGACGGGATGTCCAGTCCGGCATGCGGCAGCTGCAGGGCCTGCGATGGCGCGCGTGCGGGCAACCACCGGCGCAGCAGCCACGGTATCGGCAGAACCAGGAACATCCAGGGCCAGGCCAAGGTGAACATCGCTCTCAGCACCTCGCCATCGCATGACGCAACCAGGCCTGGGTCGTGTCCAGGGCCACGCCGGCGTCGAATCCGCTCCGCGGCCGGTAAAGCGCGTCCTGCAGACTGCCCAGCACGCTGGTATCGATGCCCCCGGGCGCGTTCGCGGCAAGGAATTCATGCCACGCCGAACCCTGCAACGTGACCGCGCGCGGATCGATGAGCCGCGCGCCGCGCCGCAGCCGCTGCGACAGCTCGGCGGCCAGCCAGGCGTCATCGCCCCCTTGCGCGTGCGCCTGGCGCAGGCGTTCGAAGTCGCGGGCGAGCCATCCGCGGCGCTGACGTCGCGCGCGACGTGAAAACCACCACCTTGCGCCACATGCCAGAGCCACCACGAGCAGGGCGGCAAGCACCCACCAGCCATACGCCGGCGGCCACCAGGCCGGCGGCGGGGGCGGCAGGATATCCTCGAGCTTCGGTCCCGGCGGAGTCATCGCTGGCGGCCTCCCAGGCGGATGCCCAGTAGCTCGGCCAGTGGGCGCAGCGTCTCCTCCCCGGTGCCGATCCGGCGGCAACGCAGACCCAGCTCGCCGGCCAGTCGGGCCAGATGGCTCGGCCCGCGGCCCAACGTGTCGCGAAAATGCCTGCGCGCCGCCTCCGATTCGAGATCGACGGCCTGTGCATGACCCTGCCACGCCATCGGATAGCGACCCGACGGCGGCAATGCGGTCTCCAGGACATCGGCCACCACCAGGACCCGCACATGGGCCTGTCGTCGCAACGCCACCAATGCACTGCGTGCCTTCTCATCTAGTTGGCCGCCGTCGCTGATGAGCAACACCTGGCTGCCACCATGCGCCAGGCGCATGATCCGGCGCAGGCCCGTCGCCAGGGAAGAACTCGCATCGTTCATGGCGGTTGCTGGCCATTCGCTCAATGTGCGTATCAGTGCCAGCGCGCCGCGTGTACCCATCACCGGGCGCTGCAGGACGTCGTGCCCGCCAAAGGTCTGCAGGCCCACGCGCATGCCGGTCGCTGCCGCCAGCCAGGCCGCCATGGCCGCCGCGCGCGAAGCCTGCGCCGACTTGAAGCGTCGTCGCGTGCCGAAGTCCATGCCGGGATGGCGATCGAGCACGATCATCAGGGTGCGTTCGCGCTCTTCCTGGAACAGCTTGGTGTGCAGGCGCCCGCTGCGCGCGGTGAGTCGCCAGTCCAGCCGGCGCACGTCGTCACCCGGCTGGTAGGCGCGCGATTCCCGGTAATCCATGCCGCGGCCACGCATGACCGCGGCCTGGGCTCCGGCCCGCTGGGTGTGCAGGCGATCCAGCGGCGGCGTCAGCACGCGCGGAAGCTGGCGGCGCAACGCCACCAGCTCCTCGCGGGTCGCCCGGGTGATGCCATCCGCCGGCGTGCCCTGGTTGGCCGCCTTCACGCTCACGGCAGGGGCACACGCTCCAGCAGCCGGGTGATGACATCATCCGCACGCACCCCGGCGGCCTCGGCGTCGTAGGCCAGCAGTACCCGATGGCGCAGCACGCCATGGGCCACCGAATGCACGTCCTCCGGCAGGCAGTAATCGCGGCCATGCAGCCATGCCCGCGCGCGTGCGCAACGGTCCAGCGCAATGGTGCCGCGGGGGCTTGCTCCCCATTCGATCCAGCCGGCCAGTTCGGCGTCGTAGGGTCGGGCATCGCGCGTGGCCAGCACCAATTCGGCGATGTAGCGCTCCAGCGCCGGCGCCACATGGACCTCGAGTGCGGCTTGCCGCGCGGCCAGCACGTCCTCCTGGCGAAGAAGCGCCCGCACGGGTGGCTTGTGTGTCATGGACTGCCGGCTCTGCTCACGGGTCAGTGCAAGGATCGCCATCTCCGCGTCGGCGTCGGGATAGCCGATGGTGACGTGCATCAGGAAGCGGTCCAGCTGGGCCTCCGGCAGGGCGAAGGTGCCTTCATGCTCGATCGGATTCTGCGTGGCCATCACCAGGAACAGTTCGGGCAGAGGCCAGCTGCGCCGGCCGATCGTGATCTGCCTTTCCGCCATGGCCTCGAGCAACGCCGACTGCACCTTGGCCGGCGCGCGATTGACTTCGTCGGCCAGCACGATGTTGTGGAACAGCGGCCCGCGCTCGAATTCGAAACTGCCGCTCTGCGGACGGAAGATGTCGGTGCCGGTCAGGTCGGCAGGCAGCAGGTCGGGGGTGAACTGCACGCGGTGAAAGTCGGCCTCGATACGCTGGGCCAATGCCTTGATGGCCGTGGTCTTGGCCAGTCCAGGCGCGCCTTCGACCAGAAGGTGGCCATCGGCCAACAACGCGATCAACAGGCTTTCGACCAGCTGCGGCTGACCGATGATGCTGCGTTCAAGGTCATCGCGAAGCCTTGTGAAGGCTTCCTGCAATGGCGTGTCCGATTGGGTTTCGCTCAAGCTCATCGCGATATCGCGCTCCATGTTCAGCCCTTGCGCACGGCGCCGATGACGCGTGCGCGCGATGCGTGTTGTGACCATGTCTGCCCCGAAAAGTTTAACCAGCCGCATCGGCCAACAAAAAGGCGGCCCGCGGGCCGCCTCTTCGTCATTGCGTGGCGCGATATCAACGCCCGGTTTCGCTGAGGATCTTCGGTGTCACGAAAATCAGCAGCTCGGCCTTGTTGTTGGTGTGGTTGTGCGAACGGAACAGGTAGCCCAGGATCGGGATGTCGCCCAGTCCCGGAATCTTGGCCACGTCGTTGCTCTTGGTGATCTCGTAGATGCCACCCAGCACGACCGTCTGCCCGTTGTCGACCAGCACCGAGGTATTGATCTCCCGGGTGTCGATCTGGGGCACCTGGCCACCACCCGGCGAGGCGATGAAGGAATTGAGTGCATCCTTCTTCACGTTGATCTTCAGGTACACGCGCTTGTCGGCGGTGATCGTCGGCGTCACCTTCAACTCCAGCACGGCATCCTTGAACTGCACCGTGGCGTTGCTGGTGCCGCCGCCAGAGCTCTGCTGGTAGGTCACGTAGCCGATTTCCTGGCCCTGGCGGATGACAGCCTCCTGCTGGTTGGCGGTGATCACGCGCGGACTGGAGATGATCTCGGTCTGGCCTTCGGTCTGTGCCGCCGACAGCTCGAGATCAAGCAGGTAGTTGGCACCGAGAATCGCCAGGCCGAAGCTGCCGCTGGGCTTGCTCACCGGAAGGTTCACGTTGAAACCGCCCGGATAGGTGATGGTGCCCACGCCATTGGTGCTGGTCGCGGCCTGCACCGCGGCATTGTTGACGCTGACCGCCAGGCCATCGGCGCCCTGGGTCGTGCCGCTGCTCGAGCTCGACTGCCCGCCCACGGAAGGAGCCAGCGCCAGGATGTTGCCGTTGTTCTGCTTGAACGCCTGCACGCCCCAGCGCACGCCGAGCTCGCGGGTGAAGTTGTCGGTCGCCGCCACGATGCGCGATTCGATCAGCACCTGCTTGACCGGCCGGTCGAGGATGCTCACCAGATGGCGTACTTCCTTGATCTTCTCCGGCGTGTCGTTGATCAGCAGGGTGTTGGTGCGCTCGTCGAAGGACACGCTGCCGCGCGTCGACAGGAAGCCGCGAGCCGAACCCACGCCGGCGGCGGCCGATCCACCGCCCGAGCTTTGCAGGCTTTTCTGGGTCAGCAGCTTGGCGATGTCGGAAGCCTTGCCGTAGCTGATCGGGATATAGGCCGAGACCAGCTCCGCCTGGGCCTGCGCCTTCAGGCGCGCGGTGGCCAGATCCTCCTCGTACTTGGCGATCTGCTCCTGAGGAGCAATCCAGATCACGTTGCCGTTCTGGCGCTTGTCCAGGCCCTTGGCGCGCAGAATCACGTCCAGCGCCTGATCCCAGGGCACGTTGACCAGCCGCACGGTGACGCTGCCGTTGACGCTGTCCGCGGCGACGATGTTGAGCCCGGAGACCGAGGCCAGCAGGTTCAGCGCAGAGCGCACCGGAATGTTCTGGAAGTTGAAGGTGACGCGCTTGCCCGAATAGACGGGCGCCTCACCCGGATTCGTCTTGTCGGACTTCTTGGCCGACTTCGGGGTGATGTCGACCACATACTGGTCGTTGGTCTGGTAGGCCGAGGTATCCACGTTGCCGTCGATCTGCATCACCATCTGACCGCCACTGGCGGTCGCGCTGGTGGCGATGCTCTGCACCGGCGTGGCGAAATCACTGACGTCAAGCTTGTTGGCGAACTTCTTCGGCACGTTGACGTTGCTCAGCTGCAGCGTGACGTGGTCGCCTGCCTGCTGCAGGTTCACGTCGGCGCCCGCGCCGGTGAAGCTGACCAGCAGCTTGCCGCTGCCGCCCGGACCGCGACGGAAGTCGATCTTCGATACCTGCGCCGCGTCCGCCGCCTGCACGTCCTTGGTCGGATCGGTGTGCGAGGCGTTGGTGATGTCGGCATCGGCGGTGCCATTGTCCACGGTAAGGATGAGGTCGTTGCCGTTCACCGACGCGCGGTAGGTGGCCGCCTGGAACAGTTCGACCACCACGCGTGTGCGATTGCCGGCCGAGACGACCGAATAGCCCGACGTCGCGCCCGTGCCCACGTCGAAGTGGCGCTGGGTCATCGAATTGGCGGTGTCATCCAGATCCACCGCGATGCGGGGCGGAGTGCTGGTGGTGAAGATCTTGGGCTCGGGCGGCGTGCCATCGAACTTCATGTTCAGCTGCACGCGCCCCCCAGGAAGCGCCTGGTAGCTGACGCCCTTGAGCGTGTTGGTGGCAGCTGATGCGGTGCCGGCCAGCGCAAATGCCAGCAGCCCCGTCAGCATGAGGATACCGCTGCGGAAGGCGCTAAGGGCCCGGCCTCGACGATGCGTGTTTGTAGTCATCATGTACGTCACCCCCGATGGGTCTTCATTGCTCGTCGAGCGCGATGCTCGCCTTGCGTTCCATCCAGCCGCCGGTCCCGTTTGGCACCAGTTCGACAAGGTCGATGTGATCCTCGGCAATGTCGGTGACACGGCCATAGTTCTGCCCCATGTAGTCATTGATGTGCACCTGATGAATGACTCCGCCCGGGTCCTTGATCAGTGCTTCCATGCTGTTTCCTTCACCGATGGTGCCCACCATCTGCAGGCTGTCCAGGGCGAAGGCCTCGAGCGGCCCTCGCGGACGGTTCTGGTCCGGCCGCGGGCCGGCCTTGTTGTTGCCCTTGGTGTCGTTCGGGCTCGGCGCGAACGGATCGCGCAGGGCCTGATCCTTGTATTCGAAGCTCTCGAAGGTCTTGATCACCGGCAGAGGCTGCAACGGCGCGCCCTTCTTGGATTTTTCCTTGGCGATCCACTGGCGCAGATCGGAGGTGCCGCGCGTGCAGCCGGCGACGACCAGGACCGCCAGAAGCAGCATCAGAAGGCGCATGGTGTTCGATCGCATGCTCATTTGCCCCTCCTGCCCTTGCCGGGAGTCTTCGGCTTGTCGATATCTTCCTCGTCCAGATACCGATAGGTCTTGACCGTGCCCTCCAGCGTCAGGCGGCCATTGGTCGCCACGCCGTCAGTGCCGGGCTTTGCCGCCACCAGGGATACGTTGTGCATGGTCAGGATGACCACGCGGGGCAACGAGGCCACGCCACTGATGAAGGTGCCGAACTGATGATAGGTGCCGCTCATCTTCAGCTTGATCGGCTGTTCGGCGTAGAACTCCTTCTTGCTCTCGTCGCCACGGGCAAAGGTGTCGATCTGCAATCCGGCCGCGAGGGCGGTCTGCGAAATATCCACCAGCAGCGCGGGCATCTCGGTCTTGCTGGGCAGCTGGCGCAGCATCTGCTTGAGCATGTCCTGCATGTCCGAGAGCTGCTTGCGCAACGCCTCGAGGTTGACTGCCTTGGCCTGCTTGTCCATGAAATCGTTGCGCAGGCCGAGTTCCTTGCGCTGCTGGGCGGCCAGGGTGTCCTGCTGGGTGCTGATGTAGAAGTACCAGCCGAGGAACAGGATCAGGCCCAGGACAACGGCGATGAAGAAGCCCTTGACCGACTTCGACCAGCCGCCGATGTTGTTGCGATCGAGATTGCGAAGGTCGTCGATAAAGCTCATTGCTTCCTACCTCCCTTCGCGGTCTTGCCACCGGCCGACATGCCCATGCCCGCATTGTCCTGCTCGTCGTCGGACTTGGGCTTGGACATCTTCATGCTCAGGTCGAACACGTACGGAGTGCGTGAATCGCCGTGTTTGTTGTCGATGCGGCCGAGCTGGACCTCGGTCATCCAAGGGGACGCCTCGAGATTTCGCATGTAGTCGGCCACGCTGGCGTTGGACTGCGCGACGCCCTTGATCTTGATCGAGTCGCCCTTCTGCTCCACCGAGGTCAGGCGCACGCTGGGCGGAATGGTCTTCACCAGTTCATCGAACAGGTGGACCATCTTCGAACGGTCCGCCTGCAATTTCTCGATGATGCGCTTGCGTGCCAGCAGGTGGTCGCGGACCTTCTCCAGGTCCTTGATCTGCGCGATGCGCTCGTCAAGCTGGTGGATCTGCGTTTTCAGCATGGCGTTGCGTTGGTTCTGGTTGCTGATGCGCATGTTCATCCACATCGCCCAGATGACCACCAGCACCACGCCGCCCACGGCAGCCAGGCCCAGATGCGCGAAGAATTCCCGTTCGCGCTGCTTGCGCCGCTCGGCGCGCCAGGGGAGCAGGTTTATGCGCGCCATCAGTCGAAACTCCTCATGGCGAGGCCGGCCGCGATCATCAGCGAAGGCGCGTCCGCGGCCAGCTGCTGGGCCTGCGAACGCGAAGCGATGGACATCTGGGCCAGCGGGTTGGCGACCACGCACGGCACGCCGAGCTGGTCCTCCACCATGTCGCTGATGCCCTCGATGCCACCGGAGCCTCCGGCCAGCACGATCTGGTCGACCTTGCTGTACTCGCTTCCGGCGAAGAAGAACTGCAGCAGACGGCTGATCTGCTGGACCATGGAATCCTTGAACGGCTCCAGGGCTTCCTGTTCATAGGTGTCGGGCAGCCCGCCCTGGCGCTTGGCGCGACCGGCTTCCTCGTAGGAAAGGCCGTAGCGGCGCATGATCTCGTCGGTCAGCTGCTTGCCGCCGAAGACCTGCTCTCGCGAATAGATGGTGCGCTGGTTCTTCATCACCGCCAGCGTGGTCATGGTGGCGCCGACGTCGACCACGGCGACCAGCGCGTCGCGGGCCACCGAGAGCTGATCGGCGATCAGCGTGAAGGCGTTCTCCATGGCGAAGGCCTCGACGTCGATCACCTTGGCGGTCAGTCCGCCCAGATCGAGCGCGGCCACGCGCATGTCGACGTTCTCGGTACGCGAGGCGGCGAGCAGGATATTGCTCATCTCCGGGTTGTCGCGCACCGGCCCGATCTTCTCGAAGTCCAGGCTGACTTCCTCGATCGGGTAGGGAATGTACTGGTTGGCCTCGACCTGCACGTTGGCCTCGAGGTCCTCCTCGGACAGATCCGAGGCCATCGGTATCACCTTGGTGATGACCGCCGAACCGGCCACCGCGGCAGCGGCGAACTTGGTCTTGGAGCCCGAGCGCGCCAGCGCGCGACGGATCGCGTCGCCGACGGCGTCGACTTCGACGATGTTCTTCTCGACCACGGCATTGGGCGGCAAAGGCTCGACCGCGTAGTGCTCCACGCGGAAACGACCACCCGATCGGCTCAGCTGCAGCAGCTTGACCGCGGTGGAACTGATGTCGACGCCGATCAGCGGCGGTCTTTTGGGAGTGAACAGACTCACGTTTCCCCCTTCCCCATGCGCGTTTAGGAGCGAAATGTGCGCATCCGCATTAAATATGATTTTTAACAGGTTGGCAACAGGGCATTAATTTCGCCACAACCTGCTCGAAAGCGGTGCCATTCCGCGGCACCCCCCGACCCCTGCGGCTAGACCCAGAGGCCAACATTCCCTTGTGACGGAAGCACATCCTAGCGGTTATTTCAGGTAAGTCGACAACTTTGTCCCGTAGGCATGCGATTGAGCGTACAAAGTCGTGACGCATCGCACGTCTGCCCGGGATTCCGTGACCTGCGCCGCAAGTCGGCCCGGATCCCCTCTCGGGGACCGCCCCGAAAGGCCGGCGACGGCCGCCCTCGCACACGCATCTTGAACACCCGCGCACCCGGGGCCCTATACTCGAGGAAACAAGATCCACCTCGCTCCCCTTCTCAACCAAGTTTCCCGTCCATGTCCATTTTCAAACGTCTGCTGCGCTATGCGCTGATCCTCGCGCTGGCCGGCACCGTGCTGGGGGCCGCCTCGATCGGCATCGCCTACTGGCTCATCTCGCCCCGGCTGCCCTCGGTCGACTCCCTCAAGGACGTGCAGATGCAGGTCCCGCTGCGCGTGGTCAGCGCCGACGGCAAGCTGATCGCCGAGTTTGGCGAGATGCGCCGCCTGCCGGTGAAGATCGAAAACGTGCCCACGCGACTGAAGAATGCGGTCCTGGCCGCCGAGGACGACGACTTCTACCACCACTCAGGCGTGGACTGGAGCGGCACCCTGCGTGCGGCGATCCACGTGGTCCTGAGCGGCGGCCGCAAGACCCAGGGCGGTTCCACCATCACCCAGCAGGTGGCCCGCAACTTCTTCCTCAGCTCGCAGAAGACCTACACCCGCAAGGCCACGGAGATCTTCACCGCCTTCCGCATCGAGCACGAGCTGAGCAAGGACCAGATCCTCGAGCTGTACCTGAACAAGATGTTCCTCGGCCACCGCACCTATGGCGTCGGTGCCGCTGCGCAGTACTACTACGGCAAGACCCTCGACCAGCTGACCATCGCCGAATCGGCGATGCTGGCCGGCACCTTCCAGCTGCCCTCGGTGGTCAATCCCCTCGACCATCACAAGCGCGCGCGCAACCGCCGCGACTACGTGCTGGGCCGGATGCTTGCCAACCACTTCATCACCCAGGCGCAGTACGACGCGGCCATGGCCACGCCGCTGCATGCCGCGCCGCACGAGCTGCCGATCGCGGTGCACGCGCCGTACCTGGCCGAGATGGTGCGCCAGGCCGCCCTGGACAAGCTCGGCAACGCCGCGCTGACCGACGGCTACGTGATCCACACCACGATCCGCGCCAGGGACCAGCAAGCCGCGGATGCCGCGGTGCGCGACGGACTGATCCAATACGACAAGAATCACGGCTACCGCGGCCCCGAGGCGCACATCCAGCTGCCCTCGCAGCCGCAGCCCGACGCCATCCGCAATGCCCTGTCCAGCTACAGGACCGTGGCCGGACTGGTACCGGCACTGGTGCTCTCCAGCAACAGCAAGGACGCCAGCCTGGCGCTGGGCGATGACGACAACCGCACGCTGCAACTGGACCTGGGCGCGGTGGCCTGGGCCCGCAAGTACCTCACGCCGCGCTACCAGGGGCCCAAGCCGACCCGCGTCGATGCCGTGCTCAAGCCCGGCGACATCGTCCGCGTGCAAAAGGACGACAAGGGCCACTGGCAGCTGGCCCAGCTCCCCAAGGCGCAGAGCGGCCTGGTTTCCATGGACCCCGATTCCGGCGCCATCCGCGCCCTGGTCGGCGGCTTCAGCTTCCAGCGCAGCAAGTTCAACCGCGCCCTGATGACCGGCAGCGGACGCCAGCCGGGATCGAGCTTCAAGCCATTCATCTATTCGGGCGCCTTCGAGCGCGGCTACACCCCGGCCAGCATCATCAACGACGCCCCGGTGGTACTGCCTGATCCGTCCAAGCCCAACGGCGAATGGACGCCGTCCAACGACGACAACAAGTTCGACGGCCCGATCCGCCTGCGCACCGCGCTGATCGAGTCGAAGAACCTGGTCTCGGTGCGACTGCTGGACACCCTGGGCCTGCGCTTCGCCCGCGACTACGTGCTGCGCTTCGGCTTCAACCCGGACGCCGTACCGGACAACCTGTCGATGGCCCTGGGCACCGCCTCGGTCTCGCCGCTCAGCATGGCGCGCGCCTACGCCGTGTTCGCCAACGGCGGTTTCCTGGTCGACCCGTATTTCATCCAGGAAATCGACAACCGCGACGGCAAGCCCGTGTACGTGGCCGACCCCCTGCGCGCCTGTCGCGACTGCCAGGCCCGCCTGCTGCAGCACACCAGCTACGACGCCCTGCCCCCGGCACCGGCCAGCTCCGTCGCCGCCGCCGCCAGCTACGCCGGCGCCGACGGCCTGCTGCCGCTGCAGCCGGTGCTCGCATCGTCCGGCAGCACGGCATCCGCCCGCAGCGCCACGCCGGCCGTGGCGACCAGCGCCTCCTCCCCGCGCCTGGCGCCGCGGGTCATCAACATCCGCAACGACTACATGACCACGTCGCTGATGAAGGACGTGATCCTGCACGGCACCGGCATGGCGGCGCGGGCGCTCAATCGTCCGGACCTGGCCGGCAAGACCGGCACCACCAATGACCACCGCGACGCCTGGTTCTGCGGCTTCAACGACAAGCTGGTGGCGACGGTGTGGGTCGGCTTCGACAACTTCTCCACCCTCGGCCATGAATTCGGCGCCAGCGCCGCGCTGCCGATCTGGATGGACTACATGGGCCCGGTGCTGAAGGACACGCCGGAATCGGCCCTGCCGCAGCCGCCGGGCATCACCACCCTGCTGATCAACAAGAAGACCGGCCTGCCGACCAGCAGCGATGATCCGGACGCGATGCCCGAGATCTTCAAGGTCGAGGACGTGCCGCACCTGCAGGAGATGGCTCGCAAGGCCAAGCAGGACAAGAACCAGAAGCACGCCTACGACATTTTCTGACCGGTCCGACGGGTGCCGGCGCGCGCGCCGGCACCCGGGTTCCGCATGGCGATGCTCTCAGGTAGTCTGTAGCCGAACGAGGGAGTGCGCGCCATGGCCCGAGGTCGACACCACCGCATCCACGCCCAGGATCGCCTGCACCGCCACCGCCAGCGTGTCGCGCAGGAAGCGGCCCGCCTGATGAGCGAACACGGCATCCGCGACTTTCACCACGCCAAGCTCAAGGCCGCCGAACGCATGGGGGTCGACGACGAGCAGGCGCTGCCGCGCAACCGCGAGATCGAACAGGCCCTGCGCGAACGCCAGCGCCTGTTCCATGCCCACGAGCAACCACAGGCGCTGCGGCGCCGCCGCGAGGCCGCGCGCGAAGCCATGGGCTTCCTGGCCTGCTTCGAGCCACGGCTGGTCGGCGCCGTCCTGGATGGCACCGCCGATGCCCATTCGGCGGTCTGCCTGCACCTGTTCTGCGACGAACCCGAGGCCGTCCCCAGGTTCCTGGATGAACGCGGCATTCCCTTCGAGGTGCAGACCCGGAACCTGCGCGAAAACCGCGCACGTTCCAGCGACTACCCGGTCTACCTGTTCCGCGCCGGCGAACTGCCCTTCGACCTGACCGTGTTGCCGCGCGACGCCCTGCGCCAGGCCCCCCTGGGGCGGGTCGACGAGCGACCGATGGAACGCGCCTCGCTCAGCGCCGTCGATGCCCTGCTGGCCGCGCCCGACAGCAGCAACGACGACGCCTTCGAGGACATGCTGGCCAACGCACTCGGCCGCTGATCCGCCCGGCTCGCCGCAGCGACCACCCCCTCATGTGAAAACGCCCCGGATGACCGGGGCGTTTTCGCGTCGAGGCCTGGCTGACCGAATCAGCGCTTGCCCATCGCCACGTAGTCGCGCGGCGTGGCGCCGGTGTAGACCTGGCGCGGACGACCGATGCGCGAGCCCGGGGTCTCGTGCTGCTCGATCCAGTGCGAGATCCAGCCGGCGGTGCGGGCGATGGCGAACATGACCGTGAACATCTCGGTGGGGATGCCCAGCGCCTTGTAGATGATGCCGGAGTAGAAGTCGACGTTCGGGTACAGCTTGCGCTCGACGAAGTAGTCGTCCTTCAGCGCCGCCTCCTCCAGCTTCATCGCCACGTCCAGCAGCGGATCGGACACGCCCAGCGCATCGAGCACCTCGTGGCAGGTCTTGCGGATGATCTTTGCGCGCGGGTCGAAGTTCTTGTACACGCGATGGCCGAAGCCCATCAGGCGGAAGCTGTCGTTCTTGTCCTTGGCGCGCTTGACCGCGCTCTCGACGTTGTCCGGCGTGCCGATCTCCTCCAGCATCTTGAGCACGGCCTCGTTGGCGCCGCCGTGCGCAGGCCCCCACAGCGCGGCGATGCCGGCGGCCACGGAGGCGTACGGGTTGGCGCCGGTCGATCCGACCAGGCGCACGGTCGAGGTCGAGGCGTTCTGCTCGTGGTCGGCGTGCAGGATGAACAGCAGATCCAGCGCCTTGGCGGCGACCGGGTTCATCTCCAGCGGCTCGCTCGGCACCTCGAACATCTGATGCAGGAAGCGGTCGCAGTATTCGAGGTTGTTGCGCGGATAGCGGAACGGCCAGCCGATCGAATAGCGGTAGCAGGCCGCGGCGATGGTCGGCATCTTGGCGATCAGGCGGATGGCCGCCATCTTGCGCTGGTCCGGGTCATCGATGTCCAGGTCGTCATGGTAGAACGCCGACAGCGAGGCGATGGCGCTGCACAGCATCGCCATCGGATGCGCGTCGTGATGGAAGCCGCGGAAGAAGTGCTTCTGCGACTCGTGCATCATCGAGTGGTGCGTGACGTGATGCTCGAAGGTCTTGAATTCGGTCTCGCCGGGCAGATCGCCGTTCAACAGCAGGTAGGCCACCTCGAGGAAGGTGGAGTTCTCGGCCAGCTGCTCGATCGGATAGCCGCGATACAGCAGCACGCCCTTGTCGCCGTCGATGTAGGTGATGGCGCTCTTGGTGCTGGCGGTGGCCGCGAAGCCGGGATCGAAGGTGAAATGGCCGGTGTCCTTGTACAGCGAGGAGATGTCCACGCAGGCGGGACCGAGGGTCGGCTCGACCAGCGGCAATGTGGTGCTCTTGTTGCTGCTCTCGTCGGTCAGCTTCACGGTCTTGTCGGACACGGCGTACTCCTTGGGCGTTGTGGTCCGGCAGCGTCAGCGGGCGATGCCGGCGGGGACGTGGGGCGACTGGCGCGACCGCCGGTCTCGCGGCCTCGCGCGCGGGCGTTTGCGGCGCCCGTCAACTGCCCATTATCGCACAACACGCCCGCGTACGGAGACCCCGGCAGGGGTGGCACGGGGCCCGGACACACGAAAAGCCGCGCTGCCCGGGGGCGCGCGGCTTTTCCGTGTCAGACCTGTGGCGGCACTCCGGCGCAGGGCCGGACGGGCGCGTGACGCCTTACTTGGAGCCGTAGCGGCGGCGGAACTTGTCCACGCGGCCGCCGGCGTCGATGGTCTTCTGCTTGCCGGTGTAGAACGGGTGAGAATGGCTGGAGATTTCCACCTTGATCAGCGGATACTCGTTGCCGTCCTCCCACTTGATGGTTTCCTTGCTGGACATCGTCGACTTCGTCAGGAAGGCGAAATCGGACGACTGGTCCTGGAACACCACCGGCTGGTAATTCGGATGGATGTCGGGCTTCATGGCTCGCTCCGGGCTAAAGCGCGGGGAAAAGACGGCCATTGTAGCGAGCCGGGGCACCCCGCCGCAAGCCTTCAGGATGCCCCCAGCGCCCGCGCCACCATGGCCTCGAAGCGCGCCTGGTCAAGCTCGAACACGATGCGCGCGTTGGCCGGCCGCCCCAGGCGGGACTCCCAGTCCACCACCGTGGTCCCGCGGGTCAGGGCGCCCTGCAGTTCGATCGCCACCGCTCGGGTCTCGGCGCGGGTGACCGCCCCGGGATCCAGCGCCACCGCCATGGCCAGGGCGTCGGCGGCAATCACGCCGCTGCGCTCGCGCTCGGCATTCCAGGCCCGCGAAGTGGCGCCGATGCGGCGGTAGAAGTCGGCCCGCGCATCGCCCGCGTCCAGCCAGCCATCGAAACGAGCACCGTCGAAGGCATGCCGCACCGAGGCCTCCCAGTCGACCAGCTCCAGGGCCGGGAACGCCTCGAACACCACGTGCGCGGCCTCCGGGTCGAAACCGATGTTGAACTCGGCCGGCGTGGACATGGTGTTGCCATGGCCATTGACCGCCCCGCCCATGACCACCAGCCGGCCGATGCGACCGGGAAGATCCGGATCCAGGCGCAGCGCCAGGGCCACGTTGGTCAATGGCCCGAGGGCCACCAGGGTGGCGCCCGGGTGCTCGCGGGTCAGGCGCACCAGGGCCAGCGCGGCCGATTCCACGCTCGCCCGACGCCGCGGGGCCGGGAAACCGACGTCGCCGAAACCGTCGGTCCCATGCACCAGGGCGGCATCCTCCGAGGGCGCCCGCACCAGTGGCACCGGACAGCCCGGGTGCACCGGCGTATCGGCCTCGATCAGGTCCATCAGGGTCAGCGCGTTGCGCACGGTGTGCTCGAGACCGACATTGCCCGCGGCGATGGTCAACGCCAGCACCTCGGCATGGGCATGGGCCATCAGCAGGGCCAGGGCGTCGTCCACGCCCGGATCGGTATCGATGATCAGCGGCGGTCGGGTCATGCGCATCTCCGCAAGCCAAACGCGCAGCATAACGCGGGCGTGCCGCCATGGGCACGCCGCCGCTTCAGGCGTCGGCGTAGCGCGTGGCCGCGCCGATCCATCGCGCCACCAGCCGTTCGGCGCGCCGCGGATGGTCACCCAGGAGCGCGGCGCCGACCCGCTGCACCGCGGGCAGCAGATGCGCGTCGCGGGCCAGGTCGGCGACGCGGAACTCCAGGCGCCCGGTCTGCCGCGTGCCGAGCACCTCGCCCGGCCCGCGCAATTCCAGGTCCTTCTCGGCGATGCGGAAGCCATCACTGGTCTGGCGCATGACCTCGAGCCGCTGGCGCGCCAGCGCCGAGAGCGGGGCGTGATAGAGCAGCACGCAACTTGAAGCCACGCTGCCGCGTCCGACCCTGCCGCGCAGCTGGTGCAGCTGCGCCAGTCCCAGACGCTCGGCGTTCTCGATCACCATCAGGCTGGCGTTGGGCACGTCCACGCCCACCTCGATCACGGTGGTGGCCACCAGCACCGCCACGTCGCCGTCCTTGAAGGCCTGCATCACCGCCTGCTTGTCGCGCGCCTTCATGCGCCCGTGGACCAGTTCGACGCGAAGGCCGGGCAACGCGGCCGAGAGTTCGGCGTGCACCACCTCGGCGGCCTGTGCCGAAAGCTGCTCCGATTCCTCGATCAGCGTGCATACCCAGTAGACCTGGCGGCCCTCGCCGCAGGCCACGCGCAGGCGCTCGATGACTTCCTCGCGGCGGCTGCCGGCGATGGCCACGGTCTGCACCGGCGTGCGTCCCGGGGGCAATTCGTCAATGGCCGACACGTCCAGGTCGGCATAGGCGCTCATGGCCAGGGTCCGCGGGATCGGCGTGGCGGTCAGCACCAGCTGGTGCGGCACCTGCTCGCCGTCGCCGCCCTTGTCACGCAGGGCCAGGCGCTGGTGCACGCCGAAACGGTGCTGCTCGTCGATGATGACCAGGCCCAGGCGCTCGAATTCGACGCCTTCCTGCATCAACGCATGGGTGCCCACGACCACCTGCGCGCCGCCGGCCACGGCCGCCAGCGCCTGCTTGCGTGCCCGCCCCTGGACCTTGCCGGCCAGCCAGGCCACCTCGATGCCCAATGGTTCGAGCCAGGTACGCAGGTTGACCAGGTGCTGCTCGGCCAGCAATTCGGTCGGCGCCATCAGGGCCGCCTGCCAGCCGCATTCGACCGCGGCCAGCGCGGCCAGCGCCGCGACCACCGTCTTGCCGCTGCCGACATCGCCCTGCACCAGTCGCAACATGGGGCTGGGCTGCGCGAGGTCGGCCACGATCTCGCCATCCACGCGCTGCTGGGCCGCCGTCAGCGCGAACGGCAGTTGCCGCAGCAGACGCTGTCGCAGCGCGCCGTCGCCCCGCAACGCCGGCGCGCGATGGCTTCTGACCTGGGCCCGCAGGCGCTTCAGGCTCAGGTGCTGGGCCAGCAGCTCCTCGAAAGCCAGCCGCTGCTGGGCCGGATGCACGCCCCGCGCCAGCGCGGCCAGGTCGGCATCGGGCGGCGGCCGGTGCACGGTCAACAATGCCCGGCGCAGCGAACCGAGGCCGAGGCCCTCGCGCAATTCGGACGGGATCAATTCCAGGTCGGCCTCGTCCGGAAGGCGGTCCAGGGCCTGCCCGATCAGGTCGCGCAGCCGCTTCTGGCCCAGCCCCTCGGTCATCGGGTAGACCGGCGTCAGCCGCGCATCCAGCGGCGCGCCCTCGCGCACCCGCAGATACTGCGGATGGATCATCTCCGGCCCCTGCGCGCCCATGCGCACCTCGCCAAAGCAGCGCAGCCGCGTGCCGGGGCGCAGCTGGTCGACCTGGGCCTTGCGGAAATGGAAGAACCGCAGCAACAGCGTCGACATCGAATCGTCGCCGATGGCGACCTTCAGCTGGGCGCGATAGCGAAATCCGCTCTCGACGGCCTCGACCACGCCCTCGACCAGGGCGGGCTGGCCGGGCGACAGCTCACGTATCGGCGTAAGGCGCGTGCGATCCTCGTAGCGCAGCGGCAGATGGAACCACAAGTCCTGCACGCAACCCACGCCCAACCGCTCCAGGGAACGCGCCAGCGCCGGCCCCACGCCCTTGAGCGCGGTGACGCCGAGGCGGGCGGGGTCGGATGCAGGGTCCACGGGACGGGTGGCGGTGCGTTTCATCGGCTGACAGTCTGCTATGCCGGACGCTCGCGGTTAAGCAGGCCATGCCGGCAGTTGCCGTCGGCCGATGCCGCCGGCGTCACGCCCCATCCAGCACCAGGATGGCGTCGACCTCGACCTGCGCGCCCTTGGGCAGCGCCGCCACCTGTACCGTGGCACGCGCCGGGTAGGGCGGCGTGAAGTAGTCCTCCATGACCGCGTTGACGGCGGCGAAGTGCGCCAGGTCGACCATGTATATGCCCACGCGCACGGCATCGCCGAGCGTGCCGCCGGACGCTTCGCACACCGCCTTGAGGTTGTCGAAGACGCGCCGGGCCTGCACCGCGATATCGCCGCGAACCATCTCGCCCGACGCCGGATCAAGCGGAATCTGGCCGGAAAGGTAGACGGTGTCGCCGGTCCTCACGGCCTGCGAATAGGGTCCGATGGCGGACGGGGCAAGTTCGGTCTGGATGATGCTGCGGGACATGACGGCCTCGATGCGTTGGACGGAATCGGGCCGAGCTTAGCAAGACCGCGCCGCCGCGTACCCCGCCACCGGCTCAGACCGGGTGGCGGTACACGCCGTTGACCACGCCGGCCCGGCGCACGCGGCGCATCACGTCGGCCAGATGCTTGCGGTTCTTCACCTCGATCATGAACAGCAACGTGGCCGCGCTGAGATCGCGCTCGATGTACTCGACGTTCTCGATGTTGGAGTCGGCCTCGGCGATCGCCGCCGCCACGCTGGCCAGCACGCCGGTGCGGTTGACCACCTCGATGCGCAGCTCGACCTTGAAGTCGCCGTGCACCTGGCGGTCCCAGGCAATGCCGATGACCCGCTGCGGCGACTTGCGGAACTCGACCATGTTCGGGCACTCGACCCGATGCACCACGATGCCCTTGCCCGCGGACAGGTAGCCGATGATGTCGTCGCCCGGCACCGGATGGCAGCAGTTGCCGAAGCTGATCACCCCGCGCTCGTCGCCGGTGATGCGGATCTTCTCCACCGAGATGTCGCCGCCCGGGCGCGCACCGCCGGCATGGCCGAGAAGCTGCGCGGCCACCTGGTCGGGCATGCGGTTGCCCAGCGCGATGTCGGCCAGCAATTCCTCCAGGCGCTTGAGTTTGTTGTCGGCCAGGTAGCGGTCGAGGATCTTCGGACGGATGTCGTCGAGGCTGGCGCCCAGCGCGTCCAGCGCGCGGTCGAGCATGCGGTGGCCGAACTGCACCGCGTCCTCGTGCTGCAGGTGCTTGATGAACTGGCGGATGGCGGTGCGCGCCTTGCCGGTCACCACCACGTCCAGCCAGTCCAGCCGCGGCATCGACGAGGGCGCGGTGATGATTTCCACGCGCTGCCCCGAATCCAGCCGCGTGCGCAGCGGCACCAGCTTGTCGTTGACCCGCGCCGACACCGCATGGTCGCCGACATCGGTATGCACCGCGTAGGCGAAGTCGATGGCCGTGGCGTTGCGCGGCAGCGACATGATCTCGCCCTTGGGCGTGAACAGGTACACCTCGTCCGGGAACAGGTCGACCTTGACGTTCTCGATGAACTCGAACGACGAGTCGGTCACCGCCTGGCGTTCGACCAGGCCGGCCAGCCATTCGCGGGCGCGTGACTGGGCGCTGTTGGCCGGACCGCTCTCGGTCTTGTAGCTCCAGTGGGCGGCCACGCCGCGTTCGGCCACGGTGTCCATTTCCTCGGTGCGGATCTGGATCTCGATGGGCGCGCCGAAGGCGCCGAACACCACCGTGTGCAGGGACTGGTAGCCATTGGCCTTGGGGATGGCGATGAAGTCCTTGAAGCGCCCCTCGACCGGCTTGTACAGCGCATGGATGGCGCCCAGCGCGTGATAGCAGCGCATCACGCTGTCGGTCACCACGCGGAAACCGTACACGTCCATGACCTCGTCGAAGGACTTCTGCTCCGATCGCATCTTGGTGTAGACGCTGTAGGGCGACTTGATGCGGCTGACCACGCGGCCGGGAATGCCTTCCTCGCCCAGGCGCTTGCCGAGCGCCGCCTCGATGCGGATCATCGCCTCGCGGCGGTTGCCCAGCGCGCTGCGGATGCGCGCGCTGATCACGCGATGGCGGTCCGGGTACAGGGCGCGAAAGCCCAGGTCCTGCAACTCGGCCTTCATCCGGTTCATGCCCAGGCGCTGGGCGATGGGCGCGTAGATCTCCAGGGTTTCGCGCGCGATGCGCCGGCGCGACGAGGCATCCTTGGCGCCCAGCGTGCGCATGTTGTGCAGGCGGTCGGCCAGCTTGATCAGGATCACGCGCAGGTCGCGCGCCATCGCCAGAAGCATCTTGCGGAAGCTTTCCGCCGCCGCTTCCTGACGGCTGCGGAAGTGCACGGTGTCGAGTTTGGTGACGCCATCGACCAGCTCGACCACGGTCTCGCCGAACTCATCGACGATGCGCGCGCGATCCAGCTCGGTGTCCTCGAGGGTGTCGTGCAGGATGGCGGCGATGATGGTCTCCGCATCCATGTGCAGATCGGCCAGCATGGCGGCCACCGCGACCGGATGGGTGATGTAGGGCTCGCCGCTCTTGCGTTTCTGCCCGGCGTGGGCGTCGGCGCCGACCAGATAGGCCCGGCGTACCCGCATCACGTCCTCGGACGGCAGGTATTCGGCCAGGCGGTCTTCCAGGTCGCGTACGTCGTCCGGGATCGCCGGCGACGCGCTGGAGCCCGAGGACGCGACCGTCGGCATGCGCACGCGACGGCCGATCAGGCCGCCGGCCTCCGTCGACCGCCGCCAGTCGCATGCGCCGCCACGCGCGGGGGCCGGTCGATCGGCGGGCTGCGGCGGCAACGATGCATGGCTTACTCTTCCGGGGCCTTGGCCGCCGCTTCCTCGTCGACTTCGGCAGCGGCCCACTCGAGGGCCTCGCGCTCGGCGCGCTCGCGCTCGGCGCGATCGAGCTCGTCGATGGTGGCTTCGTCGATGCGCTCGTCGGCGATCTCGCGCAACGCCAGCACCGTGGGCTTGTCGTGCTCGGGTTCGACCAGGGCGTCGGCGCCATTGGCCAGCTGGCGCGCGCGGCGGGTCGCCATGAGCACCAATTCAAAACGATTGTCGACCACCTGCAGGCAGTCCTCGACGGTAATGCGGGCCATGCTTGAATTCCTTGGAAAAAAAGAGACTTACTCAGGTTGGGAAGTGTAGCTGCCGACGCCGCGGGCTGGCAATGACGGCGGACGCACCCGTTCGTCCGGCGTAAGCGACTGGAAAGCATCGCCCATTATAATTAAACTCTCCGGTTCATATTGGACATGGCGGTACTTCATGCGTTCACCCACGATGCAGAACCTGCGCCGCGTCGCACTGCTGGCCGCCATCGTCGCCCTGGCCGGCTGCGCCATCGCCAAACCCCGCACGGACGACCCCTACGAGAAGTTCAACCGCAAGGTCTATGCCTTCAACGATACGGTCGACAAGGCCGTGATCCGGCCGGTGGCGGTGGGTTATCGCAAGATCACCAACCCGCCGGTGCGCCGTTCGATCAACGACTTCTTCACCAATATCCGCATGCCGGTGACCGCGGCCAACGACCTGCTGCAGGCCCGGCCCAAAAAGGCACTGTCGGCCAGCGCGCGCTTCCTGATCAACCTGACCCTGGGCCTGGGCGGCTTCTTCGACCCGGCCAGCCGCATGGGCCTGCCGCTGGACGACACCGATTTCGGCATCACCCTGGCGCGCTGGGGCGTGCCCGACGGTCCCTACCTGATGCTGCCCCTGGTCGGACCGACGACCGGCCGCGACGTCTGGCGCCTGCCGGTGGACAGCTACTTCTTCGATCCGCTGTCGATCTACGCGCGCAACCAGGACAGCCTCAAGCACGGCCAGGAGTATCTGCCACAGATGCTGTACCTGGTGTCGCTGCGCTCGCGCGCCATCGATGCCGAGAGCTTCCTGAAGTCGGCCTACGATCCTTACGTGTTCCTGCGCGACGCGTACCGCCAGCAGCGCGTGTACAAACTGTATGACGGCAATCCGCCGTCGGCGGTGATCGATCGCATGCAGGGCCTGGACCAGCCGGGCTTCGACCCCGACGAGCTGCTCAAGCAGCAGCACGCCTGGGAGAAGTCGCGCAAGGACAAGAAAGCGGCCCAGGACGCGGCGCCAGCGGCGCCCGCCCACGCGACCTCCAGCGGCGGTCCGCGCTGACCGGATCCATCACGCGCATGGCCTGCCGCCCGAATCTCCGCGGCAGGCACGGCAGCCCATGGCCGGCATCCAGTCTGCGGCCGAACCTGAAATCCCGCGCGCACCCCGGACTCTCGTGCGGGCTCGCGCCGGCCGCGCATCGCATCCTGCACGCCTGCCGGCCAGCGGGGCCAAACACGCCACGCTGTGACGATGGCCGCGCACCACGGCGCTGCATCGGCGATGGCCTGCATCCCGCCGTCCGTCCCGATCACCCGCAAGGCATGCGCGTCCGCGCATGCGCCGCGACATTGCGTGCTCGTCCACGGCCAGTGCCCCGAAGGGCGCGATCGGGTCATGCACATTGGGGGGGCTGATGCCGCCGGGATCCTCGACGGATTCCGTACCGGGGCGCTCCCGGGCATGCCGTCAGGCCGCGGGCGATCTCAGTCCAGCCACGCCTCGACGTCGCTCACCGCGGCCAGGCGACGCAGGCTCGCCGGCACGTTGCGCACCTGCATCCGGCCATGCGCGCGGTGGGCGAGCGCCATCAACGAGAGCACGCAGGCCAGGCCCGCGCTGTCGGCGCCGCGCACGCCGGACAGGTCCAGGGTACGCACGGCGCCGCCGGCGACCAGCGACCGGGCGCGTTCGAGCACCGGCGCGACCGTGGTGAAGCGCAGCTCGCCGGACAGTGCCAGGGTGTCCGGCTGCGGCTGTTCGACGCGGCAGGCCAGGGCCGGCATCAGCTGCCCGCGTCCTTCTGCATGCTGTCGAGGGTCTCGGCGCCATGCGTTTCCAGGCGCTGGATCAGCGACTCGATGCCCGACTTGCGGATCTCGGCATCCACCTGGGCGCGGTAGTTGGTGATGTAGGAGATGCCCTCGATGACCACGTCCCAGGCCTTCCACTCGCCGTCCGAAGTGCGGCGGAACACGTAATCGACGGCGATGGTCTTGCCGTCGTCGAGCATCACCTGGGTGCGCACCATGGTGCGCTGGGGGTCAAGCTCGCCGCGGAACGGCAATACCTTGACGCTGCCCTTGGTGTAGTTGAGCAGGCCCTCGGCGTATCGGTGGGTGATGGAGTCGTAGAACGCCTTGGCGAAGCGCTCGCGCTGGTCCGGCGTGGCCTCGCGCGCATGGCGACCCAGCACCACGATCGAGGCGTAGTCGATATCGAAGTGCGGCAGGAAGATGCCGTCGATGATGCCGATCAGCTTGTTCTTGTCCTTCTTGAGCTCCTCGCGGTGCCCGTCGATGGCGTTGGCGAGTTGCTGCACGATCGCCTGGACCACCTCCTGCGGCGGCGCGTCGGCCGGCAGCGACGCCGCCGGCGTGGCGGCGCTCTGCGGCTGCGCCTGCATCGGCAAAGCGAAGGTCGTCCCCGGCACCGCGAGGGCCAGGACGAGAAGCAGCGGACGTAATTTCATGATGAGCGTGGCTCCGGTACGGATGGACGGCGGCGGACGCCGGGTCACTTGTTCTTCTTGTCGCTCGGCGAACCATTGACCAGGAACTTGCCGATCAGGTCCTCGAGCTGGATCGCCGACTGGGTCAGGATCACCTGGTCGCCATTCTTGAGGTTGTCCGGTGCGCCGCCCGGCTGGATGCCAATGTACTGATCACCCAATAAACCGCTGGTTAATATCGACGCCGAGGAGTCGGACGGGATCTGGTTGAAGCGCTTGTCGATGTCCAGGGTCACCAGCGCGTCGAGCCTGGCCGGCTCGAGCTGGATCGAGGCCACCGAACCGATGCGCACGCCGGCCATCTTCACCGGCGCCCGGTCCTTGAGCTGGCCGACGTTGGTGAAGCGCGCCTTGACGGTGTAGGTCGCGCCCTCGTGCATGTTGACCAGCGACGTGGTCTGGGTCGCCAGATAGGCCAGCGCGGCGAAGCCCAGCACGATGAACAGGCCGGTGCCGACGGCATAGGAGCGTCTCTGGGTCACGGCATCATCCTCGGTGAAATCTGTGTATTCGAAAGGGTGGAACGGACATTCCGGCGCATGGCATCGATCCTCACATCATGAACGCGGTGAGCACGAAATCGAGCGCCAGGATGGCAATCGACGAGGCCACCACGGTACGGGTGGTGGCATAGGCCACGCCCTCGCTGGTGGGTGGAGTGGTGTAGCCCTGGTGAACGGCGATAAGCGTGACCACGCCGCCGAAGGCCAGGCCCTTCCACAGCACGCCGTCGATCACGTCCTTCCAGACCTCGACGTTGGAGGTCATGTTGGACCAGAAGGTGCCGTTGTCGATGCCCAGCCAGGTCACCCCGATCAGGTGCCCGCCGAAGATGGCCATGGCCGAGAACACGCAGCACAGCAGCGGCATGGCGATGACGCCGGCGATGAAGCGCGGCGTGATCACGTAGGCGATCGGGTCGACAGCCATCATTTCCATGGCCGACAGCTGGTCGGTGGCGCGCATCAGGCCGATCTCGGCGGTCATCGAGGTGCCGGCGCGGCCGGCGAAAAGGAGCGCCGTGACCACCGGACCGAGCTCGCGATACACCGACAGCGCGACCACCGTGCCGGTCGAGGCGGTGCCGCCGAAGATCGCCAGCACGTGATAGAGCTGCAGGGCCAGCACCATGCCCACGAACAGGCCGCAGGTCATGATGATGATCAGGCTCATGGCGCCGGTGAACCAGATCTGGCGCACGATCTCGCGGAAATAGCGCAGGCTGCGCGGCACGGCCGCCAGCAGCGTGGGCAGGAACAGGCCGGCGTCGCCGATCTGCGCCAGGCCGTCGAGCAGGAGGTTGCGACGCTTGACCTGCGCGTTCATGCGGTTTCTCCCAGGCCCAGCTCGGTGGCGTAGTCGCCCGCCGGATAATGGAACGGCACCGGGCCGTCGGGTTCGCCACCGAAGAACTGACGCGTCCACGGCGATCCATCGTCGGCGATGTCCCCCGGGTGGCCCGAGGCGACCACCTTGCCGTTGGCGATCAGGATCACTTGGTCGGCGATCTGCTTGACCGCGGCCAGCTCGTGGGCCACCAGCACGCTGGTGATGCCCAGCGTCTGGTTGAGCGTGCGGATCAGCTTGAGCACCTGGTTCAGGGCGATCGGGTCCAGACCCACGAACGGCTCGTCGTAGAGGATCAGCATCGGATCGAACACGATCGCGCGCGCCAGCGCCACGCGCCGCGCCATGCCGCCGGACAGCTCGCTGGGAAACAGTTTCGCGGCGCCACGCAGGCCGACCGCCTGCAGCTTGGTCAGCACGATGTTGCGGATCAGCTCCTCGGGCAGCTTGGTGTGCTGGCGCAAGGGGAAGGCGATGTTCTCGTAGACATCGAAATCGGTCAGCAGCGCGGAATTCTGGAACAGGTAGCCGATGCGCTCGCGCAGTTCGTAGAGGTCCTCGCGCGAGAGCTTGGCCACGTCCCTGCCGTCGACCCACAATTCGCCCTCGTCGGCGCGCATCTGGCCGGTGATGTGCTTGAGCAGGGTGGTCTTGCCCGTGCCGCTGGGGCCCATGATGGCGGTGATCTTGCCCTTCGGGATGTCCAGGTCCATGCCATCGAACACGGCACGGGTGCCAAAACGCGTGGTCAGTCCGCGCACGCGGACCAGCACGTCGTCGGCAGGCGTGGATTCGGAGGATGCGGAAGCGTCGGTCATAAGGGTTCCAAAGATAGCCCAGGCCACGGACTGCGACCAGCGCCCCCAGGGCACGGACCGGCGAACGCTACGATCCCGAAACGGAACGCCGGCTGAGTGAAGGATATCGGCGCCGTCTTACGTGCGGCTTTCAAGCAGCTCGGCGATCAGCGCCTCGTGGCGTTCACGCTTGAGCGGCATGCGCAGGCGCTCGGCGCGCACGATGGCCTGCAGGTCGGCCAGCGCGTCCTCGAAACGGTCGTTGACGATGATGTAGTCGAATTCGTGGGCATGCTCGATCTCGCCGCGCGAATTACGCAGTCGGCGATCGATCACCTCCGCGCTGTCCGAGGCGCGCCCGCGCAGGCGACGCTCCAGCTCGGCGCGCGAGGGCGGCAGGATGAACACGCTCACGCAATTGGGCATGGCCTCGCGAATCTGCCGCGCGCCCTGCCAGTCGATCTCCAGCAGCACGTCGAGCCCCTGCCCCAGCAGGCCTTCGACGGTACGCCGCGAAGTGCCGTAGAGGTTGCCGTGCACCTCGGCATGTTCGAGAAAGATGCCCTCGGCGACCTCCTGCTCGAAGGTGGCGCGATCGACGAAATAGTAGTGCTCGCCGTAAGCCTCGCCCGGACGCGGAGGACGCGTGGTATGCGAGATCGACAGCGAGATCTCCGTCTCGCGCTCGAGCAGCGCGTTGACCAGGGTCGACTTGCCGGCGCCGGAGGGCGCGGCGACCACGAACAGCGTTCTTGTGGCCTTGTTCATGATGGGAGCACTTGCGTGTTTCGGGGCTCGGGATTCGGGACCCGGGATTCGGGACTCGGGACTCGGGACCCGGGACCCGGGACCCGGAAGAGGTCCTTTTGTGGCCGGGTCCAACGAGCCGTCCTGGTCGAGGCGAGCGTCGATAGCCGTACGGAAACGGCTCCGACCCCTCGGGTACCGGGTCCCGGGTCCCGGGTACCGGAAGCGGTGATTATGCGGCCAGGTCCAACGGGGCACCCTGGTCGAGGCGAGCATCGATAGCCGTACGGCAACAGCTCCGATCGCCCGGGTACCGGGTACCGGGTCCCGGGTACCGTGAACCGGAACAGACGAACGTGCGGCCGGGTCCAACGAGCCGCCCTGGTCGAGGCGAGCATCGATAGCCGTACGGCAACAGCTCCGGCCCCTCGGGACCCGGGACCCGGGACCCGGGACCCGGAAGAAGTCCTTTTGTGGCCGGGTCCAACGGGGCGCCCTGGTCGAGGCGAGCATCGATAGCCGTACGGCAACAGCTCCGATCGCCCGGGTACCGGGTACCGGGTCCCGGGTACCGTGAACCGGAACAGACGAACGTGCGGCCGGGTCCAACGAGCCGCCCTGGTCGAGGCGAGCGTCGATAGCCGTACGGAAACGGCTCCGACCCCTCGGGTACCGGGTACCGGGTACCGGGTACCGAACCCCGAGTCCCGACAACACCAGGCCGCTGAAACGGCGCCACGGGCAAGCATCGGCATGGGCATGCTCATTCGATGTTCTGCACCTGTTCGCGCATCTGCTCGATGAGCACCTTCAGCTCCACCGCGGCGTTGGTGCTGCGGGTGTCGACGGCCTTGGAACCGAGCGTATTGGCCTCGCGGTTGAATTCCTGCATGAGGAAATCCAGTCGTCGCCCGACCGGCTCGTCCAGGCCCAGCACGCGACGCGCCTCGGCGATGTGCGCGTCCAGGCGATCGAGCTCCTCGTCGACATCGGCGCGGGTGATCTGCAGCACCAGCTCCTGCTCCAGCCGCCCGGGGTCGGCCGGTTGCTTGAGGTCGGCCAGGCGCGCCTCCAGCCTCGCGCGCAGGCCCTCGCGGATCGCAGGCATCATCTCCCGCACCCGGGCGACGATGGCCTCGATGGCATCCAGCCGTTCGGCGATCAGCGCGGCCAGCTTGTCGCCTTCGCGCTCGCGGGTCGCGGTCAGCGCGTCCAGCGCCTGGCCGAGGGCCGTGGCCAGGGTGGCCTGCAGCACGTCACGGTCGACTTCCGGCTGGCGCAGCACGCCGGGAAAACGCAGCAGTTCGGTGCCCTGCACCGTCAGCCCCGGAAACTGCCCGGCCATCTCATGGTGAAGTTCAGACAGGCGCTGCAGCAGGGCGAGATTGACTTCCAGCGCCTCGGCGCGATCTTCGCCGCGCACGCGCACGGTGATGTCGACCTTGCCGCGCGAAAGCCTGCCGGACACGATTTCGCGCACCTGGGACTCGAACGCACGCAGCTCATCGGGCAGGCGCGGGCTCTGTTCCAGGTAACGGTGATTGACCGTGCGCAATTCGCACACCAGCGTGCCGAGCGGGCCGTTGGCCTCGGCCGACGCATAGGCGGTCATGCTGCGGATCATGGCGTGCCATCCGGGATGTGAAGGGCGCCATGGTAAACGCTTCGCGCCGCGCCTGCCCAATGTCGTATTCGACACGCCCCGGAAACCCGCGATGCGGCATGCGGTTATCATGGCCGGTCTGTCGCACCCATACGGAACCCCCTGCCCATGAGCGAAAGCACCCGACCCAGCGGCCGTCGCGCCGACGAGCTGCGCGCGGTCTCGATCGAACGCCACTACACCAAGCATGCCGAAGGTTCGGTGCTGGTGCGCTTCGGCGACACCCACGTGCTGTGCACGGCCAGCATCGAGGACCGCGTGCCGGCGTGGTTGCGCGGCAAGGGCGAAGGCTGGATCACCGCCGAATACGGCATGCTGCCGCGCTCCACCGGCAGCCGCATGGCGCGCGAGGCCGCGCGCGGCAAGCAGAGCGGCCGCACCCAGGAGATCCAGCGCCTGATCGGACGCAGCCTGCGCGCCTGCGTCAACCGCCAGGCACTGGGCGAGCGCGTGATCACCCTGGACTGCGACGTGCTGCAGGCCGACGGCGGCACCCGCACGGCGGCCATCACCGGCGCCTACGTGGCCCTGGTCGATGCCGTCTCCGTGCTGATGAAGCGCGAGAACCTCAAGCGCAATCCGGTGATCGGCGCCGTCGCCGCGATCTCGGTCGGCGTCTACCAGGGCATGCCGGTGCTGGACCTCGATTACGCCGAGGATTCCAGCTGCGACACCGACATGAACGTGGTCATGAACGACGGCGGCGGCTTCATCGAGGTACAGGGCACCGCCGAGGGCCATGCCTTCCGCCGCGACGAGATGGACGCCCTGCTGGGCCTGGCCGAGAAGGGCATCGGCGAACTGATCGCCGCGCAACGCGACGCGCTGGCGGAATAGTTCCGGGACTCGGGACTCGGGACTCGGGACTCGGGACTCGGGACTCGGGACTCGGGACTCGGGACTCGGGACTCGGGATGGTCGGCCGCCTGTCCGGCCGACACAACGGGAGATTCGCGATGACGCAACGCATGGTCCTGGCCAGCGGCAACGCCGGCAAGCTGCGCGAGCTGCGCCAGTTGCTGGCCGACGCCGACATCGAACTCGTCGCGCAGGGCGAGCTCGGCGTGCCCGATGCCGAGGAGACGGCCACCACCTTCGTCGAGAACGCGCTGCTCAAGGCCCGCCATGCCGCGCGCATCACCGGGCTGCCGGCGCTGGCCGACGATTCGGGCCTGTGCGTGGATGTCCTGGACGGCGCGCCCGGCCTGTACTCGGCCCGCTACGCCGGCACCCACGGCGACCACGAGGCCAACAAGGCACGGCTGCTGCGTGAACTGCAGGGCCGCACGCCCGGGGAACGCGGCGGCTTCTTCATCTGCGTGCTGGCGTTGCTGCGTCACGCCGGCGATCCGGCGCCATTGATCGCCGAGGGCCGCTGGCATGGACGCATCCTCGAGGCGCAGCGCGGCGAAGGCGGCTTCGGCTACGACCCGCTGTTCCTGCCAGCCGGCCAGTCGCTGTCTGCCGCCGAACTGGACGAGGCGCTGAAGAACCGCCTGAGCCACCGCGGCCAGGCCCTGGCCCGCCTGCGCGAGGCCCTGCGGCATCAGGCGGCGACGTAGTCGTCCTGGGTCAGCCGGTCCACTCCGCATTCGAGTTGCTCGACCCAGTCGATGAACCGCTTGACCATGGCCGGGCCGACGATGGGCCGGCCATGCTGCGGCACGATCGCCTCGACATGCATGCCGCGCGCCATGCGCGCCCACAGGCGGCAGACGCGATTGGACACCATGTAGCGCTGGTGGAAGCCCAGCATCGACGGAATGTGGGCATCGAAATCGGCGACCGGCTCGAACGGACCGTCGGTCATCGAGGCGCCGAGGTCGCCGCTGAACAGGATCTTCGACACCGGGTCGTAGAACTGGAAATTGCCCACGCTGTGCAGGAAGTGCGCCGGCACCGCGCGGATCACCGTATCGCCCATCGGGATGTCGGCGCCGCGATCCGGGATCAGCATGAACCGGTCGGTGCCGGTGTTCTTCTGGTAGTGCGGCACGCTGTGCGGCACGAAGCGTCCCCACAGCCGCGAGCAGCACACGGTGGCCGGCGTGTACATGAGCCAGCGGTCGACCGCGCCGATGATGTCGGGATCCTGGTGCGAGGCCAGGATCCAGGTCAGCTCCTTCAGCTTCACGTACGGCGAGATCGCCATCGACAGCGGCGTGTAGAGCAATGCGCCGCCCGGATCGATCAACGCGGTCCGCTCGCCGTGCCGGACCAGGAACTGGTTGGCCTGCACGCCGTCCTCGCCGCGCACCAGGTCGGGGAAAACGACAACGGTGTGGTTGCCCTTCGCAAACAGCTCAACGGCCATGACCTTGCTCTCTGCCGGAATCGAGGCGGCATTGTCACGTCGCAGGACGCGGCACACCTTGACCACGATCAAGCGCGCGGCGCGTGACGGGCCCCGTCCGGCTATCCTGTGACCATGCTCAACCCAATTCCCCTGGCGCTTTACGTGCACATGCCCTGGTGCGTGAAGAAGTGCCCGTACTGCGACTTCAATTCCCACGGCCTGCGCGGCGGCGACCCGGACTACGCGGGCTATGTCGATGCGCTGATCGCCGACCTGGACGCGGACCTGGCCGACTTCGGCCAGGGCCTGCGTGAACGCCCCATCGTCAGCGTGTTCTTCGGCGGCGGCACGCCGAGCCTGTTCCCGCCCGGGCAGATCGCGCGCCTGCTCGACGCCGCGCGGCAACGCCTGGCCTTCGCCGCGGACGCCGAGATCACCCTGGAGACCAACCCGGGCACGGTCGAGCACGGCCGCTTCGAGGACTATCTCGCCGCCGGCGTGAACCGCCTGTCCTTCGGCGTGCAGAGTTTCGACGACGCGCGGCTGAAGGCGCTGGGGCGCATCCATTCGGCAGGCGAGGCCGAGCATGCCTTCGGGCTCGCCCGAGCGGCCGGATTCGACAACATCAACCTGGACCTGATGTACGCCCTGCCCGACCAGGACCTGGCCGGCGCGCTGCGCGACATCGACCGCGCGCTGGCCCTGGCGCCCGAGCACATCTCGCACTATCAACTGACCCTGGAACCCAATACCGCCTTTGCCGCGCATCCCCCGCCGCTGCCCGACGAGGACAGCGCCTGGGACATGCAGGAGGCCTGCCAGGCAAGACTGGCCGAGGCCGGCTACGCGCAGTACGAGGTATCGGCCTACGCGCGGGCCGGACGTCGCTGTGAACACAACCTCAACTACTGGCGGTTTGGCGACTACCTGGGCATCGGCGCCGGCGCGCATGCCAAGGTCACCACGCTCCCGGACATCCGCAGGCGCTGGAAACAGCGCCACCCCAGGCAGTATCTTCAGGCCGTCGACCACGCCGCGCGCATCGGCGAGGACCGTGCCATCGCCGAGCCCGAACGTGCATTCGAGTACATGCTCAACGCCCTGCGCCTGGTCGACGGCACGCCGCTGGCGGACTACCCGGCGCGCACCGGACTGCCGCTTGCCAGCCTGGAGCCGGCGCGCGACGAGGCGCTGCGGCGTGGCTGGCTCGACCCCTCCGACAGCACGCTGCGCGCCACGCCGCTGGGACAGCGCTTCCTCAACGACGTGATCGGCCTGTTCATATAAGTCCATGACCAAGGCGACATGACGTACAATCGCCGAAACCGAAGGCTGGGGGCGGTATGGAGCGTTCCGACAAGCACACCGGTGGCACACGCAAGAGCGCGCCCCTCGCACCGCGCGCCAAGCGGGTGCTCGAGCGTGTCCGAGATCTAAGCGAAGCGACGCTGCAACCGATGCTCAAGCTGGTCCTGGACGAATTCGACCAGCAGATGTTCCAGGTCGCCGACCAGGCCCACAACAATGCCGAACAGGAAGCCTGCCTGGCCTCGCAGCGCGAGGTGCGCCGGGGACGCTCGGATCTCTCCCCGCGCTTCCTGAGCCTGCTGACCGATGGCTTTTCGCGCTATCACCTCGGCAACGAGCAGGCTGGCCATGGCGAGCACGACGGCTCGCGCCTGACCCTGCTCGACCGCGACGCCCAGGAAGAGAACACCATACTCAGCGGCACCGAGGCACGCGTGGAGCTGCGCTCGGGCATCCCGCTGCTTGAGCTGGGCTACCGCTTCGCCGCCCTGGCCGGCGTGCCCGTGGTGGAATCGGACGCGCTGCCGATCGGCCCGCACGCGATCTGCCAGGCATGGCAGAAGGCCAGCAACGAGCTCGACCTTCCGCCCGGACATCGCCAGCTCCTGCACCAGCAGTTCGGTCGCTTCCTGCTGCGCGAGGCGCCGCGCATGTACGAGGCCCTGAACACCCTGATGGCGGCACAGGGCCTGCTGCCCGACCTGCGTACGCTGATGGTGCGGCGCACCCGCATCGGCGGCGCCGCGGATGCCGGCAAGACCGACGACGCCAGGACGCCACGCAACGAGGGCGACGGCGGCGCACGCGCTGCCGAGACCCCGGCCTCGCCCCGCATGTCCGATGCCCAGACCACCGCGGCCTTCAGCGTGCTGCGCGGGCTCCTGGCCCGACGCCGCCATGCGCTGGGCCTGGACGAACAGGCCGCGGCACCCTCCGGCCCGGTCAGCAGCCCCGAACAGGTGCAGGCCGCCCTGGCCAAGCTGCAGCGGCAGCCGGAAACCATGGTGGTGGAGAACGGCGTCCACCAGGTGCGCGGCATGAAGCACCTGCGCCAGGATCTCGAGGCGCAACTGAGCGCGGCTTCACCGGATGGCCAGGCGCTTTCCTTCGATGCCCAGCAGACCGACACCATCGACCTGATGACGATGCTGTTCGAGCACCTGGGCCGGGACATGCCGATCGACGGCCATACCGCGACCCTGATGTCGCGTCTGCAGGCACCCATGCTGCGCGTGGCGCTTTCGGAACCGGAATTCTTCTCCGAGAAGAACCATCCGGCACGGCAACTGCTCGGCTCGGTGCTGGACACCGCCATGCAATGGCTGGACGGCGCCGGCGAGGAAGCCGACCCGGTGCTGGCGCGCAAGTTGCAGAACGTGGTCGACCGCACGGTCGAGGAGTTCGATGGCGACGTCGGCCTGCTCGACCAGTTGCGCCAGGACCTGGACGGCCAGCTTTCGGTGCTGCGTCGGCGCGCGGAAATCAGTGAACGTCGCCACCTGGAAGCCGCGCAGGGTCGCGAGCGACTGCAGCTGGCGCGCAAGCGTGCCAGCGAGCTGGTTGCCGAGAAGCTGCAGGGCAGCGAAGCCAGCGGCCTGGTGCGGACCATGATGGAACAGGCCTGGACCGACGTCCTGGCCCTGTCGATGCTGCGCTGGGGCGAACGCAGCAAATCCTTCCGCCAGCGTCTGGAAGTGACCGACCGGATGCTGCGCCACAAGTCCGCCACCGACGATCCGGAGCTGCGCGAGGAAATCACCGAGGGCCTGGGCCAGGTCGGCATCCACGGCGAGGAAGCCGAGCAGATCGCACGCCACGTGGTGGCACCAGGCTCCGCCGCGGAGGCGCCTGAATCGGGGCAGGAACTGACCCGCACCGAACTGGCCATGCGCCTCAAGCAGCGCCAGCGGCTGGGCAACGCCGAGGCCGAGGAAGAGGAAAAGGAAAAGGCCGAGCAGAAGACCGAAGTGGAACCGGCCGTGCAGGAAGCCCTGGAACGTCTGCGCCAGCTGCGCTACGGCTCGTGGCTGGAATTCATCCGCCCCGACAAGCGCGTGGTGCGGCGCAAGCTGGCCTGGTTCTCGCCGGTGACCGGCCACTGCCTGGCGGTCAGCCAGCGCGGCGTGCGCGAGGACGTCGGCAGTCTGCTGGAGCTGGCCAAGATGATGGCCGAAGGCACCGTTCGCCTGCCCGAGGAACGCGGCGAGTCGCTGCTCGATCGCGCCTGGAACGCCATCATCAAGGGCCTGCGCCAGTTCTCCGGGAACAGCGAGGTCGAGAACGCATGAGTGCATCGGACAACCGTCGCGCGCCGCGCCGCCGCGTCGAAACCAACATCCCGGTCGAGAATGCGATCAACGACCAGGTCATCGGTCACGTTGGCAACATCTCCAGCAACGGCATGATGCTGATCAGCGACCACGCGCTGACCCCCGATGCCATCTACCAGTTGCGCTTGACGCTGCCCTCGCGCGGCCAGGGCGCGCACACCATCGAGTTCGGCGTGCACGAGCAGTGGGGCGAAAGCGCCAACGTGCCGGGACAGCACTGGACCGGTTTCCGCATCATCGCGATCAGCGAAGCGGATGCGCACAAGCTGCGCACCTGGATCGAGACGCCGGGCGGCGCCTACGTCTGACGACGGCCCGCGGCACGTCGAGCGCGGCGCCGCGGTTGGATTCGGCGGCCGGTCCGAGGCACCATGGTGGTCTTTCCCGACCTGATCCCCGCCATGACCGACGCCGACCTCGCCCAAGCCTACCCATTGCACCTGGCCACCCTGCGCCAGCGCACCGACGCGGCGCTGCAAGCAGCAGGCCGCGAGTGCCTGGCACTGCCCGCCGGCCAGCCGATCACGCGCCACCTGGACGACCTGCACTACCCCTACGTGACGCACCCGACCTTCAAGCAGTGGGTGCCGCTGGTGGACGCGCCGGGCAGCTGGATCGTCTACACCCCGGGCGAGAAGCCGCTGCTGATCTTCCTGCAGCCCAACGACTACTGGCACGTGGTGCCGCAGGCGCCGACCGGTTACTGGGTGGAACACTTCGACATCCAGGTCATCCGCGAGGCCGCCGATGCGCGGGCCTACCTGCCCGGCGATCCGTCGCGCTGCGCGATCCTCGGCGAGCCACGCGACGCGGTCGGCGACTTCGTGCCCGATCCGCCCCGGGCGCTGGTGCACTACCTGGATTACCAGCGCGCCTACAAGACGCCCTTCGAGCTGATCCGCATGCGCCAGGCCAGCGCGCGCGGCGTGCGCGGCCATCGCGCCGCCGAGGCCGCCTTCCGTGCCGGCGAAAGCGAATTCGGCATCCACATGGCCTTCCAGCACGCCGCCGGCCATACCGAGGCCGAGTTGCCCTACGGCAGCATCATCGGCCTCAACGAACACGGCGCGGTGCTGCACTACATGCACTTCGACCGCTCGCCGCCGGCGCAGAGCCGCTCACTGCTGATCGATGCCGGCGCGCAGAGCTTCGGCTATGCCAGCGACATCACGCGCACCCACGCCGCGACCGGCGCCGACGACTTCCAGGCGCTGATCGACAGCGTCGACGAAGTGCAGCGCGCGCTGTGCGACCAGGTGCGCGCCGGGCGCGACTACCGCGAGCTGCATCTTGAGGCCCATCACCGGCTGGCCGGCGTGCTGAAGGACCACGGCATCGTCGACATGAGTCCCGAGGCCATGGTCGAGCAGCGCGTCAGTCCGGTGTTCTTCCCGCACGGCCTCGGCCATGGGATCGGCCTGCAGGTACACGACGTCGGCGGATTCCTTGCCGATCCGCAGGGCGACACCATCGACAAGCCCGAGGGCCATCCCTTCCTGCGCCTGACCCGAACCCTGGAGGCCGGCATGGTGGTCACCATCGAGCCAGGGCTGTACTTCATCGACATGCTGCTGGCCGAACTCAGGGAGCGCCCCGAGGCCCGCCACGTGAACTGGTCGCGGATCGACGCCCTGCGCCCCTACGGCGGCATCCGCATCGAGGACGAGGTCGCCTGCACCGAGGGCGATCCGGAGAACATGACCCGCGACGCCTTCGCCGCGCTGGCCTGACCGCGCGACTCCGCCACATGACACAGCGTGCCGCCGCCGACGGCGGCACGCGCATGTGCAATCGCACGATGTTCCGCCATGGGGCGATGTACCGCGACGACCCGCTGATGGACGCGCTGCGCGGCGACAAGAGTGCCGCTCCGGCGCTGCGTGCCCGGCTGGAATACAGCCCCGGGCACTGCGAACGGCCCTCGCCTTCGTCGAGGCCGCGTCACGCTGCTCGCGCCTGAAGCAGGGATTGCATCGGCCGCGTGCTCAGGCTCCCGCGCCGCGGCGCCCGAGCAGGTCCTCCAGCGCCTCGGCCTGCTTGGGCACGCCGTCGGTGAGCACCTGCGGGCCGTCGCGGCCGACCAGCACGTCGTCCTCGATGCGGATGCCGATGCCGGCCCACGCCGACGCCTCGGCGCCGGCATCGGGCGGGATGTACAGACCCGGTTCCACGGTGACCACCATCCCGGGTTCCAGCAGGCGCGGCTCGCCGTCGATGCGGTAATCGCCGACGTCGTGCACGTCCAGGCCCAGCCAGTGGCCGGTCTTGTGCGGAAAGTACCTGCGGTAGCTTTCGTCGCGCAGGATCGAGGCCTTGCTGCCGCGCAGGATCTTCAGCGCGCGCAGCCCCTCGACGGTGACCTCGACCGCGGCCTCGTGCGCGGCGCTGAACGGCTGCCCCGGACGCACCTTTTCAATGGCCGCCTCCTGCGCCGCCAGCACGATGTCGTAAAGCTGGCGCTGCGCGCGCGAGAAGCGCCCGCCGACCGGAAACGTGCGGGTGATGTCGGCGGCGTAGCAATCGACCTCGGCGCCGGCATCGATCAGCAGCAGGTCGCCCTCGCCCAGCACCGCGCGGTTGGCGTTGTAGTGCAACGTGCAGGCATTGATGCCGCCGGCCACGCTGGGCATGTAGGCCGATACCGCGCCCTGCACGCGCATCACGCGCAGCAATTCGGCCTCGACTTCGTATTCGGCCACGCCAGGACGCGCGCAACGCATGGCCGCCAGGTGCGCGGCCACCGACACCTTGGCCGCGCGCCGCATCAGGCGGATCTCCGCCGCCGACTTGTACAGGCGCATGTCGTGCAGCAGGTAGCCCAGGGCCAGGAACTCCTTCGGCGCCACGCCGCCGCCGCGCAGCGCGCGCAGGCGACGCATCCAGCCCAGCAGGCGCGCGTCGAACTCCGGCTCCTGGCCGAAATGGCAGTACACCCGGGTTCGCCCTTCCAGCATGCCGGGCAGGATGTCGTCGATATCGTCGATGGGAAACGCATCGTCGACGCCACAGGTCTCGACCGCGCCCTCGGTGCCCAGGCGCGGCCCATCCATGCGCTCGCGCTCGGGGTCGCGCTCGCGGCAGAACAGGATCGACTCGGCGTGCTCGCGACCGGGCAGCAGCGCCAGCACGGCGCCGGGCTCCGGGAATCCGGTCAGGTAATGGAAATCAGAATCCTGCCGGTACGGCCAGGCCGCGTCGGCGCTGCGCATGCGCTCGGGCGCCGCGGCCACCAGCAGGGCGGCGTCCTCGCCGGCCATGCGCATCAGCTGGCGGCGGCGACGGGCAAACTCGGCGGCACCGATGAGCGAGCCCGGGCCTTTTCTGACGGGAGGTTCGCGGGTGGTACGCACGTCCATGCTCAGTGCACGCCGTTGCCCGAAGGGGCACCGCCGCTGGCACGCTTGCCGGCTGTTTCCGCATGCAGCACCAGCGCGCCCACGCGCACGAACTCGCTCACTTCGACCAGCGCGCGTTCGTCCTCGTCGCTGTCGCCGCAGGACAGATCGGACGCCCCGATGGTGCCGAAGTCGCGCAGGATCTCCTCGCCGTCCGCGGACAGCGCCTGCGACCGCTGCGCCGTGGCCAGGCCGAAGCCGCCGAGGAACCCGCGACACCATTCGACCAGGCTGTCGGCACGCTCATCGACTGGACGGTCGGCATCGGGAAGCAAGGGCTGGAAGCCCAGTTCGGCATCGTCCAGGGCCGCACGGCAGTCGCGATACAGGGACTCGACCTCGGCCTGGAGACGGCCGCGCGCGCCGGGATCATCGAGCTCCAGTTCCAGCGCCTGGAGCAGTCCGGCGGCATCGGCCGTGCCGCCTCCGCACAGGTAGCCGGCCACCGAACCGTGCAGGTCGCTGGCATCGACACTCGCCTTCGCGCTGGCCAGGGCGGATTCGAGTTGCAGATAGGTCACAGTCATCGATGGATTACGGGGCCACTCGGGCCATATCGGCGGACAGCGAATTCATTCTGGCACCCATCCGGACGATTGCCTACACTGACGGTTGGGGGTTTGCCTGACGGTGAATTGCGGGCCCGACCCGATCAACCTTCCACGACAGGTGACATTGATGTCCGCAAGCCTGGTCGCTCGCACCGTCCGGAGCCACCCACACGGGTCGGCTGGCCGGCCACAGGCTGCGCAGCGCCTTGGCGTGCGCGGCGCGCGGCGCCTGTATTCGCTGCTTGCGTGCGCCGCCCTGTGCCTGGCCGGCGTGGCGGCCGCCGCCCCGGCCACGGCCCACGTGCGCACCTACTACTTTGGCCACATCGGCGCCTCGCAAGGCCTGGCGCAGAACACCGTGGGCGCGATCCTGCAGGGCGACAAGGGTTACATCTGGCTTGGCTCGCAGGGTGGCCTGCACCGATACGACGGCTACCGGCTCAAGCGCTTCCACCACGACGCCAACCGCACCGACAGCCTGCCCGACAACGTCATCAGCGCCCTGGCCAGCGATGGTCATGGACACCTGTGGGTCGCCAGCAAGGTCGGTGGACTGGTGCTGTTCGACCCCGACCACGACCGGGTGTTGCCGACCCCGGGCGACTGGGCGGCCAGGCTCAACGGCGTCACCGCCCTGGCCGGCGGCGACGGCCAGCGGTTGCTGGTGGCCGAGCACGACGCCATCGTATCGATCGATCCCGGTTACCGTCACGCCAGCGTGCTGTGGCGGTCCGAGCGCCACGATGCCCTGCTCGATACCGTGCTGGCCCAGTGCGGCGACCAGCCGACGTTCTATGCCCTGCATGGCAGCCTGCTGATCGTGATCGGCGCCGACGCGGCACACACGCAAAGCGTGCACATCGATCGCAGGGACATCCGCACACTGCTGTGCCGTCGCGACGGCTCCCTCCTGCTGGGTGCCGAGAGCGGGCTGTACCGGCTCGATCCGAACACCGGAGCCACGCAACCGGTCTGGCCGGTCGGCGGCAACACGCCGACGGCCACCCGTATCGATGCGTTGACCGAGGATCATGCGGGCCGCATCTGGGCGGCGGTGCAGTCGGTCGGCCTGCTGGGCCTTGACAGCCATCTGCAGAACCCGCGCCTGCTGCAACCCAATGCGCGCATTCAGGGCAGCCTGCCCGACGAAAACATCCAGCGCCTGTACGTGGACCGTTCCGGCCTGGTCTGGACCGGCGGCGTGATCCACGGCGCGGCCTATTTCGATCCCGCCGGCACGCCGTTCAGCTTCGTCACCGACGACAGCCTGGACAGCAACCGTCATGCCTCGAGCAACATCCGCGCGCTGTACGAGGACCATTCCGGGGACCTGTGGCTGGGCCTGAGCGGTGGTGGCCTGCACCGCTACGATCCGGCCCAGGCGAGCTTTGACAGCCTGACCCCGGTCCTGCTGCGCGCCCTGCCCGGCGACAACGCGCAATCGTTGAGCGTGTTTGCGGTCGTCCGCGGGCCGGACCACTACTGGCTGGCCACCGATCACGGCGCGCTGGTTCTGGACAAGGGCCTCAGGCACGCCCGCCTGCTGGACCCGGACCTGGCGCCGCGCCCGGTGCGCGCGCTGGTGCGCGCCCGCGACGGCAGCCTGTGGGTCGGAATGTACGATGGCAGCGGGCTGTATCACTACGTCAACGGCAAGCGCGTGCAGCACATCGTGCATCATGCCGGCGACCCGGACAGCCTGGCCGCGGGCATCGTGGTGGCCATGGCGCAGGACACCCAGGGCCGCATCTGGATCGGCACCAGCACGGGATTGAGCGTCTACGATCCCGCCAGTGGGCACGTGCGCACCTTTCGCGAGGAGCCCGGCGTCGCCGACAGCCTCAGCAGCCACGTGGTCATGAGCCTGTTCGTGGACGATCGCGGACAGCTGTGGGTGGGCACCCAGTCCGGGCTCGACAGACTCGTGTCCCTGGACGCCAGTGGCGCCCACTTCAACCGCATGACCATCCGCAACGGTCTGCCGGACGACACCATCTACTGCCTGCGCGAGGACGGCAGCCGGCACCTGTGGATGAGCACCAACCGCGGCGTCATCCGTCTCAACCCGACCAGCGGCAAGGTCACCGCCTTCACCGTCCAGGACGGCCTGCAGGGCATGGAGTACAACTCCAATGCCTGCCTCAGGAAGCGCAACGGGAACCTGGTCTTTGGCGGCGTGAACGGCTTCGACGAGGTCGATCCGGCGCATTTCCGCCCCAGTCGCTTCGTGCCGCAGGTCAACCTGACCGGCATCCATATCGGCGCCGACAACCATGCCGTGCTGCCGGTGGACAACCGCATCACGATGCCGCAGTCGGCACGCGCCATCCGCTTCGAATTCGCGGCCATGGATTTCGCCGCCCCGCGACAGAACCGCTTTCGCCATCGCCTGGTCGGTTTCGACAAGGTCTGGATCGACGACGACACGCGCCACAGCACCACCTACACCAACCTCCCGGCCGGCCAGTACCGCTTCGAGGTGATGGCCAGCAACCACAGCGGCAAGTTCGGCAGCACGCCGAAAGGCGTGGAGTTGATCGTGATCCCGCCGTGGTGGGCCTCGCACACCATGTTCGCGCTGTACACGGCAATGGCCGTCATGCTGCTGCTGGCGCTGGTCTTCGCCCTGCGCGCCCGCCGGCAGCGCGAGCGCCGCCATCGTGACCAGCTGCGCGAACGCGAAGGCCGGTTGAGCATGGCGCTGTGGGGCTCGGGCGACGAATTCTGGGACCTGCACCTGGACGAGAACCGGCTGTACCGGCTCGGCGCCGACCAGCTGCTCGGCGTGGGCACGCCCAACGACATCGATTTCGACGACTGGTGCAGCTACGTCCTGCACCCCGACGACCTCGACCACGTGCGTCGCGAACTGGCCGAGTGCCTGGACGGAAGCAACGACCACTTCGAGTCCGAGTACCGCCTCAAGACCACGCAGGGCCAATGGATCTGGGTGCTGGGTCGCGGCAAGATCGTCGGCCACGACGGCAGCGGCAAGCCCAACCGCATCTCCGGCACCGTGCGCAACATCACGCGCATGCGCAACGAGGACCGCGAGCGCCGCATCGCCGCCGAGGTCATCCGCAGCATGAGCGAAGCGGTGACGGTGTTCGACCTGGACTTCCGCTTCAGTTCGGTCAACGCCGCCTTCACCCGCATGAGCGGCTACGGCAACGACGAGGTGCGCGGCCGCGACACCTCGCTGCTCAACTGCACCCAGCAACCGGACAGCGTCTACGCGCACATGCGCCGCGAACTGCAGAGCCACGGCCACTGGCGCGGCGAGCTTTGGCTCAGGCGCAAGAACGGCAGCGACTTCCTGTGCTGGATCGAGCTGCGCGAGGTGTGCAACGCGCACGGCATGCGCACCCACTATGTCGGCGTGATGACCGACATCACCGACCGCAAGCGCGCCGAACAGGAACTGCGCTACCTGGCCAACTACGACATGCTCACCGGCCTGCCCAACCGCACCCTGCTCGGCGAGCGGCTGGCCGACGCGATCCTGTCCTCGCGTCGCAGCGGCCAGCGCCTGGCCCTGCTGTACATCGACCTGGACCGCTTCAAGCATGTCAACGACTCGATGGGCCACACCACCGGCGACCGACTGCTGAAGGCCGCCGGCGCCCGCCTGCGCCACTGCGTGCGCGAACAGGACACGGTGGCCCGGGTGGGCGGCGATGAATTCACCCTGGTGCTGCAGGACGTCGGCGGACAGGGCGAGATCATCGGCGTGGCGCACAAGATCATCAGCGCCTTCAACGAGGCCCTGGTGCTAGACACCCACCAGGAGGTCCTGATCTCGCCCTCGATCGGCATATCGATCTACCCCGACCACGGGCAGGTGCCCAACGAGCTGCTCAAGCACGCCGACACCGCGATGTACCAGGCCAAGGAACACGGCCGCAACACGTGGATGATCTACAACGATGACATGGACGCCGACGCCCGCCTGCGGGCGACCATGGCCGGAGCGCTGCGGCGCGCGCTGGAACGCAAGGAACTGTCGGTGGTGTATCAGCCGAAGATGGAGCTGGACGACCACGAGCTGGTGGGCGTGGAGGCCCTGGTGCGCTGGCACAACGAGGAGCTGGGCAACGTGCCTCCATCCATCTTCATTCCGCTGGCCGAGGAAACCGGGATGATCATGGACATCGGCCAGTTCGTGCTCGAACAGGCCTGCCGCGATCTGCACGCCTGGCGCGAGGCCGGGCTGAAGCGCCTGACCATGGCGGTGAACCTGTCGATGGTGCAGCTGCAGCGCAGCGGCATGGCCAAGAACCTGCGCCACACCCTGGAGAAGAACGAACTGCCGGCGCAGTACTTCGAGCTGGAGTTGACCGAAAGCACGGTCATGGCCAACGTCGAGCAGTCCATGCGCACCCTGGGCGAATTGCGCGAAATCGGCGTGAGCCTGGCCATCGACGACTTCGGCACCGGCTATTCCTCGCTCGCCTACCTCAAGCGCCTGCCGCTGACGGTGCTGAAGATCGACCAGGCCTTCGTCGGCGACATCACCACCGACCCGGACGACGAGGCGATTACCGCCACCATCATCACCATGGCCCATTCGCTGGGCCTGCAGGTGGTGGCCGAAGGCGTGGAAACGTCCGAACAGGCCGACTATCTCAAGGAACACAACTGCGACCTGATCCAGGGCAACTGGCTTTCCGTGCCGCTCGATGCCGAGGCCTGCCAGGCCTTCTGCATCGAGCACGAACGCCGTCGCAAGGCGGCAAAACCGGGTCGCGGACGCAAATCGTGACACGCCGG
This sequence comes from uncultured Gammaproteobacteria bacterium, assembly GCA_963821885.1. Classification (GTDB taxonomy): domain Bacteria; phylum Pseudomonadota; class Gammaproteobacteria; order Xanthomonadales; family Rhodanobacteraceae; genus Oleiagrimonas. The sequence continues at coordinate 91,137 of CAWGFN010000003.1, read as the reverse complement.
ACTTGCACCACGACCCTGCAAGATGCGAAAAAGCAGGTCACGCCCGCTCGTTTACACGTGCCCGTATGAACGATTCCGACCCGATGAAAGCCGAACTCGCCGCGCTGACCGAGACCCTCGACCAGCTGCTCAAGACCGTGCAGCGCATGGACGAGGAAAACCGCAGCCTGCGCCAGAGCCAGGAACACCTGGCCACGGAACGCGCCGGGTTGCTGGCTCGCAACGAGCAGGCGCGCAGCCGCGTGGAAGCCATGATCCAGCGACTGAAATCCCTGGAAAATTCCGGCTGACCACGACAGCAGCGACGAGAAGACACTCCATGTCCGAACCCATCACGATCCGTCTCAACGACCGCGAGTTCCTGGTCGCGTGCGAGCCGGAGGAGCGCGCCGGCCTGCTGGCCGCCGCCAGTTACCTGGACAACAAGATGCGCGAATTCCGCGCCAATGCGCGCAGCCCCGGCTTCGACCGCCTGGCCGTGCTGACCGCCCTCAGCGTGACCCACGAACTGCTGGAAACGCGCCAGCGCCACGAAACCGAGCAGCGCGTGTTCGGCGAGGGCATCGAATCCCTGCGCCGCAAGCTGGAAGGCGCCCTGGAGCGCGCCAACGGCGGCCGTTCCTGAGTTTTTGCCAACCGCATGCTGCGCGTCGCCCCACGCAGGGAGTAGAATGCGTTCCAAGGTGTTCCCTGCGGTGTACGACAGCGTCTCGTTCCATTTGCCTTGTTCCTAACGTCCGACCCGGGTCGGCAACATCGTGGCCGGTGAGCATGTCCGTCACGAACGGAAAGCCTGAAACGTCACGCGAGCCCACCCACCTGATCCTTCTGGATCAAGGTCGCTCGATGCGCATCGGCACTGTGGAGAACACCTCTTCCTCGACCCGCACGGCCCCCTCACCGGGGCCGTGTCCGTTTGCGGTCCCGCCGCCGCATCCGCCGCCGCCCGCAGGATCGTCCGCTTGAACGACACGACCGAGCCCCGCCCCGCACTGCGCGCGCAGATGAGCGAACGGCGTCGCGCGCTCGACCCGCCCGCGCGCATGGGCGCCGCGCAGGGCGTGCGCCGCCAACTGGAGACCCTGCCGGCCTTCGTCGACGCCGCGCGCGTGGCCGGCTACTGGGCCTGCAATGGCGAGCTGCCGCTGAATCTGGTGCTGGCCGCGGTCGCCCTGCGCCACCAGCAGATCTTCCTGCCGCGCATCGAAGGCCCGCGGCGGATGCGCTTTGCCCCGTGGAAGCTGGGCGACGAGGTGCAGCCCAACCGCTACGGCATCCCCGAGCCGGCCCGCGACGACGGCCACGTCGACGCCGACGCCCTCGACGTGGTGCTGGTGCCGCTGCTGGCCTTCGACCGCCGCGGCCACCGCATCGGCCATGGCGGCGGCTTCTACGACGCCAGCCTGGCCTTCCTGCGCCAGTCGCCGCGACCGGCGCGCCCCCTGCTGATCGGCGTCGGATACGCCTTCCAGGAATGCCCGGACATCGAACCGGCCGACTGGGACGTGCGGCTGGACCTTGTCGCCACCGACCAGGAACTCATCGACTGCAACCGCGAGACCCCATGAACCACTGGCTGATGAAATCCGAACCCGACACCTTCTCCATCGACGACCTCGAACGCGTCGGCCAGGAGCCCTGGGACGGCGTGCGCAACTACCAGGCGCGCAACTTCATGCGCGACGACATGCGCGTGGGCGACAAGGTGTTCTTCTACCACTCCAACTGCGACGTGCCCGGCATCGTGGGCATCGCCCGGGTGGCCAGCAAGCCCTATCCGGACCCGAGCCAGTTCGACCCCAGGAGCCACTATTTCGACGCCAGGAGCTCGCGCGACAATCCGCGCTGGATGCTGGTCGACGTCGCCTTCGTCCGGCGCCTGAAGCGCACCATCGCCCTGGCCGAGCTCAAGGAGGATCCGGCCCTGGAAGGCATGCCGCTGGTGCGCAAGGGCAACCGGCTGTCGGTGATGCCGGTCGAGGCCGCGCACTTCAAGCACATCCTGTCGCTGGAGAAGGTGAAGGGCTGACGTCACCCCCTGCGGAGCAGGGGAAGGCCGGGTTGGGGCAAGGCCTGACTGGCTCCTCCCCCTGCGCAGCAGGGGGAGACTGGGTGGGGGTAAAACCTACTGAGCGGTCAGCGCCATGATGGCGGCATGGCTCCAGCCCCAAGCCTTGCATTGCGGTCATGGCGCCTGCTGCGGACGCATCCACCGGGCTCCGTTGCCTTGACCCCACCCCTGCCCTCCCCTGCACGCAGGGGAGGGTTTTTCGCTGGGGTGGACTGCCATCCGGAACGTGGTTGCGTTTGGCGATGACGGCTCCTCCCCCTGCGCAGCAGGGGGAGGCCGGGTGGGGGTAAGGCCTACGGAGCGATCAGCGCCATGATGGCGGCATGGTTGTGGCCTGAAGCCCTGCATTGCGGCCATGGCGTCCATTGCAGACTCATCCAACGGGCTCCGCTGCCTTGACCCCACCCCGGCCCTCCCCTGCGCAGCAGGGGAGGGTGTCGCGCTGGCGTGGACGGGTGGAACGTACGTGACAAGGCCCCCTGGGTTATCCTCTCGTCACTTCCGCATTCGGCTTTACCCATGACCCAGGCCAACGAAAAGAAACTCGCCGGCGAGGCCGCCATCGCCTTCGTCGAGGATGACAGCGTCGTTGGCGTCGGCACCGGCTCCACCGTCGCCTACTTCATCGACGCCCTGGCCGGCATCAAGGACCGCATCCGCGGCGCCGTGTCCAGCTCCGAGCAATCCACCGCGCAGCTTGAATCGCACGGCATCGAGGTGCTCGACCTCAATGCCGTCGGGCCGCTGGATCTCTACGTGGACGGCGCCGACGAGTGCGACCACCACAAGCGCCTGATCAAGGGCGGCGGCGCGGCGCTGACCCGCGAGAAGATCGTCGCCGCGGCCTCGCGCAAGTTCGTGTGCATCATCGATTCGAGCAAGCTGGTCGACGTGCTCGGCACCTTCCCGCTGCCGATCGAGGTCATCCCGATGGCGCGCAGCCACGTGGCGCGCGAAATCAGCAAGCGCGGCGGCAACCCGGTCTGGCGCGATGGCACGGTGACCGACAACGGCAACTGGATCCTCGACGTGCATGGCTGGCGCATCACCGATCCGCTCGCGCTGGAAACCGACCTCAACCAGATCGCCGGCGTGGTCTCGGTCGGCCTGTTCGCGCATCGCGGCGCGGACGTGGTGCTGGTCGGCGATCGCAGGCTCGACGACGCCTGACGACGATTTCCGGAGCCGTGCGCCGCGCCCGTCAGGCGCGGGCGTACAGCCAGTGCCTGCGCCCGGCCACGCGAGCCAGCCAGACCAGGCCCACGGCCACCGCCAGGACCACGCCCTGCAGCACCCAGGCCGTCGTCGGGACGGCCGTGCCGGAAGCGAGCGCGAACAACGCCACGTCCTGCACGATCACCCCCAGCAACGAAAGCACCAGCAGCGGCATCGCCCAGGTGCGGCGCATGATCAGCCCCACGCACCCGGCGGCGCCGAACCACACCGCCACCGCGGTCGCGCCGACCGCCCATGCGGGCCGCAGCGCGTACGCCGCCTGGTCGGCGGCGCTCATCTTGGCGACGTCGCCGGTGAATTTCAGCACGTCGATCAGGTAGGCCGTGCAGCCCAGCAGATTCCACAGCAGCGCCAGCACGGCCACCACCACGAACCACATCGGAGCCTTGCCCATAGCCGTCTCCCCACGTCATTGCGACCCGTCGACCCTACGACGCGGATCGTGGTCGCGTCCATATCGGCCATTCGGTCAATGCCAACGGGTCGGCACTATTGCGACTAGTAGTCGTCCTCGGGCTGCAGCGGCGAGACGGTCCAGTCAAAAGCCGCCAACACGCCATGCGCGGCGGCATCGAACTCCGGGCGGTAGTAATGCTCATGCGGCTCCGGCACCTCGGGCTTCCCGCGCATGTAGCGCATCGAGGCCAGGGTGAAGGCCAGCCGCTGCAACGGGCCATAACCGTAGAGCAGATTGTGGCGATCCCAGATCACCGTGGCATCGTCGGCCGGTGAGTAGGCCCACAGGTCGAAGCGTCCGTCGGCGCTGAAATACGGCGCGAAGTCGGCCAGGAAGCTGCGCACCTGGCCCAGGGTCAGGCTGGGGCTCTGGTAGCGGCCCGGCTCGGCCTCGCCACGTGGCGCGTGCAGCACGTACAGCAGGTGGAAGGGCGGCGTCAGGCTCTCGATCAGCCCGCCCAGAACACCCGGATCGCCATACGGCACGCCCGCCACGATGCGCTCACCGACATCGAACACCGCACGATGGATGTGCGGCACCCATTCGTCGTCCACCTTGTGCCCGAGTCGATACATGCCTGCTCCGTTGCCTGGCCGGCATTGTGCCTCATTGGCGCCGCGTCGACCTCCCCACAGACCCCGCCGAAGCGGAGCCTTTGTTTGGCTGGGAGACCAGGATGGCTCGGCCCGTCCATGGGCCTCACCCCTCCGCGCGGCGCGCTACGGGGCCAGCCTGCGGCTGTCCAATTTTGTTCCGGACGAAATTGTCGAACTCAGGCTCGACTTACCTTCCCCCCAGCCAAAAAAAGACCCCGCCGGAGCGGGGCCTTTGTTTGGCTGGGAGACTAGGATGGCTCGGCCCGTCCATGGGCCTCACCCCTCCGCGCTGCGCGCTACGGGGCCAGCCTGCGGCTGTCCAATTTCGTTCCGGACGAAATTGTCGAACTCAGGCTCGACTTACCTTCCCCCCAGCCAAAAAAAGACCCCGCCGAAGCGGGGCCTTTGTTTGGCTGGGAGACTAGGATTCGAACCTAGATAGGCAGAGTCAGAGTCTGCAGTCCTACCATTAGACGATCTCCCAAAAACCGATCGTGCAGATTGTAGCGAAGCCGTGTTAGCGCTTCGAGAACTGCGTGGCGCGGCGGGCCTTGTGCAGGCCGACCTTCTTGCGCTCGACTTCGCGGGCGTCGCGGGTCATGAAGCCCGCCTTGCGCAGCGGAGTCTTCAGGGTCTCGTCGTACTCGACCAGCGCGCGGGCGATACCCAGGCGGATCGCACCGGCCTGGCCGGTGATGCCGCCGCCGGCGACGGTGACCTTGATGTCGAACTTGTCGGCCATCTCGGTCAGCTCGAGCGGCTGGCGCACGATCATGCTGGAGGTCTTGCGGCCGAAGAACTCGTCAAGCGGCTTGCCGTTGACGATGATCTCGCCCTTGCCCTTGCGCAGGAACACGCGGGCGGCGGAGGACTTGCGACGGCCGGTGCCGTAATTCTGCGAAATCGCCATGATGTTTCCTTAAAGCTCCAGCGTCTGGGGCTGCTGCGCGGCATGCGGGTGCTCGGCGCCGCCGTACACCTTCAGCTTGCGATACATCGCGCGGCCCAGCGGATTCTTGGGCAGCATGCCCTTGACGCCGATCTCGATCACGCGCTCGGGGTGCTTGGCCAGCATGTCCTGCAGGGACATGTGCTTCATGTTGCCGATGTAGCCGGTGAAGCGATGGTAGGTCTTGTCACCCATCTTCTTGCCGGTCACGGCCACTTTCTCCGCGTTGATCACGACGATGTAGTCGCCGGTATCGACGTGCGGGGTGAACTCCGGCTTGTGCTTGCCGCGCAGGCGGCGAGCGACTTCGGAGCACAGCCGGCCGAGCGTCTTGCCCGTGGCGTCGACCACAAACCAGTCGCGTTTGACGCTCTCGGACTTGGCGCTGAACGTATTCATCTCGAAATACCCGTCTAGCCGCCCGATGGGGCGGACCACAATGGTGAAACGAAAGGCGCGAAAGAATACCCGAATGGGGCATCTCACGCAAGCCGGCTGGCACGCCGACCGAAGAGGGCGATGATAGCATGATTTGCATGTTTGACGACCCCCTGCCCAACGCCCGGGCCACCACGGCCGGGCGCATCGCCGCGCTGGCCGACCAGTGCGTGATGTGCGGGCTGTGCCTGCCGCATTGCCCCACCTACGCGCTGGACGCCAGCGAGGCCGAATCGCCGCGCGGACGCATCCGCCTGGCGCGGGCCCTGGCCGATGGCTCCGCGCAGCCCGGGGACGCCCTGCGCGCGCACCTGGACCACTGCCTGGGCTGCCTTGAGTGCGAACGGGTCTGCCCTTCCGGCGTCCGCTACGGCGAGCTGCTGGTGGACACCCGCACCCTTATCGGTCCCGCGCCGCGGCGCCCCGCGCGCCTGCTGGCCCTGCTGCAACGCCCACGCCTGGCCGCGCCGCTGCTGGCGCTGGCCCGCGCGACACGCGCCCGACGCTGGCTGCCGGCCATGCTGCGCGTGCTGGCGCCCAGGCGCTCGACGGCCTGGCGGGCCGCGCTGGAACGCCTCGGGCCGGGGCCGAAGCGGGGGCCCGCGTCGCGCCAGGGCTTCCCCGTGGCGGCCCGTCGCGGTTCGGTGGCCCTGTTCCCCGGCTGCATCGCCTCGACCGAGGACGCCGACGCGCTGGACGCCGCCGACGTCCTGCTGCGCGCCGCGGGATTCGCCGTCACCCACCTGCCGGCATTGTGCTGTGGCGCGATCGACCTCCACGATGGCCTCGCCGCCGGCGCCGATGCCGCGGCGCGGCGGGTCCGCACGGCCTGCGCGGCACTGTCCGCCGATACCGTGGTGCTGACCGTGACCCCGGGATGCCTGGGCACCCTGCGCCGCGACCTGCCGGATACGACCGTGGAGGATGCGCTGGGCTTCCTGGCGCGCCATGGCCAGGCACTGCGCTTCCGCGCGTGTCGCGAGCGCGTGGCCCTGCACCAGCCCTGCACCCGCCGCAACGTGGCACGCGATGCCGAGCAGGTGCGGGACCTGCTGCGCCGGGTGCCGCAGCTGGACATCCTCGAGCTGCCCGCGGCGCCGGGCTGCTGCGGCGCCGCCGGCAGCCACGCGCTGGCGTTCCCCGAGCGCGCCGGGCGCCTGCGGGCGATGGTCCTGCGACAGATCGCCGACTTGGCAGCACACCGCCTGCTGTCGTCCAATATCGGTTGCCGCCTGCACCTGGCCGCGGGACCCGGCGCTCCGCCCGCCGAGCACCCGCTGACCCTGCTGGCCCGCCAGCTGGAGATGTCCTGATGGATTCAACACGCACCCTGACCGCCCTCGATCGCCTGTTCATCGGCCTCAACGACGCCCTGGAAGCCGTCGCCGGCCGCCCGGATGCCCACCGGCCCTCGCCCGGACTGGCCGAACCGGAGGCGGATCTTGATGACGGCGAACGCCGACATGCCGCCGGCCTGATGCGCATCAACCACACCGGCGAGGTCTGCGCGCAGGCGCTCTACAAGGGCCAGGCGCTGCTGGCGCGCGACGACGCGACCCGCGAACACCTGCTGCACGCCGCGGAAGAAGAAACCGATCACCTGGCCTGGTGCGCCGACCGCCTGGGCGAACTCGACAGCCGCCCCAGCCTGCTCAACCCGCTGTGGTACCTGGGCAGCCTGGCCATCGGCGCGGCCGCCGCCGCGGTCAACGACAAGGTCAGCCTGGGCTTCGTGGTCGAGACCGAGCGCCAGGTCGAGGCCCACCTGGCCGAGCACATCGAACGCCTGCCCGCCGCCGACGCGCGCTCGCGCGCGGTGCTGAAACAGATGCAGGACGACGAGATCCGCCATGCCGACAACGCCCTGGCCCGCGGTGGCGTGGCCTTGCCGGCGCCGATCCCGTCGTTGATGGCGCTGACCTCGAAGGCGATGAAGGCCGTCGCCTACCGCATCTGACCCGCAGCCCCGTAGCCCGGATAAGCGAAGCGCATCCGGGAAAGATTCCATGCATGCCACTGACCGCGTGTCCGCGTTGAGTGAACATGTCGCGGATACGGCCGGAGGCCGTGTCACGGGCATTCCCTTCGGCCACATCCGGGGCGCGCTGTTTATGGCGCTGCATGGCGTCGCCGGGGTGCCGATCGCTTTCCCCGGATGCGGCCTTCGGCCTTATCCGGGCTACGAGTTATCGCGTGCCATGGGCTGGCCGCGGAAGAACGGTCGATCGGCCAGCGCCAGCAAGGCGTGGTCTTCGGCGGTGTCACCGTAGGCGCTGATTTGCCCGAACGCGGCCAGGTCATGGCTTTCGCGTACGCGGCGCGCCTTCTCATCGCCCACGCACTGCGCGCCGCGATAGCCGCCGGTGAGCACGCCATCGACTGCCTCAAGCCGCGAGCACAGCAGCGGCAGTCCCTGCTCCCGGCACCACGGCGCCAGGTAGGCGTCCAGCGCGCCCGAAACCACGATCACGGTGTCGCCGCGGGTACGGTGCGCCTCCAGACGGCGCATCATGTCCGCATCGACCAGGCCGGGGATCATGTCGCGGGCGAAGGTTTCGCCGGCGTGGCGCACGCGTGCTTCCGACACGCCGCGGAACCCGAAGCGCACCACGGCCGAGCGGATGGTGGTGCCGGACACCCAGCCGGCCTTGTAGCCGGCCAGCATGGGCGCGAACAGCGGGATGCCGGCCAGGCGCCGCACGGGCGGCACCGCCGCGCGCATGAATCCGGCGAAGGTTTCGCGCACGGTCAGGGCCGTAGCCCGGATAAGCCCGCAGGGCGCATCCGGGATGGAACGCACCGCGGCCCCGTAACGCGTACCGCATGGATGGGTTTTCCCGGATGCGCTTCGCTGACCCGGGCTACGCGATGGACTCGGGACTCGGGACTCGGGACTCGGGACTCGGGATTCGGGACTCGGGACTCGGGATTCGGAACCCGGGACCCGGGACCCGGGACCCGGGACCATCATGCATCTCCGTGGGCCGTAGCCCGGATAAGCCCGCAGGGCGCATCCGGGATGTAACGCACCGCGGCCCCGCAACGCGTACCGCATGGATGGGTTTTCCCGGATGCGCTTCGCTGACCCGGGCTACGGGCCAGCACATCAAGACACAGGTTATCGGCATGCGGCCAACGTGCGCCGTCGCGGCTTCGGCAGCGCCTGCACGGATCATGAGGACCTCGGCGCGCGCGGACCGACTCTCGCTCCCGCCCCAATGCAAACGCCCCGCGCGGTTTCCCGCGGCGGGGCGTCGGTGGGCGCGGCCCGGTTCCGCGTCACATCAGGTTGCGGCCGTGGAACAGTTCCTCGATTTCCCGGCGCACCAGGTTTTCTATGCGCTTGCGCTCCTTGAAAGAGAGCTCGTTGGAATTGGCCTCGAACAGGTAGGTATCCAGGTCGAAGTCCTTGATGTGCATCTTGGTGTGGAACATGTTCTCCTGATACACGTTCACGTCGATCATCTCGTACTTCTGCCGGATGTGGCGCGCCAGATAGTCCTGGATCGAGTTGATCTTGTGGTCGATGTAGTGCTTCTTGCCCTTGATGTCACGGGTGAAACCGCGCACGCGGTAGTCCATGATCACGATGTCGGATTCGAAGCTGTCGATCAGGTAGTTCAACGCCTTCAGCGGCGAGATCACGCCGCATGTGGCCACGTCGATGTCCGCGCGGAAGGTCGCGATGCCGTTGTGCGGGTGCGTCTCCGGGTAGGTGTGGACGGTGATGTGGCTCTTGTCCAGATGCGCCACCGCGCCAGAGATCGAATCCTTGCCGAGCTTGTCGACCACCGGTTCCTCGGAGATCAGGATGGTCACCGATGCACCCTGCGGATCGTAATCCTGGCGCGCGATGTTGAGCACGTTGGCGCCGATGATGTCGGCCACGTCGGTGAGGATCTGCGTCAGCCGATCGGCATCGTAGGCCTCGTCGATGTACTCGATGTAGCGCTGGCGCTGCTCTTCGGAGACGGCGTAGCAGACATCGTAGATATTGAAGCTCAGTGCCTTGGTCAGGTTGTTGAAGCCCTGAAGCCTCAGACGCGGAAGTGGTTTCACCACGGGTAGCCTCTGGATGTGGGGGTGTCGTACCGGCCTGGCCTGGCGGCGACTCGGGTTGCGGCGGGATGCTGCGACCTTCCCGGCATGCCATCCGGACCGCGGCCGCGCGAATGGCGGCACGGCACCCTGCCGTGCGCCCAAGGTAGCGATTATGGAACATGCCCCCGGCGATTTGAAGTTGCGCCGCCAACCGGCGGTCGTCGGCCATCGTCCGCGTGACCGCCCCACCGGGTCCGCAAAACGGCTTAGGCCCAAGGCCCATTAATGGCTATAGTATGAACCGTGGCACGGATAGGCGCGCAGGGGGCGCCGTTCCATCGACCTCTTGCTGACGGGAATTCATCGTGGCCCAACTGAAATATCTGCTGCAGCAACAATTCGTGCGCCACCACGCCCCGGGCGGGCTCGGCCCCGACCCGCAGTCGATGGAGCGCTTCCTGGCGCATTGCCATCGTCGCCGCTATCCGAAGAAGACCGCCATCGTGCGGCCGGGCGATCCCGCCAACACCCTCTACTACATCATCGACGGCTCGGTCACCGTGTGCAGCGAGGACGACAACGGTCGCGAACTGATCCTGGCCTACATCAACCGTGGCCAGTTCATCGGCGAGCTCGGCCTGTTCGTCGAGCAGGCCCAGCGCGAGTCGCTGGTGCGCACGCGCAGCGCCTGCGAGATGGCCGAGATCAGCTACGAGCGGCTGTTCCAGCTGTTCGAGACCACGCTGAAGGACGAGTGCCCGAAGCTCCTGTTCGCGATCGGCTTCCAGCTGACCAACCGCCTGCTGCGCACCTCGCGCCAGGTCAGCCGCATGGCCTTCATGGACGTCACCAACCGCGTCGCCCGCACCCTGCTGGACCTGTGCGAGGAACCGGACGCCATGACCCATCCCGACGGCACCCAGATCCGCATCTCGCGCCAGGAAGTGAGCCGCATCGTCGGCTGCTCGCGCGAGATGGTCGGCCGCGTGCTCAAGCAGCTCGAGGAACAGGGCATGATCGACGTCGCCGGCAAGACCATCGTGGTGCGCGGCACGCGGTGAGAGCCGGGGGTCGGGACCCGGGACCCGGTACCCGGGACCATCATGCATCTCCGTGGGGCTGTAGCCCGGATAAGGGCCGTAGCCCGGATAAGCCCACAGGGCGCATCCGGGATGGAACGCACCGCGGCCCCGCAACGCGTACCGCATGGATGGCCCCTCCCGGATGCGCTTCGCTTATCCGGGCTACGCGATGGGCTCGGGACTCGGGACTCGGGACTCGGGACTCGGGACTCGGGACTCGGGATTCGGGATTCGGGATTCGGGATTCGGGATTCGGGATTCGGGATTCGGGATTCGGGATTCGGGATTCGGGATTCGGGATTCGGGATTCGGGATTCGGGACCCGGGACCCGGGACCCGGGACCCGGGACCATCATGCATCTCCGTGGGGCTGTAGCCCGGATAAGCCCGCAGGGCGCATCCGGGATGGAACGCACCGCGGCCCCGCAACGCGCACCGCATGGATGGCCCCTCCCGGATGCGCTTCGCTTATCCGGGCTACGCGATGGACTCGGGGCTCGGGGCTCGGGGCTCGGGGCTTGGGACTCGGGACTCGGGACTCGGGACTCGGGGGTACGGGCGGTACCCTGACCCATCCATCCTGATTCGGGACAGGCCCTGTCCGCTGGATCGATGACTCGCCCGCCCTGCGTGATGGATATCGAGTCAGTACCAGTGCACGCGCGTCACGCTGCGGCCCAGCGTGCGCTCGACGCGCTTGCACCACTTGGGCGTGGCGTTCACCAGCACCGCCTCCTCGGCCTCGCGCAGCATCGGCAGGTCCCAGTGCGAATCGCCGTAGGCCATGGCCCAGGGCGGCTCGATGCCCGCGCCCTTCAGCGATTCCACCTTGCGCCGGCCGACGTTGTGCCACGCCACGCGCATGCCCAGCGGGCCGGCTTTGAGCCGCGAGGCCAGGATCGGCAGGCCATCCAGGCCCAGCTCGTCGAAGATGCTGCGCACCAGGTGCTGTTCGCAACCGGTCACCACCATCACCGTATCACCCTCGGCCAGGTGCCGGCGAAGGCGTGTCAGGGCATCGCGATGGAATCGCCGCGGCTGGCGCACCAGCTGCATGCCGAAATCGCGCGCATGCCGCAGGTAGGCGTCCTCGGACAGGCCCGCCAGCGCCGCGAACACCAGCACCCGGACCACCCAGGAACGGGTCAGCAGCAGGCTGGGCAGCAGCGGCAGGCTCAGCGACAGGCCCAGTGCCCGACGCCACAGCGAACGCTGCAGCCGCGCGCGCACGAAGGCGGCGAAGGCATCGCCGCGCAGGACCACGCCGTCGAAATCGAACAGCACCACCCGCGTCCCCGCCGCCGCGGCGGCGGCGCCATCCGCGGGAAGGCTGGCCGTGTCCTGGGTCATGGGCTCAGCTGAAGAACAGCCGCTTCAGTTCCGCGCCCGGGTCGGGCGCGCGCATGAACGCCTCGCCGACCAGGAAGCCCTCGATGCCGGCCTCGCGCAGGCGCTCGACGTCCTCGGGCGAGCGGATGCCGCTCTCGGTGACCAGGATGCGGTCGTAGGGCACCGTGTCGCGCAGGTCCATCGAGGTGTCGATGGAGGTACGGAACGTGCGCAGGTTGCGATTGTTGATGCCGATCAGCGAGGCCGGCACCGCCAGCGCGCGGTCCAGCTCGTCGGCGTCGTGCACTTCCACCAGCACGTCCATGCCCAGCTCGGCGGCCAGCAGGGCCAGTTCCAGCAGGGTGTCGTCCTCCAGCGCGGCGACGATCAGCAGGATGCAGTCGGCGCCGATCACGCGCGACTCGTACACCTGGTACGGCGCGACGGTGAAATCCTTGCGCAGCACCGGCAGCTTGCAGGCCTCGCGCGCGGCCTTGAGGAAGGCCTCGCTACCCTGGAAGAAGTCCTTGTCGGTCAGCACCGACAGGCAGGCGGCGCCGGCCTTGGCGTAGGCCTTGGCGATCCTGGCCGGATCGAAGTCGGCGCGGATCACGCCCTTGCTGGGACTGGCTTTCTTGACCTCGGCGATCACCGCCGGATCACCGGCGTCGATGCGCGCCTCCATCGCCGCGGCGAAACCGCGGGTGTCGGGCAGGTCCGCGCAACGCGCGGCAAGCTCGTTCAGCGGCAGCTTCGCTTCGCGCTCGGCGATCTCTTCGGTCTTGCGGGCGAGAATGCGTTGCAGGATGTCGGACATGATGTGCGGCAACCAGAGGCTGAAATCGATTCGACTGGCATCTTAACGGCAAACATGGCGCGAGTGGCGCGCCGGCGTTCACGCACTGGCCAGACGCTTCGTGGTAGCGATGAAATCGTCCATCTTGCGCTGTGCGGCACCGCTTTCGATGGCCTTGCCGGCCGCGGTGATGCCGTCGTCGATGCTCTCCGCGCAACCGGCCGCGTAGAGCGCCGCGCCGGCGTTGAGCTGCACGATGTCGCGCGCCACGCCCGGGTTGCCGGCCAGCACCTCGCGCACCATGCGCATGGACTCCACCGGATCCTCCACCCGCAGGTTGCGGCTGGAGGCCATGGCCAGGCCGAAATCCTCCGGCTCGATCTCGTATTCGCGCACCACGCCGTCGCGCAGCTCGCCCACGAGCGTGGTCGCGCCCAGCGAGATTTCGTCCAGGCCGTCGCGGCCATACACCACCAGCGCGCGCTTGACGCCCAGGCGCTCGAGCACGCGCACCAGGATGCCGACCAGGTCCTCGTGGAACACGCCCAGCAGGATGTTCGGCGCGCCGGCCGGATTGGTCAGGGGCCCGAGGATGTTGAAGATGGTGCGCACGCCCATCTCCCGCCGCACCGGCGCCACCGCCTTCATCGCCGGATGATGGTTGGGCGCGTACATGAAGCCGATGCCGGTGGCGTCCAGGCACTCGGCGATCTGCCTGGGCGCCAGGTCGATGTGCGCGCCCAGCGTCTCCAGCAGATCGGCGCTGCCGGACTTTGACGACACGCTGCGCCCGCCGTGCTTGGCGACCTTGGCCCCCGCCGCCGCGGCCACGAACATCGCCGTGGTGGAGATGTTGAAACTGGACGCGCCGTCACCGCCGGTGCCGACGATGTCGACCAGGTGCTCGACGCCGCGCGCCGGCACCGGGGTGGCCAGCTCGCGCATCACCCGCGCGGCGCCGGTGATCTCGCCGACGGTCTCCTTCTTCACGCGCAGTCCGGTGATCACGGCGGCGGTCATCAGCGGACTGACCTTGCCGGCCATGATCTGGTGCATCAGGTCGACCATCTCGTCGTGGAAGATCTCGCGATGCTCGATGGTTCGCTGCAGGGCCTGGTGGGCGGTGAAGGGCATGTCGTCACTCCGTCTCGATGTCAGGCGGCTTTGGGCAGGGGCAGGCCGAGGAAGTTTCGCAGCAGGTCGTGACCGTGGCGGGTCAGGATCGACTCCGGATGGAACTGCACGCCCTCGACCGGCAGGGTCCTGTGCTTCAGGCCCATGATCTCGTCCAGGCTGCCATCCGGATTCTCGGTCCAGGCGGTGACCTCCAGGCAGTCGGGCAAGCCATCCTGCGCGACCACCAGCGAATGGTAGCGCGTGGCCTCCAGCGGATCGGCCAGCCCGGCGAACACGCCCTGCCCGCGATGGCGCACCGGCGAGGTCTTGCCGTGCATGATCTGCTTGGCACGCACCACCTTGCCGCCGTAGGCCTGGCCGATGGCCTGATGCCCCAGGCACACGCCGAAGATCGGCACTTCGCCGGCCAGCTGCTCGATCAGCGCCAGCGACACGCCGGCATCGTCGGGCGTGCCCGGCCCCGGCGAGATCATGATGTGCGACGGTTCCAGCGCCCGCAGGGCGGCCACGTCAAGCGCGTCGTTCCGGACCACCTTCACCTGCTGTCCCAACTCACCCAGGTACTGCACCAGGTTGAAGGTGAAACTGTCGTAGTTGTCGATCATCAACAGCACGGGCGATCCTCGAGCATATGGCGCGCAGGCGCCGGCAAGCGCCCTATTGTGACGGCCGCAGGCGCTGGCGTCACCTGAGGCCGGCGCACGTCCCTGTGCAGCGCGTCCGGATCGCCCTACATGTCCACCATCAGCTTCAGCCAGGCGGTGCGGCCCGGCTCGTTGATGCGCAAGGTATCGCCGTAGCCGGCCAGTTCCACCGATGCGGCATTGACGTGCTCGGCGTAGGCGCGGTCGAACAGGTTGTCGATACCGGCGCTGAGCATGAGCGAATCGCCGATGCGCACGCCGCCGTTGAGCGAGAACACCGCGAAGCCGGGCGTCGGCCCCAGATCCTGGCCAACGATGTTGCCCTCGCCGACCGCCACCCGATGCTGCGCGACCGCGCCGCGCCACAGGGCGCCGACCGACCAGGCACCGGTGTCGTAAGTCAGGCCCAGGCGCAAATCCAGCGGCGGCATCTGCGGCAGCGGGCGATGCTCGGTCCGGTTGCTGCCCCAGGCGTAGGACAGCGTGGTGTCGGCTTTCCAGTGCGAGGTCAGCGCATAGGTGAAGCCGGCCTCACCGCCGGCGATGCGGGCATCGACGTTGGCGGCCCGGGCGTCGCCCATGCCGGTCGGGTAATGCATCAGGATGAAATCGTGGACCACGCCGGCATAGCCGGACACCCAGGCCTTCATGCGTGCATCGTGATATTGCAGGCCGATGTCGAGCTGGGTGGTGCGCTCCGGACGGGTGTGCAGGAAGGCGTCCAGGCGGGTATCCACATGGCTGCCGAACAGCTCCCAGTAATCGGGAAATCGCTCGACGTGGCCGACGCCGGCATAAAAGGTTGCCGGTGCGCTCGCCAGGTCGCGCTCGTAGCGCGCGAAACCCGAGGGCAGCAGATCGGAACGACCGGCGGCGACGGTAGCCGTCGTCGGCAGGGTCATGGCCATGGTGCCCATCGAACCCATGCCGCTCGTCATCGTCGGCATGGCAGCGCTGGCCAGGTGATAACCGTGTGCATAGGCCCGGTCCAGGCGCGCACCCGAGATCAGCCGCTGGCGCGGAGCGAACGTCCAATGCGCCTCGGCGAACGTGCCGACGTCCTGGAAACGTCCGTCACGCACGCGCGGCAGCGTCTGGTAGTAGTTCATGCTGCCCGGCGGGCCACCCATGCGCGCACTGTGCACGTTGGCCGAACCGTCCACGCCGACAATCAGCTTCAGGTCCGTCCAGTCCAGGGTGCCGGCGACGCGTCCACCCAGGGTGCGCCGATCGACGTTGCTGGCCATCGGCATGGGCATCATGCTGTTGGGGTCGGGTTGGCGCAGCGTGTAGTTGTCCATCACGTGGTCGGCGTAGTTGCTGTACACGCGCGCATCGAGCTTGCTGAAGATCGGACTCAGATGCTTGCTGACCACATGCAGCGCCATGCTCTCGCGCAGGAACTGCGCGCCGTCCATGCCGCTGAACGCATACGCGGCCTGGCCGTTGCCGCGCCCGGCGGTCAGCTCCACGCGCGTGTCGTCGGTCGGCGTCCAGCCCAGCGTGGTGTCGACGTTCCAGCGCCTGTAGCGACTGTGCACGCGGTTGCCGTCGCCGTCGGTGTAGTCGCCGGCGCGGGTGTGGTTGGCGTCGACTTCGATATAACCGCGACGGTTGCCGGCGCGCAGGTCGGCCATCTGGTCGGCCGCGCCCGCGGCTGCCGCCCAGCAGGCTTCCGCTGAACGCGTAGCCTGGCTCGTCGTAGCGGGCTTGTCCACGCTGGAACAGCACCGTACCGGCCGAATTGCCGGGGCCGTGGATCACCGTTTCCGGCCCCTTGATGATGGTCACCCTGTCGTACAGCTCCGGTGCGATGTACGCCGTGGGCGGGTCCATGCGCGACGGGCAGCCGCCGGCGATCTGGCCGCCGTCGACCAGAATGTTCAGGCGCGAACCGACCATGCCGCGCAACATCGGATCGCCGTTGCTGCCGCCCTTGCGGATGGTGTCGAAACCCGGGACCGTCTTGAGCAGGTCGGCGCCGTCGCTGGCCGGCACCGGCTGGTGCGCGGCCTTCGGGTCCAGGACCACGGTCAGCGGCGCGTCCTGCATCGGCGCGGTCACCACCACGGACGGAAGGATCTTGGCGTGATCGGCGTCGGGATGCTGATCGGTATCACCAGCCACCGCCGGCAATGCGCCAACGAGAAACAGGGCCAGGGCAAGACCGGCCGCGAGCGGGCGACGTGCAAACGCACGCGCCCTCGAATGAACGAGGTGCATGGGAAAATCCTGATTAACGTGTCGTCACGCCGCACGCAGCCCGATGGGCCGCGAACGGAACGGGTGCGTCAGACGACAGTCCGCGGCGGGCCGCGTGGCCGCGCGGCCAGCAGCGAGGGCGCCACGGGTGCCACGGACCGCACGGCGACCGGCGGCAGCGGCACCGGCGGCACCGCCAGCACCAGGGCCGGCGGCAGCGCCATGTGGAAGGGCACGTGGCAGAACAGGCCGCAGTAGCCGCAGGCATCCAGCGGCGACCCGTGCGGCACGCCCGGATCCGGTGCCGCATGACCGGCCATCGGGCCGCAGTCATAGGCCATCGCGGCCATCGGCATCATCAGGCTGCGCGAAACCGTCGGCATGACCGCAGTCAGTCCGATGGCGAACAACCCGAGCCAGGCAAGCCGGCGCATGGAGCGGCGTGTGAACTTCAGAAGGGCATTCCCGGTGATGGCCTCCCGTCCGTCGACGGGCGCCGCATGATCCCACACGCGCGCGGCCTTCGACTGCGGCATGCTGCCGCGACCACGGTCAGGTCCGTGCTGTGGCGGCCTTGAGCTCGCGCCACAGGTCGGCGCTGCGCCATACGCGTCGTCCGCCGCTGCCGACCGCCTCGACCAGTGACACCAGGCGTGCGTTGACCGGCGCCTGCCGGCCCGTCTCGCGCGCCAGGCGCACCACCTCGCCGTTGATCCAGGCCACCTCGGTCGCGCGTCCGGCGGCCAGGTCCTCCCAGGTCGAGGAACGTGCCAGCGGATCGATCGCCAGCATGCGCTGCGCCAGCCGCCGGAACAGCGCGTCGGGCGCGCGCAGCAGCCACGGGAACCACGCTGCCGGCAACGGCGTCAGTCGTGCCGGCCGGATGCCCGCGGCGCGGATCACGCGCAGCGCCTCGCGCTGGGCCAGCGCCAGGCAGCGGCGATAGTCGCGGATGTCCAGTTCCTCGCGCAGCGGCAGGTTGGACAGTGCGTTGATGGCGTTGTTGAGGTTGAGCAGCAGCTTGGCCACCTGCACCGCCGGCATGTCCTCGCGCGGCTCGACCGGCAGGCCGGCGGCGGCGAAGGTGTCCAGCCATGCCTCCAGCGCGGGATGCCGCTGCACCATCAGCCCGCCTTCCGAGGCGCGGTGCAGCCGCCCCAGACCGCGATGAAACACGTTGAACGGCACCATGCCGGCCAGCACCACGTGCCCGGGCAGCTGCTCTCGCAGCGCGTCGGCGTTGCGCAGACCGTTCTGGAAACTGATCACCAGCGCGTCGTCGCGCAGGATCGGCGCCAGCTGTCGCGCGACTTCGGCCGTGTCGGCCGACTTCACGGTGACCAGCACCAGACGCGCGCCGCGCGCCGCATCGAGCGAAGTGACGAAATCGATCTCCTGCGCCGCGCGCGCCAGATGACCGCCCTCGAGATCGGTCAGCACCAGGCCGTTCGCGGCGACCATCGCGCGCACCCGCTCGCGGCCGATCAACCAAACCCGCGCCTGCGTGCCGAGCCGTCCGCCGATGTAACAGCCGACACTGCCGGCACCGACCACGGCGATGTCCGGATCCGATGCTTGCATCCCGCGTCTCCCTGCCGCACGCCGCCATGGTAGCGCGACGAAGCCGTACGGAATGTTTCACAATGCACCGATGCGACGCGCGTTCCACTTCCTGCTGTTGGCGCTGTGCCTGCCGGCGCTCGGCGGCTGCTATTACCTGCACCTGGCGCGCGGCGAGACCGCGGTGCTGATGAAGCGCGAACCGATCGCTCGCGTGCTGGCCGACCCGCACGCCAGTCCCGCGCTCAAGCAACGCCTGCGCCTGGCGCTGAAGGCGCGCGCCTTCGCCTCGGACCATCTCGACCTGCCGCGCAACCGCAGCTACACGCTGTACGCCGACATCGGCCGGCCGTTCGTGATGTACAACGTGTTCGCCACGCCGCCGCTGTCGCTGGCGCCGATCCGGCGCTGCTTCCCGATCGCCGGCTGCGTGGCCTACCGCGGCTACTACGACAAGGCGCGCGCCGTGCACGAGGCCGACCGCCTGCGCGCGAAGGGCGACGACGTCTACGTCGGCGGCGTGCCGGCCTACTCCACCCTGGGCCACTTCGCCGACCCGGTGCTGTCGAGCATGAACCACTGGCGCGACGACGACCTGGTCGGCACCATCTTCCACGAGCTGGCGCACCAGAAGCTGTACGTGAAGGGCGACACCACCTTCAACGAATCCTTCGCCACCTTCGTGCAGCGCGAGGGCCTGCGCCAGTGGCACGCGGCCGAGCACCTGCCGCCACCCGACCCGACCGACGCGGAGCACCAGCGCCAGTTCACCCGCCTGGTACTGGCCACCCGCGACGAACTGCGGGCGATCTACGCCAGCCATGACAGCGATGCGGACAAGCTGCACGCCAAGCAGGCCGCCTTCGCCACCCTGCGCGAACGCTACCGCGCGCTGCGCCAGGGCCCGTGGCGTGGCGACTCCGACTACGACGCCTGGATGGCGCAACCGCTCAACAACGCCACGTTGCTGCCGTTCGGCCTGTACGACACCGAGGTGCCGGCCTTCGCCGCGCTGTTCAGGCAGGCGGACGGCGACTGGACGGCGTTCTTCAGGGCGGTCAAGGCGCTCTCGCAACTGGCACCGGCGGCGCGTCGCCAGCGCCTCGCGGTCCTGTCCGGGATCGATCAGCCAGCGCGCAAGTAGTGCGCCCGCGGCACCACCCGGATCAGGGTTCGGACCACATCCGCATCAGGTTTGCGTGCGACTTGCTGACCGCGTCGAAAAGCTGGCTTTTGCCCTCGCGCGAGAACAGCTGCATCTTGGCCGTCTCCAGGTCCCAGAGGATTTCGCGCTGGGCCGGGTCGCGGATCATGCTCTGCACCCAGAACACAGCGGCCAGGCGCGCGCCGCGGGTGACCGGCATCACCCGGTGCAGGGTATTGGCCGGATAGGCGATCGCCGACCCGGCGGGCAGCTTGAATTCGTGCGCCACGCCGTTGCTGTGCACCTGCAGTTCGCCGCCGTCGTAGCTTTCCGGATCGGACAGGAACACGGTCACCGCCACGTCGGTGCGCACGCGCTCGCCCATCTCGCCCATCAGCGGGGCATCGACGTGCGCGCCGTAGGTCATGCCTACGTCGTAGCGGTTGAACAGCGGCATGGTCATGGCCTGCGGCTGCGAGGCCAGCTGCAGCATGCCGTTGCGCTTGAAGGCGCCGCGTATGATCTGCTGCAACGCGGCCTGCTGCGCATCGTCGACAGCCAGCTACAGGTTCTTCTTGACCACGCGCGCGGACCAGCCCGCGGTGCTGGCGCCATCGACGAACCGGGCGTGGGCGAGCGCGGCCCGCAGCTTGCCGAGTTCCTCGGCGGTCAGGACTTCGGGGACGGGAACGATCAAGGCATTTTCATCCGGTGATGCGTCTTCCCGGCGGGAAGGCGGAACGGGGGTTTGTCGGCATTGTACCCAACCCCCGCGACACCGTTGCGCCATGAATCCGGCCGCGCCAAAACGTCGCATGCGCCGTCCCGACACGGTCCCGGGGAACGAAACCTTGCCTTGCCCTCGGTCGGCACAGGCCAGCCTCTCACGCCGCGGGCGAGGCATCCGCGGAAGGTTCGCGCCCGAGCTTGTGATAGGCGAACGTGCCGGCCACCCCATTCGCGAAGAAGTAGAAGAACGCCAGCGAAAGCAGAATGCCGGACGGCTTGCCCATCTGCACCATCATGATGGCCTTGCTGATAGTGAAATAGACAAGCATCAGCACGGCGCACGTGCGGCTTTTCCTGTAGATGCCGAAGGCCATGAGATAGATGAAGGCAACATCGATCAGGGCCCAGGCGTTGATCCCCAGCGCATTCCACCGGGGTGCATAGAACGCGAGCAGGACCAGGGCGAGCGTCAAGGATCCCGAGATGACCGCGGCGATCCATGCATTCCTGATCTTCTTCAGCGCCGTCCTCATCGGCGCCATGTCCTTCGTGTCCGCCGTCATGCGCATGCCTCCCCCTACTGCTGGCCCCTGCCCGGATCCGGCGCAAGGGCGATGTAATGCCGCTCGGACGTTCGCGGGTCGAAATAGACGGCGGTCGTCTGCCCGGTTTCCGGGTCGACGAAGCGCTCGCCGGTGTCCTGCCAGTGCGGGTCGATGCGACCGGGCGCGACGCGCTTGTAGCGCCAGCTTTCGTAGGCCACGCCCAGGCCCAGCACCAGCGCGCCGACCAGCAGGTGCGGCAGCACCACCAGGCCATGGCCGGTCAGCACCACCATCACGGCGCCAACCAGGCACAGCACCCCCAGCGCGATCAGCGTGGCCCGCAGCATGGCGCGCTCAGGCGTCCGTTTCCAGCACCACCGCGGTGCCGTAGGCGACGATCTCGCTCATGGTCTGGCCGATCTCCGAGGAGTCGTAGCGCATCATCACCACCGCGTTGGCGCCCATCGCCGAGGCGTTGGTGACCAGGCGGTCCAGCGCGTGGCGGCGCGCCTCTTCCAGCAAGGACGTGTACTCGTGGATCTCTCCGCCAGCCAGCGACCGCAGCCCGGCCATGATGTTGCCGCCAATGCCGCGGCTGCGCACCACGACGCCGAACACCTGCCCCTTCACTTCGCGCACCCGCTTGCCGGGAACGTTTTCGGTGGTTACGACCAGCATGTTTTTTCTCCCGCTTGCTTGGTTATTTAAGCCCATGAAATACGTTCTTATCTACATATCTCACTCATGCCATCAGGCAACACAAGGGCCCCGTCATTGACGCGCATGCAAGAACACCTCATATCGATGAACCACTTACAGCACCATGTTTCTGGAAACTGCGTACCCGATTATTGGTCACATCCAACAACCACACTCTTGTGAATTGCGATTCATCTGTTTCAGCCTGCATACGATCCCAGTAGCTCTGATCGTAGTACTCAAACACGCCGAGTTCCTTTGCGCCTTCATGAATCAAGAGGTCAGTACATTTACCACCATAATTCTTATGACTTTTTTTCCTTACTAAATTCAAAAGATCATCAAAACCGACCTTGCAATTCGAGTACCCGGTCTGCCCTCGACGAGCCTTCATCTCAACCGATTCATCCGTCAGCATCGTCAACTCAAACCCACGCTCTTCACCCTCGACAATGCAAGTTATATCTGGATTGGGGGGCTCCAACTGTTCGATTGAATGAGCCTCCAAGGCCGCTATCCGCAAGAACTCCTTAAAAGTATCGAGTTCGTACCGCTGTTTATCAAACTGAGACATCACAACCCTTCGGCCGCCTGCGCCACCGCGCGGAACAGGGCGCGGCCCTTGTTCATGGTCTCCTCCCACTCGGCGGCGGGATCGGAGTCGTAGACGATGCCGGCGCCGGCCTGCACGTGCAGGCGGCCGTCGTGGATCACCGCGGTGCGGATGGCGATGGCGGTGTCGGCGTCGCCCCACCAGCCGATCCAGCCGATCGCGCCGGCGTAGATGTTGCGCTTGTGCGGTTCCAGTTCCTGGATGATCTGAAGCGCGCGGATCTTCGGCGCGCCGCTGAGCGTGCCGGCCGGAAACGCGGCCTTGAGCACGTCCATGTAGCTGGTTCCCTCGCGCACCGTGCCCTGCACCTGCGAGACGATGTGCATGACGTGCGAGTAGCGCTCGATGCTGAAGGACTCGCTGACTTCCACCGTGCCGTCGACGCTGACCCGGCCGACGTCGTTGCGGCCCAGGTCGATCAGCATCACGTGCTCGGCGCGTTCCTTCGGGTCGGCCAGAAGTTCGGCTTCCAGCGCCCGGTCCTCTTCCTCCGTGGCGCCGCGCTTGCGCGTGCCGGCCAACGGGCGAACCATCATCTTGCCGTCCTTCAGCCGCACCAGGGTCTCCGGCGAGGAGCCGACAATCTGCGTTTCGCCCAGGTCCAGGAAGTACATGTACGGCGACGGGTTCAACGCACGCAGGGCGCGGTAGACATCCACCGGGCGCGCGCTGAACGGCACGCTCAGGCGCTGCGAGGGCACCACCTGGAAGATGTCGCCGGCGCGGATGTATTCCTTGGCCGTCTCGACCATGGCCTCGAATTCATCGCGCGTGAACGAGGACTTGAAGTCGCCTTCGGCCAGCGGCTCGGGGTGCAGGTTCTCGGGATAGGTCGAGCCGGAATTGCGCAGGCGGAAGGTCAGCTCGGCCAGGCGCCGCTGCGCGCGCGCCCAGGCCTGCGGCTGCGACGGGTCGGCATGCACGATCAGGTACAGACGGCCCTTGAGGCGGTCGAACACCGCCAGCTCCTCGGACAGCATCAGCAGCACGTCGGGCGTGCCCAGCTCGTCGGGGCGGTCCCAGTTGGCCAGGCGCGGCTCGATGTAGCCAATGGTCTCGAAACCGAAGTAGCCGACCAGGCCGCCGGTGAAGGCCGGCAGGTTCGGCAGCTGCGGCACATCGAAGCTCTTGCGCAGGGCCTCGATCTCGGCCAGCGGGTCGCTGAGCTCGCGGGTCTCGACCACCTCGCCGAAATCCTCCACCTCCAGGGTGTTCGCGCGCAGCTTGTACACCCGCCGGGCCGGCAGGCCGATGATCGAATAGCGGCCCCAGTTCTCGCCGCCCTCGACCGACTCGAAAAGATAGGTGTACGGGCCATCGGCCAGCTTCTGGTACACCGACAGCGGGGTGTCCAGGTCCGACAACACCTCGCGCACCACGGGGATGCGGGTGTGGCCGGCGGCGGCGAGTTCCTTGAACTGGTCGTGGGAGATCACGGGCGGTCTTCGTCAAGCGAGGCAGGCCGGTGAAGATAGCACCGCCCTTGCCAGGCGAGCGAGCGCGCGCGGATGCGCGGCCTCAGAGGTGTTCGCGCGGCAGCCCGCGCAGGCGCAGGGTGAACGCCACGCCCATGCCGTCATCCAGGTTGCGCGCCTCGGCGCGACCGCGATGGCGCTCGACGATCAGGCGCACCACGTACAGGCCCAGGCCCAGATGCGGGGCACTTTCGTGACCGCGGTCCTCGCGCACGCTGACCAGCGAATCGAACAGCCGGTCCTGCATGGTGGCCGGAAGCGGCGGGCCCTGGTTGGCCATGGCCAGCACCGCCTCGTCGCCCTCGACGTGCAGCGAGAGGCGGATCCAGCCGTCCGCCGGGGTGAACGAGACGGCGTTGGAGAACAGCTTGTCCAGCGCCTGCGCGATCAGCTCCGGCGCGCCGTGCAGGTGCACCGGCTGGTCCGGCAGGTCCAGCTCGATGCGACGCGGCGCGGCCAGCGCGCGGTAGCCCTCGGCGCAGCCGCGCACCACGTCGCGCAGGTCCATGTCCTCGGCCTCGCCGGCCTCGATCGCGCGCTCGATCTGCTTGGCCTCGCTCATCGCGCGCACCAGCGCGCCCATGCGCGTGACGCCGTCGCGGGCGCGTTGCATGTACGGCTTCGCCGCATCGGGCAGGCCGGCATGCTCGAGGTTGTCCATCGAGGATTTGACGATCGCCAGCGGCGTGTTGAGCTCGTGCGAGAGCTTGGACGCCAGCGTGCGCAGGTAGTCGTTGTAGCCGGCCACGGCCTGGGTCAGGCGCTCGAAGCTGCGCGCCAGGTCGCCCAGCTCGTCGGTGTCGCCGTGCAGCGGGAACGGCCCCGGGTATCGGCCGTCGCGTGCCTGCGCCTGCTCGGCGGCATCGCGCAGGCGACCCAGGCGCAGGCTCAGGCGCGTGGCGAAGCCGAACAGCACCAGGCCGGCCAGCAGCAGCACGCCGAGGCTGGCCAGCAGCAGCGCGTACAGCGCGCGGTTGGCCAGCAGCGGCACCGCCAGGCTGGCCTGGTCCATCTGCAGCGCGCCGTGCTGTTTGCCGTCGGCGCCGATCACCGGCACGGTCACGCTCAGCACCACGCTGCCGCGGTGCTCGCCCAGGGTCCACGACACCGCGTCCTCGCCGGCCAGCGCCGAACGCACCTGTGGCGTGTCCAGGCGCGGCGCGTCCTCGGTCCAGGGCTGCGGGTCGTCGAACGGCGCGGCGATCAGCACCCGGTACAGCGTGTAGGCCAGCCAGCCCGGGCGCTGCCGCGAGCGGCCCGTCTCCTGCAGTGAACCGGCGCTGGCCAGCAGCCAGGCGTCGGGGCCGATCAGGCGCGCCTGCACGCCGTCGGGCGCGAGCTGCGCCAGCTCGGTGGCCAGCGGCTTCGAATAGCTCAGCAGTGGACGCACGGCCTCGACCTGGTCCGCGCTCGCCGCATCGGCATCGTGCAGGCGCAGACCCAAGCCGGTCACGCCCAGCGCGCGCGGCAGGCGCATCTCGATGCGGTAGCCGCTGCCGTTGTCCTGCCACTGCCCGTCCAGGTGGTCGGGAAAGCCCAATGCCGTGCAGTCGCTGCGCGCCGGCGCCGAGAAACCGCCCGGCGCGGCGCTGGCGACCAGGTAGCTGCAGTGCAGCGGCCCGCGCGCCAGGGTCAGCATCACGTGGTCGGCGCGGATGGCGTCCGGCGCATCGGCGTCGCTGCGCGTGCGCGTGGTGTCGTCGACCGTCAGGAACAGGTACAGCCAGGCGTCGTCGCGCGCCAGCATCAGGCGCCCGCGCTGGCCCAGAGGTTGCGCCCACGGCGTCAGCGGACCCCAGTCGTCGCCGTAGCCGTCGACGGTGATCGGTCCGCTGGGACGTTGCACGTACCAGCCGCCGGTGTCCGGCAGGCTCGCGCCGACCACCACCAGCGCCCGCGCCAGGGCGTGCGCCGAGGCCGCCAGCGCCTGCGCCTGGCCGCGCCGCAGCAGCGTCTCCATCTGCCGCACGTAGAGCAGGCCGACCAGCGGCAGGATCAGCGTCGACAGGGCGACCAGCAGCAGTTTGCGGCGCAGGGTCATGAGGAGGGCGGGACTCGGGACCCGGGACCCGGGACCCGGGAAAGGCAGGCGTCGGGACGCCCGATGCTGGCCGCATGCCTGCAACGCGCAGGTGGCCTCATGGCTGCGACGGCGCTCGACTCATGATGCATGCCCGATGCCCCGGCCTTCACGGCTTCCAGCGGTAGCCGACGCCGTGCACGGTCTCGATGGCGTCGAACTCCGGCGCCACGGCGACGAACTTCTTGCGGATGCGCTTGATGTGCGAGGTGATGGTGGCGTCGTCGACCACCAGCTCGGCCTCGCGCATCAGCTGGTCGCGGTTCTTCACGTGGCCGGGGAAGCGCACCAGGGTGTGCACCATCCAGAACTCGGTCACCGTCAGCGGCACCTCGGCGCCGTTCCAGGTGATGCGCATGCGCTCCGATTCCAGCTTCAGCGGACCGTGCTCGATCACCGTCTCGCTGGCCTCGGGCGTCTTCAGCGCCTCGATGCGGCGGAACAGCGCGCCGATGCGCGCGGCCAGGTGGTGCAGGCTGGTGTCCTTGCTGAGGTAGTCGTCGGCGCCCAGACGCAGGCCCGAGACCACGTCGAAGTCCGAATCGCGCGCGGTCAGGAAGATGATCGGCAGCGTGGCCGACTTGGCGCGCAGCTCGCGGCACAGGTCGAAGCCGCCCTCCGGTTCGTCGCCCAGGCCGATGTCGATGATGACCAGTTCCGGCAGGCGGGTGGCGAATCCGTTGGAGGCCTCGCGACGCGATGCGTAGCCGCGGACGTCGTAGCCGAAGCGGGTCAGCGCCTCGACGTAGTTGGCGCGGATGGACGGTTCGTCCTCGACGATGGCGATGTGGCGACCCATGCCGGGCTCCTTGCACGATGCAGTGGTGTTGGAATGCAGACTGCATGGCCGCGCGCGCCGGCGCAAGGCGCGCGCCGCAGGTGCCCGCATTCGGCCACATCTGGCCCGCGAATCGACCGCGCGCCGCCGGCAACCGCGCCCGGCTCGGCGCTTTCATGGACACCGAAAGCCCCGCACGGAGAACGACATGTCCACCACCACCGCCCCTTCCGACCTCGAACCCGGCCTCGAGCCGCTGCGCGTGACCCTGGCCCTCGGCGCCCTGCTGCTGGCGCTCGTGGTGTTCCTGCTGTGACCGCCGCGGAGACCACCGACATGAACCTCATCGACGATTTCCTGCCGATTGCCGTGGAAGGCGCCGGCGCGAGCGCCGCGGAAGGACCCGCGGCGCTCGCGGAACCGGCCGAGCCCGACCCGGAATGGCAACCGCTCTGACGCCCCGACCGCCTTCATGGCGACTCCGATTGCCCCCGCCCCGCGCGGGGGCTTTTTTGTTCCTCGTCCGCATCCGGGCGGTGCGGAACGCACGACCGGGGCATGGGATGCCACGCGAAAAACCTCGTGCCCGTGCACAGCACGTACAAGGTCATCGGCCGCATCCGGGACCACGCGCGCGGCGCCGTGCACCCGGACAGTCCCACGGGGCATCCCGGATGCGCTTCGCTTGTCCGGGCGACGTGATGCGGATGGGATGCAACGTCTGGCCATCACATGACCGGTCACGCCTCATTGCCCGCATCCGGCCACACCCCGCCTGACCATGGTCGCAATCGCGCCGTCGCACGGCCCGCACGCCCCTTTGTAATGGCAGCCACGACCACGCACAGGGAGGCACGCCGTGAACCATCCAACCCACTCCACCATGCGCCCGATCGGATGGCGCGCCCCCATCGCGCTGTTGTTGCTGCTGCTGTGCACGGCCACGCTGCGCGCCCAGCAGGCACCCGGCAGCGGCGAGCTGCGCTTCGTCGATGCCGGCGGCGTGCGCCACGTGCTGGCCAGCCTGGACACCGACGTGTCCTACCGCGTCGACGGCCTGGTCGCCGATGTCGTGCTGCACCAGCGCTTCCGCAACGACGGCACGGACTTCATGCAGGGCCAGTACCTGCTGCCGCTGCCCGAGGGCGCGGCCGTCTACGCGATGACGCTGCACATCGGCACGCGCACCATCGTCGGCAACATCCGCGAGAAACAGGCCGCGCGACAGGCCTTCGCGCAGGCGGCCAGCAGCGGACGCAAGGCGGCGCTGGTCGAGGCCGACAGCGGCCACCTGTTCCGCACCGCGGTGACCAACGTGGCGCCGGGCGAGACCGTCGACGTGGAGCTGCACTACTGGCAGCGCATCGACTATCGCGACGGCACCTTCTCGCTGCGCTTTCCGCTGACCTACACGCCGCGCTACCACCAGCGGCAGGCCGCCGTGGACGCCGCCCACGATCCGGGCATCACCGGCCCGCAGGCGTTCACCGCCACGCGCAACGAACCGCCGCTCAAGACCCGCATCCACGTCGCGCTGCACCCGGGCGTGCCGCTGGCTTCGGTCAGCAGTCCCAGCCACGCCATCGACGCCACGCACCAGGGACAGGCCTGGAACGTGCAGCTGCACGCGGCCAGCGTGGTGCCCGACCGCGACTTCATCCTGCGCTGGACGCCGGCACCGCAGACCCAGCCCAACGTGGCCAGCTTCGTCGAGACCGTGGGCGATGCCCACTACGCCACGCTGATGGTGATGCCGCCGCAGCAGCGTGCGCGGATCCTGCCGCGCGAGCTGATCCTGGTGATCGACACTTCCGGCTCGATGCAGGGCGCCTCGATCCGCCAGGCGCGCGCGGCGCTGGACCTGGCGCTGAAGAACCTGCGCCCGATCGACCGCTTCAACGTGATCGAATTCAACTCCGACATGCAGATGCTGCACCCCGCAGGCGGTGGCGGCCACGCCGGAGGCGGTCAAGGCCGCGCGCGCGTGGGTCGCCAACCTGCAGGCGGGCGGCGGCACCGAGATGGCGCCGGCGCTGACCGCGGCGCTGTCCGGACATGCGCCCGAGGGCTACGTGCGCCAGGTGGTGTTCGCCACCGATGGCGCGGTCGACAACCCGGCCGGCCTGCTGAACCTGATCGACCGCGACCTGGGCGATTCGCGCCTGTTCCCGGTCGGCATCGGCAGCGCGCCCGCCGGCGGCTTCGTGACCGAGGCCGCCCGCCACGGCCGCGGCAGCGAGACGCTGATCCCCGACCTGCACGAGGTGGGCAGCGCCATGCGCGGCCTGCTGGCGCGCCTCGGGCATCCGGCCCTGCGCGACATCCACATCGACTGGCCGCACGGCGCCAGCGCCTACCCGCGCCAGCTGCCGGACCTGTATCTGGGCGAGCCGCTGCTGGTCACCGCACGCCTGGACGCGCCCGGCGGCCAGGTGCAGCTGCACGGCCAGCTGGCCGACCGCGCCTGGAGCGACCCGGTGTCGCTGGACCACGCCGAGACGGCGCAGGGCCTGGATCGGCTGTGGGCGCAGTCGCGCATCGACGACCTGGAGTCGCAGCTGAGCCGCGGCGGTGACGAGAGCGTGCTGAAGCCGCAGATCGTCAAGACCGCGCTTGCCGCGCACCTGGTCAGCCGCTACACCAGCCTGGTCGCGGTCGAGCAGACGCCCTCGCGCGACGTCGGCCAGGCCCTGCGCGACACGCAGATCCCCAACGCGCTGCCGGCCGGCTCGGCCTTCGCCCAGACCGCGACCCCGGCGCCGCTGCTGATGGCGCTGGCGGCGATCGCCGCGATGCTGGCCGCGCTGGTCGCCTGGCTGCAGCGTCGCGGCTCGGGGGCGGCGTGATCGCGCGGCGCCACCGCCTGTGGGCCCCGGCACTGCTGCTGCTTGTCGCGGCAGTGCTGGGGGGCAGCGCCGAGTGGATATACCTGAAGGCCGCCGTGGCGCAGGTGATGCTGGAACGCGCATGGACGCGCAGCGACCACGGCCGCCATCTGCGCAAGCCGTGGCCATGGGCGGACATGGCCCCGATCGCGCGGCTGCGGGTGCCGCGCCTGGACAAGCAGCTGATCGTGCTGGATCGCGACAGCGGCCAGGCGCTGGCCTTCGGCCCGGGCTGGACGCCCTCCAGCGCGCCACCCGGCGCGCACGGCGTGAGCGTGATCAGCGCGCATCGCGACACCCAGTTCACCTTCCTGCGCGAGCTGCGCCGCGGCGACCGCATCGCCATCGACAGTGCGCAGGGACGGGCCCGCTACCGGGTCACGCGCATGCAGGTCATCGACAGCCGCCACGCGCGACTGCCTGCCGCGGGCAGCGCGGACGGCCTGCTGCTGGTGACCTGCTATCCCTTCGACGCGCTGATCCCGGGGGGACCACTGCGCTACGTGGTGTGGGCGACACGGATCGCGCCGCCCGCGCCTCAGCCGATGGCGCGACGCATCGCCGCGATCTCGGCGCTGTAGTCGGCGGCGCCGAAGATCGCCGAACCGGCGACGAAAGTGTCGGCACCGGCCGCGGCGATGGCGCCGATGTTGTCGGCCTTCACGCCGCCGTCGACCTCCAGGCGGATGTCGCGGCCGCTGGCGTCGATGATCGCGCGCGCCTGCTTGAGCTTGTCCAGCGTCGCGGGGATGAAGCTCTGTCCGCCGAAGCCCGGATTGACCGACATCAGCAGCACCAGGTCGACCTTGTCCAGCACGTAATCCAGGTGATTCAGCGGCGTTGCCGGGTTGAACACCAGGCCGGCCTGGCAGCCGCTGTCGCGGATCAGGCCGAGGGTGCGGTCGACATGCTCGCTGGCTTCGGGATGAAAGCTGATCGAACTGGCGCCGGCCCTGGCGAAATCGGGAACGATGCGGTCGACCGGCTTGACCATCAGGTGCACGTCGATCGGCGCCTCGATGCCGTAGTCGCGCAGCGCCTTGCACACCATCGGGCCAATGGTGAGGTTGGGCACGTAGTGGTTGTCCATGACGTCGAAGTGCACCCAGTCGGCGCCGGCCTCGAGCACGGCGCGGGTGTCCTCGCCCAGGCGCGCGAAGTCGGCCGAGAGGATGGACGGTGCGATGACGGGTGATTGCTTGGCCATGGAGATTTCCCGAAGGTCACGCGGCGCGCGCGGCGCGTCGATGGATGGTCTTTGTAGCACGCGCACCGCGAGCGATCACTTCAGGCCGCGCTCGCTCTTGATGCGTTCGTAGGCCGCGTTGATGTCGCTGGCGCGCTGTTCGGCGCGCCGGCGCAGGTCCTCGGGCAGGTCGCCCAGGCGGTCCGGATGGTGTTCGGAAATCAGCTTGCGGTAGGCGCGCTTGATGGCGCGGTCGTCGGCATCGCGCTGCACGCCGAGCACGGCATAGGGGTCGGGACCCGATGGCGCGCGCCGC
This sequence comes from uncultured Gammaproteobacteria bacterium, assembly GCA_963821885.1. Lineage (GTDB taxonomy): Bacteria > Pseudomonadota > Gammaproteobacteria > Xanthomonadales > Rhodanobacteraceae > Oleiagrimonas. The sequence continues at coordinate 60,149 of CAWGFN010000003.1, read as the reverse complement.
GGCGGCACGTAGCCGCCGCCGGGGCCGCGACCGCCGGACGGGTTCCAGGCGTAGCCCTTCATCGCCATCACCGCCATCAGCTCCATCTCGCTGATGCGCAGCGCCGCGGCCAGCTGCCGGAGCATCTGCATCTTGCGCTCGCCCACGCCCTCGGCCAGCGCCGTGTCGACCACCACGTCGAGGATGGTGATGGCATGGTCGCGACGCCCCCCCGCCCACTGGCGCAGGCGCGACAGGGTGGCGTCGATGTCGTAGCCGGACTGCTTGCCGGCGTTGAAGCTGGCCACCGCGTGGCGGCGCCGGTCGCCGTCCAGGCCCATGCGCGACATCAGCCGCTCGGCCACGGCGATCTCGGCCTCGCTGACCCGGCCGTCGGCCTTGGCCACCGCGCCGAGCAGGCCGAACAAGGGCTCGATGACCGCGTCGAAGGACGCCCGCGGCCGCGCCGCGCGCGCCTGCGAGGTAATCAGCCAGCCGATGAAGCCGCCGATCAGCGCGCCGACGAAGCTGTGCATGAGATAGGCGCCGATGATCGCGCCAATGAACGCGCCCATCAGGACGCGCCTCCGGTCCGGAGCGCGGGGCGCGGCGATATCGGCGAGAGCATGGATGTCATCGGGGTCCGGGCGGGCACGGCGGTCGCAAGCGGGCGATTCTAGCAGCCCGCCGCCCCGCGCCACGCCGCGCGCCGCTACAATGCGCGCCTGCCCACCGGGAATGTTTCGCCGTGCCTACCTGCCTCAAGCATTCGGATCTGCCCGGCCTCGAGCCGATCTACCGCGGCAAGGTCCGCGACGTCTACGAACTGCCCGGCAACCGCCTGCTGATCGTCGCCAGCGACCGCCTGTCCGCGTTCGACGTGATCCTGCCCGACCCCATTCCCGGCAAGGGCGAGATGCTCACCCAGATCTCCAATTTCTGGTTCGGCCAGACCGCGCACATCGCGCCCAACCACCTGACCGGCACCCCGGTGGCCGAGGTGCTGCCCGCGGGCACGGACGTCGCGCTGTACGAAAAGCGCGCCGTGGTCACCAGGAAGCTCAAGCCGGTGCCGGTGGAGGCCATCGCCCGCGGCTACCTGATCGGCTCGGGCTGGAAGGACTACCAGGCCAGCGGAAAGCTGTGCGGCATCGAGCTGCCCGCCGGCCTGCGCCAGGCCGAGCAGCTGGCCGAGCCGATCTTCACGCCCTCGACCAAGGCCGCCGTGGGCAACCACGACGAGAACATCGGCTTCGACCAGGTGGTGGCGACGATCGGCGGCGAGCTGGCCGAGAAGGTGCGCGAGGCGACCCTGGCGATCTACCGCTTCGCCGCCGCCTACGCGGCCGAGCGCGGCATCCTCATCGCCGATACCAAGCTGGAGTTCGGCACCGACGCCGACGGCACGCTGTACGTGATGGACGAGATGCTCACCCCCGACTCCTCGCGCTTCTGGCCCGCCGACGAATACGCCGTCGGCATCAGCCCGCCCAGCTATGACAAGCAGTTCGTGCGCGACTACCTGGAGACGCTGGACTGGAACAAGCAGGCGCCGGGGCCGTCGCTGCCGCGCGAGGTCATCGAAGGCACCGCGGCGCGCTACGCCGAGGCGCTCAAGCGCCTGGCCGGCATCGAGGTGGACTGAGCCGGCCGGACGTGTCGCATAGCCCGGATAAGGCGCAGCCGCATCCGGGATGGCGCAAGTGGCCATCGGTGCCACGGTGCATGGGTCATGCGCCTGGTGTCGGATTTCCCCGGATGCGCTTCGCTTATCCGGGCCACGGATGCGCGGGGGCGACCCTTCCGGCATCGCGTATTGACGCACTGCAACTTTATCGCGGCCCCGCGTGGCGCAAGGATATTGCGATCCATGCACGAGGGGAGCAGGACATGCGCGACGCCCACCAATGGTTCGCGGCCTACAGCCAGGACCACCAGAACGCCACCAACCGCCTGATCCACTGGGTCTGCGTACCCGTCATCCTGTGGTGCGTGATCGCCGCGCTGTGGATCATCCCGGTGCCGCCGCAGTTCCTGCGCCAGGGGTCCTGGGCCGTGCTGGCGATGTTCCTGTCGTTTCTCTTCTACTACCGCACCTCGCGGGCCATCGGCCTGGGCATGGCGGTGGTGTTCGTGCTGCTGGCCCTGCTCACCCATGTCCTGTACGGCCGTCTAGGCGCCAGGAACATGGGCATCCTGGCCGCGGCGCTGTTCGTGGCGGCCTGGATCGGCCAGTTCATCGGCCACGCCATCGAGGGCCGGCGCCCCTCGTTCCTGACCGACCTGTCCTACCTGCTGGTCGGCCCGGCCTGGCTGCTGGGCAAGGTGATGCGCCGCGTGGGCCTGCGCTACTGAGCGCCATGCGGCACAATGGCCGTTTTGCACGGCGGCCCACGTCATGAGCTCACTGCTGGCGATCAGTTCCACCCTGGTCTGGGCGATCCTCGCCGACAGCGTCCTGGCGCTGCTGATGGCCCTGGTCTGCTGGGGCCTGCTGCGCTGGAGCACGCGCTGCCCGGTGCCCTTCAATCGCACCTACCTGGCCTGCCTGCTGTGGGCGCTGGGCGCCAGCGCGGTGACGGTGGCGCTGATCATGATCGGCGGCAAGCAGGCCGTCGGCGGCGCGCATGCCCTGCTCGCCTCGGGCTGGATCCGTGCGGCCTTCTTCATCGACATGCTGCTCGGCGTGGCGCTGCTGTGGCGCCTGGTGCCACGCGGCGACGGCCACCGCATCAGCCTCGGCAACGCCTGCCTGTGCGTGGGCGCGATCGCCCTGCTGGTGCTGATCCCGCTGGCCGGGTTCTCGCGCTAGGACCGATCCGCGCCGGGCCGGAACGGACCCGGATGCACGCCCAGGCGTGCCTCAAGCTGGCGATTGTCGGCCACCAGGTCGCTGTCCAGGCGCGCGATCGCGCCGCGCCAGCGCGGGACACAGCGCGCCGCCAGCCGCAGGAGGGCACGCGGCACCGGGAGCGGCAACGTCCAGCGCGGCAGCGCGGCGCGGACACGCCGGAACATGGCCGTCGCGCTCAGGCGTTCGCCGCCGCCCGCGGGCAGCACGCAGCCGTCGGCCGCGCCGTCGCCGTGCAGCACCGCGTCCACCGCGGCGGCCAGGTCGCGGGCGTGGATCGGCTGGCGCAGCCCGCGGCCGGCGGGCAGCGGAAAGATCCGCCAGCGCGACGCGCGGCGGGCCAGCCCGTCCAGGCCACCTTCATCGCCCTCACCGTAGATCAGCGTGGCGCGCAGCACCGTCCAGGCCAGGTCATGATCTCCCGCCACCTGCGCCAGTCGCGTCTCGGCCGCGCGCAGCCGCGCGGCCACGTCGCGCTCGGCCGCCAGCGGCGAGGCCTGCTTGCTCTCGGCGCTCATCGAGGACAAGGCCACGATGCGCGGGCGATGGCGCAGGTCGGCCGTGGCCAGCCAGGCGACGAAATGATCCAGCGGCCCGAGGCTGACGATGGCCTCGCAGGCCGGCAGCGCCGGCACGTCCGCGGGCAGCGTGCCCCGATGCCAGTCCAGGCCGGCTTGCGCCGTTCGCGGCTGGCGGCTGACGGCGACCAGCGTATCGCCCGCCGCGACCCGCATGGGCCGCAGCGCCCGTCCGACCATGCCACTCGCACCAAACACCAGTATCCGCACGCCCACTCCATCGCCCCATGCCTGGAAATCGCCCCGTTCGGCGCCGTTCAGGCCACCGGCACAGGGGCAACGCCAGCTTAACCTCGCCGGCCGGCCGCCGGTGATACGCTGGGGTTTGGAACCGCCGCCGGGAGCGCCTCATGATCGCCCGAATCTGGCGCGGGATCACGTCGCTGGACCAGGCCGACGCGTACCGCGAACACCTCCAGGACATGGCCGTGCCACGCCTGACGGGCGTGGCCGGTCTCCTGCACTCCTACATCCTGCAGCGCGAGCAGGGCGACAAGTGCGAATTCCAGGTCATCACGCTGTGGCGCGACATGCAGGCCATGCGCGACTGGGCCGGCAGCGATCCCGAGCAGGCGGTGTACCTGGACGAGGAAGATCGCTACCTGCTCGACATGGAGCCCCTGGTGCGCCTGTACCAGGCCCACGACATCATCGAATGACGCACCGTCGCCGCCCTTGAGACCCACGGGCGGCAGGCTTCCCGCCGCCATGAAACTCCGCACCCTCTTCGTCGACTTCAACAGCTACTTCGCCTCGGTGGAGCAGCACGAGCGCCCGGAGCTGCGCGGGCGTCCGGTGGGCGTGGCGCCGGTGGCGGCCGAGACCACCTGCTGCATCGCCGCCAGCTACGAGGCCAAGGCCTTCGGCGTGAAGACCGGCACCATGGTGCGCGAGGCGCGCCGGCTGTGCCCGGACATCACCATCGTGCAGGCGCGGCCCGCGCTCTACGTGCAATGGCATCACACGCTGATGGAGGCCATCGACCGCGCCGTGCCGGTCGGCGTGCCCGGTTCCATCGACGAGGTCGCCTGCGAGCTGGTCGGGCGCCAGTGCAACCGCGACGTTGCCGTCGAGGTCGCGCGCCAGGTCAAGGCCGAGATCGCCGCCGTCGCGCCCGGCGGCGCGATCCGCTGCTCGATCGGCATCGCGCCCAACCCGTGGCTGGCCAAGACCGCCTCGGACATGCAAAAGCCCGACGGCTTGACCGTGATCGAGCCCGGCGACCTGCCGCACGTGCTGCATCGCCTGGAACTGCGCGACCTGTGCGGGATCGGCCCGTCCATGCACCGGCGCCTGCTCGAGCACGGCATCCACAGCGTGGCCGACCTGACCGCCGCGCCCAAGCACCTGTTGCGGCACGCCTGGGGCAGCATCGAGGGCGTGCGCATGTGGGGACTGCTGCGCGGCCACTGGCTGCCGGCGCCGAAGACCACGCGCGCCTCGATCGGCCACTCGCACGTGCTGGGCCCGGAATTGCGCACGCCCACGGCCGCCCGCGCGGTGCTGGTCAAGCTGCTGGCCAAGGCCGCCATGCGCATGCGCCGCGACGCGCTGATGGCCGGCGCCCTGGCCGTGAACATCCGCTTCCTCGGCCACGACGAACGCTGGGGCGCGGACCTGGGCTTCGACCCCACCGACGACAGCCGCACCCTGCTGCACCTGATGGACCTCATGCTGCGCGGCGGCCGTCCCCGCGCGCCCGTGCTGCCGGGACCGCGCGACGCCGTGCCACTGGCGGTCGGCGTGACGCTGCACAAACTGGTCGAGCGCGGACAGAGCAGCGGCTCGCTGTTCGCTCCACGCGAGGAGCACCGCAAGCTCGACGCCGTGGTCGACCGCATCAACGCCAAGTACGGCCTCAACAGGGTCTACTTCGGCAGCATGCAGCGCGCGCTCGAGCACGAGGCCGCGCCCATGCGCATCCCCTTCAGCCACATCCCCGAGAAGATCGAGAACGACGCCGAGCAGCACGCGCTGTGGCTGAAATCGATGAACCAGGCCAAGGTGCTGGCCGAGAGCGAACACCGCCGCCGCGAACGCGAACGGCGCCGTTGAGCCCCGCGTTCAGAGCGCCTTGCCAGAGGCGTTCACCGGCGCGCCCGCGCCCAGGGACACCGGCATGCGGTAAGTCGCCGACAACACGCAGGCATAGTCCTTCAGCGGCGGCAGGCCGACCCCGGCGCGACGCGCATCGAGGTGTGCCGCATCCTCCACCGGCTGTAGGACGACGGTTCCGGGATGCGCCTTGTCCGGCCCGAACTGCGTGCCGTAGCGCTGCCGCTTGCCCTGCGCGCGCAACACGCGATCGGTAAGCAAGGCGAATTTCTGGCCCGACACTTCGCCCTGTCCATGCAGCTTCGCCAGTTGCGGCAACATGCGCGCCTGAAATGCCGGATCGCTGTCGGCATGCTGGACCAGGACGAAGGCCGCTTCCACGCCATCCCGGCCCACCCGCGCCGGCGACGGGAAACCGTGCTCGTCGAGCATCGGCGCCAGGCGCTTGAGGTTGGCCGCATCGACCGCGGCCAGCTGCTTGCCCGCCGCTGCCTGCGATGCCTTGCCCTGCGCGTCGATCATGGCGTGGCGGGCGGCCTGGTCGCGCCGCATCATCTCCAGCAGCGCCTTGCGCATGGCCGGATCGGACGGCTTGCCCGTCGCCCGCGGGAGCGGCGCCTTGTGATGCGTCTTCAGCCATGTCGCGAAGGCAGGGCAGACCGTGGCCAGGTCAGGTCCGGCCGCCGGTCCCGCGGCGGCGGTCGCGCTTGCTGCAAGCACGAGCAGGACGGGAAACATGCGCAGCAGGGGATTGGATGTCATCGAGCAGGCACTCCAGCGAGCAGGAAATGACCTTTTATAACAGGGCGCACGCCCAGGTGGTCCCGTGCCCCGGCCGGAACCCGGATGAAACAAATCCGCGCTCGCGGGTATACATGGAGGAAGGTGGGTCCATCGCCCCGCCAGGGAGTTGATCATGAACAAGCTCGTTGCCACCCTCGCCGCCACCGTGCTCGTCCTGGGCCTGACCGCCTGCCAGCACGCTCAGCCGGGCACCACACAGGCGGCAACCATGAAGCTCGAGCTTTACCATGTGCCGGCACAGGATTCACAGCACCTGGTCCAAGCCCTGCACAGCGTGCTGGCCGGCAACACCGTGGGCAACATCGTCAAGGGTCGCGACAACGGGATGCGCGTGACCTCGCCCTTTCCCGGCACCGTGATGGTGCTGGCGCCCGAGGACCTGCAGCGATCCATCCGAGCGACAATTCGCACCCTGTCCGAGGACGCGAAGAACGTCCGGCCCGATGCAGCGAAGATCTACCAGTACCACGTCCACTTCTGGGTCGTGCAGGCCAAGGCGGGCACCGGGCCGGACGATGCGGCGCTCGAACCGCTGGCACCCACGCTCAAGCTCATCCGCGCATCGCTGGGCCCCAGCCATTTCGTGCTCGAGGAAGCCGTCTCCTCGGTGAGCCGCTTTTCCACCGATGCCGCCTCCAACAATGGCGGAAGGATCATGACCAGCCACCACCACATCTTCGAATTCAATGCCGGGCCCAGCGCGGGTGGACTGATCGACCTGGACGTCAAATTCCAGGATCAGACCAAGCGCACCTTTCCCCTTCTGGACACTAGTGCCATCGTGCGTTCCGGCCATTACCTGGTGCTGGCCCAGGGCCCCAGCAACCCGGGTGCAAAGCCGGACTCCGGCAACCGGACCCTGATGAACCTGCTGGTCGTGCAAGTGGATCAATCCACCGAGTCCGCGCACTGAGGCGCCGCGGGCGTGACGTTGCGCGAGGATGCGCTCCATGCCAGCTACCGGCGCCTGGAGAAACCGCTCTACAACGTGCTCTACCGCATGCTGTGGCAGGCCCAGGACTGCCAGGATCTGATCCACGACGCCTACCTGCGGATCTGGGCGCGGCGCGATCGGGTGGAGCCGGACACGCTGGATGCGCTGGCGTGGACCACGGCGCTGAACCTGGCGCGCAACCGGCTGCGCTGGCGCAAGCTGTGGCGATTCGGCTCGCTGGACGAGGTCGCGCCGCTGGCAGCCGAGTCGGGCGCGTCCGATTTCCTCGCCGTGCGCCGGCTGCGGAAGGCCCTGGCCGAGCTTCCGGCGGCCTCGCGCGAGGTGCTGCTTCTGGCCGAATTCAGTGGCCTGCGCGGCGCCGAGATCGCCGCGGTGCTGGGCATCCCCGCCGGCACCGTGGCTTCGCGCAAGCACCAGGCCATGGCGCGACTGAGGCAATCGATGGGAACCCAAGACGATGCGTGAACTGAAATCCCTGCTGCCCGAACTGGATCCACCGCCCGGCGGCGCGGTGCGCCTTCGAGCACGCCTCGCCGAGGCCGGATCGCGCCGCCGACGTTCCCGCCGTGCGCTGCGCTGGGCCGTGGCGGTGGCCGTCCCGGCACTGGCACTGGCCGCCCTGCTGCCCGCACCGATCCAGCGCTGGCATCACACCCGCACCCTGACCTCGGCGCTGCGCGCCGCGATGCAACCAGCGATACCCGCAACCGGGCTGCGCGTGGAACATGGCGCCGCCCTGCACCTGCCCAGCGGCCAGGCCAACGTACGCCTGTACCTGGTGCAGACGGCCGCGCAGCCGGACAACCACAGCCCCGCACGCTGACCCGGCCTGCCGCCATGATCCCGTGCCCTGCGTACAATCGGGGGGTCGTCCGCATGTCCCGACCCGACCATGGCTTCCCCGCGCAAGATCATCCACGTCGACATGGACGCGTTCTACGCGTCGGTCGAGCAGCGCGACGATCCGTCCCTGCGCGGCAAGCCGGTGGTGGTGGCCTGGCGCGGCGCGCGCTCGGTGGTGTGCGCGGCCAGCTACGAGGCACGCACCTTCGGCGTGCACTCGGCGATGCCGGCGCTGCGCGCCGAACGGCTGTGCCCGGAGGCGGTGTTCGTGGCGCCGGACTTTTCCCGCTACAAGGCCGTCTCCCGGCAGATCCACGCGATCTTCGCGCGCCACACCGAGCTGATCGAGCCGCTGTCGCTGGACGAGGCCTATCTGGACGTCACCCACGCCCGCTCCGGCCTGCCCTCGGCCACCGCCACCGCCGAGGCCATCCGAGACGAGATCCGCGACGAGACGCAACTGACCGCCTCGGCAGGCATCGCGCCGAACAAGTTCCTGGCCAAGATCGCCTCGGACTGGAACAAGCCCAACGGGCAATTCGTGATTCGCCCGGCCCAGGTGGAGACGTTCCTGACGCCACTGGACGTGGGCAAGATTCCCGGTGTCGGCAAGGTGATGCAGCAGCGCCTGGGCAAGCTCGGCATTCGCACCGTTGGCGACCTGCGCAAGCATCCGCGCAGCGCGCTGGAGCAACGCTTCGGCCGCTGGGGCGGGCGCCTGTACGAACTGGCGCGCGGCATCGACGAGCGCCCGGTCAGCAACGACCGCACGCTGCAGCAGATCTCCTCCGAGGACACCTTCGCCGAGGATCTGCCGCTGGATGCCCTGGAGCCGCACATCCGCCGCCTCGCGGGCAAGACCTGGAGCGCCTACGACCGCAAGACCGACGATGAACACCCGCGGGTGGCGCGCACCGTGGTCCTCAAGCTCAAGACCGCGGACTTCCGCATCCTGACCCGCAGCCTCACCCCGCAACAGCCACCACGATCAGAACGCGAGCTGGCCGACATCGCCTGCGCCCTGCGTTCGCGGGTGGAGATGGCGCCGACCACGCGCTACCGCCTGGTCGGCGTGGGCCTTTCCGGCTTCGTCGATGCCGACAGCCACCTGGTGCAGAGCGACCTGTTCGGCATGGCTCGCACGGGGCCGCCAGAGACCGGCACGGCGCGAAGCAAGGACCACGGTTGCTGAGGCCGGCCCGTCCGGCCGGGCGCATGGGGCAGCGCCCGGCCCAGGTGGGTTACTGCATCCGCCGGGCCACCGCGAAGAAGGCCAGGTTGCCCAGGCCGGTGGCGGCGGCCAGCACCGCGACCACGCCGGCGTTGATGGTGTCCCAGCCGGCGGCCTGGATGATGCCGAAGCCGATGGCCAGCGCGACCAGCACCACGCCCCAGCGCAGCGCGCCGAGACGACGGCGCTGCTCGTCCTCCTTCAGTAGCGAGCGCACCATGTCCTCGCCCACGCCCTCCGACACCATGCGCAGGCGCACGCGGGCGTCGAGAATGGCCTTGATGGCGTAGGTGATGCAGAGGAACAGGACGATGGGAATGAGTGGGGGACTGATCATGAAAGGCTCCGGTTGAAGGAAGTGGATTCGAACCGTTGGATACGGCCCGCAGCCATACGGTTGCAGGCAAATGCACTGCAACCACGGCGTGCAATGGCGTATCTATAGCAGCCATGGAACCGGAACCTCCCGCATGAACGCGGACCGCGAACTGGTCAATGCCGTGCTGGCCGATGCGCCGGGCGCGTTCGCACGCCTGGTGACAACGCACCAGAACCTGTGTCGGCACATCATCCAGCGCCTGGTCCGCGATCCCGAGGATACGCGCGACCTGTGCCAGGAGACCTTTCTGCGCGTGCACCGCACTTTGCGCCAGTACCGCGGCGACAGCGCGCTGGGCACCTGGATCGGCCGCATCGCCTGGAATCTGGCCCTGCGCCATCTCCAGCGCAAGCGCATTCCGCTGGCCGAGCCTGCGCGCGACGGCGGGCAGGATCCGCTGGACCGCGTGGCCGACGATGCCGACGTCGAAACCGCGGCCGTCGATGACGAACATGCCGCGCTTTTGCATGGCGCCATCGAGCGCCTGCCGCCGGTGCAACGCGGCGTGCTCACGCTCTATCATCTGGACGAATTGCCGATCGCCGACATCGCCGCTGTCACCGGCCTGGCCGAAGGCACCGTCAAGAGCCATCTGTTCCGCGCCCGCGCCCGCCTGCGCCAGCTGCTGGAAACCCGCATCGGAGTCTGCCCATGAACATGCCTCCCGGCCACGACGAACCCGACCTGCCCACCGACGAATGGCGCATCCAGGAGCAGGCCTTGCGCGCCGAACGCCTGGGTCTGTCCGAACAGGCCGGCGACGCCCGTCTGATCGCCTACCGCCAGGTGGCCCGCGCACTGCGCCAGCCGCTGCCCGATCCGCTGCCCGCGGACTTCGCCGAGCGCGTCGCGGCCAAGGTCGTCCGCGCACCGACCGGCGCCAGCGAACGATTCGATCAACTCACTGGGATGTCGCTGATGCTGCTGCTACTGCTGGCAGGCGCCAGCTACGGCATGGTGTCACCGGCCCCCTGGTTGCAGGCGGTGACCGACTGGGCGCCACTGCACGTGCTGGACAGCCCGTGGCTACTGAGTCTTGGCCTGTGCAGCGGGCTCACGGCCCTGTGGCGCACGCGCCCAGGGAAGCTGGCCACGGGCGCCGGCAGCGCCGCCTGACCCCCGCGACCCCGCGGGCCACACGGTCACGCCAGCCACGGCCCGAACTTCGTCGGGCCGGCCGCCTTTTTCAAGCCGGGCTGAAAACTGAACGTGTTTCTGTCCTATGCTAGGGCCAGGATCCGGCCACAGGGGGAAGTAGCGTGAAGGATCAGCGGGCACCGCATTGGACGCGCACGCCGCAATCCGGCTGCCAGATCAATTCAACCGACGTCAGCGCTGACGGAGCAGTCTGCCTCGCCGGCACCTCGCAGGAATACGGCACCGGAGATTTCGCCGTGTACTGCTACGACCGGGAAGGCAAGCCGCGCTGGAACGACCCCCTCGGCAATGCCGCCTATCAGGGCGTGTTCTGGGTCGCCGTCAGTGCCAACGGCCACCTTGGAGCCGCCGGTGGCACCATCAGCCAGACCGCCGATGCCGCGGGTTTCCTGCGCGCCTATCGCATCGATGATGGCACGCGCCTGCTCGACCAGCGACTGCCCTCGCGCGTGAACCAGGTCGACCTGAGCGACGATGGCCAGCGACTCGTCGCGGTATGCGGCGATCGTCTGCACGTCTACGACCTGCAGGACGGCCGCTTCGTGAAACTCGCCGAGCAGGCGTTCACCAACGAATACTGCCGATCCTGCGCCATCAGCGGGAACGGCAAACGCATCGTGGTCGGCACCTCGCTCGACAGCAGCGGCAGCCTGGCCCTGGCCGCCGACGGGCGCACGTCGTTCGCGGCGGCAACCGACACCGGCGGCGCGGTCCACCTGCTCGAGGTCGACGGCGGCACCCTCAAGCTGCGCGTCACCAGCCATTCGGACTGCGGCATCATGCACGTGGCGATGCTGGGCGACGGCAGCTGGTGGGCGGCCTCGCGCCATGACGGCAAGGCTGCCGCGTTCAACCAGGACACCAGCCTGGCCGACGGCACGCCGGCGTGGATCTACGGACCCGCGGACATGTCGCTGGACGTGGCCTATGGCATTGCCATTGCCCGGGGCACCGATCACGCGGTGCGGGTGGTGTGTGGCGCCAACCTCGCCGATGCCGAGAACGGCTGCGTGTATGCTGTGCGCACGCGGCAGGAAGCAGGTGATGCGTCGCGATGCGTCCCGGTCGCGCTGTGGCAGCATGCGCTCGAGTACCAGCCCAACCCGGGCATCAACATGGACCGAGACGCACGCTGGGTGACCGCGACCGATGGCCAGCCGCAGACCGGAAGCCCATCGGAAACTCCAGGCAACTTCTACCTCATCGAGGTCGACAGCGGCCGCCTGTCCTGGCGCTACGGCACTCCGGTGATGAACTGGCCCATGGCCATCAGCGCCGACGGCCACGCTGTCTTCGGCGGCAGCGATGACGGTTCGGTCTACTATTGGAAGCAAGGCTAACGGAATACCAGGCACCCTCGTGACCTCGCCCTCCCAGCCAACCTGGCATGCCCGGGCCCTGCAGCACGCGGGGACATGGGCGCGCACGATCAGTCATCGTGTCGTCTATCGGCACATCGCTCTGGGCGTGTCCTGGCTGCTGCTCTGGCGCATTTCCGTCCTGATGCACTATGCGCCGCATGCCAGCCTCTGGTTCCCTCCGGCCGGCCTGAGCTTCGCCGCGCTACTGGTGATGGGATGGCGCGCCGTGCCCATGCTCATGGTCTGCTCGGTCGCCAGCACCTTCTGGGGCTCGAGCATGTATCCGAACCATACGGAGTGGCGGGAACTGCTGATGTCGGGCCTGACATTCGGCGTCGCGCACTGCCTGTCGTACGGCATCGGCGCCGGCATCCTGCGGCAGATCGTGCGCCGTTCCACCATGCAGTCGCTGCCGGCGATCATCATCGCCTTCCTGGCGATCGGTTCGCTGTCGGCGCTGGCCGCGGCGCTCAGCGGCGTGCAGTCGCTGGAAATCAGCGGCATGCTCGATCCGGCCGGCGCCAAGGGCCTGTGGCTGCCCTGGTGGATCGGCGACATGGCCGGCGCCCTGGTCCTCACGCCGATGTTCCTGGGACTCCTTAGCCGCGGCTACCCGCAGATCCAGTCCTGGTTCGGTGGCCTCGACTTCCGCGCCCAGGAAGCCGCGGTCGGCCCCTACCTGAGCAAGCTGCTGCTCAGCATCTTCCTGCTCAGCGTGGTGATGATTTCGGCCGCCAACTTCCAGCATCGGGAAATCGCCTTCAGCGTGTTCTTCCTGATCATTCCGCAAATGTGGATCGTGTATACCGAGAGTCCGTTCCGCAGCGCCCTGAGCCTGGCCACCTTCAGCACCGTGATGGCCCTGTGGGCCGCCGAGCTGGGCATCATCGAACAGGCCCTGGTCTACCAGTTCGCGATCTGCGTGATCGCCGCCAGCGCCTATTTCGGCCTGGCCGTGCCGGTGCTGGTGGCCAGCAACAAGCAGCTCAGCGAACTGGCGCTCAGCGACGGCCTGACCAAGGTGGCCAGCAAGACCCACTTCTTCGAAACCAGCGAGCGCGAGCTGGCCAACGCTCGCCGGTTCAACCTGCCGGTCGCGCTGATCCTGTTCGACATCGACCACTTCAAGGACGTCAACGACAGCTTCGGACACGCCGTGGGCGACCAGGCGCTGGTGCGCCTGGCCATGACGGTGCGCATGCAGCTGCGCCAGTCGGATGTCTTCGGGCGTTTCGGCGGTGACGAATTCATGCTGCTGCTGCCCGGCATCGAACTGGAGCAGGCAATCGCCACCAGCGAACGACTGCGCTCGCTGCTCCTGGCCACCGACATCCCCGGAACCGACCGCCAGCTGGCAGCCACCTTCGGCGTGGTCGCCATCGACGGGGAGGAGACCATCATGCAGGCCTTCAAGCGCGCCGATCGGATCCTGCTGGACGCCAAGCGGGACGGCCGCAACAGGGTCGGCACCGAAGCGACCGGCGGTGACGCGCAGGTCGAGGCCTGAGCCGCCCCGCGCGCCACCGGCCGCGTCGGTTCAGTCGACCATCGTGGCCAGCACCTTCACCGCATGCTTGTGGCTGCCCGACAGCTGCAGCGCATAGCTGCCGCGCACCAGCTGGTATTCCACGTAGTACTTGACGCTGTCGCAACCCGCGATCGCGCCCTGGTCGACGATCTCGGCCTTGCGGCCGTTCGAGGCCACCTCGAGGGTGATGCTGTCGTCCACCAGGAAGCGGTACGTGCCGTCCTTGCGGATCGTGAGCACGAGGTTGCCGGCAAAGCCCCTGGCTTCGTGCTTCTCGCCGGTATCGGTGGCGAAGTGGACCTGCTGGAACGGGTGCAGCCTCACGCTGATTGCATGGCCGAAGGGGATCTCGGTACCGGAGTTCGGACGCCGCGACGAGCTCGCCGAGTCGGTCGACTTCCAGCCGTTCATCACCGCGGTCGACAGATCACACGATGATCCGGCATCCGCCGGCGCCGCGGACCCGCACACGGGGGCCAGGGCCAGCACGACCGACATCATCATCCACATCCGAGTGTTGCATTTCACGACGGCATCTCCTTTCCTGTGACTGTCCCCTGAAATTATCGAGACGCTGTCATCAGCGCAAGGCACCTTGCGGAATCCGATCCGCGGCCGCGTTACTTGCGCCGGGGCAGGTAAAGATCGGTGATGGTGCCCTCGTAGGCCTCGGCCGCCATGCCCACCGATTCGGACAGGGTCGGATGCGGATGCACGGTCAGGCCGATGTCGGCGGCCTCGCAACCCATCTCGATGGCCAGCGCCAGCTCGCTGATCAAGTCGCCCGCGTGCGGGCCGACGATGCCGGCGCCGACAATGCGATGGCTGTCCTCGTCGAAGAGCAATTTGGTGAAGCCCTCGGTGCGGTCGATGCCGATGGCGCGACCCGACGCCGCCCACGGGAACTTGCCGATACCGAGCTTGATGCCTTTCTCCTTCGCCTCGCGCTCGGTCACGCCGACCCAGGCGATCTCCGGGTCGGTATAGGCCACCGACGGGATCACGCGGGCGTCGAACTGGCTCTTCATGCCGGCGCAGACCTCGGCCGCGACCTTGGCCTCGTGACTGGCCTTGTGCGCGAGCATGGGCTGGCCGACCAGGTCGCCGATGGCGAAGATGTGCTCGACGTTGGTGCGCATCTGACGGTCGACCGGGATGAACCCGCGCTCGGTGACTTCGACACCGGCGGCATCGGCACCGACCTTGCCGCCGTTGGGGCTGCGCCCGATGGACACCAGCACGCGATCGAAGAGCACGCCGTCCGGCTTGTCCTCACCCTCGAACGCCACCTTGATGCCGTTCTTCTGCGCCTTGGCCTCGACCACCTTGGTCTTGAGGTGGATGCCCTTGTAGCGCTTGGCGATGCGCTGCTGCAGGGGCTTGACCAGGTCCTTGTCGGCGCCCGGCATCAGCTGGTCGGCCAACTCGACCACGGTGACCTCGCTGCCCAGCGCGGCATACACCGTGGCCATTTCCAGGCCGATGATGCCGCCGCCGACCACCAGCAGCTTCTTCGGCACGTCCTTGAGCTCGAGCGCGCGGGTCGAGTCCATGATCCGCGGGTCGTCCCACGGAAACATCGGCAGCTTCACAGGCTGGCTGCCGGCGGCAATGATCGCCTTCTCGAAGCGGATGAGCTTCGTGCCGTCGCTGGTTTGCACCTCCAGCTCGTGCGACGAGACGAATGTACCGGTGCCCTGCACCGTGCGCACCTTGCGTTTCTTCGCCATGCCGTCCAGGCCACCGGTCAGCTTGCCGACCACCTGCTCCTTGAAGCCGCGCAGCTTGCCCAGATCGATCTTCGGGGCGCCGAAGGAAATGCCGTGGGCGGCCATGGCCTCGGCCTCCTCGATCACCGCGGCCGCGTGCAGCAGGGCCTTGGACGGAATGCAGCCGACGTTGAGGCAGACCCCGCCCAGCGTTTCGTAGCGCTCGACCAGCACCGTGTCCAGGCCCAGGTCGGCGGCGCGGAATGCGGCCGTGTAGCCACCGGGGCCGGAGCCGAGCACCAGCACCTGGCATTCGATGTCGGCCTTGCGACCGCTGTCGCCGGCCGCCTCGGGAGCCGGCGCGGTCGACGTTGACGGCGTGCTGGCCGGTGTCGGTGCCGGCGCGGGAGCCGGCTGCGGCGCCGGCGATGCCGCGGGCGCGTCGCCCTTGCCGGCCGCGTCGGCCTGCAACGTCAGGATCACCGTGCCCTCGCCGACCTCGTCACCTTCCTTGACCCTGACTTCGGCCACGATGCCGGCCGCGGTGGACGGCACCTCCATGGTGGCCTTGTCCGACTCCAGGGTGATCAGGCCCTGTTCCTTCTCGACCCGGTCGCCGGGGGCGACCAGGACTTCGATCACGGGGACCTTGTCGAAGTCACCGATGTCGGGGACCTTGATCTCCAGGACGTTGGCCATGCGGATGATTCCTTGATGCGTGCCGCCGACGGGCGCTCAGCGCCGCTTGTTCGGCGTCGGGGTGGATTCGGATGCCGGCGCGGCGGCCTCGGCGATCTCGCGCTGGATGTCGCGCACGGCATCGTTCTCGGTCAGTTCCGGCGGCAGGGGTTCGTCGGCCGCCACCGATGCCTTGCCGTCGGAGGGCCAGGACTTCACGTGCAGGTCGCGCTGCGGGAACGGGATCTCGATGCCGTACTTTTCCAGCGCCGTGTGCAGCGCCCAGTTGTAGGCGGCCGTCACCGCGCCTGGCCGGCGGGTGGCCTCGGCCGTGAGCCAGACCACCAGCTGGAAGTCGAGCGAGGAATCGCCGAATCCGGTCAGCCACACCTGCGGCGCGCGCTGCCCTTCCCGGGTCAGCGTGAACGGCACTTCCCCGGCCGCTTCCAGCGCGGCCATCTTGACCCGCTCCTTGTCGGTGCCGTAGGCCACGCCGAAGGACACCTTCAGGCGGCGCGCGGCCTCCTGCAGGGTCCAGTTGACCACGCGGCCGTTCACGAACTCGGAGTTCGGCACCAGGATGTCGATGTTGTCGTTGGTGCTGATGCGGGTGGCGCGGATGTAGATGTCGCGCACCGTGCCGTGCACGCCCGAGGCCAGCTCGACGAAGTCCCCGACCTTGAGGCTGCGCTCGAACAGCAGGATCAGGCCGGAGACGAAGTTGTTGAAGATGGCCTGCAGGCCGAAGCCCAGGCCCACGCCCAGGGCGCCGGCGAAGACCGTCATCTTGGCCATCGGCACGCCGGCCACGTTCAGCGCCCACAGCACGCCGATCGCCATCAGCACGTAGTGCACCAGGCGCTCGATGGTGTAGATGGAGGACTGGTTGATGCTGTCGTGGCGCCGACCGTAGCGGCGCAGCAGGGCCTTGACCACGGCCGAGCCGGTCATGAACACCAGCAGCAGCAGCAGCGCGATCAGAATCTTGCCGACGGTGAAGTGCATGCCCAGTACGTCGTGTTCCTGGTTCAGCCACTCCAGCATCTGGCGAAACCCGTGCTTGACCGTCTGCGGTGCCTCGGACACCTGCACGGCGACTGGAACGAACCCGGCATGCATCATCGATCCGATCACAGCAGCAGGCGTCGGATGTCGCCCAGCACCCGGGCCAGATACGTCGTGAAGCGCGCCGCGTCGGCACCGTCGACGACGCGATGGTCGTAGGACAGCGAGAGCGGCAGCATCAGGCGCGGCTGGAAGGCCTCGCCGTCCCAGACCGGCTGCATGGACGAGCGCGACACGCCGAGGATGGCCACTTCCGGCGCATTGACGATGGGCGTGAACGCGCTGCCGCCGATACCGCCCAGCGAGGAGATCGAGAAGCAGCCGCCGGACATCTCGGCCGGACTCAGCTTCTTGTCACGCGCCTTCCTCGACACCTCGCCCAGCTCGCGCGCCAGGTCCAGAAGACCCTTCTGGTCGCAGTCGCGGATCACCGGCACGACCAGGCCATCGGGCGTGTCCACGGCAATGCCGATGTGGAAGTACTTCTTCAGCACCAGCGTCTCCCCGGATGCATCCAGCGAGGCGTTGAACTGCGGGAACTCAGTGAGCGCCGCGACCACCGCCTTGATCAGGAACACCAGCGGAGTGACCTTCAGGTTCTCGTTCTCGCGACCCAGCTTCTTGCGGAAGGCCTCCATCTCGGTGATGTCGGCGGCATCGTGCTGGGTGACGTGCGGAATCATGGCCCAGTTGCGGGCCAGGTTGGCGCCGGAAATCTTCTTGATGCGCGAGAGCGGTTTTTCCTCGACCTCGCCGAACTTGGCGAAGTCGACCTTCGGCCACGGCAGGAGGTCGAGGCCGGCCAGGCCGCCACCACCACTGCTGGGGCGCGCGCCGGAGGCCAGGGCATGCTTGACCCAGGCCTGCACGTCCTCGCGCTGGATGCGCCCCTTGCGTCCGCTGCCCTTGACCTGGTGCAGGTCCACGCCCAGCTCGCGGGCAAAGGCGCGCACGGCCGGACTGGCGTAGGGCGCATCGCCCGGCATCACCACGCTGGCGTCGAAGGCGACCGGCGGCGTGCGCTTGTCGCCGGCATCGGCGGACGGCGCGGGCGCGGGCGCGGGCGACGGTCCCGGCGCAGGAGCGGGTGCGGGCGCGGGTTCCGGCGTCGGCGCGGATGCGGGGGTCGGCGACGGCGCGGGCGACGGCGCATCGGCCTTGCCCTCGGCCTTTTCGTAGGTGGCGATCACCGTGCCCTCGGCCACCTCGTCCCCCTCGCTGACACGCACGTCCTTGATGACGCCGGCGGCGGGCGCCGGCACTTCCATGGTGGCCTTGTCCGATTCCAGCGTCACCAGGCCCTGGTCCTTGTCCACCGAGTCGCCCGGCTTGACCAGCACCTCGATGACGGGCACGCCATCGAAATCACCGATATCCGGGACGCGAATTTCCTCGATTTGGGCCATGGATCCTCCTGGCGGGGCTGTGCGGTATCGCCGGCAACAGCGGCGAACATCGGGGGAACGCCCATGATAAGACGAATCGGCGCGCTTGTTTCATTTTCGCACCGATTCGCATGACCGTTCCGGGCCCGCGACCCGCCGCGATACAGGCGCAGCCTAGGTCAGCGGTCGCGTGGTCACCTCGCGCTGCGGGAACGGTATCGAAATGCCGTCGGCATCGAAACGCTCCTTCACGGCGCGCACGACATCGGTCTGCACCGCCCAGAAGTCACTCGACGCCACCCAGCCGCGGATCAGCAGGTTCACGCTGCTGTCGGCCAGCTCGGTGGTCCAGACCCCGGGAGCGGGATCCTCCAGCACGCGCTTGTCGGCCTTGAGCAGGTCGCGCACGGCGTCCATCGCCTTGCCGATGTCGTCGCCGTAGCCGATGCCGACGTTCACCTCGAAACGACGCGTGCCGCGGGCGTTGTAGTTGATCACCGCGTCGCCGCCGACCTTGGCGTTGGGGATCACCACCTCGCGCCCGTCCGGCGCCAGCAGCCAGGTCTGCATGAGGTCGATGCGCTGCACCGTGCCGCTGTAGGACCCGACCTCGACGAAATCGCCCACCTTGAACGGCCGGAACATGATCAGCAGCACGCCCCAGGCCAGGTTCGACAGGGAACTCTGCAAGGACAGGCCGACCGCCAGTCCGGCGGCGCCGAGCACGGCGACGAAGGACGCCGAGGGCACGTTCGCCGCGCTCAACGCGGCGATGACGACCATCACCACCAGCACCCCGAACAGCACGTTGCGCAGGAACGACACCAGGGTCACGTCCACCTTGGCCCGCTCCATGGCCCGGCGCCCGATGTTGGCCAGGCGGCCGGCCACCCAGATGCCGATGACCAGGATCGCCAGCGCGGCCAGGATCTTCAGTCCATAGTCCTGCACACGCCCGGCCAGGTCCGGGGAAAGGCCAATGCGCTTGAGGAATTCCAGCATGGTGCACCTCTCGTGCCGATGGAAAAGCGCCAGACTACCATTGCCGCCTCCCGCGCCCGGCCCGGCAGTGCCGGCTCGGCCCGACCTTGCGGTTCCGGTACATTGTCGGTTCATTCCCAGCACGCATGACCATGGGCAAACCCCGCGCACCCGCCGACCCCGATCGCACCATCGCCCCCGACACCGTGGCCGCCAAGGGCCAGTCCGGCGATGCCAATGCGCTGTGGCGCTACCAGAAAAACCGCCGGCAGAATCTGCTCGCAGAACCCGGCCCCCATGCCGTGGCGCTGGTGCTGGACCGCCTGAAGGCCGACTTCAACGTGCCCAAGATCTTCCGCAGCGCCGAGGCTTTCGGCGCCCACGCCGTGCACCTGGTCGACATCGCCCCGTTCGATCCGGCCCCGGCCAAGGGCGGCTTCAAGCACGTACCGGCACGATTCCACGAGGATTTCGCGATCTGTCGCCAGGCGCTGGACGATGACGATTTCCAGCTGGTGGCCCTGGACCCGTTCGCCGAGACCCTGCTGCACCAGACCGAGCTGCCGCCGCGCTGCGCCTTCGTGCTCGGCCACGAGCTGCACGGCCTCAGCGCCGAGGCCCGCGCCAGCAGTGGTGCCCTGTTCGTGCGCATCCCGCAATGGGGGTCGGTTGACAGCCTCAATGTCGCGGTGGCCGCCTCGGTGGCGCTGTACGAATACGCGCGCCAGCATGGCACGCCGGCACCGCCACCGCAGCGGCGCGAGCCACGCTGAGGGGAACCCCTCAGCCGGCGCGGGAGGCGCCGTCGAAGCGAGTCCGGATCGACGCCGTGCCCAGGCGCCAGCCCAGCCAGGCCAGCAACGCCGCCATCACCGTCTGCAGCACCAGGCTGATCCACACCGTGCGCGTGACCTGGGCCACCATGATCCGCAGCGAATCCGCGTCCGGCGCGCGCGCGATCAGGTCGGCGTTGTCGCGAACAGAACCCTGCCAGTGCACGAACAGCATGATTCCCCGCGCCAGCAGGTAGGCCGCCAGCACGAAGGCAATCCAGCGCAGCATCCGCCGTGCCCAGGCCCGCCACAGCAACGCCCCGGTGGCCGCGCCCAGCGTGAGGCCGGCCGCCAGAAGGTACAGCACGTCCCACCACAGCATCGCCACGAGGCCGGGTGGCGCGTCGCCGGTCATGTGCTGGGCCAGCAGCCAGATATGGCGCGCATACAGCAGCACGCCCAGGGCGGCCGTCATCCAGGCCAGCCAGACAACAGTGCGGAACGGAAACAGGGCGAGGTCTTTCATGCCGGTACGTATCGACGAACGTGGGCCCGTGAGTCTACCTGCTGACCGGCGGGCGCACCGGAAACAAGGCGGCCGGCGGGCGCATCGCGCACCGCCGGCCGGGATGGCATGGGCGTCGGATCAGCGAGCCGAGAGGGTGAACGCACCCACGTCGATGCCCAGGTCCACGCCCTGGCCGGTACCCGCCAGTGCCAGCGACACCGTGCCCTTGGTCAGCACCTGCGCCGAACCGGACTTGACCACGCCGGCATGCGCCTGGGCCTCGGCATAACGGCCGAGGACGTCACGGATCGTGTGCACGTCGCTGAAGCGCCCCTTGCCGTTGTCGATGTGCCACTTGCCGGCCGTCAGCCCACCACCCTTGACGGTGATCTTCACCGGCAGGGTGGCACCGTTGGCGCAGGTCACCATGCCCTCGCCGCGCGCATGCTTGTAAATCGCCGACCACCCGGTCAGGGAATAGCTGAGCTTGCAGTCCAGTTCAGCACGCGAACCGGCGGCCCTGGCCGGCGCCACGGAGGCCAGCGTGCCGAGACTCGTGGCCAGGACGCCGAAGAGAATCGTGGTTCGAATGTTCATGCGTACCTCCTTCACTTGCGGTGGATGAAGCGCCAACCAGTCTTGGCGGGCGGTGATGAATGACGCCGAAAGTAGCCGTCCCCGCGTTCAGCAGGCATTGATGCCCGGGCGACCCGCGGCACGGTGGCACGGACAGGACTGCTGGCTGAACGGGGTCGCGGCACCGCTGGTCAGGACCGCCCGCCACTGGCTATGCTGGTGTCATCGAATTGTCATCTTCCGCGCCGGCCAGACACACGACGTCGGATCAGGAGAGAGCCGAGATGGATCAGGCAACGCCGCTTCCCTGGAAGCTCGAGGACATCGATTTCTCCCGCCTGGACGCCGAACGAGCGCGCGCCGACGACGACCTGGTCTGCCTGATCTGCGCTTCATCGTTCATCGAGAGCGGCTCGGACCTCTACACCCGCAACCTGGTCGAGCACTACCGTGGCGACGCGGAGGTCCAGGAATGGCTCGGGTCGCAGTGGGAGCAGGAGGAGCTGCAGCACGGACGGGCGCTGGCCACCTATGTGCGGCACGCCTGGCCCGACTTCGACTGGGACCAGGCCTTCGCCGACTTCTTCGCCGAGTACCGCACCGTGTGCACCACCGAGGAACTCGAGCCCCGCCGTGGGCTGGAAATGGCCGCGCGCTGCGTGGTGGAGACCGGAACCGCCAGCCTCTACCGGGCGATCCACACGCTGACGGAAGAACCGGTGCTCAAGCAGCTTACCGAACACATCAAGAGCGACGAGGTTCGGCACTACAGTCACTTCTACAAGTACTTCAAGCTCTACGAGTCGCGCGAGCACAATGGCCGCTGGCGGGTGCTGGGCGCGCTGATCCGGCGGCTGCGCGAAATCCACAACGAGGATGGCGACATCGCCCTGCGCCACGTGTTCGGTCACCGGCATCCGGAGCGCAATGCGGACCCCAGGACATTCCGCGAGGCCAGTGCGCGGATCTATGCCCTGATCAAGCGCAACCTGCCGGCGGACATGACGATCAAGATGCTGCTCAAGCCGCTGGACCTGCCACCGCGCCTGAACGCCGGCCTGCAGGGACCGTTGACGCGCCTGACCCAGCGGTTGGTGCTGCACTGAGCCGGCGCCGCGACGGCGCGGTCGGGGTCATTTTTCCAGGGGTTTCCACTTGGCCGGCGCGAACCCGCCGACCTCGAATTCCAGGTCGCGCTCGCCACTGCCCGGCATGCGCACCTTCAGGCGCAGCACCTTGGACTTTTCCATGCGCGCGATGAACCCCTTCTCGTCGCGGAACATCAGCGCCGGGCGACCACCCGCCGGGACATACGCCTTCAGGCTGACCGCCTGGTCGTCGAACATCGCCGGTACCGTGCAGGTGGCATGGCAATCGAAACCCTTGCTGCCGTCGGCGTACAGGAACACGCTCAGTCCCCACGCGCTGTGACGACGCAGCACCAGGCGCATGTCCAGGCCAGTGGGCTTGCTGGCGTCGATGGCGGCCGTGCTCTGCGTGCCGCCGGCCATTGGCGCGACCTGGTAGACCCACAGTCGCTGCAAGCGCAGCCGGTTGGCCTGCGCGTCGGCCTTGCTGCGCACATCGGCCAGCGTGGAGCGGACCTCGGCCGCCGCCTGGGTCCCGGCATACCGGGTGACGATGTTCTCGCCCAGCGGCACGGCCAGCTGGAAGTTGCCGGCGGCGACCATCTTGTGCCACTCCTGCAACTCCGGCTGTGCCTGCGCCTCGAGCGCGGCCTTGCGTGCCGCGGCCTGTTGCTCGGGCGAGGGCCCGCATGCCGCAAGCGTGGCCAGCGCCAGTCCCAGCGACATCGACCAGGCCATGGTGCGTCGCATCATCGATACTCTCCCGTCCGGCGGAAGTGCCGCCTTTCGCCGGACAGTGTATCGGGAGCGGATATCCGCTTCAGCCGACCGGTTTTCAGGAGCCGGTCGTCCCCGGATGGCCGCTCGGACGGGGCTTGATCTGGACGTTCTTGTTGCTGGTGTCCATTGCCGCCTTCAGCTTGCTCATGTCCAGCGGACGGATCTGGCGAATCCGGCAGGGCACGCCGGTGTTGCCGGGGGTGATGGCGTCGAAATTCACGCTGATCTGCGACATCCTGGAACTGATGGCGATGGCCGGCGAATGGTCGATGCCCGGACACGGCGGCAGATCCAGCAGGTAGGCCTTCTTCGGCGTGACATAGGCCACGACCTGGTGGTCATTGATCATCTCCCAGCCGTACAGGCCCCTGAAGAGCAGCTGGATGTGGTTGACCGGCGCCCCGGCCGCGGCTTCCACGCGGGCGGCACGCGCGGCGCGTTGCTGGGCGGTCGGCGTCGCCGCGCAGGCGGCCAGCGGGGCGAGTGCGGAAATAATGAATAGCAGCTTGGCTTTCATGACGGCATCTCCGGAGTATGCGTTGGCCAGTGCGTTGGACCTCGACAGGCTTGCCCGAGTTCACGCCACCCCATCATCGCCGATGCTGGCTGTATCGATCACGAACCGATAGCGCACGTCGCCACGCAGCATGCGCTCATAGGCCTCGTTGATCTGCGCGATGTCGATCACCTCCACGTCGGCCGCCACGCCGTGCCGGGCGCAGAAATCCAGCATCTCCTGGGTTTCGGCGATACCGCCGATCAGCGAGCCGGTCAGCGTCCGGCGACCGCGGATCAGGGCGCCGGCGCCCAGAGGCTGTGGATCGGGCAGGCCCACGAGCACCATGGTTCCGCCACGTCGCAGCAGCCCCAGGTAGGCGTTGTAGTCATGCGCGGCGGAAACCGTGTCCAGGATGAAATCGAAGCGTCCGGCATGATCGGCGAAGGCGCCCTCGTCGCGGGTGACGACGAAATCGTCGGCGCCCAGCGCCAGGGCGCTGTCGCGCTTGCCGGGGGAATGGCTGAGCACGGTCACCCGCGCGCCCATGGCCCTGGCCAGTTTCACGCCCATGTGGCCCAGGCCGCCCAGGCCGACCACGGCGACCTCGTCGCCGGCCTTGACGCCATGGCGGCGCAGCGGCGAATAGGTGGTGATGCCGGCGCACAGCAGGGGCGCCGCGCGCTCCAGCGCAATGCCATCGGGCACGCGCAGGACGTAGTTCTCGTCCACGGTGATGCGGGTCGAGTAGCCACCCCAGGTCGGACGGCTGGTGTCCAGCTTGCCGTCGGTACGCTCGTAGCTGTTGTAGGTCAGGCTCATGCCCTCCTCGCAGTACTGCTCCTCGCCGTCGCGGCAGGCCGCGCAGTGGCGGCACGAGTCGATGAAACAGCCCACGCCGACGGTATCGCCGACCTTCCAGTCGCTCACCTCGCTACCGACCCGGGCCACGTGCCCGACGATCTCGTGGCCGGGCACGATCGGAAAACGGCTTCCGCCCCACTCGTCGCGCGCCATGTGCAGGTCCGAATGGCACACGCCGCAGTAGCGGATGTCGATCAGCACCTCGTGCGGGCCGGGTTCCCGGCGCTCGATGGCGAAGGGGGCTAGCGGTTCGGTCGCCGACGGGGCGGCCCAGGCGGGCGTCTTGAGCATGCAAATCTTCCTGGTGGCGTGTGGTGCAGGGCATATACTCGGCCGTTCAAACTATCATGCCGACCCTGACTCTACGCTCGAGCATCCATGTCGGATTCCACCGCCACCGCAGACGCCAGGCTGCTGCAATATCCCGCCTTCGTGAACTTCTGGGCCGCACGGCTGACGTCCGGTTTCGGCTTCCAGATGCTGTCGGTGGCGGTGGGCTGGCAGATCTACGCCATCACCGGCAGCGCCCTGGACCTGGGCCTGGTCGGCTTGGTGCAGTTCGTGCCTTCACTGCTCCTTGCACTGCCCGCAGGGCACGTGGCCGACCAGTTCGACCGTCGGCGCATCGTGGTCGTCTGCCAGGCCCTGGAGTGGATCGCGATCGCCGCGCTGGCCGTCGGCAGCTGGATGCACTGGCTGCGCGAATGGCACATCCTCGGCCTGCTGTTCGTGATCGGCATGGCGCGTGCCTTCGAGTTCCCCACCCGCCAGGCGATGGTGCCCGGACTGGTGCCTGAAAAGGTTCTCCCTCGCGCCATGGCCATGAATGCCTCGGCCGGGCAGATCGCCATGATCGCCGGGCCGGCGGCCGGCGGCTTCCTGTATGTCGCCGGCGCCGACGTGGTCTACACGATCGCCGCGATGCTGTATCTGGTGTCGCTGGTGCTGCTGGCGCGCCTGCGATATGACCATCGCCCGCCGCGGCGCGAACCGGCCACGCTCAAGACCCTGTTTGCCGGCGTGACCTTCATCCGCGAGCGTCCGGCGATCCTGGGCACCATCTCGATGGACCTGTTCGCCGTGCTGCTGGGCGGCGCGACCGCCCTTCTGCCGATCTTCGCGCGTGACATCCTGCACACCGGACCCTGGGGCCTGGGCCTGCTGCGCGCGGCGCCCGCGGTGGGCGCGCTGCTGATGTCGCTGTGGCTGGCCCAGCACGCCATGAAGCGCCGTGTCGGCATGATCATGTTCGCCTCGGTGGCGGCCTTTGGCGTCGCCACCATCGTCTTCGCGCTGTCGCGCTCGCTGTGGCTGTCGCTGCTGGCACTGGCCGCGCTGGGCGCCTTCGACATGGTCAGCATGGTGATCCGCGGCGCCCTGGTGCAGCTCGATACCCCCGACGCGATGCGCGGGCGGGTCAGCGCGGTCAACTCGATCTTCATCAACACGTCCAACCAGCTGGGGGAGTTCGAGTCCGGACTGCTGGCCTCGCTGGTCGGCGCGGTCGGCTCGGCGCTGATCGGTGGCCTGGGCACCCTGGCCGTGGTCGGTCTGTGGATGTGGATGTTCCCGGTGCTGCGTCGGCGGCAGACGCTGGAGACGCCCCCGGTCGAGCGAGCGCCCGCCGCGCGCGGACCCTGAAACGAAACCGCCCCGCACGGCGGGTGCGAGGCGGCGATGGTGCGGGGAGATCGTTGAATCAGGCGCTGCGGCGCACGTCCGGAGTTTCGGGATGTTCCGCGTCGCGCCCTCTGCGCAGGGCGCTCACGTGACGAATCCAGGCCAGCGCATTGGCCGCCGGATCCCTGTCACCATGCAGGGCGATGTCATCGTAGCTGTCACCGTCCCGCAGGCGTACAACGGCCGGGATGCCGTCGCGCTGATAGTTGCGTCGGGCAATCAGGTCGGCAAAGCGCACGGCGCGCTCTCGACGAAGGAAGCTGGCGAGCACCTCGCCACGGATGAAGATGCCCCAGGCTCCTTCATGACACCTGATCTCGTAGATGATCCGTCGTGACATGACTTCATTTGCCCGTGCAAAGGTGGCCGGCGGGCTTCCGTGCCGCCGGCGCGCCGGTTTGCTTCGTTCCTTCGCTTCCCGACATCCTGCGGGTTGACCTGCGGTCGGCTCATCCAAGCCAGCAGCGATGGAACGGCTCTAAGTTTTGCCCAAACACCGGTATCTGTCTGCCAGTGTACAGCGCTTCCCCGTGTAGGCGAACCCTGACAACTGGCATATATTGTGTAGACGAGACAGTACTTTACCGTGATCTTGTGGGCAAGTCCCCCAGCAACCGATCCGGTTACACGTCCAGTGGGTTGGGCTTGTCCACGTCCAGTTTGTATTGCTTGATGGCCCGGGCCACGTCCTTGCCGGTCATCTCGCCCTCGCGCGCCAGGGCCGCCAGGGCCGCGTGGGCAATCCAGTGGCGGTCGACCTCGAAGAAACAGCGCAGGTTCTCGCGGGTGTCGCTGCGGCCGTAGCCGTCGGTACCCAGCACGGTGTAGCGGCGGCCGTCCGGCATGAAGGCGCGGATCTGGTCGGCAAACTCGCGCACATAGTCGGTGGCGGCGATCACCGGGCCCGACCGGCCTTCCAGGCATTCGGTCACATAGGCCTTGCGCGGGCTCTTGGCCTCCGGGTGCAGTCGGTTCCAGCGCTCGGCGTCGAAACCGTCGCGGCGCAGCTCGCTGAAGCTGGTGCAGGACCAGATGTCGGCCTCCACGCCGAAATCGTTCTTCAGCAGCTCGGCCGCGGCGATCGCCTCGCGCAGGATGGTGCCCGAACCCAGCAGCTGCACCCGCGGCGCCTTGCTCTTGCTCTTGCCCTTCCCCGGGTCCCGGGTCCCGAGTCCCGAGTCCCGCAGCAGGTACATGCCCTTGAGCACGCCGTCCTCGCAGCCCTCGGGCATATCCGGATGGGTGTAGTTCTCGTTCATCACCGTGAGGTAGTAGTACACGTCCTCCTGGTCGGCCAGCATGCTGCGCACGCCGTCCTGCAGGATGATCGCCACCTCGTAGGAGAA
The DNA here is from genome assembly GCA_963821885.1 of uncultured Gammaproteobacteria bacterium. Taxonomy (GTDB): domain Bacteria; phylum Pseudomonadota; class Gammaproteobacteria; order Xanthomonadales; family Rhodanobacteraceae; genus Oleiagrimonas. The sequence continues at coordinate 32,498 of CAWGFN010000003.1, read as the reverse complement.
GGTCGGGTCGTAGGCCTTGCAGTTGGGGATGGCGCCGGCCAGCAGGTGCGAATGACCGTCCTCGTGCTGCAGGCCCTCGCCGTTGAGGGTGGTGCGCCCGGCGGTGCCGCCGATCAGGAAGCCGCGCGAGCGCATGTCGCCCGCGGCCCAGGCCAGGTCGCCGATGCGCTGGAAGCCGAACATCGAGTAGTAGATGAAAAACGGCAGCATCGGCTGGTTGCTGATCGAGTAGCTGGTGGCGCCAGCCATCCAGGCGCTCATGCCGCCGGCCTCGGAGATGCCTTCCTGCAGTACCTGTCCGTCGGCGGCTTCGCGGTAGTACAGCAGCTGGTCGGCGTCCTGCGGTCGGTACTTCTGGCCGAACGGCGCATAGATGCCGATCTGCCGGAACATGCCTTCCATGCCGAAGGTGCGCGCCTCGTCGGAGACGATGGGCACCACGCGCGGACCGATCTGCTTGTCGCGCAGCAGCAGGTTCATGCCGCGCACCAGGGCCATGGTGGTGGACACCTCGCGGTCGCCGCTGCCCTTGGTGATCTGCTGGTAGAACGACAGGTCCGGCGCCTTGAAGACCTTGTCCGACTTGCGCCGCCGCTGCGGCAGCTCGCCGCCCAGCGCGCGCCGGCGCTCGAGCATGTACTGCACCTCGTCGGAGTCCTTGCCCGGGTGGTAGTACGGCACGTTCTCGAGCTGGTCGTCCTCGACCGGGATGTTGAAGCGATCGCGGAAATGCCGCACCGCGTCCAGGTCCAGCTTCTTCTGCTGGTGGGTCGGATTCTGCGACTCGCCGGCCTCGCCCATGCCGTAACCCTTGACCGTCTTGGCCAGGATCACCGTCGGCATGCCCTCGGTGTGGGTCGCCGCGTGGTAGGCCGCGTAGACCTTGTGCGGGTCATGGCCGCCTCGGTTCAGGCGCCAGATGTCCTCGTCCGAGAGGTTGGCCACCATGGCCTTGGTCTCGGGGTACTTGTTGAAGAAGTGCTCGCGCGTGTAGGCGCCACCGAAGGCCTTGCAGGCCTGGTACTCGCCGTCCAGGGTTTCCATCATCAGCTTGCGCAGCATGCCCTTGTCGTCGCGCGCCAGGAGCGGATCCCAGTAGCTTCCCCAGACCAGCTTGAGCACGTTCCAGCCCGAACCACGGAAGCCGCCTTCCAGCTCCTGGATGATCTTGCCGTTGCCGCGCACCGGACCGTCCAGTCGCTGCAGGTTGCAATTGATCACGAAGACCAGGTTGTCCAGCTTTTCGCGGCCGGCCAGGGCGATGGCGCCCAGCGATTCGGGCTCGTCGCATTCGCCGTCGCCCATGAAGCACCAGATCTTGCGGTCGGTCTTGGGCATCAGGCCGCGGTGTTCCAGGTACTTCCAGAACTGCGCCTGATAGATGGCCTGGATCGGGCCCAGGCCCATCGACACCGTGGGCACCTGCCAGTAATCGGGCATCAGCCACGGGTGCGGGTAGGACGACAGGCCCTGTCCCTTGCCGGCCACTTCCATGCGGAACAGGTCCATCTGCTCGGCGCTGAAACGGCCTTCCAGGAAGGAGCGCGCGTAGATGCCTGGGCTGGAATGACCCTGGTAGAACACCAGGTCGCCCGGATGGTCCTCGCTGGGCGCGCGCCAGAAATGATTGAAACCGACGTCGTACAGGGTCGCCGAGGACGCGAAGCTGGCGATGTGGCCGCCGAGGCTGCCCGGCTTGCGGTTGGCGCGCACCACCATGGCCATGGCGTTCCAGCGGATCAGCGAGCGGATGCGCCACTCGATGGCCGCGTCGCCCGGGCTCTTGGCCTCCTGGTGCGGCGGAATGGTGTTGACGTATTCGGTGGTCGGATCGAACGGCAGGTAGCCGCCGGCGCGACGCGTGGCGTCGACCATGCGATCGAGCAGGAAATGCGCGCGCTCAGGCCCGTCGTTGTTGATGACCGCGCTGAGCGAATCGATCCATTCCCGGGTCTCGGTGGGGTCGAGATCCTGGTCGAGGATGTCCTGCAACTGATCCATGGGGTTTCCTCCGCGGCATACCTTCGGGGAATCGGCGCCGCCATCTGTCGAACACGAAAGGCCATGCGCGACACGCACGGCCAGCCGGTCAAGTGTAGCGTCCGCGTGGGAGCGCGCCAACGCAAACGGGCGTTTGAACGGGCGCCGCCGCGGCGACGTCAGCCGTCGTCGCGGGACATGTCCTCGCGAATCTGCGCCTCGACGCAGGCGATCGCGGTCATGTTGACCACGCGGCGCACCGTGGCCTGCGGTGTCAGCAGGTGCACCGGCTTGGCCACGCCCATCAGGATCGGCCCGATGGCGACGCCGTCGGCCATGCAGCGAACCATGTTGTAGGCGATGTTGGCCGAGTCCAGGTTGGGGAACACGAACATGTTGGCCTTGCCCGACAGGAGCGAGTTGGGGAACAGGCGGTCGCGGATGTCCGGATCCATCGCCACGTCGGCCTGCATCTCGCCCTCGACCTCGAGGCGCGGCGCGCGCGCGCGGATCAGTTCCAGCGCGCGGCGCATCTTGCAGGTCGAGGCGGTCTCGCGGCTGCCGAAGTTCGAATGCGACAACAGGGCGATCTTCGGGTGGATGCCGAAGATCTTCAGGCGCATCGCCGCCATCAGCGTGGCCTCGGCGATCTGCTCGGCCGTGGGATCCTCCTGCACGTAGGTGTCGAGGAAGAAGAACACGCCCTGCTCGGTGGCCACCGCCGACATCGCGGACGCCTGCTCGGCGGCGCGGTCCAGGCCGACGATGTCGAGGATGTAGCGCAGCTTGCGATGGAAGTGTCCGACCAGGCCGCCGATCATCGCGTCGGCGTCACCGCGCTCGACCATCAGCGCGCCGATCACGTTGCTGCGCGAGCGGACCACGGCCTTGGCGTGCGCCGGGGTGATGCCGCGACGCTCCATCAGGCGGTGGTAGTGCTGCCAGTAGTCGTCGAAGCGCGGATCGGAATTGATGTTGCACAGCTCGAAGTCCACGCCCGGACGCATGCGCAGCCCGGCACGCTCGATGCGCTGTTCGATGACTTCCGGGCGGCCGATCAGGATCGGACGCGCCAGGCCCTCGTCGATCACCGTCTGGGTGGCGCGCAGGATGGTGTCCTCCTCGCCCTCGGCAAAGACCACCCGCTTGGGGTCGGCCTTGGCGCGGTCGAACACCGGCTTCATGGTCAGCCCGGTGCGGAAGACCACGTTGGTGAGCTTGACGCAGTAGGCGTCCAGGTCCTCGATCGGCCGCGTGGCCACGCCCGAGTCCATCGCCGCCCGGGCCACCGCCGGCGGCAGTTGCACCAGCAGGCGCGGGTCGAACGGCTGCGGTATGAGGTACTCCGGACCGAAACTGGGCACCTGTCCGCCATAGGCTCGCGCGGACACGTCCGAGGCCTCGCGCCGGGCCAGCTCGGCGATGGCCTTCACGCAGGCCACCTTCATCGGCTCGTTGATGACCGTGGCGCCGACATCCAGCGCGCCGCGGAAGATGTACGGGAAGCACAACGCATTGTTGACCTGGTTCGGATAATCCGAACGGCCGGTGGCGATGATGCAGTCGGGCCGGACCTTCCTGGCATCCTCGGGCAGGATCTCCGGATACGGGTTGGCCAGCGCCAGGATGATCGGACGCTCGGCCATCGAGGCCACCATCTCCGGCTTCAGCACGCCACCGGCGGACAGGCCCAGGAAGATATCCGCGCCGTCGACGATATCGGCCAGGTCGCGCTTGTCGGTATCGCGCGCGTAGCGCTGCTTGTCCGGGTCCATGTTGGCGCGCCCGGTGTGCAGCACGCCATCGCGGTCCACGGCCAGGATGTTCTCCGGCTTCAGGCCCAGCGATACCAGCATGTCCAGGCAGGCGATGCCGGCCGCACCGGCGCCCGAGGTGGCCAGCTTGACCTCCTCGATCTTCTTGTCCGCCACCTTCAGCGCGTTGATGACCGCGGCGCCGACGATGATCGCGGTGCCGTGCTGGTCGTCGTGGAAGACCGGGATATTCATGCGCTCGCGCAGCTTCTTCTCGACGATGAAGCACTCGGGCGCCTTGATGTCCTCGAGGTTGATGCCGCCGAAGGTCGGCTCCAGCGAGGCGATGATGTCGACCAGCTTGTCCGGATCGGTCTCGTCGACCTCGATGTCGAACACGTCGATGCCGGCGAACTTCTGGAACAGCACGCCCTTGCCTTCCATCACCGGCTTGCCGGCCAGCGGACCGATGTTGCCCAGGCCCAGCACCGCGGTGCCGTTGGAGATCACCGCGACCAGGTTGGCGCGCGCGGTCAGCTCGGCGGCCTGGCCGGGATCGTCGACGATCGCCTCGCAGGCGGCGGCAACGCCGGGCGAATAGGCCAGGGCCAGTTCACGCTGGTTGATCAGCGAGGTGGTCGGCGTGACCTTGATCTTGCCCGGGCGCGGATGACGGTGGTATTCGAGCGCGGCCTGCGCGAGTTCCTTGGAGATGCTGGACATGGACGAGGCACTTCAGGATCGAAAGGCCCGGACAGGCCGGGCAGGAAGCACTCATGCTAGCACCGGCGCGCCGTCTGGCGCCGCCGGGCCATGAGCACCCATGGGCGCGGATACTTGCACACGTCGGCGCCAAATGCAGCGCCGGGCGACTCAGGACGAGGGCCGGGCCGCGTCCATGCGCGCCCGCAGCCAGGCCGGGAAGCGGGCCGGCGGCGGCGGCTCGAGGGCCCTGGCCGCGCGCCATTCGGCGCTGCGCCGATCCGCCGCGCCGCAGCGCGCGCGCAACAGATGCCAGGCCGCCTGCCAGCGTCGCTCGACCCTGTCCTTCGGTGCGACGGCCGGCAGCTTCCCTGCCGGCACGCGGCAGTGGCCGGCATCCGCCTCGCGCCATGCACGGGCGATGCAGGCCCAGCGCTCGAGCGAATTACTGCCCTCAAGGTCGTTGCAGGACTGACCACCCGCGTCGAGCATGCCGAGGAACTGCCGGTGCCCCGACTCCCAGGCGAGAAGTCCGTTGAGCGTGCCAATCCAGTCCAGGTCCACGCGATCGGCCGGACTCAGGGCATGGGTCATGGCCAGTGCCTGCTGCGCGCTGACCCAGGCCGCATCGGTGTCGCCGGCGCGATAACGGGCCAGGGCCAGCCAGCCCAGGTTCACGGCGACTTCGGGATGCGGCGCGTCGCCGAGGATGGTGTGCTGCACCTCGATGAGATGCGCGAACTCGCCAGCCGCCCGCGCGGCCAGGCCCTGGCGGTAGTGGATGGACGCCAGGTTGCCCAGCGTGGACAGCGGCGTGGGGTGGTTCGGTCCATAGACCTTGACCTGGATCGCGTAGGCACTGGACAGGGCATGGGCGGCCTCCACCTCCCGGCCCAGGCCGTCGTAGGCGATGCCCAGCTCATTGTCGGTCATGGCCAGGTCGACCATGTCCCTCGATCCCACCAGCGCCGCCCTCGCCTGCTCCAGCCAGTGGATGGCTTGACGGTAATGATGCAGCTCGCTGTGCGCTCCGCCCATGACGCGCAAGGCGTAGCTGTAGTCCGGGCTGCCGGTGCGCCCGCCCCGGCGCATGGCCGCCAGCAGGTCGCCGGCAGTGCGCATGGCCGCCTCGGGCTGTCCGCTCACCACCTGGATATCGGCCAGTTTGGCGCGTATGCCGTCGCGCAGCGCCACCTCGCCGGGGACATCCGGGTCGACCATCGCGTCGGCCTGCTGCAGATGACGCAATGCCTGGGTGTACAGGCCCTGCTCGTAATCGAGCATGCCCCGCTCGGCCAGGGCGCGCGCGTGGATCGGCACCTCGCCGACCACCTCGTGCCGGTCGAACAGGGCCAGCGCCGCGTCCAGCGATTGCTGGGCGTCCTTGAGCTGGCCACGCGCCAGCTGGCTGCGGCCAATGACCATCAGCAGCTCGGCGCGTACCCGTGGACTCTGCTCGAGCCGGGAACGGATGCGCTGCGCGCCCTGACGCAGCAATTCGGAGGCGCGCGGATCGCGGCCATCCACCCTCGTCGGGTCCGAGGCATCGAGGATGTCGACAAGGAAGTTCTTCACCGCGGTGGCCCGCACCGCCTGCATCCTAGCCTGTCGCGCCTGCCACATGGTCGTCGCCAGGCCGGCGAGCACGGCCACCAGCACGATCGCGCCGGCGAGCAGCGCCAGGCGGTTGCGGCGCATGAACTTGCCCATCAGGTAGCGCCGGCTCGGCGCCCGCGCTGAAATCGGCATCTGGTCGAGCCAGGCGCGCAGGTCGGCCTGCAGGGCATCGACAGAACCGTAGCGCTGCTCGGGTTCGCCGCGCAGGGCCTTGAGCACGATGGTGTCCAGGTCGCCCTGCAACGCCTGCGGGCGCAAGCCATGCGCGGGCAGTCCCTCGCGCAGGCGGTTGCGAAGGATGCGCGAGGGTGGTGCATGCACGCCGTCGCGATCATGCTCGCGCGGACCGACGCCGGTCAGCAGGCGATGCAGCAACGCGCCCAGGCCGAAGACGTCGGCGGCGACCGTGGCCGGATCGCCGGCCAGCTGCTCGGGCGCCGCGTACTCGGGCGTCACCGCGCGCGCCAGGGTCGCCGTCATGTCGGCGAAGCGTTCGTCCAGCAGCCGCCCGATGCCGAAGTCGAGAACGCGCACCAGGCCCTGATCGTCGACCAGTACGTTGGACGGCTTCAGGTCCGCGTGCACCACCAGGTTGCGGTGCGCGTAGGCGATGGCCGCGCACACGTGCAGCACCAGCCGCACGCGCGCGGCGGCATCCAGGCCGCGCCGGTCGCACCAGGCATCGATGCGCTCGCCGTCGACCTTTTCCATGGCCAGGTAGGGGGTGCCGTCCTCGGCCTCGCCGGCTTCGTACAGGTGGGCGATGTGCGGGTGGCTGAGACGACCGAGAATGGCCTGCTCGCGCTGGAAGCGCGTCAGTTCGTGCCGGGCCAGGGCACCGACGGGAAACAGCTTGATCGCGGCCAGGCGTTCGGACGTGCCGTTGCTGCGTCGGGCCTGCCACACCACGGCCATGCCACCGCGGCCCAGTTCATGCTGCAGCACCCATTCGCCGAAGCGGCGCCCGGCCAGCACCGAGGGCTCGCTCCAGGACATGTCGCTGGGCGGGCGATCCAGGGTACCGACGCCACCATGCGCGCTGAGCAGTCGACGCACGCAGCCCTCCAGCTCCCGCGGCAGGCGCATGGCGCGCAGGGCCGGCTCGCGCGCATCGGCGGGCAGGTCCAGCAATTGGTCCAGAACCGTGTCGGCACGCTCCCAGAGTTCGTCATCCCGGCGCTCCATGGCCCCTCCGGTGGCGTCAGTTTTCCGATGCCAGGCGCGCGTGCAGGAACGCGCGCGCGCGTTCCCACTCGCGCTTGACCGTGCGCTCTGAGCAGTCGAGCAGGGTGCCGATCTCGGCAAAGCCGAAACCGGCGAAGTAGTGCAGCTCGACCACCTCGACCTGGCGCGGACGGCGTGCGCGCATGCTCTCCAGAACCTGGTCCAGCGACAGCACCTCGACATCCTGGTCGGTGCTCGGCGCCAGGCGATCGGTGAGGGTGATGTCGCGCTCCTTTCCGCCGCGCTTTTTCGCCGTGCGCCGTCGTGCGGCGTCGACGATGATGCTGCGCATCGCGCGCGCCGCGCAGGCGAAGAAGTGGTGACGATCCTTGAGCGACAAGTCGCTGCCCCCGGTCAGGCGCAGGTAGGCCTCATGCACCAGCACCGTCGGCGTCAGCGTGGCGGCCGGTCCGTGGAGCCGGCCGCGCGCCATGCGCAGGAGCTCCGGATACAGCGCCGCGAAGACGTCGGACAGGCAGGCGGACTCGCCACTGCGCGCACGCGTCAACAACTGCGTGATGTCGGACATGGTCTTCCCCTCGACGCGCAACCGCCGCGTCGCCCCGGTCGAGATGTGATCCTCGCAGATCACAGCTGAACACGATATCGCTTCAAGGGGAAGTCGGTGGCACCGCCAGGCGCGCGGACCTGACGGTGCCATTCGGAAAAGGACTACAAATCGATGCCGAAACCCAGGCCCACCGTGTGCTGGGAACCACTGAACGCGCCACCGAAGTTGATGTTGGCGTGCTTGCCCAGCGGTGCCGAATAGCCCACCGACAGTGCCGAGCGACCACCGGAGAAGCCCACGCCCGCGGCCAGGCGGCCATGGCCCTGCGCGCCAGCCGCGCCGATCGCCATCTGGGTCATCGCCGCGCTCATCGCCCCCATGCGGTCGATGCGAAGGTCCTGCTTCTGGAAGCGGTCCTCGACCTGGCCACGGAACTGGTTGAACTCGGTGTTGCTCACGCCGGTGCTGGTGATCATGCTGGTGATGCGCGTGTCGGTGTAGGACTCGGCGGCAGCCAGGGTATTGGCGTCGCCCTGCTGCACCTGGTGCACATTGGCGGCATCGGTCTGCGCGGTGCCGTCGGCCACGTTGGTGATCTGCCGCTCGCTGCCCGACGCGCCCACCGAGACCACGTTGTCGCGCGAGGCCACCGAGCCGGCGCCCAGGGCCACCGAACCGGCGCCGCTGGCGGTGGACTGGTAGCCGAGCGCCATGGTGTCGGTGTTGCCGGCATTGGACGACGCGCCGATCGCCACCGAATGGGTGCCGGCGGCGCGGACCACTTCGCCGCTGTCGAGCTGGCCATTGCCGTTGAGGTCGTTCCAGCCGCCGATGGCCACGCTCTCCTGGCCCGTGGCCTGGCTCGCCGTGCCCAGCGCCGTGCTGGCGACGCCGCCGGCGACGGCCGCCGAACCGTAGGCGCTGGCGTAGTCACGGGTGGCCTGGGCGTGTTCGTAGGTGTCGACCGTGATGTCGCCGTTGAAGTTGATCCAGTTGCCCACGGCGGTGCTTGCCTTGCCGGTCGCGATGCTGCCAGACCCGATGGCCATGCTGTGCTCGCCGTTGGCGTAGTCGAGGTAACCGACCGCCACGCTGTAGCTGCCGTTGCCGCGGCTTTGCACGCCGACCACCGTGGCGTGGTCGCCGGCCGTGTTCTGGTTGCCCACGGCGGTGCCGTAGTTGCCCGCGGTGTTGCCCACGCCGGACGCATCGGCCAGCGTCCCGTTGGCGTTGTTGCTTGTTCCGCAGGCCACGGCCTGGGTGCCAGTGGCCGAGCTGCTGCCGGTCGTGCCATCGGAGAGATTGCAGACCTGCCCCCAGGCCGGCATGACCGACATGCAGGCCAGCAGGGCCAGGCCGACCAGGCCACGACGAATGGTGATTGCATCCTTCATGTTCCGTTTCCTCGTTCATCAGGTTGGATAACTGTCGAAACCGTGCGTCCTTCGCACGCCCCAACCCGATAAACGGAAACGGCTGGCGAACCGTGCCACCGCATTTCGATCCGTCGGCCGGATGACACGCATGGATGCATGCCGATGGCACGATCCGTCACGCCCTTGCGTTTTCATCGGTACACGCCTTGCACATGGAGCGATGCCGATGAAACCCCTTACCCTAATGCTGGCCTGCTGCCTGCTGGTGTCGTGCAGCACGCGCGCCGCCGACACCTGTCCGGTCGGCACCTGGAAGGCACGCGGCAACGGCGCTGCCGAGTGGATGGCGCGGCACGTGCGCGGCATGCACGTGGACATCGGCATGCGCGAAGGGATGCTGCAGCTGATGGCCGACGGCCGATACGTCTCGGGGGTACGCCTGGACGCGAAGGCGACGCTGCGCGAGGGCGGCGCCGCGGCCACTCATGGTCCGATGTCGGTGCAGGCGCACGGCCACTGGCGCCTGGACGGCGACCAGCTGATCCTCGAGCCGCAATCGCAGCAGACCCGCGGCTCGATCGACTACGTCACCCCCACGGGGCAGAAGCTGCACCGTCCGATGCCGGTCGCCGCCGCGGGCGCCATGCGCATGGGCTTCACCTGCCACGGAGACACCCTGGTCACCCGCAAGACGTTTCCGGGCATGGCCGATCCGATGGTCCAGCGCTACGTGCGCGTGCGATGAGCCGCAGCAAATCCGGCCGGCGAAGCCGGCCCGGTGCGCCTAGATGTCCTCGCGACGACCACGCTGGCCGGAACGGCGACCGGGGGTCTTCGCCCGTCCCTGCTGCTTGAGGCGGGCCTCCAGGGTAGCGGCCTGCTCTTCGCGTTCGCTGCGCAGCTTGACGTAGTTGTGCCAGCGTTCGGGGTCCAGCTCGCCGGCGGCGATGGCCGCCTGCACCGCGCAACCGGGCTCGCTCTCGTGCGCGCAGTCGGCAAAACGGCAACGCAGCGCCAGGGCCTCGATGTCGGCGAACAGGTCCAGCGATTCCTCGCCGGTGAGCTTGAGCTCGCGCATGCCCGGCGTGTCGATCAGGCAGGCCCCGCCGGGCAACGGCAGCAGCGCGCGATGCGTGGTGGTGTGGCGTCCGCGGCTGTCGCTGCTGCGCACCGCGCCGGTGGCCATGCGCGACTCCCCCAGCAACGTGTTGGTCAAGGTCGACTTGCCGGCACCGGATGAGCCGACCAGCACCACCGTGTCGCCCGGCTTGAGGTAGTCGCGCAGCACGTCGACGCTGCCCGGGTCCTTGGCGTTGATGGCATGCACCGGGGTGCGTCCGGGCAGGCGCTCGCGCAGGGCGGCGCATTTCTCCCCGGCATCGGCAAAGCGATCGGCCTTGGTCAGCAACACCACCGGCTGCGCGCCGGAACCCTCGACCAGCAGCAGGTAGCGCTCGATGCGCCGCGGGTTGTAGTCGCCATCCAGGCCGGTCAGCACCAGCACGTAGTCGACATTGGTGGCGATCAACTGCCGCGCATAGCGCTCGCCGGCGGCGGCGCGGGTCAGGCTCGAACGCCGCGGCAGCACCTTCTCGATGGTGGGCGGGTCGGCCGCGCCGAGGATCACGAAATCACCCACGGCGGGGCGCTCGGCCGGGTCGATGCGGCGCTTGAGGAAGTGCCCGTCCGGTTGCGCGGCGAACACCTGGTGGCCGTCGTGCACCTCGTAACCGGCGCGATGCTGCGCGACCACGCGCACCACGCGCGCGGCCGGCGCCGCGTCGCGCCAGCCGATCCGGCGCAGCGCCTCGATGTCATTGCCTTGGCCCATGCCACGATTATGCCCTTTAAGCGCCCCGATCGCGGCCTTGCCGCCGCGCCAGGCGCTGCTAGCATGCGCCTGGACCACGTCACCGAAGCTCACCGTGAAACCGATTGCGCCCAGCTCCCGCATTGCCGACGTCCGCTACGAAATCCGCGGCACCCTGGCCCGCCGCGCCCGCGAACTGGAAGCCACCGGCCGGCCGATCGTGCATCTGAACATCGGCAATCCGGGTCGCTTCGGCTTCCGCGCGCCGCCCCACCTGGCCGATGCCATCCCGGCCCACCTGTCGGCCAGCGACGGCTATTGCCAGGAGCAGGGCATCGACGAAGCCCGCTATGCCATCCGCGCGCGACAGGCCGCGCGCGGCGTGGCCGGCATGGATGTCGACCACGTGTTCATCGGCAACGGGGTGAGCGAACTGATCGACATCGCCCTGCGCGCGCTGCTCGGCCCCGGCGACGAGGTGCTGCTGCCCAGCCCCGACTACCCGCTGTGGAGCGCCGCGACCGTGCTCAATGGCGGACGCCCGCGTTACTACCGCTGCAGCGCGGAAAACGATCATCTGCCCGACACCGGAGAGATGGCGCGCCTGATCGGCCCACGCACCCGCGCGATCGTGCTGATCAACCCCAACAACCCGACCGGTGCGGTGTATCCACGCGCGCTGCTGGAACAGGTTGTCGCCCTGGCCGCGCGCCACGACCTCCTGCTGCTCGCCGACGAGATCTACGACGAGATCCTCTACGACGGCGCATGCTTCGAACCGCTGGCGCCGCTGGCCGGCGCGGTCCCCTGCCTGAGCTTTGCCGGGCTGTCCAAGGTGCATCGCGCCTGCGGCTACCGCATCGGCTGGATGACCCTGTCCGGCGACCGCGCCCGCACCGCCGGCCTGCGCGACGCCCTGCAACTGCTGTGCGCGCTGCGACTGTGCGCCAACGTGCCGGCGCAGTGGGCCGTGCGCGCCGCGCTGCATGGCCCGGACACCATCGGACCGTTGCTGGCCCCGGGCGGGCGACTGTACGAGGCCCGGCAAGCGGTGCTCGACGGCGTCGCCGGCAGCGCCTTCCTGAATGTGGTCGCGCCCCGTGGCGCGCTGTATGCCTTTCCCGCCGTGGATGCCGACGCCCTGCCGGCGTTCGATGACAACGCCTTCGCCCTGCGCCTCCTGGAAGACGAAGGCGTGCTGCTGGCGCCGGGTTCGAGCTTCAACGTCGAAGCCAGCCGTCACCTGCGCCTGACCCTGCTGCCGGAACCGGACACGCTGCGCGACGTGTTCGCGCGCATGGAACGCGTCTTCATGCAGATGCCCGAAAGACCGCGGCGCACCCTCTGCCAATCGGCTTGACCCGCACACGGGCGAATCGCGGTAGGCTGATGGCCATGGCCGTTCCTTCCCCTTTCCGCTTCCTCGCCCTGGGCGATTCCTACACCATCGGTGAGGGTGTCTGCGCGCGCGAGCGCTGGCCGCAGCAGGTGACCGACGCGCTGCGCGACGAGGGCACGCAGATCGACGACCCGCAGATCATCGCCGTGACCGGCTGGACCACCGACGAACTGGCCGCCGGCATGCGCGCCGTTTCTTTGACGCCGCCCTACGACATCGTCAGCATCGGCATCGGCGTCAACAACCAGTACCGCGGCCGCGAAGTCGACGAATACCGCGAACAGCTGGAAGTGCTGCTGCGCCGCGCGGTTCACCTGGCCGGCGATCGGCCCCGGCAGGTCATGGTGGTTTCGATCCCCGACTGGGGCGTGACCCGCTACGCACGAGAGCACAAGCACGACGACCGGGCGGTGGCCGGCGCGCTTGACGCCTTCAACGCCGCCGCTCGCGAGGAAACCCTTCGCGTGGGTGCCCACTGGGCCGATGTCACCACCATCTCGCGGGCCTGCGGCGACGAGCAGGACATGCTGGCCAGCGACGGCCTGCACCCCTCCGGCGCGCAATATGCGCTGTGGACGCAACGCCTGCTGCCTCTGGCTCGCACGCTGCTAGAACAGCTGCGGCACTGACTCCGCCGCCGGGCGCGGCATCGGATTCCTTGCCGTTCCGCGCTATCATGGAGGGCCCTGTCCGGCCCCTCACGGTATCCCGCCATGTCCCTCGACCCCGCCATCCGCGAACGCATCCAGACACTGCTCGACACGCACCGCGTGGTGCTGTTCATGAAGGGCGACCGCCAGCAACCCATGTGCGGATTCTCCGCCGCCGCGGTCGCCGCGCTGGACGACGTGCTGGACCAGTACCACACCGTCAACGTGCTGGAGGATTACGACATCCGCGAGGGCATCAAGCTGTTCGGCGACTGGCCGACCATCCCCCAGCTGTACGTCGGCGGCGAACTGGTCGGCGGCTCGGACATCGTGCGCCAGATGTACGCCTCGGGCGAGCTGCACACGCTGTTCGGCGCCCAGGCCCCGGATCGCACGCCGCCGCAGATCACCCTCACCGACAAGGCCGCCGAGGCCATCCGCACCGGCATCGACCAGGTCGACGGCATGGTCCTGCATCTGTCGATCAGCGCCGACCACCAGGCGCGCTTCCAGCTGGCACCGGCGGGCGAGCACGACATCGTCAGCCCGGCCAACGGCATCGAGATCCATCTCGATCCGGGTAGCGCGCAGCGTGCGCGCGGCATCGTCATCGACTGGGTCGAGACCATGCAGGGCGCGGGGCTGAGCCTGCGCTTCCCGGGCGCGACCGACGTCCAGGACATGGATGTCGCCGAACTGAAGTCGCGCCTGGACGATGGCAGCATCACGGTCATCGACGTGCGCCCCGCCGCGCAACGCGAGTCCGCGCCGTTCCCCGGCGCGCGCAGCCTGGAGGACGAAGGCGAGGCGGCCCTTGGCGCCCTGCCCAAGGACACCCCGCTGGCCTTCCTGTGCCATCACGGCGTGTCCAGCCGCGGCGTGGCCGAGCACTTCGCCGCGCACGGCTTCACCGCGGTGTACAACATCAGCGGCGGTATCGATGCCTGGTCCCAGCGCATCGATCCGGAGGTGCCGCGCTACTGACGTCGATGTCGCGGCCGCGATGCGGCCCACGAGCAACGGTAGGGTAGGATCGGAAGGGTCGGCACGTGCCGGCCCTTTTCGCTGGTTCCAGGAGACCCCGATGCACCGTGCGCTGACCCTTTCCCTGTTCGCCCTTCTCGGTTTTGCCGTCGGCGCGCGTTCCGCCGCGCCGAAGCCCTACAACCCGAAGGCCAACGCCGGTGCCCAGCTGCACCACGCGCTGGCCGAGGCCCGCGCCAACCACGAGCCCGTGCTGGTGTTCTTCGGCGCCAACTGGTGCGAAGACTGCCGTTCCCTGGCCCACGCGCTGAAAAGCGGCCGCAATGCCCGGCTGATGGACCGCCACTTCAACATCGTCAAGGTCGATGTCGGCAACTTCAACCGCAACCTGGACATCGACAAGCGCTACGGCGACCCGATCCACATGGGCATCCCCGCGGCCGTGATCCTCTCTCCGAAGGGCAAGCTGCTGTATGCGACCCGTGCCGGAGAACTGGCCAACGCACGGCAGATGAGTGACCGCGGCGTGTACGATTTCTTCCGTCAGCGCCTGGCCAGCCTGCATGACCACGCCACGCGCTGACACCACCGCATGAAGCCGCTCGCGCCACGGATCCTGGTCATCGGTCATCGCGGCGCGCCGGCGCACCTGCCCGAACACACACTGGCCTCCTACGCACGGGCCATCGAGGACGGCGCCGACCTGATCGAGCCGGACCTGGTGATGACCGGCGACGGCGTGCCGGTCGCGCGCCACGAGAACGAGATCGGCGGCACCACCGACGTGGCCGCGCACCCGGAATTTGCCGCCCGGCACACGCTCAAGCACATCGACGGACAGGCGGTCGAGGGCTGGTTCACCGAAGACTTCACCCTGGCCGAGCTGAAGACGCTGCGCGCCCGCGAACGCCTGCCGCGGCTTCGCTCCACGGCTCACGACGGCCAGTTCCCGATCGCCACCCTGGACGAGATCATCGCACTGGCCGCCGAGGCATCGGCGCGTATCGGTCGCACGATCGGCATCATTCCCGAGATCAAGCACGGCAGCTATTTTCGCCAGCTGGGACTGCCGATGGAGGACCGCCTGCTGGACGCGCTCGCCGCGCATCCGTTCACGCGCCAGGCGCCGGTCGAAATCCAGTCCTTCGAGACCGGCAACCTGCGTTACCTGCGCCAGCGCCTGGACGACGCCGCGGCCCGCGGTTTCGGGGCCAACATCCGCCTGCTGCAGCTGATCGGCGAGCCTGGCCAGCAGCCATGGGACATCGCCGTGGCCGGCGGTTCGCTGACCTACGGCCGGATGATGCAACCGGCCGGGCTGCGCGAGGTGGCTTGCCATGCCGACGCCATCGGTCCCGCGCTGGATGCCGTGATTGCTCGCGATGCCGATGACGACCTGGGCGCGCCGACCCTTCTGGTGGCCCATGCGCACGACGCCGGACTGGAGGTCCATCCGTACACCTTCCGTCCGGAAAACCGATTCCTGCCGCGCGACTATCGCGAGGGCACGAACCCGGACCAACCCAACCCGGCCGGACTGCAACGACTGATCACCACCTTCCTGGACGCCGGCATCGATGCGTTCTTCACCGACGATCCAGCCGTCGGCAGGCGCGCGGTGGACAAGGCGAGCCGCGCGACCTGATCGCGCGCCGATGGCTCGTTATCATGCCCCACGAGCCGCGCAAGGCGGCGCAACCATGAGGCATGCATGTCGCGTATCGAGCACGGTTACCGCAGGATCGTCGTCGAACCCGACCACGGCCCGGAACCCAGGGCCGACGAGCCGCGCAATGTCCTGCTCTTCGTGGGCAGCCATTTCCTGACCAAGCTCGGTGATGCACTGAGCAGCCCCAAGACCACCCTGACCTGGCTGGCCACCGGCCTCGGCGTGCCCGGCTGGATGACCGCCCTGCTGGTGCCCCTGCGCGAATCGGGCAGCATGCTGGTGCAAGTCGGCCTGGCCGGCGTGGTTCAGCGCTTTGCCCAGCGCAAGTGGGTCTGGTCGCTGGGCGCGCTGCTGCAGGCCCTCAGCATGCTGGGCATCGCGCTGTGCGCACTGTGGCTGCGCGGCTACGCCGCCGGCATCGTCCTGCTGGCGCTGCTGGCGATTTTCGCGCTCTCGCGCAGCCTGTCGTCGGTCGCCTCCAAGGACGTGCTGGGCCGCACCGTGCCCAGGTCGCGCCGCGGCCGCGTCACCGGCTGGGCCGCCAGCGCCGCCGGCATCGCCACCCTGGCGCTGGGCGGCGCGGTCATCGCCTTTGGTCCGCCATCGCTGGCACCGGGCGGCTTTGCCGTGGTCATCGCCGGCGCCGGCGCGCTCTGGCTGGTCGCCGCCGCCCTGTTCACCGGCATCCGCGAACCGGGCGCCGACGGCACGTCCCGCGATGCCGACACCCGCCTGCGCATGCTGCTGCGTGACCGCCGCCTGCGTCGGTTCATCATGGCCCGCGCGATGCTCATGTGCACGGCCCTGGCGGCGCCCTACTTCGTGATGCTCGCCCATCGCCAGGGCGACACCGGGCCACGCATGCTGGCCCTGTTCATCACCGTGCAGGGCGTCGCGGCCATGCTCGGTGGTCCGCTGTGGGGGCGCCTTGCCGACCGCTCCAGCCGCCGCGTGATGCTGGTGGGCGGACTGGCGGCTGCCGTGCTCGCTTGCGGCCTGGCCGTGGCCGCGCAGGCGAATGCCGGCGTGCTGCGCCAGGCGTGGTTCATGCCCGCGATGTATTTCCTGCTGTCGCTGACCCACCAGGCGGTGCGGATCGGGCGCAAGACCTATGTCGTGGACATGGCCACCGGCAACACGCGCACCGACTACGTGGCCATCAGCAATTCGGCGATCGGCGTCCTGCTGCTGGTCGCTGGCGGCCTGGTGGCCGCGCTGTCGGCATGTTCCACGCCCGCCGCGCTGGGCCTGCTGGCAGTGATGGGCGCTGTCGGCGCGCTGCTGTGCGCGCGATTGCCGAGGGTCGCCGCGGCGGACTGAGCCCCGCGTCCGCGGGCGCTACTTGAGCATCTTGCGGTGCGCGTGGATCGACATCAGCACGCCGAACCCGGCCAGCAGCGACACCGCCGAGGTGCCGCCGTAGCTGATCAGCGGCAACGGCACGCCGACCACCGGCAACAGGCCGGTGATCATGCCGCCGTTGACGATGACGTAGACGAAGAAGCTCATGGCGATGGCGCCCGCCAGCAATCGCGAGTAGGTCTCGCGTGCCTCCGAGGCGATCCACAGGCTGCGTCCGACCACGAACAGGTACAGACCGAGCAGTACCAGCACCCCGAGCAGGCCGAATTCCTCGGCATACACCGCGAAGACGAAGTCGGTGGTGTGCTCGGGCAGGAATTCCAGATGCGACTGCGTGCCGTGCTGCCAGCCCTTGCCGAAGAAACCGCCCGAACCGACGGCGATCTTGGACTGGATGATGTGCCAACCCGAACCCAGCGGATCGGACTCGGGGTTGAACATGGTCAGCACGCGCTGGCGCTGGTAGTCGTGCATGAAATGCCAGCCGACCGGCGCCGCCAGCGCGGCCAGTCCCAGCAGCAGCGCGATGCGCCGCCAGCCCATGCCGGAGAGGAACAGCACGAAGGCGCCGGCCGCGGCCACCAGAAGGGCCGTGCCCAGGTCCGGTTGCTCGGCGATCAGGGCGACCGGCACACCGATCAGGACGCCCACGCCCAGGATGTGCTTCCACGATGGCGGCAGGTGCCGCGGGTGCAGGTACCAGGCCACCATCATCGGCGTGGTGAGCTTGAGCAACTCCGATGGCTGGAAGCGCACCACGCCGAGATCCAGCCAGCGGTAGGCGCCACGGCCCTCGCCGATGATCGCCACGATCACCAGCAACAGGACCGAGAAGCTGTACAGCCACGGCGTCCAGGTCCGCAGCTCGCGCGGCGGGATGCGCGAAATGGCCAGCAGCAGCAGGCCGCCGAGGACGAACCGCGCGGCCTGGTTGAGCACCAGCCGCACGCTCTCGTCGCCGGCACTGTACAGCGTCACCAGGCTGATGCAGGCGATCACCGCCAGCGCGGTCATCAGCGGCCAGTCCAGTCGCTTGTGCCGCCACAGGCGCAGGGCGAATCGCCGCAGTCGCATGCCCAGTGCCGTCATCATGGCGTGCCTCCCGTGTCGACCGGTGTCGCCGGCTTGCGGTCCGCGGCCGCAGGCGCATTCTGGTCCTTCAGCCAGGCTTCGAGGATGCTGCGCGCGATCGGCGCGGCCACGCTGCCGCCCCAGGCGCCCTGGTCGACCACCACCACCACCGCGATGCGCGGATGCTCGGCCGGGGTGAATGCCTCGAACAGGGCGCGGTGGCGCTTGGCCAGTGCCGACAGGTTGCTGCGGTCCTGGTAGGCGTTGCTGGTGCGCGAATAGCGCTCGGCGGTGCCGGTCTTGCCGGCGATGACATACGGGAAGCCGTCGCCCAGCCCGCGCGCGGTGCCCTTGTCGCCGTAGACGACGGCGATCATGCCCTGCAACACCGCCTGCCAGTCCTTGGCATCGTAGGGAAGCCGCTTGCCCGGCGGCGGCTGTGGCGCGGCCACCCTGGCGCCGTCGATGCCGCTGCGCGTGGCCAGCAACAGGTGCGGCCGATGCGGCACGCCGTCGCCGGCCAGGGTCGCCAGGGCGTGCGCCAACTGGATCGGCGTCACCACCCAGTAGGCCTGGCCGATGCCCGTGATCAGGGTTTCGCCCAGGTACCAGGGCTGGTTGCGATGCACCCGCTTCCACTCGCGCGAAGGCAACACGCCCGCGGCCTCGCCCGGCAGGTCGATGCCGGTCGGGCGGCCGAAACCGAAACGCGACATCCAGGCGCTGAGCCGGTCGATGCCCATGTCCCAGGCCAGCTTGTAGAAGTAGGTGTTGACCGACTGCTCGATGGCCTGCATCAGGTTGACGCGACCGGCGCCGTTGCGCTGGTCGTCGCGATAGCCGCGCGACTGACCGGGAATGTAGAACACGCCCGTGGAGAGCACGGTGTCGGACGGTTCGCGCAGACCCAGTTCCAGACCGCCGAGTCCGATGAACGGCTTGACGGTCGACCCCGGCTGATAGCCGCCGTTGGTGGCGCGATCGAGCAGCGGCTTGCCCGGATCATCCAGCAGGGCGCGGTAGTCCCGTCCGCTGATCCCGCCCACGAACAGGTTGGGGTCGAAGCTGGGTTCGCTGACCATCGCCAGGACCTGGCCGTTGCGCGGATCGATGGCGATGGCGGCGCCGGCCTGGCCGTTGAATGCCTGCGCCGCGGCCTTCTGCAGGCGAGCATCCAGGCTCAGGTAAAGGCTCTTTCCGGGCACCGGAGGATGCGTCTGCAGCACGCGCTGCACGCGCTGGTCGGCGTTGACCTCCACCACTTCATAGCCGGGCTGGCCGTGCAGCTGCTGCTCGTAGTAGCGCTCGATGCCGGTCTTGCCGATATGCGTGGTGCCGTCGTAGAGATCCGGATCCAGGTTCTTCTGTTCATCGGCATTGATGCGCCCCACGTGACCGATCACGTGGGCGAACAGCGCGCCCTGCGGATAATGCCTGCTCAGGTAGGGCACCACGTCCACGCCGGGGAATCGCCAGCGGTTGACCGCGAAGCGATCGATCTCGTCCTCGTTCAGGCGCAGCTTCAAGGGGATGCTCTGGAAGGCCCGATGGCTCTTCAGGCTGCGCCGGAATTCCTTGAGGTCCGCCTGGCTCAGCGGCACGATCATGCCCAGCTGGTCGAGCATGGCATCCATGTCCTTGACCCGCTCGGGCACCACGTCGAGCCGGAACGCGGGCACGTTGTCGGCCAGCAACACCCCGTTGCGGTCGTAGATCAGTCCGCGCGGCGGCGGCAGGCTGCGCAGGCGCACGCGGTTTTGCGTCGAGCGGGCCGCGTATTCGTCATGCTGCACCACCTGCAACCAGAAGAAGCGCCCCGCCAGCACCAGCAGCGCCATGAAGATCAGGGCGAAGCCGGCCAGGGCGCGCACCCGGAACAGGTTCGCTTCGCCCTGCTCGTCCTTGATGCGGGTGCGGTTCAGCGCCATCGGCCCCAGCCCTCCGGCTCCAGGCCGCCCATGGCCGTTCGAGCACGGCGGTTCATGTCTCGTGGGCGCGCAGGCGGGCGCGCACGTCGTCGAGCAGGAGGAACAGGAACGGCCACAGCAACGCACCGATGAACGGCGCGACCCAGTAGGACGCCGGCGGCATCGGGTAACCGGCGAGACTGCGCAGGGCCAGGTCGATCAGGCGATCGTTGAACAGAAGCGCGAGCACGGCCAGCGCCTGTTGCCACATCGGGAAGAAGCGCAGTCGCGCCCGGAAACGCAGCACGATGAACACCAGCACGGTCAGTCGCAGGGCCTGCTCGCCCAGCAGCACGCCGTCGAACATATCCGCGCCCAGGCCGATCGCAAAGGCCATCCCGAGGCTCATCACATCGTTTGATTCCAGCGTCCAGTACACCAGCACCAGGGCCGGCCAGTACGGCTTGAGCGCGACCAGCGATGCCGGAAGCGGCAGCAGCATGAGCAGCACGGACACGACCACCGTGGTCCAGAACACGATCGAGCGCACGCGTTGCCGGTTCATCGCCGCCTCCGGTGCGTGGAGGGCACCGGCGTCGCCGCCGGTGCCAGGTCACGCGGCGGGCCGTCGATGCTGGCCGGTGCCGGCGGTCCGGCCGGTGGCGCCAGGTCACGCAGCAGCAGCACTTCGTCGCTGCGCGCCAGGTCCGCGGCGGGCTTGGCCCGCGCCACCAGGAACATGCCGGAAATCTGCGGTTCGACGTGCGTCACCGTGGCCACGGGAAATCCGGGCGGGAAGCGACCGCCCAGCCCGGAACTGACCAGCTGGTCGCCCACCCGCACGTCCGACGACACCGGGATGGTCGGCAGGACCAGTTGCCCGGAGGCATGCGAACCGTGGGCCACGGTCCGCAAGCCGGTGCGCGTGTCGGTGACCGGGATGGCGTGGTCGGGGTCGGTGATCAGCATCGCGGTGCAGGTGTTGGGCAGCACCTCGATGACCTGGCCCATGATGCCGTGCGCGTCGATCACCACCTGGCCCACGCCAACGCCCTGACGGGCGCCCACGTTGAGCACGAGCCTGTGGCTGAAGGCGCCAAGATCGATGTCGATGACCCGCGCCAGCTGCACGTTCATGCCCAGTTGGCGCCGCGTGTCGAGGAGCTTCTTGAGGCGCTCGTTCTGGCGCGAGACCGCGGCCATGTGGTTCAGCCGCGCATTGGCCAGCAGCAGGTCCACCCGCAACTGCTTGTTTTCCTCGGTCAGCTTCTGGCGGTCGGCGAAGGCCACGCGGGCCGCATGCAGGCCCGAGGACGGTAGGCCGGCGAGGTGGTAGACCGGCTCGATGACGATGGCCGCGCCGTAACGCACCTTGCCCAGCCAGTGGCCGCGATGATCGAGCACCATCAACACCGAGGCGATCGCCAGGTAGACGATCAATCGCAGGGTTCCCGCCATGTTGGCGGAAAACAGCGAGCCCCCGTCACGTGTCAACGTCATGCCTGCCCTGTCGGCGTCCCAGTTGCATGCTGGCGCATGCGCCTATCGCCCGCCACTACTCTCCGGTGAAGAAGTCACTGCCGTGCTGGTCGATCATCTCCAGTGCCTTGCCGCCACCACGGGCGACGCAGGTCAGCGGATCATCGGCCACCTGCACGTACAGGCCGGTTTCCTCGGTGATCAGACGGTCCAGGTCGCGCAGCAGCGCGCCGCCGCCGGTCAGCACGATGCCGCGCTCGGCGACGTCCGAGCACAGTTCCGGCGGGGTCTGCTCGAGCGCCGACTTGACCGCCGCGACGATGCCGGAGATCGGCTCGTGCAACGCCTCGAGCACCTCGTTGGAGTTGATCGTGAACATGCGCGGCACGCCCTCGGCCAGGTTGCGTCCGGAGATCTGGATCTCCTTCACATCGGCCTGCGGGAACGCGCAACCAATCTCCAGCTTGATGCGCTCGGCGGTCGAATCGCCGATCAGGGTGCCGTGATTGCGACGCACGTAGTTGATGATGGCCTCGTCGAAGCGATCGCCGCCGATGCGCACCGACTGCGAATAGACCACGCCATTGAGCGACATCACCGCCACTTCCGAGGTACCGCCACCAATGTCCAGGACCATCGATCCACGCGCCTCGTGCACGGGGATGCCGGCGCCGATCGCGGCGGCCATCGGCTCCTCGATCAGGAACACGTCGCGGGCGCCGGCGCCTTCGGCCGATTCCTTGATGGCGCGACGCTCGACCTGGGTCGAGCCGCACGGCACGCAGACCAGCACGCGCGGGCTGGGGCGCAGCATGCGCGACTTGTGCACCTGCTTGATGAAGTGCTGCAGCATCGCCTCGGTCATGGTGAAGTCGGCGATCACGCCGTCCTTCATCGGGCGGATGGTGGTGATCGAACCGGGCGTGCGGCCCAGCATGCGCTTGGCGGTGCTGCCCACGGCCTCGACGCGGCGCGGCGCACCGGAACCGTGTTCATGCCGGATGGCCACCACCGAGGGTTCGTTGAGCACGATGCCCTGTCCGCGCACGTAGATGAGCGTGTTGGCCGTGCCCAGGTCGATCGAGATGTCGTTGGAGAAGAACCCGCTGAACCATTTGAACATTGCGCTGCACGCCGCCTTGCGAGGGATGGTGAAATGAGCAAGTCAGTCTAGTGAGCGCCCGAACCGGGCGCAAGCGGCAAAACGTTAAGAAAGTCTTTGTTTCGCCACAAGATGCGGCACATTCCACACAGCTCGCATGAAGCCATCTCCCCGCCCGTGAGGACCCGTTCCCGCGAATGGCTCGCCCGATCCGTCCGCAGGCGATAAAATGGCCGGGTTTTGTGCGGACCCGGCCGCTGCGCCCGTTCCGCCCGCTTTCAGCACGGGGAACGATCCACGCATGTCTGCCTTGATCTGCGGCTCGCTGGCCTACGACACCATCATGGTGTTCGAGGACCGCTTCAAGAACCACATCCTCCCGGACCGGGTGCACATGCTCAACGTGGCCTTCCTGGTCCCGGGCATGCGTCGCGAGTTCGGCGGCTGCGCGGGCAATATCGCCTACAACCTGAAGCTGCTGGGCGAGGACCCGATTCCCATGGCCACCGTCGGCCAGGACTTCGCGCCCTACCGCGAACACTTCCAGCGCTGCGGCATACGCCTGGATCAGGTCACCGAACTGCCCGACCTGTTCACCGCGCAAGCCTTCATCACCACCGACCTGGACGACAACCAGATCACCGCGTTCCATCCCGGCGCGATGATGCGTTCCAACGAGAACCATGTGCGCGACGTGCCCGAGGCCACCTTCGGCATCGTCGCCCCGGATTCGCGCGAGGCCATGCTCCAGCATGCGCGTGAATTCGCCGAGCGCGGCACGCCCTTCATCTTCGATCCCGGCCAGGCGATGCCGCTGTTCAACGGCGAGGAATTCCGCAGCCTGATCGAAATGGCCACCTACGTCACCGTCAATGACTACGAATCCCAGGTGCTGCAGGAGCGCACCGGCTGGTTGCCGCGCGATATCGCCGCCCGCGTCGACGGCTACATCGTCACCCTGGGGGCGAAGGGCTCGCGCATCCATGCCGATGGCACCGTTCACGAGGTTCCTGCAGCCCGCCCCAACGCGGTCACCGATCCGACCGGTTGCGGCGATGCCTACCGCGCCGGACTGATCTACGCGCTGATGCATGGCATGGACTGGCCGACCGTCGGCCGCATCGCCTCGTTGATGGGCGCGCTGAAGATCGAACATCCCGGCACCCAGAACCAGTCCTTTGACCGCGCCGAGTTCTCCGACCATTTCCAGCGCCAGTTCGACTACGCGCTGGACGCCTGACCGCGTCGTTCAGTCGGCGACGCGGAAAGCCATCGTCGCCTGGACCGCCTGTTTCCAGCCGGCATAGAGCCGTTCGCGACGCTCGCTCGACATGCCGGGAGAAAAGCCCCGATCCTGCGCCCACAGCCCTGCGATTTCATCGCGGTCTCGCCACACCCCCGCCGCCAGGCCGGCCAGGTAGGCCGCGCCCAGGGCCGTGGTCTCGTTGATGCGCGGGCGAATCAGCGATACGCCGAGAATATCGGCCTGGAACTGCGCCAGCATGTCGTTGACGATGGCGCCGCCGTCGGCGCGCAACTCGCTCAACGCCATGCCGGCATCGACCTGCATCGCGTCCAGCACGTCGCGGGTCTGGTAGGCCATCGACTCCAGCGCGGCGCGCACGAAATGAGCCTTGCTTGTGCCACGCGACAGCCCGAACACCGCGCCGCGCACGTCGCTTTGCCAGTACGGGGCGCCCAGCCCGGTGAACGCCGGCACCATGTACACGCCATCGCTGTCCTCGACGCGACTCGCCCAGGCCTGGGATTCTCCCGAGGTTTGCAGCATCTTCAATCCGTCACGCAACCACTGCACCACCGAGCCGGCCACGAACACGCTGCCCTCCAGCGCGTATTCGGTGCGTCCATCCAGTTTCCATGCCGGAGTGGTCAGCAGGCCCTGCGTGCTCCGATGGGCCGTCTCGCCCGTGTGCATCAGCAGGAAGCAACCGGTGCCATAGGTGTTCTTGGCCATGCCCGGCGTGAAGCACGCCTGGCCGAACAACGCGGCCTGCTGATCGCCGGCCATGCCGCAGATCGGCACGTCGCTGCCATGGAAATGCCGCGCCTCGATGCGTCCGTACTCCTCGCTGCACGACCGCACTTCGGGAAGCATGCTCGCCGGGACATCGAACAGCGCCAGGAGGTCCTCATCCCAGCATTGACGATGGATGTCGAAGAGCAGCGTGCGCGAGGCGTTGGTGATGTCGGTGACGTGGACCTTGCCGCCCGTCAGGTTCCACACCAGCCAGCTGTCGATGGTGCCGAACAGCAGCTCGCCGCGATGCGCGCGTTCGCGGACGCCGTCGACATGCTCGAACAACCAGCGGATCTTGGTGGCAGAGAAATAGGCATCAAGCAGCAGGCCGGTGCGCTCTCGCAGCAAGGTCTCGACCTGCGCAGTGCGCATGCGTTCGCACAGTTCCGCCGAATGCCGCGATTGCCAGACAATCGCGTTGTGCACCGGCTCGCCCGTGCGCCGATCCCATACCACGGTGGTTTCGCGCTGGTTGGTGATGCCGATGCCGGCAACGCTGGTGGCGTCGATGCCGCCCTTGTGCAGGGCCTCGGTCAGGGTCACCAGCACGCTGGTGACGATCTCCTTCGGATTGTGCTCGACCCAGCCAGGACGCGGAAAGATCTGCTCGAACTCCCGCTGCGCCGACGCGACCACGCGTCCCTGTCCATCGAACACCATGCTCCGCGAGCTGGTGGTGCCCTGGTCGATGGCGACGATGTGGGCCTTGCCTGTGCTCATGCTCCTGGTTCTCCGACGCTGTTCGTGGAACGCCCGCCTGCATGCTCGGTGTCGGCGAGGTAGTTGTCCAGCTTCCGGCACGTTTCCGGGTCCAGGTGCAGACCGAGCTTGGTGCGCCGCCACAGGATGTCCCCGGCCGTCGCGGCCCACTCATGCTGGCGCAGGTAGTCCACTTCGGCCTGGTAGAGCTCGCCACCGAAGTGTCTGCCCAGAGCCTGCAACGACTTCGCCCGGCCCACGATACGGTCCGTGCGCGTGCCGTAGTGGCGTAGCCAACGATGCAGCAGCCCGGCGGGCATCCACGGCCAGCGCTGGGTCCAGCTCTGCAGCAAACGTTCGGCATCGGCGAAGTCACCGCCGGGCAGTGGGTCGCCACGGGCGGTCCAGGACGGCGCATGCGCCCCGGCCGCCTCGGCCAGGCGGTCGACGGCTTCCTCGGCCAGTCGCCGGAACGTGGTGATCTTGCCTCCGAACACGTTGAGCAGTAGGGCATCGCGCACGTCTTCCAGCTCGATCAGGTAATCGCGACTGACGGCACTGGCATCGCCGCCCTGGTCGACCAGTGGGCGCACGCCGCTGTAGCTCCACACCACGTCCGCGGGCGTGACGCGATGCCGAAAGTAGCGATTGACCGCATTGCACAGATACGCCGTTTCGTCGGCATCGATGTGCGGCGCGGTTGAATCATGTTCCACGTCGACATCCGTGGTGCCCACAAGGGTGAAACGGCCCTCGTAGGGAATCGCAAACACGACGCGACGATCCGGTTGCTGGAATATGTAGGCATGATCGTGTTCGAACAGGCGCGGCAAGACGATGTGGCTGCCTTTCACAAGGCGCACCCGGCGATGTTCCGCGCGACCCAGGACCTCGCCGAGAAATCGGCCGGCCCATGGACCGCAGGCGTTGACCAGCATCCGCGTGCGTACACGCGTGCCGTTCCCGTCCGGCGTTGCCAGGTCCACCGTCCAGCGGCCATCCCCGGCACGTGCCCTCATGCAACGGGTGCGGGTGAGCACGGTCGCTCCGCGCTCCCTGGCGTCCATCGCATTGAGAACCACCAGCCGAGCGTCCTGCACCCAGCCGTCCGAATAGACGAATCCACGACGATAGCGATCCAGAAGCGGCGCGCCGCTGACGTGTTCGTGCAGGTCAACCGCGTGCGAGTCGGCGAGGATGCGATGCTCGGGGCCGAGGTGGTCGTACAGCAGCAGACCGAGCCGGATCATCCAGGCCGGCCGCAGATGCGATTCATGCGGAAGCACGAACAGCATCGGCCAGGCGATGTGCGGCGCCAGTCGCAGGATGACCTCGCGTTCCGCCAGCGCCTTGGCCACCAGACGGAATTCATACTGCTCCAGATAGCGCAACCCGCCATGGATCAGCTTGGTGCTGGCGCTGGACGTGTGTGACGCCAGGTCGTCCTGCTCGCACAGGAGCACGGAAAAGCCGCGACCCGCGGCATCCCGAGCGATACCGGCGCCATTGATGCCGCCGCCCACCACCAGCATGTCCACTTCACGGGCCACGTCCATGGGCGTCCCCGGCAAGATCAACGTCCGGACACGCTACCACGACGCGGCGCCCATGCACTGCCGGCGTGCATGGCATCAAGCGCCCACGCCTGCGCTGCGGGCAAGAAAAAAGCCCCCGACGGCTGTCGGGGGCTTCTCGTAATAAGGTCCCTGGCGGTGACCTACTCTCACATGGCATCTGCCACACTACCATTGGCGCGGGTGCGTTTCACTGCCGAGTTCGGGATGGGATCGGGTGGGACCACACCGCTATGGCCGCCAGGGAAGGGGTGCGGGCAGCGCTGTTTGGAGCGCCAGCCCGGCAAAGGGGCGAATCGAGTGACAAGCGTCAGGGAGCGTTTCCGGATGTATCGATAAGGAAACTGCGAAGCATCTTGGGGTTATATGGTCAAGCCGCACGGATCATTAGTACGCGTTAGCTCAATGCATTGCTGCACTTCCACACCGCGCCTATCAACCAGGTGGTCTACCTGGGTCCTTCAGGAGCCTTGAAGGCTCGGGAGATCTCATCTTGGGGCGTGCTTCCCGCTTAGATGCTTTCAGCGGTTATCACTTCCGTTCGTAGCTACCGGGCAATGCCATGGGCATGACAACCCGAACACCAGCGGAACGTCCACTCCGGTCCTCTCGTACTAGGAGCAGCCCCCCTCAAATCTCCAACGCCCACAACAGATAGGGACCGAACTGTCTCACGACGTTCTGAACCCAGCTCGCGTACCACTTTAAATGGCGAACAGCCATACCCTTGGGACCGGCTACAGCCCCAGGATGTGATGAGCCGACATCGAGGTGCCAAACACCGCCGTCGATATGAACTCTTGGGCGGTATCAGCCTGTTATCCCCGGAGTACCTTTTATCCGTTGAGCGATGGCCCTTCCATACAGAACCACCGGATCACTAAGACCTACTTTCGTACCTGCTTGATCCGTCGATCTCGCAGTCAAGCACGCTTATGCCTTTGCACACAGTGCGCGATGTCCGACCGCGCTGAGCGTACCTTCGTGCTCCTCCGTTACTCTTTGGGAGGAGACCGCCCCAGTCAAACTACCCACCACACATGGTCCCCGGCCCGGATTACGGGTCTGGGTTAGAACGTCAAGCACATCAGGCTGGTATTTCAAGGTTGGCTCCACCGAAACTGGCGCCTCGGTTTCAAAGCCTCCCAGCTATCCTACACAGATGAACTCAACGTTCAGTGTGAAGCTGTAGTAAAGGTTCACGGGGTCTTTCCGTCTTGTTGCGGGAACGCTGCATCTTCACAGCGATTTCAATTTCACTGAGTCTCGGGTGGAGACAGCGCCGCTGTCGTTACGCCATTCGTGCAGGTCGGAACTTACCCGACAAGGAATTTCGCTACCTTAGGACCGTTATAGTTACGGCCGCCGTTTACCGGGGCTTCGATCAAGAGCTTCGCCTTGCGGCTGACCCCATCAATTAACCTTCCGGCACCGGGCAGGCGTCACACCGTATACGTCCACTTACGTGTTTGCACAGTGCTATGTTTTTGATAAACAGTCGCAGCGGCCAGGTTACTGCGGCCCATCGGTGCTCAGCTACGCATGTAGCCACACCAATGGGCGTACCTTCTCCCGAAGTTACGGTACCATTTTGCCTAGTTCCTTCACCCGAGTTCTCTCAAGCGCCTTGGAATTCTCATCCTGCCTACCTGTGTCGGTTTGCGGTACGGTCTTGCCGTAGCTGAAGCTTAGGGACTTTTCCTGGAAGCGTGGCATCAGTCACTTCGGCTCACATGGAGCCTGGTCTCGGTGCTCGGCGTATGTAAAGGAAGGATTTGCCTCCCAATACCGCCTACCGCCTTTCCCCGGGACAACCAACGCCCGGTAGACCTAGCCTTCTCCGTCCTCCCATCGCACTACGGCAAGGTGCGGGAATATTAACCCGCTTCCCATCGACTACGCTTTTCAGCCTCGCCTTAGGGGCCGACTCACCCTGCGCCGATGAACGTTGCGCGAGGAAACCTTGGGCTTTCGGCGTGGGGGCTTTTCACCCCCATTATCGTTACTCATGTCAGCATTCGCACTTCTGATACCTCCAGCAGACCTTACGATCCACCTTCGCAGGCTTACAGAACGCTCCTCTACCGCGCACACCCTAAGGTGTGCACCCCGAGCTTCGGTGTAGTGCTTGAGCCCCGTTGAATCTTCCGCGCGGGCCGACTCGACCAGTGAGCTATTACGCTTTCTTTAAAGGGTGGCTGCTTCTAAGCCAACCTCCTGGCTGTCTGTGCCTTCCCACATCGTTTTCCACTTAGCACTAACTTGGGGACCTTAGCTGCGGGTCTGGGTTGTTTCCCTTTTCACGACGGACGTTAGCACCCGCCGTGTGTCTCCCATGCAGTCTGTCCTGGTATTCGGAGTTTGCCATGGTTTGGTAAGTCGCGATGACCCCCTAGCCATAACAGTGCTCTACCCCCAGGAAGATTCACATGAGGCGCTACCTAAATAGCTTTCGAGGAGAACCAGCTATCTCCGAGTTTGTTTAGCCTTTCACTCCGATCCTCAGCTCATCCCCATCCATTGCAACGGATGTGGGTTCGGTCCTCCAGTGCGTGTTACCGCACCTTCAACCTGGCCAAGGATAGATCACTCGGTTTCGGGTCTACTGCCAGAGACTATGCGCCCTATTCAGACTCGGTTTCCCTTCGCCTCCCCTAGATGGTTAAGCTTGCCACTGACAGTAAGTCGCTGACCCATTATACAAAAGGTACGCAGTCACCCCACGAAGGGGCTCCCACTGCTTGTACGTATACGGTTTCAGGGTCTATTTCACTCCCCTCTCCGGGGTTCTTTTCGCCTTTCCCTCACGGTACTGGTTCACTATCGGTCGGTCAGTAGTATTTAGCCTTGGAGGATGGTCCCCCCATGTTCAGACAGGGTTTCTCGTGCCCCGCCCTACTCGATTTCACGCCAAATGCCTTTTCGTCTACCGGGCTATCACCGTCTTTGGCCGCACTTTCCAGAGCGTTCAACTAAAACATAAGGCGCTTAAGGGCTGCTCCCCGTTCGCTCGTCGCTACTCAGGGAATCTCGGTTGATTTCTTTTCCTCCGGGTACTTAGATATTTCAGTTCTCCGGGTTCGCTTCGTA
>CAWGFN010000002.1:772500-775086 GCA_963821885.1 uncultured Gammaproteobacteria bacterium | reverse complement strand
CGTACAGCGCCTCGTCGGAGCCGGTCATCGCGGGATCAGTTGGCGTGGCGATCGCTGCCAGCGGTGCGGCTGGCCAGCTGCATGTTGGCGTCCAGCGTGGCCAGGCGCGACATGTACGGCCTGGCCTGCTGCTTGAACTTGGCCAGCAGCGCCGGGGCCAGCGGCTTGGGCTTGGGCATGGTCACCGTCAGCGGATTGACCTGCTTGCCGTACACGCGGACCTCATAGTGCAGGTGCGGGCCGGTGGCCAGTCCGGTCATGCCGACATAGCCGATGACCTGCCCCTGGCGCACGTGCGATCCGACGCCAAGGCCCGGCGCGAAGCGCGACATGTGCGCGTAGGCCGTGGCGTACTCGGCGTCGTGCTTGATCAGGATGAAGCGGCCGAAGCCGTGCACCCAGCCGCGCACTCGGATGGTGCCGTTGCCCGCGGCGTGGATCGGCGTGCCGCGCGGCGCGGCGTAGTCCACGCCCTTGTGCGCGCGGGTGTAGCCGAGGATCGGTTGCAGGCGGTGCAGGCTGAAGCGCGAGGAGATGCGGGTGAATTTCACCGGCGTGCGCAGCAGCGCCTTCTGCAGCGGACGGCCGTCCTCGCTGTAGTAGCCGAAGCTGCCGTCGGGCTTCTCGAAGCGGAAGGCGGTGAAGCGGTGGCCGTGGTTGTAGAACTCCGCGGCGATGATGTCGCCGCTGTGCAGGTAGGCGCCGTCGCGCCACACGTCGTCGTAGATGACGGTGAAGCGGTCGCCCTTGCGGATGTCCTTGATGAAGTCGATGTCGTACTTGAACACGTCGGCCAGCTTGACCACCATCGCCTCGTTCAAGCCGGCGCGGTCGGCCGAACCGAACAGCGAGGAATCGATCACGCCGTGGGCGATGTGCTGGCGGCGCTCGACATCGCGTTCCTGCACGTGGCGGGTGACGGCGCCGTCGGCGAAGCGAAGCACCACGCGGTGCTCGGCGTCACTGTTGAAGCGCAGGGCGAGCAGCTTGCCATTGGCGTCGGTCAGGAAGCCGATCGGGTCGCCCGGATGCAGGTCGTGCAGGGCGCCGGACTTGTGCGTGGCGTCCAGCGCCAGCTGCAGGTCGGCATAGTCCAGGCCGTGCGACTGGAACAGGCCGGACAGGGTCTGGCCGGACTGCACGCGGACCACTTCCCAGGTGTCCTGAACCGGCGCCTTGGGCTGCGGCGGCAGGACCGGAAGATCGAGCGGACTTTCGTTGTAGGTGACGTGTTCGTTGGCGTGCGAGGCCACGCTCGCCCAGGTCGGCACCACCAGGACCGACAGCACGATGATCAGCGTGACTGTGGCGGTGAGCAGGCGATGTTCGCGCGACCAGTGCGGCGGCAGGTCGGCGGCGTGCGAGACCTGGAACCAGTGGCGAAGACGTTCAATCATGCGTGCCCGGCGGGTATCGTGCGCCGAGTTGTTGCCACCGGTCATCGTGCGGGTCCGCCCTGTGTCAGAGTCTGTCGGGGTCAAGCTGGCGATTACGATAGCCAGTGCCGGGAAAGCCCGTCAACGCCTTTTTTTTCAAAGCGTTGCGCACATCACTTCAGTTAACGCACAATTAACCGCATTCAGTCCGCCGCCCCGCGCCGGGCACCCCACGTTCCATCCGACGAGGTATTCATGAGCGACATCGAGCGCGCCCTGGCGCTGATCGGCCGCGGCGCCGAGGAAATCATCAAGGTCGAGGAGCTGGAAAAGCGCCTGGCCAGCGGCCGCCCGCTGCGGATCAAGGCCGGCTTCGACCCGACCGCGCCGGACCTGCATCTGGGACACACGGTGCTGCTCAACAAGATGCGCCAGTTCCAGGATCTGGGGCATACGGTGATCTTCCTGATCGGCGACTTCACCGGCATGATCGGCGACCCCACCGGCAAGAACGCCACGCGCAAGCCGCTTACCCCCGAGCAGGTCAAGGCCAATGCCGACACCTACGCCGCGCAGGTGTTCAAGGTGCTCGATCGCGAGAAGACCGAGGTGCGCTTCAACAGCGAGTGGTTCGGCGCCATGACCGCGGCCGACATGGTGCGGCTGGCCGCGCAGCACACCGTGGCGCGCATGCTCGAGCGCGACGACTTCGACAAGCGCTACAAGGCGCAGCAGCCCATCGCCATCCACGAGTTCCTGTATCCGCTGGTGCAGGGCTACGACTCGGTGGCGCTGAAGGCCGACGTCGAGCTCGGCGGCACCGACCAGAAGTTCAACCTGCTGATGGGTCGCGCCCTGCAGGAACACGAGGGGCAGCCGCCGCAGATCGTGCTGACCATGCCGCTTCTGGAAGGGCTCGATGGCGTCAACAAGATGTCCAAGTCGCTGGACAACTACATCGGCATCGACGAGCCGGCCATCGACATCGTCACCAAGACCATGAAGATCGGCGATGAGCTGATGTGGCGGTGGTTCGAACTGCTCAGCTTCGACGTGTCCATGGACGAGCTGGCGCGGATGCAGGCCGAGGTCGCCGGCGGCCAGCTCAACCCCCGCGATGCCAAGCTGCGCCTGGCGCGCGAGCTGGCCACCCGCTTCCACGATGCCGCGGCGGCCGAGCAGGCGATCGCCGGCTGGCACGCGGTGGTGC
>CAWGFN010000002.1:0-770000 GCA_963821885.1 uncultured Gammaproteobacteria bacterium | reverse complement strand
GATGAAATAACAGCAGCGCACACATAAAGATTAGATACGGGACGGCGTTGAGGCCGTTTTCGTGTTCTTTGACAAAGCGAATCGAGTGACAAGCGTCTTGGATGCAAATCCAGGATGTGTCGTTAAGGCAAACGGCGAAACGTCAATTGGGCGTGTGGCTCCGAGGCAACTTGGGGTTATATGGTCAAGCGACAAAGCGTATACGGTGGATGCCTTGGCGGTCAGAGGCGATGAAGGACGTGGCAGCCTGCGAAAAGTGTCGGGGAGCTGGCAACAAGCTTTGATCCGGCAATGTCCGAATGGGGAAACCCACTGCGCAAGCAGTATCGTGCACTGAATACATAGGTGTACGAAGCGAACCCGGAGAACTGAAATATCTAAGTACCCGGAGGAAAAGAAATCAACCGAGATTCCCTGAGTAGCGACGAGCGAACGGGGAGCAGCCCTTAAGCGCCTTATGTTTTAGTTGAACGCTCTGGAAAGTGCGGCCAAAGACGGTGATAGCCCGGTAGACGAAAAGGCATTTGGCGTGAAATCGAGTAGGGCGGGGCACGAGAAACCCTGTCTGAACATGGGGGGACCATCCTCCAAGGCTAAATACTACTGACCGACCGATAGTGAACCAGTACCGTGAGGGAAAGGCGAAAAGAACCCCGGAGAGGGGAGTGAAATAGACCCTGAAACCGTATACGTACAAGCAGTGGGAGCCCCTTCGTGGGGTGACTGCGTACCTTTTGTATAATGGGTCAGCGACTTACTGTCAGTGGCAAGCTTAACCATCTAGGGGAGGCGAAGGGAAACCGAGTCTGAATAGGGCGCATAGTCTCTGGCAGTAGACCCGAAACCGAGTGATCTATCCTTGGCCAGGTTGAAGGTGCGGTAACACGCACTGGAGGACCGAACCCACATCCGTTGCAATGGATGGGGATGAGCTGAGGATCGGAGTGAAAGGCTAAACAAACTCGGAGATAGCTGGTTCTCCTCGAAAGCTATTTAGGTAGCGCCTCATGTGAATCTTCCTGGGGGTAGAGCACTGTTATGGCTAGGGGGTCATCGCGACTTACCAAACCATGGCAAACTCCGAATACCAGGACAGACTGCATGGGAGACACACGGCGGGTGCTAACGTCCGTCGTGAAAAGGGAAACAACCCAGACCCGCAGCTAAGGTCCCCAAGTTAGTGCTAAGTGGAAAACGATGTGGGAAGGCACAGACAGCCAGGAGGTTGGCTTAGAAGCAGCCACCCTTTAAAGAAAGCGTAATAGCTCACTGGTCGAGTCGGCCCGCGCGGAAGATTCAACGGGGCTCAAGCACTACACCGAAGCTCGGGGTGCACACCTTAGGGTGTGCGCGGTAGAGGAGCGTTCTGTAAGCCTGCGAAGGTGGATCGTAAGGTCTGCTGGAGGTATCAGAAGTGCGAATGCTGACATGAGTAACGATAATGGGGGTGAAAAGCCCCCACGCCGAAAGCCCAAGGTTTCCTCGCGCAACGTTCATCGGCGCAGGGTGAGTCGGCCCCTAAGGCGAGGCTGAAAAGCGTAGTCGATGGGAAGCGGGTTAATATTCCCGCACCTTGCCGTAGTGCGATGGGAGGACGGAGAAGGCTAGGTCTACCGGGCGTTGGTTGTCCCGGGGAAAGGCGGTAGGCGGTATTGGGAGGCAAATCCTTCCTTTACATACGCCGAGCACCGAGACCAGGCTCCATGTGAGCCGAAGTGACTGATGCCACGCTTCCAGGAAAAGTCCCTAAGCTTCAGCTACGGCAAGACCGTACCGCAAACCGACACAGGTAGGCAGGATGAGAATTCCAAGGCGCTTGAGAGAACTCGGGTGAAGGAACTAGGCAAAATGGTACCGTAACTTCGGGAGAAGGTACGCCCATTGGTGTGGCTACATGCGTAGCTGAGCACCGATGGGCCGCAGTAACCTGGCCGCTGCGACTGTTTATCAAAAACATAGCACTGTGCAAACACGTAAGTGGACGTATACGGTGTGACGCCTGCCCGGTGCCGGAAGGTTAATTGATGGGGTCAGCCGCAAGGCGAAGCTCTTGATCGAAGCCCCGGTAAACGGCGGCCGTAACTATAACGGTCCTAAGGTAGCGAAATTCCTTGTCGGGTAAGTTCCGACCTGCACGAATGGCGTAACGACAGCGGCGCTGTCTCCACCCGAGACTCAGTGAAATTGAAATCGCTGTGAAGATGCAGCGTTCCCGCAACAAGACGGAAAGACCCCGTGAACCTTTACTACAGCTTCACACTGAACGTTGAGTTCATCTGTGTAGGATAGCTGGGAGGCTTTGAAACCGAGGCGCCAGTTTCGGTGGAGCCAACCTTGAAATACCAGCCTGATGTGCTTGACGTTCTAACCCAGACCCGTAATCCGGGCCGGGGACCATGTGTGGTGGGTAGTTTGACTGGGGCGGTCTCCTCCCAAAGAGTAACGGAGGAGCACGAAGGTACGCTCAGCGCGGTCGGACATCGCGCACTGTGTGCAAAGGCATAAGCGTGCTTGACTGCGAGATCGACGGATCAAGCAGGTACGAAAGTAGGTCTTAGTGATCCGGTGGTTCTGTATGGAAGGGCCATCGCTCAACGGATAAAAGGTACTCCGGGGATAACAGGCTGATACCGCCCAAGAGTTCATATCGACGGCGGTGTTTGGCACCTCGATGTCGGCTCATCACATCCTGGGGCTGTAGCCGGTCCCAAGGGTATGGCTGTTCGCCATTTAAAGTGGTACGCGAGCTGGGTTCAGAACGTCGTGAGACAGTTCGGTCCCTATCTGTTGTGGGCGTTGGAGATTTGAGGGGGGCTGCTCCTAGTACGAGAGGACCGGAGTGGACGTTCCGCTGGTGTTCGGGTTGTCATGCCCATGGCATTGCCCGGTAGCTACGAACGGAAGTGATAACCGCTGAAAGCATCTAAGCGGGAAGCACGCCCCAAGATGAGATCTCCCGAGCCTTCAAGGCTCCTGAAGGACCCAGGTAGACCACCTGGTTGATAGGCGCGGTGTGGAAGTGCAGCAATGCATTGAGCTAACGCGTACTAATGATCCGTGCGGCTTGACCATATAACCCCAAGATGCTTCGCAGTTTCCTTATCGATACATCCGGAAACGCTCCCTGACGCTTGTCACTCGATTCGCCCCTTTGCCGGGCTGGCGCTCCAACAGCGCTGCCCGCACCCCTTCCCTGGCGGCCATAGCGGTGTGGTCCCACCCGATCCCATCCCGAACTCGGCAGTGAAACGCACCCGCGCCAATGGTAGTGTGGCAGATGCCATGTGAGAGTAGGTCACCGCCAGGGACCTTGTTACGAGAAGCCCCCGACAGCCGTCGGGGGCTTTTTGTTTGCACGCGAACAGGATGGATGGTCGTCGGTCGCTGCACGCTTCAGCCGGAGGCGATCCGGAGAATACGTTCACGACCCACGTATTGGGTAAAGTAGCGGCATGTACCTGGACCATTTCGGACTCAAGGAAGCCCCGTTCGCCACGGCGCCGGACGAGCGTTTCGTGTGGGTCTCTCCTCGACTCAAGGCGCTGCTCGACCGCCTGGAACAGGAAATCCGCAGCGGGAGCGGCGGCATCATGCTGCTGTCCGGTGAATTCGGCAGCGGCAAGACCCTGGCGGCCAGGCTGTTGCTGTCGCGGCTGGCGCAGGCCGACATCCGCATTGCTCGCATTCGATACACCGGCGTCAGCGCAGACGAGCTGCTGGAAACCGTGTGCCATGCCTTGCGCGTTCCCCTGGAGTCCGGAGAGCTGGCCCGGGGGCAGTTGATGATCGATGCGCTGGGGGCATTCCTCATGGATACCTATGCGCAGGGCCAGCGTGTGCTTCTGGTGAT
The DNA here is from genome assembly GCA_963821885.1 of uncultured Gammaproteobacteria bacterium. Classification (GTDB taxonomy): domain Bacteria; phylum Pseudomonadota; class Gammaproteobacteria; order Xanthomonadales; family Rhodanobacteraceae; genus Oleiagrimonas. The sequence continues at coordinate 766,150 of CAWGFN010000002.1, read as the reverse complement.
CGACGAAGCCCAGGAATTGTCCGATGCGGCGCTGGAGCAGTTGCGCCAGCTGACCAATCTGCAGACGCCGGCACACAAGTTGATCCATGTCCTGCTGCTGGCGGCGCCAAGCCTGGAAACGCGCCTGCAATCAGGCAGCCTCAAGGCGCTGGCGCAGCGTATCGGCATCCGCGAGGAACTGACGCGGCTCGACAGCGGTGATGTCGAACCCTACGTGCGTCATCGCATGGCGGTCGCCGGCTCGCCGACGCAACCGTTCAGCAGACTGGGTTTGCGCAGCCTGTATCGCTATGCGGGTGGGGTTCCGCGTGTGATCAATGCGATCGCCGATCGCGCTCTCAGACTGGGCGCCGAGCAGCAGGTCAAGCAGATAGGTGAGCGGCTTGTTCAGCGGGCCGCGGACGATGTGCTGCCCGGACACGTCGTGTATTGGCTGAGACGATACCGCTGGTGGTGGCGATCGGCCGTGCTGCTGTTGTTGGCCGTGGTCCTGGCGGTCGGTTGGCACATGTGGGGTGGGTCAGGATCAGCGGTGCCTGCCGTGTCGACGCAGCTGCAGCAAGACGTGGCGCGAAAAGAGGCGGCCGAGCTCGTGGCCAGCCTGCCCTCGGTGGAGGGAGCGCGCAGCGCGGCCTGGAGCGAAATGCTGGCACGTTGGCAGGTGACCTCGAACGATACTTCGGTAACCGAGGCCGAGCAGTGCAACGCCGTTATCTTCCCCGGATTCGACTGCGTGGCAGGTGTCGGGATGCTCGACCAGCTCAAGCGATTCGACCGGCCGATGATCCTGGATTTGCGGGGTCCGCAGGGCCCCCTGCCGGTATTGATGCTCGGTGTCGGCGAACATACGGTGCGGCTGTTCGTGGATGGGCGACCCAGGGACATCTCGCGTGCGGCACTGGAGACCGTATGGGAAGGGCGGTTCATGGCGCCGTTCCGCCTGCCTGCCTGGATCCCGGCCAGCATCAAGCGCGGTGACACGGGCCAGGCCGTGGGCTGGGTCCGGCATCGGCTGCGGCAACTGGATGGCGATACCAGTGCGAGCTATCGACCGCTGATCTATGACGCCGCGATGCAGCAGCGCGTACGCAAGCTGCAGCGGGCATACGGCATCGCGGACGATGGAATGATAGGTCCGGAGACGCTGTTTGCCCTGGGCTCGCTGGAGGATCACGGCCCGCATCTTGCCCGCGACGTACCCTGAGCATGAGAGGCTCGGGATCGATGTTCGTCAGGATGCCGACATCCCGTCGCCCGGCACGTCCATGGGCCACGCTGGGACTGGTCATCGCATGCGTGGCCAGCTTCATGGTGTTGACGCTGAGCAGCCCGGCGCACGAAAGCGCCTGGCTGCTGCGCTGGGGCACGGTGCCGTCACTGTTGTTCGAGACACCCGGCCCATGGTGGCGCAGGGTCCTGGATCCGGACCTGGTGCGTTTGCTGACGTCCCTGTTCATCCATGTGTCCTGGCTGCATCTGCTGGGGAACATGCTGTTCCTGGTGATCTTCGGCCTGGAGGGCGAGAGGGTACTGGGCTCGCCGCGCTTCGCGACCTTGTTCCTCAGCGGCGGGGTGGTGGCCAATCTGGTCGGCGCGCTCACCCTGTCGGCCGTACAGGCGCCGATCATCGGATGCAGTGGCGCGGTGTCGGCGGTGGTCGGGGCCTACCTCGTGCTGTTCCCGCGAGCGCGGCTCGGTGTCGTTTTGCCGCTGGGACTGTACCTGCAATTCGTGCGCGTGCCCGCGGCCCTGCTGATCGCGCTGTGGGTGTTGCTGCAGCTGGGCTTCACCTATGCCGGCCCGGGCTTCGGCGAGGTGGTGTGGTGGAGCCATATCGCCGGCTTCGTGTACGGCATCGTGTTCGCGATCGCATCGCGACGCGCCGTGCAGCGGCGCATGCGGCGCTGAACGCGCGCCTAGGCCTCGAAATGGTGGCTGGCCGCGGGCGCGGCCGGTGCGTCGGCATCGGCATCCGTTGATGCATCATCGCCGAACACATCGCGGAACATCGCGTAGGTCAGCGGACCGAGCAGCGCGTAATAGGGAATGTGCGCAACGAACGAGGCAAACAGGGCGGGAAAGATCAGGCCCAGGACCTTGGCCAGGATCTGAATCGCCATCCCGAACAGCAACACGGAGAGGAAGAAGGCACCGAAATTGCGGGCACTGGCGGCAAAGCTCAGCTTCATGGACGCGAAAGCATCGTTGCGCCTGAGCAGGATGACCGACGGCGCGAGGAAGGTGAGCATCAGGACCAGGAACAGAACGATGCCCATGCACAGCAGGAAAAGGACGCCGGCGCCGCTGTGGAACAGCAACTGGTCGATGGCGCTGCGCATGGCCTCGGGGTCGGATGTCATATCCTGCGTGACGATGCCCTTGCCGACGGCGTACATCGCGAACGGTATGGCCAGGAACACGAGCAGGAAGAAGGCCGCCACGAGCGGCAGGCACAGGGCGATGTAGGAACCGACGCGGTCGCCTTTCTGGAACACGTGGAACAACTGGTCGATACGTGGCTTGCGTCCCAGGCTGGCCTCGCGGGATGCGTGGATGGTCCCCGCGACCAGCGCCGGGCCAAGCAGCAGCAGGGTGATGGCGCCGAGCAGGGGAACCGCCGCGATCACCGACATGATCAGGCCCATGACCAGGAACGGGACCGGTTGCGCGCCCACCATCGACAGGGCATTACCAAGCCAGGTCAGGCCGTGTCCAAAGCCGACTTTGCGCATGTGAGCAGGTTCCAGGGGTGATGATTGTGCAGTGTCGCATGCCCGAAGTGACGATCAAAGCGAGCCGCGGGGCCGTTCTCAGACGCTGAGCGCATCATCAGGCGGTAGCACCGCAAGTACTTCCTCGACGGTGGTGACGCCGCGGGCGACCTGGGCGGCGGCGGACATGCGCAAGGGTTGCATGCCCTCTTCGCGGGCCGTGTTGGCGAGCGTCGTCAGGTCGAGTTGCGGTCCCAGCATGCCGCGCAGACGCGGGCTCATGCGCAGCATCTCGTAGATGCCGGTACGGCCCAGAAAGCCGGTCTTGCGACATTCCAGGCAGCCCACCGGGGCGGACACCTGCGACGGCACGGGGAGGTCGAGTCCGTGGGTCAGTGCATTCCAGGTGTCGGCATCCTGTCGGGCTTCGGCCTTGCAGTGCGGGCACAGCGTGCGCACCAGGCGCTGCGCGGTGATGCCGGCCAGGGTCGACTGGATCAGGTAGTGCGGGACGCCCAGGTCGAGCAGACGGGTGATCGCGCTGGGCGCGTCGTTGGTGTGCAGGGTTGACAGCACCAGATGGCCGGTCAACGAGGCCTGCACCGCCATGTGGGCGGTCTCCAGGTCGCGGATCTCGCCCACCATGATGATGTCCGGGTCCTGGCGCAGCAGCGTGCGCACGCCGGAGGCAAAGTCCAGGTCGATGGCCGGCTGCACCTGCATCTGGTTGAACTCGGGCGCGACCATCTCGATCGGGTCCTCGACGGTGCACACGTTCAGTTCCGGCCGGGCCAAGTGCTTGAGCGTCGAATACAGGGTGGTGGTCTTGCCGGAGCCCGTCGGTCCGGTGACCAGCACGATGCCGTTGGGGCGATGGATCATCTGTCGCCAGATGGCATCCTCCTCCGGCGAGAATCCAAGCTGGGAAAAGTCCTTGCTGGCGATTTCCGGATCGAAGATGCGCGCGACGACCTTTTCGCCGAAGGCCGTGGGCATGGTGGAGATGCGCAGCTCGACTTCGCGCCCCCCGGCCGACCGGGTCTTGATGCGCCCGTCCTGCGGGCGGCGCTTCTCGGCGACATCCAGGCGGCCGAGGATCTTGATGCGCGAGGTGACGGCGGCCATCACGGGGGACGGCAGCTCGAACACCTTGTGCATGACGCCATCGATGCGAAAACGCATCAGGCCGTTGTCGCGCCGCGGTTCGAGGTGGATGTCCGAGGCGCGCTGCTCGAAGGCGTACTGCAGCAGCCAGTCGACGATATGCACGACGTGGCGGTCATCGGCGCCGAGTTCGCCGCCCTTGCCCAGTTCGACCAGCTGCTCGAAATTCAGGATCGCCGAACCGGCGCCCATGTCGCCCTTGGCATCGTGCGCCATCTGGATCGAGCGCTGCACGCCATAGAGCTCGGTGAGGAAGCGCTGGATGTCGAGCGGGTTGGCGACGGTGATGCGGATATCGCGGCGAAGCATCTGCGCCAGATCACGGGCCCAGTCGGTCTCGAACGGCTCGCAGGTGGCGAAGACCGCGAATTCGGGGTTGGCCTCGATGGGCAGGATGCGGTGCCGCAGCGCATAGGCATGGCTGACCACGCGGGTGACCGCGGCGGCGTCGATCTTCATCGGATCGATCTTGCAGTAGTCGTAGTCGGTCTTGCCGGCCAGCCATTCGGTCAACAGCTCGATGCCCAGGCGGCGCTGCGTCGGGTCGCGGCGGTTGGCCAGCTTGGCCTCGGCCACGATGACCAGCGGGTGCAGTTCCAGCGGATTGCGGCCCGTGCGGTGCCCCATGCGCACCTGGGCGACGTCCTCGCCGTGCAGGAAACCGTCGCGCACGAGTTCGGCGAGCACCTCATCCAGGCTCAGGCGTCCGCGCCGGCCCAGGGTCGATTGCGGGTGCGCGCTGGCCACCATGTGGATACCTCCATCGTCTGCGACGGCTATACTAACGCGCTTTTACTACTTGTCAGACGTGACCATGTCCGCGCCGACCTTCCAGCAGATCATCCAGACGCTGAGCCGCTACTGGGCCGACCAGGGATGCGTGCTGCTGCAGCCGCTCGATACCGAAGTCGGCGCCGGCACCTTCCACCCGGCGACCTTCCTGCGCGCCCTCGGGCCGGAACCGTGGGCCGCCGCCTACGTGCAGCCATCACGACGCCCGACCGACGGCCGCTACGGCGACAATCCCAACCGCCTTCAGCACTACTACCAGTTCCAGGTGGTGATGAAGCCGAACCCGGAGAACATCGTCGAGCTGTACTTCGGCTCGCTGAAGGCGCTGGGCATCGACCCGCTGGTGCATGACCTGCGCCTGGTCGAGGACAACTGGGAGTCGCCCACGCTCGGCGCGTGGGGCCAGGGCTGGGAAGTCTGGCTGAACGGCATGGAGGTCACCCAGTTCACCTATTTCCAGCAGGCCGGCGGACTGGAGTGTCGACCGGTGACCGGTGAAATCACCTACGGTCTCGAGCGCCTGGCCATGTACCTGCAGAATGTCGACAACGTCTATGACCTGGTCTGGACCCGGGCCCCGCACGGCACCGTGAGCTATGGGGACGTGTTCCACCAGAACGAGGTCGAGCAGTCGACGTACAACTTCCAGCACGCCAACGTCGAGGCCCTGCTGGGCTGGTTCGACACCTGCGAGAGCGAGGCCGCCAAGCTGGTCGAGCTGGGGCTGCCCCTGCCGGCCTACGAGCAGGTGATGAAGGCCAGCCATACCTTCAACCTGCTGGACGCGCGCCGCGCCATCAGCGTGACCGAGCGCCAGCGCTACATCCTGCGCGTGCGCACGCTGGCCCGCGCCGTGGCCGAGGCCTACGTGGCCCAGCGCGAGAAGCTGGGTTTCCCGGGTCTGCGCAACACCAAGGAGAACGCGCATGTCTGAGGCACGCTCGCTGCTGGTCGAACTGGGCACCGAGGAGCTGCCGCCGAAAGCCCTGGACGACCTGTCCGAGGCCTTCGCCGAAGGCATCTGCAAGGGTCTGGAGCAGCATGGGATCGCGGCGGACCTGGCGGCTGCCCGACGCTATTGTTCACCGCGTCGTCTGGCCGTGCACATCCCGGCCGTGGCGGCGATGCAGCCCGATCAGTCGATCGAGCGTCGTGGTCCGGCGGTTCAGGCCGGTCGCGACGGCGACGGTCAGCCGACCCGGGCGCTGCTGGGTTTTGCCGCTTCCTGCGGCGTCGAGGTCGACGCCCTGCAGACCCTCGAGACCGACAAGGGCGCCTGGTACGTCTACCGCGCGGTGCAGCCGGGCAAGGCCCTGGCCGAACTGCTGCCGGAGATCGTTGCCGGCGCGCTCAGGCAGCTGCCGATTCCGCGCCCGATGCGCTGGGCCGACCATGACTATGCCTTCGTGCGCCCGGCGCACTGGCTGACGATCCTGCACGGCAACCAGGTCATCGACGCCCACATCATGGGACTGCGCAGCGATCGATTGACGCATGGTCACCGCTTCCATCATCCGGCTCCGGTGCCTGTCGCCGATGCCGACGCCTGGTTGGACGCATTGCGCCAGGCCAGGGTGCTGGCCGACCCGGACGAGCGTCGCCAGCGGGTGCGCGACGAAGTGGCGCGCGTGGCCGGCGACCTGGGCGGCACGCCGCGTCTGTCCGAGGCACTCCTGGACGAGATCGCCAACCTCACCGAGTGGCCGGTGGCCATTGCCTGCGCCTTCGAGCACGACTTCCTCGCCGTGCCGCCCGAAGCGCTGGTCACCACCATGGAGACCCACCAGAAGTTCGTGCCGGTGTTCGGCGAGGATGGCCGGCTGGTGGAACGCTTCATCGGCGTGGCCAACATCGCGTCGACCGATCCGGCGGAAATCCGCAAGGGCTATGAGCGCGTGATCCGCCCGCGATTCGCCGACGCCAAGTTCTTCTGGGACGAGGACCTCAAGACGCCGCTGGCCGGCTATCAGGACAGCCTCAAGCAGGTGACCTACCAGCAGGCCCTAGGCAGCGTCTGGAACAAGTGCGTGCGCGTGGCCGAGCTGGCGCGCGTGACGGCCAACCGCACGGGCGTCGATGCCGGCCTGGCCACCCATGCCGCGGCCTTGAGCAAGTGCGACCTGATGACGCGCATGGTCGGCGAGTTTCCCGAACTGCAGGGCGTGATGGGCCGCTACTACGCCGCCGCCCATGGCGAGCCGGATGATGTCGCCGATGCCCTGGATGCGTTCTACCAGCCACGCAATGCGGCGGACGGCATCGCCGAACGCCCACTGGCGCGGGTACTGGCCGTGGCCGAGCGCCTGGACACCCTCGCCGGCATCTTCGCCGTCGGCCTCAAGCCATCGGGCAACAAGGACCCCTTCGCGTTGCGCCGCACGGCCCTGGGCCTGGCGCGCACCCTGATCGAGGGCGCACTGGACATCGACCTCAAGGCAGCTTTCGCCGAAGCCCTGCAGCTGTTGCCCGACGCGGCGCTGGCCGCGGGGCTCAAGCCGGGCCGGGACGGCAAGCTGCCGATCCTGGATGCCGGCAAGCGCCGGGCTGAACTGCAGGCCGAGCTGTATGCCTTCGTTCTGGACCGTCTGCGCGGGTATTACGCCGATCGCGGCATAAGCGCGGACATGTATGCTGCCGTTGCAGCTGTCGAGCCGGCCGGCCTGATGGATTTCGATCGCCGCCTGCAGGCCGTGGTCAGCTTTGCCGGCCAGCCCCAGGCCGCCAGCCTGACGGCCGCCAACAAGCGCGTGGGCAACCTCCTGCGCAAGCAGGCCGACGACGTCGAGGCCATGGCATTCGATCCGGCGCGCCTGCAGGAAGACGCCGAGCGTGAACTGGCCGCCGCCCTGGAGACGGCCAGTGACGATAGTGCGCGACTGGTCGCTACCGGGGACTACACGGGCGCATTGACCCGGCTGGCGCAGCTGCAGGTGCCAGTTGACCGATTCTTCGATGAAATCCTGGTCATGGCCGAGGACCCTGTCCTGCGCGCCAATCGCCTGGCCCTGCTGATGCAGTTGCAGGATCGATTCCTGGCCATTGCCGACATCGCTTCTCTGCGGGATTGATCCGGGCGCGCATGCCGGGCTCGCCAGGCGGACATCAGTGACATGCGTGGCGAGGCCACCGTGAGGGGCCGCACAACGACGTGACTATGCGCGGCACGATGGTGGGGGCAGGCTCGATGTCACTCCAGGGCTTGCCGCAGCGGTTCGAGCTGCTGGGCGTAATTGCGCCATTCGCCAATGCTGCGGGAATGGATGGGTTCGCGTACCTGGGCGCTGCTCGGCGTGGCCACGGGACTGGCGTTCTTCTCCGGGTGCAGGCAGGCCGGCTCGACATCCAGGCCACAAAATTCCAGGACGCCCTGCATGGTCGAGGCTGGATCACTCACCAATGACGCGTAGGGCACGTCCAGCATGGCTCCCGGGATGGCCGTGCGCCAGTGATCACTCAGGCGGTGGTACTGACGGTAATAGTGCGCAACGGACTGAAGGTCGTAGCTGAAGGTCGAGCTGTCGTTGCCGAAAAAAGCCTTGAAGTTCGAGAAGCACACATCCATGGGATCGCGCATCATGTGCAGGATGGGCGCATGCGGCAGGGCGCGCCGTATGAATGCGACCATCTGGATGTTCGCGGGAAGCTTGTCTATATAGAAACGGTGTCCACCCGCGCGCCATTGGGTTTGCTCGAGATACCGGGCGCCGAGTTCGCGGACATCGAGTTTCTCATGGCGCTTGATGATCTGGCGGAGGCTGTGGGTCCGGTTCGGCTGTTCATCGGCGACCCAATGCAGCTGGCGCCAGAACTCGATGAGTTCGCCGGCGCCGGTGACCTGGGTATGGCTTGAAAGCATGCGCTCCAGGAGCGTGGTTCCCGTGCGCGGCATGCCGACGATGAAGATGGGGGTCGGGCCCGTGAATTCGTCGGCGGTGACTTCATTGCGGCCCAATGAAGCGGGCAGGGCCATGAGATCGCTGATCAATGCGGCCTCGTTTTCACCCTCGTAGGGATTCAGTGCGTGCATCAGTTTGTTGCAGCGTGCCAGCGAGGGCCATGCTTCTTCGTGGCGATGGAGCTTGTCGAGTATGCGGAATCGCGCGTATTCGAATTCGGCCTGGGCGAACCTGACTGCCGGTTCAGGGGAGTGTTTCGGCAGCGCGCGGAGACGTTCCTCCGCGAACGCCAGGCGATTGTTCTCCGGCGTCTGCTTGCGCATGCCGACCAGGGGAACAAGTGCGTCCGCGAAATCCGGCCAGCGTTGGAGGCTTCGCTCGAGCACGCGGCAGGACCCTTCGATGTCTCCGGTGAACTGCAGCAGCATGGCATGCAGATGATGATCGGGCGGAGAGTCGGCGCCGGCATCCAGGGCTCTCTGCATCAGCTTGCGAGCCGTTTCGACCTCGCCCAGAGAAAACCTCAGGTGAACCTGGGATAGAAGCACATCAGCCGGCGGGTCTGGTGCCTGGGCGAGAAAATCCAGGCAGTCGCGCGCTGCGAGCACCTCACCACGGGCAATCAGGTGTTGCGCCAGGATCAGCAGAAGCTGCGCATGCCTGGGCAGATGCTGCGTGGCCAGCAGCAGGGGTGCGCTGGAGTCGCGAATTTGTCCCCGCCTGTACATCAGGTCTGCCAGCTCGAGGCAGGCGGGCACGTCCTGGGGGTTCTCCCGAATCAGTGCTTCGAGCGTGCCCTGGGCGGCGTCCAGCTGATTGGCCCGGATTTGCTGGCTGGCCAGATTGCGAAGATCACTGGCTTTTGCGCGTTGATTGGAGTTGCTCATGAATGATTTGGATCTTCCGGATCGGATGCGTGCCACGGCCTGGATTCAGGCAAGCAGCGAGCGTCAGTCACGCCTTGGGCTGCACTGCTGCGCGGAGTGGTTCAAGCTGTTTGGCGTAGTGATGCCAGTCTTCCAGGCTGCGGGCATGGATCGGTTCGCGGACCTGGTTGCTGCTCGGCGTCGCCACGGGAGACGTATTCCGCTCCGGGTGAATGCATGCTTGCTCGAGGGGTAGTTTGCAATGCTCCAGAACCTCTTGCATCACGCTGGCGGGGTCGTTGACCAGGGCGGCGTAGTCGACGCGCAGGATCGCATTGTCCGGATTGGCATGCCATTGCCTGACCAGTCTCTGTGACTGCGTGTAGTAATGAGCCAGGGATTGTAAGTCGTTGTTGTATGCCGTGACCTGTCCATACAGGATCTTGTAGTTGGAGAAGCAGACAGCCACCGGATCGCGCACGATGTGCAAGATAGGCGCGTTCGGAAAGGCGCGCCGCAGGAAGGGCACGAACTGGAGATTCAGGGGCTGCTTGTCGATGAAAAAGGGCATGCCCTGGGTGGCCCATGCGGCCTGCTCCAGGAAGCGTTCGCCCATTGTTTCGTAATCGAGCTCGTGCACCTTTTCAAGGCACTTGAGCATTTCGTGCTTGGTGCCGGGAACGATATCTGCCGACCACAGCAGGCCGCGCCTGAAGTTCCGGAGTTCTCCGGCGGAAACCACTTGCGAGTGACTCGACAGCATGCGGTCGAGAAGGGTCGTGCCCGAGCGCGGAAGGCCGATGATGAAGATCGGCGTGGCATGCCTGGAGCTGCGCGTCCCGGATGCGGATGCCGCGGGAACCTTTCCGGATGCCTCGATCAAGGCGTCGGTCAGCGTCGTCTCGCTGGAAGCATCGTACGGCAGCAGGGTGCGAAGCAGGGCCTTGCCGCGTTCAAGGGCGGCCCAGGCGTTGTCGTATTCGCCCAGGTCATCGAATTCCTTGAACAGGGCCATCTCGAATTCGGCCCGGACCTGCATGGCGGCCGGGTTGCCGCCATGCGCAGGAAGCTTTTCCAGCGTCGTCTGCAGGTACTCCACATGGTTGCTCTCGGGCGTCTGCTTGCGCAGCCTGGATCGCGCCATGGCGGCGCTGCCGAACCTGGGCCAGCGTTCCAGGCAGGTGTCGAATGATTCACTGGCTTCTTCCATGCGGCCGCAGAATTGCAGGAGGGTCGCGTGAAGCTGACGCTCTCCCGGCCCGTCCAGGCCATGCGACAGTGCCCGTTCAAGCAATGCGAGGGCTTCGGATATTTCGCCGATCAGGAAGCGCTGGTTGGCATGCTCATGGAGGACCTCGGCCCTGGTGGTGTCGTTGACGGACGGGTGGTCCAGGCATGTACGCGATGCGGCCGTCTCGCCACACAGCTGCAGCAGGCTGGCCAGCTGGAAAACGACGGCCGGATCGTCGTCGGACAGGGTCGGTACGGCCTCGACCAGGGTCCGTGAGCCGTCCTGCATCCTGCCGCGAGCGAGCAAAAGGGAGGCAAGATTGATCCGCGCCATCGTGTCGCCGGGCTTGCGCGCGATGAGCGACTCAAGGGCATGCTGCTTGGCGTTGAGCTGTCGGATTTCATCGTCGGAACGCAGGCGTCCGGAGCTGTCGGTTTCGTTCACTCGGGTTTGTGTCATGCGATGGGCAACCTGTGTACGCGAAGGCTGAATTGTTTGTTGTCGGGCACGGGCTCGACAGGGAGAGTGTCAGCAGGAATACCACGCCGCCGGGCGTGTTGTTGCCGGCCGGCGCGATGGGCTGGGGCTAGGATACCGTCCTCGTGGTGGTGGCTGCCTGCCGGATGCATGGGTCCCGCATCCACGGGCGGCCCGAATGCCATCACGTGGCGACTCTGGCGGCGTGTTGCCAGCACGCCCGGCAGTGATTGGCCTCATGGCGGATGGTTCCGTGAAGGGTCGTCGGGCATGCTGGGCGTCACGCCCGGCAGCGGGTCGGTTTCACGCCCTCTGAGACGGAGCCCGGGCGGCGAGGTCAGACGCGCCCGAGGCACCGCATAGTGCGGGTTAATTGCTAAGAAAGTGTTGACATGCCGTTAGGTTAAGCGGTAGCGTCAGACGACGCGGATGAGTCCAAATTCCTGTTTTAAGGAGCGTAAACTCACCGTATCCCATCTGCAGTGGATGGTTGCAGACCGGGTGTTTACTCAAATTTCTTTGAGAAACAGCCGCTTGCTGTTATCCATTGCATTCTCAGGTAACCGGTGAAAGCCAGGTTGCTCAGCTTTTGTTATGGCCCATCTTGGGCTGATCTGGGGAGATCATCGTAATGAACAATCGCAAACTGACAGACGGAGCGCTGACTCGGCGTAACGCTCTCACTGTCGCCCTTGCCGTGGGCTTGGGCTTCACTGGCGTCGCCTTCGGCCAGGCCACCTCGGGTACCATCTTCGGTACCGCTCCGGCCGCCGCTGGCCAGACCGTGTCGGTCACCGGCAACGGCGTGTCGCGCACCGTCAGCGTGAGCTCCGATGGCCGCTACACCGTCGCCAACCTGCCGGTGGGCACCTACACGGTGACCCTGAGCAAGGACGGGCAGTCGGTCAACACCCGCTCCAACATCAACATCTCCGTCGGTGCCGGTACCGAAGTCGATTTCGCGGCCAAGGAACTGGGCACGGTGCAGGTCAACGACACCGCGCTGCCGTCCATCGACGTCAGCACCGTGACCTCGACCACGATCATCACCGCCAGCGACCTCGAGAAGCTGCCGGTCGGCCGCAGCGCCGAGTCGATCGCCCTGCTGGCTCCGAACACCGTTGCCGGTTCGTCCTACTTCGGCAACCTGGTCTCGTTCGGCGGTTCCGGCGTGGCCGAGAACGCCTACTACGTCAACGGCTTCAACACCGGCGACCCGTTCAAGAACCTGGGTGGCTTCTCCCTGCCGTACGGCGCGATCGCGCAGCAGCAGACCATCACCGGTGGTTACGGCGCCAAGTACGGCCGTTCCGACGGTGGCGTGATCAACCAGGTCGGCAAGCGCGGCACCAACGACTGGCACTTCGGTGGCCAGGTCGCTTGGGCCCCCGAGTTCCTCAGCGAGCCGTACAAGAACCAGTACTACGCTCCGGCGGGCTCCCTGCAGCCGAACTATGTCTGGTCCATCACGGGCAACAACCCGGGTGCTCCGGGCACGCTGTACCGCTACGGCAAGGACCGCAACAGCTGGCAGACCATCTACTCCGCGTATGTCGGCGGTCCGCTGATCAAGGACAAGCTGTTCTTCTTTGCCGCGGTCGAGCAGAGCAAGACGGCCGGCACCACGGTCACGGCGACCAACCGTAACTACCAGACCTTCAGCAACCACAACACCAAGTACTACGGTAAGCTGGACTGGAACATCAACGACAACAACATCCTTGAGGCGACCGTCCTCAAGCAGCAGGCCGCCAGCGGTTCCGGCGCGACCTACGGCTTCGATGCCAACACGCTCAAGCGTGGCGCGTTCATCGCGGGCAACGACAAGACGATCAACAATGCCAAGTACCTGATTGCGCATTACACCAGCTACATCAGCGACAACGCGACGCTGAGCGTGTTGTGGGGCAAGGGTTCGTTCTTCAACCCGACCATCCTCAACAACACCAGCACGCTGCCGTACATCTCCAACCCGACGCTGCAGAACCCGGCCTACAACGGTGGTACGCCGATCACCAACGACCAGACCAACATCTACAACACGGCTCAGGATGCTGCCGACCGTGACCGTGGTCTGCGCGCCGACTTCACCTACGTGCTGGGCGAGCACACCCTGGGCGTCGGTATCGACAACATGTCGTACACCGCCCACAACCAGGGCCGCTTCATGTCCGGCCCGGGCTACATCTGGTCGTACCAGGCCGGCGGCGCCGTGCGCAAGTACGAGATCGCCGATCTCACCAGCATGAACACCCAGCAGAAGGCCTACTATCTGCAGGATACCTGGCAGGCCACCCCGAACCTGCAGCTGGACATCGGTGTTCGCAACGACCACTACATCAACAACAACGACCTGGGCGTCGCCTTTGTCAACATGAAGAACCAGTGGGAGCCGCGTCTGGGCTTCAGCTGGGACGTGAATGGCGATTCCTCGTTCAAGGTGTACGGCAACGCCGGTCGCTACTACCTGGCCCTGCCGAACAGCGTGGCCAAGCGTGCGGCCAACCGTTCGACGTTCATCATCACGCAGTACGGCTCCTACAGCGGCATCAACCCGGATGGTTCGCCGAGCGGTCTGCCGGCGCCGCTGTACTCCGTCTCGCCGGACGGTGAGTACGGTACGCCGAAGGATGCCAAGCAGGTCTCGGCTTCCGATCTGCGTCCGCAGTACATCGATGAGTTCATCGTCGGCTTCGACAAGCAGTTCAACAGCAACTGGACCTACGGCGCCAAGGCGATGTACCGCAAGCTGGGCACCGCGATCGACGACGAGTGCAACCCGTACGCGATTGCCCACAAGATGGGTATCACGTCGACCGCGATCTACTCGTCGGCCAACTACGCTGCGATCTCCGCGACGCCGTACAAGGATTCGCTGCTGGGCGCGGCTTACTGCCGTCTGATCAACCCGGGTCAGTCCAACAACATCCTGGTCAAGAACTCGGTCACGAACCAGTACGTCAACGTGACCATGAACCAGTCCGACTGGGGCTACGTGAAGGGTCCGAAGCGCACGTACGCCTCGCTGAACCTGTACTTGGAGCATCCGTTCGACGGCAAGTGGTTCGGTCGTGTGGATTACACCTACACCTACGCCCACGGCAACACCGCCGGTCAGACGCGTCCGGACTTCGGTCAGGCCGATATCTCCAAGACCGAGGATTGGGATTACTGGCAGCTGATGCAGGGCCAGGACGGCCAGCTGCTCAACAGCCGTGAGCATGTGGTGCGCTTCCGCGGTGCCTACCAGATCACGCCGGAATGGCTGGTCTCGGGTACGGCCCTGATCCAGTCCGGCGTGCCGCAGGAGTGCCTGGGTTACTACGGTCCGAATCAGAGCGATCCGACCTTGGCGGGAACGGATCCGACCGGTTACGGCCCGAACTACCACTGGTGCAACGGCCAGATCGTGCATCCGGGTAGCGGCGGCTCGCTGGCGGGTCACACCCCGTGGACCGAGAACCTGAATATCGGCGTCCGTTACACCCCGAACTGGGGCGACAAGAAGCTGTCGTTCAAGTTCGACGTGTACAACCTGCTGAACCAGCAGCGTGCCACGCAGACCGATCCGATCCTGGATGCGGGTCAGCCGAATCCGGCTAATACGCCTAACGTCAAGTACCAGTCGACCACGTTCCACCAGCCGATCTCTGTTCAGGCTCCGCGTTACGTCCGTCTGTCGGTGTCCTACGACTACTGATCATTCGGCAAGCGCAAAAAAAGGAACTTCATGTTCCGGGCGCCACCCGCAAGGGTGGCGCTTTTTTTGTGCCTCGAACCGGGATTCAACGGCAAAGGGCGTGAAAGGAGCCTCGAATCCCACCGCCGTGCGGGCGGAGGCGTGATCGCTGCCCATTGCCGTGCCTTTACCTGGATCGAGCAATCCCGCTATCCTAGGGGCTTCCCCCCCGCAGAATCGTTCTCGCTGTGGCCCTACAGGACGAGAACGGGCGGTTCCCCTTTCCATGTGTTTTCAAATGAGGTTTCCCCATGCGCAGGATCGCCTTGATGCTGACGATGCTGGCCGCACTCGGCCTGGCTGCTTGCAACAACAGTTCCAGTGGCGGTGGCGGAAGCGCCGAAGCAAAGGTGGCGCACAGCGTCAGCGGCAGCATCGGCCTGATGTCGCCCCGCAAGCTTTCGGACAAGTCCAGCATGACCATCGAGCTGGTCGATGCCTCCGCCGACGGCGGCCAGCCACTGGCCAGCAAGACCATTGCCCCGGTCGGCCAGATGCCGATGCAGTTCACCCTCGATTTCGATGCCGGCAAGATCAACCCGGCGCATATCTACCTGGTCAAGGTGGACCTGACGGACGGCCAGCGCACCTTCAGCATGCCCGTCCAGGCACCGGTGATCACGCGTGACGCGCCGGCCTCTCAGGTGCAGATCATGCTTGCCGCCAACAAGACGCCGGCCGAGCAGCTCGAGGACGAGTATGCGAGCCTGCAGAAGAATCTCGGCGCGTTCGGTATCAGCAATGGACGTCAGCTCGACAAGGACATGTCGCGTGGCTGGCAGACGTTCCGCAACAAGGGCACGGGCGACATCGTGTTCGTGCGCGAGAATGTCGATTATGGGAAAAAGGGCTTCTCCAATTCCGAGTACGCCTACAAGAACGGATCGCCCTGGTTCATCGTGGTCAAGGACAAGAGCAGCCAGAACGCCAAGCCCAAAGATATCAAGCGCGTGGGTTGGGACGCCGAGGGCAAGCTGGTGGTCAATGAAGACACGGCCTCGGGCAAGTCCAGTGAACTTTCCGATGCGGACGTGGCGGCGCTCAAGAAACAAGCCGTGCAGATGTTCAAGCTGGCCCAGTCCAAGTTGCCCGCGAACAGCAAGCGCTGAGGTATCAAGCGACGGGAAGGCTTTCCTGCACGCAGTCACGAAAAAACCGGGCCATGCCCGGTTTTTTCTTGGCTGTCGTATCGCCGATGGCGCGCCGCCGGAGCGGCGCGCCGGTGGTCAGAAGTTGATCTTCAGGCCCATGTTCAGGCTGTTGAGCTTCTGCGAGCTGTCGGCGAAGCGACCCTGATAGCCGATCCAGCCGGAGGTGGTCGGGCTGAATTCGGTCATGATGCCGAGATCCGCGGCGCCCCAGGTCCGGTCGGGGATGTAACCGGTCAGGGCGAAGCTGCCATTCATGGACGTGAGGCCCGCGCGAACCATGCGCGGATCGGCGTGCTGGTCACGATTCCACGACACTTCCGCATAGGGATGCATGGTCAGCTCGCCCACCGTCCAGTCACCGCGCAGGCGCCAGCCCAGGGTCTGCTGCAGGGCCAGGCGCGTCTGCGAATTGAACCACATGGCCGAACTGTCGCCGCTGTTCTCGGCGTAGCCGTTGATCTTGGCCTTCTGCCACTGCAGGCGGGCGAACGGACCGGTGAGCATCTTGCCGGCGTGGAAGTCCCAGCCGCCGAGGAAGCCGCCCATCAGCTGCGAACCGGTGGTGCTGCCCGATTCGCTGCGCGTGGCGGTTCCAATCTGGAAGCGGCGCTGTACGTCCTTGTAATCGAGCTGGGCGAAGCCCAGGTAGGTGCCGATGTAGGCCGCGCCGGTGTGGTAGTAGATGAAGCCGCTGCCCTGCAGGACATTGAGCTTGTAGCCGCCCTGGTTTCCGGACATGTTGGCGCTGTCATGCGAGATGCCCATGGCGCCGCCGAGGGTGACGTGGTCACCGGCGTGGGCCACGGTGCCGAAGGTAAGGTTCACGTTGTCGCTGTTGGCCTTGGACGTGTTTTCAGTGGCGTCGAAGGTCTGCTTGCCGTAGGTGATGTTGGCAAACAGGCGACTGTCGGTGCTACCCATGGCCTGCATCGCGTTGGTGCGCCAGGTACGGATGTGCGCCGCGCTGGAGGCCAGCGGCGCCTCGCCGAGCAGGGAGATCTGGCCCGGAGCGTTGATTTCGGCCACCACGTACTGGGCCAGCATGCGGTGCGCGGCCGTGGTCGGATGCACGCCGTCGGCGAACAGGTAGGAGTTCTGCGTGCCCGGGGCATACGTGTAGGTGGCGCCTGAGCCGGTGGGGCCGCACTGCAGCGAAGAGGAGGTAAGGCCGCACGCCGCATCGGTCACGTTGGTGAAGCCGTAGGCCTGCGGGTTGGCAACGACCTCATGAACCAGCTGGTAGGTATTGACCGGGATGATGTTCAGTCCCTGGTCGCTGAGCTTGGCCAGCCCGTTGTTGATGATGCCGTTGTAGATTTCCGACAGCGCGGTGAGGTTGGCGGCGTTGACCGGACCCGCGGCGATGCCGGACGGTGTCTGGCCGATGTCCGGCAGGTTGAACACCATGACATAGCGCGCCCCGGCATTGTGCATCTGCGACAGCAGCTTGACCTCGTCCTTGGCGGATTGGCTGATCAGCGGCTGGATGTTGGCCGAGGAGACGGCGCCGGAGGTGGCGTAGAAGATGTCGTTGGCCCCGCCCCAGACCGAATACAGCGTGTTCGGATCGGCCTTGCCACCATGGGCGGCCAGGTACATGGCGAACTGCTGCGAGAGCAGGGGGATCGGCCCTGGAGAGGAGTTGTAGTCGATGCCCGCGCCACCATAGGCGTAGTCGTTGCCTCCGGTGTAGGAGGGGGCGAGGTTGAAGCCCAGGGAGTCGCCAATGTGCTCGACGGCCACCTTGCCAGGATTGGTGGTGAAGCGAGATGCCGTGGATCCACCCAGGGCAAGCGAGAGATTGCCGTTGTCGCTCAAGCTGTCGCCGAATACGACCATGTTCTTGATATCGGTCTTGGCCTGCGCAGCGCTGGCGAACACCAGCGAGGCGACAATGGCCGTGGTGAGATGGCGTAGACGGGGCATGCGTGTACTCCCTGCGATCGGGTGGTGAAAGTGCGTCCGGCACGGACGATGAATGGTCACATCAGCTTAACGATAATCGAGACCGTACGGTAGCGCATGTTGCGCTGCAAGGTAGGGTGAGCCGGGAAGCTGGCGGGCCCTTGGAGCGGAGCGGAAACGTATCAGTAAGGCGTCGCATGGACCGCAGCGCATGCGGCTCCGTTCGGCATCAGGCGGCGCGGTTGCGCTTGAGGTGGACCAGCAGGAGCGAGATGGACGCCGGGGTGACGCCGCTGATGCGGGATGCCTGGCCCAGGGTGGCCGGCTGTGATTGCTGCAGCTTGGCCAGGACTTCGGCGGACAGTCCGCGAACCCCGGTGTAATCGAAATCCGGGGGAATCGGCGTGTGCTCGTTGCGGCGATGGCGCTCGATGTCCTGTTGCTGGCGCTCGAGGTAGCCGGCGTACTTGGTGCGGATCTCAACCTGCTGGGCCACGTCCGCGTCCGGCACGCCGGGTCCGATGCCTTCGACGGCGGTCAGGCCGGCATAGTCGATCTCGGGGCGGCGCAGGAGTTCGAGCGCGCTGCATTCGCGGGTCAGGGCGACGCCATGATGCCGGGCCAGGGCCTGGCCCAGGGTATTGGCGGGCGCGACGTGCAGCGCGGCGAGACGCTGGCTCTCGCGCTCGACCGCGTCCCGCTTGCGGCGCATGGCATCGTGCCGCGCATCGTGGACCAGCCCCAGCTCGTGTCCAATGGCGGTCAGGCGCAGGTCGGCATTGTCCTCGCGCAGGTGCAGGCGGTACTCGGCCCGCGAGGTGAACATGCGGTAGGGCTCGAGGGTGCCATTGCTGGTCAGGTCGTCGATCAGGACGCCGATGTAGGCCTCGTCGCGACGCGGCGTCCAGGGCTCCAGGCCCCGGGCCAGGCGGGCCGCGTTGAGACCGGCAATGAGGCCCTGGGCGGCCGCCTCCTCGTAGCCGGTGGTGCCGTTGATCTGGCCGGCGAAGAACAGGCCGCCGATGGCGCGCGTCTGTAGCGAGGGGTGCAGGCCACGCGGGTCGAAGTAGTCGTACTCGATGGCATAACCGGGGCGCGTGATGTGCGCGTTTTCGAAGCCCGGGATCGAGCGGACCAGCGCCAGCTGGATGTCATAGGGCAGGGAGGTGGAAATCCCGTTCGGGTAGATTTCGCCGCTGGCGAGCCCTTCCGGCTCGACGAAGACCTGGTGCGAGTCACGGTCGGCGAACCGCACCACCTTGTCCTCGATCGACGGGCAATAGCGCGGCCCGGTGCCCTGGATCTGCCCGCTGTAGAGCGGCGAACGGTCCAGCCCGGCGCGGATGATCCCATGGGTGGCCGGTGTGGTGTGGGCAATCCAGCAACTGACCTGTGGGGGATGCTCGTCGCGTGAGCCGAGGAACGAGAAGACGGGTGCCGGATCGTCTCCGGGCTGTTCGGCCAGACGCGTGTAATCAATGCTGCGGGCGTCGATCCGCGGCGGCGTGCCGGTCTTGAGCCGGTCGGCGGCGATGGGCAGCTCGCGCAGGCGCTGGGCCAGGACCGTGGCCGGCGGGTCGCCGGCGCGTCCGCCGCTGTACTGGGAGTCGCCGATGTGGATGCGGCCGGCAAGAAAGGTGCCGGCGGTCAACACCACGGCGCGGGCACGGAAGCGAAGGCCCATCTGGGTGACCACGCCGGTCACCTGACCGCCCTCCATGGTCACATCGTCCACGGACTGCTGGAAAACGCTCAGACCGGGCTGGCTTTCCACCGCCCGCCGGATGGCGGCCCGGTACAGCGCACGGTCGGCCTGGCAGCGCGTGGCGCGCACCGCCGGGCCCTTGGAGGCATTGAGGGTGCGCCACTGGATGCCCGCGCGGTCGGCCGCCCGGGCCATGATGCCGCCCAGTGCGTCGATCTCGCGGACCAGGTGCCCCTTGCCGATGCCGCCGATGGCCGGATTGCAGCTCATCTGGCCGATGGTGTCGATATTGTGGGTCAACAGCAGGGTATCGGCCCCGCAGCGCGCGGCCGCCAGCGCCGCCTCGGTGCCGGCATGGCCGCCGCCGATGACGATCACGTCGTAGGTGTGCGGATGGAGCATGGCTGGGTTCTGGGCGCTGCGGAAAGTCGCTATGTTAGTGCCTGGGCGGCGATGACGTCACCGCGGGCCCTCCGGATGCATTCATCGACTTCGGTTGGCATGAACTCTGCAAGGCACTGCATGCACCCTCGCCGGGCAGAAGCGCCGCGGATCGCGCGCTGAGATCGGTTTCAGGGGCCGGTTGCGTGCCGGCGAGGGGTAGCACCACTGCCGAGATGGCAGTCCTGTCCCCGTGCGGGACAGTTGAATGAGGATCTGGCACCCGGCGGCCCTCAGGAACAGGGGGAATCCAGGATGACCGTATGCCGGGTGCCAGAAACTTTATGAAGTGGTGGGTCGTCGCGCAGCGGCTGCCGCCGTTCCCCAAGTTGCCGCCAGACCTCGATGTCGATGATGAATCAGGTCAGGTGAACTGTGGATGACTTTATGGCCTGCGCCCGCTACGCGGCTGTGCGCTTGTTGGCACTTTACGACGCTCTACGTCAGGTCGCCATAGGAAAAAAGCTAGGTCGGCCGGACCGGGTCGGAACAGGTCCCTTGGCACGGAAAATGCTTTGTTGTCCATGACCACCACACAAACGCACTGTCGCGCGGTGCACAGGGGAAACGATCATGTACATGGGTGAAGAACGCAAGAACGACTCACTGGCGCTGCACCACGACCTGCTGATCGAAATGGGTCGCGTGGAGCTGGCCATGGAGACGTTGACCCTGCAGTCCAGTGACGCCGATCCGCTGCGCAAGCAGCGTCTGGAATCGCGTCTGGCCAAGCTGCAGGACGCGCTGCGCAAGCTGCCGGCCTGATACCAGAGGTTCCTCCCTCCAGCGGGCGACGACCCCCTCCTCCTCCCACCGTCGTTCGCGGAAGCATGGCCGCCATGCCGGGTTACCGGCTGGCGGCTAATTTTTTGCCCCCGCGCGGGGTCAGTGCTGGTGGCTCTTGCGGTGCCAGCTGCCGCGCCGGACGGGTGCCGACAGGCGCTGGGAACGTTGCGAGCGCTGTGGCTGAGGGCGGCTCTGCGGACGCTGACGGGTTTGCGTGTGGCCGTAATGGCGTTGCGCCGCATGCTGGAATTGGTCGGACAGGCGCGGCTTGCGGTGCCGGTAGCCGTGGTCGTCGCGATCACCGTAGTACACGCGTGCGCCGCCATAGCCGTAATAGCCCCAGGGCCCGTAGTAGTAGCCGTAGGACGCGTACGGGTACCAGTAGGCGTCGCTGTAGACCACGGTGGAACCGACATGGGACGACCCGTAGTAATACCCGCCCGCGCCGGCACCGCCACCGTAGCGATAGGCCGGCGTGACCACGCAGCCCGAGAGCAGCGCCGCGGCGAGGACCAGTGTCGACAGGATGATGCGTTTCATGGGAGCCCCCTGGCACCTGGGTGCATCGAAAGACGGACTTTCACTGTAGTGAACCCGCATGAACCGCGCATGGACGGGCGTTCAGCCTTCCAGGGCGCGGTTCAGGATGTCGGACAGGTCGCGCGATAGGGAAGGTGCCGTGGCCAGCGTGGCCAGCGCCTCATGCGCGGCGCGACGGCGCACCGGTTCCAGCCGGTGCCAGCCGTTGAAGGCCGTCGCCAGGCGGGCCGCAACCTGCGGATTGAGTGCATCGATGGCCGCGAGGCGGTCGGTCAGCAGGCGGTAGGCCTCGCCGTCCGGGCGATGGAAGCCGGTGGGGTTGGCCCGCGCGAAGCTGCCCAGCAGGGCATGCACGCGATTGGGGTTGCGCAGGGTGAAGGCCGGGTCATCGAGCAGGGCACGGACCCGCGACAGGGTCTCGCCGCCGGGCACCTGGGCCTGCGCGGCGAACCACTTGTCCATGGCCAGCGGTTGGGCCTGGTGACGGTCGCGGAAGTGGCGCGCGGCTACGGTGGCCCGTGGCGAACGCAAGAGAATGTTGAGCGCCAGCAGGCGGTCGGTCATGTTGCCGCTGTGCTCGAGAAGTCGCTCGGCATGCTGCTGCGCGGCTTCGGGCTGCAGCCGGCTCCACAGGGTCAGCACCGCGCCCTTCAGGCGTCGATCCGACTGTGCGGTGGCATCAAGGCCATCGTCAGCGCGGGCTTCGAGGGTCTCGAAGCGTTGCGCGAGCCGGGTCTCGCCGATGCGCTGCGCGAGTCGGTGCAGCAGGGTCTCGCGTGCCTGCCTGATGGCATCCGGATCGACGCCGCCCTCGATGCGCTCGGCCAGCTCGATCTCGCCGGGCGGCGAGAGCAGTTCGGCCAGCAGCGCCGGATCGATCGACGCATCGTCGAACAGTACGGCCAGGGCTTCGGTCCAGGCATCGAGCGCGGGCACGTCGGTCTGGCCGCCGTGCAGACCGTCAAAGGCATCCGCGGCCAGCTGCTGGCCGGCGGCCCAGCGGTTGTAGCCGTCGCGGTCGGCGCGCAGAAGCACCGACAGGCGTTCGGGCGAGCAGGCGTACTCGAGTTCGACCGGCGCCGAGAAACCGCGCAGCAGGGAGGGAATCGGCGTGGCGGGCACGTCCTCGAAGACGAAGCGCGCCTCGGTGGTGTCCAGGTCGAGCACGCGCTCCTGGTCATGCGCGGCGGTCTCGCCAGCCAGGCGCAGCGGCATCGGCTGGCCGTCGCTGTCGAACAGCGACACGCGCACGGGAATCGGCACGGGCTGCTTGACCACCTGTCCGGGCGTGGCCGGCGTGTGCTGGCGCAGGGTCAGGGTGTAGCGGCGGTTCTCGGCGTCGTAGGCGCCCTGCGCATGGACCCGGGGCGTGCCGGCCTGGCCGTACCAGGCCAGGTAGGGCATCAGGTCCACGCCACTGGCATCACCCAGCGCGACGAGGAAATCCTCGATGGTGGCCGCTTGGCCATCGTGGCGCGCGAAATACAGGTCCATGCCCTCGCGGAAGCGCGCCGGACCCAGGCGGCCGGCCAGCATGCGTACCAGCTCGGCGCCTTTCTCGTACACCGTGGCGGTATAGAAATTGTTGATCTCGCGGTATTCGGCGGGGCGCACCGGATGCGCCAACGGGCCGGCGTCCTCGGTGAACTGCCGGCGGCGCAGCATGGCGACGTCCTCGATGCGCTTGATCGGCGGCGAGTTCATGTCGGCCGAGAAGCTCTGCTCGCGGAACACCGTCAACCCTTCCTTGAGGCTGAGCTGGAACCAGTCGCGGCAGGTCACGCGATTGCCGCTCCAGTTGTGGAAGTACTCGTGCGCCACCACCGCCTCGACGTGTCGGTACTCGTCGTCGGTGGACATGTCGGTGTCGGCCAGCAGGTACTTGGCATTGAAGATGTTGAGGCCCTTGTTCTCCATCGCGCCCATGTTGAAGTCATGGGTGGCCACGACATGGAACACGTCAAGATCGTAGTTGCGCCCGTAGGTCTGCTCGTCCCAGCGCATGGCGCGGACCAGCGCGTCCATGGCGTAGTCGCACTGGCCGATGGCCTCGGCCTCGGCCCACAGGTTCAGGGTCACGTCGCGGCCGTCGGCGGTGCGGTAATCGCGACTGATCTTCTCCAGCCGCCCGGCGACCAGCGCGAACAGGTAGCTGGGGCGCGGATGCGGGTCGACGAACCGGGCCCAGTGGCGGCCGTCATCCAGAGGCCCGGCGCCGTCCGGATTGCCGCCGGCCAGCAGCACCGGGAAACGCTCGCGGTCGGCGCGCAGGGTGACGCTGTAGGTCGCCAGCACGTCCGGGCGGTCGGGGAAGTAGGTGATGCGCCGGAAGCCCTCGGCCTCGCACTGGGTCAGCAGGAAGCCGTGCTCGGGCGAGCCGGACAGGTACAGGCCCTCCAGCTTGGTGTTGTCGGCCGGATGCACGCGCACCAGGGTTTCCAGCACGCTGCCATCGGATACGCCCTCCACCCGCAGCCCGCCATCCTCCAGGCGATAGCGGTCGGCCGGCAGCACCTGGCCGTCCAGGGCGATCTCCAGCAGTTCCAGCTCCTCGCCGTCCAGGTCCAGGGGCGTGCCCGGCGTGCCGTGCAGGGTCAGGCGCGTGCGCACCAGGCTGGCATGGATGTCCAGGTCCACGTCCATCTGCACGTCGGACACCCGCCACGCGGGCGGCTGGTAATCGGTCAGGCGTATGGTCGGCGTCGAAGAGGGCATGCAGGCGGGGGAATTCTCATGGGGGAACCGTGGAGGCTAACATGGCCGTCCTTCATCAAATACCGAGATGCCGATGACCACCCCGCGTGCCCCCGTGGCGGCATGCCTGCCCGGCCCGGCCGACGTGTACACGGCGGCTGCCCGCATCGCCGCGCATGCCCGCGTGACGCCGGTCCTTCGCAGCGGGAACCTGGACCGCATGAGCGGGGCCCGCATGCATTTCAAGTGCGAGCATCTGCAGCACGGCGGGGCCTTCAAGTTCCGCGGTGCGAGCAACGCGGTATGGGCACTGACCGATGCCGAGGCCGACGCGGGGGTGGTCACGCATTCCTCGGGCAACCACGGCCGGGCGCTGGCGCTGGCGGCCGCGGCGCGCGGCATCCCCGCCCACGTGGTGGTGCCGGAAGGCGCGGTGCGGGCCAAGGTCGAAGCCATCGCGGCGGCCGGCGCGCGGGTCTACCGGTGCGCGCCGACCCAGGCCGCGCGCGAGGCCGAAACCGAACGCGTGCAGGCGCAGACCGGGGCCCGTCTGGTGCATCCGTATGCCGACCCTCGCGTGATCGCCGGCCAGGGCACCGTGGCGCTGGAACTGCTGCAGCAGGTGCCCGGCCTGGACGTGCTGCTGACCCCGGTCGGCGGCGGCGGCCTGGCGGCCGGCTGCGCCATCGTGGCGCGCGCCTTGCGGCCGAAATTGCAGCTGGTCGGCGCCGAGCCGGCCGGCGCGGACGACGCGGCACGCTCCTTGCGCGAAGGGCGGCGCATCGCCGAACAGACACCCGACACCATCTGCGACGGCCTGCGCGCGACCATCGGCGCGCCGAACTTCGACATCCTCAGGGCCTGCGACGTGCAGGTGCTGACCGTCACCGATGCTCAGGTGGTGCAGGCCATGCGCCTGCTGTGGAGCGAGTTGCGCCAGGTGGTGGAGCCCTCCAGCGCCACCGTGCTGGCCGTGATGCTGGCCTGCCCCGAGGTGTTCGCCGGCAAGCAGGTGGGTGTCGTGCTGACCGGCGGCAACGTCGATCTGGAGGCCCTGCCGCCCGGCCTGCTCGCCGGCGACGTATCCTGATCGACCCGCCGTTCGAGGAAATCGACCATGCAGCGTTGCCACTGGGCCGCCAACAGCGCCATCGAGTGCGACTACCACGACAGCGAATGGGGCGTGCCGCTGCACGATGACCAGCGGCTGTTCGAATTCCTGTGCCTGGAAGGCGCGCAGGCCGGCCTGTCCTGGCGCACCGTGCTGGAAAAGCGCGCGCACTACCGCAAGCTCTACCGCGATTTCGACATCGACTACGTGGCGTCCATGCGCGATGCCGCGCTCGAGCGCCTGCTGCGCGATCCCGGCATCATCCGCAACCGTCTCAAGGTCAACGCCATGCGCGAAAACGCCCGCGCCGCGCTGCGCGTGATCGCGGACGAAGGCAGCCTGGACGCATACCTGTGGTCGTTCGTCGACGGCACACCGATCCGCAATCGCTGGAAAAGCCCCGCCGACGTACCCGCCACCACGCCGCGTTCCGAGCACATGAGCAAGACGCTGAAAAAGCGCGGCTTCCGCTTCGTCGGCCCGACCATCTGCTACGCCTTCATGCAGGCGACCGGCATGGTCAACGATCATCTGGCCGGCTGCTTCCGCCATAGGCAGGTTTGATCCGTCCGGCCCGGCGGCGCAGTGCGTGGATTCGCGGGGCCGTGTTCGGACGCTGTAAATAAAATGGCTGCATTCGACCCTGATAAGACGGTCGAAAGTACACTCTGACCCGGGTTTGGTGGATTTGGGTTCCGCTCACCTTGCGGCGCGCGTGTTCATATTCTTGCTTGTTCTTGCTTGCCTGTTTAGACCGGACACATGGGTGACAAGCGTGCGGGAACATGGTTGATACTTCCGGCTCAGACCAGCCGCGCCCTACGGAGCTTCGCTCCTCCAGGTTCGCTCCGGGTTCCCGGGGTTCGTCGACAACACGTCCTGTGCTGACGACGAACTGGCGCACATCCGTGTGCGCCTCCCTACGGGCCTGATCCTCCGACCTCCACCGCTCCCGAAGGGGATTGAAGAGCGCAATAAGGAGCAGCGCGTTAATGGAAAACCCATGTTGCTGCGATGACATCTATCGAAGGTGGATTCAACATATCTGCAACACGCGCTGGGGCTTGCTCAACACTGTCTACAGAGCGGGAGGTGCCGCACTATCACGCACGGGCTGTGCCTTCATCCATGCGGCGATGTCGACGATCACCTTCGAGTCGACGTGGCCGGGTTTCTCATAGTCCGCCATCGTGCCCAGTTTCCTTTCCGGCATAAAAATGTGGCCAAGTCCCGGGTAGAGGTGAAACGTCGCGTTCGAGCTTGAGGCCAGAATCTTTTTCCAGCGATCGAAGTCGTTGACGGGCGAAACCTGGAAGTCGTTGCCACCCTGTAGGATGAGCATGGGCATGGACAGCGAACGCGCCACGGATGTCTGCTGGTAGTCATGCAAGCTCATCCAGTAGACCTGCCCCATGCCGAGCATCTGACCTTTCGGCGGGTTGGCGGGGGGGCCTTGGCCAGCAGTGCCTGTTCATGCGCGATGGCTTTCTCATCAGACGCAATCTTTTTCTGTGGCAACTCCTGCCGTTGCCCCTGTTCCCGCACCTGCTCGGCGATGACGTCCCAGAATGGCCGCGACGGGGCCGCCAACAGAATCAGACCGGCGAGTGACGGAGCACGCTTTCCGATCCGGGGCGCCATCATGCCGCCAAGGCTATGCCCGAGAATGAACAAACGATGATGGTTCACTAGCGCGTGGTGGCCAAGGACATGCAGCGCAGTCAGTGCAT
Source organism: uncultured Gammaproteobacteria bacterium (assembly GCA_963821885.1). Lineage (GTDB taxonomy): Bacteria > Pseudomonadota > Gammaproteobacteria > Xanthomonadales > Rhodanobacteraceae > Oleiagrimonas. The sequence continues at coordinate 739,211 of CAWGFN010000002.1, read as the reverse complement.
CGTTCGTCACTTCATCGTCGACAGTGAGGTGCTTGTCGAGCGCCGCCTTGGTCCGATATGCAAATGTACGCTTGTCATAGCGCAGTGAGGCCACACCGGCGGCAGCCAGACCACGCGCGATGTCACGAAAGGGTTTGTTGGGGCCAATCGTCTCATCTTCGTCCTGCGGCCCCGAGCCCGCGACGAGCACAACCGCAGGAAACGGTCCGTGACCGGCAGGCATGTCCAGCGTCGCCGGAAGGTCACCCAGGGGCGAGGGAATGACAACGGGCAACTCGGTCGTTCCGTTCGATAGCGTGACCCGTTTGGCGGCGGTGATTCTGGTGGAGGCGGTCGAGGCTGGCCCCCACTCGAAAAAGCTCAGTCGGCCGATGGCATCGCACGTATTGATCGCGTCGAGTCGCGCCTTGGCGAAGTTGACTTCGGTGAACAGGAATCGACGTCCGTCGATGACCGTTACATGAGGGGCGCCATGGCCTTCATAGGCCCCCGCTTTGCTCAATACAGCGTTCCAAGTTTGCCGCAAATTTGCAGCATCATGTCGCTTCAGCAGGCCAGGTGTGAAGTGTTTAGCCGCTGCCGTATCGTTGCCATGCACCAGTGCACTGAGGGACGCCTGCGCGTTGTCTGCGCAGACATTTTCCTTAGAAGCGATGGCGGGACGCGACAAAGAGAGTAAGGCAGCGACAAGCGCCGCCGGTAATCCAATACGCATCATGTATTTCTCCCATGAACGAAATCATTCCCTGGATGCCGCCGAGATTATGGGCGGCCGTTCATCTTGCATCTGCATCGAATCAGAGCCTTGCGCACGCATGACTGTGCTTCCAATGAATTCACAATTGTCACGAATACCCTCTGGATATGGATGCTGCTCCGGATTGTAGCCCCTGCCCCTGCCGCAACTTCACAGACACCGAATGGTTCAAACCCGGGTCAAACCCGGGTCATAGTGCACTTTTCAGGTAGCGCTCCTTCGCGCCGAACCCGGCCGACTCCCGACATGCAGGGCGCTCAATGCACGGGCTGGATGACGGGCAAGCGCCCTGTTCGCGCTTCTGTCAGGGGCATCGGCGAGCCGTAGACACGTGGCATGTCTCCCTGAAGCCTGTGCGGGGTAGCGCCTCCGGTGCTGCCGTTTGCCCTCGCTCTCGGCCTCAGCGCCGCGAGCCGCGCAACTGATCCAGCGAAAAAGTCGCCACCTCGCCGCCGCCGGGGGCGCGGCGGGCCTGGCCGGTGGGCGGTCCCCAGGCGTGGGCGGTGACCACTTCCCAGGTGGCGGGGATGCGGCCGTCGCTGTCGCGCATGGTCTCGTAGTGATCGAGCATGCGCTTCCAGCGGGCCTTGCCGGTCAGGCCGCGGGCGCGGGTGGTGTCGGCGTGGGTGGCGCCCAGGCCTTTCAGTTCGCGGGCCAGGTCGGCCGGTTCGGCGTAGGTCAGGGTGTAGCGGTCCACGTCCAGCACCGGGTCGCGCAGGCCGGCGCGGAGCATGGCGTCGCCCAGGTCGTGCATGTCCAGGAAGCGGCCCACGTGCGAACCGCCGTCGGTCTCGGCCCACGCCGCGCGCAATTCGCGCAGGGTGTCGGGACCGAAGGTGGTCAGGGCCAGGAAGCCGCCCGGCTTGAGCACGCGTACGCATTCGGCGAACAGCGCGTCGAGGTCGTCGCACCACTGGATGCACAGGTTCGAGTGCAGCAGGTCGATGGCATGGTCGGCGAGGGGAAGTTGCGTGGCTTCGCCGGCCACGCGCGCGAAGCGCCGGCGCCAGCGGCTGTGGCGCGCGGCCTGCTGCAGCATCGGCACGGCCAGGTCCATGGCGATGACCTGGGCCTTCGGGTAGCGCTGTTTCAGCGCCGCGCTGCCGCGGCCGGTGCCGGCGCCCAGGTCGAGCACGCGTTGCGGCGTGTCCAGGTAGAAGTCCAGGCGCTCGTGCAGGGCGTCCTGCACCGTGCGCTGCAGCACGTCGTGCTGCTCGTAGGTGGCCGCGGCGCGGCCGAAGGCGCGGCGCACGTGCTGGCGGTCGAGGTGGAAATCGCTCATGCGCCGACCTCCGTGATCAGCGGCTGCAGCGCCTCGACCACCGCGTCGGCGAAGCCGAGGAAGGCGGCGTGTCCGGCGCGCGGGATGCAGGTGTAGCTGCCCTCGCACTGCTCGGCGGCCCAGGCCATGGCGGCGGCCGGCACCAGGCGGTCGCGGCGGCCGGCGATCCAGGCGTTGGGTTGCTCCAGTTCGGTCAGCCGGGCGCGCAGGTCGCCCTGGTCCAGCAGTGCCAGGCCCTGCTGCAGCACGCGCTTGTCCGGCTCACCGTGGGCGAATACCGCGGCGCGCAGGCGGCGGATTTCCTCGCGCGCGTGCTCGCTGCCCATCGCCTCCAGCGCCAGGAAACGCTCCAGGGTGGCGCGGTAGTCGCGGTCCAGGTCGCTGGCGAACTGGTCGAAGACCTCGTCCTCCATGCCGTAGGGCCAGTCCGGCGCGCGCACGAAGCGCGGCGAGCTGGACAGCATGGCCAGCGCCAGCACCGCGTCGGCCTGTTCCAGCGCGCCGGTCAGCGCGATCAGGCCGCCCATCGACCAGCCCAGCCAGATCGCTGGCGGCGTGGCTTCGGCGATGGCGCGCGCGCAGGCGGACGGCTCCAGCGGCAGATCGCTGTCACGCGAGCGGCCGTGGCCGGGCAGGTCGACCAGGTGCAGCGTGCAGCGGTCTTCGAGGGCTTCGACCAGCGGCGCGAACACGCCGCCGTGCATGGCCCAGCCGTGGATCAGCACCAGGTGGACGGGGCCGTGGCCTTGGGTCTGGATGAAGAGTCGGGACATCGATGGCTATGCTAGCTTTGCGGATAGGGGCCGGCATCGGCGGTCATACGTGGCCAGCGAGCCGGAAGACGAAAGGGATCGGACATGCTGCGTGTCCGATGCCGTGTGAGAGGGGGGATGACGGTATGGCTTCCTGTGAGCAGTGCGGTCGCACGATCCTGTTTGGCGCAAAACGCCTCGGCGATCGTGTCTATTGTGGCGCCAAATGCGCGCAGTACGATGCGGAAATCGAACTTGGACGCACGCTGCCGGATGCACAGGTGCACGAGCTCGTGCAGCGCTGGCGCAACGAGCCGTGCCCGCAATGCAACGGTCCCGGTCCGGTCGACCTGCGCGCCAGCCACAAGGTGCATTCGTTCCTGCTCATGACGCAGTGGAGCAGCCCGCAGCGCGTGAGCTGCCTGCCCTGCGCGCGCAAGCGCCAGCTCGGCCACGCGCTCTACAGCCTGCTGCTTGGTTGGTGGGGTTTCCCCTGGGGTCTGGTGATGACGCCGGTGCAGGTCGGGCGCAACATTGCCGGCATGGCCGGCGACAAAGCGGCCGAACGCGCGACGCCGGCATTCGAGCGCCTGGTCCGGCGCACCATGGTGCGGCAGTTGCAGGCCCATCATCAGGCCTCGGTCGCGGAAGGCGGCTGAAGTCGTTTCATCACCGTATCGACGGCATCGAGCAGACGTTCGATGTCGGCGGCGGCGTGCGCGGCTGACAGGGTGATGCGCAGGCGTGACTGACCCTGCGGCACCGTCGGTGGGCGGATGGCGCTGACCAGGAAACCGGCGTTTTCCAGCGCCTCGGCGGCGGCCGTGGCGCGTTCGGGGGCGCCCAGCAACAGCGGCTGGATCGGCGTGCTCGAGGGCATCAGCGGCAGGTCCAGCTGCGCGGCGCCAGCGCGGAAACGTTCGATGTGGTGGCGCAGGGTTTCGCGACGATCATCCGCGGCGCGGGCCAGACGCACGGCGGCGCGGGTGGCGGCGGCCAGGGCCGGTGGCGGCGCGGTGGTGTAGACGAAGCTGCGCGCGAACTGCACCAGGCCGTCGATCAGCGTGGCGGAGCCGGCGACGAAGGCACCCGCCGTGCCCAGGGCCTTGCCGAAGGTGCCCATCAGCACCGGCGCGTCGTCCTGCGTCAGGCCGGCGTCGGCGACGCTGCCCGCACCCTGCGGACCGAGCACGCCCAGGCCGTGCGCGTCGTCGACCATCAACGTGGCGCCTTCGCGTCGGCACAGCGCGGCCAGATCGGCCAGCGGCGCGATGTCGCCGTCCATGCTGAACACGCCGTCGGTGGCCAGCAGTGCGGCGGCATCCGGCATCGTGGCCAGCTGGCGCGCGGCGGCGTCGACATCGCCATGCGGGTAGCGCTTGAGCGTGGCGGCGGTGGCGCGTGCGCCGTCGATCAGGCTGGCGTGGTTGAGCTTGTCCTGCAGGCACAGCGCGGCCTGGCGCGGGTCGCTTCGGCCCAGCAACGCCTGCATCACGCCGAGGTTGGCCATGATGCCGGTGGAGAACAGCAAGGCACGCTCGCGCCCGGTCCAGTCGGCCAGTTCTTCTTCCAGTTGCGCGTGCTCGCGGTGGTGGCCGCAGATCAGGTGCGCGCCGGTGCTGCCCACGCCGTTGTCCTGCGCGGCGCGGCACAGGGCATCGGCCAGGTCCGGATGGCCGGCCAGGCCCAGGTAGTCGTTGCTGTTGAACACGGTGTATGGGCGACCGTCGATGACGCAGCGGCCGGGGCCGGACTGCTGTACGGCGCGCAGGCGTCGGTGCAGCGCGCGCGTTTCGCGCTCGTGCACGGCGTCGGCCAGGCCGGTGAGCAGGTCGGGGCGACTCATGCGCGCGCCCCCGCGCTGCTAGAGTGCGCGAAACGTCCACCGGCAAGTCGTGCCGAAGGGAGCGCGCGATGCATCTGCGAACCGGATTTTTCCGCATCCTGCCGATGCTGGGGTTGCTGCTGGCCGCCTGCGCCGTGGCCTCGCCGCCGCCCGGCAATGCGCTGTCCGGGTATCGCCTGCAGATGCAGGTCCGGGTGCAGGGCGTGGATGACAATCTGTCCGGCCTGGCCTACGACGCGGCGGGCAACCGGTTGCTGGCCGTGGTCAACCGTCCGGAGTCGCTGTTGGTGCTCGATCGCGACGGCAAGGTGCAGCGGCGCATCGCCCTGCACGGCTTCGTCGACACCGAGGGCGTGGCGGTGCTGGGCGGCGACCGCGTGGCGGTGACCGAGGAAGCGCTGAACCGCATCGCGATCTTCCGTCTGCCGCCGGCGGGCACCGACCGCGTCGATCATGCCGACGCACAGGTGCTGCAACTGGATCTGTTCAAGCATGGCAACAGCGGCTTCGAGGGCCTGGCCTACGACGCGCGGTCGAATTGCCTGTGGTTGGTGAAGGAAAAGGCGCCGCGCGGGCTGTACACGGTCTGCGGTCCCGGCACCCGCACGCTGGTCATCAGCGACCACAGCGGCTGGCTGGCGCGCATCGACGCCGGCACGGACCTGTCCGGCATCGCCGTCGATCCGGCCAGTGGCCATCTGCTGCTGCTCAGCGACGAATCCAAGCGCATCACCGAGATCGACCGCCACGGCCGGGTGGTCGCCCACCGCATCCTGGGCGGCGCGAACGAGCCGGTGCCGCCGCAGCCGGAAGGCATCGTGCTGGATGGCGCGGGACATCTGTACGTGGTCAGCGAGCCCGACCGCTTCTACCGTTTCGGCCGCGACTGACACTGCGCGTTGTCACGCCACCGATTCGGCGCGCGACTCGCAGGCCGGCTCGACGATGTCGGCGTGCACGGTCTCGGAGGTTTCGGTCACCTGCAGCGGCTTCAGGTCCAGGCGCTCGAACAGGGCGCGGTCGCGTGCGGTTTCCGGGTTGTCGGTGGTCAGCAGCTTCTCGCCGTAGAAGATCGAGTTGGCGCCGGCGAAGAAGCACAACGCCTGCATCTCGTCGCTCATCTGCTCGCGACCGGCCGACAACCGCACCATCGAGGCCGGCATGATGATGCGCGCCACGGCGATGGTGCGCACGAATTCGAACGGATCCAGCGCGGCGGTGCCGGCCAGCGGCGTGCCCTCGACCTGCACCAGCATGTTGATCGGCACCGACTCGGGATGCTCGGGCAGGTTGGCCAGCGTCTGCAGCAGGCCGGCGCGCTGGCTGCGCGCCTCGCCCATGCCGACGATGCCGCCGCAGCAGGTCTTCAGGCCCGCCTCGCGCACGTGGCCCAGGGTGTCCAGGCGATCCTGGTATTGGCGGGTGTGGATGACCTCGCCGTAGAACTCCGGGGCGGTGTCCAGGTTGTGGTTGTAGTAGTCCAGGCCGGCGTCCTTGAGCGCCCTGGCCTGGTCGTCCTTGAGCATGCCCAGGGTGGCGCAGGTCTCCAGGCCCAGGCCCTTCACCGCGCGCACGATCGCGGCGACCTTGGGAATGTCGCGGTCCTTGGGCGCGCGCCAGGCCGCGCCCATGCAGAAGCGGCTGGCGCCGGCGGCCTTGGCGGCCTTCGCGCGCTCCAGCACCGCCTCCACGCTCATCAGCTTCTCGGCGTCGACGCCGGTGTTGTAGCGTTGCGCCTGCGGGCAGTAGGCGCAGTCTTCCGGACAGCCGCCGGTCTTGATCGACAGCAGCGTGGACACCTGCACGGCGTTCGGGTCGTGGTGTTCGGCATGCACGGCATGCGCGCGCGCCAGCAGGTCGTTGAACGGCAGGGCGAACAGCGTGGCGACTTCGTCGCGGGTCCAGTCGTGGCGGATGTCGGCGGTCATGGGCTCGGGGTTCACGGCATCGGATGGGCGCGAGTGTGGAAGGGTGCCCGGGGGCTGTCAACCGGATGCCGACAGGAAAAGTTGACAGGCAGCGCCCCGCACGGACAGACCGTGACAGCGTCGGCCGACATCCATGCATCCGCGGCCACGTCACGATGTGATGCATGGAGATGTCCGTGGTCCGTACCCTGCAGCAGATGGCCGCGCGCGCCGCATGCGGCGTGCAACGGCGGCTGCTGCCGCCACGATGCCTGCTGTGCGGTGCGCCCGGCGAAGGCCTGGACCTGTGCGCGGACTGCCGCATGGATCTGCCCATCAACGCCAGTTGCTGCGCGCATTGCGCCTTGCCCCTGCCGTATCCGGCGGCGCGCTGCGGTGCCTGCCTGCGGCGCGCGCCGGCATGGGACGGCGCATGGGCGCCGTATCGCTACGGGTGGCCGCTGGACCGGCTGGAGTCGCGCTTCAAGTTTTCCGCCAACCTGGCCGCCGGTCGCGTGCTGGGGACCCTGTGGGCCGCGCACCCCCTTCCGCTGCGACCGCAGCTGATCGTGCCGGTGCCGCTGCACCGTGCCCGGTTGCGCGCGCGCGGCTACAACCAGGCGCTGGAGCTGGCGCGCTGCCTGGCACGCCAGCACGGCCTGCCGTTGCGGCGGGATCTTCTGCGACGCACGCAGGCGACCGCGGCGCAGACCGAACTCGACGCCCGGGCACGACGACGCAACGTGCGCGGCGCGTTCGAGGTGCGGGGAAACCTGGACGGGCTCGACCAGGTGGCGCTGGTCGATGACGTGATGACCACCGGCGCGACCCTGTCCGAGTGCGCGCGAGTGCTCAAGCGCGCCGGCGTGCAACGGGTCCAGGCCTGGGCGCTGGCCCGCGCGCCGTGAGCGCGGCGGAGTCCGTGCCTCGCCCGGTTACGCGTCGCCCGGATAAGCGAAGCGCATCCGGGGTGGCTCACACGGCTCGGCACTGCGCCCGGTTTCCGTACCGGCCCCGGATGCGGCCGGCCTTGTCCGGGCCACGCTTTGTGCATCAGCGCATCGCCAGCGCCACGGCCAGGCCGACCCACAGGGCGAATCCGACCCAGTTGTTGTTGCGGAAGGCGGCCAGGCAGGCCATGCGCTCGCGACCGCGGATGAGCCACTGCTGCCAGACCATCAGCGCACCGGCGAAGGTCACCCCGTACCAGTACGGCCAGGCCAGCTGCGCGCGATGGCCGACCATGACCATGGCCAGGAGGAAGGTCGCCATCAGCACCGCGACGATGACCCGGTCCAGGTCGCCGAACAGGATCGCGGTGGACTTGTTGCCGGCCTTGAGGTCGTCCTCGAGGTCGACCATGGCGTACTCGGTGTCGTACATCGTCGACCACACCACGTTGGCCAGGAACAGCAGCCAGGCCAGCGGCGGCACGTGGCCGGCCACGGCGGCGAAGGCCATCGGGATCGACCAGCCGAAGGCCGCGCCCAGCACGACCTGCGGCAGGTGCGTGTAGCGCTTGGTGAAGGGATACACGGCCGCCAGCGCGGCGCCGCCGAAGGACAGCTTGATGGTCAGCGGGTTGGTCAGCAGCACCAGGCCGAAGGCCGCCAGCAGCAGCACCACGAAGACCATCACGGCCCTGGCGGGCGCGATGCGTCCGGCGGCGACCGGGCGCGCGCGGGTGCGGCGCACGCGGGCGTCGAGCTTGCGGTCGGCGAAGTCGTTGATGGCGCACCCGGCCGCGCGCATCAGGAACACGCCGAGGGTGAAGATCAGCCAGGGTTTCCATGGCGGGAAGTCCATGGCCGCCAGCCACAGCGCCCACCAGCAGGCCCACAGCAGCAGCAGCGCGCCGACCGGGCGGTCCATGCGCGTGAGCACAAGGTAGTCGTAGACCACCGGGCGCCAGTGCGCGGGCAGGCGGCCCAGCAGCCAGGCCAGCACCCTGCCGGCCCGGGCCGAGGCGTCCTCGGGACGTTCCGGGCGCGCCGGGCGACGCGGCGCGACGCGGCGAGGGTTGGGGCGTGACGGTCGTGGCATGCGGCCAGTGTACGTGGCGTCGCCACGTCGCGGAATGCGCCGATCGCGATGGCCGTGATGGCGGTCGCGTCGCCGATCAGTCCCGCAGCAGCGCGAACAGCGCCGCGTCCTCGGCGGGCAGCGGCTCGGCACGGGCGGGCCGTGCCAGCAGCTCGGCCAGCGCGGCCGGCACCGGGGGCGTGCGGCCGATGAGCGGCTCGATCACGCTGTCGAACTTGGCCGCGTGCGCGGTGGCGACGGCGATCCACGGCGTGTCCGGTTCGCTCGCGCGCAGGCGCTGCAGCTCATGGATGGCGGTGGCGGTGTGCGGGCACACCAGCAGGTCGTGGTTCTCGGCCAGGGCGACCAGGGTACCGGCGATGGCCGCATCATCGACGCTGCCGGCGCTGACCCGCGCGCGCAGGGTGTCGTCGTCCGGATGCATCCAGCGCAGGCGTTCGAGGTTGCTCGGCGCGCCGACGTCCATGGCATTGGCCAGGGTGGCCCGGCTCGGCCGTGGCGCGTAGTCGCCGCCGGCGAGGAAGTCGGGCACCACGGCGTTCGCATTGCAGGCCAGGTGCACGCGGCCGATCGGCAGGCCCATGGCGCGCGCCCACAGGCAGGCCAGGGCGTTGCCCAGGTTGCCGGTGGGCACCACGAAGCCCGGCGCCTTGCCGTGCCGGGCGTGGTGCCTGAGCGCGGCCTGCGCGTAGTAGCTCATCTGCGGCAGCAGGCGGCCCAGGCTGATGCTGTTGGCCGAGGCCAGCGGCACCTGCGCGCGCAGCGCGCGGTCATTGAAGGCCGCCTTCACCATGCGCTGGCAGTCATCGAAGCTGCCGGCCACGCGCAGCGCGCGTACGTTGTCGCCGAAGCAGCCCAGCTGGTGCGCCTGGCGTGGCGACACGCGGCCGTCCGGATACAGCACCACCACCCGGATGCCCGGCATGCGGTGGAACGCCGCCGCCACCGCGGCGCCGGTGTCGCCGGAGGTGGCGACCAGTACGGTCAACGGCGGATCCCCGGCGCCGCGCAGCCGGCGCATGCATGCCGCCAGGAAGCGCGCGCCGACATCCTTGAAGGCCGCGGTCGGGCCATGGAACAGCTCCAGCAGCTGCGCGTCGGGCCATGGCAGCGGGCGCAGCGGCGTGGCGAAGTCCAGCGCCTCGGTGCAGATGGCGTCCAGATGCGCAGCCAGCGGATCATCGGCAAAGAACGGTTGCAGCAGCCAGGCGGCCACCTCGGCCAGCGGCGCATCGGCAGCCATCGCCGCGGGGTCGAGCTGCGGCAGGGTTCGCGGCACGTACAGGCCGCCGTCGGCGGCGAGGCCTGCGGCAATGGCCTCGCTCAGCGACGTGGGCGGCGTGCGACCGCGGGTGCTCAGGTAGCGCATGGCACGAGGTCGGCGGCCGGGCCGTTGACCGGCGCCACGAAGCGGTCGCTGTCCAGGCCGTGGGTGGCGAAGGCGGCGACCATGGCGTCGGCGGCGCGCTCGGCCTCCTCGCGCGAGGCGCACCAGGCGAACACGCTGGGGCCGGCGCCGGACAGGCTGGCGCCCAGCGCGCCGGCGTCCAGCGCGGCCTTCTTGACCGCATCGAAACCGGGCACCAGCGGCGCGCGGCGCGGTTCCACCAGCACGTCGCGCAGGCCCTCGCGGATGAGCTCGACGTCGCCTTCGCGGCAGCCGGCGAGGAACAGTGCCAGGTGCGCGCTTTGCGTGACGACATCGGCCAGCGGGTAGGGCTCGGCCAGTACCTGGCGCGAACGGCGCGTCTCCAGCACCGCGTGCGGGTGCGCCAGCGCGCAGTGCCAGGCCTCGGGCACCGCGATGCGCAGCAGGCGGTCGTGGGTGGCCAGCACCAGGCCACCCAGCAGCATCGAGCCGAGGTTGTCGCCGTGGCGTCCGCCGCTGGCCACGGCCTCGCCCTCGAGCGCGAACGGGTACAGCGCCGGGCGTGACAGCGGGGCATCGAGCAGCGCATTGGCGGCGACCAGCGCGGCCACGCACGAGGCCGCCGAGCCGCCCATGCCCGAGCCCAGGGCGATGCCCTTGTGCAGGCGCACGGCGAAGCCGAATGGCAGGTCCAGCGCCTCGCGCAGGGCCAGCAGCGCGGCGCCGGCGGTGTTGGCGCGGGCCTCGCGCGGCAGGTCGGTGATACAGCCCTCGATGGCCTCGATGCGCACTTGCGGCGCGTCGATGCGTCGCACCTCGGCGCGGTCGCCGGCACCGTCCAGGCTGTGGCCGAGGATGTCGAAGCCGACGCCGACGTTGCCGACGCTGGCCGGCGACCAGGCGCAGGCGCGGTCCAATGGCCGAGGGTTCATGCGCGGGCCTCCGCGACCACCCGCAGCAGGTCGGCGAACACGCCGGCCGCGGTGACCTCCGGTCCGGCGCCCGGCCCCTGCACGCGCAGCGGGTTGTCGGCATAGCGGCGGGTGTGGAACTGGACGATGTTGTCGCTCAGCCGTCCCTGTGCCAGCGGGTGCTCGACGGGCAGGGCGCGCAGGGCCACGTGGGCACGGCCGTCGGCGTCAAGGCGCCCGACATGCCGCAACACGGCGCCCGCGGCCGCGGCGCGCGCCTGGCGCCGTGCCATCGCCGGATCGAGAACATCCAGCTGCTGCATGAAGTCCTCGCGGTCGAGTTCGCGAAGGGACGGCGGTACCAGCGATTCCACGTCGACATCCTCCAGGGCAAGATCCAGGCCGGCCTCGCGCGCCAGGATCACCAGCTTGCGGGCGACATCCATGCCGTCCAGGTCGGCGCGCGGGTCGGGCTCGGTATAGCCGAGTTCGCAGGCTCGGCGAAGGCGCGCCGAGAACGGCTCGCGACCATCGTAGCCGTCGAACAGCCAGGCCAGCGTACCCGAGAACAGGCCCTGCACCGTATCCACGCGGTCACCGGTGGCGATCAGGTCGCGCAGCGTCTGCACCACCGGCAGGCCGGCGCCGACGGTGGCCTCGAAGCGCAGTTGCCCACCGCCGCGTTGCGCCTGACGGATGGCCTGCCAGCGCCCCAATGGCCCGCTGATTGCCCGCTTGTTGGGCGTGACCACGTGGATGCCGCGCGCCAGCCAGTCGGCATAGCGGTCGGCGACGGCGTCGCTGGCGCTGCAGTCGACGATCACCGGGCACGGCGCCTCGGCGAGACTGGCGGTGAAGGCGTCCATGCAGGCCGGATGCCAGACGCGGGTGCCCGGGGCGTGAGGGTCCAGGCTGTCGTTCTCGTGGTCCAGCCACAGGTGGCGGCTGTCGGTGACCGCGCGCAGACGCAGCTCCAGGCCGTGCCGACGGCGCAGATCCGTGCGGGTATCGAGCAGCTGCGCCAGCAGGGCGCGACCGACCTGGCCGGGGCCGATCAGACCCAGGGTCGCACCGCGCGGCGCGGGGACCGCCGGCAGGGCCGGACGAGGGTGTGGATGCGTTGCGAAATGGTTCACGTCGAGCCTCCTGGGGAGGCCCCGTGACCTTCGTCGGGCGGGGTGTCGCTGCATCGGCCCCTGCCCTTGGAAGGGCGGGGCCGTTTGCGTTTCGATCAACCGCGCACGGGCACCCGCACCGAAGGGGTGGTGGTCGTGGTGGTCGTGGTGGTGGTCAGGCATGGCGCACAGGCCCGTCCGATGCGCGGCTGGGCGGCACGGCGTGGCGGATGCGGGCGGGCAGGATGGTGAGCCATGGGTCGAAACTAGTCGCGCCGCGGCGATCCTGTCAATGGCCCAGATCCACGGCGTAGGTGGCCATGCCGTCGGCGTCGGCGTGCAGCAGGCGCACATGGCCCAGGCCGGCCGCGCGGGCCAGGTCCAGCGCCTTCGCGGGCGCCTGCACGGTCACCGGCCCCTGCGTCTTCACGCGGGCGAAGCGCCACGAGCGGACCGGCAGGTCGGCGCGGGTCACGCGCGGGTGGGCGCGGATCCAGTCGATCAGCACCGCGCGATTGCCGTCCGGCGCATCCAGCACCGTGGCATGGCCGTCCAGTCCGGGGACATGGCCGCCGCCGCTGGCGCGATAGTTGTTGGTGGCGACGATGAACGCCTGGTCCGGGCGCACCGGCCTGCCATGCCAGGTCAGGTCGCGGATGCGCTGGCCGGCGGGCCGGGTGACGTCGATGACGTAGCGCACGCCGCCCTGGATCTGGTCGAAGTTGTAGCCGGCGAACGTCGCGTCGATCAGCGGCTGCGGGGTGCGCGTGGCCGGATCGATGCGGTGGAAGCGATCGGCCGCGCGCTCAAGCCAGGCTTTCAGGCCCGCGCCGTCCACGCGCACCGCGGCCAGGGTGTTGGGGTAGTAGTACAGGTCCGCGGCGCTGCGCAGGGTCAGCGGACCGGGGGCCACGTCGGTGTAATCCTCCGCGCCACTGGCGCCGTTGCGGAACGCGGCGGCGGCCGACAGCACCGGGATGCCCTCGAGGTCCGGGCGGTTGGCGGCGATCCAGCGCTTGACGTAATCGCGCTGCGCGGCGTTGACGATGCCCACGGCGCTGACGTTGCCGAGGTCGGCGAACACGCTCGACAGGCGCACGTCGGTGCGGCCGATCGGCGTGTTGACGTAGGCCACCGCGGCTTTCTGCACGCTGGCCACCAGCGCATCGATGCGCGTGTCGGGAGGCACGCAGTCGCCGCCCTTGCAGATCGGCCAGACCGTGCTGCGCGCGGCCTCGCGCCGCGATACCCAGCGTCCGTCGCGGCGCACCAGCTGGAGGTGGATCAGTCCCAGGTCGCGGCCGAAGAAGCCGCCCATCACCGCCGGCACGCCGTGCACCGTGCCGCGCACGTCGTCCACGCCCGGCATGGCCTTGAAGCGCGGTCCGGGAAAGGCCAGGTGCTGGTGGCCCAGCAGCAGCGCGTCGATCCCCGGTACCTCCCGCGCCAGGTACCAGCCGGCGTTTTCCATGTCGGGCGAGTAGGGTCCAGTGTCCAGGCCGCCATGCACCAGGGCCACGATCAGGTCCGGGTGCTGCGCCTGCAGCTGCGGCAGGTACCTGCGCGCGGCGTCGACCACGCCCATCACCGTGACCCGCCCGGCCAGGTGCCGCTTGTCCCACTGCATGATCGGCGGCGGCGCGAAGCCCAGCACGCCCACGCGCAGCGTGGCGCGCACGGTGCGGCCGTCGGGCGTGGTGGCGGTGATGGTCTTGTCGATCACTTTCCACGGCGCATAGATCGGCTGGCCGTCGCGGGCGCTGAACACGTTCGACAGCACCAGCGGGAAATGCGGCCCGGCGCAGCGCCTTTGTGGCACGCCCGCCACCGGCATCGCATCGCCGGTGACCTGGGCCAGGAACGGCAGGCCGTAGTTGAATTCGTGGTTGCCGATGGTGCCGGCGTCGTAGCCGATCGCGTCCATTGCCCTGTACACGGCAAGTTCCCGCGTGCAGGACGGCGGATGCGCCACCGCCTGGTAGTCGGCCAGCACGGAACCCTGGATCACGTCGCCATCGTCGAACAGCACGGTGTTGGGAAACTGCGCGCGCGCGCGCTGGACCAGGGTCGCGGTGCGGTCCAGGCCGACATGGGGATCGGTGGCCAGCTTGTAGTAGTCGTAGCCCAGGACGTGGCTGTGGATGTCGGTGGTTTCCAGCAGCGTGACCCGCGCGGTGCTGTCGGCGGGTATCGGCGCGGGCGGTGGCGCGGCGGCCAGCGCGACCGGACCGAGCAACAGGAGTAACGACAGGCGGGCGAGCATGTGGGCGGGCATGTGCGGCTGGCGTTTCATCACAGCACCGCGGCCCGAAGGCTGCAAGCTTGGCGTGGCCGCAAACAATGACGAACGGTCGTTTCACCGCTGCCGGGCTTTGGTTATGATCGCCACATGCCCGCGATGCGCGGGAATCGGATCGCGGCACCATCCGCAGGGGGAGAGACACCATGAATCGCATGCCCACGCGCGCGCGCGCTGCGCGCCTGACCATCCGTACGCTGGCGGCCGCCGTGGCCCTGGCCCTGCCGCTGCATGCGGCGCTGGCCGCCGATGGCGCCACCGCGGCGAAGGCCGGCCAGGCGACCCAGGCGAAGGACGCCAAGGCCGTCAAGACGCCACCCGGGACGGCCACCGAGCAACAGCCCGTCAACCTGCACACCATCACGGTGACCGCGCAGAAGCGCGAGCAGCAGGTCACCGACGTGCCGATCGCGATGTCGGCCTACTCGGGCAGCTTCCTCAAGGACACCGGCGTCACCGACGTGGCCGCCCTCAGCGACTTCGTGCCCGGTTTCAACGCCGAGCTGCAGAGCCCCAACACCCCCGGCTACCAGATCCGTGGCCTGACCTCCGACGACACCGCCGCGACGCAGACCTCGCGCGTGTCGATCTTCCAGGACGGCGTGGACATCAGCCGCCTGCAGGGCTCCAACGTGGCCCTGTTCGACATGCAGCGCATCGAGGTCCTGCGCGGCCCGCAGAGCACGCTGTTCGGCCGCGGCGCGGAAAGCGGCGCGATCTCGATGATCGAGAACAAGGCGGTCGACGCCACCCAGGCCGGCTTCGACGTGGGCCTGGGCAACTACCTGCAGCGCCGCGTCAGCGGCTACGTCAACGTGCCCTTCACCGACCGCGTGTACGGCCGCCTGGCGGTCTACGATTCCGAGCACGAGGGCTACTACAGGAACCTCAGCGGCGGCCGCCTGAACGGCGAGAAGACCTTCGCCGTGCGCCCCAGCCTGCACATCAAGGTCGGTGACGACAGCGGCATCGACATCATCGGCAACTACCAGTACGACAGCCCGCCGGGCACCGACTTCCACAGCCGCACCATCCCCAACCGCAACGGCTCGACCAACGTCTGGGGCCCGGCCGACCTCAACCGTGGCAAGCAGCTGGGCATCAAGCGCCATCTCGGCGGCCTGACCGTGCTCGGCGACTACCGCCTGAGCGACAACTGGCGACTGACCTCGACCACCGCCTACCGCCACATCGATTCGTTCGAGGCGCTGGACGCGGACGGCTCGCAGTACGACCTGGTGGAGATCGACACCCACGTGCGCTCGCACCAGTTCAGCCAGGAGTTCCGCTTCAACTACGACGCCGGCGGCGCCCTGACCGCCTTCGTCGGCGCCGGCTATTTCCAGGACGACGCGCTCGAGCACGTCACCATCCAGTACGACGAGAGCCAGTTCTTCCCGTTCGTGATCGTCGACGGCCTGCCGCGCTTCTTCCCGTCGGGCTTCGTGCCGGGTTCGCTGCTGGGGCTGCCCTTCGACATCCCGGTGCCGGTGGTGCAGCAGATCCTCAACCAGCAGCTGGCCCTGGATCCGCAGATCAATCCCGCGGCGTCGATCCTGGCCGGCCAGCCGGTGCCGTTCAACGACAACATGCGCGAAGGCTATGCCGACAGCAGCAACACCCGCGCCTTCGACGTGTTCTCCGACGGCACCTGGCACGTCAGCGACAGCGTCGACCTGACGGCCGGCCTGCGCGTCTCGCGCGAGCGCATCCGCTCGGGCTACCAGGTCTACAACTCGCCCACGCCGGGCACGCTGGGCTTCCTCGGCCTCAACAACGGCTTCCAGACCGTGGCGCCCAACGACCTGTTCGCGCCGACCTACGGCAAGCGCACGGGCCAGGGCTCGTTCACCAGCGCGGTGGGCCGCCTGGTCGCCTCGTGGCGCGCCACCGACCACCTCAACGCCTACGCCAGCCTGGCGCGCGGCCGCAAGCCGAACGTGGTGCAGGTGGACGCCAGCTCGACCGACATCCTGCCGGCGGAAATCCTCAACAGCGCCGAGGTGGGCGTGAAGGGCGACGCCCTGGGCGGGCACTTCCTGTACGACGTGGCCGCGTACCACTACCAGTACAAGAACTTCCAGTCCAACGTGTACAAGGACGCGCGCTACATCGTTCGCAACGCCGGTCGCGCCAACGCCAGCGGCCTGGAGATGTCGCTGCAGGGCAAGCTGACCGACCACGCCAGCGTGCTGTTCAACTACAACTACATCCACGCCCGCTTCGCCAAGACCGACGACAACGGCAACCCGCAGCAATGGGCCGGCAACCACCTGCGCCTGACGCCGGACAACTCCGCGTCCATCGCGCTGTTCTGGGACATGCCGATGTCGGCCGGACGCGACGTCTACGTGCGTCCCAGCTACAGCTGGAAGTCGGCGGTGTACTTCGAGGATGACAACAATCCCGACTACTACCAGAAGGCCTACGGCCTGCTCGACCTGCGCCTGGGCATGACCTTCGACAACGGCCGCTGGGACGTGGGCCTGTGGGGCCGCAACCTGACCAACGAGAAGTACCTGCTCGATGCCGGCAACACCGGCGCCACCTTCGGCCTGCCGACCTACATCCCGGGTGCGCCGAGGACCTTCGGCATCAGCCTGTCGGGCAGGTTCTGAGGATGCGGCCGTGAGCGAGCGGACGGCATGGGGGTGGCGTATCGTCTTCGTGCCCCTTGCCGTCGCGGCCATCGCCGGCGCCCTGTTCGGGCATCCGACGCGCATGCTCTACCAGGTCTGCAAGCCGCTGGCGACGCTGCTGATCCTGGCCGGCGCCTGGTACGTCGCCCGTCCGGTCTCGCGCCGCTACCAGCTGTGGATCGCGTTCGGCCTCCTGCTGTGCCTGGCCGGTGACGTGCTGCTGCTGCCGCCGTGGGATGCCTTCGTGGCCGGCCTGGCGAGTTTCCTGCTGGCGCACCTGATGTTCCTGGCTGCCTTCGGCGAGGGCGTGCGACGCCCGGCCTGGCCGCCGGCCATGGTGCTGAGCGTTGTCCTCGGCGTGCTGGTGACGGCATGGCTGTGGCAGGACCTGCCCGTGCCGCTGCGCGTACCGGTGGTGGTCTATACCGGCGTGATCTCGTTGATGGCCGGCCAGGCCGTCGGCCGCGCCTGGCGCCTGCGCGGGCAGGGCGCGCGCGGCCGGGCGGCCCGTTTTGCCGGCTTCGGCGCGCTGGTCTTCGTGATCAGCGATACGCTGTTGGCCTATGATCGTTTCCACGCGCGGCTGCCGCTCGCCGAGCTGTGGATACTGGGCAGCTACTACGTGGCCATTGCCTGCATCGCGCGTTCGGTGCAGATGCCCGCCCGGCAGTTCGCTCCGTCGCAACCTGGAGACATCGAGCCCAACGGATGAATACCGCCGCCGTCATCATGCTCTACGCCATCCCCGGCTTCTTCGTGCTGATGGGCGTGGAGCTGGCCGTGTCGGCGTGGCGCGGGCACGCGCGCTACCGCCTCAACGACGCCGTCAACAGCATCGGCCTGGGCATCCTCTCGCAGCTTACCGGCGTGTTCACCAAGACCCTGACCATCGGTCTTTATGCCTGGTTCGCGCAGCGCGTGGCGCTGTTCGACCTGCCCGCCGGCAACGTGGCGGTGTGGATCGGCGCCTTGCTCGGCTACGACTTCTGCTACTACTGGCTGCACCGCTGCGGGCACGAGGTCAACGTGCTTTGGGCCGCGCACGTGGTGCATCACCAGAGCGAGCAGTACAACCTCAGCACCGCGCTGCGCCAGACCAGCAGCGGCGCCCTGCTGGGTTGGATCTTCTACCTGCCGCTGGCGGTGGCCGGCGTGCCGGTGGAAGTGTTCGCGGTGGTCGCGGTGATCGACCTGCTCTACCAGTACTGGATCCACACCGAGGAGATCGGCCGCCTGGGGTGGTTCGACCGGGTGTTCGCCTCGCCGTCCAACCATCGCGTTCACCACGCCGTCAACGAGCGCTACGTGGACCGCAATTACGGCGGCATCCTGGTGCTGTGGGACCGCCTGTTCGGCACCTTCCAGCCGGAATTGCCCGAGGACCCGCCGGTGTACGGCACGCGCTCGCCGCTTGCGCAGCTGGAATCCGCTGTGGGCCAACGCCGAGGTGTACTGGTCGACGCTGGTCGATGCCGCGCGCGCGCGGCGCTGGCGCGATCGCCTGCAGATCTGGGTGCGCCGCCCGGGCTGGCGTCCGGCGGACGTGGCCGCGCGCCACCCCAAACCCGGGTTCGACCTGCGACGCGCCACCTACGATCCGCCGATGAGCGGGGCGATGCGCGCTTACGCCGGCCTGCAGTTCCTGCTGCTGCTGGGCATGAGCCTGCAGTTCCTGATGGGCCAGCAGCACATGCCCACGACGCTGCTGCTGGGCTATTTCCTGTACATGGCGCTGTCGCTGACCCTGCTCGGCTGGGTCATGGAAGGGCGGCGTCTGGCCGTGCCCGTGGAGACTCTCAGGCTCCTCGCCAGCGCCGCGGCCGTGGGGGTTCTCGGGCGCTGGTTCGGCGCGCCGCTGTCAGTGCCGCTGCAGGCCGGGT
The DNA here is from genome assembly GCA_963821885.1 of uncultured Gammaproteobacteria bacterium. Taxonomy (GTDB): domain Bacteria; phylum Pseudomonadota; class Gammaproteobacteria; order Xanthomonadales; family Rhodanobacteraceae; genus Oleiagrimonas. Next base: position 720,411 of record CAWGFN010000002.1, on the reverse strand, counting down.
TGCTGGGCGCCGCCGCGATCGGGCTGGTGCTCCTGTGGGCCGGCCGGCGGTCGCCGGTCGCGTCGCCGGGACGCACGGCCTGAACCGGTCCGCATGCGCGTCACCCGCCTCGCGATGGCCCCGGCTTCAGGCGCGATTCGGCAAAACGGCGGCATCTCTGTTAGCGTAGAAAAGGGAATGCAACCTATTTGCACACGTTCGTTCGGCGCGGTTCGCATGGCGCCAGGGCGGGTGCACGGCGCCGGCGGCATCGGCCGGGCGCCGCTTCGTTCCAGTCATCGGGACGGACCCGCAACGGGAGGCGGGCCCGATGGTTGCATCGCGTCGGGGGATCGGCACCGCACATGCGCGGCCCGCGTTCCCGCCGGGTGGCGAGAGGCCCTGGCCCGCCACCGCACCATCGCCATTCACATCCACTGATATCGCAAGGGGTAATGCATGGGATTCTGGTCCAGACTGATCCGGCGCAAGTCCGTCGAACAGCTGCAGACGGATGCAGGCGCCAGCACTGATTTCCGCCGCACCATGGGCGTGTGGCAGCTCACCGCCATCGGCATCGGCGCCATCGTCGGCGTCGGCGTGTTCGTGCTGGCGCCCAACGAGGCCGCGCTGAACGCCGGTCCGGCCATCATCATCAGCTTCCTGGTCGCCGGCATCGGCAGCGCCTGCGCGGCGCTGTCCTACGCCGAGTTCGCCGGCATGATCCCGGTCACCGGCAGCGCCTACACCTACGGCTACGCGGTGCTGGGCGAGTTGCCGGCCTGGATCATCGGCTGGGACCTGCTGGTCGAGTACGCGCTGATCGTCGGCGTGGTCGCGGCGGGTACGTCCAACTACCTGCAGTCGCTGATCACCCAGATCACCGGCCTGCACCTGCCGGTGTGGCTGCAGGGCGCCTATGACCCGGCGCATCCGGACAGCGGCCGGGTGGTCAACCTTATTGCCGTGGTCGTGGCCCTGGGCATCGCCTGGATCCAGATCATGCGCACCGAGATCGGCGCCCGCCTGAACACCATCGTGGTGACCATGAAGGTGATCGGCGTGGTGATCGTCATCGTCGCCGGCGCGTTCTACGTGCACACCTCCAACTGGACGCCGTTCATTCCGCATGTGGTGCAGGACGTGCACGCATCCGGCGGCACGCGCTATGGCTGGAACGGCGTGCTGGCCGCGGCCAGCATCGTGTTCTTCGCGGTGTTCGGCTACGACACCCTGACCACCGCGGCCGAGGAGGCCAAGAACCCGCAGCGCGACCTGCCCCTGGCGGTGGTGCTGTCGCTGGGCATCTCGATGCTGATGTACCTGGCCATTTCGCTGGTGCTGACCGGCATGGTGCCCTACAACGGCTGCATGGATCCGTCCCAGGTGGCCGGGCAGTGCTCGCAGATGATCCTGTCCAGCCAGGCGCCGGTGAGCGCGGTGTTCGCCGCGCGCGGCCTGACCTGGATCAGCGCGATCATCGACATCGCCGCGGTCTGCGGCATCGCCAGCGTGGTGTTCGCCTTCATGCTGGGCGCGGCGCGCATCTGGTTCGCCCTGGCGCGTGACGGCCTGCTGCCGGAGTGGTTCGCCAAGAGCCATCCGGTGCACGGCACGCCGTACCGCCCGACCATGCTCCTGGGCATCTTCACCGCCCTGGCGGCCGGCTTCCTGCCGATCCGCGAGCTGGCCGAACTGGTCAACATCGGCACCCTTTCGGCGTTCATCCTGATCTGCGCCTCGGTGCTGATCCTGCGCATCCGCCGGCCCGAACTGGAGCGTCGCTTCCGCACGCCGGCGCTGTGGCTGCTGGCGCCGCTGGGCATCCTGTTCTCGCTGTTCCTGATCATCGGATGGCCGTGGTTCAAGGATGGCCACTTCGCGCCGATCGGCGGCCTGGACATGGTCACGATCCTGCGCTTCATCGTCTGGATGGCGATCGGCTTCGTGATCTATTTCGGCTACGGCATGCGCCACAGCAAGGTGCAGAACGAGCACGAGCAGGCTGGCCAGTAAGCCTGCGGGCGACACCCGGCCGCCGCGCGCGGCGTCGGGTGTCGCCATCACCGTGCCGGCATGACCTTTGGCACAAGGGTGGGGCCCGACCCGGGTCTAGGATGGATGGATCGCCCGTTTTACCCCAGGGGGCATGCGGGCGTTCTTCATCGTCAACGACCGACGACGCGAGCCGAGTGGTCTCGCGGCGTCGTCCATCCGGGAGTCCCCATGTCGAGCACATCATTCCGTCCGATTCTTGCCGCGTGCGCGCTGGTCGCGGCACTGTCCGTCGCGCCCGCGACACTGGCCGCCACGGCCCCCCACAACAAGCATCCCAGCGACACGCCGTATCCCGGTGGCACGCTGTCGGTGCACGTGGACATGCGTCGCGCCGCCGACCGCATCTTCGACGTGCGCGAGACCATTCCGGTGGCCAAGTCCGGCGACTTCACGCTGTACTACCCCAAGTGGATTCCCGGCGAGCACGCGCCGACCGGCCCGATCAACAACATCGCCGGCCTGATCATCACCGCCAACGGCAAGCAGATTCCCTGGCAGCGCGACCTGCGCGACATGTTCACCCTGCACCTTAAGGTGCCCGAGGGCGTGAAGGCGCTGGACCTGAGCTTCCAGTTCCTGTCGCCGGGCAACGGCGGCCAGTTCGGCGCCGGCCCGTCGACCGACAACGACCTGGCCGACATCGAGTTCAATCAGGTGGCGTTCTACCCGGCCGGCTACTACTCGCGGCAGGTGATGATCCAGCCGACCGTGGAGCTGCCCGAGGGCTGGAAGTTCGCCAGCGCGCTGGAAGTGGCCAGCCAGTCCGGCGACCAGGTGACGTTCAAGCCGGTCAGCTTCAACAACTTCGTCGACTCGCCGCTTATCGCCGGCAAGTACTTCAAGCGCGTGGACCTGGCGCCGGGCGCCAAGGTGCCGGTGCACCTGAACATCGTCGGTGACAGCGCCGACAACGTGGACATCAGCAAGGAGCAGATCGCCGACCACCGCCAGCTGGTCAAGCAGATCCTGGCGCTGTTCGGCAACCATCACTTCGAGCATTACGACTTCCTGCTGACCCTGTCCGACCAGGTCGACCACTTCGGCCTGGAGCACCACCAGTCCAGCGACGACCGCCTGCCGGCGGACTACCTGACCAACAAGGCCCTGTACCTGCGCGCGGCCACGCTCATGCCGCACGAGTGGGTGCATTCGTGGAACGGCAAGTTCCGCCGTCCGTACGACCTGTGGACGCCGAATTTCAACATGGTCAAGAGCGACGACCTGCTGTGGGTCTACGAGGGCCTGACCGACTACTGGGCCGGCGTGCTGACCGCGCGTTCGGGCCTGTGGACGGCCGACCAGTACCACGACGCCATCGCCATGATCGCCGCCAGCATGGCCCATCGCACCGGCCGCCAGTGGCGCTCGCTGCAGGACACCGCGACGGCCGCGCCCCTGACCTACGCCGGTCGCGGCGGCTGGAGCAACTGGCGCCGCGGCACCGACTTCTATCCGGAAGGCCAGCTGCTGTGGCTGGACGTGGACACCAAGCTCCGCGAGCTCAGCCGTGGCCACAAGTCGCTGGATGACTTCGCCCACGCCTTCTACGGCATGGACAACGGCAGCTACGTGACCCGCACCTACGACTTCGACGAGGTGGTCAAGACGCTGAACGCCGTGCAGCCCTATGACTGGGCCAAGTTCCTGCGCGAGCGCCTGGACTACACCGGCACCGATCTGCCCGAGCACGGCCTCGAGCGCGGCGGCTGGAAGCTGGTCTACACCGACAAGCCCTCGGCCTTCGAGAAGTCCACCTCCGGCGCCTTCAACCGCGGCCTGAACCTGTCCTACTCGGCCGGCTTCATGGTCGGCAGCAGCGGCCGCGTGTACGACGTGCAGTGGGGCGGCCCCGCCTTCAAGGCCGGTCTGGTCCCGGGCATGACGGTGGTCGCCGTCAACGGCAAGGACTTCAGCACCGGCGGCATGAAGCAGGCGGTCACCGACGCCGCCAGCAACAAGGCGCCGATCAAGCTGCTGATCAAGAGCATCGGCCGCTACCGCACGCTGGATATCGACTACCACGGCGGCCTGAAGTACCCGCACCTGGTGCGCGTGAAGGGCACCCGGAACCGCCTCGACGCCATCCTCAAGGCGCGCAAGTAATCGACACAGGCCGGCCGCACGGCAATCGTGCGGCCGGCGTCACCGCTCCATCGGAGACCGATTGATGAAGACCCGTACCCTCACCGTGGCCCTGCTGGCCACACTGCTGGCGTTGCCTGCCCTCGGCGCGCAGGCCAGCAGCGGCCCGCAGCCCGTGCCGCGCGAATTCACCGTCCCCGCGCCGCAGGACGTGGCCTATCCCGGCACCCTCAAGCTCAGCGTGGACGCCACCGACCTGGCGCACCGCATCTTCCGCGTCAACGAGACCATCCCGGTCAGCGCCGGTCCGGTCACCCTGCTGTATCCGCAGTGGATCCCCGGCAACCATTCGCCGACCGGTCCCATCGACAAGTTCGCCGGCCTGGTGGTCAAGGCCAATGGCGAGGTGCTGAAGTGGAAGCGCGACCCGGCCAACGTCTACGCCTTCCACGTCGACGTGCCCGAGGGCGTGAAGCGCGCTCGACGTGTGGTTCCAGTACCTGTCGCCGCAGAACCGCCGACAGGGCCGCATCGTGATGACCCCGCAGATGCTCAACCTGCAGTGGAACACGGTGGCGCTGTATCCGGCCGGCTTACTACGGCCGCGACATCCAGGTGCAGGCCGACGTCACGTTGCCCAAGGACTTCAAGTACGCCACCGCGCTGCGCGCGGCCGACCAGCAAGCCGGCCACGGCGAGGCCGCGGGCAGCTACACGGTGACCTTCAAGCCGATCGACTTCGAGAACCTGGTCGACTCGCCGATGTTCGCCGGCAAGTACTACAAGCGCTTCGACCTCAACCCCGGCGGCACCGTGCCGGTGCACCTGAACGTGTTCGCCGACGAGGCCAAGGACCTCGATGCCAGCAAGGACGCCATCGCCGCGCACCGCGAACTGGTCACGCAGATGCACCGCCAGTACGGCACCTTCCACTTCAATCACTACGATTTCCTGCTCTCGCTGAGCAAGAAGATGAGCGGCATCGGCCTGGAGCACCACCGTTCCAGCGAGAACGGCGTCGGCACCGACTACTTCACCAAGTACAAGCAGAGCTGGGCCGGCCGCGACCTGCTGGCGCACGAGTTCAACCACTCCTGGGACGGCAAGTACCGCCGCCCGGCCGAGCTGTGGACGCCGAACTTCAACGAGGTCAAGCGCGACATGGGCCTGTGGGTCTACGAGGGCTTCACCCAGTACTCGGGCTACGTGATGGCCGCGCGTTCGGGCCTGTGGACCAAGAAGCAGGCGCTGGAGATGCTGGCCGCCGTCGGCGCGCGCTATGACCGCGGCCGCCCGGGCATGACCTGGCGCAACATCCTCGACACCACCAACGACCCGACCATCGCCCAGCGTGCGCCGTTGCCGTACCGCAACTACCAGATGAGCGAGGACTACTACTCGGGTGGCCAGATGATCTGGACCGCAGTGGACGCGAAGATCCGCGAGCTGACCCACAACAAGCGCAATCTGAACAACTTCGCGCGTGACTTCTTCGGTGTCGATCCGGGTGCCTGGGACATCAACACCTGGCGCTTCGACGACATCGTGGCCGCGTTGAACAAGGTGGCTCCGTACGACTGGAAGAGCTTCCTCGACCACCGCCTCGAGGGTCACGTGAACCTGTCCAAGGGCCTGGAGGACGAGGGCTGGAAGCTGGTCTACACCGACAAGCCCAGCGACGGCATGCAGGCCCTGGAGAAGCGTTACCACTTCGCCGACCTGAGCTACTCCATCGGCATCGCGGTGAGCGGCAAGGGCGAGTTGCGCGACGTGCTGTGGGATGGTCCGGCGTTCAAGGCGGGCCTGGCGCCATCGATGACCATCGTCGCCGTCAACGGCCAGGATTTCAGCACCGACGCGCTGAAGAAGGCCATCACCGACGCCAAGGACAGCAAGGCGCCGATCAAGCTGCTGGTGAAGAACTTCGACGCCTACCAGACCGTCGAGATCAACTACCACGGCGGCCTGCAGTACCCGCACCTGGAGCGCATCAAGGGCCGGCCGGACTACCTGTCCGAGGTGCTGACCCCGCTCAAGCACACGCTCAAGGCGCTGCACTGACCGCGACACGCCGCGCCATGCGCGACGCAGGGAGGCCTCCGCCGGCAACGGCGGGGGCCTTCGTGCTTCAGGGATCGCCGCGCCGGACGTAGGCGCAGGCACCCGCCTCGGCTACAATGCCCGCCACGCGCTCGTAGCTCAGCTGGATAGAGTACTGCCCTCCGAAGGCAGGGGTCGTGGGTTCGAATCCCGCCGAGCGCGCCATCTGTCAAAAAGGCCGCTTGCTGAGCGGCCTTTGTTGTTTCGTGGTGCTGGCGGCGAGGTATGACCGTCTCGCGTATGGTTACCCCGCCAGGGCCTTCAGCACGTGCTCGGGGTCCTTGCTGATCGCCCGAAGCAACGCTTTTGCCGGTCCGGCCGGTTCACGCCTGCCCTGTTCCCAGTTGCGCAGGGTGCCGATCTGCACGTCGACCATGCGGGCGAACTTGGCCTGCGACAGGCCGGTCGCGCGGCGTATCTCCTTTACCGCCATCGCGTCGATATGAAATTCGCGTGACGGCTGGCGTTCGCCACGGACAATCTCGTCCATCTGGCTCACGCTTTCCATCAGATTGGCGAACATGTCGGGATCCATGGTTACCTCCATTGATCGATGACTCGTTTCAGAGCGGCCTTTTGGGCTGCAGTCAGATCGTCTTGCTGGTTTTTCGGATAGATGAGCAACAGGGCGATTTGCGAGGCGCTGACGAAGTGGTAATAGATCACGCGTGCCCCGCCGCGTTTGCCGCCACCGTTTGCAGCGACCCTGATCTTGCGTAACCCGCCAGTTCCCTTGATGACAGCTCCGGATTCGGGGTGGGCAGCCAATCGGCGCTGGAACGCAGCGTATTCTTCGTCACTCAGTAAGCTCTTGATTTGAGATGTGAATACAGGCGTCTCGACAAAAACCATGGAAGAATGCTACGCCTCTGGCGCACATGCGTCAATGGCGTAGTTTTCTTGCGCTCCCAATTGGAGCCCGGCGTGTTGTCCTGCCGAGCGCGCCATCTCCGGCCCGGTCATCCGGGCCGCGTCGTGTCAGTGCCCCAGAAGGACCAGCTGCCGATGCCGCCAGGTTTGCGGCAGCACGTGCGCGTGCGCCTTCGGGCAGGCCAGGGCGGCCTGTTTGACGGCGGGAGCCACGCCGGTGTCGATGGCCAGCAGCAGCGTGCCGTGGCGCGCGAGCAGCGGGCACAGGCGCGCGGCGTCCCTGGCATCGCCCCAGGCCAGGCCGTAGACGACCTTGCCCAGGTACAACCGCATGCCCCACGGCGTGTTCTTGCGGATGCCGCCGGGATCGTCGGTGTCGCGCACGATGGCCAGCGCGTCGTAGTCCAGCCCCGCGCCGGTGGCCGCGCGCAGCTGCCGGGTGAGCAGGCGGTTGTCGGCGCCGGTGTGCACGGCATAGGCGGCGACGCCCTTGAACAGCAGCAGCACGGCCACCCACGCGCCCAGGGCCAGGCGCTGGCGGGTACGGGTGAGGTCGATGCGCCCGCGCAGGCCATGCGCCAGCAGCAGCGACAGCGGCATGAACAGCGGCAGCAGGTACATCGGCAGGCGCGAGCGCGCCAGGCAGAACACCAGCAGCGGCACGGCCAGCCACAGCACCAGGAACAGGCGGGCGTCGACCGTGCGCCACCACGCGCGCCACCAGGCTTTCGACACGGCCGCGCGCACGCCGCGCGCCATCGCCGGCCACCACGGCAGCGAGCCGACGACCAGCACCGGGCCGTAGACCACAAGCCAGCCGTACCACTCCTGGTGGCGGCCCTGCGCGCCGGTGAACACGCGGTCGTAGACCTCGTAATGCAGGAAATAGTCCAGCAGGCCCGGCGTGGACAGGATCGCCACGGTGTACCAGCTCAGGCCGACGGCCAGGAACAGCACCACGCCCAGCGGGTTGAACAGCCGGCGCACGCCGCGCCAGCCATCGCGCCTGAAGGCGTACGGCGCCATGCCCAGCAGCGGCATCAGGCCGGGCGGGCCCTTGGTCAGGAAGGCCAGGCCGAAGCCCAGCCACATCAGCGCCAGCCAGCGCCGCGAGGCGGGCATGGCCGGTCCGAAGAAGGCGCGCACGAAGCCCAGCGCGGCCAGGGCCTCGAACGCGGTCAGCAGCACGTCGGTGCTGACCACGTTGGCGGCCATGAACGGATACAGCGAACAGGCGTAGACCAGGCCGGGCAGCCAGGGTGTGTCGGGCACCAGGTCGCGACCCATCGCCACCAGCAGCAGGGCGGTGAGGATGAAGGCCAGCGCGTAGGGCGTGCGCACCGCCCAGCTGTTGCGGCCCAGCACCTTCACCGCGCCGGCGATGATCCAGGCGGTCATCGGCGGCTTGGAAATGTTCGGGCGGTCGACGGTGTAGGCGGGCAGGAGGTAGTTGCCCGAGTCGATCATCTGCAGCGCGGTGTCGGTGTAGCGCCCCTCGTCGGTGTTCCACAGCCCGCGCGAGCCCTGGAAGCCAAAGCCCATCAGCACCAGCAGGGCGGTCAGCAGGAGCAGGGCGCGGCGCGACGCATCGCGGGTGGCGGAATCGGAAACGGGCATGAACGGCAGCCGGCACGGGGAACGAAGGCGCCAGTGTAGCGCCTGCGCCCCGCGACCGCACCCGTCACGCGGCGGTCATGCGCCGATCAAGCCGCTGCAACACGCCGGGACGATCCTTGCATCGGCCACGTTGCGGGCGTGCGAGATGATCATCAGCGTCGTCACCGAAACCTATCCGCCGGAAACCAACGGCGTGGCCCTGACCATGCACGGGCTGGTGGAAGGTTTGCGCGCGCGCGGGCACCGGGTCGGCGTGGTGCGCCCGCGCCAGTCCCACGAGGCCGGCCAGCCGATGCCTGCCGACACGCTGTGCCTGCCCGGCGCCGGGATCCCGCGCTACCCCGGCCTGCGCTTCGGATTTCCCGCCGGCCGCACCCTGATGCGGACCTGGCGACATCAGCGCCCGGACGCGGTGTACGTGGCCACGGAAGGCCCGCTGGGCGTGAGCGCCCTGCGCTGCGCGCGGCGCCTGGGGATCCCGGCCAGCACCGGCTTCCACACGCGCTTCGACCACTACGCGCGGCACTACGGCATGGGCTGGCTGACGCCGCTGGTGCGCGGACACCTCAGGCGCTTCCACCAGCGCGCCCAGGCCACCGTGGTGCCGACCGAGGCGCTGGCGCGCGAGCTGCGCGCGCTGGGCATCGACAATACGCGCGTGCTGCCGCGCGGCGTGGACACCGCGCGCTTTCATCCACGCCACCGTGATGTTCGATTGCGCGAGGCGTGGGGCGCGTCCGGCGATACGCCGGTGATGCTGTACGTCGGCCGCATCGCGCCGGAGAAGAACCTCAAGCTGGCAGTGCGCGCCTGGCAAGTCATGCGCCGGCACTGCCCGGATCTGCGCTACGTGTGGATCGGCGACGGCCCGGCGCGGGCCCGGCTGCAGCGCGAGCATCCGCAGTTCGTGTTCCACGGCATGCGGCACGGCGAGGACCTGGCGCGCTGCTATGCCAGCGCCGACCTGTTCGTGTTCCCCAGTCGCAGCGAGACCTTCGGCAACGTGGTCATGGAGGCGCTGGCCAGCGGCGTGCCCGCGGTGGCCTTCGACAGCGGCGCCGCGAGCGAGCACCTGCGCGATGGGCACAACGGCTACCTGGCGCCCGACGGCGACGAGGCCGCCTTCATCGCCGCTGGCGAGCGCCTGGTCCGCGACCAGCGCTACCGCGACCTGCGCGCCAGCGCGCGCGGCAGCGTGGAGGCACTGGATCGCGAGGCCATGGTGGCCCGTTTCGAAACCATCCTGCTCGGCCCCGAACGGACCGCGCACCCGCAGCGACAGGCGCGCGCGCCCGGATTCACCGGACGCACGCGCGACCACGGAGTCCGCTCATGAACCTGGCCAATTACCACCCGACGCTCGACGCCCGCATCTGCACCCGCGCCAACCGCTGGGGCGCGCGGCGCGCCACCGGCCGCTTCTTCGCCGTGGTCAGCCGCCTGGGCGACGGCGTGTTCTGGTACACGCTGATGGCGGCCATGGCGGCGTTCGGCGGCATGCGCGGCGTGCAGGCGGCGGTGCACATGGCCCTCACCGGCGTGATCGCGCTGGCCCTGTACCGCTCCCTCAAGGGCTGGACCAAACGCCCGCGCCCGTTCCGCACCTGCCCCGGCGTGATCGCCCACGTGCCGCCGCTGGACGAATTCAGCTTCCCCTCCGGCCACACCCTGCACGCGGTCAGCTTCACCCTGGTCGCGCTGGCCTACTTCCCCGCGCTGTGCGTCGTGCTGATGCCCTTCGCCGCGCTGGTGGCGCTCTCGCGCGTGGTGCTGGGCCTGCACTATCCCAGCGACGTGCTGGCCGCCTGCGTCATCGGCGTCGGCCTTGGCGGCCTTTCGTTGTACGCGGTGCATGGGGTGTCGCTGTTCGTGTGATGCGATGGCGGCCCGATAAGGCTCGTCCCGGCGTTGATCTGCCCGACGTCGCTCGTCCGGGCGAAGACATCCCGTTACGCCGCCAGGGTGCGGCGTAAAACGCATACACCTTCATCCCGCCGCATGGCGCGGCCCGCGGTGGTTGGCCCGCGCCCTTGATTCAACACCCAACCCGCTGATGCGCCATCAGATGCGGGCAAATTGCGGCGGGTGTTTGCGAGCGCCATACTCTGTGCAATACGTCACTTTGGCGCCGAATGAGTGTTGGGCACCATGCAATACCCAGACGGCCAGCTCGTAGAACCCGGCGATCTTGTACAGATCGACTCTGTCTACAAAGGGCGCGTCCTTGCCTCCATGGACACCGGCAAGTACCTGCCTGGCCAAGAGAGCTGGGCTTACCTCGGCATTGGCATCATGGTCGACACTGACTTTGGCGGCTTTGTCCACTACACGCAGGAGAACACTGATGCTCTCGTCCTCATCCAGCGTGACGGTGCCGCCTAACCACTCGTCCAAGCGGACGCGCGTAACGCGCGCCGCTTAACTCCAGCGTTAGCTCCCTTCAGGCATGCAGCATTCAGACCAACCGTTCCAAGAACTGGCGAGGGCGAGAGAAGCCATCGCCAGCATGAGGGCCTCACAGTCAGTCGAGCAGTTCGAGGAGCAGTGGAAGGAATTCCTACGTCGACTTGAACGCTCCTGGAACAAGGCGCGTGCGCACTTCGGCAAAAGTCCAAAGTGGAACGGGTGGCAAGGGCGCATCGAAAACTTGCGGCGTACTGATCCCTTGCTCTCTTATCTTGTCAACGCGAGAGGCGCGGAAGAGCACACGGTGAATGAAATTAGTTCGCGCCAGCCCGGTGGCTTTGGCGTTAACGCGGCTGAGGGCAACAGTCTCTACATTGAACGGATGCAATTCAACAACGGTGTGGTCTCTATAAAGTCGCCGCAGCGGCTGAAGATCGAATTCTTCCCTGCCAGAATGACCTTGCTTCCCGTCGTCAATCGAGATCGGATCTACGGTATTCCTACGTCGCATCTTGGAACTCAGCTTGATCCGTCAAACGTCGTTGAAGTAGCGCAGTCTGCGCTAGCCTTCTACGAACAAACGCTCAATGAGGCCGAGGCCTTCTTCGTTAAATGAAAGCGCAAAAACGGTGTCAGGGACAGTTTTCCCGGGATGGACGAGCCCAGGCGTCAGGCCACACCAAAGCCATGCATCAAGCCATAGCTCACATCGCCCTTGTCGTTCGCGACTACGACGAAGCTCTTGCCTTCTACACCAGCAAACTCGGCTTCCATGTGATCGAGGACACATGCCAGCCAGAGCAAAACAAGCGCTGGGTCGTCATCGCGCCGCCTGGCAGTTCAGGTACAACCTTGCTTCTGGCGCGTGCATCCAGGCCGGAGCAGGAGGCATTCATAGGCAATCAGGCCGGTGGCCGCGTATTCTTGTTCCTGCAAACCGATGATTTCTGGCGAGACTACAACCGCATGGTCGATGCCGGCATTCGTTTTGTTCGCCCGCCGAGCGAAGAGTCATACGGCACGGTGGCAGTATTTGAGGATCTCTACGGAACGCGCTGGGATCTTCTTCAGTACAACGGGTCTACTCCCTACACGACGAGTGCGGCCTAACCAATTATCCAAGCGGGCACGCTGACGCGCGCCGCTTTGTTCAAGCGCTGGCTCTCAAGGGACGAAATCGATGATCGGATATGCCGCGCTCATCTTCCTGGTGGTTTTGGCATTCAGAACCACCCTATCGCTGGGAAGGCATCGAGAGGCATTCGCCGAGCATGCTGTTTCCAGAAACCAGGTCACCCTGCTCCAAGCCTCCATGCTTCTATACGTAGTCAGCCTGCTCGCCTTTGCAATACCTGTATCTGTATTGAGGTACTTGGCACCGATCCCGCTGGGTGTCCTTCTGCTTCTTCCCGGCATTGTGCTCGGGCGCCGTCTCGCGGCGAAGCTTGATACCGGCCATGACGCAGCGATCGGTGCAAGCCGCGCAGCATCAAACGCATCGTGGCTTGGGCTTGCCGCGTTGTTGTTCATGGCCGTAAATATCGGCATAGCGTTCATGCTGCGTCACGCCGGGACCTAACGATTCATCCAAGAGACTCCGCAGCAGGGGTCGCTTCACTCAAGCACAAGGCGACATGGACACCGAGCTCGAACTTCACGATTCGGAGGTCACTTCCATTCGCTTCCTGGCGAGTGACCTGGTCATCGATTTTCAGTCGGCGGTTGTCTACCCTTCAGGAACTGAGGCATCGCTGCCGCCTGGAACGTATCTGAAACCGGTGATTCTGAGGTTTCTAGCCGCACAAGCCACGGGTGACCTGGCCGCAAGCGGGTGCATTTCGAACGGCCGCGTCACAGTAGCTGGCGTGCCGCTTCACTTCTTGCCAGTTCCAGCCTCGATGGAGGGATCCGTTTCTGCCGAGCTGTGCTTTACCAGCGGCGAAAAGCTGGAGATCAGCGCCGCCGGCCTTCACAGCATCTCGGCAGGGACTGCCACCTGGCTTCAGTACTTGCCAGCTTAGGCTGGTAGAGTGCAGGCCAGCCAGTCTTCAAGCCGACCGCCCACGGGCTATGCCGGCGCAGGCGCCTTGAATACAGCGTTGGGACCCGAGAAATGCGACTCAAACCGTTCCTGCAGGGTGCAGTCGGCGCCATTTGCGTCATGGCTGTGGCTGGAATTGTGATAACGCAGTATTCCGACTATCGGGCTGCAACTGAAACAAGCAGCTGGCTGAATGATGTTTTACCAACTGTCCGAACAATCTCGGCCAACATCATCCATATCAAGGGAACCACGGGATCAGGCATTGGTGTGCCCAATCCAGTATTCAAATTTCATGCGCCTTCGGTTGTCGAGATCACCGCAAATGGCACCCTGTTTCTCAAGGGCGGCCGAGACGGCCAATTCGTCGCGCTCATTCCAGAGTATTCATCAAACCACGTGTCCTGGCGGTGCATGGGAGGTTCATCCCATGCCACGCTGGCATGCGATAGCTGGCATGGGCCCTGACAGCTCGTTCAAGCCGATCGCCCACGAGCCGCGCCAGCAGGCGGCGACTTCAGACGGAAGAAGGATGACGACCCATGAGCGCCAGGCCACACGACATGCATTTCAGCGAGCTTGAAAAGGCCGCGCTGGAGTTGAACGCGCTCTACGAAGCGCTGGAGACCAAGCGGTGGGGACGGGTCTGGAGCACGCAGGAGCTCGCGCTGGGTTTCATGGGTGATGTCGGCGACCTGGCCAAGCTCGTCCAGGCGCACGCCGGCGTGCGCGACATCGAGGATGTCGAAGCGAAGCTCGGCCATGAGTTGTCGGATTGCCTGTGGTCCATCATGGTCCTGGCCCACAAGTGCGGTATCGATCTGCAGGCGGCATTCGTCAGGAACACGCAGCAGCTCATTGCCCATGTGTCCGGCGAGCTGGACACATAGCGTCAGGCACGTGGGGTGAGGGACGATGTCCGAAACGTCCGGACTGGAGCGCTATCCGGGTTGTTCCGGGGCGAGTGTCCGTGACGTGGCGTGCCGAAGCTCGATCCACCGGAGAATACCCATGCATCAGGACAAGGTCTTCGCCATCAGGTTTTGCAGCCTGTACCCGGTGTACCTGAAGAAGGTGCAGTCCAAGGGGCGCTCGCAGGACGAGCTCGATCAGGTCATCTGCTCGCTGACGGGTTACGATCATGACGGACTGCGGGAGCAGTTCGACGGCGAAAACGATCTGCAGGCCTTCTTCGCCCAGGCGCCGCAGATCCATCCGAACGCCGCGCTCATCAAGGGTGTCGTGTGCGGCGTTCGCGTCGAGGACGTCGAGCACCCGCTGATGCGCAAGATCCGCTACCTGGACAAGCTCGTCGACGAACTCGCCAAGGGCAAGGCGATGGAAAAGATTCTGCGGAAATAATGGGCCATGACGGCACATTGTCCGTCTCGATGCGCTGGACCATACTCGATGCCATGCGTGTTCACGTCGTCGATCTGAGCGGCCGACGGCGGACGTTGGATAGACAGGTGCTTCGAACATGAAACTTCACACGGCGTCCTGCAGTTGCGGCCAGCTGGGCCTGACCACCGGCGATGAACCGGTGCGCGTGTCGATCTGCCATTGCCTGGACTGCCAGCGGCGCAGCGGCAGCGTGTTCGCGGTGCAGGCGCGCTTTCCCCGCGACGGGGTGACCATCACCGGATCCTCGTCGACCTGGTCGCGGGTGGGCGACGAGGGCGGCGGGGCCACGTTCCATTTCTGCCCGCGGTGCGGCGTGATCGTGTATTTCGTCAACACCTGGGACGACGCGCACCTCATGGTGCCGGTCGGCGTGTTCGCCGACCCCGATTTTCCCGCGCCCACGGTGTCGGTGTACGACAACCGCATGCATGGCTGGGTCAAGCTGCCGGCCGACATCGAGCATCTCGCATGATGCCCCGACCGATGCAGCCGGGCCCTCTTCCGCGTGCCGGCGAACGCGGAGCGCGCGCATGACATTGCCCATGGAGACCCACCTGGACATGCCGCTGTCGGAGGTGCTCAGCGTGATGCAGCACCGGATCATGTCCGGCACCACCTACCACGGCATCCCCACGCTCAAGAGCCCGCTGGATTTCTGGGTGTACCAGGAAATCATCCACGAGCTGCAGCCGGACGTGATCGTCGAGATCGGCAACCATTGCGGCGGCAGCACCCTGGCCCTGGCACACCTGTGCGACCTGGTCGGCGCGGGTCGGGTGATCGGCCTGGACATCTCGCACGCGTGCATCCACGACTCGGTGCGGGCGCATCCGCGGGTACAGCTGATCGAGGGCGACGCCTGCGCGATGGTCGAGCGTGTCCGCGCGCAGGTGCCGGACGGCGGGCGCGTCATGGTCATCGAGGACAGCGCGCACACCTTCGACAACACGCTGAACGTGCTGCGTGCCTACGCCGGGCTGGTCAGCGTGGGCAGCTACTTCATCGTCGAGGACGGCATCTGCCATCACGGCCTGGACGTGGGGCCCAACCCCGGTCCGTACGAGGCCGTGGAGGCCTTCATCGCCGAGAACGCGGATTTCGAGGTCGACCGGAGCCGGGAGTCGTTCATGATCACCTGGAATCCCATGGGGTACCTCAGGCGCTCGCGCTGACGGAGTGGATCGATGTGGTGCTGCTGCGTTGCCCATGGCGGGTGAGCATCCGCTAAGAGTGTCGCGCTAGGGTGCGGGTACGACCCGTTCGGGATGCAAAGGGTGAAAGCCATGAACGTCAAGCGAATCGCAGTCGCCGTGCTGGCGACGGGATGGTGCGTGCTGGCGGCGTCCCCGGTGGGCGCGCGCGTGATGTCGGTGCTGATGCCGCACCGCGCGCTGGTGCTGGGCCACGGCAATTCCCTGGATTTCGACGACCTGGTCTACGACGCGGCGCTCGGCCGGGTGCTGGTGCCGGCGGCGCAGAGCGGCGAGCTGGTGCTGATCGACCCGGCCACCCAGGCCATCGAGCGCTGGAAGGGCGTGGTGCCGACGGGTTCCGGTGCGTCCAGGCAGGAAGCGGGCACCACCTCGGCCGACAGCGGCCTGGGCATGGTCTTCGTCAGCGATCACCTGAAACAGCGCGTGGTCGCCCTGGATGCGCGCACCCGCCAGCCGGTGGCCGTGGCCAAGCTGGCCGCCGGGCCTGACTACGTGCGCTACGTGGCGCCACTGAAGGAGGTCTGGGTGACCGAGCCGCGGCGTTCGCAGATCGAGCGCTTCGCGGTGCATGGCGGTGCGCATCCGGCCCTTACGCGGGTCGGCACGGTGGCCGTGCGCGGCGGGCCGGAGTCGCTGGTGATCGACGCTGCCCGCGGCATGGCCTACACCAACGAGTGGACCACCCGTACGGTGCAGATCGCCCTCAAGAGCGCGAAGGTGGTCGGGCGCTGGCGCAACACCTGCGCGGGCAGCCGCGGCCTGGCGCTGGACGCGGCCGACCACGTCCTGCTGGTCGGCTGCAAGGAAGGCAAGGTGGTGGCGCTGGACACGGCTGACGGCAAGGTACTCGGCCATGCAAAGACCGGCGCCGGCGTGGACATCATCGCCTGGAACCCGTCCCTGCGGCACGTCTACGCGCCCGGCGGGCGCAGCGCCACGCTGAGCGTGCTGCACATGGACGCCAGGGGGGCGCTGATCCGGGTGGCGCAGGTGCCGGCCGCCGCGCACGCCCACTGCGTGGCCACCGATGGCAAGAACCACGCCTACGTGTGCGATCCGAAGGCCGGCGCGATCCTGGTGTACACGGACAATGCGCGCCCCTGACGTCCCCTGGCTGGACACGCGGTAAAAGGAGTCATGCCATGAAACCGTTCGCCCCCGTCCGCGTAGTGCTTGCGAGCGCCGCGCTGATGTTCGTGCTGGCCGGCTGCAGCTTCCGCCATCAGATGGATGCACAGTTCGGCGACCAGAACTTCAAGACCGCCATTGCCCTGGTCGAGCTGTACAAGGTGCGTCACGGGACCTATCCGGCGTCCCTGGACGACCTCGACTATCTGGGCCAATGGGACCCGATCTACATCCGCGGCGTGAAGTACCGGCGCGTCGGCAAGGGCTACGAGCTGGACATCGAGCGCGGCTGGGTCGGCAAACCGACGCTGTCCTATCCGCCGGGGTTCTGGCACGGCCTGGGCCTGGTGGCGACCAACGTCGGCGGTTTTCCCGGCGCCGGCCACAAGTGAAGCCGGCGTGGGCGTGACTCACGCCGTGCGGTAGTGGTCCTGCAGCGGATAGCGGCGCGCGTACAGCGCGAAGGCCAGCGCGGCGAGGAAGGCGAAGCCGGCGAAGAAGAACATCAGGAAGGCGTTCTCGCCGATGCCGCTGGCGGCGATCCGAGCGGTGACGGCCTCGTTGCGCACGGCGGCGTTGGTGATCAGCACCCACAGGTTGCCGTAGGACACCGACAGCAGCCAGAAGCTCATGATCACGCCCTTCATCCTCGGCGGCGCCTGGCTGTAGGCGAATTCCAGTCCGGTCGCCGAGACCAGCACCTCGCCCAGGGTCAGCAGCGCGTACGGCGCCACCTGCCAGGCGATGGACACCGACTCGCCGCCGTCGATGTGCAGCTGCAGGATGGCCGCCACGACCCAGGCCAGGCCGGCGAACACCAGGCCCGAGCCCATGCGCTTGAGCGCGCTGACCTCGATGCCGAAGCGACGCAGGAACGGGTACACCACCAGGTTGTTGAAGGGGATGAGCAGCATCACCAGGATCGGGTTCAGCGCCTGCATCTGCGCCGGTTCCCTGACCAGCCAGCTGGGCCACCACCAGGCGTCGTGCGGAATGGCCATGGCGTTGCCCTGGATGATCCAGGTGGAGGCCTTCTGGTCGAACAGCGACCAGAACGGCGTGACGATGGCGAACACGATCAGCACGCGCAGCACCGCGCGCACGCCGTCCACCGCGGCGTCCGGATGCGCGCCGCGCGCGCGTTCGAGCTGCAGCGCCGCGCCGAAGCCGCCGAAGGCGATCACCAGGCCCAAGGCCAGCAGCACGGCGATGACGAAGTCGTCCGCCGCCAGCCAGGCCAGCACCAGCAGAGCCAGGGTGAAGCCGGTCACGGCCAGGATCAGCCCGGGACGTCCGCGCTCGGGGGAGGGCGCCATCAGCGCGGTGCGCACCACGCGCAGGAAACCGTGCGGGTCAGACGCCGTCGGCGGCACCACCACGTACTTGCGGCGTCCGGCCCAGAAGATCACCGTGGCGATGAACATCAGGATGCCGGGGATGCCGAAGGCCCAGGCTGGCCCCTGGCTGCGCAGGATGATCGGCATCAGCAGCGAGGCGAAGAACGAGCCGAAGTTGATGATCCAGTAGAAGGCGTCGTACACCACCTTGGCCAGGTGCTTGTTGGACTGGTCGAACTGGTCGCCGACGAAGGCCGACACCAGCGGCTTGATGCCGCCCGAGCCCAGCGCGATCAGCAGCAGGCCGGCATAGAAGCCCATGCGATGCGCCTCGAACATCGCCAGGCAGGCATGGCCGGCGCAGTACACCAGCGACATCCACAGCACGGTGTGGTACTTGCCGAACAGACGGTCGGAGATCCAGCCACCCAGCAGCGGGAAGAAGTACACGCCGATGACGAAGGTGTGGAACACATCCTTGGCCACGCCGATGCGTTCGGGCTCGGGCAGGTACAGCAGCAGGCTGGAGATCAGGAACGGCGTGAGGATGTTGCGCATGCCGTAGAAGCTGAAGCGCTCGCAGCCTTCGTTGCCGATGATGTAGGGGATCTGGCGCGGTAGCGCGCCGTTGCCGGCCGGGGCCGCGGCGGTGTCGGTCATGCGCGAGGGGCTGCTGGACGAGGAAGCCCGAGGCTAGCCAAATCCGCCGCGGCGAACACTTGCCGCGGACAGCATTCACCCTGGGGAGATCAGCCCAGGGCGAACAGCCAGTGGCCGATGAACGCGCCCAGGCCCAGGTGAAGGCCGGCCCAGACCAGCGCGCTGAGCGTGTCGCTGGCCAGGAAGCGTCGCGTGCGCAATCCGGACATCCCCGCCAGCACCGGCATCAGCGCGCGCAACGGTGGCACCTGGCGGCCGACGAACACGGCCAGGTCGCCGCGCCGTTCCAGCAGGTCGGTGGCGCGGCGGGTCCATTCGGGGCGGTAGGCGAACGGCCGCATGGCCAGCATGCGCGCGCCGTGCCGGCGGCCGAGCTTGAACGACAGCAGGTCGCCGGCGATCGCGCCCAGGGTGGCCCAGAAGATCATCCACGGCAGCGAGACGTGCCCGGTGCCGGCGCTGGTGGCGATGGTCACCAGCAGCGTCGAGCCGGGCACGAACGAGCCGACCACGGCGATGCCCTCGAGAAAGGCGATCAGCCCGACCAGCGGCGCGGCCAGGTAGCCGTAGGACAGGATGGCGTGGGCCAGGGCGTCGATCCAGGCATGCAGGTGGCTCACTGGCGCGCTCCACGCGGGTTGCCGGGCGCGCGGCCGGCCTCGCTGCTGCGGAACGGGTTGATGTCCAGGCCGCCGCGCCGGGTGTAGCGCGCGTACACGTCCAGGCGCGCCGGCCGGCAGTGCTCGGTCAGGTCCATGAAGATGCGCTCCACGCAGTGTTCGTGGAAGTCGCGGTGCTCGCGGAACGACACCAGGTAGCGCAGCAGCCCGGCGCGGTCGATCGGCGCGCCGGCATAGTCGATGCGCACGCTGGCCCAGTCCGGTTGGCCGGTGACCGGGCAATTGGACTTGAGCAGGTTCGACAGCAGGGTTTCGGCGACCGGCGCGGCGTCGGCGTCGACGCCGAGGAAATCCGGGCGCGGCGGGCCGTAGTGGTCGATGTCCACGTCCAGCACGTCGATCAGCACGCCCTCGGGCTCCTCGATGCGCGCGGCGGGGAATTCCGCCGCCAGCCGCAGGTGCACGGCAACGGGCGCGCCGGCGGCCTGGCGCAGGTCGCGGGCCAGGGTCTCGCGCACCCGGTCGGCGGCCATGGGTTCGCCGCTGAAGCTGTTGAGGTACAGCTTGAGGGACTTGGACTCGATGATCGCCGGCGAGTCGGCCGGTACGTGGAACTCGGCCAGGGCCACCACCGGCTTGCCGCGGGGGTCCAGCCACGACAGCTCGTAGGCGTTCCAGATGTCGACCCCGTGGAAGGGCGGCGCGCCCTCGATGCCCAGCTCGCCGCGGCCGCGGCCGCGCGGGATCGGGAACAACAGTTGCGGCGCGTAGCGGTTGCGGTATTCGGTGGTCTTGCCCAGGGGCGAGTGTTCGGCGGCGGTCATGGGCGATCCGGCGGGGTCGGACCGCCCATTCTACGCGGTCCGGACCCCCGCTGCGGTCTGTGACGGGGTTCCGTTCAGGTCAACCGATGGCACGGGTGCCGGGTACGATTCCCGCGCTAGGATGGAGCGGTTACGCTGCATCCGCAGCTTGTCCAGGGGAGTTCCATGAGCAAGATCACCCGCATGTCGCACGCGGTGCTGGGCCTGGGCCTGGCGCTCGTGTCCACCGTCAGTTTCGCCCAGGGCAAGACCCTGACCGCGGCCGATTACGACCGCGCCGCCGCGCAGCTGTCCTTCAACACCGGCCCGCTGCTCGACCACGCCATCGGCAACGTCCACTGGATGGGTCGCGACCAGGTCGGCTACAGCGAGCAGACCGCCGGCAAGACCACCTACATGCGCATGGACGCACGCACCGGCAAGGCCGCCGTCGCCTTCGACAGCGCCGAGCTGGCCAAGCGCCTGGGCGCGCTGCGCGGCAAGCCGGTGCCGGTCGAGATGCTGCGCCTGCGCGACTGGAACATCACCGCGGACGGACGCGTCGAGGTTTCGTTCTTCGGCCAGTGGTACACCTGCGACATGGGCGCCAAGGGCGCCTGCGAGAAGGGTCGCGCCGTGCGCAGCGCCGAATCGCGCAAGAAGATGTCGCCGACCCGCGACGAGCCGGGCGTGCTCTCGCCCGACGGCAGCAAGGAAGTGTTCGTGCGCCGCTGGAACCTGTGGGTTCGCGACCTGAAGACCGGAGACGCCTTCCCGCTGACCCACGATGGCGTGAAGAATTTCGGCTACGCCACCGACAACGCCGGCTGGCTGCACTCGAACGGCGCCATCGTGCGCTGGTCGCCCGATTCCACCCAGGTGGTGACCTACCAGCAGGACCAGCGCAAGGTCCAGGACATGTACACCGTCACCACGCGCGTGGGCCATCCCAAGCTCGATGCCTGGAAGTACCCGCTGCCGGGCGACAAGAACGTGTTCATGATCGAGCCGGTGGTGATCAACGTCGACACCCGCAGCGTGGTGCGCGTGAAGATGAAGCCGCAGCAGCGCCTGTCCAGCCTGTGCGACGACCTGGACTGCAACCGCAACGGCACCTGGGACGACGTCAAGTGGGCGCCGGACAGCAAGAGCTTCGCCCTGGTCACCTCCTCGCGTGACCGCAAGCATGAGTGGTACAACGTGGTGAACGCCGCCAGCGGCGACGTGCGCACGGTGTTCGAGGATTCGGTCAAGACCTTCTACGAAAGCGGCCACGGCAAGGTGAACTGGCAGTACCTGCCGGCCCATGACCAGGCCATCTGGTTCTCCGAGCGCACCGACTGGGGCAACCTGTACCTGCGCTCGCTGACCGACGGCAAGGAGCTCAACGCCATCACCACCGGCACCGGCGACGTCACCAAGGTGCTGCACGTGGACCGCGCCGCGCGCCAGCTGTGGTTCGTCGGCGTCGGCCGCACGCCGGGCGTCAATCCCTACTACCAGCAGTTCTGGAAGGTCGGCCTTGACGGCGGCAAGCCGGTGCTGCTGACCCCGGAGGACGCCGACCACGACATCACCATGTCCAGGGACGGCAGCTACTTCGTCGACAGCTACTCCACGCCGACCACGCCGCCGGTCACGGTGCTGCGCGCGTCCGCCGACGGCCACGTCGTCGCCACCCTGGGCAAAACCGACATCACCCGCCTGAAGGCCGCCGGCTGGGTGCCGCCGGTGCCGTTCACGGTGACCGCGCGCGACGGCAAGACCGCGCTGTACGGCCTGATGTTCAAGCCGGCCAACTTCGATCCGCACAAGAAGTATCCGGTGGTCGACTACATCTACCCGGGCCCGCAGACCGGCTCGATCTACAGCTTCGGCTTCATGGCCTCGCGCGGCGACAAGCAGGCGATGGCCAACCTCGGCTTCATCGTGGTGTCGATCAATGGCATGGGCACGCCGTGGCGCTCCAAGTCCTTCCATGACACCTGGTATGGCGACATGGGCGACAACACGCTGCCCGACCAGGTCACCGGCATCAAGCAGCTGGCCAAGCGCCATGCGTGGATGGACATCGACCGCGTCGGCATCTGGGGCCATTCCGGCGGCGGCAACGCCAGCGCGGACGCCATGTTCCGCTATCCGGACTTCTTCAAGGTCGGCTGGGCCGAGAGCGGCAACCACGACAACCGCAACTACGAGAACGACTGGGGCGAGAAGTACCAGGGCCTGCTGGTCAAGAACAAGGACGGCAGCAGCAACTACGACAACCAGGCCAACGAGGACATCGCCAAGAACCTCAAGGGCCACCTGATGCTGGTGCATGGCTCGATCGACGACAACGTGCCGGTGGGCGAGACGCTGCTGGTGGCCGATGCGCTGATCAAGGCCAACAAGAACTTCGACATGCTGATCATCCCCAACGTGCACCACGGCTACGGCATGGTCGGTTCCATGTACGCCATGCGCCGTCGCTGGGACTACTTCGTGCGCCACCTGGCCGGCAACACGCCGCCGCCGGGGTACGAGTTCAAGCTTCCCGCCGCGCTGCGCGCGATGATGCACCGCTGAGGCCCGGTTCGCGCCGTCCGCACGGGCGGGCGGCGCGATGGCGGCCCTGGTCGAGGCAAAAAAGAGGGTCCGTCCCGCGGGACGGACCCTCCAGAGCATGAAACCCGCGGCCCGCGGACCAAGCCGGCCGGACCACGGTGGAGCGACGACGCCGACCTGGGAAGACGCGCCGTTCCGGGGTGGGGTTTCCGCATCCGCATGCAGGCCCCGGGGCGCGAATCGCGCGGCGTGTCCGATGGCCCGCGACGCATGGTGCGTGCGGCCGGCCTGCGCCGTGCAAGGATTCGATCCCCGTTCCGGACCGCTGGGGTCCGGCTGGTCGTTGGCCCTACGGACGGGACTCACGCCGACTGCCGCGGAGCAGTCGGATGCGTGCATCCGGCAGGCCAGCGTGCCGCGCAAGCGCGAACACCGACCAACACAAGATATGGTGTTCGCCGAACCCCGTCAACGCGAAATATGGACTTGTCCGGAAATCAGTGGCTTGAAACCCGAGCCTCATCCCGGCCTTGTCCCGCTGCCGGCCAGGCGCTACGCTGCGGCTCGTTTCGGGTGTTCCGCGCGGTCCAGGCCGCTGCGGAATGAAACGGGAAGCCGGTGCAAATCCGGCGCTGCCCCCGCAACGGTGAGTCGTGCCGGTATCGATGGGATATCGGCGGAGTGGCCATCCGCCACTGTGCCCGACGGGCATGGGAAGGCGGCCGCTCCGGATCGCGCAGGCGATCGGCGACGAGCCCGGAGACCGGCCCGAGACTCGCGACCGCGGCATGCCGCGGCGCTTGTCCGGTGGCTTCGCGGAGGGCGAGGCGGTCGAGCCGCGTCCTCTCCGGGGTTGTGTGCCCGTCCGTATCGTTTTCCGCTGCCGCCTTTGTCCGCAGCATGCCGTCGCGCGGGGCGCACGGCGAGGAGAACGTTCATGTCCATTCGTCTTTCAGGCGCACTGATCCTGGCCCTGGCGCCACTTTGTGCCGTGTGTTCGACCGCGCCGCAGGCGCCGTCATCCACCGACCTGGCGCCCGTGGTGGTGACCGCCACCCGTACCGACGTGTCGCTGGACGACACCCTGGCGCCGGTGATCGTGCTGACCCGCGCCGACATCGCGCGCCTGCAGCCGGCGTCGCTGGGCGACCTGCTGACGGGCCTGCCGGGCGTGAGCCTGGCCAACAGCGGCGGCATCGGCCAGCAGACCTCGCTGTTCCTGCGCGGCACCAATTCCACCCAGACCCTGGTGCTGGTGGACGGCGTGCGCCTGGGCTCGGTCAGCGCGGGCCTGCCGGCGCTGGAGCAGATTCCGGTGGACCAGATCGCGCGCATCGAGATCGTGCGCGGGCCGCGCTCCTCGCTGTACGGCTCGGACGCCATCGGCGGCGTGATCCAGATCTTCACCCGGCACGGCACGCGCGGCGCCGGTCTGCAGCCCTCGTTGCGCGTCAGCGTCGGCGGCAACGGCTACCGCGACGGCCAGGCGGGCCTGTCCGGCGGCAGCCGCCATGCCTGGTACAACCTCAGCGTGGGCGGCACCTACACCCGGGGCATCAACAGCTGCAGGGTCGGCGCCGGCACCGTGTTCGCCGGTTGCTTCACCAACGAACCCGATCGCGACGGCTACCGCGGCGTCGACGTCCTGCTCAACGCCGGCTACCGCTGGGACAACGGCAGCGAGCTGGCCGGCAACCTGCTGCGCAACCGCAGCTTCGTCGCCTATGACGGCAGTTTCCAGAACCAGAGCCGGCACCTGCAGCAGGTCGCCGGCGCGCGCTTCGTGGCGCAGCCGACCCGGGACTGGACGACCACCGTGACGGCCGGGCAGAACCTGGACCGGGCCAGCAACTACAAGGACGGTCGCTTCGTCGGTTTCGGCAACTCGCGTCGCCACCAGATCGGCTGGCAGAACGACATCGCGCTGGGCCGCGCGCAGCGGATCACCCTGGGGCTGGACGACACCCGCGAACAGCATCGACAGCGACACCGCCTACCTGCGCACCACGCGCAGCGACCGCGGCCTGTACGCGCAGTACCAGGGCCGTTTCGGCGCCGAGGAGCTGCAGTTGAGCGCGCGCCACGACCACAACCCGCAGTTCGGCAACCACGTCACCGGCGGGCTGGCCCTGGGCCATCACTTCGACGGCGGCCTGCTGCTCAGCGCGGCCTGGGGCACGGCCTTCCACGCGCCCACCTTCAACGACCTCTATTACCCGTCCTGGCCCGGATTCCCGCCCAGCGCCGACCCGCACCTGAAGCCGGAGAAGGCGCGCAACGTCGAGCTCGGCCTGGGCGCCGTGCGCGCGCGCTGGCATTGGCGCGTGGACGCCTACCAGGACCGCATCGACGACCTGATCGCCCTGGACAGCCACTTCACGCCGGGCAACATCAGTCGCGCGCGCATTCGCGGTCTCGAAGCCCAGCTGGGCGGACATGTCGCCGGCTGGACCGTGGCCGCGTATGCCAGCTGGCTGGACCCGCGCAATCGCGACGGCGGCGCCAATGACGGCAAGCTGCTGCCGCGCCGGGTGCAGCGCAGCGCCCGACTGGACCTCGACCACGCGTTCGGCGACGTTGCCATCGGCGCCACCTGGTCGGCTTACGGCCGGCGCTATGACGACGCCGCCAACGCGCATCGCCTGGGCGGCTACGCCACGCTGGACCTGCGCGCCTCCTGGTGGATGTCGAGCCGCTGGCAGCTGCAGGCGCGGCTGGCCAACGCGCTCGATCGCAACTACGAGACGGTCTACTACTTCAACCAGCCCGGACGCACCGCCTACCTGACCCTGCGCTACGTGCCGGCGTCGCGGTGAGGCGGGTGGCTTGCCCGGCGGCGGGGGCGCGGCGATAGTGTCCGGGACATGAGCGCGCCCCCGATCCTGCTGCACGCCGACCCGCGCCTGCGCGCCTGCGTGGACACCACCGCGCTGCCGTGGGTGGCCTCGCCGTCGCCCGGGGTGGAGCGGCGCATGATCGAGCGCGACGGCGGCGAGGCCGCGCGCGCGACCTCGCTGGTGCGCTATGCGCCCGATTCACGTTTTGCCGCGCACCGGCACCCGTTGGGCGAGGAGATCCTGGTGCTGGAAGGGACCTTCGGCGACGAGTTCGGCGACTACCCGGCCGGCACCTACCTGCGCAATCCGCCCGGTTCGGCGCATGCCCCGCGCACCAACGCGGGTTGCGTGATCTTCGTCAAGCTGCGCCACATGGACCCGCGCGAGCAGGCGCGGGTGGTCGTCGAACCGGCCGACCGCGGCTGGCACGCCAGCGACCACGCGGGCCTGGAGGTCCGGCCGCTGGGTGGCTTCATCGGCGAACGCGCGGCGCTGGCGCGCATGGCGGCCGGGACGGTGCTGCCGTCGCGGCGGTTCGCTGGCGGCCTGGAGCTGTTCGTGCTGCGCGGCGAGCTGGAGGAAACCGGCGCCGGTCGTCATCCGCCGGGGACCTGGCTGCGCCTGCCGCCGGGCGGTCGCGCGGGCCTGCGGGCCGCCTCGGATTGCACCGTGTTCGCCAAGACCGGGCACCTGCGGCGGCCGTGGGTTCAGTCCGGGCGGTGATCCAGCGCCAGGTAGTCGTGGCTCTGCATCTCGATCAGGCGTGACTCGGTGCGCGCGAACTCGGCGCGCAGGCGGTCGCCCTCGTACAGGTCGATGATCGGCGCGGCGGCCGACAGCACCAGCTTCACGCGACGGTCGTAGAACTCGTCGACCAGGTGGATGAAGCGCCTGGCGGGGTCGTGGTTGTGCGGGCCGAAGCAGGGCACGTTGGCGACGATCACCGCCGGGTAGCGGCGTGCCAGCTCGATGTAGTCGTCGTTGCCGCGCGGGCCGTCGCACAGCGCGTCGAAGGCGAACCAGGCGATGTTGTCGGCGCGCCGCAGGCAGGCGATGGGGCGGTCGTTGACGCGCAGCTCGCCGGCGCCGGCCACCGCGCCCTGGGCGTACTGGCCGAAGATGCGTTCGAGCGCGCGGCCGGCCTCGGGGCCGGGCGGGGTCTGGTAGATCGGCGCCTGCTCCAGCGCGCGCAGGCGCCAGTCGTGGTCCGAGGCCAGTTCCAGCACCTGGCAATGGCGCTGGATCCGCGCGATGGCCGGCAGGAAGCGCGCGCGCTGCAGGCCGTCGGCATACAGACCGTCGGGGGCGGTGTTGGAGGTGGTGACCAGCACCACGTTGCGGCTGATGAGCGCGCGCAACAGGCCGTCCAGGATCATCGCGTCGCCGATGTCCTGCACGATGAATTCGTCCAGGCACAGCACCCGGGCGCGCTGGGCGATGTCGGCGGCGACATCCTGCAGCGGGTCGCTGTGCTCGCCCAGCTCGCGCAGCGCCTCATGCACCTCGCGCATGAAGCGGTGGTAGTGCCGCCGCAGCGCCGTGCCGGACGGCAGGCCGTCGACGAAAAGGTCCATCAGGAAGGTCTTGCCGCGGCCCACGTGGCCCCAAAGGTACAGGCCGGCCGGGGCTGGCGATGGTCCCGAGAGCAGGCCGCGCAGGCGATCGAGCAGCCCGTCGGGCGGCGTGGTGGCCAGGGCATGGTGCAGGCGGTCGAGCTCGACCAGGGCCGCGTGCTGGGCCGGGTCGTCCGACCACAGCCCGCGACGCACGCCGTCGCGATAGCGCTGCCCGGGGCTGGCGGCGGAACCGGCGGCGTCGGTCATCCGGCCTCGCGCAGCGGCGGCAGCCAGGCGCGCACGCCGTTCTTCAGCGCGCCGCGCAGGTCCATCAGACGGCGGTGGAAGAAATGGCTGGTCTCGGGCATGCGCACCACGTTGGGCGCGGGCTTCAGTTTTTCCGCCCAGGCAAACACCGCCTCGGGATCGACCACCTCGTCCTCCTCGCCCTGGATCAGCAGCCACGGGCAGGCCGGCATGTCGAAACCCTCGAAATCCCAGCGGCCGACCGGCGGGGCGACGGTGATCAGGGCATCGGCGCCGAGCCGCGCGGCGCTGCGCAGGGCCACGTAGCTGCCGAAGGAGAACCCGGCCAGCCAGATCGCATCGCCGCCGCGGCGGCTGCGCACCCAGTCGACCACGGCAGCCAGGTCATCGCTTTCGCCCCGGCCCTCGTCGTACTCGCCCTCCGAGGCGCCGACGCCGCGGAAATTGAAGCGCAGGGTGGTCAGGCCCGATTCGCGCAGGCTGCGCTCGAGCATGGTCACCACCTTGTTGTGCATGGTGCCGCCGTGCTGCGGGTGCGGATGGCAGATGATCGCCACGCCCTGCCGCGGCGCGTCCTCGGGCAGGTCGACGCTGACTTCCAGGCGCCCGGCCGGCCCGCGCAGCGCGAAGCTGCAGGCGGCATCCGGGAACACCTCGGGGGCGGGTGGCAGGATGGTTTCGTTCATCGGTGCATCATAACCGTCGGCGTGGTGGCGAAGGAGTCAGGGGCGTCCGGAGCCGTCGACGGACATGAAAATGCCGCCCGCAGGCGGCATCTCCGTGGACGCGATCGGGCCGCGCCCGGGCCATTACTTCGACTGGCTGACCATCCACTTGACGGTCGCCTCGACCTGGGCGTCCGACAGCGACGGATTGCCGCCGCGCGCCGGCATGTGGTTGCCGTCCGGGCCGGTATAGCCTTCCTCGGCGTGCTTGACCAGGGTGGCGATGCCCTGGGCGATGCGCGCCTTCCAGGCGGCCTTGTCGCCCAGCTTCGGCGCGCCGGCCACGCCAGCGGTGTGGCAGCTGTGGCACAACTGGCCGTAGATGGTCTTGCCGTCGGTGGTGCCGCCGTAGGCGACCTGCGCGGCGGCGGCCTTGTCGGCGGCGGCCTGCGCGGCCTCGATGGCGGCCTGGCCGGACGTGCCGGCGTACACGCCGGCCACCGGGGCGATGCGCTGCTCGGTCACCGCCCGTCCGCCCGGGACCTCGTCCTTGGGCGCCGCGTCATAGATGTGCACGGCCAGGAAGCCCAATGCCAGGGCGATCAGCATCAGGATGATGATCACCATGGAGAACTGACGCAGAAAACTCTGGTCGGATTTGCTGATGGGACCGCTCACTCGTAGTGCCTCGATTGGATGGTGGAGGGCCGGCAACAGGCTGGCCCGGCGCATGAAGGCATCGAGTATAGCGGCCCCGGCGGGGTGGAAAAAGCATGATCTGAGGACGCTGTGGCCGCGTATGTGCCATCAGTCATGCCGCATCTGTGTCAACTGGCAGTGTTACGGTTCGTTTTGAACCCTCTATGCTACGTCCGGATCCTCGGTCGATGGCTCGTGCGCGACCGTCACGAACAATTGGCGGCGGCTCGTCATGAGCCCCACTTGCCCGGTGTTATCCGGGTGCACCAGGCAGCAATCAATCACGGAGTTATTCCATGTCGCGTTGGAAAATCGCGCTCATCGTCATCGTCATCCTGGTCGTGGCCCTGCTGGGCCTGCGCATGTGTCACGGCGGCAAGCCCGGCGCGACCGGCGGGCGTCCGGGTTCGGCCGCCATGCGCGGCGGGCAGGACGCGGGCGACAAGGGACCGATCCCGGTCACCGCGGTGCCGGTGGCCAGGAAGAACGTGCCGGTCTACCTGACCGCGCTGGGCACGGTGCAGGCCAAGTACACGGTCAGCCTGCGTCCGCAGGTCCCGGGCCGGCTGCTGGACCTCAGCTTCGCCGAGGGCGGCAAGGTCAAGAAGGGCCAGGTGATCGCCCGGATCGATCCGCGCACCTACCGCGCGGCCTACGACCAGGCCGTGGCGCGGCAGAGGCAGGACCAGGCGCAGCTGGACACCGCTCGCTCCAACCTCAAGCGCAGCGAGGACCTGGTCAAGAAGGGCTTCATCTCGCAGCAGGACCTGGAGACCCAGCGCAACACGGTCAGCCAGTACGCGGCCGCGGTGGCCGGTGACAAGGCCAGCGTCGAATCGGCCCGGGTCAACCTGGACTACACCAGCGTCACCGCGCCGATCGACGGCCTGGCCGGCATCCGCCAGGTCGATCCCGGCAACGTGCTGTCGACTTCCGACACCATCGTGGTCCTGACCCAGGTGCATCCGATCAACGTGGTGTTCACGCTGCCCGAGCAGGACCTGGACCGCGTGCGCAGGGCCGAGGCCTCCGAAGGCACGCTGCCGGTCAGTGCCCTGGATCGCGTGGACAGCCACGTGATCGCCGGCGACGGCGTGCTCAAGGTGATCGACAACCAGATCAACACCAGCACCGGCACGTTCCAGCTCAAGGCCGAGTTCGCCAATGGCGAAAACTCCCTGTGGCCGGGCCAGTTCGTCAACGTGCGCATGCGCGTGAAGACGGTCGAGGGCGGCCTGGTGGTGCCCAGCCAGGCGGTCCAGCGCGGTCCGGACGGCGACTATGTCTACGTGGTCGGCAAGGACGACACCGTCGAGATGCGCAGGGTGGTGGTGGCTGGCGAGGACGGCGACACCGAGTCGCTGATCGGCAGCGGCCTGAAGGTGGGCGAGAAGGTGGTCACCGAAGGCCAGTTCCGGCTCAAGCCCGGCAGCAAGGTGTCGGCCTACAAGCCCGGCGAGGTGCCCAAGGCGCCGACCGAGGCGCAGATCAAGAAGGCCGAGCAGGGCCAGGGACGCGGCCGTGGCGGGCGTCATTGACCGGGTCCCGGTCAGTCGCCGGCATCACCTGAACATCAGAGCAGGAATCGCATAGCGTGGGCTTCTCGAGCATATTCATCCGCCGTCCGATCGCCACCTCGCTGCTGATGGCGGCGGTGTTGCTGCTGGGCATCCTCGGCTATCGCGCGCTGCCGGTCTCGGCCTTGCCGGAGATCGACGCGCCGACCCTGGTCGTGACCACCCAGTACCCCGGCGCCAGCGCGCAGACCGTGGCCACCCTGGTGACCACGCCGCTGGAGCGTCAGCTGGGGCAGATTTCCGGCATCCAGATGATGAGCTCGGACAGCTCAGCCGGTTTGTCGACCATCGTCCTGCAGTTCACCATGAACCGCGACATCGATGTCGCCGCGCAGGACGTGCAGTCGGCCCTGCGCGCGGCGCGGCTGCCCGGCGGGCTGCCGTACCAGCCGGTCTACAACCGGGTCAATCCGGCCGATGCGCCGATCATGACCCTGGTGATGACCTCCGACAGCCTGCCGCTGCGCGAGGTCAACAACTACGCCGACTCGATCATCGCGCAGAAGCTCTCGCAGGTGTCGGGCGTGGGCCTGGTGTCGATCGCCGGCAACGTCAAGCCGGCGGTGCGCGTGCAGGTCAACCCGGCGCAGCTGGGCAACCTGGGCCTGACCCTGGAGGACGTGCGCAGCGCGCTGACCCGGGCCAACGTCAATGCCGCCAAGGGCACCCTGAACGGCGCCACCCAGACCTATTCGATCGGCACCAACGACCAGCTGTCCAGCGCCGCCGAGTACGGCGACGTCATCATCAGCTACAAGAATGGCGCGCCGGTGCACCTGCGCGACGTGGCCAAGGTGGTCAACGGCGTCGAGAACGACCAGCTGGCGGCCTGGGCCGACGGCAAGCCGGCGGTGCTGCTGGACATCCGCCGCCAGCCGGGCGCCAACATCATCGACACCGTGCAGCGCATCCGCGCGCTGATGCCGCAGTTGCGCGGCGTGCTGCCCGCCGGCGTGCACCTGGGCGTGTTCGCCGACCGCACCGTGACCATCCGCGCCTCGGTGCACGACGTCGAGTTCACCCTGATGCTCACCGTGCTGCTGGTGGTGGCGGTGATCTTCGTGTTCCTGCGCCGCCTGTGGGCCACGGTGATCCCGTCGGTGGCGGTGCCGCTGTCGCTGCTGGGCACCTTCGCGGTGATGTCCTTCACCGGCCTGTCGCTGGACAACCTGTCGCTGATGGCGCTGACCGTGGCCACCGGCTTCGTGGTCGACGATGCGATCGTGATGATCGAGAACATCGTGCGCTACATCGAGCAGGGCAAGAGCGGCCCCGAGGCCGCCGAGACCGGCGCGCGCGAGATCGGCTTCACGGTGCTGTCGCTGACCGTGTCGCTTATCGCGGTGTTCCTGCCGCTGCTGCTGATGCCCGGCGTCACCGGCCGCCTGTTCCACGAATTCGCCTGGGTGCTGTCGACCGCGGTGGCGATCTCCATGCTGGTGTCGCTGACGCTGACGCCGATGATGTGCGCCTACCTGCTCAAGCCCGACGCGTTGCCGGAGGGCGACGACGCCCACGAACGCGCGGCCAAGGCCGGCAAGCGCACCCTGTGGTCGCGCACGGTGGACCTGTACGCGCGCAGCCTGGACTGGGTGTTCGCCCACCAGCGCCTGACCATGCTGGTGTTCGGCATCAGCGTGCTGGTGACCGTGGCGCTGTACGTGACCATCCCCAAGGGCCTGCTGCCCGAGCAGGACACCGGCATGATCACCGGCGTGGTGCAGGCCGACGACAACATCGCCTTCAAGGCCATGGAGCAGCGCACCAAGGCCGTGGCCGAGGCGATCGGCAAGGATCCGGCGGTGTCCGGCGTGGCCAGCTTCATCGGCGCCGGCTCCATCAACCCGACCCTCAACCAGGGCCAGATCAGCATCGTGCTGAAACCGCGTGGCGACCGCGGCAACCTGCAGGACGTGGTCGCGCGCCTGCAGAAGGACGTGGCCGACATTCCCGGCGTGGCGCTGTTCCTCAAGCCGGTGCAGGACATCACCCTGGACACCCGGGTCTCGGCGACCGAGTACCAGTACGCCATGTCCGACGTCGATTCGGACGAGCTGTCCACCTACGCCTCGCGCATGACCGATGCCATGCGCCGGCTGCCCGAGCTGGCCGACGTCGACAACAACCTGGCCGACCGCGGCAACGCCCTGCACCTGCAGATCGACCGCGACAAGGCCAGCCGCCTGGGCGTGCCGGTGCAGACCATCGACGACACGCTGTACGACGCCTACGGCCAGCGGCAGATCTCGACCATCTTCACCCAGCTCAACCAGTACCGCGTGGTGCTGGAGGTGGCGCCGCAGTTCCGCAACTCGTCGGACCTGCTCAACAAGCTGACCGTGCGCAGCAACGGCAGCGGCGCGCTGACCGGTTCCAACGCCACCAGCTACGGCATGGTGCGCTCGGCCAATTCGGCCACCGCCACCGGCATCGGCCAGTCCAACACCGGCATCCCCCTGGGCGGCGGCAGCACGGTGCCGCTGGCCAGCGTGGTCAGCGCCAGCGTGCAGAACGCGCCGCTGGTGATCAGCCACCAGAACCAGCTGCCGGCGGTGACCATTTCCTTCAACCTGGCGCCGGGCTACTCGCTGTCCGAGGCCGTCGACGCCATCCACCGGGCCGAGGCCAATCTCGGCGCGCCGGCCTCGGTGCAGGGCCAGTTCATCGGCAAGGCGGCCGAGTTCTCCGCCTCGGTCGGCGACGAAATCCTGCTGCTGCTGGCCGCCATCGTGGTGATCTACATCGTGCTGGGCGTGCTCTACGAGAGCTACATCCACCCACTGACCATCATCTCCACGCTGCCGCCGGCCGGCGTCGGCGCGCTGCTGGCGCTGATGATCTTCGGCATGAGCCTGTCGGTGGACGGTATCGTCGGCATCATCCTGCTGATCGGCATCGTCAAGAAGAACGCGATCATGATGATCGACTTCGCCATCGAGGCCCGGCGCACCGGCATGAATGCCCACGACGCCATCCGGCGCGCCTGCCTGCTGCGCTTCCGGCCGATCATGATGACCACCTTCGCGGCGCTGTTCGGCGCGTTGCCACTGGCCCTGGGCACCGGCATCGGTTCTGAGCTGCGCCAGCCGCTGGGTGTGTCGATCGTCGGCGGATTGCTGCTGTCGCAGCTGGTGACGCTGTACACCACGCCGGTGATCTACCTCTACATGGAGCGCTTCTCGGGCTGGCTGGACGCGCGCCGCAAAAGCGCCGCCCCGGCTCTCGCCGGACAGCGTGGACAGGCCTAGGGACCGGCGTTCGGCATGAACATCTCCGCGCCGTTCATTCGTCGCCCCATCGGTACATCGCTGCTGGCGATCGGCCTGCTGATCGCCGGCATCGTCTGCTATCGCCTGCTGGCCATCAGCGCGCTGCCGCAGGTGAACTTCCCCGCGATCTTCGTCACCGCCAGCCAGCCCGGGGCCGACGCCTCGACCATGGCGACCACGGTGACCGCGCCGCTGGAGCGCTATCTCGGTCAGGTGCCGGGCGTGGATTCCATGCGCTCGCGCAGCTCCGAAGGCAGCATGTTCATCATCCTGTTCTTCGACAGCGACGTGAACCTGGATCATGCCGCGCAGCAGGTGCAGGCGGCCATCAACGCGGCGCAGCCGGACCTGCCTTCCGGCCTCACCTCGCCGCCGATGTACCGCAAGGCCAACCCCAACGACGACCCGGTGCTGCAGATCGCCCTGACCTCCGACACCGAGCCGCTGTCGGAGCTGTACAACCGCGCCAACAACCTGCTGTCGCCGCGCCTGAGCCAGCTGCCGGGCGTGGCCAACGTCGACGTGTCCGGCAGCGCGCAGCCGGCGGTGCGCGTGGACGTGAACCTGCACGCGCTCAACGCCATGGGCCTGTCCTCGAACGACCTGCGCAACGCGCTGACCGCGGCCAACGTCACCTCGCCGCTGGGCATCCTGGACAACGGCCACACCACCATGGCGGTGATGACCAACGACCAGCTGCACACGGCCGACGACTTCGCCAACCTGATCGTCGCCGTGCGCAACGGCACGCCGATCCGCCTGAAGGACGTCGCGCACGTCTACCAGGGCGCCGAGGACAGCTACCAGGCGGCCTGGTTCAACGGCAAGCCGGCGATCGAACTGGACCTGTTCAAGCGTCCGGACGCCAACGTCATCGACACCGTGGACGGCATCAGGAACGCGCTTCCCGGGCTGCGCGCGCTGCTGCCGCCGGGCACCACGATGACGCCGTACTACGACGGCACGCCGACCATCCGCGACTCGGTCAAGGAAGTGCAGTTCACGCTGCTGATCAGCCTGGGCATGGTGATCCTGACCATGGCCATGTTCCTGCGTCGCCTGGCGCCCACGCTGATCGCGGCGACGGCCGTGCCGATGTCGCTGGCCGGCGCGTTCGTGGTGATGTACCTGCTCAACTTCACCCTGGACAACCTCTCGCTGCTGGCCCTGGTCATCGCCATCGCCTTCGTGGTCGACGACGCCATCGTGATGATCGAGAACGTCATCCGCCACATCGACCAGGGCATGTCACCGCGCGAGGCGACCCTGGCCGGCGCCAGCGAGATCGGCTTCACCATCGTCTCCATCACCCTGTCGCTGGTGGCGGTGTTCATCCCGCTGATGTTCCTGCCCGGCTTCCTCAGCACGTTCTTCAACGAGTTCACCGTGACCCTGGTGGCGGCGATCCTGGTCTCGGCCGTGGTGTCGCTGACCCTGACCCCCTCGCTGTGCGCGGTGTTCCTGCGCCCGCATGCCGAACGGCAGCCCTCGCGGCTGGGCCGCGTGCTGGACCGCTTCCATGAAGGCATGCTGTCGGTGTACAGGAAGGGGTTGGAGTGGGCGCTGCGCCATCCGGGCAAGATGTCGCTGTCGCCGCTGATCCTGATCGTGGCCACGGTGATGCTGTTCATGCGCATCCACGCCGGCCTGTTCCCGCCGCAGGACACCGGCCTGATCTGGGCGCGCGCCAGCGGTGGCGCCACGCTGTCGTTCGCCGACATGAAGGCGCGCCAGGAGCGCATCACGCAGATGTTCCTGGCCGATCCGGCGGTGGAGTACGTCGGCGCCAGCCTGGGCAGCGGGCGCCACGGCAGCAGCGGCTCGTTCAGCATCCAGCTCAAGCCGCTGGGCCATGGCCGGCGCGTATCAACCCAGATGGTGGTGGCGCGCCTGAGCGCGAAGGCCAACAACTTCCCGGGGCTGGAGGTGCGCCTGCGCGCGCACCAGGACCTGTGGAGCGGTGGTGGCGGCGGCACCAGCCAGGGTGGCGAGTACAGCGTCGGCCTGAAGGGCGACGACCTGGCCCAGCTGCAGGCCTGGCTGCCGAAACTGGTCGCGGAGCTGAAGAAGAATCCGATGTTCCGCGACGTCGGATCGGACGTGGACGAAGCCGGCCTGCGCCAGAACCTGGTCATCGACCGCGCCACGGCCAGCCGGCTGGGCGTGACCCCGTCGGCAGTGGACGATGCGCTCTACAACGCTTTCGGCCAGCGCCGGGTGTCGACCATCTACCAGGGCACCAACGAATACAGCGTGGTGGTCAACGCCTTGCCCAGCCAGACCGAGACCCCGGCCGCGCTGGACAAGGTCTACGTGACCACCAGCAGCGGCGCGATGATCCCGATCACCGCGGTGGCGCGGCAGGTGCCGGGACTGGAGCCGACCGTGATCAGCCACGAGGACCAGTTCACCACCATGGACCTCAGCTTCAACCTGGCGCCGGGCGTCGGCATGGGCGCGGGCATGGCGGCGGTCGGCAAGACCATCAAGGACATGCGCCTGCCGGGCAACATCCAGATGAACCTCGGCAGCAACTTCCGCCGCCTGCAGCAGGCCAGTTCAAGCATGCCGATCCTGCTGCTGAGCGCGATCCTGGCCGTGTACATCGTGCTGGGCATGCTCTACGAGAGCCTGATCCACCCGGTCACCATCATGTCCACGCTGCCCTCGGCCGGCACCGGCGCGCTGGCCGCGCTGCTGCTGGCCAACATGGAGCTGTCGATCGTGGCGATGATGGCGCTGGTGCTGCTGATCGGCCTGGTGAAGAAGAACGCGATCATGATGATCGACTTCGCCCTGGTGGCGCAGCGCGAGCAGGGCATGAGCCCGCGCGACGCGATCTTCGAGGCCTGCATCGTGCGCTTCCGGCCGATCATGATGACCACCATGGTGGCGATCCTGGCGGCGCTGCCGCTGGCCATCGGCCTGGGCGCCGGCGCCGAGCTGCGCCGCCCGCTGGGCGTGGCCGTGATCGGCGGCCTGATCATCTCGCAGAGCCTGACCCTGCTCAGCACGCCGGCCATCTACCTGGTCTTCACCTGCCTGTCGGACCGGGTCAAGGCGCGCCGGGCGCGTCGGCGGGAACGGCGTCGCCAGCGGCGGCTGGAGCGCGCAGCTGCCAACTAGGGGTACGGGAAGCCACTCGTCTACCTACTAGGGGGGACGGAGCACGTTAAGCAGCGGCTTAACGTGCTCCGTCCCCATCTGCGACAATGGGCGGATTTCACAGAGATGCCGACCATGACCGACACGCCGAAGATCATCTACACGCTGACCGACGAAGCCCCGTTCCTGGCCACGCAGTCGCTGCTGCCGATCATCGACGCCTTCACCGACACCGCCGGCGTGGCGCTGGAGACGCGCGACATCTCGCTGGCCGGCCGCATCCTGGCGCAGTTCCCGGATGTGCTGTCGGATGCGCAGAAGATGTCCGACGACCTGGCCGAGCTGGGCGCGCTGGCCAAGACGCCGGCGGCCAACATCATCAAGCTGCCCAACATCAGCGCCTCGGTGCCGCAGATCAAGGCCGCCGTGGCCGAACTGCAGGGCCAGGGCTTCCCGCTGCCGGACTACCCGGACGAGCCGAAGACCGACGCCGAGAAAGCCACCCGCGCGCGCTATGACAAGGTCAAGGGCAGCGCCGTGAACCCGGTGCTGCGCGAGGGCAACTCCGACCGCCGCGCGCCGAAGTCGGTCAAGGCCTACGCGCGCAAGCATCCGCACCGGATGGGCGCCTGGAGCGGCGATTCGAAGACCCACGTCGCGCACATGGACGGCGGCGATTTCTACGGCAGCGAGAAGTCGGCCACCATGACCAAGGCCGGTGCACTGAAGATCACCCTGCACGGCGCCGACGGCAGCGAGACGGTGCTGAAGGCATCGGTGCCGGTGCTGGAAGGCGAGATCGTCGACGCCGCGGTGATGAGCCGCAAGGCGCTGGCCACCTTCATCGACGCGCAGATCGCCGATGCCAGGGCCGCCGGCGTGCTGTTCTCGGTGCACCTGAAGGCCACCATGATGAAGGTCTCCGACCCGATCATCTTCGGCGTCGTGGTGAGCGAGTTCTACAAGGCGGTGCTGGACAAGCACGCCGATGCGCTCAAGCAGATCGGCTTCAGCGCCAACAACGGCATCGGCGACCTGTACGCGCGCATCGGCGCGCTGCCGGCCGGGCAGCAGGACGCGATCAGGGCCGACATCGACGCGCTGTACGCCGAGCGTCCGAAGCTGGCCATGGTCAATTCCGACAAGGGCATCACCAACCTGCACGTGCCCAGCGACGTCATCATCGACGCCTCGATGCCGGCGATGATCCGCGACTCGGGCAAGATGTGGAACGCACAGGGCGATCGCCAGGACGCCAAGGCGATCATTCCCGATCGCGCCTACGCAGGCGTGTACCAGGCCGTGATCGAGGACTGCAAGGCGCACGGCGCCTTCGATCCGGCGACCATGGGCAGCGTGCCCAACGTCGGCCTGATGGCGCAGAAGGCCGAGGAATACGGCTCGCACGACAAGACCTTCCAGATGCCCGTCGACGGCACCGTGAAGGTGACCGACGCCGACGGCAACGTGGTCTTCGAGCACGCGGTCGAGGCCGGCGACATCTGGCGCATGTGCCAGGTCAAGGACGCGCCGGTGCGCGACTGGGTCAAGCTGGCCGTGACCCGTGCCCGCGACAGCGCCACGCCGGCCGTGTTCTGGCTGGACGAAGGGCGCGCCCACGACCGCCAGCTGATCGCCAAGGTCGAGACCTACCTCGCCGACCACGACACCGACGGCCTGGACATCCGCATCCTGTCGCCGGTCGAGGCCACCCGGCATTCGCTCGAGCGCATCCGCAAGGGCCAGGACACCATCTCGGTGACCGGCAATGTGTTGCGCGACTACCTCACCGACCTGTTCCCGATCATGGAGCTGGGCACCAGCGCCAAGATGCTTTCCATCGTGCCGCTGATGGCCGGCGGCGGCCTGTTCGAGACCGGCGCCGGTGGCTCCGCGCCCAAGCACGTGCAGCAGTTCGTCGAGGAGAACCACCTGCGCTGGGATTCGCTGGGCGAGTTCCTGGCCCTTGCCGCCTCGCTCGAGCACCTGGGCAAGACCCACGGCAACGCCCGCGCGACACTGCTGGCCGAGGCGCTGGATGCCGCCAACGCCCGTTTCCTCGACGAGAACCGCTCGCCCTCGCGCAAGGTCGGCGAACTGGACAACCGCGGCAGCCACTTCTACCTGGCCATGTACTGGGCCCAGGCGCTGGCCGACCAGGACGACGATGCCGACATGAAGCAGGCCTTCGCCGACCTGGCCCGGACGCTGGCCGACAACGAGACGACCATCGTCGACGAGCTCAACGCCGTGCAGGGCAAGGCTGTCGACATGGGCGGCTACTACCACCCGGACCTGGGCAAGGTCGGTGCCGCCATGCGTCCCAGCGACACCCTCAACGCCGCGCTGGCGGCGCTGTCGGCATCGGTCTGACGCCTGCGCCGACGCCGCACCCGGTGCGAAATCCGCGAAACACGAAGGCCGCCCGCGGGCGGCCTTCGTGCATGGGAACGCTGCGGCCGGCGGTGGGCGTGGCCACCGTGCGCCGCTGAGGGCGGCTGCCACACGGAAGGTTCAGCAGGCGCAGGCCGGGCCGGAGGCGCAGCCGCCGTTGCGCTTTGCCGCATGCCTGGGCGATGCCGGCTTGACTGCCGGTGGCCGGGCTTCGCGTTGCGCTCCGCCATCCAG
Organism: uncultured Gammaproteobacteria bacterium; assembly: GCA_963821885.1. Lineage (GTDB taxonomy): Bacteria > Pseudomonadota > Gammaproteobacteria > Xanthomonadales > Rhodanobacteraceae > Oleiagrimonas. Next base: position 680,942 of record CAWGFN010000002.1, on the reverse strand, counting down.
GCCGCGCACCGGCAGGAAATACCCGCGCATGATCAGCATGTCGCGGCTGAGAAGGCCCAGGACTCGCATGAAATCGTTCATGATTCACCTCGCTGCATGTTGAGTACAGTGCATGCTAGGTGGACGTTGGGGATCAAAAAAGCGAAACTTCGACAAGCCAGAGTTGAGATATTTTCACGATGTCGCGCATTTCGCTGGATCTGCTCAAGGCGTTCGCCGAGATTGCCCGCAGCGGCAACCTGACCCGGGCCGCCGAGACCATGCACGTGACCTCCAGTGCGCTCAGCCATCGCATGCGCCAGCTGGAGGAGCGGTTGGGCGCGCCGGTCTTCGTGCGCGGGCCACGCGGCGTGTCGCTCACCGTGGACGGGCAGCGGCTGCTGGATGCGGTGCGCGATCCACTGGCCGATCTGGATCGCGCCCTCGGCGATTTCAGTTGCTGCCGGAGCGGACGCAAGCTGACGCTGAGCACCGTGTCGTTGCTGGCCAACGGCTGGCTGGTGCCGCGCCTGCCCGACTTCGTGGCCGCGCATCCGCAGATCAACCTGAACCTGCACTCCACGCCCGCGGTGGTCGATTTTGACCGCGAGCCGATCGATGCCGCCCTGCGCCTGGGGCGCGGGGGCTGGGACGGCGTGAACAGCGAGCACCTGCTGGACGAGTCGGTCTGCCCGGTGGCCAGCCCGGACCTGGTCAGGCGTATCGGTGGATCACGCGCCAGCCTGCTGGAGCGTGCGCCGCTGCTGGGCGATCCCACCGGCCACTGGGATGCCTGGTTCAAGCGCCACGGCGGGAGCGTGCCCGACCGCTTCGTGGCTGGCTTCGACAATTCCGAGGCCCTGCATCACGCGGCGGTGCAGGGGCTGGGCGTGGCGCTGGGACGTTGCATGATGGCGCAGCCGCTGATCGATGCCGGGCACCTGGTGCCCTTGTCGCGCAAGCGCCTCAAGGCCGGTTTCGGCTATTACCTGGTGTTCCCCGAACGCAGTCGCGCGCATGCGGGCTTCCAGGCCTTCCGCAGCTGGCTGTACGCGCAGATCGGCAAACCGGAGCCGCCACTGGCCTCGTGAACGACGGGTGACTTGTCGCACTTGCCATTGCACCGCCGATCCCTTGAAATGCCCATGCCGCGCCATGGCGCGGATCATCCATGCCTATTCCATACCATTGATAAGGGAAGTCCTATGTCCTCGACCGCCGTCCTCATCGACGGGGCGTTCTTTCTCGCCCGTTTCCGCAAGGTCTACAGTGACCGCGACGCCAACGATCCGCGCGTGGTGGCCAAGACCGCCTTCACCATGGCCATCGAGCACATCCGTGCGCTGGACCGGCCCAAGGATGCGCTGTACCGCATCTTCTTCTACGACTGCGAGCCTCTGGACAAGGTGTTCCAGCGCCCGATCAGCGGCGAGGACATCGATTTCGGCGACAGCAACATGGCGCACTTCCGCTGGGACCTGCACGACAACCTGCGCCGCCAGCGCAAGATGGCGCTGCGCCTGGGACGCCTGAGCGACCGCGGTGGCGAGTGGCAGCTCAAGCGGGCCACCGTGCAGTCGCTGCGCGAGGGTTCGCTGAAGTGGGCCGACCTGCGTGATGACCATTTCGAGCTGGACATGCGCCAGACCCAGGTCGACGTGAAGATCGGCGTCGACATCGCCTCGATGGCCTACAAGCACCAGGTCGACCAGATCGTGCTGGTGGCCGGCGACGCCGATTTCATCCCGGCCGCGAAACTGGCCCGTCGCGAAGGCATCGATTTCATCCTCGATCCGATGTGGCAGGGCATCGCCGCCGAGCTCAACGAGCATGTGGACGGCCTGCAGTCGGTCTGTCCGCGACCCTTCTGAATCCGGCTGCATCGTCCGGCCGTAAACCCCTGGCGTGGTACCCTGATCGGGTGCCCGGGAGTACGGTTGACCCCAAGTCGAGGGATACGTCCATGAAGCATGTCCTGGTTCCGGCGCTGGCCATCTGGCTGGCCGCCTGTGGCGCCTCATCGCAGCATGAAACCCCCGCCGCGCCGACCCCGGCCAGCGCCGGGACCGCCAGCGCGACGGCCGCCCCCATCGCCGAAGACCAGCCCGACCAGGTGGTGCCGCCGGTGTCGGCCAGCCAGATGTCGGCCCAGCGCATCGGCGAGATGCTCGACGGCAGCTGGCGTCCGCAGGCGGACATCGATCGCGACCGTTATCGGCATCCGCTGAAGACGCTGGAGTTCTTCGGCGTGCGTCCGGACATGACGGTGATCGAGATCACCCCGGGCGGCGGCTGGTATGCGCGCATCCTGGCGCCGCTGCTGCGCGACAACGGGCAGTACATCGCCGCGGTGCTCGCGCCGGACAGCGACCGCGAGGCGGCCAGCGACGAGAGCACGCTGAAGAAGCTTTTCGCCAGCGATCCGGCCGTGTTCGGCAAGGCCCGCATCGTGGAGATGGACGCGGCCCGACCGGCACTGGGTCCGCCGGATTCGGCCGACATGGTGCTGACCTTCCGCAATGCCCACAACTGGGTGCAGGCGGGCAACGCCAAGGCCATGTTCAAGGCCTTCTACGACGTGCTCAAGCCCGGCGGCGTGCTGGGCGTGGTCGATCATCGCGCCGCGCCGGGCGCGGCGCTGGACGCGGTCAAGGGCAGCGGCTACCTGCCGCAGAAGTATGTCGTCGAACTGGCCACCCGCGCCGGTTTCAGGCTCGAGGACAGCAGCGAGATCAATGCCAACCCGGCCGATGACCGCCATCATCCCAAGGGCGTGTGGACCCTGCCGCCGACCCTGGCGCTGGGCGCCACCGACAAGGCCAAGTACGAGGCCATCGGCGAGTCCGATCGGATGACCCTGCGCTTCGTCAAGCCCGCCAACAACGCGGCCAACAACGGGGACGGAGGACGTTAAGCGGCGGCTTAACGTCCTCCGTCCCCATCTGCTGGATGCTGATTGCCTTCAACAAGCCCTACGGCGTGCTGTGCCAGTTCACCGATCGCGAGGGACGACCGGTGCTGGCCGACTACATCAAGCAGAAGAACGTATACGCCGCCGGTCGCCTGGACCGCGACAGCGAGGGCCTGCTGTTGCTGACCGACGATGGCGCGCTGGCGCACCGCCTCACCGACCCGCGCCACAAGCAGCCCAAGACCTACCTGGTGCAGGTCGAGGGCACGCCGACGGCCGCGGCGCTGGACACGCTTGCCAGGGGCGTGAAGCTCAAGGACGGCATGACGCGCCCGGCCCGTGTCGAGCTGCTGGCGACGGCGCCCGGCTGGCTGTGGCCGCGCGATCCGCCGGTGCGATTCCGCAAGCACATCCCGACCGCCTGGCTTGAATTGACGATCCGCGAGGGCCGCAATCGGCAGGTACGACGCATGACGGCGGCCGTGGGGCTGCCGACGCTGCGGCTGGTGCGGGTGCGCGTGGGTGAGGTCGCATTGGGCCAGCTTCAACCTGGCGATTGGATTGAAGTGTCTGGGGCACGGAGCACGTTAAGCGCTTGCTTAACGTGCTCCGTCCCCCTTGATACAGGCATCGCGATGACGTTCAAGGATCACTTTTCCGGCCACGCCGAGCTGTATCGCCAGGCGCGCCCGACCTATCCATCTGAACTGTTCGACTGGCTGGCCGCCGAGGCGCCGGGCCGCGCGCTGGCCTGGGACGCCGGTTGCGGCAACGGCCAGGTGGCGCACGCGCTGGCGGCGCGGTTCGAGCGCGTGCTGGCCACCGATCCCAGTGCCGAGCAGGTCGGCCAGGCACCGGCGCATGCGCGCATCGATTTCCGCGTGGAGCCGGCGGAGCAGTGCAGTCTCGGTGACGGCGAGGCCGACGTGGTCACGGTCGGCCAGGCGCTGCACTGGTTCGATCATCCGCGCTTCTTCGCCGAGGTGCGGCGAGTGTTGAAGCCGGGCGGGTTGTTCGCGGCGTGGACCTACGCCGACTGCCATGTCACCCCGGCCATCGACGCGCTCAAGAACCGGGTCTATGCCGACCTGACCGCGCCCTACTGGCCGCCCGAGCGGGCGCTGGTGGAGTCGGGCTACGCCGGCATCGACGTGCCGCTGGAACCGGTCCAGGCGCCGGCTCTCGACATGCACTCGCATTGGACCGCGGCGCAGTTCCTGGCCTACATGCGCTCCTGGTCGGGCAGCCAGCGCTTCCGCAAGGCCACCGGCGAGGATGCGGTGGAGAGTGTCGAGGCGGACGTGCTTGAGGCTTGGGGCGACCCGGATGCACCACGCAGGGTGTGCTGGGACTTTCACCTCCGCGCAGGTCGTAGATCAGGGGACCGTAGATCAGGGGACGGAGCACGTTAAGCCGCGGCTTAACGTGCTCCGTCCCCAAGAGCCGAGCCGCACCTTACGGCAGGTTGAAGAAGGCGGCGGCGGTCGTGGCCGTGTGCTTCGCCGTGGTCTCCACGTCCTCGCCACGATCGCGCGCCAGCTCCTCGCAGATGTGTTTCAGGTACATCGGCTCGTTGCGCCGGTGCGAGGGCGCCGGGCGCACCGTGCGCGGCAATAGGTACGGCGCGTCGGTCTCGATCATCAGGCGGCCTTCGGGAATCTCGCGCACGCATTCGCGCAGATGCAGGCCGCGGCGTTCGTCGCACAGCCAGCCGGTGATGCCGATGTGGCAGTCCAGGTCCAGGTAGTCGAACAGCGCCTCGCGGGTGTCGGTGAAGCAATGCACCACGACCGCGGGCAGGTCGTCGCGGAAGGACTTGAGCAGGGCCAGGAAATCGGCATGCGCGTCGCGCTGGTGCAGGAACACCGGCATCTCCAGTTCCGCCGCGATCGTCAGCTGCCGTTCGAACACCCGCAGTTGCACATCGCGCGGGGAGTAGTTGCGGTGGTAATCCAGGCCGGTCTCGCCAACCGCGCGCACTTCCGGCTCGGCCGCCAGGCGGCGCAGCAGGGCATCGGTGTCGGCGTCGTAGTCGATGGCGTGGTGCGGATGCACGCCGGCGGTGGCGAACAGCACGCCCGGATGCGCGCGCGCCAGCGCCAGTGCCGCCTCGCTGCCTTCGCGGCTGGCGCCGGTGACCATCATCTTCGCCACGTCGTGCTCGTGCGCGCGCTGCAGCACGGCGGCGAAGTCGTGGGCAAAGGAATCGTGGGTCAGGTTGGCGCCGATGTCGATCAGGTGCATGGTGTTTTCGGTCGTGCAAAAGAACGCATTGTAAGTTGCAGGGGACGGAGGACGTTAAGCTGCTGCTTAACGTCCTCCGTCCCCACCTGCGCAAGCATGTCATTTCCCATTTCACCGTTGCTGCCACGGATACTGGAAGCCTTGCAGGCGGGCACGCGCCTGGTGCTGGAGGCGCCGCCCGGCGCCGGCAAGACCACCCAGGTGCCGCTGGCGCTGCTGGACGCGCCGTGGCTGGCCGGACGGCGCATCCTGGTGCTGGAGCCACGCCGGATCGCCGCGCGCGCGGCGGCCACCTTCATGGCGGCGCAGCGCGGCGAGCCGCTCGGCCACACGGTCGGCTACGCGATCCGCTTCGAATCGCGCCTGGGTCCGGACACGCGCATCGAGGTGATCACCGAGGGCCTGCTGACACGGCGTATCCAGGACGATCCGGAGCTGTCCGACGTCGGCGCCATCCTCTTCGACGAATTCCACGAACGCCACCTGGCCGGTGACCTCGGCGCCGCGCTGGCGCTGGACGTGCAGGGCAGCCTGCGCCCGGATCTGCGCCTGCTGGTGATGTCGGCGACGCTGGATGGCGAGCGCATCGCCCGCTGGCTCGACGCGCCGCGGATCAGCAGCCCGGGCCGCAGCTTCGCGGTGCGCATCGAGCATCCGCCGGCGCGCCCCCAGGAAGGCGTCGAGCAGCACCTGGCGCGCACGGTGCGCCAGGCCCTTGCCGAGAACGAGGGCGACGTGCTGGCCTTCCTGCCCGGCCAGCGAGAGATCGCCCGCGCCGGACGACTGCTCGGCGAACAGCTCGATGCCGGCACCGAGGTGGTGCCGCTGCACGGAGAACTGTCGCTGGTCGACCAGCAGGCCGCGCTGACGCCGGGCGAGGGGGGCGCGCGACGGGTCATCCTGGCCACCAACGTGGCCGAGTCCAGCGTCACCCTGCCGGGCATCCGGGCCGTGGTCGACAGCGGCCTGGCGCGGGTGCCGCAGTTCGATCCCAACTCCGGATTCACGCGGCTGCGCACGGTGGCCATCGCCCGCGACTCGGCCGACCAGCGCGCCGGCCGCGCCGGCCGCGTGGCGCCGGGCACGGCCTATCGCCTGTGGCCCGAGAGCCAGCGCCTGGACGCCGAGCGCGTGGCCGAGATCAGCCAGGCCGAACTGTCCGGCCTGGCGCTGGACCTGGCCGCCTGGGGCCACGACGCGCTGCCGTGGCTGGACCCGCCGCCGGCGGGCGCGCTGGCGCAGGCCCGTGAGCTGCTGCGCCGGCTGGGTGCGCTGGACGCGGACGACCGCATCACCGCCCTGGGCCGGCGCATGCACGCGCTGGGCGCCACGCCGCGCCTGGCTGCCGCCGTGGCGCGCGCCGCGCCGCCCGTGCACGGCCTGATGGCCGACCTGCTGGCCCTGCTCGACGCGCGCTCGCCGCTGCGTGGCGCGCAGGCCCGCAATGATGATTTTCGCGCCCGCGTCGCGGCGCTGCATGCCTGGCGCGACGGTGGTGCGGCCGTGGCGCGGCGTGGCGGTGCCGACGCCGGGGCGCTGGCCGCCATCGAGCGCGCGGCACGCGGCTGGCGCCAGCGCATCGGTGCGCGCGCGGCCGCCAGCGGCATGCCGCACAGTCATGCGGTCGGTGACCTGCTGGCGCATGCCTTCCCCGACCGCCTGGCCATGCAGGTCGAGGGCCAGCCACTGCGCTACCAGCTGAGCAACGGGCGCGGCGCGCGCCTGCACGAGGACACCGCCCTGCTGGGCGAGCCGTGGCTGGTGGTCCTGGACCTGCGCCTGGAAAACCGCGACAGCCTGGTGTTCGCCGCCGCGCCCTTCGACCCGGCGCTGCTGGAACGCGACTATCCCGAGCGTTTCGTCACCGAACGCGTGGCGCGCTGGAATGCCGGGCGCGAGGCCGCCGAGGCGTTCGAGGAGCGCCGCTTCGACGCCCTGGTGCTGGAGCGGCGCAGCGTGCCGGTCAAACCCGAGGATGCCCTGCCGGCGCTGCTGGCGCGGGTGCGCGAGCGGGGCCTTCACGCGCTGCCGTGGAGCGCCGCGGCCCGGCGCCTGCGCGCCCGCGTGCAGGCGCTGCGGACCTGGATGCCCGAGCTGGACCTGCCGGATCTTTCCGACGCGGCGCTGCTGGCCACGCTGGAGACCTGGCTGGCGCCGTATCTGGTCGGCAAGCGCAAGCTGGACGCCTTGTCGGCGGCGGACCTGTCGCAGGCGCTTTCGTCCCGACTCGACTACGCCCAGCGCCAGCAACTCGACGCCCAGGCGCCCGAATCACTGACCGTGCCCAGCGGACGCAGCCACCGGCTCGACTACGCGCCCGACGCGCCACCGGTGCTGGCGGTCAAGCTGCAGGAGCTGTTCGGCCTGGCCGACACCCCGCGCGTGGGCGGCGGCCGCGTGCCGGTGACCTTGCACCTGCTGTCGCCCGCCGGGCGGCCGATGCAGGTCACCCAGGACCTGGCCGGCTTCTGGGAGCGCACCTACCCGGAAGTGAGGAAGGAGCTGAAGGGCCGTTATCCCAAGCACCCGTGGCCGGACGACCCGTGGACGGCCACCCCCACCCACCGCGCCAAGCCGCGGCGCTAGGTGGGCGGCGGCGGCGGGGCCGGCGCCTGGGCGCCGCCGGGCGCCTGCATGTCACGCAGCATCTTGTCGTAGTCGATGTCGGCTTCGTTCTTGTCCGAGACGTAGCCGTCGTCGCGGTAGGTGACGACCACGGCGTAGGCGCCGTCCTTGAACAGGTCCCGGTACTGCCGGGCGGGCACGATCATGCCCAGCACGCGGTCGTCGGGCGGGTTGTCCCAGACCTGTTCCAGCAGCTTGCGGGCATCGCCGCCATCGAGGTAGCTGAAGCCGGGCGTCAGCTGCAGGTTGGCATGCGCCTCGGCCAGCCGGATGGTGCCCTGGCGGAACTGGAGCGTCTGCAGCAGGGCAATTTTCTGCTCGCGGGTCAGTTTCTGGTGCGCGGCCAGCACCGGCGCGCAGACGACAAGCAGCAGGCCGGCCAGCAGCAGCCGGAAGGCTCGGTGATTCGTATTCATGGTGCCCCCTGTGATCCTTCACGTGCGCCGCGGCCCCCGCCGCGGGCATCGGGCACGTTCTACCACGTCGTCCGCGAGACTGCCACGGTGCCCTGCGACCTCGAGGTCCGTGAACAGATCCTGCTCGTTCAGGGTATGCACGTCTTCGACCGGGACGCGCCCATTGCCGTTGTAATACACGGCGACGGCGAAGATATCGCGCTTGAGCTGCAGTCGGGTGGCCGCGTCGTCGGGCACGATCATGCCCAGCACGTCGGGGTCGGGCGGGTTGTCCCAGATCTGCTCGAGCAGTGTTCGTGCATCGCTGGCGTCGAGATACTTGAATGACGGGGTCAACGCGATGCTGGCGTGCGCGCCGGGCACGACGAATGTGCCGCCGCGAAAGGTCAGCGAATCCACCAGGGCCTGCCGTTGCGCGGGGCTGGGTGGCGGGCGGTCGGCCATCGCTGGCAGACCGGCAAGCAGCAGCAGGCATGCCAGGGCGTGCGGCAGCAGGCGGTCGATCTTCAGGAGGCTCACCCGGTGGTCCCTCACGTTGGTCATCGTGCCCGTCGTGGGCCCGGCGTCCCGGTTCTAGCATGCCGCTCCGGATCCCGCCACGCGGTCCGATGAACTCCGCCTCGCCAATGCGGTCGCAAGCGTTGGCGGCGGGCATCGGAAATTTGCCGATACAGCACGCGCGGGGGCTTTCATAGTATGGTCGCCGATCCGGAATCGCCCCGGTACATGAACCGGGCATGCGCGCGTGGTGGGGGCCTGCGCGCAACAGGGAAACATGCGGGAGGAATGAATGTCGTCACTGGCGCAGTCCATGCGTCCGCAGCTGGAGTCGGTGCGCCGCGCCTGGCGCGGTTCGCCGCTGCCCGCGTTCGCGCGTTGGTGGGGCGCGGAACTGCGCGCGCTGCTGCCGCGGCGCTGGCAGGCCGCGCTGGCCCGCGGCCCGCAATGGCGCTTGCTGCAGCCGCAGGGCGAGGACTGGCTGGTGCTCGCGCCCGGGGCGGCCGCGCCGCTGGCGCGGATCGATGCCGGCCTGAGCCCGGCGCAGCAGCAGGCGGCGCTGCGCGAGGCCTGTGAGGGCATCGATGCGGCGGATCTGCGCATCGCCCTGTGCCTTCCGGGGCGCGAAGTGTTGCGCCGGCCCCTGACGCTGCCCCTGGCGGCGGCCGCCAACCTGCGCCAGGTGGTGGCCTACGAAATGGACCGGCAGACCCCGTTCAGCGCCGACCAGGTGGCCTTCGACGTGCTCGAGGACGCCCCGTCACCGGGCGCCACCCAGCTCGGGGTCACCCTGGTCGCCGCGCCCCGGCAGCGCCTGGAGCCGCTGCTGCAGCGCCTCGGCGAGGCCGGCATCGAGATCGATGCCGTCGACGCGCTGGCCGACGGCGGGCGACTGGGCGCCAATCTGCTGCCCGAGGCGGACCGGCGCCGGCGGGTGCATCCGCGGCGCCGGCTCAACCTGGTGCTGGGCGCGCTGCTGGTGGTGCTGGTGCTGCTGGGCATGCTGCAGTGGCTGCACAACCGGCAGGCCGTGATCGACCGGATGCAGGATCGCGTCGACGCCATGCATGTGCAGGCGCGCGCGGTGATGCGCCTGCGCCAGCAGCTGCAGGCCAGCGCCGGCGCGGCCAGCTTCCTGGCGCGCCAGCGTGCGCAGTCGCCGACCGTGCTCGACGTGCTGCAGGACCTCAGCAAGCGTCTGCCGCAGGACACCTGGCTGGAGCGCTTCACCCTGGGCAGCGACGGCAGCGTCGGCATGCAGGGCCAGAGCCCGCAGGCCGCGCGCCTGGTCGACCTGCTCAAGCAGTCGCCCTACCTGTCCGAACCCGGTTTCCAGGGCGTGATCCGCACCGACCCGCGGACCCACAAGGAACGGTTCTACCTGACCGCCCACCTGCGCACGCTGGATGATGCCGCGGGTGGCCATGACAAGGCGGGGGATCATGCAACTGCGTCCCGTTGAGAGCCGCGTGCTGGCCCTGCTGCTCACGCTGCTGGTGCTGGCGCTGGGCTACTTCGCGCTGCTGCACTGGTGGTTCGTGGCGCCGCAGCTTGAGATGTCGGCGCAGATCGAGCAGCTGCGCGCCGACCAGCAGCGCTATGCCGGCGTCCTGGCGCAGCGCAAGGGCCTGGAGGCGCGCCTGGCGCGCATGCAGAAGGGCCAGGCCAGCAATGGCGCCCTGCTGCCGGAAAGCGATCCCAGCACCGCCTCGGCCAACCTGATGCAGCACGTGGTGGACGTGGCCAACGCGCATACCGCGCTGGGTCCCTGCTCGGTGGTGCAGAAGATGCCGGTGCAGACCGACCAGGGCAAGGGGCCGTACCGCAAGGTCACGGTCAACATCAATCTCAGCTGCGGCATGCACGCGCTGTCGGCGGTGCTGTACGACCTGGAGCAGAACACGCCATACCTTTTCATAGACAACTTCAGCGCCTATCGCAGCCCGGTGCGCGACGCCAGCGGCAGCTTGCAGCCGCTGCAGGTGCAATTCAGCCTCAGTGGCTACCTGCGCCAGGCCGCGGACAAGGGAGGCCGCGCGCGATGAATGCCGCCGAGCAGCGTCGTCTGACCCCGTTGCTCGGTGCCGCCTGCGCGATGGCGGCGCTGGTGCTGGTCGCGTTCGTGCTGGGTATCGGCCGCGGCGTGCACTGGGATGCCGCCGGCAAGGCGGCGGCCCTGCCCAAGGCCGATGCGGTGGCCCGCCGCGCGGCGCCGCCGCTGCAGCAGTTCGCCGATGTCTGGCAGCATCCGCTGTTCACCACCGACCGCCAGCCCGCGCCCGAGGCCGACAGCGGCGGTGGCAACGTCACCCTCGGCGACCTGCAGCTGACCGGCATCATCATCACCCCCGGCCTGCGCATGGCGCTGCTGCACGGCCGCTCCGGCGACGACAGCGACGTGCGCGTGCGCGAGGGCGAGAGCGTGGGCAACAGCGGCTGGACGCTGACCGAGGTCAAGCCGCGCAGCGCGGTGTTCAGCCGCAACGGCCAGCGCACGGAGCTGAACCTGGTGGTGGCCGGCGATCGCGGCGACAGCGTGGCGCCGGCGCCCGACTCCGGTCACGACAACGGCAATGGCAAAGCCAACGCCACACCCCGCGGCAACAGCGAACCCGCCCGCAAGGTGATCCCGGCCAGGGCCGTGCATCCGGAGCGGGCCGCGGCGCTGCGCATGCGCTCGCCGGCACAGGGTCGCCAGGCCGACCCCGCGCGCGACCAGGCCGAGCAGGAACGGCTCAAGCGCGAGGAAGCCCTCAAGGCACGAATCAAGTCACGGCGCCAGCAGATGCAGGCGCAACAGGAACAAGAGCACTGACCCATGTCCAAGTTCACTGCAATTTCGATGATGCTCCTGATCGTGCTGCTGGGCGCGTGCAGCACGCTGCCGCAGCCGCAGGGCAACGACAGCCTGCAACGCGAGGCCATGGCCGGCGTCGACCAGCCGCCGAAGGTCCCGGCCCAGCCGTTGCGTCCGGACAGGGGAGCGACGCCGCCGCCGAAGAGCGAGATCGCCAAGGGCACGGGCGTGTTCGTGCGTTCGATCCCGCCGCGTGCCGGACACGCGGGCGAGCAGGGCAAGGTGGTGTTCAATTTCGAGAACCAGCCGATCCAGGCCGTGGTCAAGGCCGTGCTCGGCAACCTGCTCAAGCGCAACTACGCGATCGCGCCGGGCGTGAAGGGCAACATCACCTTCTCCACCGCGCAGCCGGTCACCCAGGACCAGGCGCTGCCGATCCTGGAGACGTTGCTGTCGTGGACCGACAACGCGCTGGTGGAGAAGAACGGCAGCTACCTGGTGCTGCCGGCCAAGGAGGCCGTGGCCGGCAACCTGGCGCCGAGCCTGGGCGCGATCCGGCCCAGCAGCGGCATGCAGGCGCGGCTGTTCCCGCTGCACTACATCGGCGCCGAACAGATGCAGAAGCTGCTCAAGCCGTTCGCCCGTGGCAAGGCCTTCCTGCTGGTCGACCCGGCGCGCAACCTGCTGGTGATGGGCGGCACGCCGCAGGAGCTGGCCAACTACCAGCGCACCATCCGCACCTTCGACGTCGACTGGCTCAAGGGCATGTCGGTGGGCGTGTTCGGCCTGCAACGCGCCGACGTCACCCAGCTGATGCCGGAACTGGACAAGATGTTCGGCGCCAAGAGCGACTCGCCGCTGGCCGGCATGCTGCGCTTCATCCCGATCAAGCGCACCAACTCGATCGTGGTCATCACCCCGCAGCCGACCTACCTGGGCGAGGTGCGCGACTGGATCGAGCGCATCGACCGCGGCGGCGGCAACCAGCCGCAGCTGTACGTGTATGACGTCAAGAACGTGCAGGCCTCCTACCTGGCCGATTACCTCAACCAGATCTACAACGGCGCGTCCTCCAGCTCGGGGGGCGGCGACAGCGGCGGCTCGGTCGGCCCGGGCCTGAGCGGCGGCACCATTGGCAGCTTCGCCGGCGGCGGCAAGGGCGGCAGCGCCGCCTCCGGGGCCATGCGCGGGGGCGGCGCGGACATGTCGTCCGGGTCGTCGATGGATGCCGCTGGCGGCGGCGGCCTGGGTGGCGACGGCAAGGGCGGCGGCGCAGGCGGCGGTGGCGGCGGCGGTGGTCTCAGCGGCTCGGGCCTGTCGGCGCGCCCACGCATGAGCGCCACCCAGGGCACCCTGGGCCAGGCCGACCAGGGCGGCATCGGCATCACCGCGGTGGACGCCAACAACCAGCTGCTGGTGCGCTGCCGGCCCTCGCAGTGGGCGGAGATCGAATCGGCCATCCAGCGCCTGGACATCGTGCCGCTGCAGGTGCAGATCGAGACCCGCATCCTCGAGGTGCAGCTCACCGGCAAGTTCAGCTTCGGCGTGCAGTGGTACCTGGAAGGCCTGATCAATGGCCATCCGGACGGCAGCGGCGGCTTCGTCCCGGGCCAGCCCGGCAACCAGCAGCAGTGGGCCCTGGGCGGCGGCGGCTCGCAGTTCGTGCCGGGCACGGACAACTTCTTCTACTCGTTCGTCAACAGCAACCTGCAGGTCGCCGTGCACGCCATGGAGACCAGCGGCAACACCAAGGTGCTGTCGGCGCCGTCGCTGGTGGTGATGAACAACCAGGAGGCGAAGATCCAGGTCGGCACCCAGATCCCGGTCAACCAGACCTATTTCACCGGCGGCATCAACAGTACCAACAACGGCGGCGTGAATGCCCTGGGCGAGGTCAGCTACAAGGACACCGGCGTGATCCTGCAGGTGCGCCCGCGGGTCAATCCCGGCGGCCTGGTGTACCTGAACCTGGACCAGGTGGTCAGCAAGCCGGGGATCGCCGACAAATTCGGCAATTTCCCCATCGACAAGCGGGAACTGAACACGCAGATCGCGGTCCAGAGTGGTCAGACCGTGCTGCTGGGCGGCCTGATCCAGCAGGACGAGGGCAAGACCGACACCGGCATCCCGGGCCTGAACCGGCTGCCCCTGGTGGGCCGGCTGTTCGGCACCACCAGCCGCCACCGCGACCGCACCGAGCTGATCGTGCTGATCACCCCGCGGGTGATCACGTCCAGCAGCGACGCGCAGGCGGTGACCGAGGAATACGCCAGCAAGTTCGAGTCGCTGGCGCCGTTGCGCAAGTCCGGGGACAAGAAGAAGTAGCCCCGGGCGGGTCTTCCCGCGATGGACGCGAGTCGGCCCCGGTTCATGCGGGCAGGGGCCCGCTCTTGCTATGCTGGGCAACTTGCACGCTTTCCAGGCCGGCGCTTGCGCCGCACGAATACGACGAAAAGAGGTACCACCATGGTTTCATATCGTGTCATCACCGTCGCCGCGCTGCTCGGCATGACGGCCCTTTCCGCCGCTCCCGTGCGGGCCCAGAACGCCCTCGGCGGCAAGGTGGCCGGCGTGTGCATGCTTTCCCGCGACCAGGTGCTGGCGCAGTCGAAGGTGGGCCAGGCCATGGACAAGCGCATGCAGCAGCTGGGCGAACAGGCCAACACGCAGATCGGCAAGATGCGTGACCAGTTCCAGAAGGACGTCCAGGCCTACCAGAAGGACGCCCAGACCATGCAGCCGCAGCAGCGCGACGCCAAGGAGCAGCAGCTGAACAAGCAGGGCCAGCAGCTCAAGCGCACCACGGCGATCCTCGACCGCCGCCTGCAGCTGACCCGCATGAAGGCCATGCAGGAAATCAGCAAGGCCGCCAACCCGCTGGTCGAGGCGCAGTACAAGAGCCGTGGCTGCGGCATCCTGCTGGATCGCGACGCGGTGATCTCCGGCAATGCCGACAACGACCTGACCGAAGCCGTCATCAAGGCCCTGGACGCGAAGATGAGCACCATCAGCTTCAGCCTGGCGCCGATGCCGACGCCGCCCGCGTCCAAGTAATCGCTTTTTCCGGACTACCGGGCCCCGGCCGCGTGCGGTCGGGGCCTTTTCGTGTCAGGAGCGGCGGAAGGTCACCACCAGCACGTCGCGCCAGGCCGGCAGCGCCGGATCGTGGGCGGAGACCGGCGTGACGCCGTGCTTGACGCGGGCATCGTCGACCAGCGCCGCGTCCAGTGGCGCGGTCAGCGTGAAGCTGCCCAGCTCGGTGCCGTCCGGGGCATGGATGGTGGTGGTGCCGCTGTCGATGTTGCGCCGTTCCACCAGCAGCACCAGCACGAAGTCGACGCCGTCGCGGTGCACCCCCTCGGGCGTCGGTTTGCCGGGTTCGTCCGGACTGGCCAGGATGCGGAACTGGTGCACTTCCACGTGCCAGCGCGCCACCTGCGGCAGCAGCGGCGCGAACATGCCGTGGGCGAAGCCGAGGATCGCGCGCAGGCTGGGCCCCTGGCTGATGGCGGCCTCGATGGGTTCGTACCAGCGCTCCACGCCGCCATTGAGGCGGTTGTAGTCCAGGCTCTGGTAATGCGGCTGGCGCGGTTGCTCGATGATCCCCTCGGCGTCGATCGCGAACACCCCGAAGCGTCGCCGTCGGTAGCGGCCACGGTCGGCCATGTAGGCGTCCTCGTAGAGGTCGTTCCAGCTGGCCGCGAACGCCGCCCAGTCCGAGAGGCTCCCGGCCTGCAGCAGCGCCGGGCGCAGGGTCGCGCCGTGGATGAAGGCGAATCCGTCTTCGGCGAGTTGGGAACGGACGTTCGCGGCAGGGATCGGTTCGTGCATGCGCGCATGGTAACCGCATGGCCGGGCGCGGCCGTATTCCGAAAGGCATGGGGTCGGCGCGGATCGTCATTGATGTGGATCAATGTCTCGGGTCCGGGACGGGCGCAGGCTTGGATGCCCGTGCGCGACAGGCGCCGGTTCACCCCCATACCGAGCGAGGTAAATGTCATGAAACGCGTGGTGATTCTTGCGATTTTGCTGGGCATGACCCCCCTGGCCATGGCGCAACCGCAGGCCCAGACCCAGGACCAGTCTCAGGCTCAGACCCGCGCCCAGGCGCAGGACCAGGCCCGGAACCGGATCTATGGCAGCCAGCTGATGACGCCGGCCGAGCGTGCGGCCTACCGTCAGAAGATGCGCGCGGCCAAGACCCGGGCCGAGCGCGACCGCATCCGCGCCGAGCACCACAAGGCCATGCAGGAGCGCGCCAGCCAGCGCGGCATGAAGCTGCCGGACATGCCGATGCAGCAGCCCATGCGTCGCGGTGGCGGCATGCAGCCCAGGACGGGTGGCGGCCAGGGCGGCGGTCGCTGACAGCGCGTCGGTCGGCCGAGGCAGGCGGTCCGCCCGGAACGGACGGGCCGCCTCAGCTGCGCATGCCGATGCCGCGGTGCAACAGGAACAGGCCGAAACCGCCCAGAGCCAGCGCGAAGAACACCATGACGGCGTAGGCCACGCCGATGTGGATGTCGGACACGCCCAGCATGCCGTAGCGGAAGGCGTTGACCATGTACAGGATCGGATTGGCCAGCGAGATGCTGTGCCACGGCTCGCCCAGCTGGTCGATCGAGTAGAACACGCCGCCCAGGTAGGTCAGCGGGGTCAGCACGAAGCTGGGCACGATGGCGATGTCGTCGAATTTCTTGGCGAACACCGCGTTGACGAAGCCGGCCAGCGCGAACACCATCGAGGTCAGCATGGCCGTGGTGATGGTGATCAGCGGGTGCTCGACGTGCAGGTGCGTGAACAGCATCGAGATCAGCAGCACGATCACGCCCAGGGTCAGGCCGCGCACCATGGCGCCGATGATGTAGCCGGACAGGATCACCCAGCTGGGCATCGGCGAGACCAGCATTTCCTCGACGAAGCGCTGGAACTTGGCGCCGAAGAAGGAACTGGTGATGTTGCCGTAGCTGTTGGTGATGACCTGCATCATCACCAGGCCGGGCACCAGGTAGGTCATGTAGTCGTAGCCATGCACCTTCTGCAGGTGGCTGCCGATCACGGTGCCGAAGATGATGAAGTACAACGAGGCGGTGATCGCCGGCGGAATCAGCGTCTGCGACCAGATGCGCACGATGCGCATGACCTCGCGACGCACGATGGTGTTGAGGGCGACCAGGTTGTTGCTGACGTTGCTGCTCACGCGGCGTTCTCCCGTCCGTCGTCGTTCTTCTCGACCAGGCGCACGAACAGCTCCTCGAGCCGGTTGGCCTTGTTGCGCATCGATGTCACGGTGATGCCCTTGGCGCTGAGCATGGCAAACAGCGAGTTGAGGTCGTGGCCGCGCGCCATGTCCGCTTCCAGCGTGTGTTCGTCCCTGCGCCGCAGCGTGATGCCATCGACGTCGGGAAGCGTCGCCGGCAGCGCGCTGGTGTCGAGCACGAAGGTCTCCACGTCGAGCTTGGCCAGCAACTGCTTCATGCCGGTGTTCTCGACGATGGAGCCGTGGTCGATGATGGCGATGTTGCGGCACAGCTGCTCGGCTTCCTCCAGGTAGTGCGTGGTCAGGATCACCGTGGTTCCGGCGTCATTGATGCCGGTGACGAACTGCCACATCGAACGGCGGATCTCGATGTCCACGCCGGCCGTCGGCTCGTCGAGGATCAGCAGCTTCGGTTCGTTCATCATCGCGCGGGCGATCATCAGGCGGCGCTTCATGCCGCCCGACAGCGAACGCGCCGGCTGCTGGGCCTTGTCCCACAGGCGCAGTTCGCGCAGGTACTTCTCGGCGCGACGCATGGCCTCCTCGCGCGGGATGCCGTAGAAGCCGGCGGCATTGACGCAGATGTCGAACGGCTTCTCGAACTGGTTGAAGTTGATCTCCTGCGGCACCAGGCCGATCAGGTGCATGGCCCGGCTGCGGTCCTCGTGGATCGACACGCCGAAGATCCTGGCGCTGCCGCCGCTGGCGTTGACCAGCGAGCTCAGGATGCCGATCAGGGTCGACTTGCCCGCGCCGTTGGGGCCGAGCAGGGCGAAGAAGTCGCCCTGCTGCACGGTCAGCGACACGCCCTTGAGCGCCTCGGTGCCGCTGGCGTAGGTCTTGCGCAGGTCGGTGATTTCCAGTGCCGGTGCTTCGGTCATGGACAGGTATCCGGTGGGCAGGCCGGTGACATGGGTGGCCTGGCGTGAACATCAAGGTCCGGCAAGCGCTTGCGGGGCCGATCCGCGGATGCGGAGGGCCCGGCGGTTTGCAGCCGGATCGCAGCCTTCTATGATAACGGGCTTGCCTGCTACCGCCATGCCGGAGCGGTGAATGCACCGTTTCCGCGACTGAATGCCGACCGCGCCCCGGATCGGCCCGATGCGAGTCCCGATCATGATCGAACGCTTCCAGCTCCGCCTCGTCGACAGCTTCATGCTGGCGCCCACGGTTCGCCACCTGGCCTTCGAGCGGGTGGATGGCCAGGCCCTGGCCTTTCGTCCGGGACAGTTCCTGCAGGTGCATTTCCACTACGACGACGGCAAGCCGACCAAGCGCAGCTACTCGGTGGCCACGGTGGGCGAACCCGACGCCGAGGCGGTGAAGCGGATCGAGATCGCCGTCAGCTACGTCGATGGCGGTGCCGCCACGAAGCTCCTGGGCGACCTGCAGGCCGGCGACGAGATCGAGGCCAGCGGACCGTACGGGCGCTTCTGCCTGATGGACGAGGACGACAACCGGCGCTACCTGCTGATCGCCACCGGCACCGGTGTCACGCCCTATCGCGCGATGCTGCCGCAGCTGGCCCGCCTGATCGGCGAGCGCGACTGCGAGGTGGTGCTGCTGTACGGCGCGCGCAACGAGGCCGAGCTGCTGTACGGCGAGGAATTCGAGGCCTTCGCGCGGGCCCATCCCGGCTTCCGCTTCCATCCGTGCTTCAGTCGCGGCGCGCGCCCGGACCCGCGTCCGCACGACCGGCTCGGCTACGTGCAGCAGGTGCTGGCCGAGATCGAACCCCATCCCGATCACGACATCGCCTACCTGTGCGGCAACCCGAACATGGTCGATGCGGCCTTCGCCGAGCTCAAGGAGCGCGGCCTGCCGGTGCGCCGCATCCGTCGGGAAAAATACATCTCGTCGCGCTGAAAGCGCCGAAAAACAAGGCGTGGTTGGCTTTTTGCCTGTGCGCCAGCCCGCGATTTGGCCGGATTCGCCCATTTTGCGGGAAAAACGTGACCGGTATCACAGTGCCGAATCGGTCGATCGGCCTACCCGAAAAATTCTGTCGAATCCGTCACATACGGTTTTTTCCATCGTCCTAAATTGGCACCACGGAACGTCGATTGCACGACAGTTTCGAGGAACAGGGACATGGAAACCACAACTCACATCACACGTGCCGGCCGGCTGCTTGCAGTAGCACTTGCCACGTGGATGGCTGGCACGGTAGCCGCGCACGCCGCCGACGGGCGCATCACCTTCACGGGCGCCATCCTCGCGCCCACCTGCACGCAGGACGTGCGCGCGCCCAACGGCCCGCGCGACGGTCAGAACCAGGAGACGACGGGCCAGTGTGGCGTCGGAAACCTGGACAAGGCGACGGTCGGAACAGTCTACGGCGTGAAGATTTCGCAGCTGTCGACCGCGGTGGTCGATCCCCGCGTGAACACCTACTTCCAGGTCTTCACGCCGGATGCGACGCTGCAGCTGGCGACGCGGACCTATCTCTGAGGCGATCCGGGCGCGTTGCCCGGGCGGGCGGTGCCAGGGCCATGGCCGACGGGACGCGCGCGCCCCGCGAGCCGGGATTCGGCGGGCCTTCCCGCGGCATGTCCCGGTTTCACATCCAGGGCGTTGATGCAGCCGACGCGGATGTCCCGCCAGAGGCCATCGGGCGCGTGGACCGGAGGCATCGCCCCCGGGTCCGCGGTGGCGTCACTGGTAGTTGATCGTATAGGTCGCCACGCCCTTGACGGTGCCGCCGGCGACGGTCGGACCGGTCTGGAAATAGCGCGCGAAGAGATCGATCGTGTAATTGCTGGCCGCCGTGGTGCCGGTATTGATGGCCGTGCCGAATGTCACCGGGGTGCTGCCATCGGCCCGCAGGATCTGCACGCCGACATTGCTGGCATAGCCGGCTCCCGTGGTGGGCGCGATCACGCCGGCGGCACCCGCCTGCGGGTTGGCGCTGTCGAGCGTGATGAAGACCTTCAGGCCCGTCGGGCACTGGGTCAGGAGCAGGCTGAAGGGCGTGCTGCCGGCCGTGCTTCCCTGGCCCGTCAGCTGCTGGGTGTTGACGACCGGCAGCGTGACCGACTTGGTGACCGATCCCGGATCGATATTGCAGGTCGGTACCTGGATATGGATCACGGCATTGATGTTGAAGGTTTCCACCGGCTGCGGCGACACGGAGCCGTTGCAGCCGTAGTAGTAGTACCCGAAGCGCTGGCTTCCGTAGATCAGTGGCTGATCGCAGATGTCGATCTTCCACTGCGAAAGCTGCCCCGTCAGCGTGCTGTTGTCGGGCGGCAGGTACGGCCCCGTGTAGACCAGCTGCAGGTTGGTGCTGACGCTGAAGGTGCCGCTGCTGGTCGGATATCCCGGATACAGCGCCAGCAGGGAGTTGGCGGTGGGATGCAGGAGGCGATAGGAAACACCCGGGATCCCGGTGGGGATCAACGTGTTGTCGCCATTCACCGGCACCGAGGCGGCAATCGTGTTGAAGATGCCGCCGTTGGTGCTGCCATCGCACGCCAGGACCGGCGGATTGGCCGGACTGGCCGTGCTGGAGGTCCACAGCACCGTGCCGACCTGGGTGCTGGGCGTCAGGGTGATGTTGCCGGCATTGAACGTGACGGTCGTGGCCGAGCCGGAGACGAAGCCGCAATCGGCCCGCGCCACGCGCGGCAGGCAGGCCAGACCCAGCAGCAATAGTCCAGCGAGCAGCAGCACAGCGCGATGACGGCGGCCTGAAGTGCGAGGCAGATGGGTGGCGTCGAACATCATGAGTTGCCCTCGCTGGAGGACGTGGGTGGGTTGGCGTCGCACTGGACGTCGATCACGGGGTGGGCGTTCGCATCGGCGGCATGCGCGGGCAAGGCGTAGTCGAAACGGCAGGCGTGGGCCGAGCCCCGGGTGTCGCTCCAGCTCGCACGCAGCTGTCCGTTGTCCTGCTTGACGCGCAGCAGGGCAAGCCCGGCCTGGCCGACCACGCCCAGCGCATCGCCCTGGGCGTCGGTCACTTCGGCGCCGAACGGCGCGGATTTGCCGTCGGCGAGACGAATGCGCACGATCAGCGCGCTGCCGTGTTTTGTCTTGAAATCCAGCATGACCACGGCACCAGCATACGGCGCAACAAGGTCGCTGGTGCTGTCCAGCTGCACGCCCAGCGATGCACCCTGCGGGTCGAGCCGGATGGTGTTGAGCTGATACGGATTCAGGTACGGCACCAGGGCATAGCCCGAGCCATCCACGCGGACTCCGGGCGCATTGGTGACGCGGGCGCCCTTGGCCCCCGGGGCATGCACGATGCCGATGGTGTCGCCGGCCGGCTGGCCGAACGTCACGCCGCCAGGATGGGCGACCACCGCGCCGCTGACGTTCAGCGATGTCTGCGAGTAGTCGCTGCCCTTCCCGTAGCTCGCGCCGAACACGGCATAGGGGCTGCGATAGGTGGCGTTGACCGAGCCGGCATTGTTGGCGCCATTGTCGGCATGGGCGGCAGTGACGCCGTAGGTGAACTGGTTGTCCACCCCGAGGCTGCCGTTGAGCATGGCCTGCTGCTGGGAACCGGTCTGGTCGTCATGGTTGTAGTTCAGCGTGAAGCTGGGTGCGTACGCGGAGTCGCCGAGTGGCACGCTCAGGCTCGCGAAATAGCGGTTGTCGTAGTGGCCCAGCGGATCACGGGTACGGGTCACGGACAGGTTGTAGCTGACCCGGTGGAACACATTGTTGTAGCCGACCTGGAACTGCCTGTCCGTGCCACTGCGCCTCCAGTAGTCACTGAACGAGGCATTGGCGTAGAACGAGCCGGAATGGTCGCCAAGGCGCTGGTTCAGGGTCAGGGTCAGGTGGTTGCGGCGATGCACCACGCCGGCGACGGCCTGGCCGGTGCCGTTGCCGATGGTGTTGCTGGACAGCAAGGCCTGCTGCGCCGGAGTCAGCGGGCCCTGGACCGGCACGCCGTTGATGGTGGTCAGGTCCGACGGCAGGTACTGGGTCAGGTCGAGTCCGCGAGCGGCGTAGTCACGCGCGCGCACGGCATCCTGGATGCTCAGGAAGCCCCTGCTCGAGTAGCGGTAGGCCGCCACGGTCAGGGCGGTGTGCGAATCGGGAATGACCTTGCTGTAGCTGAGCCGGATGCTCTGTCCGTACAGTCGCTGGTACCCCGGGATGATGGCGCGCGCCTGGGTGGCATCCAGCGCGAAGGCGCCCGCATGGGTATTGAGCGCGCCGCCCACCAGGATGGCGGCATAGCCCTGCGAGCCCTGCAGTCCGGCGTAGCCGGTGATCAGGTTGCTGAAACCGTGCTGCACGGTGGCCTGCACCAGGCTCGGCTGCCCGGTCACCGACAGGTTGCGCAGACGACCGACGGCGACGTCGTAACGCGTGGTGCCGGCGCGCAGCAACTGCGAAACCGACGCATACGGCACCGAGAAACTGTGACTGCGGCCATTGGCCTCGGTCACCGTGACCAGAAGGTTGCCGCCGTACCCGGTGGGGTAGAGGTCGTTGATGGTGAACGGCCCGGGGGACACGCTGGTCTGGTAGATCTGCACGCCATTCTGCGTGATGGTGACCTTGGCGTTGGTTTCCGCCACGCCATGGACCACCGGCGCATAGCCGCGCAGTGACTGCGGCAGCATGCGATCGTCGGTCCCCAGCTGCACGCCACGCAGGCCGAGGGTGTCGAACACCGTGCCATCGGTGTAGCTGTCGCCGAGCGTGAGCTTCGAGCGCAGCGTCGGCAGGTCGCGCTGGGCGTAGGCGGCGATGGTGGTCCAGTGGCGGCTTGCGGCCGTGCCGTTGTAGCCGGACTGCCAGGTCGCGGTCGACTGCTGGCGCAGATGCCAGAGGCCGAGATTGAGGCCGGAATCGAGTCCGAGATAGGTGCTGGTTTGCGCGTTGCCGTTGTTCTCGGTGCGATAGGTGTTGACGTTGTAGTTCAGGATCGCGGCGGTCACGCCCGGTTCCCAGGACGAGGGATTGACGTAACCGCGCGGGAGCTGGTTGAGGTAGGCCTGGGGCACGCTGATGTCCAGGCGTAGGTCCGCCTGGTTGAATTGCGAGCTGGCCTTGGGGATCAGCGCTTCGATCTGCGTGCACGCGCCGTCCTGGCCGAAGCCGGGCACGTCATGGCTGGGCTTGAGGCCCATGCGATCCATCATCTGCGGGGTGATGCAGGGCAGCGCGCTGGCGCCGGGCTTCGGCGCGACAAAACGCACGTTGATGCGTCCGATCCAGCCGCGGTTGAGAAACACGTCCAGGTTGTAGATGCCGGGAAGCACGACATCGCCTTTCTCGAAGCGGCTCAGATCGATCGCATGGCGCGAGCCGCCGGAGAGCATGCTGGGATCGAAATCGGAAAAGCCGCCTTCGGTATTGGTATCGGCGCCACGCGCGGCGGCCGAAGCAGCCAGGGACACGGCAGGATGCGCGCAAAGCGCAGAGGTCAGGGCCACGCCCAGCAGCGCGCGCGCGAGCTGGAACCCGCGGGCAGGCGAAACCGGGTGCAGGGCCGGACGGGCGCTCATGGTGCGTCAACGACTCCCTTGTGGACATTCGCGGCGCCGTAATCGTTGATGGTCGTGAAGACCACCGCGGCGCCTGCCTTCACGGCATGGACACCGGGCACGTTGATGTTTTCGTCGGCAAACGGCGCGACCATGCCGGAGGCCACCTTCACCGGTGAATTGCCGGAGTCCAGCGATACCTGGGTGATGGTGATGTAGAACGGCGTCGGGTTGTGCACGTGCAAGGTCACGCCATCGGTGGCCTTGCCGGTCGTCCAGACCAGCTTCTCCGGGGCGCGGAGCGGGTTGCCGGAAAGCGAGGCAGGTCGATAGAACAGTTTCAGTCGCGAGCGCACGGCGAACTGCAGCAGGTTCTTGTCCTGCGCGCTCTTCGGGCGGGGCGGGATCTCCAGCACATTCAGCCAGAACAGCGATTCGCGGTCGGCTGGCAGGCTGGACGGGTTGCCGGTGAACAGGATGCGCATGCTCTGGTCGCGGCCGGCATCCATGCGGAACAGCGGCGGCGTGATCAGGAACGGGGCGTGCGTGGTGTTGGGCGTGGATTGCGTGTTGCCATCATCGATCCAGGCCTCCACCAGGGCCGGCTGCTTGCCCAGGTTGCTCAGGCGGATGGTGGTTTCACCCTGGCCGGCGGGGAAGATCACCCGCGTACCGCCGATGACGACATTGGCCCGGGCCAGTCCGGCACACAGGAAAGTGGCGGTGGCGAGCAGGCAAAGAGTGCGGAGGGAAATTTTCATGGGAGCAGAGACCGGAAGCATGGATCATGATTTGAGCACATCAGCTCGCCCATCGCCCGGTGTCCCTCCCCGTGTGCTGCGGCGGCGGGGATGCCGCCGCAGCAAGGGACCCCGAAAGGCTTACTGGTAGATCAGGGTGAAGTCGACGGTCGACTTCACGGCACCCGCCGAGGAAGCACCGGTGGCGTAGTAACGCGCGGTGTAGCTCAGGGTGGCCGCGCCGCCCGACAGGGAGACGACCTGCGAACCCTGGGCCGTGGCGTTGGCGCCACTCAGGTCCATCGCGGTGCCGGAGCCGTTCAGCAGCTGCACCTGCACGTTGCTGGCCGCGCCGCTCGCGCTGTTGTCCAGACGACCGTTGCCGCTGTTGATGTCGCCGCCGCTGAAGTAGGTCTGCACCGAGCTCAGCGAAGCATCGCAGCCGGTGACGGCCAGGTTGAAGTTGGTGTCGCCGGCGGTGTCGCCAGAGGTGGCCAGGGCGGTGGTCAGCACGTTCGGCAGGTTCACCACCTTGTTGTCGGCGGTGCCGAGGCCGTTGCCGTCCACCTGGCAGGTCTGGGCGACGACCGTGCCGTTGACGGTGATGGTGCCGTCCGGACCGGAGTTCTGGTCGGCGTGGGCGGCAGAGGCGAACAGGCCGGTGGCGGCGATGGCGGCGGTCAGGAGAAGGCTCTTGGTGTTCATGCTCTTGGTTTCCTAGATGGTTGTTGTGATCAGGTCGAGTCGTACGGATCGGGGACAGCGATGAGTTGCCTCGATCATGGTTCGTTGATCCGCTACCGATGACCGGTCATCCGGGCGATGCGCCAGAAGGGCCTTGGAGCGTGTCGGAAGGGGTTAAAGCAATCGGCGTGCCAGACGTGGCGGAGTGCACGAAAACGGCCGACGAATAAGCGATTTCGGCAACAAATAACGTGATGCATGCCTCAGACATGGGCGCCAAAGTGACGTTCTGTGACCCTGCGTTGTGCGCATTGCGTCACATTTTGTGGTCCGTCATGGGCACCCGGGGGCGATTCAAGGCGCGACCGCGCGCGTCGGTGAATGCGCGGTCCGGGATGCGCATGGCGACGTTCCGGTGATTGGATTGCCCTTTATAGACAGGTAGTTACAGATGTTTTTCGACGCTATTGAGTCGGCATGCCCGCGTCATCGTCAACATGGGGATAAGAAAATTTCCTATGCATGGGAGCGATTTCGGTACATGCAGGGCGATGAAATTGGCCTATATTGGTTCGGCTTTCGTTCACATATGTGGTCTGGATCACAAATGAGGACGAAAGGACTCTGTCCATCTACCAACCCAATTCGAGGGGGAATCCAGCATGAGCACCACCAGCATTCGCCGCCGTCAGCGCGGTCAGGGCATGACCGAATACATCATCATCGTCGCCCTGGTGGCCATCGCCGCCATCGCCGTGTACTCGTTCTTCGGCAAGACCGTCCGTGGCCAGATGGACAACATCACCAGCCAGCTGGCCGGTGGCGACGGCGCCGCGGGCCTGACCCAGGCGCAGGCGTCGGCCGACAAGGCCAAGACCGAGGCGAGCACGCAGTACAACCTCGGCAACTACAACACCAACTCGACCAACGCCGGTCAGTCGGGCCACTGATTTAGGTGGTTTCCGGGACATGCTGCGCTCCGCCCCACGTGGCGGAGCGCGCATCTCCCCTATTCCTGAAATATGCTTGATCGTTGCGGGGGGCGCTGAACGATGAATCTGCGGGGGAGCAGGCTGCAGGCACGACCGACGGGCCGGTCCGGGTACGCATGGCGTGCGCGGCAGAACGGCCAGGCCGTGATCCTGGTGGTCATCACCGCGATCATCCTGTTGCTCGCCGCACTGCTGGTCTACAACGTCGGCCAGCTGAACCTGAAGAAGACCAAGCTGCAGAACACGGCCGATTCGGCGGTCTACAGCGGCGCGCTGCTGATGGCGCGGTCCTACAACTTCGCCGCCTACACCAATCGCGCCATGGTGGCCAACCAGGTGGCCATCGCGCAGATGGTGAGCCTGGCTTCGTGGGCGCGCTACTACTGCCTGACCTTCACCGATTCCGAGTGCGGCGATTTCAGCACCGACGGCACGGACGAGGCCATCCAGATCGGCCTGGAGCTGATCGAGGGTGGCGAGCCTGGAACGGGCGTCAACGAGGCCTACCAGGGCTACTCGGCGACCATCTTCTCCGGCATCAACGGCATCATCCCGACCATTGTCAGCGGCCTGAACGATCTCGAGGCGCTGCTCAGCGATGCCTCGCAGGCCTATTACGCGGGCACCCTGACCGAGCTCGGCCTGGACCTCACCGGGAACGGCCCGATGAGCCGGGTGGTCAAGGACAACGAGCCCAACGCGTCCATCAGCACCTATGGCATCGGCACACTGACGGTGTCGACGGCCGAGCTCGGCAATTTTGCCAAGGTCTACGACCCGCAGAACCGCAGCGGCGGCGCGGCCAACCGCTTTCACGACGTCACCGTGGCCAGCATGGACGCGTGGACCAAGTCCCGCTCGGGACCGGAGATTCCGCCCTTCACCTCGGGCCTGACCGCCGTCGGCGGCTGCCTGGGCGACGGCTTCGGCTTCATCATCTTCACCGGCGGCTGGCACGGTTCGACCTCGCTGGACGCCGACAACAAGGCCTGGCGCGCCAACGACAACGGCTACTGGGCCGGCGCCGGCGTGTGCGTGATCCTGGTCGACATCGGCGTGGCCGTGATCCCGGTGCCGATTCCCCTGATCGTCCCCGTGCCGCCCTCCATGGGCAAGGCCTCGGCGGGCGATACCTCCAACAGCCCCTATGACATCGAGACCTACAGCGGCCTGCGCAAGTACCTGGACGTCAAGGACCTGAGCAAGCCGGACATGGAGTCGCCGACGCTGACCATCTTCGTCAGCGAGGGCAGCAACCACATCAACACGACGCACCAGATGAACGTCCGTGGCGAGAAGATCGCCGGCGGCCAGCTGGACATGAAGGATTCGGAGTCCGGTGACGAGATGCAGGTCGGTGCCTCGGCCAACGCCTACTTCGCGCGTCCCGACGAGAACCTGACCCTGGGCGGCTACACCGTCTACGGCAACCTGTTCAATCCGTACTGGGAAGCCCATCTGGTGGACACCCCGGATGCGGTCGTCGCCGGCGCGGTGGCGGCCCAGGGGGTCGTGCCGTGAGCCTCCGCTGGCGCCATGACGGTCGTCCGCGGCGCCCTCGGCGCCTGGGCCGGCGCATGTCCGGCCAGGCCATGAGCGAGATGATCATCGTCTCGCTGTTCTTCCTGGTGCCGCTGTTCCTGTTCATGACCATGATCATGAAGTACCTGGACATGCGCTCGTCGACGCTGCAGGCCTCGCGCTATGCCGCATTCGAGCGCACGGTCTACAGCGCCTCCGGAAGCGAGCGCGACGCGACCATGGCCAAACTCACGGACGCGCAGCTGGCCAACGGCATCAAGACCCGCTTCTTCGGCAACAGCGCCGACACCATCAAGCAGACGCAGAACGATTCGAACACCGGCTTCACCAACATCCCGCTGTGGAGCGACGCCGCGGGCAACAAGCTGGTCAACACGGGCGCGGTGGCCAACACCACCAACAACACCAGCGAGCCGCTGGTGTTCGCCGCGGACAAGACGCTGCAGGTCACCCTGGGCAACTGGAGCAGCGTGATTCCCTCGCAGCTCAGTGGCCTGAACGGCTTCAAGCTGAACTACGACAAGTACTACAACATGACCGTCAGCGTGAGCCCGACCAAGCCCTCGGGCCCGGTGTTCGCCAACCTGCCGGCGCTGACCTTCACCGACAACGACACGATCCTGGCCGACGGCTGGAGCGCCTCGAGCATCACCTACGAGCACGACCAGGCGCAGAACGCCGTGCCCACCACGGCGCTTAAGAACCTGTTCAACATCATTCCGGGCATGCAGGGCGTGATCGATCTGATCGGCAAGGTCGGCCTGCCGGACCTGTTCGGCGGCCTCGGCGTGAACGCCGATTTCTTCAAGGACAGCCTCGGCTACGTGGTGGTCGACAAGGCCGGCACCGTGCCCGCCGACCGCCTGGCCAACTACACGCCGGGCAGCGACCCCGGCGGTGGCGACGGCAGCAACCAGCAGGCCACGGTCGACGCGGTGATCAAGCAGTTCGAGGACCAGGGCTACACCCTGGTGAGCCAGACCACCAACAGCGACGGCAGCGTCACCCTGGTCTTCTCCAAGAATGGCGCGACCATCACCCAGACCGTGGGCGGCAGCGGCTCGGGCTCAAACAACACGCAGACGGTGGCGGGCACGGTCTACAACGTCACCAACCAGACGATCAGCAGCCTGCAGAGCGCCGGCTACACCCTGACATCGGGCCCGTCGTGGTCGTGCGGCGCGAGCGCGTGCCCGACCGACACCAACGGCAACCCGATCTACACCAACGCCGTTTCGGCCTCGGCCACGCTGACCAAGACGATCAACACCGGATCCAACACGGTGACATCGACCATCAACCTGACGGTAAAGAACAGCAGCACGTCCGGCTACGTCGACGTGACCGAAGTGACTTCGAACTAAAGGGGAAAGGCATGTACAGGGGGGGCAACATCAAGACGGGCATGGCCGTGCTGGCCGTGCTGGCGTGCGTCTTCGCCATGTCCCCAGCGAGGGCCGGTTCGCCCGTGCCGCAGGTCGCGTGCAAGGTGCTGTCGGTGCCCAAGGGCAGCAAGGTCAGCATCCTCGCGCCGCGCATCGTCATCGACGGCATGCCGATGAGCATCATCTCAGCGCGCAGCGAGAAGACGCCGGACACGTTCATCGCCTACTACAAGGAGCTGTGGCAGGGCAGCGGCCCGCATCCGCTGTACGTGATCAACACCATCGGCAAGTTCGACGTCATCGCGCACAAGGAAGGCCACTGCCTGTACACGGTGCAGGTGCGCAAGGACAAGCCCTACGCCTACGCCCTGATCGGCATCGGCACCCCCGGCAACAATGCCGCCGTGCACAACGCGCTCAACTTCCCGGCGCCGGGCGATGCCCGGCCGGTGACCCACATGGTCAGCCAGGACGGCGGCACCCTCGGCGACACCTGGATGCTGTACACCGCCAACTCGGCGCACGCCACGGTGGAGTACTACAAGAGCGTGTTGCCGCAGTACGGCTGGAGGCCGCTCCTGACCAGCGATCACTCTGGCATGGGATCGGGCCACTTGCTGATGTTCCAGAACGGCAATCGCAATGTCGGCATCGTCGTGCAGGGACTCAAGCGGGGTTCCACCATCACGCTCACGGTGATGCAGCGATGACACCCGCCCGCACGCCCGTTTCCACGTTTTTCCATCGTCGTGCAGCAGGTGCGCTCGCCCTGCGGCGCGGCCAGTACGGCCAGTCGATGACCGAATACATCGTCGTCGGCGCACTGGCGCTGATCATCCTGCTCGCGGTGCCGGTCCCCGGCCTGGAGTCGGGTGGGCACAACCTTTCGGTCATCGCCTGGATGGTCGAGGTGCTGCACCAGTGGTGGGTCAATTACAGCTATCTGATTTCCTTGCCCTAAGGTCCTGATTGATGAAGATGCGACTTCCCAAGATCAACAAGTACGTCGGCACCCTTATCGGTGCGGTGGTGCTTGGCATTCTCGCGGTGCTGCTGATCGTGCACTACCTGCACAAGACCAAGAACCAGTACCAGCAGGAACTGGAAAGCAAGCTGTCGCAGGGCATGGCCCAGGTGGTGGTGCCGACCGCCAACCTGCCGGCCGGCACCCTGGTCAACGGCAGCAACATGGCCCAGCGCCTGTTCCCGCGTGACCTTCTGTATCCCGATACCATCACCACCCAGAAGTGGAGCAAGTTCGCCGGTCGCGCGCTGCGCCGTCCGGTGCAGGCCGGCAAGCCGCTACTGGCCGCCGACTTCAATTCCGAATCGATCTCCGAGTTCGCCGCGTTGCTCAAGGACAACCATCGCGCGGTGACCATCAGCGTGGACGACATCAATTCCATCTCCGGGATGATCCAGCCGGGAGACCGCATCGACGTGATGATGCTGGTCAGCGGCAACAGCAAGACGGCCCTGTTGCCACTGCTGCATTACGTGCGCGTGCTGGCCACGGGCGGCAAGATCTTCAATCCTGCCGGCGAGGCCGCGGGCCTGCCCAAGCCGAAGCAGCCGGGCGCCAGCCTGACCGACCAGTACAGCACCCTGACGCTGGAGCTGACCCCGGAGCAGGCCTCGGACCTGATGGTGGCGCGCAAGGTGGGCTCGCTGAAGATCGCGCTGAGCCCGCAGAAGCTCAATCCGGGCGCGCCGACCATGCCGCTGCTGACCGGCAAGGCGCTGGAGGATCGCCTCAGCGGCGTCGACCAGCGTCCGCGCATGCGCGGCGTCGGCGGCATCCAATTCATCATCGGGTCCACCCAGGGCGTGAGCAGCAGCCGCACGTTCGCGGGCATGGCGCCGGTGAAGCCGGCGGCAACGCCCCAGCAGGTCCAGGCCCAGGACCGGGCCGCCCTGCAGCGCAAGGCCACCGAGGCCCTGAGCAACCTGATCAACGCGGACATGCCGGCCAACGGCCAGTCGCAGCCCCAGAGCGGCCAGTCGCATTAATCGGCCCGAGCCCATGAACCACAGGATCCAGATGATGACTCGTTTCAATCGACTGTTTCGCCTCGCCCTGCTGACGGCCGGCGCCACCTTCATGGCCGGCGCCTCGATGGCCGCCGAGGCTCCCGCCGCGCAAGGCACCTCTGCCGAAATGCAGGACCTTGCACAGCAGATCAACATGTACGCCGGCCAGGTCAAGGTCCTTCCCATCGGCAACATCAAGCGCGTGGCCCTGGGCAACGGCAAGCTGGTGTCGGTCAAGCGCGTCGGCCACCAGCTGATCCTGATCGGCCAGGCGCCGGGCGCCACCAACATGCTGCTGTGGGACCGCCACGGCGGCGTGCAGGCCTACAACATCATGGTCGATGCCACCGACGCCAAGCAGAACAGCGCCAATCTGGCGGCGGCCCTGGCCGACGTGCCGGGCCTTGAGATCCATGGCCGCGGTGGCCGCGTGGTGCTCAGCGGCGACGTCACCACCGAGGACGCCAAGCGCATCGACAAGATCGTGCAGGGCCAGCACGGCATCATCAACCTGACCCACGCGCAATCGGTCGACATGAAGCGCATGGTGTACCTGGACGTGCAGGTGGTGGACTTCAAGAAGTCGGCCCTGCGCAACATCGGCATCAAGTGGCAGAACCTGATCGCCGGCCCGGTCATCGGCATCGTCAAGGACTGGCAGAACAATCCGTACTACCGCATCGGTGATCTGAAGCAGGGCGGCAATGTCGCCAACCAGTTCCAGGGCCCGGGCGGCACGCTGACCGCGCTGCCGGTGCAGACCAACTACCTCAAGTACATGGGCATCACGACCTCGCTGTCCTCGGTGATCAATCTGGCGGCGCAGAACGGCGATGCCTACATCCTGGCCAACCCGCAGCTGAGCACGCGCAGCGGCGGCGACGCCAAGTTCCTGGCCGGCGGCGAGATCCCGATTCCGATCTCCTCGGTGCTGGGCCAGTCCTCGGTGCAGTACAAGCAATACGGCGTGCAGCTGAACATCAAGCCGATGGCCGACAGCCACGGCAACGTGCTGGCCGACATCGACACCGAGGTGAGCCAGATCGACCCGTCGGTGACCGTCGATGGCTACCCCGGCTTCCTGACCCGCAAGACGACCTCGGTGGTCAACGTCAAGAGCGGCCAGACCATCGTGCTGTCGGGCCTGATCCAGGCGACCGGCGCCAAGACCCTGGACAAGTTCCCGTGGCTGGGTGACATCCCGATCCTCGGCGCGCTGTTCCGCAGCAAGAACTTCCAGTCCAACCGTTCGGAGCTGGTGATCTTCGTGACGCCGAAGATCTTCACCCCCGAATCCGAGGTCAACCGCCGCGCCGTGGATCGCGGCGTGGAGATGGTCAACGGCTTCAACAAGACCTACGGCAAGGGCCTGTACATGCCGGGCTTCGGCGTCGGTCCGACCCGCAACCAGAGCGAGCAGCCGCCGGCCGCAGATGCCTCGAAGTCCAGCCCGTCCGCGCCGTCCGCGCTTCGCGCAGCCTGCACCGGTGGCCGCCCCGGCAGGGCAGAACATGGCCCCGGCGCCTTCGGCGCCAGCCCCGGCTCCGGCTCCGGCCACGTCGACGGCGGCGATGCCGGCAGCCACGCCTGCGGTCGTGGAATCGCAGACGGATGCGTCCTCGCCGGCCACGCCGGCCGCGGATGCTCCCGCGGCCACCGACGCGACGCCAGACGATGCGGCCATGCCGGCTCCGGCGGCGTCGAGCCCGGACGCGCCCAGCGCGCCCGCCGCGAACTGAACAAGGGAGCGCATAACGGATGTTCCAGGTCAATGTCACCAATTCCCGCGGCCGCAGCAACCAGGTCAACTGCAACGCGCCGGTGTGCACCATCGGCAAGTCCGGCGAGAACCTCGTTGTGCTGCAAGGATGGGATGTCGGGCGCAAGCACGCCGCGATCATCACCCAGGATGATGGTCTGTACGTCCGTGACGAAGGCACCAAGGGCGGTACCTACCTCAACGGCAAGCGCATCGACGGCACGGCCGGTCCGCTGAGCGACGAGGACGTCATCAAGATCGGCTCCTACGAGCTGACCGTGGTGGCGCCCAAGTCGACCCGCGTCGATGCCCAGAAGGCCCCGCCGAAACCCGCCGTGGAGCCGATGGCGGCCGCCGCGGCATCGGCCGCCGCCACGTCCTCCGACAGCGCGGCGCCGGCGCCGGAGCCCGTGAACGCCGCCGGGCGCACCGAACGCGAGGAACAGGGTCGGGGCGAATTCGCCACCCTGCGACTGATCCACGAGCGCATCATCGCGCGCATGGATTTCCGCCGCATGGACATCAGCCGGCTGGACGAGATCGAGCTGCGCAAGCGTACCCGGGAGCTGATCGTCGAGATCATCGACGAGGATCCCAACCTGGCGGCCGGCTACGACCGCGAACGGCTGATCCAGAATGCGCTCAGCGAGGCCGTCGGCCTGGGTCCGCTGGAGACCCTGCTGGGCGATGACAGCGTCAGCGAAGTGATGGTCAACCGCTACAACGAGATCTTCATCGAGCGCAACGGACGCCTGCAGCAGGCCGAGGTGGTGTTTTCCAGCGACAAGGCCGTGCTGTCGGCCATCGAGCGCATCATCGCGCCGCTGGGTCGCCGCATCGACGAAGGCTCGCCGATGGTCGACGGTCGCCTCAAGGATGGCTCGCGCGTCAACGCGGTGATCCCGCCGCTGGCGCTGAAGGGCCCCAACATCACCATCCGAAAGTTCTCCAAGCGCAAGCTGGAGCCGCAGGACCTGATCAACTACGGGTCGGCCAACAAGGCCATGCTCGACTTCCTCGAGCTGTGCGTGAAGCAGCGCCGCAATGTGTTGATCTCGGGCGGTACCGGCTCGGGCAAGACCACGTTGCTGAACATCCTGTCCAACCACATCCCCGATGGCGAACGCGTGATCACCGTCGAGGACGCGGCCGAACTGCGCCTGGGCATGAGCAACCTGATTTCGCTCGAAGCCCGTCCGCCCAATGTCGAGGGCAAGGGCGCCGTGTCCATCCGCGACCTGGTGCGCAACTGCCTGCGCATGCGCCCGGACCGCATCGTGGTCGGTGAGTGCCGTGGCGGCGAGGCCCTGGACATGCTGCAGGCCATGAACACGGGCCATGACGGTTCGCTGACCACGGTGCACGCCAACGCGCCGCGCGATGCGCTGGCGCGTCTGGAAGTGATGGTGCTGATGGCGGGCATGGACCTCCCGATCACCGCGATCCGCCAGCAGATTTCCTCGGCCGTGGACATCATCGTGCAGCAGAGCCGCCTGTCCGACGGCAGCCGCAAGGTCACCCACGTCAGCGAAGTGACGGGCATGGAGAATGGCGTGATCCAGCTGCAGGACCTGTTCCTGTTCAAGCAGCAGGGTTACGATGCCGAGCATCGCGTGGCCGGCGAATTCACGCCCACCGGGCGCGTGCCGGAGTTCTACGAGGACCTGGCCTCGCGGGGACTGGATGTCGATCGCAGCATCTTCTTCAAGGAAGGTCGCGCATGATCATCGCCCTCATCATCCTGATGGTCGCAGCCACCGTGATCCTGCTCGGTTGGCTGGTGCTGGTGTTTCTCGGCAAGGCCGCGGAGAAGGGCAGCGAACGCGTCAAGGAAGCCGCCGAGCGTGATCTGGCGGACATGTTCGTGTTCCTCGATTACCGGCGACTGACCTGGGTGTACTTCGCCGGCTTCGTGGTCGTGCCGATCATGATCTGGGTCCTGACCGGCAACCCGGTGTTCACGTTCGCCAGCTTCCTGCTGCCGATCTTCGCGCCCAAGATGATCGTCAGCTTCGTGCGCAAGCGACGCATGAACCGGTTCCGCTACCAGCTTCCGGATGCCCTGGTGATCATGTCCAGCTCGCTGCGCGCCGGCGCCAGCCTGGCCACCACGCTGGAGAACCTGGTGCGCGAGACCAAGCCGCCCCTGTCGCAGGAGTTCGGCCTGATGCTGCGCAACCAGCGCCTGGGCGTGAGCTTCGAGGACTCGCTGGTGAAGATGGAGGATCGCATCCCGCTGCAGGAGTTCTCGCTGTTCTCCGCCGGCGTGCGCATCTCCCGCGAAGCCGGCGGCAACCTGGGCGAGATGCTTGATTCGCTGGCCGACACCATGTTCCGCACCATGCAGACCGAGGGCAAGATCAAGAGCCTGACCTCGCAGGGCAAGATGCAGGGCCTGGTGATGTCGGCGCTGCCGATCCTGATGATGTTCGCGCTCAACAGCCTGCAACCGAGAGAAATGTATCCGCTGTTCCACAGCCTGCCGGGCTGGATCACCCTCGGGGTGATCGCGATCATGGAAGTCATGGGATACATCGGCATCAAGAAGATAACGACGATCGACGTATGATTCTCATCATCCTCATTGCATTATTCATCATCGCCGCCATCGTCGGCCTGATCTGGGCGCTCGCCGGCCTGCACTGGCAGGTGCCGGACGAGGATCGCGATTACCTGGACCCACTGCCGTCGGTGCTGCGCGCCGGCTGGCCGCTGATCCGCTTCGTGTCCAACTATTTCGGTTCGCGCATGCCCGCGCCGATGCTGGAAAGCCTGTACCAGCAGATTGCCCGCGCCGGCGCCAACTACATGCTCACGGCGGAGGAATTCTGCGCCGTGCTGATCATCTCCTCGGTGCTTGCCGGTTCGCTGATCGGATTCCTGGTCAGCGGCATCAGCCCGAGCCTGACCATGGGCCTGGCGGCCTTTGGCGCCCTGCTGGGCCTGTTCTATCCGATCCACTGGTTGCGCAGCCGCTTCAGCACCCGGCGCAAGGGCATCCTCAAGGAGCTGCCGGTCTTCATCGACTACATCGTGCTTGGCGTCGAGGCCGGCATGAACTTCACCAATGCCCTGTCGCAGACGGTGGAAAAGGGTCCCAAGGGACCGCTGCGCCAGGAGTTCTTCCTGGTGCTGCGCGACGTGCGCGCGGGCCTGAGCCGCTCCGATGCGCTCAAGCGCATGGAAGAGCGCCTGCGCATTCCCGAGGTGTCCTCGTTCGTGTCGGCCATCGTGCAGGCCGAGCAGGTCGGCGCCAGCATCGGCAAGGTGTTGCGCATGCAGGCCGAGCGTCGCCGCAGCGAACGCTTCCAGCGCGCCGAGAAGCTGGCCATGGAGGCGCCGGTCAAGCTGATCCTGCCGCTGGTGCTGTTCATCTTCCCCACCACCTTCATCATCCTGGCGTTCCCGATCGTGATGATGGTCAAGCAGCAGGGGTTGTTTTGAAGTACGGGCGCATCATCGATGGCGAAGGCGATGTGGTGGTGCCGCGACTGGCATCGGCCAGCAATTCCTTCGAGCGCATGCGCGGCCTGCTCGGGCGCGCGGCGCTCAAGGCCGGCGACGGCCTGCTGATCAAGCCCTGCAACTCGATTCACACGGTGGGCATGCGCTATCCCATCGATGCCGTGTTCCTCGGCCGTGACGGCATCGTGCTGCGCATCGTGCGCGCTTTGAAACCACTGCGCGCGGCGTCCTGCATGCGCGCCCACGGCGTGCTGGAACTGGCCGCGGGCGAGGCCGACCGCCTGGGCCTGGCCGAGCAATCGCATCTGCACGTCGACTATGGAGTACCCGCATGAGACTGCGTCGCTGGATACCCCTGGTGGTGATGCTTCTTGCCGCCGCGGCCGCCAGCGGTTGCGCCGCGCAACTGGGCAATGGCACGCGCACCGTGCAGGTGCTGCAGATGAAGACCCGCGCTGAGCAGGCCTATGCCGCGGGCGACCGCGCGACCGCGCTGGCCTCGTACGAGGCCTATGTGCGCGCGATGCCCGAGGATGCCGCTGCCTGGACGCGTATCGGCAATCTGCATCTGATGGCCAATGAGCCCGAACCCGCCGAGCAGGCCTACCGGCGCGCCCTGGAGATCAACCGGGGCGATACCGAAGCCCTGCACAACCTGGCGCTGATCCGCCTGCGCCAGGCCCACGCGACGATGCAGGCCGAATACGGCATGCTGCCACCGCAATCGCCACAGGCGCGGCAGCTGGCCTGCCGTCTGGCATGGCTGGCCGTGCTCGAGAAGGACAGCAACGGCAAGCAGCCGGAGTGCACGCCATGACTCGCACGGCATTCACCGAGCATCGCCAGCCGACACGGGCGCGCGGGATGCGTGGCATCGGCATGCGCCGCGGTGCGCGCGGCCAGTCGATCACCGAATTCGTGATCATCATTCCGATCCTGCTGCTGCTGATCCTGGGCACCCTGCAGTTCGCCCTGATCTACATGGCCAAGGCCACCCTGAACCAGGCCGCCTTCACCGGTGCCCGCCAGGGCGCCGTGAGCAATGCCAGCCTGTGCGCGATCCGTCGCGGCGTGGTCAAGGGCCTGACGCCGCTGTACCAGGGCTCGGGCGACAACACCAGCGTGCTCGGCTACACCGAGGCGCGCACGCGCGCCTGGATCGCGACCATGGAAGGCACCTTCGGTGGTCCGGGCAACGTGTCCATCGACCTGCTCAACCCGAGCAGCAAATCCTTCGCCGATTTCGGTGCGTCGGTGAATGGCAAGACGGAAATCCCCAACAGCCGACTGCTCTACCGCAACACTTCGGTGGGGTCGAGTTCGGGGCAGACGATCCAGGACGCCAACCTGCTGAAGGTCCGCGTGCATTTCTGCTACAAGCTGATCGTGCCGACGATCAGCACCCTGCTGAAGTCGCTGCACGGTTCGGGCCTGAGCTTCGACAGCCTGTGCTACAGCAATGGCGGAACGCCGTTGCAATCGGACGCGACCGTGCTGATGCAGTCGCCCGCGCGCAAGTCCTCGACCCTGGAATCCATCGGGTTGTGCTCGCCGTTGTAGGCCATCACGGGCCACGCCGTTCAGCCACGGTGCCGTCGGATTGTGTTGCACTTCAAGGGCGCCGTCCGCGAACCTGCGCGCGACGGGTCCGGGTTCACTACAAGGAGTTTGCATGAAACGTTCGTTGCTCGCGCTTGCCGCGCTGTCGCTGGTTTCCACGGCCCTGTTCGCCGCCGATACGCCGCCGCCGACCCGCCTGCAGAAGGGCGAATGGTCCTACCACTCGGTGGTCAGGATCACCGACGGCATGATGGCCGGCCGTACCATCAACAAGGACTGGAAGGTCTGCGTGAAGGACGACCGCGACGCTGCATCCTCGCTGATGCCGCGTGCCCAGCATGGCGAGACCACCTGCTCCAAGCCCAAGTTGAGCTACGACAAGAAGGGTTACCACACGGTAATGACCTGCGAGACCAGGGCGCGCGGCATGACCAGCCACATCAAGGAGGATTTCCTGTTGTCGGCCGGCGACAAGGGCGACACCTTCAAGGCCCATGGCAACGTGACGCAGAAACTGACCATCGGTAGCATGTCGCCGCGCGAGATGCACATGACGGTCGACGTCAATGGCGCCCGCAGCGGCATGTGCAAGGAAGACTGACCGCGCTCGGCCCCGTCCCGCGCGGGACGGGGTCGCCCAGCCGGGCTGCAAGGGCCCGGAATGGAGACCTGCCTGGATGACGCGGGTCGGAATGTAAAAGAAACTTGACATGGCGCGGAACCCCGCGCACACTCCGCTTGTAAAGCACACTTTACATGACGTGCACCCGGCCACGACGGCCGGATGCCACCCAAGCGGAGCAGATCCATGAACGGCGATCATCAACCACGACCCATGAGCCGCAAGCGCATGCTGCGCCTCAGCGGCTGGGTTTCGGTACTGGGCGGCATGGCGGCCCTGGGCCTCGACGCCGGGCTGGGCTGGGCCGCCGCCGGCCGACTTGGCACGGTGATGCTGCTGATTGGCGCGATCTGGCTGGGCAGTGCCTACTTCGCCAGCGACGAGCCCATGCGCCGCAGCCAGCGCCGTTACCTGCGCGAGTTCTTTTTCGCCATGCTCGCCTACCTCGTCATGGTGTTCGCCTTCAAGCCGCTGCTGGGCCTGGTCGAGTCCGACCTGCTGCGCGCGCTGATCGCGCTGCTCCCGGTGCTGCCCATCGTGTTCGTGGTGCGCGCCATGGTGCGCAAGCTGCTGGACGGCGACGAACTGGAGCGGCGCATGCAGCTGGAGGCGATATCGATCGCCAGCATCAGCGTCGGCCTGCTCAGCTTCACCGCCGGGTTCCTGCACGTGGCCGGCGTGTTCCATTTCGACAATGCCCTGCTGATGGTGCTGCCCGGCCTGTTCCTGGCCTACGGGTTGGCGCTGTGGTGGGTGCGCCGGCGGTACCAGGGCCAATGAAGAACCGCATCCGCGCATTGCGTGCCGAACGTGGCTGGTCGCAGGCGGCGCTGGCCGATCAGCTCGATGTCTCGCGGCAGACCGTCAACGCCATCGAGACCGGCCGCTACGACCCCAGCCTGCCGCTGGCGTTCCGCATCGCATCGATCTTCGAACTTTCCATCGAATCCATCTTTGATCCGGAGGATCAAACGTGAAAATGAAACCAGGCGTACGCATCGCCATATTTGCCGCCGTCGCGGTCGCCATCTTCGGCGGCAGGCATGCGATGAAGCACAAGCAACAGCAACAGGCCGCCGCCAGTTCGGCATCGACGTCTGCTCCGGCCAAGCCGATCAAGGTGGTGGCCACGCCGCGGGTCTGGAAGCGTGGCAGTCTCACGTTCAAGCCCTGCGAGTTGACCCGTCCGGGGACCGGTGCCCGCGCCGCGGCGTGGTGCTCGCCGTTCCAGGTGCCTGAGAACCGCGCCGATCCGGATGGCCGCAAGATCAACCTGAAGCTGGCCGTGGTGCGCAGCGAGGCCGCGGTGCCCGATCCGGACATGGTGGTGTTCCTGGCCGGCGGCCCCGGCCAGGCGGCCACCCGCGAGTACGTGATGACCTCGAAATTCTTCGATGCCATGCACAAGCACCACGACATCGTGCTGCTCGACCAGCGCGGCACCGGAGACTCGCATCAGCTCACGTGCCCCGAGACCGAAAAGAAGCTCGACAAGAAGATCGACTACAGCCAGGACCTGTCGGCCATGCAGGCCTACATGAAAAAGTGCCTGGTGGAAGTGGAGAAGACATCCGATCCGCGCTTCTACACCACCACCGACGCGGTGGCCGACCTGGAGGCCGTGCGCCAGGCGCTGGGCGCGCCGAAGTTCGACCTGCTGGGCGTGTCCTACGGCACCCGCATGGCGCAGCAGTACGCCATGCGGCATCCGGATGCGGTGCGCAGCATCGTGCTCGACTCGGCGGTGCCCAACACAGCCATACTGGGGCAAAACACCGGCGTACACCTGGACGAGGCGCTGAAGAAGGACTTCGCCATGTGCACGTCCGATGCGGCCTGCAAGAAGCGCTTCGGCGATCCCTGGCAGAGCCTGCAGAAGCTGCGTGCGCAGGTGCGCGCGAACCCGCACGAGGTCACGGTGCGCGATCCGCGCACCTACGAGCCGGTCAAGCGCATGCTCAACGAGAAGTCCCTGGTGATGGTGGTGCGGCTGTTCGCCTACGCCCCGGAAACCATCGCGCTGCTGCCGCTGAGCATCGATTCGGCGCTGAAGGGCGACCCCGGACCGTTGCTGGGCCAGGAGAACCTGATCAGCGGCGACCTGGGCAGCGACATCAGTTCCGGCATGGGCCTGAGCGTGACCTGCAGCGAGGACGCCGACATGATCCACGAGCGTCCGCAGGACCAGGACACCATGCTGGGCAACCTGTTCATCGAGCAGCTCAAGGCACGGTGCGCCATCTGGCCACACGGAAAGCGCCCGGCCGATTTCCACCAGCCCTTGCGCGGTTCGATCCCGACCCTGGTGCTGTCCGGCGAGCTCGATCCGGTGACGCCGCCGTCCTGGGGCAAGCAGATCGTCGGCGAACTTTCCGACGCCCGCCAGCTGGTGCTCAAGGGCCAGGGCCACTCCGAATTCACCCGCGGCTGCATGCCCAAGGTGGTCGGCCACTTCATCGACACCGCCGATCCCAAGACGCTCGATGCCAGCTGTCTCGATCGGCTGCAGCCGATTCCCGCCTACATCAACTTCAACGGAGCCACGCCATGATCGAGGTCAGGGACCTTCACAAGGCCTTCGGTGAGGTCAAGGCCGTCGACGGCGTGAGCTTCAGCGCACGCGACGGCCAGATCACCGGACTGCTCGGCCCCAACGGCGCCGGCAAGACGACCACGCTGCGCATGCTCTACACGCTGATGCAGCCCGACAGCGGCCAGGTGCTGGTGGACGGCATCGATGCCGCCGTCGATCCGGTCGCGGTACGCCGCCGGCTGGGCGTTTTGCCCGATGCCCACGGCCTGTACAAGCGCCTGACGGCGCGCGAGAACATCGACTACTTCGCGCGTCTGCATGGCATGCCGGAAGCCGAGATCGCCAGCGCCCGCGAGGCCCTGATCGAGGCCCTGGGCATGGCCGACTTCGCCGCCCGCCGCACCGAGGGCTTCTCGCAGGGCCAGCGGGTCAAGACCGCCATCGCCCGCGCCCTGGTGCACGGCCCGGACCACGTGCTCCTGGACGAGCCGACCAACGGCCTGGACGTGATGGCCACGCGCGCCATGCGTGCCTTCATGCGCAAGCTGCGCGACGAGGGCAAGTGCGTGCTGTTCTCCAGCCACATCATGCAGGAGGTCGGCGCGCTGTGTGACCGCATCGTGGTGATCGCCCGGGGACGCGTGGCCGCCGACGCCACGCCGGACGAGCTGCGCGAACAGACCGGGGAGGCCAACCTCGAGGACGCCTTCGTCAAGATCATCGGCAGCGAGGAGGGCCTGGCCGCATGAACGCTACCCTGACCGTTTTCCTGAAAGAGGTCCGCGAGAACCTGCGCGACCGCCGCACCATCATGAGCGCGCTGGTGATGGGTCCGCTGCTGGGTCCGTTCCTGTTCGTGATGCTGATGAACGTCATCATCAACAAGCAGCTGGACAAGGCGGAGAAGCCGCTGAAGGTGCCGGTGATCGGCGTCCAGCACGCGCCCAACCTGGTGCACGCGCTGGAGCAGTACGGCCTGGTGCCGCAGCCGGCCATCGAGCACCCCGAGGCAGCCGTGAAGCAGCAGCTGGCCGACGTGGTGCTGCGCATCCCGGCCAGCTACGGCAAGGCCTGGAGCAAGGGCGAGCCGGCCCAGGTCGAGGTCATCTACGACGAATCCCAGCGCGACACCAACACATCGGTGAAGCGGCTCAAGAACATGCTCAAGCAATACGGGCGCACCCAGGGCGCGATCCGGCTGCTGGCCCGCGGCCTGTCGCCGACCACCGCCACGCCGATCATGGTCGCCTCGCGCGACCAGTCCACGCCGCAGTCGCGGGCCGGGCAGCTGTTCGCCTTCATGCCGTACTTCTTCGTCATCGGCGTGTTCATCGGTGGCATGTACCTTTCCATCGACCTGACCGCCGGCGAGCGCGAACGCAAGTCGCTGGAGCCGCTGTTCGTCAATCCGGTGGCGCGCTGGCGCGTGCTGCTGGGCAAGCTCGGCGCCACCGCCGCCTTCGCCACCGCCAGCCTGATCCTCAGTTTGATCGCCTTCAGCATCGCAGGCGTCATCCTGCCGACCGAGAAACTGGGCATGACGCTGGACCTGGGGCCGGGCTTCGCCGGCACGGTGCTGGTGCTGATGCTGCCGCTGGCGGCGCTGTTCGCCTCGCTGCAGACGCTGGTGTCGGCCTTCGCCAAGAGCTATCGCGAAGCGCAGACCTACCTGTCGATCCTGATGCTGCTGCCGATGCTGCCGTCGATGCTCCTGAGCTTCCTGCCGATCAAGGCGATGAACTGGATGTACGCGGTGCCCTTGCTCGGCCAGCAGCTGGGCATCACCGAGATGATGCGCGGCGGCACGGTGACGCCATTGCAGGTGACGCTGGTGCTGGCCAGCGGTTTCGCCACCGCGCTGGTCGCGGTCCTGGTGACGATCCGCGTGTACGCCTCCGAGCGGCTGGCCATTTCGGCCTGAACCACGCGATGGCCGGGGGCGTCAGTCCCCGGCCAGCAGGGCGCGGCGGCGGGCCAGGCTCGCCGCCGGCCAATACTGCTCGCGATCGTAGTAGACCGGCACCGCGGGCGTGCCCTCGGGCAGCACCACCCAGGGTTGCCTGGACGCGGTGAAGATGTGGATGTCCGGCGGCAGCGCGTCGGGATCGTCCAGGGTGCCCACGCGCACGAAGGCCACGCGCGGGCCGGCGCCGGCGTAGTGGCTCCACAGCGCCACCTGGCAGTCGGGGCAGCGCGCGATGCGCTGGCCCTTGCCGCTGGCCGACGGCGTGTCGACGTACACCGGGGCTTCGGCCAGCAGGGTGACGCGGTCGGTCTCGATCATCGCGTTCAGGGCAAAGGCGCTGCCGCTCTCGCGCTGGCACCAGCGGCAGTGGCAGCAGTGCACGAACATCGGCGGTCCGTCGATCGCGTAGCGGATCCGGCGGCAGTCGCAGCCGCCCTCGAGTCGAATCCTGGCTGGCGTGGTCATGGGCCCTCCGGGCGTCAGGGGTGATCGGCCAGGTGCGCGCGCAGCAGGCGCGCCACGGCCTCGGGATGTTCCATGTGCAGGTGGTGGCCGCCGTCCATGAAGCGGATGGCGATATCGCCCACCTGCGATGCGCGCTCGCGCAGCATGTCGATTGGCAAGTAGGGCGTCTGCGGGCGGGCCAGCAGCAGCGCGCTCGGCGCGGCGATGCCGGCGA
Source organism: uncultured Gammaproteobacteria bacterium (assembly GCA_963821885.1). Taxonomy (GTDB): domain Bacteria; phylum Pseudomonadota; class Gammaproteobacteria; order Xanthomonadales; family Rhodanobacteraceae; genus Oleiagrimonas. Next base: position 637,805 of record CAWGFN010000002.1, on the reverse strand, counting down.
GCAGGGCGCGGATCTGCGATTCGGCCAGGCGCACCGGCGTGGGCAGGGTCAGGCGCGGGTCGCTGGACCAGCGGTATTCGTCGTCCTCGCCGAGCAGGCCGCGTTCGACGATCGGCCGCGCCAGGGCCGGATCCATGCCGCTGGCGGCCACCCGTGCGTCGACCGCCTGGTCGACGGTGGCGAAGCGTCGCAGGCCGCGGGCGCGGCGTCGCGCGCGGCGCCCGGTGGCCTCGCGGAAGCGCGCGAGGGTGCGCGACGGGTCATCGGGCAGCGGCCCCAGGCCTTCGATCAGGAACAGCCGGCGCACGCGCGTCGGGCGCCGCCGCGGCCACCAGGCTGGCGATGCCGGCGCCCAGCGAGTGGCCGAGCAGGTCGAAGGTGTCCAGTTCCAGCGCGTCGGCGGCGGCCAGCACGGCGGCCACATAGTCGGCCATGCCGTAGTGCACGAAGGCACCGGCCGGCAGGTGCGCCGAACGCCCGTGACCGGGCAGCTCCAGGGCGATCAGGCGATGGCCGTGCAGATGCGTGGCCAGGGGCGCGAAGCTGGCCGCGTTGTCGAGCCAGCCATGCAGGGCCAGGAGCGGTGGCGCGTCATCCTCGCCATGCACGCAGGCGACCAGCGACAGGCCCGCCGCGTCGACGGCGATCTCCTTCATGCCCCGCGCGCGGCGTCGGCCCGCCGGCGGGCATCGTCGAGCGCCTGGCGAGCCCGTTCAGCGTCGTAGTCCGGCGCGCATTCGGGCCAGCCCTGGAGGTGGCCGAGCACCAGATCGGTCAATGCCGTGACGTGGGAGGTCGCGTCGTTCAGCGCGGGGATGTAGCGCAGCGACTGGCCGCCGGCCTCAATGAAGAAGTCGCGGTTCTGCATGGCCACTTCCTCCAGCGTTTCAAGGCAGTCCACGGCAAAGCCCGGGCACAGCACGTCGAGCGTGCGCACGCCGCGGGCGCCGAGTTCGCGCACGGTGACGTCGGTATACGGGTGCAGCCAGCGCTCGCGGCCGACGCGCGACTGGAAGCTGACCACCATGTCGTCCGCGGCCAGTCCCAGGCGCTCGCCCAGCAGTCGCGCGGTGGCGCGACACTGGCAGTAGTACGGATCGCCGTTCACGTGATAGCGCTCGGGGATGCCGTGGAAGGACAGCAGCAGCCGGTCGCCGCGACCGTGCCGTTCCCAGTGCGCGCGCACGCTGGCGGCCAGCGCGTCCAGGTAACCCGGCATGGCGTGGTAATCGTTGACGATGCGCAGCTCGGGCGGCCAGCGCAAGGACTTCAGGGTGTCGGCGACGGCATCGATCACCGAGCCGGTGGAGGTGGCCGAATACTGCGGATACAGCGGCAACACCAGCAACCGGCGCACGCCCTCGCGCTGCATCCGGGTGACCACCGAGCTCACGTCCGGCTGGCCGTAGCGCATGGCCAGGGCCACCCGAACCGGGCCCTTGCAGCGTCGCGCCAGCTCGGCCTGCATGCCGGCCGCCAGGGATTCGCTGAGGACCCGCAGCGGCGAGCCGCGTTCGGTCCAGATGCTGGCATAGGCGGCCGCCGAGCGCCGCGGGCGCACGCGCAGGATGATGCCGTGCAGGATCAGCTGCCACAGCCAGCGCGGATACTCGATGACCCGCGGATCGGACAGGAACTGCGACAGGTAGGGGCGTACCGCCTTCGCGGTCGGCGCTTCGGGCGTGCCCAGGTTTACCAGCAGTACACCTGTGGCGGGTACGCTGTCGTGGTCGTAGCCGGCCAGGCCGGTATAGTTCGAGTTCGATGGCATCGGCAGGTCTTCGAGGCGAAACCCGATGCAGTCTGCCACAAGCGATGTTGGACGGCCCGGAGGCCGCCAGCGTGAAATCCGGAGGAAGTCGATGGTCAAGCAGCGTATGCACAACTGGTTGCTGGCGGTGATGTGCGCATTCCTGGTGCCGGGCATGGCCCATGCCGGCGACGAACGCGCCGATGCGCTCAAGCGCGCCAACGATGCCGTCACCGTCCTGGCGCAGGTCCAGCAGGCGCCGGACAAGGCGATCCCGCAGGATCTGCTGCGCAACGCCAAGGCCATCGTGGTGGTGCCCAACGTGGTCAAGGCCGGCCTGGTGTTCGGTGGCCAGCACGGCCGCGGGCTGGTTTCCGTGCGCGGCGCCGACGGCACCTGGTCCAATCCGGTGTTCCTCAGCCTGACCGGCGGCAGCATCGGTTTCCAGGCCGGCGTCTCGGCCACCGACGTGGTGCTGGTGTTCCGCACCCAGCGCGGCGTGGATTCGCTGGTCGACGGCAAGTTCACCATCGGCGTGGATGCCGCCGCCGCGGCCGGCCCGGTGGGCCGCAATGCCCACGCCTCGACCGATGCCCAGTTCAAGGCCGAGATCTACTCCTATTCGCGGTCCCGCGGGCTTTTCGCCGGCGTGGCCCTCAACGGTTCGGTGCTGCACATCGACTACGATGCCGACGCCGCGGTGTATGGCCGCGGCATCACGCCACGGCGGATTTTCGAGGGCGGGGTCACCAACGTGCCGACGCCGGTGGTAGATTTCCGCGACCGTCTGGAGGAGTACACTGCGCAGTAGGCGGGTGCGCGAGCGCGCCCATGACGGGCGTCCGGCGATTGGGTCACCCGATCTTCGCATCTCATATGCAGAGGTAATTCCGTGAGCGTAGGTCCCCTCCAACTCCTGCTGATCGTGCTGATCATCGTGCTGCTGTTCGGCACCAAGAAGATCGGCAACATCGGTTCCGATCTCGGCAAGGCGATTCGTGATTTCAAGAAGGGCATGAACGGCGACGACAAGGACGACGCCGGTTCTTCCACGTCCTCCGAGAAACTGAAGGCCGATGAGCCTTCGGCGGATGCCAAGCGCGAAAGCGAGAAGTCCTCGCAGGACACCACCGGTCACTGACCGGCTGATCGCGTTCCATGTTCGACATCGGTTTCGGTGAGCTGCTGCTTATCGCAGTGGTCGCGCTGGTGGTGCTCGGTCCCGAGCGCCTGCCCAAGGCCGCGCGTACGCTGGGCACGCTGTTGCGCCGCATGCGCAGCGGCTGGGAGAGCGTGCGCGCCGAGGTCGAGCGCGAAATCGAGGCCGAGGAGCTCAAGCAGAAGCTCCAGGAAGCCCAGGAGTACATGCGCCAGGCCGGTCGCGACGTCGACCAGCAGGTGCGCGAGAGTACCGAAAGCGTGCGCCAGGCGGCGCAGGACGTCAGCCAGTCGGCCATGCCCGGACGCGCGGCCGAAGCCGCGGACCTGGACGACGAGGACATCTTCGAGCGCGATCTGTTCGCCGAGACCGAGGCCGGGTCCGGGGATGCGAAGTCGGCGCCGGCGCCGGTCATGAAGCCGATCGCCAACGCTTCCGGCAAGCCCAAATCACCCAAGGACGCCTCCGGGGAGCACGCCGATGAGCACTGACACCGGCGCCGCCGAGGAAGAGCAGGGCCTGATCTCGCACCTGATCGAGCTGCGTTCGCGGCTGATGCGCATGATCGCCGCGGTGGTGGTGGCCTTCATCGCGCTGTTCCCGTTCCGCGAATGGCTGTACAGCGAGCTGGCGCAGCCCCTGGTCAGGCACCTGCCGCACGGCGGGCACCTGATCGCCACCGAGGTCTCCAGCCCGTTCTTCACGCCGATCAAGATGAGCGCGGTGATGGCGCTGATGGTGGCCATGCCGGTGGTGATCTACCAGCTGTGGGCGTTCGTCAGCCCGGGCCTGTACCGGCACGAAAAGCGCCTGGCGCGGCCGCTGCTGGTGTCGGCGGTGCTGCTGTTCTACACCGGCTGCGCGTTCGCCTATTTCCTGGTCATGCCGGCGGCCTTCCGCTTCCTGACGGCGGTGACGCCGCAGGGCGTGGAGATGATGACCGACATCAACCACTACCTGAGCTTCGTGCTGACGCTGTTCTTCGCCTTCGGCATCTGTTTCGAGGTGCCGGTGGCGGTGGTGATCCTGGCGGCGATCGGCATCCTGCCGGTGGCCAAGCTGCGCAGCTCGCGGCCCTACGTGCTGGTGGTGGTGTTCATCCTCGCCGCGGTGCTGACGCCGCCGGACATCATGTCGCAGCTGATGCTGGGCATTCCCATGTACCTGCTGTACGAGGCCGGGATCCTGGCCGCGGCGCTGCTGCTGCGCAAGCGGCGCGACGAGGACGACGACGCGTCCTGAGGCTTTCGGGCAGGGCCGCCCTAGCGGTGCCGCGACAGCCACGGTCGCGGGTCGACCGGCTTGCCCTGGTGGCGCAGGCCGAAATACACGCCTTCGTGGCCGCCGGTCTCGATGCCGGACGTGCCCAGGACGTCGCCCGCGTTGACCCAGTCGCCGACCTCGCGCTGCAGCGACTCGTTGTCGCCGTACAGGCTCATCCAGCCGTTGCCGTGGTCGACGATGATCAGCATGCCGTAGCCACGCAGCCAATTGGCGAAGGCCACGCGCCCGTGCGCCACCGCGTGCACGCGGCTGCCGCGACCGGCATCGATGCCCACGCCCTCGCCGATGCGGTGCAGGTGGCCGCGCACCGGCCAGGGCAGGCGTCCCTTGCGCCGGGCGAACGGGGTGTCGTCCGGCAGTCGGCCGGGAATGTCGGCGAACACGTTGCCCAGCTTTTCCACCAGATGGTCGAGGTCGCGACGGTTGCGTTGCAGCTGGTCCAGTTGCCGGCCCTGCTGCTTGAGCCGTGACTGCACCTGCGCCAGCAGCGCACGCTGCTGCTTGCGCGCATCGCCCAGCTGCCTGAGCCGCGCCTGGCGGTTGGCGCGTTCGGCTTCCAGCGCCTTCTGCTGGGTGGCGATCTGCGCCTTGAGCGTCTGCAACTGGGTCAGGTCCTGCATCAGGTCGTGGATGCGCTGGATGCGGTCGCGCTGGAAATAGCGCGAATAGGCCAGCGCGCGTCCGATGCGGGCGATGTCGGCATCGCCCAGCAGCAGCCGCAGGTCACTGCCGCGACCCAGCGCATAGGCCGCGCGCAGCAGGTCGGCGAGCGCCGCGCGCTGGCTGTCCAGGCGCGCCTTGATCGGCTTGCGGCGGGCATCGAGCTGCTGCAGCTGGTGGCGCTTGTCGGCGATCGCGGCCTCACTCTCGCGCACCGCGCGCGCGGCGGCGTCCAGGCTGTCGGCCTGCCGCGCCAGCGCCTTGCTCAGCGCATCGCGGCGATCGGAGGTGGCGCGCTGCTGCCGGGTGAGTTCGGCGATCTGCTTCTTGACCGCCGCCAGCCGCGCCTGCGCGGCGGCTTGCCTGGGATTGCCCTTGTCGCCCCTGGCCGCGCACGGCCACGCTCCCGCCAGCAGGGCGAGCAGCAGCAACAGGACCGGCAGCGGGCCGGGGCGCGGTAAACGGATGGCAGCGGACATGCGTTAGGCGATTATGCCCTGCCGATACCCGCCGAAGCGAAACGCCGGCGCTGGTCCGTGGGCAGGCATTCATCGACAATGGCGGCGGATCGCCGGGGGATACACGCATGTGCCTGATTGCCTTCGCCTGGAACGCGCATCCGCGCTGGCGCCTGGTGCTGGCCGCCAACCGCGACGAGTTCCACGCGCGCCCGGCCGCGCCGCTGGCGCCGTGGCCCGAGGTGCCGGGGATGGCGGCCGGGCGCGATCTCGAGGCCGGTGGCACCTGGCTGGGCGTGCATGCCGACGGGCGCGTGGCCACGGTGACCAACGTGCGCGACCCGCGCCTGGGCCCGGCGGGCCGCTCGCGCGGGCTGCTGGTGCGCGACTACCTGCGCGACGGCCAGGGCAGCCATGACTGGGGCCGGGGACTGCTGCGCGAAGCCGCCGACTATCGCCCCTTCAACCTGCTGTGCTTCGATGCCGGCCGGGGCTGCTACCTGGGCAACCAGCCGCGGCCGGACATGCAGGAGGTCACGCCCGGCGTGCATGGCCTGTCCAACGCCGACTACGACACGCCCTGGCCCAAGACCGACGCCCTGATGCGCGCGATGCGGGACTGGATCGCGCGCGACGACGACGGCCTCGGTCCGCTGTGGGCGGCCCTGTCCGACCCCGCGCCCTGGCCGGACGCCATGCTGCCGGACACCGGCATCGGCATCGATCGCGAACGCCACCTGTCCGCCGCCTTCATCCGCGGCCATGCCTACGGCACGCGCGCCAGCACGCTGGTGCGGGTCGACCGCGATGGCGCCGTCAGCGTGCGCGAGCGCCGCTTCGGTCCCGACGGTGTGTTCCTGGGCGAAAGCGCCTGGCCGGCGGAGGACCGCTGAGGCGGCCGGCGCTGGCGTCGGCCGTGCCGCTTGACCACAATGCAGGCATGAGCTGCCTGCGCATCGATCGACCCGGGGCCGAGCCGTGCTGAACAGACTGTGGTTTGGCTTCTTCCTGGTCGCGGCCATCGCCGGGCTGGCCAGCTGGCTGGTCGGCGGCCATGCCGACGTGTGGGCGGCGATGGTCGAGAGCCTGTTCCAGATGGCGCGGCTGTCGGTGCAGGTGATGCTGATCCTGTTCGGCACCCTGGCGCTGTGGCTGGGGTTCCTGAAGATCGCCGAGCGCGCCGGGCTGGTCGACGCCCTGGCGCGCGCCCTGGGTCCGCTGTTCCGGCGCCTGATGCCGGAGGTGCCGGCCGGGCATCCGGCGATCGGCCTGATCTGCCTGAATTTCGCCGCCAACGTGCTGGGCCTGGACAATGCCGCCACGCCGATCGGCCTGCGCGCGATGCGCGAGCTGCAGACGCTCAACCCCAGCGAGGACACCGCCAGCAACGCGCAGATCCTGTTCCTGGTGATGAACGCCTCCTCGCTGACCCTGCTGCCGGTGACGATTTTCGTCTACCGCATGCAGCAGGGCGCGCCCGACCCGACCCTGGTGTTCGTGCCGATCCTGCTGGCCACCAGCGCCTCCTCGCTGGCCGGGCTGCTGTCGGTGTCGATCGCCCAGCGCATCCGCCTGTGGGATCCGCTGGTGCTGGCCTGGCTGGGCGCCGCCGCGCTGGCCCTGGGCGGTTTCATGGCGATCCTGCTCACGCTCTCGGCCACCGCGCTGGCCTCGCTGTCCTCGCTGCTGGGCAACCTGGTGCTGTTCGCCATCCTGATGGCCTTCCTGATCGCCGGGATGTGGCGCAAGGTGCCGATCTACGAGACCTTCATCGAGGGCGCGAAGGACGGCTTCGACGTGGCCAGGAGCCTGCTGCCCTACCTGGTGGCGATGCTCTGCGCGGTCGGCGTGCTGCGCGCGTCGGGCGCGCTGGACTTCGCCCTGGACGGTATCCGCTGGGCGGTGCATGCGGCGGGCCTGGACACGCGCTTCGTCGACGCCCTGCCGACCGCGCTGGTCAAGCCGCTGTCGGGCAGCGCGGCGCGGGCGATGATGCTCGAGACCATGAAGCATTCGGGCGTGGACAGCTTCCCGGCGCTGCTGGCGGCGACCATGCAGGGCAGCACCGAGACCACCTTCTACGTGCTGGCGGTGTACTTCGGCGCGGTCGGCATCCGCCGCGCGCGCCACGCCGTCAGCTGCGCGCTGATCGCCGACCTGGCCGGCGTGCTGGCCTCGATCGCGGTGTGCTACTGGTTCTTCGGCTGAGCCGCGGCGCCGTTCATGCCCGCCGGGCATATGCCGGTCATGCGTCGGCGCTACCATGCAGGCGCATCTCCCGCCGCTCCAGGAACGCCCCGCCCATGCGCATCGGTCTCGCCGCCAACCAGCTGCACCACGCCAACCGCGATGCGGCGTTGTTCCGCTGGCTGCGGGTCTGCGAGAACGGCATCCGTGAGCTGGACCTGGAACTGCACGTGGTCGGGCGCACCTGCGACGCGATCCTCGGCGAGGGCATGCTGCAGGGCTACCCGGCGATGAAGCGCTACCCCTACGGCCGGCACGGCGGGCTGATGAAGCTGGTCGCCGAGGTCGTCGGCATGGGCGAGGCGCGCACCCTGGACGGCGCGATCTACCTGGTCGACCCGGTCGACCCGTCCTCGGACTACCCGGAGGCCGCGGCGCTCAAGCGCCAGTGCGTGATCCACCACAAGCCGTTCGTGTCCACCGTGGCCGGGGCCATCGATTTCATCGAGTGCCAGCGCATGCATGCCGGGCTGGCGCCACTGCCGGCGGCCCACCGGCTGTTCGCGCTGGAGCAGCAGACCGCGGCGCTGATCGCCCATGATGCGCTCAAGCAGGACATGCTCGACTTCGCCGGTGCGCATTTCGAGCTGCTCTCGCGCTTCGCCGGGCGCATCGCCACCGGCACCACCGGCCAGGGGCTGAACGAACTGGCCTGGTCGCGCGGCTGGCCGAAGGACAAGGACTGGGTGACGCGCTACGAGAGCGGTCCGCTGGGCGGCGACGCGCAGATCGCCGACCGCATCCTCGACCACCGCTGCCAGCGCGTGATCTTCTTCGAGGACCCGCACGTGGCGCGCCAGCACGAGGCCGACATCCGCCTGCTGGAACGCGCGGTGACCACGGTCACCGACGAAGCCATGTGCATGACCTCGCCCACCGTCGCGCGGCGCTGGACCGAGGCCGTCGCCCTGCGCCAGGCCCGAATCTAGCCCGCAGCCCGGATACGCCAAGCGCACCATGGGCATGGCCTTCGGTCACTTCCGGGGTTGCAGGCATGACCATGCCAAGTTGCTTCACGGGCAGGGTTTCCCGGAGGCGGTCTTGGGCCTTGTCCGGGCTACGGGTGTCGGTGTGCTGGGGTTGCGCGGCCGGCTCGGCTCAGCCGGCGTAGCCCGGATAAGCAAAGCGCACCGCGGGCACTTCCTTCGGTCGCATCCGGGAACACGCTCCCGGCCCCACGCCACGTCGCGATGCAGGCCACCCCGGATGCGGTTGCGCCTTGTCCGGGCCACGCGGGCTGTCGCAGGGCGGACTGTGTCCGCCATTCATCTTGCGGTAGAGGCGAGCGGTGCGCGTCGGCGGACGGAGTCCGCCCTACGGGGGGTTGGGGGCATCGGACATCGGTGCCGGGAACCCACCTTGCGGCGACCCATGCTCCATTCCCGACGCCTCAGCCGCCCAGGATGTCCCCGTCCAGGTAGTACCAGCGCCCGTCCTCGCGCACGAAGCGGCTGCGTTCGTGCAGGCGCTGGGCGCGGCCGCCGCCGACGCGGAAGCGGGCGATGAACTCGACCGTGGCGTGATCGGCGTCCTGCTGCGCATGGGCCTTGATGGCCAGGCCCAGCCAGCTGGGCGCCGGCTGCTGCACGGCCAGGCGCAGCGAGGCCGGGCGGGTGTCCGCGTGCCAGCTGGCCAGCAGGTAGTCCTCGTCGCGCAGCACGTAGGCGCTGTAGCGCGAACGCATCAGGTCCACGGCGCTGGCGGCCGGCGCGCCGCGATGCAGCGGCTGGCAGCACTGCGCGTAGCCGCGCGCGTCGCCGCACGGGCAGGGCGTGGAGGTATCGACGGATTTCAGCGCGGAGCCGTGTGCGGCGGACATGGCCGCATCATGCCGCGATTGCGCGGTGCAGGCGAGTCCCGCGCGCCGCGGGACCCGCCTGCCGTCGGTCACTTGGCGCTGTCGTTGGCGCCCAGGTATTTGTGGAACCAGGCCAGCGAACGCTCCAGCACGTCGCGTCGGTGCTTGGGATCGCGGAAGCCGTGGCCCTCGCCCGGGTAGACCACCAGGGTGGTCGGCACGCCCATGGTGCGCAACGCATGCCAGAACTCGAACGACTGCGGCGCCGGCGTCTCGCCGTCGTACTGGCCCACCAGCACCAGGGTCGGCGTGGTGTTGTTCTTGATGAAGTTGATCGCCGAGCTCTTGGCGTACACCGCCGGATCGTCGTACACCGAGGCGCCGAAGAACGGGATCATCCACTGGTCGATGGAGTTCTCGCCGTAGTAGCTGAGCCAGTTCGACAGGCCGGCGCCGGCCACCGCGGCGGCGAAGCGGTGGGTCTGGGTCGGCGCGAACATGCTCATGAAGCCGCCGTAGCTCCAGCCCATCAGGCCCAGGCGCTTGTCGTCGACCGGGTACTGCTTCTCCACCGCGTCGACGCCGGCGAGGATGTCGCGCAGGTCGCCGTAGCCGAAGTCGCGGCGGTTGGCCCGGGTGAACTTCTCGCCCTGGCCGTAACTGCCGCGCGGGTTCGGCTGCAGCACGAAGTAGCCCATCGCCGACAGCGCGTTGGCGAAGCCGCCGCCCCACGACGGGCGCACCCCGTAGGCCGGGCCGCCGTGCACGATCACCACCATCGGATAGTGCCGGGACGGATCGTAGTGGGCCGGCAGTTGCAGCCAGCCCTGGATGCGGAAGCCCTCGTTGTGCCAGGTGATCGAGCGCGCCTCGCCCCAGATCGGCTTCAGCGCGGTATTGGCCGCGGTCACCGCGTGCGGCGCCTGCTTGATGCCGGAGGCCACGCCGTGGGCGCCGCCGGCCAGGGTGCCGGTGTAGATCTCCGGCGGCTGGGTGTAGGTGCTGTGGATGAAGGCGAAGCGGTCATGCCGGGCGTCCAGCGCGATCGAGGACATCGCCGAGCCGTCGCTGGTCGAGGCGGGCACGGTGAGCAGGGTGTGCGCCTTGCCCGGCTTGCCGTGCGCCAGATGCAGCGACAGCAGGCGGGTGTCGCCGCCGGCGAAGGCGGACACCAGCAGGGCGCGCTTGCCGGTCCAGGTCAGCCAGCCCGGCGTGAAGTCGACGCCGGGGGTCACGTTGTGCGCCGGGCCGCCGGCCGCGTCCAGCACGTAGATGTCGCCGCCGGTCACGCCCTGGTCGCTCATCAGGCCGGCGATCAGGGCGATGTGCTTGCCGTCCGGCGAGAAGCGCGGCAGCGCGATCTGACTGCCGTGCAGGGCGCCCTTGGCGGTGCCCGGGTCGAGCCGCACGCGCGGCGCGCCGCCAAGCTTCTGCACGTACAGCTTGGCCACCCACCAGTTGTTGCGCCCCGGCGGCGGCGCGCCGACGAAGGCCACCTCGCGTGAGCCCGGCGCCCAGCTGTACTCGTAGACGAACACGTCCGCCGGGGTGACGACCTTCAGCTCGCCGCTGCGCGCGTTGACAGTGGCGAAGCGCTGGTGCTCCACGCCGTCCTCGCCGATCACGCCGGTGCGCGGCTTGACTGCGCTGGAGGCGCCGACCGCGTGGTTGTCGCCGATCACGTAGAGGATGCCCAGCGAGCGGCCGTCCGGCGCCCAGGTGACGTCATGCACATAGCCTTCCAGGCGGCTCAGCTGGCGCGCCTTGGGGTGCGCCGAGCGGACGTCGGCCAGCAGGATGTTGCGCTGCTTCGGGTCGCGGCCGGCGCAGTTGCCGAGCATGGCCAGCTGGCGGCCGTCGGGCGAGAAGCTCAGTTCGCCGGCCGCGCAATGCTTGCCGTCGCCGGGCAGGGCCACATCGCGCACGTGGCTGCCGTCGACGTCGGCCAGCTGGATCTTGCCGTTCAGGCTCCAGGCCAGCGTCTTGCCGTCGGGGGAGACGGCCACGCTGCCGAAGCGCTGGGTGTTGCCCAGGGTCTTGAGGATGCTGCTGATGCGCTGCTGCGCGGGCGTGGGCGTGGTCGCCTTGGCGGGCACCGCGGCACCGGCCAGGAACGGCAACGCCAGCAGCAGGCCAAGCAGCAGGACGAATGGACGACGAAGTTTCATGGTGGGGGATCCAGTGCGGGGAACCGGAAAAACCTAGCACAGCCGGCCGCGGGTGGCCTGTGCCAATGGTTCATGCCCCGGGGGCCGGGATGTGCTCGCAACGGCACTCCATTTTGATTCAAATGGACATCTATACGTCCAGGTGCATGACATTTCGCTGGCATCAGGTGGCTTGCGGGTTCGCGTTGCGGCTTGCGGAGACGAGCGGCCCTCCGGGATGGTCGCCTTATCGCGTGCGTCGCGGCGTCAGGGTCACGCCCGTCCGGGTCGAGGACGCCTGCATGGCCTTGAGTGGCGTGGCTTCATGTCTCCTTCATCGGCCTGTCACGCGGCCTGGCTACGGTCATGTCGCACCCTGGGCCACATCACTCAACCACCCAACCTGGAAGGGAATGACCATGCTTACTCGAAGCAAGCTGAATATCGTGATCCTGGCAGCCGCGCTGTCCCTGCCCCTGTTTGCGCATGCCCACGACTGGAATCACGGAAACAGGCACGACCATGGCAAGCTCCATGTCGCGCTGTGGGGCGATCAGTTCTACGCCGACGATCCGGCCGTGCAGGCCGCGCAGGAAGACCAGACCATCGATTCGCTGAACGACCACGACCTGGACTTCACCATCTTCGTCGGCGATACCAAGAACGGCCACAGCCTGTGCACCGACCAGGCCATTGGTCAGGACGTGGTCAACCGATTCAACCGCGTCCATGCGCCGACGGTCTACAGCCTGGGCGACAATGAATGGACCGATTGTCATCGCACCAGCAACGGCAGCTATGACCCGCTGGAGCGACTGGCCTACCTGCGACAGACGTTCTTCAACACCAGTCTCAGCCAGGGCCTGCACCCCATGCGGGTCGAGCGCCAGGGCGCGCCGGGCCGGGCCTACAGCGAGAACAGCCGTTTCATCCGCGATCGCGTGATGTTCATTTCACTGAACGTGATCGGCAGCAACAACAACTTCGTGGCCACGGACACGCAGTGCACCAAGAAGTCCATGCGCACCGCGGCTGACTGCGCCGCCGCCACCGCCGAATACCGCGCGCGCAATACGGCCAACCTGCAATGGTTGGCGGACGCCTTCGCCGTGGCCAGACAGCAGCACCTGGCCGGCGTGGTGATCGCCATCCAGGCGGACATGTACGGCGGGATCGATGTCGCCGACGGCAACTACCAGGACGCCTTCCTGCCGACGCTGGACCCGGCCTACAACGGCTTCGCCGATGTCTTCCACGCCATGATCGACCAGACCCAAAACTTCGACGGCCAGGTGGTGCTGGTGCACGGCGATTCCCACTATTTCCGCATCGACAAGGCGATGGTCAAGTCCAACGGGCAGACCCAGCCGAATTTCACCCGCGTGGAAGTGTTCGGCAACGCCGACAACAGCTGGGTGGAGATGACGGTCGACCCCGACACGCGTGAGGTGTTCTCGTTCCAGCCGGTGTTCCTGCAGTAGGCGCGACGCCAGCGCAAGGCCCGGGTACAGGGACGTACCCATGGGTCACGGGCTGTAGAAACTGGGGCGGGTTCAATTGCACCCGTTTGAGTCACCGGGGACGCGGTCAGCATCCACTTTTACGACCCGGGTCTACGTTTCGCTTGTTCGCTGAGTCCATGAGTCGCCGTCGCCCCAGGTCGGCCGTGTCCCCGCACTCAGCGGGTATGATGGGACGCATCCTGTCGAAGCCATGTCCTGGGGGATCATGATGTTGAAGACACTGTTCGCGCTGGCCGCGATCGTCATTACGGCCAACGCGCAGGCGGGCAGCATGTCGTGCCAGCAGCGCTATGACGTGGCCGTCAAGCAGTGCAAGCTGCTGCCCGGTCGCTGCATGGATGTCTCGATATGTCGCCATGTCCGCGAGAACTGCCGCCAGGGTGTCGACACCAGGCAGGGGTGCGAGGCCTTCAAGGCCTGCGCGCGCAAGAACACGCCGCCGGTGTTCAGTTCCGTCTGCAACTACGCGTGGCAGGAGAACGGGAGCGGAGGTGCCTGCGAGCCGATGAACAGCATCACCGAGCGGGTGGCGCTGACCTGCCCGGGGTTCAACACCAAGTTGCTGGACCAGCCGGCCAAGCGCGGGGCCCTGCTCCGGCCGCGCTACGGCGATTGGAACTACAAGGCCCTGGATCAGCTCATGCGCGTGTCCGGGGAATATGCCGACCCCACGTTCTCGTGCGCCGCGCAGAGTGCGCGCTACAAGGCGCAGCGGGAGATCTGCGAGCAGGCCATTCAGTACTACTACCAGGGCTGCGCCACGGATCCGAGCCGGCCGCCCATCGTCGTCGCCAGCTGCGACGATGCCGATCTTCCACCCATCGAACCCAAGCCCCAGGCGTCCGCGGCGCCGGTGCTGAAGAAAGCCGTCGCCATCCTGGTCCACGACCACGCGCCCGTGGAGCTGATCCCCGCCAACCAGGCACTGCCCCGCGCATTCACCAGCGAGTTCGCCAACGCCGAGGACAACCAGCAGGTCATCGAGATCAAGCTGGCGCAGGTGGGCGCCAACGGGCCGGAACCGATCGTCGACGCCACGCTCAGCGAACTGCCCCCGCACAAGGCCGGCGAGCTGCGCGTGTCGATCAAGGTCACGGTGGACGCGCACCGGAAGCTCAGCCTGGTGGCCGATGTGCCGGAGACCGGCTTTCACCAGGCGTGGGGGCCGTATGACGTGGAGTAGCCACGGGGTCAATCCAGAAGCAATCAAGTGCGTGTGATCGCGGCACCTGCCAGGGAGCGTCCTGGCCGTCCCAGGCGATGAAATGTCCGCGGTCGTTGGGCCTCGCGTACGCGAGGATGTCCAGCAGCTGGCGCGGTTCGTGTCAGGGCGCCGAGGGCGCGTCGAGCGCACCGAGGATGCGCGATGCGGCCGTGTCGGCGCCGTCCTCCCGTGCCACGAGGGCGCCCACGTCCGTGGCGCGGCGCTCGAGGGCAGCGTCCGCGAGCATCGCCCCCAGCGCGTCGGCGGCGCGATCGGCGCGATAGACGCCGCGCGCCAGCGTGCGGCCGACGCCCAGGCGCACCACGCGCGCGGCGTTGTCGGGCTGGTCCACCAGGTGCGGGACCACCAGCTGCGGGCGGCCGCTGCGCAGGGCCTGCGCGGTGGTGCCCATGCCGCCGTGGTGGATGATCGCCGCGGCCTGCGGGAACAGCCGGGCGTAGGGCGCATAGCCGGTGATGTGCACGCGATCGGAGGCCTCGCTCGCCCAGCGCGCGACGCGGGCGTCGTCGAGCACGAACACGGCGCGCGCACCCAGCCGGCGCACGGCGCCGAGGCTCTCGCGCACGAAGACTTCGGCGTCATGCACCGCGGAGGTGCCCTGGGTGAACACCAGCGGCGCATCGCCGGCCGCGACGAAGCGTTGCGTGGCGGGATCGAGCGAGGCGTCGGTACCGTTTTCGCGATCGTGGAAGGGAAAGCCGACGATGGCGGTGCGTGGCGGGTGATCGACCTGCGGTGGACCGAACAGCGGCGAGAACAGCGCCAGCACGCCGTCGCCCGAGAAGGCACCCTCGAACAGCGGATGGGCCTTGGCAGGCGGCAGGCCCAGCTCGTCGCGCAGGGCGTCGATGGGCCGCGCCCAGGGCCGGCCCACGCGCTTGCCCAGGCCGATGAAGGCGCGCGTCAGCGTCGGCCCGCGGCGATACACCCAGCGCGACAGGCGCTGCGCGTTGGCGACGATCGGCGGGTCGTGGATCGACCACAGCACCATCGGCTGCAGGGCGACGCTGAAGTCGGGCAGGCCGCGCACCTCGGCGGCGAGCTTGGCGCCGTAGGCCACCGAGTGGGTGACCAGCGCGTCGGCATCGTCGGTGATCGCCATGATGTCGGCGTAGGCCTCGCGCAGCGCCGGCATCACGATGTGGGTCAGCAGGAACTGCGGCTGGCGCGCGATGCGTTCGGTCAGTGCGCGTTCGTCCATGCCCAGCCGCTCGACGACCGACTGCATGTCCGGCCGCATCGGCGCGAAGGCCAGGCCCTCGGCCTCGACCTTGTCGCGGTACTCGCCCGCCGCCGCCAGCGTGACGCGCGCGCCGCGCCGCTGCAACGCCAGCGCCAGCGCCATGAACGGGTGCAGGTCGCCATGGGTGCCGAAAGTAGCGAGGACGATGCGGGGCGGATGGGGCATGATGTCGGGAGAACCGGATTTGCATCCACGGGTGGGGAGACGATTCTAAGCTGTTCCGCCATCGCGTCTGGCGTGGCGTCACATCGCCAACAGGTGTCAGGGACAATGTCACTCGCGTTTCGGCGCGACCGTAAGGATCAGGGCCAGGCCCGAGGACAAGGTCATGAAAAGCAATGCATCTCGGCTGTGCTTCGTGCTGGCCTGCGCCGCATCGAGCGCCGCCATCGCCGCACCGCCCCCGCATGGCGATCCGGCTTCCGCGCAGCCGTCCCTGTCCGCGACAGTGGCCAGGCTCGACAAGGGGCTGTTCGACAGCTTCAACCACTGCAGTTCGCCGAGCGAGCTGAAGAAGCACGCGAGCTACCTGGCGCCGAATCTCGAGTTCTATCACGACAAGGGCGGGGTGACCTGGACCCGTCAGGCCTACATGGCCAATACCCACAAGAATGTCTGCGGCGTGTACCGACGGGTGCTGGTCCCGGGCACGATGGAGGTCTACCCCGTCAAGGACTTCGGCGCGATCGAACAGGGTCGTCACACGTTCTGCGATATCAAGAGCGGCCAGTGTTTCGGCGAGGCGCAGTTTCTCATCCTGTGGCGCCATCGGTCCGGCACGTGGGTGGCCACCCGCATATTCAGCTATGGCCATCGGCCGATCACGCCGGCGGCGTCCAGGGCAGCGCACTGACCGGTGGGAAAGGCACGGCGCTAGGCATGCGCGCCGCCCACCGGGGCTGTGTGCCGACGCGATTCTCGCAACGAGGAAACCGTTGCCACCATGTGCTCGAACTTCGACAACGTGAAGCCCGCGCCGCCGCCGACGGCGGTGCGGACCTACGTCGGGCAGCTGTTGTCCGGGCAGCTTGGCGACATCGCGACGCAGCATGCGTGGCCCAGGCGCGAGGCCTGGATCGTGCGCCTGGACCCGGCGTCGGGCGACTGGCGCTTCGATGCGTGGCGCTGGTCTCTGCTGCCGTTCTGGTCGAAGGTGCGCGAGCCGCGCATGTCCACCTTCAACGCCCGCAGCGAGACCGTGCACAGCGCGCCGGCGTTTCGCGGGCCCTGGCGACAGGGACAGCGCTGCCTGATTCCGCTGACTGCATGGTACGAATCAGCGCGGACCCTGGGCGGCAAGGGCTGGGTGCGCATCGCGCCGAGCGCGCCAGGGATCACCTTTGCCGGCATCTGGGATGCCTGGACGGATCGCGGGACCGGCGAGGTCGTGTCGAGCTTCAGCATGCTGACCACGGCCGCCGCGCCCTCCATCGTGCCGGTCCACGAGCGCATGCCCGTCATCATCGCCGAGTCCTATCGCGAGCGGTGGCTGTCGCCGGACACCACGCCGGACCAGGCGCGTCGGTTCCTGCATCCGGTGGAGGACGAATTCCGCATCGAGGCGCCCGGTTGATCGCGGCGAACTCCGGGCGCGCGGGTCCGGGCGGGGCGCATGGCATGTTGCCAATGCGCGGCCCACGGTTTAGTTTGGAGCACGTGCGACGCCAATCATGGCGTGACGCGGATCAGGGACGACCATGAGCCAGCAACGACGCTGCCCCTATTGCGGCAGGTCCTTCGACATCGGTTATTTCTCGTTGTGTTCGGTCCCACTGGGATACTGGACCCGGCGCTGGCGCGGCCGTTGCGAGCACTGCCAGTGCGACCTGCAGGCCTCCCTGGGCTGGGAGTTAATGACCGGACTCGCCTCGGTCGCGCTGGTCGTGGCGTTGTTCGTGCTGACGTCCGCGCACATGCACAAGCCGTCCAGCGACGGCATCCTGATGATGGCCGTGGGGTATCTGGTGATGCTGTATTTAGTCACCGGTGGGATCCGCTACCTGACCATCCGCTACCCGCGGCTTTCCTGAGCGTGGTGGAACGCGGACACGGCGTCCGTGCGCCTGCGGGCGCGAGGGGTCAGAACACCGGCGGATCCATCGGCTATTCGTACAGCGCGCCTTTCGCCAGCGCCTCGCGGCTTTCCACGCCCTCGGCCACGATGCATCGCCCCAGCTCGTGGCCCAGCTGCACGGTGGAGCGCACGATGGCTGCGTCGTGCTCGTTGGACAGCATGTCGCCGGTGATGGTGCGGTCCACCTTATCGCGGGAGCCTGCGAAGTCCCTGGGCCGAGATCCGCACGCTGGAACCCTGAACATGGCTGCCCAGTTCACGTAGTGCGGCCATGATGCGATGCCTGGCGAGCCCGGGACGGACCGACACCATGGCGCCTGGCACGGCACGGGGTTTACCGGTCGGAGGCATGACTGCAATGCGCTGTGAGCCATGCTCCGGGCATGGCACTATGCGCAACGGCCCCGTGAAGTGGTGCTTCAGGTCGGCCAGCGAACATGGATGATGTCACCACCGGCATGGGCTGCGTCAGACGGCAATGATGATCGAGAAGCGCGAATCCAATCCTGATGAATTGCGTCATCAGATCCAGCAATTGATGCAGTCCAATCGACTGGCGGATGCGCAGGTCAAGCTGGAGGCGCTGATCGCGGCAGTTCCGAACGATGTGCCTGCCTGCATGGCCCTGTCCAATATCCTCTACGAGCTCGGTCATGTGCGTGATTCGAGCGAGCCGCTCCTGCAGGCCAGCAAGTATCCTCCGGCGAATGGACCCATGCTGGTCGACCTGATCCAGCACCTCGTCGATCGCGGTGAAATCGTGGCCGCCAGGACCTGCCTGGACTTTCTCGCACAGGCGCCCGGGGCACCACCGGAATGGCTGATGACGCAGGCACGCCTGCGTTTCTCACTCGGAGAGGTGGTCGTGGCCAAGCGCCTGGTGGAAAAGGCGTTGGCGGCAGGCGCCGATCAGCCTGATGACCATTACATGCTGGGCAGGCTGCAGCAGTTCACTGGCGATATCGAGGGTGCTTGCGCGACGCATCAGCGCTGTCTCGACCGCTGGCCGGCGATGGGCAAGACCATTCTTCCCCTGGTCTCCATGCTTGATCGGACTTCGGTATCCGAATATCTGGATTTCATCGAAAATCAGCTGCAGTCGATGCCGGAAAATCGCGATGACCGTGAAGACATACTCAATCGTGCGCATTTCGAGCTGGCTCGTTTCACGATCCTCGATCGATCCAAGCGCCATGTCGAAGCCTGGCCTTCGCTGGTCCGCTGCAAGGCCATGCTGAACACACTCAACCCCTACGATGCGGCCACGGAGAGTGCCGTCGTCGATGACCTCATCGCGGCATCACGGCCCGCTGCTGTGCACCAGGATCACCTGACCCCGGGTACCAGCGATGCCCCCATACCGATATTCATCGTCGGCTTCACGCGATCGGGAACCTCCTTGCTCGATCGCATGCTGTCCAACCACAGTGAGGTGGCTACGGCGGGCGAGTTGATCGAATTCTTCAGGCAGCTGCACTGGACAGCCAACCTGTCGGCGGATGGTTTCGACAGCATGCGCCGGATCATTCGACAAGGCGACAGCCTCGACTTTCAGATGGTCGGCAGGCGATATCTCGAGCAAACGCGTTGGCATGCCGCGGGACATCGTTACTACATCGACAAGATGCCGGCCAATTTCAGGATGGTGGACTTCATACGCCGTGCGCTGCCGCAGGCGCGCATCCTGTACATGGTCAGGGATGCCATGGATGTGTGCTATTCGAACTTCAAGGCCTTTTTCGGCATCGATATGGGGGCACACAGCAACGACATGCTTGCCATGGCGCACTATTACAAGAATCACACGCGTCTGCGCGACCACTGGCGAAAGGTGATGCCCGGCGCCATGCTGGATGTTTCATATGCCGAGTTGACCCGGGATCCGGAGGGAACCATGCGCACGGTGCTGGAATATTGCGGACTGGAATTCGAGGAAGCTTGTGTGCGTCCCGAAACCAATACCAGTCCCATGGCCACGCCAAGCAGCGCGCAGCTCAATGAACCCATCCACACTCGCAGCATTGGTGAGTGGAAGAACTATGCCGAACAGCTGGAGCCGTTGCGCCGAGCGCTGGCCTGATGCCCGGCTGGCGAGGTGTGCGTATCGGATCAGCGGTGAACCGGTCGCGGAGGCGAGCGAGACCAGGGCCTGGCTGAACGGTGCTGTCGGACATGGCGTGTGTGCACTTGCCGATGTCCAGCGCTGTCAGAACATCGGCGGATCGAGCAGCCATGCGTGCAGCGCGGTCGTGTCCAGGGGCGGGCTGATGAAGTAGCCCTGCGCGCAGTCGCAGCCGAATTCGCGCAGCCGCTCGAGCACCTCGCGGCATTCCACGCCCTCGGCGACGATGCGCCGACCCAGCTCGTGCCCCAGGCGCACGGTGGAGCGCACGATGGCCGCATCATGCTCGTTGGACAGCATGTCGAAGGTGAAGCTGCGGTCCACCTTGAGTTCGGTGAACGGCAGGTGCCTGAGGTGCATCAGCGAGGAATAGCCGGTGCCGAAGTCGTCGATGGAAAGCGCGATGCCGATCTCGCGCATGCGCTGCAGGGTGCCGGTTTCCAGCAGGGCATCGCTGAGGATGCCGCTTTCGGTGATCTCGATGGTCAGGTGCTTCGGCGCCAGGCCATTCGCCGCGAGGGTGTCGACGATGTACCGCGGCAGTCGCCTGTCGCGCAGGTTGTAGGGTGCGAGGTTGACCGAGACGCCGATGTCGATGCCCGCGTCATGCCATGACCGGCAGTCGCGAATCGCCCGACCCAGCACCCAGCGGGCGATGCGGTCGCTGACGTCGCTCGATTCCGCCAGCGGCAGGAATTCGTCGGGCATCAGGCGGCTGCCGTCGTCGCGGTTCCATCGCAGCAGCGCCTCGACGCGCATCACCTTGCCCGTGGCCAGGTCGATTTCCGGCTGGTAGTGCAGGATCAGGTGGGCGTCGTCGATGCTGCCGTGCAATTCCATGGCCAGCTTGATGCGCGCCGGAGAATGCTGGTCCTGGTCGGCGCTGTAGGTCAGGACCCCGGCGCGGCTGGACTTGGCGGCGTACATGGCCACGTCCGCGCGGCGCATCAGGGACGTGGGGTCGTGGCCGTGCCGTGGGCAATGCACGATGCCGATGCTTCCGCTGATCACCAGCTTGTGGCCTTCGATCATGAAGGGCTGTTCCAGGGCGGCGAGCACCTGTCGGCCCTGGCGTTCGGCCTCGTGTGCATCATCGACGCCGTTCAGCACCATGGCGAATTCATCGCCGCCCAGCCGCGCGATGGTGTCGGTGGTGCGCAACTGGGCGCGCAGGCGGGCGCCGACCTTGGAGAGCAGGACATCGCCAACGTAGTGGCCGAAGCTGTCGTTGATGTCCTTGAAGCGATCCAGGTCCAGGAACAGCAGGACGAAGGGATGCCCGTCGCGCCGCATCCTGGCGATGGCCTGCTGGATGTGGTCGCGCAGCAGCACGCGATTGGGCAGGCCGGTCAGCGCGTCGTGCAGCGCCTGGTGCTGCAGGGCGTCGAGGTGCGCCTTGCGGTCGCTGACGTCGCGCAGGATGGCGATCCAGTGCGTGATCGAACCGTCCTCCTCGCCGGGCACGGGCATGACGTGGATTTCCAGCGCGTAGCTGGAGTCATCCGGTCGCAGCGCCGTGACCTCCATTTCGAAGGGCTCGCTCCTGTGCATGCTCTGGAACAGCGGCGCCATGACGTCCTCGTCGCCGGCGGCGATCCTCAGGCAGTCCAGCGAATGTCCCATCACGTCCGCGGCGGCGAGCGCGGTGATGCGGGTGAAGCCACTGTTGACGAAGGTGATCAGCGGCGGCTCGTCCTGGCCCTCGCTGGCCATGATCACGAAACCTTCGGTGGCGTTCTCGACGGCCGATTCCAGCAGGCTCAGCTGCGCGTTCGCGCGCTCCAGGTCAAGGGTGCGGTTGCGGACCCGTTGTTCGAGCTGGTCGTTGACCGCCCGCAACTCGTCCTCCAGGCGCTTGCGCTGGAAGAATTCCGGCACCGTCACGGCGGCGCCGCGTACCGTCGGTCGCGCGCCGGGATGCTGATGGGCGTACTGCGCCAGGTGTTCGTCGATGCGCGAGGGCGGCGCCATGATGAAGCGGCAGTGTTCGTGGCCGGCGGCCACGCACTCGATTTCCACCGCCACCAGGGGGATGCCGAAGCTTTCCTCGCACCAGCCCGAGGAATAGCCGGCATTCATGATGCAGACCGGCACGTCGCTGCGCTTGCCCCTGGACACCCACGAGTGCGATTCGAAGGAGAACGGGTGGTCGTAGAGCAGGAAGTAGTTGTCGTCGGGCGACGGATTCGATTGCGGCGAGATGTCCACGAACGCCCAGCCGGAATAGGCGAAATGGATCGGGCCGGCGGACAGGTTCTCGATGGGGTCGTGCACCGACATCTTCTGCTGGAAGCTTCTGGCGTCGGCCTTGCCGATGGCGTGCGCCAGGTCGAACAGCAGGTTGTTGGCCACCGCGCGGGCCTCGTCCGCGCCCTTGTCCTGGTACAGGCGCGTGACCATCTCCACGAACTCGACCGACAGCGAGGCCGCGCGCAGCAGCACGTAGCGTTCGCCGGCAATCGAGATGGTGGCCGTCTCCGGCTGCTCGATGCGGTCGGAGAAATAGCTTTCCACGTAGTGCTGCGCGCGCAGGAAGGGTTCCCGGAACGGCTCGGGCACCCGCACCGTGTTCAGCGCGTCGTTGCTGGCGTGCGCATCCACGCCCTGTTCCCGGGCGACCTGCTTCAGGCGCGCAAGTTCGGCCTCCAGCTCGCGGATGCGCGCCGTGACGTCCCTGTTTCCGCCAGGGCCTGGATCATGCGCAGCATCGGCATCGCTGGCTGATCGGGAGGGTGGCCGACGTTTCATGGATCCGATGATGTGCGGCTGGCCCGCCGGAGTCCAGCGCAGGACGCGGGGAACCGCCATGTCGGTCACGGTCCCGCGGGGGGGCGGTGAGAAAGCACGTGCAGGCGGAACAGGCAGGCGGAGTTCGGAACCTGGATCCCGGAGTGCCCCGCGATTCAGTCGGCCACGTGCCTGAGCAGCAGCCAGATGCGCTTGCGGATGTTGTTCACGCGCACGTTCCAGCGGTACTTGGCGCTGTCGCCGACGTGCGGGAACTTGATGACGATCTCGTTGAGCTTGTCGTAGATAGACTCGATCAGCGCCTCGGTGTCTTTGCCCGCCCAGGGCGCGAGGTCGCTGCCGCGCAGCGACGGATAGTCGGCGATGCGCGCGCGCTTGAGGCGGTTGAAGTTGAAACCCTCGCGCGACAGCCGCTTGTATTCGGCATCGCTCAGCTTGCCGACCACGTCGACCAGCGGCACGCCGTCGGCGGCGACCATGTCCAGGTAAAGCAGGTTGTCCTTGAGCTCGCCGATCAGCGCGCGGGCGTCGCCCTTGGAATGTCGCCACCAGGCCGTGATCGAGCGCGCCGCCGAACCGGTGGTCGAGAAGGTCTGCAGGGCGGTGGGTATGGAGATGTCCATGAAGCGATGCGGTGCGCGTGGCGGGTGGGCGGAAGGGGGCGCGGCGCGTCCCCGCCAGCCATGGTGCTGCGTGCCCGTCTCAGCCCATCGGATTGACGCCGATCAGCGCCAGGTGCAGCCAGAAGGCGAACAGCGCCCACAGGCCGGCGCCGACGATCACCGCGAGCACGTCGCCGGCGACGGTGCCGGCCGGGTAGGTGGTGCCGGCCCTGCGGTCACGCTTGCGCGCGGCGACGTAGGCGACGATGGCCCAGGCCAGGAAGGCGCCGAACAGCAGCGCGTCGCGCAGGAAGCCGATGGCCAGCAGGTGGCCGAAGGCCCACAGTTTCACGCCGAGGATCATCGGATGGCCGAATCGGGCCTTGAGGTGGTTGCGCGGCACGTAGGCGGCGGCGATGAAGATCAGCGCGACCAGGGTGAACAGGCTGTTGAGGTGGCGCAGCATCGCCGGCGGCGCGTACAGCAGGTGCGGATGCAGGCGCGCCTGGCCGAAGCCGATCACGATCAGCACCAGACCGACCAGCGAGAGCACGCCGATCAGCCCCTTCCAGGGCATCGCGCCGATGCGCGCGATCATCCGCGCGCGCCAGCCATCGGCGACGATGCGCACGCTGTGCGTGGCCAGGAACAGCAACAGTCCGACGATCAGCAATTGCATGGCGGGCATCCTCGCATGACGTTGCGCCGAGTATAAGGCAGGGCGTGCTTGCCCGCGGAGGAGGGCGATGACATGCATGAGGCGAACGCGTGTTGCCGCTCGTGGAGATATGCAGTACATCCTTCACGGATGCCATCGTTCCCGCGAAGCCCTGCTATGTTGCACGGCCGCTGGCGTCGGCAACACTCAACAACGGGAGAGGGATGTGAATCGTATCGGACGCGCGTATCCACAAGCCTGGATGCTGCTGATCGGTTTGGTCTGCGGCGTGGCCCTGGCCTCGCTTTCGGGCTGCGGCACGACCCAGGCATTGCAGGCGGTCACGCCACCGGCGGGCCACACGGCGCTGGTGTATTTCATCCGCGACAACTTCCCGCCCTACATCCATGTCGCGCGACTGAGCGTGAATGGCGTCCCTGCGGCGACCCTCGCCAACAAGGATGTCGTGGCCGTCAACGTTCCGGTCGGCAACGATCGCATCAGGGTGGACGTCACGGACGGCAAGACGCTTCAGTTCGACATGCCGGTCGACAAGGCCGACACCCGCTACGTGGTCATCACGGGCAAGGTGGAAAACGTGGGGGTGGTCCGGACCGGTTTCTACGGATACATCGGCGAGAACCACTGGTTCGGGTCGGCTTACCCTGTCAGTGAGGCCAAAGCGCGGACCCTGTTGGCCGGCTTTGGTCGCACGCTGCCCTGAACGATAAGGCGATGACAGCACCGTAGCCCGGATAAGCGAAGCGCATCCGGGGGACACGTTCCGTCGAAGCCGGGAATGGCCGTGCAGTCGATTTCCCCGGATGCGGCCTTCGGCCTTGTCCGGGCTGCGGGTCAGGCGGCGGCGGTGCGCTCGATGGCGCGGGCGAACGGCGGCAGGGCGGCGAGCATGCGCTGGCCGTAGCGGCGCACGATCACGCGGCGGTCCAGCAGCACGATGCGGCCGGTGTCGTCCTCGGTGCGGATCAGGCGGCCGCAGTACTGGATCAGCAATCGCGTGGCCTCGGGCACGCTCACTTCCATGAACGGATTGCGGCCCTGCGCCTCCAGCCACTCGGCGTAGGTGGCGCCGACCGGGTCGGTGGGCACGGCGAAGGGCAGCTGGGTGACCACCACCGTGGTGCACAGCGCGCCGGGCAGGTCCAGGCCCTCGCCGAACGAGGCCAGGCCGAACAGCGTGCTGCCCTGGCCGGCCTCCACCGCCTCGATGTGGTCGGCCACCAGCTGCGACTTGGCCTTGCTGTCCTGCGCGCGGATGCGCCGCACCTTGTCGATGGGCAGCAGTTGCAGGACCCGCTGCATCTTCATGCGCGAGGTGAACAGCACCAGGTTGCCGGCGTCCCAGTCCAGGCCGTCCTCCAGCCAGCGCGCGACCGCCTCGGCGTGCGCCTCGCGGTCGTCGGGCAGGATGCTCAGGTGCGGCACTTCCAGGCGTGCCTGGCGTTCCAGGTCGAACGGCGAGGGCAGGCTCAGGGTCAACGCGTCGTCGGGCAGGCCGACCGCGTCGGCGTAGCCGCGGAACTGGCCGCCGGCGCTGAGCGTGGCCGAGGTCAGCACCGCGGCGGCGGCGTTGTCCCACAGCACCTCGCGCAGCAGGTGCGCGGCCGACACCGCCGAGGCGTGGCAGACGATCTGCTGCTCGCCATCCATGGTGACCCAGCGCGCCAGCGGTGGCTGGCCGTCGGGATCGTCGCTCGACCAGGCGGTCCAGGTCGCCAGCTGACGGCCCAGGCGCTCCAGCGCCACGCCCAGCTCGCGTGCCAGCAGCTCGGCGGCGGGACCGCCGTGTTCCATCTCCACCACCGCGCCGCGTACCGCGCGCACCCAGCGCACGATCTCGCTGGTCTGCAGCATCAGCAGCTGTGCCTGCGCCACCCAGGCCGCCGGCAGCTCGCCCAGCGAGGCGCGCCACTGCGGCTCGATCTCGTGCGCGGCCGGGGTCCAGTGCAGCTTCACCTCGCGTTCCATCGCGGTCAGCGCATCGCCCAGCGTGGCCAGCAATTCGCTGCCGCGCTCGTGGTGCATGCCGCCCAGGCGTTCCTTCTCGCAATGCGAATAGGCGCCGTGGATCTGTCGGTCCAGGCGCACCAGCTGGTTGGCGGCGTGCGCCAGGTGGGTGAAGGCCGCGCCGCGCTCGACCGCCTTGGACGGCAGGTGGTGGGCCTCGTCGAACACATACAGGGTGTCGTCGGGTTTGGGCAGGATCACGCCGCCCCAGGCGTCGTCCTCGCGCGGCATGGTCAGGTCCGACAGCACCAGGTCGTGGTTGGCGACGATGATGTCGGCCTCGGACACATCGCGTCGCGCGGCGAAGAACGGGCAGTGGTGGAAGTGCGCGCAGCGGCGGCCGGTGCAGCCGCCGGCGCTGGTGGTGACCAGGCGCCGCACCATGTCCGGGATGTCGGTCGGCGCGGCGTCCATGTCGCCGTCCCAGCTGCCGTCGTTGAAGGCGTTGCCCAGGGCCTCCAGGGCGCGGGTCTCATCGGCTTTCGGCGGCCGCGACCACACCGCCAGGTCCTCGCCCAGGCCCAGCGAGCCCTGCGCCTCGTCGGCGGTGCTTCCGGTGGCCATGCGCAGGTCGCGCGGGCACACGTAGCGCTGGCGGCCCTTGGCCAGGGCGACCTTGGCCTCGATGCCGCAGATGGCCAGGTATTGCGGGATGTCGCGGCGCACCAGCTGCTCCTGCAGGGCCACGGTGGCGCTGGCGATCAGCAGCTTGCGGCCGTGCGCGCGGGCCACGGCATGGCCGGCGATCAGGTAGGCCATGGACTTGCCGGTGCCGGTGGGCGCCTCGATCGCGGCCGCGCCGCCGGGCGCGGCCAGGGCCTTGGCGACCTCGGCCACCATCACGCCCTGCGAGCGGCGCGCGCGAAAGCCCGGCAGTCCGGTTTTCAGCTGCGCGTAGGCGGCGCGAATGGTGTCCTTGGTGGCATCGTCGAGCATGCCGACCATTGTCCCACGAGCGCGGCGCGATGCATCGTGCGATCGCGCCGCGTGTCGCGTTTCAGTGGGCCATCGCCTTCTCGGGGTGCTGGCCGACCAGCAGTGCGCGGATGGCGCGCAACTTGGCCATCACCGCGGTCTGCTGCGGCGCGCCCAGGCGCAGCAGGATCTTCTGGCCGATGGCCAGGTTCTCCAGCTGCGGATCGACGAAGTGGTACAGCCCGCCGGCGCCTTCCAGCTTCGGCGGCTGGGCCGGCACCGGGGTTTTCAGCAGCAGGTCGAGCACGTCCACCAGGCGATCGTTGAAGTGCGTGTTGGGCATGCCCAGCTGGCGCCAGGCTTCCTCGAACAACGGGTAGTCATGCACGTACCAGGTGACCAGCAGCTGCGGATCGACTTTCTCGAAGGCCGCGGCGTAGCGGTGGTAGCGCTTGAGGTTGTCCGGCGACATCACCAGCGCGTCGCCGTCCTGCTTGACGATGAAGCTGCCGGTCGGCGCATGCACCGGAAGCACGTTGGGCGGCAGCTGCTCGCCGGGCAGGGCATTGACGGTGGCGACGATGCGCGGGATCAGCGCGTTGGCCACCAGCAGGGTGCGCATGTCGTTGCCGGCCAGCTCGGCCATGTCGTCACGGACCATGCCGTCGCTGTCGCCCAGCGCCGGCAGCGGCGTGGTGGCGGCATGCGCGGGGACCACGGCGGCCTGGCTGATCGGGTGCTGCTCCACGGTTGCGGCCGGCGCCGGCGCGGTGGTGGCCACCGCGGGTGTCGGCGTCGGCGCGACCGGCGCCTTGCGATGCATCAGCAGGTAGGCGCCGCCGGCCGCGACGACGACCAGGACCAGGACGGCGATGCTCCATTTCATGGTGGTGTTGGTGCTCACGAGAAGGCTCCGATGGCGCGGGGGATCCTTTCCTTGGACTGGGGATGCGCGGCAGGGTTCCGTCGGCACGCGTCGAGGATGTCACGAAACTGCCGCGCGCTGGCGGACGGATGCACCAGCAGACAGCGACGCTTGCCGCTGGCGTCGCTGCGCCAGGCTGCGCACTGGCACAGCGCGCCGTCCAGGGCAACGATGGCCGGCCGCAGCGGACGGGCGGCATCCTGCCGCACGCGCAACACCCGTCCGTGCTCGGGTCCGCCAATCATGATGCATTCGATGCTGATCCGGTACATGGCGCCACCTCTCATGTCGCGAAGGGAGGCGGTCGGCGGCGCATCCTGCGCCGGGATCGGAGCCTTCCGTCCGACCGCGGTTCCACGATGCGGGGCCTGTCGGGCAGGACGGGTGCGCGGGGTGACCGGCGGCGGGCCGGTTCGGGCGTTTTTGCGGACGCATGGTTCTCGGTGCCCGCCGGGCGTTGCCGCTCAGGACGTGCGTGGCGGGGTAGCCAGGATGCCGCGGGCCTGGGCGGCGATCCGACTGTAGCCGTCATGGCTGGCGTCGCGGATCAGGCGCTCGGCCTGCTTGCGGGTGGTGGCGTCGAGTCCGTGGCGGGCCTGCAGTTGCAGCATCTGCAGGCGCGCCGGGTAGCTGCGCGATTTCATCTTCATCGCCTGGGCCTGCCGCAGGGTATCGGCGAGCAGGCGATGGGCAAGGGCCGGGTCGTCCAGGCGCAGCGCCAGCCTGGCACGGGTCAGTTGCAGGCCCAGGCGCACGCCGCGGTTGGCGACCGTGGGCATCTGCGTGTCCAGCTGCGCGGCCAGCCGGCGCGCCTCGTCCAGCCGGTCCATGTCGGCCAGGGCCAGGGCCATGTCGGCGCGGGCGCTGATGGCGTCGCTGCGTGCCTGGGCCTTTTCGAAGACCGGCAGGGCCGCGCGCACCCGGCGCAGGGCACGGGCCGGGTGCCCGGTGTCCAGGTCCAGCTCGGCCAGGTCGCGCTGGCTCCAGGCCACCGAGGTGACCACGTGGGCGCCGCGCCGCATCTCCAGTGCCTGCTGGTAGCCCTTGCGCGCATCCTCGACGCGATTGCGCGTGCGTGCCAGGTCGGCCAGGGCACTGACGGCGTCGCTGGCATCGTTCGGCGCATGTTGCGCCAGATAGATGCTGCGGGCCTCGCGCAGGTACTTCTCGCTGGCATCCAGTTCACCCAGCGCGTAGGTCTGCAGGCCGAGGTTGAGCAGGGTGCTGGCCACGGTGCGTGGCGTGCCCAGTTCGCGTCGGATGGCCAGCGCCTGCTTTTCGTAGTCCACCGCCTGATCGAGGTGCCCCTGCCCGCTGACCACGGCGGACAGATTGTTCAGCACCACGGCCACGGCCTCGTCGCGGTGCAGGTCGCGGAACAGCGCCAGGGCCTGTTCGTAGCGGTGGCGTGCGAGATCCAGCTGGTCGCGATGGAAATGGATGCCGGCGATGTTGTTGAGCGAGGCGGCCTGCCAGTAGCGGTTGCCGATGCGGGCAAACAGCTCGTTGGCATCGTCGTAGGCGGAGATCGCCTTGTCATACTGACCCATGCCGCCATAGGCGATGCCGATGCGCTGCAGGTTGATGCCGGCGTCGAGGCTGTCCGGCTGGCTGTGCGCGAACATGTCCCGCGCCCGCCGGGCCAGCTGCAACGCGCCGGTGTAGTCGTTCTGCCGGATGCGGGCGTGCGCGGCATCGGAGAGGGCATGCGCCTGCACGGCGTCCTGGCCCAGGGCGTCGGCGCGCGCCGCGGCGCGCATCGCGTCGCTGTAGTAGGCATCGTACTTGCCCGTCTCGCCGTGAAGGTTGGCGCTGGCCAGCATGATGCGCGGATCGTTGCCGAACGGCGGCGGCAGCTTGACCAGCTGGTCAAGGGTCTCGCGGGCGTCCACGTAGCGGCCGGCCTTGACCTGCGCGCGCACCAGCATCAGGCCGAGGTTGAGGCTGGACGGGTTGGTCTCGAAACGCTTGCGGTAGGCGTCGATGGCCTGGTCCCAGTCATGCTCGGCCTCGGCCTTGAGGCCGAGCAGCAGCAGGCGTTGCGCGTAGGACAGTCCGGCCGAGTGGCGCAGGGCCTGTCGCGCCTCCTCGGCGGCGTCGTGGTTGTCGCCCAGGTCCAGCCAGACGCGGGCCAGCGCCGAGTGTGCCAGCGGGAAGTCGGGTTCCTCGCGGGTCACCTGTTGCAGCAGGGTGCGCGCCAGCAGCGTCTGCCCCGCGGCCAGTGCCGACAGGCCGCTGGCGTAGTCGGCGGCGGCATCGGTGCTGGCCGGCATGCTGGCCATGAACTCGCCCTTCTGGGCCGGGTCCAGGCGCGCCATGCCCAGGCGTCCGCGCATCTTCCGGCCCAGCTGGCTGACCAGTCCGAACAGGTCGTCGCCCGTGGCCGAGAAGGTCACGGTTCGGGCTCGACCTGAATCCGTATCCAGGCGCATGCGCACGTCGACGCGGATATGCGGCGTGCCCGCGCCATCCTGGCGCAGGTAGGCGCCGGCGATGGTCGCATCCACCCCCAGGGCGCGGTGCAGCAGGATCGTCTGCTCCGGCGTGGGCGGCGATGTGGTGTTGTCCAGCGCCAGTTCGTGCAGGGTGCGCACCACGTCCGACTGCGGACTGATGTCGGCGGCGTCGCCGGTGGCCAGTTCGGTGCCCAGCATCTCGACCAGCGCATCGCCGATCCAGTCGTAGTCGTGGTCGTGTGACAGGTTGCGGAAGCCGAGGACGGCGATGGTCGGGCGTGCGATGTCGCCGCGACCCGCGGTCGTGGCCGGGGCGCGACGATGCCCGACGAACAGCGCCAGCGCGGCGACGGCCAGGATCGCCGCCGGCAGGAGCAGCCAGGCCGGACGCAGCCGGTGGGAACGGGCTTCGCGGTCGGCGGATGGCGCCGATGGCGCCTGCGGCGCGGCCGCGTCCTCGGTCGCGGGCGCGGGCGTCTCATCCGGGGCCGGCGTGGCGTTGTCGCCGGCATGCACCGGCGCGATGAAGCGGTAGCCGTGGCCGCGTACGGTCTCGATGTAGACCGGAGCCTCGCCATCGTCGCCCAGCGCGCGACGCAGCGCGCTGATGTTCCACGTCAGGCCATGTTCCTCGACCAGCGTGTTGCCCCACAGCTGCTTGATCAGCTGGTCGCGGCACAGCAGGTGACCGGCCGACTGCACCAGCAGGACCAACAGGTCGAAGGCCCGGGGCGTGAGGTGCACGCAGGCCTCGCCACGCCAGAGCCGGCGTTCCCCGGGCGCCAGCCGATACGGACCGAAAAAATACAAGTCGTTGAAAGACTGGGACATTCTTGTCCCTCGCTGCGCTTCACACGCAAATCACACACAGGTTAACCGCTTTTTGCAGGCGAGCAAGTAGGACAAAACCCGATATTCGTGTCGGGGAATGCAGGGTGCACACGGGAGACGCAGGGACATGCGTGGTGGGCATCGCAAACATGCGCCGGACGAGACACTCGCGCCAGGGGTGCGGATACTGCTGGCCAGCGCCCTGCTGCTGGGCATGATGCCAGCGTGGGCCGCTCCCCCCGCGCGCCCACGCCTGGGCATCAAGCCACGGACCGTGAGCCCGCGGTATGCCTATGCGGTGGGCAGTCGTTCGTTGCGCGTGCAGAACGATTGTGCCCGTCATCTCATGGTGCTGCGCGTCGAGGTGCAGGTGATCAACCACGGCACCGTGCGCATCGACGTGCCGGTTCGCCTGCGCCTGTCGTGGGTCGGTCCTTCGCCGTCGCCGCTGTACGTCAACGTCCCGGTCGTGGCCGCCGGCCACGCGGCCCGGGTCAGCGCGACCCTGCCGTACCCGGCCGCCGTGAACGCCGCGCCCGTTCTGGACCTGTCGCTGAGCGCGGCGGGGCAGGTCTGGAACCGCCTGCGCTTGCCGGCGCCGGCAGCCCACGAAACCTGTCCACATATCCGGTCGCCCTTGGGCGCGCCTGTCGGGGAGAGCCGCCGATGAATGTCCGTCGCCTGTCATGCGCACTGGCGCTGATCGCGTTGTTGCCGGCCTTCGGCGCGCGCGCGCAGTCCGGCTGGCAAGCCGCGCTGCAGCCGCCGGCGCAGGACGCCGGCTACGCGCCGACCGATACCCTGCGCCTGGATTTTCCGCAGTCGCTGGATGCCTCCGCGCGCGGCAACCTGGCGCTGGAGCTCGATGACATCGACGTCACCGCGCTGGCCGACGTGCGTGCCCGCGGGATGGCGTACACGCCGTTGCAGGCGCTGTCTCCGGGCCGGCACGCCCTGCGCCTGGTCAGCTACGACGACCAGGGCGTCATGCAGGTGCATGGTCAATGGAACCTCACGGTGGCCCGCGCCACGAAGCTGGCGGCGCAGCCGCGGGTTTCTCCCGCGACCGCGGCCTCTTCGGCGACGCCATCGGCATCGATGCCGCCGCCCGCGTCGCCGCGAGAGACCCGCCTGCGCGCCGACGTCAGCCTCGGCGGCTCGGAGCGGGTGGCCGACCACGGCCTTTCGGCGCCGCAGCCGGCGCGCTTCAGCAGCGACGGCTCGGCCTCGCTGGGCATGACCACGCAAGGGCCGCGATGGCAGACCGCCACCCAGGTCGACCTGATCGAGGCCGGCCCGCAGGCCACCGCCACGGCGGTCAATCCCGGCACCCCCGGCGGCAGCCGGGACACCGTGCAGCTGGGCCAGTTCAGCGTCGCGGCGCAGTCGGACATCCTGCGCCTGGCGGCCGGCGACCAGTCCCTGCCGTACAACGGCCTGGTGGTGTCGCAGCTGAGCCGGCGCGGCCTGTCCGGTGAAGTGAAGGTCAAGCCGATGTCTGCCCGGGTCGGCGTGTTCTCGGTGCGCTCGGACGTGATCAGCGGGTTCAGCCACGGCCTGGGCGTGGGCGATCGCGACCACCGGGTATCGGGCGGACTGTTCGACTGGCGGCCGCTGGCCGATGGCGACGCACTGGACCTGACCCTGGCCTACGCCGGCGGTCGCGGCGCGCCCGACGGGGTGGGGACCTTCAGCACGCCATTGATGCAGACGCCTTCGGGCAGCGCCTGGGGCATGGAGCTGGACTCGCAGCTGTTCCGGCGCCAGTGGCACCTGCATGGCGCGCTGGCGCGTTCGACCTACGATTTCGGCGTGGCCGGCCTGCCGCGGCGCGGGGACACTGCCCGCAACCTGTCGGTGAGTTACCAGCCGGCAAGCGACGATGACGGCTCCGGCACGCCATCCCTGAGCTCGCAGACCGGCCTGAGCTACCAGTCCACCGGGACCTACTTCCGCTCCCTGGCCAACCCTGGCGTCACCCCGGACCTGCGCCAATGGCAGCTGACGCAGAGCCTGAGCGGGTCGTCGTGGTCGCTGCAGGGCAATGTCGGACTGGCTGCCGACAACGTCGATCACAACCCGTTGCTGACCACGGTGTACACCCGGCGCCTGCAGATGACGGCCTCCGTGTTTCCGTCCCAGGGCACCGACAGCGGCGGCTGGATGCACTGGCTGGGCACCCCCTACTACAGCTTCGGCGTGGATGCATCGCACAGCCGCAACGGCGCCCGCGCCAGCGCCAAGGACCCGCGCACCGACCTCAAGATCACCAGCTTCAACGCCAGCGCGCAGTTCTCGCATGCGCGCTGGAACTGGAACGTCGGCCTGATGATGGGCGCCACCACCGACCGCACCGGGCAGCAGGACAGCAACCGGCTGTTCGGCCCGACCCTGGGTGCCAGCATGAACCTGGGGCAGAGCGGCAGTGCCGGCTTCGCCCTGCAGTACACCGACACCTACGACCGGGTGATGCACGCCCATTCGCGCGACGCCAGCTACAACCTGTTCCTGTCCGGGGACCTGGTCAGCGGCACGCTCAACGGCCAGCTCAACTACAGCATCACGCGCACCGCGCAGGCGGTCAGCCAGTTCATGGGCACGCCACAGCCGGGCATGTCCTACGACACCCGCACGCTCAACGGCAGCCTGCTGTGGCACGCGCTGCCGGCGCAGACCAACCATGCCGGTCTCGACATCAGCCTCAGCGGCGTGTGGAACCACGGCGGCTATCCGACCGTGGCCGGCATGCCGATGCTGCCGGCCGATACCTACCAGGTCTTCCTCAAGGCGAACCTGGTCCTGCCCCTGCGTCATCCGGGAGACACGCCATGATCCGCCGCTCGCTCGCGATCCTCCTCCTGCTGGGCGTCCTGTGGCCGGTCGCGCGGACCCATGCGTCGGTCACCTCGGTCAGCGTGACCCCGGCCAGCACCACGGCCACCGTGGGCAAGCACAACCAGGTGCTGCTGACCTGGCACGTGGCCAGCACGCTCAACTCGCCGATCCATTCCGTGCAGGGCCAGTTCGTCACCACCGGCATGACCCCGACGGTCCTGGGCACCAATGGCCACATGCTCAACGGCGCCACGCCACCATCCCCGGCCAACATCGGCGAGGCGCTGGTGATCCCCAACAGCGTGCTGCAGGCCGCGGTCAACCTGGGCCAGGGCAGCATCGTCTACACGCGCATCTTCACCGACGACGACGGCCTGACCGCGGCTGGCTCGGGCAGCGTGGTGATCACTATCGTGGTGCCAACGCTGGGCACGGCCAGCGCGTCGCCGTCGAGCTTCACCGCGACCCTGCAGGCCGGCGGACGCATCAGCGCGTTGTGGAGTGTCACCGCCAACACCTCCGGCATCAGCGTGCGCTCGGACTATGCCGATTTCGAGCTGGATCCGGGCGGCGCGCCCCTGCAGACGGTGCCACGGCCGGTGGCCGGCACGGTGGTCGGCGGCACCGCGCGCATCGCCGATGGTGTGCAGGTGCCGGCTTCGGTGGTCTACCAGGTGCTCGCCGCACAGCAGAACACCTTCTACATGCATCGTCGGTTCATGCCGCTGGGCGGGAGCAACGGTGTCGATGGATACATCCCGATCCGCATCGTCGGCAGCAATGCCGGTCCGCTGAGCCTGGCGCGCGTGAGCCTGCGCTTCAGCGATGGCTCCAGGCGCCGCGTGGTCGGCGTCGAACACCCGCTGCGCGCGCTGGCCACGGTCAACTACACCGGTGGCGGCCTGTTGCAGGCGGTGTGGGAAGTGGCCACGCCGCCGGGCACCAGCGGCCAGGCGATCTACCGGCCGTTGCTGTTCGTGCGCCAGTACCTGATGCCCGGCGGCCAGGCGCTGCTGCAGAGTCCGCCGCTGCCGGTGTCGATGGCCGGCCGCTACGTGGTGCGCCTGCGTGTCGAGAGCCCGGCGCTGGACGGCGCGCCGCTGGCGCTGGAATACAGCGTCAATCCGGCCTTGCGCGGCACCGCCAGCGCGCCCCGCGAGCTGCCGCTGCGGCTGCCCGAGGGCGGTGCTTCGCTGCAGCCGGCGACGCGCTTCGCCTGGCAGCCCGTGACAGGCGCGCGTGCCTACCAGCTGGAGTTCTATGCCGCCGATGCACTGCCCGGATGGCAGCACCCGGAGAGCGGCATGGTGGTGCCGGCCACGACCACGCACCTGCGCCTGAGCGAACTGGCTCGTGGGCACCTGGCCACGGGGCGCAGCTATCGCTGGCGCGTGCTGGCGATCGGCGCCGACGGACGCATGCTCGCGATCAGCGACCTGCGCGAACTGCTGGTGCCGTGAGGCCATGCACGGAGGTCATGCGATGAACACGCACATCCGGATACATCCCCTGCTGGCAGGCGTGGTTGCCCTGTACGTCGCGCTGGCGGGCCTGTGCAACGCTTCCGCGCAGGTCCGCGCGGTGCCGGTGATGAGGGTCAAGCCGGTGGTCACGACCCTCGTCCCCGGAAGCCTTCGGCAGGGGCAGCAGGGCGACCTCGTGCTGCATGGCAGCGGCCTGAGCGATGGACTGGGCATCGACTTCGGCCCCGGCATCCAGGTCCAGCCGACCCACGGCACCGAACGGCGCGGGACGCTGACGCACGTGCATGTGAACGTCGATGCCAGCGCCGCGGCGGGACGCCGTCAGCTGGTCATCGTGCAGGGTGCCGCGCGCGACCCGCAGGGCGCCTATCTCAGCGTGCAAACGGGCCTGGTGGTGGAGTCGGGGCCGGCGATGCATCTACAGAGCGCGCCCCCTGGGGCCGCCGTCACCGCGGTCACGCCGGACCGGCTGGTCGCCGGACACGATTACCTGCTGCGGGTGACCGGCACGGGACTGCCCGCGGGAACCACGTTCGATTTCGGGCCGGGCGTGCAGGCGCGCTCGACCGTCAGCGTGATCGGCGATCACACCCTGGCGTTGAAGGTGCACGTGGACGCCGGGGCCACGGTCGGTCGCCGGACGGTGGGCTTCCAGCTGCCGGTGGCGCAGAACGCCATGGTTGTGGCCGCCGGCGCCAAGGGCCGGGGCCCGGCCGGCATCGAGGTGGTGGCCGCGGCGCAGGCACCGGTGCGCACGCTGTCGACGGCATCGCCGGCGATCCTCACCGGCGTGCAGCCCACTCGCGTGCGCGCCGGCAGCCAGGCGCAACTCGTGTTCACCGGACAGAACCTGAAACCCGGCCTGCGCATCGACTACGGGCCGGGCATCCATCTGCAACCGTTGCGTCCGCTGGGTGACCGCTTCGTCGCCCTGGCGCGCATCGACGCCAATGCCACACCCGGCAGCCGCGCGCCGCGCGCGACCCAGCCGGGCGGCGCCGTGCAGGTGCGCACCACGGCGAACCTGCTGGTGATTCCCTCGCCGGCCGCGCGAGCGCCGGTGGCGCGCAGCGCCGGCCCCGACCTCACGGCCCCGGGCCTGCGCGTGGACAGCCTGTATCCGGCCCGCCTGACGGGCGGCCGCAGCTATGTCGTGCAGGCGTCGGGTTCGGGCTTCACCTCGCACATGCAGATCGACCTGGGTCGCGACGTGACGGTGCAGGGCGTGGACGTGGTCAATGACCACAGCGCGCGGGTGCGGGTGCAGGTGGCGCCCGCCGCGCTGGCCGGGATGCGTTTCTCGCGGGCCCGCGTCGACGCCAGGCAGGCCTGGTCGGCGCAGCCGGCGCGGGTGCTGATCGAGCGCGGCCAGGTGCAGGCGAGCCTGCCCAAACCGAAGTGGAAGGCCCCGGACTGGGCGCACGTCACGGTGCGCGGGCGCATCGATCTCGAGCGGCCCAAGTGGTACTCGGGACTGGCTTCGCAGCCGCCGCCGACCGATCCGATCACGCACCAGCCGTTGGGCCAGGGCAGCATCGTCAAGACCGGCGTGGACGTGCCCACGCTCAAGGACGACGTCATCTTCAGCTGGAGCGAGTCCAACCCGGGCCTGGCCGACTGGTACGAAGTGCACTTCTACAAGGGCAACACGCTGATCGCCACGCGCAAGGTCGAGCCGCAGCCGATGCACGGCTACAGCGTGCCGGCGCTGCCGACGGTGCTGATGCCCGATGCCGACCTGATCGCCAGGCTGTCCCTGGCGCGCCTGGCTGGCAGCGGCAAGACGCATCGCACCGGCCAGCCTGGCGTGACGGTCTCGGGCCAGGCCTCGCCGAACATGGCCGGTGCGATCGCCGCCGCCAACGGCATGCCGGTCAGCGACTACAGCTGGGAGGTGGTCGGGTACCACCGCTACAGCGTCAACGGCCAGTCCGCGCCAGGCGCCCCGGGCAACGTCCATCCCTACGTGCAGGCGCTGGGCGGCGGCGCGGGCGCGCCGCCGACCGTGGTCAAGGCGGTCGAGCATTCCGAGCGCTGGCCACTGAATGCGCCGCTGCATCCCACCGGCATGGCATGCGGCCAGCAGGCACCCAGTGGCCTGGAGGTGATGCGCCTGGACAGCACCGCCGGCAACACCGACAAGAACGGCTTTACCAAGACCATGGCCACGGCCGGGCATACCGGTGACCGCTGGCAGCTCAGTGGTGCCCTGAACCTGAAGTCGAGCCCCTGGTCGTCGCGGCCGCAGACCATGCAGTGGCCCACGGGCCAGGGGTCCAAGGCCACCACCTGGCATTTCGACAACGTGTTCGTCGACTGGGGCGACGGCAACGTCATGCCGCTGGCGTTGACCATGCCCGGTGCTCACGACTACACGCCGGGCGCCTCGATCAGCCTGGACAACCTGACCAGCGACGCAAGCTTCAAGCATGCCTACAGCACCGTCGGCGCCTACACCGTGCGCGTGTACCAGCTGGCCGAGGACGACATGCAGGACCACCAGGCCGGCGACGTGAGCCTGTCGGCCAATCCCTCTGGATCGCTGTATGCCACGGCCACCCGGCTGGGCGCGGGCGGGGCGCCCGATACCGGCAGCCAGCATGCCAAGGGTTTCGGCCATGGCCAGGCGGTCGCCGATCGCGCCTACATGGTGATGTGCGAGACGCTGAACATCGAGCCGCGCACAGACGACGACGCCAGTGGTCCGCTGCACCTGATCGCGGCCAAGATGCGCGGCTTCCCCGAAGCGCCCGGCGATGACTCGCCGCCGCCGGGGGTGAAGGTCGCGCCGCGTCCCGACACCTCGCCCTACCACCTGGTGCAGGGGGCCGGCGGTTCGTCCAGCGGACAATCCCCGCGGACGATGGTCGGCGCCGCATCGATGCACCGCACGCGCGGGCAGAGCGCCAGCGCCCTGTTCGCCGGCCACGGACCTCCGAGTTTCTCCGCCTGCGATGTCTCGCTCACCGGTGGCGGCTATCTGTACTACTACGGCACCGGAAAGCTGCATCTGACCTGGTACCTGGACGGCCAGCGCATCGACCGGCAGACGATCAGCCTGCCGCCATCCACGCCACGTTCGGATGCCCAGCTGACGGCCAGCCACCCCGTCGATCCGCTGGTCAGCGCCAGCGACCTGCTGCTGTCCACGCCGATCCCGCTGGACGACATCGGCAAGCATGCCCTCAACTTCGATGCCGAGGTCATCCCCGACGCGCGTGGCCTGAGCGGCCTGTCCGGACTGATCGGCCGCGCCCTGGGCACGGGCCAGCGCGCGTCCGATGCGCAACTGGCCGGGCAGCTGGCGGCCGGCATGACCGATGCCCCGGCGGTCGGCGTGCTGCCGCCCTCCGGCGTGCAGCTGGGCGCCGGCGGTGCTCGCGTGGCGTGGTTGCGGGCACCCCTGCGGCAGCTGGCCGCGGTGCGTGCCGACCCGGTCCGGCTGGCCTACGTGCAGACGCCCATGCGCGCCGGAAGCGACACGGTGACGGTGCAGCAGGGCGCGGCCACCCTCAACGGCCTGTTGCGCGCCGCCTCTTCCAGTCAGCGCCTGGCGCCGCGAAAGCCGCCGCACTGGGTCGGATCCGACCCCCTTGCCTACAACGTGGTCGGCGTGATCAAGAATCAGGCCTGCATCTTCCGCTTCCCGGTCGCCCAGGGCGGCTATTTCGAGATCGGCGGCCTGCAGGATCCGCAGGCCGACCTGACCCACCAGGGCAACCTCTGGAACGGGCATGGCACGCTGATCCTGCCCTGGCCCAGGGCGGGTGGCGGGACCACCGATCTGCGGGTACCGGTCCAGTTCCACGACTGGCAGCTGGCCAGCGACGGCGTGACCGTCGAGCACGGTGACCTCGACGTCTCCGACCCGACGGACACGGACGCGCAGACCCCCGCGGTGCACATGCACCTGTCGCGCCTGAAGGGCACGGCCGGGCAGTCGCTCGACGCCGATCTGGTGGTCAGCCTCGCCAACCCGGACATCCGCGTGTTCGGCAGCGCCAACGGGCCGGCGCCGTTCCAGGCCCACGCGACGCTTTCGCCGCAGGGCGACCTCTACGTCAAGGACCTGGCGCTACCGGACCTGAGCGTGTACGACAGCGGCTTCACCCTGCGCGGGATCAAGGCCGCGCTGGACTTCAGCGCCACCCAGGGGGCGTCGTGCGACGGCGGTCCG
Organism: uncultured Gammaproteobacteria bacterium; assembly: GCA_963821885.1. Taxonomy (GTDB): domain Bacteria; phylum Pseudomonadota; class Gammaproteobacteria; order Xanthomonadales; family Rhodanobacteraceae; genus Oleiagrimonas. Next base: position 598,456 of record CAWGFN010000002.1, on the reverse strand, counting down.
GGCTGGAACGGCCTGGCGTTGACCGCGGGCACCCTGGAGGCCTACACCTTCGACCTGAAGCAGGGCCAGTCGGCGTCGACCCGTGATTGGGGCATCGATGGATCCGGGTTCTGTGGCAAGCAGCACCTGGGCGCCTACGACAGCAAGGTCCTCCAGGGCAGCATCCACTGGGACGGCATCGATGCCGACGCCAGTGGCGGAACCTTCAACGCCACCTACACGGGCCTGCGCGTGCACGTGCCGTGGCTGGACACCGATCTGGTCGCCAGCAGCCGCAAGCTGGAGTCCGGCGCCGGCGTGAAGGGCGGCGGCAAGATCACCCTCGACCTCAATGGCGATGCGCCGCGGCGTGACTTCGGCGCGGTCAGCATGGAGGCCAAAGGCCTGCAGCTGGGCGTGCTCAAGGGCGTGGGCCTGGCCGCGGCGGCGCAGACCACGCACTTCGGCTTCCGTGCCGATGGCCAGGTGTTCGCCGCCGACGTGACGGTGCCCGGGCTTTACTTCGGCTTGAACGGGCATGCGTATTTCCGTGAAGACGGCGGTTCCGCGCATGTCACGCTGAGCGGCACCAAGGGTCGCCTCTCGCAAGGCGTGATCGACCTCAAGGGCGTCGATGTGACCGCCACCACCGGTCCGGGCCAGCGCCTGCGGGTTCCACTTCGCCGGCAGCCTGAAGATCTCCGACGCGCTGCCGGCGGCCGATGCGCCGGTCGACTTCCGCGTCGACCAGGTCGGCGACCACACCTACGTGGGCAGCGGACCGGTAACCGGCAGCTTCGTCATCCACAAGCCGTTCCCGGATGCGCATGCGTCCACCGACACCGTGATCCGGCCCACCTACGTGGGCGACCAGAGCGGCGGCGTGGCCGAGGCGGCGCCGTCGCCGCTGCTGGACTTCCTGATCCCGACCGCGCGCGCGGACACCCAGCACATGCGCTATTGCGGCGATATCGACATGGGCATGTTCGGCGGGCCGCCGGTCAAGGGCGGGTTCGCGCTGGGCTACCAGGGATCGGATGATTTCTGGGCCGCGCACGCCGACGTGAAGATGGGGCCGACCGGCACGCCGCTGGTGCCGCCGTTCATGTCGCTGTACGCGGTCGGCGGCGGCATGGGCTACAACGTGGCGATCGATTCGTTCGCCTCCGGCAGCAGTTGCGGCGTGACCGCGAAGATCGACCACACCCCGGCCTTTGATGCGCACCTGGTGGTCGGCGACCCGGGCCAATTCGCCTACGGCCTGGACGGCCATTTCACGGTCAAGGTGAGCGGACCGCAGGCCGGCGCGCTGATGCAGTACAAGGCCTGGATGCTCAAGCAGTCGAAGGACTGGAACGGCAAGGGCGACTTCTGGGGCAAGTTCCAGTACATGGGCGGCAGCTTCGACGGCACCCTGAACGGGCATTACGGGTTCCTCGACGACCAGGTCTACATCGAGGCCACGCACGATGCCATCGCCATGCATTTCGGCCACGGCAGCTGGTACATCCATGCGGGCACCAGGAACAACCCGGTCAAGGGCCACGTGCTGATCGTCAATGCCGGTGCCTGGGTCGGGGTGGGCGATGCGGGTCTGTATGCCGGCGCCAAGGCGCACATGGACCAGGGCGCGGGCAGCTGCGGGTCGGTCTGCGCGCGCGTCACCGCCAACGCGCTGATCGAGACCACGATCACCCCGAAGCCGCACATCAGTGCGGACGGCCACATGGACGTGCATGCCAAGGGCTGCGCGTTCGACATCTGCCTGAACGCGGGCGTCGGCGCCGGCACGCATATCGCCGCGCTGCCGCCCGAACTGGCGTTCTCGTTCCACCTGGGCGGCTGTCCGCCCGGACATCTGGACGTGGGCCTGCGCATCCTGCCCAGCCCGAAACCGAGCATCGGAGGTGGCGTGTGTCTGTGGTGAAAAGCTGCTTCAAACGATCCCTGTGGCTGGCCGCCGGCCTCCTGCTGGTGGTGCCGGTTCACGCCGCCGCTCCCGCGCATGAGCGCGCACTGTGCGCGGCCGATGCCGACGGCGCTCTGCGCGTGCTGGTGCTGATGCCGCCCGCACAGTGGCCCGCGGGCGGTTTCGACGTGCGCCGCGGGGCGACCGAACTCGGCCATGTCGGCGTCGACGCCACGGCGCGCGCCGCGCTGGAGCCGCTCACCGCGCGCGCCCTGACGGACCTGCCCGCGCGGGCGCGTGCGCAGCCCGACGTCGATGCCGGCATGATCGTGTACGCGCGATTGATGTCGGACTGGACCTTCGCCCGCGCCGCCGGCATGGCTGGCGTCCTGCCGGGCCGGGCCGCGGGCGCCGGCACGCTGTCCGTGACCGCGGTCGATGGCGCGGGCAAGCGCCAGGGCCAGCCCCTGTCGTGTCGCGTGCAGCCGGCCGGCGCGCCAGCGGCGCCGGACAAGCTGACCGCCCGCATGCACGAGGACGGTCCGGCGCTGTACTGGGCGCCGCTCGATTCACGCGCGCCGATTCCGGTGCTGTCCTTCCAGGTGTGGCGTGACGATGGCGGCGGCGCGCAGCCCTTGCTCAGGCATACGCCGCTGATGCCGCCGAGTCGGCAGGCCGACGACGCCGCCTACATCGACACCCTGGCGCCGCTGGAACAGGACCTGACCTACCAGGTGGCGCTGATCGATGCGCTCGGTCGTGTCGGCCAGCGGGCGCGGGTGCAGGTGTACGCCACCGACCTGGATGCCCAGCGTCCGCCGACCGGCCTGGTGGCCAGCGCCACGGACAACCGCGTGGCGTTGCGCTGGGACGGTTCGGACAATCCGCACACGCGCGGCTACGTGGTCGAGCGCGCGCTGCTGGCCACCGGTCCGTTCGAGTTGATGACGCCCGATGGCGTGCCGACGGCCACGCCGCGATTCAGTGACGCCGGCCTGTCCGGCGGCACGGTCTACTACTACCGGGTGCGGGCGATGGGACCGCGCGGTGATCTCGGTCCGCCTTCCGACCCCGTCGCGGTGCAGGCGCGTTCGGACGCCATGCCGCCGACCCCGGAGGATGTCCGGGCACGCGTCGGCAACACGCGCGTGCGACTTGAGTGGTCGGTGGCGCCGCGCCAGGTGGCCGGATACATCATCGAGCGTCGCGCCGAGGGCAGCCCGTCGTGGAGCCGCGTCAACCAGGCGTTGTGGCCGGCCACGCGCTACGACGACCCGCTGGGTCCGCAGAGCGGCGGCACGCTGCACTACCGCGTCACCGCAGTCAGCCAGGACAACCTGGTCAGCGCGCCCTCGGCCGTGGTCACGGTGAAGTTGCGCGACACCACGCCGCCCCTGCCGCCGCGGATCATCGCCACCTCCGGCGCCCACGGCGCGGTCGAGCTGACCGTGCGGGCGGCCACGCCGGTGGCCGACACGCAGCGCATCTACGTGCTGCGCGGCGCCAGCGCCGAGGACCCCGGACTGGTCATCGGCGCCCCGCTGCGTCCGGGCCAGGTCGCGTACCGCGACAGCTGGGTGCAGCCGGGACAGACCTACTGGTACCACCTGGTCGCCTACGACGCGGCCGGCAACCGCAGTGCCGACAGCCCGATGGTGCAGGTGCGCGTCGGCGCGCCGCCGATGCCGGCGCCCGCGCCGCCGACGCTGCATCGCCAGACACAACCGATGGCGCAGGTCGTGATCGACTTCGCCGCGCCGCCGAAGGACCTGACGGTGCTGGTGCAGCGCTCGACCGACGGCGTGCACTGGAGCCAGGTGGCCGGCCCCACCGCCGAGACCCGGGTGCGCGATCTGGCGCCGGGCGATGGGCAACCTCGGTACCGCATCCTCTATCGCGCCGCCGACGGCAGCATCGGACCGGCGTCGCCCACCGTCGAGGACATCTCCCATGAGTGACGCAGCCCTGCACGCGCGAGCCGGCGCCTTCGCCGCACCGCTGTGGTAGCCGGGGGCCATGGGCATGCCGCAGCCGCAACCGCGCCTCCGCGCACGGTGACGACGCCTGGTCACCACGCTCGACTGCAAGGATGCGAGGTTGGACGCCAAGCATGCCTGCCGTTGCTTGAACCGACAGAGAAGAGAGGGAAGATCATGACCCGATTTCGCAATCTCACGTTCTTGCTGGCGCTGTTCTGCGCATGGCCCGCTCTCGCCGGCAACCCGCTACCGCGCCCGCGCATCATCGGGCCCGCGCAGGTGAACAACCGCGCGCCGCTGACGCTGCGCTTCACCTTCGCGCCGGTGTCCTGGGACTACCAGAGCTTCTGGCACCTGTTCTCCTGGAGCCAGTATTGGCACTGCGTGCCGGGCAAGGATTCGCCGCCCACCGAAATCTCCCTGCAGTCGCAGCCCTGGCCGGGGCAGACCAACCCGTGCACGCGCCAGGACAACCGCTACTCGGGCATCGAACCGCACTCGACCCAGGACATCATCCAGGTCCCGCGCGAGGGCGGCATTCCCGCCACCGGCACCTGGTACGTGCGTGTGCGCCTGGCCTGGGTGACGTCCAAGAGCAAACTGAAGCCGGAAAACGGGCCGTGGAGCGCCTGGCACCGCGTGACCGTGGTGCAGAGCTTCAACGACGTGGCGAAGGCGCCGAGGGTGCTGGCGCCGTCGAACGGGCAGGTGTTCGCCAACCGGAACATCGCGGTCCGGGTCATGGCCATGCTGCGGCACCCGAATCCGGCACGCTGGACCTACGCCTTCGAATGGCAGCGGGCCACCTGGTACACCAAGGCCAACAACGACTACGTCAATCCGCATCCCAAGCCCACGGATTTCCCGCGCGTGCTGGGGCTGGCCTCGCCGTACCGCGCCTGGTCGGCACCGGCATCGCTGCGGACCCTGGACGAGGCGGCCACGCCCTCGACCCTGCAGGTGCCGTTTTCGCAGGTGCATGCGAACCGTTTCGATGCCAGCTACGTGTATCGCTTCCGCGTGCGCGAGGCGCTGCGCGCCGGCAACGCGCACGGCCCGTGGTCGGACTGGCACAGCTTCGTGGTCACCGATCCGATGCGGTTGCGCGTGATGCGCCCGATGCAACCGGTGCGGCGGCTGAAGACCCACTAGCCGGGACCGGCATCCCGGCGACATGAACTGGACAAGGAGAACATCATGAAGATCCGCTCACTCCTCGTCGGCGTGCTGGCCGTGGCCAGCGGCGCCTGCGGCCATGGATCGTCCGGCGCCGCCGGTGGCGGTCTGCTCGACGCGTGCACATTGATCGGCCCGCAGCGCGCCGCCGCCGTGCTCGGCGGCACGGTGACCGTCAAGCACGTGGGGCCGACGCCAACCAAGCCCGACGATGCGTCCGAATGTTTCTATTCCGCCGGCCATCCCGGCAGCGGATTCCTGCTGATCGTGGCGCGGATGGGTTTCGACGATGCGCAGGCCGAGGCACGATCGCAGATGGCCGTCGCGCGCAGGGAAAAGTCGCCGCCCGGCATGCCCAGCATCAGGATCCAGGCGGCGGATGGCCCCGGCCAGGCCGCGTACCTGGGCACGACGCCGGCCTTCACGCAATTGCACGTGCTCGATCACGGCGTGTCGCTGGTGGTGAACATCAACCAGGCACCCACGCCGGCGGTGCGGGCGCGGGCCCGCAAGCTGGCCCAGGCGGCCCTGGATGGGCTTGGCCATGAATGAAGCGATCCGCGTTGTCTCTCCGGGCCCCGTGGACGCCATGCGAGGAAAAACATGATGCGACCGAATACATGCGTGCAATCGATGTTCGCCGATCCCGTGACCCTGCCCGCGGGCCGGCACCGAGGAGTGAAGGGAGCCGCGATGCTGGCCTGCCTGTTTCTTCTGGCGGGCCTTTCATCCGTGGCCCATGCACAGCACCGCTGGATTGATCCGCCGCTGCCCAAGCCGCATCCCGTGCTCTGGCGCGTCGCAGTCAAGCAGGTCGACGTGATCGCCAACGGTCATGCGCTGCGCTGGATGGACGGCGATTGCGCGCAGGACAAGGCCACCAGCACCTGCATCACCCGGATATACATGCTGCCGGCCAAGGCCCGCGACGTGCATCTGGCGTGCAGCTATCAGTACGAGATGAAGCCGGGCTACGTGTCCTCGCCGTCTGGGTTCAAGACCATCCCGACGCATGCGCCGTACATGCAGCACTGGCCGATCACGCTCAAGGACGAAACCAAAAACCAATCGATCGCCTCGCTCTGGAGCGCCCCACCGGTCGGGCACGTGTATGCCCACATGCACATCACCTATGACAGTCACGGCAAGATCAAGGCCAAGTACATCGATTACAACAACCCCGACCAGGGCACCTGTGACCAGAAGAACTTTTCCAACTGCTACTGGGATGTCGATCCGCGCCGTCTCCAGGTGGTCCAGGCGCCCTGGCATCCGACCCCCGGCGACCATGTGCTTGGCTGTACCTTGCATCCACTTCACGGCCCGGGGTGGTACCCCTCGGCGCAGCCGATCAGCCGGGTCAAGGTGCATGTGCCGTATCCACCCAAGCAGGTGAGCAAGGTGACCTCGGCACAGCTCACGCAACCGACGGTGCGTGCGCAGGCGGGGGATCGTGAACAAGCCGCGTCGACACCGTCGCGGCAGGCCCCGCGGGGTGGACTGGTGTCCACTGGGCCTTCGATTCCGACGACGTTCGCCAAACCCCGGCTGGTGATCCAGGCGGCCAGTGCATCGCTCACGCATTCGTGCGACCCCAAGCGGCTGGCCGTGCTGCGGTTCACCGTGGTCAACGAGGGCGGACCACTGGTGAGGAAGCCTTCGGATTCGGTATTCCTGCTGGCCAGGGACTCCGGTTCGGGATCATTGCAGAGCACGAGCATGGGGTTGCCGGGACTTGCGCACGGGCAGTCGTGGAGCCATACGATGGTGCTGGGCACCCAGGCGCCGCTCGGCAAGCTGCCCGGAACGCATCACCTGGTTCTGTACACGGGTCCGGCGGGCGCCCCGCCCGACTCGCTTTCGTACCTGCCGTCGCCGCCATTCAATGTCCGCCTGGACGTGCCTGCGGGATATTGCGGGGTCGCCAGGCCCAGGCTTCCGCCGACGTCGATCCGTCGGATCAGGTAACGCGCGATGCCATGCCGATTCGAATCTGCCCGGTGATCATCCAGGAGCGTGCATGACATGAATACCCGATTCGTCATCGGTACCCTGGCCGGATGGGCCCTGGTGCTGGCGGCCTGTTCGCCATCGACGTCGCCCGGCGCATCCGCCGCGGCCGCCACCACCGGCCCCTGCGGCGGACTCACGGCGGCGCAAGCGGCGGCGATTCTTCATGTCCCGCCCGCCGACGTAGCCGGACCGCAACACCTGTCGACGTTCAGCTGCGTGTATCGGTCCCGCCAGGACTTCTACACCTCGCTGACCTACAACGTGTACGTCGAGCCGTCCGCCGCGCAGGCGGTGCAGGAGCTGGCGGCGGTCAGGGATGGCCTGGCCAACCTGTCGCCGATCAAGGCGGTCGACGGTCTGGGCGATGAGGCCTGGCGCGCGCCCGACAGCCGCGTGCGGCGCTTGTTGATGCGCAAGGACAATGTCTGGCTGGACGTGGTCACGCCGGGCGACGAGGCGTCGCAACGGAAAGTGGCCAGCATCGTGCTCGCGCACATCCACTGATCCGGCGGGCGTCAGGTTTCGCCTTCGGCGACAGCGTGTGGCGCGTCGGCCTGATGGCGCAGCTCGCGCGTCAGGTGCCAGGCCCACAGCATGCAGGCGCCCAGCAGCACCCCGGCGACCAGGAATGCGGCGCCGGGCAGCTTGTACTGCGGGCTGTGGATCGACCAGGCGAAGATCTGCGTGAACAGGGTCGGGCCGAAGATGCCGGCCAGGGCCATCAGGCTGCTCAGCGCGCCCTGCAGGCGACCCTGTTCGTCCGGCGCGATCTGCTGGGTCAGCATCGATTGCGTGGCCGGTTCGGCCATGCCCCACAGCGCCATCACCGGCACCGCGGCGACCAGCAGCCACCACGAGGTGGCCAGGCCCATCATCAGCATCGACAGCATGCCGAACAGCAGGCCATAGATCAGCAGGCGGCGGTCGCCGAGCCGCGGTGAAAGCCTGCCGGTCAGCCAGGCCTGCACGAACGCCGAGCAGATGCCGACCAGGGCCAGCACGTAGCCGACCTGGGTCGGGCCCCAGTGGTAGCGGAAGTCGGTGTACAGCACGAAGGTGCTCTGCAGCACGTAGTGCGCCAGCTGGCTGAGGAACACCAGCAGCGCCAGGCCCAGCACCAGGCGATGCCGGGCGAGGAACTTCAGGGTGCCGATCGGATGCGCGGTCTTGAAGTCGAAGCGCGGGCTGCGCCGCTCGGGCGGCAGCGATTCGGGCAGCACGAAGTAGCCGTAGCAGAAGTTGGTCACCGCCAGGCCGGCGGCGAGCCAGAACGGCAGGCGGATGTCGATGCCGCCGAGGAAGCCGCCCAGCGCCGGGCCGATCACGAAGCCGATGCCGAAGGCCGCGCCGAGCATGCCGTAGGTGGCCGCGCGCTTCTCCTTCGGCGTGACGTCGGCGATGTAGGCATTGGCGGTGCTGAAGCTGGCCGCGGTCATGCCCGACATGGCGCGGCCGAGGAACAGCAGCCACAGCGACGGCGCCAGCGCCATCACCGCGAAATCGATGCCCAGGCCGAGGTTGGACAGCAATATCACCGGACGCCGGCCGAAGCGGTCCGACAGCGCGCCCTGGATGGGCGAGGAGAAGAACTGGATGGCCGCGAACATGGTGCTGATCACGCCCGCCCAGATGGCCGCGTGGGCGATGTCGCCGGTCAGCTTCTCGAGCAGGTGCGGCAGCACCGGGATGATGATGCCGAACGACAGGATGTCGATCAGCACGGTGACGAAGATGAAGGCGAACGCGGCGCGGCGTCGCGGTTCGGAGGGCAGGCTCATGCGCAAGTCCGGAAGCGTGGGTCGGGCGCCGGGGTGGACGCGGGCAGGGTCGTGCGCGCGATGTCGGGTGAATGCGGTGGGCTGCTTCGCCGCGCAAGCGCGACGGCGCCAATCAGCCCGGCCAGCATCGGCAGCAGCAGATACCAGAAGCGCACCATGATGCGGCCGCGGTAGTCCGGATCGGGTCGAAGGGTGCCCGGGGGCGGCAACGGAATATCGCCGCGATGCCAGGCCCGCGCCACGGCGCCGGCAAAGGCGGCCATGCCCAGAAGTCCGAGCAGCAGCAGGTCGCGGGCCGGGCCGGCGAACAGCAGGCCGCGTCCCGGCGCGGACAGCGAGGGGATGAACAGCGGGTCGTGCGCCAGCACGTAACCGGTGGCCAGCAGGGCCGCGAGGGCGAGCAGCACGTTGGCGATGATGCGGATGTTCATGGTCCAGCCCCCGGGAGTCCGGTCGATCCTACATCGCGCGGATGCTTGGCGCGCGGGTCCGGGCCATCAACCCACGCGGCAGATCGCGGCCTTCAGGTAGCGCCCCTCCGGCACGCTGGCGGCGACGGGATGGTCGGGGCCCGCGCCGCGCATTTCCAGCACCTGGATGTCGCGTCCGGCCGACAGGCTCACGCGCCGCAGCATGTCGAGAAAATCGCTCTCGCCGACCAGGCCGGTGCACGAGCAGCTCAGCAGCAGGCCGTCCGGCGCCAGCGCGTCGAGCGCGGTGCGGTTCATGGCGAAGTACTTCTTCAGCGCCTGGGTCAGCCGGCGACGGTCGCGGGTCAGCTTGGGCGGGTCGAGCACGATGGCGTCGAAGCGCTCGCCGCGCTCGATCGCCGCGCGCAGCCAGTCGAACAGGTCGGCGGCCTCGAAGCGCACGTTCACGCCGTTGGCTTCGGCGTTGGCGCGGGCGATGTCGAGGATGCCGGCGTCGGCGTCCACGCCGATCGCCTCGCGCGCGCCGGCGGCCATGGCGTGGATGGCGAACCCGCCACTGTTGCAGCACAGGTCCAACACCCGGCGGCCGCGCGCCAGTTCGGCGAAGCGCCTGCGGTTGTCGCGCTGGTCGGCGAAGAAGCCGGTCTTGTGGCCCGCGCCCGGCGCGGCGTGGAAGGTCAGGCCGTGTTCGGTGACGGGCGCCGGCGGCGGCGCCTCGCCGCCATGGCAGTCGAACGATTCCTGCTTCTGCACGTGCTGCTCGGCGAAGGCGTAGATCCTCGCGCCGGGGAAGTGCGCCAGCAAGGCCGTGTCGATGGCCTCGCGCAGGCGCCACATGCCGGCGGCGAAGTATTCGGTCACCAGGGTGTCGCCGTAGCGGTCCACCACCAGGCCGGAAAGGCCGTCGCCCTCGCTGTTGACCACGCGCCAGGCGTCGCTGTCGGCATCGAGTCCGAGCACCTCGCGGCGCAGCGCCACGGCGCGGGCGATGCGCGTGGCGATGAAGCCGGCATCGATGCGCGCGTCGGGATCGCGGGCAAGCACGCGCAGGGCCACCCGCGCGTGACCGTTCCAGAAGCCGTGGCCGAGGAAGCGCCCGCCGGCGTCGACGATGCGCACCACCGTGCCGGGTGGCAGACGCGTGTCCGGCTTGTTCACCTGCGACGACCAGATCCAGGGGTGGCCGGGCAGGCGCTCGGTGTTGAGGGTGATGGTGGGCGTGTCGACGTCGGTCATTCGCCTATTGTAGGGCGGGTACCGTCCGCCTTCGATCTTTTCATGCGCGGCGAAACGAGGGCCGGACAGCGCCGGCCTTGCGCGGCGGGTCTACGGGCGTGGCTCAGCCGCGCTTCCAGCGCAGCACGAACCAGGCCGCCAGCGCGACCAGGTTGATGCCCAGGTGCCAGTCGTGCGGGCCGGCCGGCGCCAGTTGCCAGTGCCAGTGGCCGAGGTCGGCGTCGGCCAGCAGCGACAGCGGCTTGTGGATGACCAGGGTGATGGCCAGCTGGGCACCCGCGAACAGACCGTAACTGAGGAACGGCGTGCCGATCACCGGCAGTTGCGCCAGCTGCATCCAGCGCGATAGGCGGGTGCCGGCGGCGTGGCGCTCGAGCAGCAGCACGCCGGCCACCAGCATCAGCGCGAACACCACCACGCCGACCAGCGCGCGGATCATGTCCAGCATCCCGCCCCACGGGAACAGGCGCTCGACCTGGTCGACCAGGCCGAACAGGCCACCGGCGATTTCGAGAATGCCGATCAGGCGCAGCAGTTGTCGGTGCATGGGTATCGGGTCCAGTTGACCAAAAGCGGCATGGTAGCCGACGGCGGCTGGGCATGCGGGATACGCGTGCTTCATGGAACCGCTGTGCGCGTGATGCATGCCGCAACATGCCGCGAGCGGCCTCCTCCCCTGCTCGCAGGGGAGGATTGAGGTGGGGTGGCGCCCGCAGGGCGCTGGGCACGTGCGCGCCTTCGGCGCGACCCCCACCCAACCTCCCCCTGCCCGCAGGGGGAGGAGACAAAGTGCTTCATGCCATGGAGTCAGCGGCTTGTTCGAGGTCGCCGATGTGTTCCTGCCACCAGCGTGCCTCGGCGGCGTAGGGGAAGGCGGCGGGGAAGGCCGGGTCGTGCCAGCGCTGGGCGATCCAGCCGGCGTGGTGGGCCTGGCGCATGGCGCGCAGGGCCGGGATCAGGTGCCGTTCGGACGGATCGAGGTCGGCGAACTGCGCGTAGCCTTCCAGCAACACGTCGAGGCCGCGCTCGTCCTCGGCCAGCATCCACAGGTCCTGGATGGCCGGGCCGTTGCGCGCGTCGTCGAGGTCGACGAAGTGCGGGCCGGCGTCGGTCCACAGGATGTTGCCGGGGTGGCAGTCGCCGTGCAGGCGCAGCATGCGCAGCGGCGCGACGGCGTCGAAGCGCGCGGCGACGGCGGCGTCGAGTCGGTCGATGGCCGTTTCGTAGGCGTCCTCCAGGTGCGCCGGGATCAGCCCCGAATCCAGCGCCGCCTGCGCGGGTTGCTCGATCAGGTGTTCGCGGTCGAAGGCCTGGCGGTGGGCGAAGGGTTGCCGGGCGCCGATGCCGTGCATGCGCGCCAGCAGGCGGCCCATCCATTCCAGCTGGCTGGCCGATTCCAGCGACGGCGCGCGGCCGCCGCGGCGCGGATACAGCGCGTAGCGGAAGCCTTCGTGGCGCAGCAGCGTGTCGCCGTCGAACAGCATCGGCGCGACCACCGGCAGCTCGGCCGCGGCCAGTTCCAGGCCGAAGGCGTGTTCCTCCTCGATCGCCGCGTCGCTCCAGCGGTTCGGGCGATAGAACTTGGCGACCAGGAAGCCGCCGTCCTCCAGTCCCACCTGGTAGACGCGGTTCTCGTAGCTGTTGAGCGCCAGCAGGCGGCCGTCGGTGTAGATGCCCGACGCCTCGACGGCGTCGAGCACCACGTCCGGCGACAGGCCGGCATAGGGCGCGAGGGCATCGTTCATCGCGGCCTCAGCCGCCGATCGCGCGGCGCGGCACCACCGCCATGGTCAGGCGCGAGACGCACACCAGCTGGCCGTCACCGTCCTCGATGCGGATCTCCCACACCTGCGTGGTGCGACCCACGTGCAGGGCGCGCGCGGTGCCGATGACCTGGCCCGAACGCACCGCGCGCACGTGGTTGGCGTTGATGTCCAGGCCCACGGTGACCGCCGACTCGGGGTCGATGCAGTGCATCGCCGCGCTGGAACCCAGGGTCTCCGCCAGCGCCACCGAGGCACCGCCGTGCAGGATGCCGTAGGGCTGGTGGGTGCGCGCGTCGACCGGCATGGTGCCGCGCAGGAAGTCGTCGCCGACCTCGGTGAAGCGGATGCCCAGGGCCTGCATCAGCGTACCTTCGCTCATGGCATTGAGCCGGTCCAGTTCAGGGGGGCGTTTCCAGATGGCCATGGGCATTTCCGGGCAAGGCGGGACATGCATTGTGGCGCGGGGCCCGCATTGGCGACAATGTGCGGGTCCCGCATCCGGAATCCCCGTGCCGTTCATCGTCACCCTGAAAGCCAGTGGCCGCCGTTTTGCCGTCGAGGACGGCGAGACCGTGCTGGAGGCCGCGCAGCGCGCCGGTCTGGCGCTGCCGTATTCGTGCCGCGCCGGCCTGTGCGGCAGCTGCAAGGCGACCGTCCTCGAAGGCCGCTGCCATTACCCGCGCAATCCGCCCTCGGCGCTCAATGCCGCCGAACAGGCGCGCCATGCCGCGCTGCTGTGCCAGGCGGTGCCGCAGTCGGACCTGCTGCTGGAAGTGCGCGAGGTGGCCTCGGTCGAGGATTTGCCGCGGCAGGTCCTGGACGTGCGCGTGAGCGCCAAGGATCGCCTGGCGCCCGACGTCGTGCGGCTGCTGCTCGAACCGGTGGCGGGTGCGCCGTTGCGCTGGCTGCCGGGTCAGTACGTGGAGGTGCTGCTGGATGACGGCAAGCGTCGCGCCTTCTCGCTGGCGCGCGCGCCGCACGCGGGCGAGGCGCTGGAAGTGCACGTGCGCCACGTGGCCGGCGGCGGCTTCACTTCATGGGTGTTCGACACCCTGGCGGAGGGCGATGTCCTGCGGGTGGAGGGCCCGTTCGGCACCTTCGTGCCGCGCGAGGATTCGGAACGGCCGATGATCCTGGTCGCCGGCGGCACCGGTTTCGCGCCGGTCAAGGCCATCGTCGAGCACTTCATGCACCTGGGGTCGGGGCGGCCGATGCACCTGTACTGGGGCGCCCGCAGCGGCGACGACCTGTACCTGCGCGCCTTGCCCGAGCGCTGGGCCACGCAGGTGCCGACGCTGGATTTCCATCCGGTGGTGTCCGACCCGGAGATGGCGGTGCGCGCCGGAACGCGCGCCGGGCTGGTGCACGAGGCGGTGCTGGAGGACCACCCGGACCTCGGCGGCTTCGATGTCTACATGTGCGGCCCGCCGGCGATGATCGATGCCGGCCGCCGCAGCTTCGTCACGGCAGGATTGCCCGAGGCAAGGCTGTATTACGACTCGTTCGACTACGCCCCCGAGGTGCTGGCGCGCATCCTCGGCGCGCGCGCCGGCATCCACGGGCTGTAGCCGGCGCGGGGCCGGCGCCTCAGCGCTTGCCGGTGGCCATCGGCATGTTGGCCTGGCGCCAGGAGGCCATGCCGCCATGCAGCAGGTGCACGCGGGTGAAGCCGGCCTTGACCAGTCGCGAGGCCGCGCCCTTGGCCGTCTGGCCGGTGCGGCAGACCACGATCACCGGCAGGTCCCTGGCCTTGCTCAGGTCCTTGTTCTCGGGGTCGAACTGGCTCATCGCCACGTGGCGCGCGCCGGGAATGTGACCTTGCTCGAAATTGGCCAGTGGCGAGATGTCCACCACCAGCGCGTTCTCGCGGTTGATCAGCAGGGTCAGCTCGGACGGGTTGATGCTCTTGAACTTCTGCGTCAGGCGCTGGATCTCGCCGACGACCAGCGCGATCAGGATGACCACGAACAGAAGGCTCAGCCAGGGATGATGGCCGATGAACTCGGGCAGTTTGTGCAGGAAATCGCTCATGGAAGAATCCGTGCGGGCGGCGGGGCGCCCCGGGAACCGCCTATTATCCGGCAGCCCCGGATGCAGCGCAAAGTCGTCGGGTCATCCCCGGCCAGCCCCTAGTGTCCCGGCGTGATGTCGGGCAGGCCGCTGGTCAGCCACCAGTGCGAGGTCTTGGGGTCCCAGGTCCAGGTCTGGCGGTCGACGATGGTGCGCTCGGCCTGGGTGTGCACGTTGATCAGGCCGATGCGCACCACCTGGTGGACGGTGTACTTGTTCACCGGCACCGGGCCGCTGCCGGCGTCGTACTCGCTGACGCGGACCTGGTGGTAGCGCGCCATGTCCAGGTCGCTGACCGGATGGTCCTTGCGGTAGGTCGGGTCGAGGAAGGCGCTGGCCTGCTCGAAACTACCCCAGCGCACCGCCGCGCCATACGCGGTCAGGGTGGTGGTCAGGCTCTGGTTGCGACGGTCGGTGGCGCATCCACCCAGGGCCACGAGGGCCGCGGCGGCCAGCAGTATCCAGCGTGTTTTCATCAGTCGACTCCCACCGAGGATGACGGTCATTGTGCCGCAGGCGGGCCGGCCTTGCGCAAGCGGGCGACAAAGTGCGCCTCGAGCGTCGCCGCCACGCCGTCGGCGCTGACGATGCGGCAGGCGACCTCGATGCGCGCCTTGCCTCGCGAGGCCAGGGTGGACAGGAAGGTCCCGGCGTCGGCGTCGGCGGCCAGGCGCGCCTCGGCGCGCAGGTCTTCCCACACCGGAATGAGGTAGCGCACGTGCGAGTCGGCGACGAATACGTCGCAGTCGTGCTCGTGCCTGCGCAGCAGCAGTTCCACCAGGCTCCAGCCGGCCAGCGTCATCAGGCTGGTCAGGCTGCCCCCGAAGGCGCAGCCCTTGTCGTTGACGTTGGCCGCCAGGGGCGCACCCATGGCCAGCATGCCGTCCGCGTGTTCGAGGATGCGCAGTTGCATGTCGCGGGCCGGCGCGATGCCGTCGAGGATGAAGCGCTCCAGTGCGCGCGCGTCGTCGGGGAGGGGTCGTGGCGTGGACATCAGGCGTTGCAGTGTGCCCAGCACGCGGCGGGTGGGCAAGCACGCGGCTTCGCCCGTCGGCGCGATGCGGGTAGCATCGGCGCATGTCGTCATCTGCCGCTTCCCTGTCCGGCACCGAGGTCGTGATCACGCGGCCGGCCGGCACTGCGCGCGCGCTGGCGCGGCTGGTTGCCGCGCGCGGCGGCGTGCCGCGCCTGCTGCCGGGGCTGTCGCTGCGCGCCATGCCGTCGGCCGCGGTGGACGTGGCCTGGCGCCAGGCGCAGGGCGCCGAGGTGATGGTCTTTACCAGCCCCGCGGCCGTGCGCTTCGCGCTGCGCCATGGGCCGCTGCGTTCGCGGGCGTATCTGCTGGGCGTCGGGCGCGGCACCCGCGACGCATTGCGCCGCGCCGGGCATGCCCGCGCGCAGGCGCCGGCGCGCGGCGAGGAACGCAGCGAGGGCGTGCTGGCGCATCCGCTGCTGCGTGAGGTGCGCGGCCGGCGCGTGGCCGTGGTCACGGCCCCGGGCGGGCGCGACCTGATCACGCCGTCGCTGCGACGCCGTGGCGCGCGGGTCGAGCGCGTGGACGTCTACCAACGCGTCGCGCCGCGCCTGACCCGACGCCATGCGGACATGGTGCGCCAGTTGCGCGCCGATGCCGTGCTGCTGGTCACCAGCGCGCAGGCACTCGATCACCTTCTGGAGTTGCTGCCGGTGGACGCGGCGGAAAACTTGCGCGAGCGCCGCATCGTGGTCAGCAGCGAACGCCTGGCCGCGCATGCGCGCAAAGCCGGCTTCCGGCGGGTACGCCAGGCGCGCTCGCCGTCCGCGGCCGATGTGCTGGATGCCGCCGCATGGGTTTGACGGGTACGCCCGATCTATGGCCGTCATCGCGCACGCGAGCTAGCATGGGCGCATGACTGCTTCCGAACCCGCATCCACACCCTCCGCCCCGGCGGCTTCGACGTCTCCGGCACCCTCCACCGATGTCGCGCCGCGTGCGCCGCGTCGCGGCTCCGGGCTGGCCGGACTGGCCGTGGTGCTGGCGCTGCTGGCCCTGGTGCTTGCCGGCTGGAGCGGCTGGCGCACCTGGCAGCTGCAGCGCGGCGGCGATCGCGACAGCCAGGCGCTGGAGGCCGTGAAGACGCAGCTGGGCAGCCTGCAGGACAAGCTGGCCGGCCAGGACAGCGCCGCGCAGGCGGTGCAGCAGCAGTTGCAGGCCGCACGCCAGCAGACGCAGGACCTGGACACGCGCGTGCAGGGTCTCTCCGAGCGCAGCCGCAGCCTGGAGAACGCGGTGGCCGGGTTGACCGCCAGCGCACGCTCCGGGCATGACGCCGTGCGCCTGGACGAGGCGGGCATGCTGTTGCGCATGGCCGGCGAACGCTACGACCTGTTCCACGACGCCGATGGCGCCCTGCGCGCCTACGCCATGGCCGACAAGGTGCTGGCCGAGGTCGAGGACCCGTCCTACACCGCGGTGCGCCAGAGCATCACCGAGGAACGCAAGGCGCTGGCCGCGACCCACCCGGGCCAGCGGCAGCGCGACCTGGACACGCTTTCGATCATGCGCGCGGCGGTCAACATCCTGCCCCTGATGCCGCAGGCCGCGAGCGCGCAGCCGAATTCGACCGACTTCTGGGGGCGCGTCAGGCAGGCGTTTTCCGGACTGGTGCAGATTCGCCGCGAGGATGCGGTGACGCCGGCCCGCGGCGAGCTGTCGCGCACGCTGACGGCGCTGGACCTGGCCCAGGCGCAGGCGGCCCTGCTGGCCTGGGATCCGGACGGCTACCGTCACGCGCTGGATCGTGCCCGCATCCGGGTGGTGAACGATTTCGATATCGGCGATGCCCATGTCAGGGACTTCCGGGACCAGATCGATCGCCTGCGCGGCCAGACCTTGCCGGCCGCGCCGCAGCTGGGTGCGGCGCTGGAGGAACTGCACAACCTGCGCGCGGTGCATGACGCATCCACGCCGCAGGCCCCGGCGGCCAGCGGAGCCGGTCGATGATGCTGTGGCGCTGGATCCTGTTGCTGGCCATCGTGGTCGCGCTGGCCGCGTTCGGCTGGCACTGGGTGGCCGCCGATCCCGGCCAGGTGCTGGTGCACTTCCACGGCTGGGAGGTGCAGACCTCGCTGGTCACCGCGATCGTGCTGCTGCTGCTGTTGTGGGCCGTGCTGTCGATCGCCTGGAGAATCGCGCGCTGGCCCTTCGGCGCGGTCACGCGGCGTCAGCGGCGGGTCAGTCGCAAGCGCCTGCATGACGGCTTGGTGGCTTTCGCCGAAGGCCGCCATGGCCAGGCCGAGCGTGATCTGACGCGCGCCGCCCGGCACGCGCCACAACGCGTGCCGGCACTGTTGGCCGCGGCGCGCGCCGCGCACGCGCGCGGCGACGCCAAACGCACGATGGAGGCGCTCGACGAAGCGACCCAGCACGCTCCGCAGGCCGCGCGCGTGCTGCGCGCGAGCTTCCTGCGCCAGGACGGTCGCGCCGAGGAGGCGCTGGCCCTGCTGGCGCCCGAGGCCGACGCCGGCACGCTGACCCCGGGGGGCTGGCTGGAACTGATCGAGGCCGCGCTGCTGCGCGGCGACCTGGTGCGCGCGCGGCACGCGCTGGAACCGCTGCGCAAGAGCGGCGCGCTGGACGCCAATGCCTTTGCCGCCCTGCAGCAGCGCGTGCTGGCGGCGGCGCTGCAGGCCGCGCCGGGACTGGACGCCCTGCAGTCGCTGTGGGGCGATCTGGCGCGCGCGCAACGGCGCACGCCAGAACTGATCGCGGTGTACGCCGCGCGGGTGGCCGCGTTCGGCCGTCCGCTGCCGGCCATGGACGAGATCGAATCGGCGTTGCGCCGCGGTTGGTCGCCGGCGCTGGTCGTGGTCTACGGGCGCCTGCATGGCGAGGATCTGGAAAACCGCCTGCACCGCGCCGAGGGCTGGCTGGACGCGCATCCGGGCGATGCCGTGCTGCTGACCGCGCTGGGCCGCATGTGCGTGCGCATCGAGCTGTGGGGCAAGGCGCGCCAGTACCTGGCCAAGGCGCTGGCGCTGGAGCCGTCCGCCGACACCTGGGAAACCATGGGCGAGGCCTATGCCGGCCAGGGCAATCCTGTGCTCGCCCAGCAGTGCTACCGCAACGCCCTGCGCATGACCCGCGGCGAGCCGGTCGAGCCGCTGCCGGGTGGCGCCAAGCCACGCGAGGACGCGGTGCACGTCGACCCCGAAAAGCGCAACGCGCATGGCGTGCCGCAGTTGCCGGATGAGGATGCTTCGAGCTGATCTCGGTCGTGGGGTGGTTGGTTTCGGCGAGAGCGTTACTTTGCGCGTTTCGTAGGGTGGCGCCTTGCTTTTCGCTTACCTGCGGGACCCCTCTCCCGCAAGGGGATTTCCTTCGGTCACCCGCCTCCCCCTGCTGCGCAGGGGAGGTCGTCGGCACGTGGGCCGGCCTGCCGCGGCTTGGGTGGTAGGCAGGTTGTCGCGATGCGACGTGCGCAGCGCATCACCCTCCCCTTTGGGGGAGGGCAGGGGTGGGGGGAACATCGGAGCCACAGCGGTGATGAATCCGCCGCCGCCAGACGTCGAATCATCCCGAGGCAAATGCCCCTGTTCGAAGGAGTCGATGACTGTGTCCAGTCAAATCGGCTCGAGCTTGGCATAGGCCAGCACCAGCCACTTGCTGCCGGCGTCGTCGAAGTTGACCTGCACCCGGGTGTGCGCGCCATCGCCTTCGGCGCTGACCACCACGCCCTCGCCGAAGCTCGGATGGCGCACGGCCTGGCCAAGCTTGATCGGTGATGAAGAGGCCAGCGAAGTGGCGGCGAAGTGGCGGGCGCCGAGCGGTCGGCTGACCTGCACCCGCGGGCGCACTTCGTCGAGCAGCTCGGACGGCAGCTCGGCGAGGAAGCGCGAGGGTCGCGCCAGCGTCTCCATGCCGTGCAGGCGGCGCGATTCAGCATGGCACAGCACCAGCTTCTCGCGCGCCCGGGTGATGCCGACGTAGGCCAGGCGGCGTTCCTCCTCCAGGCGATCCTCGGCTTCCACCGAGCGCTGGCTGGGGAACAGGCCGTCCTCCATGCCGACCAGGAACACCACGGGGAATTCCAGGCCCTTGGCCGAGTGCAGCGTCATCAGCTGCACGCAGTCCTCGCCGCGGTCGCCCTGGCCTTCGCCGGACTCCAGCGCCGCATGGGCCAGGAACGAGGCCAATTCGGTGAGCCCGGCTTCCTCGTCCTCCGGCGTGGGCTGGTAGCGGCTGGCGACGTTGACCAGCTCGTCCAGGTTCTCGATGCGCGACTCGGCGCTGCCGCGGCCGTCGTCGCGTTCGTGGAATTCGCGCAGGCCGCTGTGCTCGATGGCATGCTCGACCTGCTCGGACAGGGTCAGGTCCCTGAAGCTTTGTGTCATGCCGTCGATCAGCTCGATGAAGCCCTTCACGGCGTTCTTCGCGCGAGCGGCCAGGTCGCTGCCGGTCAGCTCGGCCAGCGATGCATCCCACATCGACAGGCCCTCGCCGCGCGCGCGGCGGCGCAGGATGTCCAGGGTGCGCTGGCCGATGCCGCGCGGCGGCGTGTTGACCGCGCGCTCGAAGGCGGCATCGTCCAGCCGATTCGACGTCAGGCGCAGATAGGCCAGGGCATTGCGGATCTCGGCGCGTTCGAAGAAGCGCTGGCCGCCGTACACGCGGTAGGGCAGGTCGCGCTGGATCAGCTGTTCCTCGAAATTGCGCGACTGCGCGTTGGAGCGGTACAGGATCGCGCAGTCGCTGGCGCTGCCGCCGCCCTCGACGTGCTCGAGGATGCGCTCGATGACGAAGCGTGCCTCGTCCTGTTCGTTGTAGGCCGCGTACAGCGCGATGCGCTCGCCGTCGCCGTCCTCGGTCCACAGGTTCTTGCCCAGGCGCTCGCCGTTGCGCGCGATGATGGCGTTGGCGGCCTTGAGGATGTTGGCGCTCGAGCGGTAGTTCTGTTCCAGGCGGATGGTTCTGGCGCCGGGGAAGTCGGTGAGGAACTGCTGCATGTTCTCGACCCGAGCGCCGCGCCAGCCGTAGATCGACTGGTCGTCGTCGCCGACGGCGAAGACTTGCCCGGATAGGGCGGGACCCGGGAGGACCGGCGGTCGCGGATTGGCGTCCTGCGCGGTGTCGGCGGGGGCATCGGTGGCCGTGGTTTTAGCGTGGGTGGGCGTTGCGGCATGCCCGCTTTTTCGGTCCCGGGTCCCGGGTCCGAACCGGCCAGCACCCGGATCCACGCATACTGCAACGCATTGGTGTCCTGGAATTCGTCGACCAGGATGTAGCGCCAGCGTTCCTGGTAGTGCGCCAGGACCTCGGGTTTTTGCAGCCACAGCTCGTGCGCGCGCAGCAGCAGCTCGCCGAAGTCGACCAGGCCGGCGCGGCGGCAGGCGTCTTCGTAAGCGCGGTAGATGTCCACCAGCGTGCGCGTGGCTGGATGGTCGTGGTGCTCGATGTTGTCCGGGCGCTTGCCCTCGTCCTTCCAGTGGGCGATCTGCCAGGCGGCCTGGCGTGGCGGGAAGCGCGCCTCGTCCAGCCCCAGGCCGGCGACCACGCGCTTGACCAGGCGCTGCTGGTCGTCGGCGTCGAGGATCTGGAAGGTCTCGGGCAGGCCGGCATCCTGCCAGTGCCGGCGCAGCAGGCGGTGGGCGATGCCGTGGAAGGTGCCCACGGTCAGCCCGCGGGTGCCGTGCGGCATCAGGCCGTCCAGGCGCGCGCGCATCTCGCCGGCGGCCTTGTTGGTGAAGGTGACGGCCAGGATCGACCACGGCGGGGCGCGCTCGACCTCGGCCAGCCAGGCGATGCGGTGGGTCAGGACGCGGGTCTTGCCGGAGCCGGCGCCGGCCAGCACCAGGTAGTGGCCGGGCGGTGCGCTGACCGCCTCGCGCTGGGCGGCGTTGAGGCTATCGAGAAGGTGCGAGACATCCATCGCGCCATTGTAGCGGCACCCGACCGCGCACCTGCGGGCGCGCGGGCAGGAAAAAGCCCGCCGGCGGCGGGCTTTGTGGCGACGCGGGGAAAGCTCAGCGCTTGCCGCGGAGCAGGCCGGCGAGCGCCAGCACGGCGCCGACCGCGATGCCGGCATAGCCCAGCCAGGTCGGGATGGACTTCTCGTGCGTGACCTTGAAGGCATGCTGGCCCAGCTGGGCGATGGTTTCGTCGGTGTTGTAAGCACCGTGTCCGAAGGCCACCCAGACGCCGGCCACCAGCAGGATCAGTCCAATCACCATCAATGCGATGCGCATGCGCTTCTCCCTAACGTGAAAGCCCGATCATACCGGCGTGCGTCCGATCCGCGCCGCCGGTGCGCGCCGCGCCGTTCAGTTTCGGGCATAAAAAAGCCCCGGGAGCCAGGGGGGGACTCCCGGGGCGGGATAGGGGTCAGGGGGGACCCTTATCTCGGGGGATTCACTCAGGGAGGTGAGTGAGTCGAACGCCATTGCGTGCGTTCGAGACATTAGATGCGGCCGCCCGGACAAAGTTGCAAGGTCGTGCCGGAAAGATTCAGGGTCGATTCATGGCCATGAAAATCAATGGGTTGCCGATTTTCCGATCCATGACTTCCGGCCTGGTCGGCGAGTTCAGTGGGCCTCGTCCCAGTTGGCGCCGACACCCACGTCGACGATCAGTGGCACCGCCAGCTCGGCCGCGCCCTGCATGCGCTCGGTGACACCGGTGCGGATCGCCTCGACGGCATCCTCTCGCACCTCGAACACCAGCTCGTCGTGCACCTGCATCAGCATGGCGGCGTCCTCGCGATCGCCCAGCCAGGTGTCCACGGCGAGCATGGCGCGCTTGATGATGTCGGCGGCGGTGCCCTGCATGGGCGCGTTGATCGCCGCGCGCTCGGCGCCGGCACGCAGCGCCTGGTTGCGGGCCTTGAGGTTGTCCAGGTACAGGCGCCGGCCGAACAGGGTCTCGACGTAGCCGGTCTCGTGGGCCTTCTCGCGGGTGCGGTCCATGAACTCGCGCACGCCCGGGTAGCGGGCGAAATAGGTGGCGATGTAGTCGCTGGCCTCGCCGCGGTCGATGCCCAGGTTGCGCGCCAGGCCGAACGCGCTCATCCCGTACATCAGGCCGAAGTTGATCGCCTTGGCGGCGCGGCGCTGGTTGGGTTGGACGTCGTCGGGCTTGACGCCGAACACCTCGGCGGCGGTGGCGCGGTGGATGTCGGCGCCTTCCTTGAAGGCCTTGAGCAGGCCCTCGTCGCCGGACAGGTGGGCCATGATGCGCAGCTCGATCTGCGAGTAGTCGGCGGCCATCACCACGCAGCCTTCCGGCGCCACGAAGGCCTGGCGGATGCGCCGACCCTCCTCGGTGCGCACCGGGATGTTCTGCAGGTTCGGATCCGACGAGGACAGGCGCCCGGTGGCGGCCACCGCCTGGTGGTAGCTGGTGTGCACGCGGCCGGTGTCCGGGTTGACCATCTCCGGCAGCTTGTCGGTGTAGGTCGAGCGCAGCTTGGCCAGGCCGCGGTAGTCCAGGATCAGGCGCGGCAGCGGGTGGTCGTCGGCGATGGCGTCGAGCGCCTCCTCGTTGGTCGAGGGCGCGCCCTTGCCGGTCTTGACCTTGACCGGCAGGCCCAGTTCGTCGAACAGGATGGCCTGCAGCTGCTTGGGCGAGGCCAGGTTGAACTCGCGCCCGGCCTCCTTGTAGGCCTCGGCCTGGATCTCGACCATGCGCTTGCCCAGCGCCTGGCTCTGGTGCTTGAGGTTGTCCACGTCGATCAGCACGCCGCGCTTTTCCATGCGCGCCAGCACCGGTACCAGCGGCATCTCGATGTCGGTGTACACGGCCTTCAGGCCCGGCTCGGTCTCGAGCCTGGGCCACAGCGCGTGATGCAGGCGCAGGGTGATGTCGGCGTCCTCGGCGGCGTAGTCGCGGGCGGTGTCCAGGTCGACTTCGGCGAAGCCGATCTGCTTGGCGCCCTTGCCGGCCACGTCGCTGTACTTGATGGTGGTGTAACCCAGGTAGCGCTGCGCCAGTGAGTCCATGTCGTGGCGCGTGGCGGTGGCGTTCCACACGTAGGATTCGAGCATGGTGTCGTGCGCCAGGCCGCGCACGTTCACGCCATGACCGGCCAGCACGTTGATGTCGTACTTGCCGTGCTGGGCCAGCTTGGGACGCTCCGGGTCCTCCAGCACGGCTTTCAGCGCGCCGAGCACCGTCTCGCGGCTCAGCTGCTTCGGCGCGCCGGGGTAGTCGTGCGCCACCGGGATGTAGGCGGCCTTGCCCGTTTCCACGGCCAGCGACACGCCGACCACCTGCGCGCGCATCGCGTCCAGCGAGGTGGTCTCGGTGTCGAAGGCGATCAGCTCGGCCTTTTCCACGCGATCCACCCAGGCCTTGAGTTGGTCTTCGGTGGTGACCAGTTCGTAGGTGCCCGGCTGGGCGGCATCGGCGTCAGGGGCTTCGTCGGCGGCGTTGCGCAGGGTCTGGGTGGCCGGGGCCTGGCTGGCGGCCGGTGCCGGTTCCGCCGCGTCGGCGTCGCCGTCCAGGTCCTTCAGGCCGGCACGGAATTCATAGCGCGTGTACAGCTCGCGCAGGCGCTCGACGTCGGTCTCGCGCAGCGCCAGGTCGGTCGGTCCGACATCCAGTTCGACGTCGGTCTTGATGGTGACCAGGTCGCGCGACAGCGGCAGGTGGTCCAGCGCCGCGCGCAGGTTCTCGCCGATCTTGCCGCCGACCTCGTCGGCCCGTTCCATGATCGCGTCCAGCGAGCCGTAGGTGTCCAGCCACTTGGCGGCGGTCTTGGGGCCGCACTTGTCCACGCCCGGCACGTTGTCGACCTTGTCGCCGGTCAGCGCCAGGTAGTCGACGATGCGCTCGGGCGCGACACCGAACTTCTCCTTCACGCCGGCGGCATCCATGCGCGTGTTGGTCATGGTGTTGACCAGGGTGACGTGCTCGTCGACCAGCTGCGCGAAGTCCTTGTCGCCGGTGGAAATGACCACCTCGATGCCCTGCGCGGCGGCCTGCCGCGCCAGGGTGCCGATGACGTCGTCGGCCTCCACTCCGGGCACGCGCAGGATCGGGAAGCCCTGGGCCTCGACGATGGCCAGCATCGGCTCGACCTGGCTGCGCAGCTCGTCGGGCATCGGCGGGCGGTTGGCCTTGTACTGGTCGTACATTTCATTGCGGAACGTCGGCCCGGAGGCGTCCTGCACGAAGGCCACGTAGTCGGCGCCGGATTTCAGCGTGGCGCGCAGCATGTTGACCACGCCGAACAGCGCGCCGGTGGGCTCGCCCTCGGCATTGGTCAGTGGCGGCAGGGCGTGGAAGGCGCGGAACAGGTACGAGGACCCGTCGATGAGGATCATGGAAGGCATGCGACGATTCTCGCATGCGACGTTCACCTGCGCGCGCGCCGGTCGCGCTATCCTGTGGGTGACTTCCGGAGGTGCGCCATGACACGTTTGCCCACAGTTCTGTTCATCGGCGCCGCGGGACTGGCCGCCGCCGTCTGCGCCCACGCCCAGAATGCGTCCGGCAAGGCACCCGTGCCGCCGCCGCCCGGCATCAACGATCCCGGGGTCAAGCCGGCCTCGTCCGCGCCCACGCCCGCCCGCTCCACCCTGAAGGGCATGCCGGAGCTGCCGGCGATGGGCAGCGATGGCCACCTGCCCGGTCGCAATGGACTCAACCAGCCGCCGCCGACCGTCGACGTGCGCAGCGTCGGCACCGACCGCGTCGAGGAATACCGCATCGGCGGCAAGCTCTACATGATCCACGTGGTTCCCGAGCACGGCGTGCCGCAGACCTACATGGTCAACTCGCAGGGCGAGCTGACGCGCAAGGCCGGCCAACCGCCGGTCAGCCCGGTCTACTACACCATCTACAAGTGGGGCGGACCGAAGAAAAAGAAGGATGGCGACGAAAGCGGCAACTAGGCGACCGTCCGGGCGCGCCCCGCATCGAGCCATGAACCCTCCCCTGCAAGGGGAGGGCATGGGTGGGGCAAGGCAACGGAGCCGGGATGATGAACTCGGCGCAGGCTTCAGGCGTGGGCAACGAGACCCAGCCCATGTGCGCCCCCGCATCGAGCCGAAACCCCCTCCCCTGCAAGGGGAGGGTTGGGTGGGGTCAGGCAACGAAGCGAACATGACGAACTTGAGCAGGCATCATCGTCGAATCCGGCCTGCGCCAATGTCGAAACGAGCCGAAACCTCCTCCCCTGCAAGGGGAGGGCGTGGGAGGGGTCAAGGCAACGGAGTCGGGATGATCATCTCGCCGTACGCGCCATGACCGAGAACGCAGCCCCGGAGCCTGCCATGCGCTCCAATTGAACACGCCGTTGGCCGAACGCCCCCATCCGCCCCTGCGGGGCACCTTCCCCGCGGAGCGGGGAAGGGGTTGTGCCACGGGTTTTCAGTGGCGGAAATGGCGCATGCCGGTGAACACCATCGCCATGCCGTGCTCGTCGGCCGCCGCGATCACCTCTTCGTCGCGGCGTGAGCCGCCGGGCTGGATGACCGCGCGGATGCCGGCCTCGGCGGCGGCGTCGATGCCGTCGCGGAACGGGAAGAAGGCATCGGAGGCCATCACGCTGCCGGGCACGTCCAGGCCCGCCTCGGCGGCCTTCATGGCGGCGATCCTGGCGCTGATCACGCGGCTCATCTGGCCAGCGCCGATGCCGATGGTCTGCCCCGACCTGGCATACACGATGGCGTTGGACTTCACGTACATGGCCGCGTGCCAGGCGAACAGCAGGTCGCGCAGCTCCTCGCTGTCGGGTACGCGCTTGCTGACCACCTTGAGGTCGTCCACCAGCAGGGTGTCGCGATCGCTGTCCTGCACCAGCAGGCCGCCGGCGATCCGCTTGTAATCGAAGCTGGCCGAGGGGTGTTCCGGCCAGGCGCCGGTGGCCAGCACGCGCACGTTGGGCTTGTCGGCGAATGCCGCCAGCGCGTCCGGCGCAATCGACGGGGCCAGCACCACCTCGACGAACTGGCGGTCGAGGATCAGTCTCGCGGTGGCCGCGTCCAGGGTCTGGTTGAAGGCAATGATGCCGCCGAAGGCGGAGGTCGGATCGCAGGCGTGCGCGCGCTCGTAGGCGTCGCCGATGTCCTGGCCCAGGGCCACGCCGCACGGGTTGGCATGCTTGACGATCACGCAGGCCGGCACGTTCTGGAACGCCTTCACGCATTCCAGCGCGGCGTCGGCGTCGGCCAGGTTGTTGTACGACAGTTCCTTGCCGGCCAGAACCTGCGCGGTGGCCACGATCCCCTGCGCGGGCGCGGCGTGCTCCACGTAGAGCGCGCCACCCTGGTGCGGATTCTCGCCGTAGCGAAGGGTGGCCTTGCGCTTGAGCGCCAGGTGCAACGTGGGCGCGAACGGACCATCCTCGCCGTCACCGGCATGCGCGCCCAGCCAGTCGGCGATCATGCCGTCGTAGGCGGCGGCATGGGCGAAGGCCTTGGCCGCGAGGCGTCGGCGCAGGTCGATGCTGGTGCCGCCGTGCTCGTGCAGGGTCTGGATGACCTCGGCGTAGTCGGCCGGGTCGACCACCACCAGCACGCGGTCGTGGTTCTTGGCCGCCGCGCGCAGCATGGCCGGGCCGCCGATGTCGATGTTCTCGATGGCCTCGTCCAGGGTGCAGTCCGGACGCGCGACGGTGCTCGCGAACGGGTACAGGTTCACCACCAGCAGGTCGATCGGCTCGATGCCGTGCTCGACCATCACGTCCTCATCGACGTGGCGCCGGCCAAGCAGGCCGCCGTGCACCCTCGGGTGCAGGGTCTTGACCCGCCCGGCCATGATTTCGGGAAAGCCGGTGATCTCGCTGACCTCGCGCACCGGCAGGTGCGCCTCGCGCAGCACCCGGGCACTGCCGCCGGTGGAGATCAGCTCGGCACCGAGTTGGTCCAGGCCACTGGCCAGTTCCGCCAGGCCTTGCTTGTCCGAGACGCTGAGCAGGGCGCGCCGGACCGGGGTGAGGGTGGTGTCGAACATCGGACGGACCTTGGTGCGGGAAGCCGTCGATTATAGCCGGAGCAGGGCGTGGTTCCGAGGCCGGCGCAGGCTTGTGCCAGGTCCTGGAGTGCGTCACGAGGCCGGTGTTGGGGTGACGCGCTTGGAGTCCCGAATCCGTGGCCGATCGCGTGGCCCGGATAAGCGAAGCGCATCCGGGGTGGAGCCATCCACGCGGTGCGCGCCATGGGGTCGCGGGGCGGCCCACCCGGATGCGCCCGGCGGGCTTGTCCGGGCGACGGTCCCGGGTACGTCACGAGGCAGATGCTGGGTTCAGACTCTTCGAGTCCCGAGTCCCGAGTCCCGAGTCCCGAGTCCCGAGTGCTGGGGTGACGCGCTTGGAGTCCCGAATCCGTGGCCGCTCGCGTAGCCCGGATAAGCGAAGCGCATCCGGGAAGGAGCCGTCCATGCGGTGCGCGCCAAGGGGCCGCGGGGCGGCCCACCCGGATGCGCCCGGCGGGCTTGTTCGGGCGACGGTCCCGGGTACGTCACGAGGCAGATGCTGGGTTCAGACTCTTCGAGTCCCGAGTCCCGAGTCCCGAGTCCCGAGTCCCGAGTCCCGAGTCTATTCAGATCAGCCCGTGCGCGGCCAGCTTCTTGCGCAGGGTGGCGCGGTTGATGCCCAGCGCGGCGGCGGCGCGGCTCTGGTTGTTCTCGTGGAACGCCATCACTTCGCGCAGGAGCGGTGCCTCGACCTCGCGCATGACCAGGGCGAACAGGCCTTCCTCGCATTGCGCGTCGCCGATGTCGACCAGGTAGCGGCGGGCGGTGCGGCTCACGCATTCGCTGAGCGCGCTGCGCATGGGAGGCTTTGCATCGACTCCTGTGCGTGGCATACGGACGGCATTCACGAGTGTCTTCCCCTGGACTGTTTCCGTGCGGCTTGCAATCCCGGCCGCATCTTGTTGGATTCGGTTCTGGGCGTGCGTCGGCCGGCATCGTCCCTGGCCGCGATCGCACGCAAGGTCGACCAGTCTACTCGCGGTGCCGGTGATTTTGTAGCGGGTCCTCGTGGCCGCGGCGCGCGGGCGGCGAGGAACGATCTACTGGAAGCCGAATTCGAAGGCCACCGCGTTCTTGCCCGGATCCCTGACCTCGAACACCATCGCCGCGCTGGCGCCCGGCGCCAGGCCACTGGCGCGCGCGGATGGATCGGGCAGGTAGTCCGAGGGACGGAAGCGGCGCATGGCGATCCGGTTGCCATCCAGGTCGGACAGCGTGATGTCGACCACCGGGTAGGGTTGGGCGAAGCGCGCGTCGTTGCGCACCGTGGCGCTGATGATCAGGGCGCCGGCCACCGAGGGGTGCGGGCGCACGTCACGCGAGACCAGCTGCAACTTGTCGGTGTTGGCGATCAGCGGCAGGCGACAGCCTAGCGTGGCGCAGGCCGCGCGCAGCCAAGGTCCGGTCTGCGCATCGGCCAGCAGCGGGCGACGCTCGGCCCAGACCAGCTGCACGCCAAGCAGCAGGGCCAGGCCGGCGCACGCCAGCACCCAGCGCAGCGTATGCGCGGGACGTTCGGGCAGGCGCTCCAGGCGGGCGAACGAGGGCAGCGCGTGGCTTTCATGCGCCGCCGGCTCGTCAGGGGCATGCGAGAACAGCGGCGCCTGCACCGAGTCGTCTGCACGCACCACGCTCATCATCAACACCGGCGGTGCCGGGTTGGTGGCGTGCACCGGCAGCGTCTCGTAGGTCTCCTCGGGGAGCTCCTCGGTCAGCGTCGCCAGGCTGTTGAAGGTGGCCCCGCACTTGCCGCACGCCACGTTGCCGTGCGCCTGGGCGACGGTCGCGGTGTCGAACGAGAACACGGTCAGGCATTCGGGGCACTGGGCGTACATGGCGACGATTGTATGCCATGCCCCGCGCGCGGGGTCAGCGTCGGCGCGCGCCCTCGATGCGCACCCAGTCCTCGCGCGTGCTCACGCGCAGGTGCTCGAACCACGGCGCGTAGCGTTGCAGCAGTTCGTCCTGCTGGCCGTCGAGGATGCCCGACAGCGCGAACGGCGCGCCCGGCTTGACCCGCGCGGCGAAACGCTCGGCCAGCTCGGCCAGCGGCGCGGCCAGGATGTTGGCGACGAAGACGTCCGCGGGTGCGTCCGGTGCCGCATCCGGCAGGAACACATCCAGGCGCGCTTGAACGTCGTTGCGTTCGGCGTTGTCGCGGGTGGCTGTCAGCGCCTGCGGGTCGTTGTCCACGCCCACCACGCGCGCGGCACCGAGCTTGAGCGCGGCAATCGCCAGCACGCCCGAGCCGCAGCCGTAGTCGATGACGGTCCTGCCGGAAAGGTCCAGGCCGTCCAGCCATTCCAGGCACAGCGCGGTGGTCGGATGCGTGCCGGTGCCGAAGGCCAGGCCCGGATCGAGGCGGACCACGACCGCGTCAGGCTCGTCGAAGGTGTCATCGTTCCACGGCACGATCCACAGCCGGCGACCGAAGCGCATCGGCTTGAACTGGTCCATCCACGCGCGCTCCCAGTCCTGGTCGGCGACCTCGCGGAACTCCAGCTGCGCGGGCTGCAGGCCCGGCAGGTCGCGGCACAGCGCTGCGGCGATGGTGGCGCGCTCGGCATCGTGATCGAACAACGCGGTCAGCACCACGCGGTTCCATAGCGGCGTCTGGTCCACGCCCGGTTCGAAGATGGCGCGTTCGTCCGGGGTCTCGGCGTCGGCATCCTGCAGGGTGACCGACAGCGCGCCAAGCGCCTCCAGCGCGTCCTCGCAGGCGGGCTGGCGGTCGGCGGGCAGGGTCAGGGAAAGTTCGAGCCAGGGCATGGGCGGGGATTCCGGGGTGTTCGTATGAAGGGATGTCGGCTCTTGAGTCTACGGTGCCATGGGCTTCTTGGCTCCGCTGTTCACCCCACCCCAGCCCTCCCCTGCAAGGGGAGGGTGTTGCGCTGGCGCACGCAACCTCGCAGCAACATGTCTACCGCTCAATCCACGATGGGCATGCCTACATGCCGACGACCTCCCCCTGCGCAGCAGGGGGAGGCGGGTGACCGAAGGAAATCCCCTTGCGGGAGAGGGGGTCCCGCAGGTTACCGACAAGCAAGGCGCCAACCCACGAAACGCGCAAACCCGCGTCGCTCACCCCATCCCGATCGCCTTCTCCTTGCGTTCGGCGATGCGCTTTTCCAGATAGTGGATGTTCTGGCCGCCGCCGACGAAGCCGCCGTCGTCCATGATGCGCTGCTGCAGCGGGATGTTGGTCTTGATGCCTTCGACGACCATCTCCGACAGCGCGATGCGCATGCGCGCGACGGCGGTTTCGCGGTCCGGGCCGTGCACGATCAGCTTGCCGATCATCGAATCGTAGGTCGGCGGTACCTTGTAGCCGTCGTAGATGTGCGTGTCCACGCGCACCCCGGGACCGCCGGGCGCCTCGAAGCGCTTGATGGTGCCGGGGCTGGGCATGAAGGTGTCCGGGTCCTCGGCGTTGATGCGGCATTCGATGGCGTGGCCGTTGATCTCCACGTCCGATTGCGTGATCGACATCTTCTGGCCACTGGCGACCAGCAGCTGCTCGCGCACCAGGTCCACGCCGGTGATCAGCTCGGTCACCGGATGCTCGACCTGGATGCGGGTGTTCATCTCGATGAAGTAGAAGCGGCCATCCTCGAACAGGAACTCGAAGGTGCCGGCGCCGCGGTAGCCGATGCGGTTGCAGGCGTCCACGCAGACCTTGCCGATCTCGGCGCGCAACTCGGGCGTGATGCCCGGCGCCGGCGCTTCCTCGACCACCTTCTGGTGGCGGCGCTGCATGGAGCAGTCGCGCTCGCCGAGATGGATGGCGTTGCCCTGGCCATCGGCCAACACCTGGATTTCCACGTGGCGCGGGTTCTCCAGGAATTTCTCCATGTACACCTGGTCGTTGCCGAAGGCCACGCGAGCCTCGGAGCGGGTGGTGGCGATGGCGTTGCCGAGGTGGGCCTCGGTGTGCACCACGCGCATGCCGCGACCGCCGCCGCCGCCGGCGGCCTTGATGATCACCGGGTAGCCGATTTCGCGGGCGATGGAGATGTTCTTCTCCATGTCCTCGCCCAGCGGGCCGCCGGAACCGGGCACGCAGGGCACGCCGGCCGCCTTCATGGCCTTGATCGCCTCGACCTTGTCGCCCATCAGGCGGATGGTGTCGGCCTTCGGTCCGATGAACACGAAGCCGGAGCGCTCGACCTGCTCGGCGAAGTCCGCGTTCTCGGACAGGAAGCCGTAGCCGGGGTGGATGGCGCTGGCGTCGGTGATCTCGGCCGCGGCGATGATCGCCGGGATGTTGAGGTAACTCTGCGCACTGGGGCCGGGGCCGATGCAGATGGCCTCGTCGGCCATGCCCACGTGCTTGAGGTTGCGGTCCGCGGTCGAGTGCACGGCCACGGTCCGGATGCCCAGCGTGTGGCAGGCGCGCAGGATGCGCAGGGCGATTTCGCCGCGGTTGGCGATGACGACTTTGTCTAGCATGGCAAAAGGGACTCGGTTGTTGAGCCGGGACCCGGGCTTCGCGGATGGGGCTTCAGGAGGATGCGTGGCGTGCGTGCGCTTGGCACGAACTTGCCCCTCCCGAGTCCCGAGTCCCGAGTCCCGAGTCCCGCAATTTTCATGCGATCACGAACATGGGTTCGTCGAATTCCACCGGCTGGCCGTTCTCGACCAGGATGGCGGCCACGGTGCCGTCGGTGTCGGCTTCGATCTGGTTGAACATCTTCATCGCTTCGATGATGCCCAGCGTCTCGCCCTTGGCGACCTTCTGGCCGACCTTCACGAACGGCGCGGCGCCCGGCGTGGACGCGGCGTAGAACGTGCCGACCATCGGCGCCTTGACCTGGTGTCCGGCCGGCACGTCGCTTTCGGCCTCGGCCGGCGCGGCGGCGGGCTGTGCGGCGGCCACGGGCGCGGCGGCGACCGGCGCGGGTGCCGCCGGAGCCGGCGCGGCCACGGTCACGCTGCCGGCGGGCACGCGCGACAGGCGGACGACTTCCTCGCCCTCCTTGATTTCCAGTTCGGAGAGGTTGGATTCCTCGAGCAGGTCGATCAGTTTCTTGATCTTGCGCAGATCCATGGGATGAACCTTGTCAGCAGTAGTCGAAAGGGGTCAGCCGGCCAGCCGCGCGATCGCGGCTTCCAGCGCCAGCCGGTAGCTGTCGGGGCCGAAGCCCGCGATCACGCCCACGGCCAGATCGGAAAAGTACGAATGCCTGCGGAACGCCTCGCGGGCATGGGTGTTGGACAGATGCACCTCGATGAAGGCGATCTCGACCGCGGCCAGCGCGTCGCGCAGGGCCACGCTGGTGTGGGTGAAGGCGGCCGGGTTGATCAGGATGATGTCCACCCCCTCGTCGCGCGCCTGGTGCACGCGGGCGATCAACTCGTGCTCGGCGTTGGACTGGAACCAGCCCAGCTCGTGGCCGGCGTCCTGCGCCTGCGCGGCCAGCGTGGCGTTGATCTCGGCCAGGCTGCGCGAACCGTACAGCGCCGGCTCGCGCACGCCGAGCAGGTTCAGGTTGGGGCCGTGCAGGGCTAGGATCTTGGCCACGGAGTCATTCGATGAACGCGACGTGTATCGCCGGAGGCGCAAGTGTGCGCGTGTGATCGGGGAATGTCCAGTTCGACGCAGTTCGGCGACGTTCTTTGACGTTCGCTTCACAAAATGCGAACGCGTATGGCGGATGGCCGGGCTCGCTCAGTGCATCCAGCGATCCAGCGTGGCCGCGTCCAGGCCGCCCAGGCGGGTGCGCTCGATGCGCCCGTCGGCGCCGACCAGCACGCTGAACGGCAGCGCCCGCCGGGTGTTGCCCAGGGTCACCCGCGGATCGGGATGCAACCGGTCGCCCAGCAGTATCGGATAGTCCTGCGGATGCGCGTGCAGGAAGGCGCGCACCGCAGGCGGATCGTCCATGGCGATGCCGATGATCTGCGCGCCGCCCTTGCCCTGGGCGTGCTGCGCCGCGGCCAGGCGCGGCATCTCTTGCAGGCAGGGCGCGCACCAGGTCGCCCAGAAGACGATGACCCGGCGCCGGCCCTGCCACTGCGCCAGGGACCGCGGGTGGCCATCGACGTCGGACAGGACCCAGTCCGGCAGGCGATCGCCGGGCCCCAGCACCGTGACGCCGGGCGGCGGGGCCGGCGCGCCGGCGCGCAGCATGCCCTGGGCGAGGCGATCGCCCAGGGACGTGGACATCAGTACCCTGACCAGTCGCGGCGGCGGGCCGTAGGCGCCGATCCAGGCGACCAGCAGGCCGAAGCCCGCGACCAGCGCCAGCAGCACGATGCCCAGCGTGGACGGGCGCGGTCGGCGCATCGTCTCAGCGCGCCGCCTGGTCCACGGCCTTGCGCACGATGCCGGCGGTCAGCACCGAGGGCAGCTTGGTGCCCGGACCGCCGTTGCGGGCGAACACCACGTAGACCGGCACGCCCGGCGAATGCCAGCGCTTGAGGAAGGCGGTGATGTCGGGATTCTCGTTGGTCCAGTCGCCCTTCATGTACACCGTGCCGGTCTTCTTCAGCAGGTCGCGGAAGGCATCGGTGTCGAGCACGGTGTGTTCGTTGGCCTTGCAGGTGATGCACCAGTCGGCGGTCATGTCGACGAACACCGGGACGCCCTGCTTGCGCAGTTGCGCGAGCTTGGCGGGCGTGAAGGCGACCACGCCCATGTCGGCCTCGCGGCTGGCGCTGGTCGAGGGCGTGGGCAGGCGGTGGATCAGCGCCAGCGGCGCCAGCGCGATCACCAGCAGCACGGCGGCCAGGACCTTGCTCGCCACGCCGCGCTGGCGGCTGCGCTCGAGCCACCACAGTGCCAGCGCCAGCAACACCGCGCCGACCAGCAGCAGGCCGACGCCATCGGCGCCGCGCTGGTTGGCCAGCACCCAGGCCAGCCAGGCCGCGGACAGGTACAGCGGGAAGGCCAGTACCTGCTTGAGCGTCTCCATCCAGGCGCCGGGTCTGGGCAGCCAGGCGCCCAGCCTGGGGAAGAAGCCGATCAGCAGGAACGGCAGCGCCAGGCCGAGACCCAGGACCAGGAACACCAGCAGCGCCGAGTACCACGGCGCGGCGAAGGCGTAGGCCAGGGCCGCGCCCATCGCCGGCGCGGTGCACGGGCTGGCCACCACCACCGCCAGCACGCCGGTGAAGAAATCGCCGGCGAGGCCGGACTTCACGGTCAGCGACTGCCCGGTGCCGGCCAGGCCGGCACCGAAATGCACCACGCCGGAATAGCTCAATCCCATGGCCAGCAGGATGTAGACCAGTACGCCCACGAACACCGGCTGCTGCAGCTGGAAGCCCCAGCCCGAGGCCATGCCGGCGCCGCGCAGGGCCAGCACCAGCAGGCCCACCGCGGCGAAGCTCAGCAGCACGCCGGCGGTGTAGGCCAGCGCATGGTGGCGCGCCGCCTTCGGGCCGTCGCGCCCCTCGACCAGGCTGACCGCCTTGAGCGAGAGCACCGGCAGCACGCAGGGCATCAGGTTCAGCAGCAGGCCGCCGCCGAGCGCCAGCAGCAGCACGCCGATCAGGCCCTGCGACATGCCGCCGTTGCCACCGCTGGCATCGCCGCCCGTCGGGGGGGTGGCCACCGCGCCGGCGGCGGGCGGCAGGTCGACGCTGACCTGACGGGTCATCGGCGGATAGCAGATGCCGTTCTCCAGGCAGCCCTGGAAGCGGGCCTGCAGGGTGATCCGGTCGCCCCGTCCGCGGGTGATCGGCACCGGCACCTCGACCTGGTCGAAGTAGACGATGCTGTCGCCGTAGTTGTCGTCGTGGTACGCGACGCCGTCCGGCCATTGCGGGGTGCCGAGCTTCGCGCCGTCGGCGCCGACCAGGCTCAGCGTGGTGCGGTCGCGGTACAGGTAGTAGTGGGCGGGCATGGTCCAGCGCAGCAGCAGGGTGCCCGGTGCGCTGGCGATGGCGTCGAAGCGGAAGGCCTGTTCGGCCGGCAGCGCCTGGCCCGGCGCCGAGTTGCCACCGCCGAGGAGGTCGCCGCTCTTGCCGCCGGCGCCGGCGAGCAGGTCGGCGGCCGGTTTGGCGGCGGCGGAACCGGTCGGCAGCGTCACCTTCAGCTTCACCGTGTAGGGCGGGTAGCAGATCTTCGGATCGACCTCGTGGCAGCCCTGCATCTTCACCACCAGGGTCAGCTGTTTCGCGCCCGTCTTCAGCAATGTGTAGGGCAGCGTGGCGTCGATGCCGTGGTGGTAGATCTCGATGTCGCCCAGGTATTCGTCGTGCTCCTTCAGGCCGTCGGGCAGGGCCAGCGTGCCGAGCCTGGCCACGCCGTCCGGATCGGCCACCGAGATGCGGCTGCGGTACAGGTAGTAGTCCTTGGCGATCGTCCAGTGCAGCGCGAGGGTGCCGGGCGCGGTGGCCCTGGCGCTGACCTGGTAGGCCTGCTCGACCGGCAGCAGGCCGTCGACGGCCTGCGCGGCCAGCGGCGGCGCGGTGGTCGCCAGGGCCGCCAGGGCGACCAGCAGCAGGGCAAGGGTGTGGCGGAACATGCGGGACATCGGGGACTCCGGTCCGCGCCTCGGGGCGCGGGCTCGCGTGCGGGACAAGGTTCCCATTATGACCGTGCGGGCGGGTGATCGCTTACGGACACGTTCCCGCGCAGCCAGTCCAGGTAGGCCGGTGAGCCGTCGGCGATCTCCAGCGCGATCAGCTCGGGAACATCGTAGGGATGCAGCTCGGCCAGCCGAGTGCGCAGCGCGGGCAACGCCACGGCCGTGGTCTTGACCAGCAGCAGGATCTCACCTTCTTCCTGCACCTGTCCCTCCCAGCGGTAGGTCGAGACCATCCCCGGCACCCGGCTGACGCAGGCGGCCAGGCGCTCGGACACCAGCGCGCGGGCGAGGCCCGCGGCGCTTTCGCCGTCGGGGCAGGTGGTCAGCAGCAGGAGCGCGTCGCGGTCGGCCGGCATGGCGGCCAGTCTACGCAGGTGTCCGGGGCCTGTGCAGTGGACGATTGGTGCCGCGCCCCTTGAAAGCGGTTCCGGCGTCCCCAACTCGCGGTGCAGGCAACACGGGCTTCAAAACGGCTACGGCTGCCGTTAAAATTGGCACTCATCACCACCGAGTGCTAACAGCGTGGTGAAAATACTTTCAACTTCAACCATTTGGTGGAAACGTCATGAGCAAACTGCGTCCGCTGCACGACCGCGTGATCGTCAAGCGCCTGGAAGAGGAGAAGGTCTCCGCAGGCGGCATCGTCATCCCCGATTCGGCCACCGAAAAGCCGATCCGCGGCGAAGTGCTGGCCGCCGGCGACGGCAAGATCCTCGACGACGGCAAGGTCCGCCCGATGGCGGTCAAGGTCGGCGACAAGGTCCTGTTCGGCAAGTACTCGGGTACCGAGGTCAAGGTCGAGGGCGAGGAACTGCTGGTCCTGCGTGAAGACGACATCGTGGCGGTGATCGAGGGCTGAGCCACGCTCGCCGAATCCCGCCTCCCCCGTTCAAAAGCATTTTCGAAGGAATACTCACATGGCAGCTAAAGATGTTCGCTTCGGCGAAGACGCCCGCGCCCGCATCCTCAAGGGCGTGAACACCCTGGCCAACGCGGTCAAGGTCACCCTCGGCCCGAAGGGCCGCAACGTCGTGCTCGAGAAGAGCTACGGCGCCCCGACGATCACCAAGGACGGCGTGTCCGTCGCCAAGGAGATCGAACTGGCCGACAAGTACGAGAACCTGGGCGCGCAGATCGTCAAGGAAGCCTCGTCCAAGACCTCCGATGTCGCCGGTGACGGCACCACCACCGCCACCGTGCTGGCGCAGGCGTTCATCCGCGAGGGCCTGAAGGCCGTCGCCGCAGGCGTCAACCCGATGGACCTCAAGCGCGGCATCGACAAGGCCGTGATCGCGGCCGTCGGCGAGCTCAAGAACCTGTCCAAGCCCACCGCCGACGACAAGGCCATCGCCCAGGTCGGCACCATCTCGGCCAACTCCGACGCCAACATCGGCGGCATCATTGCCGAGGCCATGAAGAAGGTCGGCAAGGAAGGCGTGATCACGGTCGAGGAAGGCTCGGGCCTGGACAACGAGCTGGACGTGGTCGAGGGCATGCAGTTCGACCGCGGCTACCTGTCGCCGTACTTCATCAACAATCAGCAGAGCCAGCAGGTCGAGCTGGAAGACCCGTACATCCTGCTGCACGACAAGAAGGTCTCCAACGTGCGTGACCTGCTGCCGGTGCTCGAGGCCGTGGCCAAGGCCGGCAAGCCGCTGCTGATCGTGGCCGAGGAAGTCGAGGGCGAGGCCCTGGCGACCCTGGTGGTCAACACCATCCGCGGCATCGTCAAGGTCGCCGCCGTCAAGGCGCCGGGCTTCGGCGATCGTCGCAAGGCGATGCTCGAGGACATGGCCGTTCTGACCTCCGGTCAGGTCATTTCCGAGGAAGTGGGCCTGCAGCTGGAGAAGGCCACCATCAACGACCTGGGTCGTGCCAAGCGCGTGGTGATCACCAAGGAGAACACCACCATCATCGACGGCGCCGGCGAGGCCGCGAAGATCCAGTCGCGCATCGACCAGATCAAGGCGCAGATCGAGGAGACCTCCTCCGACTACGACCGCGAGAAGCTGCAGGAGCGCGTGGCCAAGCTGGCCGGCGGCGTGGCCGTCATCAAGGTCGGTGCCGCCACCGAGGTCGAGATGAAGGAGAAGAAGGCCCGCGTCGAGGACGCCCTGCACGCCACGCGCGCGGCCGTCGAGGAAGGCGTGGTGCCGGGCGGCGGTGTCGCCCTGATCCGTGCCCTGTCCGCGGTCGAGGGCCTGACCGGCGACAACCAGGACCAGAACCTGGGCATCGCCATCACCCGTCGCGCCCTGGAAGCCCCGCTGCGCGAGATCA
The DNA here is from genome assembly GCA_963821885.1 of uncultured Gammaproteobacteria bacterium. GTDB lineage: Bacteria > Pseudomonadota > Gammaproteobacteria > Xanthomonadales > Rhodanobacteraceae > Oleiagrimonas. The sequence continues at coordinate 560,353 of CAWGFN010000002.1, read as the reverse complement.
CCGCCAACGCCGGCGACGAGCCGAGCGTGGTGGTCAACCGCGTCAAGGAAGGCAAGGGCAACTTCGGCTACAACGCCGCGACCGGCGAGTTCGGCGACATGATCGAGTTCGGCATCCTGGACCCGACCAAGGTGACCCGCACCGCGCTGCAGAACGCCGCGTCGGTGGCCGGCCTGGCCATCACCACCGAGGCCATGGTGGTCGAGCTGCCGAAGAAGGACGACGACGGCGGCGCTGCTGCCGGCGGTATGGGCGGCATGGGTGGCATGGGCGGCATGGGCGGCATGATGTAAGCCTGCCCAGGCGCCACGCAGTACTGAAAAAACCCCGCTTCGGCGGGGTTTTTTCTTGCCCGTCGCGGCACCCCGCGGCTCAGGGCAGCAGGTTGCTGCGCGCGGTCTGCTGCGTATCCGGGGTCGACGGCGCGTCCGCCGCCGCGGTGGTGGTGATGGCGGACCGCTCGGCGGCCATCGCCGCCGCCCTGGGCCACAGCGGGGCCAGCCGATCCCTGAGGCGCAGGCGCGCGATGCTGCTCATGCCCTTGTCGAGGTCGATCTGGGCGGCGGTCTCCTCGGGCTTGGGCGCGTCCGGCGCGCGCGTCAGCGGCGCCAGCACCGGCGCCACCAGCTGGGTCAGCGTGAAGTATTCGTCATGCACGGACGTGCGCGCCAGCAGCATGCCGGGAAGCTCCCAGGCCGCGACATCCTTGGTCACCGGCCGCGCGCTGTGCACTCGCGAGGTGTCGACCAGCAGATAGGGCACGGTCTGCACCAGGAAGTTCTGGCCGTTGCGGAAGCCGGCCTGCTGGAACGCGGGCACGATGGCCGGCAGGTGATCGCCGAAGAACACGATCAGGGTCGGCCGCTTGCGCCTGGCCAGGGTGTCGGCCAGGCGACCCAGCTGCTGGTCGGCGTGGCGGATGTGATAGATGTAATTCTGCAGCTCGACCTTCGGCGCCCCGGTGATGGAGGGCGGCACCGGAATGGCGTCGCGGACCTTGGTGTCGATGCCGTAGTCCCGGCTGTAGGGGCCGTGCGCCTCGATGCTGATGCCGAGCACGAAGCGCGGCGGGCCGTCGGCGGGCAGCTGGCGCAGCAGTTCGTCGGTGAAGGAGCGGTCGGACATGTAGCGGCCGTCCACCACGGCGTCATCGGCCGGGAAGTCGGCCTGCGAGACGAATCGCTCGAAGCCCAGCGCCTTGAACGCCGTGGTGCGGTTCCAGAAGCCGGGGTCGTTGCCGTGCACGGCCAGCGTCTGGTAGCCGTTCTCGCGCAGCAGCCTCACGATGCCCGGAATCTGCCGGGCATGGATCTGCAGGTAGGGGAACTGGATGTCCGGGAAGTAGCGCAGGGGCAGGCCGGTCAGCACCTCGAATTCGGTGCGGATGGTGCCGCCGCCGAAGGTCGGCGAGTGCATCTGCCCGGACACGCCGTGGCGCGCCAGGCGGTGCAGGTTGGGCATGAAATCGGTGCCCGGGGGATAGCCGTTGAGGATCGTCGGATCGAAGAACGACTCGCTGAGGATCACCACGATGTCGGGCTTGCCGTCGTTGTTCCTTGCCGCATCGTCGCTGGTGCGTGTCCGCGCGATGGTCGGGTCGTACCTGGCCATCAGGTTCAGCGCGTCCGTGGTGCTGGGCTTGTCCTTGGCGCTGCCGTACTGCAGGTGGAACAGCATCAGCGAGCTGACCAGGCCGGTCTGCGCGGCGGTGGCCTTGGCCGACCACGGCTGCATGCCCAGGCCCTGGCGGCTGTACACCGCCGCCCATGCCGAAACCCCGCCGAACAGGGTGGCCAGCATCGCGAACGTGATCGACGCGCCAGCCAGGCGGGCGCGCCATGGCTTGCGCAGCAGCGGCGGCTCGTAGCGGATCAGCGCCACCAGCAGCAGCAGGCCGCCGACGATCAGCAGGTAGGGGCCGGCGCCGTGGGGCAGGTAGCCGCTGAGCAGTTCACCGCCGCCATCGCCCATCTGCCCGGCCATCTGGAAATCGGCCGGCATCAGCGGCGAGCCGAGGTTGGCCACCTTCAGCGCATTGATGCCGTAGAGCAACGCCTGCAGTCCGAAGGCCAGCATGAACGCGAGCAGCGCCTTGCGCAGCAGGGCCAGCAGCAGCAGGGCCAGCAGCAGGCCGGGCAGGGCGTTGGCCGCCATGCGCCACGGCGCGGACCACCATGGCGCCCAGTCGGGCGCGGTCCACAGCGCGGGCAAGGCGACGCCCCGGGCGCCATCGAGCTGGTTGGTGGCCAGCACGAAAAGCAGCGCCAGCACGACCAGCGCGGCGATCTTCGCCGGCAGGCGCCAGCGCGACGGCGTGGAGAAACGGGAAAGCAGGTGGCCGATCAAGTTGGGGAAAGCCCCTCCGGAAGCGAATCAGGGGCGCACGCAGGTGCGCCGTCATCAAAATGTAACGTGCGGAACATGAACGGCAAGCCATGTTCCGCGTGTCCGGGACGGGTGGCGTTGTGGTCCTTGCCGGCCATAATGCGTCAATGAGCGATCAGTCCCTACCCGCGGCGCTGGAAGCGCGCATCGCCGCGCGCTATGCGGACATCATCGCCCGCTGCCGCGAGGCCGGCGTGGCGGTGCACGACGACGCCGGCGTGGCCGACCGCATCCGCCGCATGCTGCTGGTCAGCGATTTCGCCGGCGAGGTGCTGCTGCGCCAGCCGCAGCTGTTGCAGGCGCAGCGCCTGGACTGGCTGCGCGGCAGCGGCGATGTCGACGTGCGCGCGCGCCAGCTGCCGTTGCCCGAGGACGAGGCCGGGTGCATGCGCGCGCTGCGCGAATTCCGCGACGCCGAGGCCATGCGCCTGGTGTTCCGCGACGCCAACGGGCTGGACGATCTCGACGACACCCTCAGCGACACCAGCACGTTGTATGAATCGTTGCTGCAACGCGCGCTGGAATGGTCCGAACGCAGCCTTGCGCAGCGCTTCGGCGAGGCGCGCAATGCCGACGGCGAACCCCAGCGCATGGTGGTGCTGGGGTTCGGCAAGCTGGGCGGTGGCGAACTCAATTTCTCCTCCGACGTGGACCTGATCCTGGCTTACGCCGAATCCGGCCAGAGCGATGGCCGCCGGGTGCTCGACAACGGCGAGTATTTCACCCGCCTTGGGCACCAGCTGGTGCGCCTGATGGCCGAGCCGACGGTGCAGGGCATCGTCGCGCGCATGGACATGCGCCTGCGGCCGTTCGGTAGCGCCGGACGCCTGGCCCTGCCGTTCTCGGCCATGGAGCAGTACTACCAGCGCGAGGGTCGCGACTGGGAGCGCTACGCATGGATCAAGGCGCGTCCCGTGGCCGGCGACAGCGCCGCCGGAAAGACCCTGCTGCAGATGCTGCGGCCTTTCGTGTACCGCAAGTACCTGGACTACACCGCGTTCGCGGGCCTGCGTGAACTCAAGGTTCGCATCGACGCCGAGGTGGCGCGCAAGGACCTGGCCGAAAACCTCAAGCAGGGCCCCGGGGGCATTCGCGAAATCGAGTTCATCGTGCAGCTCGAGCAGCTGATCCGCGGCGGGCGCGATCCGGCCCTGCGCGTGCGCGGTCTGCGCCCGGCGCTTGAGGCCTGCGAGGCGCGCGGCTACATCCCCGGTCAGCGCGCGCGGCGCCTGCGCGAAGCCTGGGTGTTCCTGCGGCGGCTGGAAAACCGCGTGCAGATGCTGCGCGATGCGCAGACCCACGACATCCCCGATGACCCGGAGCAAAAGACGCGCCTGGCGCTGGGGCTGGGCTATGCCGACTGGCGGGCGCTGGCCACGGAACTGGCGCGCCATCGTGACGCCGTGAGCGAGGAATTCCAGGCCGTGCTGGTGCCCGGTGCCGGCGAACATGCCGCGGCGCCGGAGCGCGAGCGCGCGCTGTGGCGAGCGGCGTCCGAGCAACGCCTGGACACCGAACGGCTGCAGCAAAGCGGCTTCGGCGAGCAGCAGGCGCTGGTCGATGCGCTCAACACCCTGTCGCGGGCCGCCAGCGTGCGCGCGATGTCGGCGCGCAGCCGGGCCCGGCTGGAGCGGCTGATGCCGCAGCTGATCACTGCCGCGCGCGAGACCGCGGCGCCGGACGTGTGCCTGCGGCGACTCATACGCCTGGTGCAGGCCGTGGCAAGGCGCTCGTCCTACCTGTCGCTGCTGGAGGAGCAGCCGGCGGCGCGTCGACGGCTGGCGCAGATCTTCGCTGGGCAGGCCTTCCTGGCCGAGGCGGTGATCGCCCAGCCGCTGCTGCTGGACGACGTGCTCGACCCGCGCATCGATCAGCTGCCGCTCAAGCGCGCAGACATCGCCGAGGACATCGCGCGGGCGCTGACCGCGCTGGACGAACGCGATGCCGAGGGCGAGCTCGAACGCATCAACGAACTGAAGGCGAGCCTGGCGTTTCGCCTGGGACTGGCGCTGCGCGACGGACGCGCGGATGCCGTGGCCTGCGCGCGACGCCTGGCGGCGCTGGCGGCCGAGACCGTGGGCGCGGTGCTGGCGCTGGCCGAGCGGGAGCTGGTCGCGCAGCATGGGCGCCTGCCGGGCGGCGAGGGGTCGGGGTTCTGCGTGCTCGGCTACGGCAGCCTGGGCGGTGATGAACTGGGTTTCGCCTCGGACCTGGACCTGGTGTTCGTCTACGACGGCGCGCGGGCGCGCGGCGAGAGTGACGGCACGCGCCCGCTTGACGGCGTGCGCTGGTACCAGCGCCTGGCGCAGCGGGTGATGCACTGGCTGTCGACCCTGACCCGCGGCGGACGCCTGTACGAGGTCGACACGCGGCTGCGTCCGGACGGTTCCAAGAGCATGCTGGTCACCAGCCTGGAGGCGTTCACCGCCTATCAGCGCGAGCGCGCCTGGACCTGGGAGCATCAGGCCCTGCTGCGCGCGCGACCGGTGGCTGGCGATCGCGAACTCGGCGAGCGGCTGCGCGAGGTGCGTCGTGCGGTGCTGTCGCAGCCACGCGATGCGGCCCGGGTGCGCGAGGAAGTGGTGGCCATGCGCACCCGCTGGCGCGGCGAGCGCGATCGCTCCGATGCCGAGAACCTGGATCTCAAGCAGGGGGCGGGCGCGCTGCTGGACATCGAATTCCTGCTGCAGGGGCTGGTGTTGATGCACGCCGCGTCGATGCCGCAGCTGCTCGAACAGACCGCCAACGCCGCCCTGATCGAGGCCTGTCACCAGGCCGGAGTGCTGGGCGATGCGCAGGCGCGGCTGCTGGGCGCGGCGCACGCCGATCTGCTGGGACGGGCGCTGGCCTGTACCATGGACGCGCGTTCACGCCTGGTGGCACGCGACGCGGAAGTGGACGGCGTGTGCATGTCGGTTCTCGAAACCGCCAGCGCGCTGGGATTCGATTTTCGCGGTGTGTCCGCGCCGGGCGCGGAGTAAGGCCGCCGGCACGCGCCAGCGCGGACCGTCGGCAGCCCGTTGACCCAGGGGGATTGAAGGCATGCAACTGCACTTCCGGCCCGCGCGCGCCGACGACGTCGATGCGGCCATTGATCTCATCTACAGTTCCGGCCCGGGCGCATTCGACTATGTGTTCGCCGATGCCGCCGGCGATGCACGGCATTTCCTGCGCCGCGCCTTCGTCGACGGCGCCGGCCAGTTCGGACATCGCAATCATGTCGTCGGCGAGGCCGACGGGCGCGTGGTGGCGGTCGGCACCGGTTTCGGCCGCGAGTCCTCGGCGACGTTCACCCTGGCCGCGTTGCGGCAGATCCTGGCCCACTACGGCCTGCGCGCGGCGGGTCCGGTGGTGCGTGGCCTGCGCACCGAGGGCGTGATCCGGCCGCCCGGTCGCGGCGAGCACTACCTGGCGCATCTGGGCGTGGCGCCCGAATGCCGCGGCCAGGGCATCGGCCGTGCCCTGGTGGCGCATCTGCTGGATGCGGGGCGCGCGCTGGGCCGGTCATCGGCCACCCTCGACGTGGCGGTCGACAATCCGCGTGCCGAGCAGCTTTATCAGCGGCTGGGGTTCGCGGTGGTCGCCGAGCGGCCGAGTCGCCTGGGCAATGCCCACGGCCATGTGCCGGGCCACCGGCGCATGGCGCTGGCGCTGGCCTGACGGCGACACGGCGCCGCCGCGCGGGGTTCAGCCCAGGCGCTGCTTGATCAGGCCCGAGACCACGGCCATGTCCGCGCGACCGGCGGCGCGCTGCTTGAGCAGGCCCATGACCTTGCCCATGTCGCGCACCGAGGCGGCGCCGGTCTCGGCGATGGCCGCGTCGATCAGGGCATTCAGCTCGGCCGCGTCCAGCGGGGTCGGCATGTAGACCTCGATCACGCCGATCTCGAAGCGCTCGGTCTCGGCCAGGTCCTCGCGGCCGGCGGTCTCGTACTGGCTGACCGAATCGCGGCGCTGCTTGATCATCTTCTCCAGCACCGCCAGCACCTGGGCGTCGTCGAGCTCGATGCGCTCGTCCACTTCACGCTGCTTGATCGCGGCGTTGACCAGGCGGATCACGCCCAGGCGCGGCTTGTCGCCGGCGCGCATGGCGTTCTTCATGTCTTCAAGAAGGCGGTTCTTCAGGCTCATGGCTCGGTTCCCGGCTCGGGCTGTCTCACAAACGCGAAAAGCCGGTGTCGCGATGACGACACCGGCCAGTGCAGGCTCGATGTGCGGCGATCGGGTCGGCCGGACCGCGCAGCGGTCAGGCCGGATCGGCCGCTTGGGGCCTGTTGCTCAGTACAGGCGCGTGCGGCGCGCGTTGTCGCGCGACAGGCGGCGCAGGTGCCGCTTCACCGCGGCAGCGCGCTTGCGCTTGCGCTCCTGGGTCGGCTTCTCGTAGTACTCGCGCTTGCGGGTCTCGGCCAGCACACCGGCCTTTTCGCAGGTACGCTTGAAGCGACGCAGGGCAAGCTCGAACGGCTCGTTCTCGCGGACTTTGACGCTGGGCATGGAATCTCCACTTGGTAAACTGGCCCGCTGTGATCGGGCGAGCCGTAAAGTATAACGTGGTCATGAACCAATTTTCAAAGCCTGTTTTGGGCATCGAATCGTCCTGCGACGAGACCGGGGTGGCGCTGTACCAGCCCGGGCGCGGCCTGCTGGCCCACGCCCTGTATTCGCAGGTCAAGCTGCATGCCGACTACGGCGGGGTGGTGCCCGAGCTGGCCAGCCGCGACCACGTGCGCAAATTGCTGCCGCTGGTCGAGGAAACGCTGCAACGGGCCGGCCTGGGCATGCGCGACCTGGGCGGCGTGGCCTACACCGCCGGGCCGGGCCTGGTCGGCGCCCTGCTGGTCGGCGCCAGCGCCGCGCGGGCCATGGCCTGGGCGCTGGAGGTGCCGGCGATCGGGGTGCACCACATGGAAGGCCACCTGCTGGCGCCGCTGCTGGAGGCCGATCCGCCCGAGCCGCCGTTCGTGGCGCTGCTGGTGTCCGGTGGCCATTCGATGCTGGTGGGCGTGCGCGGGATCGGTCAGTACGAGGTGCTGGGCGATACCCTGGACGATGCCGCCGGCGAGGCCTTCGACAAGACCGCCAAGCTGATGGGCCTGCCGTATCCCGGCGGCCCGGCGCTGGCCGCCGAGGCACTCAAGGGCGATCCCGACGCCTACCGTTTCGCCCGCCCGATGACCGACCGGCCCGGCCTGGACTTCAGCTTCTCCGGCCTCAAGACCCAGGTGCTGCTGGCCTGGAACAGGAGCGGCCAGGGCGCGCAGGACCGCGCCGACATCGCCAGCGGCTTCGAGCAGGCCATCGTCGAGACCCTGGCGATCAAGTGCCGCCGCGCGCTGGAGGCCACCGGCATGTCGCGCCTGGTCATCGCCGGTGGCGTGGGCGCCAACAAGCGCCTGCGCGCGCAGCTGGCCGAGGCCGGCGACAAGGAGGGCTTCCGGGTGTATTTCCCGCGTCTGGAGTTCTGCACCGACAACGGCGCGATGATCGCCCTGGCCGGCGCCATCCGCCTGGCGGCGGGGCAGGCGCAGGGTCCGCAGATCACGGTGCGTCCGCGCTGGAGCCTGGAGACCCTGGACGCGGTGCCGGCGGCGGCGGCGGCCGCGGCGGTGCCGCGCGCCACATCCATCTGAAGCGACCTCCCGTACACTGGTCGACTCCGATCCAAACAAGGCAGGCCATGGACATCGTCTTCATCGAGCGACTCAAGATCGACACCATCATCGGCATCTACGAGTGGGAGCGGATGGTGCGCCAGACGGTGACGCTGGACCTGGAGATGGCCTTCGACAACACGGTGCCGGCGGCCAGCGACAGCATCGACGACGCGCTCAACTACAAGGCCGTGTCCAAGCGGCTGATCGAATTCGTCGAGGCCTCGGACTTTGGCCTGGTCGAGACCCTGGCCGAGCGCTGCGCGCAGATCGTGCGCGAGGAATTCGGCGTCGCCTGGCTGCGCCTGCGCCTGCGCAAGCCCGGCGCGGTGCGCGGGGCCAAGGCCGTCGGCGTGCAGATCGAGCGCGGTACCCGGCCGCAATGACCCGGGCCTGCCTCAGCCTGGGCAGCAACATCGAACCCGAACGCCACCTGCGCGCGGCGCTGGCGGCGCTGCGCGCGCGTTTCGGCGCGATCGACGTGTCACCGGCCTACCGCACCGCGGCGGTCGGCTTCGCTGGCGATGATTTCCTCAACCTCGGCGTGTGCATCGACACCGATCTGGCGCCCGAGGCGCTCAACGACTGGTTGCACGCGCTGGAGGACGCCCAGGGCCGGCGCCGCGACGGGCCGCGCTTTTCCAGCCGCACCCTGGACATCGACATCGTGCTCTACGGCGATCGCGTGGTGGACGGCCCGGGCCACCTGCAGATCCCGCGCGGGGACCTGCGCCACGCCTTCGTGCTCAAGCCGCTGGCCGACATCGCGCCGGACGTCGAGGTGCCGGGCGATGGCCGGACGCTCGCGCAGCTGTGGGATGCGCATCCGGAGCATGATCGGGACTTCAAGGTGGTCGTGCTGGATTGATCGGGGTTTCGGCGGTGCCATGGGCATGGGGCGGGGTTGGTTGCGCGTCTCGTAGGTCCGCGCCTTGCTTTGCGCAGGCCTGCGGGACCCTCTCTCCCGCAAGGGGATTTCCTTCGGTCACCTGCCTCCCCCTGCTGCGCAGGGGGAGGTCGTCGGCACGTCGGCAGGTCCGTCGCAGGTTGGATTATCGGCAGGCTGTCGCAATGCGGCGTGCGGCAGCGCATCACCCTCCCCTTTGGGGGAGGGCTGGGGTGGGGGGAACATCGGAGCTGTAGAGTTCAGTCTGCAGCAGGCGAGAGAGTCGGACTCGACTCACACCCAGTGCGCGTCGCGGCCGCCGTCCACGCGCAGTATCTGGCCGGTGACGAAGGCCGCGTCCATCAGCAGCCAGCGCACCGCCTCGGCGATCTCCTCGACCGTGCCGATGCGCGCCAGCGGCGTGTTCTCGAGCATGCGGCGGCGTTCGCCGTCCGCGTCGTCCTGCTCCGGCCACAGGATCGCGCCGGGCGCCACGGCGTTGACGCGCACCTCGGGGCCCAGGGTCGCGGCCATGCCGCGGGTCAGCGCGTCCAGCGCGGCCTTGGACGCCGCGTAGGCGAGGATGTCCGGGCGCGGGCGCGTGGCGTGCAGGTCGCCCAGGTTGACGATGGCGCCACCGCGCTCGCGCAGCGCCGGCGCCGCGGCCTGGCACAGCAGGAACGGCGCGCGCGCATTGGTCGCGAACAGCGCGTCCCACTGATCGGCCGTGGTCGAGTCCAGCGGCGAGGGGAAGAACGCCGAGGCATTGTTCACCAGCGCATCGAGGCGACCGCGCCGTTGCAGCGTGTCGGCGACCAGGCGCGACGGCACGGCGGCATCGGCCAGGTCGCCCTGCAGGACCAGCACCGATCCACCGCGCGCGCGCTCGAGTTCGTCGGCCAGCGCCTGCGCCTCGTCTCGCGATCGGTGGTAGTGCAGGACCAGGTCCCAGCCGGCCTGGTGCAGCCGTCGCGCGATGGCGGCGCCGATGCGGCGCGCGGCGCCGGTGACCAGGACGGTCTTGCGGTCGGATGATTCGTTATGCATTGGATGCGCGTGCCCGTGTGGCTATGCTGATGCACTTGTTCGCCAGTGTCTCGCCATCGATGGATCAGATCAAAGCCCTGTTCGAAAACCCTCTGGCCCTCAGCGCGGCCTACCTGGTCGGTCTGGCCGTGCTGGCCTGGCTGGCCAACTTCGTCACCCATCGGGTCCTGCTCCGCGTGATGCGCGTGGTGACCCGTCGCACCGTGTGGCACTGGGACGATGCGTTGATGGACGCCGGCGTGTTCAAGCGCCTGGCGCGCATCGTGCCGATGCTGGTGATCGATGCCGGCATCAAGCTGGTGCCCAACATTCCCGACAACGGCGACTCGATCATCCAGCACCTGGCGATGGCCATGATCGTGGTGTTCTGCCTGACCGCCGCCAGCGCCTCGCTCAACGCCCTGGAGGCGCTGTACCAGAGGACGCCCCATGCCCGCCGGCGATCGATCAAGGGCTACGTGCAGCTGGTCAAGATCGTGCTGTTCGTTGTCGGCGCCATCGTCATCATCGCGGCGCTGTCGGATCGCTCGCCGCTGCTGCTCCTGTCGGGCCTGGGCGCGATCTCCGCGGTCCTGCTGCTGGTCTTCAAGGACACCATCCTGAGCCTGGTCGCCAGCGTGCAGATCGCCACCAACGACATGTTGCGCGTGGGCGACTGGATCTCCATGCCGCAATTCAACGCCGACGGCGACGTCATCGACATCGCGCTGCACACGGTCAAGGTGCAGAACTGGGACAAGACCATCACCACCATTCCGACCTGGCGGCTGATCTCCGATTCCTACAAGAATTGGCGGGGCATGCAGGAAGCCGGCGCGCGGCGCATCAAGCGCGCGCTGTTCGTCGACGCCGGCAGCGTGCGCTTCCTCGACGGCGAGGAAAAGGCGCACCTCAAGCGCTTCCGCCTGCTGGCCGATTACCTCAAGCACAAGCACGAAGAGCTGGAGGAATGGAACAGCGCGCTGGGCGACCCCGGCAAGGTGCCGGTCAACCAGCGACGCCTGACCAACCTCGGCACGTTTCGCGCCTACACCCAGGCCTACCTGGAGTCGCATCCGCGCATCCGCCACGACCTGACCTGCATGGTCCGCGTGCTCGACCCGACGCCGGCCGGCATCCCGGTCGAGGTCTACTGCTTCACCGAGACCACCGACTGGGCCGTCTACGAGGGCATCCAGGGCGACATCTTCGACCATCTCATGGCGATCCTTCCGGAGTTCGCGCTGGCGCTGTACCAGCAGCCCAGCGGACAGGACATGCGCATCGGCCTGGGCCTGGGACGGCGCGGTGGCGATGTGGAGACATTGCCGCCAGCCTGATCGCGGCACACAATGCATTGACGATGACGCAACGGACACGGGAGGGGATCGACATGGCAGGAAAGTTTTCGCGCAGCTGGGACCTGGTCAGGGCCAGCGCCAACGTACTCCGCACCGAGCGCAGGTTGCTGGTGTTCCCGCTGCTTTCGGGCATCGCCTGCCTGCTGGTGGTGGCCAGCTTCGCACTGCCGGTGTTCCTGTCGGTCCACGCCGCGCAGGGGGCCGGCGAGCACCCGCAGCAGGGCAGCGGTTTCTACATCGGCTTGTTTGCCTTCTACCTGGTGCAGTACACGGTCATCTTCTTCTTCAACACCGCGCTGACCGGCGCCGCGATGGCCGCGATGAACGGCGAACAGCCGACCCTGGGCGACGGATTCAGGCTGGCGATATCCAAGCTGCCGCAGATATTCGGCTATGCGTTGATCGCCGCCACCGTCGGCCTGCTGCTGCGCGCGCTGCAGGAGCGCATGGGCCTGATCGGGCGCATCGTGGTCGGCCTGATCGGCGTGGCCTGGAGCGTGGCCACGTTCCTGGTGGTGCCGATCCTGGCGGCCACCGACGACGGCCCGATCGACGCGGTCAAGCGCAGCGCCGCGATGCTCAAGCGCACCTGGGGCGAGAACATCATCGGCAATGCCGGCATCCACGTGGTCTTCAGCATCATCTACGTGCTGGTGATACTGGTGTTCGCCGCGTTGCTGGCCTTCGTCGTCCCACTGCATGCGCCGGCGCTGACGCTGCTGGTGGGCGCGATCGGGGTGCTCGCGGTGATCCTGCTGGCGCTGGTGCAGTCGGCGCTGCAGGGCATCTACTCGGCGGCGCTGTATCGTTACGCGCAATACGGCGATGCCGGCGACGGATTCCAGGCGACCATGCTGGAGCAGGCCTTCCGCGCCAAGTCGTGATCGACATGCCGACCGCGATGTCGCGGTCGGCGAATCAGCTTCCCCGCACCGCCCGTGGCCATGCCATGGGCGGTTTCACATGGGTATCGGGCTGGCCGGGACGGGCAGCATGACTTTCGGCGCATGCCGTGCTGGGCGCCGTGAATGTAATATTATAACATTACATGTCGTCATTACTTTCCGGAGTCCCGCCCATGATCCGCAAGGCCCGCCTGTCCCTCAGCATCGCCCTCGTGCTCGCCGCACCAGCCGTACTCGCATCCACTTCGCCGGCTGGCGACCCCGGCGATCGGGCGACACCGGCTTCGGCCCGGGCGTCCGCGGACAGCAGCCATGCCACGCCATCACAGACGGTCGAGCTCAAGCCGGTGACGGTCACGGCGACCCTGGATCGCGCGCGCAACGGGTTGTCGCCTGACACCGGCAGCAGTGAATACGTGATCGACCGCGAGGCCATCCGTCGCCTGCCGCTGGGCGCGACCACGCCGGTCAACCAGGTGCTGCTGCAGGCGCCGGGCGTGGTGCAGGATTCCTATGGCGAGATCCACGTGCGTGGAGACCACGGCAACGTGCAGTACCGCATCAACGGCGTGGTGATTCCCGAGTCGATCTCCGGTTTCGGCCAGACCCTGGACAGCCACATCATCCATTCGGTGAAGCTTCTGGACGGCGCGTTGCCGGCGCAGTTCGGTGAACGCACCGCCGGCGTGGTCGAGATCACCACGCGCAACGGCCATGAGCTGGGCAATGGCGGCACGGTCGGCGTCACCGCCGGATCGTTCGGCACCTTCAGCCCGAACCTGTCCGCCTGGGGCAACTCGGGTCGCTGGAGTTTCTTCGGCACCGCCAGCTACATGAAGAACGACGTCGGCATCGAGAACCCGACCGCCAGCCGCACGCCGATCCACGATCACACCAACCAGGTGAAGGGCTTCGGCGACATCAGCTATCTGCTCAATGACCACGCCCGCGTCAGCTTCATGTTCGGGGTCAGCAACAACCGCTTCCAGGTGCCCAACAATCCCGGCCAGCAGCCGGTGTTCCAGTATCGGAACCAGACCGACTTCAATTCGGCCGATCTGAACGAGCGTCAGAACGAGGTCACCCGGTTCGGCGTGCTGTCGCTTCAGGGGCAACTGGGACGAACCGACTACCAGGTCTCGCTGGGCCAGCGCTACAGCACGCTGGACTTCATGCCCGACAGGGTTGGCGACCTGATGTTCAACGGCGTGGCCACGACCATCGGCCGCAGCAACCGCGCCAGCACCCTGCAGGCCGACTTCTCGACCCCGGTGGGCGATGTCAACACGCTGCGCTACGGCCTGTACGGCAACGTCCAGCAGGCCGTGAGCAACACCGGCGCGTGGGTGTTCCCGGCCGACGCCAACGGCAACCAGACCAGCACCACGCCGATCAACATCGTCGATGGCAACCGCCTCACCGCGCGCACCTGGGCCGGGTACGTGCAGGACGAATGGAGCGTCAACGACAAGCTGACGGTGAACGTCGGCGTGCGCGGCGACGTGTACAAGGCCTTCCGCACCGAGCGCCAGCTCAGCCCGCGCGTGGGCATGGTGTACCAGGCCAGCGACAGCACCACGCTGCACGCCGGCTATGCCCGCTACTTCACGCCGCCGTCGACCGAGCTGATCAGCACCGCCAACATCGCCAAATTCGACGGCACCACCAACGCGGTGTCCAACTATGGCGACAACACTCCGCTCGCCCAGCGTTCGGACTATGTCGATGTCGGCGTGTCGCAGAACCTCGGCAAGGCCTGGACCCTCGGCCTGGATGCCTACTACCGCAAGGTGCGACGCCTGCAGGACGAGGGCCAGTTCGGTGCCGCGCTGGTGTACTCGACGTTCAACTACGCCCAGGGTCGCATCAAGGGCGTGGAGTTCTCGGCCAACTACGATGCCGGGCCGCTGTCGGGCTACTTCAACGTGACCGCCGGCAAGGCCATCGGCAAGCGCGTGATCACCAGCCAGTACAACTTCGACCCGGCCGACCTGGCCTACGTGGCCGACCACTACATCTTCCTCGACCACGACCAGAAGCTGACCTCGTCCGGCGGTCTTCACTACGCGCTGGACGGCACGACCGGCATCGGCGCCGATTACGTCTTCGGCAGCGGCCTGCGCAGGGACGGCGCGGTGCCCAACGGCGCCTCGATGCCGGCGTATTTCCAGCTGAACCTCAGCCTGTCGCACGACTTCGTCTTCGCCGACACCGGCAAGCTGCACACGCAGCTGGCCCTGATCAATGCGCTCGATCGCAGCTACCAGCTGCGTGACGGCAGCGGCATCGGCGTCGGCGCGCCGCAGTTCGGTCCGCGTCGTGGCCTGTATCTGAGTGTGCAGAAGGATTTTTAGGTTCGGGGCTCGGGGTTCGGGATGTCGGGGATCGGTACCCGGGTACCCGGGACCCGGAAGCTCACGCTTCTTGACCGGGCCGTTGGGACCGTTGGGACCGTAGCCCGGATAAGCCCGCAGGGCGCATCCGGGATGAACCGCACTGCGGCCCCGCAACGCACACGCCTGGATGGCATCGTCCCCGGATGCGTTTTGCTTATCCGGGCTACGCGATGGGTTCGGGACTCGGGACTCGGGACCCGGGACTCGGGACTCGGGACTCGGGACTCGGGACTCGGGACTCGGGGCTTGGGGCTTGGGGCTTGGGATTCGGGGATCGGGGATCGGTACCCGGTACCCGGGACCCGGAATGCTCACGCTTCTTGACCGGGCCGTTGGGACCGTTGGGACCGTAGCCCGGATAAGCCCGCAGGGACCGTAGCCCGGATAAGCCCGCAGGGCGCATCCGGGATGAACCGCACTGCGGCCCCGCAACGCGCACGCCTGGATGGCATCGTCCCCGGATGCGCTTTGCTTGTCCGGGCTACGCGATGGGATTCGGGACTCGGGACTCGGGACTCGGGACTCGGGACTCGGGGCTCGGGGCTCGGGGCTCGGGGCTCGGGGCTCGGGGCTTGGGGCTTGGGGTTCGGGGCTCGGGACTCGGGACCCGGTACCCGGTACCCGGGACTTGGGATGCGCTTTGCTTGTCCGGGCTACGCGATGAACTCGGGTGTCGGGATGTTGCGCGGGCGGGGATGCTCCGTCGTCATTATCGATGTCCATGCATGGGCTATCCTTGCGCGGATGAATACCGGATCGTCCACGTCTCCCTGCCTGCCCGAACCCGCCGCCGAGGATCGGGCCCACGCCGAGCGTCTGGCCACGCACATCCGCGAGGAAATCGCCGCACAGGGGCCGATGTCGTTCTCGCGCTTCATGGAGCGTTGCCTGTATGCGCCGGGACTGGGTTATTACAGCGCCGGCAAGCCGAAGTTCGGCGCTGCCGGCGATTTCGTCACCGCGCCGGAGCTGGGCGGCCTGTTCGCGCAATGCGTGGCAAGCACGCTGGCACCGGTGCTCGCCGCGCTGGGCGCGCAAGCCGAGGTGCTGGAGCTGGGCGGCGGCAGCGGCGCGTTCGCCGAGGCGGCGATCCGGGCCCTGGATGCCGCCGGCGCGATGCCGCGTCGCTACGCGATCCTGGAACCCAGCGCGGACCTGCGCGAACGCCAGGGTGAACGCCTGCGGCAGGCGCTGACGCCCAGGCAGTTTGCCCGCGTGGCCTGGGTCGATCGTCCGCCGGAACAGGCCTGGCGCGGCGTGCTGTTCGCCAACGAGGTCATCGACGCGCTGCCGGCCACCCGCTTCACGCTGCACCAGGGCGAAGTGTTCGAGGAGCATGTCGACTGCGACGACACGGGCGGCTTCGTGCGCACCGCGCGTCCGGCCGACCCGCTGGTGGCCGGCGCGGTGCGCCATCTCGAGCGCAGCCTCGGCGAACGCTTCGCCGACGACTATCGCTCCGAACTGCTGCCGCAGCTGCCGTACTGGATGCAGGCTGTCGCCGGGCTGCTGGAGGCGGGCCTGATGCTGTTCGTCGACTACGGCTATCCGCGCGCGACCTACTACCGGGCCGATCGCCGCGACGGCACCCTGCGCGCGTTCTACCGCCAGCGCATGCACGAGGACGTGCTGCGCTGGCCGGGCCTGCAGGACCTGACGGCCTCGGTCGACTTCACCGCGCTGGCCGAGGCCGGCCGGAACGCCGGCTTCGAGCTGGCGGCCTACCTGCCGCAGGCGCAGTTCCTGATCGCCAGCGGGTTGCAGCAGGCCTTCGAGACCGCGCACGCCGCGGCGGCCGACGAGGCGGCGCGCTACGCGCTGGCGCAGGAGGTCAAGCACCTGACCCTGCCGGGCGAGATGGGCGAGCGCTTCCAGGTGATGGCCTTCACCCGCGATCTGCCCGACGACACCGTGCCGATCGACGTGCGCCTGGCCGATCGCTCGTCGCGGCTGTAGCCGGTCAGTCGGGCGAGCGGGGCAGGGCCGCGATCGCGTCGGCCCGGGCGTGCTGCATGGCCGCGCCGATGGCCGGGCCGTGCAGTCCCTGTTCAACGAATGGCGCGGCCGTGACTTCGGCGGCGGCGGCGCGCGCGGCGCGCAGGAAGCGACCTTGCGGATACGGATCGTGCTCGTGCCCGGAGCGGCCGCGGGCATCGGCCTCGCAGGCCAGCAGGAAGGCTTCCAGCCGCTGCGGCCGGCGCAGGGCGTCGATCCGGTTCAGCAACTTGAGCACGGTGGTCGGCTTGAGCTCGAGCGCGCGATGGGCGTTGAGGTGTTCGCGGCAGACCAGGATGCCGAGCTCGCGATGCTCGACCGGGACCTTGAGGCGTTCGGCCAGCGCGTGCAGCGGCGCCGCGCCGCGGTGCTCGTGCATCAGGTGGCGCGGCCATTCGTCGCTCGGCGTGCGCGCCTTGCCGAGGTCATGCACCAGCGCGCAGAAGGCGACCAGGTCGTCGCCGGGCGCCAGGCGGGCGGCGATGTCCACCACCAGCTCGATGTGCGTGCCGGTGTCGATCTCCGGGTGGTACTCGGCCCGCTGGGGCACGCCGTACAGCGCGTCGATCTCCGGAAACAGCACGCGCAGCGCGCCGGCCTCGCGCAGCACGCGCAGGAACGCCGAGGGTCGCGGCTCGGCCAGGGCCTTGCGGGTCTCGGTCCACACGCGCTCGGGCACCAGGTGGTCGATCTCGCCGTCCGCGGTCATCTGCCGCATCAGCGCCATGGTCTCGGGGGCCACCGTGAAACCCAGCTCCGCATAGCGCGCGGCGAAACGCGCCACGCGCAACACCCTCACCGGATCCTCGACGAACGCCGGCGACACATGGCGCAACAGCCGGGCCTGCAGATCGGCGCTGCCGCCGTGGGGGTCGATCAGACGACCCTTGTCGTCCTCGGCCATGGCGTTGATGGTCAGGTCGCGCCGGGCCAGATCCTCTTCCAGGGTCACCGTGGGTTCGGCGTGGAAGGTGAAGCCGTGGTAGCCGCGGCCGCTCTTGCGCTCGGTGCGCGCCAGGGCGTACTCCTCGCCGGTCTGCGGATGCAGGAACACCGGGAAGTCGCTGCCCACCGGCCGGTAGCCGGCGTCGAGCATGTCCTTCGGACGCGCGCCCACGACGACGAAGTCACGGTCGGCGACGTTGCGTCCCAGCAGTTTGTCGCGGACGGCGCCGCCGACCAGGTAGATGCGCATGGAGCCATTGTGCCACGCGCCGATGAATGACCTCAGCGGCGCAGCTGGCGCAGGCGGTCCAGGTGACGCTGGCGAGCGGGGCCGGCCAGCAGGGCGTCGAGGCGGTCGGCCAGATGCTGCGGCGTGATGCCGAGTTCGGCCAGGCCATCGCGTTCGCCCACCGAATCGACGCTCAGCGACTTGAAGTTGTCCAGGCTCAGCGGCGGATTGGGCAGCAGGCCGAGCGCCATCGCCTGCAGGCGGCCGAGGGCGTCGGGCAGGCCGATCACCGCGCGGTGCAGGCCGGCGGCATCGCGGATCATGCACACGATCTGGCGCAGGGTCAGGACGTCGGGACCGTACAGCTGGAAGGTGCGCCCGACCGACATCGCCGGATGCCGCACGCAGCGCACGATGGCGTCGGCGACATCGTCCACGGCGACCGGTGCCAAGCGCGCATGCGGCCGCGCCAGGGGCAGCACCGGCGCCAGGCGCAACAGGGCGTGGAAACGCGAGACCAGGCCGTCGCCGGGGCCGAAGATCACGCTGGGCTGGTAGATCGTCCAGTCCAGTCCGGAGGCCTTCACCCGCGCTTCGGCCTCGCCACGGCTGCGCAGGTACCGGGAAGGCCCCTCGCCGGCACGCAGCGAGCTCATCTGGTGCAGGCGCGTGACGCCGGTGGCGCGGCAGGCCTCGATGACCTTCTCCGTCAGCGCCACGTGCACGCGCTCGAAGGACTGCGCGCCGCGGGCATTGAGGATGCCGACCAGGTTGAGCACGGCATCGGCCTCGCGCACGTGCGCGGCCAGGGCGGCGCAGTCATGCACGTCGGCGCGTCGCACCTCCACGCCCGGCAGCACCCGCAGGTCGCGATGGCGCTCCGGATGGCGGGTCAGCAGGATCTGGCGATGGCCGGCGGCGGCCAGGCGCGGCACCAGGTGCCGGCCGACGAAGCCGGTGGCGCCGAGGAGGACGAGAGAGCGTGGCGGAGTCATGGGCACGGTCCTGCGCTGCTTGCCTGCATCTGACTTTACGGCGTGCTGCTGGCCGCGGATGCAGGCGTGGCCGTCGCGCATTGCAGCTTGATGTACGGGCTGTGCGGACCGGGTGGCGCGTAGGGCTGGCCGTAGCGCGGCATGCGCCGGGACAGCGGTAGCGCGGCGTGGTGCAGGCGCCAGTCATAGAGCACGCTGAAGGCCATCACCCGGGCCACGTAGTCGCGTGTTTCGTGGTACGGCATGGTGGCCACGAACAGGTCCGGCGGCAGGTCGCCGCGCGCGGCCAGCCAGGCATCGAGCTGCACCGGTCCGGCGTTGTACGCGGCGCTGGCCAGCCACGGCGCGCCGCCGTAGCGATCGGCCATCTGCGCCAGGTAATGGGTGCCCAGGGCGATGTTGAGCCTGGGATCGAACAGGTCCTCGGGGGCGCTGTAGGGCAATTTGAGCTTGGCGGCCAGGGTGCGCGCGGTGGTCGGCAGCAGCTGCATCAGGCCGTAGGCGCCGGCGCCGGACTGGGCGTCGGTCACCCACGCGCTTTCGGCACGGATGATGGCATAGGCCCAGGCCGGGTCGATGCCGGCGTCGGCGGACTGCGCGATGACGCCGTCCTGGCGCGCCAGCGGGAAGCGCATGCGGTACAGCTTCAGCGCGTCGCCGTGGCTGAACACGCTGATGGTGCGGTCGTACCAGCCGCGATGGTAGGCCAGCAGCGCCGCCAGCCGGCGGGTGTCGGCGCTGGCACCGTGCAGCGCCCGGGCCCATTCGCGGCGTGCCTGCAGGGGCAGGTTGACGGCGAACAGTTCGAAGGCCCGGTCGAGTCCCGGGTCCTTCAGCAGGGCCGCTTCGCGGGCCGGATCGTCGGCGATCTGGTCGGGGCAGATCGTATAGGGCCGGTGCAGCCGGTCGGCGGCGAGAAAACCGAAATACGAGGTCTGGTCGGCCAGCGTGGCATAGGCCGCGTCGGCGGCGTGCTTGAGCCCGAGGGCGGCCAGGGCGCGGGCGTGGAAATAGACCCATTCCGGATCCTGCTGCTGCGTCGCCGGCATCGCCGCCCAGGCGTCGATCACGCCCTGCCAGTCACGCGCGGCCAGCGCCACGCGCGCGCGCCAGCCGCGGGTGGCGTCGGTCTGCGCCGCGGGCGGCAGCGCGCGCAGGCGCTGTTGCGCGTCGGGGGCGAAGTCGGTGGCGCTGAACAGGGCCAGGTCGTGTTCGATGGCCCGGCGCTGTTCGGTGCTGAAATGCAGGTGCCTGCGCAGCGCGGGCCACAGGGCGATGGCCTGCGCGCTGTCGCTGCGGGACAGTTTGCGCAGGGCGATGCTGGCGGTGCGGCGGCTGCGCGGGCTGTCGCGCCAGCCGCGCGCTGCCTTCAGCGCGCGTGCCGGATGTCTCAGTGCGTCGACCAGATCATGCGCGCGCCGGGCATCCGCGCCGTGCAGCCAGGTCGCCAGGTCGACGATCACGTCGCTGCGTCCGGCGTCGGCCGCCGTGTCGATGCGTTGCCACAGGCGCTCGCGTGTCAGCAGGCCGTGCTTGTGCGCCCAGGCGAGCACCGGGTCGCAGGCGGACGGCAGCGACGCGTGTCGCCACAGCGGCGCCAGGTCGCGGTGGAAGCTGAGCCGGGCGCCGCCGGCCAGGTCGGCCTGCAGCTTGTCGCAGGTCAGCGTGCGTCCGAGTCCGGGCTGGTACAGGGCGCGGAAGCCCGCCCAGTCCTTGCGCCGCGCCAGCTCGCGCAGGAACGCGTTGCGCAGGCTGGCCGCGGGCAGCTGGTGCGGCCAGCGATCGATGTAGGCGCGCACCTGGGTCAGCGTGGCGTGGCGGATGTCCTGCTGGATGGCGGCGGCCCGCAGATAGGGATAGAGCGGGTAGGTCTCCAGACCCGCGGCCTGCTTCTTCCAGTCCGCGTTGCCCTGGGTGGCGCTGGCGTAGGCCTTGATGAAGGCCGCGCGCTGCTTCGCGCGCGAGGGTGCGGTCGCGGCGCGGGCGGCAGCCGACGCGGCCGACGCGGCCGACGCGGCCGAAGAGGGCGGCGCGGGCGGCGGCGGCCCGGCCAGCAGCGGCAGGGGCAGCAACGCGAGCGCACGCGCGCTCCATCGCAGGAGGGTCGGCGCGGGCTGCAGGGGGGTGTCCATGGGTGTGAAGCGTCCTGGGGCTGGATCAGGGGCGCGCCAGCGCCATCGGAAGGGCGATTTCGGCCGCCAGCGGAAGATGGTCGGAAAAGGCGTCGGGCAGGGTCCACTGACGCTCCAGGCGCAGCTCCGGCGACAGCAGGATGTGGTCGATGGCGCGACGCGGGCGCCAACTGGGAAAGGTCGGCGTGGCCAGCGCCGGCGGCTGCAGCGAGGTGCGTCGGAACAGCCGCCGCATCTCGGCGCTGTCGGGGTCGGTGTTGAGGTCACCCATGAGGATCGCGTGGCGGTGCGCGCCGAGCAGCTCGGCAATGAACGCCAGTTGCCGCTCACGCGCCTGCGGACCCAGCGACAGGTGCGCGACCATCACTGCCAGGCTGTCCTCGCCCTCGCCGAAACGCGCCAGCAGGGCACCGCGCCCCCGCCCGGGCAGCGTGTAGTCGACCACCTGCCGCGGTTCCAGGCGGCTGATCAGGCCGTTGGCCGAATGCGCCAGTCGCGCCATCTGCCGGTTCGGCTGGTGGCTCCAGTACGGCATGCCGGCCGATTCGGCCAGATAGCGGGTCTGGTTGCGGAAGCCCGAGCGCAGGCTGCCGGCATCGGTTTCCTGCAGGCCGATGAGGTCGTATTCGGGGAGGATCCGCGCCAGGCTGTCGAGGTTGTCGAGCTTGGCCCGGCTGGGCAGCACGCTGGCCCAGCTGCGGGTCACGTACTGGCGATAACGCTGGATGCTGGCCCCGGCGAGGATGTTGCAGCTGAGGACGCGCAGCGATTGGGTGGTTGGGCCTGGCATGGCTTCAAGGTAGCGAGGCGGCCGTGACAACGGCAAGACATCCCGCGGGCCGGATGCGGCGGCGCGCGGGCGCCGCCGGGGCATTCACTTGCCGGCAGCGGCCCTGGCGTGGTCGCGCTCGGCCCGTTTGACCAGGTAATGGGCGATGTCCAGCAGCTGCTGGTAGCTCTTGAACTTGTTGCTGCGGTACTTGCCGTCGACCACGATGGTCGGGGTCATGTCGATGCCCCAGTGGGTCAGCAGATTGTAGTCACGCAGCATCGCCTGGTCGGTGCTCTGCGAGTTCGCGGCCTTCATGAAGGCCGTCTTGCTGACGCCCTCGCGGGCGAAGAAATCGCCCAGTTCGTCGAGGGTGTTCATGGGGTAGCCCAGCTCGAACTTCTGCCGGAACAGCGCCAGGTGGGTTTTCTTCAGGACGCCCAGCTGCTGCGCCGCGTAGTAGGCGCGGGCGTAGGGCTCCCAGGCGGGCGTGAACAAGGCCGGCACCAGCTTGAACTGGGCATCCTTGGGCAGCGAGCTGCGCAGTTCCTCGGCGTAGGGCGCGAAGTGAGCGCAGTGCGGGCAGCCGTAGGAAAACACCTCGACCACCTCGATCGTGCCGCTCGGCGACAGCCGCTGCGGATGCGGCAGGGTGACGTATTCCACGCCCTCGGTGAAGGGCGGCTTGCCATCGGCGCCCTGCGCCATGCAGCCGGACGCCAGGGCCAGGCCGAGCAGGAGGAGGGCGATGCGCTTGATCATGGGAGGCTCCGGGGGATGCGGCGTTACTTGCCGAGGGCGGCCTTGGCGGCCAGCCAGTCGGCCAGTTCGGTGGCCTGGGTCACGCCGCCGGCATCGGTGTAGCTGAAGCGATACATGCCGTTGACCACGAAGTGCGGGGTGCTGGCCACGCCGTAGGACTGGATCAGGTCGTCGGCGCGCTTGATCTGCGTGTTGACGCTGAAGGAATTGGCCACCGCCACGAACTGCTTGGCGTCGACGCCGAAGTGCTTGGCGTAGAACTTCGCCGCATCCTCGATGGTGGGCCAGTCGGACTTCTTCTTCAGGCCGTTGCCGGCCGGGTCGTAGGTGGCCAGATCGCCGTCCTTCCACACCGCGTCGAACATCGCGTCATAGCTCTTGTCGGCCACGCCCAGCGCCTTGGCGGTGAAATAGGTGCGCTGGTACATCGGCCAGTTCTCGGTCGGGATGAAGCCTGCCGGCAGGTACACCATGGTGGCGAACGAGGGCAGCTGCTTGCGCATGGCGTCCACGTACGGGTGCGCCTGGTTGCAGGCCGGGCAGCCCCACGAGAACACCTCGACCACCTCGACCTTGCCGGTGGTGGTGACCTTGGGCTGGCTGGGGCTGATGAGCTTGTAGTTGGTGCCTTCGGTCCACTTGCCCAGGCCCTGCTGGTAGATCTTCTCGGCCTCGGCCAGCTGGGCGGTGCTCAGACCGGAGGTGCCCTCGTCCGTCGCGGCGTCATCGCCTGCCGCGCTGGCGGCGCTGTCGGTGGCGGCTGGCGCGGCGGTCGTCGCGGCGCTGGCCGGCGGCGCGGCCGTGGAGTCGGCCGGCGCGGCCACCGTGGTGGCGGGCGTGGTGGCGGGCGTGGCCGGCGTGGCGGCGGTGGTCGGCTGGTCCGAGCCGGAATGCGAGCCGCAGGCGGCCAGCAGCAGGGAGCAGAGCAGGATCGGCAGGACGTGGCGCATCGGGAATCTCCTGGTCAGGAACGGCTCCCGGATGGCAGGGGTTGGCTGCGGTCGAGCCCGGGAGCCGGAGGCCCCGCGGAGCGGGGCACGGCGTGTCTGCGGTCCGCGCTCAGGGCGCGGCGTCGCCGGCGGCGGAGGTGTTGGTGTGCAGGCCTTCCAGGTAGCTTGAAAGCGCGGTGATGTCCTGCTTGGTCAGGCGCTGGGCAATCGCCGGCATGATCTTGGCGTGCGCGTCGTCGCCCCAGGTGGTGCCATCGTGCCAGGCGGTCAGCGTGCGCATCAGGTACTGCGTGTGCTGGCCGGCCAGCTGCGGATAGGCCGCGCCCGGGTTGCCGCGGCCATCGGGGCCATGGCAGGCCATGCAGGCCGGGATCCCGCGCTTGGCGTCACCCTCGCGGTACAGCTTGCCGCCTTCCTTGGCCAGTTTCGGATCGGCCACGCCCGGACGCGAGCGCTTGCTCATGAAGTAAGCGCCGACGTCGGCCATGTCCTGGTCCGACAGCTGCGAGGCGAAGCCCAGCATGATCGGATTCTGGCGCTTGCCGCTCTTGAAGTTGTGCAGCTGGCGGGAGATGTACTCCTCGTTCTGTCCGGCGAGCTTCGGGTACTGCGCATCGGAGGAGTTGCCGTCCATGCCGTGGCAGGCGCCGCACACGGCGGCCTTGCCCTGGCCGGCGGTGGCGTCGCCGGCGAGCGGGCCGGCCGGCTTGGCGGGCGCCGCTGCCGCTTTGGCAGCCGAGCCGGAAGTGGCCGGGGCGGCCTGCCCGTGGACCCCATGGGCCAGCGTCGTTCCCGCGACCAGGGTGGCGGCGAGCGCCGCTACACGCCAAAAACTCATAAACTGTCTCCCGAAGACCGGTGTTGCGTGGGGGTCATGATCAAACTTTGGGATTATCCCCGCCCGTCATGAACCGGTCAAACGTCCCGTGCCGCGGGCGATGCGACCCACAAGGCCCTGTCCATGAGTTCCAATGCCCTGCAGCGCGCGCAGTTCGTGCTGGCCGCCCACAAGCTCTCCCAGCTGACGCCCGACGAGGGCGCCGAAGTGGCCTTTGCCGGCCGTTCCAACGCCGGCAAGTCCAGTGCGCTGAACGCCCTGACCGGCCAGCGTTCGCTGGCGCGCACGTCGAAGACGCCGGGCCGCACGCAGCAGATGGTGGTGTTCACCCTCGATGAGGGCACGCGCCTGGTGGACCTGCCGGGCTACGGCTATGCCAAGGTGCCCGAGGCGATGCGCGCGCACTGGCGGCGCGAGATCGATGCCTACCTGAACCAGCGCGAGAGCCTGCGTGGTGTGGTGCTGATCGCCGACATCCGCCACGAGCTGAAGGAGTTCGACCGCCAGATGCTGCATTTCTGCGCGGTCAGCGGCTTGCGCTGCCACCTTCTGCTGACCAAGGCGGACAAGCTTTCGCGCGGCCAGGCCGCGACCGCGGTTGATCGCGCGCGTGCGCTGTGCAAGCGCGAGGGCTGGAACGCCAGTGTGCAGTCATTCTCCTCCAGCGCCGGCAGTGGCATGGACGAGGCGCGCGCCGCGGTCATGGCGATGCTGCAGACGCCGGCCGATTGACCCTCAGGCCGCCTCGACCGCGGCCATGAACACCGCGCACAGCTGTTCCATGCCGGCCAGGTCGGCGGCGTCGAAGCGGCCGACGTGCGGGCTGTCGACGTCCCACACGCCCAGCAGCGAGCCGTCGGCGCGCACCAGGGGCACCACGACCTCCGACTGCGAGGCGGCATCGCAGGCGATGTGCCCGGCGAAGGCATTGACGTCCTCCACCAGCTGGGCCTGGCGCTCGCGCGCGGCGGTGCCGCAGACGCCGCGCCCGAGCGCGATGCGCACGCAGGCCGGCAGGCCCTGGAACGGGCCGACCACCAGCTCCTCGCCGTCGAAGAAATAGAAACCGGCCCAGTTGACCATCGGCAGCGCGTGATAGACCAGCGCGGCGAAGTTGGCCGCGTTGGCGATCAGGTCGCGTTCGTCCGACAGCAGGCCGCGGGCCTGGGTGGCCAGTTCGGCGTAGGCGGCGGACTTGTCGGTGAAATCGAGGGGATCGGCCTGGAACATCGAACAACACTCCTGCGGACCACGTATGATCAAACCACTGACATGGTGGTGGATGTGGTCTTTGCAATGACCGCAAGTCAAGACTACGGGGAAAAGCATGAACGCCGAAGACAGCCTGCACGCGCACACGCTACGCGTGGACTTCTTCATCGATGCGGCCTTCGCCTTCACAGTCACCCTGCTGGTGATCGCCAACAGCGACGTGCCG
This sequence comes from uncultured Gammaproteobacteria bacterium, assembly GCA_963821885.1. Classification (GTDB taxonomy): domain Bacteria; phylum Pseudomonadota; class Gammaproteobacteria; order Xanthomonadales; family Rhodanobacteraceae; genus Oleiagrimonas. The sequence continues at coordinate 534,690 of CAWGFN010000002.1, read as the reverse complement.
CACAACCTGGACGAACTGCTCGCAGCCGTACGCGGCATACCGGCCTTTGCCGCGGCATTCACGCAGATCGTGCTGTTCTGGCGGGCGCACCTGCGCTGGCGGCGTGATTTCGGCGTGGTCGATGCCGGAGCGTTCTGGCTCTCGCTGCTGCTCGTGTTCCTGGTTCTGGTGTTCGTGTATCCGCTGGAGATGATGTACTCCAGCGCCTTCCATTTTCTCACCGCGGGCTGGCTCCCCAGTCGCTGGGTGATGCATGACATGCATGACCTGAAGGCGCTGTTCGTGTGCTACGGCATCGTATTTGCGCTGTTGTCCGGAGCCACGGCGCTGCTGTTCCTGCACAGCGCGCGAAAACTGGAAGGCCAGCTCGCGCGGCGCGCGCAGGTTCCTGCGACGACCTGGCTGTTCTCCTGTGCGATCGGTCTGCTGGTGGCGCTGGTCGCCGCCCTGCTGCCGGCCAACCTGAGCGGCCTGTCCGGGTTCCTGCTGGCGTTGCTCAGTCTCCAGGGCTTGCTGGCCAAGCGCGTCCAGCGACGCCTGGACCGGGATGCGGCCGCATGAGCGCGCGGGGTGTCTTCATCGCCGGCACCGACACCGAGATCGGCAAGACCCACGCCAGCGTCAGCCTGGTCCACGCGCTGCGCGCCGCCGGCCACCGCGCCTGCGGCATGAAGCCGGTGGCCAGCGGCTGCGAGGCCACGCCCGAAGGGCTGCGCAACGCCGATGCCCTGGCCCTGCAGGCGGCCAGCGAGCCGCGACCGGATTACGCATGGGTCAATCCGTTCGCCATGAACGCGCCGGTCTCGCCGCACCTGGCGGCGCGCGAGGACGGCGTGCGTGTCGACATGGCGGGCATCCGCGCGGCCTATGACGCGCTGTCCGGCAGCCACGACCGCGTGGTGGTGGAGGGCATCGGCGGCTGGATGGTGCCGCTGCGCGAGGACCTGCTGGCCTCGGCGATCCCGCAGGCGCTGGATCTGCCGGTGATCCTGGTCGTCGGCCTGCGCCTGGGCGCGCTCAACCATGCCCTGCTCAGCGCGCGGGCGATCCAGGCCGACGGTTGCCGATTGCTGGGCTGGATCGGCAACCGCGTCGACCCGCACATGGCCATGGCCGAAGGCAACATCGACACCCTGCGCGCGCTGCTGCCCGCGCCCTGCCTGGGCGTGCTGCCGCATGGCGTGGTGCCGGAACAGGCCGCCACGAGGCTCGACGACGCGGTCGCGGCCATCGATGCCTGAACGCCGGCACTTGGTCGTCCCCCCGCCGGGACGCTACAGTGGGCGGCGATGTGTCATGCCCGGCCGCCCGGTCGGATCCATTCCAGTCTGCAAGGGGATCATCCCGCGATGTACAGCATTCGCCGTTTCACGCTTGCTGCCGCCGTCGCCGCCGTTGTCGCGGTGACAGGTTGCTCGCAATCGCCCCAACCGTCCGCCAGCACCGCTTCGTCCAGCGCCCCGGCTCCCGCCGGCGCGGCGCCGGCCATGAAGCGCGAGAATCCGCTCCTGGCCAAGAGCGACCTGCCGTTCCAGGCGCCGCCGTTCGACAAGATCAAGGACAGCGACTACGCGCCGGCCTTCGCCAAGGGCATGGACGAGCAGCTGGCCGAGATCAACGCGATCGCCAGCGATCCGGCCGCGCCGACCTTCGACAACACCCTGGTGCCGCTGGAGAAATCCGGGCAGACCCTGCATCGGGTGGAGATGGACTTCAACGCCGTGTTCTCGGCCAATTCCGACGATGCCCTGAACAAGGTCAACGAGGACATGGCGCCGAAGCTGGCCGCGCATGACGACGCGATCTACCTCAACGACGCGTTGTTCAAGCGCATCGCCACGCTCTACAACGAGCGTGATTCGCTCAAGCTCGACCCCGAGTCGGCGCGCCTGCTGTCGTGGTACTACGACGACTTCGTGCATCACGGCGCCAAGCTGTCCGATGCCGACAAGGCGCAGCTGAAGACGCTCAACGAGCGCGAGTCCAAGCTCAGCTCGCAGTTCGTCAACAAGCTGCTGGCCGCGACCAAGGCCGGCGCGCTCATCGTCGATGACAAGTCCAAGCTCGACGGCCTGTCCAAGGGCGAGATCGACGCTGCCGCGCAGGCGGCCAAGGATCGTGGCCTGACCGGCAAGTGGGTGCTGCCGCTGCAGAACACCACGCAGCAGCCGGCGCTGGCCGAGCTGACCCACCGCGACGTGCGCAAGGCGCTGTTCGAGCATTCCTACATGCGCACCGAGCGCGGCGACGACAACGACACCCGCAAGACCATCGCCGAGCTGGCCAAGGTGCGCGCGGAGAAGGCCAAGCTGCTGGGCTACCCGAACTACGCCGCCTGGAAGCTCGAGGACCAGATGGCCAAGAACCCCGACGCGGTGCTGAAGTTCGTCGACGCGCTGGTGCCGCCGACCATGGCCAAGGCCCGCCATGAAGCCTCCGAGCTGCAGTCGATCATCGACAAGAGCGGCAAGCACTTCAAGCTCGAGGCCTGGGACTGGGACTACTACGCCGAGAAGCTGCGCAAGGCCAAGTACGACCTCGACCAGGACCAGGTCAAGCCGTACTTCGAGCTGCACAACGTGCTCGAGAACGGCGTGTTCTACGCCGCCCACGAGCTGTACGGCCTGACCTTCAAGCGCCGCACCGACATCCCGGTCTACAACCCGGACGTGATGGTCTACGAGGTGTTCGACAAGGACGGCAAGCCGCTGGGCCTGTTCTACGCCGACTACTTCAAGCGCGACAACAAGCAGGGTGGCGCGTGGATGGACAACCTGATGGGCCAGTCCAAGCTCCTGGGCACCCAGCCGGTCATCTACAACGTGTGCAACTTCACCAAGCCGGCGCCGGGCCAGCCCGCGCTGATCAGCTTCGATGACGTGACCACGATGTTCCACGAGTTCGGCCACGCCCTGCACGGCTTCTTCGCCGCCGAGCAGTACCCGAGCCTGTCGGGCACCAGCGTGCCGCGCGACTTCGTCGAGTTCCCGTCGCAGTTCAACGAGCACTGGGCCAGCTACCCGCAGGTGTTCGACCACTACGCGGTCAACTACAAGACCGGCAAGCCGATGCCCAAGGCACTGGTGGCGAAGATCCGCAAGGCGGCCACCTTCAACCAGGGCTACGCGCTGGGCGAGCTGCTGTCGGCCTCGCTGCTGGACATGAGCTGGCACATGATCCCGGCCGACGCGCCGCTGAAGAACGTCGACGACTTCGAGGCGCAGGCGCTGAAGGCCAACCACACGGACCTGCCGTACCTGCCGCCGCGCTACCGCTCCAGCTACTTCATGCACATCTGGGGCAACGGCTACGCGTCGGGCTACTACGCCTACCTGTGGACCGAGATGCTGGACGACGACGCCTACCAGTGGTTCCTCGACAACGGCGGCCTGACCCGCGCCAACGGCCAGCGCTTCCGCGACATGATCCTCTCGCGCGGCAACAGCGAGGACGTGGCCAAGCTGTTCCATGCCTTCTACGGCAAGGATCCGGACGTCGAGCCGATGCTCAAGGACCGCGGGCTGAAGTAAGCCACCTGCGTCCTGCAACACTGAAAAAGGCCGGCGTCACGCCGGCCTTTTTCATGTCGGCTGGTCGCGGTGATTCAGTACGCGAACTCGCGGAACACCGGGTCCACGCTGCCGTTCCACGGCCCGTGGAACAGCTCCAGCTTGCGCTCGGCCGGGGTCTGGCCGGCCTGGGCCAGTTCCAGCAGCGGCTGCAGGAAGATGGTCTCGTCGGCTGCCGTGCTCGTTGACGCGGGCGCGGCGCTTGAGGCCGTGGCCGGCGATCTTCAGCGTCTCCAGCGCCAGTTCGCGCACCGTGGCGCCGCGGAAGGGCAGCTTCAACGCATGTTTCGGCACGCCATCGCGCAGGGCGTGGCGCTCTTCCATCGTGAAGTCCTTGACCAGGTCCCAGGCCGCGTCCAGCGCGGTGTCGTCGTACAGCAGGCCCACCCACAGCGCTGGCAGCGCGCACAGGCGGCCCCAGGGACCGCCGTCGGCACCGCGCATCTCCAGGAAGCGCTTCATGCGCACTTCCGGGAAGGTGGTGGTCATGTGGTCGTCGAAGTCGCGCAGGGTCGGCGTCACGCCCGGCAGTTCGGGCAGCTTGCCGGCGAGGAAGTCGCGGAAGCTGCGTCCGGCGACGTCGACCGGCTGGCCGTCCTGCATGGTGAAGTACATCGGCACGTCGAGGATGTAGTCGACCCAGCGCTCGTAGCCGAAGCCGTCCTCGAACACGAAGTCCAGCATGCCGGTGCGGTCCGGGTCGGTGTCGGTCCACACGTGCGAGCGGTAGCTGACAGGTACCCGTTGGGCTTGCCGTCGGTGAACGGCGAGTCGGCGAACAGCGCGGTGGCCACCGGCTGCAGCGCCAGGGCGACGCGGAACTTCTTGACCATGTCCGCCTCGCTGGAGAAATCCAGGTTCACCTGCACCGTGCAGGTGCGCTTCATCATGTCCAGGCCCAGCTGGCCGCGGGTCGGCATGTAGCGGCGCATGATGGCGTAGCGGCCCTTGGGCATCCACGGCATCTCCTCGCGCGTCCACTTGGGCTGGAAGCCCATGCCGAGGAAGCCCAGGCCCAGGCCGTCGGCCACCGAGCGCACCTCGGCCAGGTGCCCGTTCACCTCGCGGCAGGTCTGGTGGATGGTTTCCAGCATGGCGCCGGACAGCTCCAGCTGGCCGGCCGGCTCCAGGGTGATCGAGGCGCCCTCGCGGGCCAGCGCCAGCGGCAGCTCGCCCTCGCGGGCGATGTCCCAGCCGTGCTTGGCGGCGATGCCTTCCAGCAGCGCGCGGATGCCGCGCTCGCCCTCGTAGGTGGGCGGGCGCAGGTCGTCCTGGCGGAAGCCGAATTTCTCGTGCTCGGTGCCGATGCGCCAGGCCTCGCGGGGCTTTTCCCCGCTGGCCACGTATGCGGTCAGCTGGCGCGGATCGGTGATCGGGGTGGTCTTGGCGGAGCTGGGTATCGACACCGGATGAATCCTTGCGCGAAGTGCATCGCCCCACTGTGGGGGCGATGCGGCCGAAATGGAAGGGGCGCCGGGGCGAACGCCGGGGGTCGCAAAGGGAAACGGTGGTCCCGCAAGGACTAGGCGGGCGAGCGGTCGGTCGGTGAGGGCTCGCCGGGATGGAAATCCAGCGCCAGTCCGTTCATGCAGTAGCGCAGGCCGGTCGGTGGCGGGCCGTCGTCGAACACGTGGCCCAGGTGGCCGCCGCAGCGCCGGCAGTGCACCTCGGTGCGGTCCATCATCAGCGAGGTGTCGTTGCGCGTGGCCACGGCGTCGGCCAGCGGCCGGAAGAAGCTCGGCCAGCCGGTGCCCGAATCGTACTTGGCGGTCGAGCTGAACAGCGGCAAGGCGCAGCCGGCGCAGTGGTAGATGCCGGCGCGGGTCTCGTGGTCCAGCGGGCTGCTGAAGGGCGGCTCGGTGCCGGCCTCGCGCAGGATGCGGAATTGCGCCGGGGTCAGGCGCGATCGCCATTGTTCCGGGGTCAGGTTCCAGTGGCCGTCGACCGGCGCGGCGCTGATGGCCTGGCCGGCACGGCTGCGCCCACAGCCACCCAGCAGCAGGGCGCCGGTGGCGCCGACGGCGGTGATCAGGAAACGGCGTCGATGCATGGTGGGCTCCGTGAGCTTGCTTCGCCCGTATATGGACCGCGCCAGAGCATGGATGCTTACACGCGCCTGCGGCGCGTACCCCACCTCAATCCTCCCCTGGCAGGGGAGGAAGCCCAATGTCGCAATTCTGGCTCCTCCCCCTGCTCGCAGGGGGAGGCTGGGTGGGGGTTCGCGCTGCAGGCGCGCGCAGGGAATTGCCTATTCGCGCACCGCGGCGTAATCGCGCGCGTTCTCGTCCCAGGGCTCGGCGTTGAGAATCGCCGGCAACACCTCGGCGGGCGTGGGCACCAGCTGCCACATGCGCGCGTGCTCGGGGTTCATGAAGCGCTCGTCGATCATCTGCTGCATCAGGGCGTCCAGCGGCTGGTAGAAGCCCCGGGTGTCCAGCAGCACGATGGGGTTGAGGTAGAGCCCCAGCCGCTTGAGCGTGACGGCCTCGAACAGCTCCTCCATGGTGCCGGTGCCGCCGGGCAGGGCGACCACCGCGTCGGCGTCAGTCAGCAACCGGTGCTTGCGCTCGCGCATGTCCCCGACCAGCTGCAGCTCGGTCAGGCCCGGGTGGCCCCATTCCAGGTCCGCCATGAAGCGCGGCAGGATGCCGATCACGCTGCCGCCGGCCTCCAGCGCGCCGTCCGCCACCGCGCCCATCGACCCGCGCGAGCCACCGCCGTAGACCAGGCTGTGCCCGGCCTCGGCCAGCAGCCCGCCCAGCTCGCGCGCGGCGTCGCGATAGACCGGGTCGGCATGGTCGGAGGAAGCGCAGTAGACGCAGATGCGCATGACGATGTTCCGTGGCGAAGACGCCCCATTATGGCGCGTGGCATTGCAGCCGCGCGACCAGGTCGGCGGGCAGGCCGTTCTTGCGGGCGATGTCGGCCAGAGTGACAGGCTTGCGGTGCTCGCGCTTCGCGAATCGCGCTGAGCGGCGGTCGAAGTAGCAAGTGTTCGCACCGTGGTCGAGCAGGGCGCGCAACGCGTGCGGGTTCTGCCCCTGCACTGCGGTCACCAGCGGTCCGAAACCCACGGGCGGGTGCGCATTAACGGAAGCGCCGCCCCGGACCAGCGCATCGATGACCGGTGCCAGGTCACAGGCAGCGGCCTGGTTCAGCATGAACGGGACCCATTGGCCCTTGTTCTGCATCAGTCCGCTGTCCTGGAGATTCTTGACTACCTTGCGACCGCCGAAGCGCGGATCGCCGGGGAGGCGTGCCGCCACGGCCTGGTAGAAACGTTCGGTGTACGGGGGTATCCAGGAACGCGCATCGGGGTCGGCGCCATCGGCCATGAGGGCGCTTGCGGTGTCCGGTCGGTTGCTCAGGACGGCTGTCAACAGGGCCGTCTGGCGCCAACGCGCGACGGTGTCCGCGGGCAGTGCGGCCAGTCCGGCACGCACCTTGCCGGTGTCGCCCTCGGTGGCAGCCAGCATGGTGCTGGACACCGCGTCAGGCACCGCATAGGCATGGATGCGCCAAGCTTCGTGGTTGAGGTTGCGTCCGTTCCTGCAGGCATTCATGCCCATGTCGTGCAGGGAGGGCTCCGCCTGGTGCGCGGATGTCGCTGCCGGCGCCGGTCCGGCCGCCGCGGCCAGCCCGGTGACAAAGATCCCCAGAACCGCCAGCCATTCCTTTCGCATGGGTCGTCCCTGTCCGTCAGTGACGCCGGCCAGTATGTCACGCAGCGCGCGGCACGAAAAAGCCGGCACAGGGCCGGCTTTTTCGATGTTGCATGGGCTATTCGGGAATCTACGTTTTCCCGAGTCCCGATAACGAGTCCCGGGTCCCGAGTTCCGGGTCCCGAGTCCTCACCGCTTCATCGCATTGAAGAACTCGTCGTTGGTCTTGGTGTTCTTCATCTTGTCGAGCATGAACTCGATCGCCGCCAGCTCGTCCATCGGATGCAGCAGCTTGCGCAGGATCCAGATCTTCTGCAGCAGGTCCGGCGGGATCAGCAGGTCCTCGCGGCGGGTGCCGGAGCGGTTGATGTCGATGGCCGGGTACACGCGCTTCTCGGAGATGCGGCGGTTCAGGTGCACTTCCATGTTGCCAGTGCCCTTGAATTCCTCGTAGATCACCTCGTCCATCTTGCTGCCGGTGTCGATCAGCGCGGTGGCGATGATGGTCAGGCTGCCGCCTTCCTCGACGTTGCGCGCGGCGCCGAAGAAGCGCTTGGGGCGCTGCAGGGCGTTGGCGTCGACGCCGCCGGTCAGCACCTTGCCCGAGCTCGGCACCACGGTGTTGTAGGCGCGCGCCAGGCGGGTGATGGAATCGAGCAGGATGACCACGTCCTTCTTGTGCTCGACCAGGCGCTTGGCGCGCTCGATCACCATCTCGGCGACCTGCACGTGGCGCACGGCCGGCTCGTCGAAGGTCGAGCTGATGACCTCGGCGCGCACGGTGCGCTGCATCTCGGTCACTTCCTCCGGGCGCTCGTCGATCAGCAGGATGATGACGTGCGCGTCGGGGTGGTTGGTGGTGATCGCCTGGGCCACGTTCTGCAGCATCATCGTCTTGCCGGCCTTGGGCTGGGAGACGAGCAGGCCGCGCTGGCCGCGGCCGATCGGCGCGATCAGGTCGATGATGCGGCCGGTGATGTCCTCGGTCGAACCGTTGCCGCGCTCCAGGTGGAACGCCGTGCGCGGGAACAGCGGGGTCAGGTTCTCGAACAGGATCTTGTTCTTGGAGGCCTCCGGCGGATCGCCGTTGATGGTCTCCACGCGCAGCATCGCGAAGTAGCGCTCGCCTTCCTTGGGCGGGCGCACGCGGCCGGTGATGTAGTCGCCGGTGCGCAGGTTGAAGCGGCGGATCTGGCTGGGGCTGACGTAGATGTCGTCGGGACCGGCCAGGTAGGACTCGTCGGCCGAACGCATGAAGCCGAAGCCGTCCTGCAGGATTTCCAGCACGCCCTCGGCCCAGATGCCGCCGCCGGAGCGCGCGTGGGCCTTGAGGATGTTGAAGATCACGTCCTGCTTGCGGGCGCGGGCGACGCCTTCGTGGGCGCCCAGCTCATCGGCGGTTTCCAGCAGCTCGATGGCGTTCTTGCGCTTGAGCTCGGTCAGGTTGATGACGCGATCGTCGCTGCCGGCGTCATGGTTCTCGTCGTCGTCCATCGGCAGGCCGGCGTGGTTGCCGCGCGGCGCGTTGTTGCCGCGATTGCCGCCACCGCCGCCACGCTCGTTGCGGCGACGACGGCCGCGACGTTCGTTGTTGCCGGCGTTGCCGCGATTGCCGGCGTTGCCGCCGCGCTGCTTGTTGCGGTTGTCGCCCTGGGCGCGGTTGGAGTCGCCGCCGCCGTCGCTCGAGCCGCTTTCGCCGCCACCGCCGGTGGAGGCTTCGGCCGCTGGCGCTGGCGCTGGCGCAGCCGAAGGCGACGCGGCGGGCGCATCGCCCTTGCCGGCGGCCTTGCTGGCGCGCGTGCGCCGCGGCTTGGCGGTGTTCTCGTTGCTCGCGGCGTCGTCCGGACGCGGCGTCTCGGTGGTGGGCTTGCTATCGGTATCGGACACGAACGGACCTCGTCGGGCGCCGTGGAAGGGAAGGAGGGGCGGGGATCAACCGGATGCGCGGGCTCGAATGGCCCGTCGTCAGGGCTAGCAATCTAGCAGGGCGGGCGATCCGCCGCAATCGTCGGCCGCGGCGGCGGAAGGCGCGCCGCGGCCGGGGAACCCCGGCGTTCAGACCAGGCTGTCGACCATCTGCGTGATGCGGCCCTTTGGCACGGCGCCGACCTGCGTCGCCTCCACCTTGCCGCCCTTGAACACCATCATGGTGGGCACGCCACGCACGCTGTAGTTCATGGCCATCTTCTGGTTCTGGTCGATGTCGACCTTGACCACCTTCAGGCGGCCCTCGTAGTCCTTGGCCACCTCGTCGAGGATAGGCGCGATGGCCTTGCACGGGCCGCACCAGGTGGCCCAGAAGTCGACCAGGACGGGAATGTCCGAATTGAGGACCTGGGCCTCGAATTCGCTGTCGTTGATGTGGGTGATGAGATCGCTCACTGCGCAGAGCTCCGTGGTTGCATGGGGAAACGAGGCCGCGCACGCGGCGTTCGGCATCGGCTACACTATGGCAGATTTGCCACAACCCACAGATGGCGGGTGGGCTGGATAAATCAAGGCGGACTGCCGTTGCGGCACGCCGTTCATTCCAGCGCAACTCGGGACGGGATTCAACAGGTCGGCATGACAATCGCCGGCGGTCCCGTCCAGGCCCGCGGAATCGCCCGGCGAAGCGCGCCCCAACGCGCCAGTCCCTCCGCGCGAGGCCGACCCGCCTCGCCCCCGTTTTCCCGGCAGCGCCACTCCGGCGCGCCGATTGCAACCCCGCAGGGCATGGCCCCGCGGCCGGACCGGATTTCATGGCTGAACACGTACTCACCGACACTTTCTTCGAAAACCTGGATCTGCACCCGAGCCTGCAGCAGGGCCTGCATGCCTGCGGCTTCACCCGCTGCACGCCGATCCAGTCACTGACCCTGCCGGTCGCGCTCAAGGGCCGCGATGTCGCCGGCCAGGCGCAGACCGGCACCGGCAAGACCTGCGCCTTCCTGGTGGCGATGATGAACCGCCTGCTGACGCAGCCGGCGCACCCGGACCGCAAGGACAGCGACCCGCGCGCCCTGATCATCGCGCCGACCCGCGAGCTGGCCATCCAGATCGAGAAGGACGCCCGCGCCATCGGCCGTGACACCGGCCTGCGCATGGCGCTGATCTACGGTGGCGTGGACTACGACAAGCAGCGCCAGCAGCTGCGCGATGGTTGCGACATCATCATCGCCACGCCGGGCCGCCTGCTGGACTACTACAAGCAGAACGTGTTCGGCCTGAACTCGATCGAGGTGATGGTGATCGACGAGGCCGACCGCATGTTCGATCTCGGCTTCATCAAGGACGTGCGCTACATCTTCCGCCGCCTGCCGGCTCGCGACGAGCGCCAGGTGCTGCTGTTCTCGGCGACCCTGAGCCACCGCGTGCTGGAACTGGCCTACGAGCACATGGACGAGGCCGAAAAGCTGGTGGTGGAGACCGACAACGTCACCGCCGACCGCGTGCGCCAGGTGGTCTACTTCCCGGCCAAGGAAGAGAAGATGCCGCTGCTGCTGAACCTGATCGAGCAGCACAAGCCCGAGCGCAGCATCGTGTTCGCCAACACCAAGGCCGCGGTGGAGCGCATCAAGGAGCGCCTGCGCAAGCAGGGCTATCGCGTCGGCGCGCTGTCCGGCGACGTGCCGCAGGTCAAGCGGCAGAAGCTGCTGCAACGCTTCAAGGACAGCCAGATCGACATGCTGGTGGCCACCGACGTGGCCGCGCGCGGCCTGCACATCCCGGCGGTCAGCCATGTGTTCAACTACGACCTGCCGCAGGACGCCGAGGACTACGTGCACCGCATCGGTCGCACCGCGCGCCTGGGTGCCGAGGGCGACGCCATCAGCTTCGCCTGTGACCTGTACGCGATGGGCCTGCCCGACATCGAGGCCTATATCGAGCAGAAGATTCCGGTCGAGACCATCGACCCGGCGATGCTGAAGATGCCGGCCATGCCGGCGCGCGTCGCCTCGACGGACGACGATGACGACGATGCGCCGGCGGGCGAGGCATCGCCGCCGCCGGCCGCCAGCGCGGGCGGTCCGCCGCGCAAGCGTCGCCGCCGCCGCTCCGGTGGCGGCGGTGGGCAGGGTGGTGGCGAGCGTGCGCAGGACGCCGCGCCCGCTTCCGCTGAGGCGGCATCGGCGCCGTCCCCGACGGCCGCCTCCGGCGGCACGAATGCAGGCGATGGCGGCGAAAGCACCGGCAAGCCGCGCCGTCGCCGTCGTCGCGGCGGTCGCGGACGCAACGGCTCGGGCGGCTCGGGCGGCTCGGCGCAGGGCAGGGGCACTCAAGCCGACACGACCGGCCAGGCGTCATCCCCGTCGCGCCCGGGCGGTGGCGGCCGCCGCGGCAACGGCCAGGCGCGCGACGACAAGGCGGCATCGGGCAAGGGCCGTCGTGACGGCGGTCGCGACAATGGCGGCACCCGCCAGGTGCATGCCGAGCCCGCGCCGTCCAGCGACAAGCCGAAGAAGGCCGGCTTCTTCCGTCGGCTGTTCGGCGGCCGCTGAATCGGCCGGGCGCCGCGTGCGGTGCCCAGGCGGGTGACGCCGCGCCAGCGCGGGGCCGCGCATCGCGTCCGGCATCTATGGCGGGCATGGCGTGTCGCGGTATGCTCGCGTTCTTTGCAGCCGACGCGGCGCACGTGATCCGTTTCGACCAGGTCAGCAAGCGGTATGCCACCGGCCAGGAAGCCCTGGCCGGCCTGTCGTTTCATGTCGAGCCCGGCGAGATGGTCTTCGTCACCGGCCACTCGGGCGCGGGCAAGAGCACCCTGCTCAAGCTGCTGGCCATGATCGAGCGGCCGACCCGCGGCAGCCTGACCGTCAACGGCCGCAACCTGTCCAGCGCGCGCGCCGGCGCCATTCCGCGTCACCGCCGCCAGCTGGGCATGGTGTTCCAGGACCACCGCCTGCTGATGGACCGCAGCGTGTTCGACAACGTCGCGCTGCCGCTGGTGATCACCGGCATCGCGCCGGCCGAGCGCGCCCGTCGCGTGCGCGCGGCGCTGGAGAAGGTGGGCCTGCTGCCCTACGAGAAACAGGCGCCGGTGATGCTCTCGACCGGCGAGCAGCAGCGCGTGGGCATCGCCCGCGCGATCGTCGCCAAGCCACCGCTGATCATCGCCGACGAACCGACCGGCAACCTTGATCCGCAACTGGCGGCCGAGATCATGGACCTGTTCGACGACTTCCAGCGCGTGGGCACCACCGTGCTGGTGGCCAGCCACGACCTGATGCTGATCAAGCGCACCCGCAAGCGCGTGCTGGTGCTCGACCACGGCCGTCTGGTCGATGACGTGCCGGCCACCGAGGTACGCACCTGATGGCGCGCGCGCGACGCGATCCCGCCACCGCCCGCACCCGTCCGCGCCGCCTGGCGGCCTGGGCGGAGCAGCACGGCTGGGGCCTGGCCGCCAGCCTGCGACGCCTGGCCTCGCGGCCGCTGGGCACCGCGCTGACGGTCACCGTGATGGGCTTCGCGCTGGCCCTGCCGTTGACCTTCGCCCTGCTGCTGGGCAACCTGCAGCGCTTCGGCGCCGCGCTGGGCGAGACCCAGGCCATCAGCGTGTTCATGAAGACCGATGCCGGCGCCGACGCCGCCCGCAAGCTGGCCGATGCGCTGCGTCAGCGCGACGACGTGGCCGCGGTGCAGGTGCGCAGTCCCAGGCAGGGCATGGCCGAGCTGGCCACCATGCAGGGCTTCGGCGATGCGCTGAAGGCGCTGGACTACAACCCGCTGCCGTGGGTGCTGGTGGTGCAGCCGTCCACGCGCCTGGACGCCGGGCGCGCGGCGGCGCTGCTGGACTGGATCCGCCACCGGGACGGCGTCGATCAGGTGCAGGACGACGGCGCCTGGCGCCAGCGTCTGGATGCGCTGCTCTCTGTCGGCACCCGCGCGGTGCTGATGCTGACGACGCTGCTGGCGCTGGCCGCGCTGCTGGTGGTCGGCAACGGCGTGCGCCTGGATATCCAGGGGCGCGCCGACGAGATCGCGGTGCTGCGCCTGGTTGGCGCCAGCCCGGCCTTCGTGCGGCGTCCTTACTTGTACGCCGGACTCTGGTACGGTCTTGCGGGCGGGCTGGTCGCGGTGATCCTGACCGGCCTGCTGGAGTGGGCGCTGGCCGCCCCGGTGGCGCGCCTGGCCGCGGCCTACGGCGGCCGGCTCGACTTCGGCGGCCTGCCGTGGTGGCAGCTGGCCCTGGTGCCGGTGGCCGCGGCGTTGCTGGGCTGGCTGGGCGCGCGACTGGTCTGCGCGCGCCAACTGAGACGACCGGGATGATGGTTTTACCGACGAGGGAGCCTGCATGAAGGGCGACATCAGCCGACACATCGCCAGCGCCGAACCGCGGGTCATGGTGGTCGACGGCTCCAAGGTCGTGCGCCGGCTGATCGAGCAGGTGCTGGGCAAGGAATTGCCGCAGGCGACCATCGTCACCTGCGGCAGCGGCGAGGAGGCGCGCGCGGCGCTGGCCGAGGGCGTGGTCGATTTCGTCACCGTGGCCCTGCGCCTGCCGGACATCGACGGCCTGGAACTGGCCCGCCACATCCGCGAGCAGTCCACCCAGACCTACGTGCCGATCGTGGTGATTTCCGGCGACGTCGACCAGCGCCTGCGCGACCGCAGCCTGGGCGATGCCGTGACCGATTATTTCGACAAGTCGCTGGGCTTCCAGGCCCTGGCCGACTTCATCCGCGGCTACGTGTGCCCGGAAGACCCCGCCACGGGCGAGGTGCTGTACATCGAGGACAGCCGCGTGGTCGCGCTGGCCACCCGCCGCATGATGGAGAAGCACGGCCTGACCGTGCTGCACGACATCAGCGTGGAAGATGCCCTGGCACGGCTGGAGACGGCCAAGGTGCAGGGCCGCATCGGCGCCGACGTGGTGCTCACCGACGTCACGCTGAAAGGCGACCTGACCGGCGGCGACCTGCTGCGCGTGCTGCGCAACGACTACGGCTACAACAAGGGGCAGCTGCCGGTGCTGGTGATGACCGGCGACGACAACCCCGACAAGCAGGCCGAGCTGATCCGCGCCGGCGCCAACGACCTGGTGGAGAAGCCGGTCGAGGAGCGCCTGCTGATCACCAAGCTGCTGTTCCAGCTGCGCGTGTCCCAGCACCTGCGCGCGCGCAACGACGCGCCCTGAGTTGCTGCCGATGGGCGAGTACGTGCTGCATATGGAAGCGTCCTGGAAGGATCGCGTGGGCGAGTATTTCGAGCGCCCGGAGATGCGCGCGCTGGGCGACTTCCTGCGCGCCGAGAAGCGCGCGGGCAAGACCATCTACCCGCCCGGGAAGGACATCTTCGCGGCCTTCGCGCACACTCCGTTCGACAAGGTGAAGGTGGTGATCCTGGGCCAGGACCCGTACCACGGCCCCGGCCAGGCCCACGGGCTGTGCTTCTCGGTGCGCCCGGGCGTGCCGGTGCCGCCGTCGCTGCTCAACATCTTCAAGGAGATCGAGAGCGACCTCGGCATCGCGCGGCCCGACCACGGCTGCCTGACGCCGTGGGCCGACCGCGGCGTGCTGCTGCTCAACACCGTGCTCACGGTCGAGCGCGGCCAGGCGGCCTCGCACCGGGGCAAGGGCTGGGAAGGCTTCACCGACCACGTCATCGACGTGCTGGCCGCCGGGCGCGAGCAGCTGGTGTTCCTGCTCTGGGGCAGCCACGCGGGCAGCAAGGCGCAGCGCATCGACGGCCGCCGCCACGGCATCCTCAAGGCCCCGCATCCCTCGCCGCTGTCGGCGCATCGCGGGTTTCTCGGCTGCCGGCACTTTTCCCGCGCCAACCAGTACCTGCAAAGCCACGGGCAGGCTCCGGTCGACTGGTCCCTGCCGCCCCTGCGGGCGCTCGAGGCGGCCGCGCCGGCTTGATTTTCCCCTGGTTTGGTGTACTATTGAGTACAGTTAATCGAGCGGGAACTTCCCGGCGCCTTAGCACTCAAACACGCAGAGTGCTAACCTGCTGGTTCCACAAGAGGTCCACATCCATGAGTCAGGCCCTGGTTGCCAAAAATCTGCCCATTCCCAGCCTTGCCGGCAGTCTGGACGCCTACATCTCGGCGGTGCATCGCATCCCCGTGCTGAGCGCCGAGGACGAGCATCAGCTGGCCGAGCGCTATCGCGCCGATGACGACCTGGATGCCGCCAAGCAGCTGATCGCCGCGCACCTGCGCTTCGTGGTGCACGTGGCGCGTGGCTACTCCGGCTACGGCCTGCAGCTGGGTGATTTGATCCAGGAAGGCAACATCGGCCTGATGAAGGCTGTCAAGCGCTTCGATCCCGATCACGGCGTGCGCCTGGTCAGCTTCGCGGTGCACTGGATCCGTGCCGAAATGCACGAGTTCATCCTCAAGAACTGGCGCATCGTGAAGGTCGCCACGACCAAGGCGCAGCGCAAGCTGTTCTTCAACCTGCGCAAGAACAAGAAGCGTCTGGGCTGGATGAACGCCGGCGAGGTCAGGACCGTGGCCGCCGAACTGGGCGTGCCGGAAAAGACCGTGCTGGAGATGGAATCGCGCCTGTCCGGCCGCGACGTCGGCTTCGACGCGCCGGTCGACGCCGACGACGATGCCCGCCCGTCGCCGTCCACCTTCCTGATCGACGACAGCGCCGATCCGTACCAGAACGTGGCCGACGCCAGCCAGGCCGAGAGCCGCCACGACACCCTGTCGGTGGCCCTGGAAGACCTGGACGAGCGCTCGCGCGACATCATCCAGCGTCGCTGGCTGACCGACGACAAGGCCACCCTGCAGGAGCTGGCCGATGAATACGGTGTGTCGGCCGAGCGTATCCGCCAGGTCGAGGCGGCGGCGATGAAGAAAATGCGCGGTGTGTTCGCGGCCTGACGGTCGCCACACAGCCGCACTGCATGACGGCCCCTTCCGGGGCCGTTTGCATATCCGCCCGCCGCGGCGCGGTGCTATGGTGCCGTCGCGGCGCCGCTGATGGCGCCGGACACCGCGCCGACGCGAGTCCGTCACGCTCCGGAAGCGGCCACCATGACGTGTGCGAGAGGGGGAGTGGGCATGGGATTCGACCGCAAGTTCCTTATCTGGGCGATCGCCTTCGCGATCTTCGGCATGTGCGTGGGCATCTACATGGCGGTGTCCAAGGATCACAGCCTGTTGGTGGCCCACGCGCACATCCTGCTGGTCGGCTTCGTGGTGTCGCTGATCTACGCGATCATCCACAAGCTGTGGCTGGACGCACCCAACCAACGCCTGGCCTGGGTGCAATACGTGCTGCACATCGTGGCCGCGCTGGTGCTCTGCATCGGCCTGCTGCTGTTCTACGGCGGCGTGGTGTCGGAGGAGAAGATGGAGCCTGTGCTGGGCGCCGGTTCGACGGGCGTGCTGCTCGGCATGCTGCTGATGGGCTGGATGGTGCTGCGCGCCGACAAGGGGGCGCGCGAGGCGGCCTGAGGCTGGATCCGTGACATGCCGGACGTGCCCGTGCCCGTAGTCCCGGCGAGGCTCAGCGTTTCCAGGCGGCCTGCTGCAGCACCACCCGGTAGCCGTCGAGGTCCTCGAAGGTCCGGCCCTGTCGGTCCCAGTACGGGTTGACCGCGGCCAGCGGACGAAAGCCGGCGTCCAGCATGCGCGCGCAGGTTTCGGTCCATTGCGCGCGATCGGGCAGGTACCACACCAGCAGCTGGTCGGGGTCCGGGCGCGCGGGCGGCGCCGAGTCGCGATGGCAGGTGAATTCCAGGTGGTACGGCGCGTGGGGATGGCCGAGGATCACGCCGTCGAAGCCGTCGTGATCCTGGAACGTGCCGAGCACGTCCAGCGCCAGTCCGTGCGCATACATGCGGCTCAAGGCGTCCAGCCGCGTCGGTGGGGCGCGCCACGCGCAGGACGGGTGGATTCGCCATCCCGGTTACAGCTGGAACCAGCTCTTGACGCGATCACCCATGACGCCGCCGCCGGTGATGTGGCGGAATTCGTTGGTGTGGGCGTCGTAGACGTAGTCGCGCGACCAGCGTTCCCTGTTCTTGACGATCTCGCGCACGGCCTCCATGCAGTAGTCGAGCTCGTCGTCGGGCGTGGTCGGGTGGAAGCTCAGGCGGACCCAGCCGGGCTTGTCCGAGAGGTCGCCGCGGTCGATCTTGTCGGTGATGCGGCGCGAACGGGTCGGGTCCACGTGCAGCAGGTAGTGGCCGTAGGTGCCGGCGCAGGAACAGCCGCCGCGCGCCTGGATGCCATAGCGGTCGTTGAGCAGCTGCACCATCAGGTTGTAGTGCAGATCCTCGACGTAGAAGGACAGGATCGCCAGGCGATCGTCCTGCTCGTTGGCCAGCAGGTGCACGCCGGGCACGGCGCGCAGCCCGGCCAGCGCGCGCGGCACCAGCGCGCGCTCGCGTTCGGCCATCGCGGCGACGCCCATCTGCGCCTTCAGGCGCATCGCCAGGGCGGTACGGATGGTCTGCAGGAAGGCCGGCGTGCCGCCGTCCTCGCGCGCCTCGATGTCGTCGATGAAGGCGTACTGGCCCCAGGGGTTGGTCCAGGCCACGGTGCCGCCGCCGGCATCGTCGGGCACGCTGTTGCGATACAGCTTGCGGTTGAACACCAGCACGCCGCTGGCGCCGGGGCCACCCAGGTACTTGTGCGGCGAGAAGAACACCGCGTCCAGATGCTCGTCGTCGGCCGGGTGCATGTCGATCTCGACGTACGGCGCGGAAGCGGCGAAATCGACGAAGGCCACGCCACCGGCCTGGTGGATCATCCGCGCCAGCGCGCGATACGGCGGCTGCACGCCGGTCACGTTGGAGCAGGCCGAGAACGAGCCGATCTTGAAGTTGCGCTCGCGATGCTTGTCCAGCAGCGCGCCGAAGGCATCAAGGTCCGGCATGCCGCGCGCGTCGGGCGGAATCACCTCGACGTCGGCGATGGTCTCGTACCAGCTGGTCTGGTTGCTGTGGTGCTCCATGTGGGTGACGAACACCACCGGGCGTTCGGCTTCAGGCATATCGATGTAGCGGCGCAGGCTCTGCGGCGCCTTGAGGCCGAGG
This sequence comes from uncultured Gammaproteobacteria bacterium, assembly GCA_963821885.1. GTDB lineage: Bacteria > Pseudomonadota > Gammaproteobacteria > Xanthomonadales > Rhodanobacteraceae > Oleiagrimonas. The sequence continues at coordinate 516,476 of CAWGFN010000002.1, read as the reverse complement.
ATGCGCTGGAACTTGTTGACCGCGCCGGTCATGCCCTGGCCGCAGGTCAACAGCACGTCGTCGTCGCCGGCGTTGACCTCCTGTTTGATGATGCGGTGCGCCTCGTGGTACGCCAGCGTCATCGCCGAGCCGGTGACGCTGGCTTCCGAATGCGTGTTGCCGACGAAGGGGCCGAAGCTATCGCGCATGCGCCGCTCGATCGGCGCGTACAGGCGCCCGCTGGCGGTCCAGTCCGCATACACGATGCGCTGTTCGCCGTACGGGCCGGGGAAGGTCTGGTCGATGCCGACGATCTGGCGTCGGATCTCGTCGAAACGGGTGGGGCTGACAACGCTCATGGCGCCGGGACCTGCATGAAGCCGAAAAAATGCGACCCCGACTTTACCCGAAACCGCGTCGCTTCACCGTGAATCGGGCCGACGGAAGGCGCTCCGGCCCGCGCCGGACCTCAATGCGCGTCCGCTGCCTGCGGGTGATATGGCCAGTCAATTCCCAGTCCGGACGGCTCCGGCGTGCCGGCGATGGCCGGATTGCGCCACACCAGGTCCACCGGGGTGCCCGGGTCGACCGGGGCCGGGCAGCGCCCATCGCCGCCACCAGCCAGGCCACCGCTGGGGCTGCAGATCTTCATGCCGCGGGCATCGAGCAGGTCGTTGAAGCGGTCGCAGCAGGGCGCGACCATGTAGTAGGCCGGCGCGCCGTGGTGGGTGATGCGCCAGATCGAGGCCACATCGGCCTGTTTCGGATGCGCCTGATAGCCGGCGATGGCGCGTTGCAGCCAGCCCGGCAGCGCATCCGGGGACACGCGACCCTGGGCGAAGGCGAGCGCGACCAGCATGGCGCTGGCGGCGAGGACGGCGACGGTTCGTGTCGGTGTGCGCATCGTGGGTCGCTCCGGCGATCAGGCCCGTTCAGTGTACGCCCGCGCCGGGCTCGTTTCCGGGCACGGTCAGCTTGCGGTTGGACAGGACTTTCAGCGTGTCCAGGTCGGCATCGAGCACGTAGGCATCGCCATGCGCGGTGTAGAAGACCAGCAGGGTCTTCTGGTCCGGCGTGAAGTGAAAGCCCATCATGCCATCCACGCCGGTGGCGAGCGTCTCCACGCGCTGGCCGTCCACCGAGGCCAGGTCGATGTTCCACAGCGCGGTCGCCTTCGGGTCGGCGGCCGCCGGACGCACGCCGAAGATCAGCGCGACGGCCTGGCGTGACGCCTTGGCGCCTGGCGATGCAGCCGGCAGCTTGCGCTTGAGCACTTCGGGCGGCGAGATCACCTGCCGATTGTCGGCGAACAGCCAGTGCGGCTGCTGCGTGGCGATGTCGAAGAACAACACGTTGCCGACCCGCGTGGACACCGAGCCGGAGAAGGACACGGTCGAGGACGCATCGCGCGCCTTGAGGGCCGCGTAGAGCATCGAGGTGCCATCGAGACTGCGCATCATCCCCAGATGCCAGGCCGGCGTGGATGCGTGGCGCACGGCCACCGCCCCTTCCATCGCGACATCGTTGCGACCGCCGCCGAGGCCACTGGCGCTGAAGGTCACCACCCCGGCGACGAGGATCAGCGCCAGCAGCAGCACGCTGTTGATGCGGGAGATCCAGCGGAAGAATACGTCCATCCGTCCGTGCGTTCTTGACATCGTGTCGCCCTCCCTGTGCCCGCCGTTGCGCCCGGGCCAGCATACACAAGCACGTCGGGCCGTGCCCCGGGCCGGCTACAGCCGCGCGTCGAGCAGCTGCTCGAGCCTGACCTGGTCGGCGGCGAAGCGGCGGATGCCGTCGGCGAGTTTCTCGGTGGCCATGGCATCGTCGTTCAGAGCCCAGCGGAAGGCCCGTTCGTCCAGGCGTCCCAGGCGCTCGGTCGAGGCGCCAGGATCAGCCAGCCGGCGCGGCAGGTCGGCCTCGGCCGCGTCCAGCTCGGCCAGCAGCTCGGGGCTGATGGTCAGGCGGTCGCAGCCGGCCAGCGCGGTGATCTGTCCGGTGTGGCGGAAGCTCGCGCCCATCACCACGGTGTCGATGCCGTGGCGCTTGTACCAGTCGTGGATGCGGCGCACCGAGTGCACGCCCGGGTCGTCCTCGGCCGGGATGTGGTCGCGCTGCGAGCGGGCAAGATGCCAGTCGTGGATGCGGCCGACGAAGGGCGAGATCAGGAAGACGCCGGCATCGGCCGCGGCCACCGCCTGCTCGAAGGCGAACAGCAGCGTCAGGTTGCAGTGGATGCCCGCGCGCTGCAGCCGCTCGGCGGCGCGCAACCCTTCCCAGGTGGCGGCGATCTTGATCAGGATGCGGTCGGTGCCGATGCCGGCCTCGTCGTACAGCTCGACCAGGCGATGCGCCTTGGCCACGGTGGCCTCGGTGTCGAAGGACAGCCGCGCGTCGACCTCGGTGGACACGCGTCCCGGAATCCGCTCGAGGATGTGTCGGCCGGCATCCACGGCCAGGCGGTCGCTGGCGTCGGCGATCTGCGTCTGACGGTCGTTGCTGCGACGGCGAGCCCAGTCCAGCGCGCCGGCGATCAGCGGTTCGTAGGCCGGCATGGAGGCGGCCTTGAGCAGCAGCGAGGGGTTGGTGGTGGCGTCGATGGGCCGGTAGCGGGCGATGGCCTCCAGGTCGCCGGAATCGACCACCACGGTGGTCATGGCGCGCAGCTGTTCGAGTTGGGAGGACATGGGGCGGGCTTTCTTGTCTGTGGGTTTATCGGGTCATTTTGACATGGCGCGTATGGGGTGAGTGACTCGACCAAGGGCGAGAACTGCAAAGTGGTGCGTGCAGTTTTTCAGGAATCCGTCGATGTGCCGAGGTGCGACTCCAGCGCTCGCGGGCGAGCGCGGCGCGCGAAGCGCGCTCCATTCCCCTTCGGAAGCGGCGGAGGGCGGAGGATCAGGCCCGAAGGGTGGCGCACTTAGGATGTGCGCCAGTGTTTCGTCAGCACAGGATGTGCTGTCGGAACACCCCCGGAGCCCGCAGCGAACCCGGAGCGCCGAAGGCGCGTAGGGCGCGGACGCCGGGGTGTCTTTCTCTTGGCTACTTCTCTTGGACAAGCAAGAGAAGTAGCTCGGCCGGCTTCAGCCGGACGAAACCGCTCTTGATGGACGACAGGAAGCGTATCGGCAGCATTTGCCTGGAATGGCCCGCTGGCTGGCTGGCTGCGTTGCCGCGCCGCGACAGGTAAGTGATCAAGATCCAGCCCATTCAATCAAGTCACGTAGCCCGGACAAGGCCGTCGGCCGCCTCCGGGGATGAATGTGCAAGCGCGACCGGATGCCGGTCATGGCGATGATCCCCGGATGCGCTTCGCTTATCCGGGCTACGGGCCGCGGAACGCCCGGGCCGGTCCGTCAATAAAGATCGACCGGATCCACGTCGATCGACCAGCGCACCCGCCGCGCGTCCTCGAGCGCGGCCAGCGCCTCGCGCCAGGGGCGCAGCACCGCATGCAGGGGGCCGCGCGCATCGGCTTCCAGCAGCACCTGGCCACGATGGCGTCCGGCGCGCAGGGCCATGGGCGCGGCCATCGGGCCGGTGACCCGCAACGCGGGCGCCTCGCCGAGCGCGGCACGGGCGGTGGCGAGGAAGCGTTCGACATGTTCGCGGCGCGTGGCTTCCGCGCGCAGCAGGGCCTGGTGGGCGAAGGGCGGCAGCTGCAGGGCACGGCGCTCCTCGAGCATCTGCGCGCAGGTGGCGCTGTAGCCGCGATGCAGCAATGTCTGCAGCAGCGGGTGCTCGGGATGGTGGGTCTGCAGCAGCACGCGGCCCGGCTTGCCGGCGCGGCCGGCGCGGCCGGCGACCTGCACGATCAGCTGCGCCAGGCGCTCGTTGGCGCGGAAATCCAGGCTGTGCAGGCCCTCGTCGATGCTGGTGATGGCGACCAGGGTGAGATTGGGCAGGTCGTGGCCCTTGGCCAGCATCTGGGTGCCCACCAGCACCGCCGGGCGGCCGTCGGCGAGCGGGCCGAGAAGGTCCTCGAAGGCGTCGCGGCGGCGCGTGGTCTCGCGGTCGATGCGCAGTACCGGGATGTCGCCGTAGCGGGTCTGCAGCACCTCCTCGAGGCGTTCGGTGCCGTGGCCCTGGCGGAACAGGCCCGGGTTGCCGCATTGCGGGCAGGCCTCGGGCACCGGGCGTTCGAGGTCGCAGTGGTGGCAGACCAGGCGATGGCGCCCCTGGTGCAGGGCCAGGGGCTTTTCGCAGCGTGGGCATTCGGCGTGCCAGCCGCACAGATGGCAGGTCAGCAGGGGCGCATAGCCGCGACGATTGCGGAAGATCAGGGCCTGTTCGCCGCGCTCGAGGCAGGCATCGAGCGCCGCCAGCAACGCATTGGACAGTCCGTGTTGCAGCGACTGCCCGCGCACGTCGAGGATCTCCGCGCGTGGCGGCGTGCTGTGCGCGCCGGTGCGCTGGCGCAGGTCCAGTCGCCGGTAGCGACCGGCATCGACGTTGGCCAGGGACTCCAGCGAGGGCGTGGCCGAGCCGAGCACGATCGGCACGTCCAGGCGTTGCGCGCGCATCACCGCCAGGTCGCGCGCGTGATAGCGAAAGCCCTCCTGCTGCTTGTAGGCGGTGTCGTGTTCCTCGTCGACCAGGATCAGGCCGGCTTCGGGCAGCGGCGTGAACACGGCCGAGCGCGTGCCCAGGATCACCCGCGCGTGTCCGGCGCGCGCGCGCAGCCAGGCGCCGGCGCGCGCGCCGTCGGAAAGATTGGAGTGCAGCACGTCCACCGGCACGCCCAGTCGCGCGCGCAGGCGCGCCACCGTCTGCGGCGCCAGGCCGATCTCCGGGACCAGCAGCAGGCACTGGCGACCGGCGGCGAGGGCGCGCTGGATGAGATGGATGTAGACCTCGGTCTTGCCGCTGCCGGTGACGCCGTGCAAGAGGAACGGGGCAAACCGGCCGAGGTCGGCGCCGATGGCGTCGATGGCCTGGCGCTGGCCGTCGTTGAGTTCGGGCCCGGCCTGCGCGGGCGGCGCGGCAGGGGCCTCGTGCACGATGTCGCAGGCGACCAGCCCGGCCTTGAGCAGGCGCCGCGCGGAATCGCGCCAACCTGGCAGCTGCAGGTCCAGCTCGCTCTCGCGGCAGTCGCCTGCGGCCAGGTGGTCGAGCAGGCTGCGCGTGCGGCCGCGGCGCCGGGCCGTCTGTCGCGGATCGCGTCCGGTCGCGGTCAGGCGCCAGCGCTCCTCGCCGGTGCGCGGCCAGGGCTTGTCCTGGCGCAGCGCGGCGGGCAGGGCATTGAACAGCACCTCGCCGGGCGCGCCGAGCCAGTAGTCGGCGGCCCGCATGAGCGCAGAGAGCAGCTCCGCGTCAAGCAAGGGTTCGCTGTCCAGCACGCGTTGCACGCGCTTGAGCTGGTGCGCGGGCAGGGCGCTGCCGTCGGCGACCTCGACCACCACGCCGACCCGCGTGCCACGGCCGAACGGCACCTTCACCCGGGTGCCGGGCGCGATGTCGGTGGCAGCGTCGGGCGGCAGGTAGTCGAACAGGCGCGGCAGCGGGACCGGCAGGGCGATGCGCAGGACAGCGGGCATGCGGCAAGTGTAGCCGGGCGCGCCGTCCGTGAACCGGGAAAGATGCCGGGTGGAAGGCGCGATCAGTGCGCCAGGCCGAACATCAGGCCGGCGGTGACCACGCAGATCAGCAGGAGGCTGTAGATCGTCCCGATCCACAGGAACTTCCACACCGTCGCCGGCCAGCCCTGCCGGTAGACGCGCTTCTGCATGATCAGCAGATACACCGGCACCCACAGCAGCAGGGCCCGGGTCAGCCAGCCCAGCGGGGCATCCACCCAGGCGGCGTAGGGCATCAGCACGTGATCGAGCAGGCCCAGGCCGGTGAGCAGGAGCAGGCCGAGGAACAGGAAGGCGTGGCTGTGCAGGGCCACGATCAGGTGCTCCATGTACAGGCGGCGCTTGAACAGGTAGGCGACCTTCAGCAGCAATGCGAACAGTGGCGCCATCAGCAGCAGGGCCTGCGGCAGCGTGCCGAAGATGCCCTCGATCATGCGTTTCCGGGCGGCCTCGCGCTGACGGGGCGTGCCTTCGCTGAAGGCCTGCCAGTTGGCCGCGATGCGCGACAGCGTGTCCGGCGTGGCGGCGCTGGAGGCATTGGCGGGCGCCGGGACGGCGGTGGGCGGGATGGGCAACGCCGGCGCGCCCAGCTGCGCCAGGCGAAGGTTGGCCTGCATGCGCAGGACGTGTTCGCTGCGCGCGATTTGCTGGCGCCCCAGGGCCGGGACATCGGGGTCCAGCCGGGTGCGCGCGAGGTCGGCGAGCCGTGCCTGCAGCGAGGTGCGCACCTCCTCGGGCGTGCGGGCGTCGGCGAAGCCGGGGCCGTTGGGGGTGGCGCTGTCCTGGATCCTGACCAGGTTGCTCCTGATCGTGTCGATGTGATCGACCGACCAGTGCAGCGCGAAGAAGGCCAGCAGGCACAGCACGAACATGAGCCGGAACGGGGCGATATAGCGCACGCGGCGTCCGGCGAAATATTCCAGGGTCAGGAAGCCCGGATTGAGGAACAACCTGGGCAGCGTGTGCACGATCCGGCTGTCGATGTGCAGCACCGTCTCGACCGTCTCCTCCAGCAAGCCGTGCACCGGGCGCAGCACGCTGTGCACGGACTGTCCGCAGCGATGGCAGTAGGCGCCTTGCAAAGGCTCGCCGCAATTGGTGCAGCGCGCGCCCTGGAAAACCTGGATGTCCTGCATGCGTCCCCCCGGATGAGCGGCCGATTCTTGCACAAGGCCCGCGGGTGCGGGCATGGAACACGCACGGACTAGGCCGGGTGACATAGTGCGTGCGATGTAGTCCCGACGGCAGCCGGGCGCACGGCCGCAGGGTTTTCAGATACACGGCAATCTTCAGCGTTTCCCTTGGAAATCGAGCTAAGTGCCGGCTCGGCTGACGTTTTCGCGGTTATCCACAAAAGTTGTGGATAACTCTGTGGACGTGGCTGGGATCAAGCCACGCGGGGCGCATGGGCGCGGGGCTTGTTACGTATTGGTGAATCTTTAACCAGCGCGAAATAAGACTTTTAAAACAATAACTTGAGATATGCGTATGGAGGGCGGGCGAGCCGTATTCGGTGGCGGCTCATGAAACCGCGAGACGCTGGCGGCATTGTGCACAACCGGACCGGCGCACGGCGCTGAACCTGTCATGGCAGGTATGAGGACCGGCGCCGCGGCCAGGGCCACAGAGCGCTAGAATGGGCGGCCTTTTTGCCCGGTTTCGGCAAGAATCGTGTCCCGACCCCTGTCCCGTTTTGATCGACTGCGTGCCCTGCGCGAGGCCGGCGCCATGTTGCGCCTGGCGCTGCCGCTGATTGCCGCGCAACTGGCGGCGGTCGGCACCAACGTGGTCGATGCGATGCTTTCGGGCCACCTCGATGCGCACGTGCAGGCCGCGGTGACCACCGGCGCGGGCATCTGGACGCTGGCGATCCTGCTCGGCATCGGCACCATGCTGGCGGTGCCGCCCAGCGTGGCGCAGCTGGACGGCGCCGGCCGCCGCCAGGAGATCGGCGCGATGATCCGCCAGGCGCTGTGGATCGCCCTGCTGCTTGGCCTGGCGCTGGGTTTCGCGGTGCGTCATTCGGCCTTCGTGCTGGACTGGGTCGGGGTGGTGCCGAGCCTGCGCCCGGACGTGACCGCGTTCCTGCGGGCGATCGGCTGGGGCGCGCCGGCCCTGACCCTGTATTTCACCCTGCGCGGACTGTCCGAGGGACTGTCGCTGCCGCGTCCGTCGATGATGTTCAGCCTTGCCGGCCTGCTGCTGCTGGCGCCGCTCGGCTACGTGCTGATGTACGGCCGCCTGGGCGTGCCCTCGCTGGGTGCGCGCGGCAGCGGCATCGCCACGGCGGTGGTGCTGTGGCTGGAGCTGATCGGATTCGCCATGTACGTGCTGCGCCACCGCAACTATCGCGGCCTGGGCCTGACCGAACGCTTCGATCCGCCGCGTTGGAAGGTCATCGGCGAATTGCTCCACCTGGGCGCGCCGATGGCGTTCACGCTGCTCATGGAGGGTGGGCTGTTCGTGGCCGTGGCGCTGGCCATCGCCACGCTCGGCGAGAACGTGGCGGCGGCGCACCAGATTGCCCTCAACGTGGCCTCGGTGGCGTTCATGGTGCCGCTGGGCATGGCCATGGCGATCACCATCCGCGTCGGTCATGCCGCGGGCCGGCGCGATGATCGCGCGGTGCGCTACGCCAGCTACACCGGGGTGGCGCTGGCGCTGATCGCGCAAGTGGTGTCGTCGAGCCTGATGCTGGGCATCCCGCATCGGATCGCCGGCCTGTACAGCGACGATGCGGTCGTGGTCGGGCTGGCGGCCCAGCTGATGGTGCTGGCGGGCCTGTTCCAGTTCGCCGACGGCATCCAGGTGGCCTCCAACGGCGCCCTGCGCGGACTCAAGGACACCCGCGTGCCGATGCTGATCAGCGCCATTGCGTACTGGGGCGTGGGCATGCCCGTCGGCGCCTGGCTGACCTTCCACCGCCACCTGGGCGCGCGCGGCATGTGGATCGGCCTGGTGGTGGGCCTGAGCGCGGCGGCGGTGCTGCTGTTCGCGCGCCTGGTGCGGACCTTGCGCAGTCGTCGCTGGCTGCGGGCGGTGCCCGGGAGCCGGCACTGACCTGTGGCAGATGACCGGTCGCCGATGAGCGGCTAGTCTGGTGCTCTCGTCCCAGCCGGTAACGTGTCCATGACGGACTCCCAACGCAGCGGCTTCGTCGCTTTCATCATGCTGATCGGGCGCGGAATCAACATCTTCCGCCTGGTCATCATCAACGTGCTGTTCTTTGGCATTCTGCTGCTGATCGCCATCGCGTTCTCGCATGATGGCCGGCCCACCGTGCGTTCGGGCAGCGTGCTGGTGCTCGAGCCCCAGGGCCGCCTGGTCGAGCAGTACAGCGTGGCGCCGCTGGCGCGCGCCATGGCGGTGTGGTCCGGCGATTCGGTCGGCGAAGTGCAGGTGCGCGACCTGGTGTCGGCCATCGACCATGCGCGCACGGATCCGCGCATCAGCCGCATCCTGCTGATGCCGGGCGACCTGCATGCCGGTGGTTTCGCCGCGTTGCGCGAGGTGGGCGCGGCCCTGGACCGCTTCCGCGAGAGCGGCAAGCCGGTCGACGTGTGGGGCGTCGAGCTCGATCGTGGCCAGTACTACCTGGCCGCGCACGGCAGCAAGGTCATGCTCGACCCGATGGGCGGCCTGATGATCACCGGCCTGTCCAGTTACCGCCTGTTCTACAAGGACCTGCTGGACAAGATCGGCGTCGACGTGCACCTGTTCCGCGTCGGCCAGTACAAGTCCGCCGCCGAACCCTACGTGCTCGACCGCGCCTCGCCGCAGGCCAAGCAGGCCGATGCCTACTGGATGGGCGGCCTGTGGAGCCAGTGGATCGACGACGTGGCGCGCCTGCGCAAGCTCAAGCCGGACGCGCTGGGCAGGGACCTCGACAGCGCGCCCGCGCGCGCGGCCGGCGTCGACGGCGACCTGGCCCGGCTGGCGGTGAACGATCACCTGGTCGACGCCATGGCCACCCGCCGCCAGATGGTCGCCATGCTGCGCAAGGACGGTGTCCCGGCCGGCAAGAAGGGCGAGGGCATCCGCGCGATCGCCATGGACGACTACCTGCGCGCGGTGGACCGGCCGGTATCGGACCTGCGCGATCGCGTCGCCATCGTGGTGGCCGAGGGCGAGATCGTCGATGGGCGCCAGCCGCCGGGCAAGATCGGTGGCGCCAGCACCGCGCAGATGCTGTACCGCGCGCGCATGGACAAGCACGTGCGCGCCGTGGTGCTGCGGGTGAACTCGCCGGGCGGCGAGGTGTATGCCGCCGAGCGCATCCGCCGCCAGGTCGAGGCGCTGCGCCAGGCCGGCAAGCCGGTGGTGGTGTCGATGGGCGACGTGGCCGCCAGCGGCGGCTACTGGATCTCCATGAACGCCAACCGCATCTATGCCGAGCCCAACACCATCACCGGTTCCATCGGCATCTTCGGCATGGTCTACAACGCGCCGGCGATGCTGGACAAGCTGGGCGTGCACAGCGACGGCGTCAGCGTCGGGCCGCTGGCCGGCGCCGGTGACGTCACCCGGCCCCTGGATCCGCAGCTGGCGAACCTGATGCAGAGCGTCATCGATCGCGGCTACCGCCAGTTCGTCGGCCACGTGGCCGAGGCGCGCGGCAAGGATTTCAAGCAGGTCGACGCGATCGCCCAGGGCCGTGTTTGGACCGGCAGCCAGGCCCTGTCGCGAGGACTCGTGGACAAGCTCGGCGGCTTGCGCGACGCGGTCGACTACGCGGCGCAGCAGGCCGATCTCGGCAGCCATCCGGCCGTGAGCTACATGAAGCCGACCTCGGTGTCGGGCCTGCAGCGCATGATGATCAACTTCGGCGACAGCAGCGCGGCGCGGGTCATGGCCCGCATCGGCATGCGGCCCCCGGCCTGGTTGCTGGGCGAGGTGGCACGGAAGATGCCCGAGTGGCATCTGTTCCTGAACGCCAAGCCGGGCAAGCTCAACGTCTACGCCGACTGCCTGTGCGCGCCGCGCTGAGCTGACGCCCTTGCCACCGGTGCGCGGCCACGCGCACCGGCACGGTCATTGCTGTTGCGCGTCCTGCAGCGCCTTGCGCTCGGCGTCGTCGTGCGCCTTGAGCGACTGTTCCACGGCCTTGGCGCGATTGCGCGTGTTCAGCATCGGCGTCAGCGGATTGGATGCCGGCATCGCGGTGGATGCCGAAGCCGGCGTGGCGGCGGTGTCGGTGTTGGAGTTCGAGGAACAGGCGGCCAGCGCGACCAGCAGCGCGGCGCTCAGGACAAGGCGTGACATCGACATCGTGAGACCCCTTTCGGCATGTGAATGACGCCGAGCAGTCTGGCCCGCGCGGATGCCCACGGCAAGCGCGTGCGTTGTACGATGCGAGGAGGTTGTGGCGCGGCGCACACGGGTGGTGCGCTGGCCGCACGGAACGGACGGGAAATGCAATGCATCCGCGACTTGCCAGTTGGCGACTGCACGGACAGACAGCGCTGGTCACCGGCGCCAGCAAGGGCATCGGCCTGGCCTGCGCGCGCGAGCTGGCGGTGCTGGGCGCGGACCTGCTGCTGGTGGCGCGGGACGGCGACCACCTGGAGCAGGTCCAGGGCGAGCTGGCCGAGGAATGTCCGCAGGTCGAGGTACGTGCCTTCGCCGCCGACCTTGCCCAGCGCGAGCAGCGCCTGGACGTGTTCGACTGGATCGCCGATCTCGGCGCGCCGCTGTCGTTGCTGGTCAACAACGTCGGTGGCAACACCCACCGCGGCGCGCTGGAATACGCGGAGGACGAGCTGCGCGAGCTGTTCGAGCTGAACCTGTTCAGCGCCTTCGACATGTGCCGCCTGGCGCACCCCTGCCTGGCGCAACATGCCAATGCGGCGATCGTCAACATCGGGTCGGTGTCGGGCATCGTGCACGTGCGCACCGGCGCGCCCTACGGCATGAGCAAGGCGGCGCTGCACCAGATGAGCCGCAACCTGGCCTGCGAGTGGGCCGATGACGGCATCCGCGTCAACGCGGTGGCGCCATGGTACATCCGCACCCAGCGCTCCGAACCGGCGCTGGCCGATCCCGAGTACCTCGACGAGGTGCTCGAACACACGCCGATGCAGCGCATCGGCGAGCCGGAGGAAGTGGCCGCGGCGGTGGCCTTCCTGTGCCTGCCGGCATCCAGCTACGTCACCGGCGAGCTGATCGCGGTCGACGGCGGGTTTCTGCGCCACGGGTTCTAGCGCACGTCGTGTCGCAGGGTGTCGCAGGGGACGGAGCACGTTAAGCAGCGGCTTAACGTGCTCCGTCCCCACAAGCCCACATGGCGAGAACCGCCAGTTCCTTAAACAACACACATGGCCGAAAACGGCCAGTTCTTCCCTCCGCCGGCGCTATGCTGCAGCCATGAACGCCGCCGCCCAACCCGTGCCGATGCCCGACCCCAAGGCGTGCGAGAAAGCACGCCTGAGCCGCGACGCGCGTTTCGACGGGCTGTTCTTCACCGCGGTGCGCTCGACCGGCATCTACTGTCGGCCGGTGTGTCCCGCGCCCGCGCCGAAGGCGTCCAACGTCCGCTATTACGCCACCGCGGCGGCGGCCGCGGCCGCGGGCTACCGACCCTGCCTGCGCTGCCGGCCGGAGCTGGCGCCGGGCGCCTGGGCCTGGCGCAGCGGCAACGCGCTGGTGGCGGGCGCGCTGCGCATGATCGAGGACGGCCTGCTGGACCGCGCGCCGGTCGCGGCACTGGCCGAACGCACCGGCCTGAGCGAGCGCCATCTGCGTCGCCTGTTCGCCGACACGCTCGGCGTCAGTCCGTTGCAGGTGGCCGCCACGCGCCGCCTGCTGTTCGCGCGCAAGCTGCTGGACGAGACGAACCTGCCGATCGCCGACATCGCGCTGGGCGCCGGATACGGCAGCGTGCGCCGGTTCAATGCCGCCTTCCTGGACAACTTCGGCGTGGCGCCGCGGGCCATGCGCCGGCGTCGCGTCGCGCCGCCGGCGCGGGGCGTGCGCCTGCGCCTGGGTTACCGGCCGCCCTGCGACTTCGACGCCATGCTGGGCTTTCTCGCCGCGCGCGCGGTGCCGGGCATCGAGCGCGTGGAGGACGGGGGCTACGAGCGCGTGTTCATGCTCCACGGCGCGCCCGGACGCCTGCGCGTCACCGCGCTGCGCGACCAGCCGGCCCTGGAGCTGGTCGTCGAACATCCCCGCGCCGACGTGCTGAGCGAAGTGGTCGCGCGCGTGCGGCGACTGTTCGACCTCGATGCCGATCCCCGGGCCATCGCCCGGGGACTGGCCGTGTCGCCGCGGCTCAAGCGACTGCTGCGACGGCATCCGGGCGTCCGCGTGCCCGGTGCCTGGGACGGATTCGAGATCGCGGTGCGCGCGGTGCTCGGCCAGCAGGTCAGCGTGGCCGCCGCGCGCACGCTGGCGGCGCGCATCGTCGAGCGATGGGGCACGCCGCTGCCGGACGGCACCGGCCGTGCCTTCCCGACGCCGCGGGCGCTGGCCGCGGCGCCCCTGGAGCAGGCCGGGGTGATGGGCCAGCGCGCGCGGACCCTGCGCGGCCTGGCCGGCGCGGTGGACGACGGGACCGTGGATTTCCGCATCGATCGTGGCCTGGATGCCTTCGTCGCGTCCTGGACCGCCTTGCCCGGCATCGGGCCGTGGACCGCGCACTACATCGCCCTGCGCGCGATCGGCCATCCCGATGCCTTTCCCGCCGCCGACCTGATCCTGCGCCGACGCGCCGCGGGCGGCGACATCCTTTCCACCCGCGAGCTGGAGGCGCGCAGCCAGGCCTGGCGCCCATGGCGGGCCTACGCCACGCTGCTGCTGTGGCGCGCCGAGGAGTGAACACGATGCTTTATCACGATCACCTGGATACGCCGATCGGGCGCCTGAAACTGTTCGCCGACGAACACGGCGCGCTGGTCCAGGTCAACCTGCCGCACGCGCGCAAGCCGATGGCGGACCCGGGTCCGAATCGGCACGAGCCGGCGCGCCTGGCGGCGATCCTCGATCAGTTCCGGGCCTATTTCGCCGGCACGCGGCAAAGCTTCGACCTGCGGCTCGAACCGCGCGGCACCGCCTTCCAGCGGCAGGTCTGGGACGGGCTGACCCGCATCGACTACGGCCGGACCGAAAGCTATGGCGACCTGGCGCGGCGCATCGGTCGTCCGCGCGCGGTGCGCGCGGTCGGGGCCGCCAACGGCGCCAATCCCTTGTCCATCGTGGTGCCGTGCCACCGCGTGATCGGCGCCGATGGCAGCCTCACCGGCTACGGTGGCGGGCTGGAGGCCAAGCGCTGGCTGCTGGCGCACGAGCAGCGCCATCGCGATCGCTGAGGCCGGCGGTCAGCGATCGCAGCCGGCCATGTCCTTGCGCAGCATGGCGGCCTTGCGCTCGAGAGGCGGCCGGTCGCTCTTGAAGGCCTTGTCGATCTTGTCCTGGGTGGCGTCCAGTTCATCGCCGAGGTAGGCGCAGATCTGCGCCACGCTCATCGGCTGGCAGCTGTCCTGCACCCAGGTGTAGTGGCCGGCGACAAGGCCGGGGGTGATGCGGCCGTGGGCCAGCTGTGGATCGGAGGCGGCGCGCCGGGTGGCGTCCTTGCCGCCGTAGGTGTCCGACAGTGGCAACTGGAAGGCGCCGAGCATGCCCAGCGGCGCGCGGTAGGCGGGCGGGTCGCCGTTGCGGCTGACGTAGGGTTTGCCGTCGGTGGCGCGCACGCAACTGTACAGCCGCGGGATGCTGTAGCTGCGGGCGGCCGGGACCGGCGGAGGTGGCGGTGGCACTGCGTCGCCGGATCCGCGGGTGCCGGCGATGGCGCGGCGACCGGCGCGGACGGCGGCGGGGTGGGCACGTGCAGGTGCAGGACATGCTGCTGCGCGTCCTGGGCGCAGGGCGCGTCCTGGAAGCTCTCGTTGCCGTGGCTGTCGGTGCACTTGTACACCGTCTGCGCGTGGGCCGCGGCGCCGATGCACAGGCACAACGCCAGACACGCCGTTCGGCCGCTTGGAATCGGCAGGGGCACGCGAAGGGGGCGCCGTGGGGTCATGGACCGATTCTAGCGCCCCGCGCGGATCAGAATTCCTCTTCGAACGGCTCGCTGGCGAAACCCAGGGCCAGCGCGCCCTGGCCGGTATTGGCCATGGCGGTGATGCTCATGCGCGTTTCCATCACCTCGATGCCGTGGTCCGAGCAGGTCTTGCGCAGCTCGTTGTAGCCGGGCAGCGCGTGCATCACTTCGAGGTCGCCGCCGTAGCTCAGCGCGATCGCCGGCACCAGCAAGCCCTGGCGCACGCGTTCCTCGGCATGCTTGAACAGGGCCTCGGCGGCGGCGTCGTAACCGCGCATCTTGGCCACCGGCTCGGTGTTGCCACCGTGGCCGCGCAGGATCGGCTTGATGTCGAGCGCCGAACCCAGGGTGGCGCCGACCAGGCCGATGCTGCGGTCGCCGCGCTTGCGCGCGCGCTGGCGCAGGTAGTTGAGGTCGCGCGGGATCAGGTAGCCGTAGGAGTTGTCGGCGATGTATTCCAGGCGCTCGCGCATCTGTCCCGGGCTCTGCCCGGATTCGATCAGGCGCACGCCCTCGATGACCGTGATGGCCGAGCCGGCGAACAGGGTCTGGGTGTCGATCACGCGCATCAGGAACGGACCGGGGATGTTGGCCTCCTGGCGCACCGGTCGGTAGTTCTTGAGGATCGAGAAGCTGGCCTTGTTGACGTTCTCGTAGACCGGGCTGCGGGTCGCCGTGATGGTCAGGCAGAACACGCAGTCGTAGTCGAGGATCAGCCGTTCCATGAACAGCTGCATCACCTCCTCGGACGAGAAGGGCGTGGTTTCGGCGCCGTGGCTGCGGCTGCCCATGCCTGAGTCGAGGAAGCGCTGGGTTTCGACCGGATCACGCTGATCTGCGAAGGTCTCGCCCTCGACGTTGACGAAGATCGGCAACACCGAAATGTTGTGCTTCTGGGCGTACTCCAGAGGCAAGTCGCAGGTTGCATCCATCACCAGACCGACACGCATATCTAACCTCCCGAGGCCTCACGCATGCTCGATAGCGTGAAACCTATCACGTTCCATGCCGTTTCTGTGCATTGTACGCAGCGACCGGGCGGCGGGATGCAGAGCCCTTCGAACGGCCTCAGCGCAGGGATCGGTAGGTGGACGGCTCGAAGGCATCCACCTGCACCACCTCGTTGCGCGCCTCGCGTGCCTCGTCGAGCAATTCGTGCTCGTCCGGCGTGATGACGCCCGCCTGCAGCGCGAGATCGTCAAGCATGTATCCGGGCGCATGTTCCAGGCGCCCGGCGCGTACCGCGTCGCGCATCTTGGTTTCCACCGGGATCGCGCGCACGGCCTTGTCCAGCGCCGCCTCCAGGCGACCCAGGCCGGGTTCGTCCTGGGGGGGCACGAAGATGTCATCGGTGAGCGCGATGCGCGCCTCGCGGTCCTCCAGGATGGTGCGCGCCACGCGCGCGCCGAGGGTGTCCGAGGGCGGCCGGAAGCGCGCGCCCAGCGGGAACACCACCAGGCGCGCCAGCCATGGCGCGATCGGTCCCGGCAGGTTCTCCATCACGCCGCGCAGGGCTTCCTGGGTGCGGTACAGCGCGGTGGCCGCGCTCCAGCGCGCCAGGTCGTAGTGGCTGGCGATCTTGGGCTCGTCGAGGTAGCGCTTGAGCGCGGCGGCGGCCATGTACTGCCAGGCCAGGGCGTCGGCCAGGCGGCCGGAAATCTTCTCGCGCCGCTTCAGCGACCCGCCCAGCGTGGCCATCGACAGGTCCGAGACGAAGGCGAAGGCCGAGGAAAAGCGCGTCAGGTGCTGGAAGAAGCGCTTGAGGTCGCCTTCGGGCGCGCGCGCCAGGCGGCTGCCGGTCAGTGCCAGGACGCAGGCGCGCATGGCGCGGGTGAAGACGAAATTGACGTAGCCGAACGTGGCCTTGTCCAGGGCCTTGTGGTCGTTGTCGGCGGTCGCGGCGATCAGCTTGTGCACGAACGGATGGCAGCGGATCGCGCCCTGGCCGTAGATGATCATCGAGCGGGTGAGGATGTTGGCGCCCTCCACCGTGATGCCCACCGGCACCGCCATCCACATGCGCGAGAGGATGTTGCGCGGGCCGCGCTGGATGGCCGCGCCGGCGCGGATGTCCATGGCGTCGGCGACCACCTCGCGCATGGCCTCGGTCAGGTAGGCCTTGGCGATCGAGCCGAGCACGGCGGGGCGTTCGCCGGCATCCAGCGCGCCGCAGGTCAGGGTGCGCGTGGCGCTCATCACGTAGGTCATGCCGGCGATCCGCGCCAGCGGTTCCTCGATGCCCTCGAAGCGGCCGATCGGGGTGTCGAACTGCTCGCGCACGGTGGCGTAGGCGCCGCAGATGCGGGTGGACATCTGCGCCGCGCCGATGGCCAGCGCCGGCAGCGAGATCGAACGGCCCGCGGCCAGCGACTCCATCAGCATGCGCCAGCCATGGCCGATCTGCTCGCGCCCGCCGATGATCGCGTCCAGCGGCACGAACACGTCCGTGCCCACGGTCGGGCCGTTGTTGAACGGCACGCCCATCGGGTCGTGGTGGCGGCCGATCTCGATGCCGGGCGTGTCGCGCGGGATCAGCGCGCAGGTGATGCCCAGGTCCTCGGTGTCGCCGAGCAGGCCGTGCGGGTCCTTGAGGCGGAAGGCCAGGCCGATCAGCGTGGCCACCGGCGCCAGGGTGATGTAGCGCTTGTTCCACGACAGCCGCATGCCCAGGACCTCTTCGCCCTTGTACATGCCGCGCTCGACGATGCCGGTGGACTGCGTGGCGGCGGCGTCGGAGCCGGCTTCCGGCCCGGTGAGGGCGAAGCAGGGAATCTCGCGGCCATCGGCCAGGCGCGGCAGGTGGTACTTCTTCTGCTCGTCGGTGCCGTAGTGCTGCAGCAGTTCGCCGGGTCCGAGCGAGTTGGGCACCATCACCGTCACCGCGGCGGCGATCGAGCGGCTGGCGATGCGCGTGACCACGCGCGAGTGGCCGATCTCGGAAAAGCCCAGGCCGCCGAATTCCTCGGCGATCATCATGCCGAAGAAGCGTTCGCGCTTGAGGTAGTCCCACACCGCGTCGGGCAGTTCGCGGTCCTGCTGCACCTGCCAGTCGTCGAGCATGCGGCACAGGGTGTCGACCTGGTTGTCGAGGAAGGCCTGCTCGCGCGCGTCCAGCGGACGGTTGCGGAATGCGGTCAGGCGGTTCCAGTCGGGCATGCCGGAGAAGATTTCCGCGTCCCACCACACCGTGCCCGCTTCCAGGGCGATGCGCTCGGTGTCGCCGATGCGCGGCAGCGCCTTGCGCAGCAGCGGCATCAGGCTGCGCGCGAACAGGGCGCGCCGCAGCGGCGCGAAGCCGGTGATCAGGGCCAGCGACACACTGGCGGCCAGGAGTATGGCGAACAGCACTTGAGCGTGGATGCCATCCAGCCACCAGGTGGCGAACAGCACGGCCAGCGTCGCCACCCACGCCAGCCAGCCGCGCCCGGCGACGGCCAGGGCGAGGAACACCACGATGGCGGCGATGATTCCCGGCAACAGCATGGTGCATCTCCCATTCGCGTGTGCGCCCATTGTGACGGGCGATCGTGTCCAGCGCCAAAAACGCGCGAGGCCCCGGTGCGGTTTCGTTCATGCTCGCCGCGCCGTGTCGGTGCGTTGCGGCGGTGGCGTACAATGGCGCGGATACCTGATGACATGTTTCCTGCCGGCGTGGCGTCGTCGGCATCGCGCGTCGCGAGCGCGCGCCCGAGCGAGTACAGAACACGTGAAAGACAAGCACGAGATCGTCACCAACTGGCTGCCGCGCTACACCGGCACCGACCCCGAGGCCTTCGGTTCGCACATCCTGCTGACCAACTTCGGCCATTACCTGGAGCTGTTCGCCGCCTGGCATGGCGTGGAGATCCGCGGCCAGGATCGCCCGATGCCCAACGCCACCGCCGACGGCATCACCATGATCAACTACGGCATGGGCAGCCCCAACGCCGCCACCGTGATGGACCTGCTCTCGGCCATCAGTCCGCAGGCGGTGCTGTTCCTGGGCAAGTGCGGCGGCCTCAAGAAGAAGAACAGGATCGGCGACCTGGTGCTGCCGATCGCCGCCATCCGCGGCGAGGGCACCTCCAACGACTACCTGCCGCCGGAGGTGCCGGCGCTGCCGGCGTTCCAGCTGCAGCGCGGCGTGTCGACCATGATCCGCGACATGGACCACGACTACTGGACCGGCACCGTCTACACCACCAACCGCCGCGTGTGGGAACACGACGCCGACTTCAAGCGCTACCTGCGGCGGACCCGCAGCATGGCGGTGGACATGGAGACCGCGACCATCTTCGCCGCCGGCTTCGCCAACGGCATTCCCTCCGGCGCCCTGCTGCTGGTGTCCGACCAGCCGATGATTCCCGAGGGCGTGAAGACCGAGGCCAGCGACCGCAAGGTCACCGAGCAGTTCGTCGAGGCGCACATCAAGATCGGCATCGAGGCGCTCAAGCTTGTGCGCCGCAACGGCCGCAGCGTCAAGCACCTGCGCTTCGAGGAAGACCTGGATAGCGAGTACGACGAGGACGAGTGAGCGCGCCCGGCCGCGCCGGAACCGTCGCCGCCAGCGAGGAGCGGGCCAAGGCATGGACAAGGACACGATCGGATTCTGGGGCGCGGTGGCCATCGGCGTCGGCGGCATGGTCGGCGGCGGCATCTTCGCGGTGCTCGGCCTGTCCGTGCAGCTGGCCCGCGGCGCCGCGCCGATCGCCTTCGCCGTGGCCGGCGTGGTGGCGCTGCTGACCGCCTGGTCCTACGCCAGGCTGTCGGTGGCCTATCCCTCGCAGGGCGGCACGGTCACCTTCCTCTACCAGGCGTTCGGGCCGGGCCTGTTCACCGGCACCGCCAACGTGCTGTTGTGGATCAGTTACATCGTGATGCTGTCGCTGTACGCGCATGCCTTCGGCAGCTATGGCGCACTGCTGTTTCCGGCCGCGCACCGGGTGTTCTGGACCCACGCGATGATCAGCGCGGTGATCGTGGCGATCACCGGCCTCAACCTGCTCAGCGTCGGCGTGATCGGCGCCGCCGAACGCTGGATCGTGGCCGTCAAGATCGCCATCCTGCTGGCGTTCGTCGCCCTCGGCACGTTGAGCATGGACATGCATCGCCTGGCGCCTTCGCAGTGGGCGCCGTGGCTGCCGGTGGTGGCCGGCGGCATGATCATCTTCGTCGCCTACGAGGGTTTCGAGCTGATCGCCAACGCCGCCGAGGACGTGCGCGATCCGGCGCGCACGCTGCCGCGCGCGTTCTACGCCTGCGTCGGCTTCGTCATCGCGCTGTACCTGGCGGTGGCCATGGTCACCCTGGGCAACCTGTCCATCCACGGCATCATCGCCGCCGAGGACTTCGCCCTGGCCGAGGCCGCGCGGCCGTTCCTGGGTTCGGCCGGCTACCTGGTCATCACCATCGCCGCGCTGCTGTCGACCACCTCGGCGATCAACGCCACGCTGTATGGCGCGGCGCGCCTGAGCTACACCATCGCCCGCGACGGCGAGCTGCCGCAAGTGCTCGGCCAGACCCTGTGGGGGCGCCCGGCCGAGGGCCTGCTGGTCACCGCGGCGCTGACCCTGGTCCTGGCCAACGGTTTCGACCTGTCCAATATCTCGACCATGGGCAGCACCGGATTCCTGCTGATCTTCGCCGCGGTCAACGTGGCCAACGGGCGGTTGGCGGCCCGGACCGGCGCGCGGCCGTGGCTGGCCTGGACCGCCGCCGCGGCCTGCCTGGCGGCGCTGGGCTGCTTGCTGGTGGAGACCGCGCTGCGCGATCCGGCGCAGTTGACGGTGCTGGCGGTGATGCTCAGCCTGGCCCTGGGCATCGAATGGAGCTATCGCCGCTGGCGCGGCCGCTCGCTGCACCTGCCGATCCACCGGCGCCGGGCGCCGGCGTCCGAATGAATCCCGTTCGTCCGCTGCATGTACCATGCCGGACCGATCCGACCGAGCCCGCGACATGCCCACGCTGCCGGACCTGACCACCGCCCGCACCCGCATCCGCCTGCCGCGCGCGGACGATGCCCAGCGCCTGCTCGATTACCGCCTGGTCAATCGCGACCACCTGGCGCCGTGGGAGCCGGTGCGCGAGGAAAGCTGGTACACGGCGCGTGGATGCACGCGCGACATCGCCGGCCAGATCAAGGCCGCGCGCGAGGACCGCGCCTATCCGCTGCTGGTGCTCGACCATGGCGAGACCGGCGTGCTGGCCAGCATCACCTTCTCCAACGTCACCCGCGGGGTGTTCCAGGCCTGCCACCTGGGCTACGGCATCGCCGCGGCCTGGCAGGGGCAGGGACTGATGTTCGAGGCGCTCGAGGCGAGCCTGGACTGGGCCTTCCGCGACCTCGGCCTGCACCGCGTGATGGCCAACTACATGCCCCACAATCGGCGCAGCGAGCGTCTGCTGCTGCGCCTGGGTTTCGAGCGCGAGGGCTATGCGCGCAGCTACCTGCGCATCGGCGGCGAATGGCGCGACCACGTGCTGATGTCGCGGTTGCACCCGAGCGCGCGCGACTGACGCCGGCAACGGCCCCGGGCCGTGTCCGGCGGGTCGGCGCGCGGGAAGCTCCCGGATGGCGGCGGCCGATCACGGCGCGCCGCCGTCACCTCATCGCGGGTTGGGCGAGCGCCGCTTGCGCGCCGCGCCGCCACGGTGGCGCTTGGCCTTGGCCTGGTTCTGGCTGTTGCCGCCCTTGCGCTCGGCGGCGTGCGGACGGCGCTGGTGCGAGGCCTTGTTGCCGCCGCGCGCGCCGCCCTGGCGCGGACGCGGCGCGCCGGCATCCGTGCGCAGCGGCAGCGTGGGTTCGAAGCCCGGCATCGGCGCGACCTCGATCTCGTCCTTGAGCAGTTGGCGGATGTCGCGAAGCAGGCCCGCTTCCTCGTGGCTGACCAGCGACACGGCCAGGCCATCGGCGCCGGCGCGACCGGTGCGACCGATGCGGTGCACGTAGTCCTCGGCGACCATCGGCAGGTCGTGGTTGATCACCATCGGCAGCTGCTCGATATCCAGGCCGCGGGCGGCGATGTCGGTGGCCACCAGCACGTTGATGCGGCCGCTCTTGAAGTCGGCCAGGGCGCGGGTGCGCTGGTTCTGGCTCTTGTTGCCGTGGATCGCGGCGCTGCGCAGGCCGGCCTGGTCCAGGTACCGGCACAGCTTGTCCGAGCCATGCTTGGTGCGCGCGAAGACCAGGGTCTGGCGTCGGCTGTCCTCGGCCAGCAGGTGCAGCAGCAGGTCGCGCTTGCGCTCGGCATCGACCGGATGCATGCGATGGCTGACCGTGGCCACCACGGTATTGGCCGGGGCGACCGAGATCTCCTGCGGCTGGCGCATGAACTGCGAGGCCAGTGCCTTGATCGCCGGGGCGAAGGTGGCCGAGAACAGGAGCGTCTGGCGCTTCGCGGGCATGGTCGCCAGCACGCGCTTGATCGCCGGCAAGAAGCCCATGTCCAGCATGCGGTCGGCTTCGTCCAGGACCAGCATCTCGATGCCGCCGAGGTCGATGTGGCCCTGCTGCATGTGGTCGATCAGGCGGCCCGGGGTGGCGATCACGATGTCCACGCCGCGGCGCAGGCTCTGGATCTGCTTGCCCATGCCCACGCCACCGAAGATGGTGGTGCTGTACAGGGTCAGGTACTTGCCGTAGTCGCGCATGGCGTCGTGCACCTGCGCGGCCAGTTCGCGGGTCGGCGTCAGCACCAGCGCGCGTGGGCGGCGCGGCGGACCGGACTGCGGGCGGGCGCCGTTGGGAAACAGGCGTTCCAGCAGCGGCAGGGCGAAGCCGGCGGTCTTGCCGGTGCCGGTCTGCGCGCTGGCCAGCAGGTCGCCGCCGGCGAGCACCACCGGAATGGCGGCGGACTGGATCGGGGTCGGCGCGTCGTAGCCCATGTCGGACAGCGCGCGCAGCAACACGGGCGAAAGCCCGAGGGATTCAAAATGCATGGAAGCTCCACCTGTGGGGACAGGTTCTTTGACTCGGAGCGTTCCCGTTCGACCGCGCTGCGAGTGGGGGGTGAGGCGGATGAACGCCGATGGATTCGGCGGACTGCCCGGTCTGGCGCGTGATCCCGAATGGCGAGGGCCGGACCGTGGCAGATGCCAGGCAGTCGCGGTAAACCGCAGGGAAAGTCGGGTATCGACCCGCAAGACGCAGCGAAGCTTATAGGAAACCGCCCGGATTTGCCACGATTCCTTTTTCGATCAGGGGGTTTGCATCCGGTTCAGGGGCGGCGGTTGAATTCGCGCGAACGCGACAGCATCCATGGGGTTCACGCCGTTCGCCCCCCAAGGATCCCCTGTCATGGCCCAGACCGCCGACCGCAACCGCCGCATCGTGCTCGCCTCGCGCCCCGAGGGCGCCCCGGTGCCGGGGGACTTCCGCCTCGAGTCGGACACGGTGCCCGTCCCCGGCGACGGCGAGCTGCTGCTGCGCAGCGTGTTCCTGTCGCTGGACCCCTACATGCGCGGGCGCATGAGCGACGCGCCGTCGTACGCCGCGCCGGTCGGCCTCGGCGAGGTGATGGTCGGCGGCACCG
The DNA here is from genome assembly GCA_963821885.1 of uncultured Gammaproteobacteria bacterium. GTDB lineage: Bacteria > Pseudomonadota > Gammaproteobacteria > Xanthomonadales > Rhodanobacteraceae > Oleiagrimonas. The sequence goes on along the minus strand of CAWGFN010000002.1, from coordinate 493,374 downwards.
TGTGCCGCGTGGCGCAGTCCAGGCATCCCGGTTTCGCCGAGGGCGACTGGGTGCTGGCCTACACCGGCTGGCAGGACTACGCGCTGTCGGACGGCAAGGGCCTGTACAAGCTCGATCCGCGGCGGATGCCGCCGTCCTGGGCGCTGGGCATCGCCGGCATGCCCGGTTTCACCGCCTACATGGGCCTGACCGAGATCGGCCGGCCCAGGCCTGGCGAGACCGTGGTCGTGGCCGCCGCCTCGGGCGCGGTTGGCTCGGTGGTCGGCCAGGTCGCCAAGCAGCTCGGCTGTCGCGTGGTCGGCATCGCCGGCGGCGCGGAGAAATGCGCCTACGTCACCGACACCCTGGGCTTCGATGCCTGCATCGACCATCGCGCCGACGACTTCGCCGAGCAGCTGGCCGCCGCCTGCGCGGACGGCATCGACGTGTACTTCGAGAATGTCGGCGGCAAGGTGTTCGACGCCGTGCTGCCGTTGCTCAACACCGGGGCGCGCATCCCGCTGTGCGGGCTGGTGGCCAGCTACAACGCCACCGAATTGCCGCCCGGTCCCGATCGCGTGCCGCTGTTGATGGGCACGCTGCTGAAAAAGCGCGTCAGCGTGCGCGGCTTCATCATCTTCGACGACTTCGGCGATCGCTACGGCGAATTCCTGGCCGCGATGCAGCCGTGGCTGGCCGAAGGCAAGCTGCATTACCGCGAGGACGTGGTCGAGGATCTCGAGAACGCGCCGCAGGCCTTCATCGGCATGCTCGACGGCGCCAACTTCGGCAAGCTCGTGGTGCGCGTCGGTCCTGACGCGCCGCCGGCCTGATGCCTGTTTCGCCCCACGATTTCCCGCTTCACGCAAGGAGTTCCCCCATGAAGATCCTTATGGTCCTGACGTCCCACGACCAGCTCGGCGACACCGGCCGCAAGACCGGCTTCTGGCTGGAGGAATTCACCACGCCGTACTACGTGTTCAAGGACGCCGGCGCGCAGATCACCCTGGCCTCGCCGGCCGGCGGCCAGCCGCCGCTCGATCCCGGCAGCGACGCCGAGGACGCGCAGACCGAGACCACGCGCCGCTTCAAGAACGATGCCGACGCCCAGCAGGCGCTGGCGCATACCCGCAAGCTGGCCGAAGTGAATCCCGACGAGTTCGACGCGGTGTTCTATCCCGGCGGCCACGGTCCGTTGTGGGACCTGGCCGAGGACCGCGACTCGATCGGCCTGATCGAGTCGTTCTGGAACAGCGGCAAGCCGGTCGCCACCGTCTGTCATGCGCCGGCCGTGCTGCGTCACGTCACCGACGCCGAGGGCGCACCGCTGGTGAAGGGCCGCAAGGTCACCGGCTTCAGCAACGCCGAGGAGACCGCGGTCGGCCTGATCGACGCGGTGCCGGTCCGCGTGGAGGACGAGCTGACCCGCCTGGGCGGGCACTACGACCGTGGCGCGGAGTGGGCGTCCTTCGTGCAGGTCGACGGGCGCCTGGTCACCGGCCAGAACCCGGCCTCCTCGGGCGACACCGCGCGGGCCCTGCTCGCGCAGCTGGCCTGAGGCCGGGGACGACGGCGCCGGGCGCGCGACACAAACTGCTAGAATGACGGTCCGCGCCCGGCCACTTGCCGCGCGCCCCGCCGAGGTTGCCATGACATCCCCCGCCCCCGATCCCGCGCCCGCCACCCCGGACGGGCCGACCTTTGCCGGCCTGGCGCTTGCTCCCGCGGTGCAGCAGGCGCTTGTCGATGTCGGCTATGAATCGCCCTCGCCGATCCAGGCCGCGACCATCCCGCCGCTGCTGGACGGGCGCGACGTGCTCGGCCAGGCGCAGACCGGCACCGGCAAGACCGCGGCCTTCGCGCTGCCGATCCTGTCGCGCCTGGACCCGGTGGCCGGCAAGCCGCAGGCGCTGGTGCTGGCGCCGACCCGCGAACTGGCCATCCAGGTCGCCGAGGCCTTCCAGCGCTATGCCGCCCATGTCCCGGGTTTCCGCGTGCTGCCGATCTACGGTGGCCAGGGCTATGGCCCGCAGCTGCAGGGCCTGCGCCGCGGCGTGCACGTGGTGGTGGGCACGCCCGGACGCATTGTCGATCACCTGAAGAAGAAGACCCTGGACCTGTCCGCGCTGCGCTTCCTGGTGCTCGACGAGGCCGACGAGATGCTGAAGATGGGCTTCGCCGAGGACGTCGAGGCGGTGCTCTCGGCCACCCCCGCCACGCGCCAGGTGGCGTTGTTCTCGGCCACCATGCCGGCGCCCATCAAGCGCATCGCGCAGACCCACCTGAAGGATCCGGTCGAAGTCGCCATCGCGGCGAAGACCACCACCGCCAGCAACATCCACCAGCGTTACTGGAACGTGGCCGGCGTGCACAAGCTCGACGCGCTCACGCGCATCCTCGAGGCCGAGCCGTTCGACGCCATGATCGTGTTCGCGCGCACCAAGCAGGCGACCGAGGAACTGGCCGTGAAGCTGCAGGCCCGCGGCTTTGCCGCGGCGGCCATCAACGGCGACATCGCCCAGCCGCAGCGCGAGCGCGTGATCGGCCAGCTGCGCGACGGCCAGCTCGACATCCTGGTGGCCACCGACGTGGCCGCGCGCGGCCTGGACGTGGAGCGCATCAGCCACGTGCTCAACTACGACATTCCCTACGACACCGAGTCCTACGTCCACCGCATCGGCCGCACCGGCCGCGCCGGTCGCAGCGGCGAGGCGATCCTGTTCGTCAATGCGCGCGAGCGCGGCATGCTGCGCGCCATCGAGCGGGCCACCCGCCAGGCCATCGAGCCGATGCACCTGCCCGGCGTGGAACAGGTCAACGATCGCCGCATCAACCGCTTCATGGAGCGCATCGACGCCGCGCTCGAGGGCGAGGGCCTGGATGCCTTCCGCGACCTGGTCGCGCAGTACGCCGAGCAGCGCGGCGCCGCGCCGATGGAGATCGCCGCCGCGCTGGCGCGCCTGGCGCATGGCGACAAGCCGCTGCTGCTGACCGAGAGCGTGAGCGAGCGCAAGCTGCGCGAGCAGCCGCCCGGGCAGCGTCCGGAGCGTGGCAAGCCGGTCCGCGGCGCGCGCGAGGGCAAGGGCGAGCGATCCTTCGCGCGTCCGCACGTGTCCGAGGCGGGCAAGGACACCTACCGCCTGGAGGTGGGCCACGTGCACGGGGTCAAGCCCGGCAACATCATCGGCGCGATCGCCAACGAGGCCGGCCTGGACAGCCAGTACATCGGCCGCCTGAGCATTCGCGACGACCACAGCCTGATCGACCTGCCCGAGAAGATGCCGGCGGAAATCGTCGCGCATCTGAAGAAGGTCCGCGTGGTCGGGCGCATGCTGCGCCTGGAGCGCGCCACCGCCGGGCCGCCGCGGCCGCGATCGGGCGGCAAGGCGCCGGCCGGCGCGCGCAAGGACGCACCGGCGCGGCGGGCGCCCAAGCGCAAGGCGTCCGGGCCCGCGGGCAAGGCGCCCGGCAAGGGTCGGGGCAAGCCGCGCAAGGACCGCTCGTGATGCTCACGCGGAATGTGGAAAGGGCCATGCAAGCTGCTAGGATGTAAGCGCTTTTTCAATCCTGACGGTTCCCGGTTCATGCCCACGCCCCGCCGCCTGATTCCGCTGCTCGCCGCCCTGCTGTGCCTGGCGCCCTGGTACGCGGTTCGCGCCCAAACCCACCCGGGCGAGGCCGAGCTGGTGCGCGAGGTGGCGGCCGACACCGGCAAGGACCCGGCGCGTCTGACCGCGCTGCTGGATGGCGCGAAGAAACAGCAGTCCATCCTCGATGCCATTTCGCGGCCGGCGGAGAAGCAGCTGGAGTGGAAGGACTACCGGCCGATCTTCATGACGCCCGAGCGCATCCAGGACGGCATCGCCTTCTATCGCGAGCATCGCGCGCTGGTCGACGCCACGGCGAAGAAATACGGCGTGGCGCCGCAGTACCTGGTCGCCATCCTGGGCGTGGAAACGCGCTACGGACGCATCACCGGCAAGTACCGGGTGCTCGATGCGCTGGTCACGCTGGCCTTCTACTATCCGCCGCGCGCGGCATTCTTCCGCGAGCAGCTCAAGACCCTGCTGGAATTGCCCGACAGCATGCTCGGCGGTCCGATCGACACCCTGACCGGCTCCTACGCCGGCGCCCAGGGCTGGGGCCAGTTCATGCCCACCTCGATCCAGGCCTTCGGCGTCGATGCCGACCACGATGGCCACATCGACCTGCACGACTCGCTGCCGGACATCCTGGCCAGCGTCGCCAACTACTTCCATCAGCACGGCTGGCAGACCGACGGTGCCGTTGCCGCGCGCGCGCAGTCGCAGACCGACGCGGCGCAGATCGCCTACCTGGCCAAGCCGCCGCAGCGCACCGTGGAGCAATACGAGTCGCTGGGCTACGCGCCGCTGGAGCGGCTCGATCCCGGCGTGGCCGCCAACCTGCTGACCCTGGAAGGCGAGCACGGCACGCAACACTGGTTCACCTTCGACAACTTCTATGTCATCACGCGCTACAACCGCAGCCCGATGTACGCCATGGCCGTGCGCGACCTGGCGCATGCGATCGCCGCGGGCGTGCGCGCGCCGGCCGCCACCGAGGCGGCGCCGTGAGGCGAGGCGCATGCGTCCCTTCACTGATCTTGCTGATGCTGGTCGGATGCGCGGGTCCCAAGCCGCGCCCGGCGACGCCCGCCACGCCTGAACCCGGCGGCGGCCCCGCCGTTGCCGGCAGCGCGCAGGCGCCGGATGCCGCGGTCGCCGGCCCCATCGACGACACCAGCCTGCCGCAGGACAGCCGCTACCGCGACCGCCACGACAGCGGCCCGGCCCTGCCGCCCGAGGACATCGCCAAGCTGCCCGAGCCGGTGCCGCATCCGGAACCGCGCTCGCGCTACGGCAACACCTCGCCCTACACCGTGCGCGGCCGCACCTACCACGTGCTGTCCAGCGCCGACGGCTACGACCAGCGCGGCATCGCCAGCTGGTACGGCAAGAAGTTCCAGGGCTACATGACCTCGAGCTTCGAGAAGTACGACATGTACGCCTTCACCGCCGCGCACAAGACGCTGCCGCTGCCCAGTTGGGCGCGCGTGACCAACCTTGAGAACGGCAAGAGCGTGATCGTGCGCATCAACGATCGCGGCCCGTTCGTGGCCAACCGGCTGATCGACCTGTCCTACGCCGCGGCGGTGCGCATCGGCATCTGGCCCCGGGGCACCGGGCTGGTGGAAGTGCAGGCCATCGACCCCGCGCACCCGGCGCAACTGACGCCGCCGAAAACGGTCAAGGTCTCCGGTTCCGAGCCGGGCATCTGGCTGCAGGTGGGCGCCTTCGCCGACGCCGCCAACGCGCAGCGGGTGGCCGGGCGCCTGCGCGCGGCCGGCCTGGGGCCGGTGCAGATCAGCCACATTCAGGTGGGTGGACGTACCGTGCAGCGCGTGCGCCTGGGGCCCCTGCACGACGTGGCCGACGCCGACGCCCTGACCCGCAAGGTCGTGCGCCTGGGTCTGCCCGAACCGAAAGTGGCGGTAGACTAGGCGGTCATGGACCGCTCGCGACTGCCCTGCAAGGGCCCTGCGTCCGCCCGCGCACGGCCACCTCGACACGCTAGACAGTGATCCATGCGCCCCGCGCGCCCCATTTCCACCAACCGGACCCCACCATGACGTTCTCCCGCCGCTCTCCCGTCCTGGCCCTCATCCTGATCGTCCTCGTGGCGCTGGTCGGCGCCGCCTTCGCGCAGCAGACGCCGCCCAGCCCGGGCATACCCAAACCGGGCCCGATTGCCGCGCCGGTGCCGCCGCCGCCCACCTTCGAGGCCAAGTCCTGGGTGCTGATGGATTACGCCACCGGCCGCATCCTGGCCAGCAAGGACCCGAACGAGCGCGTGGTGCCGGCCTCGATCACCAAGATCATGACCGACTACGTGGTCTCGGCCGAGATCGCCGCCGGCAAGGTGGGCATGGACGACAAGGTGTTCATCTCCAAGCACGCCTGGCAGTCCGGCGGCGCCGGCACCGACGGTTCCACCAGCTTCCTGAAGGTCAATTCCGAGGTGCCGCTGAAGGACCTGCTGTACGGCATGATCATCCAGTCGGGCAACGACGCCGCCATCGCCCTCGCCGAGCACGTGGCCGGCAGCGAGCAGGCCTTCGCCGGCCTGATGAATGCCTACGCCAAGCAGCTGGGCATGAGTGGCACGCACTACTCCAACGCGTCCGGCTACCCGGTGGACGACCACTACACCACCGCGCGCGACGTGGCGGTGCTCTCGCGCGCGCTGATCCACAACTTCCCGACCGACTACGCGATCTCCGCGATCAAGGAGTTCAAGTGGAACGGCATCACCCAGCACAACCGCAACACGCTGTTGTGGCGTGATCCGTCGGTCGACGGCATCAAGACCGGCCACACCAGCGCGGCCGGCTACTGCCTGGCCGCCTCGGCCAAGCGCGGCGACCAGCGCCTGATCGCCATCGTCATGGGCGCGCCGACCGAGGCCGCCCGCGCCGACGACGCCCAGGCCCTGCTGAACTACGGCTTCCGCTTCTACGAGACCCACACCCTGTACGCGGCCGGCAAGGCGCTGCGCAGCCCGCGCCTGTGGAAGGGCGAGGCCGACACCCTGCCGCTGGGCCTGGCCTCGTCGGCCGTGGTCACCATCCCGCGCGGCGAGTACGCCAACCTCAAGCCGACCACCGACATTCCCGATCCGCTGGTCGCGCCGTTCAAGAAGGGCCAGAAGGTCGGCACGCTGCGCGTCAGCCTGGACGGCAAGGTGGTGCTCGAACAGCCGCTGGTGGCGCTGGACGACGCGCCGGAAGGCGGCTTCTTCACCCGCCTGTGGGATACCATCCTGCTGTGGTTCCACCACGGCGACAGCAAGAAGGGTGCGAGCTGATGCGGGATGTCGAGAACATCCAGCCGGAAGAACCCGGGCAGGGTTTCCAGTTTCCCGGCACCTTCACCATCACCGCCATGGGCAATGCCGGCGCGGTGCTGGAGAGCAAGGTGCCGGAGATCCTGCGCAAGCTGGGTCGGCGGGTGCACATCGACCGCATGAGCACGCGCCCTTCCAGCAAGGGCAACTACATCGCCGTCACCGTCGACTTCGACTGCGAACGGCGCGAGGACTACGACGCGGCCCACGCCGCGTTGCGCGCGGATCCGGACATCCGCTACACCCTGTAAACCGGCTCGCCCGCATGTCGCGGGCGCGTCGCCAGCGGAATCGAGCATGAGTGCAACCTCCAAACCCGCTGCTGCGTCCGCCGACGGCGGACGCGAACTGCTAGTTCGCCGGCTCGGGCGCCAGCCCTACGAGCCGGTCTGGCAGGCCATGCGTGCCTTCACGGACCGGCGCGACGAGACCACCCTGGACGAGCTGTGGGTGCTCGAGCACGATCCGGTGTTCACCCTGGGGCAAGCCGGCAAATGGGAGCATGTGCTCATGCCCGGCGACATTCCCGTGGTGCCCGTCGATCGCGGTGGCCAGGTGACCTACCACGGCCCCGGCCAGATCGTGGCCTATCCGCTGGTCGACCTGCGCCGGCTGGGCGTGGGCGTGCGTGAACTGGTGCACCGAATCGAGCAGGCCATCATCGATACGCTGGAACACTGGAATATCGTGGCCGAACGGGTCGAGGGCGCGCCCGGGGTCTACGTGGCCGGGTCCAAGGTCGCCGCGCTGGGCCTGCGCGTGCGTCGCGGCTGCACCTTCCACGGGCTGGCCTTCAACGTGAACATGGACCTGGAGCCGTTCCACCGCATCAATCCCTGTGGCTACAAGGGTTTGCAGGTCACGCAGGTGCTAGACTTGGGCGGACCTTCCGGCCTGGAGGCGGTCGAGGACGTGCTGATCGGGCAGATCGCGCGCCAGTTCGCCTACCGGGTCACAGCCGCCGAACCCCATATCCCTGAACTCCCGGGGCAGGGCGCTGTCTGCGCATAGAGATGGACATGAATCCGAGCGAGTCCCCCAACAAGAACATTCCCCTCCAGGTGGTCGACAAGCAGGTCGCCGGCGACAAGATCGCCCGCAACCGCGCCGGTTTCGACACCGACGGCCCGGTGCTGCGCAAGCCCTCGTGGATCCGCGTGCGCCTGCCGCAGGGCAACGCCGTGCAGCAGCTCAAGGCCCGGCTGCGCGAGCACCACCTGGTGACCGTGTGCGAGGAAGCCTCGTGCCCGAATATCCACGAGTGCTTCTCCAAGGGCACCGCCACCTTCATGATCCTCGGCGAGGTCTGCACCCGCCGCTGCTCGTTCTGCGACGTCGCCCACGGCCGTCCGGCGCCGCCCGATGCGGCCGAACCGGCGCGCCTGGCCGAGACCATCGCCAGCATGGGCCTGCGCTACGTGGTCATCACCTCGGTCGACCGCGACGACCTGCGCGACGGCGGCGCGGCGCATTTCGCCTCCTGCATCCGCGCGGTGCGCCATGCCAGCCCGGACATCCGCATCGAGATCCTGACCCCGGACTTCCGCGGCAAGGGCCGCATGGAGCGCGCGCTGGAGGCGCTCGCCGAGCACGTGCCGGACGTGTTCAACCACAACCTGGAAACCGTGCCGGACCTGTATCGCGAGGTGCGCCCGGGCGCGGACTACCAGTGGTCGCTGGACCTGCTCAGGCAGTTCAAGGCGCAGCATCCGGACATCCCTACCAAGTCCGGCATCATGCTCGGCCTGGGCGAGACCATGGAGCAGGTGCTGGACACGCTGCGCGACCTGCGCGCGCACGACGTGGACATGGTCACCATCGGCCAGTACCTGCAGCCCACCGCACACCACCATCCCGTGGTCCGCTACTGGACCCCGGACGAATTCGAGTCGCTGCGCGAAGCGGGCATGGCCATGGGCTTCACCCATGTCGCCTCCGGCCCGCTGGTGCGCTCGTCCTACCACGCCGACGAGCAGGCTCATGCCGCCGGTTTTGTCGAGGTCGCCTGAATGATCAAGCGTTTGTTCCTGTCCGTCACGCTGCTGGCCCTGACCGGCTTCGCGGCACATGCCGATGTCCCCGCCAAGTCCGCCTCGCTGACGCTCAAGCCGACCGAGGTCCAGGCGCAGGCCGCGGACATCTCGGCGCGGATCCTGACCCGCTACCAGTACGACGCCAAGCCGCTCGACGACGCCATGTCGGCGAAGATCTACGACGCCTACCTGAAGGGCCTGGACGGTGACAAGCTGTACTTCACCAAGGCCGACATCGACCGCTTCACCAGCATGCGCGACCGCTTCGACGACGCGATCTGGAACCAGGACCTGTCCGGTCCGTTCGCCATCTTCAACCTGTACATCCAGCGCGTCACGCAGCGCCTGGACTATGCCCGCGAGCTGCTCAAGAAGGGCTTCGAGTTCAAGAAGAACGAAAGCTACGACGTCGACCGCGAGCACGCCGCCTGGGCGCCCGATGAGAAGGCGCTGGACGCCCTGTGGCGCAAGCGCGTGAAGAACGACTGGCTGCGCCTGAAGCTGGCCGGCAAGCCCGAAGCCGAGATCCGCAAGACCCTGGACAAGCGCTACGCCAACTACCTGGACCGCATCGGCCAGATGGACTCGCAGGACGCGTTCGACGCCTTCATGAACGCCTATGCCGAGACCACCGACCCGCACACCGATTACTTCGGCCCGCGCGCGGCGCAGAACTTCGATATCGCCATGAAGCTGTCGCTGGTCGGCATCGGCGCGGTGCTGCAGTCGCGTGACGACTACACCATCGTGCGCGAGGTGGTGCCCGGCGGCCCGGCCGACAAGTCCGGCATGATCCACGTCGGCGACCGCATCGTCGGCGTCGGCCAGGGCACCAGTGGCCCGTTGCAGGATGTGGTCGGCTGGCGCATCGACGACGTGGTGTCCAAGATCCGCGGCAAGAAGGACAGCACCCTGCGCCTGGAAGTGATCCCGTCCAAGAGCGGGCTGGATGGCAAGCACGAGGTCATCACCCTGGTGCGCAAGAAGGTGACCCTGGCCGAGCAGGCCGCGAAGAAGAAGCTCATCGAGGTCAAGGACGCCGGCGGCGTGCACCGCATCGGCATCATCGACCTGCCTTCCTTCTACGAGGATTTCGACGCCCACGCGGCCGATGACCCGAACTACAAGAGCGCCTCGCGCGACGTCGCCAGGCTGATCAGAGAACTGAAGAAGGAAAAGGTCGACGGCATCATCGTCGACCTGCGCAACAACGGCGGCGGTTCGCTGAGCGAAGCGACCAAGATGACCGGCCTGTTCATCAACAAGGGTCCGGTGGTCCAGGTGCGCAACACCGACGGCAAGGTCGACGAGCAGAACGACGACGACCCGGGCATGCTGTGGAAGGGCCCGCTGGCGGTGCTGGTCAACCGCGGCACCGCCTCGGCCTCGGAAATCTTCGCCGCGGCGATCCAGGACTACGGTCGCGGCCTGATCATCGGCGAGCCGACCTTCGGCAAGGGCACGGTGCAGAGCCTGGTGCCCCTGGACCGCTGGGCCGGTGACGAGGGCGGCGGCAAGTACGGCAAGCTGAAGATGACCATCGCCAAGTTCTTCCGCATCAACGGTGGCTCCACCCAGCTGCGCGGCGTGACGCCGGACATCGGTTTCCCCAAGACCGGCGACGAGAAGCTGTTCGGCGAGTCGACCTACGACAATGCCCTGCCGTGGACCCACATCGCGCCGGCCACCTACGCCCCGGTGGCCAACCTGAAGGTGCTGGTGCCGATGCTGGAGAAGCGCCACGACGCGCGCATCGACACCTCGCCGGCGTGGAAGCTGATGCTCGACGAGCTGAACGTCTACAAGGCCAACCGCGAAAAGACCACGGTGTCGCTGGACTACGCCGTGCGCAAGTCCGAGCGCCAGCACAACGAGGCGGTGGAGAAGGCCTTCCGCGAGCGCCACAAGGCGATCGACGGCGACACCAGCGACAGCGCCGAGGTGCAGCTGGACGACGGCCTGACTCCGGGCGAGCGCAGCATCGCCGACCAGGTCAAGCAGCAGAAGGCGGCCAAGGACGCCACCGACGTGATGCTGGACGAGGCCGCGCACATCGTCGCCGACGAGGTCGACCTGATCCGCGGCAACACCAAGCTGGCCGCCGAAGTCCTGCCCTACGCCGGCAAGAAGGGCGTGGCCGCGACCGACTGATGCATGGCGTTGTTCCGGTATTGAAAAGGGAGGCGTTCGCGCCTCCCTTTTTCATGTCCGCGGGGTGACCGTGAGGCGCTTCGCCAGCGGCCTGGTGGTCGGCAAGTTCTGCCCGTTGCACCGCGGCCATCAGTTGCTGCTGGACCGGGCGTTGTCGCGGTGCGAACGGCTGCTGGTGATCAGCTACACCAAGCCCGAATACGCCGGCTGCGCGCCGCCACGACGCGAGCGCTGGCTGCGCATGCTGTATCCCGATGTCCCGTCCCTGGTGATCGACGATGCGCGACTGGCCGCGCACTGCGAGCGGCGGGGCGTGGCGCCGCGCGTCGTGCCCGACAACGAGGCCCCTGCAGAGGACCATCGGCACTTCGTCGCCTGGCTGCTGCATGCGGTCCTGGCGGTCGACGTGGATGCCGTGTTCACCAGCGAGGACTACGGCGAGGGGTTCGCCGCCGTGCTCGATGCGGCGCAGCGCGCGCGGGGCGGCGCGCCGGTGGTGCATGTGATGGTCGATCCTCGGCGCTGCGCGGTGCCGGTCTCGGGCTCGCAGGTGCGTGCCGACAGGCAGGTCGCCGAAACCTGGCTCGATGCGCGGATCCACCGGGACTACTTCCGGCACCTGACGGGCGGCTAGCCACCTGCTGCCGGCCAGCGCGTGCTGCAACCCGCACGTAGGGCGGACTCTGTCCGCCGTCCACAATGCGCCATGGCGGACACAGTCCGCCCTACGTGATCGGGGGCGAAGTCAGGTCCAGGGTCATGAACACGCTGTACGGGTCCTCGACGTAATCGGCGAACGGCCCGCATTCGACGAAGCCGTGGCGCGCGTACAGCGCGCGGGCGGGGGCGAAGGCGTCCATGGAGCCGGTCTCCAGGCTCAGGCGCGCGTAGCCGCGGCGGCGGGCCTCGGCGACCAGATGCGCCAGCAGCGCGGTGGCCACGCCCTGGCGCAGGCTGTGGGCGGCCGTGCGCATGGACTTGATCTCGGCGTGGCGCGCGTGAAGCGGCTTGAGCGCCGCGCAGCCGGCCAGACGGCCGTCGCGCCAGGCGCTGAAGAAGTCGACGCCGCCGTGGCGCAGCGCGGCCTCGTCGAGCGCATGCACGCTTTCCGGCGGCGAATGGCGCAGCATGTCGCCGTGGTGTTCGCGCAGCAACGCAAGCAGGGCCGGGTTGCCCGGGTCGTCGGCGCGGATCTCGAGGGGCGGTGCCGTGACGGTCATGGCGGCATCTTACGTCGCCGGCGTGCAGTCCGGACGCTTGTCGCGACCGCGTCGATTGCCGATAGTGGGGCGATGTCCGATCCGCGTGAACGCCGTCCATGAAACCCGCCACCGCCGCCCGCGTCGCCTTCGTCCTGGCTTCGGCGTTCTTCCTGTTCGAGTTCGTGGTGCGCATCGAGCCGAGCCTGGCCGCGTCGGCCATCGAGCAGGCCTATGGCCTGGGCGATTCGGGCTTCGGCACCCTGGCCAGCCTGTTCTTCTGGATCTACGCGCCGATGCAGATCGTGGTCGGCCTGCTACTGGACCGCTACGGCGCGCGCCGCTTCGTCATGCTGGGCAGCTTCCTGTGCGCGCTGGGCGTGCTGGTGTTCGTGGCCGGCGGCTCGATCTGGCTGGGTGGCCTGGGCCGGCTGCTGATGGGCTTTGGCGCCTCGTTCGCCTTCGTCGCGGCGCTGTGGCTGGTCAACCACGGCTTTCCTCCCGAACGCTTCGCGTTGCTCTCGGGCAGCGTCAACGCGGTGGGCATGCTGGGCACGGCGATTGGCGGCGTGGTGCTGACCGGGGCCATCGACAGCGCCGGCTGGCGTGCCGTGTTCGTGGCCACCGCGCTGTTCGGCCTTGCGGTCAGCACGCTGGCGGCGCTGTTCCTGCGCGATCCCGAGCGCACCGGCGCATACACGCCGGACATCGGCGCCATGGCCCACGTGCGCGAAAGCCTGGCCGACGTGCTCGGCGACCGGCGCATCTGGATCATCGCCGTCGCGGGCCTGCTGTACTACCTGCCGGTCAACGTCTACGGGGGGTTGTGGGGCACCACCGAGCTGGTGCGCGATCGCCACCTTACGCCGGTGCAGGCGCAGGGCCTGGTGGCGATGGTCTTCTGGGGCATGGCCGCGGGCAGCATCAGTGGCGGCTGGCTGTCCGACCGCCTCGGCCATCGCAAGTACCTGGTGCTGGCCGGCGCGCTGCTGACCGCGCTGGCCTATGCCGGCGCCCTGTACCTGCCGCTGCCGCCGTGGGGCGTGGGCGCGTTGCTGCTGGCCGGGGGGTTCTTCGGCGGCCTGCAGATGCTGACCTTCGCCATGGCCAAGGAAGGGCAGCCCAGCCGCCGGGCCGGCACCGTGGTGGCCTTCGTCAACATGATCGGCATTGCCGGCGCGCTGGTGTTCCAGCCGCTGGTCGGGGTGCTCGCCGAGCAGGCCGGCGGCGACCTGCGCCTGGCGCTGTCGGTGCTGCCGCTGGGTGTCGGCCTGGCCGCGGTGCTGATGCTGGCGGTCTCTGAATACCGCCATCCCGAGCACCGCCCCGGGGTCGGACCCGGACGCCCCGGCGATGCCGCGTGACTCAATTCAGCGGCAGGCCGAGCAGGATCAGCACGATGACCACCGGCACCGCCAGCGCCAGGGAGAGCAGCGCGCACAGCAGGCCGATGCCGGCCACCCGCCAGTTCGACTGCGGCCGATGGCGGTCCGATGCCGCGATGGCCTCGCGTGACATCTGCAGGTGCCGGACCACGTGCCGGGCCACCAGCGCGTAGGTCAGGGTGAAGACCAGGCTCGGTGTCTGCCGCGGCAGCAGCATGATCAGAGCCAGCAGGCCGACGAAGCCGAGCATGCCGTAGACGAGCGTGGCGCGGGCCGCCCGCGGTCGCCCCAGGGTGCGGAAATTGGCCCACAGGAAATAGATCACCCCCATCGGGCCACCCAGCAGGGCGCCGCAAGCGGCCTGGGTGGGCGTATACAGGCGCATGGCCGGCGCCGAGCCCTCGCTGGCGCCGTGCGGCGTCTGTGGCGTGGTCGCCGCGGCGTCGAACGTGTCCGTGTTCATGCCTCGATCCCCCTGATGTCTCCATGCCGCGCATGCGGCGGTGGCCGAGGCGTCTTCAGCGCGCCGGCGCGTCCTTCGGGCGGCGCTGCCACAGCGAGGCACAGCGGAAGCTGTAACGCCACAGGGCCCAGGCGGCCAGGCCGAACACCAGCAGCACGCCGAAGGCGGCGATCAGCGCGGGCAGCACGCCTGCCGCCGGACCGCGCACGAAGTGCAGCACGATGTTGCCGACGACCCACAGCACGAAAAGGGCAAGATAGGCGATCCACAGGGCGCGCCAGCCGATCGCGACATGCCGCAGGTAGCCCCACAGGCCGACCAGGCCGAAGCCGAAGAACGCCGCCTGCAGGCCGTCCGACAGCGTGTGCACGCTGAACACGGCCAGCAGCCAGTACAGCGCGATCAGGGCAAAGTAGATCCACCACAGCGTGCGGACGGGGCGGTAGGCGTGCGGGGCGTGTGGGCGTTCGGTCATGCGGTCTTCACGTGCTTGGTTCGGTGGGGCGTTCCAGCTGCAGTATGGCGTCCTGGACGTCGTCGATGCGCGCCGACAGGGCCGCCTGCGCATCGTACAGGCCACGATTATAGAAGTACGCGCCGAGGTCCCGGGCAAGGACGTCGAGCAGGAACCCGGCGTCGAACGGGCCGATCTCCTGGTGCAGTTCCTCGCTGAAGTAGCGCTTGACGCGCGCGACCATGCGCTGCTTTTCCTCGGCGCTGAAGCGGATGTCGGGGGTCATCGTGGCGGTGTCATGCGCATGCGGTCCATGGACCAGTGTAACGGCGCGAGGTTCACCCCGTGGCCCGGGCGTGTCGTGCGCCTCAGTGCGGGTGGCCGAACATGCCGCGGGCGAAGAACTGCGCCAGCACGCAGGCCAGCGTCGTGCCCAGCGCCCACAGCATCCAGCGGCGGCGGCGCCAGGCCGCGGCGAAGCCTGCGTACTGCAGGAACAGGTCGACCACGTAGGCCGAGCAGTACAGCACGTTGGCCAGCACGGCCAGGATGAACACATCCAGCGCCCGGTCCAGCGACAGCGCCTGGCGCGACAGCGGCCAGAAGTACGTGAACACGATGCCGACCACCACGGCCAGCGCCAGGTTGTAGGCGACCCGGCCGCGCTCCCAGAAGCGCACGGCATCGTGGGCACTGGTCCTGAACGTCATCGCTTCCATGGGCGTGCCTGGTCGGGGTGATCCGGCATCAGCCTACACGCGTCGCGGCATCGTCGCCCGCCACGACCACGCGGTTGCGGCCGTCGGATTTGGCCTGGTACAGCGCGGCATCGGCGGTACGCAGCCAGCTGTCCATGTCGGTGCACGAGACGCCGTCGAGGATCGCCACGCCGATGCTCACCGTGATGCGCTCGATCGGCGAGTCCTCAGGCAGCGGCAGCGGCATGTGGGCGACGCGCCGGCAGATGTCGAGGGCCAGCGCCCGGGCGGCGTCGGCGGAGGTGTCCGCGCACAGCAGGGCGAACTCCTCGCCGCCCAGGCGCGCGAGCGTGACGGCGGTTCCGGCGGCGTGCTCGATCTGCCGCACCACCTGCACCAGCACGCGGTCGCCCGCGGGGTGGCCGTCGCTGTCGTTGACGTGCTTGAAATGATCCAGGTCGATCAGCAGCAGCGCGTGCCGGGCGGCCTGGTCCGTGCGCAGGGTATCGACCAGCCTGCCGGCGGCCTGCATGAACGAGCGTCGGTTGTCCACGCCGGTCAGCGGATCGCGCAGCGACAGCTCGCGCAGGGAGTCGGCGTGCCGGCGCTGGGCGCGCAGCAGCAGGTACAGCAGCCAGATGATCACCAGCAGGGCGATGACGCCCAGCAGCGCCGCCACGACCCAGGCCCGCTCGCGCTGCGATTGCGCCTGCGCCACGTTCAGCTGCATGGCGCTGAGTCCATTCTCGCGCTGCAGTTCGCTGATGCGCAGCTCGCGTTCGCGCGCCTGGTAGCGGTCCTCCAGGGCCCGCTCCGCCGCCAGCACGCTCGGGTGACGCTGCTGGCGCAGCAGTTCGCCGACCTTGCGCGCGCTGGCCAGCGCCCGCGGCATGTCGCCGGCGGCCTCGGCGAAGCGGCTGTCGGCCGCGTAGAAATCCGGCAGCAGCCCGCGGTTGCTGGTCCGGCGCGCCTCGTCGATGGCCGCCTTGATCACCTGCTCGGCGCGCCGTGGATGGTGCAGGGCGGCCTCGGCGCGCGCGATGTTGGCGCGCGAGAGCAGGGCGTCGCTCTCGTTGCCGGCGGCCTTCTCGCGTTCCAGCGAGGCCTCGGAGAGCTTCAGCGCCTCGCGCGGGCGACCGACCAGCAGCAGCGTGTGTGCCAGGTTGTCGCCGACCTGGGCCACCACCTGCTCGGCGCCGATCGAGGCGAAGCGCGCGCGCGACTGCTCGTACCAGGCGATGGCCTCGGCGTACTTGTGCATGGCCGAGGCGTTCCAGCCCAGGTCGTTCTCGTCGTCGGCCAGTTCCCACGCATCGCCGACCTTGCGCGCATCGGCCGCGGCCTGGCGGCAGACCGGAACGGCCTGGGCCGCCTCGCCGGCCTGGGTGTAGGCATCGCACAGCTGGTAGCCCGACCAGGCGCGCACGCGCGGATCGTCGCTGTCCTGCACCAGGGCGGCGGCACGCAGGGCGGCGACCAGGCCGCCGGCATCGCCGTTGAGGATCTGGTGAAAGGCGCGCAGGTAGTTGGCCGCGGCGCCGGCCAGCGGGTCGTGGCCGACGTGGTGCAGGCTGTCCAGGCGCAGCACGGCTTCGGTGAGCGTGGCGTCGTCGCCGAGGTTGAGTGCCGCCGAGCCCATCCACCACAGCAGGCCGCGCTCGGTTTCCACGTCGAGGTTGCCATCGGCCGCCTTCAGGCGCGCGTGCGCCCGGTCGATCATGGCCTGCGGGTGGTCGATCGCCGCGCGGCGCATGGCGTCGGTGCCCAGTGGCGGCTGCACGATGCCCGGAACGGCGACATGCGCGGCCACGGTGAACGCGATGGCGCAGCTCGCGGCGATGAACGCCCGGGTCCATCGGATTCGCATCCTGCGGTTGACGCGGCGAGCATCCGTCATGCAGGAATCATTGCCCGAGCGCGCGCCGACTACAAGGGGCGCGCCGCGCTGGAGGACGCCGGATCGGCCGACCGGGCCCGGGCGACGGTGGGACATGGCCTGGTGCCCGGCATTGCCGGGCCAGGGGTCAGCGGCGCTTGCGCGCGCCGCGGCGCGATCGGCCGTAGCGCTGGTCGAGGAAGGCGAAGAACGCGCGCAGGCCCTGCGCCTCGCCACCGGCCGGACGGCCCGGGCGCGAGCTGTCGTTCCAGGCGTACACGTCCACGTGCATCCACGGCGTGGTGGCCGGCACGAAGCGTTCCAGGTACAGCGCGGCGGTCACCGCGCCGGCATGGCGCGAGGCGCCGGAGTTGGCGAAGTCGGCCACGTTGGAGGTCAGCATGGCCTGGTACGGGCGCCACAGCGGCAGGCGCCACAGCGGGTCGTGCACCGCGTCGGCGGCTTCCAGCACGCCGCGGGCCAGCGGCTCGCGGTTGGCGAACAGCGCCGGCAGATCCGGGCCCAGGGCCACCCGCGCGGCGCCGGTCAGGGTGGCGAAGTCGACGATCAGGTCCGGGTCCTGCTCGCCGGCGAAGGCCAGCGCGTCGCACAGGATCAGGCGGCCCTCGGCGTCGGTGTTGTCGATCTCCACGGTGTGGCCGGCGCGCGTGCGCACCACGTCGCCGGGGCGGATGGCGTTGCCCGAGACGGCGTTCTCCACCGTCGGGATCAGCAGCGTCAGGCGCACCGGCAGTTTCGCCGCCATCACCAGCGAGGCCAGGGCGATGGCATGCGCCGAGCCGCCCATGTCCTTCTTCATCCAGCGCATGCCGGCCGACGGCTTGAGGTCCAGGCCGCCGGTGTCGAAGCACACGCCCTTGCCCACCAGCACCAGCTTGGGGTCGGACGACTTGCCCCAGGTCATCTCGACCAGGCGCGGCGGCCGATGGCTGGCGCGGCCGACCGCGTGGATGGTGGGGAAGTTGGCCTTGAGCAGCTCGTCGCCGACCCACTCGCGCACGCGGGCGCGATGCTTGCGCGCCTGGGAGCGGATGGCCTGGGCGATCTCGGCCGGACCCATGTCCTCGGTCGGCGTGGTGACCAGGTCGCGTACCAGGCTGACCGCGTCCACCTGCGGCTTGAGCGCGTTCAGCTCGGCGCGCGAGAGCACCAGTTGCGCCGGCGTGCGCGCGTCCTCGCGGTAGCGGTCGAAGCGATAGGCGCCCAGCGCCCAGCCCAGCGCGGCCAGGTGCGTGTCCATGGCCACGCCGGCCTCGTCCAGGCGGTAGCGGCCGGACGGCAGCGCGCGCGGCAGGGCGGCCAGCGCCTGCAGCGGTTGCGAGGCGTCGACGCCGACCAGCACCCGCGCCAGGCCGAGCTTGTCATCGGGCAGCAGCGCCACGCGGCCGGACGCGGGTTCGAATCCGGAGGCGTCCAGCCAGCGTCGCGCGGCGGCGCCCAGGCGCCGGCGGCAGGCCGCGTAGTGCTTGCGGTCCACGGCCTCGATGGGGGTGACCGTGCCGCGTCCCCGGTATTCGATCAGTCCGCTCATGGGTGCCTTCCTCGTGCGTGTTCGCTGGCTGCATCAAGGCACCAGCATAGCGGCAGCCTCGCGTGCATGGCAGGGCAGGACGCGGGGCGCGCAAGTGAAAACGCCCGCCGGAGAGGCGGGCGCGTGGTGTCGGCCGGGCGTCGGCGCGCGGTCAGTGCTGGGCGTTGTCGGCCGTGGCCTGGCTGTTCATGGCGTTGGAGCGCTGCGTGTTCCGGCGACGGCGCTCCTGCGCGTCCTTGCGGTCCAGCATGCGCTCGCGCGCGGCGCGGGTCAGCGGCGAGGTGGGCGCCATCGCGGCGCCGGCGGTGTAGGTGGCGCGCGGCGCGGCAGTCGGGCCGTCATGGCTCATGCGGCCCACGGCGCTGGCGATCTGCTGCGCGCGGTCGTCCAGGTTCTGCGCCAGCACGCGGCCGTCGGCG
Organism: uncultured Gammaproteobacteria bacterium; assembly: GCA_963821885.1. Taxonomy (GTDB): domain Bacteria; phylum Pseudomonadota; class Gammaproteobacteria; order Xanthomonadales; family Rhodanobacteraceae; genus Oleiagrimonas. The sequence continues at coordinate 474,241 of CAWGFN010000002.1, read as the reverse complement.
TAGGGCAAAAGGTGATGCTGGCGCAGCACGCGCTGGCCGGCCGCGCTGGAGGCGAAGTCGACGAAGGCCTGCGCCTGGCCGTGGCCGCTGCGGGTCACCAGGTACAGCGGGGTGTACAGCGGATAGCGGCCGTTGGCCACGTTGGCGGTGCTCGGATGCACGCCGTCGATGGCCAGCATCTTCAGCTTCGGATTGCCGATCACGCCCGACAGGGTGCTCACGCCCATGCCGGCCGGATCCAGCGCCACGCCCTGTTCCAGGCTCTTGACGTTGATGTACAGGCGCGGCGCGGCGACCGGCTGGTTGCCGCGCCCGTACAGCAGCTTGCGCAGGCTGAACTCGATGCCGTCGGTGGGGCTGGCCACCGCGTACACGTTGATCGGCTCGTTGGGGCCGCCGACCTCGCGCCAGTTGTGGATCTTGCCGTAGTAGATGTCGTGCAGCTGCTTGAGGGTCAGCGAGCGCACCGGGTTGTGCCGGCTGGTGACGATGACCAGCGCGTCCCAGGCCACCGGGGTGAAGTCCAGCGACTGCTCGTTGGCGCGGCGCGGCGACGGGCCGCGCGCGCTGCCGGCGACGTCGACCTCGCCGCGGCTGAGCTGGTCCAGCCCGGAAATGGTGTTGAACGGCTGCAGCGCGACGTACCCATGGCCGCTGCGCTGCCAGGCATGCGCCATGGCGTCGACGAAGCTGCGCGCGGTGGCGATGTCGCCGCGCCAGGTCAGCGGGGTGCCGCCGGCCAGGGCCGCGCCACTGCTGCACACGAGCGCCAGGAAAGCGATGGACATACGTCGAAAATTCATACGGGTCATGCACTTGGGGACATTCGGGGTCCCATTATGCGCGTTCGACCTGTATCGGGCATGTCTAGCCGTTCACGTTGTGCGACGCCCGCGTCCGCCGCGGCGCGGATTTCAGCGCAGCATCACAAATCGCAGCCGGTTGCCGTTGACCACGGTCAGGACCAGCCGGTCCGGATGGTATTCGCGCAGCAGCCGGCGCAGCTGCTCCAGGGTGGTGATGCGCTGGCGGTTGATGGCGATGATCACGTCGCCGGCGGCAAGTCCGCTGGCCGCGGCGCGGCTGCCCGGGGCCAGGGCGCTGACCTGGGCGCCGTACAGGCCCTGGTGGCGCAGGGTGCGGCTCAGGCCGCTCAGGCGCGCGCCGGCCAGGCGCGGGTCGATGTCGCCGCCATCGGCGTGCGCCACGTGCTCGGGCTCGATGCGGGTGTGCACGGTGAGCGTGCCGCCCTGGCGCAGCAGCTCGAGGTCCACCTTGCTGCCCACCGGCAGCAGGCCCTCGCTGTTGTCCAGCGCCTGCTGGTCGCCGACCGCGTGGCCGTTGACCGCCAGCAGCACGTCGCCGGTGCGCACCCCGGCCTGTGCGGCCGGCGAGCCGGCGGCCACCCGCGTGACCACCGCGCCGCGCGCGCTGTCGAGGTCCAGCGCGCGGGCGATGCGCGCGTCGACCGCCTGCACCGACAGTCCCAGGCTGCCGCGCCGCACCTTGCCGTAGGTCAGCAGCTGCTGCATCACCTCGTGGACCAGGTTGGAGGGGATCGCGAAGCCGATGCCGGCGCTGGCGCCGGACGGCGAGTAGATCATCGAGTTGATGCCCACCAGGTCGCCGTTGAGGTTGACCAGCGCGCCGCCGGAGTTGCCCGGGTTGATCGAGGCGTCGGTCTGGATGAAGTTCTGGTAGGTGTGGCCCAGGCCCGTGCGGCCCAGCGCCGAGACGATGCCCGAGGTCACCGTCTGGCCGAGGCCGAACGGGTCGCCCACCGCGACCACGAAGTCGCCCACCTGGGTGGCGCTGGAGTCGGCCAGCGGCAGCGCCGTCAGCCCCTTGGCCGGAATCTGCAGCACCGCGATGTCGGTGTCCGGGTCGGCGCCCACCAGGCGCGCCTTGAAGCTGCGCCCGTCCTTCAGGGTCACGGTGATGTCGTCGGCGCCGGCGATCACGTGGTTGTTGGTCAGCACGTAGCCCTTGCCGGCGTCCACGATCACGCCCGAGCCCAGGCTCTGCTCGACCCGCGAGCGCGGCGCCGGGTCGCCGAAGAACTGGCGCATCACCGGGTCGCTGAAATAGGGGCTGGACTCGCGCACCAGGGTCTTGGAGGAGATGTTCACCACCGCCGGTGTCACCTGCCTGAGCATCGGCGCCAGCGAGGGCACGGGCTTGCCGTCGACCACCGCCGGCAGCGTGGCGCGGGCGGCGCCCGGCAGGCCCAGGGCGAGCAGGGCGAGAAGGCCCGACAGCAGGGCCGGGACAATGGCGAAGCGGCGAGCCGGGGAGGCCTCGGGCATGGTCATCTCCTTGCGGGTGGAACGGGGGCGGCGCGAGTGCGCCTGCCCTTGGACTGTGGGGATCGCCGGGAGTTTCCCCAAGGGTCGCCGCGCCCCCCGGAAAGCCCGGCGCGAGGCCCTTTCCGGCGGCTTCCCGGGCCCCCGGCGCGCCTCTGCCTTACGGATACTTTACAAGCAGGCGCGGCAGGGTTAGTGTTGTCGCTCGCAAGCGATCACAACATCTTGTGTCCAATTCACGATGTCCACCAGCAGGGGATGCGCGCACGGGCCACGGCCCATGGGGAAGTGCACACGTGATTCTCGGGTGTCGCCAGCGATAGACAATGTTCACCTCGATGCGCTCGCCGCCGCGTGCGCAACGAACCCGTTTCGCCGCCGGACCCTGAAAACCGGCGACAAAGGATTAAGGCCGAAACACCATGCACCATACGAATAACAAGACCGGGGGAGTGGCTGTCCGATGAGCACGGCACGCAAGACCGAGGTCACCAACGAAGTCACCGCCATTCCGCTGCAGCCGGCGTCGCAGGACATCTGGGACAAGAAATACCGGCTCAAGACCAAGACCGGCGAGCCGGTCGACATCGTCGTCGACGACACCTGGAAGCGGGTCGCCCGCGCCCTGGCCGACGTCGAGACCACCGACAAGCTCCGCGAGCACTGGTACGAGAAGTTCCTGTGGGCGCTGCGCCACGGCGCGATCCCGGCCGGCCGCATCACCTCCAACGCCGGCGCGCGCGAGCACAAGCCCAAGACCTCGACCATCAACTGCACCGTGTCGGGCACCATCACCGACTCCATGGACGACATCCTGGACAAGGTGCACGAGGCCGGCCTGACCCTGAAGGCGGGCTGCGGCATCGGCTACGAGTTCTCCACGCTGCGCCCGCGCGGCGCGTACGTGTCCGGCGCCGGCGCCTACACCTCCGGCCCGCTGTCGTTCATGGATATCTACGACAAGATGTGCTTCACGGTGTCCTCGGCCGGCGGTCGCCGCGGCGCGCAGATGGGCACCTTCGACGTGCGCCATCCGGACGCCCGCGAGTTCATCCGCGCCAAGCGCGAGGACGGCCGCCTGCGCCAGTTCAACCTGTCGCTGCTGATCACCGACGACTTCATGCAGGCGGTGGAGGCCGACGCCGACTGGCCGCTGGTGTTCCCGGTGCACGTCAAGGAGCAGGACGAGGTCGACCTCGCCGACGAGTCGCAGGTGGTGTGGCGCGAATGGCCCACCCACGCCGACTACGTCGACCGCGAGGACGGCCTGGTGGCGTGCAAGATCTACGGCCACGTCCGCGCGCGTCACCTGTGGGACATGATCATGGTGTCCACCTATGACTACGCCGAGCCGGGCTTCATCCTGATCGACCGCGTCAACGAGATGAACAACAACTGGTGGTGCGAGCACATCCGCGCCACCAACCCCTGCGGCGAGCAGCCGCTGCCGCCGTACGGCTCGTGCCTGCTGGGCTCGGTCAACCTGACCATGTTCGTGCGCGACGCCTTCGGCCCCAAGGCCCGCTTCGACTGGGACCAGTACCGCGAGGTGGTGAAGATCTTCACCCGCATGCTGGACAACGTGGTCGAGATCAACGGCCTGCCGCTCAAGCAGCAGCGCGAAGAGATCATGAACAAGCGCCGCCACGGCATGGGCTTCCTGGGCCTGGGCTCGACGCTGACCATGCTCAAGCAGCGCTACGGCTCGACCGAAGCGGCCGAGTTCACCGAGCGCGTGGCGCGCGAGATGGCCGTGGCCGGCTGGGAAGTGGCGCTGGAGCTGGCCCAGGAGAAGGGCGCCGCGCCGGTGCTGACCGCCGACTACACCGTCACCGCCGAGATGCTGCGCAAGCGCCCGGAGATGACCAGGGACGGCTTCAAGATCGGCGACACCATCAAGGGTTCGGTGCTGCACGCCAAGTACAGCCGCTACATGCAGCGCGTGGCCGAAGTCGCGCCCGAGCTGGTCGGCAAGCTGGCCGAGCACGGCGCGCGCTTCACCCACCACACCTCGATCGCGCCCACCGGCACCATCTCCCTGAGCCTGGCCAACAATGCCTCCAACGGCATCGAGCCGAGCTTCGCGCACCACTACTCGCGCAACGTCATCCGCGAGGGCCGCAAGAGCAAGGAGAAGGTCGGCGTGTACAGCTTCGAGCTGCTGGCCTACCGCGCGCTGATCAACGCCGACGCCATGCCGTACTCGGACGACGCCAAGGCCAAGCTGCCGGACTACTTCGTGGCCGCCGACGACATCAAGCCCAACGAGCACGTGGACATGCAGGCGGCGGCGCAGAAGTGGGTGGACTCGTCCATCTCCAAGACCGCCAACGTGCCCACCGAGTATCCGTACGAAGACTTCAAGGACATCTACTTCTACGCCTACAAGCAGGGCCTGAAGGGCTGCACCACGTTCCGCTTCAACCCGGCCGCCTTCCAGGGCGTGCTGGTCAAGGATTCGGACCTGGAGAACACCACCTACCGCTTCGAGCTCGAGGACGGCACGGTGGTCGAGGCCAAGGGCAACGAGGAGATCGAATACGACGGCGAGATGCACACCGCCGCCAACCTGTTCGATGCCCTGAAGGAAGGCTATTACGGCAAGTTCTGAATGTCGCGGGAAGCGCGCGCCGCCGGCACGACGCGGCGCGGGATCACGGCAAGCATCGCCGGGGGAAGCCGAGGCAGCGGCAAGACTGCCGACAACGAGGCGACGGGCATGTACCCGACGCCGGGACAGCCGCCACGCGCGGTACCGAGCCCACTGCCAACGCGGCCGCCATCACGGGACCGCAGGGAATTGAAAGCCCGCTCCGGCGCCGCCGGGGCGGGATATCTTTCCCGGCAGGGGCGTGGAGGAGAACGACGAGATGAGCATCAAGATCAAGAGCAAGATCAAGGGCTACCAGGTCCTGAAAGCCGGCGAGAAGGCCGAAGCCGCCCCGGCCGAACCCAAGGCCAAGGCCAGCCAAGGCCAGCGCCGAAGTCATCCAGATGCACGAGAGCGTGGAGCGCCCGGAAGACCTGTTCGGCTCCACCTACAAGATCAAGTCGCCGCTGTTCGAGCACGCGCTGTACGTGACCATCAACGACATCGTGCTCAACCGCGGCACCGAGCACGAGCAGCGCCGCCCGTTCGAGATCTTCATCAACTCCAAGAACATGGACCACTTCCAGTGGATCGTGGCGCTCACCCGCATCATGTCCGCGGTGTTCCGCAAGGGCGGCGACGTCACCTTCCTGGTCGAGGAGATGAAGGCCGTGTTCGACCCGCGCGGCGGCTACTTCAAGGCCGGCGGCGTGTACATGCCGTCCATCGTCGCCGAGATCGGCTGCGTGGTGGAGCAGCCACCTGAAGAAGATCGGCATGATCAAGGACCCCGAGATCAGCGACAGCCAGCGCAAGCTGATGGACGAGAAGCGCGCGGCGTATGAGTCGGGGCAGAAGACGGCTGAGGATACCGATATGCCGGGGGCTGAGGGGTCCAGCGAGTTTCCGGCCAGTGCGAGTCTTTGTGGGAAGTGCAATACGAAGGCGTTGGTGTTGATGGATAACTGTCAGACTTGTTTGAATTGTGGGTATTCGAAGTGTGGGTGAGGGGCTAGAGTCTGAGTTACTAAGATGATTAAAAAAGGGGTGGCGCCAAGCTGCCCCTTTTTGCTTATAAAAAAAATAAATGGTGGATAAAGTGCCAGATCAAAGTTATCCGGGAGGCTCTAGATCGAGAGTGAATAGAGCTGGCAACCATGTAAGAAGTGGTGACCAAACTTATGATGATTTAAGAGTCATTGAAGAGTGGCGAGCAGCGCACCGCAATGTGCTGAATACGTTTCAAGCCATACTGCGAACACGGGCGCGGGGGGCAGGCATCACTGTCGCGCAACGACATAAGCGGAAAAAGACTATTTACAATAAGTTGTCACGTTTTCCGCGCATGCAGTTGGCACGTATGGATGACGTTGCTGGGTGTAGGTTAATTTTTAATAACATTGAGGAATCGTACAAATTCAGAAAGAGCCTTCACCAAGCGAGGTTCAGGCACCGAAGAAGAAACGAAGCAGACAAATATGACTATATTAAGAGCCCAAAGGCTACCGGCTATAGGGGCATACATGACGTATACGAATACAACGTTAATTCTGATGTAGGACGGCATTTAGCCGGTTTATTTGTTGAAATTCAGTATAGAACATTGGTGCAGCATGCTTGGGCCACTGCTGTTGAGGTTATAGGCTTCATTACTGAAAGTCAGCCTAAATTTCAGCAAGGCGATGTTCGTTATGAGAGAGCGATGTCTTTGGCGAGTGAGATATTAGCCAGGGCCCATGAAGGGTCATTTGGACCGCACCATGATTTGTCAAATCAAGAGCTCCTGGAAAGATTTTTAGATTTAGATCATGAGTTGAACTTGATGCAAACTTTGAGAGGTTTAAATGAAATTAGAAGCGAAGTCTCAAATAAGCGAAATATGATTCTTATATTGTCTGAGTCTGGAGAATTGGAAACAAAAAGTTTCAAGGACGCTCCAGATGCTCTAAGGGCATTGTTCGAGTTGGAAAAGGAAATGCCAGATCGTGATATCGTTCTTGTTCGCGCTGACACTAGTGAAGAGGTAAGGAACGCTTTTAGAAATTACTTTAAGGACGCTAGGGATTTTGTGAGGCTCATGGATAGTGCAATTATTTCACTAGGTGGGCGCCGTAGGCGTCGCCGTAGATAAGAGCAAAAACCAAAACCTAGGCCAGTGTGCCCTTTTTAAGCACGTTATCGACAAATAAAGGATTAGTGCATACATGGATAAGACATGGATTGATTATGTTGCAGCTGTCGGTAGTGTTGCTACGCCAATAATTGTTCTTGTTCTGTCAGCTGTTGGGTGGCGTTTTAAGTCTACGATAGAACGTAGGGTGAACCTAGAAGATAAGTTAAGAGATGACAGGATTGATATATACAATCAGATTTTGGAGCCATTTGTTATATTGTTTATGACAGATGAGGCGTGGAAGCATGACAAAAAAAATAAATCCAAGGATAGAAATGGCACGGCAATATCAATGATGTTAGGTTTGGATTACAGGAAGCTTGGTTTTCGTCTTGCACTCATGGGGTCCGACAGGGTTGTAAAGTCATATAATAATTTAATGCAGTATTTTTATAGTATGGAAGAGCGTATGTCTTCGGATGGAGAGGATTTTATAAAAATAATGATTGAGCTTATAGGAACGTTTTTGTTAGAAATTGAAAAAGTATGGGCAATGAACAAACAGTTCTAGATAGTATAGATATGTGTGAGTGGTGGATGTCAGATGCCGAAAATCTCGGGCATCTTAAGACGGTAAAAAATGAAAAAAAGGTGTCGACTAACGTGGTCACCATTTCGCCGCCCCGTCAATAGAACCATAAGCGCCCGTTTCCCCATTGTCGGGGAGATCGGTGCCACGTAGCTATCAAAATAAGGTGTCAGGTTCATTATTTTATGAGCTAAAACGAATAGGAAAAACGGGGTCATAGCCCCTTTGCGAAAGAGGACGGAGGTAATTAAAGTCCAAATAAATACCTCCGACCCCCTTTAAATGGAAGCTTGGGTTTCCGAGGGGTAAGTATGTTTTTTCATATTGATGAGTCGGGCAACACTGGCAATAATTTATTTGATGCTAACCAGCCGCGATTGAGCTATGGCTTGTTATCAAGCCAGACAAATGTAGATGCCCTTGGTCGGGCGCTACATCGCCGTATGCTTAAAGTTGTAGATCAGAAAAGAAATAAGGGGTCAGGTACATTTTATAGTGAGAAAAAATGTACCTGACCCTTTTGATTCTGGCCTGGAGTCATGAGGCCAGGGCGCAGCGCGTTGCGGGTGAGGATGCATCCACGGCGCACCGCAGCCACACGATGTCCGCGCCAACGCGGATCATCCGCGCGTGGCGAAAGCTCGCGTTGGCTGCGCCCGTCTATTCGATCGATGATCTGGCGGCCACTCCGGGCTGGCTGCATGACGCGGAACTGCAGGTCATCAGGGTGCAGAGCGGCCAATGGAACATCGGGATCGAACCCGGCTTCACGGTGTTCCGGATCTATCCGTATATCGGCATGCAGCCGCCTCCGGATTCACCGGGTGCCTACGAATGCCTGATCCTGAAGGTCGAGGGTCACTTGACCGTGGCAGATCTGCTTACCGCCATCCGCGAGCGACGGCGTGATGTCACCATCGATGCGTTTGCGCTTTACGGCGTTGGCGTCCAGGTGGTCAGGCAGACCTGGGTGAGACTTGATAAGGGCCATGGATCCATCATCACCCTGGGCAGGCCGGCCTCATGGCGATCGAAGCCGGGTTGGCATGCCGGAAATGGTTCAGGGCTCCTCACAAGAGGCGACGTGGGTCATTGGGAACCGGTCAAAAAGGAGCGCAAGTAACCAAATCGGTGCACTTTGACACGGGACTTGAGGGCCTGCGTCCCGTTTGACGCCCGGTGCTAGTATCGAAGGCCTGACATCGGCAGATGGGGGTCGTGCAAGATGACTGCTGCAAAAGTGCTTTTCGTCGCTCTGCTCTTCATGGCCACGACGGCGATGGCGGACACCCCGCCGGCCGACCTGGTGCTCTATGACGCGCACGTCGTCACGGTGGCCCGGCACCAGCCCGAGGCCCAGGCCCTGGCGGTACGCGGCGATCGCATCGTCGCGGTGGGTTCGGATGACCAGATCAAGGCGTTCATCGGCCCGCATACCCGTGCCATCGACCTGCACGGGCAGACGGTGATCCCCGGCCTGATCGACAGCCACGCGCACTTCATGGGCACCGGCGAGATGCTCAGCCAGCTCAATGTCAGCGCGGCCGAGGCGCCGACCTGGGCCGACGTGGTGCGCAAGGTGGCCGAGGCGGTCAAGCACGCCAAGCCCGGTGCCTGGATCATCGGCAACAACTGGCACCAGGAGCAATGGACGCACCCGCCGCAGCCCAACGTCGATGGCCTGCCGACCGGCAAGGCGCTGGATGCGGTGTCGCCGGACAATCCGGTGCTGCTGTGGCATTCCAGCGGCCATGCCCTGTTCGCCAATCGCAAGGCCCTGGAGCTGGCCGGGATCGGACCGCATACCCCCGATCCGGCGGGTGGCCAGATCGTCCGCGATGCCGATGGACGCGCCATCGGCATGCTGCGTGACCATGCCACCGAGGCGGTGCTGAAGGCGTTCAGGCAATCGCGTGCCGGGGAGACCGCACAGCAACGGCACGCACGCCTGATGGGGTACGTCGGCCTGGCCACGCGCAATGCGCTGGAGCACGGCGTGACCAGCTGGCAGGACATGGGCCAGCCGTTCAGGATGATTGATTTCTACAAGCAGATCGCCGCGCAGGGACACCTGCACGTGCGCCTGTACGCGTGGATCAACAACGAGCCGGTCGATGCGCTCAAGGCGCGCCTGAAGGACTACTACCTGGTCGGCTACGGCAAGCACGGACACCTGACGGTGCGCGGCATCGGCGAGATCCTGTCCGACGGCGCGCTGGGCACGCATTCGGCGTGGTTCTTCAAGCCCTACCTCGACGTGCCGACCACCCGCGGCATCAACGTGACGCCGATGAAGACGATCAAGGCGATGGCGGAAGTGGCGATCGCCGACGGCTTCCAGATGTCGGTGCACGCGATCGGCGCGCGCGCCAACAACGAGGTGCTCAACACCTTCGAGCAGGTCATGGCCGAGCATCCCGACGCCACCGACCTGCGCTGGCGCATCGACCATGCGCAGCACCTGATCCCGTCGGACATTCCGCGTTTCCACGCATTGCACGTGATCGCCTCGATGCAGACCGGGCACAACTGCGACGATGGGCCGTACGTGGTCAAGCGCATCGGTACCGAGCGCGCGGCGTCGTCGTATGCCTGGCATTCGCTGATCGAGAACCGTGCCGTCATCGCCAATGGCACCGACGCGCCGGTGATCCCGATCGACACCATGCCGAACTTCTACTGCGCGGTGACGCGACGCGAGCGCTTCGACCCCGGCAAGCCGGCGTTCTTCCCGGCCCAGGCGATGACGCGCATGCAGGCGCTGCGTTCGTATACCTACAACGGCGCCTACAGCATGTTCGAGGAAGCCCGCCTGGGTTCGCTGGAACCGGGCAAGCTGGCCGACATCGTGGTGCTGGACCACGACATCATGGGCGAGCCGGCGCCGGACATCCTCAAGACCCACGTGGTCTACACCATTCTGGGCGGCAAGATCCTCTACCAGCGCGGCAAGGGTTTCAGCAAGGCGCTGTCGCACTGAAGGACGGAACCCGCAAAACGGGGTCAGGTTCACGTACACAAAAGGGAGCGGAGGACGTCAACTCGGCAATACGACCTCCGTCCCCTTGTCGTTGGACCCGGTTCCGGATCGCGGAAGACCAGACTGCGGCGAGCCATCCGGGAATGCTGTAGTTTGATCGTATCCGTGGCGATCGGGAATCCTCCATGTCAAAGCATCTTTTGCCATGTCTGGCGTTGACTGTGCTGCTTGCCGGCCAGGCGACGGCACGGGGCCTGCCGAAGGTTGCGCCCTGCACCGCGAAGGTGGAAGTGGAGAATGCGAGCGTCCGCGTGATCCGATTGCATTGCGCGCCTGGCGCGAGTACGCCGATGCGCAGCCATCCGCCGCGGGTCGTGATTACCCTGGAACCCGCGACGCTCAAGCTGAGCAAGCCCGATGGCAGCAGCGTCGCGATCCCTGCGGACCGACAGGCCCGCCCAACCGCATTGGACGCGGAGTCGGACACCGCAACGAACATCGGCACCAAGCCGGGCGAGTACATCGAGGTCGAATTCAAACGCCACGCGCATCTTGGCAAGCTGCGAACGTCGCCGCTCGAGAATCCCGCCGACCCGAACTCGTTGCTGCACGAGCCGCATCATCACTGGCTGATGGGAACGTCCTGGTTCCGCGTCGTCGAAGCGCGCATCCCGCCCGGCGAAACCACGCTGTGGCACCGGCACAGCTACTCGATGGTCGTTGTGCAGGTCAGTGGTGGAGAGACGTCCTCGCAGATGCGGGGCGCCAAGTGGTCAGGGCCCGAGCACGTTGCGAGCGGCAGCGTTGCGTTCGTGAAGCTACGGTCGCCTTTCGTACACCGCGTCAGGAACGACGGCAGCCGCGGATATCGAGTCGATCTGGTCGAGCTGATGGAATAACGGTGCCAGGGACACATGCACCCGTTTGAACCGGAGCGGCAAAGGTTTCGAATGTGCACCTGAAACAAGGGGCGGTCCAGGATCTTTTCTTCCGGGCCAGAGTGATCCTGGTCCTTCGGACGGTCGCGACGAGGTCGTGTCTGCCGTCGTGGATGACAACTATCGTTCGGTCTTCACAATGTTTTGCGTCGACCGGTGAACGGAAGCAGCAACCGAGATGAGGCAAGTCATGAAGACTCGATACACGATACCGGCGATCGTCATGCTGGTCGTTTCCGGCTGTGCCACCAAGGGGCCGATTGAATATGGCTTGAAGGACAACGGCCCACTTGCGCAGACAGCAGTCATCAGGCCGGCCACCCGGGAAGAAAAGACGGAGCCGAAAGCCAATCTGGCGATCCGTATATTCGTCAACCCGATGGGCGGCGGATCCGTGGCGCGTCTGGAGTACATCAACAATGTCAGTGGCCGACCCGGCGGCAAAAGCCTGAAGGACTACAGTTCTGTGCGCGTGGCTCCGGGCGTTTACGATGTGGGCGCTTCGTGCATGGTCGGTGGCTTCATCGGCTATTTTTCAGAGCGAGTGGATGCCAAGCCGGGCAAGCTCTACCTGCTGGAATGTTTTGGCAATACGGCGCACACCATGAAGATGAAAGTCTTCGAGCACGACCAGGCCCCGCACTCGTCGACCTAGCCGATATGGCCCTGCCGCAACCAAAAACAGGGTGATACGCCCAGGGTTTCCTAGACATCTCAAAGTCCAGGGCTGGGCAACGGGTGCCCCGGTGGTTGCGTACGTTTGCAGCGCCCCTTTGCGGGCGTGGTGGTTTGCCCACGGCGCCTGACTGCCGGCCACGACTAGATGCGGCCCAGCACCAGCAGCACGATGATGACGATCAGGACCAGTCCAAGGGCGCCGCTTGGCATGTAGCCCCATCGCCGGCTGTAGGGCCAGGTCGGGATCACGCCGATCAGCAACAGGATCAGTATCACCAGAAGAACAGTTCCAATACTCATGACGTCTCTTCCCGGCGTGCGCGTGGCCGCCCCTGTCCGGGCGGCTGCGCATGCACTTGAAATGGCGTGGATGGCAATGGATCCGTAAACGTGGTGCTGATCATCAGGTTGCCATTCGCGACGTGTGGCGCGGCGCTGGGTTCCGACGCAAATGGGGCTGCCTTCGGTTCCGGATCGTCGCAGGGGTCCATCCGAGAACCACTAGGACGGCATCGGACGGGGAAAGTGGCGACGGTATGCCTGGATGGTTGGCCCGCCGTCGCGGACGGGACACCGTTCATGACATGTACGAAAGCGACATGCGCAGTTGAGCACACATGCATGATGGCGTGGCCTTGGGGTCACGTGATCACTATAGGGTGATTGCTGCTGCGCGTATGCTGGTCGAAAGCACAACGGTCAAAAGGACTGCCATCGGGATCGGTGAATCTGCGCGTTTGAATCGGGTGGATGTCCGCGCGCTGTCCCGGTCGATTCCGGGATGGCATGTGATCGCGAGGTGGTTGCTGCCCTCCAGAGCGCGGGCGCGGTGCATGCGTTTGGCCCAATGCAGGGGCGCGTGGCGCAAGCCGATCCGTCAGCCGGTCACGGCAACAGGCGATCGTATTCCTTCTTGACCACGGCATAGCATTCGCACGTGCGCGCTTCCAGGCCGGCACGATCGAGCACGGTGATATGCCCACGTCGATAGCGGATCAAACCGGCCTGCTGCAGGTGGCCGGCGGCCTCGGTCACGCCTTCGCGACGAACGCCCAGCATGTTGGCGATCATTTCCTGGGTCATCACCAGCTCGGAAGATTGCAGTCGATCCAGGCTCAACAACAGCCATCGGCACAGCTGCTTGTCCAGCGTGTGATGACGATTGCATACCGCCGTCTGGGACATCTGCGTGATCAGCGCCTGGGTGTAGCGCAGGAGCAGGTGAAGCACCGGGCCGGCGCGATTGAACTCCTCCAGCATGAGGTGGGCCTTCAGTCGGTAGCCCTTGCCGGCGCTTTGCACCAGTGCCCGGCTCGGCGTGGACTCGCCACCCATGAACAGCGAAATGCCGACGATACCCTCGTTGCCTACCACGGCAATCTCGGCCGAGGCGCCGTCTTCAAGTACATAGAGCAGTGAAACGATCGACGTCGTCGGGAAATAGACGTGGCCCAATCGATTGCCTGACTCGTAGAGCACGTCGCCAAGCGGCATGTCGACCGGCTCCAGGTGCGGTTCCCACCGCGCCCATGCGTCGGCCGGCATGGCGGCGAGGAGATGGTTCTGTCGCGGATGGGTAGCCGTGGTCATGCCAGCCTCTTCGCGTGCGGGCTGGTAAGCCCGACGGCACAAGGGTACCAGCCCGACTTGCATGGGAGCAGCGATCGTCTGGCCGATTCAAGAACGTGTCGGCGCATGCGTGCACACGCGAAGTGGCGCATGGCTGCGCTATGTGCTTGAACGTACAGACGCGACGCCGGCATGCGCATAGCCTTGTCCATCCCACTGATATCGCCATCGTGCGACGGGAGTTCATCATGGACAAGAAACAGAACCAAGACACCCGGCATGAAGTCAAAGGCACGCAAAAGGCGGCTGCCGGCAAGGTAACGGCAAGTCCGGCCAAGAAGGCCGACACTAAACATGGAAAAGATGTCGGCTCGCATCAGAAGGATGCCGCCAAGACACGCAAGTTCGTCTAGGACATCCCGGTCCTGCTGGATCAGCAGGACCGGTTCCATGTGCGCACAATCTCCGTAAACGCCAAGCGCAGGCCGGTGCACGATGCCATGTGTACGGTCCTGTCCAGCGGTTCATCGGGGCACATGACGGACATCCATCCGCATCCGTCACCGGGCGGTGTCATGCCTGCCACTGCAGCATGATCTTGCCGATATGCAGGCTGCTTTCCATCAGCGCATGGGCCCTGGCCGCATCGCGCGCCGGGAAGACCTGATGGATCAGCGGCCGGGCCTGGCCTGATTCCAGCAGCGGCCAGACGTGTTCATGCAGTCGGCTGGCCAGAGCGGCCTTGAACGCGATGGATCGCGCGCGCAAGGTGGATCCGGTAAGGGTCAATCGACGCCGCATGATCAGGGACGCATCGATGTCGGCATGCTTGCCACCCAGCGTGGCGATGAAGACCAGGCGACCATCCTCGGCCAGCAGGTCAAGCTCGCGCGGGATGTAGTCGCCGGCGACCATGTCCAGGATGACGTCCACGCCGCGCCCCTGGGTGTGCGTGTTCACTTCCGCGACGAAATCCTGCTCGCGGTAGTTGATCGCCACGGCACCGAGCTTTTCGCAGGCCGTGCATTTTTCGATGCTGCCGGCCGTGGCGAATACGCGGTGGCCCAGCGCGTGGGCCAGCTGGATGGCGGTCACGCCGATGCCGCTGGAGCCGCCCTGGACCAGCAGCGATTCCGCTGAGCCGTCGGCGCGGGTGCCGAGTCGTCCGCGGTCGAATACATTGCTCCACACCGTGAAATAGTTTTCCGGCAGCGCCGCCGCCTCGAGCACGGTAAGTCCCGCGGGGACCGGCAGGCATTGCAGCAGGGGGGCCACGGCGTATTGCGCATAGCCGCCACCGGCAAGCAGCGCACAGACCGGATCGCCGCGTTTGAGACCCAACGGATTATCGCTGGCGAAGTCGCCGTCCACCAGTTCGCCCGCCACTTCCAGGCCGGGTATATCCGATGCGCCGGCCGGCGGCGGGTAAAGGCCCTGGCGCTGGAACACATCCGGTCGATTGACGCCGGCGGCGGCCACCTTGATCAGCACTTCGCCCGGCCCCGGCCGGGGAACGGCGCGTTCGGTCGGCTGCAGTACCTCGGCAGCGCCGGGCCGGGTGATCTCGATGGCGTGCATGGTGGGCATGGGGATTCCTCGGGACGGGTGTGACATGGCGCGGGGTGGGGCGCAGGCCATGGAAAGGATGGAGCTGGCTTGCAGCGGTCACCTCAGCGCGCCCGCGGCGTAGCTTTCGCCGGGGCATTCATGAATGGCATTGCTTCATCCACCAAGGCACCGCAGTCCACGGCTATCCCGCGGCGGGTGCACCGCGCTCAATGCCCGCGCTTTCGCTCGATGGTGCTGTCGAGGCGGGAGTGCATCTTCTCGCAGGCGCCGTGGATGGCTTTTTCCACGGTTTCATCGTCATGACTGACGCCAATCGCCGGCCCGTTGCTGATGCGCGCTTCGATCGCACACTGCTTGTCATCGATGCCGCCCTTGGCGCCGTTGGCATCGGCAAGATGCACCTCGATGCGCGTCAGGTAGGGAAAAAAGCGCTCAAGATGTTGCGTGATGAGGCTGTCGACGCGCTCTTCCAGAGCTTCGTTGCCCTGGATTTTATGGTCGGTGTTGAGCTTGATCTGCATGTTCGTGCTCCTTGGCGTGCACGGTTGTGTTGTGGAGCCGTCGGCCGCCGAATGATCGGATCACGCCTCGCGCAGGGCTTTCTGGATGTCCTGCAGAGGCGCGTTGGTAAAGGTCTTGGCGACTTCCCCGATGATGCGCCGTTCGGTTTCCGCGTGCAGCTGGGGTCGTATCTGGCCCAGTGTCTGCGGATCGGCCATGAGCACGAGATGCGCGTAGGTGTTGTTCAGGGCCGCGGCGTTCAGCCGGTGTGACAACTGCTTGGCGAAGGTGGCCTCGCTGGTGGACTGCGCGTCGGACTCCGGTGGTCGGTGACCGGATGGCCCTTCATGCGGCGTGTCGCTGGCGGAGAACAGCTGCATCTGCTCCAGCGACAGCGCATGGTCGGTGCCGGCGTTGCGGAACAGGCGGGCGACTTCACCGTCGGCAACCAGGATCCACGTACCGGAAGGTATCTTTTTCATCACGTCTCTCCCTTGCATGGGTGGCGCGGTGGTGGCGCATGCATGGTTGAACATGCGGGCATTCCCGCGGCAAACAACCGGGGAAAGGTGTTCTGGATCAGCGGGGAAGGTGGCCCGGCTCATCGGTGATCGTTTACATGCCATGGACACGTGGGGAAAAGGTGTCAGGGCCATTTTTGCGCTTGAACATGCTGGCGTCATGTGACCCGACGCACCGATGCTAGGATGGCGGTGCGGCGCATAACGGAAGCAGGGAGCGCATGGTATGTCAAACACCGGGACGGCGCTGATCATCGGGGCATCGCGGGGGCTTGGGCTGGCGATGGCCGACGAGCTGCTTCAGCGTGGCTGGCGCGTGTTGGGTACGGTGCGTGAAGGCAAGCGCACCGAGCTGCATGAACGGGCCCAGGCGTGGCCGGAAAGGCTCAGCCTCCACGTTCTCGACATGACCGAACAGGATCAGATCGATACCCTGGCGTCGGCGCTGGAGGGCGTGCGCCTGGACGTGCTTTTCGTCAACGCCGGCATCGCGGGGGAAAGCGGCTTCGCTTCCATCCTGGGCACCGAGTCGACGGACGAGTTCGTCCGCGTCATGGTCACCAACACGCTGTCGCCGATGCGGGTGCTCGAACGGTTGGTCGATCGCGTCCCGGCCGGCGGCGTGGTCGGCGTGATGTCGTCGGGGCAGGGCAGCATCGCCGACAACGAACGCGGCGGCAACGATCTGTACCGGGCGAGCAAGGCGGCGCTGAACATGGCCATGCGAAGCTTTGCGGTCCGGCATGGCGGTCAGCGGGCGTGTCTCTTGCTGGCACCGGGTTGGGTCCGGACCCAACTGGGCGGCGCCAACGCGCGGTTTTCCGTGGCGGACGTGATCGGCGATCTCGTCGACACCTTGCTCGCGCAACAGGGTGGTCACGGCCTGCGCTACGTGGATCGCTTCAACCAGCCGGTGCGGTGGTGAGCCTGGCGGGTTCGGATCCTGGAACATGGCGCCAGGGACAATTCACGGAAAACGTGTCAGGGACAATGTCTGGGCTGAGGGTCGTGTCTTGATGCGTTATCGATCCCTGAAATCGTTCTGCATTCTCCTGGGTATCGGGGTGCTGGTGGGCGGTGGCGCGCATGCGCAGACTCATCGGCAAGTGCGGTACACGGGCATGGTCATTGAATACACGGGCCCCACCGACAAGCCCGCGAGCAGGGTCATCATCGCCACCTCGCGCCGTGATGCCGGGATGTTGCGGGATGCGACCCGTGGGCGGGGCGATCTTGATCTGTTCTACACCATCGACATCGTCGATCACGCCACGCTGGAACAGTTGATGTCCGACGTGCGCCGATACCATGCAGCCGATGACCCGCCGCCTGGACCAGGTGACGGGTATGGTCCGACCATAACCGTGATGATGGTCGATGCTGGAGCGCTGCGTGCGTATGCGTTCAACGCCGCGGCGGGTTTGAAGCTCCTGAACGTGCTTGTCGACCACAGTCGGCCATACAAAGCCCTCCCTGAACATATACGGGAGCTGGACATTCGGATCTGGCAAGCAAAAAAGGGGGCGCAGGCCATGACGCCGGATGAACCCCCTCCTTCGTCTGCCAGCCCGGCGCCGCGTCGACCGGCACGCCGGGCGATCGGCGTCGGACTTGATCCAGGTCCAATTGCCAGGGGAGCGATGAGCGCAGACTTCGGATACGTACCGACGACCCGGAGTCCTCATGTCCCACCTTTCGTTCAAGACCCTGACCCAGGATCTCAACCAGGCCCTGGCGACCTTCCGCGCCGATCAACCGGACACCATGGCCGGCTTCTCGACCCTGGCCAAGGCCGCGCTTGCGCCTGGCGCGCTGACGGCGGTGCACAAGGAACTCATGGCGCTGGCGATCGGCGTCGCCGGGCACTGTGACGGCTGCATCGGGTTCCACGTCAAGGCGCTGCGGTGTCTGGACGTCCCGCGCGATCAGTTCATGGAGACCCTGGCCGTGGCGGTCTACATGGGCGGCGGTCCGTCGCTGATGTATGCCGCCGAAGCCGTGCGCGCCTACGAGGAATTCGAAGCGGACGGTTGATGGGCGCGAACATGGGGCGGGGGAATGCCGTGGGCGCGTTGGCCTCCGTCCCATGCAACGGAACGATCGCGCGCTCTCAATGGCACAACAGGTGTCCGGATACCATGTTCGCGTGTGCGGGATGGCCTCGGTAGGATCGGGGTCGATGGGTGGGGATTTGCAGGGGGCATCATGATTCTTGGCGTGTTGATTGTGTTGGCATCGGCGCTGCATGCCTGGCTTGGCGGATGGATGGTGGTGGTTGTCGCAACCGCAGTCGTGGGCATCGCCGCCATGATCGAGGCATGGACCGGGGGCGATGTCATCGTCAACCTGCTGTTGCTTGCTATCGTGGTTGCCATGGGCACGATGATCTACGATTTCTGGTGGCACAACATGGCCGGATCGATGCGCTCGAGCGGGGCGGCGCTGGCCTATTACAACGACCTGAAACTGAGCGAGGGCCTGTTGATGGCGCTGGTCCTGGCGAAGATGGTCAAGGCCTTCAACGGACAGTAGGCGAGACGTTCTTCCGTCGATTGCCTTGCGGGACTTCCAGAAGGGGGCGGTGGAAATCCATGGTGCTTGATGCCTCCGAGCGGAGCGCGCCTGAGTCCGGCCATGTCGGCGCACATCACGCCCACGCCCGTCTGGATCGACGTGCTGAACGGGTCGAGCCGTGCGCCGGGTACCGGGGCGTCTCCCGTGGTTCTGCCGTTCCCCCGTACGCGCCCGAGGGCGGGCGGGTTACCCTCGGCCGCGGCGATACCCGCGCGGTTGGCCGTGATGGGTGGCCCGGACGGGTCGACATACGCTGAAGCATTTCAAGGCCTGCCGGCACCGACCATGGCGCCGGTTCGCTCCACGCGACATGGACTTCAAGGAGCCTGACGCATGTATCAAGACGTGCTGGATTTCTGGTTCGACGAGATCGAACCCGCGCAGTGGTTTGCCGGCAAGCCGGCCTTCGACGAGTTGGTGCGAAAACGCTTCCTGGACACCCTGCACCAGGCCATCGCGGGCGAGCTGTACGCCTGGCGCAAGCATCCACGGGGACGCCTGGCCGAGGTGATCGTGCTCGACCAGTTCTCGCGCAACATCTTCCGCGGCAAGCCGCAGTCCTTCGCCCAGGATCCGATGGCGCTGGCCCTGTCGCAGGAGGCCGTGGCCGCCGGCACCCTGCAGGCGCTGGACGAGCCGACCCAGCGCTGTTTCCTGATCATGCCCTACATGCACAGCGAATCGCGGCTGATCCATGAGCTTGCCGTGCCACTGTTCCGCGACTACGCGCCACACGACAACTACGAATACGAACTGCGCCACAAGGCCGTCATCGACCGCTTCGGGCGCTTCCCGTCGCGCAACAGCATCCTGGGTCGCACCTCCACTCCGGAGGAAATCGAGTTCATGAAGGAGCACGGGTCCGGCTTCTGAGGCGGCAAGGTTTCGCGCACGGCAACAGGTACACTCGGGGTGATTTGAAGGGGTGCCGAAAAATGCACCTGGCGCCGGTGTCACCGGCCCTGGTGAACGCGTGTCGATGGGGGTAGGGCTTGGAGATTGTTGCAAAGATCGCGGCCACGCTGGCCTTCATATTCGGCGTCATCATCCTTTATCTGCCGGGCGGCTTCGGCCTGCTTCACTTCAACCAGGGGAAGCCGAAGGCGGTGGCGCGATGCGTGTCCACGCTCTGGGTGCTGTTCATGCTGGTTCACGTGCTGGCCATCTACCGGACATGGTTCTCGGCGGACAGCCTCTACGCGTGGCTCGGTGTGCTGTTCCTGGGCCAGGTCGTGTTCTTCGCCACGGTCGCCAGGGATGTCAGCACGAGATAGCCTGCATGCCGGAACGTCGCCACGTGCGTTCAGGCGTGAGACGTGCGGGCACAGGGCGATGCATGACGGTCAGGAGGGTCGACGCACAGACCTCTGGAGCCGTCCTCGTGGTGCGACTGGTATATCTTCATGGGGTGGCTGGCCCGACGGGGCCGTTCCGGTCGAGTACGTCCGTTCCGGCGCCTGGCGCCCTTGAGATGGGGAGAACGCGATGTTGATACGCACCTTGCTGTCCACCGTCATGCAGCTCGGCGTGGTGCTGCTGTTGGCCTACGCGGTGTACGGGCTCGCCACGCGCAAACGGCGGACCGGTTTCCTGGCGTACATCGGCCTGGTGGCCTGCCCGTGGCGCGCGGTCGCGTTCGGCGCCCTGGTCGGCCTGGTCTTCACCGCATTGATCCTCGCGGTGCCGGCGTTGCGCGCGATGGCGTCCTCGTCGGGCTCGGTCGCCGGCGAGGTGGTCGCATCGGGCGCATCCACGGTGCTGATCATCGCCGCGCTGGTCGTCGCGGCCCTGTTCAAGACCTCGCTGGCCGAGGAGATACTGTTCCGCGGCCTGATCGGCAAGCGCATGATCAAGTGGACGGGGTTTGCCATCGGCAATACGGTGCAGGCGGTGTTGTTCGGGCTGGTGCACCTGCTGTTGCTGGCGATACCCGGCGTCAGCAAGCGGCTGGTCCTGCTGATGGTCGTGACCACCGGTGTGCTGGGCTGGGTCAGCGGCTGGCTCAACGAACGCTTCGGCAAGGGCTCGATACTGCCCGGCTGGGCGGCGCACGGCACGGCCAATGTGTTGTCCTATCTGTCGGTGCTCGTGGTGCATGCCGCCTGACATGACGGCATGCCGGGGCTGGACGGAACATGGCGGCGCCGGCCTCGGATGCCCTGTTTGAACGGGGGCGCATGACACCCGGGGCGCCGCGCCGGGCGCCGTGCGTCGGCCCCAATTCCTGGATATCTGTCGCGGCCATGTTCGCGTCCGTTGCGTCGCTGTACGCTGAGCGCCCGACGATCCCGGGGATGTCTCCATGAACCATCCACGCCTGCTTGTCGCCGTACTCGTGTTCCTGGCCATCGGCGCGGGCCCGGCGCGCGCGCAAGAGGCCCCGGCATCGCCCGGCCAGGCGCGTTACGACGCCGCGTTGGCCAAGCGACTGGGCGCGGACGAATACGGCATGCGTTCCTATGTGCTGGTGCTGTTGCGCAGTTCGGGTCATCCCGTGCCCAAGGGTCCGGAACGCGATGCCATGTTCAAGGGGCACCTGGCCAACATGCATCGCCTGGCGCAAGCCGGGAAACTGGTCATGGCCGGTCCGCTCGATGGTCGCGACGGGCTTCGCGGCCTGTTCGTGTTCGCGGTCAAGGACATCGACGCCGCGCGTGCCCTGGTGGCCACCGATCCCGTCATCGCCAGGGGCGAGATGGTCGCCGAATACCATGATTTCTACGCCAGCGCCGTGCTGATGCAGCTCAACGCCATGCACGAGCGGGTCATGCGCAAAGCCTATTGATGCGGTCCATGCGGGCGTTGGCGTCTTTTGACCCAAGCGCCATGCATGAGCACACCCTGCGGGCCGCCGTGCGCAAGGTCGGCCGGATCGATCATGCCAGGGTGGTTCGCTGACGCGTCCGGATGCGGTCGGGGCACGGGGTGGCTTCGCCGCGCCCATCTGCAAGAATGCCGCATGGCCATCGTACTGACCCCCTTCGCCCGCACCCGCCTGTTTCCCGCGGAGTCGCGGCGCAACACCATCCGCGACTGCACGGCCGAGGCATTCGAGCAGCGCCTCAATGACGAGGTGCCGCTCAAGGTGCTGCAAGGCTACGCGCCGTTCTGCCGCCTGCACGTGCACCGCAACTGGACCACCACGCGCTGCATGGCGGTGCCCATCACCGAGGCCAATCGCCACCTGCTGCGCTCGGCCTACGAGGCGCGCTCGTCCGAGGAGTTGCCGGTGCTGGTGCGCTGGTTCGAGGGCGTGGACCCGCCCGTCGCCCGTTACCTGGTGCCGATCCTCTACAGCGCCGCGCAACTGGCGCGCGAAGGCTCGCCGATCGAGGCGGACTGGGGCGTGGTCGGGTGCCTTTACACCATGGAGCCGGAAGAGACGCCGATGGCGCCGATCACCATGATGCGCAACGCCGTGGGCGTGGACGAGGGCGGCTCCGGGGTGCCGCTGGACCGCGCGGCCTACCGCCGCAGCGTGGCGTTCTGGCAGGACCACGCCAACTGGCGCGGCTGAGGCCGGGTCGCGGTCCCGGTATGGCCGCGACGCGGCCGGGCAGGGGCGCATCCGCCACGGGCCTCGTTCCGCGGCCCGTTCGCGTCGCGACGTATCCAGGCCCCTCGCCGGGGTATATGCTGGTCGTTCCCACCCTGGCATCGCGGGTCGCTCCCTGATGCCAACGCGTCTGCCCCCGGTCCGTCCGGGCTTGCGGTATCCACCGCCCTGGTTCTGCCCCGGCAGAACTCTCCTCCAAGGCCAGACCATGAACATGATGCAGCCCTATGCGCGCGCGCCCGACCTGATCGAGTGCGCGATCACCGATGGCACCTTCACCACGCTGTGCAAGGCGCTCGACGCCGCCGACCTGACCCACATGCTCAAGGGCAGTGGTCCCTACACCCTCTTCGCGCCCACCGACGCGGCCTTCGACGCCTTGCCGGACGGCAAGCTGGCGCAATGGATGGCGCCGGAGAACAGGGCCGAACTGGTCGGCGTGCTCAAGTACCACGTGCTCCCGGGCCGCTCCTGGGCCGACGATGTGGCCGACATGACCAAGGCCAGGATGATGCAGGGCGACTCGGTGCGCATCCAGATGGAAGCGGACCGCTGCACGGTCAACGGCGCGCACTTCGTCGGCACCCAGATCACCGCCGGCAACGGCGTGATCCACGCCATCGACACCGTGCTCAGCGCGCCCGGGACCGACAGGCCCGGCCGGCGACGCTGAACGATCCGGCGGGCACGCGCGATACCTGGCCCGGAACCGCGGGCGTATGATGGCGGTGTCCGCCTCAAGGTGTCCTGCATGCGGGAGTCGGCATGATCAACAGCTCGCGCACACTGGCCGTTCTTGCGATGACGGTGCTGGCGCTTTGCGCGTTCACCGGATCGGCCCTGGGCGCTGACGTGCCGCCGTCCCGCGCGTCGTGCGCCGCCTGTCACGGCAAGGACGGCAACAGCGCCCAGGCCGAGATTCCCCGCCTTGCCGGCATGCGTGCCGGTTACCTGTACAGCCAGTTGCTCGCGTTCCGCAGCGGCGCGCGCCCCTCGGCGGTGATGGCCGCCATCGCGCGTTCGATCCCGCAGGATGACCTCGATGACCTGGCGCGCTTCTATGCCGCGCAATCGCGTGATCGCGATCCGCCCGCCTCGACCGAGGCGATGGCCCTGGGGCGGTGGATCTTCCTCAACGGCTCGCGCGATGGCAGCGTGCCGGCCTGCGCGTCCTGCCATGTCCCGGGCGCGGGCGGCGCGGGGCGCATGGGGCGCGGCATGCGCATGGGCGGCATGCGCATGGGCGGCATGATGGGCATGCGCCGCGCGCCTTCGCTGCATGGCCAGCATGCGGCCTATCTGCGCCAGCAACTGAAGGCCTTCGCCGACGGCTCGCGCCCGGGCACGGTGATGGGACCTATCGCCGGCGCCATGAGCGACGCGCAGATCGGGGCCGTGTCCGACTATGCGGCGGCGCAGCCCTGAAACAACGATGTCGCCTGCCGGCGGCGTGCATGCGACGCGCAGCCGGCCACCGGCGTATGCTCATTGCGGTCATCCAGCCGCAGCAAGGAACGCTCCATGCCCGTATTGGCTCGTATCACCGGATTGGCCCTTTTGCTTGCCCTCGCGCTGGGCGCCTGTTCGCACAAGAGCGCATCCCGCCCGAACTGACGGCGAGGGCGGGCCTGCAATTCCGGCAGGGCTCGTATGCCGAGCGGCCGGGCTGGATCAAGACCACGCTGCCGGACTCGCCGGAGCCGGTCTACATCAGCCCGACCATCGTCATCGGATCGCGCGACATCCAGTCCGTCAGCGATGCGGGATGCACCCGATATGGCTGCGATATCCGGATCACCCTGACGCCGCACGGCGGCCGCCTGATGCTTGAGTTCACCGGTTCGCATATCGGCAAGCCCATCGCGATGCTTCTGGACGACCAGTTGCTCACGTTCGCCATGGTCAACGGGCCGTTCGGCAAGCACTTCGAGGTGGGCGTGGCGGACGAAAAGGGCGCGCAGGCGCTGCTCAGGCGCGTGACTCGACGATGAGTGGCGACGGCCGCAGGCGGGAATGCATGTGCACGACATATTGTCCTGACCGCCACCGGTACCGTTGTTCGGATCACGCAGCGGAGAGTACGTGATCCCTGGGGTGTACAACCCGGCCGCCGGAGCATATGCCGCGCATCGAGGACATGCTTGGAGACACAGGGCAGTCATGCGCTGCGTCAGGCACTTGCAGGACGGGATCGTGGCGCTAGATTGGAGCAGTCCACGCAGCACGGAGAGCATGTGACATGCGCCAGCCATCAGCGTCCCGCTTCATGACCACGGTCTACCCCCTGTCGATGGGCGTGGTCTTTCTCGTCGTCGGACTGCTCGGCCTGTACTGGACGTTCGCCTTCACCCTGGGCGTGTTCCAGATCAGGCACTCTCTGGAGGCGAGCTTCACCTACACCGCCATGGATGTGGTCACGGACACGCTGCGGCACCGCACCCTGATGCTGGCGGCATCGCTGGCGACGCTGGCGGCGGCGGTCGGACTGCTGCGCCGGCGCGCGTGGGGCCGGCATGCGGCCCTGGCGCTTTTGCTGCTGGCGCTGGTGTATGTCCCGACGTCGTTCGCCGTGGATACCTGGCAGCTGTCCCACGCGGATCCCGGGCTGTACAACGCCGTCACGGCGGATATCGGCTGGGCCTGGCTTGGCGTCGGCCTCGTCAGCATCGTGCTCGCCGTGCTGGCGTGGCTGATGGCACGCGTGCCCTGGCGCCTTGGCGACCAACGCGCGGCGGACGATCCGGCGCAACCGGGCTCGCTGAACGGGTAGCGCCGCCGCGTGCCCGCGCCACTGGATTCGACATGACCTGGCATCGACTCGACCTTGGCGCGGCCGACCTCGCCGATGCGGATGGCCTGGCCGCGGCGGCGGCGGTGGACGCCGCCTGGCGCGCGGCGGGTCGGCCGGCCGGGTTCGTCGTCTACGAGCGGCCGGAAACCACGGGCGGCCTGCATTGCCACCGCGTGCTGTACTTTGCTCCCGGCGCTGCCGAAGTGGCCAGACGGCTGGGCGCGCGCGCCTGTCCCGATCCGGGCGCCTGGGACCTGGCGCCGCTGGCCGGCGATACCGCAGGCGACGGCCGGGCGTGATGTCCCGGCGGCGGCAGGGCCGCCGATGCCGGCGTCGGGGCATGAGGCCACGCCGGATGCACATCGACGACACCGATCCCTGGGGCACGGCCCCGTCGGTCATTCATGGATTCGACGGGTCCACCTTGGCCGAGTCGCAGGCCATGACCATGCGCACGCCGGCGATGTCGCTGGCGGGTTCGCCGCCGCTGGTGTACTTGCAGGCGGCCAAGGGGGGGGCGCTCATCGCCCACAGCGCGACGGGAACCATGGCGGTCGAAGGCCACCGGAGCCATTCATGGCAAGGCCATCATCAGTGCATTCTCCGCGTGGATGGTCGACATGCAGTGATCGTCCTCGCGCCGGGATAAATGCAGATGCGCGACGGGAAAAATGCCCTGCCTTAACGCGTACAGACGTGGCGTGGACGCATCCAGGAGCCGTGCCTGTCCGGATCACGGGGGCGTAACATCGCGGCGCGTATACTGACCACCTGCCCGGACATCATTCGCTTCCGGCATACCCTCAGCCTGCGGTTCCCTCCCTAACGCCACTGAGCATGTCCCCGTCCCCGGGGCCGCGGTTTCGGCCGCCCTGGATCCGCATCAGCAGATCCTTCACTCAAAGGCATACCCATGAACCATTCAGTCTCCAACCTCCGCGCCACCAACCTCATCGATTCGGTCGCCGCCCAGGGTTCGTTCAAGACGCTGTGCAAGGCGCTGGACGCCGCCGACCTGACCCACGTTCTCAAGGGCAATGGCCCCTACACCCTGTTCGCGCCCACCGACGAGGCGTTCGGCAAGTTGCCCCACGGCACGCTGGAAAATTGGCTCAAGCCGGAAAACAAGGCCGAGCTGATTTCGGTGCTCAAGTACCACGTGATGCCGGGCCGAATCGCGGACAAGGACGTAGGCGGCATGACCCATCCGAAGATGATGCAGGGCCAGACTGTCAGCATCGTCAAGGACGGCAGCACGTACACCATCGACGGTGCCCACCGGGTCGGCCCCGAGATCGATTCCAGCAACGGCGTGATCCACGCGATCGACGCGGTGATCCAGCCGCCCAAGTCCGCCACCCGTCACTGAGTACGCTGCAATGGGTGGCGGACGTCATGTCTGCCACCTCTCCCCCGACTCAGCAATCAGCGCGGGTCAACGAGCGCCCCACGCCTTTTGGCGCGGGGCGTTTTTCATTCCATGCGACTGTTCGGGGCGTCCGGGACGTTGCAGCAGGGGCGTCGCCGGCGGCCACGGGTGCCGTTCCAGACGCGTGCCGTCGACGTACGCCGCGATGCTCGAGGCTCAACCGGGCTCTAGGGAACCACGCCCGGCAGCGACGACAGGTCGACGTAGTAGCGCGAGAGGTCGTTGCGGTCGACGAAGATGCGGGCGGACTTGCCCTTGATGGCATCGGTCGGATCGGTCCACACGTTGTCGCTGCGGAACGCATGGGTGGCCCCGCTGGCAGGGTCGCGCCACTGCGCCACGATGCGGAAGGGGTTCTTGCCGTTGACCGCGACCGAGGTGTTGGTCTCCACGCTCAGGGCGTCGCTCTCGATCCTTCGGCCATGCTGCAGGAGATCGGCCTTCATGCGCGACTTGCGCACGCCGGCCAGGATGATGCCGCCGCCGATCAGGAAGAACACCAGGCCCAGGCCACCGACGATCACGGTGCCGAACCACACGCCCATGAAGCCGTCGATGCGCGCGTTCTCCGGCGTCGACGGCAGGTACAGCACGGCCACCTTGTCGCCGCGGCTGTAGCTGGGCGGGTTGCTGCCGCTGGCGGACTGGAAGCGGATGGTCCTGCCGTTGGCGTCCTGGAAGGCCACTTCCGGGTAGTAGCTGAGCGAATGGTCGCTGGAGCGGCGGCTGGCCAGGTCCACCACGGTGCCCTGTGCATGCACCGCCCGGGCAAGGAAGGCGCGGGTGTTGTTGGCCATGTAACCGGCGCCGATCAGCAGGCCGAGACCGATCACGGCGAACAGGTATTTGATGACGATAAGGATTTTCATGCGGGTGTCCCCTCGGGTAGCGTGTTTGCCGGCTGGAAAGAATGCGCGTACCGGGTAAAACGCAAAGTGCCCGCAGGAGGTGCCATCGAATGTTTCATTCGTGCCCGCCGCAACGGTGCCCCGCATCATGGGGTAGTACCATGGTCACCCTGATGCGATTCCAGGATTCGCGTGGTGGTGACGATGCATGTCGCGAGCGCGCCGGCACCTGGGCGGGATGGATCAGGGTCGATCACGGGAGGATCACCATGACAGGGACGAGGTACAACCGGGCAGCTCGCGGGTTTGCCCTCGCCGTGGCAGGCCTGCTGCTGGCGGCGCCGGCATCGGCGCAGATCTACAAATGCGAAGCGAACGGGCAGGTGTCCTTCCAGGACAGTCCCTGCCCGGGCCAGGCCAAATCGACCGTCATCGGCAAGCCGGTACCGCCGTCCGGGGGAAGCGCGCCCGACCTGATGCCGATGTCGCTGGAGCCGGTGCTGCCGCCGCCGCTGGATACCTCGGATTTTCGCCCGCCGGCCAGCATGTCGCTGCTGCAGATCTACAACCAGTTGCAGCTGCTCGGCGCGCGGGATCGCACGCTGCGTGCCAGCCTGGAGGCGCAGATGCAGTCGCTGCGCGCCGGCTACCAGGCGGCGCTGCACCATGTCGACACGCGGCACCAGGTCTTTTCCGAGTGGGGCGAACACACCCGCGCCAGTGCCGCCCGGGCGCGCGCGCTCAGTGACGAGGATGGTCGCCTGCATCGGCAATTCGGGGCGGCCCTGCGCGCGATCACCGCCAAGCCCCTGCCGCAGGATCCCGGGGCGCGCGTGGAGGCCATGCGCGAGCGCGAACAGGCGATGGCACGGCTGCACCGGGCATGGGACGCGCGACTGGCCCAGAGCACGCGCGCCGCCGAGGATGCCGCGCGCGCCATGCAGGTCGAGAATCGCGACTACCAGCAACGACTGAAGCGCCTGGACAGCGACGACCCGGCGCGCGCGCTGAAGGCCGAGTATGCAAGGCAGGGATCGCGCGCCCGCGCGCGCTGGGTGCCGCGCCTGCAGGTCGTCGAGGCCCGCCAGAAGCTGCTGAACGAGGAAGTGCGCCGGCGCTGTCCGGGCGGGGCATCGCTGTCGCCAGGCCGGCAATTCTGCCGGCAGGCCGACGCGCACAGGTAGGCGCCGGCGCGCGGCCGTGCGTCGATGCGCCTGATAAATTCAAGGGGCATGACTGGCCCGATCGCGGAGCCGTGACGCGAAAGACGACGTGCGCATCAGGTCATGGAAGGGAGGCCACCGACATGAAGTTCTACTACGCCATGTGGTTCGTCATCATCGCGGATCTGGCACTGACGCTGCTGGTTTCCATGGTGCTTCGACCCGTGCATGGCACGCTCACGTTCACGATCGTCAAGGACGCCTTTTTCGGCATCTGGACTGTGGCCAGCGTGCTGCAGTTGATCAAGGTGGGCCTGGACATGGTCCATGGCTACGTGATCGTCTCCTTCGGCACCAGCGCGCCCAGGCGTTACGAATGGCGTCAATCACCGGGCGCGTTCGTCAGTGGGGTGGTGGTGCAGATGCTGTTCTGGGCCGCCATGTCCCTTGCCGCGCTGATGGGACTGCTGCTGATCGGCCGTTGATCCGGACGATCTGACCCGGTCCTCCAAGCGCGATCCCTTGCGCTATTGCCACGGGCCCGGGGCGCTGGCAGGGTGTCGGCAACGTTCAGGGATGATGACGCGATGCGATGCTTTCGGGGGAACATCATCGGCGGACTCGGGCTGTTGGCGGCCCTGGCGCTGGCCGGCTGCGGCCGCGATGCGCCGGACCGTTCCGCCGGGCATGCGCGCCCGACGCCGCCCACCCGCACCGGCGCCGTCGCCACGGCGGGCCACATGCTTGCCAGCCAGCTGGCGGCGGCGCGCGGCGACACCGCCGAGGTGCGGGCGCAGCAGCAGGCCATGCAGCGCCAGGTGATGCGTGACATGCGCATTCCCGACCCGTCCCGGCGCATCCAGCCGGAGGCCGCGCGCAACGTCGTGGGGCGGATCGCCGGCGTGCGCGGCGTGGTCTGGCTCGACCGCGTCAATCTGATCGTCATGGTCGACGGCGCGCGTTATCGCTCCCAGGACATGATCAACCGGATCTGTCGCACGCTGGAGCCGCTGGGCGACACCCTGGCGGTGGTGGTCAACCTGCAGAACGTGAGGGCGGTCACCGACGCCGAGGCGGACACCTTGTCGCGCAATTGCCGCTTGCCGCCGGGGCAGCGCGCCTACATGCAGCCGAACCGGCAGATCGACGTGGTCGATCCTGCATTGCGCAAGGTGTTCCAGGCGCAACAGAAGCCGTCCGGCGCGGGTGGTTGAGATGCCGGCATCGGCTGGAACAGTCGCTCTCGACGGCAAGGGCCGACGCCATGCGGCGCGAATCACACGGAGGGCAACACCATGCGACGTCTGATCATGCTGGCACTCGCGGTCGCGGCCGCCTTCGGGGCCCAGCGCATGCTGTCGCGGCACGGCCCGGGCACGCGCCCGCCTGCGCGGGCACAAGCGGCTCAGGTGTCGCCGCCATGGGCCGAAGAAACGGCGAACGCGGGGCGGTTCCGCTGCGACGGCCGCGTGTACTGCAGCCAGATGACCTCGCGCGCCGAGGCCGAATACTTCACCCGATATTGCCCGGGCACGAAGATGGACGGCGATGGCGACGGGGTGCCCTGCGAGAACGACAGTCGCTTCTGAGGCTGGCGCCGCGTGGCGCCGTGTCTCACGGGAAGCTGCGAAAAGTGGCGATGCGGGGCCGGCGGCCCGCGTCCACGGCTGCCGGGCCGGCGGGCCTACCTGAAAAATGAAAAAAATCAAGGCTTCGTTGTGTACATTCCTACCGAAACATGTATTGATGTACGCGGACGGCGATGATCGGCCAGGCGGCTCCGCGGGCAGGTGGTTTCGCGGGGCTGGCCCGTCAGGCGTCACGCACCGGGGTTGACAGTGCCGGGTGCGCGGCAACGGATCCGGCGGGCGCGCATCAGTTGGGCATCGGGGAGATGCCCGGGGATCCGGACGGATTCCGCGCAAGTTGGCCGAGGTCGCCCGCCGGCGCTTCGTGCCGGACCAGGCGGACGCTGTCGCGGATGCACTGAACGAAAGGTTTTGAGGAATCGACGATTCAAGGGGGAATCATGAAGTGGCTCATAGTGGCGACGTGCGCCGTCGCACTGGTCATGCCCGGGGCGGGGACGCAGGCCGCGGGCGCGTCGGACACCAGTTTCGCGCCGCTGGTGGCGCGTGTCATGAAGGCGAGCGCGAAACCGGACCAGGCCAAGTATTCGACGCAGTTGCGCAAGTCGGTCAATTCCACGGCCGTGCGTCGCGTGGAGCAGGCCTGCGCCAAGCAGCATCCGGGCAAGGCGGGTCAGACCTTCAGCATGATGGGCGTCATGCGCATCGATGGCGTGTTCCGCAAGCCGACGCCGTTGCCGGACAATGATTTCACCCGGTGCGTGTCCGACAACATGGATTCGGTGAATTTCCCGCTGCCGCCGGGCGACCAGACCGGATGGCCGGTGGTCATGCAGTTCGACGCCACCACGGGCAAGGTGATCTTCGTGATGGGCGATCGGCAGACGGCCGTGCCGCATTACAGACAGCCGCGATCCGCGAAGTGGGTCTACACGCCGACCCCGTTGATTCCGAAAAGCCTCAAGCAGCAATGCGTGACCAGTGTCTGGGTCAGCGTGCAGGCCGCGGGATACGTCAACGAGGTGGACCTGGACGACTCGAACTGCCCCAAGGCGGTCCGGAACTCGGTGATGAATGCCGCGCATCAGTGGATCTACACCGGCGCTACCGACGACTCCATGGATCTGCGGGTGTCCTTCCGCATCGTGTCCG
This sequence comes from uncultured Gammaproteobacteria bacterium, assembly GCA_963821885.1. Taxonomy (GTDB): domain Bacteria; phylum Pseudomonadota; class Gammaproteobacteria; order Xanthomonadales; family Rhodanobacteraceae; genus Oleiagrimonas. The sequence goes on along the minus strand of CAWGFN010000002.1, from coordinate 442,788 downwards.
GCAGGGTCCGCGTCGCGTTGTGAACCCCGCGCCTGGCGCGGGATGACCACGGGGTCGCGGGCCGGCCCCGTGCCGAACCCCTTGCATCGGCCGTGAGCGTCCTCGCGCAGCTGCGCCGCGCCCCATCGATGCGGCAGGCTGACGTGTCACGACCATGACCGCCGGCGCGGCATGCATGTGGCGCGCTGCCACATCGGCGCCACATTCCCCGCCGCGTTTTGCCTCCCGGGTGGCGCAGACTATGCCGGGTCGTCCGGCCACCGCGCCCGCGGTGTTCCGGCCAAGCAACGTGAGGGGAGAAACGATGGGACTTCGCCTGATCATGCTGTGCCTTCTGGCGCTGCCACTGTGCGCGCATGCGCAGTCGCACGCGTGGCAGCCGACAGCCGGACACGTGCAGCAGCCGATCTGGCCGGGCACGCCACCCGATGCGCAGCCGTTGCCCGGGCCCGAGAAGGCCACCGTGAGCAAGGGGACCATCGGCGGCCGCACGGCCATCGCGGTCACCAACGTCAGTCGGCCCACGATCACCGTCTACCGCCCGCGGGGACACGACACCGGGGCCGCGGTGGTGGTCATTCCCGGCGGCGGCTTCGAGATCCTGGCCATGGACCTTGAGGGCACCGAAGCCTGCGACTGGCTCAACAGTTTCGGCGTGACCTGCGTGCTCCTGAAATACCGCGTGCCCAGCATTCCCTATCGCTGGAAGTGCAACTGCCGACCGCACAATCTGCAACTGTCGGTGCCCTCGCTGCAGGATGCACAGCGCGCGCTGCGCCTGGTGCGCCATCACGCCGGGCAGTGGCACATCGATCCGCACCGGGTCGGCGTCATGGGCTTTTCCGCCGGCGGCTACCTGGTGGCCGAGGTCAGCACCGCCTTCAGGCGCCGCCTGTATGACCCGGTGGACGCGGCCGACCGCGAGAGCGACCGCCCGGATTTTGCCCTGGCCATCTACCCCGGACACCTGACGCGGCACGGCAAGGCGCTCAATCCCAATGTGAAGGTCGACGCGGACACGCCGCCGACCTTCGTGCTGCAGGCCGAGGACGACCATGTCGACGGCGTGGACCAGGCACTGGTGTACTACACCGCGCTGGCCAGGGCCGGGGTGCCGGCCGAATTGCACATCTATGCCGCCGGCGGGCATGCCTTCGGCCTGCGACCGGCCGGTCATCCGATCGATGGCTGGCCGGCGCTGGCACGGGCGTGGATGCGCAACCTGGGCGTGCTCGATCCGCGCAAGGCGGCACACCGCGTGTCGCCAGGCCGTGCCGCTTCAGTCCAGCGCAAATGAGGGCCGGACCGCCTCCAGGGCGGCCAGGCAATCGGCATCGATGGCCCGCCCGCGTTCGCGCTGCATGATGGCCATCACCGCCTCGACCGGCAGCGCCCGGCGGTAGGGACGCTCGGCGGTGAGCGCGTCGAAGATGTCGGCGGTGGTGATGATGCGCGTCTCCAGTCGGATGCGCGTGGCATCCAGGCCGTGCGGGTAGCCACTGCCATCCAGCCGTTCGTGATGCGCGCCGGCCACGCGCGCCAGCTCCGCGAAGGGGGCGATGCGCGAGAGGATGTCCTCGGTCAGCGCCGGGTGTCGCCGCACCGCGTCCCATTCGGCGGCATCCAGTGGACCGGGCTTGTCCAACACGCTGTTGCTGACGCCGAGCTTGCCCAGGTCATGCAGCAGCGCGCCACGACGTACCCAGGCCACGTGGTCGTCCGGCAGGCCCAGCTGTCGTGAAACGGCTTCGGCGTACTGGCCCACGCGCTCGCTGTGGCCGAAGGTGAAGTGGCTCTTGGCGTCGACGATCTGCGCGAAGGCCAGGGCGATGGCGTCCAGCTGCGTCTCGCTGGCGGCAATGTGTTCGTGTCCCGGTTCGATGTCCCAGAGCCGGTCGGCGAAATCGACGGCCTGCATCGGTGCCCAGAACGACGGCGAGACGGCCAGGTCGCACAGCACGTCGGCCACGCGCGGGTCGAACCAGGACCCGCGACGCCGGCGCACTTCGGCCACCGCGGCCTCGGGACCGCCGACCTGGTGGAACACGTCGGCGACCTGCGCCGCCAGGGCGATGCGCGAGGCCAGGGGAATGGCCTCGCCCTCCAGTCGCTGCGGTCGGCCGCGGCCGTTCCAGTGTTCGTCCAGGTTGCGGATGCCCTCCGCCACGCGATCGGAGAAGCCCAGCTGGCGGGCCACGTTGGCGCCGCGCTCGCAGCGGGTGACCACCAGCTCGTCGGCCAGGCGCTGCCCGTGGCGCAGCAGGTGGATGATCCGCGACAGCCGCTCGCGCAGGTCGGCGCCCGGCGCGGTGTGCGCGAACACGAAGCGCGCCAGTTGGCGCAGGCTGTCGCTGTCGACCTGGAAGTAGTCGTGCTTGGTGATGCGGTCGTCGTTGGCGTACAGCTGGCACAGGCGCTCGGCGTTGCTGCTGCAGCCGGCATCCTTGAGCAGCAGGGTGTAGTACAGGTCCCACAGCTGCTGGCGGGTCATGCCGATGGCCTGGCCGACATGGAAGCCGATCCAGCAGGCGCGCAGGCAGTGACCCGGCGGCTGCCCCTCGGTCAGGTCCAGGGCGTGGCTGAGCGCGCCGATGATCGTGGACAGGCGCAGGTGGCCGGCGACCAGCGGCGGTGGGTCGGACGCCGCGGGCGGCGCCGTGGCCGGCGTGTCGAGCGTGTCGTGCAGCATGCGGAGTTCCCCGGGCAGGCGCGAGCGTTCTCCTGGAGGGTTACGTGAGCCACCGCGGTGCGGATGCATCGATCCCGGTGGTCCGGGGACATGGCCGCGTCGGCGGGCAGCGGCGCGCGGGCACGGCCTCGCAGACGACAGCGGCAGGGCAAGCGGTCCCGCGCTGCGGCCGCTGTGGGGCGCCTGCTAGACTCGCCTGCAATCGGCATGGGAGAGAAGTTCATGAGCACCACGAGACGCCCGCTGCGCCGATCGCGCAGCAACCGGATGATCGCTGGCGTGGTCGCGGGCCTGGCCGACCATTTCGGTCTCGACCCGACCCTGGCGCGCGTGATCTACGTGCTGGTGTCGATCTTCTCGGCGGCCTTCCCCGGCATCCTGGTGTATCTCATCCTCTGGATCCTGATCCCGGTCGAGGACTGATCGCGCGAGCGGTCACTGCATGCCGTGGCCCGGCGGGCGCGCATGCAGATGCGTGGCCGGGCCCTGTGGCGCCATCCAGCTCGCCGGTCGCAGCACGCAGCGATGCTCGTCGATGGTCTGCTGCACGTCGGCGCGGTCCATGTGCCGCTGCGCCAGCTCGGCGTCGGACATCGTCATTTCGGTGCCGGCTTGCACGCAGGCCGGGTCCTGGGCGCCCAGCGCGTTCGTCAACACGTGCAGCGCGCCCGCCACGCCGGCCGAGGCCGGATCGCGCATGGCGAAACGCGGCATGCCCGGGACATGGTGCTCGGGCAGGTAGCGACGCGCCTGGCGCCGCCGGACATCGCGCAGCGCCTGGTGAAAGGTCCGCCCGCCGGGAACGTATTCGGGCACATCCGATGGCGCACCGGAGGCCGGTGTCGACGCGGCTTGCGGCGTGACGGCGTGGATTGGCTGCCGCTGCGTCGTCACGGAATGGCCGGCGTGGACAACGTGCGCGCGCGGGCGACGTGCCGGCGACGGAAGCCGCCGCGTCGCGCGCAGCCGTGGCGTGCGGCGTCGTGCTGGCGGTGCCGCGGGGTGGACAAAGACCAGGATCAGGCTGTCGTCGTGCGCCGTGTCGCGAGCATCCGATGCGGTCACGCCGCGACGTGGCGTGGCCGGTGCCAGCAGCAACAGGCCCAGCAGGAAGTGCGCGGACAGGACGCAGGCGGTGATCGCCGTGCGTCGCGGGGAGAACCGACCGGACGTGACGGGTGATGGACGCGTTGCGTGCATGGGCCGAGTGCTTCCTTGCCGGTCCGGCGAATCGACCCGACGGCGGTCGAAGTGCATGGGCCGCCATCGGCAGCGATGGCGACGGCAGCGACGCAGACTGGGACCGCCGGGCGCGCGGGAAATTCCCGACGCGGCACGCCGCCGGGCCAGGGGTGGTGACGGCGGGGTCCGGCGGCCGGAAGGCCGCCGCCGATCACGGGGGCGTGGTGGCCGCCGGCATCGCCGCGCGGGCGGCAAGGCGCACGGGCGCCGATTCGCGCGTCAGCAGCACCGCGACCAGTCCGATACCGGCCGCGCCGAGCCAGTACCAGGCGGGCGCCATGCTGCTCTGGGTGACCCGGATCAGCCAGGTTTCCATGAACTGCGTCGAGCCGCCGAAGATCGACACGGCAAAGGCATACACGGTGGCCAGCGTGCCGCAGCGGATCTGTATCGGCAGCTGCTCGGCGAGCATGGTCAGCACCGAGATGCTGCCCAGGTTCAGGAGCATCATCAGCACGGCGCTGCAGCCATACAGGGTGAACATGCCACGGTAGTGGTTGATCAGCCAGAACGCCGGCACGATGAACACGATCAGCGCGATCATCGGCAGCAGCATGACCGGCTTGCGGCCGAAACGGTCCGACAGCCAGCCGCCGGTGGCGTCGGTGAGCATGCCGGCGGTGCCGCTGGCGATCACCGCGCCGAAGGCGATGGTGCTGGACAGGTGCAGGCTCGACAGCGCGTAGGTCGTCATGTACTCGACCGTGTAATTGCCGATGGTGGCGGCGGTCAGGATCAGCAGCCCGCAGATGATCAGGCGCAAATGCGGGGTCAGGCGCACGCGTGGGCGCGGTGGCCCGGCGTCGTCGCGGACGTGCATCGTGTCCGGCAGGCGGCGGCGCAGCCACAGGCCGAAGGGAATGATCAGCACGCCCACGCCCATCGCCACCCGCCAGCCCCAGTCCTGCAGTTGCTGCTCGTCCAGATGCAGCGAAAGCAGCAGGCCGATGGCGCCGGCGACCACCGTCGAGGCATCCTGGGTGAGAAATTGCATGGCACCGTACAGGCCACGCCGGTGGGCTGGCGCGGACTCGATCATGTAGGCGGTGGAGGGGCCGACCTCGCCACCCAGGGCGAAGCCCTGCAGCAGCCGGAAGACCAGCACCAGGATGGGCGCGGCGATGCCGATCTGCGCGTAGGAAGGCGTCAGGCACAGACCGCCGATGCCGATCCCCATCAGCATGAAGGTCAGCAGCATGACCGGCTTGCGGCCGATGCGGTCGCCCAGTGGGCCGAGGACCAGCGCGCCGATCGGGCGCGTGATGAATCCGGCGCCGAAGGTGCCCAGCGACCCCAGCAGGGACAGGCTGGCATCGACGGAGGGAAAGAAGGTGCGCCCGATGTACACCGCGAAGAACGCGTAGGTCACGAAGTCGTAGAACTCCAGACCGTTGCCGGCGAACACCGCGAGCGCATGTCGCAGGGGCAGGGTCGGGCGCGGATCGGTGTCCGACGCGGTCGTGCTCACTGCCATGGCATCGCCCCCCGGATGCATGTCCGCCGCCTGCCGGCGTGACCGGCGCCCCGGACGCGATGCCGGGGCGGCCCCCATCGTTGCTTGGGAGGCAACTCAGGCTAGCACGCAGTGGCGGCTGCCGCGAGGCGCTCGCGTGCGCCTGATAGGCTGGCCGTCACGTGGTCCGGCGGCGGACCGGATGAGGCATGTCATGGCATTGTCGACGATCGTGATCTGGGTGTTGGTGCTCTATCTGGCCCAACTGTTCGCGCAGGAAATTTCACGCTACGGCTTCAATCTGAAGGCACTGGTGGGCAATCGCGATCATCCGCCGGCGATGTCGCCCGTGGCGGCGCGCCTTGATCGGGCCAGGAACAACATGATCGAGGCCATGCCCTTCTTCCTCGGCCTGACCGTGCTGGCCTACGCCTCGGGTCATGCGCAGGACGCCGTGCGTGGCGCGACGGTGTTCCTGGTCGCGCGCGCGCTGTATGTGCCGGCGTATGCCAGCGGATGGCCGTGGTTGCGTTCGCTGCTGTGGCTGTTGGCCAATGGCGGTTTGTTGATGATGGCCTGTGCCGCGCTTTCCTGATGTCCTCCTGCCGCGCGCATGTGCGCCCAGGTGGCGTGATGCCCTGCAGGGTTCAACGTCCTGGTGCCCGCCCATGCCATGAGTCATGGGTCCTGAACCTGACGATTTTTGCCGATTTTGCCTATACTCGAACGTCACGCCTGCCAGTGACATCGTGATGTCCGGGCGCAGGCGCGCCGCGCCACCCATGCGGATGCTCGGGTGGATGGACAAAGGGTCATGCACCCGCAAACAACACAAAAGCAGGAAGCAGCATGGAAGATACACGCACCGTTCGAGCCGGCGCCGCATCGGCCTTCCTCGGCACGGCCACCTTGGCAATGGCGATGATCCTGGCGCCTGCGGGCAGCGTCCGCGCCCAGTCCACCAGCGGCATGATCCACGGCCAGGCTCCGGCCGGCGACGTGATCGTGGCCAAGAGCACCAGTGGCATGCATCGCAAGATCACCGTCGGCGACAGCGGCAAGTACAAGCTGCGCAACCTGCCGCTGGGCGTCTACAGCGTGACGCTGATGAAGGACGGCAAGGTGGTCGACAAGTACCACCGCGTGCCGCTGACCGTCGGTCGTGGCATGGAAGTCAATTTCGCCTGTCCGCACGATCACTGCGAAGCGCGTTGACCCCGCGCGGTGACAACGGGCCGGCCAATGCCGGGCCCGATGTCACCGTTCACGCTGCCGGAGCTGTGTCGCAGCGTGGCGCCGGGTGCATGCAATGCCTTCCCGGCAGGTCGCCTCCCGGATGCCGATCGGTTCCCGGGGGCGTCTTCAATCCCGCTCCCCGAACTTGCCGGTCCTGGTGATTCGGCAGGGCCGGTTTGCGTCCGTCGATGTCCGCAGGTCGCGGGGTCGCCGGAGTGACCCTCAAGCCCCTCCCGTTGCCGATCATGTGCATGCGCGGACCGGTCGCGTGACGACCTCATGTCACGGAAATTGCACAATTGCCGGAATCGTCCATGACCGGCGCCGCCGGGTGGCGGACCCGACCCCCGCTTATTTCCGGAATCGCGCATGTTTCGGGACGCCGGCAAAGCGATGTTTTAGCTGCACAATCGCGCGTTCAGCGATCCATTTCCGGATCGATTTCATGCCCGATTCTTAGTATTTGCTTTTAAGCAAATTTCTTATTTACCTCACCCTGAGTAACTCCCTACTGTCCACGCACCCCGCCGGATCGCAGTCGGTCCGCGGGTGGTCCATGGACGAGCGCGAAACAGTTCGATCCTCGCTCGCGATGACCGCGCAGTATCACCACGGACGAACGGGGGAGATGCGGCCAGCGGGACCGGAATACGCCACCGGGTGCAGCACGCGGCACGTCAGCGTGCAGACCACGGACGCACATGAGCCGTCCGGCGCCCGGTATTCAAATCCATTTCGGGAGGTAATCGTTACATGAGCAGTCGTCTGATGAAGGCAGTCCTTGCGACCGCCATGCTCGGCGCGACCGTCGGTATGGCCCATGCGGCCACCGGACAGTCCGCGAGCAGCACGCACCACAATCCCTATGCTCCGGCCTATGGCCATGCGTACCGCCACGGCGCGGTGCCGACCCGTGAGGCGTGGGGCAAGATGAAGCGCTACGAGTCGATGCATCCGTCCATGGCCGCGACCACCGCCGCGACCGGCGCCAAGACCCTGAGCTACCAGGGCGGCATCGACGGCATCGGCGTGACCAGCGGCACGCCCAAGGTCTACATCGTGGTGTACGGCAGCCAGTGGGGCTCCGCCAGCACCAACTCCAGCGGCAACATGACCCTGTCCAACGACGCCGACGGCGCCGTGCCGTACTACGAGAGCATGATGAAGGGCCTGGGTACCGGCAACGAGCTGTGGTCGGGCGTGATGACCCAGTACTGCGACGGTCCGAACGTGTCCACCGGCGCCACCTCCTGCCCGTCCAACGCCAACTTCATCGGTTATCCGACCGGTGGCGCGTTCGCCGGCATCTGGTACGACAACTCGGTGTCCTCGCCGAGCAACGCCACCGCCGCGCAGCTGGCCAGCGAGGCCATCAAGGCCGCCGCGCACTTCGGCAACACCACGGCTGCTTCCAACCGCTACGCGCAGTACATCATCCTGTCGCCGAGCGGCACGCACCCGGACGGCTTCAACACGTCCAGCGGCCAGTTCTGCGCATGGCATGACTACAACAAGGACGCCGGCGTGTCCTCGTCCTACGGCGACATCGCCTTCACCAACATGCCGTACGTGGCTGACATGGGCTCGAGCTGCGGCCAGGGCTTCGTGAACAGCGGTTCCGCGGGCACCCTGGACGGTTTCTCGATCGTCGGTGGTCATGAGTACGCCGAGACCATCACCGACCAGAACCCGGCCGGTGGCTGGTACAACTCCAGCAATGGCGAGAACGGCGACGAGTGCGCGTGGATCTCCTCGGGTCAGGGCGCCAGCGCCAACGTGACCATGGGCAACGGCACCTACGCCATGCAGAGCACCTGGTCCAACGACACCAACGAGTGCGACATCTCGCATCCGATCGTCAATGGCGGCGGTGGCGGCACGGGCGGCGGCACGCCGTCGGCTGGCTTTACCTTCACCACCAGCAACCTGACGGCGAACTTCACCGACACCTCCACCGACAGTGGCGGCACCATCGGTTCGCATTCGTGGAACTTCGGTGACGGTTCGACCTCGTCCGCGACCAACCCGAGCCACACCTACTCGGCCGCTGGCACCTTCAGCGTCACCGAGACCGTGACCGACAGCGGCAACGGCACCACCAGCTCCGTGACCCATTCGGTGACCGTGAGCAGCGGTGGCGGCGGCGGTGGCTCCGGCCAGCTGCTGGGCAACACCGGCTTCGAGTCCGGCTCGGCCTCGCCGTGGTCGATGAGCTCGGGCGTGCTGTGCAGCAACAGCGGCTGCAGCGGCCAGTCCTCGCACGCCGGTTCGTACTTCGCCTGGCTGGACGGCTACGGCTCCTCGCACACCGACACCGTTTCGCAGTCGGTGACGATCCCGAGCGGCAACAGCTCGGCGACGCTGAGCTTCTACCTGCACGTGGATACGTCGGAAACGACTTCCACCTCCAAGTACGACACCCTGAAGGTGCAGGTGCTGAACAGCAGCGGTTCCGTGCTCAAGACCCTGCACACCTACTCGAACCTCGATGCGGCTTCGGGCTACGTGCAGCACAGCTTCAACATGAGCGCCTACGTCGGCCAGACGGTGACCATCAAGTTCACGGGCAAGGAGGACTACTCGCTGCAGACCTCGTTCGTGCTGGATGACATCACGCTGAACGCGCAGTAAGCGTTGCAAGGGGCGCGGCGGGATCATCCCGCCGCGTCAGCAACACGGCGGGACCACGAGTGCATGCGTGGTCCCGTTTTTTTTTGTGCGCGGCCGGGTACCGGTCGCGCGGTCTTCGGCGGGCGTGATCAGCCGGCAGCGCTGAGCGTGTCGGCAAATGCGCGCAGGGCGGCCAGGGCATCCTCGATGGCGTAGTCGTCCGAGGCCGGGCCGATCTGCACTTCGGCCATGGCATGACCATCCAGCGGTGCGTCGGTGAAGGCATCGAACAGCCAGGCGCCCTGTTCGGCGGCGAAGGCGCGGTGCCGTTCGGTCAGGTCCTGGGGCGACCCGCGGAACCAGACCTGGAAACCGTTGGTGTGCGGCCGATTCGGATGCACGATCACGCCGGGCAGGTCCGCCAGTCCCGCCGCCAGCGCCCGCGCGCGCTGCACGAATTCAGGCAGGCGCGGCAACAGGCGGTCCAGGCCGTCCAGCGCGGCGATGGCGTAGGGATAGGCGGTGAACAGGTTGCCGCCGTAGCGGGTCTTCCACACGTGCAGGGACTGGATGAAATCGCGGTTGCCCAGGACCATCGCGCCACCCAGTCCGCCCAGTCCCTTGTAGAACGAGACGTAGACGCTGTCGGCCAGTTCGGCGACGTCGGCAAGGCTCAGGCCGTAGCCGGCGCACGACTCCCAGATGCGCGCGCCGTCGATATGCAGCGGTACGGAGCGGGCGCGGCACCAGGCCGAGATCGCGCGCAGCGACTCGATGTCCGGCAGCAGGAAACCGGCGCGACGCAGGGGCAGTTCAACGACCACCGCGGCCAGCGGTTCGGTCAGGGTGTCGAGCATCTGTGCAGTGAAGGGGCGGTGCCGGCCCAGACGGATGACGTTGAGATCGGTGACGCGGCCGATGGCATCGTCCTCGTCCACATCCATGTGACTGAGCGGATGGATCACCACGTTGCGGCACTGGCGCCTCTGGGCATGTGCCTGCAGCACGCACAGCTGCGCCATCACGCCCTTGATGAAGAACAGCCCTGCATCCTTGCCCAGTCGCTCGCGCACGTCCTGTTCCAGCCGCGCGACCGCGCCGCCCTCGCCATACATGTCGATGGCATCGTCCGCCTCGGCGTGGGCGGCCAGCCGCGCGAGGGTGTCGGCTGCCGTGGGCGGCAGGGTGCGCGAAAGGGCGAATCGGCAGTCGTGTCTGGGGTCGCGGTCGGACAGGGTCATCGCTCGGTCTTCGTCGTCGTGGAGCGGTCCATGATGGCATTGGCCCGCGAGCCGTGCACGCGACATCGACCCCATGCGCGAGAGCCTGCCCGCCGCGCTTGGGCCATGCGTGGGTGTCGGACGATCAGGGGGTGTCTCGACAGCGGCCGTCGTCTTTTGCCGCGCGCACGAACACGCCGTAGTCCTGGTAGCTCAGGCGCACGCGGCCGTCGCGGGTCCGGCCCACGTCGAGATACTCGCGTTTGCCGGGAATCCAGGCGATGCCGATGCGCCCGGGTGTGCTGCTGCGGTAGGCGACGCTTTGCAGGTCGCCCAGACGGATGCCGTAGCCGCTGCCGTCGGCGGTGATCGACAGTGTGCCGTATCGCGCGCTGGTGAATACCCCGCACACGGCCGGCATGTCGCGGCGCAGGAGCCTGGGCGGGAGCGGTGATTCGGCGCCGGCGAAGGCTTGGTCGACGACCCTGGTCAACGTTGCTCGACGCGCTGGCAGATCGGGTGCGTGGCGCATGATGGCGTAGAACATCGCGCTCAACGCACCGGCCACGCGCAGGCCGCCGCGGCGCGTGTTGACGTACACGAACACGCCGCGATGCCGGTCCGGGGCGTAGGAGATCATCGAGTCGTAACCCGGGAAGCGCCCGAAGTGAAAGCGCAGCGGCTCACCGAACAGGCTGCCGTGAATCCAGCCGTAGCCGTAGCCCTGCATGCGGAACGGGCCCATGCCCTGGTCCAGCCCTTCGATGAGCGGACGCGACGCCTGCTGCACGTCGGCCGCTGCCAGGCGCTTTTGCTGCGGGTCGGTGAACACGGTCAGCCACATGCCCATGTCGGGCAGCGTGGAGAACAGGCCACCGGCCGCGTGCAGCGTGGCATCGGACTTGCGAAAGTCCATCGGCGTCGAGGATCCGGCTTCGAACGGCAGGGCGGCGTTCGATCCGGCGGGCGGCACGTGCGCGCCGGTCCGGTGCATGCCGGCCGGCTGCAGCACGGTGTCCTGCAGATAGGTCTTCCAGTCCTTGCCGGTCACGCGGCGGATGATCATCGCCGCCATCAGGTAGCCCAGGTTGCTGTAGTGGAAGCTGCGCGAATGATCGTCCCTGCGGTATGCGGCAAAGCGCAGCAGCGTGCGCGGGTCGGACGGCACCTGGCCGGAATAGGCCGTGCGGAAGACGAGCGGGTCGTCGGCCAGCCCGGTGGTGTGGGTGAGTAGATCGCGAATGGTCAGCTGCGCAGCATTCACGCCGGCAGCGAAAAACCGGGGCGGGATATAACGCGTGACGGGATCGTCCAGGTGGATGCGTCCCTGGTCGACCAGGTGCGCCATGGCCATGCCGGTGAACGCCTTGGTGTTGGAGGCGATGTAGAAGCGGGTGGCGTCATCGAATGCGTGATTGCCGTCGGCGGTGCCGAAACCCTTTTGATGGATGACGTGGCCATTCTCGACGGCGACGATGCCGATGCCGGCGATGCCATGGCGTTTCATCAGTTGCGCGGCAAAGCCGTCCAGTGTGGTCAGCGGTGGCGCCTCGGGAGCCTTGCCGGCAACGGCGCAGGAAGTCAGGGCGAGCAGGGCGATTGCGATTACCCCGGTATGAATGTTCATGCGGGTCTCCCGGTGCAGGTCAGGGTCTGCGGTGCGGCTACGAAGATGCAGTTGATGCAATGGATGCATCGGGCGCGGGAACGGTTGCACCGGATTTTCACGCCGCTCGACGGCTGGTGCAGCGGACCGGTCAGTCGTGGCAGGTGTGTTTGGCGCACACGCGATTGTGGCCCTGGCGCTTGGCGCGATACAGCTGCTGGTCCGCACGCGCCAGTATCGCGGTGTCGTCATCGTCGGCGCCGAGCATCTGGCTGACGCCGATGGAAACGGTAAAGCCGAACGATTCGCCCTGGTCGTTCTGCAACGAGAGTGCGGCCAGCGCCGCGCGCAGCCGTTCCGCGGCGGTCATGGCTTTGGCCTGGCTTGCTTGCGGGAGCACGATGGCGAACTCCTCGCCGCCAAGCCGGCCAATCACGTCGATGGCGCGCAATTCGTCGCGGCAGGTACGCACCAGCAGTGTCAGTACGCGATCGCCGGTGACATGGCCGTGGCGGTCGTTGACGCGTTTGAAGTGATCGACATCCAGCATCAGTACGGCCAACGGCTCGCCGCTGCGACGGGCGCGTTGGAGTTCATGCTGGAACAGGTTCAGGAGATGCCGTCGCGAGCAGGCGCCCGTGAGGCTGTCGGTATTGGCAAGTTCCTGCATCTTGCGGTGCTGTCTGTCGAGTTCCAGCGTCTTGCGTTCCAGTTCAGCGGTGCGTTCCTTGACCATCCACTCAAGATGCTCGCGGTGCAGTTTCAGCTCGCGTTCCTGCTGTGCACGCACGCACAGCTGCGCCATCACGCCCTTGATGAAGAACAGGCCCGCGGGCTTGCCCAGGCATTCGCGCACCGCGGCTTCCAGGCGTGGTACGGCGCCGCCCTGCCGTAGACATCGACGGCGTCCTCGGCATGCGGGCTGTCGGCCAGACGGGCCAGGGTTTGCGTCACGGGTTCCGCCGGCGCGCGCGAGAGAAACAGGCGGCAGGCGTTGCGGATGTCGAGTTCGGTCGAGGTCATGATGTCGGCAGGCGGGGAGACCTCCCGATGATAGCGACTTGTCCGTTGGCTCTGGATCCGCCACCTCGCGCGTCGACGCCGATGCCGCCGGCTGCCGGCGACGAATGGCGTCATCCGCTGGCCGGGTCATGCCGTACAAGGCATAGTTGGACGGGCCATTCCGGCTCGCTGGGAGGAGCAAGCGCAATGAACGACATGATGATGATCGTGGTCTGGAGCGTATGCCTGGGCCTGGTGCAGATCGTGCTGACGGTGCTGGCCGCCGTGGGGCAGCGCGGCATCAAGTGGGCCGTCGGTCCGCGCGACGAGGGCAGGACCCTGTCCGGCGTCGGCGGGCGGCTGCAGCGCGTCTCGGCCAATTTCATGGAGACCTTCCCGCTGTTCGCGGCCCTGGCCCTGGCGGCGATGGTGCTGGGCCATGCCGATGCCCGCGCACTGCTCGGCGCGCAGCTGTACTTCTGGGCGCGCGTGGCCTACGTGCCGATCTACGCCGCCGGCGTGCCCTGGTTGCGCACCCTGGTCTGGCTGACCTCGGTGGTGGGCATGGTCATGATCCTGCTGACGCTGATCTGATCGGTCTCCGGCGGGCCTGCCGGCCCCAAGCGGCGGCAGGTCCGGATCCGGCGACGGGACGGCCATGAATCCACTTGAGACACTGCGCGTACACTGCCCGTACTGCGGCGAGGGCATCGAGCTCGAGGTTGATTGCTCGGTCCCGTCGCAGCGCTACATCGAGGATTGCCCGGTGTGTTGCAGGCCTCTCGACGTGCAGGCGCAGGCAGACCCGGATGGCCAGCCCGGGCTCATCGTGCGGCGCCAGGACGAGGCGTGACCGCGCAGTATCCGTTTTCCATGAATCGACCCGGGAGAGACTGACCATGGCCCACAAGATCCTTCTGCGGGACGGCCCGCCGGCCGTGCATGCGTGGCTGGCCGAACCAGCTGACGCGCCGCGCGGCGGCGTGGTGGTGGTGCAGGAAATCTTCGGCGTCAACGATCACATCCGTCGGGTGGTCGACGGCTATGCCGCGGACGGCTATGTGGCCATCGCGCCGGCGATGTTCGACCTGGCGCGTCCCGACGTCGAGCTGGACTACACCGCCGAGGGCATCCAGGAAGGCATGGCCCTGGTCGGCGAGGTGTCCTTCGACGCCGCGCTGGGCCTGGTCGAGGCCGCCGCCTCGCGCATCGCCAAGGCCGGCAGGATCGGCGTGGTCGGTTATTGCTGGGGCGGCACGGTGGCCTATCTGTCGGCGATCCGTCTGGGATTGCCCGCGGTCAGCTACTACGGGGGGCGCAACACGCAGTTTGTGGAAGAGAAGGCCACGGCGCCGCTCATGTTCCATTACGGCGAGCGAGACGCGCACATCAGCGCGGTCGACCGCGATCGCGTGCGCAAGGCCAATCCCGAGGCGGCCGTGCACGTCTATCCGGCCGACCACGGCTTCAACTGCGATGCGCGCGCCAGCTACGACGCGGTTTCCGCGGCGCTGGCCCGCAAGCGCACCCTGGCGTTCTTCGCCGAGCACCTGGGTCCGCCGCGCGCATGAACCTGGACGTTCTGGGCATGGGCATGGCCGGCGTGTGGGAGGCGGCCGCGCTGGCCCTGCTGGTCGGCGTGCTGGCGCAGCTGCTGGTGCACGCGCTGCTGACCCGGCGCATGGGCTGGACCCATGGCCACGAGATCGGCTGGGCCTGCCTGCTGGCGCTGGTGGTCGGCTGTGGCGCCGACCTGTGGCATCTGTTCTACATGTTCATCGTGCCGATGCAGTCACCGGTAAGCATCCGGCGCGTGCTGTCGGGCATCCACGACCCGGACTTCCTGAGCACGCGCGTGTTCGCCGAGGTGACCGCGGCCATCACCGGCGTGCTGCTCGGTTGGTGGGCATGCGCCGTGCGCGCACGGCGGCATGGGCCCGATGCCGATCAGGAGCGCGAATAGATCATCCGGCGCAGTACGTTGTCCTTGCGCCACCAGTGATGCCAGAACGCGGCGCAGGCATGCGCCAGGGCCAGCCACAGGAAGATGTTGCCGCACAGCTCGTGGTATTCACCGAACTGGTGCTGCACGTCGCGATCGGGCGTGACCATGGCGGGCACGTGGAGGCCGAGGAAGGCCACGTCGTGCCCCCCGGCCTGGACCATCAGCACGCCGAGGGCAGGTTGCACCAGCATCAGCGCATACAGCACGGCATGGGCGAGCTTGGCGGGCACGGCCATCCACCACGCTTCGGCGGGCACCACGGGCGGTCGCTTGCCCGCCAGGCGCACGATCACCCGCGGCAGGAACAGCAGCAGCACGGCCATGCCGAACTGCATGTGCCAGTACATCATGCCCGAGCGCAACGCCGATCCGCGGGGCGCGTATTCGTGCAGTTCGACCAGCGCCAGCGCGCCGATGACCAGGGTGGCAATGAACCAGTGAAGGTTGCGCAGCCAGAAGCCGTAACGAGTCGGGTTCTGCATCGGGTCGAACTCCTTGGTGTCGTGGTTCGGCGCAGGAAGACGGTAGCAGTCTATCAACGCGCCACGTGGATGCACGGATGACTTGTGGCCGATGCAACGGCCATGTCCGTGGCGTAGGGTCGAGCTTGCCCGCGAAGTCTCAAGCGATGCTTAGGGCACCTGCCTGTCGCGTGCTTGCGAGGAGAGAACCATGATCGAACTGCTTGTCGTGTTGCTGGTGATCGGTGCGCTGTTCCTGGCCGGGTCGCTGGTCGCCGCCGTGTTCAGGCTGGCCTTCGGCATCCTGGGCGGCGTGTTCAGCCTGGTGGGCGGCCTGGTCGGCGGTCTGCTGGCCCTGGGCGTCGCACTGGTCGTGCTGCCGCTGCTGGCGCTGGCCATGCTGCCGTTCCTGTTCCCGGTGCTGCTGCTGGCCGTGGTCGTGTGGCTGGCCGTGCGCGCGTCGCGAACGCCGGTTTCGGCGACGCCATCGCACTGAGCCTCTCGCCGCCCGCCGCGCGGCGGCCCGCGCGGCGGCGCGGGATCAGCGGTCGCTCAGGTTGAACCTGACCGGCACCAGGGCCCATGCGGCGGTGTCGCGCCCGCCCACGTTCGCCGGCGCGAACAGCCATCGGCGCATGACCTGCAGGCGGGCCGCGCGGTCCAGCAGCGGATAGCCGCTGCTGCGTTCCACGCTCACCTCCTGCGGCCGACCCTGCGCATCCACCAGCACCCTCAGCACCACCGTGCCCTGCATGCCGCTGCGGCGTGCCAGCGTCGGGTAGCGCGGCGCCGGCGCCTTCAGGTAGGCCAGCGTGGCCTGGACCGGGCCATGGTCGGTCACCGGCGACGTGGTCGCATCGTCGGCCGTTGACGTGGTCGGCGTGCTCGGCAGGGTGTCGGGAAGCGTCACGGTGCTGGGCAGCGGCACCGGCGCGACCACGACATGCCGCGTCACCGCGTGATGCACGACCGGCGTCGGCGGCGGCTTCACCTGCGGCATCGGTGGCGGGGCCGGTGGCATCACGGGCCGGGCATGCAGGGTCAGGATGGGCACAATCGTGGGCACGGGTCGTGCCAGGGGTGGCGCCGGCAACGGGCGCAGGGCCATCAGCAGCACGGCGCTATTGAGGGTCAGGGTCGCGCTTATGGCGAGGATGCGACGGACATCCGGACGGATGGACGGGTGATGGACGAGGACATGGGACATGCGCACCTCCGGCGTGGGGACGGGGAGGGCAGGACGCTCCGCGGAGCCGTGCACATGGGGTGAAACGCGCGATCATGGGCGTCCTGCGCCTCCATTGCATGTAACGCAGGACATCCGGTGGCGGGGTTAACGACGCGCGTGTCGCCGGATCAGTGGGCCACCAGCAGGGCGTGCCTGCTGTGCGCGAACAGGTGGCGCGTGGCGCCGCCGAGCATCAGCTCGGACAGGCGCGAGCGTCCCCATGCGCCCATGACGATGAGGTCGGCGTGCAGTTGATCGGCGTGTTCCTCGATGGCCGGTCCCGACGGGCCGTCGGGATGGAAGGCCTCGATCCGCGCCGTGATGCCCCGGCGCGCCAGCCAGCCGGCGAGGTCCGTGCGCGGCGGCGCCAGGGGATCGGCGTCCGGCTCGGCCGGACTGCCGTCCAGGATATGCACCACGTCGGCGCGAGCCATCAGCGGCAATGCGCCGCGCAGGGCCAGGGTCGACTCACGACTGCCGTTCCAGGCCACCAGGATGCGTTGCCCGGTGCAAGGGGTGGGCATGTCGACGGGCAGGACCAGCACCGGGCAGCGTGCACCGAACACGCTGTGCGAGATGGTGCCGTAGCCCAGCGGGGCGTCGCGGTGCTCGTCGGCGCGGGACAGGATCAGCAGGTCATAGGCCGCCGCCATGTGGCACAGCACGGGCGCGGCATCGCCCTGCGCGGCGTGCCAGCGGCCCCGCAGCGCCGCGGCGTGCAAGCGTTCGCCGAACCAGGCTTCGCGGGCGCAGGCCGCCTCGTACTGCTTGTGCTGGGTATCCATCTGCAGGGGCATGGCCTCGGGCACGGCGAAGGCGGCCGGCGCCAGCGGCACGATCTGCACGCCATCGAGGTCGGCGCCCAGGCGCTGCGCCAGTCCCGTGGCGACCCGCAGGGCGGTATCGTCGTTGTCCTCGTGACCGATCCTGACCAGCAGTTGCATCGTCGCCATGTGGTTGGCTCCCGTGGTTGCCTGCCGACTCTAGACCGTTGCGCGCGTGCTTTCAAAGGCCGCGCGAGGCACGGACCGCATTGCCCTGCGGTTCATGTTGCGTGGCCAGAATGGGCCGCATCCCCCCGCAAGAATGGAGTGCGAGTCATGCGTAACTGGATCATCGCGTCGCTGCTGGTCGCCGGCCTTTCCGTGATCGGCGCGCGACCGGCCCATGCCGGCGAGCTGTCCTGCAAGCTCACCTACAACCTGTCCGGCTGGTCGATCTTCTACAAGACGGCCAAGGGCAGTGGCACCGTCTCCTGCAGCAATGGCCAGAGCATGCACGTGCACATCCGCGTCAAGGGTGGCGGCCTGACCTTCGGCAAGACCAAGGTGGTCAACGGCACCGGAAAGTTCACCGGCGTGCACGACATCAGCGAGGTGCTGGGCCACTACGCCACCGCCGGCGCGCATGCCGGCGCGGACAAGAGCGCGGCCTCCGGCGTGATGACCAAGGGCAACGTGTCGCTGGCGCTCGCCGGCAAGGGACGCGGCTGGAACCTGGGCGTGGACGCGGGCGCGTTCATCATCGAACGCTGACCGCGTCACGATATCGACGAGCGGCATGACGCCGGCGTCGACGTTTTCCATACGTTCGAGTATGGTGAGGGCGTGGCGCATCCGGCGCCACGCCAATCCGGA
Source organism: uncultured Gammaproteobacteria bacterium (assembly GCA_963821885.1). Taxonomy (GTDB): domain Bacteria; phylum Pseudomonadota; class Gammaproteobacteria; order Xanthomonadales; family Rhodanobacteraceae; genus Oleiagrimonas. The sequence continues at coordinate 424,399 of CAWGFN010000002.1, read as the reverse complement.
GTGACACGATGCAAACCTCGGCGAGCGCGGGCTTGCCCCGCTACGGATTTGCCGACGAACTGGCCAGCAGCGTCATCCACGGCATCGGCGTGGTGCTGAGCATCGCCGGACTGGCGGTGCTGGTGACCCTCGCCGCGCTGCATGCCGATGCGCGGGCCGTGGTCTCGTGCGCGGTGTTCGGCAGCACCCTGGTGATGCTGTACACCGCCTCCACGCTGTACCACGCGATTCCCGTGCCCTCGGTGCGGCCGCTGCTGCGCCGCCTGGACCACATCGCCATCTTCGTGCTGATCGCCGGCACCTACACCCCGTTCACCCTGCTGGCCCTGCCGGGCGCCTGGGGCTGGAGTCTGTTCGCCACGATCTGGGTCCTGGCCCTGGCCGGCAGCGTGCTGGAGCTGGGTTTCCCGCACGCTCCGCGCAAGCTGGTCGCCACGCTGTACGTGGCCATGGGCTGGGTCGGCCTGGTGGCCATCGAGCCGCTGTACCACCACCTGCAGCCGGGCGGCCTGGCGCTGCTGCTGGCCGGCGGCGTGGCCTACACCCTGGGCGTGCCGTTCTACCTGATGCGCCGTTTGCCGTATCACCACTCGATCTGGCATGCCTTCGTGCTGGCCGGCAGCGTGCTGCACTACCTGGCGGTGCTGCTGTACGTGCTGCCCGGCGCGGCCGCGTCCTGAAGCGGGCCTAGAGGAACATCCTCAAGGCGAACATCCCCAGCATCACGAAGGCCAGCACGACCTTGGCCAGGGTGCCCATGACCAGGCCGATCCAGGTGCCCACGCCGACGTGGGTGGAGCGCAGCACGCTGCTGCCTGAAAGCAACTCACCCGCGAGTGCGCCAAGAAACGGGCCCAGCAAGATGCCGATCGGTCCGAAGAAGAACATGCCGACGATGGTGCCGATCATCGCGCCCCACAGCGCCGCCGGGCGCGCGCCCACGCGCTTGGCGCCGAACATGCCGGCGACGAAGTCCAGCAGCAGGGCGATCGCGCCGACCACGGCGATGGCGACCAGCCACCACAGCCCGACGTGGTGGTAGCCGTCGGTGGCCGCGGCCAGCCACAGTCCCGCATAGAGGATCGGTATGCCGGGCAGCATCGGCAGGATGGTGCCGGCCATGCCGGCCAGCACCAGCACGCCGGCCAGCACGTACAGGAGAATGTCGAGCCAGGGCATGCGCGCCATCATGCCTGCTGCGGCACGCGCTGCCCAGAGGACGTCCGGCAGGGCGCCGCACGTGGCGCCATCACTTCTCGACGAAGGCGCGCTCGATCACGTAGTCGCCGGGGGTGCGGGTGCGCGGCGAGACCTCGAAGCCACGCGCATCGAGCAGGGCCGCGGTGTCCTCCAGCATCGCCGGGCTGCCGCACAGCATCGCGCGATCGTGCGCCGGGTCCAGCGGCGGCAGGCCCAGCGCCGCCGTGATGCGGTCCTCGGCGATCGCCGTGGTCAGGCGACCGGTGTTGCGGAACGGCTCGCGGGTGACGGTGGGGTAGTAGCGCAGCTGCGCGCGCACCAGGTCACCCAGGTATTCGTGCGCCGGCAGCTCGCGCTCGATGGTGTCGGCATAGGCCAGGTCGTTCACGTGGCGCACGCCATGGCACAGGATCACCTGCTCGAAGCGCTCGTAGGTCTCCGGGTCGCGCACCAGGCTCATGAAGGGCGCCAGGCCCGTGCCGGTGCCGAGCAGGAAAAGGCGCTTGCCGGGCCTGAGGTCGTCCAGCACCAGGGTGCCGGTCGGCTTGCGGCTGACGATGACCTCGTCGCCGACCTTCAGGTGCTGCAGGCGCGAGGTCAACGGACCGTCGGGCACCTTGATGGAGAAGAACTCCAGGTGCTCCTCGTAATGCGCGCTGGCGATCGAGTAGGCGCGCATCAGCGGGCGCCCGTCCACTTCCAGGCCAATCATCACGAACTGGCCGCTGATGAAGCGGAAGCCGGGATCGCGCGTGGTCCTGAAGCTGAACAGCGAGTCGTTCCAGTGGTGCACGTCGAGGACGCGCTCCGTTGCCATGGCCACCATGGGATATGCTTTCTCTGGCGTGTTGAGTCGGGGTGCACGGTGTCCGCGAGGGCGCGGCCCACGTGCGCATGTATCCTGTTCGCCGCACAGCATCCCGAATTTTGCCGATGTCCGACATGATCGAGGTCAAATCGACGGCCGCCAGGACCCCGTTCATGCGGGGTGGCGACGACCACCCGTGGCGCCTGTGCGTGGCGCCGATGATGGACTGGACCGATCGGCACTGCCGGTATTTCCACCGGCTGCTGTCGCCGCATGCGCGATTGTACACGGAGATGGTGACCTCGGCCGCGCTGGTGCACGGCAATCGGCTGCACCTGCTCGAGCACAATCACGAGGAACATCCGGTGGCGCTGCAGCTGGGCGGCAGCGAGCCGGACGAGCTGGCGCAGGCGGCGCGCTTCGGCGCCGAGGCCGGCTACGACGAGATCAACCTCAACGTCGGCTGCCCGTCCGACCGCGTGCAGTCGGGGCGCTTTGGCGCCTGCCTGATGCTCGAGCCCGGGCGCGTGGCCGACTGCGTGCGCGCCATGCGCGAGGCGGTGTCGGTGCCGGTTACCGTCAAGTGCCGCATCGGCGTGGACGAGCAGGACGCCGAGGTGGACCTGCAGCGCTTCGCGCAGTGCATGGTCGATGCCGGGGTCAAGGTGCTGATCGTGCACGCGCGCAAGGCCTGGCTGCAGGGCCTGAGTCCGAAGGAGAACCGCGAGGTGCCGCCGCTGGACTACTCGCGGGTGTACCGCCTGCGCGAGGCTTTCCCGCAACTGGACGTGATCATCAACGGCGGCATTGTCGACGCCGATGCCGGCGTCGCCCACCTGGAACGGGTGCATGGCGTGATGCTGGGCCGCGCGGCCTACCAGGACCCGTGGATCCTGGCCGAGCTGGAAGCGCGCCTGTGGGGCACGCCGCGGCCGCAACGGGTCGATGTCCTGCGCCGCCTGCGACCCTACGTGGAGGCCGAGCTGGCGCGTGGGGTGGCGCTCAAGCACATCGTGCGGCACGTGCTGGGCCTGTTCCACGGCGCTCCCGGCGCGCGCAGGTTCCGGCGCGTGCTCAGCGAAGGTGCGCATCGCGAGGGTGCCGACTGGTCGCTGGTGGAGCGCGCCATCGATGCCCTGGGCACGGCAGGCCGCGATGCGGCTTGAGCGAGGCCACGGCGCGGTCCGGCACCGTGATTCAGCACGAATTCAAAGCGAGCGGTCATCATGGGGCACACTTGTGCTCGATCCCGCATGTCGCAGGGGGTTCTTCATGGCTGCCCACGGCCGCCCATCCATCGCCATTTCCCGGTTCCTGCTGGTTCTCGCAGCGGGCCTCGGGCTGTCGTTCAACGCCATCGCGCAGCATCCGTCGCACGCGCACAAGGCGAGTCGGCCGGCGCCGCCGCGTCTGACCCTGGAGCAGGCCGTGCAGCGCGTGCAGAATCAGACCGGGGGCAAGGTGCTCAAGGCCGATTCGCGCAACACCGGGCGCGTGGTGGAATACCGCATCAAGGTGCTCACCCCGGACGGACACGTGCGCGTGATCACCATGCGAAGCGACCAGCGCAACGCAGACACGAACTAGAAGGAGACCGATCGATGCGAATCCTGTTGGTGGAGGACGAGGCGCCGCTGCGCGAGACCCTGGCCGCGCGCCTGAAGCGCGACGGTTTTGCCGTGGACACCGCGTCCGATGGCGAGGAAGGCCTGTACCTGGGTCGCGAGGTGCCGTTCGACCTGGCGATCATCGACCTGGGCCTGCCCAAGCTGTCCGGCATGGAACTGGTCAAGGCGCTGCGCGAGGCCGGCCAGCGCTATCCGATCCTGATCCTGACCGCGCGCTCGAGCTGGCAGGACAAGGTCGAGGGACTCAAGCATGGCGCCGACGACTACATGATCAAGCCGTTCCACGTCGAGGAACTGCTGGCGCGCATCAACGCGCTGGTGCGTCGCGCCAGCGGCTGGTCGCGGCCGGTACTGGCCTGCGGCCCGCTGCGCCTGGACACCACCGCCCAGACCATCACCGTCAACGGCAAGCCGGTCGACCTGACCAGCTACGAATACAAGGTGCTCGAGTACCTGATGATGCATGCCGGGGAGCTGGTATCGAAGGCCGACCTGACCGAGCACATCTACCAGCAGGACTTCGACCGTGACTCCAACGTGCTGGAGGTCTTCATCGGCCGCCTGCGGCGCAAGCTGGACCCGGATGGCGACATCAAGCCGATCGAGACCGTGCGCGGCCGCGGCTACCGTTTCGCCATCCAGCGCGACGAGGTCGAAGACGAGGAATGATGTCCTGCGCGGCGGGTCACGTTACCCGTGGCCGATGCTGCGCGGTCCGACGGCATGGGGCATGATTTGAACATGGGCTCCCGCCGCGCGCTGTCGCTGATCACCCGTTCGACCCTGGCCACCGGCCTGATCCTGGTGGCCTTCCTGGGTCTGGCCGGGCTTTCGCTGGATCACGCCTATTTCGAGAGCGCGCGCACCGCGTTGCGCGATCGCCTGCAGGGCTACGTCTATGCCTACCTGGCAGCCACGGATGTCGGTCGCGGCGGCCGCGTGCTGGCCCCCGATTCGCCGCCGCGGTCGGGATTCCTGCGGCCCGGATCGGGCCTGTATGCGGTGATCGAGGGCGACAACGGATTCCGCTGGGAATCGCATTCGGCGTTCGGTCGCCTTTTGGGCATGCGGCAGCACCTGCCGCCCGGCCAGAGCAGCTTCTCCGGCCCGGTGCAGACCAGCGTCGGCAGCGTCTACGTCTACAGCCTCGGCGTGGCCTACGACAACCCGGACGGCAAGCCGGTCGACCTGACCTTCACCGTGGCGCAGACCGAATCGCAGTTCCTGGCCCAGCTTTCGGTCTACCGGCGCACCCTGTTCACCTGGCTGGCCGCGCTGGGACTGCTGCTGCTTCTGCTGCAGCTGATCCTGCTGCGCTGGAGCCTGTTGCCAGTGCGGCGGGTGGCGGTGGATCTGTCGCGGGTCGATCGCGGCGAGCGCGAGCGCCTGGAGGGCGAGTACCCGATCGAGCTGTCGGGCCTGACGCACAGCCTCAACAGTTTCATCGAGAACGAGCGTCGCAATCTCGCGCGCAACCGCAACATCCTGGCCGACCTGGCGCACAGCCTGAAGACCCCGCTGGCCGTGGTGCGTTCGCGGCTGGACATGGGCGATGTCGCCGAGGACGCCCGTCACGACCTGACCGACCAGGTGCAGCGCATGGACGACATCGTCGCCTACCAGCTCTCGCGCGCGGCAAGTTCCGGCGTGTCGACGTTCGTCACGCCGGTCGAGGTGGCCCCGCACGCGGAGGACCTGGTGCGCGGCCTGGAGAAGGTGCACGCGGGCCGCAACGTGCTGTGCGAGTTCGACATCGATCCGGCCGCGCGCTTCCACGGCGAGGCTGGCGACCTGATGGAAATCCTCGGCAACCTGCTGGAGAACGCCTTCAAGTGGGCCGAGCACCGCGTGCTGCTGAGCGCGCGGGTGTTGCCCGAGCGCGGGCGCCGGCGTCCGGGCCTGGAAATCTCGGTCGAGGACGACGGACCGGGGATCGAGGCCGATCAGGTCGAGCGGATCCTGCAGCGTGGCGTGCGCGGCGACGAGCGCGTGCAGGGCCACGGCATCGGCCTTTCGATCGTGCAGGACATCGTCAACACCTACAGCGCCTCGCTCGAAGTGCTGCGATCGCAGGAACTGGGCGGCGCCCACTTCCGCATTCGCTTCGAGGCCGTCTGAGAACGGCCGAACGCCGGGTTACTGGATCGAACCGGGCAGCAGCGATTGCCAGCCGAGGCCGGAGGGTGCATTGCCGCCGGACGCGTCGCTGTCGCCGCCGCTGCGGCGGCTGTTGCTGTTGCCGTTGCAGCCGCCGATGTGCGGATTGAGGCCGGACGAGGTATCGCAGTCGCTGGCCCGGCCGGGGGAGGCCGAACTGGACGCATGGTGGCCTGAAGCCAGGTTGCCGGAGGCGCTCTGGTTGACGTCGCCGGACGCGCCCGAGCCGGACTGCGTGGCATGCGTGGTGCCGGCGTGATCCTGTCCGTGGGTGGTGGTGCCGGTCGCATGCGACGGCCGCGTCAGGCCAAGGGCGCTGACGACGAGCAGGGCAAGCAGGCTGTACCTGATCTTCATGGGACCGTGTTCCGCAAGGACGGATCGGACCACCGATACTCGCAGAAACAACGCCTTGACGCCAGTGCATCGGTTGCCGGCCCTGGCCCCGGTTTTCCTCGTGCGCGATGCGTGGTGCAATGCCTGCCTTGCCCGTCAGACGATCGGAAACCCCGCGCATGTCCAGCTTCGGAACGCCCAGCCGGCCCCGCATGCCGCCCCCGCCGGGAGCGGCCGATGCATCCGCGTGAGTTGCTGGCGGCGCTGGCCGACGGCGTGCCGGTGTCCGGCGCCGAACTGGCCGCGCGCCTGGGCCTGACCCGGGCCGCGGTGTGGAAGCAGGTGCAGCATCTGCGCGACCAGGGACTGCCCGTCGAGGCCCGTCGCGGCCATGGCTACCGCCTGCCGTGGCCGGTCCAGCTGCTGGATGCCGCCGCCATCCGCGCGCATGGCCGCCATGCGCCGTCCACCCTGGACGTTCACTGGTCGCTGGATTCGACCTCCAGCGAGTGCCTGCGCCGCGCGCATGAACTGGCCGATGGCAGCATCGTGCTGGCCGAGACCCAGCACGCCGGACGCGGGCGGCGCGGGCGGGCCTGGCTGTCACCGCCCGGGCTCAACATCCACCTGTCCTGCCTGAAGCGTTTCGAGCGCGGTTTTGCCGCCCTGTCCGGGCTGTCGCTGGCGGTCGGGGTCGCGCTGGTCGAGGCGCTCGCCGCCGTCGACATCACCGGGGTCGGGCTGAAGTGGCCCAATGACGTGCTGCGCGCCGACAGCGGCGCCAAGCTGGCCGGGGTGCTGGTCGAGCTCAGTGGCGAGTACCAGGGGCCGAGCACCGCGGTGATCGGCATCGGGCTCAACCTGCGCCTGCCCGAGGCGCTGCGCGCGCAGGCCGGGCAGGCGGTGGCCGACCTGGCTGAACTGGCCGACGACGCGCCGCCGGATCGCAACCGCCTGGTCGCCGCCGTGATCGACAGCCTGCACGACGCGCTGCTGCGCTTCGATGCCGAGGGGTTCGCGCCGTTCGCCGATGCCTACGCGTCGCTGGATCTGTTGCGCGGACGCCCCGTGCGCGTGAGCGATGCGCGCGGCGTGTTCGAGGCGATCGGCGAGGGCGTGGATGGGCAGGGGGCGCTGTGCGTGCGGCGTGATGACGACATGCTGCGCATCGACAGCGCCGAAGTCACGGTGCGCGCCGCATGATGCTTCTCCTGGACCTGGGCAACACCCGCCTGAAATGGGCGCTCGCGGACGATCGCGGAGTGGACGCGGCGGGCGCGGCCGCCTGGCAGGATGTCGACGCCGGCGCGCTGCCGGCCGCCTGGGATGCCGCGCTATCGCGGGCGACCTCGGCATGGGCTGTTTCGGTGGCCGGCCCGGTCCGCGAAGCACGGGTGGGCGAACTGCTGTCCGCGCATGCCGGCAGCGTGCGCTGGCTGCGCACGTCGCCCGCCGAGGCCTGCGGCGTGCGCAATGGCTACCCGTTGCCCGGCAAGCTCGGCATCGATCGTTTCCTGGCCATGGTCGCGGCCCGCGTGGCCGGCCATGCGCCATGCATCGTGGCCAGCGCCGGCACCGCGCTGGCGCTGGATGCGCTGGATGCCGACGGCCGGCACCTGGGTGGCCTCATCGCGCCCGGCGCGCGATTGATGCAGCAGGCCCTGCACCAGGCCACCGCGCGGCTGCCGGACACCGCCGAGGCGCCGCTGCGCGACGCCGCCAACGACACCGAATCGGCCATCGTGTCCGGTTGCCGCCACGCGGTGCTGGGGCTGATCGAGCGCTTCCATGCACGCATGGCCGCCAGCCTGCGCGGCGCGGACACGCCGGTGCTGCTGTGCGGCGGCGATGCGGCGGCGCTGGCGGGCGACCTGGCCGTGCCGGCCGTGGTGTGCGAGAACCTGGTGCTGCAGGGGCTGGCGGCATGGGCGCGCGCGGACGAGTCATGAGGCCTGCCGCTACAATGCCGGGGATTGCCGAGGACATGCGATGTTCGTGCGCCTGCTGTTCCTGCTGCTGATCGCGCTCAATGCCGGCGTCGGCGCCTGGCTGGCGTTCGGCCACCCGCCCGCCGCGGCCCTGCCGCCGGCGACCGACCCCGGCGTGCCCGAATTGCAGTTGCTGGGCGGCGGCTCCCATGCCGACGCGAAGACGCAGGGCGGCGTGGCGCAGGGCGACGGCAAGTGCCTGCGCATCGGCCCGTTCGACACCCAGTCCGACACCCGCGACGCGCTCAAGGCGCTGGCTCCGCACGTGGCCGCGATCCAGTACCGCCAGGAACAGACCACCCAGTCCACCGGCTGGTGGGTCTACCTGCCGCCGCTGTCCTCGCGTGACCAGGCGCTGGCGATGGCGCGCAAGCTGTCGGCCAAGGGCGTGAGCGACTACTACGTGGTCACCGCCGGCGATCGCCAGAACACCATCTCGCTGGGCCTGTTCCACGACCAGGACAACGCGCGTCGGCGCCAGCAGAAGCTGGTCGACCTCGGCTTCCAGCCGCAGGTCCAGGAGCGCACCGAGACCCTGCCGCAGTACTGGGTCGACATCGCGCTGCCCCGCAAGCCCGGCTTCGACTGGCACGCCGTCCTCAAGCGCGACGACGTCAAGGCCACGCCGTCCAGCTGCTTCTGACGGCGTCGACGGGGCATGCCCGCCTGCTAGAATGCCCCGCCGGGCCGGCATAGCTCAGTTGGTAGAGCAACCGCCTTGTAAGCGGTAGGTCCTCCGTTCGAGTCGGAGTGCCGGCACCATCCCGTGCGATCCGCCCTAGCGGTGGCGGAAGAAGGTCCAGTACGCCCAGGCCCAGTACAGCGGCCACAGGCTGGCCAGGAAAGCATCGAGCGGAATCTTGATGAACCAGTTCCAGCCGCGGTACAGGCCGTGCCTGTCGAAGAACAGCAGGTAGACGAAGGTCGCGAACGAGACGAGCGTGTAGAGCAGCGACAGCAGGCGCTTCATGGCCGGTCCTTGTCCCGGGGTGACCGCCGCATGATACGGCCTGCGCGGATCGGCGGCAGTACCGGCGTCCCCGCCACGGGCGCCGGCCTCCATCCCCTATAATGGACGGCTCACCGCACAGCCCGGTCCGTCGCGCCGCATGCGCGAGCCGGCCGGCGCCGCGAGTTTCACGTTCCATCGGAGGTTTTCCATGCACCGATTCCCGCCCCTTAGCCTCATCGGAGTGCCCACGGACATCGGCGCCGGCCATCGCGGCGCGCTGATGGGTCCGGATGCGCTGCGCGTGGCCGATATCGAGAAGAAGCTGACCGCGCGGGGCCTGGACGTCACCGATTGCGGCAACCTCACTGGCCCGACCAATCCGTGGCTGCCGCCCGAGGACGGCTACCGCCACCTCGATGGCGTGATCGCCTGGAACCGGGCCGCGATGGAGGCGGTGCACGGCGAGCTGGCGCGCGGGCGCATGCCGGTGATGATGGGCGGCGACCACTGCCTGGCCATCGGCTCGATCACCGCGGTGGCGCGGCATTGCCGCGAGAACGGCAAGACCCTGCGCATCCTGTGGCTGGACGCGCACGCCGACTTCAACACCAGCGACCTGACCCCGTCGGGCAACATCCACGGCATGCCGGTGGCGTGCCTGTGCGGGCATGGCCCGAAGGGACTGACCGAGCTGGGCGGCAGCGCGCCGGCCATCGATCCCTCGATGGTGCGCCAGATCGGCATCCGTTCGGTCGACGAGGGCGAGCGCCGGCTCGTGCACGAGGCCGGCCTTGAGATCTACGACATGCGCTACATCGACGAGTTCGGCATGCGCAAGGCGATGGAAAACGCGCTCAAGGGCATGGACGACAACACCCACCTGCACGTCAGCTTCGATGTCGACTTCCTCGATCCGTCGATCGCCCCGGGCGTCGGCACCACCGTGGAAGGCGGACCCAACTACCGCGAGGCGCAGCTGTGCATGGAGATGATCGCCGACACCGGCCGCATGCGCTCGCTGGACATCGTCGAGCTGAACCCGGCCTTCGACGACCACAACCGCACCGCCGGCGTGGCCGTGGACCTGGTCGAGAGCCTGTTCGGCAAGTCCACCCTGATGCGTGACGCCTCGGCCGCCTGACGGCGCGGCGATCCCGTACACTCGACCGCAGCATCGACCTAGAGCCAGCCTGGATCACACGCCCCGACATGCGAGTCCTCACCGGCATCACCACCAGCGGCATTCCGCACCTGGGCAACTACGTGGGCGCGATCCGCCCGGCGCTGGCGGCCAGCCGTCGCGCGGACGTGGATGCGTTCTACTTCATGGCCGACTACCACGCGCTGATCAAGTGCGATGATCCGGCGCGCGTGCAGCATTCGCGCCTGGCCATCGCCGCGAGCTGGCTGGCCGCCGGCCTGGATCCCGAGCGGGTGACGATCTACCGGCAGTCGGACATCCCCGAGATCCCCGAGCTGACCTGGCTGTTGACCTGCGTCACCGCCAAGGGCCTGCTCAACCGCGCGCATGCCTACAAGGCCGCCGTGGATGCCAACAACGCCGCCGGCGAGGATCCCGATGCCGGCGTGACCGCGGGCCTGTACATGTACCCGGTGCTGATGGCGGCCGACATCCTGGCCTTCAACGCGCACCAGGTGCCGGTCGGGCGCGACCAGGTGCAGCACATCGAGATGGCGCGCGACATCGCGCAACGCTTCAACCACCTGTACGGGCGCGAGTACTTCGTGCTGCCCGAGGCCGCGATCGAGGAGCAGGTCGCCACGCTGCCCGGCCTGGACGGGCGCAAGATGTCCAAGAGCTACGACAACACCATCCCGCTGTTCGAGGGCGGCGCCAAGGCCACCCGCGCGGCGATCATGCGCATCGTCACCGACTCGCGCGAACCGGGCGAACCCAAGGACGCCGAGGGTTCGTCGCTGTACACCATCTTCCGCGCCTTCGCCGGGGCCGATGAAACGGCCGCCTTCCGCGCCGAGCTCGAGGCTGGCCTGGGCTGGGGCGAGGCCAAGCAGCGCCTGTTCGACCGCATCGAGCGCGAGCTGGCGCCGATGCGCGAGCGCTACGCGCAGCTGATGGCGCACCCGGACGAGGTCGAGGCCATCCTCATGGCCGGCGCCGAGCGCGCGCGCAAGACCGCCACGCCGCTGCTGGCGCAACTGCGTGACGCGGTGGGCCTGGGCCACGGCGACGCCAGCTCGGCCGGCAGCAGGAAGAAGGGTCGCAGGAAAGCCGCGAAGCAGGCGCGCCTGGTCAGCTTCCGCGAAAAGGACGGCAGCTTCCGCTTCCGCCTGATGGCCGCCGATGGCGAGGAGCTGGCGTTGTCGCGCGGCTTCGACGATCCCAAGGCGTCGGGCGAGGCGATCCGCGCGCTGCTGGCCGCGGTCGATGCCGTCGAGCTGGTGCCCGAGGACGATGCCATGGCGCTTCGCCTCGACGGCGAAACCGTGGCGCTGACCCCGCCGCTGGCCGCGGCCGATGCCGCGACCGTCAGCGCCCGCGTGCGCGCCGGCCTGGCCGAGATCGCGGCGGCGAAGGAGGACTGAGTTGGACAATCTCGCGCTCGTGTTGCTGGCGCCCTGGCTGCTGATCCTGGCCTGGGCCTACTGGAGCTATCCCAAGTCGCTGCCGCGCACCCGCGGCCGGCGCCTGCTGGACGGCGCCATGCTGCTGCTGGCCGCCCTTGCCGCGGTGGGCCTGGCCCACTACGGGTACGCCAGCACCGCCGTCCTGCCGCACCAGGGACACATCGGCGTGTGGCAGATGGTGGCGCCGGTGCTCTACGCCTACGGCGGCTTCTCGCTGGTGCTGTTCACGGGCCTGGTGGTCCGCAACCGCATCTGGCGCCGACCGGCCACGGCCTGACGCGCGGCGACAGCCGGGGGCGCCGCCACGGCGCGCCCATGCAGCGCAGGGGACACGCGCGGACGCCACACGGCGAGCTTCCGCGGCATGGATCAGGATGATCGAGGCATGATGCACGTCAGGAGCTACCGCTACGTACCCAAGCGATGGATGATGCTGGTGGGCTTGGGGCTGTGCCTGTCGGCCACCATCGTGGGCATCGTCGTCGCCATCAAGCTGCCCGTGCCGCCCTATGCCCCGCTGGATGGCGTGCTGATACGGCGCTGGGTGCCCGTGATTTTTTTCGCGCTGCTCAGCGTGGCTGCGATCCGGGCTACGTGATGGGCCAGGGGCTCGGGACTCGGGGCTCGGGACTCGGGACTCGGGACTCGGGACTCGGGACTCGGGACTCGGGACCCGGAACCCGGAACCCGGAACCCGGAACCCGGAACCCGGAACCCGGAACCCGGAACCCGGAGCTCGGGACCCGGGACCCGGGACCCGGAACCCGGAATGCTTACGCTTTGCGTCAGGGCCGTAGCCCGGATAAGCCCGCAGGGCGCATCCGGGATGTCCGCCACGCGGCCCCGCAACGCGCACGGTCTGGATTTCCCGGTCCCGGATGCGCTTTGCTTATCCGGGCTACGTGAAGGGCCAGGGACTCGGGACCCGGGACCCGGGATGCTTGTGCTTTGCGTCAGGGGCGGGAGGCGCGGGTTGGCGCGGGCAGCGCGGGGCGGCCATCGATGCGCAGCTGACCGATCAGGCCGGTCAGGCGCTGGCGGTTGTCCTCGCGCCGGGCGCAATCGGGCACGCGGACCATGAAGGTCAGCACGATCTCGCGATCGTGCGCGGCGGTGCTGCGCAGGTATTGCCGCACCTGCAGCGGGCCGGTGGGCGGGAAGCCGTTGCGGGCCAGCCACAGCAGGTCGTGTTCGCCCTTCAGCTGGTCCCGGGTCAGGTCGACGCACTGATCGGGACGGCGATGAAAGGCCAGGCCGGCCAGGGTGCCGGTCGGCAGGTCGTCGTAGTTGGAGGCGCCGCTGTCGTCGGCGACGGTCTCGGCATGCACCATCACGGCGCTGTCGGCGGCCAGGAACGCGGTCAGCGAGATCCGGAATGGATGGCCGTTGAAGCGGTCGCTGCGGTGCTCGGGTGGCGCCACGCGGTAGCGCGCGGGCATGCGCAGGCGGACATCCAGGCCGTGCGTGGTGATGACTTCGTGAGCGCCGGTGCGCAGGTTGTGGACGGCCGGGCGGTGCCGCGGCGCGTCGCGGGCGCAGGCGCCTGCGCCCAGGAGAACGGCGAGCAGGGCCGACGCCGCCAGGCGTCCGACGAAGCTCCGTGGAGCTTCGCCGGACCCCGACGGCGCGGCCCGCCGGATCACTGCGGCAGGGCCAGGTCGTCCAGCAGCGCCTTGAGGAAGCGCGCGGCTTCGCCGCCGGTAGCGGCGCGGTGGTCGAAGGTCAGGCTGATCGGCATGCGGCGATGCACCTCGACGCCGCCCATCACCGCGACCACGTCGTGGCACAGCTTGCCGGCGCCGACGATGGCCACGCACGGCGGCACCACCACCGGGGTGGCGTAGCGGCCGGCGAACATGCCGAAGTTGGACAGGCTGATGGTGTAGCCCGAAAGCTCCGAGGACGGGATGGTGCGGTCCATGACCTGGCTGCGCAGGCGGTTGATGCCCTGGCGCAGGCCGTTGGCGTCGAGCATGTCGGCGTTGCGCAGGGCCGGCACGAACAGGCCGTCGTCGGTGTCCACGGCGATGCCGATGTCCACGTGCGGGTGCAGCGTGCGGGTCAGGTTGTCGCCGTCGAACCAGGCGTTCAGCGCCGGCACCGCCTTGCAGGCGGCGACGATGGCGCGGATCAGGCGCGCGGTGATGTCCTGCTTGCCGATCCAGGCGTGCAGGTCGGCGTCGTCGACGATGGAGGTCGGCACCACGTTGGCGTGGGCGTCGGCCATCACGCGGGCCATGTTGCGGCGCACGCCCTTGAGCTGTTCGGGCTGGCCGCTGGCGGTGACGGTCGGCGGCGACGTGCGCATGGGCTTGCCGGCCTGCGACACGGTGGTGCGCTGGCCGCTTCCCGTCGGCGCGGGCGCGGCGGCCACCGGAGCGGCGGCGCGGGCCGGGGCGGCGCCGAGCGGCGCGCTGCCGTTGGCGGCGGCCTGCTTGACGTCCTTGAGCGTGACCACGCCGCCTTCGCCGGTCGGCTGCACGCGGGTCAGGTCGACCTTGAGCTTCCTGGCCATCGCGCGCACGGCCGGCACGGCCTTGACGCCGCCGGCGCTGGAGACCTGTTCGACATGCACGGCGTTGCTGCTGGCCATGGCACCGACCACGGTGCCCTCGTCCTCGCGATCGGCCGTGGCGGCCGGCGCCGGCGCGGGCGCCGGTTCGGCGGCCTTCTTCTTCTTCGGGCCGTGGCTGTGGCCGGTGTCCTGCGACTCGGCGCGCTGCTTGGCGTTCGGGTCCGGCTCGAAATCGGCCAGCGCGGCGCCGGTCTCGATCACGTCACCGGGCGCGCCGTACAGCTTGACCACCTTGCCGGTGTAGGGCGAGGGCACGTCGACGACGGCCTTGGCGGTCTCCATCGAGGCCAGCGGCGCATCGAGCTTGATGTCGTCGCCTTCCTTGACGTGCCATTCGACGATGGTGGCGTCGGGCAGGCCTTCGCCGAGGTCGGGCAGGTTGAAAGTCTTGATGTCGGCCATGGTCGTTTCCTGAGTATGTCTGGTGATGGCTCCCTCCCCTGCCAGCAGGGGAGGGTTGGGGCAGGGTGCGTTTCGGCCATGGCCGAAACGCCGGACCCCCACCCGACCTCCCCCTGCGAGCAGGGGGAGGGGCAAAGCCTTAGCTCACCGCCAAGGTCTTCTTCGCCGCGGTGACGATGCGGTCCACGCTGGGCAGGTACTTCATTTCCAGCTGGAACAGCGGGATGTGCGTGTCGTAGCCGGTCACGCGCTGCACCGGGGCCAGCAGGTCGTACAGGCACTCCTCGGCCAGGCGGGCGGCGATCTCGGCGCCGAAGCCGGCGGTCTTGGGCGCCTCGTGCACGATCACGCAGCGGCCGGTCTTGCTGACCGACTCGGCGATGGTGTCGAAGTCCAGAGGCGTCAGCGTGGCCACGTCGATGACCTCGGCGCTGATGCCTTCCTCGGCCAGCTCGTCGGCGGCCTCCAGGCATTCCTTGACCTGCGCGCCCCAGGTCACCAGGGTCACGTCGGTGCCGTCGCGCAGCACGAAGCACACGTCCAGCGGCAGGGCCTCGCCGTCGTCGGGCACCTCTTCCTTGTACTGGCGGTAGATGCGCTTGGGTTCGAGGAAGATGACCGGATCGGGATCGCGGATCGCCGCCAGCAGCAGGCCGTAGGCGCGCGCCGGCGAGGACGGCAGGACCACGCGCAGGCCCGGCACGTTGGTGAACAGGTGCTCGTTGGCCTCCGAGTGGTGCTCGGGCGCGCGGATGCCGCCGCCCCAGGGGGCGCGGAACACCGCCGGCACCGACAGGCGGCCGCGGGTGCGGTTGCGCATGCGCGCGGCGTGGCAGTTGATGTGCTCCATCATCGGGTAGATGAAGCCCTCGAACTGCGCCTCGGCGATGGGCTTCATGCCCTGCACGGCCAGGCCGATGGTGGTGCCGGCGATGGTGGTCTCGTCCAGCGGGGTGTCGAGCACGCGCAACGGGCCGAACTTCTCCTGCAGGCCCTGGGTGGCGCGGAACACGCCGCCGTTGACGCCGACGTCCTCGCCCAGCACCACGACCGAGTCGTCGTGGGCCATTTCGTAGGCCATGGCCTGGGTGACGGCTTCGATGAGGGTGATCTGTGCCATGGCTCAGTGCTCCTTGGATTCCAGCGCCACGGCCTCGGCGCGCTGGCGCGCCAGGTCTTCGGGCAGTTCGGCGAAGGTGTAGTCGAACATCGCGGTCACCGGCTGGGTCTTGGTCTCCAGGTAGGCGTTGACCTCGTTGTCCATCCAGTCGTCGCATTCGGCCAGCCAGGCGTCTTCCTTCTTCTGGTCCCAGGCCTTCTTCGACTCGAGATACGCGCGCAGGCGCTTGATCGGCTCCTTGGCGCGGGCCTCGTCGACCTCGGCGTTGTCGCGGTAGCGGCGCGCATCGTCGGCGGTGGTGTGGTCGCCCAGGCGGTAGGTGACCGCCTCGATGACGCTGGCGCCCTCGCCCTTGCGGGCGCGCTCGAGCGCGTCCTCCATGGCCTTGCGCACGGCGATGATGTCGTTGCCGTCGACCTGGATGGTCGGCAGGCCGGCCGCGATGGCCTTCTGCGCCAGGGTCTCGGCGCCGGTCTGGATGCTGCGCGGCACCGAGATCGCCCACTGGTTGTTGACGATCACCGCCACCAGCGGCAGCTGCTGCGCGCCGGCGATGTTGATGGCGCCGTAGAAGTCGGCCTTGGACGAACCGCCGTCGCCGACGGTGCACACGGCCACGCGCTTCTCGCCGCGGATCTTGAAGGCCAGCGCGCTGCCCGCCGCGTGCAGGCACTGCGTGGCGATCGGCACCGACCAGGCGAAGTCGTGGCGGGCCGGTTCCTTCTGGTAGTCGTTGCCGCGCTCGTCGCCACCCCAGTAGGTGTAGACCTCGCGCGGCTGCACGCCGCGATACAGCTGCGCGCCGTATTCGCGGTAGCTGGGCGCGAACACGTCCTCGTCCTTCATGGCGCTGCCGATGCCCACGTGCGCGGCCTCGTGGCCCAGGCAGCTGGCGTAGGTGCCCAGCTTGCCGGTGCGCTGCAGGGCGATGGACTTGGTGTCGAACACCCGCGTGGAGACCATCAGCTTGTACAGCTCGACCATGTGGTCGAGGTCCCTGGCGAAGGCCGGAAGGTCCTTCTCCTTGACGAGCAGCTTGCCCTCGGGATCGAGATACTGCAGGTGTTCGATTTCAAACTTGGCGGCGATGGACACGAGATCCTCCCGGGTGATGGCCATGTCGAACAGGGTGCGCGAGGCCGGCCCTGGGCGCGGACAAGCGCGAACGCAGTGCGCGGATACCGGCGCTGCGCAGCCTGCTCGGTTGTTTGTAGACAGACGATTATCCCACGCCCGGAGGCGCGAGGGGTCGGGGGCAAGTCGGCGGCCCATCCAGCGGGGCCGACGCGGGGCTCGCCCGGTTGGCCCCTCTTGATAGCAAATTTGCATGTTGCATCGCAAGGTACGGCGCAACATACGGCCCCCCTGTTCTGCCCGATGGTCCGCGAAAAAGCCAATTCATACATGTGCTTGGACCATACGCGCCGTCACTGGCCTGCGCCCCGGGGTCCGCGCGCCGGCACTTGCTGATACGCTTGCCGCTTTCCCCGTCGCAGGCAACACGAGGCAGCATGGCCGAGCACAACCACCGCGATCTGGAAGCCGGCATCGAGCGCGATCTCGACGGACGACTGACCTACGCCGGCTATCTGCGCCTGGACGCGTTGCTCGGCGCCCAGGTGCCGGTGTCGCAGCCGGCCTACCACGACGAGATGCTGTTCATCGTCCAGCACCAGGTGGCCGAGTTGTGGATGAAGCTGGCCATCCACGAGCTCGAGGCCGCCCTGCGCCTGCTGCGCGAGGACCAGGTGGGCCTGCTGCTGAAGGTGCTGGCCCGGGTCAAGCAGATCCAGCACCAGCTCTACGAGCAGTGGGGCGTGCTGGAGACCATGACGCCCTACGAGTACCTGAAATTCCGCGACCAGCTGGGCCCGGCCTCGGGCTTCCAGTCGCTGCAGTACCGCCTGCTGGAATTCCTGCTGGGCAACAAGCAGGCCGACATGCTCGAGGTCTTCGCCCATGACCCGGAAGGCCAGGCGCGACTGCGCGCCGCGCTGGAGGCGCCGAGCCTGTACGACGAGGCGCTGCGCTGGCTGGGCCGCCAGGGCCACGCCGTGCCGGCGGCCTGCCTGGAACGCGACTGGTCGCGGCCGTATGCAGCGAACGACGAACTGCTGGGCGTGTTCGAGGTGATCTACCGCGAGCCGGACACGCACTGGCCCGAGTACCACCTGTGCGAGACGCTGGTGGACATCGAGCAGAACTTCCAGCAGTGGCGCTTCCGCCACATGAAGACCGTCGAGCGCATCATCGGCCACCGTCGCGGCACCGGCGGCTCGTCCGGCGTGGGCTTCCTGAAGAAGGCGCTGGACCTGCGCTTCTTCCCCGAGCTGCTGGACGTGCGCGCGCAGCTGGGCTAAGCAAACGTTGATCTCGGCCGGGCAGTCTGGCGCGGGACGCATGTATCCCGCGACAGGACCCTTCCATGCATGACATCGACGCCGTCGGCGCGCCGCAACCCGCCCCGCAGGAACGCTTCTGGGGCCATCCGCGACAGCTGTGGATGCTGTTGTTCGTCACCGTCTTCTTCAATTTCGCCTTCTACGGCATCCGCGCCTTCCTGGCGCCGTACATCGCCCAGGCGTTCTTCGCCAACCCCACGTCCGACGAGGCCATCCGCCAGGCCGACCTGCTGACCAGCGGATTCGGCGCGCTGCTGTATGCCGCGCACATATTCGGCGGCTGGGTCGCCGACAACGTGCTGGGCGAGGTGCGTTCGCTGCGCATGGCGCTGTGGCTGGCCGCGGCGGCGCTGCTGGGCATGGCCTGGCCCTCGCGGGAAGGTTTCGAGCTGGGCATGGCGCTGCTGGTGCTGGCGGTGGGCCTGAGCATCCCGCTGACGGTGCTGATCGGACGCAACTACGTGGGCGAGGACCCGCGTCGCGATGGCGGCTACACGCTGTACTACCTGGCCATCAACCTGGGCGCGTTCCTGGCCCCGTTCGTGTGCGCGGCCTGGATCGGCGTGCACTACGGCTACCGCTACGGCTTCATCGCCGCGTCGGCAGGCATGGCCCTGGCCGCGGTGGTGTTCCACTGGCGCGGCGGACGGATCGACGCGCCGACGGTGCCCGACACCCGCTGGCGCGGCCGAGCGGGGATCGGCTGGACGCTGCTGGGCATGGCCGTGCTGGTGTATCCGACCTCGTTGCTGCTGGCCCATCCGCAGTGGCTGCACGTCGCCCTGCGCGTGCTGCTGGGCCTGCTGGTGCTGTATTTCGTCATCAGCGGCATCCGCCGCCGCGACCGCGTGCAGGCGCAGCGCTACGTCGCCATGCTGCTGCTGTTCGCCGCCAACATCGCCTTCTGGGCGCTCAGCCTGCAGGGCATGACCTCGCTGAATTTCTTCGCCCGCGACCACGTGGACGCGCCGTTCAATTTCACCGTGTTCCAGTCGTTCAATTCGCTCTACATCCTGGCTTTCGCGCCGCTGCTGGCCCTGCTGTGGCCGTGGCTGGGCCGGCGCGGACGCGATCCGTCCACCCCGCGCAAGTTCGGCATCGGCCTGGTCCTGGTGGCCTTCAGCTATGCCGTCATGTACTGGGCCATCGTGCACGTGGCCGGCGTCGACGGTCGCGTGGGCTGGCTGTTCCTGGCGCTGTGCTACCTGCTGCAGACGCTGGGCGAACTGACCCTGTCGCCGATCGGCTACGCCATGGTCACGCGCCTGGCCGCGCCCGAGGAGGCCTCGCTGGCGATGGGTGGCTGGTTCTTCGGCGTGTCGCTGGCCTACGACCTGTCCGGCCAGATCGCCGCCATGACCACCGGCGGCGGCTCCGGCATGGGCGCCTATGCCCATGTCTACGGCCTGCTGTTCGTGGTCGGCCTGGGCGTCTCGGCCCTGTTCCTGCTGGCGGCGCCGTGGATCTCGCGCCTGATGCACGGGGTGCGCTAGGGGACACGCCGCGTTGCGCTCGGACGGCGTCGCAGCGGTGGCCGGATCGAGAGGTGCCTAGACCGGCGCCAGCTTGTCGAGGATGCGCGCCAGGACTTCGATCTCATCGGCGGTCAACCGCGCCAGCATGTCGCGTTCGTGATTGCGCGCGCGTGGCGCCACGGCGTCGTGCACGCGCCAGCCTTCCTCGCTGAGCTTGAGCACCGAGCGGCGCCGGTCGTCGTCGT
Source organism: uncultured Gammaproteobacteria bacterium (assembly GCA_963821885.1). Classification (GTDB taxonomy): domain Bacteria; phylum Pseudomonadota; class Gammaproteobacteria; order Xanthomonadales; family Rhodanobacteraceae; genus Oleiagrimonas. The sequence goes on along the minus strand of CAWGFN010000002.1, from coordinate 404,504 downwards.
GGCGTTCGCGGTCCACGCGGCCGGCCTCGACCAGGCGCGACAGCGCGCGGCTCACCGCGACCTTGTCCATCGCGGTGTGTTCGGCCACCTCGCGCGCCGACAACGGCGCGAAGCGTGCCAGCACCGCCATCACCCGCCATTCGGTCGTCGACAGGCCAAATTGCGCCTGGTATTCGCGGGCGATCGCCTGGCTGACCGTGTTGGACAGGATCGACAGTCGATAGGGCAGGAATCGCTCGAGTTCCAGCGGGGCGTGGTCGGACATGCGGCGCCGTGCCTTGCAAATGGTTACAGATGAAACTATAACGGCCCTCTGCGATGCGCAAGCCCGTGCCACGGCACGCGCCTGCCGTCGGCCATCCCCATTTGAACCAGGAGCCGTCCCATGAGCGCACAACCCAATCTCGGCATGCAGGTCACCACGTTCGAGAACCCGATGGGCATCGACGGTTTCGAGTTCGTCGAGTACGCCGCGCCGGGCGAGCAGGGCGCCCAGCTGCACGCGCTGTTCCAGCGCATGGGCTTCACCGCGGTGCTCAGGCACAACAGTCGCCCGATCACGGTCTACCGCCAGGGCGGGGTGAACTTCCTGGTCAACGAGGACCCCGATTCCTTCGCCGCCGATTTCGCCGCCAAGCACGGCCCGTGCGCCTGCGGCTTCGCGATCCGCTTCAAGAAGGGCGCCGACGAGGTCTATGAAACGGTGCTGGGCAACGGCGGCGAGGCCATCGACCACAAGGAGGCGAGCAAGGCGGTTGCCGCGCCGGTGGTCAAGGGCATCGGCGACTGCATGCTGTACCTGGTGGACCGCTACGGCGACAACGGCAGCATCTACGACGGCGACTTCTCGCCGGTCGAGGGTGCCGATCAGGATCCGGCCGGATTCGGCCTGACCTTCATCGACCACCTCACGCACAACCTGTACTTCGGCAACATGGCCAAGTGGTCGGACTACTACGAGAAGCTGTTCAACTTCCGCGAGATCCGCTACTTCGACATCAAGGGCGCCAAGACCGGCCTGGTGTCCAAGGCCATGACCGCGCCGGACGGCATCGTGCGCATCCCGCTGAACGAGTCGGACAATCCCAAGTCGCAGATCAACGAATACCTGGACGCCTACCACGGCGAGGGCATCCAGCACATCGCCTGCTTCACCGACGACATCTACGCCACGGTGGAGAAGATGCGCGAGGCGGGCGTGGAATTCCTGGATACGCCCGACACCTATTTCGAGGTGATCGACCAGCGCATCCCGGGCCACGGCGAGGACGTGCCGCGCCTGGCGAAGAACAAGATCCTGATCGATGCCGACCCGGAGACGAAGAAGCGCCTGCTGCTGCAGATCTTCACCCAGAACTGCATCGGCCCGATCTTCTTCGAGATCATCCAGCGCAAGGGCAACGAGGGCTTCGGCGAGGGCAACTTCCAGGCCCTGTTCGAGTCGATCGAGCGCGACCAGATGAAGCGCGGCGTGCTCTGAGTCGCTGCATGAAGCGGTGCGCGGCCGGATGACGACCGCGCGCCGCGGGTGCGATCAGTTGAACTTGCCGCTGCTGATCATCGCGGCGATGACCGCGCCGTAGAACAGGAGCATCAGCACGCCAAAGATGATGCCGATCAGCATCAACACGCCCTGGATGGCGAAGAACGTGCGCAGCTTGTCCATGCACACGCGCATGGCCGCCTCGTCGCCCGACACCTGGGCGCGCTCGATGGCGCCGGCCGACTGGTTGAGCAGCACGCCGAGCCAGATGGGCAGCCAGGCGATGATGATGCCGACGATGGACAAGGCGGTGAAGACGCCCTGGATGATGTACATGATGCCGAGGAACTTCATCCAGCCCTTGCCGGCGGCGAGCGGCATGCTCAGGTCGCGCACCAGTGCGCTGCGGTCGTCATTCATGTCGGTGGTTCTCCCCAAATGAAAGTCGCGTCGAATCCCCCCGAGTCGACGTCAGCGCAAGACTATGTTGCCGATGGGGCCGGCGCAACGCCCGGGCAGGGCATCTGATCAACAGAGGCTGAGGATGGTCATGAACGCATCGTCGATCCAGTACCAGACCGGGTTCGGCAACGAATTCGCCAGCGAGGCCGTGGCTGGCGCGCTGCCCGAGGGACGCAACTCGCCACAGCGCGTCGCGCACGGGCTGTACGCCGAGCAGCTTTCCGGCACCGCATTCACCGCGCCACGCCACGTCAATCGCCGCAGCTGGCTGTACCGCATCCGGCCGGGCGCGATGCACGATCCGTTCGAGCTGCTGGCGCACGCCACGCTGCACAATCGCTTCGACGAGATGCCGGCCACGCCCAACCAGCTGCGCTGGGGGCCGCGCCCGATGCCGGCCGACGGCACCGATTTCGTCGACGGCCTGTTCACCGTGGCCGGCAACGGCGGCCCGGCCGTGCAGACGGGCATCGGCATCCACCTTTACGGCGCCAACCGCGACATGGCCGGGCGCTACTTCTACGACGCCGACGGCGAGCTGATGCTGGTGCCGCAGCACGGCCGCCTGCGCATCGCCACCGAGCTGGGCGTGCTGGAGGTCGAGCCGCAGCAGATCGCGGTGATCCCGCGCGGCGTGCGCTTCCGCGTGGAGCTGCCCGATGGCGCCTCGCGCGGCTACGTGTGCGAGAACTTCGGTGCCTTCCTGCGTCTGCCCGAGCTGGGCCCGATCGGCTCCAACGGCCTGGCCAACGCGCGCGACTTCGAGTCGCCGGTGGCGGCCTACGAGGACATCGAGGGCGATTTCGAGCTGGTGGCCAAGTTCCAGGGCCAGCTGTGGGGCGCGAAGATCGGCCACAGTCCGCTGGACGTGGTGGCCTGGCACGGCAACTACGCGCCGTATCGCTACGACCTGCGCCGTTTCAACACCATCGGCTCGATCAGCTACGACCATCCTGACCCGTCGATCTTCACCGTGCTGACCTCGCCCAGCGACACGGCCGGTACGGCCAACCTGGACTTCGCCATCTTCGGCCCGCGCTGGCTGGTCGCCGAGGACACCTTCCGCCCGCCCTGGTACCACCGCAACATCGCCAGCGAGTACATGGGCCTGATCCACGGCGAATACGACGCCAAGGAGGCCGGCAAGGACAACGACGGCTTCGTGCCCGGCGGCTCCTCGCTGCACAACTGCATGAGCGGTCACGGCCCGGACGCGGCCAGCTTCGAGAAGGCCTCGGCCATCGACACCTCGAAGCCCCAGCACATCGTCGATACCATGGCCTTCATGTTCGAGACCCGCGCGGTGATCCACCCCACGCGCCAGGCGATGGAATCGCCGCAGCTGCAGGGCGGCTACCATCGCTGCTGGCAGGGTCTGGAAAAGCATTTCAAGGCGCCCTGAGCGCCGTCACCGAACACTCCAAGCGACACAAGGATTTTTCATGAAACTCGGATCCCTGAAGGAAGGCGGCCGCGACGGCACCCTGATCGTGGTCAGCCGTGACCTCAAGCGCGCGGTCAAGGCCGATGGCATCGCGGCCACGATGCAGGCCGCCCTGGAGGACTGGTCGACCGCCGCGCCGCGCCTGAATGCGCTGTACGAAGCGCTCAATGCCGGCAGCGCCGACGGCGCCTTCGACCTGGACGAAAACCAGCTGGCCGCGCCGCTGCCGCGCGCCTACGAGTTCGTCGATGGCTCGGCCTACCTGCCGCACGTCGAGCGCGTGCGCAAGGCGCGCGGCGCCGAGGTGCCCGAGACCTTCTACACCGATCCGCTGATGTACCAGGCCACCAGCGCCGGTTTCCTCGGCCCGCGCGACGACGTGATCGTGCCCAGCGAGGACTACGGCATCGACCTGGAGGCCGAGGTGGTGGTGATCGTCGACGACGTGCCGATGGCGGTGACGCCCGAGCAGGCCGCCGGGCACATCCAGCTCATCGGCCTGGTCAACGATGTGTCGCTGCGCGGGCTGATCCCGGGCGAGCTGGCCAAGGGCTTCGGTTTCCTGCAGTCCAAGCCGCGTTCGGCGCTGTCGCCGGTGTTCGTCACGCCCGACGAGCTGGGTGATGCGTGGACCGACACCAAGTTGAACCTGCCCATGCGCACCCAGCTCAACGGCCAGTGGTTCGGCGAGGCCGAATGCGGCGTGGACATGCAGTTCAACTTCGCCCAGCTGGTCGCGCACGCGGCCAGGACCCGTCCGCTGTCGGCCGGGGCCATCGTCGGCTCGGGCACCATCGCCAACCAGGACACATCCAAGGGCGCCTCGTGCCTGGCCGAGCAGCGCACGGTGGAGAAGCTGCGCGACGGTGAGCCGAGGACCCCGTTCCTGAAGTTCGGCGACCGCGTGCGCATCGAGATCACCGATGCCGACGGCAACAGCATCTTCGGCGCCATCGACCAGGCCATCGCGCCCTACGCGGCCTGAGGCCGATCCAGACGCGAACCGGCGCCATCTGGCGCCGGGATCGCGTCCGGTCTTGATCAGGGTCAAGATGCGCCGGCCATGGCGGCGGCAGACTTTCGCCATGAACGCCGCGCTCTCGATCCCCTCCTTCGATGCCGACCTGATCGCCCGCTACGACACCTGCGGGCCTCGCTATACCAGTTATCCGACGGCACCCCATTTCAGCGACAGTTTCGGTGAAGCCGAGCTGCTGGCGGCCATCCGCAGCTCCAACGAGGAGCCGATCCCGTCACCGCTCTCGCTGTACGTGCACGTGCCGTTCTGTTTCAGCCCGTGTTTCTATTGCGGCTGCAACCGGGTGATCACCCGCGACACCGCGCGGGCCGACGAATACCTGCGGCGGTTGTACCGCGAGGTGGCGCTGATCGCGCCACGTTTCGACCGCGATCGCGAAGTGCGCCAGCTGCACTTCGGCGGCGGCACGCCCAACTTCCTCGATCTGCCGCGCATGGTGGAGTTGCTGGAGACCCTGCGCAGGCATTTCAACATGAGCCACTCGGCGCAGCGCGAATTCGGCATCGAGATCGACCCCCGGTACGCCGACGCCGACTATGTCCGCGGCCTCGGCGAGGCGGGCATGAACCGCATGTCGATCGGCATCCAGGACTTCGATCCGCAGGTGCAGGAGGCGGTCAATCGCGTGCAGGACGCCGAACAGGTCGCCGAGATCATGCGGTCGGGGCGCGCACACGGTTTCACATCAATCAGCGTGGATCTGATCTACGGCCTGCCCAGGCAGACCCTGGACAGCTTCGCCCGCACCCTGGAGCAGGTGATCGCGCTGGCGCCCGATCGCATCGCGGCCTACAGCTACGCCCACCTGCCGCAACTGTTCAAGGCCCAGCGCCAGCTCGACGCGATGGCGCTGCCCGACGCGGCCACCAAGCTGGCGTTGCTCGGGCTCACGCTGGAGATGCTCGACGCTGCCGGCTACGTGTACATCGGCATGGACCATTTCGCCCGGTCCGACGACGAGCTGGCGCGCGCCCAGGCGGCGGGCACCCTGCAGCGCAACTTCCAGGGCTACTCCACGCACGGCGGCTGCGACATCGTCGGCCTGGGCGTGAGCGCGATCGGCCGCATCGGCGACACCTACAGCCAGAATGTCCGCGACCTGCCGCAGTACTATGCCGCGCTCGATGCGGGCCGGTTGCCGGTGGCGCGCGGCCTCAGGCTCTGCGAGGACGACCTGATCCGACGCGAACTGATCAATGAGCTGATGTGCCACGGCGGCATCGACACGGACGCCTTCGCCCAACGCCACCGGCTGATTTTCGACGTTTACTTCGCCACCGACCTGAAACTGCTGTCACGGCTCGAGGACGACCAGCTGGTCCGGCGCGACGAACACGCCATCAGCGTGACGCCACGCGGCCGCCTGCTGATCCGCCAGGTGGCCATGTGTTTCGATCCCTACCTGCGGCGCACCCCGGATCCGGGCCGTTTTTCACGCGCCATCTGACGGCGCGCGCGGGGGGATGCGTCCCGGGTGACGGCCCGCGGGTATCCGTCTCGACTGGCGGCACGGACATGCGGTGGCATACTGTCGGCAAGCCGCACGACGGCGTCGACACCGTTCTTGCCCATGTCCTCGGATTTCCCGGCCGGCAAACTGCCTGATCCCCCCAGCCCGATCGCGGACGACGGCGATGCGGCCAGGTTCTGCCGCACCTGCGCGTTCTCCGGGGCCTGCATCGACGCCGGTTACGGCAAGCCGCAGCTGGCCGAGTTGCATTGCCTGGTCGAGCATGTCGGGCCGTTCCAGGCAGGGGAATACGTCTTCCGCACCGGCGAGCCGTTCCGTGCCATCTTCGCCGTGCGCGGCGGCACGGTGAAGACGGTGATGACCGATACCCGGGGCGACGAGCAGGTGCTGGGCTTTTACCTGCCCGGCGAGGTGGTCGGCCTTAACGCGATCTATCCCGAACGCTTCCCGTGCGACGCGATCGCGCTGGACACGGCCTACTTCTGCCGCTTCTCGTTTCCGGCGATGAGCGCCCTGGCGTCGAGGATGCCGACCCTGCAGCATCACCTGTTCCGCCTGCTCAGCAAGGAGCTGGGCGCGGCCACGGTGCTGGCCGGCGACCATACCGCGGACGAGCGCATGGCGGCGTTCCTGGTCGATCTGGGCCAGCGCTTCGAGCAACGCGGCTTCTCGGGAAGGCGGTTCCGCCTGAACATGTCGCGCGGCGACATCGCCAACTACCTGCGCCTGGCCTCGGAGACCGTGAGCCGGGTGCTGCGCCGGTTCCAGGACCAGTCACTGATCGAGGTCGAGGGCCGCGACGTGGCGCTGCTCGATCCACGCCGCCTGGGTGAGATAGCCCGCCCGCTGCTCGATCACTGAAGGCCGCCGTCGGCTAACTGCATCCGGCCTGATCCAGGTCAGGGGATGTCGCCGCGCGCGAGCGCAGCATGTGCGCGACGCCAACCTGGAATCGCCATCATGCAAACGCAGCGAAGACTCTGGACCGGACTCGGCCTCCTCCTGCTCGCCTCATTCGGCGTGCTGTTGTGGATGGGCCGGGAGATCTACCACACCACGCCTCCCGTGCCGCAACGGGTGGTCAGCGCCTCCGGCCAGCTGCTCTACACCGGTGCGCAGATCGATCGCGGACGCGAGGTCTGGCAGAGCGTCGGTGGCCAGCAGCTCGGCTCGATCTGGGGGCACGGCGCCTATGTGGCGCCGGACTGGAGCGCCGACTGGGTGCACCGCGAGGCCCTGGCGCAGCTCGACGCCATGGCGCAGGCGCGCCTTGGCGCCCCGTACGCCCGGCTCGATCCGCCCGCCCAGGCCGAACTGGCCGCCGCGCTGCGCGGTCAGCTGCGCGTCAATCGCTACGACCCGGCGACCGGCACGCTGACGGTGTCCGACGCGCGGGCGGCGGCGATCGCCGCGGTCGCCGCGCACTACGAAGCGTTGTTCGGCAACGACCCGAAGCTGGCCGCGCTGCGCGAGGCCTATGCCATGCGCACCGATACCGCCGGCACGGCCTCCCGGCGCCATGACATGACCGGGTTCTTCTTCTGGACCGCGTGGGCGGCGGTGACGCCGCGTCCGGACAGCAGCATCAGCTATACCCAGAACTGGCCCTACGACCCGCTGGTCGGCAACACCGCCCCGTCCTCGCTGTTCCTGTGGACGGTGTTCTCGATCCTGTTCCTGATCGCGGGCATCGCGCTGCTGGCCTGGCACCATGCCGCCCGCCGTCACGAAGCGCCACCGCCGGTGCCCGCGCGTGATCCACTGGCCGAGCTGCAGGTGACACCGTCGATGCGCGCCACGGCGAAGTACTTCTGGCTGGTGCTGGCGCTGTTCCTGACCCAGATCCTGCTGGGCGCGACCACCGCGCACTTCCAGGTCGAGGGCACGCACATCTACGGCTTCGACCTGGCGAAATACCTGCCGTACTCGCTGACGCGCACCTGGCATACCGAACTGGCCGTGCTGTGGATCGCCACCGCGTGGCTGGCCACGGGCCTGTTCATCGCCCCGGCCATCGGCGGGCGCGAGCCGCGTTTCCAGCGGCTGGGCGTCAATGTGCTGTTCGGCGCGCTGGTCGTGGTCGTGGTGGGCGCCTTCGTCGGCCAGTGGTTCGCGGTGATGCAGAAGATGGGCCTGGCCGAGAACTTCTGGTTCGGCCACCAGGGCTGGGAGTACGTGGACCTGGGCCGGTTCTGGCAGATCGGCCTGTTCATCGGCCTGCTGCTGTGGCTGGCCCTGGTCGGCCGGGCGCTGTGGCCGGCGCTGCGCGAACGCCGCGAGCACGGTTCTATCGTGACCATCCTGTTCCTGTCCACGGTGGCCATCGCGCTGTTCTACGGCGCCGGCCTGATGTGGGGTCGGCACACCGCGCTGGCCGTGGTCGAATACTGGCGCTGGTGGGTCGTGCACCTGTGGGTGGAGGGCTTCTTCGAGGTCTTCGCGACCGCGGTGATCGCCTTCCTGTTCACCCGCTTTGGCCTGGTCAGGACCTCGACGGCCACCACCGCGGTGCTGTTCTCCACCATCGTGTTCATGACCGGCGGCGTGCTGGGCACCTTCCATCACCTGTACTTCACCGGCACGCCCACGGCGGTGCTGGCGCTGGGCGCATCGTTCTCGGCGCTGGAAGTGGTGCCGCTGGCCCTGATCGGATTCGAGGCCTGGGAAACCTGGAAGCACGGCCAGGCGGCGCCGTGGATGGCGCGCTGGCGCTGGCCGCTGGTGTTCTTCGTCGCGGTGGCATTCTGGAACCTGGTCGGCGCGGGCCTGTTCGGGTTCCTGATCAATCCGCCGCTGTCGCTGTACTACATGCAGGGCCTGAACCTGACACCGTTGCACGGCCACACGGCGCTGTTCGGCGTCTACGGCATGCTCGGCATCGGCCTGATGCTGTTCTGCCTGCGCGCGCTCAAGCCCGAGGCGGTGTGGGACGAGAAGCTGCTCAAGGGCGCGTTCTGGAGTTTCAACATCGGCCTGACGCTGATGGCGCTGCTGACCCTGTTGCCGATGGGCGTGCTGCAGCTCAAGGCCGTGCTCGACCATGGCTATGCCTACGCGCGCTCGGCCGAGTTCATGGACCGTCCGATCATCCACCTGCTGGTGTGGATGCGGGTGCCGGGAGATACCATCTTCAGCATCGGCGCCCTCATGACCGCGTGGTTCACCGTGCGTCTGTGGTGGCCGCGGCGGCGCCGGGCGCGGGGCGCCTTCGGTGGCGAACCGGCGGCGGCGCTGCGCGCGAGGCGGGACGACTGAGTCGGTCGGGGGCGCGGGTCGGTCATCGGTCCGCGCCCCCGGCGAGGGTATCGGGATGGCCATTTACTACCTCCAGATCAAATGGCTGCACGTGGCGTGCGTCATCGCCTCCGGCACGTTGTTCATGCTTCGCGGGACGCTGATGCTGGCCGGCTGGCGCGCGGCCAACCACGCCGTGCTGCGCTACCTGTCCTACGCCATCGACACGACCTTGCTGACCGCGGCGCTGATGCTGGTCGGCATCGTGCACCAGTATCCATTCGTGCAGCCCTGGCTGACCATGAAGGTCGTCGCGCTGGCGGTCTATGTGGTGCTGGGGGTGCATGCCCTGCGTCGAGGGCGCACGCGACGCGCGCGGGCCGGCTTTTTCCTGGCGGCCCTGGCGGTGTTCGGCTTCATCGCCACTGTGGCCGTGGCGCACTCGCCCTACGGGATCTTCGCCCTCCTGGCCCGCTAGGGGATCGGATGCGGGCGATGGCCCGTAAAGGGAGGCATCCGCCTGCTTTGCATGGCCCCCGGGATGACCGGATATGCTTGTGGGCGGTTCGCGTCGTCGCCATGACGGCGCTATCGTGGCCCATCGATCCGATTTCCATCCACATCAAGAGGTACGCAATGTCCACTGTGACGCTGCAAGGCAACACTGTTCACGTCGACGGCGAATTCCCCGCCGTGGGCCAGTCCGCACCGGCATTCAGCCTGGTCGACAAGGACCTCAAGGACGTGACCCTGGCCAGCTTCGGCAGCCAGCGCAAGGTGCTCAACATCTTCCCCAGCGTCGATACCGGCGTGTGCGCGGCCTCGGTGCGTCGCTTCAACGAACTGGCGGGCAAGCTCGACGACACCGTGGTGCTGTGCGTCTCGGCCGACCTGCCGTTTGCGCAGGCGCGTTTCTGCGGCGCCGAGGGCCTGGACAACGTGGTCAACCTGTCGACCCTGCGCGGCGCGTCGTTCCTGAACGATTACGGCGTGGCCCTGGCCGACGGCCCGCTGGCCGGCCTGGCCGCGCGCGCGGTGGTGGTGCTGGACGGCGACAACCGCGTGCTGCACGCGGAAATGGTGCCGGAGATTGCCCAGGAGCCCGATTACGAGGCCGCCTTGAAGGCCCTGGCCTGAGTCCGCGGCCGGACCGGCGATCAGCTGGTCTGGTGCGCGTCCCAGCGGCCGGCCAGCGGGATCCCCAGCTGGCGGCCGCGCGGGCGCAGGCCCATGCCCAGCATCAGGCCGTGGCCGATGCGCTCGGCCAGTTCGATCATGTGCGCCGCCGCCGCTTCCGGCAGCATCTGGCCGACGGTGTCGCGCCATAGCGACAGCCAGCACTCGAAATGCCCGGCGTCCACCGGCAGGGCCCGGTGCATGGCCATGGGGTTTCCGCGATAGTCCCCCGTGCGCAGCGCCGTGCCGCACCAGAAGGCCGTCAGCCGGCGCTTGTGCGCCGGCCAGTCGCTGATGCGTGCGTCGAAAATCGGTCCCAGCAGCGGGTGCCGGCGCACGCGCTCGTAGAAGCGGTCGACCAGGAGGGCGATGAGGGGTGCATCGAGGCCGGGGATATCGTTCATGGCGGAGGCTGCGGTCGCGGGAGCTTCATTGTGGCGAACGCGGCGGGCCACGGTCCTGATCTGGATCAGGCCGCGTCACATCAGGTGATGTGTCCCGCGAGGCTTTCCGCATCGCCGTTCCAGGGCTTGAAGTAACGCCGTCCGCGGCGCGGCACCGTATGCTCGGGCGCGCGGCGCAGCATGCGCAGGGCCTGCTTGCCCTCCAGCCACATCGAGGTCAGGTTGACCACGCGTTCGTTGCGGCACAGCAGGGCGTGCTCGCCGGCATTGTCGAAGGCCGCCAGGGTCACGCCCTCGACCGCGGCGCTGCGCAGGTGCACGCGGCCGTCGCCCTGGGGGTCGGCCTGGGCATGGGCGAAATCGAACCAGTTCGGATTGGGGGCGTTGCGGGTCAGCACCGGCAGGCTGCGTTGGGTGGGCCTGCCCGCGCCACACAGCACCAGCACCCGGTCGGCGGCGCGTGCCAGCGCCGCATCGTCCAGCATCGGCGCATCGCTGTCGCCACCCGCTCGGGCCCGGCGGCCGCGCACGAAGGCCTCGGCATCGTGCAGGAAACGCGCCTGGAATCCGTCGCCATCGCGTACGTTGGCCTGCCAGTTCGCGGCGTCGAACAGGTCCAGGTCGCGACCGTCCTCGTCCACCGCGGCCCCGGGCCATGACGGTGTCATCTGGTACACCGAGGGGAAGCCTCGCGCCAGGCGGCGGTAGTCCTCGTCGGTGCCGAACCAGCCGTCGCGCTCGCCGACCACCAGCGCGTAGGGCGCGCCGATGGCGCCACGAAACGGCGGTGCGATGAACACGCAACGATCGATGCCGTCGAAGGGCTCGCGCCGGTTGCGCAGCGCCAGCGCCGAGCGCAGCACCAGGCCGCCCATGCTGTGGGTGACGAACTTCAGCCGCGGTGAGCGGCCGACTGCCTTCTCGCGTTCGGCGAGCTCGTCCATCGCCTGCACCAGCCGGCGGGCCGAGAGCTCCAGCGGCTTGCGCCAGTCGTAGCTGAAGGTATAGACCGGTTCCGGACGCTGCCAGGCGCGAAGTTTGTTGACCATCGCGCCATAGGCGTAGTGGATCAGGCGCGACGGACGCATCCAGTGGCCGTCGGCGGCATCATGGCGGCCGTCGACGAGGGCGAAATCGAGCGTGTTCTCGACGATGTCGCCGACCACCATGTCCTCCAGCGACCAGCGCCGTGGCCAGTCCAGCGGGTAGCTGTCGACCAGCTCCGAACCCTTGATGCCGGGCAGGAAGATGATGGCCATGGCGGATGTGCCGGAGGAGCCGTGCTATCCGGCGTCAGTGCACCGGATGCAGGGAGCGGAACTTGACCGAGTTGTGGGTGATCGGAACCCGCAGATAGCGCGTGCCGGTGTCGCCATCGGCCGGGTTTGCATGCGCCTGCTTGAAGTAGTGGCGCAGCTCCGCGGCAAGACCGGGATTGGGGAAGGCATCCAGCGTCCAGATGCGCTCGACCTTGCCGCTGGCGTCGAAGGCCACCATGTACTCGGCCACGCCGGTTTCATTGGCGACCTTGATCGAATCCAGTCCATCGGGGCCTTGGATCAGGTACGTGCGGCCGTGGCGATCCTCGGCGTTGAACGCATCGATGCCTCTGCGGATGCTCTTGTCGAACCGCTGGACCATCGAGGCCACGTTGGCCGAGGCCGCCTTGTCGATCTTGCCGCCAGCATCGGTGATGCGCCTGATCAGGTTCGCGGCGTAGGCCGATTCTTGACCGCGTCGGCTGCGTTGCATGGCCATGGGGTCGAGATAGCGGGCATACATCTGTGCCCAGACCATGGCTTGCGGCAGGCGTCCGGCCTGCAGTTCCAGTTCGCCGAGCTTGGCCATGGCCAGCACGTCGCCGTGCACGGCCGCGTTGGCCAGCAGGATGCGGGCCTGGCCCGGATTGCGCGGCACCGGCGACCCGGGGATGGCGTCACCCTGCCAGTACAGCGTGCCCGCCAGGTCCTGCGCGCGCACCTGGCCGGCGTTGGCCATCGCGATGATGTGGGCGAAATGCTGCATGCGCTGCGCCTGCGGCACCGAGGCATCGAGCAGTTCGGGGTTGAACCCGTTGTCGGTGTAGACCGGCGCCGATTGCGCGCCGGCAAGACCCGGCAGGGCCAGGACGGCAAGGATCAGTGCTCTGCGTAACCAGATGGCGGTGTTCACGTGGTGCCTCCCCCGTGCAAGGATTGGATGAAAAAAGGACCCGGATGCCACAGGCATACGGGTCCGACTGTATCGCGATCGGCGCCCGGCGGAAATGCCGCCGGGTGTGTCGCTCATCCAGCGGCGACCAGCGCCTCGGTCATGTCCAGCATGCGGTTGGAGAAGCCCCACTCGTTGTCGTACCACGACAGCACCTTGACCAGCGTGCCGTCCATGACGCGGGTCTGCGTGGCGTCATAGGTCGAGGAAGCCGGGTTGTGGTTGAAGTCCACCGACACCAGCGGCTTGGTGTTGACCGCCAGGATGCCCTTCAACGGACCGTCGGCGGCCGCCTGGATCACGCGGTCGATTTCTTCCTTGCTGGTCTCGCGCGCGGCGACGAAGGAAAGGTCCACCACCGACACGTTGATGGTCGGCACGCGCATGGCGAAGCCGTCCAGCTTGCCGTTGAGCTCGGGCAGCACCAGGCCGACCGCGGCGGCGGCGCCGGTCTTGGTCGGGATCTGGCTCATGGTCGCCGAGCGGGCGCGGCGCAGGTCCTTGTGGAAGACGTCGGTCAGCACCTGGTCGTTGGTGTAGGCGTGGATGGTGGTCATCAGGCCGTGCACGATGCCGATGCCGTCGTTGAGCGCCTTGGCCAGCGGCGCCAGGCAGTTGGTGGTGCAGCTGGCGTTGGAGATGACCGCGTGGTCGGCGGTCAGCTGGTCGTGGTTGACGCCGTAGACGAAGGTGCCGTCGATGTCCTTGCCGCCCGGTGCGGAGATGATCACCTTCTTCGCACCCGCGGCCAGGTGCGCGCCAGCCTTTTCCTTGGTGGTGAAAAGGCCGGTGCATTCGAGCACCACGTCCACGCCCAGCTCGCCCCAGGGCAGCTTGCCCGGGTCGCGCTCGGCGCACACCTTGATGCGGTCGCCGTTGACCACCAGATCGCCACCCTCGACCGCGACCGTGCCCGGGAACTTGCCGTGCGCGGTGTCGTACTGGGTCAGGTGGGCGTTGGTCTCGGCGTCACCCAGGTCGTTGATGGCGACGATGCGGATGCGGTCGGTGCGACCGGCTTCGTACAGTGCACGCAGCACGTTGCGGCCGATGCGGCCGTATCCGTTGATGGCGACCTTGATGGCCATGGGGCGGCGTCCTCCGGAACAGTGAAAGGCACGCGGCCCGGCGGGCCGCGAGGAACGCCAATTGTAGCCGGAACGACTGCCGCACTCACCCCGGGGAGGCCCGGGGCGGGTGGGTCAGCTGCCGGCCAGCTTCATGCGCACCGCCGGTTCCAGCCGGTCCAGGCCGGCCTTGCGGCCCTCGGCCACGGCTTCTTCCATCGGCAGGCCGTCGATCCAGCCGGCCTTGAGCGCCACCAGCGCACCCACGCGCTGGCCGCTGGCGCAATGCACCATCAGGTGGTCGGCATCGTGACGGCGCATGGCGTCGGCGAGCGTGGCGGCGGCCTCGCGGGTGAGGTCTTCGGCGCCGGCCACGGGAATGCCGACATATTGCATGCCCAGCCGGCGCACGGCGGCGCCTTCGTCGAAGTTGCCCATTTCCGCCTGTGGCCGCAGGTTGACCACGCAGCCGCCGCCGTCGCGGGCGAAGTCGGCCAGTTGCTGCTCGGTCGGCTGGCCACCACAGAACAGGCGATCGCCAGGGCGGCACTGGTTGGGGACGAATTCGAAATCGTTCATGGGTCGGGTGCTCCAGGAATGAGGTTCAGGGGTCGGAGGCTTCGTGGGCGGGCGCCGGCTCGCACAATGGCGCGCCGGCCTCGGCCGCGCAATAGATGCCGTAGAGCGTGGCGATGACGGCCTGCGCCGGGCCGTCCTCCAGCGAGTACCAGATCGTCTGCGACTCGCGCCGGGTGCGGACCAGGCCCTGTTCACGCAGGCGGGCCAGGTGCTGCGACAGCGCCGACTGGCTCAATTCCGGTAGCTGCTCGTTGAGCTGGCCGACCGCCATCTCCTTGCCGACCAGCATGCACAGCAGGCGCAGGCGCTGGGGATTGCCCAGCACCTTGAGCAGGTCGGCGGCCTCGCTGGCGCGCGCCTGCATGCTTTCGCGATCGAAATCGGCGGGCAGGTTCACAGGGCTGTACCTCTTCACTACGCGCATTCGGCGGGCATTCGGACCCGGGCAATATAGCACACTTGCTAAATAAGCAAATTCTAAATTAGAATCAAAACATGCCCCGTCCTTGATGCCGGTCAAGGCATCACGGCGGGTACAGGCACACGCTGACGGTGCCTTGGATACAGGAGCAAACTCATGGCGACTATCGTGATACTGGGTGCAGGACTGGGCGGCACGGCGGCCGCATATGAAGTGCGTGCCGAACTGGGCGGGGAGCATCGGGTCATCGTGGTCGGCGAAGGGCCGCGCTTCAGCTTCACGCCATCCAACCCCTGGGTGGCCGTGGGCTGGCGCAAGGCGGAAAACATCCAGGTCGACATGAACCAGCCGTTCGGGCGCCACGGCATCGAGTTCATCGACACGCCGGCCAAATCGGTGCATCCGGGCGAAAACCACCTGATGCTGACCGACGGCCGGCGCGTCGACTACGACTACCTGGTGATCACCACCGGCCCGCGCCTGGCGTTCGAGGAGATTCCCGGACTGGGCCCGCACGGCGGCTTCACCGAGTCGATCTGCACCACCCCGCATGCCGCGCAGGCGTGGGGCAGCTACCAGAAGTTCCTGGAGAATCCCGGCCCGATCGTGGTCGGCGCCGTGCAGGGTGCCAGCTGCTTCGGCCCGGCCTACGAGTTCGTCACCATCATCGACGCCGACCTGCGCAAGCGCAAGATCCGCGACAAGGTGCCGATGACCTTCGTCACCTCCGAGCCGTACATCGGCCACATGGGACTGGGTGGCGTCGGTGACTCCAAGGGCCTGATGGAGGCGGAAATGCGCCAGCGCCACATCAAGTGGATCACCAACGCGCGCGTTACCGGCATCAGCGAAGGCCAGATGACCGTGGACGAGGTCGACGGCGACGGCCAGGTGGTCAAGCACCACGAGGTGCCCTTCAGCTACTCGATGCTGCTGCCGGCGTTCATGGGCGTGGATGCGGTGCGCGGCATCGAGGGCCTGGTCAATCCGCGCGGTTTCGTGCTGATCGACAAGCACCAGCGCAACCCGACCTTCAGGAATGTCTTCGCCGCCGGCGTGTGCGTGGCGATCCCGCCGGTCGAGGCCACGCCGGTACCCACCGGCGCGCCGAAGACCGGCTTCATGATCGAGTCGATGGTGACCGCTATCGCGCACAACATACGCGACGACATCAACGGCGGCGCCGCCGACAGCGAGGCCACCTGGAATGCGATCTGCCTGGCCGACATGGGCGACACCGGCGCGGCTTTCGTGGCCCTGCCGCAGATCCCGCCGCGCAATGTCACCTGGGCCAAGGTCGGCAAGTGGGTGCACCTGGCCAAGGTGGCCTTCGAGAAGTACTACCTGCGCAAGGTGCGCAAGGGCAATACCGAGCCGGTGTACGAGAAGTACGTGCTGAAGGCACTCGGCATCCTGCGCCTGAAATAGGCCGCCATGCGCGGTCAACGTGAATTCCCGGAGAGACATGCCATGAACATCGATCGAATCGTCCTCGGCTTTGCCGGCACCATGGTCCTGGTCAGCGTGCTGCTGGCCCATTTCGTGTCGCCATGGTGGTTGCTGCTGACCGTGTTCGTCGGCGCCAACCTGCTGCAGTCCTCGTTCACCGGCTTCTGCCCGATGGCGATGATTCTCGGCAAGCTCGGCGTCAAGACCGGTTGCGCCTTCCCGCGCTGAGGCATCGCGCTCGCGGGTTAGACTTGCCGCGGGCCATGTTCAAGCCTGGTCGCGGCATGCAGCCGCACTCCGGCGTGCCCGCGCGCGCCGGATCGTCATGGATCGGATACGCGAGGTAGGGTTCCCATGAACCGAAGTGTGGGTCTGGCGCTGATGCTGGTGGCGCCGTTCATCGTCGTCGCCTGTGGCGGCAAGTCCGAGGCGCCGGCACCGGCGGCGGTGGCGCCGAAGCTGGCCTCGGTCACCGTGCAGCGCACCGATACCCCGCGCGAACAGAGCTGGGATGGCGTGGTGGAGGCGGTCAACCAGGCCACGCTGTACGCGCAGACCTCGGGCCGCGTGGTCGAGCTGCCGTACGACGTCAACGACTTCGTCAAGAAGGACGACGTGGTGGTCCGCTTCACCGATGTCGAGCAGACCTCGGCCAAGCGACAGGCGCAGGCGCAGCTGGCCTCGGCGCGGGCGTCCTACAACGAGGCCGAGGCGTCCTATCGCCGCATCTCCGAGATCTATTCCCGTCGACTGGTGTCCAAGGCCGACTACGACCAGGCACTGGCGCGCCGCGATGCGGCCAAGGCGGCGTTCGAGGCGGCCCGGGCCGGGCTGCGCGAGTCCGGCCAGAAAGTCGATTACACCACGGTGCGCGCGCCCTACGACGGCTATGTCACCAAGCGCTGGGTCCAGGTGGGCGAGGCCGTGCAGCCGGGCCAGCCGCTGATCTCCGGCGTGTCGCTCAAGCAGTTGCGGATCAACGTGGAAGTGCCGCAGAGCGCGGTCGCGGCGATCCGGCGGTACGACAGCGCCGAAGTCGTCCTCGACGGCCAGCGGCTGAAGGTCGACAAGGTGATCGTGTTTCCGTATGCCGATCCGGGGACGCATTCCTTCAACGTGCGCCTGGAGCTCGATGGCAGCCATGCCGGGCTGTACCCGGGCATGACGGTGAAGGTGGCTTTCGAGATCGGCCAGGCGACGCCGTTGCTGGTGCCGCGGACGGCCCTGTGGCACCAGGGCGAGGTGACCGGCCTGTACGTGATCGACAAGCATGGCGTGAGCCTGCGCCAGGTGCGCCTCGGCGAGCGTCATGGTGATCGCGTCGAGGTGCTGTCGGGACTGTCCGCCGGCGAGGTGGTGGCCACCGACCCGGCCGCGGCGGCCAGCTACCTGACCTCCACGCGCAAGGGTCCGTCGGCATGAATGCGTCGCGACTGGGATTCTCCGGCCGCATTGCACGGGCCTTCCAGAACAACCCGCTGACGCCGATCCTGGCGATCGCGGCGCTGCTGCTGGGCCTGACCGCGGCGATCATCACGCCGCGCGAGGAAGAGCCGCAGATCGACGTCACCATGGCCAACGTGATGGTGCCGTTCCCGGGCGCCGACGTGCACGACGTCGAGAACCTGGTGACCTTTCCGCTGGAGAAGAAGCTCGACGAGTTGCAGGGTGTCAAGCACATCTACTCGGTGAGCCGTCCGGGCATGTCCATGGTGACGGTCGAGTTCAAGGTCGGCGTGCCGCGGCAGACCGCGATCGTGCGCCTGTACAACAAGGTCTACGAGAATCGCGACTTCCTGCCGCAGGGCCTGGGCGTGGGCATGCCGCTGATTCGTCCCATGGGCATCGACGACGTGCCGGTCATGGCGCTCACGCTGTGGAGCGACGATCCACACCAGAGCCCGACCCGGCTGGCCGAGGTCGCGCACACCCTGGAGACACGGCTCAAGCGCGTCAAGGGCACGCGTGATGTCTACACCATCGGCTCGCCCCAGCGCGCGGTGGTGGTGCAGCTGGAGCCGTCCAGGCTGGCCGCCTACGGCTTGTCGCTGACCGATCTTTCCGCGGCGCTGAAGGCGGCCAACGTGGTCAGCCAGGCCGGTGATCGGGTCACCGGCAACCGCGACGTGCCGGTCACGGCGGGCACCTTCCTGGCCGACGCCGATGCCGTCAGGCACCTGGTGATCGGGCTCAAGGATGGTCAGCCGGTGTTCCTGTCCGACGTGGCGCGCATCCATCAGGGCGCCGACCTGCCCGATACCTATGTGTGGTACGGCGCGCCGAAGGGGGAGGGTGGTCCGGGTGCCGGCCCGGTCCCTGCGGTGACCATCGCCATCGCCAAGAAGGCCGGCACCAACGCTTCGGACATCACCCGCGCGATTGGCGAGCAGCTGGCCGACCTGAGGGGAGTCGTGATTCCCGAGGGCATGCATGTCACGGTCACCCGTGACTACGGCTACACCGCCACCGAGAAGGCCGACGAGCTGATGCTGCACCTTCTGCTCGCCACCCTTTCCGTGGTGCTGCTGGTGATGTTCACGCTGGGCTGGCGCGAGGGCCTGGTGGTCGGCACGGCGGTGGTCATCACCCTGATGCTGACCCTGTTCGCCTCCTGGGCGATGGGCTTCACCATCAACCGCGTGTCGCTGTTCGCATTGATCTTCTCCATCGGCATCCTGGTCGACGATGCCATCGTGGTGGTGGAGAACATCCACCGGCACATGGCGCTGGGCGGGCGCAGCATGATCCGCGCCATCCCCGAGGCGGTATCGGAAGTCGGCGGGCCGACCATCCTGGCCACCTTCACGGTGATCGCGGCGCTGCTGCCGATGGCGTTCGTCTCCGGACTGATGGGGCCGTACATGCGGCCGATCCCGATCAACGCCTCGGCCGGCATGCTGCTGTCGCTGGCGGTGGCCCTGGTGGCCACGCCGTGGCTGGCGCTCAAGCTTCTCCGCCACCACGACCACGCCGGGCACGAAGCGCACGGCGGCGAATCCGGGTCCGACGCATCGCCGAAGGGCAGCCGCCTGCACCGCCTCTTCCAGCGCGTCATGCGGCCGTTCGTCGACGGACAACGCGCCAATCGCCGCCGGCGCATGCTGTTTGCCGCGATGGGCGCGCTGGTGCTGGCCGCGGCCGGCCTGGTGGTGGTCAAGGCGGTGATCCTCAAGATGCTGCCGTTCGACAACAAGTCCGAGTTCCAGGTCGTGGTCGACATGCCCGAGGGCAGCACGCTGGAAACCACCAATGCGCTGCTGGAGAAACTCTCGCGCGTGGTCGCCGGGCTACCCGAGGTGAAGAACTACCAGGGCTACGCCGGCACCGCCGCGCCGATCACCTTCAACGGCCTGGTGCGTCAGTACTATCTGCGCAGCGGTCCGATCGTCGGCGATCTGCAGGTGAACCTGGTCGACAAGAACGAACGCGACCGCCAGAGCCACGCGATCGCCCTGGCGGTGCGCCCGGCGCTGCAGAAGATCGCGCGCCAGTACGGCGCCTCGCTGAAGGTGGTCGAGGTGCCGCCCGGACCGCCGGTGCTGGCGCCGATCGTGGCCGAGGTCTACGGGCCGGACTACCGCACGGTGCGTGCCATTGCCGGCGGCCTGGAAAAGGATTTCCGCGCCAACCACGACATCGTCGACGTCGACACCAGCGTCGAGGCCGATGCCCCGCGCGAGGTCGTGGTGGTCGATCGCGAACGCGCGGCTCGCCTGGGGCTTTCCCAGGCCGGCATCGCCCAGGCCCTGCGCACGGCGATATCGGGCGAGGACGCCACCTACCTGATGGACGGCCATGCACGCTACGCGGTGCCGGTGCGCCTGCGCCTGCCGCCGGGCGACCAGGCGTCCCTCAGCCAGCTGCTGGCCCTGCGCGTGCGCGCGCAGTCCGGGGCGCTGGTGCCCCTGTCCGAGGTGGTCAAGGTGCATTCGCTGAATTGGGAGAAGGCCATCTTCCACAAGGACCTGCTGCCGTATGCCTACGTCACCGGCGACGACGCCGGCGCCACCGACAGTCCGCTGTACGGCATGTTCTCTCTGGTGGGCACGCTCGGCCACGCTCCCGTCGACGGCCACCAGCTGTCGCAATACTTCATCGACCAGCCGCCGACCAGCACGCGCTATGCGGTGAAGTGGGACGGCGAGTGGCAGATCACCTACGAGACCTTCCGTGACATGGGCCTGGCCTACTCGGTCGGCCTGATCCTGATCTACCTGCTGGTGGTGGGGCAGTTCCGCAGCTACGTGGTGCCGCTGATCATCATGGCGCCGATCCCGCTGACCGTGATCGGCGTGATGCCGGGCCACGCCCTGCTGGGCGCGCAGTTCACCGCCACCTCGATGATCGGCATGATCGCGCTGGCCGGCATCATCGTGCGCAACTCGATCCTGCTGATCGATTTCATCAACCACGCGCTGGCCGCCGGCCGGCCGCTGCGCGACGCGGTGATCGACGCGGCCGCGGTGCGCGCCAAGCCGATCGTGCTGACCGCCCTGGCGGCGATGCTGGGCGGATTCTTCATCCTCGGCGATCCGATCTTCCAGGGGCTGGCGGTCTCGCTGATCTTCGGCATCCTGGTCTCGACAGTCCTGACGCTGCTGGTGATCCCGCTGCTCTACTACGCATGGTTGCGCCATCGGGCCGACCCACCCGCGCCCACCGCGGACACGACGGAGGCATGAATCCCATGAGCGATACACAGCAATTCAGCCTGTCACTGGAACAGGTCGACGACTACGAGTTCCGGGTGCGTTTCGACGACACCCCGGTCCCCGAGCTGATCACCGACGAGTCCGCGCCGCTGGGCGGCGATGCCGGGCCCAACCCGTCGCGCCTGCTCGCCGCCTCGGTGGCCAATTGCCTGGCCGCCAGCCTGCTGTTCGCGCTGCGCAAATTCAAGAACGCGCCCGGCACGCTTCGCGCCACCGCGACGACGACCCTGGCGCGCAATGACGACCGACGCTGGCGGGTGCAGCAGGTGCAGGTGGATCTGCGCCTGTCCGACGACGCCGGATCGTTCGAGCATCTGGACCGGATTCTCGAGCAGTTCGAGGATTTCTGCGTGGTCACGCAGAGCGTGCGCGAGGGCATCGACGTCCAGATCCAGGTGCACGACGGGCAGGGGCAGAAGCTGCGCTGAGACGACTCCGGAGCGTCACGGGCGTATGGCATACTCGGTCGTCTCCCCACCCGGACAACCGCGTCATGCTGCGTTCCCTGCGACTCCTTACCGTTCTGGCCGTACTCGCGCTGATGGCGCCCGCGGCGCTGGCCTGGGGGCCCGAGGGCCATGCCATCGTCGCCGACATCGCGCAGCGCCACCTGACCCCGGCCGCCGCCAGTGAAGTACAGCGCCTGCTGGCGCTGGAGGGCCTGACGCGCCTGGACCAGATCTCCTCCTGGCCGGACCAGATCCGCAAGGACCATCCGCAGACCGGCCCGTGGCACTACGTCGACGTGCCGCTGCGCGCGCCCGGCTACGACCGCCGCCGCGACTGCCCCAGGGGCAACTGCATCGTGGTCAAGCTGCCGTACTACGTGCGCGTGCTGGCCAACCGCAAGGCGCCGCCGAAGGCGCGCCTGGAGGCGCTGAAATGGGTCGTGCACCTGGTCGGCGACATCCACCAGCCGCTGCACAACGCCGAGCGCGACCACGACCGCGGCGGCAATGACGTCAAGCTGGTGTACTTCGGCAAGCGCACCAACCTGCACCGGATGTGGGATACCGCGATCCTGGAGCAGGCCACCGGATTGCGCATGAACCCGGTCGACTTCAGTTTCGACCATGCCGCCACGCGCAGGATCGCCGAGCGCATGGACAGGCACATGAACGTCGCCTGCCGCGTGCAGTTCACGCCGCTCCATCCCCTGGCCAACATCGATGCCGAGGCCCTGGGCTGGTCCGACCATGCGCACATGCTGGCCCAGAAGGTGGCCTACGGCGACGTGCCCGAGCGGCGCGTCGGCGACTGGTCGAAGGCCTACCAGCGCAAGGCCTGGCCGGTGGTGCGCACCCAGCTGGACGCGGCCGGCGTGCGCCTGGGCGCGGTGCTGAACGCGGCGCTGCGCTGAGCGCCA
Organism: uncultured Gammaproteobacteria bacterium; assembly: GCA_963821885.1. Lineage (GTDB taxonomy): Bacteria > Pseudomonadota > Gammaproteobacteria > Xanthomonadales > Rhodanobacteraceae > Oleiagrimonas. Next base: position 381,986 of record CAWGFN010000002.1, on the reverse strand, counting down.
TTCAAGGACGAGCGCCCATGACCCAGCAGATTCGCCGCACCAAGATCGTCGCCACGCTCGGCCCGGCCACCGACCGTCCGGGCATGCTCGAATCGATCCTCGAGATCGGCGTCGACGTGGTGCGCATGAACCTGTCCCACGGCACCCACGACGATCATCGCGCGCGCGCCGCGGCGGTGCGCGCCATGTCGGCGAAGGTGGGGCGCGAGGTGGGCATCCTGTGCGACCTGCAGGGTCCCAAGATCCGCATCGAGCGGTTTGCCGACGGTCCGGTGGACCTGGCCGAGGGCGCGCCGTTCGTGCTGCAGTGCCGGGCCGACGCGCCGCCGGGCGACGCCGGCCATGTCGGCTGCAGCTACCTCGGCCTGCCCGACGACGTGAAGGCCGGCGACGTGCTGCTGCTCGACGACGGCCTGGTCGCGCTGGAGGTCATGCGCGTGGAGGGCCGCGACATCCACACCACGGTGCAGGTGGCCGGGCGCCTGTCCGACCGCAAGGGCCTGAACCGCCAGGGCGGCGGCCTCAGCGTGGATGCGCTGTCGGACAAGGACAAGGCCGACATCCGGCTGGCGGCCGAGATTGGCGCCGATTTCCTGGCCGTGTCCTTCGTGCGCAGCGCCGAGGACATGCACCTGACGCGCCGGCTGCTGGGCGAGGCCGGCGGCGAGGCCTCGCTGGTGGCCAAGATCGAGCGTGCCGACGCGATTCCCGAGCTGGCCTCGATCATCGAGGCCTCGGACGTGGTGATGGTGGCGCGCGGCGACCTGGGCGTGGAGATCGGCGATGCCGAGCTGCCCGGGCTGCAGAAGAAGATCATCCGCGAGGCACTGCGCCTGAATCGCGCGGTGATCACCGCCACCCAGATGCTGCAGTCGATGGTCGAGGCGCCGATCCCGACCCGTGCCGAGGTGCTGGACGTGGCCAACGCGGTGATCGACGGCACCGACGCGGTGATGCTGTCGCAGGAGACCGCGGCCGGCGCGCACCCGAACCTGGCGGTGCAGGCCATGCGCCGCATCTGCCTGGGGGCCGAGCGCCAGTTCGAGCCGCAGGACGACCTGCGTGCCGACGCCCACAACCTGGACCGCAGCGACCAGGCCATCGCCCTGGCCGCGGTGTTCCTGGCCGCCCGCCTGAACGTGCGCGCGATCGTCGCCCTGACCGAATCGGGCGCCACCGCGCAGTGGCTGTCGCGCTACCGCTTCGCGGTGCCGATCTACGCGCTCTCGCCCAGCGCGGAGGCGCGCCACCGCATGCTGATCCTGCGCGACGTCAAGCCGATCGCCTTCGAGCACGGCCACATGGACCCGGCGGTCTCCGCGCGCGCCGCGGTGCAGAGCCTGTTCGAGCTGGGCAAGCTGCAGGTCGGCGACCGCGTGATCCTGACCCACGGCGACCACACCGGCGAGGGTGGCGGCACCAACACGCTCAAGCTGCTGCACGTGGGCGCCCAGGGCATCGCCGAGAGTCTGAAGGACCTGTAACCGGCACATGCGATGGCGCCGCCGGGCGCGCCATGCTGCGCTAGACTCGGAGTCCCCGCAGACTTCGGAGCACCCCCATGAACCGTCTAACGCGTGTGACCCTGGCGTCGATCCTCGCCGTGGCGGCCGCTTCGCCGGTCGTGGCGCAGAACGCCCTGCATCGGGTGCCGCCGGACCAGGTCGGCGCCTACTGGGCCATGACCAAGAGCGAAGTCGACGGCGACGTGCCCAATTTCGGGCGCAACCTGGACAAGCCCGGTTGCGCCGCGGTCAGCTACATGATCGGCTCGGACGGCGTGCCTCGCGACGTGGTCGCCCGCAAGGTGGTGCCGGCCCACAGCGACTTCGGCTCGATCGCGGTCAGCCTGGTGCGCAATTTCCGCTACGCCGTGGCGGGCGACAACGCGGCGGGCCAGCCGATCGCGACCTATTACGTGGTGCGCTTCAACCTGCCCAAGGATCCGGCCGCGCGGAAGGCGATTCTGGACCAGTGCGCGCTGCCCGGTTACGCGCAGCGCTAGGGCGGCGGCAGGCTCCGCCGTTCGGCAGTCGAGACTGGCGCCGATCTGGCCTATAATTCGCGCCTTTCCGCAGCATGTCGCCGCAATCGTGCCGGCGTCAGGCCGAGCTGCAGCCACCGACGGAGTCGTCATGAGCATCGAAGATCTGGAAAGCATCGCGCAGGCGATGGTCGCGCCCGGCAAGGGCATCATCGCCATCGATGAGTCCACCGGCACCATCCGCAAGCGGTTCGAGGCGGTCGGCGTCGCCGATAGCGAGGAACACCGTCGCGCCTACCGCGAGATGCTGCTGACCGCGCCGGACCTGGGCGATCACATCTCCGGCGCGATCCTCTATGACGAGACCATCCGCCAGTCGACCGCCGAAGGCGTGCCCTTCACCCAGGTCATGCGCGAGGCCGGCATCATCCCCGGCATCAAGGTCGACAAGGGCGCCAAACCGCTGGCCGGCTTCCCCGGCGAGCTGGTGACCGAGGGCCTGGACGGCCTGCGTGAGCGCCTGGCCGAGTACGCCAAGCTGGGCGCGCAGTTCGCCAAGTGGCGCGCGGTGATCGGCATCGACGAGGACAGCCCCAGCTCGACCTGCATCGAGGCCAACTGCCACGCGCTGGCCCGCTATGCCGCGCTGTGCCAGGAGGCCGGCCTGGTGCCGATGGTGGAGCCGGAAGTGCTGATGGACGGCAACCACGACATCGACCTGTGCTACGAGGTCACCGAGGCGACCCTGCGCAGCCTGTTCGGCGCCCTGTACGAGCACAACGTGATGCTCGAGGGCACGATCCTGAAGGCCTCGATGGTGATCTCGGGCAAGAACTGCGAGCAGCAGGCCAGCCGCGAGGAGGTGGCCGAGGCCACCGTGCGCTGCCTGAAGTCCACCGTGCCGGCCACCCTGCCGGGCATCGTGTTCCTGTCTGGCGGCCAGTCCGACGAGGACGCCACCGCGCACCTGAACGCCATGAACCAGATGGGCCCGCATCCGTGGCCGCTGTCGTTCTCCTACGGTCGCGCCATGCAGCAGGCCGCGTTGGGCCTGTGGGCCGAGGACATGCGCGGCAACTACGCCCGGGCGCAGAAGACCGTGGCCCAGCGCGCGCGCGAGAACGGCCTGGCGGCACTGGGCCAGTGGGAAGGCTGAAAGCAGCTCGCCTTCCGGCCTGATCCAGCATGAAAAAAGGGCGCCTCGCGGCGCCCTTTTTCATGATCCGATTCCCGTCGGCGACGGGAGGGCGGTATCAGAAGCGGTATTCCACCGACGCGTCGAACATGTCGTTGTCGACGGAGAAGCCGCTCTTGGACATCTTGTAGTAGTTGTAGCCGACGCCCACGCTCCACGCCTTGGTGAAGTTATAGCCGCCACCCACGCCGGCGTACCAGCCGGTGGAGGATTCGCTCTGGTGCTGCGAAGGGTAACCCGGGGCGCTCAGGGTGGCCTTGGCGGTCCAGAAGAACGCACCCGTGCGGGCACCGACGTAGAACTGGTCATTGACGTCGTAGTGCAGGTTCAGGCCCAGGGTCTCGCCGTGCGCGCTGATCTTGCCGGAGGCGCCGTAGCCGAAGTCCTGCGTGATGCTGCCCAGGTCGGTGTAGCCGGCCTCGACGCCGAACATGCCCTTGCGCCAGCCGACGTTGAACAGGCCGCCGGTGGTGGTCTTGCTGTAGCTGGCGCCGCTCTGGCTGAGCTTGAAGTGGTTGCTGCCTACGCCGGCATTGACGTACCAGTTCGAGGTATCGCCGGCGTGCGCCTGCGGGATGGCGGTGAACGCGAGGGCCAGCAGGGCGGCGGGAAGAATGAACTTGCGCATGAGGGGTGCTCCTTGTTGATGGATTCCGTGTAAACGATGTGCGACATCGTTGCCGTCATGGTGCGGCACCCAAATGTAACATGCTTTTCACGAATATTTCACAACCGGGGCGGTGAAAAACCACCGGTTGAGGAGCAATAAAAAAGCCCCGGCATGGGCCGGGGCTTGGAGGGCCAGGGTCGCGGAGCGACCGGGCCGGGTTCAGAAGCGCACTTCCATGCGCACCGCCAGCATGTTGCTGCTGAGGTCGAACTGGCCGTCCTTGTCCTCGAAGCGGTTGTAGTTCAGGCCCAGGCCGACGTTGTTGCTGAAGTCGTAGCCGACGCCGATGCCCGAATACCAGCTGCCCTTGGAGTGGCTCTGGCTGTAGCCGACCAGGTTGGGGCCGACGAAGGTGGTGCCGTTGATCTTCTGCCTGGCGTCGAAATAGCCGCCCTCGAAGGACAGGTACCAGTTGGGCGTGAAATTGACCTTGCCGGTGGCGCCGACCAGCCAGCCATCGAGCTTGCCGCTGACGTTGGTGCCGTAATACGAGTCGCTGTACTTGCCGATGTTGGCGTAGCCACCCTCGACGCCGAACTGGAACTGCGGGGCCACGTTCCAGCGGTAACCGCCAATCAGCGCGCTGCCGGTGGCGGTGTCGTTGCTGGCGGTCATGCCCTCCAGGGTCGACTGGCCGATCTGGCCGCTGATGAAGCCGTTGCCCGGCGGGGCCGCGAAGCTGACGGCAGGGATGGCCGCGAAAGCGGTGACGAGGGACAGCGCGAGAATCTTCCTGTTCATCGTGGATACCTTTTTTTGTGGGTTGCTGCGAGCAGGGTCGTGACGACCCTTGCGCCTCGATGCTGGCCCTCCGTCCCGACGTGACCGACACCTTCGGAAGTCTCTCGCTTCCTTTCGGACCGGCGCGCGGGGTCTCATTCGGATGGCCGCGATGGCGGAGACCATTGCAACCGCAACAACGTGAACAGGAAGGGAATATAGGCGATTCCGGCAGATCGATCTTTATCTTCCAGACATGTCCCTGACCCGGTCACGGTTGATCCGGGGAAAAGGAAACGGGCGCCGCGGCGCCCGTCTCCCCTCGGTCCCGACATCGGCCGGGCCGGATCATGCAAGGGTGATCAGAAGCGCACTTCCAGATCCACTGCATACAGGGCGCTGCTCAGGTCGAACTGCGAATCCTTGTCGTGGAAGTCGGACAGGTTGAAGCCCAGGCCAATGTGCTTGGTGAAGTCGTAACCCACGCCGGCCGTGAAGTAGTAGCTGCCCTTGGTGTGGTTCCGGCTGTAGCTGAACGGCACGTTGCCGAAATCCGGCACGTACACGTTGCCGGTGCCGTTGATCCGCTGCTTGGCCGCGAAGTAGCCGCCGTCCAGGTTCATGTACCAGTTCCTGCCGAGCATGAACTTGCTGGTGATGCCGAAGGTGTTGCCGCTCAGCTTGCCCTTGACGCTGGTGTAGGCATCGGAGTCGCTGTAGCTGCCCATGTTGGCGTAGCCGGCCTCGACGCCCAGCTGCAGGGTCGGGCTCAGGTTCCAGCGGTAACCGACGTTCAGGGCCGATCCGGTCGAGGTGTCATTGGCCGCGGTCATGCCGCGCAGGACCGACCGGCCGGCCTGGGCATTGATGAAGAACTGGCCGTGGGTCTGCGCGGCCTTGCTGGCGGTCGGCACCGCGGCGAACGCGGCGACCAGGGCCAGGGCGAGGATGTTCTTGTTCATCATGAGAGTGCATTCCTTGTTGTGTGCGTGATGCGCGTGTCCATGCTTTGCGTAGCGATCGTGCCGTGCGGCATGGCAAGCAAGCCTGCAACGGCGGGCGGGCAACCCGGGACGCAAACCGGGTCGCCGCACGCCGATGACGTGCGCTTGATGGCCAGCGACGAGTCGATCCGGGAGGTGCCTGGGCGCATGCGCGCGGACGGCACCGTCCCGGATGTCCTGCTCGAACTGGATTCCCCAAATCCGGCGTACCGGAGCCCGCCTCATGCCGAGGATGGCTCGCGGAGTATACAAATCCCCCGGGATTTTGCCCGTGTGCCAATAGTCCCATGGCGGGGGTGCGGCGACAGCGGCGCGCGGATCGGCGACAATGCACGCTTGTTGCCCGCCACTCGATGCTTTTCGGAGAGAAAACGATGCCCACCCGCCGCGAACTCGCCAACGCCATCCGCGCCCTTGCCATGGACGCCGTGGAGAAAGCCAACTCCGGCCACCCGGGCATGCCGATGGGCATGGCCGACATCGCCGAGGTGGTGTGGAACGATTTCCTGCGCCACAACCCGGGCAACCCCAAGTGGTTCAACCGCGACCGCTTCGTGCTCTCCAACGGCCACGGCTCGATGCTGCAGTACGCCCTGCTGCACCTGACCGGCTACGACCTGCCGATCGGGCAGATCGAGAACTTCCGCCAGTGGCACTCGCGCACCCCGGGCCATCCGGAGGCGTCCGACACCCCGGGCGTGGAGACGACCACCGGCCCGCTGGGCCAGGGCGTGGCCAACGGCGTGGGCATGGCCCTGGCCGAGAAGGTGCTGGCGGCGCGCTTCAATCGCCCCGGCTTCGACCTCATCGACCACCGCACCTGGGTGTTCCTGGGCGACGGCTGCCTGATGGAGGGCATCTCGCAGGAAGCCATCTCCCTGGCCGGCACCTGGAAGCTGGGCAAGCTGGTGATGGTCTACGACGACAACAACATCTCCATCGACGGCGAGGTTCCGGACTGGTTCACCGACGACACCCGGGGACGTTTCGAAGCCTGCGGCTGGCGCGTGATCGGCCCCGTCGACGGCCATGACGCCGCGGCCATCAAGGCGGCGCTGGCCGACGCCACCAGCCAGGACGACAAGCCGACCCTGTTGATCTGCAAGACCCTGATCGGCTTCGGCTCGCCCAACAAGGAAGGCAAGGAGAGCAGCCACGGCGCGGCGCTCGGCGCCGGCGAGGTCAAGGCCGCGCGCGACATGCTGGACTGGCGCCACGACCCGTTCGTGATCCCCGAGGACGTCTACGCCGCCTACGATGCGCGCGAATCGGGCGGCAAGATGGAATCGGACTGGAATGCGCAGCTGGAGGCGTACGCCAGGGCGCATCCCGAGGCGGCCGCCGAGTTGCGCCGCCGCGTGGCCGGCGAGCTGCCGGCGGACTGGGCGAAGAAGGCCGCCGACTACATCGCAGCCACCCAGTCCGAGGGCCCTGACGTGGCCTCGCGCAAGGCCTCGCAGATGGCGCTCAACGCCTTCGGCCCGCTGCTGCCGGAACTGATCGGCGGCTCGGCCGACCTGGCCGGCTCCAACCTGACCATCTGGAAGGGCTCGCACGGCGTCACCAAGGGCGGCGCCGACGTCAACTACATCCACTACGGCGTGCGCGAGTTCGGCATGACCGCCATCGGCAACGGCCTGGCCCTGCACGGCGGATTCATCCCCTACGACGCCACCTTCCTGGTGTTCTCCGACTACGCGCGCAACGCGGTGCGCATGAGCGCGCTGATCCCGGCGCACTCGATCCACGTCTACACCCACGATTCCATCGGCCTGGGCGAGGACGGCCCGACCCACCAGCCGGTCGAACACATGGCCAGCCTGCGCTACATCCCGAACAACCACCTGTGGCGTCCGTGCGACGCGGTGGAGTCGGCGGTGGCCTGGAAGGCCGCCATCGAACGCCGCGGCGCACCCTCGTGCCTGGTGTTCTCGCGCCAGACCCTCAAGCACCAGCAGCGCGGCGATGACCAGCTGGCGCAGATCGAGCGTGGCGGCTACGTGCTGCACGACCCGGCCGACACCCGGTTCCAGGCCATCCTCATCGCCACCGGCTCGGAAGTCGGCCTGGCGATGGAGGCCATGCGCCACCTGGCCGAGCAGGACATCGCCGTGCGCGTGGTGTCGATGCCGTGCGCGGAAGTCTTCGACGCGCAGCCGCTCGAATACCGCGAGGGCGTGCTGCCTGGCCACTGCCGCGCGCGCGTGGCGGTGGAGGCCGGCACCGCCGACTACTGGCGCAAGTACGTGGGCCTGGACGGCGAGGTCATCGGCATGACCACCTTCGGCGCCTCGGCGCCGGGCAACGTGCTGTTCGAGAAGTTCGGCTTCACCGTCGCCCACGTCGCCGACGCCGTGCGCCGCGTCATCGGCTGATACGCCGCGTGGCGCCCGTAGCCCGTAGCCCGGACAAGCAAAGCGCATCCGGGGATCGCCGGTGGACGCGGGGCCTGCCGGGTTCGGCCCATGTTCGTGCCCCGTCCATGCCGTTGCAGGGTTCAGCATCGGGTAAGGGCTGGTCCGTCAGTTTGCTGGTGGAGACACGACAGTCAACGATGTCATACAAGGAGGTATCCACATGCGTCACCTGATCACCCTTTCCGCGATTGCCACGCTTGCCCTTGTCGCCAGCAGCGCGCAGGCACAGACCGTGGGCGCCAGTTCGTCGTCCCCGGCCCGCCAGATCATCCAGCAGCTCATGGGCGCCAAGGGCGCGTCCATCACGCCGACGTACAAGGACGCCAAGGGCCATGCCATCACCGAGCAGGCCTTCAACGCGGCCGTCAAGCAGGGGCGCACGTTCAGCGTCGACCATGGCGGCGACAATTTCCAATTCACCCTGCTGGCACCCGGCGCCAAGGCCGGCTCGGATGCAAAGGCGGCCGCGTCGAGTCTGAAGGTCGGCCAGGCCCTGCCCGGGTTCCAGCTGCCGCTGGTGCAAGGCGGCCAGGCTCATGCCGCCGCCCTGGACGGCCGGCCGACCCTGGTGGATTTCTTCTTCGCCGATTGCATCGGCTGCATCGAGGAGTTGCCGGCGCTCAACGCCTACATGGCAAAGCACCCGGACATGCACTTCCTGGCCATCACCTTCGATGATGCGAAGACGGCGAAAGCCTTCGTGGAACAGCGGCACTTTGCCTGGCCCGTGGCCTATGACGGCAAGCCGGTGTTCAAGCAGCTGGAAATCCATGCCGCGCCGACCATGCTGCTGCTGGACGCCAAGGGCCGCTTCCTGGCCAGCCACACGGGGTCGATTCCGGTCAGCGTCAACGCATCCGCAAAGCAGGCCCCTTCCACCCCGAGCGCCAGCGACACGAAGACCGTGCAGCTCAAGTGGCTCTCGCACTGGGTGGATCAGCAGACGCGCAGGGCGCCCCGCTGACCCTGCCGCAGGGGTGGCCGGATGCGCCATCCCGCGATCGAGGTTTGCCGAGAGCGGCGCCGCCTTCACGACCGACACCGTGGCCCGGACAAGCGAAGCGCATCCGGGAACCACGCTCGGTGGCGGCAACGTTCATGGCCGTTGGTTGTTCCCGGATGCGGCCTTCGGCCTTGTACGGGCTACGTCACTGCACCCTGGCCAACGCCGCGATCACCGCATCCAGGCTCGCTTCCCAATCCGGCAGCGAGACACCGAACGTCTCGCGGATGCGCGTGGTGTCCAGCACCGACCAGGCCGGCCGCCGGGCGGGCGTCGGGAAATCCGCGGTGGTGATGGCGTCGACCCGCGGCGCCCGTTGCAGCAGGCCGGTCGCCACGGCGCGTTCGAAGATCGCGCGGGCGAAGCCGCACCAGGTGGTCCGGCCGCCGGCGACCAGGTGATAGACGCCCGATTGCGCGCGCCGGGTCTCCGCATCGGCGACCAGCCAGCGTGTCAGCACCTGCGCGGTGGCCTCCGCGATCAGGCTGGCCGGGGTCGGCGTGCCGTGCTGGTCGTCGACCACGCCGAGCACCTCGCGCTCGGCGCCCAGGCGCAGCATGGTGCGCAGGAAATTGTGCCCGTGCGCGGCATAGACCCAGGCGGTACGCAGGATCAGGTGGTCCGCGCCGCTGCGCGCCAGGGCCCGTTCACCAGCCAGCTTGCTGTGGCCATACACGCCGGCCGGTCCGCTCGGGTCGTCCTCGCGCAGCGGGCGGTCGCCGTGGCCGGGAAAGACATAGTCGGTGGAATAGTGCACCACCGGCACGCCGGCGTGCGCGGCCCAGCGGCCCAGCACGTCGACCGCATCGGCGTTGACCCGGTGCGCAAGCTCCGGCTCGCTCTCGGCGCGGTCCACGGCGGTGTAGGCGGCGGCGTTGACGATCAGGTCGGGCGCCTGTGCATCCAGCATGGCGGAAAGGGATCCGGGTACCGAAAGATCCATCGTCACGGCGGCGGCATCCGCGTCGAGCGTGCCATCGCGGGTGGCGGCGACGACCTCGCCCAGCGGGGACAGTCGCGACAGCAGGCAGGAGCCGACCTGGCCGCGCGCGCCGGTGACCAGGATCTTCATGGCTCGCAGGTCGGCAGCCGCTCCGCGGGCACGTCGGCCAGCAGCGGTGCGCGCAGGTCCTTGTCCGACAGCAGCGGCTCGGCGACCGGCCAGTCGATGGCCAGCGCGGCATCGTTCCAGCGAATGCCGGCGTCGGCCTGCGGGTCGTACAGCGCGGTGCACTGGTAGCTGAAGGTGGCCCATTCGGACAGCACGCAGAAACCGTGCGCGAAACCTTCGGGAATCCAGAAGTGGCGATGGTTCTCGGCGCTGAGGATGGCGGCCGCCCACTGGCCGAAGTTCGGCGAGTCGCGGCGGATGTCCACGGCCACGTCGTAGACCTCGCCCTCGAGCACGCTGACCAGCTTGCCCTGCGGATGCGGCCACTGGTAGTGCAGCCCGCGCAGCACGCCACGCGATGAGCGCGAGACGTTGGTCTGCACGAACGATGCCTCGATGCCGAGCTCGGCGAAGGTGGCACTGTTGTGGCTTTCATAGAAGAAACCACGCGCATCGCCGAACACGCGCGGTTCGAGGATGCAGGTGCCGGGCAGGCGGGTATCGATCCGCTTCAACGGACCACGCCCTGCTTGACCAGCTGGTTGAGGTAGCGGCCGTAGCCGGTCCGGGCCAGCGGTCGCGCCAGCTTCTGCAGCTGGCCGGCGGTGATCCAGCCGTTGACGAAGGCGATCTCCTCCGGGCAGCACACCTTCAGGCCCTGGCGGCGTTCGATGGTGGCGATGTAGTTGGAGGCCTCCACCAGCGAATCGTGGGTGCCGGTGTCCAGCCAGGCGTAGCCGCGTCCGAGCTGCTCGAGCATCAGTGAGCCGTCATCGAGGTAGCAGCGGTTGAGGTCGGTGATCTCCAGCTCGCCGCGGGCCGACGGTTGCAGGTCGGCGGCGAAGTCGCACACGCGCTCGTCGTAGAAATACAGGCCGGTGACGGCGAAGTGCGAGCGCGGCTTGGCCGGTTTCTCCTCCAGGCCGATGACCTTGCCCCCGGCGTCGAACTCGGCCACGCCGTAGCGCTCCGGGTCGTTGACGTAGTAGCCGAACACCGTGGCGCCATGCTCGCGCGCGGCGCTGCGGCGCAGCAGCTGGGTCAGGCCGTGGCCGTAGAACAGGTTGTCGCCGAGGATCAGGCAGCTGCGCTTGCCGTCGATGAAGTCGCGGCCGATCAGGAAGGCCTGCGCCAGGCCGTCGGGCGACGGTTGCACCGCGTACTCGATGCGGATGCCCCACTGCGAGCCGTCGCCGAGCAGGCGCTGGAACATCGGTTGCTCGTGCGGGGTGTTGATGATCAGCACCTCGCGGATGCCGGCCAGCATCAGCACGCCCAGCGGGTAGTAGATCATCGGCTTGTCGTAGACCGGCATCAGCTGCTTGCTGACGGCCTGGGTCAACGGATACAGCCGCGTGCCGGAGCCGCCGGCGAGGATGATGCCGCGGGTGTCGTTCATGCGACGGCTCCCTGGCCCAGGCGCTGCAGGCGGTAGCTGCCGTCCAGCACGTGCGCGACCCAGGCCGGATGCGTCAGGTACCAGTCGACGGTGCGGGCGAGGCCCGACTCGAAGTTTTCGCTCGGCGTCCAGCCCAGTTCGTCGCGCAGCTTGCCGGCGTCGATGGCGTAGCGGCGGTCGTGGCCGGGGCGGTCGGCGACGAAGGTGATCAGCGATTCGCGTGGGCGGCCATCGGCCAGCGGCTGGCGTTCGTCCAGCAGGGCGCAGAGGGTTTTCACCACGGTCAGGTTCTCGCGTTCGGCGTTGCCGCCGATGTTGTAGGTCTCGCCCACGCGACCGGCTTCCAGCACCCGGCGCAGGGCCGCGCAGTGATCGCCCACGTACAGCCAGTCGCGCACGTGGCGGCCGTCGCCGTAGACCGGCAGGGGCTCGCCGGCCAGCGCCTTGTGCAGCACCAGCGGGATCAGTTTCTCGGGAAACTGGTAGGGGCCGTAGTTGTTGGAGCAGTGCGTGGTCAGCACCGGCAGGCCGTAGGTGTGGCCGAAGGCGCGCACCAGGTGGTCGGACGCGGCCTTGGAGGCCGAATAGGGCGAATTGGGCGCGTAGGACGAGGTTTCGCTGAACGCGCCGTCGGCGCCGAGCGAGCCGAAGACCTCGTCGGTGGAGACATGCAGGAAGCGGAAATCATCGCGCGCCGGCGCGTCCAGGCCGCGCCAGTAGTCGCGCGCGCATTCCAGCAGCGCCAGGGTGCCGACCACGTTGGTCTGCACGAAGTCGGCCGGGCCGTCGATGGAACGGTCCACGTGCGATTCGGCGGCGAAGTGCACGATGCCGTCCGGCCGGTGTTCGCGCAGCAGCCGCGCGACCAGGTCGCGGTCGCCGATGTCGCCGTGCACGAAGACATGCCCGGGGTGACGGTCGAGCGACACCAGCGTTTCCGGGTTGCCGGCGTAGGTCAGCTTGTCCAGGTTGATCACGCGCAGGCCATCGGCGACGGCCTGGTGCGCGAAGTTGCCGCCGATGAATCCGGCGCCGCCGGTGATGAGCAGGGTTTGCATGTGGCCTCGACGAATGGATGCTTCCATGGGCGGCGCAGTGCGCACGCAGCTCTCGCCATAGTGCCGCAATTGGCTGTCGTTTTCCTGCACCGGCCTCAGGTTCCGCGCATTCCGGGCGTGGCCAGTTCGGCGGGCGCGTGGACCAGCGCGGACGCGCCGGCGGCGCGCAGCTCGGCATCGCCACCGAAGCCCCACAGCACGCCGATGCCGCGCACGCCGTTGGCGAGCGCGCCCTCGATGTCGTAGCGCCTGTCGCCGACCATGGTGGTGTCGGCCGGCGCGCCGTCCAGATCGCGCAGCGCCCTGGCGATCAGGTCGGCCTTGGTGTGGCGGTGGTCGTCGGGGGCGGGGCCGTAGATGCGCTCGAAGCGCGTGCCGAGGGGCTGGCTGGCGAGGATGCGTTCGGCCTGCTCCTGCGGCTTGGAAGTGACCACCGCGCAGCGCGCGCCGTCGGTGATCAACCGGTCCAGGGTGTCCTCGATGCCTGGATAGACCTCGTGCTCGCGCCAGCCGACATCCACGAAACGCTCGCGATAGCGGTCGATGGCGCGCTGGATACGTGGAGCATCGTCGCCGAACAGGCCGGCGAAGCTGTGCCACAGCGGTGGGCCGATCCAGCCGCGCAGCTGCTCATGCGGCGGGGTCGGCACGTCTTCGGCGGCCAGTGCGTGCTCGATGCTGCGGGTGATGCCGCGCGCCGAATCGATCAGCGTGCCGTCGAGGTCGAACAGCCAGAGCATCAGCCGTCGGCTCGTGCCTTGAGGGCAGCCACGGCCGGCAGCTCCTTGCCCTCGAGGAATTCCAGGAACGCGCCGCCGCCGGTGGAGATGTAGGACACGCCGTCGGCGATGCCGTACTTGTCCACCGCCGCCAGGGTGTCGCCGCCGCCGGCGATGGAGAAGGCGTCCGAGTCGGCGATGGCGTGCGCCAGGACCTCGGTGCCGTGGCCGAAGGCGTCGAACTCGAACACGCCCACCGGGCCGTTCCACACCACGGTGCCGGCCGCGGCGATGCGCTCGGCGTAGGCCTTGGCGGTTTCCGGGCCGATATCCAGGATCATCTCGTTGTCGCCCACGCGATCCACCGATTTCACCGTGGCGGTGGCGCTGGCGGAGAATTCCCGCGCGACCACCACGTCGGTCGGGATCGGCACCTCGGCGCCGCGCTCGCGGGCTCGCGCCATGATGTGGCGCGCGGTCTCGACCAGGTCGGCCTCGACCAGCGAGGTGCCCACGCCATGTCCGGCCGCGGCAATGAAGGTGTTGGCGATGCCGCCGCCGACGATCAGCTGGTCCACGCGGTCGACCAGGTTCTCCAGCAGGGTCAGCTTGGTCGACACCTTGGAGCCGGCGACGATGGCCAGCAGCGGCCGTTTCGGATCGTCCAGCGCGCGGCCGAGGGCGTCGAGCTCGGCCGAAAGCAGCGGTCCGGCCACCGCGACCGGCGCGAAGCGGATCACGCCGTGGGTCGAGGCCTGGGCGCGATGGGCGGTGCCGAAGGCGTCCATCACGAACACGTCGCACAGGGCCGCGTACTGGCGCGCCAGCGATGCGTCGTCGGCCTTCTCGCCGACGTTCATGCGGCAATTTTCCAGCAACACGATTTCGCCCTCGGCGACATCGACGCCGTCCAGGTACTCGCGTGCCAGGCGCACCGGCGAGCCCAGTGCCTGGCCCAGCCATTCGGCCACCGGCGCCAGCGAGGCGGCCGCGTCGAAGACGCCCTCGGTGGGACGACCCAGGTGCGAGAGCACCATGACCCGGGCGCCGGCGTCACGCGCCGCGCGCAGCGTCGGCAGGGCGGCTTCCAGGCGCTGGCTGGAGGTGATGCGGCCTTCGTGCAGGGGCACGTTCAGGTCTTCGCGGATCAGCACGCGCTTGCCGTGCAGGTCGATATCGCTCATGCGTAGGATGGACACGGAGGCTCCTCGGCGGTCGTGAACCCGGTCGGTGCGAACCGGCGGGGTATTTTCGTTGCCCCGCGCCACCGGATGCAAACGCGCCGCCGAAGGGGAGACAAGAACGCGGACGGGTGCGTAGAATCGGCATGGAACCGGCTAGCCGGGCCGCAGTAGGGGCGAATGCATGAACAATGACCTGACCCTGTACGGCTATTGGCGCTCCAGCGCAGCCTATCGGGTGCGCATCGCGCTGGAGCTGAAGGGCCTGGCCTATGACAATCGGCCGGTGCATCTGGTGCGCGACGGCGGCCAGCAGCACGCGGACGACTATCGCGGTCTCAATCCGCAGCAGCTGGTGCCGACCCTCCTGCACGGCAAGCGCGTGCTGACCCAGTCGCTGGCCATCATCGAATACCTCGACGAGATCTGGCCCGACGGCCCCATGCTGTTGCCGGCCATCCCGCGCGACCGCGCCTATGCGCGTGCGCTGTCGCTGTACCTGGCCTGCGACGTCCATCCGCTGGGCAACCTGCGCGTGCTGCAGTACCTGGAGCGTGAATGCGCCATGCCGCAGGTGGAACGGGAGAACTGGTCACGGCACTGGATCGCCACCGGCTTCGAAGCGATCGAGGCCATGCTGGCCGAAAGCCCCAACACCGGCGCCTATGCGATGGGCGACAGTCCGGGCCTGGTCGACATCTGCCTGGTGCCGCAGGTCTACAACGCGCGGCGCTGGGGCGTCTCGCTGGACGCGTATCCGACCATCGAGCGCATCGACGCGACCTGCCGCCAGCTGCCGGCGTTCCAGGCCGCCTCGCCGGAAGCCCAGCCGGACGCGCCCTGAATCCGCGAAGGCGGATCCAGGGGCCATCCGGACATCTTCAGAACGCGCCGTAGGGGTCCGATTCGTTCAGCTCGGCGCCCTGTCCGCCGCTCTCGGCCAGGCGCACCTTGAGCGCCAGGCCATCGCGCGAGTCGGCCTTGGACAGCGCCTCCTCCAGCTCGATGCGGCCTTCCTTGTACAGCTGGTACAGCGACTGGTCGAAGGTGCGCATGCCGTCCTGCAGGCTGCGGTCCATGGCCTCCTTGACCTCGTGGATCTGGCCGCGGCGGATCATGTCGCGGATCAGCGGCGTGTTCAGCAGCACCTCGACCGCCGGCACGCGGCGCCCGTCCTTGCCCACCACCAGACGCTGGCTGATGACGGCCTTCAGGTTCAGGGCCAGGTTCATCAGGATGTTCTTGTGCGCCGATTCGGGGAAGAAGTTGAGGATGCGCTCCAGGGTCTGGTCGGCATTGTTGGAATGCAGCGTGGCCAGGCACAGGTGGCCGGTCTCGGAGAACGAGATCGCCGCCTCCATGGTGTCGGTGTCGCGGATCTCGCCGATCAGGATCACGTCCGGCGCCTCGCGCATCGCGTTGCGCAGGGCCTCGTGGTAGCTGTGGGTGTCCAGGCCGACTTCGCGCTGGTTGACGATCGACTTCTTGTGCCGGTGCAGGAACTCGATCGGATCCTCGATGGTGAGGATGTGGCCCGGCCGGTTGTTGTTGCGGTGGTCGATCATCGCCGCCAGCGTGGTCGACTTGCCCGAGCCGGTGGCGCCGACCACCAGGATCAGGCCGCGCGGCTCCATGATGAGCTCCTTGAAAAGCTCAGGCAGGTGCAGCTGCGCGATGTCGGGGATGTCGCTCTTGATGGCGCGGATGACCATGCCCACTTCGCCGCGCTGCTTGAACACGTTGATGCGGAAGCGGCCGGCGTCCTTGACCGCCAGCGCCATGTTCAGTTCCAGATCGCGCTCGAACTGGGGCACCTGGCCCTCGTCCATCAGCGAATAGGCGATTTTCTTGACCATGCCGTTGGGCAGGCCGGTGTTGCCGAGGGGGTAGAGCTTGCCCTCGACCTTGATGTTGACCGGGGCGCCCGTCGTCAGAAACATGTCCGACGCCCCCTTGTCGACCATCAGCTTGAGAAAGTAACCGATGTCCATTGGGCGACCGTATGGCTTGCGTTGTGGATGATGATAGATTGTGCGGGTTCACCATACGCGCAAACAGCCGCAAAGGTCACGTTTTCATGCTTCGGAAGCCTGCATATTCCCGCATTCCGTTCCGCGCATTGTCGTGGTTGCCCCTGGCAGCCGTCGTCGCGCTGGTTGCCGCGTGCGCGAGTATACCCCCGCCCACCGATGCCATGAGCCGCGCGCAGGCCAGCGTGAAGGCCGCCGAGCAGGCCGGCGCGGCCGATGCCGACCCGGTGGATCTGGAGTTCGCCCGCGGCAAGCTGGGGCAGGCCCGCCAGGCCATCAGCGCCGGCAAGAACGCGCTGGCCGCCGATCTGGCGCAGGAGTCGCTGGCCGACAGCCAGCTGGCCCTGACCAAGGCGCGCCTGGCCACCTTGCGCAGCCGCATCGATGCGCAGGGCCGCGAGAACAAGCGCCTGCGCCACGACCTGCTCGAAAGCCCGCCCGCGTCGGCCGCCACCCCGGCGCCCGCCGCCTCG
This sequence comes from uncultured Gammaproteobacteria bacterium, assembly GCA_963821885.1. GTDB lineage: Bacteria > Pseudomonadota > Gammaproteobacteria > Xanthomonadales > Rhodanobacteraceae > Oleiagrimonas. The sequence continues at coordinate 365,022 of CAWGFN010000002.1, read as the reverse complement.
TCGGTACAGGAACTGCCGCAGATGACCCTGCCCACGCCCGCTTCATCGACCAGCGCCCCGGCGCCGGCATCGACCGCGCAGGAGGGCCAGTGATGACCCGGCCGATGATGCGCATCTTCCTGATGATCACCGCGCTCGTGCTGTGCGCGCCGAGCCTGGCGTCCGGCAAGGACGACCTGGACGTGCAGCGCCTGACCACCAGTCTCAACCAGCTCGACGCCAACACTCATCTCAACGGCTACGCCCAGGCCGAGCGTTCGCTGGCCCGCATCGCGGTGCAGCGGCTGCAGAATGCCGGGTCCAGCGAGCGGCCGCATGCCCTGTACCTGGCCGAGCGCAGCGTCGACCAGGCCAAGGCCTCGGCCCAGCTCGAGCAGGCCCAGGCGCAGCTGGACGCGCTGCAGCGCGAGCACGACACCATCCTGTTGCAAGCCAGCCGTCGCGACGCCGCGGCCACGCGCCAGGCGCTGGAACGCGAGCGGCTGCAGAACCAGCTGGCGGCCGAGGAAACCCGTCGCCTGCAGGCGCAGGGCGAGGCCTACTCGCAGGCCGCCGAACAGGCCCGCGCCGAGGCCGAGAAGGCCAGGCAGCTGGCCCAGGCCCAGGCGCGCTCGGCGGCGCTGGCGCGCAAGCAGGCCAGCCTGGCGGTGGCCGCGGCCAAGGCGCTGCGTGCCCGCCTGGAAGGGATGACCGCGCACCAGGGCAGCCAGGGCCGGCAGATGACGGTGACCGGCGATGCCTTCGCCCCGGGGCAGTCGTCCCTGCGGCCGGAGGCGCGCGAGCACCTGGGCAAGCTGATCCAGTTCGTCAACAGCCAGCCGTCCAAGCCGATCCGCATCGAGGGCTACACCGACTCGACGGGTTCGGCGGCGGCCAACAAGACGCTGTCCATGAAGCGCGCCCAGGCCGTGCGCAACGCGCTGATCGCGGCCGGCGTGAACGCCTCGCGCATGAGCACGGTGGGCATGGGCGAGGCCGACCCGGTGGCCTCCAACGCCACTGCCACGGGCCGCGCCATGAACCGCCGCGTGGTGGTGATCCTGCGCGATCGCTGAACGCCTGCGCGACCCGCCGAAAGGTGGCGGGTCCGCTCGCAAGCGCATGATTTAACGTAAGTTTTACGTTCGCGCCATGTTGCGGCGCACGCTTGCACAAGGCCTGGCTCAGGAGTAGGGTCAAATACCCGTAGGCCCTTCCCCCGCCTACGGGATTTGCGACCGAAGCCCGCCATGCATGAATCCCTTTCGCATCCGAACCTCGTCCCGCTCCGGGCACGAGGCGATGTGGCATGCAGGCCTCTTCTCCAACCAGCGTCTCCGCCGCCCGCGCGGCCGCGGAGCGCCTCTGCGCGATTAGGAGAATGATCCGATGTTCGAAAACCAAACCCGCGAGGATCTGGAAGCCTTGATGAAAGCCGATACGGAATTCCGCCGTCTGTATCGGCACCACCAGGAACTGGACAGCAAGGTCCATGATGCGGAACTGGGCGTGCTGCCCATCGATGACGTGACGCTGGCCAGCATGAAGAAGGAGAAGCTGCAGGCCAAGGACCGCCTGTTGCGAATGTGGGGAGCGCGAGGGCGCTCGTTGCACTGACACCAGACCCTCCATGCGCGCGCCCCGGTCGGCGCGCGCCGACCGCGCCGGACGCCCCCGAGGGCGCCCGGCGCTTTCATGTCCGCCCCGGCGCTGCCCGCGGCGCGCCACATGGGCGACAGAAGTGCGAAAGCCCGCGTCGGTTATGATGCCGACCTGATCCCCCGGCGCCGCCACCCGAGCGGGCGGCACCGGCGAGCACACCCCAAAAGCGGAGCCTGCATGAGCGTTCATTCCAGCATCCTCGAGCTGATCGGCCACACCCCGATGGTGCGCGTGCGCCACCTGGACACCGGCCCGTGCGAGCTGTTCCTGAAGCTGGAGAGCATGAATCCCGGCGGTTCGATCAAGGACCGCATCGGCATGTCGATGATCGAGGGCGCCGAGAAGGCCGGGAAGATCAAGCCCGGCGCCACCCTGGTCGAGGGCACCGCCGGCAACACCGGCATCGGCCTGGCCCTGGTGGCCCAGCAGAAGGGCTACAAGCTGATCCTGGTGGTTCCGGACAAGATGAGCCGGGAGAAGATCTTCAACCTCAAGGCGATGGGCGCCGAGGTGGTGCTGACCCGCTCGGACGTGGCCAAGGGCCATCCCGAGTACTACCAGGACATGGCCGAGCGCATCGCCCGCGAGACGCCGGGCGCGTATTTCATCAACCAGTTCGGCAATCCCGACAATCCGCTGGCCCACGAGACCACCACCGGACCGGAGATCCTCGAGCAGATGGATGGACGGGTCGACGCCATCGTCTTCGGCTGCGGCTCCTCGGGCACCATGACCGGCCTGTCGCGCTTCCTGGCCAAGGCCTCGCCGGATACCGAGCTGGTGCTGGCCGACCCGGTCGGCTCGATCCTGGCCGAATACATCAATGAAGGCACGCTGTCGGACAAGTCCGGCAGCTGGCTGGTGGAAGGCATCGGCGAGGATTTCCTGCCCTCGATCAGCGATTTTTCCCGGGTCAAGAAGGCCTACGCCATCCCCGACCGCGAAAGTTTCCTGGCGGCGCGCGAACTGCTGGCCAGGGAGGGCGTGTTCGGCGGCTCCTCGACCGGCACCCTGCTGGCCGCCGCGCTGCGCTACTGCCGCGAGCAGACCGAGCCCAGGCGCGTGGTGTCGCTGGTGTGCGACACCGGCAACAAGTACCTGTCCAAGCTCTACAACGACTACTGGATGCTGGACAACGGCTTCCTCGAGCGCGAGCAGCACGGCGACCTGCGCGACCTGATCCTGCGGCCCTACGCGCTGCGCGACACGGTGGTGGTGGGTCCGGCCGAACAACTGATGACCGCCTACAAGCGCATGAAGCTGTACGACGTCTCGCAGCTGCCGGTGATGGACGGCGACCTCATCGTCGGCATCATCGACGAATCGGACCTGCTGCTGCACGTGCACACCGACCAGTCGCGATTCAACGATCCGGTGTCGGCGGCGATGGTCACCGAACTGGAGAAGCTCGACGCGCGCTCGCCGATCGACGCCCTGATGCCGGTGTTCGACCGCGGCCACGTGGCGATCGTGATGGACGGCGACGCGTTCATCGGCCTGATCACCCGCATCGACCTGCTCAACTACCTGCGCCGCAAGGTCAACTGACGCCGGGTTCGGGCGGAGCGATGGTCCGGCCGAATCCTGTGGTAACCACGGAAGTCGCGACAGCCGCAGCGTTGCCGCCACTTCCCGAACCATGGAAGCAACAACATGTGCGGAATCGTTGCCGCCGTCGCCCAGCGTGACGTGGCGCCCATCCTGATCGCCGGGCTCAAGGCCCTGGAATACCGCGGCTACGATTCGGCCGGACTGGCCGTGCTCGATGACGGCCAGCTGCAGCGCCTGCGCGCCAAGGGCAAGGTGCGCGAGGTCGAGTCGCTGTACGAGGCCGCCTCGTTCGGCGGCGGCACCGGCATCGCGCACACCCGCTGGGCCACCCATGGCGTGCCCAGCGAGGGCAACGCGCACCCGCACGCCGCCGGCCGCGCGGTGGTGGTGCACAACGGCATCATCGAGAACCACGAGCGCCTGCGCGAGGCCCTGCAGAAGGCCGGGCGCCGCTTCAGCTCCGACACCGACAGCGAGGTGATCGCGCACCTGGTCGACGTCGAGCTCGAACGCGGCGCCGACCTGCGCACAGCGGTGTGCCGCGCGGTGGAACAGCTGCAAGGCGCCTACGCGATCGCGGTGCTGGACACCCAGACCCCGCAGACCGTGGTCGGCGCGCGTCGCGGCAGCCCGCTGGTCGCCGGCATCGGCATCGGCGAGCACTTCCTGGCCTCGGACGTGCAGGCGCTGATCCAGGTCACCCGCCAGGTGGTCTACCTGGAAGAGGGCGACCTGGTGCAGATCACCCGCGAGCGCCTGGACATCTTCGACATCGAGGGGCGGCCGCTGGAACGCGGCGTGCACACCAGCGAGCTGTCGGCCGACGCGGTCGAGCGCGGCGAATACCGCCACTACATGCTCAAGGAGATCTTCGAGCAGCCGCGCGCGGTCGCCGACACCCTGGAAGGGCGCCTGGGCAGCCGCGGCGTGCTGCCGAACATCTTCGGCGTCGGCGGCGACGAATTGCTCTCGCGCGTGCGCGGCCTGCACATCGTGGCCTGCGGCACCAGCTACCACGCGGGCCTGGTGGCGCGATACTGGATCGAATCACTGACCGGCCTGCCGGTGTCGGTGGAGGTGGCCAGCGAGTACCGCTACCGCGACGTGGTGGTGCCCGAGGACACCCTGTTCGTGGCCATCTCGCAGTCCGGGGAAACCGCCGACACGCTGTCGGCGCTGCGCGAGGCCGGCGCCCGCGGCTACCTCGGCACGCTGGGCATCTGCAACGTGCCCGAGTCCTCGCTGGTGCGCGAGGCCGACCTGAAGCTGATGACCCGCGCCGGCCCGGAAATCGGCGTGGCCTCGACCAAGGCCTTCACCACGCAGCTGACGGCGCTGGCGCTGTTGACGCTGGAGCTGGGTCGGCAGCGCGGCGTGGACGCGGACAAGCTGGCGGCCCTGGCCGACGACCTGATGCACCTGCCGCGCAGGATCGAGGAAACCCTGGCCTGCAGCGACGAGGTGCTGGCCCTGGCCGAGCGCCTGGTGCATCGCGAGCACGCGCTGTTCCTGGGCCGCGGCGTGCAGTTCGCGGTGGCCCTGGAGGGCGCGCTCAAGCTCAAGGAAATCTCCTACATCCACGCCGAGGCGTATCCGGCCGGCGAACTCAAGCACGGCCCGCTGGCGCTGGTCGACGAGGACATGCCGGTGATCGCCGTGGCGCCGCCCGATGCGCTGCTGGAGAAGCTCAAGGCCAACCTGCAGGAAGTGCGCGCGCGCGGCGGCGAGCTGCACGTGATCGCCACGCTGGACGCCGGCCAGGACATCCACGACCTGGGCGGCACCCTGCTGCGCATCCCCGCCGACGGCGGCTTCACCGCGCCGATCGTGTTCACCGTGCCGCTGCAGCTGCTGGCCTACCACGTGGCCGTGCTGCGCGGCACCGACGTCGACCAGCCGCGCAACCTGGCCAAGTCGGTGACCGTGGAATAAGCCGACCGAGAGGCGGGCGCGTCAACCCTGCGCCTGCTCCTCCATCGGCCACTCGTTGGGCAGTCCGCCCGCGCGGCTGAACCACAGCGCGCCGAGGGTGCCGATCGCGCCCGACAGCAGGTACAGGCCGACGTAGCCCACGCCCAGGTAGACCGACAGCGCCAGCGCCACCAGCGGCGCGAAGCCGGCGCCGATCAGCCAGCCCAGGTCCGAGGTGATCAGCGCGCCGGTGTAGCGGAAATAGGTGCGGAAGCTGGAGTTGACCGCGCCCGCGGCCTGCGCGTGGGAGAAACCCAGCAGGGCGAAGCCGAGGATGATGAAGGCGAAGCCCTGGGTGGTGCCGCCGGCCAGCATCACCGGCGTCCAGCCGCTGTAGATCGCGATCAGCACGCCGAACACCGCCAGGGTCATGCGCCGGCCGAAGCGGTCGGCGATGCGCCCGGACAGCACCATGCACGGAATCGCCACCGCGGCGCCGACCGCCTGCACCAGCAGGAAGGTGGTCACCGACTGCCTGGTGAACAGCAGCGCCCAGGACAGGGCGAAGATGGTCACCAGGTGGAACAGCGCGTAGCTGGCCAGCGGCGCGAAGGCGCCCAGCGCGATGGCGCGGCCCTGCGAGCGGACCAGCTCGCCGACCGGCGAGGGTTCCAGGTCGCGCAGCTTGAGCGAGGTCGCGTACTCGGGCGTGACCACCAGGCGCAGGCGCGCGAACAGCGCCACCACGTTGATGGCGAAGGCGACGAAGAACGGATAGCGCCAGCCCCAGTTGAAGAACTCGTCCTGCGAGAGGTTCATCAGCAGGTAGGCGAACAGTCCGGCCACCAGGATGAAACCGATCGGCGCGCCCAGCTGCGGGATCGACGCGTAGCGGCCGCGACGCCCGCGCGGCGCGTTCAGCGCCAGCAGCGAGGCCAGGCCGTCCCAGCTGCCGCCAATGGCGAAACCCTGGCCGAAGCGCAGCACGGCCAGCACCACGATGGCCCAGATGTTCCAGGAATCGTAGCCGGGCAGGAAGGCGATGCCGGCGGTGGTCGAGCCGAGCAGGAACAGCGCGGTGGTCAGCTTGGTGCCGCGGCCATGCTCGCGCTGCAGGTAGAGGAAGAACAGCGAGCCGATCGGCCGGCCGATGAAGGCCAGGGCGAAGATCGCGAACGAATAGAAGATGCCGTCGATCTGGCTGGCGAAGGGGAAGAACACCTTCGGGAACACCAGCACGCAGGCCAGGCCGAAGACGAAGAAGTCGAAGAATTCGGAGATGCGCCCGACCACCACGCCGATCGAGATCTCCCCGGGGGTGACGTGCGCGTGCGCGTCGTGCGCGGCCTGGGCAGGGGCCGTGGCGGAAGGGTCACCGGCGGACGGGGCGTGACTGGTTGACATGGCGATTCCGTGGGGTGTTTGCTGGGTATGCGGCTTTCGTGGGGGACAAAGCCCGGCGTGGTCGGCGGCGATGCGCCGGGCCCGATGCGCCTTTCCTGCAAGTATGCAACGGCGGCCGCGGAACGAACATGGGACAAATTGTCCAATCGGCAAGAACGATCCGAGTACCTATCATGAGGGGACCCCATGCTCGTCCCCGAAGCATCCCCATGGTACTGAAAAGACTGCGCGGCCTGTTGGTGCTGCCGCTGACGCTGTGGCTCGGCGGCTGCCACACGGTGCTGCTCGACCCCTCCGGCGACGTGGCGCGCCAGCAGAGCGACCTGATGATCGGCTCGGCGGTGCTGATGTCGCTGATCATCGTGCCGGTGCTGATCGCCATCGGCGTGATCGCCTGGCGCTACCGGGCGTCCAACACCAAGGCGCCGCTACGACGCCGACTGGGACCACTCCAGCTACATCGAGCTGGTGGTCTGGGCGGCGCCGCTGCTGATCATCATGGCGCTGGGCGCGATGACCTGGATCGGCACGCACCAGCTCGACCCGTACCGCCCGTTGTCGCGCATCGACGATGGCACCTCGCTCAATCCGCACGTCAAGCCGCTCGAGGTCGAGGTGGTCTCGCTGCGCTGGAAGTGGCTGTTCATCTACCCGCAGTACGGCATTGCCACGGTCAACGACATGGCGGCGCCGGTGAACCGGCCGATCCATTTCAAGCTGACCTCCAGCCACATGATGGACTCGTTCTTCGTGCCGGCCCTGGCCGGGCAGATCTACACCATGCCCGGCATGCAGACGGTGCTGAACGCGGTGATCAACAAGCCCGGTGACTACGACGGCTTCTCGGCCAACTACAGCGGCCACGGCTTCACCGACATGCGTTTCCGCTTCCACGCCCTGGACGAGGCCGGATTCGAGCGCTGGGTGGCCAAGGCGCGCGCCAGCGGCCAGACGCTCGACCGCGCGGCGTACGACCGCCTCGACGAGCCCAGCCGCGACGAGCCGGTGCACCGGTACGCGGGCACCATGCCCGACCTTTACGACCGCATCCTCAATCGCTGCGTGGATCCGGGCCAGATGTGCATGAGCCAGATGATGGCGCTTGACGCCCAACGCAACGCCGCCGCGCCGGACGCGTCCGCGACGCCGGCCGCCACGCACGACGCGCACGACGCGACCGCGCACTGACACGCTTTACCGAGACACAAGCCATGCCGCACCGTTCCGCATTCTGGAATTTCCTGCTGGGTCGCCTTTCCATCGAGGCGCTGCCGCTGGACAACACCATCGTGGTGGTGACCTTCCTGGTGGTCGCCACGCTGGGCGTCGCCGTGCTGGGCATCGTCACCTGGAAACGCCAGTGGGGGTATCTGTGGTCCGAGTGGTTCACCAGCGTGGACCACAAGAAGCTCGGCATCATGTACATGATCTTCGCCACGGTGATGCTGCTGCGCGGCTTCGCCGACGCCATCATGATGCGCCTGCAGCAGGCCATGGCCTTCGGCGACAACATGGGCTACCTGCCGCCGCACCACTACGACCAGATCTTCACCGCGCACGGCTCGATCATGATCTTCTTCGTGGCCATGGCCTACATCGCCGGCCTGATGAACTACGTCATGCCGCTGCAGATCGGCGCGCGCGACGTGGCCTTCCCGTTCCTCAACAACTTCAGCTTCTGGCTGACGGTGTCGGGCGGCCTGCTGTTCATGGTCTCGCTGTTCGTCGGCGATTTCTCGCACGCCGGCTGGCTGGGCTATCCGCCGGTCTCCGAGCTGGGGCAGAGTCCCGGGCCCGGCGTGGACTACTACATCTGGGGCCTGCAGCTGTCGGGCCTGGGCACGCTGCTGACCGGCATCAACTTCGTCGTGACCATCCTCAAGATGCGCGCGCCGGGCATGACGCTGATGAAGATGCCGATGTTCACCTGGACCTCGCTGTGCACCAGCGGCCTGATCGTGGTGACCTTCCCGATCCTCACCGCCACGCTGCTGCTGCTGTCGCTGGACCGCTACATCGGCACCCACTTCTTCACCGCCGCCATGGGCGGCAACGTGATGATGTACATCAACCTGATCTGGATCTGGGGCCACCCGGAGGTCTACATCCTGATCCTGCCGCTGTTCGGCGTGTTCTCCGAGATCGTCGCCACGTTCTCCGGCAAGCGCCTGTTCGGCTATTCGTCGATGGTCTACGCCACCGTGTCGATCATGATCCTGTCCTACCTGGTGTGGCTGCACCACTTCTTCACCATGGGCTCGGGCGCGGACGTCAATTCGTTCTTCTCGCTGACCACGATGATGATCTCGATCCCGACCGGCGCGAAGATCTTCAACTGGCTGTTCACCATGTACCGCGGCCGCGTGCGCTTCGACGTGCCGATGCTGTGGACCATGGGCTTTTTGTTCACCTTCACCATCGGCGGCATGACCGGCGTGATGCTGTCGGTGGCGCCGGCCGACTTCCTGCTGCACAACAGCCTGTTCCTGATCGCGCACTTCCACAACGTGATCATCGGCGGCGTGGTGTTCGGCGTGTTCGCCGGCATCAACTACTGGTTCCCCAAGGCCTTCGGGTTCAAGCTCGATCCGTTCTGGGGCAAGCTCAGTTTCTGGTTCTGGCAGGTCGGCTTCTGGGTGGCGTTCGGGCCGCTGTACATCCTCGGCCTGATGGGCGTCACGCGCCGCCTGAGCCACTTCACCGATCCCAGCCTGCAGAAGTGGTTCGTGATCGCCGGCGTCGGCGCGTTCCTGATCCTGCTGGGCATCCTCTCGTTCGTGATGCAGATCTTCGTCAGCATCCGCCACCGCGAGCGCTACGCCGTCGGCCACGATCCGTGGGACGCGCGCACCCTGGAGTGGTCGACGTCCTCGCCGCCGCCGGCGTACAACTTCGCCTTCGTGCCCAACGTGCGCGAGCGCGATGCCTGGCACGACATGAAGAAGCACGGCTACCGGCGTCCGCTGTCGGGTTTCAACGACATCCACATGCCCGGCAACACGGCCACCGGCGTGGTGCTGGGAGCGCTGGGTTTCGTGTTCGGCTTCGCCATGGTCTGGTACATCTGGTGGCTGGCCGTGGCGTCGTTCGTGGCGATGGTGGGCTACGCCATCGCCCACACCTTCAACTATCACCGTGACGACCACGTCGATGCCGCGGACGTGGACCGCTTCGAGCACCAGGGCAACTGGGCCACCGGCCCGGAAGGAGCGCGCGCATGAGCACCCTCGCCACCGACACCGGCACGCCGGAATTCGTCTGCCGCCAGGAGCCGCCCGCGCACAACGGAACCCTGCTCGGGTTCTGGATCTACCTGATGAGCGACTGCTTCATCTTCGCCGCGCTGTTCGCCTGCTACGCGGTGCTGGGCACCAGCTATGCCGGCGGCCCCTCGGCGCGCGACGTGCTGGACCTGCCGGGCCTGGCGGTGAACACGGCCCTGCTGCTGGTCTCGTCGGTCACCTTCGGCTTCGCCATGCTGGAGATGGCGCGCCAGCGCAAGCGCGCGATGCTGGGCTGGCTGGCCGTCTCGGGCCTGCTGGCGGCGTGTTTCGTGGGCCTCGAGATCCACGAGTTCGCGGGCATGATCGCCGAGGGCGCCGGCCCCGGCCGCAGCGCCTTCCTGTCCTCGTTCTTCACCCTGGTCGGCACCCACGGCCTGCACGTGTCGGTCGGCATCCTGTGGCTGATCGTGCTGATGGTGCAGCTGGGCAAGCACGGCCTGAACGAGGCCAACATCCGCCGCCTGCGCTGCCTGAGCATGTTCTGGCACTTCCTCGACCTGGTCTGGGTCGGGGTCTTCAGCTACGTCTATCTGGTGGGAGTCCTGCGATGAGCCATCCGTCCACGCGCCCCGGCGCCGATCACGTCGACCACGACATGGACGAGGACCACGGCAGCCTGCGCGGCTACCTGACCGGCTTCGTGCTGGCGGTGGTCCTCACCGTCATCCCGTTCTGGCTGGTGATGGGCCACGTGTTCGCCGACACCCGCATCACCGTGCTCGCCGTGCTGCTCCTGGCGGCGGTGCAGATCGTGGTGCACATGGTCTACTTCCTGCACCTGAACACGCATTCGGAGCGCGGCTGGAACATGCTGGCGCTGATCTTCACCGCGGTGCTGGTGGTGATCGTGCTCGGCGCCTCGATCTGGGTGATGTACAACGAGAACGCCAACATGATGCCGATGTCGCCGCAGTACCAGCATCACAAGCTGGGCTCGTGACCCCGGCCCCGCGCCAGTCCACGGACGCGGGGCGAACGGCGGCGCGCGGCACCGGCAAGCGCGTCGCCTGGGGACTGTTGGCGCTGGCGGCCTTCGTCGGCTTCATCGCCCTGGGCAACTGGCAGGTGCGCCGCCTGCACTGGAAGCTGGGCCTGATCCATGACGTCGCCACCCGCGTGCACGCCGCGCCCGAGGCGGCGCCGGGGCCGGCGCGGTGGCCGGCCATCGCGCAGGGCGCCGAGCAGTACCTGCACGTGCGCCTGCGCGGGCGATTACATCGACGGCAGGCAGGTCCTGGTCCACGGCTCCAGCCGCTTCGGCTACGGCTTCTGGGCGATGGCGCCGCTGCGCACCGAGCGCGGCTTCGTGGTGTGGGTCAATCGCGGCTACGTGCCGGCCGAGCTGCCCGGCACGCCGGCCTACGCCGCCGCGCGGCCGCCGACCGGCGCGGTGGAACTGACCGGCCTGCTGCGCCCGAGCGAGCCCGGCGGCGGTTTTCTCAGGCCCAACCGTCCGCGCAAGCATCAGTGGTACTCGCGCGACGTGGCCGCGCTGTCCGCCTCGCGGGGCCTGGCGGCCGGCGCGGTGGCGCCGTATTTCGTCGACGCCGAGGCGCGTGGCCCGCGCGATCCGCGGAGCTGGCCCGCGCCCGGGCAGACCGTGGTGCATTTCCCCAACCATCACCTGAACTACGCCATCACCTGGTACCTGCTGGCGCTGGGCACGCTGGTCGGCGTCGGCATCGCGGTGCGTCACGAGCGGCGCAGGGACCGGGGTGTGCGCGAGCGCACGAAGCGCTGACCGCGGCGGTCGCGGACCGCCTTCGGTGCCCGCGGGCCCTCGTGCCATAATCGGCGGCGCCTTTTTTTCCGGCCGTCGGCCGCAGGATGACCGCATGACCCGCAAGAAGAATGCCCCCGAAACCGCCCTCGGCATGGGCACCCGGGCCATCCACGCCGGCCAGTCGCCGGATCCCTCGACCGGCGCCATCATGACGCCGATCTACGCCACCTCGACCTACGTGCAGGAGAGCCCGGGGCGGCACAAGGGCTATGAGTACTCGCGCTCGCAGAATCCCACGCGCATGGCCTACGAGCGCTGCGTGGCGGACCTCGAAGGCGGCGTGGCCGGTTTCGCCTTCGCCTCCGGCCTGGCGGCCGCATCCACGGTGCTGGACCTGCTCGACTCGGGCAGCCACGTGATCGCCATGGACGACCTGTACGGCGGCACCTACCGCCTGTTCGAGCGCGTGCGCCGGCGTTCGGCGGGGCTGGACTTCAGCTTCGTCGACCTCAACGACACCGCCGCGCTGAAGGCGGCGCTCAAGCCCGGGACGAAGATGATCTGGGCCGAGACGCCGACCAACCCCATGCTCAAGCTGGTGGACCTGAAGAAGGTCGCCGCGTTCGCGAAGAAACACGGCCTGATCCTGGTGGTCGACAACACCTTCTGCTCGCCGATGGTGCAGCGCCCGCTGGAATACGGCGCCGACCTGGTGCTGCATTCGGCGACCAAGTACCTCAACGGCCACTCGGACATCGTCGGCGGCATCGTCGTGGCCGGCAGCGACGCGATGGCCGAGCAGATGGGCTTCCTGCAGAACTCGGTCGGCGCCATCGCCGGCCCGTTCGATGCCTTCCTGGCCATGCGCGGGCTCAAGACCCTGCACCTGCGCATGCGCCAGCACTGCGCCAGCGCGCTGGAACTGGCCCGGTGGCTGGAGAAGCATCCGCAGGTGGCGCGGGTGATCTACCCGGGCCTGAAGAGCCATCCGCAGCATGCGCTGGCGAAGCGCCAGATGGACGGCTTCGGCGGCATCGTCAGCATCGAGGTCAAGGGCGGCCTGCGCAAGGCGCGCCGCGTGCTCGAGCGCTGCCACCTGTTCGCCCTGGCCGAATCGCTGGGCGGCGTGGAGAGCCTGATCGAGCATCCGGCCATCATGACCCACGCCTCGGTACCGCCGGCCAACCGCAAGCGCCTGGGCATCAGCGACACGCTGATCCGCCTGTCGGTGGGCGTGGAGGACATCGAGGACCTGCGCGCGGAACTGGCCGCCGCGCTGGCCTGATCGAGGCCACGCGCCGACCGCCATGGCAGCCCAGCCCGCCAGCACCGCCGCTTCGAGGTCGCCGGACCGCGCCAGCCCGCTGGATGCCTTCACGCGGCACCGGTCGCTGACCCTGGAGCTGAGCAAGCGCGAGGTGCTCGGCCGCTATCGTGGCTCCAGCTTCGGCCTGCTGTGGTCGCTGATCAGCCCGTTCCTGATGCTGGTCGTCTACACCGTCGCCTTCGGCTACGTGCTCAAGAGCCGCTGGCCGCACACCAGCGGCAGCACCACCGAGTACGCCATGATCCTGTTCCTCGGACTGATCGTGCATGGCCTGTTCGCCGAGTGCCTGAACCGCGCGCCGACCCTGGTGGTGTCCAACGTCAACCTGGTCAAGCGGATCATCTTCCCGCTGGAGATCCTGCCGTGGCCGCTGATCTTCTCGGCGCTGTTCCACGCGGCGATGAATGTCGTGGTGTTCGCGGTGCTGATGCTGATCCTGCAGCATCACGTGCCGTACACCATCGTGGCGCTGCCGCTGGTGCTGTTGCCGCTGGCGGTGTTGATCGCCGGCGTGTGCTGGTTCCTGTCCGCGCTGGGCGTGTACATGCGCGACATCGGCCAGGTCACCGGGGTGCTGACCACGGCGATGCTGTTCCTGTCCTCGGCCATCGTGCCGGTGGAGATCCTGCCGCCGGACTACCGCATCGTCTTCCACCTCAATCCGCTGACCTTCATCATCGACCAGACCCGCGAAGTCGCCATCTGGGGGCACTGGCCCGACGTCACCGGACTGGCGATCTACCTGGGCGCCTCGCTGGGGGTGGCGTGGCTGGGTTTCCTGTGGTTCCGCAAGACGCGGCGGGGGTTCGCCGATGTCCTCTGAGCGCCCGCTGCCCGCCGCCGACACGCCGCCGGACGACGCGTGCGCGCCGGTCATCCGCGTGCGCGACGCGTGCAAGTGCTACCAGATCTACGATCGCCCCATCCATCGCCTGCTGCAGGGCCTGGTCGGGCGCCGGCGCAAGCTGTTCCGCGAGTTCTGGGCGCTGAAGGGCGTGAGCTTCGAGGTGCGCCGCGGCGAGACCCTGGGCATCGTCGGTCGCAACGGCTCGGGCAAGTCGACCTTGCTGCAGCTGATCGCCGGCACCCTGATGCCGACCGGCGGGTCGGTCGAGGTGCATGGCCGGGTGGCCGCGCTGCTGGAACTGGGCAGCGGCTTCAACAGCGACTTCACCGGTCGCGAGAACGTCTATCTCAACGCCGCGATCCTGGGCCTGACGCGCGCCGAGATCGACGCGCGCTATCCGGACATCGTCGCCTTCGCCGACATCGGCGATTTCATCGACCAGCCGGTCAGCAGCTATTCCAGCGGCATGGTCATGCGCCTGGCCTTCTCGGTCATGGCGCACGTGGACGCCGACATCCTGATCATCGACGAGGCGCTGGCCGTCGGCGACGCCTTCTTCACCCAGAAGTGCATGCGCTTCCTGCGCCAGTTCAAGCAGCGCGGCACGCTGCTGTTCGTCAGCCACGACAGCTCGGCGGTGACCGGCCTGTGCGACCGCGCGATCTGGCTCGACGAGGGCCACCAGCGGGCGGCGGGCGCCGCGCGCGAGGTGGTCGAGACCTATCTGGAGGCCTTCATCGTGGACCGCCAGCAGGGGCGGTCGCGGCGCCAGGACGGCGCCGCGCGCAGCGCCACCGGCTACCAGCGCCGGCAGGATTTCCGCCAGGCGCTGGTCGACCGTTCCACCCTGCGCAACGACATCCGCGTGCTGCCCTTCGCGCCCGAGACCGACGCCTTCGGCGAATTGAAGGCGCGCATCCTCGATGCCGCCATCCTCGACGAGCAGGGGCAGGCGCTGGCCTGGGTCGCCGGCGGCGAGAACGTCACCCTGGAGTTCGTGGTCGAGGCCGAGCAGGGCATCGACAACGTGGTGGTGGGGTTCTACTTCAGGGATCGCCTGGGGCAGAACCTGTTCGGCGACAACACCTACCTGACCACGCTCGAGCACGGCTGCGCGCTGGCGGCCGGCGAGCGCGCCTGCGCGCGCTTTTGTTTCCAGATGCCGCGGCTGCAGGCGGGCGATTATTTCGTCACCGCGGGCGTGGCCGAGGGCTCGCAGGACGAGCATGTCATCCAGAGCTGGATGCACGAGGCGCTGACCCTGAAATCGCAGGGTCCGGAGCTGGCGGCTGGCATCATCGGCCTGCCGATGCACGACATCACCCTGGAGCGGACCGGGCCATGAGCAGCTTCCACCTCGACGCGTATCCCGTGGCCTTCCTCAGGCCGCACCTGTCGCATCCGTTCGCCTGGGTCGGGCACGTGCCGTTCGCCTATGTCCTGGTCGATGTGTTGCGCCCGCGGCGGCTGGTCGAACTGGGCACCGATTCGGGCAACTCCTACCTGGCCTTCTGCCAGGCCGTCGAACACCTGGGCCTGGACACCCGCTGCACCGCCGTCGACACCTGGCGCGGCGACGCGCACGCGCGGCGCTACGGCGACGGCATCCACCGCACGCTCAAGGCCTATCACGACCCGCGCTACGGGGCGTTCTCCGAGCTCATGCGCTGCACCTTCGACGCGGCCGTGGACGCCTTCGAGGACGCCAGCATCGACCTGCTGCACATCGACGGCCTGCACA
The DNA here is from genome assembly GCA_963821885.1 of uncultured Gammaproteobacteria bacterium. Taxonomy (GTDB): domain Bacteria; phylum Pseudomonadota; class Gammaproteobacteria; order Xanthomonadales; family Rhodanobacteraceae; genus Oleiagrimonas. The sequence goes on along the minus strand of CAWGFN010000002.1, from coordinate 349,593 downwards.
CCTACGAGGCCGTGCGCCACGATTTCGAGACCTGGAAGCCCAGGCTCAGCGACCGCGCCGTGGTGCTGCTGCACGACACCGCCGTGCGCGATCGCGACTTCGGCGTGCATCGCCTGTTCGCGGAACTCGGCGCGGACTACCCGACCTTCGAATTCACGCACAGCAACGGCCTGGGCGTGGTGCAGGTGGGCGCCGAGGCGCCGCCCGCATTCACCCGCTTCATGACCGAGGCGCAGGCGCGGCCCGAGCCCATGCGGGCGTATTTCAGCGCCGTCGCCGGCACCCTGGTCGATGTCGATGGCCAGACCCTGGCGATGCCGGACGTGACCTCGAACGAGGTAGTCTGCAGCCTGTTCCATCGCGCCCGCGACGAGGCCTTCGACGAGGCGCGCAGGGATATGCTGGACCTTGCCGCCGGCGAGGACCCGCAGCAGGCCGAATTCGTGCTGCCCGACGGCGTGCGTCCGGACTTCATCCGCATCGATCCGTGCGAGTATCCCGGCGCCTTCGCGCTGCGCGAGGCGCAACTGGCGATCCAGGGACAGGCCGACACGGCCACGCCGATCCGGGACATCCAGACGCGGGTCGGTTTCGCCCACTGCGACCTGTACCCCACCGACGCCGAGGACGAGCTGCGCATGGTGTCCTTCGGGCACGACCCCTACGTGGAACTGGACATTGCCGACCTGGTGCGCGAGATGCCCGCCGAGGGCGCGCTGGTGGTGCGCTTCGCGCTGCGCGTGGAATCGGTGCTGTCCGACCCCGGTCTGTTGAAGATGGCCGGCCGTCAGGTCCGGGCGATCGGTGAGCTGCGCGCCGCGGCGGCGCGCAATTTCACCCTGCAGGCCCTGGGCCGCGGCCAGTCACGCCTGGGTCACGAGCTTTCCAGCCACATCGAGGGCGTGGAACGCGACCTGTCGGCCCGCATCGAGCGGATCGAGCAGGATCTGTCCGGGCAGATCGAAGCCTTGAGCGCCGACCTGCGCGAAGCGCGCGAGGGCGAGCGGCGCCTGCTGGCCGCGCTGTCGGACGCGACCGGCGACCGCGAGCTGCTCAAGCGCGAGATGGCCGCGCGCGATGCCGGTTTCAGCGAGCGCCTGGACGCGCTGCAGGCGGAGCTGCAGAACGCCGCCCGACAGTCGCAGGCGCAGCGCGACAGCCAGGCGCGCCAGGAGGAGGCGCTGCGCGTGCTGCTCGGGCGCAGCCTGCTCGGACGCCTGCGGGCGTGGTTCAGGGGCCGGGGATGAACCACCGGCGACAGCACAGGGAACGTGGGAGGATGTGGAATCGTGGCCATGCCGTCATGGATTGACTTCGAACTGGCGCCGATCCGGCAGCTGGACCAGGTGCCCGGCCAGCCGCGCGTCTGGCGCGTCAACGGCAACGACCCGCAGTTCGCCTGCCAGGGCGCGCCGTTTCCGCTGCGCGCGGGCTGGTACCGCATGGAGCTTGAGATCGCGCACCGGGCCGGCCCGATGTTGAAACCGGCGCTGTATCCGGACTACGGCCCCGACGTGTCGCCGGACCCGGCGGGCATCTTCCTGTCGTTCGTCCGGCGCGGGTCGTCGCAGCACGCCGGCATCGTGCGCTTCACCCACGACGTGCACGGCCTGCGCTTCGACCCGGCGGTGTGCCCGTGCGATTTCAGCCTCGGCGGCCTGCGCCTGTGTCCGGTTGGCCGGCCGCGCGTGCTGGCGCACCTGCTGAGCGCGAGGATCGCCGCGCAACCGCGCGTGGGCGGTCGCCTGCGGGTGCTGGCCGCGGCCGCGAAACGCCTGTTCACCGGCGGCCTGCATGGCCTGGCGCAATGGCTGTACGACGCCTACGCCCGCGACTCGGCGCCGCAGGATACCGGCGCCTACGAGGCCTGGGTCGCCCTGTACGACGCGCCGACCGACGCGCGCCTGGCGCAGGCCCGCGAACGCCAGGAAGCGCTGTCGCGCACGCCGCTGTTCTCGGTGCTGGTGCCGACCTGGAACACCGATCCGCAGTGGCTGCGCCGCTGCATCGAGAGCGTCAAGGCCCAGGTCTACCCGCACTGGGAACTGTGCATCGCCGACGATGCCTCCACCCGTCCGCAGGTGCTGTCGATCCTGCGCGAGTACGCCGCCGACGATGCCCGCATCCACATCGTCGCGCGCGAGCGCAACGGGCACATCTCGGCCACGTCCAACAGCGCGCTGGCGATGGCCCGGGGCGACTACGTGGTGCTGCTCGACCACGACGACGAGCTGCACCCGCTGGCCCTGCACGAAGTGGCCCTGGCGCTCGACGCCCACCCGGACTGGCGCGTGATCTATTCCGACGAGGACAAGATCGACGCCCACGGGTGCCGCCACGACCCCTACATGAAGCCGGACTGGAACCCCGACCTGTTCCTGTCGCACAACTGCATCAGCCACCTGGGCGTGTACCAGCGCGCGCTGGTCAACGCGGTGGGCGGCTTCCGCGAAGGCTACGAGGGCAGCCAGGACTGGGACCTGGCGCTGCGCTGCATCGAGCGGCTGGCGTCGGCGCAGATCGGGCATATCCCGAAGGTGCTCTACCACTGGCGCGCGATCCCGGGCTCCACGGCACTGGCGCCGCAGGAGAAGGACTACGCCCACCAGGCCGGCCTGCGCGCGGTGAACGAGCACCTCGCGCGCACGGGTGTCGATGCCGCAGCCGAGGCGATCCCCGGCCGGCGCGGCCATTTCCGCGTCCGCTACCGCCTGCCGACGCCCGCGCCGCGCATCAGCCTGGTGATCCCCACGCGCGACGGCCTGCACCTGCTCAGGCGCTGCGTGGATTCGATCCTGCGCCTGACCACGTATCCGGATTACGAGATCCTGATTGTCGACAACCAGTCGCGCGAGCCGACCACGCTGGCCTACCTGCGCGCGATCCAGGACGATCCGCGCGTGCGCGTGCTGCCCTACGACAAGCCGTTCAACTATTCCGCGCTCAACAACGTCGCCGTCGCGCACACGCAGGGCGAGCTGATCGGCTTGGTCAACAACGACATCGAGCTGATCACGCCCGACTGGCTCGAGGAGATGGCCGGCCACGCCATGCGCCCGGAGATCGGCGCGGTCGGCGCGATGCTGTATTACCCGAACAACACCATTCAGCACGCAGGCGTGATCCTCGGCGTAGGCGGGGTTGCGGCGCACGCCTACTGCGGGCAGCCCAAGGGGCACATGGGGCAGATGGGACGCGCGCGTCTGGCGCAAACCCTCAGCGCGGTCACGGCGGCGTGCGTGCTCGTGCGAAGAGAGGTATTCGACGAGGTCGGCGGTCTGGACGAAACGCTTCGGGTTGCCTTCAACGATATAGATTTCTGTCTTCGTGTGCGCAAGGCAGGCTACCGCAACCTGTGGACGCCTTTCGCCGAGCTGTACCACCACGAGTCGGCCACGCGCGGCTACGAGGATTCGCCCGAGAAGAAAGCCCGGTTCCAGCGCGAGGTGGAGCAAATGATCACGGTCTGGGGCGATGCCTTGACCCATGATCCGGCTTATAGCCCCAATCTTACGCTGACGGGCGCGCCGTTCGAGCTGGCCTATCCGCCGATGTACGAGAAGTAGTTCTGCCTCCGGGTCCATGGGCCTAGCATGCCCGGCTCATGGCGCCCGGAGACATGGCCGGGTGTAGGCTGCCATTGATGGTCGGGAACGTTGGCACTATTGGTATTTCCGATGATCCTCGTTCGATCCTCGTCGAACGCCATGCAAGGACTCGAAACGTGAAACCCGTGCCACCCATGGTCCAGCGACTTCCGAAATGGAATCATAAGAAAGTCAGATGATGAGCTTTTTACGTTCACTTGCGTTGCGACTTTCCAGCTGGAGACTGGCTAGCCCGTCATTGTTGCGTAGAACGATTGCTGTGTTTTCAACGATTGTCTTCTTGATCGTTGCGCTTCACTCCCCGATTGCCGTTCATTCAAATTTGGTTCATGACGACGCCCTCTTCATGACCCTGGGTAAAGATCTCGCAACTGGGAGGTGGTTGGGGCCCTACAGTCAATTTACTTTGATGAAAGGCCCCGGGTATCCGGCATTCCTGGCCTTGAATTCATGGTTGGGATTGCCTATTGGCTTGTCCCATGCTGCTTTTCAATGTGCTGCCATCGGTCTGTTTTTCTGGGTTGTCTCGCGGACAACGAGCATGCCCAACCTCGCACTATTCGGTTTCGTTTTCACCCTCTGGGCTCCGGCACCCTATCTCTTCGCGAGCGTCATGCGGGCAGCAATCTATCCAGGTGAAACGTTGCTTGTATTGGCGACCTTGTACTACGCATTGTTTGGTGATTTGTTACCCAATGCCCGCATACGGTGGGCATTGCTTTCGGGCCTGTTGTCCGGTTGGTTCTTCCTGACCCGTGAAGCCGGTGTGTGGATCGCGCCTGGGGTCGCCATAATCGTGTTCTACGGTGCATGGTGCGCATGGAGAAAGCGCGTGTTTGTGCGCGATGCACTCACGCCCTTGCTGGCCGCGCTTATCGCGCTCATGACCGTTAGGGGTGGCTTTCATACCCTCAACTGGATCGCATATGGAAAAGCCACTGGGGTGGAAACCAATAGCGCACCATTCAAGGATGCGCTGGGTGTATTGCAATCGGTGGATGCCGGGGCGCGCATACCGTACGTTCCAGTTTCCCGGCAGGCGAGGTTCGCCATCTACGCTGTGAGTCCTAGCTTTAGCAGCCTGAAGGATTATTTTGATCCGGCCAATGGCAGTACGCCTTGGCAATTTGGATGCTCCTCGTATCCACAGAGCTGTGGCGACATTGCGGGCGGTTGGTTCATGTGGGCACTGCGAGATGCAGTGGCAAGTAAAGGTTATTACTCGTCTCCTGCAAGAGCAGCAGCTTTCTATCGTCAGCTGATCAAAGAGGTGACCAAAGCATGTCGCGAACATAGGCTCAAGTGTTCGCCATCACTATTTGCACTCTTACCCCATATTTCTGCTGCTCAATGGGGAAAGCTTCCCTCCAGCTTGTACTCAGGAATACGCTTGATCACTGACTTAGAACCAGTTGAGATTAGTCAAGGAATGAATTTCGGTTCTCCAAAGGCCATTGATGCAGATGTCGCATTTCTTGGAAATCCTGTTACCCCGCCACAGCTGAAAAGCCAGAACGAATATCATGTGGCCGGCTGGTACCGTTCCTCGCCGGGTCACTGGGTCTCAGGTCAGTTCAGAATGGCCAACGGACAAGAACAAATCTTTCCCATACAGCGCAATGCCAGTCCGGACCTTGTTCAGGCCTTCAAGGATTCCAGTGCTACGATGGATCGTTTCAATTTCACTCTGAAATGCAGCAGCCCATGCAATTTCAGCTTCGTTGATTCAAGCGGTGCCACGCTGCCTCTGAACCTTGAAGAACTGAGTGGCCAGCATTTCAGCAGGTCATTTGGTCGAGCCACCTTGTACATCGATACGATCACGAATCTTGGCGATATCGATGTCCACAGCGGTGTTCAAACCAGGGCTGCGATGGCAGTGCTCCGGTTCTTCAACCGAGCTTATTCAATATTCTTGCCCTGGCTTGCTGGTACTGCACTTCTTGCGGTGTTCTTTCTCGCCCTGCAGTCGTTGATTACACGCAGGATCGATGCGCTGGCAGTGCTGGCCGTGGCGGTTTGGTCTTTGATTGCTTCTAGACTTCTTCTGCTCGGTCTGGTCGATATTTCCTCTTTTCATGGAATTCAACCTCGATTGCTAGCGCCAGCATATGTCCTAATTTGCTTGGCCATAGTGCTTACGTTTGCTGCATTGAAGGCATCGAGAAGCCCCTCAGCGTCCTGAGCATAAGATCGGCTGTATGGACGAGAGCAGCCAGCCATGGTTTAGTGCGTGCGCTACTTGTAGCGAATCCACGAGAACAGCAGCACGGTGCAGAACCTGATGGCGTAGACCAGGTCGTTGCCCTTCTTGCTGGTGCCCGAATGGCGCTGCTTGAAGTGGATGGGCACTTCCTTGAAGCGGGCGCCGGTCTTGGCCGAGAGCATCAGGAATTCCGAGGCCTGGAACTGATCCTCGTACAGGCGCAGCTGCTTGAGGGTGGACGTCTTGATGGCCTTGAAGCCGCTGGAGATGTCGGTGATGTGCTGGCCGCTCAAGAGGTTGAACAGGGCGGTGAAGAACTTCACGCCCCAGTGCCGCCAGATCACCGTGATGTCGTGCTTGCCGAGGATGCGCGAGCCGATCACGACATCGGCTTCGTCGTCGGCCAGCGGCTGGACCAGCAGGGCGATTTCCTCCGGGTTGTTCTGGCCGTCGGCGTCGATGGTGACCGCGAACCTGTAACCGTGGTCGATGGCCAGCTGATATCCCGTGCGCAGCGCCGAACCCTGTCCGCGGTTGGTGACCTGGCGCAGGTAGACGCAGCCGGAGCCGCGCACCACATCCTCGGTGTGGTCGCTGCTGCCGTCGTCGACGATGACCACCGTCAGCGCGGTGCCGAAGCCGTCCAACGCGGCGAAGCGGTCGATCAGGTGCACCAGGTTTTCCGCCTCGTTGTAGGCGGGCACGATGCACAGCGTCTGGCGCTGGGGCCTCGGCGGCAGTTTCCCGAACTCCTCGGAGTTGCGGAAGATCGCCAGCGAGCTGGCGCGATTGAGCAGATCGAGCTTGCGCTTGTTGATCTCGCTGCGGTCCAGCGCCTGCAGGAGAAGCACGAACAGGATGCCGATGGCCAGCATCAGCGAGAGGATGATGCCGCCGTTCTGCTCGGGCGGCAGGCCGAATTGGGTGGCCGTCGCGCGCAGCGCGGCGGGCAGCACGCTGACCAGGATCAGCAGCAGGCCGATGATGAACAGGTAGGTGTCGCGGGCGCGGGCGCGGTCGAAGTCGCGCAGCCGGCGGCCCGAGAGGATCATCATCGCCAGGCCCAGGAGGATGCTGGCCGGGCGGAAGGAATGGAGCAGGACGTCGTGCATGGGCAGGTTTCCCGGGCCGGTTACGTGAGGACGTGTTCGCGAAACCACGCGACGGTGCTCGCCAGGCCATCCACGAGCGCGACCCGGGGCTCGAAGCCGAGCCTGTCCCGGGCCTTGTCGAAGCTGGCGAAATTCCGGCCCACTTCTCCCGTGCGCGCCGGCTGGTGGTCGATGCGGCGCGGCGCCTCGGGGAACAGGGCGTGGATCATGTCCGCCAGTTCGGCGATGCGCGTGCCCTTGCCGGTGGCCAGGTGGAAGATATCGAATGCGCCGGTGTCCGCGTCCAGGGCCAGCACGATGCCGCGACAAAGATCATCAACGTGGATGTAGTCGCGCATCGATTCGCCATCGCCGTAGATGGTGATGGTCTCGCCGCCGGCGATCTGCCGGATGTAGCGCGTGATGACGCCCTTTTTGTGGGCGCTGTAGGGGCCGTAGACGTTGCCGAAGCGGCAGCACACCGTGGGCAGGCCGTAGGAGACGGCGAAGGCGCTGCAGTAGCCCTCGCCGGCCAGCTTGCTGGCGCCATAGGGCGAGATGGGCCGCGGCACCGAGTTCTCGTCGACGGGCGGCGGCGCGTTGCCCATCAGGGCGCCGCCGGTGGAGGCCATGACGAATTTGCGCACCCCCGCCGCGCGCGCCGCGTCGAGGACGTTGAGGGTGCCCTGTGCGTTGACGCGGAAGTTCTCGGTGGGGTCCTGGATCGAGTCGATCACGTTGCCCCAGGCCGCCAGGTGGATCACGGCGTCGATGCCGTCGAAGCGGCCGGCCAGCTGCGCCGGGTCGCGGATGTCCCCGACGTGCAGCGCCACGTCCAGGCCATCCAGATACGCGGCGCTGCCGATCGACAAATCGTCGACCACCACCACCTCGCGCGACTGCGCCAGGAGGAGCCGTGCAAGGTTGGCGCCGATGAAGCCCGCCCCGCCGGTGACCAGGATGCGTCGATAGTGCGGATGAGCCATGTGAAGTCGCTTCCTTGTGCAGGATGACGTCGACCCGGATCGGCGTGCTCGACATCCGGACGGCCGGGCGGCGAGGTCTCGCCGCTACCGGCGGGGCGTCGCGTGTCGTGGTGCAGACGTGGTCGTGGCATCCGCCCGCCGTGAACGAGAACCGGGCAGCCCTGCCTTGCATGATAAACGCGTCACCTGACGCAGGGCGAGTCGCGTCTTGGGCTTGAGGGGCCCGGGTCCCGGTGCCGTGCGTTATATTGCGAACCCTGCACGCCCCGGTGCGCCACCCTGGTGGATCGGGACATGCCATGAGCGCCGCCGATCCGCGCGTCGATGCCCGATCGACGCGGTTGGAAGGCGCGACCTGGAGATGGCAGATTGCCCCTATGAACATGTTGCTTCGGCGCGCGCTTCGGGTGCTCGTCCTGCTGGTGACCCTGGGCGCCTTCATCGCGTACCTGTGGCGTCACCCGGACATCCTGCGCCAGCTCGGTCATACGCCATGGCCTGTGCTGGCGATGCTGGTGCTGCTGTACGTGGCCTGGTTCGGCGCCGTGAGCCTGACCCTGCACGGCACGCTGCGCCTGTGCGGCGCGCCCCTGGCGGCCGGCGAGACGCTGCTGCTCAACGCCTATTCGACCCTGGTGAATTTCTTCGTGCCGGGGCAGGGCGGCGTGGCCGTGCGCGGGCTGTACATGAAGCGTCGGCATGGACTGGCCTTCAAGCACTATGTTCTGGCGACGCTGATCTACTACATGACCTACGCCACGGTCAGCGCCGTCATGTTGCTGGCCTGCGCGCGGCCCTGGTGGCAGACGGGCCTGGGCATCGTGGCCGTGGTGATCGGCAGCCTGGCGGTCGTGAAGCTGTACGAGCGCCGTGCCGGGATCGCGACCGCGGGGCTCGTGCTGAGCGCGGCCAACCTCGGTTTCCTGGTGGTGGCGACCGTGGCGCAGGCCGTGGCCCAGGTCGCCATCTACGGCACCGAATTGCGCGTGGTCGATCCCGGCGTGGCGTGGTCGCAGGTCGTGACCTATACCGGCGCGGCGAACTTCTCGCTGTTCGCGGCGCTGACGCCGGGCGCCATCGGCATCCGCGAATCCTTCCTGCTGTTCAGCCAGAGGCTGCACCATGTCGACACCCACGCCATCGTCGCGGCCAGCGTGATCGACCGGGCGGTCTTCCTGGTGCTGCTGGGCCTGCTGTTCGCGCTGACCCTGGCCTTCCACGCGCGGCGGACCTTCAGGCCCGATTGACGGCCGTGCTGGCGGCCTCAGGACGCGGGCGTTGCCTGGGCGGCCACCTGCGCATTCCACATCGACACGCACGGGATCTTGCGGCGGTCGCAGCGGTCGGCGTACTTGCTTCGCGATCTCGGTGACCTCCTCCATCAGCCCCTCGCTCAGCGTGATCGGCTCCAGGCCCAGGTGCAGGAAGCGGTCGTTGGCCACGTGCAGGTCGTTCTCGTCGGCCTCGTTGCGCGGGTTCTGAAGGTTCTCGATCGTCGCGCCGGTGCGTTCGGCGATCATCCTGGCCAGGTCGCGCACGCGGTGCGTCTCGGTCATCTGGTTGAAGATGTGCACGCGGTCGCCCCTGGCCGGCGGGTTCTCCAGCGCCAGCTGGATGCAGCGCACCGTGTCCTGGATGTGGATGAACGCGCGCGTCTGGCCGCCGGTGCCGTGCACGGTCAGCGGGTAGTCCACCGCGGCCTGCATCAGGAAGCGGTTGAGCACCGTGCCGTAGTCGCCGTCGTAGTCGAAGCGGTTGATCAGGCGCTCGTCCAGGCGCGTCTGCTCGGTCTGCGTGCCCCAGACGATGCCCTGGTGCAGGTCGGTCACGCGCACCTTGTCGTTCTTGTTGTAGAAGTGGAACAGCAGCTGATCCTGGGTCTTGGTCATGTGGTAGATGCTGCCCGGGTTGGCCGGGTACAGGATCTCGTTGTCGACCAGCTCGCCGCCCTCGACCTCCACCTTCACCGTCAGGTAGCCCTCGGGGATCTTCATGCCCGCGGTGCCGTAGCCGTACACGCCCATGGTGCCCAGGTGGACGATGTGGATGTCCTGTCCGCTCTCGACCACTGCCGCCAGCACGTTGTTGGTGGCGTTGAGGTTGTTGGACACGGTGTAGCGCTTGTGCCGGCTGGACTTCATCGAGTACGGCGCGGCGCGCTGCTCGGCGAAGTGCACGATGGCGTTGGGCTGCCAGTCGCGCAGCAGGTCCAGCAGGCGCTGGTAGTTCACCGCCACGTCGAAGTTGTGGAAGCCGATGTCGTGGCCGGAGACGTCCTTCCACGCGCGCAGTCGTTCGCCCATCGGGCGGATCGGCGTCAGCGACTCGCATTCGAGCTCGATGTCGATGTTGCGCCGCGACAGGTTGTCGACGATGGCCACCTCGTGGCCCAGTGCCGAAAGGTGCAGGGACGTCGGCCAGCCGCAGAAGCCGTCGCCGCCGAGAACCAGTACGCGCATCGTGTCTCTCCTCTTCGCCGGCGGCGTGCCGATTCGCGCACGCCGCGTCCATGTGCCGGGTGGCACGTCAGTCTACATGCCGCCTGCGGAGCGAAATGCCTGCCAGTCGGCATCGTCCGGCGACCGCATGCCGGGCCGGCGTGAACCGACTCAGTCGTCCTGCAGGGCCTGGAGCTTGCGGTAATGCTTGAGCGCTTCCGGATTGGCCAGGGCGTCGGTGTTCTTCACCTTGCGTCCGTGGATGGTCTCGCGCACCGCGATCTCGCTGATCTTGCCGGAGATCGTGCGCGGGATGTCGGCCACCTGCAGGATCTTCGCCGGCACGTGCCGCGGGGTGGTGTTGGCGCGGATCTGCCTGGCGATGCGCTTGCACAGGGCCTCGTCCAGCGTGATGCCCTCGCGCAGCTTCACGAACAGCACCACGCGCTCGTCGTCGTCCCACTTCTGGCCGACCGCGACGCAGTCCAGCACCTCGTCCACCTGTTCGACCTGGCGGTAGATCTCGGCGGTGCCGATGCGCACGCCGCCCGGATTCAGGGTGGCGTCGGAGCGGCCGTGGATGATCACGCCGTTGTGCTCGGTGATCTCCACGTAGTCGCCGTGGCACCAGACGTTGGGGATCTTGTCGAAGTAGGCCTTGCGGTACTTCTCGCCGTCGGGGTCGTTCCAGAAACCGATCGGCATGGACGGGAAGGGCTTCAGGCACGCCAGCTCGCCGGGTTCGCCGCGCACCGAGTGGCCGTCGGCGTCCAGCGCCTCGACCGCCATGCCCAGGCCGCGGCACTGCAGCTCGCCGCGCCACACCGGCAGCAGCGGATTGCCCAGGGCGAAGCAGGAAATGATGTCGGTGCCGCCGGAGATCGAGGCCAGCAGCACGCGTTCCTTCACGTCGCGGTAGACGTAGTCGAAGCTTTCCGGCGCCAGCGGCGAGCCGGTCGAGAGGATGGTCTTGAGCCCCAGCAGCTTGTGCGTCTCGCGCGGCTTCACGCCGGCCTTCTCGATGGCCGCGATCCACTTGGCGCTGGTGCCGAAGACGGTGATGCCGACCTCGTCGGCCAGGTCCCACAGCACGTTGCCGTCCGGGTGGAAGGGCGAGCCGTCGTACAGCACCACCGCGGCGCCCACGGCCAGGCTGGAGACCAGCCAGTTCCACATCATCCAGCCGCAGGTGGTGTAGTAGAAGATGCGGTCCTCGCGCTTGAGGTCGGTGTGCAGGACCAGTTCCTTCAGGTGCTGCAGCAGCGTGCCGCCGGCGCCGTGCACGATGCACTTGGGCACGCCGGTGGTGCCCGAGGAGTACATCACGTACAGCGGGTGGTTGAACTCGGTGGGCACGAAGTCCAGCGGGTGTTCGCCGTCGCCGGCGAAATCGGGCCACGACACGGCGTCGCGCAGGCCCGACAGGTCCAGCGGCTTGCCGCTGTAGGGGATCACCACCAGCGTCTCGATCGAATCGATCTTGTCGAGGACGCCGCGCACCTTGTCCAGGCTGTCGAAGGTCTTGCCGCCGTAGGGGTAGGCATCGGCGCAGAACAGCACCTTCGGCTCGATCTGGCCGAAGCGGTCGACCACGCCGTTGATGCCGAAGTCCGGCGAGCACGAGGACCAGGTGGCGCCCAGCGAGGCGGTGGCCAGCATGGCGATCACGGTTTCCGGCATGTTGGGCAGGAAGCCGGCCACGCGGTCGCCCACGGTCACGCCGGCCGCCTTCAGGGCATGCGCCATGCGCCCGACCTCGACGTGCAGCTCGGCATAGCTGTACTGGCGCTGGTGGCCCCACTCGTTGCGGAAGATCAGCGCCGGCTTGTCGTCGCGATGGCGCAGCAGGTTCTGCGCGAAGTTGAGCTTGACGTTGGGGTAGAAGCGCGCGCCGGGCATCAGCTCGGGATTCTCGATCACCGGCTCGAAGCTGCCCGAGGAGCGGATGCCGCAGAATTCCCACACCAGCGGCCAGAATTTCTCCGGCTGGCGCACCGAGAAGTCGTACAGCGGGGCGTAGCGCTGGATGTCCTCGTTGCCGGTCTGTTCGCGCACGAACCGCACGAAGCGGTTCATGTTGGCGCGGTCGATGCGCTCGTCTCCGGGTTCCCAGATAGGCCGGTTCATCGAGTGACGTCCTCTTTCACGTGCGAGCTACCCCTCGGCGGGAAGATAGCAGTTGGCGTGCCCGGCTTCGATAACCCGAAAGGCTCGGTGGTGCCGGGGGTGCTTGCAAGTTGTTGACTGGAAATGAAAAGGCCGCCGGACATGCCGGCGGCCCGAGGGATGCCGGGGCCGATCTCAGCCCAGCGCCGCCTCGATTTCCGGAATGATCTTGAACAGGTCGCCGACCAGGCCGATGTCGGCGATCTCGAAGATCGGCGCGTCGGCGTCCTTGTTGATGGCGACGATGGTGCCGGCGTCCTTGATGCCGGTCAGGTGCTGGATGGCGCCGGAGATGCCGAAGGCCATGTACAGCTCCGGCGCGATGATCTTGCCGGTCTGGCCCACCTGCATGTCGTTGGGCACGTAGCCGGCGTCGACCGCGGCGCGCGAGGCGCCCACGGCGGCGTTCAGCTTGTCGGCCAGCTTGAAGATGATGTCGAAGTTCTCCTTCGAGCCGACGCCGCGGCCGCCGGAGACCACGCGCGGGGCGCTCTGCAGGTCCGGGCGGTCGCTCTTGGCCTGCTTGAGCTCGACGAAGCGCGTGTGGGTCGGCAGCTCGACGTCCAGGCTCAGCGCCTCGACGGGCGCCGGGCCGGCGCCGCCGGCGGCGGCCTTCCACGAGGCCGAGCGGATGGTGGCGACCACGGTCTGGTCGGCCGGCGCCTTGACGGTGACGATGGCGTTGCCGGCGTAGATCGGGCGGGTGAAGGTGTGGCTGTCCTCGACCGTCATCACGTCGCTGACCTGGGCCACGCCCAGCAGCGCCGCCACGCGCGGCATCAGGTCCTTGCCGGTGGTGGTGGACGGGCCGAACACGTGGCTGTAGCCCTCGGCGGCCCTGGCGATCTGCGGCGCGGCGGTGGCGGCCAGCAGGTGCGCGTTCTCGGCGCGGGCCACGGTCAGCACGCGGCTGACGCCGTCGATGGCGGCGGCCTCGGCGGCGATGGCGTCCGGCGCGTCGGCCAGGACCAGCACGTCGATGGCGTCGGCGCCCACGGCCGAGGCGGCGCTGACCACGCGCGCGGTGGCGCCGTTGAGCTTGCCGTCCAGATGTTCGGCGATGACCAGGATCTTGCTCATGATGTGAATCATCCTATGTAACGCGTAGGGCGGGCATCGTCCGCCTGCGCATGTCGGGTGTATTCCGCACGGCGGACAGCGCCCGCCCTACGACATCGATTCTGTAGGTCCTACAGCAGGCCCTTCTGCTTGAGCGCGTCGACCAGGGCGGCGGCGTCGGCCACCATCTCGCCCTTCTCGCGCTTGGGCGGCGGGGCGTAGTGGGTGGTCGAAAGGTGGTCGCCGGCGTCCACGCCCAGGCTGTCCAGCTCGATCACGTCGATCGGCTTGGACTTGGCCTTCATGATGTCAGGCAGCTTGATGAAGCGCGGCTCGTTCAGGCGCAGGTCGGTGGTGACCACCGCCGGCAGCTCGGCCTCGATCACTTCCAGGCCGGCGTCGACCTCGCGGGTCACCGTGGCCTTGCCGCCCTCGACCACCAGTTCGCTGGCGAAGGTGGCCTGCGGACGGCCCCACAGCGCGGCCAGCATCTGGCCGGTCTGGTTGGCGTCGTCGTCGATGGCCTGCTTGCCCAGGATCACCAGGTCCGGCGATTCCTTTTCGATGAGCTTGAGGAACACGCGCGCGGCGGTCAGCGGCTGCGGCGCGCCGTCGGTGCTGACGTGGATGGCGCGGTTGGCGCCCATGGCCAGGCCGTTGCGCAGGTGCGCGGTGAGGTCGGCCGGGCCGATGCCGACGATCACCACTTCTTCGGCGATGCCTTTCTCGCGCAGGCGCAGGGCCTCTTCCAGGGCGATGTCGTCGAACGGGTTGGCCGACAGCTTCACGCCGTCGGTGGCCACGCCGGAGCCGTCCGGCTTGACCTGCACGCGCACGTTGTAGTCCACCACGCGCTTGTAGCCGACCAGGATCTTCATCTGCGGTTCCTTAGTTTCCGGGGGGCCGCGGACTGCGCGGCGCCGTGAATCAAACGCTTATTGTAACCCGAGCCGGGGTTGCGCCTGAACCGGCCGGTGCCCGGGCCCGGCGGCGGCGGGACCCGGCGGATGACTTTTGCCGCCGGCAAGGGTTAAATGACCGATCGGGGCTGCATGGCCGGCCGGTCGCCAATGCTGTGGATGCACAGCGCCTGGCGCTGTCGCCACGCCCCTCGATGCCGCGAACGCCGCATGGCCACGCCAAGGCACCGCGCCGGTGCCGACGATGGGTGAAGATGTCCGATCAAGCACAGCCCGACAAGAACCCGGCCGGCCGCGCCGACCCGTCTCCGGAGCTCCGCGACGTGCCCACGGGCGGCGAGGGTCATGTCGACGCCCTGCGCGACGGCGTGCTGCAGGGGTGGGCCTGGTTCCCGCACGATCCGCACAACCCGGCCCGCGTCGAGGTCCGAGCCGGCGACGAGCTGATCGCGAGCGCGGTGGCCGACCGTTTGCGCGAGGACCTGCGCAAGGCCGGCAAGCACGACGGCGCATGCGCCTTCGAGCTGGCCTTGCCCGAAGACCTGCCCGCGGGCCTGGCCCTGACCGTGCTCGCCTGCGACGACCACGGTTGTTTCCTGCTGCATGGCGGCGAACGGCTGTCGGTCCCGCCGGGGAATCCGGCGCGCGGCGCGCCGCGGGCCGGCGAGGTGACGGACGCGCCCAGCGTGCTGCCGGTCGCCCTGAACGGCCTGCCCGGGATGGACGGTTTCCTGGATGAATTCGGCCGCGAGGGCAACGTGCGCGGCTGGCTCATCGACGAACGCGCGCCGGGCGGGATGCTGACGCTGCAGTTCATCGAGGACGGCGAGGTGGTCCTCGAGGTCCCGGTCTGCGACTGGCGCGAGGACCTGGCCGAGCTGCGCCAGGGCGACGGCGGCTGCGGATTCCACGCCAAGGTGCCCGCGTCCCTGAGCGACGGGTGCCTGCACACGCTCGACGTGCGGATCGCGGGCCGCCCCGGATCGCTGATCGCCAGGCCGTTGCGCGTGCGCATCGATGCGCCCCGGGACACTGCGCAGGCGCAGCAGGCCCTGTCGCAGGCGCCGGAGTGGCGCTGGCCATCGCCCCCGCCGGCGTCGCTCAAGCTCACGGTCGTGGTGGTCTTCTACAACATGCGCCGCGAGGCCGAGCGCACGCTCACCTCGCTGGGCACGGCCTACCAGCAGGGCGTCGACGGACTCGAGTACGAAGTGCTGTGCGTGGACAACGGCTCGGATCCGCCACTGGACGAGGACTGGGTGCGCAGCTTCGGCCCGTCATTCCGCCTGCTGCGTCCCTCGAAGCGGCTGCCCTCGCCCTGCGCGGCCATCAACGAGGCCGTCTCGCAGGCGCGCGGCGAATACGTCGCCGTCATGATCGACGGCGCGCACGTGCTCACGCCGGGCGTCTTCCGCGAGGCCATGGATGCCTTCGCCGACGAGCCCGACGCCGTGGTGGCCGTGCGCCAGTGGTTCGTCGGCTTCGACCAGCGCTGGTTGTCGGTGTCCGGGTACACGCGCGAGATGGAGGACCTGCTGTTCCAGCGCATCCACTGGCCGCGCGACGGCTATCGCCTGTTCCGCGTCGGCGCGCCCATGTTCGAAAGCCCGGAATCGTGGTTCGACATCCTGTACGAGAGCAACTGCCTGTTCCTGCCGCGCGAGGTGTTTGTCGACATGGGCGGCATCGACGAGGCGTTCTCCGAGCCCGGCGGCGGGTTCGCCAACCTCGACCTGGCCCGCCGCGCGGTGGACGCCGCGCCGGGCCCGCTGATCTGCCTGATCGGCGAGGCCACGTTCCACCAGTACCACCACGGCACCACCACCAACGTGGCCGATGCCGCCAAGGATGCCCAGGTGCGCGCCTATGCCATGAAGTACCGGCGCCTGAGGGGTCGCGAATTCGTGCGGCGTCGAGCGTGAACGGCAGCGTTACCGCGGCACCCTGCATGACCCGAACGCGATAGCCGTCCGGCAGCGTCCGCCGTCACGCATGGCGCTGGGCGTGACCGGGCATGTGCGCCCGGGGAACGATCATCACGCACTACGACGAGGGATCGCAGTCCTACCTGCAATCGGTGTATGCCGAACTCGGATTGCATCGGCGGACGTCCTGGATGGGCCGCGGAATGGACCTGGCGCCTGCGGACCTGGTCAATCTGGAGAACATCATCGGCGAGCAACGCCCGACACGCATCGTGTTGACCGGCGATCATCCGGGCTTGATCGGCTTTCTCGATGGCGTGCTGGACCTGCACGGCCTGGACGACGCCCGGGTGATCCGCGTGGTCGGGGGCGAATGCGAGACGGCCTCGTCCCCGCGCGTGCGCACGGTGACCGGGTCCGTTGGCCGATCCTGGCACGCTTGCGCGGGTCGAGCAGCTGCTGGGCCTGGCCGAAAGCACCCTGGTACTGTTCCGTCCCGAGGCGGATGACAGCACGCCCGGCGATGCCTTGATGGCCCTGTCGCGGTTCGTCTCGTTCCGCTCGTATCTGGTGTTCCTGGGGTCGGTCCTGGGGCAGCCGTGGCTGGGCTATTCGACCAACTGGTACCGCACGGCCATTCGCGGTTTCGTCCGGCAGCACGGCGACTTCGTCGTCGATGCCAGTCGCGAACTTCACATGGTGACCTCGTCGCCGTCGGGTTATCTGCAGCGCGTGCGCCGCTCGCTGACCATGGAACATCTCGATCCCAGGCTGGACGAGGTGGAGAACCTGTAGGACATCCAACTGCCATGCATCGATTCTGGAACCTCCACATCAAGCCGTTCATGGATGCGGCACGGCCGCGCCGGGTCATGGAAATCGGCGCCGCCACCGGCTGCAACACCGACCATATCCTGCGGTGGTGCCGGGAGCATGATGCCCGCGCTTTCGTGGTCGACCCGGCACCCGGAGAGGAACTGCACAAGGTCCTCGCCGGCAACGAGGACATCTGCAGATTCCAGCCGGTGCGCAGCCTGGACGCCATCGGGCAGCTGCCGCCGGTGGACCTGGTGCTGCTGGACGGCGACCACAACTGGTGGACCGTGTTCAACGAATTGAGTCTGCTGTACACGCATGCCGCCGACAACGGCACGGCCCCGCCGATCGTGATCTGTCACGACATCGCCTGGCCGTATGCGCGACGCGACATGTACTACAGCCCCACCGACCTGGACGGCACCCAGCGCCATCCCTATGCCTACAAGGGCATCCTGCCGGGCCAGAGCGAGTTGACCGAGGACGGCATGAACGGCGTCCTGGCCAATGCGCTGCATGAAGGCGGGCCGCGGAACGGCGTGTTGACGGCCATCGAGGATTTCATCGATGCGACGGAGATCCCCGTCACCCTGCACAAGCTGCCGTTTTTCAATGGCCTGGGAATGCTGATACCGGAGTCGCGCATGACGCCCGAGCTGTCGGCCCGGGTCGAGTCGTTCTTCACGGCCGAGGCGCTGATGCAATCGTGCGAGGCCGTCGAGCTGGAATGCATGCAGGTGCGTGTCCAGTACAGCCAGCTGCACAAGGTGCTGACCAGGCGCACGGATGCCTTGATCCGGGCACGCTCCCGCCTTGAGGAAAAATCCGCGCGGATCGAGGCGCTCGAGCAGGAACTCCAGGCGCAGCGCAAGGCGCATTCGACCGAGTGAGCGGTCGGTCCGTCCGGGTGATGCCGACCGCTAGGCGGTTTTCTGGAAGTACACCCCGATGCCATCGATGGGATGGAGTTCCGGGGCCAGGCCGCGACTGTCGAGGAAATCGTGCACCGCCTTCCTGCAGCCCTCGATGACGCCGTAGTCGTCGATGATCACCCAGCCGCCGACGCTGACCTTGTCGTACAGGTACTGCAGCGGGGCGATGGTCGATGCATACAGGTCGCCGTCCAGGCGCAGCACGCTCAGGCGTTCGACATCGAGGGTCGGGAGCGTGTCGGCGAACCAGCCCTTGACGAAGACGACCTGATCGTCGAGCAATCCGAATTTGCGGAAATGGTCCTGGACCACCTCCAGCGGGATCGCCAGGTCCTCGTATTCGTGCAGGTGTGACCCGGCATCGGCCGGATAGCGCGAGTCGGGCGGCGGCAGGCCCTCGAAGGAGTCGGCCAGGATCACGCGTCGGTCCTTGATGCCCTGGTCGAGCAGGATGGCCCGCGCCAGCATGCAGGCGCCGCCGCGCCACACGCCGGTTTCGATGATGTCGCCCGGAATGCCGTCGGCCAGGGCGCGTTCGATCAGCACGCGGAAATTGTGCAGGCGCTTGCGGCCGATCATGGTCCAGGCCCTGGACGGCCAGTCCAGCCCCGATTCGCGCAGCTCGGGGTTGTATTTCCAGCGGTGGCGGAAGCGCAGCGGGGTGCTCGGCAAAGCCGGGTCCTCCAGCAGCGCGCCGGTCAGGATGTTCTCGAGCAGGTCCAGGTAGCGGTGTTCGGTCAAGAGTGTGTCTCGAGCAGTGCGGGATGGGCGCGCGTGGATGCGCGTTCGTTCATACCCACAGTGGGATCTGCGCCATCGGGTAGTCGGTGGGCGCGAAGAACCACGACTCGATCGCGTAGCGGCTCCGCGTGCGCCCCGGCGGCAGGCTTGTACGGTGCATCAGCATATGGTCGAAGAACAGGGCGTCGCCCGGGGCGAAGGTGGGCGTCGCGATCCCTGCCGGTCCGGCGGCATCCAGCACGGCCTGCTGGCCCGCGGTCCAGGAAAGCAGGGCATCGTCGGTGCCTGTTTCGACGATGTGGTCGAAGCGCCGCGGCACGATGTCCAGCCCGCTGGCGTCCGCGCCGCAGTCGGAGAGCGCGAGCCAGAGATTCATGCTGCGGATCCCGGTGCCGATGAACTTGCCGTCCTGGTGCCACCCGGAGGAGTCCTGGCTGGGTGGAACACGGCGCAGGGTGGTCTTGAGCACCGACAGCGCGGGTCGCTCGCCGAAGTAGGCTTCGAGAAGCGGGACGATGCCGTGTGCCTCGAAAATGGACAGGATCTGCGCCAGCGAGCGCGGGGAGTCGGCAGCCAGGAGCGCGTGCGCGTCCTCCACGAAGGAGCGCGCCATGGACAGATGCTCCTCCTGCGCCTGCCCGGGGTGGAACCGGGCGTACCAGGGCGAGGTGGGCGGCGCCTCGGGATGGGCCGTGAAGGTCTGGAGCGCTTGCATGGCCGTGTCGACGCATGTCCTGAGCCGCGCACACTCCTCGGCATCGAACAGGCCGCGCACCAGCAGGCAGCCATGACGCAGCACGCCGTCGGCCAGGCGCTGGGGCGTCAACGCGTCGGGCGTGATCTCGACGATGCCGAAGGTTTCGCTGTCCGGTGCCGGGGTCGCCGGCGGCCAGTCCGGCGGCGATGCCGTGGCGCCCTCGGCAAAGGCCCGCAGGCGCCAGTTGACGATGTCCCGTTCGAGGGTGGCGCCACGGTCCTGCTGGGGCAGGGCGCTGCCGACGCGAATCGCCTCCCGCCATTGCCCGGCATGCAGGAGTTCACGCAAGCGCTGGCGTGTTTCGGCGGGCACGTCGTCGGGAAGGGCGGGCTCGTGGATCATGGTGGTCAGGGTCGATGTCCGGGTGGACGTTGCATGGGCAAGTTACCGCACTCGCCGAGCCGGGGGCCACAGCCACGGCCAGGGTCGCGAGCCGGCGCGTGACGGACGGCGCGGTTCGCGCGGGGCGGTTTGCGCAAAGGGCACGGCGCGCGGTCTAGCGACCGTCCGGTTCGTCGTACCGGCTTTCCTCGCAGAGCGTGTCGACGACCTCCTGCATGCGCCGGGTGAAATCGGCGTCGGGGACGTCCACCGGTCCGGTGTCGGGCAGTTCCCGGTGCAGGAGATGCCGGAAGAACACCCGCATGACCTGCTGCACGGTCGATTCGCGCACCGAGCGCCGGTCCGCGTCGAATGCGTCGTTGCCGGCGCAGGTGACGATCTCGTAGGCCGGGAAATAGTGCATGCGGGGATGGTTGCCAAGCATCTCGCAGGCGACCCGCAGGATGGCCTTGGACACGGTGCTCGACACCAGCACGTGGCGGTCCAGGGCGGTGGCGGCCAGCGGCACCGGGGACACCGTGAGCACGATCCGGGCGCGCGGGTTGATGGCATGCAGTTCATCGGCGAATGCCTGCATGTCGTCGACGACCTCCTGCACGGAGACATTGACCAGGGCGTGTCGCGACGGATCGAACGTGCCGGCGACGGTGCCCGGGCAGGTCGGATAGACCGCGCCGTCGCGCATGTCGTGCCAGCATTCGGTCAGCCCGAGCGTGAACACCAGCACGTCCATCTGCTCGAAGGCGGCCAGCGTGGCCGACAGGTGCTGGCGGCGGTCGATGTCCAGTTCCTCGCGCGAGGCGAAGCCGCCGGGTTGCACCGCGGGGCGGAACGGATCGTGCCAGGCGCCATCCTCGTGCCAGGCCTCGTCGAGCGGCTGGAATTGGCCGCGGGCGCGGCGCAGCAGCTGGAGCAACTGGCGGGCCGTGTAGATGTTGCCGTAGCGGGCGCTGTAAAGGCCGTAACCGAAGGCCTGCACGCATGCCGGGGGCAGGATCGGATGTGCCGGCTCGGTATCGACGAACGGCAGGCCGGACGCCTTCAGGTAGCGCGAGATGTGCTGGGCGAAGCAGCTGCCCGCGGTCATCACCCGATCCTCCGGCCGCAGCCGGAAATCATCGTGGGCGCACGGGTCGATGGCCTCGGCCTCGCGGTTGGACACGCTGGCGCGCCAGCGTCGGTAGGCCGGTGCGTTTTCGTAGGGGTGCTTCATGCGGCCTGCCTCATCTGCTGCAGCAGCAGTTGGCCATAGGCGCGGTTGGCGTGCACGCCATCGTGGTAGTAATCGGGTTTCAGGAAGCCCTTTTCGTCCACGGCCCGCGCGGGTCGTGGCACGTAGCGCACGCCGCTCTCGGCGCACGCCTGCTCGAGGATCTGCGTGTGCAGATCGCCACATCTTGTAGCGGAAGGCGGACGGGGCCACGCGTTGCTGCATGCCCGGGTACATCGCCCAGACGATGTCGGCCGTCATGCGCTCGCCGTCTTCGTGGGGTGGCGGCGGTTCGAGGTGGCCGATCGGCTTCGCGGCCAGGCCGGCGACGATGTTCATCAGCTTGATGTAGTAGTCCAGGTGATGACGCATGACGGCGCGCACCGTGCCGACGGGGAGCACGCGCGCGCCCTCGCAAAGCGGCAGCTCGGGATCGGATGGCAGCACGAAATCGAAGGGCTGGGGGTGCAGGAGAAGGCCGAGCGTGGTGTGCGCCGAGCCGCCCATCATCGAATAGACCGGACCCTGGTGCTCGCGCACTTGGCGCGCCACCTCGTCACGCAGCCGCAAACCCTGCTCGTCATCGATGATCGGGTTGCCCAGGTCCCAGAAGTTGAGGGTGACCGTCGGATCGGATGCAAACGTGCAGGCCTGCGTGACGCAGGCGACATGGCTGTGGCCGATGCAAAGCGGTGTCGGGCCGGACGGTTGCGCGGGCGGGACTGGGGGCTGGGAGGAAGGCATCGGCAGGAAACGGGCGGGCTCAGCCATCGTGGCTAGCGTAGCCGAAGCCGGCGCCGGCCGTGCGCGGTGATGGGCCGGGCATGCCCTGGGTGTCGGCCATGCGATATCCGGCATCCTGGGCGCACAGGAGCATCACGCGCTCGACCGCATGCGCCAGGGTGCCGTCCAGCTGGCCGTGCTCGGGCTCGAAGTCGCTCGGGCAAAGGTGCGCGTCGAGCAGGGTCCCCAGGGCCCGCGGGCGCAGCCAGAACATGCTGCCGGCGACGAAGCGGTCGCGCGCCGGGCGCGGTGCGGGCAGGCCCAGGCGGCAGGCCAGGCGAAGCACGTTGTCGCGGTTGGCGCCCCAGTAGGCATCCAGGGGCAGGACGTGGCCCTCGGCGGCGACCAGGCCCAGGTCCGGCTGCCCGGCGAAGGCGTCGAGGATCGCCCGCGCGCGCGCCGGCGCCAGCAGGCGTTCGAGCAGCTCGCGGCGCCAGGCGTCGCCGTCGGCGCGGTGGACCGAGCGCTTGGTGTGCAGCTTCAGCACCACCGCCACGCCCTCGTCGAGCAGGCGGTGGGCCACGTGCAGGAACGGCAGGATGTCGCGGCCGCGGTTGTCGAACACCTCCAGCTCGGCCTCCAGGCGCAGGGCGGCGAGGCGTTCGCGTACGGCGGCCTCGCGCTCGTGCGCGGTGGTGACCACCACGCGCCAGTCGATGCCGCTGGCGCGCAGGGCGGCGACGATCTCGTCCAGCAGTTCGGGGTACCAGGCGTGCACCACCGCGCACGGGCGCGGGTCGGCGGCGGGCGCGCCGCCGGCCGCCGACTGCAGCGCGCGGCGGGTGGCCTCCAGCCAGGCGAAGCCCAGGCGCGCATCCGGCTCCAGCACCGCGCCCTCGGCCCACTCGTTCCAGGCGTTGACGAAGGCCAGGCGCCGCGACGGTGGCAGCGACGGCATGCGCCGCGCGAGGGTGTGCTCGAGCCACTCACCGTAGCCGCGCGGCGAGGCATGCAGGTACACGCGCCCGCGATCACGGCGGCGCGGCGTGTTGTCCCAGCCGGGATTGACGCCAGGGAACAGCGTGTAGTCGGGCATCGGCCGCGCGGCGGCCTCGCGCGCCAGGGCGCGCCAGTCCAGCACCTGGCCGCGGAAGTCCGCGTTCAGCAGCTGCTGGCGCGCGGTGATGTCGGGCGGCGTGGCCAGGTTGGGCGGAAATTCCACGGCGGCGTCGAAACCGATCGTGCGCGGGTCGCGGCGTTCGAAGCCGTGCACGCAGGCCAGCATGATCTCGCCCACGCCGTTGTCGGCGCACCAGCGGCGCCAGCGCGCGGCGGTGGCCGCGGCGTCGGGCAGCAGCTCGACGCGGTACACCAGCAGCAGCGGCCGGCCCTCCACGCGCAGGTAGCGCGGGTCGCGAAGGTAGGGCGCCACTGCGGCGATGAAGGCCAGGTCGTCGTCGGGATCGTGGCGCTGCTCGATCAGGATGTCGCGCTCGCGCCCGTCCCAGCGGCGGGTCCAGCTTTCGTTGGCCCAGCACAGGCAGATCGGCAGGTCCAGGCTCGGGTCGGCCAGCCATTGCGCGGCCGGCGCGTCCAGGAGTTGCCGGCCTTCGAACCAGTAGTGGTACAGGCAGAACGCGCCGATGCCGTACTCGCGCGCCCACTGCATCTGCCGGCGCATGACGTCGGGATCGCGCAGGTCGTAGCAGCCGCTCGGGCCGGGCAGGCGCGGCTGCACGTGGCCCTCGAACTGCGGCAGCGCGCGGGTGACGTTGGTCCACTCGGTGAAGCCCTCGCCCCACCAGGCATCGTTCTCGGGAATCGGGTGGAACTGCGGCAGGTAGAAGGCCACCAGAGTGGCCGGCAGCGGGTCGGGCAGCGGGCCGGGGCGATGCTCGACATGGCCGATGGCGGGCGCGCCGCGATGAGCGCAGGTCTCGGGCGTGCGCGGCGATGCCGCTGCGGGCATCTGCCCGCGCGGCGCCCCGGGCACCCAGTGTGCATGGCGCTGCAGGAAGCGCCGCCGCCAGCGGTCGCGGGTGGCCGCGCGCAGCGGCAGCAGGCGAAAGCCCAGGCGCAGGACTCGGAACAGCAGGCCGCGCAGCAGCGTCACGGGACGGTTTTCCATGGCTGCAGTCTAGCGCCGGGCCGCGGCAGGCCGCCCGCGCCCGACGCCCGGCTCACAGGTTCTGGTAGCTGGGTCCGGAGCCGCCCTCGGGCGTGACCCAGTTGATGATCTGGTACGGGTCCTTGATGTCGCAGGTCTTGCAGTGCACGCAGTTGGCGGCGTTGATCTGCAGCCGCTTGCCGGCCTCGTCGTCGACGATCTCGTACACGTTGGCCGGGCAGAAGCGCGTGCAGGGATTGCCGTATTCCTCGGCGCACGTGGTGATGCACACGTTGGTGTCGGCCACCTTCAGGTGCACCGGCTGGTCCTCGTCGTGCTCGGTGGCGGCGAAGTACACGCTGGCCAGGCGATCGCGCGGCGGCAGGTCGCGCTCGACGTAGTCGCGCTTCGGGCTTTCGTGCTGGCCGACCCTGTCCAGCGACGACCAGTCGGCGTGGTTCTTCAGCGTCCACGGCGACAGGCCGAAGGTGATCGTCTCCCAGGCCGCGTTGATCAGCCCCATCCACATGCCCTTGTGGAAGCCCGGGCGGATGTTGCGCACCTTCTTCAGCTCGGCCATGGCGGGCGAGGCGCGCAGCACGCGGTCGAAGCCTTCGGACGAGCCTTGTTCGGCCACGTGCTCGGCGGCCAGCATGCCCGAGCGGATGGCCTGGTGGGTGCCCTTGATCTTGGGCACGTTGAGCAGGCCGGCGGCGTCGCCGATCAGCATCGCGCCGGGCATCTCCACCTTCGGCAGGGACTGGTAGCCACCCTCGACCAGGGCGCGCGCGCCGCCGGACAGGATCTGCCCGCCCTCCAGCAGCGCCTTGACCTTCGGGTGGTGCTTGAGTTGCTGGAAGGCCTCGAACGGCGAGAATTCAGGGTCCTCGTAGTCGAGCCCGACCACGAAGCCGATGGCCACGCGGTTGTCGTCCAGGTGGTAGATGAAGCTGCCGCCGTAGGTCTTCGGGTCCAGCGGCCAGCCCAGCGTGTGCACCACCTTGCCCGGCGTGACCCGGCCCTCGGGCACCTGCCACAGTTCCTTCATGCCGATGCCGTAGGTCTGCGGGTCGCTGTCCCTGTCCAGCGCGTACTTCTTGATCAGCTGCTTGGACAGGTGGCCGCGGCAGCCCTCGGCCAGCACGGTGACCTTCGCCTTGATGTCGATGCCCTGGGTGTAGCCGGGCTTGTGCGAGCCGTCGCGGGCCACGCCCATGTCGCCGATGCGCACGCCGGCGACGGCGCCGTCGTCGTCGATACACCGGTTCGGCGGCGGCGAAGCCGGGGAAGATGTCCACGCCCAGCGCCTCGGCCTGCGGCGCCAGCCAGGCGCACATCGCGCCGAGGCTGACGATGAAGTTGCCCGAGTTGTGCATCTGCGGCGGGGTGGGCAGCTTGCGCGCGCTTTCATGGTTGCCCAGCATCCAGAATTCGTCGCCGGTGACCGGCACGCACACCGGCGGCGGGCTCTTGCGCCAGTCCGGCAGCAGCGCGTCCAGCGGGCCGGGCTCGATCACGGCGCCGGACAGGATCTGCGCGCCGACGGTCGAGGCCTTCTCGATCACGCACACCGACAGCTCCGGCTTGAGCTGCTTGAGGCGGATCGCGAACGCCAGCCCCGCCGGGCCGGCGCCCACGGTGATGACGTCGTATTCCATCGTTTCGCGTTCGCTCATGTCGGGCTCCGTGAAGGCGGGGAAGGCTGGCCGGCGCGCGGCGGGCATGGCGGACGCGCCACGCAAAGGTCGATTGTCCGCATTCGCGGGGCGGGCGGCAAATGCTTGCGTCGGGCATCGATTTGCGCGTTCATGGGGAAATCGAACGCGACCGTGGTCCGACCCTGCATGAACAGCTCCGTCTCGCCTTCCGCCCATGACCTGCGCCGCGCCAGCATGTGCCAGTTGCTGCACTGGCTGGCCGTCGGCCGCGCCAGTTCGCAGCAGGTGGCCGATGCCTGCATGGGGGCGGTCGAGCGGCTGAATCCGAGGCTCAACGCCTTCGTCGATGTGCGTCCGGCGCTGGTGCAGGACCAGGTGGTCGGCGCGGTCAAGCGCCGCGAGAAGGGCGTGATCGGCCGTCTGGATGGCATCCCGGTGGCGATCAAGGACAACATCGACATGGCCGGCTGGCCGACCCGTGGCGGCATGCCCGGTCGCCACGACACGGAGGCGACCCAGGATGCGCACGTGATTTCGCGCCTGCGTGCCGCCGGCGCCGTCCTGCTGGGCAAGACCAATATGGACGAGGGCGCGCTGGGCACCGCCACCGACAATCCGCACACCGGGCCCACGCGCAATCCGTTCCGCCCCGACCACAGCGCCGGCGGTTCCTCGGGCGGCGCGGCGGTGGCCGTGGCCACCGGCATGGCCAGCGTGGCCATCGGCACCGACAGCCTCGGGTCGATCCTCATTCCGGCCAGTTGCTGCGGACTGTATGCGCTCAAGCCCACCCACGGCGAGATCTCCACGCGCGGCGTGCTGCCCGCCGCCAGGCGCCTGGACGCGATCGGCCTGCTGGCGCGTGGCGTGGACGACCTGACCGTGCTGCTCCAGGTGCTGGCCGGTTACGACGCCGACGATCCGCGTTCGCGGCATCGCCGGGTGGCTTTCTCGCCGCCCGACTGGGAGCCGGGCCGCCTGCGCACCGGACTGCTGCCCGACCTGCGCGCGCTGGGCGTGCAGGACGACGTCATCGAGGTGTTCGAGTCCGCGCTGGCGCGCCTGCCGTATGAACTTGGCGAACGCCGCAACGTCGATTTCGGCGACTGGGACTTCACCCGCACGCGGCGCGCCGGCCTGTTGCTGATGGAAGCGGAGATGCTGGGCACCTTCGCCGCCGACCTGGACGACGCCGCGCATCCGGTGTCCGCGCGGTTCCGCGCCATGCTCGACTACGCCCGGCAACGCAGCGCGGCCGATTACGCCGCCGCCGACCGCGTGCTCGACGCGGCGACGCTGAAGATGCGGCGCCTGTTCGCCCAGGTCGACGTTCTGGTGCTGCCGACCGTGCCGCAGGCGGGATTCGAACTGGGCACGCCGGAGCCGGCCAACCATGCCGACCTGACCGCGTTCGCCAGCCTGGCCGCGTGTCCGGCGGTCAGCATCCCGATGGGCATGACCGCGTCCGGCCTGCCGGTGGGCCTGCAGTTCGTCGGTCCGCGCGGTTCGGACCTGCGCCTGCTGGAGCTGGCGCAGGTGTGCGCGGCCAGCCTCGACGCGACGCCCGACTATCCGATCGAGCCGCCGGCCGACTGAGCCGCCATGGCCATGCAGCCGCGCCTGTTCGAGACGCCGCAAGCCTGCATCGAGCCGGCGCTGCCGGGTGCCGAGCTGACCTGCTGGCCGCAATGGCTGCCGGCCGGGGAGGCCGATGCGCTGCTGGCGGCGCTGCTGGAGGAGATCGACTTCGAGCAGCATCGCCTGCGCCTGTTCGGTCGCGACGTGAATGCGCCGCGGCTGAGCTGCTGGATCGGCGATGCGCACGCGGCCTATCGCTATTCGGGCACGCGTTTCGAACCGCGGCCCTGGACGCCGGCGCTCGATGCGCTGCGCCGGCGCGTCTCGGTCCAGTGCGGCGTGTCCTTCGACAGCGTGCTGGCCAACCTCTACCGCGACGGCAACGACGCCATGGGCTGGCACAGCGACGACGAGGCCGAACTGGGCCCGCATCCGGTGATCGCCAGCGTCAGCCTTGGCGCCACGCGCCGCTTCCGGCTGCGCGACCGGCATGGCGCCGGGCACGCGCTCGATCTCGACCTCGGGCACGGCAGCCTGCTGCGCATGGCCGGCGACACGCAGCGCCACTACCGGCACGCGCTGCCGCGCAGTCGGCGGGTGCGGGCGCCGCGGCTGAATCTGACCTTCCGCCGCATCGATTCCGCGCGGGCGGTTGGAATCGGCGGCGTTGCGCGGCGATAATGACCGGCCTGTCCCCCTCCCCGAGCCGCGCATGACCGCAAAGACCGTTCTCAATGAAGCTCACCGCGCCCAGGGCGCGCGCATGGTGGACTTCGGCGGCTGGGACATGCCGCTCAACTACGGCTCGCAGATCGACGAGCATCACGCCGTGCGCAAGGACGCCGGCATGTTCGATGTCTCGCACATGACCGTGGTCGACCTGCACGGCGAGCGCGTGCGCGATTTCCTGCGCCACCTGCTGGCCAACAGCGTGGACAAGCTCGCCGAGCACGGCAAGGCGCTGTACACCTGCATGCTCAACGAGCGCGGCGGCGTGATCGACGACCTGATCGTGTATTTCCTGGGCGAGCACTTCTTCCGCGTCGTGGTCAACGCGGCCACCCGCGAGAAGGACCTGGCCTGGATCCGCCGCCAGGCCGAAGCCTTCGATGTCGAGGTCCGCGAGCGCGAGGACTTCGCCATGATCGCGGTGCAGGGGCCGCAGGCACGCGAGAAGCTGATCGGCGTGCTGGCCGAGGTCGACCGCGAGCGCATCCGCGCGATGGGCAAGTTCCACGCCGCCGCCGCCCAGGCGCTGCACGGCGTGCCCCTGTTCGTGGCCCGCACCGGCTACACAGGCGAGGACGGCTTCGAGGTCATGGTCGAGCAGGACCATGCCGAGGCGCTGTGGCAGGCGCTGCTGGACGCCGGCGTGCAACCGGCCGGCCTCGGCGCCCGCGACACCCTGCGCCTGGAGGCCGGCATGAATCTCTACGGCCAGGACATGGACGAGGACGTCACGCCCTGGGAGGCGAGCCTGGGCTGGACCGTGGCGCTGGACGAGGGGCGTGACTTCATCGGCCGCGCCGCGCTGGAGACGCAGAAGGCCGAGGGCGTGAAGCGACGCATGGTCGGCCTGGTGCTGGACGGCAAGGGCGTGCTGCGCCACGGCCAGCGCGTGCTCACCGATGCCGGCGAGGGCGAGATCCTGTCCGGCAGCTTTTCACCCACGCTGGGCAAGGCCATCGCCTTCGCGCGGGTGCCCGCGGGGGAGCTCGGCGACGTGCGGGTCTCGATCCGCGACCGCGAGCTTCCGGTGCGCGTGGTGAAATATCCGTTCGTGCGCGACGGCAAGCCGCGCGAAGGCATCTGATCTCGAACCGCCGCACGCGGCACATACATTCCATTCCATCAACGAACCGACAGGACCGACCCATGAGCGAGATTCCCGGCGACCTGAAATTCATGAAGTCCCACGAGTGGGCGCGTCTGGAAGACGACGGCCTGGTGCGCGTGGGCATTTCCGATCATGCCCAGGAGCAGTTGGGCGACCTCGTCTATGTCGAGCTTCCGGAAATCGGCGCGCGCGTCGGACCTGAAAACGGATGCGCGGTCGTGGAGTCCGTGAAGGCGGCATCGGACGTTTACTCGCCGGTCAACGGCGAAGTCGTCAAGGTCAATGAGGCGCTCGACGACAGCCCCGAATCGATCAACGAGGATGCCTACGGAGAGGGCTGGATCTTCATGGTGCGTCCCGATGACAAGTCCGAGCTCGACGAGCTTCTCGATCCGGATGCCTACGCCGAGCTGATCGAGAACGAGGACGACTGAGTCCACCGCGCGCCGCTGGGATCGCGGCGCCGGCCACTGAGCGCGTTCACGCGCGCGTTCAATTTCTCTTTTGGCGACAAGTGCTTGCAAGCGCCGCCTCCAATCCGGAGGCGGCGTTTTTGCATCCGCGCCTGCGTCCTGGCGCATTGCGTTTCCGGCGTGCTCGGCAACATGCTGTCACGGGTTTGTCGACGCTTCGTCGCCGGACGTATCTGCATATATACGTTTAGACGTCTATACAATATTGAAGATTTTTGCTGATTGTACGTCGCAAAGCGGCCGCGGGCGCGTCGCGCGGCGGCGACCTGGCCCCGATTTTGCTGCGCAAATTTTATTGACACCACGTTTGTACGGGTCTAGTTTCTGCGCCCAATGGCGGTAATGGTTTGGAAGATGGCAGCAACGAAGTACATCAAGCCGTACATCGATCACGGCAAGAAGGCCGGAGCGGTGCGCAAGGTGACCGTATCCATCCCTCTACATGTACTTCGACTGCTTTCCGACGAACGTACTCGCCGCCAGGTCAACAACCTCAGGCACGCGACAAATAGTGACCTGCTGGTTGAAGCGTTTCTGCATGCGTTTACCGGACAACCACTGCCAACTGATGAGGAGCTGAGACGAATCATGGCTACGACAAAGAAAGCCGCAAAGAAACCGGCTGCCAAGAAGGCCGCCAAGAAAACCGCCACCAAGAAGCCGGCCGCCAAGAAGGCCGTGAAGAAGGCCGTCAGGAAGACCGCCGCCAAGAAGGCCACCAAGAAGGTCGCCAAGCGCGCCACCGCCAAGAAGGCGGTCAAGAAGTCCTCCGCCAAGAAGGCCACCCGGAAAGTAGCCAAGAAGGCCACCAAGAAGACCGCCAAGAAGGCCACCCGGAAAGTAGCCAAGAAGGCCACCAAGAAGACCGCCAAGAAGGCGACCCGGAAAGTAGCCAAGAAGGCCACCAAGAAGACCGCCAAGAAGGCCACCCGGAAAGTAGCCAAGAAGGCCACCAAGAAGGCCACCAAGAAGACCGCCAAGAAGGCGACCCGGAAAGTAGCCAAGAAGGCTGCGAAGAAGCCGGCCAGGAAGTCTGCCCGCAAGGCACCGGCCAAGTCGGCAGCGACCACGCCTGCGCGCATGTCCCGGGCCACTCGCACCCGTCGCAAGTAAGCAACGAAAAAGGCGTACACGATACGCCGGGGCTCCCTGACGCCGAAGGCGCAGGGAGTCGGCATGGAATCATGCATTTGCCCCGGATTTCCGGGGCATTTCGTTTTTGCGGCGGCGGATTCGCCAAGGTACCCTTGCCGAAGAAGCACTTAGCTATTGGCACTGGCCCGCGATAGGGGTACCTTGTGCTTGAATCCGCGCTGCAACAGGCCGCAGGGTCTGGGTTCTTCACCAGGGGAACTACAGGGGGCGCGGGTATCTGTCAGCAATGTAGCGAATGACCATGGATACCCGAATGTCTATATCGAACCGTGGCCGCGCCCGAGGCGCGGTGTCTCCCAATGTGATCTTCACCGTCCTGATCATCCTCGTGATCGCCGTGGCGGGCTGGTTCCTCGTGATCCAGCCACACATGAACGCGGTCCAGAGTGAGGATGCGCCCAAGGTCGTGGCCAAGAAGGTGGCGGCCGCGAAGGCTACTCCGCCGCCCGCGAACGTGTCGGCGATGTCCACCGACCAGTTGCTGGCCGAGGCCGCCAAGGCGGTCAAGGAAGAGCGGTTGCTGTCGCCCGCGGGCAACAACGCCTTCGAGTTCTATCTCAAGGTCCTCGAGCGCCAGCCCAGCAATCCCGTGGCCGCGGAAGCCCTGCGCGAGACCTTCCCGTTCGGTGCCAACGAGGCCGAGCAGGACATCAACAATCGCAACTTCAACGATGCGCAGCGCGAGATCGATCTGCTGGCCAAGGCCGATCCGGACAATTACACGCTGACCATCCTGCGTTCCAAGCTCGACGCGCAGCGCAAGACGGCCTCCAAGGAGCAGCAGCAGGCGCAGGCCGCGTTGCTGGCCCAGCAGCAGGCGGCCCAGCGTCGCCAGGAGCAGGCGGCGGCGGAGCGCAGGCAGCAGGCCGATGCGCAGGCGAACGCGAAGAAGAACGCGTCGACGCCGGAAGAGACCGCTTCGCAGTCGGCGCCGAAGGAGAGCGCCCCGCAGCCGCAGCCGCAGCAGACCAGGCAGGTGCAGATCCAGGATGCGGTGCTGGTCAGCAGTGTCCGGGCCCGCTACCCGACGGCCGCGCGCCTGCGTCGACAGCAGGGCTGGGTGGACGTGCAGTTCACCGTCGATACCGATGGTGCGGTGACCGATGCCAAGGTGATCGATGCCGATCCCAAGCGTGTGTTCGATCGCGAGGCCGTGCGCGCGGTCGAACGCTGGAAGTTCCGTCCAGCGCTGCGCAACGGTCAGCCGTTCCCGGTGACCATGAGCCGCCGCATCCGCTTCACCCTGGGCAACCAGCAGTAGGCATCGTCAACGGCGTCTGCCATCGAAAGGGCGGTGCTTCGGCGCCGCCCTTTCCGCATGCCGCATTCAGTGGCGGGCGCGTGGTCCGTTGATCCCTGCCCAGTCGCGGGACGGCTGGTCGAGCAAACGGTCGAGCACCATCGGGAACAGTCCGGATGGCGCCGAGGTCCCGGCATTCCAGACGATCACCAGGCCCACGTTCTGGCCCGGCAGGAAACCGATCATGGCGCGGTAGCCCTGCACCGCGCCGGCATGGAAGACCAGCCGCTGCCCGGCGTAGTCATACACGCGCCATCCCAGCGCGTAGTGCGCGTCCCTGACGCGGGCGCGTCGCCACGGGCTGGCATGGCGCTCGATGGGCGTGGCGACACCGGGCGCATGCAGCGCCTTGAGCAAGCCCGGCGACAGCACGTCCGGGCGCCCGCCCATCTGCGCGATCAGCCACTGCTCCAGGTCGCGCAGGCTGGCGTTGACGCCCGCCGCCGGTGCGACCCGATAGTAGGTTTCGTCGGGCAGGAACGGCATCCAGCCGCCATGCCTGCGGCGATGCGGACGCGCCCAGCTGCGACTGTTCTCCAGGCCTTCCAGGCCATAGGTCGCCGTGGTCATGCCCAGTGGCAGGAACAGGCGTCGCTCGACCGCGTGGCCGTAGAAATCGCCGGTACGGGCATGCACGACGTCGCCGATCAGGCTGAAGGCGACGTTCTGGTAGCTGTAGCAGGTGCCCACCGGGCAACGCAGGTCGATGCGGTCCAGCTCACGCGCCAGCGTGGGGTAGGGCACGTCCGCTTCCAGCAGGGTGTCGTAGGCATTGCGCGGCAGTCCCAGGCGCTGGCCGAGGATGTCGCCGACGGTGGCCTGCCTGGTGGCACCGCTGGTGCTGAGGTCGAAGAACGGCAGGATGTCGACCAGCCGCGTGTCCCAGCGCAGCTGTCCGTTGTCGACCAGCATCCCGGTCAGTGCCGAGGCGAAGGCCTTGGACAGCGAGGCGATGCGGAACACCGTGTTGGGCGTGACGCGGCTGTCGGTCGCGGTGTCGGCATAGCCGAGCACGCGCTCGTAGGCGACGCGCCGGTCGACAATGATCGCGGTGGCCAGGCCGGGTACCGCGCGCCGCGTGTCGAGCACGTCCAGCCAGCCGTCGTAGGCCTTGATCGCGGACTTCAGCCGCGTGGCCGGAACGGTGGCGGCAGTGGCCTGCGGCCGTGCCATCTGCAAGGTGCCGGCATGGGCCTGGAAGGCCCCGCACACAAGCCATGCGAGCATCGGGAAAAGGCGGGGGAACAGGCGTTTGGTCATGCTATGCTGGCCGGAACACGGACCGCTTTGCGCGGATAGGGAATGACCGATGACTACCATCATTGTCCTCATCGTTCTGGTGCTGATTGTCGGGTACCTGGTCGGCATCTACAACGGCCTGGTGAAGGCACGCAACGGCTACAAGAACGCCTTCGCCCAGATCGACGTGCAGCTGACCCGACGGCATGACCTGATCCCCAACCTGGTGGAAACCGCCAAGGGCTACCTCAAGCACGAGCGCGAGACCCTGGAAGCGGTGATACAGGCGCGCAACACGGCGGTGTCCGGCCTGGCCGGCGCCAAGGCCAATCCGGGCGATCCGGAGGCCATGAAGAAGCTGTCCGGCAGCGAGAACATGCTGAGCCAGACGCTGGGCCGGCTGTTCGCGGTGTCCGAGGCCTATCCGGACCTGAAGGCCAACCAGAACATGATGCAGCTGTCCGAGGAGCTGACCTCCACGGAAAACCGCATTGCCTTCGCCCGGCAGGCCTACAACGACGCGGTGATGGGCTACAACAACCTGCGCGAGGTGTTTCCCAACACCCTGATCGCCGGCAATTTCGGATTCAAGCCCGCCGAGTCGTTCAAGCTCGAGGACCCGGCCGACAAGGAAGCGCCGCAGGTGTCCTTCACCTGATGCGCCGCGTCGCGTTTGCCGGAATCGTCCTGACGCCTCGCTGACACGCCATGGATTTCTTCGCCCAACAGGCGCGAGTACGCCGCAGCAGCCGCAGTTTCGTGGCGCTGTTCGCGCTTGCCGTGGTGGCCGTGGTGGCCGCCGTGGATCTGGTGGTCATCCTGGTGATGGGCTTTCTGAATCCCGAGAAGATCGATCCGAGCGGGTATGACGCCGGCCAGTACGGGCCGAGCCTGCTGCGGGTGGACATCGCGCCCGGCACGATCATCCTGATCAGCGTGGGCGTCATGTTGCTGATCGGCCTGGCCTCGCTGTTCCGCACGCTGAGCCTTCGTTCGGGCGGTTCGGCGGTGGCCCAGCAGATGGGCGCCACGTTCGTTCCGGCGGACACAACCAACCCGGCCTGGCGCAAGTTGCGCAACGTGGTGGAGGAGATCGCCATCGCCTCCTCGGTGCCGGTGCCGGACATCTTCGTGCTCGAGTCCGAGCCCGGCATCAATGCCTTCGCCGCCGGCTACACACCGTCCGATGCCGCGGTCTGCGTGACCCAGGGTTGCCTGGACCGCCTGACCCGCGACGAGCTGCAGGGCGTGATCGCGCACGAGTTCAGCCACGTGCTCAACGGCGACATGCGACTTAACATCCGCCTGATGGGGCTGCTGTTCGGCATCCTGGTGGTCGGCATCGTCGGGCGTTTCCTGATGCAGACCACCGGCCGTGTGCGCAGCCGCAAGGACAGTTCGGCCTACATCGTCCTGATCGGCGTGGGGCTGCTGGTGGTGGGCTACGTGGGCTTTTTCTTCGGACGCCTGATCCAGGCCGCGGTGGCGCGTTCGCGCGAAGCGCTGGCCGATGCCTCGGCGGTGCAGTTCACGCGCCAGACCAACGGCATCGCCGGCGCGCTGAAGAAGATCGCGGCGATGGAGGAAGGCTCGCAACTGTCGGCCTCCAACCGCCAGGAGGTGGCGCACATGCTGTTCGGCGAGCCGGGCCGCTTCAGTCGGCTGTTCGCCACGCATCCGCCGTTGCCCGAGCGCATCCGCGCCCTGGGCGTGCCCTACGACGAGAAGGAAATCGAGCAGCTGTCGCGCGCCTGGATGCATCCGCAGCGCGCGCGTCGCGGCGAGGACGCCTCCGCCTCGATCTCCGGATTCATGCCGACCATCGCCGTGGCGGCCGCGGCGGCGGCCACGCCGGTCACTCTGCCGCGCAGCGACCGTCCGATGCCGCTGGATGCCAGTCGTCTCGGCGAGCGCATCGGCCAGCCGCAGGCGCATGACATGCATGCGGCCGGCCAGCTGCAGCGGCAGTTGCCGGACGCCTTGCGGCAGGCGACGCAGGACGCCACCGGCGCGCTTGAACTGGTGCTCGCGCTGGCGGTGGACGACAACCCGCAGGTGCGCGACGCGCAGCTGCTGCAGGTCGACAACAGCTTCGGCAGCGGCACGGCCGAGGGCGTGGAGGCGCTGCTTCCGCCGCTGTCGATCCTGCATCCGATGCTGCACCTGCCGCTGGTGGCGCTGTCGTTCCCGCAGCTCAAGCGCCAGCCGCGTCCGCGCCTGGAGAGCCTGGTGGAGACCTTGCAGGCCATGGTCAACGCCGACCAGCGGGTGGACCTGCACGAGTACTGCCTGGTCAAGCTGGTGCGCCAGATGCTGGCCGATGCGCTCGATCCGTCCGGCGGATTCGTGCCCGGAGCCCTGCGCCTGCGCCAGGTCGATACCGAATACGCCACGCTGTGCGCCATCGTCGCCCGCCAGGGCCACGATGACGATGACGCCGCGCGCCGCGCCTGGGCGCGCGGCATGAACGAGGCGCTGCCCAATACCCGGTCGGTCTACACGGTTCCCGACGACTGGCAGCCGGCGCTGGACCGCGCGCTGGAGCGCATCGACCGGATCCGTCCATTCGACAAGCAGCTGGTGGTGCGTGGACTGGCCGAGGCGATCACCGAGGATCAGCAGGTCAATCTTGCCGAAGCCGAGCTCCTGCGCGTGATCTGCGCCTCGCTGCATTGTCCGCTGCCGCCCATGGTGCAGCACCTGACCGCCTTCGACGCCGCGGACGACCATGCCGCCGCCGAAGAGGCCGCCCAAGAGACCTCGCGCGAGGCGTGAGATCCCGCCCATGCCGATGACCGAGATACGCAGGGACGAATGGCGGCCTCTGGCGCTTTCGGCGCTGGTGTTCTTCTTCCTGCTCACCGCGTACTACATGATCCGCCCGGTGCGCGATCAGCTGAGCGGCGCGGTGGGTTCCATCTCGCTGCCGCTGTTCTACGGCGCCACCTTCGTCGCGATGCTGGCCCTGACCCCGCTCTTCGGCATGCTGGTGTCGCGTTTCCCGCGTCGCCAGCTGATGCTGTGGAGCTACAGTTTCTTCATCGTCTGCCTGGTCGCCTTCGTCCCGGCCTTCCTCTACCAGGACCGCATCGGCGCCAGGCTGCTGGGCACGGTGTTCTTCGTCTGGACCAGCATCTTCAACCTGTTCGTGGTGTCGCTGTTCTGGAGCCTGATGGCCGACATCTGGTCCAGCGTGCAGGCCCGTCGCCTGTTCCCGCTGATCGGCATCGGCGGCACCATCGGCGCGGTGGCCGGCCCGATCCTGACCTCGCTGCTGGTCGGCGTGCTCGGCGACGCGCCGCTTCTGCTGGTCTCGGCGGGCTTGCTGGCCACCGCGCTGGGCCTGCTGCTGTGGCTGGCCGTGTCGACCGATGCCGGGCGTCGTCCGGCCCCGGCCATCGGTGGCTCGCTGCTGGCCGGTGCAAGGCAGGTGTTCACCCAGCCGTTCCTGCGCTACATGGCCATGCTGATGCTGCTGTCCGACGGCGCGGGTACCTTCGCCTACGCGCTGATGGCCGATTACGTGAAGGGGCACTTCGACACCGCGGTGGCGCGCACCGCGTTCTACGGACACCTTGACCTGGCCGCCAACGCGCTGGTGATCGTGCTGCAGATCGGCCCCACCCGCTGGCTGCTGTCGCGCCTGGGCCCCGGCGCGTGCCTGGTC
The DNA here is from genome assembly GCA_963821885.1 of uncultured Gammaproteobacteria bacterium. GTDB lineage: Bacteria > Pseudomonadota > Gammaproteobacteria > Xanthomonadales > Rhodanobacteraceae > Oleiagrimonas. The sequence continues at coordinate 312,659 of CAWGFN010000002.1, read as the reverse complement.
GTCGCTGCCGGCGTCAATCTGCTGTTGTTCGGCAGCCTCGGCGTGTTCGGCGACATCCATGTGCCGATGCCGTGGATGCACTGGGGAATCCTCGCCTGGATCACGGCCATGGTGCCGCTGCTGGCGCTGGTGATGGTCGCCAACCGCGGTTTCCTCTACGGCATGGTCGCGCCAGCCAGCAACGCGCTGTACACACGCGCCGAGCGCGAGGCGCGCTACAAGGGCAAGAACTTCGTCGAGACGGTGATCTGGCGCTTCGGTGACCTGGTCATCACCAGTGGCCTGAGCCTGCTCAAGGCTGCCGGCACCACGCTGGGCACGCTGGCCGCCATCAGTGCCGGCTTCGCACTGGGCGCGGGGTGGATCGGCGCGCGCGTGGACCGCTCGGACGGTCTGCGGCCCGAGAAGACGATGTCGGAAGACCGCTCCTAGCTGGCGATGTAGCGCTGCAGCTGCTCGATTTCCTCGGCCTGGTGGTCGATCACGGCCTTGACCAGGTCGCCGATCGACAGCACGCCGACCACGCTGGGACCGTCGACCACCGGAAGGTGCCGCACGCGGCTGTCGGTGCACAGGTGCATGCATTCCTCGATGCTGGTGTCGAGGCCGACGGTGAGCACGTTCGCGCTCATGATCTCGCTGACCGGCGTGCTCGCCGAGGCGCGTCCCTGCAGCACCACCTTGCGTGCGTAGTCGCGTTCGGAAACGATGCCGACCAGGGTCTCGCCGCGCATGACCAGCAGGGCGCCGACGCCCTGTTCGGCCATGCGCTTGATGGCCTCCAGCACGGGCGTGTCCGGGTCGACGTGGTGGATCTGGTTGCCCTTGGCTTCCAACAGGTGCCTGACTTGCTGCATGAGCTGCTCCCGTGGCGACTGGTGTCGGCTTCGAGTCTAGCGCGATCGGTCCGGGTCAGAAACGCCCTCGCGTCCATCCGCCGCGGCCAGGCGGTCCTCGACGAAATACAGCGGCCGCTGCTTGCTTTCGGCGTACAGCCGGCCGAGATATTCGCCGATCACCCCGAGCGCCATCAGCTGCACGCCGCCCAGGAACAGGATCATCAGGGCCAGGCTCGGGTAGCCGTGCACGGGATCGCCCCAGATCAGGGCCTTGACCAGCACCCAGCTGCCGTAGCTGAAGGCCAGCAGCGCCGAGGCCAGGCCGATCCAGGTGGCCAGCCGCAGCGGCGCGACGGAGAACGAGGTGATGCCCTCGATGGCCAGGTTCATGAGCCGCCAGAAGCTCCAGCGGCTGCGCCCGGAGTGGCGCGGCTGGCGGCGATAGGGCACGCCGGTCTGGCGATAGCCGATCCAGCTGAAAAGGCCCTTCATGAACCGCTGGCGCTCGCGCAATTCGCGCAGGGCCAGCACCGCGCGTCGCGACAGCAGGCGGAAATCGCCGGTGTCGCGCGGCAGCCGCGTGTCGGACAGGCGTTCCATGATCCGGTAGAAGGCGGCGGCGGTGAAGCGCTTGAAGCGGCTCTCGCCATCGCGCGCCGTGCGCGTGGCGTAGACCACGTCGTGGCCGGCGCGCCAGGCGCGGACCAGGTCGTCGATCAGTTCGGGCGGATCCTGCAGATCGGCGTCGATGACCACCACGGCATCGCCATCGGCATGGTCGAGGCCGGCGCTGAGGGCGATTTCCTTGCCGAAATTGCGTGACAGCCTGAGGCCGTCCACCCGCGGATCCTCGGCGGCCAGAGCGCGGATAGCCGCCCAGGTGGCGTCGCGGCTGCCGTCGTCGACGTAGAGCACGCGCCACTCCAGATCCAGCGCTTCCAGCGCCGCCTGCAGCCGGTGGTGGAAGGCGGCCAGGCCCGCGGACTCGTTGTAGGCGGGGACGACGACGGTCAGTGTGGGCATGGTTGCGGCTCCTTCGACGGGCCATTCTGCCAGAGCCGTTCAGGGCTGGCGTCGCGGGTGCGGGGGGGTGTTCTCGGTCACGTAGGCGGTGCCGCCCAGCTGTTGCATCTGTTGCATGATCCAGTCCACCCGGTGCAGCACGTAATCGGAGGGACGATCGGCGTGCATGCGGCGAGGATTGGGCAGGACGGCCGCCAGCAGCGCGCCCTGGCGCGCGTCGAGATGGTCCGGCGTGGTGTGGAAGTAGGTCCGGCCGGCTGCATCCACGCCGTAGATGCCGTTGCCCATTTCGGCGATGTTGACGTAGACCTCGAGGATCCGGCGCTTGGGCCAGGTCGCTTCCAGCAGCACCGTGAAATAGGCTTCCAGCCCCTTGCGCACGAAGCTGCGGCCGTTCCACAGGAACAGGTTCTTGGCGGTCTGCTGGCTGATGGTGCTGGCGCCGCGCAGGCGGCCGCCGTCCTCGGCGGTGTCGATGGCCTTGCGGATCGAGCCGAAGTCGAAGCCGTGGTGGAACGGGAAATTCTGGTCCTCGGAGGCGACCATCGCCAGCGGCACCTGCTTGCTGATGCGCGACCAGGGCACCCAGTGGTAGCGCAGCCGGAAATCCTTCTCGCCGTGTTGCCAGGCGTCGATCCGGCGTTCGACCATGAAGGCGCTGGTCCATGGCGGCACGAAGCGCAGGATCAGCACCATCGACTCGGTGACGATGAACCAGATGGCCACAAGCCACAGCGCGGCGCGCAGGATGCGTTGGGTCAGCGATCGCTTGGCGGTCTTCATCGGCCGCAGTGTAAAGCAGGCGGCGCGTGGCCGGCTTGCCGCGCGCGGCGCGGCGTGCGTCACTTGTGATCCCCGCCAGCGGCCCCACATCGTGGCGCTCAGGAGGTACCGACTTGAATCGCGAATACGACGTCCTACACCGTTTCCTGCTCGAACGCGCCGGCGTGCGCGGCGTGCTGGTGCGCCTGGCCGACAGCTGGAACGAAGTGGCCGGCCGCGCCGACTACCCGCCGGCCGTGCGCCAGCTGCTGGGCCAGAGCCTGGCCGCCAGCGCCCTGCTGACCGGGCACATCAAGTTCGACGGCGCGCTGTCGCTGGAGCTCAAGAGCCACGGCGACCTGCGCCTGTTGTTCACCGAGTGCACCGACGGCGGCCGCCTGCGCGGCCTGGCGCGGCACAACGAGGATGCCGACTTCGAGCAGGGCATCGACCTGTCCGCGCAGCCCGGCGCCACGCTCGCCATCACCATCGGCAATGCCGAGACCGGACATCGCTACCAAGGCCTGGTGGACCTGGACCGCGCGGACCTGGCGGCGGCGCTGGAAGGTTATTTCGAGCGTTCCGAGCAGCTGCCCGCCTGCCTGGTGCTGGCGGTTGGCGCCGAGGGTGTCGCGGGCCTGTTGCTGCAGCGGCTGCCCGGCGAAGGCGGCACAGGCGCGTCGACGGACGCCGACGGCTGGAATCGCGTGCGTCACCTGACCGCCACCCTGAGCGAGCGCGAGCTCCTGGAGCTGCCCGCGCAGGACCTGCTGTACCGCCTCTACCACGAGGAAAGCGTGCGGCTGTTCGAGCCCAGCGCGCTGGATTTCGGCTGCAGCTGCTCGGAGCAGCGCGTCGAGGCCATGCTGCGCGCCCTGGGACAGGACGAGGCGCAGGCCGCGCTGGATGCCAACGATGGCGTGGTCGAGGTGACGTGCGAGTTCTGTGCCGCGCAGTACCACTATGACCCGGTCGACATCGAGCGGGTATTCAGCGAGGTGCCGGCGGCTCCGGGTTCAGACCGCAGCCACTAGCCCGGGGTGTCCGCGCAGGGCAGGACGGTGCGGCCCTTCCAGTACCTGGCCGGTTGGGCGCCGCTGTACAGGAACCCCTGGCCGAAGCGGCAGCCGAGTTTCAGCAGCAGGTCGCGCTGGTTGCGGGTTTCCACGCCCTCGGCGATCACCTGCATCTGCATCGAGTCGGCCAGGGCCTGGATGGCGCGGAAGATCGCGTGGCCCTGGCGCTCTTCGCCGACGCTGCCGTCGGCGTCGATGCGGGCGGTGAACGAGCGGTCGATCTTCAGTACCTCGATCGGGTACTGGTGCAGGTAGCTCAGCGAGGAATAACCGGTGCCGAAGTCGTCCAGCGAGATCGCGATGCCGTGGTCGCGCAGGCGGTTCAGGGTCAGCTTGATCTGCTCCGGGTTTTCCAGCAGCGAGCGCTCGGTCACCTCGATGCGCAGGTTGCGTGGCGAGACGGCGTGGGATTCCAGCAGACCCAGCAGGCGGCGGTCGATGTCCTTGTTGCGCAGGTGCCGGCCGGAGACGTTGATGCTGATGAAGATGTCGTCATGCACCAGGTCGGTGGCGCAGGCAAAGGCCTTCTCGAAGATCTGCCAGTCGATCGACTCGATGCAGCCGCTGTCCTCGGCCACGTTGAGGAAGGCGCCGGGAAGCAGCAGCCCGCGTTCGGGATGGCGCCAGCGCATCAGGGCCTCGTAGCCGAGGATGGCGCCGTCCTCCAGGCGCACGACCGGCTGGAAGTGCGGTTCGAACTCATTGCGCGTGAGGGCCCGGCGCAGGTCGCTCTCGATCTCCAGCACCGACAGCGCGTTGCGGCGCAGGTTGTCGTCGAACCAGGCCGCGCGATGGCGGCCCGAGGCCTTGGCGCTGTACATCGCCGCGTCGGCGTCGCGCAGCAGTTCCTCGGCGCGCAGGTAGTGGGGCGCGGACATGGCGATGCCGATGGACGCCGAGGTGAACATTTCCTTGCCGCCGATGCGGATCGGACTGTTCAGTTCCTCGATGATGCGCTGGGCCACGCGGTAGACGTCGGCTTGCTCGATCACGCTCTCCAGCAGCACCGCGAATTCGTCGCCGCCCAGGCGCGCGACGATGTCGTCGCCCTTGACGCAGGCGCGGATGCGTCCGCCGACCTGGAACAGCAGGTCGTCGCCGATCAGATGGCCGACCGAATCGTTGATGACCTTGAAGCGGTCCAGGTCGATGAACAGCACCGCGAAGTTGCGGGCATGGTCCTCCTGGTAGCTGCGCAGGGCGTGCTCGAGTCGCTGCAGCAGCAGTGCGCGGTTGGGCAGTCCGGTCAGGGCGTCGTGCAGGGTCTCGTATTTCAGGCGCCGCTCGATGCGTTCGCGCTCGGCGATCTGTTCGCGCAGGTCGCGGTTGGCCAGGGCCAGCGCCTGCGTGCGCTCGGTGACGCGCCGTTCGAGGCTCGAGTAGGCCTTCTTCAGCGACTCGGCGCTGCGCTTGCGCTGCAGGGCGTTGGCGATGTGGTAGCCGACGAAGGTCAGCAGCTCCTGGTCCGGCTTCTTGTAGGTGTACTCGGGGGTGTAGCTCTGCACCGCAAGAACGCCGACGGTCTTCTCGTCGCAGATCAGGGGCACGCCGAGCCAGCAGTAGGCCGTGCCGCCGCTGGGGATCAGCTCGTGCTGGTCGATCATCGCCTTCATGCGATCGCGGTCGGCCAGCAGCGCCTTGCCGTGGCGCAACACGTATTCGGTCAGGCCGCGGCCCAGCGAGCGCTGGCGACGGTTGAGGTCGATCTCGTCGACCGAGTAGGGGAAGTCCAGTTTGCGGCCATCGTCGCTGAGCAGCGCGATGTAGAAGTTGCGCGCGTAGAGCAGGCCACCGACCACCCGGTGCACGGAGGCGTAGAAGTCCTCCAGGCTTTCGGTGGTGTTGGCCAGCTCGGCAATGCGGAACAGGGCGGCCTGCAGCCGCTCGCCGCGCTGCCGTTCGATGACCTGCTGCTGCAGCACCCGGTTGGCGTCACGCAGGGCCATGGTGCGTTCGGCCACGCGACGCTCGAGATCGGCGTGCGCCTCGCGCCGTTCCAGCGCGGTCTGCACGTGCTGGGCGACGTAGGTCAGCAGCTGGCGGTCCTGCTCGGTGTAGCGCGCATGCTCGTGGTAGCTCTGCACCACCAGGCCGCCGCTGACCTCGCGATCGCGCATCATCGGCACCCCCAGCCAGTCCACGGGCGCCGGTCCGCTGGGGTGCAGTTCGCCGCCGACCTGCGCCTGGATCTGCTCCAGGTTGCCGTACAGCGGGTGGCCTTCGCGGATCAGGTACCAGGTGACGCTCTCGCGGAGGCTGTCCATCGAGAGGTAGGTATCCGGTGGCGGCGGGTCGGTGTCGCTGTTGTCGGCGTAGTAGGCAAAGCGGATGGCATCGCGGCGGTTGTCGTACAGCGCGATGTAGAAGTTCTCCGCGTACATGAGGCTGCCGATGATGGCGTGGATCGACCGCATCGTGCGGTTCATGTCGTGGCCGGCACTGGCCTCGCTGGCGATGGCGAACAGCGCGCGCTGCAGGCGCTCGGCCTGGGCCAGGCGCGAGACCGCGTCGTAGAGGTGGTTCATCTCGGCCTGCTGGTGCAGGCGGATGTCGATCAGCTTGGCCAGCCACTGCAGCTGTTCGCAGTCCTCGGGGTGAAGGTCCAGGGGTACCCGGGCCATCAGCATCTGCTGGTGCTGGGGGTCGTGCCCCAGGCGCTGTTCGCGCTTGTCGGGGTCCGTGTCCGCCGCGGGCGGCGCATCAGGCGCGGCCCAGTACACGGATTCGATGCCGATCGAAGCCAGGGCCGATGTGGCCACACGGGCCACGCCATCGGCATCCTTGCTTTCGAACAACTGCTCGATGGTGCGGTGCAGCGCGCCTGCTTCGAACAGCGCCGGTTTGGCCGCGTGGGCGTTGGCTGCTGGGGTCATGAGACCACTGGGTAACGGAATCGGCAAGGCAAAGTGTATACCGGCGCTTCGTTCGCTGTCGTGCTCCGGTAGCGCGGGGGAAACAGTCTCAGGCGGTGTGATACGGGCGGTTTTCCTCGTGAACTGGGAACCGCGTCAACTGTTAGCAAAAGGTAAAACGGCGTATACTGAACGTGAAAGGACCGTGCGGGAACCGTTACTGCCCGCATGTGGTCCCAGAATCGACACCTTCGCGGGGGCGCCATGCGCACACTCATCGCCAGCCTGATCCTGCTGATGCCGCTTGCCGCGGCAGGGCAGACGCTGGACGCGCCCCGCCCGGCAAGCCTGCCCGCGAACACCGACCTGTCCCTGCCGGCGGCGCCCTACGCCACGCCGATGAGCCTCAGTGCCGACCAGGGCAGCACCGACGGCGGCAGCCTCCTGTTCCCGCTGTGGCGCGATGCCGACGGCCGCATGCTGGCGCTGGTCGGTTCGACCTCGCCGGCCCGGTCCAGCGGCACCGACGGCATGCTGGACTTCCGCGTGGTCGATGTCAGCCAGGCCTACGGCTATGGCCTGCGCTACGACTTCGGCCCGCATGTCACCGCCTATGCCAAGCTGATCGACCGCAACTGGCTGGCGCCGGCGGCAAGCACCGCTTGCAAGCCCACCAGCGACATTGCCTGCGCCGATGCCAGCACGCTGCAGGCGGCACGCCTGCTCAGTGGCGAGGTCGGTGCCAGCTACAGCGGCAGCGGTTACCGCTTCGACCTGCTGTTCGACAGCAGTCGCGCGCGTGCGCCGGGTTCGCCGCTGCTGCCGCGCGTCCTGCCGCAGTCGCCGAACGAACCGTGGTCGCTGTTCCCGCTCGACACCAGCACCAACCTCTCGGCGCGCGGTCGCCTGGCGCTGGGCAGCCAGACCGGCATCGATCTCGGCGCCAGCATGGGTCGTATCCGCCTGTTGCCGGGCAACCTGCTGGGCGTTGACCGCATGGACCAGCAGTCCCTGAGCCTGGGCGTGGACAGCGGGTCGCTCAGTGGCCGCATCACCGGACGCATGCTGCAGCCCACCATGGGTGCCGGCAACACCACCCTGATGGGTGCCAATCGTCGCTGGACCACCATCGACCTGGGCGTCACCTGGCGCCTGCCGTGGCAGGGCGAGCTGCGCTTCGGTGCGCACAACCTGTGGTCGTCGGGCCAGGCGCCGATGCCGGCCGAAGGCCCGGAGCCGGATCAGTCGCGGATTCCCTACGTCCAGTACCACCAGGACCTGTAGCGAGCGCGGGCCGTCCACTCCGGGCGACCTTCACCTCACCCTCAATCGTTCCTGCGCAGGCGCACGTCGCCGCTGAAGGTCTGCACCTGGATGCGGCCGTTGCCGTTGCCGACGGTGCTGTCGAGCGTCGAACCCGGGCCGTGGCGCTTTTCCACCACCTTGCCGAACACCGAGTCGATCGAGCCGCTGAACGTGGACACGCGCAGTTGCGCCGACAGCGATGGCGGAAGATCCAGGGACACGTCACCGCTGACCGAATCGACCTCGATGCGTCCGTTGGCGGCCAGGCTGCCCTTGATGTCGATGTCACCGGAGACGGTATTCATCGACACGCTGGCAAAAGGACCACCGGACAGGCGGATCTGCCCGGAGACCGTCTCCAGGTCGCCGCCCTGGCGCACCTGCGGCGCGACGATGTCGCCACTCACGGTCTGGATATTGGCCGCGCCCATCGTGCCCGAGAGCTCGACGCGCGCGCTGACCGCGTCCACGGAGACCTTGGGGCTGTCGGCGTCGATGCGCACGTTGCCGCTGACGCTGTTGGACTCGATGGTGCCGCCGGAAAGGCCATGCACGTCGGTGGTCGCGCTGACGGTGTCGACCACGAGTGCCGCGCCACGCGGAACCTGCACATCAAGCGTGCTGGGTTCCATGTTGCCGTCGCTGCTCCAGTGGAACCAGCCGGCATGCCCGGGGCCCTTGACCTTGATCACCAGCGTATTGCCGTCCTGCTCGATCAGCAGCGGCTGGGCGCCCTTGCCCAGGGTGCCGGTGACATGGACTTCATTGCGGTCCCAGCCGGTCACGGTGACGGCGCCCTTGACGTTGCTGATCTCGACCTTGGCGTTGGCCGCGACGGTCCGGGTCTGGTCGATCGGCGTGCCGGCGAAGGCGCTGGCGCCGACCAGCAGAAGCGAGAGGGTGAGCAGGGTTTTCATGAGGGGTCTCCTTCGAATCGGATGTGTTGATATGGGGGTCACGGGGCACGCTGCGCGTAGCGCTGCAGGCGCCATTGCTGGCCCTGTGTGCGTTGGCGTATGCGATGCAGGAATGCGGCGTCGGGGGCCTGCTGCATGGCCAGGCGTATTTCGCTGTCGGCGGCCTGCAGCTCGACCGCGGCGCCCGCCAGTCGTGGGTCGGCCGGCTTCCAGCGCGGCCCCTGGGCGAGGGCGTTGACCTGTGTCAGGTGCCGCGGCGCCTGCAGTGCGGTGACGCCGAGCATCACGCTGAGCACCACGATGGCGGCGGTGGCCATGGCCGGAAGCCATGCCGGCGGACGCCTGGCCGGCGCGCGTGGCGCCAGCGATGCGGCGATTCCGGGCCAGAGCTCGCGCTGCGGGCGCGTGTCCCGACGCAGGGCCCGGGTCTGGACAAGCCATTCGAATTCGTTCATCGCTGTTCTCCCAGCGCGGCGCGGAGCAGTCCGCGCGCGCGATGCAGTTGTGCTTTCGAGGTGCCCGAGGCAATGGCCAGTTCCGCCGCGATGTCCTCGTGGCGCCAGCCCTCCACGTCATGCAGCACCAGCACCGCGCGGGCGCGCGGCGGCAGGGTGGCGATGGCGCGTTCCAGTTCCTCGCGCTCGGCCGGGCAGAAGGGTTCCTCGCCGGCTTCCGGCAGCTGTTCGCTGTCGATGTCGGTCACCGGGTCGGCCTTGCGCGAGCGCAGTGCCATCAGCGCGGTGTTCACGGCCAAGCGGTACATCCAGGTGCCGAAGGCGCTCTGCTGGCGGAATCCATCCAGCTTGCGCCAGGCGGTGACGAAGGCTTCCTGGGTCAGTTCCTCGGCGCGGCCGTGGTCATAACCGCACAGGCGCAACACCGTGCCGAACACGCGCGGCAGGTGGCGCCGGTACAGCGACTCGAAGGCCGTCGCGTCACCGGCCACGGCGGCGCGCACCAGGTCGGTGTCGGGCCGTTCTGTGGCGAGGGCTCTGGGCATGCTCGCGGTCGGGGCAAGGAGGCTGGCGTTCATCGTGCCAGCTTGGATGCGCCGCGGGCTAATTGGGTTTGCATCGCCGCCTGAACCGGGCGGCGATGCCCGTGCTCAGGACGCGGCGGCCTTGCTTCTCGCCGGGGCGCTGTCGGTGTCGTCGGCGGCGGCCAGGGCATCGGCCACCCGCTGGCGTTCGGCCTTGAGCGCGGCGGGCATGCGCTCGCCGTAGCCGTCCAGATAGTCGCCAACGGCCTCCATCTCGTCCTTCCAGCCGTCAGGATCGATGGCGAACAGCGCCTTGCGGTCGGCGTCGTCGATGGCCAGGCCGTCGAGATTGAGCTCGCCCTCGGCGGGCACGGTGCCGATCGGCGTGGCGCTACCGCTGGCCTGGCCGGTCACGCGCTTGAGCATCCACTCCAGCACGCGCATGTTCTCGCCAAAGCCGGGCCAGATGAACTTGCCGGCGTCGTTCTTGCGGAACCAGTTGACGTGGAAGATCTTCGGCAGCTTCGCCTGCGGCGTGTCGAACGACAGCCAGTGGGCGAAGTAGTCGGCGAAGTTGTAGCCGCAGAACGGCTTCATCGCCATCGGGTCGCGGCGGATGCTGGCACCGACATCGACGGCCGCCGCGGTGGCTTCCGAAGCCATCGAGGCGCCGACCAGCACGCCGTGGGTCCAGTCGCGGGCCTCGAACACCAGCGGCACCAGCGATTGCCGGCGGCCACCGAAGACGATCGCCGAGATCGGCACGCCCTGCGGCGACTCGGATTCGGGCGACCAGCTCGGACACTGGCTGGCGGACACGGTGAAGCGGGAGTTGGGATGCGCGGCCGGGCCGTTGGCGGCGTCGTAGTCGCGGCCCTGCCAGTCGGTGACCGGGGTGCCGTCGGGCAGGCCTTCCCACCACGGCTGCATGTCGGCGGTCACCGCCACGTTGGTGAAGATGGCATCGTGGCCGAGCATGGCCAGGGCGTTGGGGTTGGTCTTGGCGCTGGTGCCGGGCGCCACGCCGAAGAAGCCGGCCTCGGGGTTGATGGCCCACAGGCGGCCGTCCTCGCCCGGCGTCATCCAGCAGATGTCGTCGCCCACGGTCCAGATCTTCCAGCCCGCGTTGCGGTAGCCCTCGGGCGGGATCAGCATGGACAGGTTGGTCTTGCCGCAGGCCGAGGGGAAGGCCGCGGCCACGTAGTGGATCTCGCCCTGCGGGTTCTCGATGCCGACGATCAGCATGTGCTCGGCCAGCCAGCCCTCGCTGCGCGCCTGGTGGCTGGCGATGCGCAGGGCGTGGCACTTCTTGCCCAGCAGCGCGTTGCCGCCGTAGCCCGAGCCGTAGGACTTGATGGTCAGCTCCTCGGGGAAATGCATGATCCAGCGGCGCTCGGGGTCGAGCTCGCCGGTCGAATGCAGGCCCTTGACGAAGCTGCCCTCGCGTTCGATGCGCTCCAGCGCGGCCTTGCCCATGCGCGTCATGATGCGCATGTTGGCGGCCACGTACGGGCTGTCGGTGATCTCCACGCCGCAGCGGGCGATGGGCGAGCCGATCGGACCCATGCAGTAGGGCACCACGTACATGGTGCGGCCCTTCATGCAGCCGGCGAACAGGGCGTCGATCTTGGCGTGCGCCTCGGCCGGATCCATCCACTGGTTGTTGGGACCGGCGTCCTCGCGATGGGGCGGGCACACCAGGGTCAGCTTCTCCACGCGCGCCACGTCCTTGACGTCGGAGCGGTGCAGGTAGCAGCCGGGGTGGGTTTCCTGGTTCAGTTCGATCAGGTCGCCGTTGGCGAGCATCAGGTCGATCAGCGCGCGGTATTCGGTATCCGAGCCGTCACACCAGTGGATGCGGTCGGGCGTGGTCATCCGGGCGACCTCGTCCACCCACCGGTTCAACGATTCCAGCTTGCTGCTCATGACAGTCCGTCCCGTCCGCATGGTCATTATTGAAAGCGCGTGAGCGCGCAAAGGCGGAACGGTAGTCCGGCGGTCACCCCATTGCAACATGGCCCGCCCGGGCTGATTGCCGCATGTCTTTCAATTCAGTGACTTGCGAAGTTCACTGCGGAATCAGCGTGGTCGCCACGTGCTCGACGTAGGCGTCGAATTCCTCGTGGCTGAGCCGCGGCATGCCCATGGCCATGTTCAGTTGCAGGAAGCCGACGAAGGCCGCGTAGGCCAGGCGGGCGCGGTGCGCGGCGGCGGCCGGCGGCATGCCGACCTGCAGGTAGGCCTCGGTCAGGAATTCCAGGCGCCGCCGCGAGACCCGGGTCATCAGCGGCAGCACCACCGGATGGTCCAGCGCCTTCAGCAGCGCGGCATAGATGCGGTGGGACTGCACCTCGTGGGCGACCCGGTGGAACACCTCGCGCAGGCGCGCGCGGGGTTCGTCGATGGTTTCGATGCCGGCCAGCACCTGGGCCTCGTCGTTGTGTTCCCAGCGTTGCAGGGCGGCCTGCAGCAGCGCCTCGCGGTTGCGGAAATGCCAGTAGAAACTGCCCTTGGTCACGCCCAGGCGCCGTGCCAGCGCCTCCACGGCCAGGGCATTGACGCCCTGTTCGGCGATCACTTCCAGGGCGCCGTGCTCCCAGTCCTCGGCGGACAGGCGGGCGCGTTCATTCTTTTGTGGGGCGTTCATCGCAGTCATGCTAGCGGTTCCCGGTCCGGATGCAATCGCCGGCGTGCCGACGGGGCGTGGCCCTGAACGTACCATACGCCGGCGCATTGACAGCAGGAAATCACGCTTACATACTCGTGCGTATGGTCAACTCGTCGCCGACAACTCCAAGCGCTGGCATCACGCACCTGGCGGCCGCCGATGGCGTGCGCCTGGCGGTGGAAACCGCGCATCCGCAGGGGCGCCCCTGCGTGCTGTTCGCGCACGGTTTCGGCCAGACCCGGCATGCCTGGTCGGCCACGGCGAGGGCGTTGTCGGCGACCGGCTGCCGCTGCACCCGTTTCGACGCGCGCGGCCATGGCGAGAGTGGCCGCCCGGCGGACGGCTACCACATGCAGCAGTTCTTCGATGATCTTGCGCACCGTGGCCGCCGCGCGAGCCCGAAAAGCCCGTGCTGGTGGGTGCCTCGATGGGCGGCCTGCTGGGACTGGCGGTGGCCGGCGAGGCGGAGCAGTCGCCGTTCTCGGCGCTGGTCCTGGTCGACATCACGCCGCGCTGGGAGACCTCGGGCGTGGAGCGCATCCTCGGCTTCATGCGCGCCTGGCCGGAAGGTTTCGCCGACTACGACGAGGCCGCGCAGGCGATCGCCGCCTACCTGCCGCACCGCAGCCGCCGCAAGAGCCCCGAACAGCTGGCGCCGTTGCTGCGCGAAGGCGAGGATGGCCGCCTGTACTGGCATTGGGACCCGGCCATGCTCGAACCCATCGCCGAGGAGGGCGAGCGCCACCAGCCACGCCTGATCGAGGCCACGCGGCGCGTGGATGTCCCCGTGCTGCTGCTCTCCGGCGGGCGCAGCGACGTGGTCTCCGACGCCACCATCGACGAATTCCTGGAGCTGGTGCCGCACGCGCGGCACCAGGAACTGCCGCGCGCCACGCACATGGTCGCCGGCGATGCCAACGACGCCTTCACCGACGCCATCCGCCGATTCATCGGCGTCGGCGAGGACGGTCACGAGACACGCCCCGCCGGAGCCGGCGCGGCATGAAACGCCCGGGCCGGTGCCATCACCGTCCCGGACGACCCACCCGCGGGCCCGCCCGCGGCGCTTGAAGCAAAGGTGATATCGAGATGTCTGCCCTGATTCCCATCCTGGTTGCCCTGATCGTCTCCGCCGCGTGCGCCTACCTGCGCGTGGGCCTGCGCCTGTGGACCGTGGTCACGGCTGTCGCGACCGTGGTCATCGGCCTGGCCGCGCAGGCGCCGGTGTCGACGCTGGTGGTGATGATCGTGTTCGGCCTGATCGCACTGCCGCTGAATCTGGACATGTTCCGTCGCCGCGTGATCAGCGCGCCGCTGCTGCGCCTGTTCGCCAAGGTCACGCCCAAGCTGTCGGACACCGAGCAGACCGCGCTGGAGGCCGGCACGGTCGGCTTCGAGGGCGAGCTGTTCTCCGGCAAGCCGGACTGGTCGGACCTGCTCGGTCAGCCGAAGCCGGAGTTGTCCATCGACGAGCAGGCGTTCCTCGACGGCCCGGTCGAGGAGGTCTGCGCAATGGTAGACGAGTGGCAGATCACCCACGAGCTGGCCGACCTGCCGCCCGAGATCTGGGAATTCATCAAGAAGCACAAGTTCTTCGGCATGATCATTCCCAAGCAGTACGGCGGCCTGGAGTTCTCCGCGCTGGCGCATTCGGCGGTGCTGCAGAAGCTGGCCAGCGTGTCCTCGACCCTGGCCTCGACCGTCGCGGTGCCCAATTCGCTGGGCCCGGCCGAGTTGCTGCTGCATTACGGCAGCGAGGAACAGAAGAACCACTTCCTGCCGCGCCTGGCCGACGGCCGGGAGATTCCCTGTTTCGCCCTGACCGGCCCGCAGGCCGGTTCCGACGCCACTTCGCTGCCGGACTACGGCATCGTCTGCAAGCAGACCGTCGACGGCAAGGAGGTGCTCGGCATCCGCCTGAACTTCGACAAGCGCTACATCACCCTGGCGCCGGTGGCGACCATCGTCGGCCTGGCCTTCCGCATGTACGACCCGGACGGCCTGCTGGGCGACAAGCAGGACCTGGGCATCACCCTGGCCTTGATTCCGCGCGAGACCGAGGGCCTGGAAGTCGGTCGTCGCCATCTGCCGCTGAACATCCCGTTCCAGAACGGTCCGGTGCGCGGCAAGGACGTGTTCGTGCCGATGTCGACGCTGATCGGCGGCCCGCACATGGCCGGCCAGGGCTGGCGCATGCTGGTCGAGTGCCTGTCGGTCGGTCGCGCCATCTCGCTGCCGTCCAACGCCACCGGCGGCGTGCGCGCGGCCACCGCCGCGACCGGCGCCTACGCGCGCATCCGCAAGCAGTTCGGTCTGGCCATCGGCCGCTTCGAGGGCGTGGAGGAAGCACTGGCCCGCATCGGCGGCTACACCTACGCCACCGCGGCGCTGTCGCGTGCCACCGCGGCCGCGGTCGATCGCGGCGAGAAGCCGGCGGTGCCCTCGGCCATTGCCAAGTACCACGCCACCGAGTGGGGCCGCATCGTGGCCCGCGACGCCATGGACGTGCACGGCGGCAAGGGCGTGCAGCTGGGCCCGTCGAACTACCTCGGCCGCGGCTGGCAGGGCGTGCCCATCGCCATCACGGTGGAGGGCGCCAACATCATGACGCGCAGCCTGATGATCTTCGGCCAGGGCGCGATCCGTTGCCATCCCTACGTGCTCAAGGAAATGCAGTCGCTGGCCATCGAGGACTATGGCGATCGCCTGAAGACCTTCGACAAGGCGCTGTTCGGTCACATCGGCTTCGGTTTCTCCAACGCCGTGCGAGCCTTCGTGCTGGGCCTGACCCACGCCAAGGTCGGCGCCGCGCCGGGCGATGCCTACACCCGCCGCTACTACCGCAAGCTCAACCGCTACTCGGCGGCGCTGGCGCTGTGCGCGGACGTGTCGATGGGCGTGCTCGGCGGTCGCCTGAAATTCAAGGAAAAGCTCTCGGCGCGCCTGGGCGACGTGCTCAGCTACCTGTACATCGCCAGCGCCATGCTCAAGCGCTACGAGGACAGCGGTCGTCCCGAGGCCGACCGCCCGCTGCTGGCCTGGGCCTTCCACGAGTGCGTGTGGAACATGCAGATGGCGCTGGACGGCGTGATCCGCAACTTCCCGGTGCGCCCGGTGGCCTGGGTGCTGCGCGCCCTGGTGTTCCCGTTCGGCCGCCGCGAGGTGCCACCGTCGGACCGCCTGGGTCATCGCGTGGCAGCGCTGCTGATGAGTCCCAACGAGGCGCGCACGCGCCTGCTGGAATGGTCGTTCATGACGCCGACGCCGAACAACGCCATCGGCCGCATGAACGCGTTGCTGCCGGACGTGATCGCCGCCGAGCCGATCGAGCGCAAGTTCAGCAAGGCGATGAAGAGCGGCCAGGTCACCGCGCACGAGTACGCCGAGCAGCTGCAGCAGGCGCAGGAGGCCGGCGCCATCAGCGAGGCCGAGCGCGCGTTGCTGCAGAAGGTGCACGACGCCACGGCCGAGTTCATCAACGTGGACGACTTCGATCCGTCCGAACTGGTCGCCGCCAAGGTGCGGCCGGGCAAGGAAGGCAAGCCCGCCAAGGGCGGCAAGCGCGCCGCCTGATCGAAGTTCGATGGGGACAAACGCCCTTCCCGTGCGCGGGAAGGGCGTTTTCATGCGCGGGGTCAGGCCGCGCGTCGTTTCCAGGCCGGCGGCACGATGCGGCCGCGGCGGATCGCGATGGCGAGGAAGATGCCCGACAGCACCAGGCAGCAGGCCACGGTCACCACCGAGGCCTCGGGGCCGAAACTGCCGCCGCTGATCCAGTCCGGGCCACTCAGGCTCGACTGCAGCCAGCCGTGCGAGGCGATGCCCGACACCGGCGTGCCGAACACCGGTCCCTCCATGATGTTCCAGGCGGCGTGCAGGCCCATGCACAGCCACAGCGAGCGCGTGGCCATGTAGGCCGTGCCCAGGAGGATGCCGGCCTCGATGGCGATCGCGATGGCGCTCCACAACGTGGCGTTGGGATTGCCCAGGTGCACCAGGCCGAACAGCAGCGCAGATAGCAGCAGGGCAAACCAGCTGCCGAGGCCTTCCTCGACGATGCGCAGCAGCACGCCGCGGAAGACGATTTCCTCGCTGATGCCGGCGCCCAGGCCGACCATCAGGATCATCGGCAGCCAGGCCACGTCGCCGTTGGTCCCGCTCACGTGATAGCTGCCGGCCAGTCCGATGATCCCGATCACCACGCCGAGCAGGACCACGCCCACGGCAAGGCCGGTCGCGGCCTGGAGCGGCAGTTTGCGCAGGGTCATTTCAGATGGGCGCCGGCGCTCGACCAGCAGCACCAGCAACAGGTAGGCCACCAGGGTCGGCACCGCGCGCACCAGCAGCTGGCCCCAGCCGTTGGCGCCCTGCGCCACGCTCTTGCCCAGCAATCCGGTAGCGTGCAGCACCGCGCCGACGATGAAGCCGGTCACGAACATCGCGATGAAGAACATCACGATGCGTGCCAGCGGTGAAAACACGAGCCAGCGCTTCCAGCCGGCGGTGCCGACTGGCGTGGCAAAGGCAACAGCATCACGGTCCATGGTGGTCTCCCCGATAGCGAGGCGCCACGTTAGCAGGCTCGCAAGCTCCCGGGACAGGTGACCTTGGACCTGCCCGGGGCCCTTACCCGGCCACCTCGACCGAACTGGCGTGTTCGCGGGTGGCGGCGAAGGTAACGTCCGGCCAGCGCTCCTGCGCCAGCTGCAGGTTGACGCGGGTCGGCGCCAGGTAGACCAGGGCGCCGGAGGCGTCGATGGCCAGGTACTGGGCGTTCTTCTCGCGGAACTGCTCGAGCATCTTTTCGTCGTCGCAGTAGATCCAGCGCGCCGTGGCCACGGTGACGTTGTCGAAACCGGCCTCGACGCCGTACTCGTCCTTCAGGCGGTAGGCCACCACGTCGAACTGCAGCACGCCGACCGCGCCCAGGATCAGGTCGTTGGACATCAGCGGACGGAAGAACTGCGTGGCGCCTTCCTCGGACAGCTGCGCCAGGCCTTTCTGCAGCGCCTTCATCTTCAACGGGTCGCGCAGGCGCGCGCGGCGGAACAGTTCCGGCGCGAAGTTGGGGATGCCGGTGAAGTTGAGCGCCTCGCCCTCGGTGAAGGTGTCGCCGATGGAAATGGTGCCGTGGTTGTGCAGGCCGATCACGTCGCCGGGGTAGGCGGTCTCGACCAGCTCGCGGTCGGAGGCCATGAAGGTCAGCGCGTTGGCGATGCGCACGTCCTTGCCGGTGCGCGTCTGCAGCATCTTCATGCCGGCGGTGTAGGTGCCCGAGCACACGCGCATGAAGGCCACGCGGTCGCGGTGCGCCGGGTCCATGTTGGCCTGGATCTTGAACACGAAGCCGGTCAGCTTGTCCTCGTTGGCGTCGACCTCGCGCGTGGTGGTGGCGCGCGGCTGCGGACCCGGCGCGTGCTCGACGAAGAAGTCCAGCAGCAGCTGCACGCCGAAGTTGTTGACCGCCGAGCCGAAGAACACCGGGGTCTGCTTGCCGGCCAGGTACTGCGCGGCATCGAAGGGCTCGACCGCGCCGGTGACCAGTTCCAGTTCCTCGCGCAGCTCGTTCAGCGCCTCGGCGCCGATGGCCGCTTCCAGCTCCGGATGGTCGAGGCCCTTGAGCACCTTCGCCTCCTGGCGCTCGTAGTTCTTGCCGGCCTCGAACAGGTAAACCGCGTCGTGTACCAGGTGATACACGCCCTTCAGGCGCTTGCCCATGCCGATCGGCCAGGTGATCGGCGCGCACTGGATGCCCAGCACCGACTCGACCTCGTCGAACAGCTCCAGCGGCGAGCGGCCCTCGCGGTCGAGCTTGTTGATGAAGGTCATGATCGGCGTGGTGCGCAGGCGGCACACCTCCATCAGCTTGATGGTGCGCGCCTCCACGCCCTTGGCGCAGTCGATCACCATCAAGGCCGAGTCCACCGCGGTCAGCACGCGGTAGGTGTCCTCGGAGAAGTCGGCGTGGCCCGGGGTGTCCAGCAGGTTGACGATGGTGCCGCCGTAGGGGAACTGCATCACCGAGGAGGTCACGGAAATGCCGCGCTCCTTCTCCAGCGCCATCCAGTCGGAGGTGGCATGGCGCGCGGCCTTGCGGCTCTTGACCGAGCCGGCCATCTGGATCGCGCCGCCGAACAGCAGCAGCTTCTCCGTCAGTGTCGTCTTGCCGGCGTCGGGATGGCTGACGATGGCGAAGGTGCGCCGGCGCCGGGTTTCGGTGAGGTGGTCGGACATGGTGGATGACTGCAGCGTCAAACCCCGCATCATACCGTGCGCCGGTGGCGCGCCGCATGTGCGCGCGGCGTCTTCCGGAGGTTCCCGGCTCAGGCCGGGCGCAGGCTCATCGTGCGCAGCCAGCGGTAGTGCGAGGCGATGCTGGCGGCGAATGACGGACTGACGTGATACGGCACGCCGAATTCGCGGCAGGTCGCACTGACCACGCGGGACACGGCGGGGTAGTGCACGTGCGAGATGCGCGGGAACAGGTGGTGCTCGACCTGGAAATTGAGGCCGCCGATCATCCAGGAGAGCAGGCGGTTGCCGGTGGCGAAGTTCACCGTGGTGCGCAACTGGTGGATCGCCCAGGGCGTGTCCAGCCGCGCCGCGTCCGCGGGCGCCTCGGGAAACTCGGCCACCTCGACCACGTGCGCCATCTGGAACACCAGGGCCAGCAGCAGGCCCGCCACGGCGGCCACCAGCGCATAGCCGGCCAGCGCCGCCAGCCATCCGTGCATCAGCACGGGCAGGACGAACGCCAGCGTGACGAACACCAGCTTGCCGCCGACCAGCGTCACCAGGTCGGCGCCGCGCGGGCGCGGAAACGGACGCTCGCCGATGGTCCCGGTCCACAGGTCGCGGAAGTCGCCGTACAGGTGCCAGCGCAGCACGGTCACGGCATACAGCGCCCACAGGTAGACATGCTGCCAGCGGTGCCAGGGACGCCGGCGCTGACCGGGCGACAGCCGCGCCAGCACGCCGAGGTCGATGTCGCTGTCGTGGCCGTGGACATTGACCCAGGTGTGGTGGAAGCGGCCGTGCTTCCACTGCCAGATGTAGGAACTGCCGCCCACCATGTCCAGGGTCAGCAGCGACAGGCGGTTGATGCCGCGGTGCCGCGAATACGCCAGATGGCCGCCGTCGTGCATGATGTTGAAGCCGATGCCGGCGGTGACGACGCCCAGGGCGATGCACAGCGGGACGGCCAGCCACGCGCTGTGGGCGAAAAAGACCAGGGCGACGTAGACCAGGGCGAAGGCGGCCAGGATGACCGCGCTCTTGAGGTACATCTGCCCGCTGTCGCGCGGCGAGCGTCCGCGGCGGCGGAAATCGGCCTCGATGCGGCGCTTGAGTTCGCGGTGGAAGGTGTTGTCGCCACTGAACCGCAAGGTTCCCGTGGCCGCGTCCGGGGCCGGCGCGGCGTGTCGCGGTGCTTCTGAGGGGGTCATCGTCTGGCCAGGGGCTTCAATACCGCATGGTACCCCGTCCGGCGTTATCCATGCGTTTGCCGCGACCTTTGATCCCGGCCTGGCGCGATCCGCCGGTGGCCGACGGGTGGCTCGTGGCGGATTGTCGCGTAGGCGGCGATCCGCGGAAGGCTTCGCGTTCCGATATGACAAATGGACGTATAGACGTCTATTGACAGTTCGATTGCATGGCGATAGCTTGAGCGCGCAACTCATCGAGACCGGCTGAGGGACAGGCCCTTTGACGCCGGGGCAACCGCGGAACCGCAAGGCTTCGCATGGTGCCAACTCCTGCGGGCATGCCTGGGCATGTTCCGAGAGATGAGTCGAACGCCCGCACGGCACGCTTGCGGGCGTGCCGACACGCTCCGGAAACCGCGGCTCGATGCGACACCGGAGATGACCATGACCCTGCAATGCGCGACCCGCGTCGAACCGTCCGCCACGCCCTCCCCGGCGGGCGGTTCGATGCGTCCATGTATCGATGCCCGGCGTGCGTCGAGCGAGGTGACCCTCACGCCGCGTTACGGCGACGGTTCGCCGCGACGCGTCTCGCTGGCCTATCTCTGGATCGGCCGTCCCGGTGCGCCGACCGTGGTGGTGCAGGGCGGCATCTCGGCCAGCCGCGACGTGTGCGCCAGCGACGGGCACGCCACGCCAGGCTGGTGGGAGCCGCTGATCGGCCCCGGCCGTGCCGTGGACCTGGATCGCTGTCGCGTGCTGGCCATCGACTGGCTGGACGCGGACAGCCTGGGCGCCGGCGCGATCACCAGCGAGGACCAGGCCGACGCGCTGGCGGCCTTGCTCGACACCCTGGGCATCGATCGACTGCACGCCTGGGTCGGCGCGTCCTATGGCGCCATGGTCGGGCTGGCCTTCGCCGCCCGTCACGGCCATCGCCTGGGCCGACTGGTCGCCCTGGCCGGCGCGCATCGCCCGCATCCCCTGGCCACCGCGCAACGCGCGGTGCAGCGCGGCATCGTGCGCCTGGGCCTGGCGCACGGCGCGGCCGACGAGGCGCTGGCGCTGGCGCGGCAGCTGGCCATGACCACCTATCGCGGCAGCGAGGAGTTCGCCACCCGCTTCGCCGGCGCGGCGCGGCTGCAGAACGGCCGCCCGCGGCTGCCCGTGGAGGACTGGCTCGAGCATGCCGGGAGGCGCTTCGTCGAACGCTTCGATCCGCGGCGCTACCTGTCGCTGTCCGAATCGATCGACCTGCACGCCGTCGACCCCGCCGCCGTGCGCGTGCCGGCGACGCTGGTCGGCTTCGCCTCGGACCGCCTGGTGCCGCTGGCCGACCTGTGCGCGCTGCAGCGCGGCCTGGGCGCGCCGGCGACGCTGGAGGTCCTCGACTCGCCCTTCGGGCACGACGCCTTCCTGAAGGAAACCGCCCGCCTCGCGCCGCTGCTGCGCGCGGCCCTCGACGACGGTCGTGGAGACTGACATGAGCACCCGCATCGCATCCGCCACCCGCGCCGTGCGCGCCGGCATCGAATCGGACACCCAGCACGGCGCGGTGGTGCCGCCGCTGCACCTGTCCAGCAACTACAGCTTCGCCGGCTTCGGCCAGAAGCGCGCCTACGACTACTCGCGCAGCGGCAACCCCACGCGCGACCTGCTGGGCGAGGCGCTGGCCGAGCTGGAGCAGGGCGCCGGCGCGGTGGTCACCGCCAGCGGCATGGCCGCGGTGGCGCGGCGCTGGAGCTGGTGCCGGCCGGCGGCCGCGTGCTGGCCGCGCACGACTGTTACGGCGGCACCTGGCGGCTGCTCGATGCGTGGGCGAGGAAGGGCCGCTTCACGGTCGCCTTCGCCAACCTCACCGATCCGGTCGCGCTGGCGCAGGGACTGGCCCGCAGGCCCGATCTGGTCTGGGTGGAGACGCCGTCCAATCCGCTGCTGCGCATCACCGACATCCGCCACGTGGCGCGGGCCGCGCACGCGGCGGGCGCACTGTGCGTGGTCGACAACACCTTCCTGTCCCCGGCCCTGCAGCAGCCGCTGGCGCTGGGCGCCGACGTGGTGGTGCACTCGACCACCAAGTACATCAACGGCCACAGCGACGTGGTCGGCGGCGCAGTCATCGCGCGCACGCCCGAGCTGGCCGAGCAGCTCAAGTGGTGGGCGAACTGCCTGGGCCTGACCGGCGCGCCGTTCGACAGCTACCTGACCCTGCGCGGTCTGCGCACGCTGGGCGCGCGGCTGCGCGTGCACCAGGAGAACGCGGCGCACATCGTCGACCTGCTGCAGCGCCATCCGGCGGTGTCGCGCGTGCATTACCCGGGCCTGGACTCGCACCCGCAGCACGCGCTGGCCTCGCGCCAGCAGGGCGGCTTCGGCGCCATGGTCAGTGTCGAGCTGGCCGGCGGCGAGGCGGCCATCCGCGCCTTCGTCGACGGCCTGGGCTGTTTCTCGCTGGCCGAATCGCTGGGCGGGGTGGAAAGCCTGGTCGCGCATCCGGCGAGCATGACCCACGCCTCGATGGCGCCCGAGGCGCGGCGCACCGCGGGCATCGCCGACACGCTGTTGCGCCTGTCGATCGGCATCGAGGACGCCGCCGACCTGGCGCGCGACCTGGACGCCGCGCTGACCCGCGCGCAGCGGATCGCCGAACGCGCGCCGGCGGTGTCGGCATGAATGCCGTCGTGGCCCCGCTGGCGACGGTCGTCGAACCCGTTCGCGCGCCGGACATCGCAATGGTTCTGCTCGGCACCGGCGTGGTCGGCGGCGCCTGGCTGCGCCTGCTCGATACGCCAGCGGGCGAGCGGCTGCGGCTGGTCGGCGCAGCCAACTCGCGCTGGCAGCAGACCGATCCCGCGGCGCTGGCCGACCGCCGCGTCCGCGAGCACCTGGATCGCGGCGGCGAGCGACGCGACGATGCCGCGCTTCTGGCCGCGCTGGACGCCAGCGGCGCGGCGATCCGCGTGATCGTCGACGCCACCGCCAGCGATGCGCTGGCCGCCACCCATGCGGCCTGGCTGGCGCGCGGCTACCACGTGGTCACCGCCAACAAGGCCGCGGCGGGCGGCGCGCTGGCTGCGTGGCGTGACCTGCAGCACGCCCGGACCCGTGGCGGTGCGCGTTACGGCGACGCGGCCACGGTGGGCGCGGGGCTGCCGGTGATCGCGACGCTGCGCCGCCTGCGTGCCTGCGGCGACACGTTGCTGAAGCTGGAGGGCGTGTTCTCCGGTTCGCTGTCCTGGCTGTTCAGCCGTTACGACGGCCGCGCGCCGTTCTCGGCCCTGCTGCGCCAGGCCCGCGAACTGGGCTACAGCGAACCCGATCCGCGCGCCGACCTGTCCGGCCAGGACGTGGCGCGCAAGCTGCTGATCCTGGCCCGCAGTGCCGGTTTCGCGCTGCAGCCGGGCGACGTCGCGGTGGAGAACCTGGTGCCCGAAGCCTTGCGCGCCTTGCCGCTCGACATGTTCCTGGCGCGCGCCGATACGCTGGATGCCGATCTGGCCACGCGACATGCCGCGGCCGCGGCCAGGGGCTGCGCGCTGCGCTACCTGGCGCGGCTGGAGCGCGACGGCACGGCGCGCATCGGCCTGGAGGCGGTGCCGTTCGAGCATCCGGCCTTCGCCCTGCGCGGCACCGACAACCAGTTCGCGCTCACCACCGCGCGCTACTGCACC
Organism: uncultured Gammaproteobacteria bacterium; assembly: GCA_963821885.1. Lineage (GTDB taxonomy): Bacteria > Pseudomonadota > Gammaproteobacteria > Xanthomonadales > Rhodanobacteraceae > Oleiagrimonas. The sequence continues at coordinate 289,143 of CAWGFN010000002.1, read as the reverse complement.
CGGCCGCTGGTCATCCAGGGTCCGGGCGCCGGCGCCGAGGTCACCGCGCAGGCGCTGCTGGGCGACATCCTGGGGCTGGGCTGACCGGACGGGAGTACGTCATGGGGCGCCGATTCAGTGCGCGGCCTTCATGGCGCGTCGCGCGTCCTCGATCAGGTGCGTGCCGAATTTCTTTTCGATCAGTCGCGTGTGGTGGTCCGTGCGCGCGCCGTGCTCAAGCAGGGTCCTGACCATGGCGGGGTCGCGGCAGAACACGGCGCCGTCCAGGGCCGATCTCACGTTGGTGCCATGCCCAACGCCGATGTTCGGGTCGGCCCCGACCTTGAGCAGGGCCTGCACGTTGGCCAGGTTGTCGTCCCAGGCGGCGACCATCAGGGGCGTTTCCACGTCGGGGTCGTGGGCATTCGGGCTGACGCCGTGGCGCGCCAGGGCCTGGATCATCGGCGGGCCGCTCCACATGGCGGCGCTGGCCATCGCCATGGACTGCAGCTGCGGCGTATCCAGCCGGCCGCCCCGGGCGAACAGCGCGTCCAGCAGATCGACATCGTCGGCCAGCACGGCCAGGACCTGCGCGTTGGCGTGCTGGTAGCCGAACTCGAACAGGGCATTGGGGTCGGGCAGCCTGGCCACCAGTCGTGCCAGGTGCTTCCGATCGGGGCGTTGCGGATCGTCGGCCGCGTGATAGCACATCACGTCGTGCCGGTTTTCATCCGACACTGTCCGGATGACCACGCTCTCGGCGGCGTCGATGACCGGCGGTGGCGCGGCGTGGGCGGCGGCTGCGAGCAGGCCGCACAGGCCCATCGCGAGCATTCCTTTTGCCGACATGATGTGTTCCTGTCCGGGCGACCCCTGGCAGTCTCCAGCAGGAACGGTTGCCGTGCAAACGCGAACGCACCGCCGGAGCGGTGCGTTCGGGTGAATGCCTGTTGCTCCGCTTGCGCGGACACGGGCGTCAGTGCGGGTGGTGGCTCTCGACGATCTCCTCGGCCTCGTCTTCCTCGGGCGGGATGATCGGCTGGTCGAGGTCGATGGTGCCCTCGGCCTCGGCGATCTGGATGGCCTCGATGGACGGCGTGCGCCAGCCGGATTTCGCGCCCCACACGAAGTAGAACAAGCCGATCGCCGCGACCACCGCCAGATCCCAGCCGAACGGGATGACGCCGGTGCCGCCGAACTTGGCACTGCCGATGTAGGACACCACGGCCAGCGTGACCAGGTAGCAGACCAGCCACCAGGCGCCCTTCATCTGCCGGCCGAAGTCGTGCCAGTTGGCCTTGAACTGGTAGTACAGGTACAGCGGCAGGGCGATCGCGATCAGCAGGATGATCTGTCCGGTCAGCGGCCACTTGGCCCAGTACAGCAGCTCGGCCGACATGATGAAGGCGATGGCCGAGATCAGTGACAGGCCATGCAGGCGGAACGGGCGCGGCAGCTCCGGCGCGGTACGGCGCAGGGTCATCACGCTGACCGGGCCGGTCAGGTAGGAAATGATGGTGGCGACCGAGATCACCGCCGCCAGCGAATCCCAGCCGCGGAAGAAGAACAGGAAGATGAAGGCGACCACCAGGTTCAGCCACATGGCCGGACGCGGCACGCCCCACTTGGGATGGATGCGACCGAACAGCTTGGGCAGGGTGCCGTTGCGCTCCATGCCGTAGATCATGCGCGCGGTGGAGGCGGTGTAGGTCATGCCGGTGCCGCTGGGGCTGACGAAGGCGTCGGCGTAGAGCAGGATGGCCAGCCAGTTGAGGTTGACGATCACCGCCAGCTCGGCGAACGGCGAGGAGAAGTCGATGCCGTGCCAGCCGGCCTTGGCCAGCAGCGCCTCGGGCACCGAGCCCAGGTAGGCCACCTGCAGCAGCACGTAGATGATGGTGGCCAGGACGATCGCGCCGACGATGGCGAAGGGAATGCTGCGTCCCGGATTGCGCGCCTCGCCGGCCAGATTCACCGGGCTCTGGAAGCCGTTGAAGCTGAACACGATGCCGGCCGTGGCCACCGCGGTGAGGATGGCGGCGAAGTCGTTGGTGTGGCTGCCGCCATTGACGCCGACGTCGAAGTTGGCCGTGTGGAAGCCGCTGGCGATCAGGCCGATGCCGGTGACCGCCGGAATCACCAGCTTGACGATGGTGATGGCGGTGTTGGAGCGCGCGAACAGCTTCACGCTCCAGAAGTTGAGCAGGAAGTACATCACCACCAGGACGGCCGCCAGCATCAGGCCGAGGTGGCTGAGTTCGCCGTGCTGGCCGGGGACCTCGTGATAGAGGTTCTGCGCCCAGGTCCACTTCCAGCCGGACATGTACTGCACCGAGGCCTCGGCCTCGACCGGGATCACCGAGACGATGGCGATCCAGTTCGACCAGGCGGCGATGAAGCCGACCAGCGAGCCGTGCGAGTAATGGCCGTAGCGCACCATGCCGCCGGACTCGGGGAACATCGCGCCCAGTTCGGCGTAGGTCAGGGCGATCGACAGGATCACCACCGCGCCGATCACCCAGGCCCAGATGGCGCCGGGACCGGCCAGCTTGGCGGCGTTCCAGGCGCCGAACAGCCAGCCCGAGCCGATGATCGAGCCCAGGCCGGTGTACATCAGCGCCCACGGGCCTACGTCGCGATGGATGGAGGATTCGTTGGTCATGCAGTTCCCCTTGCGGCCGTCCGCAACGGCGGCCGTCTGATAAATCAGCCGATACTGGCAGCGGGGAGCCTGCTTGTCATCGGGCACAAGTCATGCCCCGCGGCATGGCGCGCGTTTCCGGTCATGCCGATCGGTTGTCAGAGGCGGTGGTCTTGATCTTGTGTCGCGGGTTTGTCCGCCGGGCCTCGTTGCTTGACCCCACCCCGGCCCTTCCCTGCTTGCAGGGGAGGGGGTTTCGCTTGCGTGGGGAGTCGAACCGTGGGTGCGGGGTGGGTGGTCCTGGTATGTACGGCAAACGGACCTGCTTGGCGAAAAACCTCCCCCTGCGCAGCAGGGGGAGGCAAGGAGGGGGTGCCGCAGGCCAATGCCTGCGCAAGGAACGGACCTACGCGACGTGCGAAGCCCTGCTGCCCCGTGACTCAAGCTTCCGGAAGGTTGGTGCCTTCACATTCGAGCATGGATGCTTCAGCACTCGATGACGTTCACCGCCAACCCGCCACGCGATGTCTCCTTGTACTTGTCCTTCATGTCGCGCCCGGTGTCGCGCATGGTGCGGATGACCTTGTCCAGCGACACGCGATGCTTGCCGTCGCTGCGCAGCGCCATGCGGCTGGCGTTGATGGCCTTGACCGAGGCCATGGCGTTGCGCTCGATGCAGGGAATCTGCACCAGGCCGCCGATCGGGTCGCAGGTCAGGCCCAGGTTGTGCTCCATGCCGATCTCGGCGGCGTTCTCGACCTGGCTCGGCGTGGCGCCCAGCGCCGCGGCCAGGCCGCCGGCGGCCATCGAGCAGGCCACGCCGACCTCGCCCTGGCAGCCGACCTCGGCGCCGGAGATCGAGGCGTTCTCCTTGTACAGGATGCCGATGGCGCCTGCCGTCAGCAGGAAACGCAGCACGCCGGCCTCGTCCGAGCGCGGCTGGAAGCGGTCGTAGTAGTGCAGCACCGCGGGAATGATGCCGGCGGCGCCGTTGGTCGGCGCGGTCACCACGCGGCCGCCGGCGGCGTTCTCCTCGTTGACCGCCAGGGCATACAGGTTGACCCAGTCGAGGATGCTCAGCGGGTCCTTCAGCGCGGCCTCGGGGCGGTCGCGCAGCTCGGCGTACATGGCCGGCGCGCGACGGGTCACGTGCAGGCCGCCGGGCAGTTCGCCGGGCGAGCGCACGCCGCGGGCCACGCAGTCCTGCATGGCCTGCCATAGGGTCAGCAGGCCGCTGCGGATGTCCGCCTCGCTGCGCCACACCTGCTCGTTGGCCAGCATGATCTGGTCGATGCCCATGCCGTGCTTCTCGCACAGCGCCAGCAGTTCGTCGCCGGTGCTGAACTCGTAGGGCTGCGGGGTGGTGTCGGCGACGATGCGGTCCTCGGCCGCCTCGTCGGGATTGACCACGAAGCCCCCGCCCACCGAGTAGTACTCGCGCGAGGCCAGTTCGTTGCCGTCGGCATCGAAGGCGCGGTAGCGCATGCCGTTGGTGTGGAAGGGCAGCTTCTGGCGCTTGTTGAAGATCAGGTCGCGCTTTTCGTTGAAGTCGATCTCGTGGCGGCCCAGCAGGCGGATGCGGCCGCTCTCGCGGATGCGCGCCAGCGTGCCATCGATGGCGTCCGGATCGACGCGGTCGGGCCACTCGCCCTCGAAGCCGAGCAGCACCGCCTTGTCGGTGCCGTGGCCGCGCCCGGTCATCGCCAGCGAGCCGTGCAGCTCGCACTGCACGCGGGCCACCCGGTCCAGCAGCTGCTGGTCGGCCAGCCAGTGCTCGACGAAACGCGCCGCGGCGCGCATCGGCCCCACCGTGTGCGAGGAGGATGGGCCGATGCCGATCTTGAACAGGTCGAAAATGCTGACTGCCATGAGCGTGTGGGGTTTCCGGGTCGGTAGAATGGCGATTGTACGAGCAGCCCGGGTCGCGAATGAACCGTTCTCCCTTCCTGATTCTGTATCAGCGTGATGACTGCCATCTGTGCGACCGGGCGCTGGAGGTCATGGCGGCGGCCCGCGCGCCGGATTTCACCAGCCTGTGGGTCGACGACGATCCGGGCCTGGAGGCGCGGTACGGCACGCGGGTCCCGGTCCTGCGCGATACCCGCAGCGGCGGCGAGCTGGACTGGCCGTTCGATGCGGCCGCGGTGGAGGCGCTGGTGGGCATGGACCAGGGACGAGGGGCTGGGGACTAGGGACGAAACTGGGATGGCGGCCGGCCGGGAACATCGCGCCATCCGGCGGCATCCCAAAGTACGCGGATGTTCGACGACCACGCCCGCCCGCCTGCATATCGTCCCGAGTCCCGAGTCCCGAGTCCGTCCCGAGTCCCGAGTCCCGAGTCCCGAGTCCCGAGGGAACGGTGCTATCCATGCGGTACGCGTTGCGTGGCCGCGATGCGGTTCACCCCGGATGCGCCCTGCGGGCTTATCCGGGCTACGGCCCTACGGCCCTGCGGGCATCCAGGGCGTGCGCAGCGTTGCCGATCCCGCCTTCACGGGTCCCGGGTCCCGAGTCCCGGGTACCGAGTCCCGAGTCCCGAGGGAACGGTGCTATCCATGCGGCACGCGTTGCGTGGCCGCGATGCGGTTCACCCCGGATGCGCCCTGCGGGCTTATCCGGGCTACGGCCCTGCGGCCCTGCGGGCATCCAGGGCGTGCGAAGCGTTGCCGATCCCGCCTTCACGGGTCCCGGGTCCCGGGTACCGGGTACCGGGTACCGGGTCCGAGTCCCGAGTCCCGAGTCCCGAGTCCCGAGTCCCGAGCTCTTGAGCTACACTTCGCCCCGGAGTCGGCCGGACAGTCGCGTCGCGCATCGCGCGTCGAGGAAAGTCCGGGCTCCATAGGGCAGGGTGCCAGGTAACGCCTGGGCGGCGCGAGCCGACGGAAAGTGCAGCAGAGAGCAGACCGCCGATGGCCCCGCAAGGGGATCAGGCAAGGGTGAAAGGGTGCGGTAAGAGCGCACCGCGCGCGGGGACAACGCCGCGTGGCACGGCAAACCCCACCTGGAGCAAGACCGAATAGGGGAACCATGGCGTGGCCCGCGCCGTTCCCGGGTTGGTTGCTGGAGCCTGGCGGTGACGCCAGGCCGAGAGGAATGACTGTCACGCCGCAAGGCGAACAGAACCCGGCTTACAGGCCGACTCCCTTTCTCATCGATGCCGGTCGTCCGGACCCGTTCCTGGGTCCGGCGGCTGGCGCGTGGCGTACCCGCGAGCCGTCGACGTACCGGCCGTGCGCCGGGCACATCGCGATGGCGAAGCAAAAAAATCACCGATTTCAAAGGCCTTGCGCAGCTTCTTCAGAAACTGCATAAAAATTCAGCAAGCGTTGCCTTTGTCCTTGATCTGCAAAAGAAAATTCCTTGACAGTCTCAGGGGCTGAGACTATTGTGGGCTCGCGTGTAAATTTGTGGGAAATCGTGGAAGAACCCCGTCATGTTCCAGGGCGAAACCGCCATCACCGTCGACGACAAGGGCCGCCTGGCCATCCCGACCGCGTATCGGGAGCCGGTGGCGCGCGCGTGTGGCAATCGCCTGGTGGTGACCTACAACCCGTTCGAGGCGGGCTGCCTGTGGATTTTCCCGCAAAACGAGTGGGAACGGGTGCGCGACCAGATCAATGCGCTGCCCAGCGTCAAGGCCGTGCACCGCGATTTGCAGCGCAAATTGGTCGGTGCCGCGGCGCCGGTGGAACCGGATGGCGCCTCGCGCATCCTGCTGCCGGCCAGCCAGCGGTCCTCGGCCGGCATCGAGAAGAAAGCGGTGTTGCTGGGCATGGACAGCAAATTCGAGCTGTGGAGCGAACAGGCCCATCTGGAACGCATACGCCAGACCATCGGCGAGGACCAGATCACCGACGACATGGCTGAGTTGAGGTTCTAGGCGACACACGAAACGGATTCGAAAAGACACGGGATGGCGCGATGGCAAGTGAGCAGTACAAGCACATCCCGGTGATGCTGGAGGAGGCACTGGAGGGGCTCGCCGTGAAGGTCAGCGGGCGATATCTGGATGGCACGTTCGGTCGCGGCGGGCACGCGCGGGCGATTCTCGAGCGCCTGGGCCCCGAAGGCCGGCTGCTGCTGATGGATCGAGATCCGCAGGCCGTCGCCGCCGCCGAATCGGCGTTCGCCGGCGATGCGCGGGTGGCGATCCGGCGCGGCAACTTCGCCGAGCTGGCGGCGTGGCCGGCGACCGAAGCCGGGCTCGACGGCGTGCTCCTGGATATCGGCGTGTCCTCGCCGCAGCTGGACGAGGCCGCGCGCGGGTTCAGCTTCATGGCCGATGCGCCGCTGGACATGCGCATGGACCCGGACAGTGGCGAAAGCGCGGCCGACTTCCTGGCCCGCGCGGAGGAGAAGGAGATTGCCGACGTGCTGTGGCGCTACGGCGAGGAGCGGTTCAGCCGCCGCATCGCGCGCGCGATCGTCGCGCAGCGCGAGGCGCAGCCGATCCGCCGCACCGGCGAGCTGGCGCAGCTTCTGGAGCGCGTGGTGGGCCGTCGCGAGAAGGGCAAGCATCCGGCCACGCGCACGTTCCAGGCACTGCGCATCCGTGTCAATGGCGAGCTGGATGCGCTGGAAGAAGGTTTGCGGGGGGCGCTCGAACGGCTGCTGCCGGGCGGGCGCCTGGTGGTGATCAGTTTCCATTCGCTGGAGGACCGGGTGGTCAAGCAGTTCATTCGCGGCGAATCGGGCCTGCGTCCGGCGGGGCCGCGGCATCTGCCGCCGCCCGAAGCGCCGGTGGCACGGCTGCGTGCGGTCGGCAAGGCGCATTTCCCGGGCGACGCCGAACTGCAGGCCAACCCGCGGGCGCGCTCGGCCGTGCTGCGCGTGGCGGAGCGCCTGCCATGACACTGCGCGCCCTCCTGTTGCTGCCGACCCTGCTGGCGCTGGCCCTGTCCAGCGCCATCGCCGTGGTCTGGGCGCGACACGAGAATCGCGTGATGTTCGTGCAGCTGACCCGGCTGCAGGCCCAACGCGATGCGCTGAACGTCGAGTTCGGGCGCCTGGAACTGGAGAAGGCGACCTGGGCCGACCCCAGCCGCATCGAGTCCATTGCCCGGCAGAAGATGGGCATGGTCACCCCGGGCCCCGCCGACACACGGTTGATCCGCCGATGAGCCGTTCACGCGCCAAGCCGGAACTGCAGGTGCCCGAGCGCGCGCCCGGTCCCAGCGTGCGTCGTCGCCTGACCCTGGTGGTGACCCTGCTGGCGCTGGCGTCGGTGGGACTGTTGGCGCAGGCCGTCGACCTGCAGGTCGTGCACAAGCGCTTCTACCAGGAGCAGGGCAACGCGCGCTTCCTGCGCGAGGTGCCGATCGCGGTGTCGCGCGGCAGCATCTTCGATCGCAACGGCGTGCCGTTGGCGGTGTCCACGCCGGTGGAGTCGATCTGGGCCAATCCGCGCGAGCTGCTCGATGCCAGCGATCGCCTGCCGCCGCTGGCGCATGCCCTGGGCATCGATCCCGACGAACTGCAGCAGTACCTGGAGCAGCGTTCGGGTCGCGAGTTCGTCTATCTCAAGCGGCGCATGAGCCCGGAGGCCGCGCAGGCGGTGCTGGATCTCAAGGTGCCGGGCGTCAACGAGCAGCGCGAATACCGTCGCTACTACCCGCTCAGCGCGGTGACCGCGCACGTGCTCGGTTTCACCAACATCGACGATCACGGACAGGAAGGCCTGGAGCGCGCCTACGACAGCTGGCTCAGCGGCACCGCCGGCGTCAAGCGCGTGATCCGCGACCGCCGTGGGCGCACCGTCGAGGACGTGGACCTGGTGCGCGCGCCCAAGCCCGGGCGCGACCTGACCCTGAGCATCGACCGCCGCATCCAGTACCTGGCCTATCGCCAGCTGGAGGAGACGGTCGCGCGCTTCAAGGCGTCATCGGCATCGATGGTGATCCTGGACGCGCGCGACGGCGAAGTACTGGCGATGGTCAACCTGCCCTCGTACAACCCCAATGCGGTGGGCAACAGCACGCCCTCTCAGCGGCGCAACCGCGCGGTCACCGACGTGGTCGAGCCCGGTTCCACCGCCAAGGCCTTCACCGTGGCGGCGGCGCTGGAGAGCGGCAAGTGGACCCCCGATACCCGCATCGACACCGGTCCGGGCTGGATCGACCTGTACGGCCACACCATCCGCGACGACAGCAACAACGGCGTGCTCAGCGTCACCGGCGTGATCACCAAGTCGAGCAACATCGGCGCGGCGAAGATGGCCCTGAGCCTGCAGCCGGAGGACATGTACAGCGTGTTCCGCGCCTTCGGCTTCGGCGCCAGCACCGAGAGCGGCCTGCCCGGCGAGTCCTCCGGACTTCTCCCGGTGGGCAGCGACTGGCGACCGATCCGCCAGGCGACCATCGGCTACGGCTACGGCTTCAGCGTCACGGCCCTGCAACTGGCCCAGGCCTACGCCGCGATCGCCGACGGCGGCGTGCTGCACGAACCGACCTTCATCCGTGGCGGCGAGACCGCGAGCCATCGCGTGCTGTCGCCGCGGGTGGCCCAGGAAGTGGTCGACATGCTCAAGACCGTGGTCGAGCCCGGCGGCACGGCCTACAAGACCGCGGCCATCGCCAACTACACCGTGGCGGGCAAGACCGGCACCTCGCACATGGCCGAGGCCGGCGGCTATTCCGATTCCAACTACAACTCGCTGTTCGCCGGCATGGTGCCGGCCAGCCATCCGCGCCTGGTCGGGGTGGTCATCGTGCGCGGCGCCCAGGGTGGCTATTTCGGCACCACGGTGGCGGCACCGGTGTTCAGCAAGGTGATGATGGGCGCGCTGCGCCTGCTCGACGTGCCCCCGGACAACGTGCCGCAGCTGTACGCCTCGCGCGACGGCGTGGCGGCGGACGGTCCGCCGCCGGCCAACGTGGCCGCGGGAGGCACGCCATGAACGCGGCCATGAACCTGCGCGAGCTGCTCGCCGGCGTGGCCGAGCCGTCCACGGGCGAGGCCATCCGCGTCACCGGCCTGCAGATCGATTCCCGCCGGGTGCGCCCCGGCGATGCCTTCGTGGCGCTGTCCGGAACGCGCGCCCATGGCATCACGTTTGCCCCTGCGGCTGTCGCACGGGGTGCCTCGGTGATCCTCGCCGAGGCCCCCGTGCGCGCCGCTCCCGAGGTCGAGGTGCCGGTGGTGTGGATCGACGGACTGCGCGAGCAGGCCGGTGGCCTGGCCGCGCGATTCTTCGACGATCCGTCGCGCGCGATGACCCTGGTCGGCGTGACCGGCACCAACGGCAAGACCTCCTGCGTGCAGATGCTGGCGCAGGCGCTGAGCCTGCTCGGGCACCGCACCGCCACCGTCGGCACGCTCGGCAGCGGCCTGTACGGCGATCTTTCACGCGGCGAGCGCACCACGCCCGACGCGCTGAGCCTGCAGGGCCTGCTGGCCGATTTCCGCGACGCCGGCGCCACCCACGTGGCGATGGAAGTGTCCTCGCACGCGCTGGACCAGGGCCGCGTGAACGGCGTGGCCTTCGACCTGGCGGCCTTCACCAACCTGACCCGCGACCACCTCGACTACCACGGCAGCATGCAGGCCTACGGCGAGGCCAAGGCGCGGCTGTTTGCCTGGCCCGGTCTGCGCGCGGCGGTGATCAACGTCGACGATGGCTTCGGCCGGCGCCTGGCCGAGGGCCTGCCGGAGACGGTCTCGCGACTGCGCGTCAGCGTCGGCGGCGGCCAGGCCGAAGTCACCGCGCATGACGTGCGCGCACACGGCGAGGGCCTGCAATTCCAGTTGCGCACGCCGTGGGGCGAGGCCGAGATCCACAGTCCGCTGCTGGGTCGCTTCAATGTCGCCAACCTGCTGCTGGTGGCCGCGTGCCTGGGCGCGATGGGCGAGGACTTCGCCCGCATGACCGATGTCCTGTCCCGCCTGGCGCCGGTGCACGGGCGCATGAACCGCCTGGGTGGGCAGGCGGGCCAGCCGCTGCTGGTGGTCGACTATGCGCACACGCCCGACGCGCTGGAACAGGCCCTGGACAACCTTCGCGCGCACACCCGCGGCACGCTGACCTGCGTGTTCGGCTGCGGCGGCGAGCGCGATGCCGGCAAGCGGCCGCAGATGGGCGCGATCGCCGAACGACTGGCCGATCGCGTGATCGTCACCGACGACAACCCGCGCGGCGAGGACGGCGACGCCATCGTCGCGCAGGTGCTCTCGGGCATGGCCCACCCCGACCGCGCGACCGTGCAGCGCGACCGCGCGGCCGCGATCCGCGCGGCGCTTGACGACGCCCGCGACGGGGATGTGGTGCTGGTGGCCGGCAAGGGCCACGAGGACTATCAGGAGATCGCCGGCGAACGCCGTCCCTTCGACGATCTGGCGGTGGCGCGTGCCGCCATGGAGGCACGGCCATGCTGAGCATCCGCCTGCAGCGTATTGCCGAGTGGACCGGAGGTCGCCTGCACGGCGATGACGTCGCCGTGCGCGGTGTATGCATCGACAGCCGCAAGCTGGTGGCCGGGCAACTGTTCGTGGCGCTCGCCGGCGCCCGGCACGACGGTCACGACCATGTGGCCGCCGCCGCCGGCCAGGGCGCCGCGGCGGCGCTGGTCGCGCGCGAGCTGGACGTGGACATCCCGCAGGTCATCGTCGAGGACACCGAGCGCGCGCTCGGGCGCATGGCGGCCGGACGCCGCGGCGAGCTGGCCGCGCGCGTGATCGGCATCACCGGGTCCAACGGCAAGACCACGGTCAAGACCCTGACCGCGGCGATCCTGGCGCGGCACGGCCGCACCCACGTCAATGCCGGCAACTTCAACAACGAGATCGGCATGCCGCTGACGATCCTGCAGATCGCCGACGACTGCCAGTACGCGGTACTGGAAATGGGCGCCGGAAAGCCCGGCGACATCGCCTACCTGGCCGACATCGCACGGCCCGATATCAGCCTCGTCAATACCATCGCGCCGGCCCACCTTGAGCGCATGGGAAGCATCGAGGCCGTGGCCGAGACCAAGGGCGCCATCTACGCCGCACTGCCGGACGACGGCGTGGCGGTGATCAACGCCGACGACGACTTCGCCGACTACTTCGCCGGGCTGGCCGGCTCGCGCCGGGTGCTGCGGTTCGGCCTGGACAAGGCCGCCGACATCGGCGCGCAGATCATCGAGATGGGACCGGAAGGCTCGCGTTTCGTGCTCAGCTCGCCCTGCGGCGATGCCGAGATCGCGCTGCCGCTGCCGGGCCGGCACAACATCGGCAACGCGCTGGCCGCGGCGGCCATCGCCTGCGCGCTGGGCGTGCCGACCGAATGCATCGTGCATGGCCTGCATCACGCCGGCAGCGTGCCCGGGCGCCTGCAACGCCGCGCGATGGCCGGCGGCTGGACGCTGGTCGACGACAGCTACAACGCCAATCCGGACTCGGCGCGCGCCGCCATCGACACGCTGGCCCTGGCCGGCGGCGAGACCTGGCTGGTGCTCGGCGACATGGCCGAGCTGGGGCCGCGCGCCGCCGACATGCATGCCGATATCGGACGCTATGCGAAGTCCCGGGGCATCGCGCGGCTGTTCGGCATCGGTCCGCTCAGCGCCTCGGCCTGCGCGGCCTTCGGCGCCGGGGGCGAACACTTCGATGACCAACAGCGCCTGATCACCGGGCTGCGGGACGCCCTGCACGAAGGTGTCACCTGCCTGGTCAAGGGCTCGCGCAGCGCGGGCATGGACCGCGTGGTCGCCGCGCTGGACGCCGGCACGCAGAAGGGGGAACGCGATGCTTCTTGAACTGGCCCACTGGCTGTCGACCTACGTGGGCGCGTTGCGCCTGTTCGAATACATCACCTTCCGCACCATCATGAGCGCGCTGTCGGCGCTGGCGGTGTGCCTGCTGGCCGGGCCTGGCATGATCCGCAAGCTGGCCGCCATGAAGGCGGGGCAGGTGGTGCGCGACGACGGTCCGCAGAGCCACCTGAGCAAGGCCGGCACGCCGACCATGGGCGGCGCGTTGATCCTCGCCGCCATTGCCGTGGCGACATTGCTCTGGGCCAACCTGCACAACCGCTACGTCTGGGTGGTGCTGATCGTGACCCTGGCCTTCGGCGGCATCGGTTTCTACGACGACTACCGCAAGCTGGTGCTCAAGGACAGCCGTGGCCTGCCGGCGCGCTGGAAGTACCTTCTGCAGTCGCTGGTCGGCCTGGCCGCGGCGCTGTTCCTCTACTACACGGCCACCACGCCGGCCGAGACCGCGCTGTTCCTGCCGCTGTTCAAGCACGTGGCGCTGCCGCTGGGCCTGGTGTTCGTGCTGATCGGCTATCTGATGGTGGTCGGCTTCTCCAACGCGGTGAACCTGACCGACGGCCTGGACGGACTGGCGATCATGCCCAGCGTGCTGGTGGCCGGCGCGCTGGGCATCTTCGCCTACCTGGCCGGCAACGCGGTGTTCTCGCAGTACCTGGGCATCCCCTCGATCCCGGGCGCCGGCGAGCTGGCGATCTTCTGCGGCGCGCTGGCCGGCGCGGGGCTCGGATTCCTGTGGTTCAACACCTATCCGGCGCAGGTCTTCATGGGCGACATCGGCGCCTTGTCGATCGGCGCCGCGCTGGGCCTGATCGCGGTGATCGTGCGCCAGGAAATCGTGCTGCTGGTGATGGGTGGCGTGTTCGTGATCGAGACCGCCTCGGTGATGCTGCAGGTGGCCAGCTTCAAGCTGACCGGCAAGCGCCTGTTCCGCATGGCGCCGATCCACCATCACTTCGAACTCAAGGGCTGGCCGGAGCCGCGCGTGATCGTGCGCTTCTGGATCATTTCCGTGGTGCTGGTCCTGATCGGGCTGGCGACGTTGAAGGTGCGCTGATGATGTTGATCGGGACTCGGGACTCGGGACTCGGGACTCGGCAGGTTGCCGGGTCCAGGTCGTCGTGCGCCCTCGGTCGTGGCGATTCACGCGTGCCTCCGAGTGCGGGCGTGCGCATCGAATGTGCCCGGGTCCCGGGTCCCGGGTCCCGGGTCCCGACCCCACAACGGAGGGCGCCATGCTGCTGTTTGACGCCATCCAGCCGTCACAGGCCAGGCGCCGTGAGGGGCCGCAGGGTCGCTATGACCCGGTGTTGCTGCTGGCCATCGTCGCCCTGGCCAGCCTCGGCATCGTGATGGTCGCCTCGGCCTCCATCGCGGTCGCGGACGGACGGCATTTCGGCGCGTTCTACTACCTCAAGCGGCACCTGCTGTTCCTCGGCCTGGGCACCACGCTGGCGATCATCGCCATGCGCGTGGAGCTGAAGGTCATCGAGAAGCTGAGCATGCCGCTGATGCTGCTCGGCATGGCGGCGATGCTGGCGGTGTTCGTGCCCGGCCTGGGCATGCGCATCAACGGCGCGCGGCGCTGGGTGAACCTGGGCTTCACCGGCTTCCAGCCGGTCGAGGCGATCAAGCTGGTGCTGATCGTCTACCTGGCCAGCTACCTGGTGCGCCACAAGCAGGCGGTCGAGCACAAGCTGTTCGGCACGGTCAATCCGCTGGTGGTCGCCGGCCTGCTGGTCGGCAGCCTGCTGCTGCAACCGGACTTCGGCTCCTCGGCGCTGATCATCGCCGTCACCGTGGGCATGATCTGGCTCGGCGGCGGTCGCATGCGCTACCTGTTCGGCATGGCCGGGCTGGCCGCGCCGCTGCTGGCGGTCGCCGCGCTCAGCGAGGACTATCGCGTGCGCCGCCTGATGACCTTCCTCGATCCGTGGAAGGACCCCTACAACGACGGTTTCCAGCTGACCCAGGCGCTGATCGCGATCGGCCGCGGCGAGTGGACCGGCGTGGGCCTGGGCGAGAGCGTGCAGAAGCTGTTCTACCTGCCCGAGGCGCACACCGACTTCATCCTCGCGGTGATCGGCGAGGAACTTGGCCTGTTCGGCATCGTGCTGGTGCTGGCGCTGTTCGCGCTGCTGGTCGGCCGCGGGCTGTGGCTGGGCCTGCGCGGGGTCGAGCTGGGGCAGCATTTCGCCGGTTACGTGGCCTTCGGCATCTCGCTGATGATCGGCCTGCAGGCGCTGGTCTCGGCCGGCGTGAACCTGGGCGTGCTGCCGACCAAGGGCCTGACCCTGCCGCTGATCAGCTCCGGCGGATCGAGCGTGATGATGACCTGCGCCATGCTCGGCGTGCTGCTGCGCGCCGGCTACGAGATCCATCGCGCCGCCGACGCCCGCGGCATGGCCGTGCGCACCGAGCGCGCGCGGGTGGCCGAGGAGGTGGTCGCATGACCGAACGGGCTCCCGTGTTGATCATGGCCGGCGGCACCGGTGGCCACATCTTCCCCGGCCTGGCCGTGGCCGATGCGCTTCGCGCGCGCGGCGTGGCGGTGCTGTGGCTGGGCGCCGAGGGCGGCCTGGAAACGCGCCTGGTGCCGGCGCGCGGCATCGAAATGCACACGGTCCGCGTCGGCGGCGTGCGCGGCAAGGGGTGGCGCACGCGGCTGGCGGCGCCGTTCATGCTGGCGCGCTCGGTGATGGCGGCGATCGGCGTGCTGCGCCGGGTGCGCCCGCGCAGCGTGCTGTCGATGGGCGGCTACGTGGCCGGACCGGGCGGCCTGGCCGCCTGGTTGCTGCGGCGGCCCTTGCTGGTGCATGAACAGAATCGCGTCCCCGGCGTGACCAACCGCGTGCTGGCGAAATTCGCGCGCCGGGTGCTGGTCGGTTTCGCCGACGCCTTCCCGCCGGCGATCGGCGCCGAGTGGATCGGCAATCCGGTGCGCGCCGACATCGCCGCGCTCGCCGATCCGGCATCGCGCATGGGCGGGCGCAGCGGCCGCGCGCGCCTGCTGGTGCTGGGCGGCAGCCAGGGCGCGCGCGCCCTGAACCGCGCGCTGCCGGCGGCGCTGTCGCTGATGCCGCACGCATCGCGTCCCGACGTACTGCACCAGTGCGGCGCGCGGGACCTCGAAGGCGCGCGCCAGGCGTATGCCGAGGCCGGTGTCGAGGCGCGCGTCGAACCCTTCATCGAGGACATGGCGGCGGCCTATGGCTGGGCCGACCTGGCGGTGTGCCGGGCCGGCGCGCTGACCCTGGCCGAGCTGGCCGCGGCGGGACTGGGCGCGCTGCTGGTGCCGTATCCGCACGCCGTGGACGACCACCAGACGCGCAACGCGCAGGCGCTGTGCGAGGCCGGCGCGGCCGAACTGATCCAGGAGCGAGACTTGCAGGCACAGGCATTGTCCACCCGTCTGGCGACGCTGCTCGGCGACCGCGAACGCCGGGTCGCCATGGCCACGTCGGCGCGCGTCCTGGCGCGCCCGGATGCCGCCGAGCGCATCGCCGACCGCTGCCTGGAGGTGGCCGCATGAACGTGCGCAGGCTGCGGGCCCACGACGACATCATGAGCCTGTTCCGGCGGGTGCATTTCATCGGCATCGGCGGCGTCGGCATGAGCGGCATCGCCGAGGTGCTGCACAACCTGGGCTACAGCGTGTCCGGTTCCGATCGCGCGCGCACCGCCGTCACCGAACGGCTGGCCAGCCTCGGCGTGACCGTGGCGCAGGGCCATGACGCGGCCAACGTGGCCGATGTCGACGTGGTGGTGACCTCCAGCGCGATCGGAGAGGACAACCCGGAACTGATGGCGGCGCGCGAGCATCGCATCCCGGTGGTGCCGCGCGCGGAGATGCTCGGGGAGCTGATGCGCTTCCGTCGCGGCATCGCCATTGCCGGCACCCACGGCAAGACCACCACCACCAGCCTGACGGCCAGCGTGATGGCCGAGGCCGGGTTCGACCCGACCTTCGTCATCGGCGGCCAGCTCAATTCCGCCGGCGCCAACGCGCGCCTGGGCACGGGCGAGTACCTGGTGGCCGAGGCCGACGAATCGGACGGCTCGTTCCTGATGCTCTCGCCGATCATCGCCGTGGTCACCAACATCGATGTCGATCACCTGGAGAACTACGGTGGCGACTTCGCGCGGGTGCGTCAGGCCTTCGCCGACTTCCTGCATCGGCTGCCGTTCTACGGCATGGCGGTGCTGTGCATCGACGACGATGAGGTGGCCCGGCTGGCGCGCGAGGTCGCGCGCACCGTGGTGACCTACGGCATCGACAGCGACGAGGCCGACGTGCGCGCGCTGAACGTGCGCCAGCAGGGCTTCGAGATGCATTTCGACCTGCAGCTGCCGGGCCGGAAGGACCTGCTGCAGGTGCGCCTGAACCTGCCCGGGCGGCACAACGTGCTCAACGCGCTGGCCGCCGTTGCCATCGGCTGGCAGCTGGGCGTGGACGAGACCGCGCTGGTCGGCGCGCTGGCCAGCTTCCAGGGCGTGGGGCGTCGTTTCCATCGCCGCGGCGAGCTGCAACTCGACCAGGGCACGGTCCTGCTGGTCGACGACTACGGCCATCACCCCAGCGAGATCAAGGCGGTGTTCGAGGCGGTGCGCGGCGGCTGGCCGGATCGGCGCATGGTGGTGGCCTTCCAGCCGCACCGCTACAGCCGCACCCGCGACCTGATGGACGATTTCGCGCGGGTGCTGTGCGATGCCGACGTGCTGGTGCTGACCGAGGTCTACCCGGCCGGCGAGAAGCCGATCCCGGGCGCCGACGGCCGGGCCCTGGCGCGGGCCGTGCGCGCGCGCGGCAAGGTGGCCCCGGTGCTGGTCGAGCATCCGCGTGAATTTGCCACCGTGCTGCCGTCGTTGCTGCGCGACGGCGACCTGTTGCTGCTGCTTGGTGCCGGCGACATCGGCGCCACCGCGACCGCGCTGGCCGAGGCCGGCGCGTTGAAGAACGGAGGCGACGCATGACTCCGTCCATGACCGACAACACGATGCGCGCGCCCGGCGAATACGGCCGCGTGGCGGTGGTGCTTGGCGGCAAGTCCGCCGAGCGCGAGGTGTCGCTGGATTCGGGCCGCAACGTGCTCGAGGCGCTGAAGGCGCGCGGCATCGACGCGCACGCGATCGATGGCATCCCGGCGTTGCTCGATGCCCTGCGCGCGGGCCACTTCGCCCGCGTGTTCAACATCCTGCATGGGCAACACGGCGGGGGCGAGGACGGCGTGCTGCAGGGCGCGCTGGAGTCGCTGAACATTCCCTACACCGGTTCGGGCGTGCTCGGTTCGGCGCTGTCCATGGACAAGGTTCGGTCCAAGCATGTGTGGCAGGCGATGGGCCTGCCGACTCCGGGCTTCGTGGCGCTGCGCCGGGGCGGCGACGTGCACGCCGCGGCGGCCCGTCTGGGCCTGCCGGTGATCGTCAAGCCGGCCTGCGAAGGGTCCAGCGTCGGCATCACCCGGGTGTTCGAGGATGCCGACCTGGAGGACGCGGTGGCGCTGGCCTCGCGCTATCCCGGCGAGTTGCTGGTCGAGCAGCTGATCGAGGGCGACGAACTGACCGTGGCCATCCTCGGCGACCGGGTGCTGCCCTCGATCCGCATCGTGCCCAAGGGTGCCTATTACGACTACCACGCCAAGTACGTGGCCGAGGACACGCAGTACATCTGCCCGGGCCTGGACGACGCCGCGGCGGAGCATGAACTCGGGGCGCTGGCGCGTGCCGCCTTCGATGCGCTGGCCTGCTCGGGCTGGGGACGGGTCGACGTGATGCGCGACCGCCAGGGCCGCAACTGGCTGCTGGAGGTCAACACCGCGCCGGGCATGACCAGCCATTCGCTGGTGCCCAAGGCGGCCGGCACCGTCGGGATCGACTTCGGCGAGCTGTGCCAGCGCATCCTCGACACCAGTTTCGATCGCTCGCCGGACGGCGCGGGAGGACGGGCATGAAGAGCCTGGTCTCACTGCGCGGAGCAGCCTGGCTGGTGGCGGTGGCGCTGGTGGTGCTGCCGGTGGTCGGCCTGGTGCGCGGCTGGTTCGCCTCCGACCGCTGGCCGATCCGCACGCTGCGGGTCCAGGCCCCGTACCAGCATGTGAGCGCGGACCAGCTGCGCGCCACGGCGGAGCCGTTCCTGCACAAGGGCTTCTTCGCCACGCGCCTGGACCGGGTCCAGCAGGCGGTCGTCGCGCTGCCCTGGGTGGCCACGGCCGAGGCGCGCAAGGTGTGGCCGGACACGCTGGTCATCAGGGTGCACGAGCGCCAGCCGATCGCGCACTGGAACGGCACCTCGCTGATCGGGCGCGACGGCGCGGTGTTCGACGCGCCCGGCGCCGAGGCGATCCAGGGCCTGCCGCAGCTGAGCGGTCCGGACGCGCGCGAGCCGGACGTGCTGGCGTTCTACCGCAAGGTCAGCGCGCAGTTCGCCACGATCGGCCTGAAGGTGGCCGGCGTGGA
The DNA here is from genome assembly GCA_963821885.1 of uncultured Gammaproteobacteria bacterium. Taxonomy (GTDB): domain Bacteria; phylum Pseudomonadota; class Gammaproteobacteria; order Xanthomonadales; family Rhodanobacteraceae; genus Oleiagrimonas. The sequence goes on along the minus strand of CAWGFN010000002.1, from coordinate 270,318 downwards.
CCTCAGCGGACGCGACAGCTGGCGCCTGCAACTGGCCGATGGCGCCGAGGTGGTCATCGGCAACGATGAACCCGAGCAGCGACTGCAGCGCTTCATCGATACCTATCCACGCCTGGCGAAGGACGGCGGGGCCGAACATTTTTCGCGCGTGGACCTGCGCTACGCGAACGGCTATGCCGTGCGCTGGCTGCAGGCGACGGGCACCGCCGCGGGAGCTCCCCAGTCATGAACCGCAAGAATGAAAAGCAGCTGGTCGTCGGCCTGGACATCGGCACCTCCAAGGTGGTGGCGATCGTCGGCGAATACGAGCCGGGGGAGCCGGTCGAGGTGATCGGCGTCGGTTCGCACGTCTCGCGCGGGCTCAAGCGCGGCTCGGTGGTGGACATCGAATCCACGGTGCATTCGATCCAGCGCGCGGTGGAGGAAGCCGAGCTGATGGCCGGTTGCGACATCCGCTCGGTCTACGCCTCGATCTCCGGCAGCCACCTGGAAACCAAGAACTCGCACGGCACCGCGGCCATCCGCGATCGCGAGGTCACCGCGGCCGACCTCGAGCAGGTGCTGGAGGCCGCGCGCGCCGTGGCCATCCCCGCCGACCGCAAGGTGCTCTACAAGGAGCCGCAGGAATACCGCATCGACGGCCAGGACGGCATCCGCCACCCGGTCGGCATGAGCGGCGTGCGCCTGGAGGCCAGCGTGCACCTGGTGACCGGCGCGGCGCCGGCGGTGCACAACATCACCAAGTGCATCAGCCGCTGCGGCCTGTCGGTCGACGAGCTGGTGCCGTCGGCGGTGGCCAGCGCCAAGGCCGTGCTGACCGACGACGAGCGCGAGCTGGGCGTGTGCCTGGTGGACATCGGCGCCGGCACCACCGACATCGCGATCTACACCCAGGGCGCGATCCGCTTCACCAAGGCGCTGCCGGTGGGTGGCGACCAGGTCACCAACGACATCGCCTACGGCGTGCACACGCCGACCGCGCATGCCGAGGAGATCAAGATCAAGTACGCCTGCGCGCTGGCCCAGCTGGCACGGGCCGAGGAGACCATCCAGGTGCCCAGCGTCGGCGACCGGCCGCCGCGGCGCCTGGCGCGCCAGGCGCTGGCGCAGTCGGTGCAGGCCCGCTACGAGGAGATCTTCGAGATGGTGCAGGACGAGCTGCGCCGCTCGGGCTTCGAGAGCATGGTCGCCGCCGGCGTCGTGCTCACCGGCGGCGCCTCGCGCATGGAGGGCGCGCTGGAGCTGGCCGAGGAGGTCTTCCACAAGATGGTGCGCCTGGGTCATCCGACCCAGGTCAACGGATTCGGCGACGTGATCGGCAACCCGCTGCATGCCAGCGGCGTGGGCTTGCTGCTGCACGGCGCGCGCAGCGGCGGATCGGGCCTGGTCGGCCCGATCGGCGGCGGCATGGGCGGCATGGTCGACAAGGTACGTGACTGGCTGACGAGGAATTTCTGACCGGGCCCCGGCCCGGCGGACAGGAATGGCTGCGCACGGAGGCGCAACCCGGCGGGCGAGCCCGCCAACCCGGCCACGGCGGAGACGCCGCGTCCGGGCAACAACGACAAGCATGCAACACAGACGGAGGACGGGAAATGTTTGAACTGGTCGAAAAACTGGCACCCAATGCGGTGATCAAGGTCATCGGCGTGGGCGGTGGCGGCGGCAACGCCGTGGCCCACATGCTGCAGGCCAATATCGAGGGCGTGGAGTTCATCTGCGCCAACACAGATGCCCAGGCGATGAAGAACTGCGGCGCCAAGGTGGCCGTGCAGCTGGGCGAGAACGTCACCAAGGGCCTGGGCGCGGGCGCCAATCCGGAGGTCGGCCGCCAGGCTGCCCTGGAGGATCGCGAGCGCCTGGAGGAAATCCTGGAGGGCACCGACATGGTGTTCATCACCGCCGGCATGGGTGGCGGCACCGGTACCGGCGCGGCACCGGTGCTGGCGCAGCTGGCCAAGGAGAAGGGCATCCTGACGGTGGCCGTGGTCACCAAGCCGTTCCCCTTCGAGGGCAGCCGGCGCATGCAGGTGGCGCTCAAGGGCATCGAGGATCTGCAGCAGCACGTCGATTCGCTGATCACCGTGCCCAACGAGAAGCTGCTGACCGTGCTCGGACGCGAAGTCACCCTGCTCAGTGCCTTCAAGGCCGCCAACGAAGTGCTGCAGGGCGCGGTGCAGGGCATTGCCGACCTGATCACGGCCCCCGGCCTGATCAACGTCGACTTCGCCGACGTGCGCACCGTGATGAGCGAGATGGGCATGGCGATGATGGGCTCGGGCACGGCCAAGGGCGACGATCGTGCCCAGGCGGCGGCCGAGGCGGCGATCAACAACCCGCTGCTGGAGGACGTCAACCTGTCCGGTGCCTGCGGCATCCTGGTCAACGTCACCGCCGGCCCCAACCTGACCATGCGCGAGTTCGACGAGATCGGCCGCATCGTGCACGACTTCGCCAGCGACGATGCCACCGTGGTGCTGGGCACCTCGCTGGATCCGGAGCTCAAGGACGAGGTGCGCGTGACCGTGGTCGCCACCGGCCTGAACCGGGCCGCCGCCGTCCGCCAGCCGCTGCGCCAGGGCATGAAGGACGGAGGCGACGGCAAGGTCTCGCGACAGCCGCAGCCGCCGCGGCCGGTGGTGTTGCGCACCGGTACCGGCAACGAGGTGGTCGACTACGCCGAGCCGCAGGCGCGTGCGCAGCCCAGGGCCAAGGCCGAGCCGGAGGTCGACAGCGACCCGGGCATGAACTACCTGGACATCCCGGCCTTCCTGCGCCGCCAGGCCGACTGACGCGGGTGCGCGGGCCGCGGAGGCGGCCCGGCGCCCGCGATGCGACACCCGTGCCGGAACTCCCGTCCCCGGCGCGGGTCCAATCTGTCCGTGCGGTTCCGCATGGCGTGTCAACGCCATGGGCCGCACGGCGTTTTTTGTTATGCCGGCTGCGTCGATGGCCCGCCCAGCGGACACGGCCAGGGGGTGAACATACGTCAACGTACAGACAGCCCGGGAACTGCGGGGCGAGTCACATTTGAACGCATGAGTACACTTTCTCGGTAGTTAAGACTGTGTTAGCATTTCCGCTACTTTGGGCGGCTGTCCCCACTTGAAGGTTGCCGGCATGATCAAGCAGCGCACACTCAAAAACATCATCCGTGCCACCGGTGTGGGTCTGCACACGGGCGACAAGGTCTACATGACCCTGCGTCCGGCACCGGTCAACACCGGCATCATCTTCCGGCGCACCGACCTGGCCGAGCCGGTCGAGATCCCCTCGCGCTGCGAAAACGTCGGCGATACCCGACTGTCCAGCACCCTGGTCAAGGATGGCGTGCGCGTGGGCACCGTCGAGCACCTGATGTCGGCCATGGCCGGCCTCGGCATCGACAACGCCTATGTCGACCTGTCCGCGCCGGAAGTGCCGATCATGGACGGCAGCGCGGGCCCCTTCGTGTTCCTGCTGCAGTCGGCCGGCATCGAGGAGCAGGAAGCGCCCAAGCGCTTCATCCGCATCAAGAAGCCGGTCAAGGTCGAGGACGGCGAGAAGTGGGCGCGTTTCGAGCCCTTCGACGGCTTCAAGGTCGGCTTCTCCATCGACTTCAACCACCCCATCTTCACCGACCGCACGTCCAGCGCGGAAATCGACTTCTCCACGACCTCGTTCGTGAAGGAAGTCTCGCGCGCGCGCACGTTCGGTTTCATGCGCGACATCGAGATGCTGCGCGAGCGCAACCTGGGCCTCGGCGGCTCGATGGACAACGCCGTGGTGCTGGACGACTATCGCGTGCTCAACGAGGACGGCCTGCGCTACGAGGACGAGTTCGTCAAGCACAAGATCCTGGACGCCATCGGCGACCTGTACATGCTCGGCCACAGCCTGATCGGCGCCTTCTACGGCCACAAGTCCGGCCACGAGCTCAACAACAAGCTGCTGCGTGCGCTGGAAGCCGACGCCGAGGCCTGGGAAGAAGTCAGCTTCGACGATCCCGAGCAGGCGCCGATTTCCTACGTGCATCCGGCGCAGGCCGTCTAGGCCCGCGAGCACGTCGGCTACCGAAGACGCCCCCGCCTGGCCGGGGGCGTTTTGTTTCCTGCGCGGGAAAATCTCACCGTTCGGCGAGACGTATGTCTTTGCAAGTAAGCTGAACGTGATATAAAACCGTGCGACACGCGTCGCAGTCGCGGTGCGTGAAATAAAAAACAATGAGATACGTGGCGAATCGGCGGTTTCGGCCGCGTCACGTGGAGTCAGTGCGGCTCCGCGTGTGCGTCCGGATCGTCGGCGCAGGACGCCAGCTTCAGGAACAGGGCCTTCAATTCATGGTCCGACAGGGACTGCGCCGCCTTGCGGAGGTGATCCGCGGCGGCGTGCGGGAGTGGTTTTGCCCTGACCGGCGCATCGGTGTCGGTGGTGGGGATCGAAGCCACCTTGACGACCACGGCGCGAGCCTGCGCACCCATCAGGTGCGCGGCAGCGAGAAGGTCGTCGCCGTGGCTGCGCAGTCGCGAGGCCAGGGCCGGCGTCGGCGTGATGAAGACCAGGCGCTCCGCGCGCAGGTCGGCAAGGCGGACCTGCTCGCGCAGTGGCGCCGGCAAGGATTGACGCAGCCGCGCATCGAGCGCGGCGAGGGCGCGGGCATGCTCGCGCAGGGAAGCCACCGGCGAGCAATCGCCCACGGCTTTCGCGGTGGAGTCGCGTCGACCCAGGGAAGGACGTGGTGGCCGGGATGGCATGAATTACAACCCAGATAGAAGTCGGTCAGGCAATGCAGATCATACTCGTTCCACGCAACAGACAGGCCCCGAGGAAATACGACACCGGCGACCGCGGCTTGCGCGTGCGCGTGATGGCATGGGCCTCGGTCGCGTTGCTGCTGGTGGCCGGGCTCGGCGCCGCCGTGGCCCTGGCCGTGGTGCGGCCAAAGGCATCGGCCGTGCGCGAGGTGCAGGCCATGCGCCAGCAGCTGCTGGAACAGCAGCAGCAGCTGGCCCAGGTGCATGCCGATGCCCAGCGCGACGTCAACGCCCTGGCCGTCAAGCTGGGCGACCTGCAGGCCCAGTCGGTGCGCCTGGATGCCCTGGGCGAGCGCCTGACCAAGGCCGGCAAGCTCAAGGATGGTGAATTCAACTTCGACCAGCCGCCGGCGATCGGCGGTGCCGAGGACAACAATGGCGAGGGCAGTTACGCGCTGCCGACGACGCTCAACAGCAGCATCCGCACGCTGTCCACGCGGTTCGACCGCCAGCAGGCCCAGCTCAAGGCCCTCGAGGACCTGTTGCTGGATCGCAAGATCGCCTCGAGCCTGCGTCCCACGGGCATGCCCGTCAACGGCTACATCTCCTCCTATTTCGGCAACCGCACCGATCCATTCAACGGCCACCGCGAATTCCACTCCGGCCTGGACATCGCGACCCCGGTCGGCACCAAGGTGCATGCCGTGGCCGAGGGCATCGTGACCTATGCCGGCGTGCGCAGTGGCTACGGCAACGTGGTCGAGATCGACCACGGCAATGGCTACATGACGCGTTTTGCCCACAACAGCAAGCTGCTGGTGCATGTCGGGGAGCGCGTCCGCGTGGGCCAGGTGATCTCGCTGTCCGGTGATACCGGCCGCTCGACCGGCCCGCATCTGCATTTCGAGGTCTGGTACCTGGGCCGGGTGATCAATCCCCTGGCCTTTGTGCGCAGTCACCGCTGATCCGGCCGCGCCCCCGGGCGCGAGCGCCGGCTCCCCCGCTTGAAACCGGGTGCCTCCGCCACCATTGGCAGGGGCAGGAGGGAGGCGTGCGTAGTATGATTGCGGATTCGACCGCGCGCCTCGCGGCCATTCGTTAACGAAACCGGATCTTCGATGTTCAATCGCCTACTGACGAGCGTATTCGGCAGCCGCAACGAGCGCGTGCTGCGACAGCTTTCCCGGATCGTGGTGCGCATCAATGCGCTCGAGCCCGAGTTCGAGAAGCTCTCCGACGCGGACCTGCGCGGCAAGACCGACGAGTTCCGCAAGCGGCTGGCCGACGGCGCCACCCTGGACGCCATCCTGCCGGAGGCCTTCGCCACCGTGCGCGAGGCATCCAAGCGCGTGCTGGGCATGCGCCACTACGACGTGCAGCTGATCGGCGGCATGGTGCTGCACCAGGGCAAGATCGCGGAAATGCGTACCGGCGAGGGCAAGACCCTGGTCGCCACGCTGCCGGTCTACCTCAACGCCCTGGAAGGCAAGGGCGTGCACGTGGTCACCGTCAACGACTACCTGGCTCGCCGCGATGCCGCGCAGATGGGCAAGGTGTACGGCTTCCTGGGCCTGACCACCGGCGTGGTCTGGCCGGAAATGCAGCACGAGGACAAGCACGAGGCCTACGGCTGCGACATCACCTACGGCACCAACAACGAGTTCGGTTTCGACTACCTGCGCGACAACATGGCGCTGTCGGCCGAGCAGCGCTACCAGCGCGGACTGCACTACGCCATCGTCGACGAGGTCGACTCCATCCTGATCGACGAGGCGCGCACGCCGCTGATCATTTCCGGTCCGGCCGAAGACTCGCCGCAGCTGTACGTGGCGGTCAACAAGGTCGTGCCGAAGATGACGCGACAGGAGGACGAGGAAGCCGAGGGCGACTACTGGGCCGACGAGAAGCAGAAGCAGGTGCACATGTCCGAGGAGGGCATGGAGCACGCCGAGCAGTTGCTGACCGAGGCCGGCGTGATCGAACAGGGCACCAGCCTGTACGACTCGGTCAACCTGGCCGTGGTCCACCACCTCAACGCCGCCCTGCGCGCGCACGCGCTGTACCAGCGCGACACCGACTACATCGTGCGCGACGGCGAGGTGATCATCGTCGACGAATTCACCGGCCGTACCCTGGCCGGTCGACGCTGGTCCGACGGCCTGCACCAGGCGGTGGAGGCCAAGGAAGGCGTGCCGATCCAGCGCGAGAACCAGACGCTGGCCACGGTCACCTTCCAGAACCTGTTCCGCATGTACAACAAGCTCTCGGGCATGACCGGCACGGCCGATACCGAGGCGTACGAGTTCCAGTCGATCTACGGCCTGGAAGTGGTGGTCATCCCGACCAACGAGCCGATGATCCGCGAGGACCATTCGGACATCATCTTCCTGGGCCAGGAATACAAGTTCAAGGCGATCATCGAGGACATCCGCGCCTGCAAGAAGCGCGGCCAGCCGGTGCTGGTCGGCACCACCTCGATCGAGGTCTCCGAGCTGCTGTCCCAGGCACTGACCAAGGAAGGCATCACGCACGAAGTGCTGAACGCCAAGCAGCACGAGCGCGAGGCCCACATCGTGGCCCAGGCCGGCGCGCCCGGCTCGGTGACCATCGCCACCAACATGGCCGGTCGCGGCACCGACATCGTGCTGGGCGGCAGCCTGGAGGTCGATCTGGCGGCATTGCCCGAGGACGCCACGGACGCCGATCGCTCCCGCGTGAAGGCCGAATGGCAGAAACGCCACGACCGTGTGCTCAAGGCCGGCGGCCTGCACATCATCGGCACCGAGCGCCACGAGTCGCGGCGTATCGACAACCAGCTGCGCGGCCGCTCGGGCCGCCAGGGCGATCCGGGTTCCTCGCGCTTCTACCTGTCGCTGCAGGACAACCTGGTGCGCATCTTCGCCGGCGAGCGCGTCGGTCGCTGGATGCGCATGTTCGGCATGAAGGAAGAGGACGCGCTGGAGGATCGCATGATCAGCCGGCAGATCGAGAAGGCGCAGCGCAAGGTCGAGCAGCACAACTTCGACATCCGCAAGCACCTGCTGGAATTCGACGACACCGCCAACGACCAGCGCAAGGTGATCTACAAGCAGCGCCGCGAACTGCTGGAACAGGACGACGTCTCCGATACCGTCCTGGACATCCGCGACGACGTGTTCACCTCGCTGGTGCTGGCGCACGTGCCGCCCGAGAGCATCGACGACCAGTGGGATCTGGGTGGGCTCGATCGGGCGCTGGCGAACGATTTCGGCCTGCACCTTGACCTGCCGCACTGGGTGGAGAAGCACAGCGAGATCGATGCCGAGGGCATCCTCGAGCATGTGCGCGCGGAGGCCGAGAAGCTGTTTGCCGACAAGGAAGAGCAGGTTGGCGCCGAGACCATGCGCCAGCTCGAGAAGCACATCATGCTGTCGGTGCTCGACAATGCCTGGAAGGACCACCTGGCGAGCATGGACTACCTGCGAAACAGCATCGGCCTGCGCAGCTTCGCGCAGAAGGATCCCAAGCAGGAGTTCAAGCGCGAATCGTTCCTGCTGTTCGAGAAGATGCTCGATCGCATCAAGCACGAAGTGACCCAGATGCTCGCCATGATCCGCATCCGCAGCGAGGAGGAAGTGGCCGCGCTGGAGGCCGAGCAACGCCGCCAGGCGCAGGCCAAGCAGCTGCAGTACCAGCATGCCGAGGCCAGCGCGATGGGCGGCGAGGATGGCGAGGACAGCGATCCGAATCCGGAGGCCCCGGTGGTTCGCGAAGGTCCCAAGGTGGGCCGCAACGAGCCCTGCCCGTGCGGATCGGGCCGCAAGTACAAGCATTGCCACGGGCGGCTTTCCTGAGCCGCCACCGGCCGGCATGATGCATCGAAAAACCCCGCCGAGGCGGGGTTTTTCGCGTCCGGTCTCAGTCCTTCCCCGGAGCCCGGCCGCGGCGGGGCTCGGCGTCGACGCCGATGACCCGGGGCTCGTCCAGGTCCAGTCGCAGTGCGGTCAGTTGTCCGCCCCAGACGCAGCCTGTATCGATGGCATGGACGCCCAGGCCCTGGAACAGGCCCAGGGTCGACCAGTGTCCGCAGACGATGCGGGTGTCGCGAAGACGCATGCCGGGGACCGAGAACCAGGGGTACAGCCCGGCCTTCTGCGTGCCCGGGCGATCCTTGTCGTGGAAGTCGATTCGGCCGTTGACGTCGCAGTAGCGCATGCGCGTGAACACGTTGATGGCGGCCCTGAGGCGTTCCTCGACGCGCTGCTTGGGCGACCAATAATCGGGCGTGTTGCCGAACATCTTGGTCAGCAGGCGCCGGTGTTTCTTGCCGTGCAGCTCGTTTTCGACTTCGCGCGCGGCCCGCCGCGCCTGGCGCATGCCCCAGCGCGGCGCGAGGCCGGCGTGCACCATGGTCCAGCCCAGCTCGCGGTCCTCGTGCAGCAGCGGCTGCATGCGCAGCCATTCGAGCAACTCGGGGGCATCCTCGGCGAACAGCACCTCGCGAAGCTCCGGATTGACCTTGCGCTGGGCCTCGCGCTTGCGCTGGGCGATGGCCAGCAGGCTCAGGTCGTGATTGCCGAGGGTGACCACCAGATGGTCGCGCAGCCCGTACAGCATGCGCAGCACCGCCAGGGACTCGCCGCCGCGGTTGACCAGGTCGCCGCAGAACCAGAGCCGGTCGGCGGCCGGGTCGAAAGACAGCTTGTCGAGCAGGCGTTGCAGTTCGGGGTAGCAGCCCTGCACGTCGCCGATCGCATACACGGCCATCAGGCGCATGCCTCCGTGGTCTGTGGTCCGGTCAATGCAGGGTACGGGGAATGGACAGCGTGAACTGCGGGATATCGGCCTCGAAATGGGTGCCGTCGTCGGCGACCAGCTGGTAGCTGCCGCGCATGGTTCCGACATCGGTCCTGAGGATGGCGCCAGAGGTGTACTCGTAGTCGTCGCCCGGCCGCATCCACGGCTGCTCGCCGACCACGCCCTCGCCCTGAACCTCCTCGGTGCTGCCGTGGGCGTCGGTGATCAGCCAGTGGCGGGCCAGCAGCTGCACCGGAATGCGGCCGGTGTTGTGCAGTCTCACGGTGTAGGTGAAGACATAGTGGTTGTCTTCCGGGCGGGACTTTTGTTCGTCGAAGTTGGTGCGCACTTCGACGCTCAGCGCATACGGGTTCGCAGGGTTCATGGTGCGATTGTCCGGCACCGTGCAGTGGCGGGCAAGTCCGCCGGAGACAAGCGACGCGTTCAGTCGCCCGTGGCGCGGGCCAGGGTCACGAAGTCGCCGGGCGAGAGGGTCTCGGCGCGCGCGCGCGGGTCGATGCCGCAGTCGGCGATCTGTCCCGCGGACAACAGGGGCTTGAGGGTGTTGGCCAGGGTCTTGCGACGTTGCGAGAACGCCAGGCGGACCACCTCGGCCAGGCGCGCGGCGTCCACGTCCGGTCGCTGCGCCGGCGGGCGCGGGCGCAGCCGCACGACGGCCGAATCGACCTTCGGTGGCGGGCGGAAGGCTCCCGGCGGCACCACGAACAGGGCGTCGACTTCGCAGACCAGCTGCAGCATCACGCTGAGGCGTCCGTAGGCCTTGCTTCCGGGCGCGGCGGCCATGCGGTCGACCACTTCCTTCTGCAGCATGAAATGCATGTCGACCAGGGCGTCGACATGGGCCATGCAGTGGAAAAGAATCGGGCTGGAGATGTAGTAGGGCAGGTTGCCGACCAGGCGCAGTCGGCCATCGCCGGCCAGGGCGGTCAGGTCCACCGTCAGCACGTCGGCCTCGATCACCTGCAATTCGCCCAGCGGCGCGGCCCGCGCCTTGAGGTCGGGGATCAGGTCGCGATCGAGCTCGATCGCCGTCAGCCGGCCGGCCCTGGCCAGCAGGGGCAGGGTCAGCGCGCCCGGGCCCGGGCCGATCTCGACCAGCCGGTCGCCGTCGCGCGGCGCCACGCAGGCCACGATGCGGTCCAGGTAGCTGCGGTCATGCAGGAAATGCTGGCCGAAATGCTTCTTGGCGCGGGTCATGGGTTGGGGCGCGCCCGGGTCCGGGCCAGTTGCAGCGCCAGTCGCGCGGCCGCGAACATGCTGGACGGATTCGCCCGGCCCTGGCCGGCCAGGTCGAGCGCGGTGCCGTGGTCCACCGAGGTACGCACGAAGGGCAGCCCGAGGGTGATGTTGACGGTGCGGTCGAAGGCCTCGCTCTTGAGCACCGGCAGGGCCTGGTCGTGATACATCGCCAGCACGGCGTCGTAACGCTCGCGCATGGCGGGCACGAAGGCGGTATCGGCCGGCAGCGGCCCGATGAGGTCCATGCCCCGCGCGCGCAGGGTCGCGATGACCGGGGCGATGATTTCGATTTCCTCGCGGCCGAGGTGCCCGCCCTCGCCGGCATGCGGATTGAGCCCCAGCAGGGCGATGCGCGGCGCGTCGATGGCGAATTGGCGCCGCAGCGCGTCATGCACGATGCCCACGGCGCGGGTCAGCATCGGCGCATCCAGCGCATCGGGGACCGCGCGCAGCGGCAGGTGGGTGGTGGCCAGGGCCACCCTCAGCGCGGGACGGTCGCCAGCGTCCTCGCTGGCCAGCATCATCACCACGTGGCTGCGACTGCGCTCGGCGAAGAATTCGGTGTGCCCGGTGAACGGCTCGCCGGCGTCGTTGATCACCGATTTCTGCACCGGCGCGGTGACCACGGCATCGAATTCGCCGCTCATGCAGCCGTCGGCGGCATGGCCCAGGGTGCCGAGCACCTGGAAGGCATTGCGCGGGTCGGGGCGGCCGGGTTGCTCGGGTACGCGCAAGGCGTGCTGCGCGACCCGCAGCTGGCCGGGACGGCGTTCGACGATACGGGAGCCGTCGTCGTTGCCGATATCCAGCTCGATGCCGCAGCTGGCGGCGGCGCGGCGCAGCTGGTCGGCATCGCCGATGAGGACGAGATCGGCCGGCAAGGGCTGCATGGCCAGGCGCGCCACCAGTTCGGCGCCAATGCCGGCCGGCTCGCCGGCGGTCACGGCGAGCCGCGGCAGGGTGGCCGCGGCGCTATGCATCAGCCTTTCCCGTTGCCGTCCTTCTTCTCGCGCAGCGCGGGTACGCGGATGTCCACGTAGGCTTCCGAGCGCAGCTGGCGAAGGAAATTCTCGTAGGCCTCCTGGGCCTTGCGATTGCCGATGGCCTGGCGGGCCTGGTTGCGGCGGGTTTCCTCGGTCCGGTCCTTCTGCCGCACGCCCAGGCGCTGGACGATGTCCCAGGCGCCCTCGACCTGGAAAGGCTTGGACACTTCACCATCCTTCAGGGCCTCGACCTTCTTCTGGATCACGCTGCCCCAGGCATTGGCCTGGAACCAGTCCATGTCGCCACCGTTGTTGGCGGTGGTGTCGTCATCGGAGAGCTTCTTGGCCAGCGCGGCGAAGTCCTCGTGCTTGTTGACGATGCGGTTGTAGATGTCGTCGATCTTCTTGTGCGCCTGCTGGTCGCTGACCAGCTCGCTCGGGCGGACCAGGATCTGGCGGGCATGGTATTCGGTGACCACCGTGGTCTTCGGCGCGCGACGCCCGACCAGCTGCAGGATCTGGAATCCGTTCGGTCCGCGCAACGGCTGGGTGATCTGGCCCGGCTTCATCTTGCCCACGATGTCCACGAACCCGGTGGGAATCTCGTCCAGGCCACGCCAGCCGAGATCGCCGCCCTTGAGCGCGTCGTCGGCATCGGAGTACTGGATCGCCGCCGAGGCGAAACTCATGCCACCCTGGATCGCCTTCAGGGCGGCCTCGGCCTTCTGCTGCGCGGCCTGGATGTCGCTCGCCGACGCGCCGGCCGGCGTGCTGATCCGGATATGGGCAAGGTGGACCTGCTGCTCCGTATAGGTGGGATTCTTCAGCAGGTTGTCCACTTCGGCATCGCTCACCGTGACATTGCTCTGGATGACCGAGTCACGCAGGCGCTGCACCATGATCTGGTCGGCGATCTGCTGCTGGAAATCGCTGAAGCTGCCGCCTTGCTGGGTCACGGCGGCGCGCAGCTGGTCCACGCTGATGTGGTTCTGGCGGGCGACCGCGGCGGTGGCCTTGTTGATGTCGTCGTTGGATACCCGCACGCCCTGCTCGCCGGCCTTCTGCACCTGCAGCTTCATCAGGATCAGACGCTGCAGCACCTGGCGCTCGAGGATCTGCTGCGGCGGCAGCTCGTTCTCGTGACCGGCGTACTGCTGCACCACGCTCTGCATGGCCTGGTCCAGGTCGCTCTGCAGGATCACGCCATCGTTCACCACGGCGACGATGCGGTCGATCATCTGCGGCTTGTTGCCGGCCGACTGCGGCAGCATCTGCGCGTGCAGGGGCGCGGCGGCTAGCGTCAGGATTAGCAGGAGGGACGTGACAATGTATTTCATGTGCGATCGAGCCCAGGATGGTCCGAGGGACACCTCGTGGGTGCCGGGATGGGCCGGGCGGCCGTAAGCGGGCCCGGTGTGTCGGGATAGGTCATGCCGCGCGCGGGAACGGGCCCGCGTGGACGTTACTGATAGCCAAGAATAGCACGCTGCAGGAAGGCTTCCGTTCCCGGGGTCGAGCTGCCCAGGCCCTTGAATTCGATCTCCAGCATGACCGCGTTGTCGGTGTTGCCCTGGATGTCGCGCACGTAGTGACGCCCGACCAGGCGCACCGCGGTGCAGCAGCTGTCGTACTCGACGCCGGCCAGGGCCTCGATGGTCTTGGGGTGGCCGCGGTTCCAGCCGGGATTGTTGACGGGGTCATAGGTGTCACGCAGGGCCAGGTTCCAGCGTCCCAGCAGGCGCCAGCGGGGCGATACGGGGTAGACCGCGGAAACGTCCAACTGTTCCATGAAGCGGTCGCGGTAGCGATAGGAGAAGTTGAAGACCCCGTCGCCGCCCACCCGGCGCTGCAGGCCGACGGTGGCCACCTGGTTGTGCCGGGTGTTGGGGCTCCACTGGTAGGCGCTCTGCAGGCGCCAGCGGTCGGACAGGGTCAGGGAGAACTGGCCGACATAGGCCGAGCCACGGTAGTCGGTGGCCGCGGTGGTGGGCGTCAGCTGCACCCGTTGCGGGTCGAAATAGTGGATCTGGCCGAAGCTGGCCGAGGCCAGCTCGTTGCCGTTGGAATCGAGCAGGCGCGAGGTGATGGCGCCGGTCAGGTTGTTGGCGTCCATCTGCCGGTCGGCGCCGGAGAAACGGTTGGTGCTGAACAGCTGCCAGAAGTCGAAGGTCAGCAGGCGCGTGTCGAACAGCGGCAGGTTGTCCTGGTTGCGGTAGGGCACGTACAGGTAATACAGGCGCGGTTCGAGCGTCTGCGTGTAGTCGTGACCGAACCACTGCACGCTGCGCTCGAAGTACAGGCCGCTGTCGACGCTGTAGATCGGCGTCGTGCGGGTCGGCGCGCGCTGCGGGAAGGTGTATCCGGTGGCGTAGCGGTTGTAGTCGCCGAGCAGGTCGTAGCGGGTGTAGCGGTAGGCCACGCGCGGCTTCAGGAACCATGAGCTGCCGCCCAGGGACCAGCTCACGTAGGGCGTCATGTCGTAGCGGTTGCCCTCGATCGAGTCGACCCGGCGGAAGGCGACGGCCTCGCTGTCCAGGCCGAAGTCCAGGTCGTGCGTCAGCGGCACGTCCAGGCGCAGCACGCCACGCGGCCAGCGGCGGTATTGCAGCCGGGTGTCGGGCAGCTGCGGATTGACGCTCTGGTAGCTGTCCACGCCGAGCGACGCGCTCCACCACTGGCCGTGCCCGTTGAGGTAGGCATTGGAGGACAGCACGTTGATCGAGCTGCGCGCCAGGTCCGAACTGAAGTCCTTGAAGTAGTAGACGTCCGAGGCGCGGCGGTAGTTGGCGCTGAAGCTCCAGTTCGCGTTGATCATCGACAGGTTGCGGAAGTCGATGTAGTAGCGGTTGGTGTCGTCCTCGATGCCGGTGCGCGGCAGGCCGGTGTGGTCGGTTCCCGCGCCGCTGTCGCGCGGCATGTAGTCGGCATTGAGCTCGCCGGCGCCGAGCGCGGTCAGGTAGCGGAACTGGGTGCCGAGCATCACGCCGCGCTGGGTGAATATCCGCGGCGTCAGGGTGGCGTCGTAGTTGGGCGCCAGGTTCAGGTAGTACGGCTGGCTGTAGGCAAACCCGGCATTGGAGCTGTTGCCGAAGGTCGGAAACAGGAAGCCGCTCTTGCGCCGGTCGTCGATGGGAAAGCTGGCGTACGGCAGGTACAGGAACGGCACGTCATGGAAGCGCAGCGTGGCATCGTGCGCCACGCCCACGCCATTTTCCTTGTCCAGCGAGATTCTCCTGGCGCGGAATTCCCAGGTGCGGTTGTCCGGATCGCAGGTGGAATAGGTCGCTTCGCGCAGCTTGCTGTGCTGGGGGTCGACCAGGGTGGCCTGGGCGGCGGTGCCGTTGCCGCGTGATTTGAGCAGCTGGTAGTGCACCTGCTCGGCCTGGCTGGTGTCGGGCCGGGTGGTGCCCTGCACGTGCTGCGCCGAGAGCAGCACGGTGCTGTCCTGGTAGCGCACGTTGCCGCTGGCATCGTAGGCGGTGGTGGTGTCGTTGTAGCGCACGTGGTCGGCGCGCAGCAGCTGGTCGTAGCGCTTGAGCTGCACGTTGCCGTCCAGCACGTAGACCGAGCGGTCGGCGCTGTCGGCCCGGGTGGCGCGCACCTGGGTGTCGGCCTGCGCGCGACCGAGGCTGTCGGCGGGCAGGCCGGGCGTGTAGAAATCCAGCAGGGCGTTCGGGCGACAGGCGGCATAGCTGACCGGGCGCCTGGCGCAGTGCAGGGTGCCGAGCGGACACGGCTTGAAGGCCTCCCCGGACGGATCGGCGGGCGTTTTCGCGGGGGCCGGAGCGGTGCCGGCGTGGGCGATGCCACCGGCGGCAAGGGCCAGCGCAAGGGTCAGCAGGCGTCTGCGGGGTGGGGCGGGCAGGCGGCTCGGCACGGGCCGGTCTCCTCGATTCGATGGTGGTCCCTCGGTACCTCGTCGGTGCCGGTGCACGATGCGCCATCTTCCGGCGCCTGCAAGGCCGTCCTGCGGGGACGGCGATACATCCCGCGTACGCTAGCAGAAACCGGCCGCGGGCGGCAGGCATGCGCGCCTGGCGCGCGATGCCGGAGGTCAGTCCATCAGGGCCTGGACGTGGGCGCACGCGCCCGCGGCCAGGGCGCCCAGGTCGTAGCCGCCCTCCAGGCTCGACACCAGCCGTCCGTCGGCGTGAGCGCGGGCCAGGTGCACCAGGCGCTCGCTGATCCAGGCGTAGTCCTCGGTGTCCAGTTGCAACTGCGCCAGGGGGTCGGCGCGATGCGCGTCGAAACCGGCCGACACCAGCACCAGCTGCGGGCGGAAATCGTGCAGGCGCGGCAGCAGCAGGCCATCCCAGATCTGGCGGAATTCCTGCGAGGTGGTTTCCGGCGGCAGCGGCGCGTTGACGATGTTGCCCGCGCCGCACTCGTTGGCCGCGCCGGTGCCCGGGTACAGCGGGGCCTGGTGGCTGGAGACATACAGCACGCGCGGGTCGCGCTCGAAGATGTCCTGGGTGCCGTTGCCGTGGTGGACATCGAAGTCGATGATGGCCACCCGCTTGAGCCGATGATGCATCAGCGCGTGGGCGGCGCCAACGGCCACGCTGTTGAACAGGCAAAAGCCCATCGCGCGGGATGCGGTGGCGTGATGCCCGGGCGGGCGCACCGCGCAGAAGGCCCGCTCGCAGGATCCCTCCATCACGGCGTCGACGGCGGCGACCACGGCACCGGCGGCGCGCAGGGCAGCCTCGACGGAGCCGGGCGACATCATGGTGTCCTCGTCCAGGCGCAGGCCCGCGGGTTCCGGTTGCGCCTCGAGCACCCGCGCCACGTGTTCCGGGGTATGCACGCGCAGCAGGTGGCGGCGCGCGGCGCGCGGCGCCTCGACCCGGTCCAGGCGGGCGAAACGGTCGTGATCGAGGGCTTCGAGCACCGCCGTGAGGCGAGCGGGGGATTCCGGATGACCGGGGCCGGGTTCGTGGCCGAGGCAGGCCGGGTGCGTGTACAGGCGGATCAAGGGGAGGCGGGTTTCTTGCGCCGTTCGTGCTGCCACAGCACCTCGCCGTGACCGCCGGCGCGGGCCAGCACGCGGGCCAGCACGAACAACAGGTCGGACAGCCGGTTGAGGTAGTGGATGGCCTGCGGCCGCACATCCTCGTCCCGGGCCAGGGTCACCGTCGCGCGCTCCGCGCGGCGGCACACGGTGCGCGCCAGGTGGCAGTGCGCGGCCGCCAGGCCGCCGCCGGGCAGGATGAATTCCTTCAGCGCCGGCAGCTCGGCATTGAAGCCGTCCAGCTGGCGTTCCAGGCGTTCGATGTCGGCATCGTCGATCATCGCCATGCCCGGGATGCACAGCTCGCCGCCGAGGTCGAACAGGTCATGCTGGACCTGCGCCAGGACCTCGCGAACGGGGTCGGGCACGCCCTCGCAGGCCAGCACCAAGCCGATCGTGCAGTTCAGCTCGTCGGTGGTCCCGTAGGCCGTGACGCGCGGGGCGTCCTTGGCCACGCGCGAACCGTCGCCGAGGCCGGTGCTGCCGTCGTCGCCGGTGCGCGTGTAGATCTTCGACAGGCGCTTGCCCATGGCGTCGGGATCAGCGGGCCGGCAGCGGCTCGGGGGCCAGGGCGCGATAGCGCCGGCCGAGCAGGGCGAAGGCGCCGAACAGCACGCCGCTCCACAACAGGGTGCCGGGCAGCGAGCCGTACTGGTAGAACGGCAGGCCCGCGGCATAGCAGGCGGCCAGTCCGGCGGCATTGAGGGCATACATGCCCGAGGTCAGCCAGACGAAGAAGTTGGTGATCACGAAGAAGCCGCTGGCGCCGCCCAGAGCGGCGACGATCACCCGGAGCGGGTTGCGGCGGCGGCGCAGCAGGCCCGAACCGAGCAGCACGCCCAGCGCCATGCAGCCGTAGACCACCGGCACCAGCGCGTGCAGGCCGATCACCAGGTCGGACACGAACATCGCCGTCAGGGGCACCAGCAGGGCCGCGCGCCGGTCGCTGAACAGGGCGCCGCCGAAGATCGCGATCGCCATCACCGGCGAGAAGTTGAACGGCAGCGCGCCGGGCAGGAAGTGCGTCAGCAGGCGCACGGCGACGGCCAGGGCGATCAGGCCGCTCAGGACCATGCTCCGTGGGGTGATCAGGCGGGAAGCTTCGGGCTGCATCGGTGGGGCACCAGGTTCCGGGTGGGTGACAACCACGCAAGGATACTGCATCCGGGTGTCGTTCCGCAGGTCGGTGCCGGCGCGGGTATCATCACGGCATGAGCGAGCAAGCGGACATCCTGATCGTCGGTGGCGGCCTGGTCGGCGCCAGCCTGGCCATTGCCCTGGACGCGGCCGGCGTCGACGCGGTCATGGTCGAGTCCGCGGCGCCGATGCGCGGTGCGCCGCCCAGCTACAGCGAGCGCAACCTGGCCCTGGCGCGGGCCACCGTCAACGGCCTCAAGCGCCTGGGCGTGTGGCCCCTGGCCCGCGACGGGGCCACGGCGATCCGGCAGATCCACGTCAGTCGCGCCGGCGAATTCGGCAGTGCGCGCATCGACGCCGCCGATGCCGGGCTCGACGCGGTCGGCTGGACCCTGCCGGCCCGCGAGCTGGGCCATGCCCTGCAGCAGCGCCTGGACGCCTGCGACCGCCTGCGGCGGCTGGCGCCCGCCACGCTCAAGGACCTGCATCCGGAGGGCGAGGGCTGGCAGGTACGGATCGAGGCCGCCGACGGCACGCAGCGCACGATCCACGCCCGCCTGCTGGTCGGCGCCGATGGCACCGGTTCCACGGTGCGGTCCCGTCTCGGCATTGCCGTGGACACCTTCGATTACCGGCAGACCCTCTTCGTGTGCACCGTCACCCCTTCCAGGCCGATGCACGGGCGCGCCTACGAGCGCTTCAGCGACGCCGGCCCGGTGGCGCTGCTGCCGCTGGGCGAGGATCGCGCCGGCCTGGTGCTGACCGTTGCCGGCGACGAGGCCGAGGCGGTCGCCGCGCTGGACGACGCGGACTACCTGGATCTGGCCCAGCGCCGTTTCGGCTGGCGCCTGGGTCGGCTGCAACGGCCCGGCAAGCGCTTTGCCCACCCGATCCGCCGGGTCGCGGCGAAGGCCCTGGTCGGCCCGCGCGCGGTGCTGGTCGGCAACGCCGCCCAGACCGTGCACCCGATCGGCGCGCAGGGCTTCAACCTGGGGCTGCGCGATGCGCTGACCCTGGCCGAGATGGTGGCCGGCGCCGCCGATCCCGGGGATGCCGCGCTGCTGCACGATTACGCGACGCGACGCGCTCCCGATCGCGAGGGCGTGATGGCCATGAGCCATGGTCTGGTGCGCCTGGCCTGCCTGCCGGCGCCGTGGCTGGGGCCGCTGCGCAGCCTGGCCCTGCTGGCCAGCGGCGGATGCCCGCCCCTGCGCGACACCCTGCTGCGCCACGGCATGGGTTATCGCGGCCAGCCGCCGCGCGCCGTGCTGGAGCCACTGCCGTGAGCGCCGCCGATGACCGCCAGCGTCGACGGCGCGGCGACGCATTGGACGTGATCGTCGTCGGCGGCGGCATGGTCGGCGCGGCCAGCGCGCTGGCGCTGGCGCGCGAGGGCCTGCGGGTGGCCGTGGTCGAGGCGCGGGAGCCCGCGACCTGGGACGCCGGAGACGATGTGGATCTGCGCGTGGTGGCCCTGGCGCCGTCGTCGGCGCGATGGATGGCACGCCTGGATGTGTGGTCCGGGATGACCGCGCGGCGCGTCAGCGCCTATCGGCACATGCACGTATGGGATGCCGCCAATGGCGCGTCCATGGACTTCGACGCCGCCGACATCGACAGCGAGTACCTGGGCTGGATCGTCGAGAACCGGCTCATCCAGCACGTGCTGTGGCAGGCGCTGGACGAGGCTGGCGTGAGGCGCGAATGCCCCGCGCGCGTGGCCGCGTTCGCCGCTTCCGGGGATCGCGCGCGAGTCAGTCTGGAGGACGGCCGCGAGCTGGAGGCACGACTGCTGGTCGCCGCCGACGGCGCCGCCTCGCCGCTGCGCGCCATGGCCGGCATCGGCACCCGCGGGCGCGACTATGCGCAGCGCGGCGTGGTCGCCCATGTGCGCTTCGAACGCGAACATCAACACACCGCCTGGCAACGCTTCCTGCCCGGCGGCCCCCTGGCCCTGCTGCCGCTGGACGACGGCCGCTGTTCGATCGTGTGGACCCTGCCCGAGGCGCGTGCGCAGCAGATGCTGGAACTCGACGACGCGGCCTTTCGCGAGGCGCTGGGCGTGGCCAGTGATTTCCGCCTGGGACGGGTCGTCGAGGCCACGCCGCGCGCGGCCTTCCCGTTGCGCCTGCAGCTGGCCGAACGCTACCTGGCCGAGCGCATGGTGCTGATCGGCGACGCCGCGCACGCGGTGCATCCGCTGGCCGGACAGGGCGTGAACCTGGGGCTGCGCGACGTGGCCGAGTTGTGCGAGGCCGTGGTCGAGGCCCACCGCGCCGGCCGCGACATCGGCGGCATGCCGGTACTGCGCCGCTATGCCCGCCGGCGCCGCAGCGCCGACGCCATCGATGCCTGGTCCTTCGACGCGATCGAGCGCCTCTATGGGCTGGAACAACCGGTCCTGACCTCGCTGCGCGGCCTGGGCCTGCGCCTGGTGGATCGTCTGGACCCACTCAAGCGCCGCCTCGCGGCCCACGCCGCCGGACGCTGACTACCGACGGCACGCGGATTTGAGCATCGCGCAGGCCACCAAATATCCTTCATCGATGAACGCCAAGATCACCCCCGACGAAGCGCGTCAGCTGCGCGAACGCGCCATCGAATGCATCCGATCCAACCGGATCGATGAAGCCGTGGTTGCCCTCGAAGCACTCATTGCCCGTGTTCCCGATGATGTCCCGGCCTGCTGGAGCTGGCCGACCTGCTGATGAAGCAGGGGCAATTCCAGGCGGTCAGCCGGCCGTTGCTGCAGGCCGTCGATCATCTGCCGCCCAATGCGGCGCTGTTGCTCGACCTGGCACGCCGCCTGCTCAGCATCGGCGAGGTCGTGGCCGCGCGCGAGTGCCTGGATTTCCTGGCCCAGGCGCCGGAGCCGCCTCCGGAGCTGCTGCTGGCGCAGGCCCACCTTCGGTTCATGGTCGGCGAGATCGCGCCCGCCAAGGCCCTCATCGAGCGCGCCCTGGCGGCCGGAGCGGACGATCCGGACGACCATCACATGCACGCCATGCTGTTGCAGTTCACCGGCGACATCGAGTTCACCGGCGACATCGACGGTGCTTGCAGGACCCTGGAGACGTGCATCGAACGCTGGCCGCAATGCGGCGATGCGGCCGTGGTGCTGGTCAACCTGCGCAAGCAGACCCCGGAGGACAACCGGCTGGCCTACGTGTAGCAGCAACTCCAGGCGCTGCCGGTCGATGACGGCGACCCGGCGCGCAAGTTCGTGCGGGCCGATTTCGAATATGCCCGCTTCAAGGTCCTTGACGACCTGGGCCGGCATGACGAGGCCTGGACCTCGCTGGCGCGTTGCAACGCGCTGATGCACGAACTCAATCCGTACGATGCGCTGGGCGAGTCGGCCGTGGTCGATGCGTTGCTCGGGATGCCGCTGACCAGCGCGCCCGGGCGTCCGGATGCGGCGCCATTCGAGGGCCCGGTGCCGATCTTCATCGTCGGCATGCCGCGTTCCGGCACCACCCTGCTCGATCGCGTGCTTTCCAGCCATTCGCAGGTCACCGCCGCCGGCGAGCTGGTGGATTTCTGGCGCCAGTTGCACTGGGTGGCCGACCAGCCGTCGGCCAAGTCGCAGGGCATGTGCCGGATCATCGAGCGCCAGGGCGAGATCGATTATCGCGAACTCGGCCGGCGCTATCTGGCGCAGACCCAGTGGCGCGCGGGCGGCCACGGTTTCTACATCGACAAGCTGCCGGCGAACATCCAGATGGTCGCCTTCATCCGCCGCGCCTTGCCGCAAGCGCGGATCCTCAACCTCGTGCGCGACCCGATGGACGTGTGTTTCTCCAACTACAAGTCGGTATTCGGCAATGTCGGGCATGATCTGGCCGCGGTCGCCGACTACCAACGGCAGCATGTCCGGCTTTGCACGCACTGGCACGAGCGGCTGCCCGGCGCGATGCTCGACGTCTCCTATGACGCGCTGGTTCGCGATCCGCGTTCGACCCTGCGGGGCGTGCTCGAGTATTGCGGGCTCGGGATCGAGGACGCCTGCCTCAGCCCGGAAAGCAATCCTTCACCGATCGCCACGCCCAGCAGCAGCCAGGTGCGCGAGCCCATCCACGCCCGCGGCCTTGGCCACTGGAAGCCGTACGCCAGCCATCTCGAGCCCCTGCGCAAGGCACTGGCCTGAACGGTCCGGCCGGCGGCCGGGCGATGCTGATCAGTATGTGCGTTCGACTGCGTAGTCGGCGAGGGTGGACAAGGCCCCGCGATACTCGGAGTCCGGCAGCACGGCCAGGGCCTCGCGCGCGGCGGCGGCGTGCTGCTGCGCGCGCTCGCGGGTGCGCTCCAGGGCGCCCGAATCGCGGATCGCGGCGATGATGCGGTCGAGCGAGTCCAGGCCGCCGTGCTCGATGGCCCGGCGCAGCGAGTCGGCCTGCTCCGGCGTGGCGCCCTGCAACGCGTAGATCAACGGCAGGGTGGGCTTGCCCTCGGCCAGGTCGTCGCCGATGTTCTTGCCGATGGTGTCGGCGTCGGACACGTAGTCGAGCAGGTCGTCGGCGATCTGGAAGGCGTAGCCCAGCTGCATGCCGTAGTGGCGCAGGGCGTCCACCTGCGCGGCCGGCAGGTCGCCGAGCACGCCGCCCAGCTCGGTGGCGGCGGCGAACAGCACTGCGGTCTTGCGCTCGATGACCTGGAGATAGTCGTCCTCGGCCAGGTCGGCGCGACCGATGTTGAGCAGCTGCATGACCTCGCCGGCGGCGATGGTGTTGGTGGTGTCGGCGAGGATCCGCAGCACCGGCATGCGTTCCAGCTCGACCATCAGCTGGAACGAGCGCGAATACAGGAAATCGCCGACCAGCACGCTGGCGGCGTTGCCCCACACCGCATTGGCGGTGGAGCGGCCACGGCGCAGGTCCGATTCGTCGACCACGTCATCGTGCAGCAGGGTGGAGGTGTGGATGAACTCGATCACCGCCGCCAGCTTGACGTGCTCGTCGCCGTCGTAGCCGCAGGCGCGCGCGGCCAGGGCGTGCAGCATCGGGCGCAGGCGCTTGCCGCCGCCGCCGATGATGTGTTCGGCCACCTGGTTGATGAGGATCACGTCCGAGCTCAGCCGGTCGCGGATCAGCGCGTCGATGGCATCCATGTCGGGGGCGGCGAGCGCGCGCACCGACGCGAAATCGACGGAACGCGGACGAGCGTCGGCGGGGACGGACATGGGCGTGATTGACCTCGGCTGGAACGATGTACGGGCAATTATAGGGGTGCGACGGCCTGTCGGGGGCGGCCACGGGCATGTCGGGCGTATACTCGCCGTTTGATCGGACGCGATGATGGAGAGACCGTGAGCAAGCTCAGCAGGCAGGAAATTCGCAGTGCCTCGGCCCTGGCCAGCGTGGTGGGTCTGCGCATGTTCGGCCTGTTCCTGATCATGCCCGTGCTCAGCGTGTATGCCCGCGACATGCCCGGGGCGACCGGGCTGCTGGTGGGACTGGCGATCGGCATCTACGGCGTCGGCCAGGCCGCATTGCAGGTGCCCATGGGCATGCTGTCGGACCGCATCGGGCGTCGCCTGACCATCACCCTGGGCCTGGCGGTGTTCATTGTCGGCAGCCTGGTGGCGGCGTTCTCGCATGGCATCTACGGCATCATCGCCGGCCGCGCGCTGCAGGGCGTGGGCGCGGTTTCCGGCGCCAGCCAGGCGCTGGCGGCGGACCTTTCCGATCCGGAAAACCGCAGCAAGGTCATGGCCATCATCGGCGTCAGCGTGGGCATGGCGTTCATCCTGGCCATCATCCTCAGCGCGCCGCTGGCCGCCGCCGGCGGGCTGGAAGGCCTTTTCGGCACCACCGCGGCCCTGGCCGTGGGCGCGATGCTCCTGCTGTGGCTCCTGGTTCCCGCGCCGACGCAGCACCGGGCGCCGGCCGCGGCGGGCTATGGCGACGTGCTGCGCATGCTGGCGGTGCCGCGCCTGCTGCTTCTCAATGCTTCCGTGTTCGTCATGCACACCATGCTGACGGCCAGCTTCGTGGTGCTGCCGCAGGTCCTCATCCATGAAACGGGCATGCCGCTGCAGCACCAGTGGCAGCTGTACCTGCCGGTGATGCTGTTTTCCGTGGTGGTGATGGGTGGCGTGCTGCGCCGGGTGCGCAGTGTGCCGGGCAGCATGAAACTGGCCCTGGTCTGCGCGTTGGGCCTGGGGCTTGCACTGTGCGGCTTCGCCGCGGTCGGCGAGAGCCACCTGTGGCTGTGGGCCGGTGCCTGCCTGTTCTTCAGTTGCTTCAACCTGCTCGAGGCGACCCTGCCGAGCCTGGTCTCGCGCCTGGCGCCGGACCACATGCGCGGCGCCGCGCTGGGCGCCTATGCGACCTGCCAGTTCCTCGGCGCCTTCGTCGGCGGCATGCTCGGTGGCCTGGGGCTGGGACGCCTGGGCGCGGGCGACGTGTTCGTGCTGACCGCCCTGCTGGCCCTGCCGTGGGCCGCGCTGCTGGCCTGGGGCATGCGCCGGGGCGACCTGGAGCCGACCGCGAGCGGCTCCCAACCGGCCTGAAGCCGGCGCCCACATTCCTTCGCGGCGGGGGACTACGGCCGGTACCGGCCATGCGCATCCGGCGCCGCGCCTGCCTGTGCTAGCATCGCTGTCCACTTCGCTCAACTGCGCAACATCGAGGGCATTTCCATGGCACGCGGCATCAACAAGGTCATCGTCGTCGGCAACCTGGGTGCGGATCCGGAGACCCGCTACACCGCCAGCGGAACGCCCATCACCTCGCTCAGCGTGGCGACCAGCGAGCAGTGGACCGACAAGCAGAGCGGGCAGAAGCAGGAACGCACCGAGTGGCATCGGGTGAAGATGTTCGGCCGCCTGGCCGAGATCGCCGGCGAGTACCTGAAGAAGGGCCGCCAGGTCTACATCGAGGGCTCGCTTCGCACCGACAAGTACACCGGCAAGGACGGCATCGAGCGCTATTCGACCGAGATCATCGCCAACGAGATGCAGATGCTCGGCGGTGGCGGCGAGATGGGCGGCGGCGCCGGTGGCGGTGGCGGCGGTTACCGCAGCCGCCCGCAGCAGCGCTCCGGTGGCGGCGCGTCGGACGCCCAGCCGTCCTATGGCGGTGGTGGTGGTTCGCCGGCGCCGTCCGCGCCTTCCGGTGGGGATTTCGTCGACGACGACGTGCCGTTCTGACCCTCCGGCGCGACGTCGGCGTGCCGACGCTGCATGCAAAAACGCCGCCGGGCTCGCGCCTGGCGGCGTTTTTCATTGCCGATCCATCCGATGGTCGGGAGGTGCCGGCTAGTCGATGTTGAGCTTCTTCAGCTTGTAGCGCAGCGCGCGGAAGGTGATGCCGAGTTTGCGCGCGGCCGCGGTCTTGTTGTAGCGCGTTTCCTCCAGCGCCTTCATGATCGCCTCGCGCTCGAGATTGGAGATGTAGTCGTCCAGTGGCTGGTCGCTGTTGTGCGGCATGCCCGGATCGGCGGCATCCGCATCCTGCGCCTCGCCCGGCGCCCGCGACGTCTGTCGCGGGGCGTGCTCGGGAAGCATCAGGTCGTCCGGCTGCACGGTGTCTCCATCGCACATGGCCAGCGCGCGCTCGAGGATGTTCTCCAGTTCGCGCACGTTGCCGGGGAAGTCGTATTCGACCAGCGCGGCGAGGGCCTCGTCGGTGAGGGTGACCGTCGAGCCGCCGTTGTCCTGCGCCAGGCGGTCGAGGATGACGCGGGTCAGTTCGCTGACGTCGTCGCCACGCTCGCGCAGCGGCGGAATCTGCAGCTCGATGACGTTGATGCGGTAGAACAGGTCCTGGCGGAAGTGACCCTGTTCGACCAGGTTGGCCAGGTTCTTGTGCGTGGCCGAGAGGATGCGCACGTCGACCGGGATCTCGCCACGGCCGCCAATCGGGCGCACGGCCTTCTCCTGGATGACGCGCAGCAGCTTGACCTGCATGTGCAGCGGCAGCTCGGCCACCTCGTCGAGGAACAGGGTGCCGCCGTTGGCGCTCTGGAACAGGCCTTCCTTGTCGGCGTGGGCCCCGGTGAAGCTGCCCTTCTTGTGGCCGAAGAACTCGCTCTCCATCAGTTCGGAGGGGATCGCGCCGCAGTTGACCGGCACGAATGGCGCGCCGGCGCGCGGGCTCTGTTCGTGGATCAGTCGCGCGGCCAGCTCCTTGCCGGTGCCGGATTCGCCGCTGATGTAGACCGGGGCCTGGCTGCGGGCCAGCTTGCCGATGGTCGTGCGCACCTGCTGCATGGCCGAGGACGAGCCAATCAGGCGGCTGCCGATCGGCGCGGCTTCGCCGGTGTCGTTGCTGCGGCGTTCCTGCGACAGCCGCAGCGCGGTCTGCACCAGGTTGCGCAGCATCTTGATGTCGACCGGCTTGGAGACGAAGTCGAAGGCGCCGGCCTTGAGCGCGTTCACGGCCGCGTCGACGTTGCCGTAGGCGGTGATCATCGCCACCGGCATGTCCGGATACTCCTCCGCGATCAGCTCGATCAGGTCCTGGCCCGAGCCGTCGGGCAGGCGCATGTCGGTGAAGCACAGGTCGTAGGCATGTTCGGTGAGAAGCTGCCGGGCCTCGGCCACGTTGCTGGCCGCGTCCACGTGCAGGTCCATGCGACCGAGGGTGATGGTCAGCAGTTCACGGATGTCGCGTTCGTCATCGACGACCAGGACGCTCTGTTGGCTCATGGCTTCTGCAAGGCTGGTTGGCGGGTATGAGCATACCCGCTGTATCCCTTGGCGGCAAAGGCCTTGCGCGGATCGGGAGCATCCGCTCGGCGGCCCGGCAGGCGGTCTCGAAGCGTGCCATCACGGCCGTGGACCCGGCGTGGCCCGGCGATCCCGGGTTTGGCGGGGAAGGCCGGCCACGTGTCGATGCCGGCGCGCGGATCGGCGGCCGCGCCAGCGCGCCGCGATACCTGGCATCGTGGATTGCCGCGAGTGTGCCCGCGGGCCCGGGCGCCACGTGCCCTTGGGTCGGCGCGGGATCCGCTGCTTCGGCAACGCCGGAGGCGTCTGCCTCGCGGGTCAGCGGGTCTTGCCGTCGCCCGTCTCGGGCGCCTGGGCCGGCGGTGCCAGGGTGATGCGGAAACAGCTGCCGCCACCGGCCACGGGCACGTATTCGAGTTCGGCCTGGTTGGCCTCGCACATCTGCTTGCACAGGTACAGGCCCAGGCCCGTGCCGTATTCATGGGTGGTGTAGAAGGGTTCGAAGATCTGCGCGGCGACCTTGGTCGGGATGCCCGGGCCGCGATCGACGACCTCCAGCAGCGGCGGGCCGGCATCGCTGGCCGCGCGCGAGATCAGCATGACCCGCGCCGGCTCGCCGGGCATGCGCCCGTAGCGCAGGGCGTTCTGCACCAGGTTCCAGATCACCTGCTGCAGGTGCTGCGGGTCGACCACCGCCTCGACCGCGTTGGACTGCACGATGGCACGCAGCGAGTCCTTGCCCAGGTCGTTGCTCTCGGCGTATTCCTCGACGAAGTTCAGCGCCCAGGCGTTGAGGTCGAGGGTCTCCGGGCGCGAGCGTTCGCGACGCGAGAGCTGCAGGATGTTCTCGATGATCTCGTTCAGGCGGCTGCAGTGGTTGTTGATGATCTCGACCATGCGCTGGTCGGCGGCCACCAGGTCCTCGGACTCGGCCAGCAGCTGCGCCGAGTAGCGGATGGCCGCCAGCGGGTTGCGGATCTCGTGCGCGATGGACGCCGACAGCCGGCCCAGCGAGGCCAGGGTCAGCTCCTCGGCGCGGCGCGAGACCAGCGAGGTGTCGTCGAGGAAGATCAGGATGTTGGAATCGTCGTTGGCGGCCAGGCGGGTGAAGCGCGGCACCACGTCGGGCACGCCGTCGGCCAGCGAGATGGCGGTTTCGTCGAGCTTGTCGTAGTGACGCCAGTGGAACAGGCGGCGCGACAGCTCCGGCGCCAGGGTGCCCAGGTCGCGCTGGTTCATCGGCGGGCTGCCCAGCAGCATCCAGGCCGATTCGTTGAACTGGTGTACCTGGTTGCCGTCGTCGACCAGCAGCACGCCGGTCTTCATGCGACGGATGATCAGTTCGTTGACCTGGGCCAGGTTGGCCAGATCCAGCCCGCGCCGCTGCGCCAGTTCCTCCGAGGCCCGGACCTGGCGACCGAGGATGTTGCACAGTGCCGCGGCGGCCAGGTAGACGATGCCGAACAGCGCGCTTTCCAGCAGCTGGCCACTGTTGCTGCCGGTGCGGGTGCCGAGGAATACCTGGCCCAGCAGTCCGAGGGCGCCCATCGCGGCGAAGAACAGCGCCAGGCGCATCGGCAGGACCAGCGCCGCGCCACCGAGGTTGACCACCAGCATCATGGCGATGCCCAGTCGCGCGTTGTGCATCGAGACCACCGCGGTGATCGCGATCAGGATGTCCAGGGCGATGGCGGCCGAGGTGTAGGCCACGGGTCGCCGCATCCAGGCGCGCGTGCGCCACAGGGCGATCACCGCATAGAGCAGGGCGATGATCGCCACGGCCTGGGCCAGCCTGGGGCGCTCGGGAACCAGCAGGCGCTCGTGCAGGGTGCCGAACGCCAGCACGGCGTAGACCAGGGCCTGCGCCAGGCGGAACCAGTTGAGGAAGTACAGCTCGCGGCGGGCCATGCTGGCGCTGGTCATCTATTTTCCTTGACGGAATGCGGTTCGTGGCGCGTCGTCGGGGTGTGCGGGGGCAGGGTCGAGTATAGCCGCGAGCGCGCCGGCGGGAGCGCGTGGCAGGCGTGTCGGGTGGCCGGCTGGGGCAGCACCCTTTCCATCGGGCGGCGGTTCTTGGACAATAGAGGGCTGTCGCGTGCGGATTCGCCGGGGACGTCCTGTCCCTCTCCCGCCGCCGTGCATCCATCGCCGTCGCCGTGCCCGCGCCACCGCGCCCGCCCCCCGACTGCGCGTTTCACGTACGTTCGAGGTATCGAATGAACTTTCACGAGTATCAGGCAAAAGAGCTGTTCGCGCAGTACGGGATCACCGTGCCGCCGGGCAAGGTGGCCGATTCGGCCGACGCCGCCGTGGAGGCCGCCAAGGCCCTGGGCGGCAGCCAGTGGATGGTCAAGGCGCAGATTCATGCAGGCGGTCGCGGCAAGGCCGGCGGCGTGAAGTTCTGCAGGAGCCTGGACGAGGTCAAGACGGCCGCGGCCGGCATGCTGGGCACCAACATGGAGACCTACCAGTCCGGTGGCCGCGCGCTGCCGGTGAACCTGGTGCTGGTCACCGACGCCACCGACATCGCCCGCGAGCTGTACCTGTCGATCCTGGTCGACCGCGACACCAAGTCGATCTCCTTCATCGCCTCCAAGCACGGCGGCGTGGACATCGAGCAGGTCGCCAAGGACACGCCCGAGGACATCCACACCATCGCCATCGACTACGTCGAGGACCTGCAGCCGTACCAGTGCCGGCAGATCGGCTTCGCGATGGACCTGGACGCCAAGCAGGTGCGCCAGCTGACCAGGATCATGCTGGGCCTGTACACGCTGTTCAACGAGAAGGACCTGTCGCTGGTCGAACTGAACCCGCTGGCGGTGCTCGAGGACGGCAGCCTGGCCGCCCTGGACGGCAAGGTGAACTCCGACGACAACGCCGAGTTCCGCCACGCCGACCTGGCCGCGATGCGCGACCTGACCCAGGAAGACGCCGCCGAGGCGGCCGCGGTCGAGCACAACCTGAACTACGTGACCATGGACGGCACCATCGGCTGCATGGTCAACGGCGCGGGCCTGGCCATGGCCACCATGGACGTGATCAAGCTGGCGGGCGGCGAGCCGGCCAACTTCCTCGACGTCGGCGGCGGCGCCACCAAGGAGCGCGTGACCGAGGCCTTCAAGCTGATCCTGTCCTCGGACAAGGTCAGGGCGATCCTGGTCAACATCTTCGGCGGCATCGTGCGCTGCGACCTGATCGCCGAGGGCATCATCGCCGCGGTCAAGGAAGTGGGCCTGAAGATCCCCGTGATCGTGCGCCTGCAGGGCACCAACGTCGAGAAGGGCCGCGAGCTGCTGGCCAATTCCGGCCTGGCGATCACGCCGGCCGACGATCTCAACGACGCGGCGCGCAAGGCCGTGGCCGCCGCGAAGTGAGGAGCAAAGCATGAGCGTACTGGTCAACAAGAACACCAAGGTGATCGTGCAGGGCTTCACCGGCCAGCAGGGCACCTTCCACGCCGAGCAGGCGATCGACTACGGCACCCAGATCGTGGGTGGCGTGACGCCGGGCAAGGGCGGTTCGCAGCACCTGGAGCGCCCGGTCTTCAACAGCGTGGCCGAGGCGGTCGACGAGACCGGCGCCAACGCGTCGGTGATCTTCGTGCCGCCGCCGTTCGCGGCCGACTCGATCCTGGAAGCGATCGACGCCGGCATCGAGGTCATCGTGGCCATCACCGAGGGCATCCCGGTGCTGGACATGCTGCGCGTGCGCAACGTGCTGGACGCGCATCCGGAGACCGTGCTGATCGGCCCGAACTGCCCCGGCATCATCACCCCGGGCGAGTGCAAGATCGGCATCATGCCGGGCCACATCCACACCCCGGGCAACGTCGGCATCGTGTCGCGTTCGGGCACCCTGACCTACGAAGCGGTCTTCCAGACCACCAATGAGGGACTGGGCCAGTCGACCTGCATCGGCATCGGCGGCGACCCGATCCAGGGCATGAACTTCATCGACTGCCTGAAGCGCTTCCAGGACGACCCGGGCACCGAGGGCATCATCATGGTCGGCGAGATCGGCGGCAGCGCCGAGGAAGACGCGGCGGAATTCATCGCCGAGTACGTGACCAAGCCGGTGGTGTCGTTCATCGCCGGTGCGTCGGCGCCTCCGGGCAAGCGCATGGGCCACGCCGGCGCCATCATCTCCGGCGGCAAGGGCACGGCCGAGGCCAAGTTCGCCGCGCTGGAGAAGGCGGGCGTGACCACGGTCAAGTCGCCGGCCGACCTGGGCAAGGCCCTGGCCGAGCGCATGAAGTAACCTGATCGTCCGGCCTGCGGATGAACTCGAAGGCCGCGGCTCGTCCGCGGCCTTCGTGTATCGAGGAACATGGATATGCCCGTCTTGCGATTCGCCCTGGCGCAGCACGACTTCGCGGTCGGCGCGGTTGACGCCAACGCCGCGCGCGTCACGGCGCTGGCCGGGCAGGCCCGCGCCGGCGGCGCCCAGCTGGTGGTGTTCCCGGAGCTGGCGCTGTGCGGCTACCCGCCCGACGACCTGCTGCGGCGCCCCAGTTTCATCGCCGCCTGCGGCCAGGCGCTGGGTCGCGTGGCTGCCGACACCCGCGGCATCGACGTGCTGGCCGGACATCCCGCGCCGGCCCGGGCGATCGCCCATACCGCCGACGAGCACGCCTTCCAGGAGCCGCTCCTGAACGCGCTGAGCCTATTGCGCGATGGCGCCGAGCACACCCGTTACGCCAAGCATGCGCTGCCCAACTACGGCGTGTTCGACGAGAAGCGCTATTTCACCCCGGGCACCGATCCACATCTGGTCGACATCGGCGGCGTCCGGGTGGGGCTGCTGGTATGCGAGGACGTGTGGGTCGATGCCCCGGTCGACGCCGCCTGCGATGCCGGCGCCGAACTGCTGGTGGTGCCCAATGCCTCGCCGTATGACATGGCCAAGCAGGCGGTGCGGCTGCAGGTGCTGCAGCGCCAGGCACGGCGCCGCGGCGTGGGCATCGCCTACCTCAACGTGGTCGGCGGGCAGGACGACGTGCTGTTCGACGGCGCCTCCCTGCTGATCGACGCCGATGGTGGCCTGGCCGCGCAGGCGCCATCGTTCCGCGAATGCCTGCTGCATGCCGAGTACGATTCCGGCAGCCGGCGGTTCAGCGCCTCGGACTGGCCGTCCACCGCCGACGAAAGCGACGACGGCGTGCTGTACGCCGGCCTGGTCTGCGGCATTCGCGACTATGTCGGCAAGAACCGCTTCCCCGGCGTGTTGCTGGGCCTGTCCGGCGGCATCGATTCGGCCCTGACCCTGGCCCTGGCGGTCGATGCGCTGGGCGCGGACCGCGTCCAGGCCGTCATGCTGCCCTCGCGCTACACCTCGCGGCTGTCGCTGGACGGCGCGCGCGCCCAGGCCGAGGCACTCGGGGTGGCCTACGAGACCGTGCAGATCGAGCCGGCCTTCGAGGCCATGACCGCTGCGCTGGCGCCCGCCTTCGCCGGCAAGGGCGCGGACCTGACCGAGGAGAACCTGCAGGCGCGCATCCGCGGCGCCATGCTGATGGCCCTGTCAAACAAGCACGGCAAGCTGCTGCTGGCCACGGGCAACAAGAGCGAGATGGCGGTGGGTTACTGCACGCTCTACGGCGACATGTGCGGCGCCTACGCGCCGATCAAGGACGTCTACAAGACCCGGGTCTATCGCCTGGCGCGCTGGCGCAATACCCAGGGAGCGGCCATTCCCGAGGCGGTGATCGAGCGTGCCCCGTCGGCCGAGCTCCGTGCCGACCAGACCGACCAGGATTCCCTGCCGCCCTACGAGGAGCTGGATGCGATCCTCGAGCGCTTCATCGAGCGCGAGCAGTCACGCGATGTCATTTCGTCGGCCGGGTTCGATGCCGACACGGTCGCGCGGGTGGCCACGCTGGTCCTGCGCAACGAGTTCAAGCGCCGACAGTCGGCGCCGGGCCCGAAAGTCACCACGCGCGCCTTCGGCCGGGAGCGACGCTACCCGATCACCTCGGGCTGGCGCTGATCCATCGCGTGGCGTGGACATGAGAAGGGCGGACCGAGTCCGCCCTTCGTGCATTCAGATTCCCGGCCCGGCACTCAATGGTGGTTGGTGAACGGGATCATGCGGTGCAAGGTGCTGGCGTAGTGCGGCCACTTCGGATCCTTCAGGTACGGATGGTCCGGATAGTTGAGCTTGAGCACCTGCACCGCATCGGTGGCCAGCTTGGGCAGGTCCAGCTCCTTGTAGCTGCGCGCCATGATGGCCAGGGCGTCGGCCACCTGCGGGGCACGCTGGTAATGCTCGATCACGTACTTGGCACGATCGGCCGAGGCCACGAACATCTTCCGCTTGAGATAGAACTTGGCGACATTGATTTCGAACTGGGCCAGGCCGTTGCGCAGCGCGATCATGCGCTGGCGGGCGTCGGCGGCGTACGTGCTGCCGGGGAAGCGGCGGGTGAGCTGGCTGAAGTCGTCGAAGGACTGCAGGCGGTAGCCCTGGTCGCGGCGCGACTGGTCCTGGCCGAACAGGCGTCCGGAGAGGGTCGCGCTGCGGTTGAAGTTGATCAGGCCGCGCAGGTAGTAGGCATAGTCGATATGCTTGTGCGCGGGGAAGGTCTTGATGAACCGGTTGATGGTCGAATAGGCGTCATCCGGCTTGTTGTCCTTGTACTGTGCATAGGCCAGGTCGATCTGGGCCTGCTCGTTGTACTTGCCGGACGGAAAGCGCGCGATAAGCCGCTTGTAGTCACGCTCGGCATCGCCGTAGTGAGCGTGTGCCAGTGCCGAGTGCGCGAACTTGTACAGCTCGCTGACCGACATGGTGTCGATATTGGTCTTGGCCTTGAAGAACGAACAGGACGCCAGGGCCAGGACCAGGATAAGAATGCTGAAGTGCTTGAGAACGCGCATGAAAGACAGTCGTCGGATGCTTGGGCAAGGAGCCATGATAGCGGAAACCGGGCCCTGGCCGGGGGCGCGCCCATGAGCGTGGTGCGTCACTCCGCCCGGGTGCCCCTGGAGGCGGCTGGACGGCGTTTGGACCAGGCGCTGGCGGCAATGTTCCCGCAGTATTCGCGTTCACGACTCAGCGACTGGGTGCGCGGTGGCAGCGTCATGGTCGACGGCGCCTCGCGAAACCCCAAGGACAGGCTTCAGGGCGGCGAACAGGTCGAGATCGAGGCCCGGCTCGAGGACGAGGTGCCGATGCGTCCCGAGGCCATCGACCTGGACATCCGTCACCAGGACGATCACTTGCTGGTGCTCAACAAACCGGCCGGCCTGGTGGTGCATCCGGGCGCGGGCAATGCGCATGGCACCCTGCAGAATGCCCTGCTGCACCACGATCCACGCCTGGCCGAGTTGCCGCGCGCGGGCATCGTGCATCGCCTGGACAAGGACACCTCCGGCCTGATGGTGGTGGCGCGCTCGCTGCCCGCGCATACCGCGCTGGTCGCCATGCTGTCCGCGCACCGCGTGCACCGGCAGTACGCAGCGGTGGTACGTGGCGCGATGGTGGCCGGTGGCACGGTCGACGCACCGCTGGGCCGGCATCGCGTGGATCGCCTGCGCCAGGCCGTGCGCGAGGATGCCGGCGGCAAGCGCGCGGTGACCCATTACCGCCTGCGCGAACGTTTCCGCGCGCACAGCCTGGTGCAGTGCAACCTGGAGACCGGGCGCACCCACCAGATCCGCGTGCACATGGCGCACATCCAGCATCCGCTGGTGGGCGATCCGGTCTATGGCGGGCATGTCATGCTGCCGCGCGGCGCCGCTCCGGCGCTGGTCGAGGTCCTGCAGGGATTCCGTCGCCAGGCCCTGCATGCCGAACGCCTGGAGTTCGAGCACCCCGTGGACGGCGGGATGCTGGCCTTCGAGGCGGCGATCCCCGCGGACATGCAGGCGCTGATCGAGGCCCTGCGCGAGGATGCCGGAGAGCATCGGGGATGAATCCGTGAGCGAACAGCGCGAACCCTGGATCTTTCCCGACTGGCCGGCACCGGTGCGCGCGGTGGTGACCACGCGCTGGGGGCCCGGGCTGTCCGAGCCACCTTTCGAGCACATGAACCTTGGTCTGAACAGTGGCGAAGCACCCGATGTCGTGACCAGCAACCGCCGTACCGTGGCGCAGGCGCTGGACCTGCCCAGTGCCCCGCGCTGGCTGCGCCAGGTGCATGGCACCCGGGTGGCCACGCTCGGGCCGCTGCAGGGCGACGGCGAACCGGAGGCCGACGCGGCGGTCTCGCACGTGTCGGGCACGGTGCTGGCGATCCTCACCGCCGACTGCCTCCCGGTGCTGCTGGCCGTGGACGATGGCAGCGGCATCGGCGTCGCCCACGCCGGATGGCGCGGGCTAGCCGCCGGCGTGATCGAGGCCACGGTGGCGGCCATGGACCTGGCGCCCTCGCGGCTGGTCGCCTGGCTGGGGCCATGCATCGGCGCGGCGTCCTACGAGGTCGGTGGCGAGGTGCGCGAGGCGTTCACGGCCGCTGACGCCGGCGCCGCGGCGGCCTTCGTGCCGGGTCGGCCGGGACACTGGATGTGCGACCTGGAGGCGCTGGCCCGGCGACGCCTGGCTGCCATCGGCGTGCGGCGGATCCATGGCGGGGGGTTCGACACCTTCAGTGATCGGCGTTTCTACTCGTATCGACGCGATGGCGCCCGCAGCGGACGTTTCGCCAGCCTGCTGTGGCTGCCCGGGGATACGCGATCCGGCGCTTGAATGCGCGGCACCCAGGCCGCATCTGATGGTGCATGAGACGGCCGCGCCGTCAGCCACTTGCAGGGGAGACCCCACAGATGCGCATGGACAAACTCACTTCGCGATTCCAGCAGGCGCTGGCCGACGCCCAGTCGCTGGCGGTCGGGCGCGACCACACCATCCTCGAGCCGGTGCACGTGATGATCGCGCTGCTGGACCAGCAGGGCGGCTCGACCACCCCGCTGCTGTCGCAGGCCGGCGTCAACGTGCCGGCGCTGCGCGAGCGCCTGGGCGAGATGCTCGGCGGCCTGCCGCAGGTCAGCGGGCAGGCCGGCGAGATCAACGTCGGCAACGCGCTGGGCCGGGTGCTCAACCTCACCGACAAGCTGGCGCAGCAGCGCGGCGACCAGTTCATCGCCAGCGAGCTGTTCATCCTGGCGGCGCTGGAATCGGGCGGCGAGCTGGGCAAGGCGCTGAAGGCCGCCGGTGCCGACAAGGCGCGCATCGAGGCCGCCATCGACAAGGTTCGCGGTGGCGAGAAGGTCGACAGCGAGAGTGCCGAGGACCAGCGCCAGGCGCTGGCCAAGTACACCATCGACCTCACCGCGCGTGCCGAGTCCGGCAAGCTGGACCCGGTGATCGGCCGCGACGAGGAGATCCGCCGCGTGGTGCAGGTGCTGCAGCGTCGCACCAAGAACAACCCGGTGCTGATCGGCGAACCCGGCGTGGGCAAGACCGCCATCGTCGAGGGCCTGGCGCAGCGCATCATCAAGGACGAGGTGCCCGAGGGCCTGCGCGGCAAGCGGGTGCTGAGCCTGGACATGGGCGCGCTGATCGCCGGCGCCAAGTTCCGCGGCGAGTTCGAGGAACGCCTCAAGGCGGTGCTCAACGACCTGGCCAAGAACGAGGGCCAGATCATCCTGTTCATCGACGAATTGCACACCATGGTCGGCGCCGGCAAGGCCGACGGCGCCATGGATGCCGGCAACATGCTCAAGCCCGCGCTGGCGCGCGGCGAGCTGCACTGCATCGGCGCCACCACGCTGGATGAGTACCGCAAGTACATCGAGAAGGACGCCGCGCTCGAGCGTCGTTTCCAGAAAGTCTTCGTGGGCGAGCCGACGGTCGAGGACACCATCGCCATCCTGCGTGGCCTGAAGGAACGCTACGCGGTGCATCACGGCGTGGAGATCACCGACCCGGCGATCGTCGCCGCGGCCACGTTGTCCAACCGCTACATCACCGACCGCCAGCTGCCGGACAAGGCCATCGACCTGATGGACGAGGCCGCCAGCCGCATCCGCATGGAGATCGACTCCAAGCCGGAGGAACTGGACCGCCTGGAGCGGCGCCTGATCCAGCTGAAGATCCAGCGCGAGATGCTGAAGAAGGAAACCGACGAAGCGTCGAAGCAGCGCCTGGCCGACCTGGAGACCGAGATCGACGGGCTGGAGCGCGAGTTCTCCGACCTCAACGAGATCTGGAAATCCGAGAAGGCCGCGCTGCAGGGTGCGACCAAGGTCAAGGAGCAGATCGAGGCCGCGCGTGTGGAGCTGGAAGCCGCCCAGCGGCACCAGGACTACACCAAGATGAGCGAGATCCAGTACGGCACGCTGCCGGAACTGGAGAAGCAGCTGGCTGCGGCGCAGGCCGCCGAGCAGCAGGACTTCAAGCTGGTGCAGGACCGCGTCACCGAGGAGGAGATCGCCGAGGTGGTCAGCCGCTGGACCGGCATCCCGGTGTCCAAGATGCTCGAGGGCGAGCGCGAGAAGCTGCTGAAGATGGAGTCCGCGCTGCACGAGCGCGTGGTCGGGCAGAACGAGGCGGTCACCGCCGTCTCCGACGCCATCCGCCGCGCTCGCGCGGGACTGTCCGATCCCAACCGCCCGTACGGCTCGTTCCTGTTCCTGGGCCCGACCGGCGTGGGCAAGACCGAACTGTGCAAGGCCCTGGCCGGGTTCCTGTTCGACACCCAGGAAGCGATGATCCGCATCGACATGAGCGAGTTCATGGAGAAGCACTCCGTGGCCCGCCTGATCGGCGCGCCGCCGGGCTATGTCGGCTACGAGGAAGGCGGTTACCTGACCGAGGCCGTGCGCCGGCGCCCCTACAGCGTGATCCTGCTGGACGAGGTGGAGAAGGCGCATCCGGATGTCTTCAACATCCTGCTGCAGGTGCTCGACGATGGCCGCCTGACCGACGGCCAGGGGCGCACCGTGGACTTCCGCAACACCGTTATCGTGATGACCTCCAACCTCGGCAGCCAGATGATCCAGGAGATGGACGGCGACGACGCGGAGGCCAGCTACACCAAGATGAAGGCCGCGGTGATGGGCGTGGTGCAGGGTCATTTCCGTCCCGAGTTCATCAATCGCCTGGACGAGATCGTGGTGTTCCGACCGCTGGAGAAGGCGCAGATCCGCGCCATCGCGAAGATCCAGCTGCAGCAGCTGGAGAAGCGCCTGGCCGAGCGCCAGCTCAGGCTGGACATCGGCGACAAGGCGCTGGACCTGCTGGCCAACGTCGGCTTCGACCCGGTATACGGCGCGCGTCCGCTCAAGCGGGCCATCCAGCAGCAGCTGGAGAATCCGCTGGCGCAAAAGATCCTGGCGGGCGAGTTCGCGCCGGGCAGCACGATCAACGTCGAGGTCGAGGGCGGGCACCTGGTGTTCCGCGCGGCTTGAGAACGGCTGCCGGCCCGATGCCGGATAGTCACGTCTGAAATACCCCGGTCACGGGGTCGTGGCGGGTGTGCGTGGTGCGTGCCTGGTCGCGGCTGTAGGCTGCAGTGCCCGGTGGAACCCGGTGACGTCGGATCGCACCGTCCGGGTCATCCATCGATGAATGCATCACGAGGACACGCGAACATGCATGCAGACGCGCTTTTCGAACTCGACGGCAAGATCGCCCTGGTCACCGGCGCCAGTCGCGGCATCGGTGCCGAGATCGCCACGTTGCTGGCCGCCTGCGGCGCGCACGTGATCGTGTCCAGCCGCAAGCAGGATGATTGCCAGAAGGTCGTCGATGCCATCGTCGCCGAGGGCGGCTCGGCCGAGGCCCGGGCCTGCCACATCGGCGAGATGGACCAGATCGAGGCGCTGTACGCGGCGGTCGGCGAGGCGCACGGGCGCCTGGATATCCTGGTCAACAACGCGGCCACCAATCCGTATTTCGGGCCCATCGTCGACACCGAGCCCTCGGTGTTCGCCAAGACCGTGGACGTCAATATCCGCGGCTATTTCTACATGTCCAGCCACGGTGCCAGGTTGATGGCGAAGGGTGGCGGTGGCTCGATCGTCAACGTGGCCTCGGTCAACGGCGTGGTGCCGGGCTTCCAGCAGGGCATCTACTCGATCACCAAGGCGGCGGTGATCTCGATGACCAAGGCCTTCGCGGTCGAGTGCGCGGCGCAGGGCGTGCGTTGCAACGCGCTCCTGCCGGGCCTGACCGACACCAAGTTCGCCTCGGTGCTGGTCAACACGCCCGACATCCTCAAGCAGGCGCTCGCGCACGTGCCCATGCGCCGCGTGGCGAAGCCGTCCGAAATGGCAGGGGCGGTGCTGTACCTGGCGTCCGCGGCGGCGTCCTACACCACCGGCGCCATCCTCAACGTCGACGGCGGCTATCTGTCCGTCTGATCCCGACGACCATGGCGCCGTGAAGGCGCGGAGCCCATCCATGAGCACCCCCGCCGCACCCCGCATGGCCGGCAAGAAGGCCTTCATCACCGGCGCCGCCGGTGGCCTCGGCAGCGCCATCGCGCGGATGCTGGCGCGGCACGGCGCTCGCGTGTACCTGACCGACCTCGATGCCGGTGCCGTGGCCGCGCTGGCGGCGTCGATCAATGCCGACATCGGTGACGAAGTGGCCGGGTCGGCGGCGCAGGACGTCACCGATGCCGCGCGCTGGCCGGCGGTGCTGGCCGAGGCGGTCGAGGCCATGGGCGGGCTTTCGGTGCTGGTCAACAATGCCGGCATCGGCGCCCTGGGCGGCGTCGAGACGCTGGAACCGGCGGCCTGGCGACGGGTCATGAACGTCAACGTCGAGGCGGTCTACCAGGGCTGCCGCCACGCGTTGCCTTGGCTCAGGCGCGCCACGCCCGCGGCGATCGTCAACATCGCCTCGCTGGCGGCCTTCAAGGTCGATCCGGACTACACCGTCTACAACGCCTCCAAGGCGGCGGTGACCTCGCTGACCAAGTCGGTGGCGCTGGACTGCGCGCGGCAGAGGATCGACGTGCGCTGCAACTCGGTGCATCCGGCGTTCATCCGCACCGGTATCGTCGAGCCACTGTTCACGCAGCTGGGCGAGGAGGAGGCCGTGCGCAAGCTCACGCGCGGCATTCCGATGCGCCGTCTCGGCGATCCCGACGACGTGGCCCACGCCGTGCTCTATCTGGCCTCGGACGAAAGCCGCTACGTCACCGCCGCCGAACTGTGCATCGACGGCGGCGCGATGGCGGTGTAGGCCGGCCGCGATCAGTCGGTCCTGAACAGGCCCTTGTGTTCGTGCGGTTCGCATCGCCGGTACTGCGGCGGCGCGTGCACGCTGGCGCCGAGCCGGGCGGCGGCATGCCAGGGCCAGCGTGGGTCGTACAGCATCCCCCGCGCCAGGGCCACGGCGTCGGCCTGGCCGTCGGCGAGGATGGCCTCGGCCTGCTCGGGTTCGGTGATCAGGCCGACGGCGACCACCGGCATGCGCACCGCGGCCTTGATGGCCGCGGCGAACGGCACCTGGTAGCCCGGGCCGACGGCGATGTCCTGGGCCGGGTCCAGGCCGCCGCTGGAGACGTGGATGTAGTGGCAGCCGCGCGCATCCAGCGCGCGCGCCAGTTCGATGCTCTGCGCCAGGTCCCAGCCGCCCTCGACCCAGTCGCTGGCGGAAATGCGGATGCCCACGGCCATGCGTTCGGGCACCGCCGCGCGCACCGCGTCGAAGACCTCCAGCGCCAGGCGCATGCGGTTCTCGAGCGAACCGCCGTAGTCGTCCTCGCGATGGTTGCTCAGCGGCGACAGGAACTGGTGCAGCAGATACCCATGCGCGGCGTGGACCTCGATCAGGTCCAGGCCCAGGCGATGCGCGCGACGCGCGGCGTCGGCAAAGTCACGGACGGCCTGCGCGATCTCCTCGCGGGACATCTCGTGCGGGGCCGGGTCGCCCTCGTGGAACGGCCGGGGCGAGGCGCTGTACGTGCGCCAGCCGTCCGGGTGTTCGGGGTCGATCGCGCGTCCGCCCTGCCAAGGACGGGCGGTCGACGCCTTGCGCCCGGCGTGCGCCAGCTGGATGCCGACGGGGATCGGCGAGAAGCGGCGCACGGCGCCGAGGACCTTGCCCAGCGCCTGTTCGTTGGCGTCGCTGTACAGGCCCAGGTCGGCGTGGGTAATGCGACCCCGCGAGGTCACCGCGGTGGCTTCGAGGACCAGCAGGCCGGCACCGGAAAGGGCCAGGTGGCCGAGGTGGATGGTGTGCCAGTCGCTGGCGCTGCCATCGTCGGCCGAGTACTGGCACATCGGGGCGACGACGATGCGGTTGGGCAGGGTCAGGGGGCCGATGTCGATCGTCGAGAACAGGTGGCTCACGTAGATGTCCTTGCAGCGTGTGGGGTCGATACGAACGAAGGCCGCTCGCGGATCAGGAGTGTGGGCGGCGCGGCCGAAGGCAAGCGCGACTCAGCGTTCGTCGGCAAGAACGATCTCGGGTCCGGCATCGTCCACGGCCGGATGCATCTCCAGCGCGGCTGGCGTGGTGCGCAGCATGGGCTGGAAGTTCGGCGAGTCCTGCTGCTCGCGCTGCATCACCACCAGGCGCAGGCCGATGAACAGCGCCGCGGCGACCATGCACGCCGCGCACCAGGCGAACAGCCAGGCCGGGCCCAGGCGGTTCATCAGCAGGCCGGCCAAGAGCGGCCCGACGGCCGCGCCGATGCCGTTGACCAGCAGCACGCTGCTGCTGGCGGCCAGCAGGTCGTCGCCATGGACGTAGTCGAACAGGTGCGCCACGGCAATCGGATAGATGGCGAAGACCATGCCGCCGAACACGAACAGCAGGCCGCGCGCCAGCCACGGGTGGGCGGCGCTCATCGGCAGCAGCGCCGCCGCGGTGGCGCCGAGCACGCAGGCCATCACCAGCATGAAGCGACGATCGTGGCGATCGGACAACCGGCCCATCGGCCACTGCAATGCCGCGCCCCCGAGGATGAACAGGCTCATCCAGTTGCCGATGTGGTCGGTGTCCAGTCCGGTGGAGCGCGCATACACCGGCGCCAGGCCCCACATCGCGCCCATGGCCAGGCCCGAGATCAGCGCGCCGACCGCGGCGCTTGGCGCCATGCCGTACAGCTTCCGGATCCGCAGGCGCGGCGTGGGCGCGATGTCCGGCTGGCGCATGCGCGTGGCCAGTACCGGCAGGGTGGAGGCGCACACCAGCAGCGTGACCAGCACGAACAGCGTGGCCTGCTGCGCCACGTGGATATGCAGGAACTGCTGCGCCAGCGCCAGCGAGCCCAGGTTGACCACCATGTAGGTGGCGAACACGCTGCTGCGCTGCCCGTCCTGCGCCTGGCTGTTGAGCCAGCTTTCGATGACCGTGTACAGACCCACCGTGCTCATGCCGATGAGCAGGCGCAGCACCAGCCATGACCATGGACTGGAGGTCAGCGACAGCAGCAGCACCAGGCAGGCGCAGGACGTGGCGCAGAAGGCGAAGGCGCGGATATGGCCGATGCGGCGCACCAGCGCGGCGATCACGAAGGTGCCGGCGAGGAAGCCGGCGAAATAGGCCGAGGTCAGGGTGCCCAGCACGGCGCTGGAAAAGCCCATGGCGCCACCGACCAGCGGGATCAGGGTTCCCAGCAATCCCGTGCCGAGCAGCAGCAGGGCCACGCCGCTCAGCAGCGAGGCCAGTCGACGGGCGGTGTGGATCATGGTCCGCGGGTGCCCTGCGGCAGGGGACGACTCGCGCCGGCGTGGACGCGACCGTGAATGAACTGTTCGTGCAGGCCGTGCATGCGACTATCGTAACGCCCCGCGCGGGATTGCGGATGCCGCCGGATGGCGATCGTTCATCGCCCGGCCCGGTCGCGAACCCCGCCGTGCAAAGGCCCCGCGTTGCCGCGGGGCCGTGCAGGCGCCGTGTCGTCCCGGCACTACCAGTCGTAGGCCACCGTGCCGTACACGTACCGGCCGCTGAAGCCGAACGGCGAGGTCAGCGGGTAGGTGATGATGCCGTGGTAGTTGTTCTTGTCGTTGTTCTTCTGCGGGTACTGGTTGGTGACGTTGTTGCCGCCGAGGGTGAAGGTCCAGGCATCCAGGTTGTAGGACAGCGACAGGTCCAGCAGCGCCTTGGCGCCATAGGTCTGATCGCTGCTGACGCTGCTGCCCAGCGACGTCCACTGGCCGTACCGGGTCACCTGGGCATGCGCCTGCCAGTGGTCCATGCGCCAGTCCGCGCCGAGGAAGGCCTTGCTGCGCGGCGTGCCGACGGTGATGCGGCCTTTCTCCTGGCGGTCGATGATCGGCAGGGTCAGGCCGGCCAGCCCCAGCTGCGGCGGGTTCGGCGCGATGCTGCGGATGTCGGTCTTGTTGTGGTTGTAGCCGGCGGTGAGCTTCAGCGTGGCGCTGCCCAGCTGCCATGGATAGGTCACCACCAGATCCTCGCCGCGGGTACGGGTGTTGACAGCGTTGGTGAAGAAGTTGCCGCCCCCGACATCGGTGAGGCCGGCCGACGCCAGGTAGCTTTGCACCGCGGTGCCGAACAGGTTGCCGCTGAGGATGATGCGGTTGTCGATGTCGATGCGGTACGCATCCAGCGTGACGTACAGGCCGTTGGCCGGCGTCAGCACCAGGCCGAGGCTGTAGTTGTGCGATTTCTCCGGCTTCAGCGGCTGGGCGCCGAGGGCCTGCGCGGCGGGGTCGCCAACCGGGAAGGTGCGGATCTGCACCGGTACCAGGCCGCTGCCGGTGTTGATGAAGCGGGTGCCGGTGCTGGAGTAGTACTCCTGTTGCAGCGACGGTGCGCGGAACCCGGTCGATACCGTGGCGCGCGCGGCGAGGGTGTCGTTGAACGCGTAGCGGCCGGAGGCTTTCCACGAGGTGGTGCCGCCGAAATCGCTGTAGTGCTCGTTGCGCACGGCGAGGCCGGCGGTGAAGTTGTCGCTGAGGTCGCTTTCCAGGTCCAGGTAGATGGCCCGGCTGTGCCGCGCGTGCGCGCCGGCGTCGGACGGCTGGTAGCCGGCGAAGACCTGGCCGCCGCAACTGGGATAGCCGCTCGAGCCCAGCACCGGGCCGCAGGCGAACGAGGCGGCGTCGCCGTGCTTGATCTCGAATTTCTCGTGGCGGTATTCAAGGCCCCAGGCCACCGTCACCGGGTTGTCCAGCCCGGGCACGTGCACGCCGCGATTGAAGTCGGCGTTGACCACGTTCTGCCGGTTCAGCAGGGTGCCGATGTAGAACGCCGTCGGCGAATTGGCGCCCAGCGAATAATTCCAGGTGTCGGTGGTGTGCATCTTCCAGTGGTTGCCGCCGGTGTTGTAGCTGACGTCGTAATGCCAGCCGGCGACCCGGCCACGCACGCCGAGGACCTCCGAGTCGTCGCGGATGGCGCTGTTCTCGACCGGCAGGAAACCGTTCGGGTACTGGTTGACCGCGGCCGGGTACTGGCTCTGGTACTGGGTGAGGGCGCGGAAGAAGCCCTGCGCGGCGACGTTGCGCTTGTTGAACAGGCTGAAGGCGTACAGCTGCGCGTCGGCCGACAGGTCGTACTGCGCGTTGATCGCGGCCTGCTTGGCCTTCGCCCACGGCAGGCCGTAATGGAAGGTCACCGTGTTGTAGGTGGGGTCGCCCGGATAGCGGATGTCGGGTCCGGCGCGGTTGGTCGGATCCTGCTTCATGTAGTTGGCGCTGAGATGGATCCAGCCCTTGTCGCCCAGCTTGAAGCCGCCATCGGCGCCGCCTTGCCAGGTAGTGCCGTCGCCGGTGTCGTACTGGCCGCGGGTGATGCTGGCCGAGCCGTGCTCGGCGCCGCCCTTGAGGATGATGTTGATCACGCCGGCGATGGCATCGGAGCCGTACTGCGCGGCGGCGCCGTCGCGCAGGACCTCGATGTGGTCGATGGCATTGATCGGAATGGCGTTGAGATCGACGGGCGAGGAGCCGCGCCCCAGCGTGCCGTTGGTGTTGAGCACCGCCGTGGGATGCTGGCGCTTGCCGTTGATCAGCACCAGGGTCTCGTCGGGACTGAG
Source organism: uncultured Gammaproteobacteria bacterium (assembly GCA_963821885.1). GTDB lineage: Bacteria > Pseudomonadota > Gammaproteobacteria > Xanthomonadales > Rhodanobacteraceae > Oleiagrimonas. The sequence goes on along the minus strand of CAWGFN010000002.1, from coordinate 225,842 downwards.
GCCGCGCAACTGCGCCGGCTGCGTGGCGTCGGTGGCGTCGGTGACCGAAGGCTGCGGGAAGTTGAGCGATGGCAGCAGGGTGCGCAGCGCCGAGGCCAGGTTGCTGGCGCCGGTGCGCTTGAGGTCCTGTGGACTGAGTACGTCGATGGGCGCCATCGAGTCGGCTTCGGTGCGCGGCAGGCCGCGGGTGCCGGTGACGACCACGGTCTTCAGCTGCACCGCCTTGTCGCTGGCCTGGGTGTCCGTGCCGGCCTGTTGCGCCAGGGCCGTGGTTGCCGGCATCCAGGCGATGCAGGCGAGCATGCCGGCGCACAGGCCGGTCCGTACGATTCTTGAATCGAGCATGATGTCCCTCCTCCCGGTCACATCGGGGCGCGACACCATGCATGGGCGACAGGAACGAACACTGTCGAGTGGCGCCCCTTGAGGTCAAGCTAGGCCTGATGTCCGGGGCTGTCAAGAATGACGCGCGGTCGATGCACGTATCCGGCAGGGGCGGCGCGTCCGGCGAGCGGATGGATGCGCAACCGGCGGCCGACGGTGGCATCATATTGCGTCCGCATCCAGCCCAGATGCGGGTCCGGAATCCAGTCGACCACCGCGGTATCCCAGCATGCCCATCTACGCCTTCCAGTGTCAGTCCTGCGGACACGCCTTCGACCGCTTGCAGAAGCTGTCCGATCCCGATCCGCAAACCTGTCCCCAGTGTGGCGCCGACCAGGTGCGCAGGCAGGTCACGGCGCCGACGTTCCGCCTGGCCGGCGGGGGGTGGTACGAAACCGACTTCAAGAAGGACGGCGACCGCAAGCGCAACCTGGCCGGCGATGCCGGCAAGCCGGCCGAGAGCGGCGCGCCATCGCCGGCGGCGCCGGCAGCCGCGGCCAGCCCGGCGCCGAGCGCGCCCGCAAAGCCGGCCACCGACGCCGGCAAGTCCTGAGCGGACGGGCCCTCGCGAACCGGCGCGGCCGGCCCGCGTGATATCATTTGCGGCCGTTTCCGCCCCTTTTCACGCCATCCGGCCTCCCGGAGTTCCAAGCGCATGCGCACGCATTACTGCGGCCTCGTCGACGAGGCGCTGATCGACCAGAACATCACCCTGTGCGGCTGGGTGGACGGCCGGCGCGACCATGGCGGCGTGGTGTTCCTCGATCTGCGCGACCACGAGGGCATCGTGCAGGTGGTGGTCGACCCCGATACCGAGTCGGCCTTCGCCACGGCGGTCGAGGTCGGCTACGAGTTCTGCCTGCGCGTGAAGGGCACGGTGCGGGCCCGCGTTTCGGTCAACGACCGCATGAAGACCGGTCGCGTGGAAGTGCTGGCCAGCGAGGTCGAGGTGCTCAACGCCGCGCGCGACCTGCCGTTCGCGCTGCACGAGCATCCCAACGAGGACATGCGCCTGACCTATCGCTACCTGGACCTGCGCCGTCCGGAGATGCAGCGCATGATGCGCACCCGCGTGCGCCTGGTGCAGGCGCTGCGCCGGCACCTGGACACGGCCGGCTTCCAGGACATCGAGACGCCGATCCTGACCAAGGCCACGCCCGAGGGCGCGCGCGACTACCTGGTGCCCAGCCGCGTGCACGCGGGCGAGTTCTACGCCCTGCCGCAGTCGCCGCAGCTGTTCAAGCAGCTGCTGATGATGGCCGGCTTCGACCGCTACTACCAGATCGCGCGCTGCTTCCGCGACGAGGACCTGCGCGCCGACCGCCAGCCGGAATTCACCCAGCTGGACATGGAGTTCGCCTTCGTCGAGGAGGCCGACGTGCAGGACTACGTCGAGAACCTGATCCGCGACGTGTTCGCCGAGATCGTCGACGTCGAGCTGCCCGCGCCGTTCCCGCGCATGACCTGGGCCGAGGCCATGCGCCGCTATGGATCGGACAAGCCCGACCTGCGCATCGCGCTGGAGCTGGTCGACGTGGCCGAGGCGGTCCGGCACGTGGAGTTCAAGGTCTTCGCCGGCCCGGCCAATGACGCCAACGGCCGCGTGGCCGCGCTGCGCGTGCCCGGCGGTGCCGAGCTCTCGCGCAAGCAGATCGACGACCTCGCCGCGCATGCGGCCAAGCACGGCGCCAAGGGCCTGGCCTGGCTCAAGGTCGACAAGCGCGCGGCGGGTCTGGAGGGCGTCAGCTCGCCGATCGCCAAGTTCCTCGACACGGCGGCGCTGACCGCCATCCTCGATCTCACGGCGGCGACCGACGGCGACCTGCTGCTGTTCGGCGCCGGCGACTGGGGCACGGTCAGCAATTTCATGGGCGCGCTGCGCCTGAAGGTCGGCAAGGACCGCGGCCTGGTCGAGAACAGCTGGAAGCCGCTGTGGGTGACCGACTTCCCGATGTTCGAGCACGACACCGAGGCCGGCCGCTTCGTGGCCCTGCACCACCCATTCACCGCGCCCAAGGTGGACGACGTGGCCTCGCTCAGGGCCGACCCGCACGACGCCGTCAGCCGCGGCTACGACATGGTGCTCAACGGCGCCGAGATCGGCGGCGGCTCGATCCGTATCCACCGTCCGGACATGCAGAGCGCGGTGTTCGACCTGCTCGGCATCGGCGCCGAGGAGGCCGAGGCCAAGTTCGGCTTCCTGCTCAAGGCGCTCAAGTTCGGCGCGCCGCCGCACGGCGGCATCGCCTTCGGCATCGATCGCATCGCTTCACTGATGGCCGGAACCGAGTCGATCCGCGACGTCATCGCCTTCCCCAAGACCACCAGCGCGCAGTGCCTGATGACCGACGCGCCATCGGCGGTGTCGGCCGAGCAGCTGGCCGAGCTGCACGTGAGCGTGGTGCCTGAAGTCGGCTCGGAAGGGTGATTCTTGCTGGAGTGGCCGCTGCGCTCCGTAGGCTTTGACCCCACCCCGGCTCTCCCCTTGGAGGGGAGGGCGTTTCGGCGCGATTGCATCCTTCGCGAATCGGGCTCCTCCTCCAGCGCGCAGGGGGTGGTTGGGTGGGGGTCAAGGCCAACGGAGCGCAGGAATCGACTCCGCACCCCCGCACCAGGCAAGCCACTTCAGCCCACGTTCCCCGCCAGCCGGTAAGCTGCCCGCATCCCCACGACGCCTTCGCAATCCATGTCCGAACAAGTCATCCTGCTGCACGGCCTGTGGATGCGCGGCATCGCGCTGGCCATGCTGCGCCGGCGCTTCGAGCACGCGGGCCTGGACGTGGACGTGTTCGACTACATGAGCGTGGCCGCGCCGCTGGAACGCACCGTGCAACGCCTGCGTGGACGCCTGAGCGAGGCGCCGGGCACGGTGCACCTGGTCGGGCACAGTCTTGGCGGTCTGCTGGCCCTGCGTGCCTGCCACGACGCGCCGGACCTGCCGCCGGGCCGCATCGTCTGCATGGGCTCGCCGCTCAACGGCAGCGCTGCCGCGCAGCGCCTGGCCGAGGCCGGCGGCGCCTGGCTGCTGGGCCACAGCAAGGGCCTGCTGGAGCAGGGTCTCAGGCGCTGGGACGGACCGCGCGAGGTGGGCGTCATCGCCGGCAGCAAGCCGATTGGCCTGGGCGCGGCGCTGGGCCACATCGAGGGCGAACACGACGGCAGCGTGAGCGTGGAGGAGACCCGCCTGCCGGGCATCAGCGACCACTGCGTGGTCACCGCCAGCCACAGCGGCCTGATTTTCTCCGCCGACGCGGCGGCCCAGGCCGTGCAATTCCTCAAGCACGGGCATTTCCTCCACGCCACCCCCGCGACGGGTTCATGAACCCCCCGGGCGTGCATTAGAATTGGCCCCTTTCGGACCTTCGACGGAAACAGCACATGGCCGGACATTCCAAATGGGCCAACATCCAGCACCGCAAGGGCAAGCAGGACGCCGCGCGCGGCAAGATCTTCACCAAGCTGGTGCGCGAGATCATGGTCGCCGCGCGGATGGGCGGCGGTGACATCGACGGCAACCCGCGCCTGCGCCTGGCGGTGGACAAGGCCATGGCCGTGTCCATGCCCAAGGACAACATCGAGCGCGCGATCAAGAAGGCGACCGGCGAGCTGGAAGGCGTCGAGTACGAGGAGATCCGCTACGAAGGCTACGCCCCGCACGGCGTCGCGGTGCTGGTCGAGTGCATGACCGACAACCGCAACCGCACCGTGGCCGAGGTGCGCCACGCATTCTCCAAGTTCGGCGGCAACCTGGGCACGGAAGGTTCGGTCGCCTACATGTTCAAGCGGCTCGGCGTGCTCTCCTTCGCCCCCGGCGTCGATGAGGACAAGGTCACCGAGGTCGCCATCGAGGCCGGCGCCGAGGACGTTGCCGGCTTCGACGACGGCGCGCTCGAGGTGATCACCGATCCGGACAACTTCCAGGCGGTCAAGGACGCCATGGTCGCGGCCGGGCTGGAGCCGGACGATGCCGAGATCACCCAGCGTGCCGACGTCGAGGTTTCGCTTGCGGGCGAGGAAGCGCAGACGGTGGCGAAGTTGCTCGATTTTCTCGAGGACCTGGACGACAGCCAGAATGTCTATTCCAACGCCGACCTGCCGGCCGAGGCCTATGCGTAGGTCCGGGAGTCGGGAAACGGGATTCGTGATTCGGATGGGTGCGTACGTGCGCAAGATCCGTTGGCTTTCGATCCGAACCCGCCCCGTCTCGCAGGCCTGAGGCCATCCGCATGCCTTCCGATTCCCCCGAGTCCCGAGTCCCGAGTCCCGAGTCCCGCTCCATACGCATCCTCGGCATCGACCCGGGCAGCCAGCGCACCGGCGTGGGCATCATCGACGTCGATGCCACGGGGCGCGCCGTGCACGTGTTCCACGACACCCTGACGGTGCTGGGCGAGGGTGGCTTCGCACAGCGCCTGAAACGGATTTATGACGGCCTGTGTGCCATCATCGACGAGCATCGGCCCGGCGAGATGGCGATCGAGCGCGTGTTCATGGCGCGCAATCCCGATTCGGCACTGAAACTGGGACAGGCACGCGGCGCGGCGATCTGCGCCGTGGTGAGCAAGGGGATCGAAGTGCACGAATACGCGGCATCGGAGGTCAAGCAGGCCGTGGTCGGCGGCGGTCGCGCCGACAAGGGCCAGGTCCAGCACATGGTTGGCGTCCTGCTGGGTCTGAAGGGCCCGCTGCAGGCCGATGCGGGCGACGCGCTGGCGATTGCCCTGACCCATGCGCACACCCGCGAGAGCCTGGGCCGCGTGGGCATCCCGCGCAGCGCCTGGAGGCGCCGTCGATGATCGGCCGCCTGCGCGGCATCCTGGTGTCCAAGCAGCCGCCGTGGCTGCTGGTGGACGTGGGCGGCGTCGGCTACGACGTCGAGGCGCCGATGTCGACCATCTACGACCTGCCGGCCACCGGCCAGGAGGTCACCCTGCTCACGCACCACGCGGTGCGCGACGATGGCGTGGTCCTGTACGGCTTCCTGCAGGCGACCGAGCGCGACCTGTTCCGCAATCTGCTCAAGGTCAGCGGCATCGGCGCGAAGATCGCCCTGGCCGTGCTGTCGGGCGTGTCCACCAACGAATTCGCGCGCCTGGTCCAGGCGGGCGACGTGGTCGCCCTGACCAAGATCCCGGGTATCGGCAAGAAGACCGCCGAGCGCATGGTGGTGGAGCTGCGCGATCGCGTGGACGGCCTGGCCGCGGCCGGGGTCGCCCGCCTTGGCGGCGCCGAGCCGGTGCCGCAGGATGCCCAGTCCGAGGCGGTGATCGCCCTGCAGCAACTGGGCTACAAACCGGCCGAGGCCACGCGCCTGGCACAGAAGGCCGCCGCTGAGGGCGACGACGCCGAAACCATCATTCGCAAGGCCCTGCGCGCGGCGCTGGGTGGCTGAGCGACGGAAACGACATGACCCAGAATTCGCAAACCGACCTTCACCAGAGCGGTGAACAGCTGCATGGCAGCATTCCCGCGCTGGTCCTGGGCGCCATCGGCGTGGTGTTCGGCGACATCGGCACCAGCCCGCTGTACACGATGCAGGAAGTGTTCCTGCCCGAATACGGCTTGAAACCCATGCACAGCACCGTGCTGGGCGTGTTGTCGCTGGTCACCTGGGGCCTGATCACGGTGGTGGCGGTCAAGTACGTCAGCCTGGTGATGCGCGCGGACAACCGCGGCGAGGGCGGCATCATGGCCCTGATGACCATGGCCCAGCGTGCGGTGGGCGCCCGCTCGCGCTGGCGCAAGCTGGTCATGCTGATGGCCCTGCTGGGGGCGGCCCTGTTCTTCGGCGACGGCGTGATCACGCCGTCGATCTCGGTGCTGTCGGCGGTCGAGGGCCTGGAAGTGGTGGCCCCGCACCTTGAGCACTGGGTGGTGCCGCTGGCGGTGCTGGTGCTGCTGTTCCTGTTCTGGCTGCAGCGACACGGCACCGCCAAGGTCGGCGCGCTGTTCGGGCCGATCTGCTTCCTGTGGTTCTCCGCGCTGGCGGTCATCGGCCTGTGGAACATCTACCAGGCGCCCGAGGTCTGGCATGCCCTGAACCCGATCTACGCCATCGACTTCTTCAAGGCGCATGGCGTGATCGCCTTCATCGCCCTGGGCGCGGTGGTGCTGTGCGTGACCGGCGCCGAGGCGCTGTATACCGACATGGGCCATTTCGGCCGCAAGCCGATCCGCCTGGCCTGGTTCATCTTCGTGATGCCGGCGCTGCTGCTCAACTACTACGGCCAGGGCGGCCTGCTGCTGCACCATCCGGAAGCCATCAGCAATCCGTTCTACCACGCGGTGCCGGACTGGGCGCGTTATCCGATGATCGGCCTGGCCACCGCGGCCGCGGTGATCGCCTCGCAGGCGGTCATCTCCGGCGCGTTCTCGGTCACCCGCCAGGCGATCCAGCTGGGCTTCATCCCGCGCATGAAGGTGGTGCACACCTCGCCGGACGCGATCGGCCACATCTTCCTGCCGTTCGTGAACCGCATGCTGATGGTGGCGGTGATCCTGACCGTGGTGCTGTTCGGCTCGTCCAAGGCCCTGGGCGGTGCCTACGGCATCGCCGTGACCGGCACCATGGCCATCGACACGCTGCTGGTGATGACCGTGGCCAAGCGCCTGTGGAACTGGAGCTGGCTGGTGGTGATCCCGGTTGCGCTGGTGCTTCTGACCGTCGACCTGGCGTTCTTCGGCGCCAACACGCTGAAGATTCCCGACGGCGGCTGGTTCCCGCTGGTGATGGGCCTGTGCCTGTTCGCGGTGATGACCACCTGGCGGCGCGGCCGCGAGCTGGTGGTGCGCGAGATCAAGCAGGGTGGCCTGGCGCTGCAGCCGTTCATCGAGAACATCGCCGAGCATCCGCCGACCCGGGTGCCGGGCACGGCGATCTTCCTCACCGCCAACCAGGGCTCGGTGCCGCACGCGCTGCTGCACAACCTCAAGCACAACAAGGTGCTGCACGAGCGCAACGTGCTGCTCACCGCCGAGACCCTGGAGACCCCGGTGGCCGATGCCGACGAGCGCATCGAGATCAAGTCGATGGGCGGCGACTTCTACCTGCTGACGCTGCGCTTCGGCTTCGCCGAGGACCCGAACATCCCGTTGGCGCTGCAGCAGTGCGGCCGGCGCGGACTCGACTTCGACATGATGGACACCACGTTCTTCCTGTCGCGCGAGACCATCGTCGCCAGCGAGCGCCGCCCGGGCATGGCCCTGTGGCGCGACAAGGTGTTCGCGTTCCTGTCGCGCAACGCGCTGCCGGCCACGGCGTTCTTCCAGATCCCCGGCAATCGCCTGATCGAGCTCGGCGCGCAGGTCGAGATCTGAAGGGCTCAGCGGACCATGGACGAAGATCGGCGTCCGTGGCCGATGCCTGTCATGACGCGCTTCGTTGCCGTGCCGCGAAAAGGGCGAGTAGGGCCATCCACGGCAGTCAGGCACATCCCGCCTGGAGTTTCGATCGTCTTTGCGTGACAGCTGGGGACAAGGCATCGGAGACCAGGGTGGTGCCCATGGTCACGGAACATGTGCGCTTTTTGCAGCCGAGTAGGCAAGAACCTGCAGGCACCCGGATACCGTAGAGGTGCCGAGTTTCGCCCCTGGCCCCTTGTCCCTCGTCCCTTGCTTCATAATGGCGGCATGAACGACGACCGAGTCATCGCCACCGACGCCACCCCCGAAGACGCCGCCGTCGAGGCCTCGATCCGCCCGCAGCGACTGGACGAATACCTCGGCCAGCAGGCCGTGCGCGAGCAGATGGCGATCTACATCGAGGCCGCGCGCCAGCGCAGCGAGGCGCTCGACCACGTGCTGATCTTCGGCCCGCCGGGCCTGGGCAAGACCACCCTCTCGCACGTGATCGCCAATGAACTGGGCGTCAACGTTCGCGCGACCTCCGGTCCGGTGCTCGAGCGCGCCGGCGACCTGGCCGCGCTGCTGACCAACCTGGAGCGCGGCGACGTCCTGTTCGTCGACGAGATCCATCGCCTGTCGCCGGTGGTCGAGGAAGTGCTGTACCCGGCGATGGAGGATTTCCAGATCGACATCATGATCGGCGAGGGCCCGGCCGCGCGCTCGATCAAGCTGGATCTGCCGCCGTTCACGCTGATCGGCGCCACCACCCGCGCGGGCCTGCTGACCGGGCCGCTGCGCGACCGCTTCGGCATCATCCAGCGACTGGAGTTCTACAGCCCCGAGGAGCTGCTGGCCATCGTGCGCCGGGCCGCGCGCATCCTCGCCATCGACTGCGACGACCACGGCGCGCGCGAGATCGCCAGGCGCGCGCGCGGCACGCCGCGCATCGCCAATCGCCTGCTGCGCCGGGTGCGCGACTTCGCCCAGGTGCGCGGCGCCGGGCGGATCACCCAGGAGGCCGCCGCCGCCGCCATGGACATGCTGCGGGTGGACGCCGAGGGCCTGGACGACATCGACCGTCGCCTGATGCGCACCATCATCGAGAATTTCGACGGCGGCCCGGTCGGCGTCGAGTCGCTGGCCGCCGCGCTCAGCGAGGACCGCGGCACGCTGGAGGACGTGGTCGAGCCCTACCTGATCCAGCAGGGCTTCCTGGTGCGTACCGCGCGCGGCCGCATGGCCAGCGCGCGCGCCTGGAAACATCTGGGTCTGCAGCCACCGCCGCGCGCATCGCAGGCGGCGGACCTGTTCAATGGGGACGGGGACTGACTGGGGCTTGGCGAGATATGCGCGTCTCGTAGGCAGGCGCCTTGCTTGTCGCTGGCCTGCGGGACCCCCTCTCCCGCAAGGGGATTTCCTCCGGTCACCTGCCTCCCCCTGCTGCGCAGGGGGAGGTCGTCGGCAGGTGGTCTTGCCTGTCGCGGGTTGCCTGTAAGGTGCCTGCCTGTAGGCCGGACGCCGGAGCAATGGGCTTCCTCCCCCGGTACCCTGGCAAGCTCCAGCCTCCCGGCAAGCCCCGGCATGGCGAGAAGTCGTGTCCGCCAAATCCCCGCCCGTAGCGCATGCCTGCCGATTGCGTACCCAGGCGCCTATCCTCGCCCCGAGCCCCGAGCCCCGAGCCCCGAGCCCCGAGCCCCGAGCCCCGAGCCCCGAGCCCCGAGCCCCGAGCCCCGAGCCCCAAGCTCCGGGTCCGGGGTCCCGGGTCCCGGGTACCGGGTACCGAGTCCCGAGTCCCGAGTCCCGAGTCCCGAGTCCCGAGTCCCGAGCCTCGGAAACCACCCCGCAGGTCAGGTAGGATGGAACGAACCCACCGATTCAGTCCGTCCGCATGCACGTCACCACCGAGGGCGAACGCCCGTTCAGCTGGCCGATAAGGGTCTACTGGGAAGATACCGACGCGGGCGGAGTGGTCTACCACGCCGGTTACCTGCGATTCCTCGAGCGCGCCCGCAGCGAGTGGCTGCGTGCGCGGGGGATCGACCAGCAGCGCCTGCGCGACGAAACCGGCATCGGCTTCGTGGTGCGCGACATGCAGCTCGATTTCCTCGCGCCGGCGCGGCTGGACGATGAACTGCAGGCCACGGTGAGCGTCGAAAGGATGCGTGCCGCAAGCATGGCTTTCGCGCAATCCATCGTGCGCAGCGACGGCTGCGAACTGGTGCGTGCGAAAGTCCGTGCCGCCTGCGTGGACCTGACGCGCATGCGCGCGTGCCTGATTCCCGACGACCTTCTGGCAAGGATTTCCGACAACCGATGAACGGCGACCTCAACATCCTCCATCTGGTCCTGCAGGCCAGCCTGCCGGTGAAACTGGTGCTGATCGTGCTTCTGGTGTTCTCGTTCCTGTCCTGGGTGATCATCGTGCGCAAGTACACCTTGATGAACCAGGCGGTCAGCAAGGCCGATGCCTTCGAGGAACGTTTCTGGTCCGGCATCGACCTGGCCGCGCTGTACCGCGAGGTCGGTGCCGAGGACGAACCCGGCCGCGGCCTGCCCAACGTGTTCGGCGCGGGGTTCCGCGAATTCGCCCGCCAGCGCCAGCGCAAGGGGCGCGACCCGCGCACCATGCTGGAGGCCTCCGAGCGCGCCATGCGCGTGGCCGGCACGCGCGAGATCGAGCGCCTGGAGCAGAACCTGGAGTTCCTCGCCAACGTCGGCTCGATCAGCCCGTACGTGGGCCTGTTCGGCACCGTGTGGGGCATCATGGTCGCCTTCCAGGGCCTGGCCAACGTCAAGGAGGCGACCATCGCGATGGTCGCGCCGGGCATCTCCGAGGCGCTGGTCGCCACCGCCATGGGCCTGTTCGCGGCCATTCCCGCGGTGTGGGCCTACAACCGCTATGCCAACCGCGTCGAGCGCATCGCCACCCGCTACGAGACCTTCCAGGAGGAGTTCTCCTCGATCCTGCAGCGCCAGACCCTGAGCGACGAGGCGTAGGCCATGCGTGGTTCGATGCGACGCCAGAAGCGCCACAAGCTCAAGGCCGAGATCAACGTCGTCCCCTACATCGACGTCATGCTGGTGCTGCTGATCATCTTCATGGTGACCGCGCCGTTGCTGCACCTGGGCGTGGACATCAAGCTGCCGCAGGCCGCCGCCAAGTCCATGAGCGACGAGCACAAGCAGCCGGTCCTGGTCAGCCTGGACAAGGACGGCAACCTGTACCTGACCCTGGGCGCGGACAAGCGCAAGCCCGTCGATGCCGACACCCTGGTCAGGGAGGTCGGCGCCTACGTGCGAAACAATCCGCGCACCGTGGTGATGTTCGGCGGCGACGAGCGCGTGGATTACGGCCGCATCATGCAGGCCATGGTGCTGCTGCAGCAGGCCGGCGTGCCCAATGTCGGCCTGATGACCCAGCCGCCGGCGGCCGCGGATGCCAGCCATGGACGTCGCTGATCGCCAGGCCACGCTCTGGGGCGTCGGTTTCGCGGCCCTGCTGCACGTGGGGCTGGTCGCCTTCCTGTGGCTGGCGACCCTGTCGTGTGCGTCCTGGGCGCATGCCATCGGCAGCCTCGGCCTGCCCGATTCGTGGAACCCGGTCAGCTGCCACAAGCCGCTGGACCTGGCCGGCCCGGTGATCGAGGCCACCCTCATGGGACCGGCCGGGGCACCACAACCGCCGCCGAAGAAGGTCAGCTTCCCCAAGCCCAAGGCGCCGCCGCCCAAGGCCGAGCCCGACCGGCCCAAACCCAGGCCGGTGCCGGTCAAGACCCTGCCGCCGCCGCCGAAGCACCCGGACACGACCGACCAGCAGAAGACCGTGGTGCTGGCCAGCGACAAGGCCGACCCGGCCCGGCGCGAGCAGCAGCAGCGCGAGCGCCAGCGCATGTCGGAGATGGACGCGCAGTCCAATGCCGACATCGACAAGATCTTCAAGCAGATCGATGCCACCGGGCAGCAAAGCAATCGGGCCGACCGCGCCGCGCAGAAACTGGCGCAGCAGGACGACCTCAAGAACAGCCAGGCCGTGCCGACCACGGCGCCCAGGGCCGACCAGGCCACCAGCGGCGGCGGCGGAAAGGACGACAGCCTGGAGGCCCAGTACAAGGCGGCCCTGACCTCGAAGATGAACATGAGCTGGCATCGTCCGGCCGAGGTTCAGTCGGTGACCTGCAATCTGCGGGTGATACAGATACCGGGAGGCACCGTGATCTCGGCCACCACCGAATCACCCTGCAACGCGGACCCGCAAACGCGACAGACCATCGTCGATGCGGCCCTGCGTGCATCCCCGCTTCCCTACAAGGGTTACGAAAAAGTGTTCAAGCGCAGAGTGGACGTGCAGATCTGCTATCCGGACGAGGTGTGCAAGCAATGAAACGAATCTTCCTAGGCCTGTGGATGCTGGCCTGCCTGGTCGCGGCTCCGGCCATGGCCCAGCAGGACGCCCTGCACATCACCGTGAGCAAGGGCGTGGTCACCGCCACGCCGATCGCGGTGGTCCCGTTCCATCAGGAAACCATCGGCCCGCCGCCGGCGACCGACATCGCCAAGGTGGTGCGCATGGACCTGCAGCGTTCCGGCCGCTTCAGCCCGCTGAGCCCGAACGACATCGTGCAGTTCCCCTCGCGCGGCAGCGAGATCAAGTTCCCGACCTGGAAGCAGCTGGCCCAGGACTACATCGTGGTCGGCCACATCAAGGACGCCGGCGGCGGCAACTACGAGATCGGCTTCGAGCTGTGGAACGTCAATGCCCAGAAGAGCATGGACAGCCACACCTATACCGCTCCGGCCGGCAAGCTGCGCGACATCGCGCACCAGATCGCCGACCGGGTCTACCAGGCGATCACCGGCGTGCGCGGCGCGTTCTACACCCGCATGGCCTATGTCACCGCCACCGGCACCGGCAAGAACATCCATTACGCCCTGTGGGTGGCCGATTCGGACGGCTACAACCCCACGCCCGTGGTGCGCTCGCAGGAGGCCCTGCTTTCGCCGGCCTGGTCGCCGGACGGCACCGAGCTGGCCTACGTGTCCTTCGAGAGCGGCAACACGGCGATCTACATCCAGAACCTGGCCACCGGTTCGCGCCGCCTGGTGTCGGCCCGCAAGGGCATCAATGGCGCCCCGGCGTTCTCCCCGGACGGGACCAGGCTGGCGGTCTCGCTGTCCTATATCGGCAATCCGGAGATCTTCATCATCGACCTGGCCACCGGCAAGCTGACCCGGCTGACCCACAACTACGCCATCGACACCGAGCCGACCTGGACCGCGGATGGCAAGAACATCGTGTTCACCTCCGATCGCTCGGGTAAACCGCAGCTGTACGAAATGGGCGCTGACGGCGGCAACCCCACGCGGATCACCTTCGAGGGTGCCTACAATGCCGAGGCGTCGATCAGCTACGACGGCAAGGAAATCGCCATGGTGCAGGGCAATGGGAACGTGTATCGTATTGCCGTCATGGACCGAAGCCTTGGCGGACAGGAGCATTTCGTGTCTCCGGGCGACTTCGACGAGTCGCCGAGTTTCGCGCCGAATGGAAGCATGCTCCTCTATGCCGCTACGGAAGGATTGCGCGGCGTGTTGTACGCGGTGTCCGAGGATGGCAAGGTCAGGCAACGGATCGTGCTCGCCCATGGCGACGTACGGGAGCCGGCCTGGGGGCCGTACCGCAAACCGTGATCGCACCAACAAGCCGGATTATCGGCATGTAGTAAAAAATAATTTTCGGAAACCCCTGAGTAGAAGGAAATTGCCATGAACAAGAGTGTTCGCTATTCCCTGATTGCCATGTTCTGCGTGGCAGGCATGGCGGCCTGTACCAAGAAGGAGGTCAAGCCGACTCCGCCGCCGGCCCCGGCACCGGTCGAGCAGGCGCCGCCGCCGGCCCCGACCGGCTTCATGCCGGCCGACCTGGACACCAATGCCTGCCTGCGTCAGCGCGAGGTGTACTTCGATTTCGACAAGAGCGACATCAAGCCGCAGTTTGAAGAAATCATGGCCTGCCATGCGCAGTACCTGAAGGACCGTCCGAGCGCCCACGTGCGCCTGGCCGGCAACACCGACGAGCGTGGTACCCGCGAGTACAACCTCGGCCTCGGCGAGCGCCGCGGCAATGCGGTGGCTGCCGCCCTGGAAGCCAACGGCGCCTCGGCCGACCAGATCACCGTGGTCAGCTACGGCGAAGAGCGTCCGACGTGCCGCGAGCACAACGAGGCGTGCTGGTCCAAGAACCGCCGCGTCGACATCGAGTACACCTCGAAGTGATGTCGGATCGATCGACCCGGACATCTCGAGTCGATCAAGGCAGGGCGGCCGCTTTGGCGGCCGTCCTGTTTCTGGCCGTGGGTGCGGCCCTGCCGGCGCACGCACAGCGCCTGAGCCTGGCCGAGCGCGTGACGCGCCTGGAGCAGGCCCAGGCCCAGCAGCAGAACGGCAACCCGGCCAACCAGGGCACCGTCCTGGTCAACCAGGTGCAGGCCCTGCAGGCGCAGGTTCAGCAGCTGCAGGGGCAGATCGAGGAATTGCAGCACCAGGTCAAGCTGCTGCAGCAGTCCGGCAAGGATCAGTACATCGATCTCGATTCCCGCGTGAGCCGGCTCGAGGGCAAGACCCCCGCTCCGGCCGCCAGCGGGTCGACATCGGCCGCGGCGAACAGCGCCCCGGCCACCGGTGGCGACCCGGGAGCCACGGCAGTCGCCGGCACCAACGGCCCCGCCGTATCGTCGAGTGCCGCCGCATCCAGTGATCCGCAAGCGGTGCAGGACGCCTACAACCAGGCCTTCAAGGCCCTGCGTGACGGGCAGTTCGTGCAGTCGGCGCGGCAGTTCCGCGATTTCATCCAGAAGCACCCGGACAGCGCGCTCGCGCCCAACGCCTACTACTGGCTGGGCGAGTCGTATTACACGGTGCAGAACTACGATGTGGCCCTCGAGGCCTTCCAGCATCTGGTGCAGCAGTACCCCGACAGCGACAAGACGCCCGGTGCGCTGCTCAAGGCCGGTTACTGCCAGGACGCACTGAAGCAGACCGACGCCGCGCAGAAGACGCTGCAGTCGGTGGTCGCCAAGTACCCGGGCAGCAGCGTGGCCCGCCTGGCGCAGCAGCGTCTCAAGGACATCGCGCTGCAGCAGGCGAACTGAGCGTCGTGGCCGCCACCGCGACCGGCGAGGTCCGGCATGCCGAGCGTGCAGCCGAACGCCTGCGCATCAGCGAGATATTCCACTCCATCCAGGGCGAGGCCGATGCCGCGGGCTGGCCGACGGTGTTCGTCCGCTTGACCGGTTGCCCCCTGCGCTGCGTGTGGTGCGACACCGAATACGCCTTTCACGGCGGCCAGTGGCACGACATCGACGCCATCGTCGCCAACGTGGCCGCGTTCGGCGCCCGGCACGTGTGCGTGACCGGTGGCGAGCCGCTGGCGCAGAAGCGCTGCCTGTTGTTGCTCGAACGCCTGTGCGATGCCGGTCATGCGGTGTCGCTGGAAACCTCCGGCGCCGTGGATGTGTCCGGGGTCGACCCGCGCGTGCGCAAGGTCATGGATCTCAAGGCTCCGGGGTCGGGCGAGGTGGACCGCAACCTGTGGTCCAACCTCGCGCATCTGTTGCCGCATGACCAGGTCAAGGTCGTCATCGCCGACCGCGACGACTACGCGTGGGCCTGCGCCAGGCTGGACGAGCACCGCCTCGCCGAGCGCTGCATGGTGCTGTTCTCGCCGGTCCACGGCCGCCTCCATGCGCGTGAACTGGCCGAATGGATACTCGCCGACCGCCTGCCGGTACGCCTGCAGATGCAGCTGCACAAGCAGTTGTGGGGTGATGTCCCCGGGCATTGAGGCCAGGCCGGGGCGGCGCGTGCACCACCGGGCCGGAAGCCCGATAATGTCGCGCTGATTGCCATGCAGATGACCCGATGAGCGAAACCGATACCTCCTCCCGCCCCGCCGTGGCGCTGGTTTCCGGCGGCATGGACTCGGCCGTGGTGCTGGCCATGGCCCGCGCGCAGGGCCTCGCCGTGCATGCGCTCAGCGTGGCCTACGGGCAGCGGCACAATTCCGAACTGGAGGCGGCCGCGCGCGTCAGTCGCGCGCTGGGCGCGGTGGCGCACAAGGTGGTCACCGTGGACCTGCGCAGCATCGGCGGCTCGGCGCTGACCGACGACATCGAGGTGCCCGAGAACGGCGGCGACGGCATCCCGGTGACCTACGTGCCCGCGCGCAACACCATCATGCTGTCGATCGCCCTGGGCTGGGCGGAAGTGCTGGGCGCCACCGATATCTTCTGCGGCGTCAACGCCGTGGACTATTCGGGCTATCCCGATTGCCGGCCGGCCTTCATCGAGCAGTTCCAGGCCCTGGCGCAAGTGGCCACGCGCGCCGGCGTCGAGGGCGCGCCGATGCGCGTGCACGCGCCGCTGATGGCCATGGGCAAGGGCGACATCGTGCGCGCCGGTCTGGACCTGGGCGTGGATTTCGCGCAGACCGTGAGCTGCTATCGCGCCGACGCCGAGGGCCGCGCCTGCGGCCATTGCGATGCCTGCCGCCTGCGCGCGCAGGGCTTCGCCGATGCCGGCGTGCCCGATCCCACGCACTACCGTTGATGCAGGCGAGCGGGTAGAATCGCCGATTCCATCGCGCCCGCCGCGATGGCCCCGCGGGACACGGGTCGTTAGCTCAGTTGGTAGAGCACCGGACTTTTAATCCGATGGTCGTGAGTTCGAGTCTCACACGACCCACCATTTCCTGGCGGGATCTTTCATGCGGCCGCGTGCCCTGCGCGCCGTGGCGCCCGATCTCCGGGCGTACGGGTCACATCACCCGACAACTGGCGTGCCTGCCGCAGGTAGCGGCGCGACAGCATGCGCGCATCGCGCTCAAGGTCGACGTCGCCGCAGCGGCGACATTGGTTGGCCAGGCGCCGCCACATGGCGGCCTGGTGCAGGGCGTGCTGGACGGCATTGTCGCGGGCCATGGCGGGGACGTGCGGCAGGGGGATGCGCCGCAGTGTCAGGCCGCGAGGTTGCAGGCGCTTGCCGCGCCGATGACAGGACCGTGAAGCGGTGCCGTCAGTTCTGGGCGATCTGTTGCGAGGCGACCACGGCCTCGACGCGATTGCGAACGTTCAGCGCGCGGAAGATCGCCGCCAGGTGGATCTTCACGGTGCCCTCGCTGATGCCCAGTTCACGCGCGATGACCTTGTTGGGGCTGCCGCGCGACAGCAGTCTGAGCACGTCGATCTGGCGTTCGGTCAGCAGATCCGACAGCTGGTCCTCGCCGGTTCCGTTGGCGCTGTCTGCCGTACTGTCCGACTGGGCATGGTTGCGCGAACCGCCATGCAGCGCCATCGGTGGGATGTAGGTGCCGCCGGACAGCACCAGCCGGATCGCCGAGAGCATGACGTCGGGCGAGTAGGACTTGGGGATGTAGCCGTGCGCGCCGCTGTCGATCAGTTTGTTCATCAGCGCGCTGTCCTCATTGCCGGACAGCACCAGCACGCGCATGTTCGGCTGCATGCGCAGGGCTTCGCCGATATGGCTCCACCCGCGCGCGCCCGGCATCGTGAGGTCGATCAGGGCGATATCGGGCGGTGGCGATTCGCGCAGGATCCCGAGCATCTGGTCCACCGTGTTGGCAACAAGGAACTCGTTGCCCGGGCCCAGTTCGGAAAGTTTCAGCCTGACGCCCTCGATCACCAGGTGGTGATCATCCGCGATCAGTATGCGCATCACGGTTCTCCGTGTGTCCGAATTCGATTCTGCGTCAATGCCACCGCCCCGGCAAGGCGTAGCGACTATGGCTTTTGCACTACCCGGCCGGGGTGACGGTCCCACTGGCGCTTGCGCGATGGCTTCGCAGCAGGGCGATGAGCGCCTCGCGCAGGGGTTCGGCGGGGACCGGCTTGAACAGAATGGGCAGTTTCCTGGCCAGTGCCCGCTGCAGCCGGCTGCGTTCGGTTTCACCGGTGATGAGCAGACGCGCAAAGGGTGGATTGCCGTTGCCGGTGCCGTCGTAGTGATTTTCAAGCTGCTCGAGCAGGCTCACGCCATCGCACTGGCGGCCCAGATGCAGGTCGGTGATGATCATGTCGGGTGGCTGCGGGGTGACTCGCGCTTGCGCCATGGCGGATTCGCAACTCGTCGCCGTCTGTACGCGGCAGCCCCAGTTGCACAGCAGGTCATGCACCCCGGCAAGTATGGCCTGGTCGTCGTCGACCACCAGCACGCGGGTGCCCTCCAGTTCCTTCGAGGGGGCCGTCAGGCGCCTGATGTTGCGGCCGATGACGGCGGGTTTCGCGGACTGCACGCGGCTGGTCGGGACCTTGAGCGTGAACAGGCTGCCGCGGCCGGGCGAGGAGTGCAGGGTGCATTCGGCGCCCAGCAGCTCGGACAGGCGCTTGACCGTGGACAGGCCCAGGCCGAGTCCGCGCTGGACGGCGTTCGGGCTGAGCGCATGCTGCGCGTAGTGCTCGGAATCCTCGATGCGGTAGAACTCCTCGAAGATGTGCTGCTGGTGCTCTTCGGCGATGCCCACGCCAGTGTCACGCACATCGATGCGGACATGACCATCGCGCCGCCGCGCGCCGAGCAGCACGCCGCCCTCGTGGGTGTAGCGCAGCGCGTTGCTGACCAGGTTGTTGAGGATGCGCGAAAGCATCGTGCGGTCGCTGTACACCCACAGGTCGGTCGGACGCGTGATCAGGCGCAAGTCCTGTTTTTCGGCCTGAATGCGGAAATTGCGGCTGACTTCCTGGAACAGTTCGTCGAGCGGGAAATCGCGTAATTCCGGCTGCATCGCCCCGGCCTCCAGGCGCGACAGGTCCAGCAGCTCGCCGAACAGGCGGTCCAGCGATTCGATGCACTGCTGCACGTGGGCGATGCGGTCCAGGCGCTCCGGATCGGTTTCCCGTTCACCCAGGGCCGAGGAGAACAGCGTCAGCGCGTACAGCGGTTGGCGCAGGTCGTGGGTGGCGCCGGCCAGGAAACGCGCCTTCGCCTTGCTGGCCTGCTCGAGGGCGGCGTTCTTGTGCGCCAGCTCCTCGGTGGCTTCCTCGATGCGTCGTTCCATGTCGCGATGCAGTTCGTGCAGGGTGGCTGCCGCGGTGTTGAAACCGCGCTGCAGGTCGCCGATCTCGGAGTCGTCCGTGACCCGTACCGACAGCGGCCGGTCGATGCGGCCCAGGCCACGCATGGCCTCGGAAAGTCGGCGCAGCGGGGCGCTGATCCAGCGGGCCTGCTGCCAGCTCAGCAGGATGGCCAGGAGCATGGCGATCCCCAGCCACAGCAGGGTGTCGAAGATGTTGGTGTGCTGCGACAGCAGCGAGGTATCCGAATCGACGTCGACCAGCAGGGTGCCGATGACGCGCCCTGGCGCATCCGGGGCGACGATGACGTGCCTGAGGTGCTGGATCTCGCGGCTGTCGTCGTCGGTCGGTTGCAGGGCGCTGGCGACCAGCGTGCCGTTCGCGTCGAGGACGCGGACTTCGCCGATGTGCGGAAGCTGGCTCAGGGAGTGTGCCAGGTGCTGCAGGGCGTCGGCGTCGTTCTGGCGCAGCGGATCCACGGCCAGCATGGCGGCCTGGTCGACATAGGCGCCGGCCGCACTGCGCGTCATGTCGCGCATGGAGTGGATCTGGTGCCGCGTGAGCAGCACGGCGAGAAATATGGTCGAGACCGCCGATGGCAGCAGGGCAACCAGTACCAGACGCTGGATCAGCGAGGCCCGGCGCCACCATTTTCGGATGCGTGCAGTTGGGCTCTCGGACACTTGCGCCCCCCGGATGGTGGCGTTCGCAGACAAACCGATTGTAGCGTGCCGCGCGCCACTAGGTGGTCAATCGACCGCGTCGTCGGCTCGTGGCCTGTCGGGAGGGCGGGCACGGCGCCGGATCAGTATCGGCAACAGGGCCAGCAACGCCAGCGCTCCCAGCGGCAGGAGCAGCTCGGGGTCCAGCAGCAATCGCCAGCCGAAGTCGCGGCCGGCGGCCAGGTTGCGCCCCAGGTCGGCGCCGATCGCCGTCTCGAAGATCAGCATCAGGGTGCCGCCGAGCCAGGTCGCGGTGACAAAAAGCCACAGTGGACAGCGCAACCAGGCCAGCGCCACGCTGACGCCGCCAAAAGGAAATACCGGCACGAAGCGCAGGAACAGGGTGTAGTTGAGCGGGTGACGCGCATAACCGTGCCGCAGGCGCTCGGCCAGGACCGGCGCCGGACGCTGTCCGCTCCCGAATGCATACCGGCTGGCCAGGAACAGCAGCAGCGAGCCCAGCAGCAGTCCGACCGAGGATAGTGCGGTGCCCTCGATTTCGCCGAAGATCAGTCCCCCGGCGATGATCACCAGGATGCTGGCGGGAAGACCGGTGGCGGTGACCAGGGTCAGCAGCCCCACGTAGGCCGCGCGCGAGAGCCAGGGACGCGACCCGACGGCCTCCAGCAGCGCGGCGTGCTCGGACACCAGCCGGCGCGGATCGAGGTAGTCGCCCATGCCGCCGGCCAGAAGCACCACGCCAGTGGTGATCAGCAGGAGCAGGGGCAACAGGGCACGCAGGCGTTTCACGTTCTGACGTTCCGGATTCCGCGGGATGCTCGGGGCAAGAGCGTGCATCCTACCCAATCATGGCGTCCTGGGGCCGACCCGACCCGGACATGGGTTGTCGGCGGCGATTCAGACACGACGGGCGAAGACCGTGATCTCCTCACGATCATGAAAGAGCTGCCGCGCGCGGATATCGAGCTTGGCGTCCACGTTTTCGCGCAGCAGGCGCAGGCACAGCTCGACTTCCTCGTAGCGCTTCTTCATCGGCAGCTTGAGGTTGAACACGGCATGGCGGCACCAGCCCTGGTGGAGCCACTCGGCCATGCGCGCGGCGACCCGACGGGGTTGTTCGACCATGTCGCAGACCAGCCAGTCCACGGTCCTTTCCGGACGGAAGCGGAAGCCATCCTCGCGGCGATGCTCGACCAGGCCGCTGTCCATCAGCGCGGCGTCCATCGGCCCGTTGTCGACAGCGACGACGCGGATCGAACGCTGCACCAACTGCCAGGTCCAGCCGCCCGGAGCGGCGCCCAGGTCGACCGCGCTCATGCCCGGTTGCAGCCAGTCTTCGCGCTCGTCGGCGTCGAGCAGTGTGAGGAAGGCTTCCTCGAGCTTCAGCGTCGAGCGGCTTGGCGCGGCGCGCGGGAAGCGCAGGCGCGGGATGCCGCCGGGCCAGGGCGCGCTGCGTGCGACGTGGGTGGCCGCGACCAGGGCGCAGGTCGGTGACAGCAGGGCGACATGCAGCCGCCAGGGTGAAACGCGATCGATGAGACGTTCGCCCTTGAGGCGGGTGATCAGCGCGGCGTTCAGGCCGCGACACAGCGCCCCGAGTTCCCGCCCGCCCTCGCCGTCGGAGGACTCCACCCAGGCATCGGACCAGCGCCGCGGGTCGGCGGCGACGATCGGCATCAGCTGCGACAGCCGGTCCTCGCGCGCCAGTTCATCGATGCGGCCGATGCCGCGCAGCAACTGGCGGGCGAAGACCGGCCCACGCGATCCGGCCTGCTCCTGCACGCGGTCGGCGGCCTCGCCATCGAGGCAGACGAACTCGACCATGCCCTGGCCGCGCACCGCCCGCGCATAGCCGCCACCGCCGCCGAGGCTGTCCAGCGCGGCCAGTTCCTGCGCGCATTCGGATTCGAATCCGGGACGGCACCAGGCCAGCAGGCGGTGGCGCGCGTCCTCGCTCACCGTACCTTGCGTGCCCAGGTATCGCGCAGGCTCACCGTGCGGTTGAACACCGGATGCCCGGGACCGTGGTCGTGCCGGTCGGCGACGAAGTAGCCGGTGCGCTCGAACTGCCAGTGCGCCTCGGGCGCGGCGTCGGCCGCGGCCGGTTCGACGAACCCGCGGATCACGCGCTTGGCCTCGGGGTTGATGAAGTCGCGGAAGGTCTTGCCCTCCGGCTCGTCGCCGGGATTCTCGACCTCGAACAGACGGTCGTAGAGTCGGATCTCCGCTTGAACGGCGTGCGCCGCGCTGACCCAGTGGATGGTGCCTTTCACCTTGCGGTTGGTATCGCTGCCGCCGGGGCGTGTCGCCGGGTCCAGCGTGCAGCGCAGCTCGACCACCCGGCCGTCGGCATCCTTGACCACCTCGTCGCAGCGGATGATGCCGATGCCACGCAGGCGCACCTCGCCATCCGGGACCAGGCGCTTGAAGCCCTTGGGCGGCACCTCGGCGAAGTCCTCGCGCTCGATCCACAGCGTGCGCGAGAACGGCAGCTCGCGCGTGCCGAAACTCTCGTCCTTGGGATGGTTGGGAAACGCGACCGTCTCGTGGTGGTCGTCGGGCAGGTTGGTCAGCACCATCTTCAATGGATCCAGCACCGCCATGCGGCGCGGCGCACGGGCATCGAGCTCCTCGCGCACGCAGGCTTCCAGCACGCCGAAATCGATGTTGCTGTTCTGCTTGCTCACGCCCATGCGCTCCCAGAACGCGCGCAGCGCCTGCGGCGGGAAGCCGCGACGGCGGGCGCCGGACAGGGTCGGCATGCGCGGGTCGTCCCAGCCATCGACCAGCTTTTCGCTGACCAGCTGGGTGAGCTTGCGCTTGCTCATGACCGTGAAGGTCAGGTTGCCGCGGGCGAATTCGATCTGCCGCGGCTTGCTCGGCGCGGTGGGCAGGCCGGCCTCGACCAGCGACTGCCACAGCTCGGGATGGCCGGCCAGGTCGACCTGGTCGACGAACCAGTCGTACAGCGGACGGTGGTCCTCGAACTCCAGGGTGCAGAACGAATGCGTGATGCCTTCCAGCGCATCGGACAGGCAGTGCGCGAAGTCATACATCGGGTAGATCGGCCAGGCATCGCCGGTGTTCTGGTGGCTCTGCTTGCGGATGCGGTAGATCGCCGGGTCGCGCATGTTCATGTTGCCGGCGCTCATGTCGATCTTCGCCCGCAGGGTCTTGCTGCCGTCGGCGAATTCGCCCGCGCGCATGCGCCGGAACAGGTCCAGGTTCTCCTCGACGCCACGATCGCGGTAGGGCGAGTTGCGGCCCGGTTCGGTCAGCGTGCCGCGGTACTCGCGCACCTGGTCGGCGTCGAGATCGTCGACATACGCCTTGCCGTCGGCGATCAGCTTTTCCGCGGCCAGGTAGAACACCTCGAAATAGTCCGAGGCGTGGCGCAGCTCGGCCCACTCGAAGCCCAGCCAGTGCACGTCGTCCTGGATGCCCTGCACGTATTCGGGCAGCTCCTTGCCGGGGTTGGTGTCGTCCAGGCGCAGGTTGCAGCGGCCGTCGAATTCGGCGGCGATGCCGAAATCAAGGCAGATCGCCTTGGCATGGCCGATGTGCAGGTGACCGTTGGGCTCGGGCGGGAAGCGCGTGCGCACGGCCGGCTGGCGACCGGAGGCGACATCGTCGCGGACGATCTGGCGGATGAAGTGCTGTACGGGTGCGGATTCGCTCGCCATCGGGGGCTCTCGGATCGGGTGCGGCAAAGCAGGCGATTGTAACGCAGCCGGGCCGCGCGGGGATCGGCGGCGCCGGCCGTGGCGCCGGTTGCAGGGACCGGGCGGCGCGAGTAGCTTGATCGTCATGCGCACCGTCTACCATGCCGAATCCGTGATCGACGCGCACCTGGTCAAGGACGCGCTCGAACACGCCGAGATTCCCGCCTTCATCGCCGGCGAGCATCTGATCGGCGGCGTCGGCCAGCTGCCGGCCCGCGACTTCATCAGCGTGGCCGTGCCCGATTCCTGCGTGGACGCGGCGCTGCCGGTGGTGCGCGGGGTGGAGGAAAAGCTGGTGCAGGCGCGTCTGGCCGCGGCCGAGGACCCTGACTGGGGCGACGACGCCAGTCCGGCATTCACCTGACCGAGTATGTCCGTTTCCCCATCACGCGTCATGGCGCGCGTTACCCCAGGAGCTTGACCCGGATGCAGGCACTGCATGCGCTGATCCGCGACGTGCCGGACTTTCCCAGGCCCGGCATCGTGTTCAAGGACATCACGCCGCTGCTGGCCGATGCGGCAGGCATGAAGCGGTGCATCGAGGCCATGGCCGCGCCGTGGCGCGATGCAAGGGTGCAGGCCGTCTGCGGCATCGAGGCGCGCGGCTTCATCTTCGGCGCCGCCCTGGCGCAGTCGCTGGGCGCCGGTTTCGTGCCGATCCGCAAGCCGGGCAAGCTGCCGGCCGAGACCATCGGCGTCGACTACGCGCTGGAATACGGCAGCGACCGCCTGGAGATGCATCGCGACGGCGTGCGCGCTGGCGAGCGCGTGCTGCTGGTCGACGACGTGCTGGCCACCGGCGGCACGCTGGCCGCCGCCGCCACGCTGCTGGACACCCTGGGCGCGCAGCTGTGCGGCGCGACCGTGGTCATCGAACTGGGCTTTCTATCCGGCCGTGCGCGATGGCCTTCGCATGCGCCGCTGGAGGCGCTGCTGCGTTACGACTGAGCGCGCTGCGCACTCAGTCGAAGTCGGCGCCCAGGGCCTGGTGCTGCTGCTCGTCGAGCACGGTGCCGGCGACATAATTCTCGTGGTCGCAGGACAGGCGCACCGCGCCGCCCTTGCGCCAGGCGTCGATCATGTCCGGGGTCAGCTCGAACCGCAGGAAGTGCACCGCCGAGGTCTTGTCCTCGTTGCTGCGCTCCAGGTCCTCGTCGGCGATCGCGGTGGCGCGGCCCGCGCCCTCCACTTCCAGGTGCAGCTGGTCCTCGATGTTGCGCAACCGGGCCAGCTCGCGCTTGCGCACGTCCGGATCGCCGTACTCGATCAGCATGGTGGCCTTGAGATTGTGGCCGTCGGGAATCAGCGGGTTGTAGGCGTCGAGCTCGTCGGCGATGCCCGCGGGCTCGAAGATGCGCTCCACGCGCAGCATCTCCTGGACCTGGTACTGGATGGTCAGGCGGTCCTCGAACAGCAGCGTGACGTGGTCGCCCAGGTGCACCTTGCGCGCCTGCTTGTGCGCCAGCACGCGGGCGCGGAATCCGGCGCGTTCGGCGGCGTAGGCTTCGAGGGTGTAGAGATCGTCTCGGGTCAGCGGATTCATGGCGTTGGGTTCAATGGCTGGGGTTCGTGATGGGACGTCGGGCGATTCGACGGTGGGCGCGCCTCAGATCCCGTAGGCCGTGCGCAACAGGCTGATCGGATGCTCGTGGCCGGGCGTGTCGCCCAGGCCGTGGGCGATGTGGTCGCCGGCCATCGGGCAGTCGCTGGTGAAGTGGCGGGCTTCGGACTGCTGCACGCGCTTTTCCACCGGCCGGGCGATCTTGCGCGAGATGGCGTAGGTCTCGCGCTTGACGCCATAGGTGCCGTCGTGGCCCGAGCAGCGCTCGATGGTCACCACCTCGGTGTCGGGCACCAGCTGCAGGATGTCGCGGGTCTTGGGGCCGATCTTCTGCACCCGCTGGTGGCAGGCGACCTGCCAGGCGACCTTGCCCAGGGGCTGCTTGAAATCGGTGGAAAGCTTGCCGTCCCTGTGGCGTTCGGCGAGGTATTCGAACGGATCGAAGAAACGGTCGCGCACCAGGGCCACGTCTTCGTCATCCGGGAACATCAGCGGCAGCTCCTGCTTGAACATCAGCACGCAGGAGGGAATGGCGGCGACGAAGTCCCAGCCCTCGCGGGCCATCTTCGCCAGCACCGGGATGTTCTGTTCCTTGTACTTGCGCACGGTGTCCAGGTCGCCCAGCTCCAGCTTGGGCATGCCGCAGCAGCTCTCGCGCTCGACCATGCGCACCGGCACCATGTTGTGCTCGAGCACCTTGACCAGGTCCTCGACCGCCTCGGGCATGGAGTGGTCGCAGTAGCAGGTGGCGAAGACCGCGACCTTGCCCGAGGTCCGGCCGGCCGGCACGACCTCGCCAGCGCCGTCCAGGTGTTTCATGCGCTGGCGCGCGGTGGGCGCGTGGTACTCCGGCACGCGCGCGTCGGGATGCACGCCCAGGGCCTTGTCCAGTACCTTGCGCCCGGTGGCCGTGCGATTGATCGCATTGATGGTCTGCACCACCACCGGAATCGAGGCCAGCTTGCCCACGGTGCGGGTGTTGGACAGCACGCGGGCCTTCAGTGGCGCGCCGTGCTCACGGAAATGCACGGCCTTGGCGCGCAGCATCAGGTGCGGGAAATCCACGTTCCACTCGTGCGGCGGCACGTAGGGGCACTTGGTCAGATAGCACAGGTCGCACAGGAAGCACTGCTCGGTGACCTTGGCGTAATCGGCCTTGGCCACGCCGTCGATCTCCATCGTTTCCGATTCGTCGATCAGGTCGAACAGCGTCGGAAAGGCATGGCACAGGCTGACGCAGCGGCGGCAGCCGTGGCAGATGTCGAACACGCGCTCCAGCTCGGCGTCCAGGGCGTCCTGGTCCCAGAAGTCCTCGCTCATCCAGTCCAGCGGGTGGCGCGTGGGCGCCTCCAGGCTGCCTTCGCGGGTGCTGCGGGTTTCCTCGGTCATGGGCGTGTTCCGAACGGTCGGCTGGCGTCGCCGGCCCGTCGGGCCGACACGTGGGATACGTCGCGCGCGACCCGATCGGATCGCGCGCGACCGCGACGGGCTTACTGCAGCTCGTCGAGCGCCTTCTGGAAGCGGTTGGCGTGCGAGCGCTCGGCCTTGGCCAGGGTCTCGAACCAGTCGGCGATCTCGTCGTGACCTTCCTCGCGGGCGTCCTTGGCCATGCCCGGGTACATGTCGGTGTACTCGTGGGTCTCGCCGGCGATGGCGGACTTCAGGTTGGCCTCGGTGCCGCCGAACGGCAGGCCGGTGGCCGGGTCGCCGACTTCCTCCAGGTACTCAAGGTGGCCGTGCGCGTGGCCGGTCTCGCCCTCGGCGGTGGAACGGAACACCGCGGACACGTCGTTGTAGCCCTCCACGTCGGCCTTGGATGCGAAGTACAGGTAGCGTCGGTTGGCCATGGACTCGCCGGCAAACGCGTCCTTCAGGTTCTTCTCGGTCTTGGAGCCTTTCAGATTGCTCATGATTTACCTCGTGGTAGGGCAGGGTGGATGGACACGGTGCACGTCGCACGTGCCGCTGCTCGCGGCAAGGTTAACGCGCGTGGGCCCGACATGAAAATTGATTGTCTTTATGAAGTTGATAGCCGCTGGCTATGATAATCGACGCCGCCGACCGCGCCGCACCAGCCAGATGGCCAGGGCGGCGATCGCCAGCAGCAGCGCCAGGCCGATCGTCCCCGCCACCACCAGCACGTGCCTGATCGTGGCCATTTGCGCCGAGATGTCGGCGGGCCCGCCGATCTCGAGGTGCTGCACCCGGCGCGCGTCCTTCGGCCCGCCGATGACCAGGCGCACGCCGTAGGTATGCTTGCCATGGCCGATCTGGTACTCCAGCTCGGTGCGGGTGAAGTGGCCTGTCCGGTCGGAGATATTGACTCGTGGACCCGGGGCGCGGCACCGCCGGCCAGCGCCTCGTGCAGGGTTCGAGACGGGCGGGGTCGGGCTGCGCGTCGCTGGCGAACAGTGCCTTCTCTGCGGCGATATCGTTGCTCCTGGCTTTCTCGTAGAGGCTCTTCACCAGCGCCTTGTCGACCTCCGGCGTGAAACGCTCAGCCATCTTCTGCATCGAGCAGGCGCGAAAGTAACGTCAATCATCAGCAAGATGGCGCAGTGGGTCAGCGCGGAGCGGGACGTCATGCGGTCGACTCTCCGTGGCGTGGTGGTGTCTTCCCTTGCCCGGACGGCCGTCGCATGGGCATCGAGCAGGGCCGGCGGCAGCTGGCGGAAGACCTCGGCCAGGCGCAGCAGGAAGCCGTGCATGGCCGAGCTCTTGCGCCAGACCATGGCCACGCGACGGTGCGGCGGCGGCCCGGTGAATTCGATCAGGCGCAGGTGCTCGACGCGCGCGACCGGCGGATTGACCGCCAGGGTCGGCAGCAGGGTGATGCCGACATTGGCCGCCACCATCTGCCGCAGTGTCTCCAGGCTGGTGGCGCGAAAGCCGCTGCGCTCGCCGGCGCCGGACAGCTGGCACACCTCCAGCGCCTGGTCGCGCAGGCAGTGGCCGTCCTCCAGCAGCAGCAGGCTCTCGTCGGCCAGGTCGTCCAGGCGCAGGCGCTTGCGCTGCGCCAGTGGGTGGCAGTCGGGCACCGCCAGCAGGAACGGTTCCTCGAACAGCGGCTCGACGTGCAGGCTGTCCTCGTGCAGCGGCAGGGCCAGGATGCCGGCGTCGAGCTTGCCCTCGCGCAGGCGCTGCAGGACCACTTCGGTCTTCTCCTCGACCAGCAGCAGTTCCAGGCGCGGGAAGGCCTTGCGCAGCATCGGCACCACGTGCGGCAGCAGGTACGGGCCGAGCGTCGGGAAGATGCCCAGCCGCACGGTGCCCGATTCGGGGTCGCGGGTGCGCCGCGCGATGGCGCGGATCTGCTCGGCCTCGTTGAGCACGTCGCGTGCCCGCGCGGCGATCTCGCGGCCGACATCGGTCAGCAGCACCTTGCGCGGGGCGCGCTCGACCAGGGTCACGCCCAGCTCGTCCTCCAGCTTGCGGATCTGCGTGGACAGCGTGGGCTGGCTGATGTGGCAGGCCTCGGCGGCGCGGCCGAAGTGGCGATGCTCGGCCAGTGCCACCAGATAGCGCAGGTCTCGCAGGTTCATGCCGTCACGCGCGTCGCGTCATAGCCGTTCGCTATCGCATCGATTCTAGTGATCGCTCAGACGGATGCAAAGGCCGGCGGCCCGAGCGCATCACGGGGGGCCGGGCGGCTGGCGCGGATCGCTGGCGTGGGCATCGATGAAGGCCAGCGCGGCCTCGAGCGCGGGCGCCTTGTCGCGGAAGGGCCGCGACAGGGACAGCAGCAGGCCCGCATGCGTGACGCCGGGGTAGATGTCCAGCTGGGCCGGTTCACGGTGCTCGTGCAGCGCGGCGGCCAGCGCGCGCGCGTTGGTCGGCGCCACCACGTCGTCGCCGCCGCCCTGCAGCAGCAGCATCGGTGGCTCGTTGCCATCGACGAAGGCCACCGGCTGCGATCGCTCCTGCGCGGCGTGCGTGTGGCCGAACATGTCGATGTAGACCTGCTCGCGCAGGGGCAGGAAATCATACGGGCCGGCCAGGCCGATGAACCCGCGCAGCTGGCGCGGTTGCATGTCGACCTCCCGCAGCCAGTGCGCGTCCGTGCTGAGCAGCGCGCCGATGTGGGCGCCGGCGGAGTGCCCCATCAGGAACAGGTCGTCGCGGATCGCCGCCGTAGCCGGCCGCGTGATCGCGCGCCCAGGCCACCGCGCGGGCGGCATCGTGCATGAAGCCGTCCAGTTTGACGCGTGGAAACTTGCGGTAGTCGGGCACCACGGCGACCACGCCGTGCTCGGCCAGCACCTTGCCCGCCCAGCGGTACCACTGGCGCTTGCCGTCCTGCCACGCGCCGCCGTAGAAGAACACCACCACCGGCGCGTTGTGGGCCCGGGCCGGCGCATAAACGTCCAGCGCCAGGTCGTGGTCGGCGGCATAGACGATGCCGCTGTGCATCTGTGATGCCGCGGTCGCGGGCGGCGACATTCATGGCGCCGAAGAACGCCGCTTCGCAGCCGCTCACGCAGCAACGCGACGAGGCCGGTGGTCAGCATTCGCAGCAGGCGTGATCGCATCGTGCAGGGCACCTCGGAGTCGGCGGGCAAGTACACTTCTGTACGCATCGTGCCGTGCGGCGGATGCCCGCTCGGTCCGATTCCCGCCCTCCGCGAGTGTTCCCTGATCGATGACCGCGCACCCGCTCCGTTCGCGATGTCCTGGCCAGCACGACCGAGCGTCTGCGTTCGCGCACCGATGCCGAATGGCTGCTGATGCATGCGCTGGACGTCGATCGCGCCTGGCTTTTCGCGCATGCCCTCGATCGTGCTCGACGCAGGGCAGCATGGCGCGCCTGCGACGCCCTGGTCGCGCGTCGCGCCGCTGGCGAGCCGGTGGCCTACATCATCGGGCGGCAGGGCTTCTGGAGCCTGGAGCTGGCGGTCTCGCCGGCGACCCTGATCCCGCGTCCGGAAACCGAGCTTCTGGTCGAGCTGGCCCTGGCGCGGATGCCCGCGGGATCGGCGTGCTCGGTGGCCGACCTGGGCACCGGCAGCGGGGCGATCGCCCTGGCGCTGGCCCACGAGCGGCCCGACGCCCGCGTGCATGCAACCGATCTCTCGGCCGATGCCCTGGAGGTCGCGCGCGGCAACGCGCGACGCCTCGGACTCGAACGCGTGACGTTCGCCCGGGGTTCGTGGTGCGCGGCCCTGGGCGAGGAACGCTTCGACCTGATCGTGTCCAACCCGCCCTACATCGAGGATGCGGACGCCCATCTCGACCGTGGCGACCTGCGCTTCGAGCCCCGCAGCGCCCTGGCGTCGGGCGCGGACGGCCTGGACGCCCTTCGCGCGATTGCCGGGACGGCCCACGCGCACCTTCGGCCCGGCGGGTGGCTGCTGCTGGAGCACGGCTGGCGCCAGGGCCCGGCGGCCTGTGGTGTGTTGCGGCAACACGGCTATCTCGATGTGTTCACCGCGTGCGACCTGGAAGGGCGCGAACGGGTCACGGGCGGGCGAACGACGACAGGCCACCGCGAAAAAGTGTGACCCGGTTCCGTTTTATTGGGTACACTCCCGTGGTGCCCAGTGACGGGCCGGAGTGCATTCGACGGAACGAATTGGCTCGCATCTTGCAAGAGCTCGACGGACACGCCGGCCTTGCGAACGGGCCGTCACTCACGTTCCAGGGGGAAACATGCCGCAATACCATTTCATCTCGGGCCTGCCGCGTTCGGGCTCGACGCTGCTGTCGGCCATCCTGCGCCAGAATCCGCGTTTCGAGGCGGGCATGAGTGGGCCGGTGGCGGGCCTGGTCGGCACCATGCTGGCCGAGATGAGCGGCCGCAACGAATTCTCCGTCTTCATCCATGACGACCAGCGCCGGCGGGTGATCCGCGGCGTGGTCGACAACTACTACGCCGATCGCGACGAAGCGGTGGTGTTCGACACCAGCCGCGCCTGGTGCGCGCGCATGAACGTGGTCAACGAGCTGTTCCCGGAATCGAAGGTGATCGCCTGCGTGCGACACATGCCGTGGGTGATCGACAGCATCGAGCGGCTGATCCAGAAGAACACCTTCCAGCCGTCCTCGATCTTCGGCTACACCGTCGGCGGCACGGTCTACACCCGCGCGGACGGCGTGGCCAAGGGCGACGGCATGGTCGGCTATGCCTACAACGCGCTGAAGGAAGCCTTCTTCGGCGCACATGCCGACCGCTTGATGCTGGTGCAGTACGAGACGCTGGTCAGCGACCCCGGCAAGGCGATCCGCGCGATCTACGACTTCATCGGCGAGAAGCCGTTCAAGCACGACTTCGAGCACATCGAGTTCGACGCCGAGGCCTTCGACAAGAAGGCGGGCACGCCCGGGTTGCACACCGTGCGCCCCAGGGTGGCGGCCGAGGAGCGCCAGACGGTGCTGCCGCCCGACGTCTTCAAGCGATTCGAGAACGATGCCTTCTGGCGCAACCCGAAGGCCAACGTGAACAAGGTGCGCATCGTGTAGCTGCGCGATAACAACAAGATCCGCCAGGCATCCTCCAGGCGGCGTGTGAGTCAACGACTCGGTACAGGGGCACGACATGAACAGGATCTACCGCTTGGTGTGGAACCGCGCCTTGGGCGTGGTGCAGGTGGCCACGGAATTCGCCAGGGCGCCGCGCGGCGGCCAAGGCTCGGCCAGGGCGGGCGCGACGCCCCGCCGCAACGCGCTGGTCCAGGCTTGCGCATTGGCCTTGATGATCGGCGCGAGCGCCCCGGCGCTGGCGGCGAATACGTATACGGTGACCTCGTCCACCGATGACGGCAGCGGCGCCAACGGCACGCTGAGCTGGGCCATCAACCAGGCCAACGGCGACCCGGGCAGCACCATCGATTTCGGCAGCATCACCAGCGTGTCCGAGTCCGGCACCCTGCCGGCGTTGACGCAGGCCACCACGTTCACGGGCGCCGGCGATGTGAGTATCGGCGGGGCGATGACAGGCTCGGGGCGCATGAACTGGAGCGGCACGGGCACGCTGACCCTGGCCGGCAGCGGCACGTCGTTGAACGGCGGCGTCTACAGTACCGGTGGCCTGGTCGTGGGAACGAACACGTCCAGCGTGCAGATCAACGGCGCGGCCTCCGGTTACGGCGTGGGCCTCAGCGGCGCCGGCAGCCTGAATGTGGCCTCTTCCAGCTCGATCCAGGGCGGCAACAGCACCATTGGCGGCGGTGCCGGCGTGTCAACTTTCTCCAGCAGCGGCACTACACAGGTCACCAATGCCGGCACGATCCAGGGCGGCAACGGCATGGGCGTGGAGACCGGCTTCACGGGTGTCAGGGGTGGTTATGGCCTGTACGGTGAAGGCGCGTTCAGTGCCACCAACTCCGGCACCATCTCCGGGGGTGCGGGTGGCACGGGCGGCCAGTTCACCAGTACGGCGGCGGGTTCGACCAACGGCGCCACCGGTGGCGCTGGCGGCACGGCCGTCGATGGCAGCGGGTCCTATCTGAACAACAGCAACCAGGTGCTTGGTGGTGCCGGTGGTGGCGGCGGTGCCGCCGGCGCGTACTACAACGTTGACATTCAGGCCAGTTTTGGCGGGCGTGGTGGCGATGGCGGCGCGGGTGGCGGTGGTTTCTACGGCCAGAACAACTCCTATGCCCTGAACACCGGCACGATCCGTGGCGGCGCAGGTGGTGCGGGTGCGGCGGGTGGCGACGCGTTGTCCTTTGGCGAAAGCTACTACGGCAATGGCGGCGATAGCGCGTTTGCAGGCAGCGGCGGCTACGGTGGTCAGGGTGGCATGGGCGCGATCGTGGCGTTCGGTTCCTATCTCGACAATCACAATGCCGTCAGCGGCGGCAATGGCGGCGTCGGCGGGCAGGGCGGCTCGGCCTACACCTATGGCGAAGCCGGTTATGCCAACGGCGGTAGTGGCGGCCGTGGTGGCGATGGTGGCATCGGCGCGGGCGTCGGCATGGCCTACATGAGCAACAGCAATGCCGGCACGATCCGTGGCGGTGCTGGTGGTGTCGGCGGTGCCGGTGGCAGAGGTTATGCCTACGACAGCTACGGCTATGGCGGTCAGGGCGGTTATGGCGGTTATGGCGGCGCCGGTGTCCAGGGTCAGTTTTTCGGCCTCCTGAACCAGGGCACGATCGCCGGCGGTGCCGGCGGTGTCGGCGGTTATGGCGGCACGGCATACGGTTACTATCAGGGCTACGACGGCACGGGCGGCAGGGGCGGCTTCGGCGGCGCGGGTGTCGATGCCTACAACGGGAGCATCTACAACCTAGGCGGCACCATCCGGGGCGGCAAGGGCGGTGCGGGTGGCGGGGCCGAGAACGCTGTCGGCGGTATCGGCGGCCACGGCGGCATGGGCATGGTCGGCCAGGGCTTCTATCTGATGAACACCGGCACCGTTGCCGGTGGCGATGGCGGCGATGGCGGGTCCGGCTCGACCCAGGGCGCCGGTGGTTATGGCGGCGCGGGCGTGGTGTCCTATGGCCATTCGGACATCATCAACGCCGGCAATATCACGGGCGGATATGCCGGTGCGGGCGCCGGCTACGCCGGTGGCGGCATCGGTCCTGCCGCCCTCGGCAATCTGCAGGCCGACGCCATCGATTTCTACGGCGGCAGCAATACGCTGGAACTGCGCGCCGGCTACCACTTCACCGGCAACGTGATCAGCTTCAGCGGCGGCAGCGACACGCTGATCCTGGGCGGTGACGGCAATTCCAGCTTCAACCTGTCGCAGGTGGTCGGCGCGATGCCGACCACGTACAGCGGCTCCCCGGTGTACTACGGCTTCGGTGCCTACGAGAAGACCGGCACCAGCACCTGGACCCTGTACGGATCCAATGCCGATACCGAGACCTGGACCGTCAGCGACGGCAAGCTCGAAGTGGGCGATGTAGAGGACGCAGGCACGGTGCTGACCGGCAGCGTCACGGTGAACGGCGGCGCGCTGGGCGGCCATGGCACGATCACCGGCGACGTGACCAACACCGCCGGCATCGTGCAGCCGGGCGGCAGCGTGGGCATCCTGACGGTGGGCGGCAACTACGTGCAGGGCGCGGGTGGCACGCTGGTCCTGGAGATCACCCCGGACGCGACCCCGGGCACCGGCTCGAGCCAGCTGCTGGTGGGCGGCTCGGCCACGCTGGACGGTGGCCTGGGCATCCTGATGGATCCCGGCACGTACCTGAAGAAGACCTACACCCTGGTGCACGCCGACGGCGGCGTCAGCGGCACCTTCGCCACGGTCGACTTCGCGCCGGGCCTGGGTCAGTACATGACCGGCAAGGTCAGCTACACGGCCAACGACGTGCTGCTCGACCTGACGCCGACCGGCAACGCCTACTCGACCGGCTACGCCAACTACGCCGGCGCGGTGAGCCTGGGCACGGAGCAGACCTTCACGACGGTTCTGGGCCGCCTGGGTCCGACGGCCGACGGCCGCCAGGGCGCGTGGGGCCAGTTCATGGTCGGCCGCGGCGGCCTGGGCCAGGGCCGCTACCAGTTCAACGGCACGGCGGCCGGTTACGGCCATGCGCTGAGCAACGACTTCGTGGTCGGCGTGGCGGTGGCCGGAGCGACGACGACCAGCTCGCTGAGCCCGACGCAGGTGCGCGCCAAGCCGATCGGCGGCTTCGTGTACGGCATCGTGCGCACGGGGGACTGGCGGCTGTCGGGCAGCATGGGTTCGGGCTGGCTGAGCCAGAGCTCCAAGCGTTTCCTGGGCGGCGTGGACAGCTACCAGGAGGCGACCAGCCACGGCCACTACTTCGGCGCCGCGTTGCGCGCCGAGTACACGGCCAAGCTGGGCGCGTGGAACCTGACGCCGTACGGCGGCCTGGACACGATCAACGCGCGCTACGGCGCGGCGCAGGAGCAGGGCATGAGCCTGCTGGCGCTGCAACTACGGCAAGATCAGCCAGCACCTGAGCCACTACGAGCTGGGCGTGAAGCTGGACCGCTCGTGGGGCGCGTGGCAGCCGTGGGTGCAGCTGGGCACGGAAGGCTGGCGCGGGGACCGCGCGATCACGGTGACCGAGACGCTGGGCGGCTTCAGCAGCCAGGTGACCAGCGAAGCGTTGCCGATGAACGCACTGAGCGGTGGCGCGGGCCTGACCTGGCACAAGGGCGCGCTGGACACCACGGTGTCGTGGCACGGCGCATGGGGCACGGCGTTCCACGGCAACGACGCCATGCTGCAGGTGCGCTACCGCTGGTAAGCGCCAGCGTCAGCGCAACGGAAAAGGCCCGCCGATGCGCGGGTCTTTTCGTGTGCCGAGCGGGCCGGGTCAGCCGTGGGCGGCGTTGTCCTGGGCCAGCCGCGGGAAGCGCGCGCGGATGGCGTGGCGCATGATCGGCCGTATCCACGGACGGGGCAGTCCAGTCCTGCGCCGATGACGCGCATGCAGCGACCTGTGAAGTTGGCCCTACGCGATTTCACTTCCTCGTCGCGTATGTCGGCGCATGCCCATGCCGTGTGTCGGTGGCGGCATGGCCGTGTTGAAGGGGCATGCCTCGAGAGGTGTGCCGTAGGGTCGCGCTCATGCCGTTCGAGTGGCGATATCGCGCGTGCACCCCTTTGATCGAGCGCGTGTTTCAGGCGTGCTGAAGGCGGAACCGTACGGTCGCGAGGGATTCGACTACGACCATCCGTCTAGCATCTCCGCTGCATGGTGCCTTCGCAACAGTCACTTTACCTTCGCGCCATCGCTGCAACGGCGATGACGAACGCGCGGGGGAATTGCCAGACCCGCCGGACGCCGTGACCCACCTGGCAATGGAATCGGATGCGGATATCCACCTGCGCGCCTCGATCGTTGCCGCGATCCGCCGCGATCCGCATCCAGGCATCAGGAGACTTATCATGCCTGTCCTCTCGCAATACGTTTTCAAGCGCAATCACTCGTCCGACGCGGGGCCGTTCTGGCAGAGCCACATCGAACATCGCGCCGGCGGTTGGGCGTGGTCGACGATCTACGGCCTGCCCGACGTCCACTCCACGCTCGTCTTCGAGCGGCCGGACAACGAGCAGGTGCTCGACCTGAGCGCCGTGGCGAACAATCCGATCGCCCTTGGCGTCATCGACGGCTTGCTGACCGGTGGCGCCTCGCGGAGTGGTCCGGTGCGCACGTCCTACGTCACCTGGGGCCACGTGCCCGGCGGCGTGCGCGGCGGTGACCCGAATCGCCACCACGACTGGGAGTTGCTGGCCACGCTGAACATCGATTTCCACATTTCCACGCCAATCTACTGCACCGACGCCAGCGGCACGATTACCTATTACATCTTCTTCTCGCTGGATGGATCGGGACATCTGCATGCCCATGTGGACGGCTGGTCCTACCACTTCGACGGCGGCTTCCCGTTCTGTTCCGGCGAGATCAATTCTCGACTGCGCACGGCGGTGTCGGGCGGCATGTCGACCGTGCAGTCGCAGGTCGACCTGGGTGTATCGCTGTTTGCCGGAGGCGACAGTTTCTCGGTGCTGTACTTCCTGCCCGGCCATGGCATCCGCAGTGGCGGGGATTTCCAGGACAACGCCGACAACAACGTCTCGCTCGCGGTTCTGCCGCGCTGATCCGTACACGACAAGGAGAAAGATCATGTCTACTCAGAACAACATGACGGCACGTCTTGCCAAGTCGATGAAGGAGGCCGGCATGGCCGTCCTCAAGTCCGTCGACCTGTCCAGCGGCGTCGTTCACCAGATCGAGACCGATGCATGCTGCGAGCAGCCGGTGTTCCTCGGCGCGGTGGAGACGCGGGGCATTTGCCTCACCACGCATGTCGACGTGCCGCGCAGTGCCGGCATCCGCGGCCTGCAGCGGCACGACGCCGACGCGCTCGTGCTGCTCGGAGCGCTCACCGCCGCCTTGCGGGATCGTGGCCTTGAAGCGCACCTGGCCTGTGGCCCGGAGGGTCTCGAGGCCGTGGTCATCGAGCGACGCATCTGCGCCGACGCCCTGGATGCCAAGGACTTGCAGGCAACGCACCTGCCGTCACTCACGATGGCGGCGGCCCAGGTCGCGAAGGGGCTGGATGATTATGATGCCGCGCATCCGAGGCGACTGATCGACGCGCTGCGCGTGCCTGAGAGCGCGCTCAATGCGAAGAAGGTCGAAGGCGCGGCGGTGACGCCGACGTTCGACCTCGCGGCGCGCGATCGCCTGATGAAGCACGCCGAGGAGTGATCCAGGAAGCCACGTGCATGCGATCCACGAGGGATCGCGTGCACGTGGGTCAGGACGCGTCGGCGGCTCGCGCCTGCGCCAGCCGCGGGAAGCGCGCGCGGATGGCGTGGCGCATCGATGGCAGGTCCAGGCCGGCCATGCTGAGCACTTGCTCGCGGCTGCCGTGCTCGAGGAACGCGTCGGGCAGGCCCAGGTGCAGGATCGGCACCTCGACGCCGTGCGCGGCCAGGCACTCGGCCACGCCGGAGCCGGCGCCGCCGGCGATGGCGTTGTCCTCCAGGGTGACCAGCGCCTCGTGGTCGCGGGCCAGCTCCAGGATCATGGCCTCGTCGAGCGGCTTGACGAAGCGCATGTTGACCAGCGTCGCGCCCAGCTCGGCGGCCAGTTCGGCGGCCGGCTCGAGCATCGCGCCGAAGGACAGCAGTGCCAGGCCGTGGCCGCGGCGACGCAGTTCGGCCTTGCCGATGGGCAGGGTCTCCAGCGCCTCGTGGATGGCCACGCCGGGGCCGGTGCCGCGCGGGTAGCGCACCGCGGCCGGGCCGGCGTGCCGGAAACCGGTGGTCAGCATGGCGCGGCATTCGTTCTCGTCGGCCGGGGCCATCACCACCATGTTGGGCAGGCAGCGCAGGTAGGTCAGGTCGAAGCTTCCGGCGTGCGTGGCGCCGTCCGGGCCGACCACGCCGGCGCGGTCGATGGCGAACAGCACGTCCAGGTTCTGCAGGGCCACGTCGTGGATGGCCTGGTCGTAGGCGCGCTGCAGGAAGGTGGAGTAGATCGCCACCACCGGCTTGGCGCCCTCGCAGGCCATGCCCGCGGCCAGGGTCACCGCGTGCTGCTCGGCGATGGCCACGTCGAAATAGCGTTCGGGGTGCTCGCGCGAGAAGCGCACCAGGCCGGAGCCTTCGCGCATCGCCGGGGTGATGCCGTACAGGCGTTCGTCGGCCGCGGCCATGTCGCACAGCCAGTCGCCGAACACCTGGGTGTAGGTCACCTTGCCCGGGCCTTTCTTGACCACGCCGGCCTGGGGATCGAAGGGGCCGACGGCGTGGTAGTCGATCTGCGCCTGTTCGGCCGGGGCGTAGCCCTTGCCCTTGGTGGTGATCACGTGCAGCAGCTGCGGGCCGGGCAGGTCCTTGACGGTGCGCAGCGCGGCGACCAGCTGGTCCATGTCGTGGCCGTCGATCGGGCCGGTGTAGTGGAAGCCCAGTTCCTCGAACAGCGTGGACGGCATGAACATGCCCTTGGCGTGCTCCTCCCAGCGCTTGAAGAAGCGGCCCATCAGCGACTGCTTGGGGATCGCGCGCTTGGCCCGCTCGCGCCAGCTGTTGAGGGTGCGGTTGGCCAGCAGGCGCGCCAGCATCTTGGTCAGCGCGCCGACGTTCTCGCTGATCGACATGCCGTTGTCGTTGAGGATCACCAGCATGTCCGGTTCGACGTCGCCGCCGTGGTTCATGGCCTCGAAGGCCATGCCGGCGGTCATCGCGCCGTCGCCGATCACCGAGACGACCTTGCGCTTGTCGCCACGGCGCTGGTTGGCGATGGCCATGCCCAGCGCGGCCGAGATCGAGGTCGAGGAGTGGCCGACGCCGAAGGTGTCGTACTCGCTTTCCTCGCGGCGCGGGAAGGGCGCCAGGCCGTCCTTCTTCTTGATCGTGGTGATGCGGTCGCGGCGGCCGGTGAGGATCTTGTGCGGGTAGCACTGGTGGCCGACGTCCCAGACCAGGC
Source organism: uncultured Gammaproteobacteria bacterium (assembly GCA_963821885.1). Classification (GTDB taxonomy): domain Bacteria; phylum Pseudomonadota; class Gammaproteobacteria; order Xanthomonadales; family Rhodanobacteraceae; genus Oleiagrimonas. Next base: position 187,193 of record CAWGFN010000002.1, on the reverse strand, counting down.
GGTCGTTGGGCGTGTCGTACAGGTAGTGCAGGGCCACGGTCAGCTCGACCACGCCCAGGCCGGCGCCGAAGTGGCCGCCCGAGCTGGCCACCGATTCGATCAGGTACGCGCGCAGCTCGTCGGCGACGGCCTTGAGCTCGTGCTGCGGAACGTCGCGCAGCTGGGCGGGGCTGTCGATGCGGGCGAGATGGGGATAGCGTGCGGCGTCGATCATCGGTCCAAGGTTCACGGGTGCTGCGAGCTGGTCGCGGCCGTGGTCCCAGGGTGCATCCGGCACATGGCGCGACAGGGACGAAAGTATGGCACCGGCGGGGCGCCGCTGTCGCGTCCGCGATGTCGCAGTCGGTTCAACCGGGGCGGCGCTTGCGCGGCAGGTGGTTGACCAGGAACTGCATCTGGTCGGCCAGGATGTTGCGGTTGGACAGGATCAGGTGCTCGACCCAGCTGGGGCGGTAGGGCACGGCCAGCAGCGGCATGTGCGCCTGCTGCGGGGTGCGGTTGCCCTTGCGCAGGTTGCAGTGGGTACAGGCACTGACCACGTTCTCCCAGATGTCGCGACCACCGCGCGAGACCGGCATGACGTGGTCGCGGGTCAGGGCGCTGCGCGCGAAATGCTCGCCGCAGTACATGCAGATGTACTTGTCGCGCGCGAACAGGGCATTGTTGGTGAGGGCCGGGGAGGGCGCCACGGCATGGCTGCGGCAGTGGCCGGTGCTGGCGACGATCGGGTGCAGTTGCAGCAAGGTCTGGGTGCCGGTCAGGCGGCTGGTGCCGCCGTGCACGGTCACGCAGGGATCGCCCACGGTCCAGGCCACGGCCTCGCGTACGTACAGGCAGACGGCGTCCTGCCAGCTGATCCAGTCGAGGATCCGGCCGCTGGCGTCCAGCGACAGCACCCGCGTCGAGTGCAGGTCGTGGGAGGTATTCGTGGTTTCCGTCAGCATCTGCGTTCGATCCCTCGTGGTCGGGGCCTTACAAGCATCTGTGTCGGTGGAGGCCGCCGTTTCCCGCGGGATCTCCCGAATTCCCTGATCTTTCCCCGAGCATAGCGGAAAGTTTCGTGTTTTTGGCTACTTGCCACGTTTCCCGGCCGCATCCAGCCTGGCAGGCCAATATGGCAGAGGCCTTACTGGCGGCCACCGGTGCTGGTATGATCAAAGGTTCACCCAGAACCCGACGCCGCGTTCCAGGGGGCCCCACAGGGGTGGTCCGGCCGGCGGCAACGAGGAATGATCAACGTGAGCGAAGTCCTTTTCTATGAGCGTCCCGTGCCGCTCAACCGCGAGTCCCACAAGGACCTGCGGCTCAAGCGGACCCTGAACCTGGCCTTCAGCGCCAAGGCGCACTCCACCCCGCTGGCGTGCGTCGAGTTCCCGCTGGCCGCGCACAGTTTCCCGATCCTGTTCGCCGGCGAGAGCGTCGAGCAGCTCAATCCCATCGCCCTGCTGGGCGTGCGCCAGAACGAGAACCTGCTGCTCGAAGACGAGGGCAAGTGGGCGCCGGGGCACTATATTCCCGCCTTCGTGCGCCGCTATCCGTTCGTGCTCGCCGAGCGTCCGGAAGGTGCCGAGAACCGCGACAACTTCGCCGTGTTCCTGGACGAGGCCTATGAAGGCTTCAGCACCGAGGAAGGCGAGCCGCTGTTCAACGAGGACGGTTCCGATACCGAGGTCCTGAAGCAGGCCGTCGGCTTCCTCAGCGAGTTCCAGCAGCACATCGGTCGCACCCAGCAGTTCATGGATACCCTGCGCAAGCTGGACCTGCTGGTGGCGCGCAACATCGAGGTGCGCATGCCGGGCAAGGACGCGGTGCTCAATGGCCTGTACGTGATCGACGAGGAGCGCCTGCGCAAGCTCGACGCGCAGACCCTGCATGACCTGATGCAGGACGGCACCCTGACCTGGATCTACGCCCACCTGTTCTCGCTGTCCAACCTGGACCATCTGATCGAGCGCATGCACGAGCGCTTCACGCCGGAAGAGCGCGAGGAGTTCGAGACCAAGATGAAGGCCCTCATGGAGGCCGGCGACGACGCCTGATCGACGACGTCGGAGTGCCACGAAAACGCCTGCCCGCGAGGGTGGGCGTTTTTTTATGCCCGCCCGGAAGTCTCAGGGCAGCGGCAGGGCCATGCGCACCAGGTCGACGCCGAACCCTGCCGACTCGTAGATCTTGCGCGCGCGCTCATTGCCGGGGAACACGGCCAGCGTGAGGATGTGGCAGTGGTGTTCCTGTGCCCATTCGCGGCTGTGCTCGAGCAGGGCGCGGCCGATGCCCCGCCCATCCTGGCCGGGCGCGACCGCCAGGTCAGAGATGTGGCAGTTGGTGCGTCCGTTGAAGAAGTCCTGCACCTTCTGCAGGTGCACGAAGCCCAGCCGGTGGCCATCGTCACGATCCTCGGCCACGAACATGAAGCTGTTGGCCGGCGAATCCTCCAGGTGGTTGCCCAGGTCCCTGCGGATCCCCTCGATGCACTCGTTGCGTCGTCGCCACGGTGGCAGCGGAAAATCGACGAAGCGGGGCACCAGGCCGACGATGAAATCGTCGTCGTCGGGACTGGCCAGGCGGATCAGGAACTCGGAATCGCTCATGTCGGGTCCGGGTGGAATGGCCGGGAGACTGTTGTACACCGAGGACGCCCCGCGATGCACGTGTATCGCGGGGCCATCGTGTTCAATGCACCTCGGGCAATCCGGCCAGGCCGCTGCGCATGGCCGCCAGGTGGGTGTGGGTGCGCGGCAGGATGCGCTGGAAGTAGAACCGCGCGGTGTCGCGCTTGGCCTGCCGTGCGGCATCGCCCAGCGCGCAGTCGGGCAGGATCGCCACGCTGCGTGCCCATAGCCAGGCCAGCACGATGTAGCCGGAATAGAACAGGTAGTCGACGGCCGCCGCGCCGATCTCGTCCGGGTTGTCGCCGGCCAGTTTGCCCAGTTCCTGGGTGAGGTCGCTCCAGGTCTTGGCGTGCACCGCCAGCGGGCCGATGAACTCGCCCATCGCTTCGTCGCCGGCATGCGCCTGGCAGAACGTGGCGATGTCGCCCAGCACGTGCTTGAGGCCCGCGCCCTGGAGCTGCATCACCTTGCGTCCCAGCAGGTCCAGCGCCTGGATGCCGGTGGTGCCCTCGTACAGGGTGGTGATGCGCGCGTCGCGGGCGAACTGCTCCATGCCGTGTTCGGCGATGTAGCCGTGCCCGCCGTAGGTCTGCAGGGCGTGATAGGTGCACTCCACGGCGGCCTCGGTCAGCAGGGCCTTGCAGATGGGAATCAGGAAGCCCAGCGTCTCGCCGGCCCGCTGGCGTTCGTCGGCGTCGCTGCTGCGTTCCTCGATGTCGCTTTGCAGGGCGGCGTACAGCGCCAGCGCGCGGCCACCCTCGGCGAAGGCGCGCTGGGTCAGCAGCATGCGGCGCACGTCCGGGTGCACGATGATCGGGTCGGCCGCCTTGTCCGGCTGCACCGGGCCCGACAGCGCGCGCATCTGCAAGCGCTCGCGACAGTACGCCAGGCTGTTCTGGTAGGCGCGCTCGATCAGCGCCAGGCCCTGCACGCCGACCGCCAGGCGCGCCGCGTTCATCATGGTGAACATGGCCATCAGGCCCTTGTGCGGCTGGCCGATCAGGTAACCCTCGGCGCCGTCGAAGTTCATCACGCAGGTGGCCGAGCCCTTCAGTCCCATCTTGTGCTCGATGGCGCCGGCGCTGACCGCGTTGCGCTCGCCGACCGTGCCGTCGCGGGCCACCTTGAACCGGGGCACGATGAACATCGAGATGCCGCGGCTGCCGGCCGGGGCGTCGGGCAGGCGCGCCAGCACCAGGTGCACGATGTTGTCGGTGAAGTCGTGCTCGCCGGCGGTGATGAAGATCTTGGTGCCGGTGATGCGGTAGCTGTCGTCGCCAGCGGGCTCGGCGCGGGTCTTGAGCAGGCCCAGGTCCGAGCCGGCCTGCGGTTCGGTCAGGCACATGGTGCCGGTCCACTGGCCGGCGACGATGGGCTTGAGGAACACCTCGCGCTGCCAGTCCTCGCCGTGTGCCAGCAGCGCGTCGGTGGCGCCCTGCGAGAGCAGCGGGTAGGTGCCCCAGGCCAGGTTGGCCGAGTCGATCATCTCCTTCACCAGCAGGCCAATGGTGTGGGGCAGGCCCTGGCCGCCGGCATCCTCCGGCGCGGTCAGGCCGGCCCAGCCACCGTCGACGTACTGCTTGTAGGCCTCCTTGAAGCCCTTCGGCGTGGTCACCGTGGCGGTGCCCTTGTCGTAATGGCAGCCTTCGGCGTCGCCGCTCTGGTTCAGCGGCGCCAGCACCTGCTCGTTGAAGCGCGCGGCCTCGTTGAGCACGGCATCGATCAATTCGCGGCCCAGGGCCTCGCCGCCGGGCAGCGCGGCCAACTTGGCGTCGGCGCCAAGCAGGTCGTAGCAGGCAAATCGCATGTCATCGAGCGGGGCGGCGTACAGGGTCATGGGAACTCCTTGGGGAAAGGACGCAGGCGGTCAGCGCCAGGTGCCGGGCAGGCCGGGGGTGGGCGAGAGGGTGTGCTCGGCGCCGCTGTCGACCTTGAACTGGCGGCTGTTTCCGCCCTGCCCGGGCGTGCCACCGAGGGTGCCGACGAGCCGGTAGGGCACCGATGCGCCGCCGTCGGCGAGTCGGCGGGTCGCGCCCGCCGAGGGCATGATCCGCACGTTGGCGATGTCCACCGACAGCGCCGGGATGTCGAGGTCGATGGCGGCCTGGATATGCCCGGCCGGCGCGCCGGCGAGCTGCATGTCCAGCTGCATGGCGGTGAACTTCACGCCGGTGTAGCTGTTGTTCTGGATGCGCACCTGCATGTTCCAGGCGCCGTCCGCGCCCACCTGCAGCTGCTGCACGCTGACCAGCGGGGGGAACACGCTCTTGCGCGCGGGGCCGCATGCGGCCAGCAGTCCGGTCATTGCCACCAGCAGCCACACACCGTGAACGCGTTTCATGCCCAGCCTCCAAACGAATGTTCGAATTTCGATTCTAACGCTGCCGGGCATCCTTGCCACCCGCCGCGTGCGCTTGCATTTGCACCGGGTCCGGGCATGATGCGTCCTTTGTCTCCAAGAGCGCCTTCATGTCCCGACGCATCGCCGCCCGCCGTTCGCCGATCCACGGCAATGGTGTCTTCGCTCTCGCATCGATTGCCAAGGGCGACCCGGTCATCCAGTACAAGGGCCGCCTGATCACCCACAAGCAGGCCGATCGCGAATACGGCGACGGCGCCGACACCGGGCATACCTTCCTGTTCACCCTCAACGACACCTACATCGTCGACGCCAACGTCGGCGGCAACTCGGCGCGCTGGATCAACCACAGCTGCGACCCCAATTGCGAGGCCGTGATCGAGGAGGACGACGACGGCGATCCGCGTCACGACAAGGTGCTGATCCAGGCCATCCGCGACATCGCCCCGGGCGAGGAGCTGACCTACAACTACGGCATCGTGCTGGACGTGCCGCACACGGCGAAGATGAAGAAGCTGTGGGCCTGCCGCTGCGGCTCGCCCAAGTGCACCGGGACACTCCTTCAGCCCAAGAGCTGAGCCCAGCGGCGGCTTGAATTCCGTTTCGCGCGGCGTCATCTGGGAAGCATGAGCCGCGCATTCGTCAAGGAATCGGACTCCGCGTCCGGCAGCGAGCTGCCGGATCGGCCGATCAGTCCGCACGCCAACTACGTCACCCCAGCGGGTCTGGCCCAGCTGCGCCAGCGCCTGGCGGAGGCGAACCAGCGCAAGCAGGCGCTGGCGGCGGCCGGCGACGACATCGAGGCCGCCGACGCGTTGCGCATGCTCAGGCGTGACTTGCGCTGGCTGGAAGCCCGCGTGGGCAGCGCGCGCCTGGTCGACCCGGCGCAGCAGCCGCGCGATCGCGTGGCGTTCGGCGCCACTGTCGAGGTGGCCGACGCGGACGGCGAGCATGAATTTCGCATCGTCGGCGAGGACGAAGCGGACGCCGAGCAGGGCAGGATCAGCTACGTCTCGCCGCTGGCGCGCGCCCTGCTGGGCGCCCGGGTCGGCGACGAGGTGGTGTGGAAGCGGCCGGCCGGCGACCTGAACGTCGAGCTGCTGGCCATCCGCTACGACGACTCGACAGCCGGCTGAACACGTCGGTGATGCCGCGCAAACCGACGGATGCGGATGACCCGCATCCGTCGGGATCGCTCAGTGACCGCTGGTCACGGTGGCGTTTTGCAGGTTGCGCTTGATGTCCTGCTCCAGGAACGAGACCCACCCGTTGTAGTTGCGGTGGATGTAGCGCGTGCTTCCGCGCTGGCTGTATTCCAGGTTGGTGCTGCTGACGTAGGCGATGTGCACGAACTGCGCATCGTAGGTGATGCGGATGGTGGCCGTGTGGTCGCGCAAGTGGAGCGTGGAGAGGATGTTGCCGTCCTGTTCCTTGTCGATGGTCCAGCCGCGGCTGTCGAGCGCATTTTCGATGGCCCGCTTGACCTGGGGCTGCGCGACGCCCTGCGGGATCGCCACGGGCTGTGCCGGGACCAGCGCCTCGCGGGTGCAGGCGGCGAGCGCGATCACGGCCAGGCCCGCCAATACGATCATGCTGAAACGTTTCATCGTTGTTCCTCTCCTTGTCCTGAAGTTGGGCGCGCATGCTTGCGCCCGGGCATCCTACCCGCAAGCCATGACGCGCACCACGGCGCGTGCGCCGCGGGCCGTGGCGCACTTGCTACCGTTACTTTCGCGTACCGGGGATGCCGTCAGCGCATCCGCACGCGGTAGCCCAGAAGCAGGCTGATCTTGTCGCCGACCTTCAGGTCCTTGATGGTCGGCGGCGGGAAATGCACCACCAGCGGCATGCCCAGGGAATCGACCTTGACGATGCCGGTCGCATGGTCGACCGCGGTCACGGTGCCGGGCATATGGTGCCGGCCCATCATCTGCGACTTCATGCGATTCCGCATGGCGGGCATCGGTTTGTCCTGCTGTCCGGCGGGTTTCATCTGCGCCGGTGGCATGCTCTGGTCCTGTTGTGGCGCGGCCAGCAGCACGGGCGCGGCCAGCAGGCCGCCCAGCAGCAGGGCGAATCGAATCGAACGTCGTGTCATGACTGTGCTCCTTCGGTGTATTGCAGGCGGGATTCCGCGCGCAAGGGTCATACGGCCTCGGCCTGCGGATGCCAGGCGTCCGCCAGGCGCTTCTGCACCGCGGTGGGCACCGGCTCGTAGTGGCTCATCTCCATGCTGTAGCGGCCCTGGCCGCCGGTCATGGATTTCAGTTCGGTCTGGTAGTCCGTCAGTTCGGCCAGCGGCACCTGGGCCTTGATCACAAGATCGCCGCCGCGCAGGGCATCGGTGCCCATGATGCGCGCGCGCCGTGTGGCCAGTGATCCGGTCACGTCGCCGACGGCGGCCTCGGGAATGGACACCTCGATGTCGACGATCGGCTCGAGCACCAGCGGTGCGGCCCGGGCCACCGCGTCCAGGAACGCCTTGCGGCCCGCGGTGACGAAGGCGATTTCCTTGGAGTCGACCGCGTGATGCTTGCCATCGTGGACGATCACGCGCACGTCCTGCATCGGATAGCCGGCCACCGCGCCCGTTTCCATCGCCTGCAGCACGCCCTTCTCGATGGCCGGCAGGAAGGAGCCGGGGATGGTGCCGCCCTTGATCCGGTCGACGAACTCGAAACCGGCGCCGCGTTCGAGCGGCTCCACGCGCAGGAACACCTCGCCGAACTGTCCGGCGCCACCGGTCTGCTTCTTGTGCCGGTGGTGGCCCTCGGCCGGGGCGCCGATGGTTTCGCGGTAGGCGATGCGCGGGGGGTGCGTCTTCACTTCCACGCCGTAGCGCTGTTTCATGCGCGCGATGGCGGTCCTCAGGTGCACGTCGCCCAGGCCACGCAGCACGGTCTCGTTGAGTTCCTTGTGGTGTTCCACGCGCAGGCAGGGGTCTTCCTCGCACAGGCGGGCCAGCGCCTGCGAGAGCTTCTGCTCCTGTCCCTTGTGCGCCGGCTCCAGCGCCAGGGCGAACATCGATTGCGGCAGGTCCAGCGGGGCCAGCCGGATGTGGTCGTCGGCGTGCGCGTCGTGCAGCACCGCGTCGAAATGGATCTCGTCCACCTTGGCCACCGCGGCGATCTCGCCGGGGCCGGCCGAGTCGATCTCCACGTGCTCCTTGCCCTGCAGGCGGAACAGGTGGCCGACCTTGAACGGCTTGCGACCGTCGTCGACGAACAGCTGCGAATCGCGCCTCACCGTGCCCTGGTGAACGCGGAACACGCTGAGCTTGCCGACGAACGGGTCGTTGAGGATCTTGAACACGTCGGCGAGCACGTGACTGTTCGGGTCGGGCCGTACCTCGACCGGCTCGGCGAGTCCGTCCTGCATGCGCACGAACGGTGGCGGATTGCCCTCGGCGGGGCTGGGCAGCAGGCGCCGGGCCAGGTCCAGCAGTTCGCCCACGCCCACGCCGGTGCGCGCGGACACGAAGCAGATCGGCACCAGGTGGGCCTCGCGCAGGCATTGCTCGAAGGCGTCGTGCAGTTCCTCGCGACCCAGTGCACCCTCGCCGGTCTCCAGGTAATGCTCCATGACCTTTTCGTTGATCTCCACCACCTGGTCGAGGATCTGCCGGTGGGCATCGCCCAGCGATGAAAAGTCGGTCTCGCCCTGGTCGTGGAAAAAACAGTCGAGCACGCGGTTGCCGCCGTCGGCGGGCAGGTTCACCGGCAGGCATTCGGGGCCGAACTGCTCGCGCAGCTGGTCGACCAGCGCCTGCAGGGCATGGCCGTCGACGCGGTCGATGCCGTTGACCACCAGCAGCCGCGCCAACCGCCTCTGGCCGCCCTGTTCCATCATCCGGCGCGTGCCGTGCTCGATGCCGGCCGCGGCGTCGACCACCACGGCCAGGGTCTCGACCGCGTTCATCGCCGACAGGGTCGGCCCGCGGAAATCGGCGTAGCCGGGGGTGTCGATCAGCTGGATGCGGCAGTCATCGAGGTCGAGACTGGCCAGCGCGCTGTCGATGGAATGCTGTTGCTCGCGTTCGAGCGCGTCGAAGTCGGACACGGTGTCGCCGCGTTCGACGGTGCCTGCCGAGGATATCGCCGCGCCGGCCAGAAGCAGGGCTTCAAACAGGGTGGTTTTGCCGGCGCCGGCGTGGCCGGCCAGGGCGATGTTGCGGATGTTTTCCGGAGATGTGGACATGACCTGCCTCCCTTCGCATTGAAGTCGGTGCCCGGGAAAGTACCGGGGCACTCGAAGAGGCCGTCATGGTCGTCCGCTGGGGAACGCTGGCCGCCGGACGCGGTGCGCAGGCGGGCGGTCATGGCGGGGACGACAAGCCTTGCGGTTTTGCGTCGCCGGGTCAAGTGGCCGATCGAACGGATGGCGGCCGGATCGGTTGACAGGGGCGGTTTTGCGGTTAAGAGGCAATTCAAGGCGCCCTTGGAGAATGGCAGTCGCACAACCCAGAAAGGAGCTGTGTCATGAAAAATCGACTCGCCATCACCCTGACTCTCGTGGCCACCCTCGCCGCCAGCGGCACCGCCCTGGCCGATCCGCCGTGGGCCCGTGGCGGGCACGACGGCTACACGGCCTTCGCGCGGGTCACTTCGGTGCGGCCGATTTTCCGCCCGGCGTACGCGCCGCGTCGCGAGTGCCGCAGCTATCCGGTCGGCGAGCGCGAGGTGCGCGGCCCCGACCGCGCCGCCGGCACCGTGCTCGGCGCCGTGCTCGGCGGCGTGCTGGGCAACACCCTGGGCAAGGGTGACGGCCGCGCCGCGGCCACCGTGGCCGGCGCGGTGCTGGGTGGCGCGATCGGCAACCGCGTCGCCGCCTCCGGCGATCGTCGCGGCGACTACCGTACGGTGTACCAGCGTCGTTGCGACATGCGTCCGGTGCGGGTCGGCCGCCGCGTGGTCGGCTATGACGTCGACTACCGGTTCCGCGGCCGCTTCTTCAGCGCCCGCATGAATCACGATCCGGGCCGCCGCATGCGGGTGTGGGTGGACGACGGCCGCGTGCGTCCGGCCGGCTGACCTCGCGCAAGGCGGCGGGAACTTGCCGCCGCCTTGCGACTCGAAATCACTGCAGTTTGGGCGACCGGATGCATGCCGGTCGCTTTTTTTCGCTCGCGCGAGCCGATCGTCCCCGACCGTGATGCGGACCTGCGGGTATCATGGCCCGACCGTCGTTTCCGCGGCTCACCGCGCCTCTTGCCAGCGTGCCGAAGACCAGGACCCCGATGCAGGCCCGTGATCCGATTGCCCCCAAGCATGTTCCCGGCGCCGAGCGCGCCGGAGGCGGTGCGCGCGCATGAAGTCGCTGGGTTACGTGCACACGCCGATCACCGAGCTCCATCGCTGGTCGCCGTATTCGCGACGTTCGATCTCCACCGGCCGGGGCAGCTTCAGTCGCACCACGCGATTGATGCTGCACCAGATGCGCTGGCGCAAGCCGCCGCGCCAGTACGGGCTCATGGTGACCGCCTGGACGCTGTCGATCCTGGTCCACCTGGTGGCGATGGTCGGCATGTTGCTGGTGCGCCCGCCACCGGCCTACCAGGAACCGACGCCCAAGGGCGACGAGAACGCCATCCACCTGCGCATCATCGAGGCCCGCCCACCGCCGCCGCCGGTAGCGCCACAGCCGCGGCGGGTGGCCCGCACGCAACCGCGAAGCGCGCCCACTCGCCACGCGCGGGCGCCCTCGCGCGCGCCGCGCCAGGCGCCGGTGCCGGTACTGCCGCCGATGCGCCCGGTGACCGAGCTGAAACTGGCGAAGGTGCGCGTGAATACGGCGCAGAAGCCGATCGTGCCCAAGCTGATCGAGCCCGCGCCGGCGGCAAAGCCGCCACAACCGGCGGCCAAACCGGTGGCCAAACCGGTGCCCGAGGTGCCGGCCGAGTCGGTGCCACCGCCCAAGGTGGTGCTGGAACCCTCGAAGATGGCGCTGCCGCCGCCGAAGATCGCCCTGCAGGAACCGCAGCCGGTCAGCCAGCCCAGGTCCAGCACGCCCGAGCTGCAGCCGGTGCCGGTCGAGCGGCCGCGGATCGAGATCAGCGTGCCCAGGCCCGAGGTGCCGGTCGAGAAGGCGGCCCCGCTCGCGGTGCTGCCGGTGATGACCTCACCGGATACCGATACCGCGCCGCCGATCGACGTCGGAACCCCGACGGTGACGCCCGAACCCATGCAGGCGCCGGCCAGGCCGAAGATCCAGACGCAGCAGCCGCAGGACATGGCGCTGTTGCCGCAGACCCTGTCCAGCCCGTCGCCGGCGGCCTCGCAGGCGCAGCCGGCCGCGCCGCTGCTGGCCCCCGACATCCACATCGAGCCCGGCACCCTGGCGCGGGTGCCGAAGGTCGACGTCACCCGCCCCGAGCTGACGCCGGCGCCCGATCTGCTCAAGGTCAGCACCCCGGCCAGCGCGCCAGCCCCCGCGCACGCTGCTTCGGTGACCGCGCCGGCGCGGGTGGTGTCGGTGGCCCGGCCTGCGCCGCCGTCATCGACGTCCTGGGCCCATGCGTCCGACACCTTCAGCAAGCTGCCGGTCAAGCAGCCCGGCCACGGCAGCGCCGACCAGTCGCAGGCCGGCAAGGGCAGTCCGCAGGGCGTTCCCGATTACATCCAGCGCCAGCCGCAGGGCAACTCCGACGTGATGACGCGGCACTACAAGGGCCTGCACTACCGGCGCACGATCTTCGACCAGTACTGGGCGCCCGCCAACCAGGACCTGCTGACCTCGCTGCTGCATCGCCTGGTCGATGCGCTGAGTTTCAAGAAGACCTTCGACCTCGGCCACGGCGTGCGCGTCCATTGCGGCGGCTGGCTGCTGGGCTTCGGCTGCGGTGGCGACCCACCCAGCGGACCCTCGGCGCTGAGCGGCGACCGTCGCCTGAACATGGCGCCGGCGAAACCGCTGGTGCCGGGCGTCGGCGCTTCGGTGGCCAAGCCGTTGAACCTGGCGCCGCCGGTGTCCAGCAAGCAGACGGTCGAGTGCGAGACCGCGCGGGTATCCGGCGGACCGCTGCCGCCGGGGTGCAAGCCGGCCCGCGGTGCGCAGGGTGATTGGTGACGTCCGGCGGCGGCCGGGTTACAGCTTGCGCATCAGTTCCGGCATCAACGGCAGGCGCCGCACGCGGATGGTGGTGGCCGCTTCCACAGCGCTGGCCAGCGCCGGCGCGGCCGAAGGCATGGCCACGGCGCTGGCGCCGGTCGGCGCGGCGTCGTAAGGCACGCTGATGACTTCCACCGCGTGCGGCAGTTGCGCCATGCGCGCCAGCGGGTAGTCACGCAGGCTCTTCTCGACCACGCGCCCGCCCTTGAGATGGATCGCCTGGCCGAGTGCGGTGGAGATGCCGTCCAGGGTGGCGCCGGTCGCCTGCGCCTCGAGGCCCAGCGGATTGATCACGCGACCCACGTCGATCGCGCACACGGCGCGATGGATCACCAGTCTCGCGTCGCGCACCGAGACCTCGAAGGCATGCGCGCAGTAGGCGCCGTCCATGTGGTGGAAGGCCAGGCCCAGGCCGTGCCCATTGGTGCGTCGGCGATCCCATTCGATGCGTGCCGCGGCCTGCTGCAGGACATTGGCCAGGCGCGCGGTGTCCAGCGGTCCGCGGCGTCCGGAGGCCGGCAGCAGCCTGGGCGCGCCCAGCAGCTCCATGCGCAGTTCCAGCCGGTCGCGTCGCGTCTGTCGCGCGATCTCGTCGATGAACATCTGCGTGGCGAAGGTATCGACCACGTCGGCACCGCCGCGGCTCGGCCCGCGCGGCAGCGGGCTGTCCAGCTCGTACCAGCTGGCGTGGTAGTCCCGCAGCAGGCCGGCGGGCAGGGCGCCGGGGTCGGCCTCGGACACCCACAGTTGATCGGCGGGCACGTCGCGCCCGGCCAGTGCCGAGGCGCTGGCCTTGCGCACGCTCCAGCCGACGATCCGCTTGTGGCGGTCGAGCAGGGCTTCCATGCGGTGCATGGCGCCGGGGCGGTAGAAATCGTTGCGCAGGTCCTGTTCGCGGGTCCACAGCAGCTTCACCGGCTTGCCGGTGGCCTTGGCCAGCATCACCGCCTCGGCAAGGAAATCATGCTCCAGGCGACGGCCGAAGCCACCGCCGACGCGCGGCACGCGGATATCGATGCGCGAGGCATCCATGCCGGTCAGGCGTTGCACCACCGTCAGCGCCTCCTGCGGCGATTGCGTGGGCACGACCGCGAGCACGCGGTCGGCCTCGATGCGCACCAGGGCGTTCATCGGCTCGGCGGTGGCGTGCGCCGTGAAGGGCTGGGTGTAGGTCGCCTGCACCCGATGCGCTGCGTGCCTGGCGGCGCTCTCGAAATCGCCGTCCGCGCGTACCACGCGGGTGGGCACGGCCTGGCTTTCCAGGAGCTCCTGCGCGTGTTGCTGCTCGGCCGCGCTGGAGGCGTCGGCATGCGCGCCGGGCGACCACGAGATCTTCAGGGCATCGCGCCCGCGCAGGGCCGACCAGGTATCGTCGGCCAGCACCGCGACGCCGGGCGCGATGGGCGTGACGCCCAGTGGCTGATCCGGCTCCGGCTTCAGCTGCAGCACCTTGCGCACGCCGGGTATCCGCAGCGCGCTTCGGGTGTCGATGCTGTGCAGGCGACCGTCGGGCCAGGGGCAGTGCAGCACCACCGCGGTCAGCGCCTCGGCCATGTGTTCGTCGATGGCGAAACGCTGGCGGCCGGTGACCATGGCGCGGGCATCGATGTCGCCCGCCGGGCGACCCAGCAGGGTGAAGTGGTCCGGGGATTTCAGCGGCGGAGGGGATTGCGGCGGCGCCTGCCTGAGCGCGTCCCCGACCAGCGTGCCGTAGTCGAAACGGCGCCCGTCCGGGGCCAGCACCACGCCGTCGCGGCAGCTCAGGCGGGTGGCGCTGATGCCGCTGCGTCGCGCCGCGGCCTGCAGCAGCAGCCAGCGCGCCAGCGCGCCGGCCTGGCGCAGGTCCTGCCAGGCGGCGGGAATGCTGCTGCCGTCGCCGCTGCGCTGGTGACCGTAGGTCCAGTGCGCCACGCCATCGACGTGGCTCAGTTCCGGGCCCAGCTGCAGCACCTCCACGCGCGACCAGTCGGCGTCCATTTCCTCGGCGATGATGCGCGGCAGCGAGGTTCGCGTGCCCTCGCCGCAATCGGGATCGCGCGCGCCGATCAGGGTGCGGCCGTCCGGCTCGATGCGCACGTACGGGCCCAGTTCGGTGACGGCGTCGCCGAGCAGGGGTAGCGGTACCCCGGCCACCTCCTGCTGCGCGCGCGCCGTGCGCACGCCGACGATCAGCGCGCCGGTGGCGCCGGCCATCACCTGCAGGAAGCGGCGCCGGGACAGGAGCAGGCGGTCGTTCATGCCGGGTCCTTGCGCAGTCGCGCGGCGGCGCGATGGATGGCGCGGCGGATGCGCGGCTGGCTGCCGCAGCGGCACAGGTTGGGCAGCGCGTCGATGTCGGCATCGGTCGGCGTGCTCTTGCGGCGCAGCAGGTCGGCCGCGGCCATCAGCCAGCCCGGCTGGCAGAACCCGCACAGGATGGCGTCCTCGTCGATCCAGGCCTGCTGCAGCGCATGCAGCTGGCCGTCGGGGCCGGCCAGGCCCTCGACCGTGGTCACGTGCAGGCCGCCCAGGGTGTCGACGCTGCGCTCGCAGGCCAGCGCGCGCTTGCCGTCGACCAGCACCGTGCAGGCGCCGCAGGTGCCACTGTCGCAACCGTACTTGCAGCCGGTCAGGCGCAGCGTGTCGCGCAGGTACCACAGCAGCGGCATCGCGGGATCGCCGACATGGGTGAAGGTCTCGCCGTTGATGGTGAGCGTGATGCCCTTGCGCGGCGGTATCGGGCGGATGGCGTCGGCGGAGGTGGGCGGGACGGGTTGCGCTTGCACGGTTTGAGGCGTTCGTGACGAGGAGGGCTCATTCTTGCAGAGCCGGGCCGATCAGTGCCTGAATCGGGCATTCCACAGGTAGTAGACCGGAATGCCGGCGGCGATGATCAGCAGACCGATGCCCACATGCCCGGGGCGCGTGAACACCAGGATGCCCACGATCACCGCCACCGTGGCGATGAAGGCCAGCGGCGTGAGCGGATACAGCGGCGTGCGGTAGCCGCTGTCCGCGCCGGCGCGGTGCCGGCGGTACCAGAACAGCGCCGCCACCGCGGCGGCGTAGCCCAGCCAGTCGCCGACCGTGGAGTAGTCCAGCAGCTGGTTGTAGGTGCCCGACAGGCTCAAGGTCACGGCCCAGGCGGCGACCAGCAGCAGGGCGCGCCGCGGCACGTGCCAGCGCGGGTCGATGCGCGCCACGGCGTGGAAGAAGGCGCCGTCCGCGCCCATGGCCTGGAACACGCGGGCGCTGCCGATCAGGGCGATGTTGCAGTAGCCGAAGGTGGAGATGGCGATGCCCGCGGCGATCAGGCGCCGGCCGTCCTCGCCCAGCACGCGCGCCATGACGTCGGCGGCCGGGGTCGGGCTGGCACCCAGCCCGGCATGGCCCAGGGCGCTCATGTAGGCGATGTTGACCAGCACGTAGGTGACCAGCACCAGGCCCATGCCCAGGCCCAGCGCCCGTGGCAGGTTGCGCGCCGGGTCGCGGACCTCGCCGGCGATGGTGTTGACGTAGGCGAAGCCGCCGTAGGAGAACAGCACCGGCAGCAGGGCCCCGGCGATGGCCCAGCGCGGCAACGAGGATGCCGCCGGATCGGCGGCAAAGGCCGCGCCCAGATGGCCCTGGCCGGCCCAGGCGATGCCCACCGCCACCAGCAAAGCGACCGCCAGCAGCTTGAGCAGCGTGAACAGGTTCTGCACGATCGCGCCGGCGCGGATGCCGAACACGTTGATGCCGCCCAGCAGCACGATGGCGCCGATGCCGACCGGGCGCGACAGGCCTTCGGGCAGGCCCGCCGCCACGCAGGCGTAGCGGCCGAAAATCATGCCTACCGCGGCGATGCTGCCGGAGAAATTGACCATCAGCATGGTCCAGCCGAACAGGAACGCCGGCAGCGGCCCGAAGGCCTCGCGCAGGTACACGTAGGCGCCGCCCGCCTGCGGCCGGCGCGCGCCCAGCTCGGCGAAGCACAGCGCGCCGGCCAGGGTCAGCAGGCCGCCGACGACCCACAGCACCAGCACCTCGGTGCCCGAATGCGTGCGCTGGGCCACGGTGGACGGATTGACGAAGATGCCGCCGCCGATGACGCCGCCAATGACCATGGCCGCCGCGGATGCGGCGCCGAGGCGGCGCAGGTAACCGGAGCCGCGTGTTGGATCGGACATGCAACGTTTCCCCCAGGCAACCCTTGCAGCATGCCTTGCGACCGCACGGGCGGCAACGGCCACCGGTCGGGCCGCCCGCGGTCCCGGCTCAGTAGTGGAAACGGCCCTCGGCGACCACCACGCAGCGACCGCCGATGGCGACGCGGCCGTCGCCCTGCACGGTCACCTCCACGTGGCCGTCGCGGCCCACCTCGCGTCCCTGGCTGGCGATGAAGTGCAGGCCGCAGGTCTCCAGGCCGTCCAGGGCGTGCAGGTAGCTGCCGATGGCGGCATTGGCGCTGCCGGTGACCGGATCCTCGGGGATGCCGTCGGCGGGACAGAAGGCGCGAACCGCCATGTCCGCGCCGGTGCCGGCACCTTCCCCGCGACCGAATACGCAGGCGCCGACCGCGTCCAGCTCCATGCACAGTGTGGCCACGGCCGCCATGTCCGGCCGCAGGGCACGCACCGCGGCGGCGTCGGCCAGTTCGCCGGTCAGCCAGGTCGGACCGTTGCAGATCGAGCGCGGATCGCGCACGAAGGCTGTGCCGAGCGCGGCGCCCAGGGCATCGATGTCGGTGGCGCCAAGGTGCCCGATGCGGGCCGGTGGTGCCTGCACACGGATCACGCGCGAGGTGCCGTCGCCTTCCACCTGCACCGGCAGCCGCCCGGCGGCACATTCCTGCACCAGTTCGTTTTTCTCCGTGTCGACCATGCCGCAGGCCAGCGCCACGTACGCGCTGCCCACGCTGGGATGGCCGGCGAAGGGCAGTTCCTGGCGTGGCGTGAAGATGCGCACGCGATAGTCGGCGCCGGGCGAGCCGGGCGGCAGCAGGAAGGCGGTCTCGGAGAAATTGGTCCAGGCGGCGATGCGCTGCATGGTCGGCGCATCCAGGTCCTCGGCGTCGACGATCACCGCCAGCGGGTTGCCCATCAGCGGCGTATCGGTGAAGACATCGATCTCGAAGTAGCGTCGCGCGCGCATGGCCATGGCATCCAGTGGGAATCCCCTACAATAATCGGCGAATCGCGCGCGGCTGCAAATGGCCATGCCGCGGCCCCGGCAAGGTCATGTGGATGTGTCATGACGGGGTCGATTGCGTTTTGCGCGCCTGCGGTCACACTGACTGGATGTCTCCTTTCCCGATCCGATCGACGAATCCGTGAACGACACCGTTTCCACGCTCAGCGCCGACGCCCCCTGGGTGGTCATGAAGTTCGGCGGCACCAGCGTCGCCCGCGTCGACGGGTGGCGCAGCATCCGCGAACTGGCCGCATCGCGCCGCGCCGAGGGCGCGCGGGTGCTGCTGGTGGTGTCCGCCCTGGCCGGGGTGACCGACGCGCTCAAATCGCTGTGCGCGGACGCGGACGCGGCCAACCGCGAGGCGGCCGCGCAGGCGATCGCCGAGCGCCATCACGCGCTGGCGGCGAAGATGGGGATCGATCTTCCCGATCGCGTGTCCGCGCACTTGGACAGCCTGCGCACGCTGGCGCGCGAACGGCCCGAGGGCGAGGCGCAGCTGGCCTGGAAGGCGCAGGTGCAGGCGCACGGCGAGCTGCTTTCCAGCGCGCTGGGCGCGGCGTTCCTGGGCGCGCAGGGCCTGTCCACGCAATGGGTCGATTCGCGTCAGTGCCTGAACGCGGTGGCGCTGCCCAACCAGAACGCGCGCACCCGCATGCTTTCGGCCACGGTCGACGCCGCGCCCGATGCCGGGCTGTCCGCGCGACTGGCGGCGCAGGGCGAGGTGCTTATCGCGCAGGGCTTCATCGCTCGTGACGCGGACGGCCAGTGCGTGCTGCTGGGCCGTGGCGGCTCCGATACCTCGGCGTCCTACTTCGGCGCCCTGCTGAACGCCGCGCGCGTGGAGATCTGGACCGACGTCGCCGGCATGTTCAGCGCCAACCCGCGCCAGGTGCCGGGTGCGCGCCTGCTGCGCCGGCTGGACTACGAGGAAGCGCAGGAAATCGCCACCACCGGCGCCAAGGTGCTGCATCCGCGCTGCCTGTCGCCGTTACGCACCCCGCGCGTGCCGCTGTGGATCAGGGACACCCACCAGCCACACATGGAAGGCACCGAGATCGGCCCGCAGGAGCGCGATACGGCGCCCAGCGTGAAGGCCATCTCCACCCGTTCGGGCATCACCCTGGTGTCGATGGAATCGGTCGGCATGTGGCAGCAGGTCGGCTTCCTGGCCGAGGTGTTCGACGCCTTCCGGCGCCACGGCCTGTCGGTGGACCTGATCGGTTCGGCCGAGACCAACGTCACGGTGTCGCTGGACCCGACCGAGAACCTGCTCGATTCGGACGCCGTCGCCGCGCTGGCCACGGACCTGGCGGCGATCTGCCGGGTCAAGGTGATCGCGCCGTGCGCCGCGGTGACCCTGGTCGGACGCGGCATGCGTTCGATGCTGCACCAGCTGTCGCCGGTGCTGGCCGAGTTCGGCCAGTTGCGCGTGCACCTGATCTCGCAGTCGTCCAACAACCTCAACCTGACCTTCGTGGTCGACGAGGACGTGGTCGACCGCCTGCTGCCGCGGCTGCACGAACTGCTGGTGCGCGCGGGCAGCCTGCGCAGCGACGATGCGCAGCTGTTCGGTCCCAGCTGGCAGGCGCTGTACGGCGGCGGCGTCGAGGACGTGGCGCCGGACTGGTGGCGCGGCGAACGCGCGCGCCTGCTGGCGCTGGCCGCCGAACGCAGCCCGCGCTATGTCTACCACCTGCCCACGGTGCGCGCGCGCATCGACGGGCTCAGGCGCCTGCGCGCGGTCGATCGCCTGTACTACGCGATCAAGGCCAACCCGCATCGGCGCATCCTGGAAACCGTCGCCGCGGCCGGCTTCGGCCTGGAATGCGTCTCGCCGGGCGAACTCAACGCCGCGCGCGACGCCGCGCCCGACGCGCCGCGCCTGTTCACGCCCAACTTCGCCCGTCGCGAGGACTACGCGCAGGCGCTGGCCGACGGCGCCACGGTGACGCTCGACGCGCTGCATCCGCTGGCGCACTGGGGCGCCCTGTTCAGCGGTCGCGAGATCGTGCTGCGGGTGGACCTGGGCCGCGGCCTGGGGCATCACCAGAAGGTGCGCACCGGCGGCAGCGGCTCCAAGTTCGGCCTGCCGCTGGAGCAGCTCGACGACTTCCTGGATCTGGCGCGCCTGCACAAGGCTCGCGTGATCGGCCTGCACGCGCACCTGGGCTCGGGCATCCTCGACGCCGGCCACTGGAGCGAGGTCTACGGCCAGCTGGCCTCGCTGGCCGAACGCATCGGCAGCGTGGAAGTGCTCAACATCGGCGGCGGCCTGGGCGTGCCCTCGCATCCCGGCGAGCGGCCGCTGGACCTGGATGCGCTGGATGCCGCGCTGGCCACGGTCAAGGCCGCCTACCCGCAGTTCAAGCTGTGGATGGAGCCGGGTCGCTACCTGGTCGCCGAGGCCGGAGTGCTGCTGGCGCGGGTGACCCAGGACAAGCGCAAGGGCGGCCAGCACTACCTCGGCCTCGACGCCGGCATGCACAACCTGATCCGCCCGGCGCTGTACGAGGCCTGGCACGACATCGCCAACCTCACGCGCCTGGAAGCCGAAGCGACTACGCTGTACCAGGTGGTCGGCCCGATCTGCGAGACCGGCGACATCCTCGGCAACGACCGCCGCCTGCCCGAATCGGCCGAGGGCGACGTGATGCTGATCGCCCAGGCCGGCGCCTACGGCGCGGTGATGGCCTCCAACTACAATCTGCGCGAACACGCCGACGAGATCGTGATCGAATGAGCAAGCTTGCCGACCCGCGCCAGGCCGCGACCTTCCGCTTCGTCCGCTGCGGCCATGCCGACGGCGTGGCGGAGCTGGTCTATGCCTTCGACGACGGCCCCGAACTGGTCGAGCGCATCCGCTTTCCCGATGCGCCGGCGCTGGACGCGGCGCGCCGGCCGGCCTTCGATGCCGCGCTGCGCCTGCTGCACCTCATTGCCGGCATCAGCTACTACAAGGCCGGCGTTCCCGGGGCCATCGTGGTCGAGGGGCCGGCGCCCGACGCCGATACCGCCGACCTGCTGGACACGCTGTACCTCAACGGCCTGGCCGAGTTCGCCTACCGCAACGGCCTGGACCTGCGCGGGCGCATCGCCTTCCCGCGCGATGGCGAGGCGGTCGCGCCCGCCGGATCGCTGGGCCTGCCACGCCGCACCCTGGTGCCGATCGGCGGCGGCAAGGATTCGCTGGTGGCGATCGAGGCGATCAAGACCCTCGGCGACGCGGCCGGCGTGGCGTGGGTCGGCAACTCGCCGCTGATCGCGCACTGCGCCGAGCGCACCGGCCTGCCGATGCTCAACATCACCCGCGAGCTGTCGCCGGTGCTGTTCGACTACAACCGCATGGGCGCCTGGAATGGCCACATCCCGGTGACCGCGGTGAACTCGGCCATCCTGGTGCTGGCCGCGCTGCTGTACGGCTACGATGCCATCGCCTTCGCCAACGAGCGTTCGGCCTCGGCGGCGACGCTGGAATACGAGGGCCAGCAGGTCAACCACCAGTGGAGCAAGGGCTATGCCTTCGAGTGCCTGCTGGGCGACTGGCTGCATGCGCACGTGGCCGCGGACCTGGACTATTTCTCGCTGCTGCGGCCGTTCGCCGAGCTGGCGGTGACGCGCGCCTTCGCGCGCACCGGGGCGGCGTATTTCGACGCCTTCTCCAGTTGCAACCGCAACTTCCGCATCCTCGGACCCAAGCCGGCCGACCGCTGGTGCGGGCAGTGCCCGAAGTGCCATTTCGTGTTCCTGGCGCTGGCGCCGTTCCTGCCCAAGCCGCGACTGCTGTCGATCTTCGGCCGCAACCTGCTGGACGACGAGTCGCAGCGCGCCGGCTTCGACGCGCTGATGGAGTACCGCGACCACAAACCCTTCGAGTGCGTGGGCGAGGGCGCCGAGGCGCGCGCGGCGATGCTCGCGCTGAGCCAGCGCCCGGAATGGCGCGAGGACGCGATGGTGGCGCGCTTCGCCGAGGAGATCGCGCCGCAGCTCGACGTTGCCGAGCTGGCCCTTGAACCCTGGCTGGAGGCCGCCGACGCGCACCGCATTCCGGCGCGCCTGGATGGAGCACTGGATGCGATTCGCCGCGCTTGAAGGCCAGCGCATCGCGGTGTGGGGCGCTGGCCGCGAGGGCCGCGCCGCCATCGCCGCGCTGCGCGCGCGCCTGCCGCGGCAGGCGTTGACGCTGTTCTGCCGTGCCGGCGAGGTCGACGACCTGGCGCACGAGCCGTTGCTGGCGATCCGCCATGAAGATCCCGGCGCCGAGGCGCTGTCGGCCTTCGACGTGGTGGTCAAGTCGCCCGGCATCTCGGCCTACCTGCCGCCGATCGAGGCCGCCCGGGCTCGCGGCACGGTCTTCACCTCGGGCACCGCGTTGTGGTTCGGCGAGCGTCCCGACGCCCGCGTGATCGGCATCACCGGCACCAAGGGCAAGAGCACCGCCAGCGCGCTGGCCGCGCACCTGGCGCGCGCGCTCGGCGTGCGCACGGCGCTGGCCGGCAACATCGGCCTGCCGCTGCTGGACCTGCTCGATGCCGAGGCCGACCTGTGGGTGGTCGAGCTGTCCAGCTTCCAGACCGGCGAGGCCGGGCCGCTGGAACTGGGCGTGGTCACCAGCCTGTACGAGGAACACCTGGACTGGCACGGCTCGCGTGAACGCTATATCGACGACAAGCTCAAGCTGGCCGACGCCGCGCGGACGCTGCTGGTCAATGGCACGCAGCGCGACCTGGTGGCGCGTACCAACGGACACGCCGAGCGCCTGAAATTCGGCCATGTGCAGGGCTGGCACGTGGCCGACGGCGCCATCCATCGCGGCAGGCTGCGCCTGATCGACATCGGCGAGCTGCCGCTGCCCGGCCAGCACAACGCGCTCAACGCCTGCGCCGCGCTGGCCGCGCTGGAACACCTTGGCCTGGATGCCATCGCGGCGGTGCCCGCGCTGGTCACCTTCCGGCCCTTGCCGCACCGCCTGCAGACCCTGGGCGAGAAGGGCGGCATCACCTGGATCAACGATTCGATCAGCACCACGCCGGCCGCCGCGCTGGCCGCCTTGCGCAGCCTGCCCGGCCGCAGGGTGGCGATCATTCTCGGTGGCCACGATCGCGGCGTGGACTGGAGCGAGGTCGCCGGCGCGCTGACCGCGCAGCCGCCGCACGCGGTGATCGTGCAGGGCGCCAACCGGCAGCGCATCGTGCATGCCTTGCGCGAGGCCGGGCTCGCCGGACCGCTGCACGAAACCGCGGACCTGGACGCCGCCGTGGCGCGCCTGCACGACGTGCTGGCCGAAGGCGGCGTGGCGCTGCTGTCGCCCGGTGCGCCCAGTTTCGACCAGTTCCGCGACTACACCGAACGCGGTCGGCGCTTCGCCGAACTGGCCGGCTTCGACCCCGCGCGCATCGCCAGCATCGACGGGCTCGGCGTGGCCTGACGTCGCGCCGTCGTGGCGCGGCCACGGCGAAGCCGCACGAGGTTATGGGGCCTGTCTGTTGCTTTGAAATCCGGGGTTCGGGACTCGGGACTCCGGGACCCGGTGACCCGTCATGCGGTACCTGAGTCGCACATGGCGCGGTCCTGATAGATCGCGTAGCCCGGATAAGCGAAGCGCATCCGGGAATGGGGCCATCCAGACCGTACGTGCCAAGGGGTCGCAGGGCGACCCCTCCCGGATGCGCCCTGCGGGCTTATCCGGGCTACGGAGCTGGGCGATCATCGCCTTTAATTTCGGGGTCCGGGATTCGGGATTCGGGACCCGGGACCCGGTACCCGTCTTCGGTACCCGGCACACGGCACACGGCACACGGCACACGGCACCCAAGTCCCCCATGGCGCGGTCCTGATAAATCGCGTAGCCCGGATAAGCGAAGCGCATCCGGGAATGGAACCTTCGAGGCGGTGTGCGCCAAGGGGCCGCAGGGCGACCCCTCCCGGATGCGCCCTGCGGGCTTATCCGGGCTACGAAACCACGGCCTTGAGCGACCATCCCCTCGGGTCCCGGGTCCCGGGTCCCGGGTACCGAGCCCCGAGCCCCGAGCCCCGAGTCCCGAGTCCCGAGTCCCGAGTCCCGAGTCCCGAGTCCCGAGCCCCGCCCAAAAAAACGGGCGGCCCATCACCGGACCGCCCGTTCGACTTCACGCCGCGTGCGCGGGTGTTACCAGATCTGCACGCGCTGGTCGGGCTTGAGGTACAGCTTCTCGCCCGGCTTGACGTCGAACGCCGTGTACCAGGCGTCCAGGTTGCGCACGGTCTCGGCGCGGAACTGCGGCGGCGCGTGCACGTCGGTGTTCACGCGTCCGCGCAGGGCGGCATCACGCATCTTCGCGCGCCAGGCCTGGCCGAAGGACAGGAAGAAGCGCTGGTCGCCGGTCAGGCCGTCGATCACCGGCGCCGGCTTGCCACCCAGCGAGGCATGGTAGGCGAGGTAGGCGGCGGTCAGGCCGGACACGTCGGCGATGTTCTCGCCCAGGGTCTGCTGGCCGTTGACGTTCAGGCCCGGCAGCGCCTGGTACTGGTTGAACTGCTCGACCAGCTTGTGCGTGGCCTCGTCGAAGTGCTTGCTGTCGGCCGGCGTCCACCAGTTCTCCATGCGGCCCTGGGCGTCGAACTGCGAGCCCATGTTGTCGAAGCTGTGGCTGATTTCGTGGCCGATGATGGCGCCGATCGCACCGTAGTTGTGCGCCGGGTCGGCCTTGGGATCGAAGAACGGCGGCTGCAGGATCGCGGCCGGGAAGTTCAGCGCATTCTCCAGCGGGATGTTCAGCGCGTTGACGGTCTGCGGACGCATCCACCAGTCGGCGCGGTCGACCGGCTTGCCCAGCTTGGACAGGGCGAATTGGTAGTTGAACTTCGACACCGCCATGGCGTTGCCCAGCGGGTTGTCGGCGCTGACCTTGAGGTCGGCGTAGCTGCGCCAGTGGCCTTCGTCCGGATAGCCGACGTAGACCTTCAGCGTGGACAGCTTCTCCTTGGCCTTGGCGCGGGTTTCCGGGGTCATCCACTCCAGGTGGTCCAGGCGCGCGCCGAAGGCGGCGACCAGGTTGTGCACCAGGTCCTCGACCTGCTTCTTGGCCTCGGGCGGGAAGTACTCCTTGACGTAGATCTTGCCCACCGCGTCACCCAGCGCGTAGCTGGTGGCGGCGATGGCGCGCTTGGCGCGCGGCTGCTGCTGCGGCACGCCGGTCAGGGTCTTGCCGTGGAAGTCGAAGGCCAGGTCGGCATAGTCCTTGGGCAGCAGCGAGGCGGCGTCGTCCAGGGTGTGGAAGCGCAGCAGGGCGCGCCAGTCGGCCAGCGGCTCGCTGGCGACCAGCTTGGACAGGCGGGCGAAGGCGGCCGGCTGCCACACGTCGATCACCTTCTGGTCGGCCAGGCCGGCGGCCTTGAAGTAGGCGCTCCAGTCCAGGCCCGGCGCCTTCTTGGCGAAGTCGGCCATCGACCACAGGTTGTTGGCCTTGTGCACGTCCTGGCTGTCGACCAGGCTTTCCTGCGCCTTGGCGATCTTCATCTCCAGGTCGAACACGCGCTTGGCCTCGGCCTCGGCGTTGGGCGTGCCGGCCTGCTTCAGCAGCGCGGCGATGTAGGCCTTGTACTTGTCGCGCACGGCGACCATGGCCTTGTCGTCGGACAGGTAGTAGTTGCGGCTGGGCATGCTCAGGCCGCCCTGCAGCAGGTAGGCGATGTTGTGCGAGGGATCGGTCAGGCCCTGGGCCACGAACAGGCCGAACAGGTGGTCGGTCTGGAAGTCGGTGTTGTTGACCGGGTCCTCGTCCTGGCGCAGGCGGCTGCCCAGCACGCTGGCCAGGTCGCTGCGCGACTTGATCCCGGCGATGGCGTCCAGCTCGGGCTGGATCGGCTTGAGGCCGGCCTTCTCGATGGCACCGGTGTTCATGAAGGCGGCGTAGTAGTTGGCGATCCTGGCGTCGTCGGTGCCAGCGGCCGGGTGGCTGTCGGCGGCCTTCTGCACGATCTCGGCGATGCGCTTCTGGGTGCGCTCGTAGATGGTCAGGAAGTTGCCGATGCTGGAGCGGTCCTCGGGAATGGTGGCGGACTTGTACCAGGTGCCGTTGGCGTACTGGAAGAAGTTGTCGCCGGGCTTGACCGCATGATCGATACCGGCCAGGTCGATGCCGATGTCGGGCTTGGCCGCGGAGGCGGTGCTGGCCGGAGTCGGCGCGGCGGCGGTCTTGGCTTCGTGGCTGTCGGGGGCCGACGAGGAGCAGGCGCCCAGGGACAGGGTGATGGCGGCAGCCAGGAGTAGCGACGTGCGTTGCATGGGGATCTCCATGGACAGGATCAAACACACACCTTAGTACGACCGGCGGCCTTCCGGAACGGCCGTAGGTCATAGGTCATGGTTTCTGCCGTGGCCTTGATTCCCGTTTTCCGATTCGGCCGGGGCCGTTGAGCCCAATGGCTCCCTCCCCTGCGAGCAGGGGAGGGCCGGGGTGGGGTTCGGCATGGATGCAGGAGCGTCGCGATCTGGAGCAATCCCCACCCATCCTCGCCCTGCGGGCAGGGGGAGGAGCAAATGCGTCCAGGCCCGTGCGATCAGCGTTCGTATCGGTAGTTGAAGCTGGCGCGGCTGGCGTTGGTGGACTGCTGGGCCTCGAAATTCCAGCGCCGGCTGAGGATGTAGCGCAGGGTGACCACCTGGCCGGGCTCGAACAGCCCCACGCCGTAGCTCAGGTACAGGCGCGGCGAGAGGTACTTGCCGACGGTGAAGGCCGCGGTGCCCAGGGCGTCGTTGTTGGACACGCCGATGTCGCTGATGCCCAGGCGCGAGCCCACGTTCTTGGCCAGCAGGTCGCCGGTGGCCGAGCCCAGCGCGCGGGCCGCCGAATTGACCATGCTGCCCTCGCCGCCCTGCACCTGCGACAGCGGCTTGCCGGTGATCAGGTAGGACAGCGCGTCCGACTGCGCCATGGCCGGGTTGGAGAACACCGTCAGCACCGGACGGCGCGCGGTGCCGCGCACCTGCAGGCCCACTTCCTGGCCGTCGCTGACGGTGGCGTTGGGGTTGAGCTTGCGCACCGCGCGGATGTCCAGGCCGGGGTCGTCCAGCGGCGTGGAGGCGAACAGCAGGCGGCCGCGCTCGATGGCCAGGTTCTGGCTGTAGGCGCGGAAATTGCCGTCGATGCGGATCTGGCCCTGGCCCACCGCGCCCTTGCCGGGACGGCCGATGACCAGCAGGTCGCCGTGCAGGTCGCCGTCCAGGCCATAGCCGGTCACGTGCGCGTGGTCGCCCAGCAGCACCCGCAGGTTGCTGGTCACGGGCAGCGCGGCCGCCGGGGGCGCTGCGGGTTTCCCGGCATCGACCACCACCACGTCGGGCGAGGCCTGGGTGGTGCCGGCGCCGGGCAGTTTCTCCAGCTCCACGCGGGCCGAGTCCACGCGTACCACGCCGGCCAGGTGCAGGCCGTCGGCATCGCGCTGGATGCCGATGTCCGGCGACAGGCTGACCGCTGCCGAGGGGATGTTGGCCACCTGCACGTTGCTGCCCTGCACGGCGAGCAGGGTCGGCTGCCCCGCGCCGATGCCGGCCGAGCCGCTGATCTTCAGGGTGCCCTTGCCCGAGCGCAGCTGGCCGTCGATGTGCAGCGATTGCGTGTCGTCGCCGCTGATCCGCAGGCGGCCCTGGTCCAGCGTCAGGCCCAGCGTGGGCACCTCGGCGGCCAGCTTGTCGACGTGGGCCTCGCCGCGCAGCACCGGCCGGGCCAGGGTGCCGGCCGGCGTCAGGTCCGCGTCCAGCGTGCCCTCGAGGTTGGCCAGTTGCGGCACGAACAGTTCCACGAAGCGCAGGCTGTCCAGGTGCATGCGCAGCCGGCCGCCCAGCTGGTGCTGGTCGCCGTGCATGGACAGGTTGCCGTCCAGGCGGCCGTTGTCCTGCAGCTGCGCCGCGACCTTGAGGGTCTGCGCCTGCGCGCCCAGGTCCAGGCGCGCGTCCAGCGCCCGGTAGCGCAGCAGCGGCTGGCCGGGCTGGTCGACGTAGAACAGCGTGCCCTGGTCCGAGCGCAGGCTGGCCTGGCCGGACAGGGCGCCGGCGGCGCCGATGTGGATGTCGCCGTCGCCGTCCAGGGTGCCCCGGGCGCGCATCGGCAGGTCGTTGGCGGTCAGCGCCAGCACCAGCGCCAGCGGCAGCTGGCGCATGCGGTAGCGGGCATGCAGGGCGCCGTTGCGCTGGCGTTCGCCGGACAGGCACAACTGCGGCGCGCCGGCCTGCAGGCAGGTCTGCGCCAGTTCGGCCTGGCCGCGGTCCCAGCGCAGCGTCGCCGGCGCGCGCAGATGCCACGCCGGCTGCCTGGCCAGGTCCAGGTCCAGGCGCGTCAGGCGGCCGTTCCATGCCGGGCCGCGCAGGCCGCCGTCCAGGCTCAGTGCCAGCGACAGCGGGTCGCCCGTGGCCTTGATCGCGAGTTGGTGCCTGTCGCGGTTGCCGCTGGCGTCCAGGTCGAGGCGGTCGAAAGTAAAGCCGGCGGCGTGCAGCTCCTCGGCATGCAGGTGCAGCGATCCGCCGGGGTGGGCGATGTCCGTCACGTCGAGCCGACTCGACAGGCGTCGCGCGCGCATGTCGCGCCAGTCCAGCCGCGCGCCGTTGACGCTGCCCTTGAGCGCCAGTTGTGGCCAGCGGCCGCGCAGGCGCAGGTCGGCATCCAGCGCGCCGCGGGCGTCGGGCAGCCAGGCGCCGAGCGCGCCGATGTGCGCGCGCAGGGTGATGTCGTTGCGCGCGCCGGCCTTGCCGTCCAGCGCCAGGCGATCCTCGCCATAGTCCAGTTCGAGCCGGCCTTCCAGAACGCGTTGCGGCGACAGCGACACGCGGCCGTGCCCCCGCACCGTGCGACCGCGCAAGGTGCCGCTCAGCTGCTGCAGGTCCAGCGTGGCCTGCACGGCCTTGCCGGCGGCCCGGCCCTGCGCCTGCAGCCGGGCATCCAGCGACCCGGGCCAGCCGGGCAGCACGCTGCCGGGATCGAACGCGCGGGTCGTGGCGCTGGCCCGCCAGGCCATGTCCGCGCCGAGGTCCACGGCACCGCTGGCGTCCAGTCGGCCCTTGCCCCGGGTCACGGCCAGCGACGGCACCTCGATGCGCTCGGGCGTGCCCTGCGCGCTGGCGGTGATGGTCACCGGCGCATCGGGTGCGCCCGCCTGCGCCGTCAGCTCGGCGCGGTACTGCTTCAGCGTGCCGTCGAGCTTGAGCGTGCCGGCGGTGGCCAGGTCGCGCCCGGCGAGGGCGGCCGGCACCGACACGCCCTGCCAGGCCACGCGCAGCTGCGCGGTGGGCGTGGCCGGGGTCAGGTCGATGCGGCCCGAGGCATCCAGCGATCCCGCATGTTGCGGCGAGCGCAGCTGCAGGTGTTGCAGGGCGATGATCTGATAGCTCTGGTCGAAGCGTGCATCCAGCGCCGCCAGCTGCAGGCGGCGCGCATCCAGGTCGAACGTGCCCTGGGCGTGCAGCTGGTCGCGGTCGCCATGGGCCTGCACGGTCGCGGCCAGCTGCTGGATCGCGCTGTCGCCCAGCCACGGTGCGGCGGCGCCGCGCGGCAGGTCCAGTCGCGCCTGCCAGGCGTAGGGCGCGCGGGTCTTCAGGCTCAGGTGCGCCCGCGCGGTCGATGGCCGGGTCAGCGCGAGGTCGGCCGTGGCCGTGCGACCGTTGCCGCGGGCCTTCAGCGAGCCGGTCCAGCGGCGGCCCTCCCATTGCCAGTCGAATCGGCCGTCGACCTGGCCCGGGTGGCCGCCGGCGAAGGCCATGCGCGCGTCGAGGTCGACGCTTCCGTCCGGCGCGCGCAGCTGCAGCGACTGAAGCGCGACGCCCTGCGCGGTCCATGCGCCATCGAAGTTGATGCGGTCGGCGACAAACAGATCTTGGTCGCCGCGATGCACGCGCAGACCGTCCAGCCGCACCCGGTCCAGAAACAGGTCGACGGGCGCGCGCAGGTCGGGCCACGCGCTCGACGTCCTGGCCGTTCTGGTCTCGCTGGGCGGCAGCGCCACGTCCAGCGCGCGCGCGTCGAGTGCATGCAGACGGACGCGGCCACGCAGCAGGGCGAGCAGGGCCGGTTGCGCGTCGAGATGCGCCACGCGCACCGCCAGTCCGTCGCCGGTGCGGTAACTCAGCCCGTCCAGGGTCACCGTGCCGGCCAGGCGGCCCTGCGCCTGCTGCACGGTCAGCGCGCCGCCGGTGGCGCGTTCGGCGCGCGTCAGCACCAGGCGCAGGCCCGCGGTGGTGCCCAGCAGCCAGGCCAGCGCCGCCGCCAGCGCCAGCAGCACGGCGAGCACGATCAGCAGGAGCCGGCGGCGCCGGGTCACAGGTCCGGTCCTATCCACAGGTGCAGCTGCACGCCGTGGGCATGGTCGTCATGCACCGGCACGCCGACATCGACGCGGATCATGCCCACCGGCGAGCGCCAGCGCAGGCCCAGGCCGGTGCCCACGCGCGGGCGGTAGTCGGTGCCGTTGAAGGCATTGCCGGCATCGACGAAGGCGGCCATGCCCCAGTTGCGCGTGAAGTAGTGCTCGGCAGTCACGCTGCCGACCAGCAGGTTGCGCCCGCCGATCACGCGGTCGTAGCTGTTGCGCGGACCGATCGCCTGGTAGCCGTAGCCGCGCACCGACTGGTCGCCGCCGGCGAAGAAGCGCAACTGCGGCGGCAGCAGGGAGAAGTCGCCGACCACGGTGGCGCCGGCGCTGCCGCGCAGCACCAGCCGGTTGCTGCGGCCGAAGGCGTGGATCCACCTGGCGTCGGCCAGCACCTGGGAAAAGCGCGTGTCCGACAGCACCGTGCCCACGGTGCCGCGCGCGGTCAGGCTGAGCAGCCAGCCGCGGCGCACGAAATCCGGATTGGCGCCCTGCTTCTTGACCAGCGACAGTTCCGGATACACCAGCGTGCTGCGTCCGCGCTCGATGCCGGGATTGTCCGCCTCGGTGCCGCTGGTGGCGCCGACGGTGAAGGTGCCCGAGAGCGCGTGCACGCCCACGGTGCGCAGCCAGCCGTGCCACAGCCGGCTGTCGCTGGCGACCAGCTCCAGGGTCCGCGACTTGGAGGTGTCGGTGGTGGCCTGGCGGTAGTTGGCGCCGAAGTTCAGGGTGTGCTGGTCGGGTCCCGGGCGCGGAATCTGGTACAGCGTGCCGAGGGTCTTCAGGCGCTGCGCGATCACCAGCTGGTTCTTCCAGGTGTGCCCGCGATCGTTGACCCAGCGCCGGTCCAGGCCCAGGCGCAGGCCCAGGCCGGTGTCGGTGCCGATGAACGGCCCGCCGGTGTACACGCTGCGCTTGGCCGGTTGCAGCTGCACCTTCACGTCGACGCGGCCGTCGTGCGGATGCTGCACGTCCGGCTGCACGTTGACCATGGCGAAGTAGTCGGCGCCGGTCAGCGCCTGCTGCAGCGCCAGCAGCTGCGACTGCGAGTAGTAGTCGCCCGTCTTGAACGGCACGTAGCGCTCCAGGAAGCCCTCGCGGAACTGCGAGCCGCTGAAGCTCACCTGGCCGAAGCGGTAGCGCTTGCCGACGTCCCACGCCAGCTTGACCGCGGCGCTGTGCGTGGCGCGCGTGACTTCCACCCGGTGCTGGGTCATGCGCGCGTCGAGATAGCCGTCCGCGCCCAGCGCCGAGCTGATGGCATCGCGCGAGGTGGTGTAGAGGCCATCGTCCATGCGCTGGCCCTCGCGCGGGGCGAACTGGCGGATCGCCTTGCTCACGTCGTCGAGCTGGCGCGCCTTCGCATCCATGCGGATGTCGATCGAGCGCACGATCACCGGCGCGCCCGGGGCGATCTTCAGCGTCACCGTCCAGTCCTTGCCCTGTTGCGCCAGGCTCGGCTCGACCGTGGCCTCGTAGTAGCCGTACGGGCGCAACGCCCTGCGCGCCTCGTCCGGCGCCAGCGCGTACAGGCGGCGCACCTGGGCGGCGCTGACGTCGCGCTTGGCGTACTGGCTCAGGCGCACCGACTGGATCACCGCCTGGCGCAGGTCGTCGTCCACCCCGTCCACCTTCAGCGTCACTCCGGCATGCGCCGCCAATGGCGCCAGCGAGGCGGCCAGGAGGGTCAGCAGCAGGGCGTGGCGTGGGAACGGACGCATGGAATAGGGGACTGTCGAATCCTTGGCGGGTTCAGTGTCGATCCGCCGGGTGCGCGGATCAGGACGCGCTGCGATGCGCGACCCAGGCGCCGGCCAGGGCCGATACGTAGGGTATCGCCTGCGCGCCGAGAATGATCATCCACAGCACGCCCTCGATGTAGGACGCGCCGAAGCTGAAGGCCATGCCCGACACCGCCAGCGCCAGGGCGATGGCCATCAGGCCTTCCTCGCGCACCGGCGCGAACGCGGCCAGGCGCGATTCGCCCAGGCGCCGGCTCTTGGCGGTGACCACGAAGGCGGTCTTCTCGCGCGTCAGGCCGTGCAGGATGCCGCGCGCGATGGCGTGCGACAGGCCCATGCTGGCGATCGAGGCGGTCAGGGTGTCGCGCCAGCTGCACGGCACGCGGGCGCGATACAGCACCACGCCGAACACCGCCTTGGCGATGAAGAAGCCGATCACCGGAATCAGGAACAGCTGCATCGGCAGGCTGAAGTACTGCGGCAGGGCGATCATGCCGGCGGTCCAGAACAGCGCCATCATGGTGAACACCAGGTGCAGCGCGTCGGCGAACCAGCTGAACCAGCCGGTCAGGAAGTGGAAGCGCTGGCCGACGCTGAGCGGCCCCTTGCGCACCAGCCAGTCCCAGCGGCCCTTGAGGATCTGCATGGCGCCGAACGCCCAGCGGTAGCGCTGGCTCTTGTAGGCCTTGAAGTCGGCCGGCGTCAGGCCCTTGCCCATCAGCTCGTCGACATACAGCAGCTGGTAGCCGGCATGCATCAGGCGCAGGCCCAGCTCGGCATCCTCGCAGATGGTCCACTCCGACCAGCCGCCGGTGCCTTCCAGCGCCGAGCGCCGCACCATGGTCATGGTGCCGTGCTGGATGATCGCGTTGCGCTCGTTGCGGTGGTGCATGCCGATGCGGAAGAAGCCGTCGTATTCCCACGCGGTCCAGCGGCGGAAGGTGTTGCCCTGGAAATCGCGGTGCGCCTGCGGGCACTGCACCACGGCCACGTCCGGTTCGTGGAAATGCCCGGTCAGGCGCGCCAGCCAGTCCGGCCGCACCACGTAGTCGGCGTCCACCACGGCGACCACGTCGGCGCGCTCGTCGGTCTGCTTGAGGCCGAAGTTCAGCGCGCCGGCCTTGTAGCCCGGCCACGGTTCCAGGTGGAAGAAGCGGAAGCGCGGGCCGAGGGTCTCGCAATACGCGCGGACCGGCTCCCAGATGGCCGGGTCCCTGGTGTTGTTGTCGATCACCAGCACTTCGAAGTTGGCGTAGTCCAGCGCCGCCAGCGAATCGAGCGTCACCTGCACCATCTCCGGCGGCTCGTTGTAGCAGGCCAGGTGGATGGACACGAACGGCTGCTTTTCGGGCGGGTCCGGCGTCAGCAGCTCGGCGTGGCGCAGCCAGGCGCGCCGCCACAGCACCTCGGTGAACTCGAAGCCGTTGATCAGCAGGATCGCGATGATGGCGATCTGCGCCGGGAACAGCAGCACCAGCATCGCCCAGTCGAACGGGCTCGAGGTAGAAGTTGAACGGCAGCGTGGCCGCCCAGGTGATGACGCCCGCGGCCAGCTGCAGCAGCAGCATGAAGAAGAAGCGTCCGGCCAGCTTGTAGCGATGGAAGCGCCGGCCGAACCAGATCATCGGCAACAGCGCCAGCAGGCTGGCGGCCAGCGCCTTGCCCAGCCACGACGAATCCTCGATCACCGGCCCGGTGAACGGGAACTTCGGCTTGCGGTCGGCGTTGAACATGCCCCAGTAGGCGCCGGTGCGGCCCTCGCCCAGCGATTCCTTCCACGGCTGGTCGAAGGCCTCCATCACGTAGTAGTCGATGTGGTTCTGGCGCGCCCAGCTGAACCAGCTGCGCAGGAAGATGGCCTCGTTGGACACCGACGGATTGGCGTACAGGAAGCGGTCGCCGTTGGACGGCCAGCCGATCTCGCCGATCACGATGGGCTTGTCCGGGTACAGGCGGTGCAGCGCGTTGTAGCGCGTGATCACGTCATTGAGCGCATCGTGCAGCGGTACGCCTTCCCAGTAGGGCAGCAGGTGCACGGTGATGAAGTCCACGTGCTTGACCAGCTCCGGGTACTTCTCCCAGATGTGCCACGGCTCGGCGGTCGACACCGGCTGGCGGATCTGCGCGCGGGCGCGGTCCAGGTAGGCCATCAGCTCGGTCGGCTTGATGTCGTGGCGCAGCAGCACCTCGTTGCCGATCAGCACGCGGGTGACGGTCTTCGGGTAGCGCCGCGCCTGCGACGCCACCGCGTCGATCTCCTCGTCGTTGTGCAGCAGGCGTCGGTCGATCCACGCGCCGGCCATCACGTCCAGGCCCTGGGCCGCGGCCAGGCGGATCACCTGCGGGTTCTCGATCGCGTCGTAGGTGCGGATGTGCCGGGTGTAGCGCGACAGCAGCTTGAGGTCGGCGCTGATCTGCCTGTCGCTGGGGTAGTCCTTGTCGAACGGCCCCTGGTAGCGCTGGTACGGGCTGTAGGCGAAGCCGTGGATCGGCAGCACCACGTCGTCCGGACCGTTGGGCAGGTTGCTCCACCACCACAGCCCCACGTTGAGCACCGCCAGCAACAGGGCCAGCAGCACCGCGACGATCAGGGATTGCCGGCGAGCGGCGGGGCGGGGTTGGGCGGTCAACGGACGGTCCTGGGGGCGAAGGTGCACGCGCATGCGGTCGCGCGGGGCTGACCGCATGCCAGCTTACCCAAGCCCCGAAAGCCGCTCAATGCGTGGCGGGGCGTCCGGTCAGGCGCCACTCAGCACGACGCCCGCGAGCCGGCGGCCGGCAGGCGGGCGTCGAAAGGGGTGCCGGGCCCGCGCGCGGCGCGGGCCCGGACCGTGGGATCAGCCCAGCGGCAGGGCGCTCAGCGCCTGGCCCATGGCGTCCACGATGCCGGCGGCGAACGCATTGTCGCCAACCAGGTTGTTGACGCCCTGCGCGGCGGCCTCGTGGCTGCGACCCAGGAACAGCGCGATCGCCGACAGCGACACGCCCAGGCGGCTGGCCACGCGCTTCCACACCATCTCGTTGGCCGGGTCGTGGGCCTGCTCGGCCTGCGCGCGCAGCAGCCAGGGCATCGGATCCTCGCCCAGCTTCCTGCACATCAACTCGATCAGCTTCGGCTCGGCCTGGCTGCCACGGGTGCGCCAGTTGCTGATGGTCTGCGGCTTCACGCCCAGGATCTGCCCGGCGGCGTGATCGGCCTGCACCGTCAGGTGCGCCTTGAAGCGTTCAAACAGTTCGACAGTCGTGCTCATATCCACTCGCGATGCTGGCTGACGGAAGTGTCCTCAGGCACTGGAGTATGCCCAGCGAAAAGGGGGGCGACAACCGCAAATCGGCCCTCTATAACCAATGGCCAGGTGCGTGATTGGATTGAGGATTTTGCCCTTCCGGCGCGTCGCGGGACAGGCGCCGCGAAGGCGCCGGGCAGGGCGCGCCGTACCCGCTAGCCCGCCGCGCCCACGTGACCGCGCACGGTCCCGGCGAAGGCCGCGAAGGCCGCCTCATCGGCAAAGGCATGCCGGGGCAGCAGGTGGAACTGGTGGCGTGAAATGTACAAAAGCAGCAGGTGCCGATTGCGCCGCCACTTCACGATGTGCGACCACGGCAGCCGCCCCTGGGAAAGCGCCGTGCTGATGTGCAGCCCGTCCTCGCGCGCCTCGATGGTCTTCGGCTCGCCAAGCGCCTTGTGCAGCCGGAAATTGCGCCGCGCGCTCCACGGCGTCGCACGTCTAGCGGAACTAGTTGGACTAGGCCGCTCTCGAGTTCATGAGAATCACATGTATCAACAACTTTTGCAGCCACTTACTTCACGGAATAAGTTAAGAAAAATTCTGATAGGAAAAATTCAAAAAATTGCCATTCAGGGGCTTGTCCTCACTCCGAGGATTTGCAATATTATTTAGCAAATATGATTACATTTCAGTATGAAATTGCAGCCTTCTGCATATTTTGTGGATACGGGTGATAAACAGCTCTGTTCATGATCAAAAGCCATAAAACATACCCGAATACCATAAGTTTTGATGGGCGCAGGTCGAGTTTATGCGGTAATCAAATATCAGTCAGATTTGTCGTGCTTCGAAAATTGAAGCTGGCAATGCCGTAACCGGAACGGTGTTGAATTCCGGAACAAAAGGAGTTAAGTCATGTACGCTTTGAGCAAAAAGGATATGAATCTGGTCAATGGCGGCGTCGCAGAAGAGCTTTTTGGTATCGCTGAAATTGATGCCGGGTTGACACTTGGTGCAGCGGCCGGAGCTGTTGCGGGCGCCGCTGTTGTGGGTTGGCAGATCGGCTCATGGATTAATGGCCAACTCGAAGATCATGGCTTGTAAGATAAATCCTTCATGCCTAACTGCAAGCTGAAATATATTTCAGCAGAGCGAAATGGCAATGTTTAATACCCGCGCCATGTGTTCCTGGGCGCGGGTATTTATGTAAAATATATTGAAGTATATTTTTAAATATACGGAATAGAGGTTGTTCAAATGCAGATAATAAAGCGCAAGAGTTGCCTTTCAAGAGCAAGGTTTATATTGCTTAGTCAGTTTATTGGCGCTCTGATTATTTTTACATATATTTCAATATACTATAGGTTTAACGAATCATTTTTTCATTTACATCTGTTATCTTTGCAAGAAATATTTATTTATACAATACTGCTGGCTTTAAGTATTTATATTCACGAACTGATGCATTATATATCTTTTGTATCGTTTGGCGGCGTTCCTCGGCATCTCGTTCATTTCGGTTTCAACAAAAGATCATTGGTGTTTTATGTGGCTTGTAATTCTGTTGTTAATGTATTGAGGTACAAAATATCTGCTATTTTACCGTTTCTTGTTCTGAGCCTTGCTTTATTTATTTCTAGTTTAATGACAGGATCAAATTATGCATTTTGGTTATCCGCTTACCACGCCATAGGGAGTTCCAACGACATTTTGATGTTCTTTTTGCTGTTCAGGTTCAGTAACGGAGAAGTGGTTGAAAGAACTGAAGAATGCGTCGGTTTTAAATCATGTTAGTTGTCTAGAGCAAGTAGAGCCATGTGGGCAAGTTCAATTTCTTGACCTGCCTTTTTTAACCTTGTGCTGCATCCGGGCTGGAAGGCGGCCGGTCAGCGCGATGTGTGAAAAAAGATATCCCCCGCTGGCTGCAAGGAGTTGCTGTGCTGTGTGGTCCAGCGGTCCCGGCACGCCGCTAAGTAGGCTCCGGGCCAGTAACCCGATAGCTGCGACGCCCAGCAGGCCACAGAAGATGCGTTGCCATGTGGGTGCTTTCCTTTGGTGTTTCATGTCGCCTCCTGCGAAATTTGCCTATGGGGCCGTTGCTGGCCGGTGTGATACATCTGATGCTCTGAGAACATCCGGCGCGGCGTCAAGGCGGAAGCTTCCTCGCTGGCGAGTCGATGACTGAACCCATGGCACTCACCCTGGCGTGTTACTGACTCGCGCGGGAGATCGTTGTGTTCCGTCGGCCACACCGTGCCGAAGGTCACGGCCCCGGAACTTGTGCGGCTCCGGATGTTCCCAGCATAAACCTCATCCTGAGGCGTTTCACGATTCCACTCCAAGGGAGACTTTGATGAAAGGGAAGATGAGATTTCTGGCGGCCGTCGCGCTGCTGGTCGCGGGCGCGGCCGGCACGGCGCTGGCCAAGCCGGCGACCACGGACGTCACGCGGGCCACGCTGCCCAACGGCCTGCGCGTGGTCATCGTGCGCGACACGCTGGCGCCGGTGGTGACCACCGAGGTCAATTACCTGGCCGGCTCCAACGAGGTGCCCAAGGGCTTCCCGGGCACCGCCCACGCGGTCGAGCACATGATGTTCCGCGGCAGCCCGGGTCTGACCAAGGACCAGCTGTCCGCTCTGGCGGCGAACATGGGCGGCGATTTCAACGCCGATACCACCGAGGGCGTCACCCAGTACTTCTTCACCGTGCCGGCGCAGGACCTGGACGTGGCGCTGCGCATCCACGCCATCCGCATGCGCGGCGTGAACATGACCGCCAAGGACTGGAGCAAGGAGCGCGGCGCGATCGAGCAGGAAGTCTCGCGCGACAACTCCAACCCCGGTTACACCTTCTACACCGAACTGCGCGCGCGCATGTTCAAGGGCACGCCCTATGCGCACACTGGCCTGGGCACGCGCCCGTCATTCGACAAGACCACGGCCAAGGCGCTCAAGCATTTCCACGACACCTGGTACGCGCCCAACAACGCGATCCTGGTGATCGCCGGTGATGTCGATCCGGCGGCCACGCTGGCCAAGGTGAAGTCGCTGTTCAGCGACATTCCGCGCAAGACCATCCCGCAGCGGCCGCAGTTCCACTTCCAGCCGGTCAAGGCGCACACCGTTGCGCTGCCCACCGACAATCCCTACGGCAGTGTCGCCATGACCTGGCGCATGCCCGGCCTGCGCAGCAAGGACTACGCGACCGCGCTGGTGCTTTCGGAGGCGCTGGGTTCCAAGCGCGGCAAGCTGTTCGAGATGGGCCTGACCGGCAAGGCGCTGTATGGCGGCTTCCAGGGCTCGTTCCTGCCGCATGCCGGCATCGGTTTCGCCATCGGCATCTTCCCGCGCGGCGGCAACGCCAAGGGCGTCGAGAAGACCATGCAGGACATCATGGCCGAGGTCGCCGCCAAGGGCGTTCCGGCCGACCTGGTGATGGCGGCCAGGAACAAGGCCATCGCCGACCTCGAATACAAGAAGAACTCGGTGTCCGGCCTGGCCAACAGCTGGTCCGAGGCGCTGGCCTTCCAGCAGGCGGGCTCGCCCGATGACATGCGCGCGGCCATCGCCGCGGTCACCCCGGCCCAGGTCAATGCGCTGGCCAAGCGTATCTTCAAGCCCGCCGAGGCCATCACCGCGGTGCTGACCCCGCGCTCGTCCGGCAAGCCGGTGGCGCGCAAGGGCTTCGGCGGCGCCGAGAGCTTCGGCGGCAAGCCCAGCGGTCCGGTCACGCTGCCGGCGTGGGCCAAGGCGGACTTTGCCCAGCTCAAGCTGCCGAACTCGGCGATTCACCCGACCTCGTTCACGCTTGTCCAATGGTCTGCGCGTGATCGTGCAGCCCGAATCGGTCAGCAAGACGGTGGAGGTCTACGGCAAGATCAAGACCAACCAGGACATGCAGGCGCCGAAGGGCCAGGAAGGCGTGGCCGATGTGCTCGACAGCCTGTTCAACTTCGGCACCACCGATATGAACCGCCTGCAGTTCCAGACGGCGCTGGACGCCATCAGCGCGCATGAGAGCGCCGGTTCCAGCTTCTCGCTGTCCGTGCCCAGCGCGCATTTCGACCAGGGCATGAAGCTGCTGGCCGACAACGAGCTGCATCCGGCCATGCCGGCGCGCGCCTTC
Source organism: uncultured Gammaproteobacteria bacterium (assembly GCA_963821885.1). Classification (GTDB taxonomy): domain Bacteria; phylum Pseudomonadota; class Gammaproteobacteria; order Xanthomonadales; family Rhodanobacteraceae; genus Oleiagrimonas. The sequence continues at coordinate 148,529 of CAWGFN010000002.1, read as the reverse complement.
ATGGTGATGCAGCGCAACCAGGCCCAAGGGGCGGCGGGCACCATCCAGTCGCCGGGTTTCCTCAACGGCATCCACCTGGACCGCGCGCTGTACCCGGCCGGCTACCCGGAGCTGCGCTATGCCACGCCCAAGAGCATCGGCGGCCTGAAGCTGGCGGACGTGAAGGCCTACTACTCGGCGACCTTCCGTCCCGACATGACCACCATCGTGGTGATCGGCGACGTCACGCCCGAGCAGGCGCGTCAGGCGGTCCAGGCCAACTTCGGCGGCTGGTCCGCCAGCGGGGCCAAGCCCGACACCGACTATCCGGCCGCGCCCATGAACAAGCCCAGCCAGTTCCACACCCCGGATTCCTCGGCGGTGCAGGACTCGGTGACGCTGGCGCACAACCTCGCCCTGACCCAGAACAGCCCGCAGCGCTACGCCCTGCAGCTGGGCAACCAGGTGCTCAGCGGCGGCGTGTTCGCCTCGCGCCTGTGGCGTGACCTGCGCGTGAAGGGTGGCCTGGTCTACGGCGTGCGCAGCGGCGTGGACCTGGAGAAGAACAACGGCACGTTCCAGGTGACCTACGGCTGCGATCCCGACAAGGTCTACAAGGCGCGGGCCATGGTGGTGCGCGACATCAAGCAGATGCAGGACGCGCCTGTCACCGCCGATGAGCTGCATACGGCCAAGGGCATGGTGCTGCGGCAGATCGCATTGGGCGAATCGAGCTTTGGCTCGATCGGCCGGCGCCTGCTCAGCCTGTCCATGCAGGGCAAGCCGCTGGACAGCTACAGCATCGCCGCGCGTGAGTACCTGAACATGACCGCGGGTCAGATCCAGGCGGCCTTCAAGACCTACCTGAAGCCGGATGCCTTCGTCACGGCGGTCAAGGGACCGGCACCGAAGGGCTGAGTCCTTTCCGTCGATCCACTACAAAAGGGCGCGCCGGTTGGTGCGCCCTTTTTCTTGCCGGGCACTCATCGTGCTCCCGTAATCCACGCATGGAGATTGCCATTGAACGCTTGTATTCGACTCGTGCTTGTCATGTGTTTGCTCGGCGCGGCGAGCCTGTGCCAGGCGGCGCGCGCGGACCACGGCGCGATCTATCACGGGGCGGTCGACGCATTCGCCAAGTGCGAGGGCCTGCATGGCGTGCATGTCGTGGACGGTGGAAGCGTGGTCTGCCTGCGCGGGAAGATCGATCCGGCCATGTTCGTCCAGCTGCTGCGGCAGCGGCAGGGGATCGGCCACCATCCCTATGTGGTCATATCGGGGATCGGCGGCTATTTCAGCACCAGCATGGGCATCGTGAAGCTGCTGGACCCGCATGATCCGGTGCCGGTGGTCGGCGACATGTGCGCATCGGCATGCGCGCAGTTCCTTTTCCTCATGGGCCGTCAGCGCGTGCTGCTGCATTGCGCCGACCTGGCGATGCACGGCGGTCCCTTCACGATCAAGCAAGCGCTGGCCGGCCACTACAGCGACAAGGTGACCCAGCGGCTGGTCCGGGAGGCCTGGGCCTTCAGGGCGTTCTACCGTGAGCGCCACGTCAGCATGGACATGGTCAATCGGCCGCCGCCGAAGATCCAGAAGCGCCTGGATGCGGGCAAGATCGTGTTCTGGCCCTGGAGCATCCGGGATCTGCGGCGCTTCGGCGTGAGCGGCATCGTCAGCGCGAACGATCCGGCCCTCGTGGTGCCGTCCGATTACACGTCCGCGTGTATCGCCCGGCACGCGACGACCGGGCATCGTTGAAGGGCCGGTCCGGCCCGTCGATGCACGAAAAAGGGCACGCCGACCGGCGCGCCCCTTTCCCATCCGGGGAGTGGATGTCGAGCGTTTACTGCAGCAGCGAGCGCAGCATCCAGGCGGTCTTCTCGTGCTCGGTCAGGCGGCCGGTGGCGGTGTCCGCCGAACCGCCGTCGCCGGCTTTCTCGGCGGCCCTGAGGGTTTCGCGCGCGGTCGCCGCGGCGGTCTCGTGGCCGTCCACCAGCTGCTGCACCATCTGTTTCCAGTCGGGCACGCCGGACTCTTCCTTGATCGCGGTCAGCTTGCCGAACTGGCTGTAGGACCCCGGCGCGAACAGGCCCAGCGCGCGGATGCGCTCGGCGATGGCGTCGGCGGCGATCCACAGCGCGTTGTACTGCTGCTCGAACATCGCGTGCAGGCTGTTGAAGTGCGGGCCGGTGACGTTCCAGTGGAAGCTGTGGGTCTTCAGGTACAGCGAGTAGGTGTCGGCCAGCAGCTTGGACAGGTGCTTGGCGACCGCCTCGCGGTCTTTCTTGGCAATACCGATGTCGATGGCCATGGAATGCTCTCCTGGTACACGGTGAGTGGGCCCCGCGCGACCGGCGGCCGCCCGGGGAGGTGGCGGCGCCGGCGCGGCGATGGCTACGTCATCAAGTATGGGTCCGATTGGCGGCGATTAAAGTGGATTGTTTCGATCACGACGATAGCGTGCAGCTATCATGCGCGGCTGCGATGAAAAAACCGCCTGCACAACGGGATGCGACACCCTCCCTGTCCGCGCTGCGCAAGCGGATGGCGATGGCGTGCACGCGCGATTTCGGCCCGCTGCTGGGGCGCTGGCTCAAGCTCAAGCGCGCGCGCGATGCATCGGCCGGCGCGCTGGCGGCGCTGTCGAAGGACATCGAGGCCTCGGTGGCGCGGCGCGAGGCGCGGGCGGCGATGGTGCCGTCCGTGTCGCTCGACGACAGCCTGCCGATCAGCGAGCGCGCCGAGGACATCATCGCCGCCATCCGCGACCATCAGGTGGTGGTGATCGCCGGCGAGACCGGTTCGGGCAAGACCACCCAGCTGCCCAAGCTGTGCCTGGCCGCCGGCCGCGGCGCGGCGGGCCTGATCGGCTGCACCCAGCCGCGCCGGCTGGCGGCGCGCTCGGTGGCGCGGCGCGTGGCCGAGGAACTGGGCACGCGCATCGGCGACAAGGTGGGCTTCCAGGTGCGCTTCACCGAACAGGTGGGCGAGGACAGCCTGGTCAAGTTCATGACCGACGGCATCCTGCTGGCCGAGACCCAGGGCGACCCGTGGCTGTCCAGCTACGACACCCTGATCATCGACGAGGCGCACGAGCGCAGCCTCAACATCGACTTCCTGCTCGGGTATCTGAAGCGACTGCTGGTCAAGCGGCCGGACCTGAAGGTCATCGTCACCTCGGCGACCATCGACACCGCGCGATTCGCCGAGCACTTCGACGGCGCGCCGGTGATCGAGGTGGAGGGGCGCGCCTATCCGGTCGAGGTGCGCTGGCGGCCGCTGGACGCCACCGCCGGCGCGCGCGACAACGTGCAGCAGGGCAGCGCCGAGCACATCGCCCTGGCGCTGGACGAGATCACCGCCGAGGACCCGCGCGGCGACGTGCTGGTGTTCCTGCCCGGCGAGCGCGAGATCCGCGACGCGCACCTGCTGCTGTCGCGACGCAACTACCGCCATACCGAGGTGCTGCCGCTGTACGCGCGGCTGTCGGCGAAGGACCAGGACCGCGTGTTCCACCCCGGACCGGCGCGGCGCATCGTGCTGGCCACCAATGTCGCCGAGACCTCGCTGACGGTGCCGCGCATCCGCTACGTGATCGACACTGGCGCGGCGCGGGTCAAGCGCTACAGCCAGCGCAGCCAGCTCGAGCGCCTGCACGTGGAGCCGATTTCGCGCGCCGCCGCCGACCAGCGCAAGGGCCGCTGCGGGCGCGTGGGGCCGGGCATCTGCGTGCGCCTGTACGACCCGACCGATTTCGACGGCCGTCCGCCGTTCACCGATCCGGAGCTGCTGCGCTCGTCGCTGGCCAACGTGATCCTGCGCATGCTCAGCCTCAGGCTGGGCGAGGTCGAGGACTTCCCGTTCCTGGAGACGCCCGAGCCGGGCGCGGTGGGGGACGGCTACCGCCGCCTGGCCGAACTGCAGGCCATCGACGAGCAGCGCCGGCTGACCGCCATCGGCCGCGACCTGGCGCGCCTGCCCATCGACGTGCAGCTGGCGCGCATGCTGGTCGAGGCGCAAAAGCGCGGCACGCTCGACGACCTGCTCACGGTGGTCGCCTTCCTCAGCGTGCAGGACCCGCGCGAGCGCCCGGCCGACAAGCGCGGCCAGGCCGATGCCGCGCACAAGGTGTTCGCCGATCCGAAATCCGACGTCGTCGGCGTGCTCAACCTGTGGCGCGAGTACACCACCGCGCACGAGGACCTGACGCAGTCGAAGCTGCGCGACTGGTGCCAGAAACACTTCCTGAGCTACCTGCGCATGCGCGAGTGGCGCGAGCTGCACCGGCAATTGAAGTTGGCCATGCGCGAGGTGGCTTCTCCCCCTGCTGGCAGGAGGAGATCGAGAGGGGATTCTGCCGGTAAAGCGGCGCGCGAGGTGGCTTCTCCCCCTGCTCGCAGGGGGAGATCGAGAGGGGGTTCCTTCGTCAAAGCGGCTCAGCCGCACACCGGGGCAACCCCGCCCCAGCCCTCCCCTGCGAGCAGGGGAGGAGGCCAGCATCCGGCGTTGGATGGCGACGTGGATTACGAAGCCATCCACCGCTGCCTGCTGGCTGGCCTGCCGACCCAGGTCGCGCGGCAGGACGAGAAGGGCCTGTTCCGCGGCACCCGCGGTCGCAGCTTCAAGGTATTCCCCGGCTCGGCGCTGGCCGCCTCGCCGCCGAACTGGATCTTCGCCGCGCAGATCCTCGACGTCGGCGGGCGCGTGTGGGGCATGCTGTGCGCGCGCATCGAACCGCGCTGGGTCGAGGAGCAGGCCGCGCACCTGGTCAAGCGCGCGCACAGCGATCCGCACTTCTCGCGCAAGCAGGGCAAGGTGGTGGCCTACGAGCAGGTCACGCTGTTCGGCCTGCACCTGGCCGAGCGTCGTCTGGTCACCTTCGACAGGCAGGACCCGGCGCAGGCGCACGCCATCTTCGTCGAGCAGGCGCTGGCCACCTGCGAGATCGACACCCGCGCCGATTTCGTGCGCGCCAACCAGCGCGTGCTGGAGCAGGCTCGCGAGCTGGAGGCCAAGCAGCGTCGCGAGGGCCTGATCAAGGAGCCGGTCGATCGCGCCGCGTTCTTCGAGGGCAAGCTGCCGGGCGACATCAGTTCGCGCGCCGCGCTGGAGAAGTGGTACGCCAGGGCCGCGCCGGCCGTGCAGGCGGCCATGCGCTGGTCGCTGGACGACGTGCTCGACGTGTCGCCGGACCTCGATGCCAGGGCCTTCCCGGCCCGGCTGGAACTGGAGGGCCAGCGCTATCGCCTGGAATACCGTTTCGTGCCCGGCGACGATGCCGACGGCGTCACCCTGCACCTGCCGCTGGCCCTGCTCAATGCGCTGCCGGACGTGCGCTGCCAGTGGCTGGTGCCGGGCCTGCTGGCGGACAAGGTGGCGGCGCTGATCCGCGGGCTGCCCAAGGCGCTCAGGCGCAACTTCGTGCCGGCGCCGGATTTCGCGCGCGCCTTCTGCGAGGCCGAGGCGGCGCGCGACGAGCCGCTCGATGCGGTGCTGGCGGGTTACCTGCAGCGGGTGACGGGCGTCGAGGTCTCGGCCAGCGATTTCGCCGGCATCGAACTGCCGGCGCACTTCGCCATGCGCTTCCGCCTGCACGACGAGAACGGCCGCACCCTGGACGCCTCGCGCAGCCTCGAGGCCCTGCGCGCGAAGTGGATGGCCGACGCGCGCGATGCCTTCTCGCGTCGCGCCGATGCCGACCTGACGCGCGAGGACGTGGACAGCTGGGATGTCGACGACTTGCCCGAGCGGGTGCGCTCCGAGGGTGGCCTGGATGCCTATCCGGCGCTGGTCGACCAGGGCACCTCGGTCGCGCTGCGCGTGTTCGAGCGCGCCGACGAGGCCCGCGCCGAACACCTGCGCGGCGTCGAGCGCCTGCTGCGCCTGGCCCTGGCGCCGGCGATGAAGCAGGCCCGTCGCAAGCTGCCCATCGGCAACCCGGTGGCGCTCAAGTACGCGCCGCTGGGCAGCGTGGACGGCCTGCGCGAGGACCTGGTCGAGGGCGGCCTGGCCGACCTGCTGGCCGAGCGCGATCTGCAGGTGCGCACGCGGGCGGACTTCGAGGCGCTGAAGGACGACCTGGCCCGCCACCTGTTCGCCGCCGCCGTCGAGCGCCTGGCCTGCGCCGAGCCGATCATCGAGGGCCAGGCCGAGCTCAAGCCGTGGCTGGAGCCACCCATGATGGGCTTTGCCGCGGCCAGCTACGAGGATCTTGGCGAGCAGCTGGACGCGCTGCTGGCGTCCGGCTTCCTGCGCGAGCTGCCGCTGGCGCGGCTGCGCGAGATGCCACGCTACCTCAAGGCCATGCGCCTGCGCGCCGAGCGCCTGCAGCAGGACCCCAGGAAGGACACCGAGCGCCTGCTGCAGGTGCTGCCGTACTGGCGCGCGTGGCTGGGCCTGCACGCCGCCGGCGAGGATGGCGAGGACACCGAGGCACTGCGCTGGATGATCGAGGAATACCGCGTCTCGCTGTTCGCCCAGGAGCTGGGCACCGCGGTGACCGTCTCGCCCAAGCGCATGGCCCGCGCGCTGCACAAGGCGCAGCGCGGCGAGGATGCCTGAACCGCGCATGTCGTCGTGCCATACGGTCATTTCGCCGCCCGCGCGCTTCGTACTACGCTGATCGCATGTCCACCCCGTCACCCGATCCAGGGCACGATGCCGTCGCCTCGCCGCTGCTCGATGCGGCGCTCGCCGCGTGCGCGGGCCTGTCGGCCGAACGGCGCGCGCGGCTGACGCAGACGCTGGACCTGCTCGATTCCCTGCGCTGCGATGCCGAAACCCGGGCCTCGGCGGCCTGGTTCGCGCTGGCCGAGACGGAACCGGCCGCCTGGCAGGCGGCGCAGAAGGACCTGCCGGCGCCGCTGGTGCGGCTGGTCGAGGGCCAGTTCGCCGCCGAGAAGGTATGGGCGCTGCACGCCGAGCGCAGCGGCGCCAGCGAAGGCCTGCGGCGGCTGCTGCTGGCGATCATCCGCGACGTGCGCGTGGTCTTCGTGCTGCTGGTGCGCCAGTTGCTGCGCATGCGCGAGGCGGCGACGCTGCCGCCCGAGGAGGCGCGCCGCCTGGCGCAGCTGACCGCCGACATCCATGCGCCGCTGGCCAACCGCCTGGGCATCTGGCAGCTCAAGTGGGAGCTGGAGGACCTGGCCTTCCGCTACACCCAGCCGGACGTCTACAAGCGCATCGCCAGGTTGCTCGATGAACGCCGCGCCGACCGCGAGAGCTTCATCCGCGAATGCATCGACACCCTCGGCAAGGCGCTCGCCGACGCCGGCATCAAGGCGGAGATCGCCGGCCGGCCCAAGCACATCCATTCGATCTGGAAGAAGATGCAGCGCAAGCATCTGGATTTCGACGAGCTGTACGACATCCGCGCGTTGCGCGTGCTGGTCGACGACGTGGCCGGCTGCTATGCCGCGCTGGGCGTGGTGCACGGGTTGTGGCCGCACATCCCCAAGGAGTTCGACGACTACATCGCGCGGCCCAAGCAGAACGGCTACCAGTCGCTGCACACCGCGGTGGTCGGCCCGGGCGGGCGCAGCCTTGAGGTGCAGATCCGCACCCACGCCATGCACCACGACAACGAGCTGGGCGTGGCCGCGCACTGGCGCTACAAGGAAGGCGGCTCGGCCGACGCGCAGTTCGAGAAGCGGGTGGCCTGGATGCGATCGCTGCTGGAGTCGCGCAGCGACGACGACGCCGGCCTGATGGCCGACTTCGAGAACGCGCTGGAGGAGGATCGCGTCTACGTGCTGACCCCGCGCGGCGAGGTGGTGGACATGTCGCGTGGCGCCACGGTGCTCGATTTCGCGTACCACATCCACACCGACGTCGGGCATCGCTGCCGCGGCGCCAAGGTCAACGGCCGCATCGTGCCGCTGACCCACACGCCGCGCAGCGGCGATCGCGTGGAGATCCTCACCGCCAAGAACGGCGAGCCCAGCCGCGACTGGCTGTCGCCGCACACCGGCTACCTGCACACCGGCCGCGCGCGCGACAAGGTGCGCGCCTGGTTCCGTCGTCGCGCCCACGCGGCCAACCTGCAGGCCGGAAAGCATATCCTGGAGCGTGAGCTGCGGCGCCTGGCGCTGAGCGAGAGCGACCCGGAGAAGCTGGCGCCGAAGCTGGGCCTGCAGCACGGCGAGGAACTGCTGGTGGCCCTGGCGCTGGGCGAGATTGCCCCGGGCCATGTGGCCCGCGTGCTGACCGAGCCGGAGACGCCCGCGCCAGCCCCGGCAGCCCCCGCCGCGGCGCAGCGATCGCGTCGATCCGGGCGCCATGCAGGTGGAGGGCGTCGGCGACCTGATGACCACGCTGGCGCGCTGCTGCCAGCCCCTGCCGGGCGACGCGGTGCGCGGCTACATCACCAAGGGTCGTGGCGTGTCGGTGCACCGCACCGACTGCGCGGCGCTGGCGCGCCTGGCCCGGCGCGACCCCAAGCGCGTGATCGACGTCGACTGGGGGCGCGCGCCGCAACGCGCCTACGAGGTCACCGTGCGCATCAGCGGCTACGACCGCAAGGGCCTGCAGAAGGACGTCACCGGCGTGATCACCAACGCCGGCACGCCGATCGTGGCGTCCTCCAGCCGCATCTTCGCGCGCACCGGCGAGGCGCAGATGGACTACACCCTGCGCGTGCACGATTTCGAGCAGCTCTCGACGCTGCTGGCGCGCCTGGAGGCGTTGCCCAACGTGATCGACGTGCAGCGTCTGGCTGCTGGCTGAATACCCACCCCCGGCGGGCGTTGCCGGCGCTGGCGCGATGCTAAGCTGCTAGCGATACAGCATGCGGTTTGCATCATGAACGAGCGGCGCCCCCCCGAATCCAGACGGCGTACCGAGCCCAGTATCGGCGACCTCGATCAGCTGCCGGGCGCGGCATCAACCTCGCGAACCGCGGCCGCGCCATCCGCGCCGTCGGCCGCGCCACCCGCCGAAGGCAGCGTGCCGGGCGAGAAACGCACGCGGACGACGCCGGCACCGCGTCGCGGGCTGCGTCGCTGGTGGTGGTTGCTGCTGGCGCTGCTCGCGATCGTGCTGGCCGCGCTGGCCTGGACCCACCAGGACGCGCTGCGCAGCCTGCTGCCACGGACCCAGCTCAACACCCTGCTGGAACGCGCCGACCAGGCGCTGGACGCCGGTCGCCTGGAGGGCCGCGATGGCAACAGCGCGCGCGAGCTGTACGAGGCGGTGCGCGCGCTCGAGCCGGACAACGAACAGGCCATCGAGGGCCTGCGCAAGGTCGGCGACGCCGAGCTGGAACGCGCCCGCCAGGCCATTGCCCAGCATGACTACGACGCCGCGCAGAACGCGCTGTCCGACGCGCGCAGCCTGCTCGGCGGCGGTGACGCGGTCAACGCGCTGTCGCAGCAGTTGGTCAAGGCGCGCCAGTCCCAGGCGCAGACCGGCATCCTCATCACGCAGGCGCGCACGGCGTTCGCCCAGGGGCAGCTGGACGGCGCGTCCGGCGCGGCGGCGCTGTACCGCCAGGCGCTCGAGGCCGATCCCGACAACGCCGTGGCGCGGCATGGCCTGGACCAGGTCGGCAATGCGCTGGCGGCGCAGGCGCGCAGCCGCGCTGGGCAACGGCAACCTCGACCAGGCCGATGAGCTGATCGGCCGGATTGCCTCGCTGATGCCGACCTACGGCGACCTGCCGTCGCTGCGTGCCGCGCTGTCGCAGGCGCGCCAGCAGGCGCAGGCCGCCATCGACGATCACCTGGCCAAGGCCGACGACGCGCTGCGCGAAGGGCGCGTCAGCGGCGACGGCGACGACAATGCGCTGGCGCAGTACCAGGCCGCGCTGAAGATCGATCCCGACAACGCCAAGGCCAAGGCCGGCCTGGGCCAGGTCGCGCAGGCCCTGCTGCTGCGCGCCAGCGCCTCGATCGACGCGCAGGACTACGCCAGCGCCGGCAAGCTGGTCGACCAGGCCGCGCAACTGGCGCCGCACTCGGCCGACCTGGCCGCCATGCGCTCGCGCCTGCAGGCGGCGCAGGGCGATGCGGCCCAGGCCGAGCAGTCGCACCTGGATCCGCGGCAGCAGGCGCGCGTCGACAAGCTGCTGACGCGCGCCAAGGCCGCGCTGGCGGCCGGCGACTTCCTGTTGCCGCCGGGGGCCAGCGCCTACGACCTGTACAGCGAAGTGCTCAACATCGACGGCAACAATGCCGCCGCGCTCAAGGGCCTGCAGGGCCTGGCCGGCAACGCCGGCGCGCGTTTCGACAACGCGCTGGCCTCGGGCGACCTGCCCGAAGCCGGCAAGATGCTCAACGTGCTCGGCCAGCTGGTGCCGGGCGACGCGGCCCAGGGCGCGATGCGCCGCAAGCTGGCCGATGCCTGGCTGGACCAGGCCGGGAAGCGGCTGGATGCCGGCGATCGCGCGGGCGCCCGCCAGGCGCTGAAGGCGGCGGCCCGGCTGCGCCCCGAGGCGCCGCGCCTGCAGGCCCTGCGCACCCGCCTGGACGGCGCCCACGGCGGCGGGTGAGGGGGCAACCCCAGCCGGACGTAGTCCCCCATTGGTTGCAATGACAGTCCGGTGACGATCTGGGATGCTGTGGTCTTGTCCCCGTGAAGAATGGCCGGCCGGACCATGTTTGGCATCCAATTGTGGGCTGTGCTGACGGCCGCGATATCCAGCTTCGTGCTGGGCAGCCTGTGGTACGGCTTTGTCTTCCAGCGGGTATGGTGCCGCGAGGCCGGCATCGATCCGGAATGTCCGCCGCCGGCCATGCGCAGCCTCGGCGGCGCGTTCGTGCTGAGCCTGATCGCCGCCTTCATGTTCGCGGTCTACCTGGGCCCGGCGCCGGATCCGCGCACGGCCATGGGCACCGGTTTCCTGGCCGGGCTGTGCTGGGTGTCGGCCAGCTTCGGCATCAACTACCTGTTCGCGCAGCGCAGCCTGAAGCTGTTCCTGCTCGATGGCGGCTTCCACACGCTGCAGTTCACCACCTACGGCCTGGTGCTGGGCATGTGGCCCCAGGCCTGAACGCGCGTGGCGCTCAGGCCACCGCGCGCTCGATGCCTTCGATGGCCACGTCCACCAGATGGTCGATGTCGCTCTCGCTGACCACGTACGGCGGCATGAAATAGACCACGTTGCCGAGCGGGCGCAGCAGGCATTCGCGGGTCAGGCCGTGCAGGTAGACCCGCATGCCGCGGCGGTCGCTGGCCGGGAAGGGCGCGCGCGTGGCCTTGTCGCGGACCAGCTCGACGGCGGCGATCATGCCGGTCTGGCGCACGTCGGCGACATGCGGGTGGTCGCGCAGCGGCGCCAGGCGCGCGGCCAGGTGCGCGGCCAGGCGGCGATTGCTCTCCAGCACCGGCTCGTCGTTGAAGATCGCCAGCGTCTCCAGCGCCACGCGGCAGGCCAGCGGGTTGCCGGTGTAGCTGTGCGAATGCAGGAACGCCTTGCCGGTGTTGTATTCGTCATAGAAGGCCGCGTACACCGCGTCGGTGGTGAGCACCGCCGACAGCGCCATGGTGCCGGCGGTCAGTCCCTTGGACAGGCACATGAAATCGGGCGCGACGCCGGCCTGCTCGCAGGCGAACAGGGTGCCGGTGCGGCCGAAGCCGACCGCGATCTCGTCGGCGATGAAGTGCACGTCGAACTCGTCGCACAGCGCGCGCAGGCCGGTCAGGTAGTCCGGGTGGTACATGCGCATGCCGCCGGCGCATTGCACCAGCGGTTCGACGATGACCGCGCAGACTTCGCCCGCGTGCTGCTCAAGCACCGCGCGCAGGTCGTCCAGGCGGCGCGCGGCGACCTCGGCGGCGGACTCGCCCGGCTCGGCGTCGAAGGTGTCCGGCGAGGGCACCAGGATCGGCTCCAGCAGCAGCGGTGCGTAGGTCGCGCGGTACAGCGCCACGTCGCTTACGGACAGCGCGCCGAGCGTCTCGCCGTGATAGCTGCCGGTGAGGGCGATGAAGCGGGTTTTCTCGCCGTGGCCGCTGTTGCGCCAGTAGTGGAAGCTCATCTTCAGCGCCACCTCGATGGCCGACGAGCCGTTGTCGCCGTAGAACACGCGGTTGAGCCCGTCGGGCGTCACCCGCACCAGTTCCTCGGCCAGGCGCAGCGCCGGCTCGTGGGTGAAGCCGGCGAAGATCACGTGCTCCAGGGTCCGGGCCTGGTCGGCCAGCGCGGCGGCGATGCGCGGGTTGGCGTGGCCGAACAGGTTCACCCACCAGGAACTGATGCCGTCCAGGTAGCGGTTGCCGTCGGCGTCGAAAAGCCACGCCCCTTCGCCGCGCACGATGGGTACCATGGGGATGGTCTCGTGGTCGTGCATCTGGGTGCACGGATGCCACACATGGCGCAGGTCGCGTGCCGCCAGGGCGGCATTGGCGGAGAGTTTCTTGGAGTCGTTCATGCCCGATATCATCCTCGCCCCGCGCGCTTGTACTCAAGCGCCAGCCTGTGGCAGGGAGGCGCAACGATGAAACGTTGGGTGCTCGGCGTCGTGTTCGGGCTGCTGCTGGCCGTGCTGTTGCTGGCGGCCTTCTTTCCCGCGTCCTGGGCCTGGCGCATGGCGGCCCCGCGGCTGCATGGCGTGCAGGTGCGGGCCGTGCACGGCAGTGTCTGGAACGGGCGCGCCGAGGGCGTGGCCTACGCGGGCATGCCCGTGGGCACGGTGCGCTGGACGCTGTCGCGCCTGAGCCTGGTCGGGCGTCCCGATCTGCACCTGGCCGTGAACGGCCCCCTGCTGCGGGGTCGCGCGCAGCTGTCACGGCACGGCGACATGCTGCTCGGCGAGGACGTGCATGCCACGCTGGACGTCGCGCGGCTGCCGGTGTCGTTCGGGCCGGACCATCTCCTGCCGCGCGGCGAGATGGTGCTGGACCTGCCGCGCCTGGTGATCCGCGACGACTGGCCGAGCGAGCTGCGCGGCCACCTGGACTGGCGCGGCGCGGCCCTGGCCGATGGCGCCAGGACCATCGCCCTCGGCGACCTGCATGCCGAGCTGCGCGAACGCGCCGGCGCGTTGCTGCAAGCGCGCCTGTCCGACGGCGGCGGCCCGCTGTCCCTGTCCGGCACGGCGCAGGCCTCGACCCTGGGCTGGCGCCTGGATGCCGACCTGAAGCCGCGCGGCGGTGATCCGGCGTTGCGCCGCGTGCTGGCGCAGCTGGGCGCGCCGGACGCCGACGGATCGCTGCACCTTCGCCGTTACGGCGGACTGATGATGGGAGAAGAGCCTTGAGCGAGATACTGTCCCTGGATGCCGCGCTGGAGGTCGCGCGCGAGGCCGCGCGCGCCGCCGCCGAGGTGATCGTGCACTACTGGCGTCATGGCGCCACGGTCGAGCACAAGGCCGACGCCACGCCGGTCACGGTGGCCGACCGCGAGGCGGAGAAAGCCATTCGCGAGATCATCACCGCGCGATTCCCGGACCACGCCTTCCTCGGCGAGGAATTCGGCCGCCAGGGCGATGCCGACAGCGCGTTCCTGTGGCTGGTCGACCCGCTCGACGGCACCAAGAGCTTCGTGCGGCGCACGCCGTTCCTGTCCACGCAGATCGCCCTGATGCACCAGGGCCGGCTGGTGCTGGGCGTGTCCTCGGCGCCGATCTTCGGCGAGACCATGTGGGCCTGCGTGGGCGGCGGCGCCTTCGTCGACGGCGAGCCGGCGCGCGTGGCCGACACCGCGGACCTGGCGCAGGCGTCGATCTCCACCGGCAACATCGCCACGCTCACGCGCGATGCGCGCTGGGATGCGCTGGGCCAGCTGATCCGCGACAGCAACCGCATCCGCGGCTACGGCGATTTCTGCCATTACCACCTGCTGGCGCGCGGCGGCCTGGACGTGGTGATCGAGTCGGACGTGAACATCCTCGACATCGCCGCGCTGGCGGTGATCGTGCGCGAGGCCGGCGGCGTGTTCAGCGACCTCGATGGCGGCGAGGTCGGCCTGGACACCACCAGCGTGCTGGCCGCGGTGCCGGCGCTGCACGGCGAGGTGCTGGGGCGGATGGTCAAGGCGAAAGGCCAGGGGTGAAACCAGGAGGTACCGCGCGGGCCGAGGAGATCGGGCTTCGATACGGTTGCGCCGTGAGGCGCCGGCGCAGATCGGACTTCGTCCGACATGGCGGACCGTGCCCGCCCTACGGCGTTGTGCGATCGCACGGTGTGCGCCCTGCGCATGCCTGCATGTGTGGACCCACGGCAGGCAACACGCCACAAGAGGCCGATTCCCGCCCCTGGCCCCTCGTCCCCGGCCCTCATCACTTCACCTGCAACCTGCACCGCGTACAATGCCCCGATGGCCCGCAAGTACCCGATCATCCACGATACCCGCAAGGTCGAGCGCAGCCGCTTCCTCAACATCGAGGAAGTGGACCTGGAGTTCTCCAACGGCGAGCGGCGGACCCACGAACGACTGCTGAGCTCCGGCCTCGGCGCGGTGATCATCGTGCCCATGCGCGATGACGACACCGTGCTGCTGGTGCGCGAATACGGCGTGGGGCTGGACCACTACGAACTGGGCCTGCCCAAGGGCCGCATGGATCGCGACGAAAGCGTCGAGCAGGCCGCCGACCGCGAGCTCAAGGAAGAAGCCGGCCATGGCGCGCGTCGTCTCAAGCACATCGGGTCGCTGTCGCTGTCGCCGGCCTACATGACGCACGTCACCAACGTGGTTCTGGCACGCGACCTTTACCCCGAATCGCTGCCCGGTGACGAGCCGGAGCCGCTGGACGTGGTGCCGTGGTCGATGTCGGAACTGCATCTGCTGCTGGCCCGCGAGGACGTCACCGAGGGCCGCACCATCGCCGCGCTGTTCATGGCCCGCGAATACCTCGCCGGCCGCTACCATCCCTGAAGGAACCAGCATGATCGATGACACGTGCCCGGAACGGGGCGATGCCATGGCCCGCGAGGTCGAGCGGCTGCAGGGCACCTGGCAGCAGACCCATTGCGAGGCCGGGGGCGTGGTTGCACCGGAGGAAGACTACGGCAGCCATCCTTATTGCCGCTTCGAAGGCAACCGCTTCGTGGTCACGCGCGCCGATGGTGAGGTCGTGATCGAGGGCACGTTCGAGCTCGATCCCACGGCCACTCCAAAGACCATCGACTGGACCGACACCGCAGGCGCCGATGCCGGCAAGACGTTCCCGGCCATCTACGAGCTCGAGGGCGATCGCCTTGTCTTCTGCGCTGCCGACGAGAACCTGCCGCGTCCGACGCGCCTGGACCGGACCGGGAAGGGTCAGGTGATCCGTGTGCATGAACGCGTGAGTCCGGAGGTGGCGGCATGAATGCCGACGAGCTGACCCGCGGGGTCATCGACATCGCCCGCCGCGCGGGTGACGCCATCCTCGAAGTCTACGAGCGCGACTTCGACGTCGAGCACAAGGACGACGACTCGCCACTGACCGCCGCCGACCTGGCCTCGCATCGCATCATCGTCGACAGCCTGCGGGCGCTGACGCCGGACATTCCGGTGCTGTCGGAGGAATCGGCCGACATCGCCTGGGACACGCGTCGCGCGTGGGACCGCTACTGGCTGGTCGATCCGCTCGACGGCACCCGCGAGTTCGTCAAGCGCAACGGCGAGTTCACCGTCAACATCGCCCTGATCGAGCATCACCGCAGCGTGCTCGGCGTGGTGCAGACGCCGGTGTCCGGCGACCTGTACTACGCCCGCGAGGGGCAGGGCGCGTTTCGCCAGGAGACCCCGGCGAGCGAGCCCGTGTCCATCCATGTGCGGCAAGCGGCCACGCCGCTGGTGGTCGCCGGCAGCCGCTCGCACGGCAACGCGCGCCAGCAGGCGCTGATGGCGAAGCTGGGCGAGCACGAGCTGGTGCCGCGCGGGTCCTCGCTGAAGTTCTGCCTGGTCGCGCGCGGCGACGCGGATCTGTACCTGCGCGCCGGCCCGACCTCCGAGTGGGACACCGCCGCGGCGCACTGCGTGCTCGAGCAGGCCGGCGGCGACGTGGTTCGCCTGGATGGCCAGCCGCTGCGCTACAACACCAAGGACTCGCTGCTCAATCCCGAATTCATCGCCATCGGCGACACCGGCATCGACTGGGCCGCCCGGCTCGCCTCCTGAGTTCGCGCATGGACCGCTCACGCGACATCGGCGAACTGCTGGCCATCATGGCGCGCCTGCGCGACCCCGAGCGCGGTTGTCCGTGGGACGTTCAGCAGGATTTCGATTCCATCGCCGCCTACACCGTGGAAGAAGCCTACGAAGTGGCCGACGCCATCGACCGGCGCGACATGGACGACCTCAAGGACGAACTGGGCGACCTGTTGCTGCAGGTGGTGTTTCACGCGCGCATGGCCGAGGAAGCCGGGCATTTCGCCTTCGCCGACGTGGTCGGCGCGATCAGCGACAAGATGGTGCGTCGCCATCCGCACGTGTTCGCCGATGCAAGCTATGCCGACGTCGAGGAACAGACGCGCGCATGGGAGGCCATCAAGGCCGCCGAACGCGAGGACAAGGGCGAGGGCGACGCCAGTGCGCTGGCCGGCGTGGCGCGCGGCCTGCCGGAATGGAAGCGCGCGCTGAAGCTGCAGAAGCGCGCGGCCGCGGTGGGCTTCGACTGGCCCGACCACCGTCCGGTGCTGGACAAGCTGGAGGAGGAGCTGGGCGAGGTGCGCGACGAGTTCGAGCAGGGCGGCGACACCGCCCGGCTGGAGGACGAGATCGGCGACGTGCTGTTCGTGATGGTCAACCTGGCGCGTCATGCCGGGGTCGACTTCTCGCGCGCGCTGCGCCACGCCAACGCCAAGTTCGAACGCCGTTTCCGGCGGATGGAGGCGATCGCCGCCGGCGAGGAACGGCCGATGGCCGACCGCGACCTGTCCGACCAGGAAGCGCTGTGGCAGCAGGTCAAGCGCGAGGAACGCGGTGACTGAACGCACGAAGGCCGCGACGCTCGGCGCCGCGGCCTTCGCTCATGCACCGATCAGCTCTTGGGGCCGCGCGCGGGCATCGCGTTGAGACGGTCCAGGTTCTCGTTCAGGCTCTTGCGCAGCGTGGCCACGGCGGCCGCGGTGTCGCGAGGACGGGCCTGCAGGCGGGCCATGGCGCTGTAGACATAGTTGCGCACCATGGGGTTCTGCGTCTTGCCCAGGACTTCCTTGTAAAGCGCCTCCAGCTGACGGGTCTTGCCGTCCATCAGGTACAGCCGGGCGATCTTGTGCAGGTCGCCGATCACCGCGCCGGCCGGACCGCGGTGGCGCGACTTCATGCGCTTGTGCATGTCGCCATGCATGCCGCGGTGGTGGCCCATCGCGCCCATGCGGCCCTGGCCGTTCATCGGCATGGCCGGGGCCGCCTGCGCCTGAGGCGCTGGGGCGGGAGCGGGCGGCGCGTTCTGCGCCAGCACCGCGCCGCCGCCGATGGCGATCAGGGTGGCGGCGATGGCGGTCAGCAGGAATTTGCGTTGCATGGGGCGTTCCTCGTTCGGGGGTGTGGACATGAAAACGCGCCACGCCCCGATCCGTTGACCCCTGGACTGCTTCAGCCGCGCCGCAGCAGGTCCAGCGGCGGGGTGCGGATCACCCGCCGCGTGCCGGCCAGGCCGATCAGCATCACGCCCACGGCCGCCAGCGCCGAGGTCGCCACGAGCGGCGTCAGCGGCGGCAGGTAGCCGTCGATGTGGAACACCTGGCGCGCCAGGGCGATGCCCGCGCCGGCCGCGCCGAGCGCGGCGGTGGTGCCGGCGATCAGGCCCAGCAGGGCGAACTCGCAGGCGGCGGCGATGCGCAACTGAATCTTGTGCGCGCCCAGCGTGCGCAGCAGCGCGGCCTCGTGCTCGCGCTCGCGCGTGCTCGAGGCCAGCGCCGCCAGCAGCACCAGGGCGCCGGCCAGCAGGCTGAAGCCGAGCACCCAGCGCACCGCGGTGCTGACGCGGTCGATGATGTCGCGCACGCGATCGAGCAGCGCGTTGACGTCGATCAGGCTGAGGTTGGGGTAATCACGCGACAGCCGGGCCAGGCGCCCGGACTGGCCGCGCGGCAGGTGGAAACTGGCGATCCAGGTGTGCGGCAGCGCATCGGCATGGGCCGCGTCCAGCAGCAGGAAGAAGTTCACCCGGAACGAACTCCAGTCGACCTTGCGCACGCTCGACACCGTGGTTTCCAGGGTGGCCTGGCCGACCTGGAAGGTCATGCGGTCGCCGGGATGGACACCGAACATGTGGCTCCAGCGTTCGTCGATGGACACCATCGGCGTGGGCGGGTCGGCACCCTGCCAGGTGCCGGCGACCACGGTATTGGCCGGCGGCAGGGTCGCGGTCCAGGACAGGCGCAGCTGGCGGTCGGCCCAGTTCTTCGCACTGGGGTCGGCGAAGCGTGCCTTGTCGACTGGCGTGCCGTTCACGGCGACCAGCTTGCCCACCGCCAGCGGCAGCATGTTCAGGCCATCGGCATGCAGTTTGCCGAGCGCGTTCTCGAAGCTGTCGCGCTGGTCGGTCTGCAGGTTGAGCACGAACCAGTTCGGGCGTGTCGGCGGGCAGCTCGTTGCGCCAGCCCTGCAACAGGGATGGGGCGATCACGCCCAGCAGCAGCAGCGCGGTCAGGCCCAGCGACAGCGCGGTGGCCTGGATCAGGCTCAGGCTGCGCCGGCGCGCCAGCGCCGCCAGGCCCAGGCGCAGGCCGGGATGCGCGCCGGGCGCGATGCGTCGGGCCAGCCACAACAGCACCAGGGCCAGCACCACCGCGACCAGGACCACGCCGGCCAGGCTGGCCGCGAGGATCAGGCCGAGACGGGCCTGGCCGCTCTGCAGCCAGATCAGCGCCACGGCCACCGCCACGGGCAGCAGGTACAGCGCGTCGAAGCGCCGGGCGCGGCGCGCCACGCTGCGGCGGAACACGGCCACCGGCGCCACGTCGGCCAGTCGCGCCAGCGGCGGCAGGGCGAAGCCCACCAGCACGGCCAGGCCCATGGCGGTCGCGGCCAGCACCGGTTGCAGCGGCATCGCGGTCGGCACCGGGGTCAGCAGGTCGCCCGCCAGGTGCCAGGCCATCTGCGCAAGGCCCAGCGCCAGGCCACCGCCGAGCACGAGCGCGGGCAGGGCCAGCGCCAGCAGGGTGCCTGTCAGCAAACCCAGCACGCGTCGTCGCGGCGTGCCCAGGGCGCGCATCAGGGCGACTTCGTCGGTCTTGCGCCGCGCATAGCGCTGCGCGGCCAGGGCGATGGCCACGCCGGCCAGCAGCGCGGCCAGCAGGGCGGTCAGTCGCAGGAAGGCGCCGGCGCGGTCGAACGCCGAGCGCATGCGCTCGCGCGTGGTCGCCGGGGTCACCATGCGCTGGCCCTTGCCCAGCCGCGGGCGGACCGCGGCGGCAAAGGCCCGCACGGCCGCGGCGTCTCCCGCCACCAGCAGGTCGTGGCCGGCGCGGCTGCCGACGCCGAGCAGGCCGGCGTCGCGGGCATCGTCCAGGCTCATCACCGCGCGCGGCGCGATGTTCACCAGCTGGCCGCCGTCGGGCAGGCTGTCCAGCTGCGCGGCGACCTTCAGTTCCTGGCCGCCCAGCTGCACGTGCTGGCCGATGCCCAACTGCATGTCGGTCAGCGCGCGGTGATCGAGATACACCTCGCCGCGGGCCGGGCCGTGCACGTCGTGGCTGCGTCCATCCGGGTCGACGACCTTGAGCCGGCCGCGCAGCGGATAGGCCGCGTCGACCGCGGTGACGTCGAGCAGCTGGCTGCGTCCGCCGGCGAAGGCCACGCTGGGGAAGGTGGCGTCGCGGCTGACCGCCAGTCCCTGCGCTTTCGCGCGTTCGGCGAAGTCGTCGGGCAGCGGCGAGGCGCCATGCACGCCGAGGTCGCCGCCGATCAGTTCGGCCGCGCCGGCGCTGATGCCGTTCTCCACCCGCGTGGACAGGGTCGCGACCACGCCCAGCGCGGCCACCGCCAGCACCAGCGCCGCGCCCAGGGTGCGCAGCTCGGGCAGGCGCCACTCGCGGCGCAGGGTGCGCAGCGCCAGTCGCGCCAGTTTCATGCGGTTTCCCTCAGGCGGCCTTCGTCCAGTTCGGCCACGTGCATGCAGTGCTCGGCCAGGCGCAGGTCGTGGGTCACCAGCACCAGGGTGGTGGCGTGGCGGCGGTTGAGGTCGAACAGCAGTTCGCGGACCTTGTCGCCGGTGTGGCGGTCGAGGTTGCCGGTGGGTTCGTCGGCGAACAGGATGCGCGGTCCGTGCACGAACGCGCGCGCCAGCGCCACGCGCTGCTGCTCGCCGCCCGACAGCTGGTGCGGATAGTGTCCGCGGCGCGCGCCCAGGCCGACGGCCTCCAGCGCCGCGCGCGCCCTGGCGCGGGCATCGTCCATGCCGTCCAGTTCCAGCGGCAGCATGACGTTTTCCTCGGCGGTCAGCGCCGGCATCAGATGGAAGGACTGGAACACGAAGCCGACCAGCCGGCGCCGCAGCGCGGCGCGGGTTTCCTCGTCGCTGCCGTGCAGCGCGTGGCCGTCCATGAATATCTGCCCGCCGCTGGGCACGTCCAGGCCGGCCAGCAGGCCGAGCAGGGTGGTCTTGCCCGATCCGGAGGCGCCGACGATGGCCAGGCTCTCGCCATGCGGCACGTGCAGGGTCACACTGTCGAGGATGTCGATCCGGCCCGCCGGACCGGTCACGTGCTTGCTAACATCGCGGGCATCGAGCGCCACTGTGTTGGACTGCGTCATGCGTCGTTTATCCGTTCTTCTGCTGGTCTTGGGTGTGTACGCGTTTGCCGGCCCGGTGGTTTCCGCGCCGCCGGCGCGCACCGTTCTGGTGCTGGGCGATTCACTATCCGCGGCCCACAATATCGCCACCGTGCAGGGCTGGGTGCATCTGCTCGACGTCCGCCTGCAGGATATGCGGCCGCCGTGGCGCGTCGTCAATGCCAGCATCAGCGGCGAGACCAGCCTGACCGGCCGCAACCGCCTGCCGGCGCTGCTCAAGCAGTACCACCCGCGCATCGTGGTGATCGAGCTGGGCGCCAATGACGGCCTGCAGGGCCTGTCGATCGATCACATGAAGGCCAACCTGGCGGCGATGATCCGCGCCAGCCAGGCCTCCGGCGCGAAGGTGCTGCTGCTGGGCATCGAGCTGCCGGTCAACTACGGCCCGCGCTACCGCGACGCGCTGCGCCAGGCGTATGTCGACCTCTCCACGACCCACCACACGGGGCTGGTGCCCTTCCTGCTCGAGGGCGTGGCCCTGGACCCGGCGCTGATGCAGCCGGACGGCCTGCATCCCACCGCCGCCGGCGAGCCACGCGTGCTCGAGAATGTGTGGCAGGCGCTCAAGCCCATGCTGGACACCCAGGCTCGCCCGGCGCGCGTTTCCGCCACGCACTGAAACCTCCCTTCACGACGACAGCGGCTTGACGGCTTTTCGTTTACATGCGTAAATGATTTTGCGTTTACATGTGTAAATGGAGAGATCATGAGCATCAGCGAAGCCGAAGCGGCGGTGATGGAAGTGCTCTGGAGCGCCTCGCCGCGCAGCGCGGAAGAGATCCTCGACGCTGTCGGCGCCGAGCGCGGCTGGCGCGAGGGCACGGTCAAGTCCCTGCTCAACCGCCTGCTGAAGAAGCAGGCGGTCCGCGCCGAGAAGGATGGCCGGCGCTACCTGTATTCACCGCTGGTCGCGCGCGAGGCTTATGTCTCGCAGGAGAGCGCCGGCCTGCTGGACCGTCTGTTCGATGGCCGCGTGGCGCCGCTGGTGGCCCACTTCAGCGCGCAGAACAAGCTCAGCGCGCGCGACATCGAGGAATTGAAGCGGCTGATCGGGGAGCTCGACGATGAACGCGACTGACCTGCTCGAGCGGCTGTGGATGGCGACGCTGGCGGCCACCGCGGCGCTGGCCGTGGTCGGCGTGCTGCGCCGGCCGTGGCGCCGGGCGTTCGGCGCCGAGCAGGCCTGCCGGCTTTGGTGGCTGCCGGTGCTGGCGGTGATCGCCAGCCAGCTGCCGCATCCGGCGACGGCGACATCCAGCGTGCCGCTGTGGATCAGCGTGCATTGGCGTGATCCAACCGTGGCGCCGATGGTCCCGGCCCCGGTCGCGTGGATACCGCTGGCGGTGCTGGCCAGCTGGCTGGTCGGCGCCGGACTGATGCTGGCCTGGGAAGCCGTGCGTCAGGCGCGCTTCATGTGGCGCCTGAGCCGCAGGCTTCAGCGGGTGGCGGAGCAGGACGGCATGGCGCTGTGGTGGCTCCCCGACAGCGCGCAGGGACCGGCGCTGGTCGGCTGTTGGCGACCGCGCATCGTGTTGCCGGCCGACTTCGAGCACCGCTACGAAGCCGCCGAGCGTGCCCTGATCCTGGCCCACGAGCGCATGCACGCGCGCCGACGCGACCTACCCGGCCTGCTGCTGGCGCACGGCCTGCGCGCCGTGTTCTGGTTCCACCCGCTGGCCTGGTGGGCCGTGCGGCGCCTGCGCCAGGACCAGGAGCTGGCCTGCGACGCCGCGCTGCTGCGCCTGCAGGTCGCCAGTCCGCGACGTTACGCCGACACCCTGCTCAAGACCCAACTCGTTCCCCCCAGCCCCGCACCGATCGGATGTGCGTGGCATACCCATCCCGTCAAGGAGCGCATTGCCATGTTGAAGCACGTCAACACCGGAACCGTCCGTCGCGTCAGCGGCGCATTGATCGCGACACTGCTGGCCATCGGCCTGGTCGGCGTCGTCTATGCCAATACGGCGCAACCCGCAGCCGTCGCGGCCGGGAAAGGTGCGCACAAGGGCGCGACCTACCAGTTGATGATGGGCATCGATATCACCCGTGAGGATGCAAAGGGACGTCATGCACGGCGCGCGGACATGGCGATCTGCACGCACGCGGGCGAGCCCGCCGGCGTGAAGATGGCCGATATGGATATTGAGGCCCTGCTGCATGCCAGGGACAAGAACCATGTCAGCGTGACGTTCAAGGTGAGCAGTTCCATCCTTGACGGGAAGCAGTCCATGCAGCTTTCCGGTCCGCTGGGACGGCCCATGCACGTGCTGTTCAACGGGTCCAGGCATGCCGACGGTGGCCAGTCGCAACGTATCGTCCTGGATGTCACCCCGATCGCCGGGTGCCCGGCCCGCAAGTCGATCAGCGAAACCATGCACAAGGTCTCCGTGCGTGATGCCGCATCAACGGTCGCGGCACGCGCGGGCTATGTGCTGGACAACCCCGAGGCGCTGAGCACGCGCGCGGTCAGCTTCAAGCTGGAGGACGTCGAGGGTGCGCGAGCGCTCAAGCTGCTGGCCCGGGTCGATGGCAAGCAGGCGGTGTTCCATGGCGATCACGTGCGCATCGAGTCGCACTGAGGCGGGGTAGACTGGGTGGCGATCCGGCCGCCCAGTCATCCGCCAGCATGTCCTCCAGCGTACAACCCGTCTTGCTCGTCCATGGCGGCGCCGGCGTGATCCGGCGCGACATGGATGCCGACACCCGCCGCGCCATCGGAGCCAGCCTGCGCGAGGCGCTGGCGCGGGGGTACGAGCAGCTGTTGTCCGGCAAGTCCGCCGTGGACGCGGTGGCCGCGGCCGTGACCGTGCTGGAGGACGCGCCGCACTTCAACGCCGGGCGCGGCTCGGTGTTCACCCACGACGGGCGCAACGAAATGGATGCGGCGATCATGGAGGGCGCGACCCGCCGCGCCGGCGCCGTGGCCGGCATCCATGGCGTGAAGAATCCGGTGTTGCTGGCGCGCGCGGTCATGGAGCATGCGCCACACGTGATGCTGGCCGGGCGCGGGGCCGAGGACTTCGCGCGCGAACAGGGGCTGGAGCACGCCGACTCGGAGTACTTCCGCACCGAGCGCCGCTGGCGAGAGCTGCAGGAGGCTCTTCGCGAGGGCGCGGACGGGGCCGGCGAGGACGAGCATGCCGGCGGCTACTACGGCACCGTGGGCGCGGTGGCGCTGGATGCGCGCGGGCACCTGGCCGCGGCCACGTCGACCGGCGGCATGACCGACAAGCGCTGGGGCCGCATCGGCGATTCGCCCGTCATCGGTGGCGGGACCTACGCCGACAGCGGTTGCGCGGTGTCCGGCACGGGGTGGGGCGAATACTACATCCGCGTCGCCGCCGCGCATGCCATCTGCATGCGCGTGACCGTCATGGGCCAGTCGCCGGCACAGGCCGCGGACGCGGTCATCCTGCGCGAGATCCCGGCGCTGGGTGGCGATGGCGGCGCCATCGTGCTCGGGGCTGACGGGCGCTTCGCGCTGCCGTTCAGCACGCCGGGCATGTACCGCGGCTGGGTCGGCGCCGACGGCCTGCCGCACGTGGCGATATTCGCCGACGAGTCGCCGGCCGCGGGCTGATTCATTGCGCTCCATTTGACGTCCTGGCCGCGCATGCGCAGGCTGGGGAGTACACAGACATCTCCGGAGCACACCATGGAACGTCGCAGACTGGGACGCTCGCCACTCGAGATCGCGCCGTTGGCGCTGGGCGGCAACGTGTTCGGCTGGACCGCGGACGAGAAGGCCTCGTTCGCGGTGCTAGACGCCTTCGTCGACGCCGGCATGCAGCTGATCGATACGGCCGACTGCTATTCGCAGTGGGTGGACGACCACGAGGGCGGCGAGTCGGAAACCCTGATCGGCAAGTGGCTCAAGCACAGCGGCAAGCGCGACAAGGTGGTGCTGGCGACCAAGGTGGCCAAGTGGCGCCGGCGGCGCGGGCTGTCGCCGGACACCATCCGCGCGGCGACCGAGGACTCGCTGCGCCGGCTGGGCGTGGAGTGCATCGACCTGTACCAGTCGCACGAATTCGACCCCGCGGTGCCGCAGGCCGAGACGCTCGGCGCCTACGCGCGGCTGATCGAGGAAGGCAAGGTGCGGGTGATCGGGGCGTCCAACTTCACCGCCGCGCAGATGCGCGAGGCGCTGCGCATCAGCGCCGAGCACGGCCTGCCGCGCTACGAGACCATGCAGCCCGAATACAACCTGATGGAACGTGACGGGTACGAGGGCGACATGCAGGCCCTGGCGGTGAACGAGGAGGTCGGGGTGATCAGTTACTACGCGCTGGCCAGCGGTTTTCTCACCGGCAAGTACCGCGGCAGCAGTGATCTCGGGCAGAGCGCGCGCGGCGGGTCGGCGGGTCGCTATCTCAATGCCCACGGCCTGCGCGTGCTGCGCGCGATGGATGACGTGGCCGCGTCGCACGGCGCGACCACCGCGCAGGTGGCCCTGGCCTGGCTGATGGCGCGTCCCGGCATCACCGCGCCGATCGCCAGCGCCACGAGCGTCGACCAGCTGGAGGAGCTGATGGGTGCCGTCAGGCTGACGTTGACCGATGCCGAGATCGAGCGACTGGAACAGGTCAGCGCCCGCGGATAGGGCTCACTCGCCGCGTTCGCGCGGGCGCTCGCGAACCGGATGCTTGGCCAGCTTTCGTTGCAGGGTGCGTCGGTGCATCCCCAGCCGCCGGGCGGTCTCGGAAATGTTGCCCTCGCACTCGTTGAGCACGCGCTGGATGTGCTCCCATTCCAGGCGGCGCAACGGCAACGGGCCATCCGGTGCCTCGGGCAGCTCGTCGTCGGCTTCGTGCTCGCTTTCACCGGTCAGGGCGCGCACCACGGCATCGGCATCGACCGGCTTGGACAGGTAGTCGTGCGCGCCGCGCTTGATCGCCTCCACCGCCGTGGCGATCGAGGCGTAGCCGGTCAGCAGCAGGATGCGCATGCCCGGCGCCAGCCGGCGCATCTGGCCGATCAGCTGCAGGCCGTTGTGCTCGCCGAGCTTGAGGTCGAGCACGCAGTAGTCGGGTTGCAGGCGCCGCACCAGCGCCAGGGCGCTGTCGGCATCGTGCGCGGTCTCGGAGCTGAACCCGCGCGATCCCAGGGCCCGTGCCAGGACCTGGGTGAAGGTGACATCGTCGTCGACGATCAGCAGCTTGGCAGTGGGCTCGTTCATGTGCGGCAAGTGTACCGGATGTGCGCCCCGCGTCGTCTCAGACGACATCGAGCGGGAGCCGGAGCCGGATCTCGCCGCCGTCTTCGACATTGCGCGCCACCAGTTCGCCGTCCATGCGCTCGGCGGTGGCCTCGGCCAGCGCCAGGCCGAGGCCGAGTCCCGATTGCTTGCCGCTCACGCCCAGGCCGGTGAGCGTGTCCAGGTCGGCGATGCCGGGGCCGCGGTCGCGCACGGTCAGCTCCAGCCAGTCGTGCTCGGTGCTGGTCTCGAAGAAGATGTCGTCGTGGCCAAGGCTGGCCGAGGCGTCGGCGGCGTTGTTGAGGAGATTGATCAGCGCGTGGCGCAGTCCCGGCTGGATGTGCACCACAAGCTCCGGCGGCGCGTTCAGCGACAGGTGCACCAGGGTTTCCGGGCGCAGCAGCCGGAAGCGCTCCATGCAGCCGAGCACGAAGGCGTGCAGGCTGATGGTCTCCGGCGTCTGCGACAGCTGCGCCTTGCCGAAGCTGACCATCTCGCGCAGGCTGTCGCGGCAGCGCTCCACCTGCGACTGCAGCAGGTCGAGGTCGCCCGCCAGCTGGCTGTCCGTGGCGTGATCGCGGCGCAGTTCCGGCAGCAGGGTGCGCATGGTCGACAATGGCGTGTTCATCTCGTGCGCGGCGCTGGCGGCCTGGGTGGCGATGGCCAGGATGCCCTCGTCGCGCAGGGCGCGTTCGCGGATGCGCTGGATCTCCGCCTGCTGCTGGCGAAGCGCGCTGGCCAGGCGCAGGATGAACACGCCCAGAAGCACCGCGGTGATGATGAAGTTCACCACCATGCCGACCACGTGCAGTCGGAAGTCGGTGAAGCCGAAGGTGTGCACCGGCGGCAGCGGCAACGACCAGCGCAGCAGGGCCAGGTAGGTCAGCCCGCAGATCAGCGCCACGGCCAGCACCGCCGCGGTCGACAGCGCCGCCGCGCTTAGCGCGATCGGCACCAGCATCAACGTGATGAACGGATTGCTGGCGCCGCCGGTGAGGTACAGCAGGTAGCCCAGCACCAGGGTGTCGACCAGGATGTGGCCGACCGATTCCAGCTCGCCCAGCGGCCAGGATTGCCGCAGGCGCCAGGCGGCGAAGACCGCGAAGATGCCCAGGGTGCCGACGCCGACCATCAGCCGCAGCACCGGGATATCCATGTCCAGCCACACCGCGACCACCAGCACGGCGATGCACTGGCCGGCGATCGCCGACAGCCGCAGCCAGGCCAGCGACTGGGTCAGGGCGCGCGGGCCGGTGCCCATGCCTTTGTTCTTGGTGTTCACGCGTGCGGCCTGTGCGGGGCAGGGTTGGGCATAGCGTAAATGAAAAGGGCCGCCGGGTTCGCCGGCGGCCCTTGCGGATTCCCGCGGTGCGGGTGCTTACTCTTCCGAACCGATGGTGGGCAGGCCCGATTCCATGGCGGCTTCCATGGAGGCGTTGTGATCGTGATGCTGCGAATTGAGCTTGCGCATCAGCGGCAACACGGCCAGCGCGATCGCGGTGCAGATGACGCCGGCCACGCCCAGCTTGAAGAACAGGCTGGTGTAGATCGGCATGGTCTGCAGCGGCTCGGTGATGTCCTTGGGCACGCTGGCGTAGTTGGCCACCACGCCGCCCAGGTACTGCGAAATGCCCGAGGCCACGAAGTAGGCGCCCATCATGAAGCCACCCATGCGCGCCGGCACGTAGCGGGCGATCATGGCCAGGCCCAGGCCGCTGACCAGCAGCTCGCCCAGCGAGGAGAAGCCGTAACCCCAGACCATGATCCAGGAGCTGGCCTTGCCCGGCATGGTGGTGAAGTGCGGCGCGGCACTGTAGATGAAGAAGCCGATGGCCACGCAGACGAAGCCGAGGGCGAACTTGGCGGCGATCGACAGATCCTTGCCCTTGTTGCCCGCGCTGGTGTAAAGCCAGGCGAGGATCGGGCTGAGCACCATGATCCAGATCGGGTTGAAGGACTGGAACTGCGCCGGCTTCCAGGTCCACCAATGCATGCCGAAGACGTTGAAGTTCCAGTCCACGTTGCGCAGCGCGAACAGGTTCAGCGAGGTCGACATCTGCTGGTAGAAGACGAAGAAGAACACCGTCTGGATGGTCAGCACCAGGGCCGCGATCAGGCCAGGACGCTCGTTCTTCTTGCCGATGGCGATCAGGTAGATGAAGATGCCGGCGACCACGATGCCGGCCAGGATCACGAACGCGCGCGCGATGCCTTCGTAGTTGAGGATGTAGGCGGCGGCGACCACCGCCAGCGCGCTCAGGCCGAGCACGGCGCCGAGCTTGTTCCACTGCACCGGACGCTCGTCCGGCGGCGAACCGATGCGCGACATGGTCTGGCGCATCATGGCGTAATTGAACAGGCCCAGCAGCAGGCCGAAGGCGCACACGGCGAACGCGGCGTGCCAGCCCAGCTCGTGACCCCAGGTGTCGTTGACGTAGTCCTTGATCCACGGCGTCAGCAGCATGGAGATGGTCGAGCCGATGTTCACCGCCATGTAGTAGATGGTGAAGGCCGAGTCGATCTTCGAATCGTCGCCCTCGTAGATCTTGCGCACCAGGTTGCCGGCATTGGGCTTGAACAGGCCGTTGCCGACCACGATCACGCCCAGGGCGGAATACAGGAACCAGGTGCTTTCGGTGGGCACCGCCATCAAGGCGTAGCCGGCGGCGAGGATGGTGGCGCCGAGCAGCATGGTGCGCCGGGTGCCGAGGATCTTGTCGCCGACCCAGCCGCCGATGGCCGGGGCCACGTAGATCAGCGCGGCGGCGGCGCTCCAGGTGAGGTTGGCGCGGTCATCGGCGAAGCCCAGCCGCTGGACCATGTAGTAGATGATCAGCGCCTGCATGCCGTAGTAGCCGAAGCGCTCCCACATCTCGATCAGGAACACGGTGCTGAACGAGCGGGTTTGCGAGACGGGTGCTTGTGCGTTTGTCATGTAGTTTTCCGCTTGACGGTGGATATTCCCCGACGGCCGCAGCCGTCCCCCAGGTGACCCTTGGCGGGCACAATTGCCCAAGGGTACCTGATTGCCATCCGTGCTCTTGCTGCGATGCAGCACGCGAGGGCGGGGCGCCCGACCGGGGTTCCTCCGTCCCCCGGAAGAGGCTGTGGCATCATGCGCGGACGCCGTGGGCGCGGGTCGTTCCGCGCGTCCACGCGCGTCGCATCGGCGATGCGCCGACCGTCATGCCCACGCAGGAGCCCGGCTCATGGCCAGCACCGAACCGCGCGGACCGCGGCAAATCTGGAAGGCCTTCATCTGGTCGATGAAGGGCCTGGCCGCGGCCTGGCGCCACGAGGCCTCGTTCCGCCTGGAGCTGTACCTGGCCATCGTGCTGGTGCCGCTGGGCCTGTGGCTGGGGCAGGGGCCGGTGGAGAAAATCCTGCTGGCCGGCACGCCGCTGCTGGTGTTGAGCGCCGAACTGCTCAACTCCGGCATCGAGGCGGTGGTCGACAAGGTCAGCCCCGAGTTCAACGAACTGGCCGGACGCGCCAAGGACATGGGCTCGGCCGCGGTGTTCCTGCTGATGTTGCTGGTGCTGATGACCTGGGGGCTGCTGGTCGGCCCGCGCGTGTGGGCGCACTTCACCGGCTAGGCGCGGGCACCGTCCTGGCAAAGCAAAAGGCCCGGCGATGACCGGGCCTTTTGCCTGTTGCGGGTGATGCCGCGGACGGTTGTCAGTGACTGGCCTGCGCCGTGGTGGCGTTGGCCTGCACCGGCGCGCCGGGGCCGATGTTCTGCTTGAAGAAGGCAAACAGCTTGGTCAGCATCTCGATGTTGTTGTTCTCGTCGTAGAAACCGTGTCCCTCGCCTGATTTGGCCAGCCATTCGACATGCTTGCCGGCCTTCTCGAGGGCGTCGCGCATTTCGGTGGCTTCCGCGTACGGCACGCGCTTGTCGTCCTTGCCGTGGATAAGGAACACCGGTACCTGGATCCGGTCGGCCAGGTTCACCGGCGAGTTGGCGGCGCGTTCATCCTTGTCGCCCAGGACCATGCGGAAGTAGTTGCGGCCGCTTTCGGTTTGCACCGTATCGCTCTTGCTGACTTCCATGTTGAGATCCGTCACGCCGTCGTAGCTGACCGCGCACTTGTACATCGTCGGCTGGCGAATCACCTGCATCAGCGCCGCGTAGCCTCCGTAGCTGCCGCCGAACACGCAGATGCGCTTGGGATCGGCAAAGTGATGGGCAATCGCCCATTTCACGCCGTCGGTGAGGTCCTGCTGCATGCCGGTGCCCCACTGCTTGTAGCCCAGCTGCTGGAAACCGGGGCCGCGGCCCGCCGAACCACGGAAATTGACCTGCAACACCAGATAGCCGCGGCTGGCCACGGCCTGGGCCAGGTTGTCGTAGAACCAGTCGTCCTTGACGTAGAAGGGGCCGCCATGCGGCATCAGGACCATGGGCAGGTTGGATTCGCCGCGGCCCTTGGGCAAGGTCAGAATGCCTTCCAGCTCCATCCCGTCCCTGTTCTTGAAGCGGAAGGGGCGACGTTCGGACATCTGCTGCGGATGGATCCAGGGCTCGGCGTCGAACAGCTTGCGCACCTTGTTCGTGCGGCGGTCGATCAGGTAATAGGCCCCGGGATTGCGGTCGCTGCTGACGCTGAACAGCAGCATCGTGCCGTCCGCGCTGAAATTGAGGAAATCGACATACTGGCCATGAAAGGCCTTGCTCAGGGCCATGTAGAGCTTGGCCGAGGGCAAGCTGGGGTCGATGAACTCTTCCTTGGGCTTGCCCGTCACCAGGGATGTCGCGAACAGCTTGTACGGCTTGGGCGAGACCTGTTCGCGGCCATAGTTGGAGAACGGGTCGGCCATCAGCGTCTTCGGATGGCTGCCGTCGGCATCGGCCTCGACCAGCTGGTAGGGACCGTTGTCATGACTGGACATGGCAAAGATCTTGCTCTCGTCCGGGTTGTACATGAACGGACTGAAGTAGGACCCGACCAGGGATTTGGGCAGGCTTTCCCAGCGTCCGTCGACCTTGCGGTAGCCCTTGAAGTCGAACTCCGTGTTGGAGCCGGTGGCGAAGGTGGTCTGGCCGGCCTTGTCGACCAGGAAGCTCATGCCGCCCTGATCGATGTCGCCGATCAGGTGGCGCGTGTTGTGCTCCGAGTCGATGTCATACAGGGTGGTGAGGTTCTCCTTGCCCCAGAGGCGGACATCAACGTAGACATGGCCGTTGTAAGTGTCAGGCACACCGGAGATGAAGCCGTTCCCCTCGTCGCGGCTGCGGGTGAAGGCGCGACCGTTGGTCGCCTCGT
Organism: uncultured Gammaproteobacteria bacterium; assembly: GCA_963821885.1. Classification (GTDB taxonomy): domain Bacteria; phylum Pseudomonadota; class Gammaproteobacteria; order Xanthomonadales; family Rhodanobacteraceae; genus Oleiagrimonas. Next base: position 117,418 of record CAWGFN010000002.1, on the reverse strand, counting down.
AGCCATAGAGGAATTGCTGGTTCTTGCCGTTGAAATCGGCGGCCAGCACCTCGCCCATGCTCGAGGGTATGTCGAGCGAGCCAAAGGCCCGCGCCTTTTCGATCACCAGGCGGGTCGGGCTGACCCAGGTGATGTCGGCCGGCATCTGGTAGATCGGCATCTTCAGCAGGCCGACGATCGACATGTCGCTCAGCTAGTAGGTGACGATGGCATGGTGCTTGCCGTCGGCGTCGTCCATGCGTACGGCCAGATACTTGCCGTCCGGCGACAGGCTCGGGCTGTACACGCGCGGATGTTGAGCGAACGACTTCAAGGGAATCAGTGTGTTGTCCGTAGCGGACTGAGCCCAGGCGGCGTGGCCGAAGGCGGCCAGGCATGCGCCGACCAGCAGCGGGCGCAAATGACGAAATCCGATCATGGTTTCCCCTTCCTTAGTTTGAGTGCTGCACGAATCACCCCTCACGCTGAGTATAGAGTCCATGCCGGGACGTGTCGAAGTGCCGCGGCTCACGGTTTGCGCTGGCAATGGCGGGCGTCCCCGGTACACTTGAGCGCTTGTCCCATGAGGTTCGTCGCGCATGATCCAGCCCTTCGTCGACCGCATCGATCCCGTCGCCGTGCACCTGGGGCCGCTGGCGGTGCACTGGTACGGCCTGATGTACCTGCTGGGTTTCGCCGGCGCCTGGATCCTGGGCGAGCGCCGGCGCCGCCGGGGCTTCCTGCCGATCAGCGCCAATGCCTTCAGCGACCTGCTGTTCTTCGCCATGATGGGCGTGATCGTCGGCGGCCGGCTGTGGTACATGGCCACCTACTATCGCCCGGCCGACTGGCTGTGGACCGATCCGCTGGCGCTGTTCCGCATCTACGACGGCGGCATGTCCTTCCACGGCGGCCTGCTGGGCGTGCTGGTGGCGGTGTGGTGGTGGTCGCGGCGCAACAAGGTGCATGTGTTCGACACCGTGGATTTCGTCGCGCCGCTGGTGCCCATCGGCCTGGGGCTGGGGCGCATCGGCAACTTCATCAACGGCGAGCTGTGGGGCAAGCCCACGCACCTGCCGTGGGCGGTGATGTTCCCGGGCTCGCACAACGAGGACATCGAGTACCTGGCCAGCCATCCGGCCTGGCAGGAGACCTGGCAGCGCTACGGCATGCTGCCGCGCCACCCATCGCAGCTGTACGAGATGCTGCTGGAGGGCGTGGTGATGTTCACCGTGCTGTACCTGTATTCGCGCAATCCGCGCCCGCGTTTCCGGGTGTCCGGGCTGTTCGCGATCATGTACGGCTGCTTCCGCATCGCGGTGGAATTCGTGCGCATGCCCGATCCGCAGTTCGGCACCCACGGCCAGCCGGGCTACCTGTTCGGCACCCACTGGATCACCATGGGCCAGGTGCAGTCGGTGCCGCTGGTGCTGTTCGGGCTGTGGCTGCTGTGGCAATCGCGCTCGGCGCCCACCCTGGCGCGGACGCCGCCCCCGGACGAGCCCTCCGCGGCCTGAGCGGGGGGCAACGCGGCGCCGGCTTGGGCTATCCTTCGGGCATGCGAACCTACCTCGACCTGCTGCAACACGTCCTCGAACACGGCGCGGCCAAGAGCGACCGCACCGGCACCGGCACGCGCAGCGTGTTCGGCTGGCAGATGCGCTTCGACCTGCGCGAAGGCTTCCCGCTGGTCACCACCAAGAAGCTGCACCTGCGCTCGATCATCCACGAGCTGATCTGGTTCCTGAAGGGCGAGACCAATATCGCCTACCTGAAGGAAAACGGCGTCAGCATCTGGGACGAGTGGGCCGACGCGAATGGCGACCTGGGACCGATCTACGGCAAGCAGTGGCGCGCCTGGGAGACGGCGCGCGGCGAGGCGGTGGACCAGATCGACTGGGTGGTCAACGAGATTCGCCGCAACCCCGATTCGCGGCGCCTGCTGGTCTCGGCATGGAATGTCGGCGAGCTGCCGCGCATGGCGCTGATGCCGTGCCACACCATGTTCCAGTTCTACGTGGCGCAGGGGCGGTTGTCGTGCCAGCTGTACCAGCGTTCGGGCGACATCTTCCTCGGCGTGCCCTTCAACATCGCCAGTTACGCCCTGCTCACGCACATGGTGGCGCAGGTGACGGACCTCGAGGTGGGTGACTTCGTGCACGTGCTGGGCGATGCCCATCTGTATTCCAATCATGTCGAGCAGGCGCGCGAGCAGCTGAGCCGCGATCCGCGCCCGCTGCCGCGCCTGAAACTCGACCCGTCGGTGCGCTCGCTGGATGATTTCCGCTTCGAGCACATCGCCATCGAGGGTTACGATCCGCATCCGGCGATCAAGGCGCCGGTGGCGGTCTGAACCCGGTTCCGGACGGTAGGCGGCGCTTGCGCGGCGGCGTAAACTGGCGTCCTGCCGCCGTGTATCCGTGGCTCCATTCATTGCAGGAGAATCCATGTCAATTTCCCTGATTGCAGCGCTGGACAACGACAGCGTGATCGGCAAGGACGGCAAGATGCCCTGGCATCTTCCGGACGACCTGAAGCGTTTCAAGGAACTGACCGTCGGCAAATACGTGCTGATGGGCTACAACACGGCGATGTCGATCGGGCGCGCGCTTCCCGATCGGACCAACCTGGTGCTCTCGCGCCGGCATTCGGCACCCTTCCCGGGGCAGGAGACGGTGCGTTCGCTGCCCGAGGCGCAGGCCCTGGCCGGCGGCACCGGCCTGATGGTGATCGGCGGTGGCGAGGTCTATCGCGAGACACTGCCGTTCGCCATGCGCCTGTACCTGACCTGGGTGGACACGCACGTCGAGGGCGGCGACGTGTTCTTTCCGCGCGTGAATTTCCGCGACTGGGTGGAAGTCTCGCGCCAGCACCACGGGCGCGACGACAAGCACGCCTTCGCCTTCGACACGGTCGAATACGTGCGTGAGTGATCCCGGACCCGGCGTCGAGTCGACGCCGGTGATGCACGTGGCCGCCGGTGTCCTGATCGATAGCACCGGGCGCATCCTGCTGGCCCAGCGGCCACCTGGCAAGCACCTGGCCGGGCTGTGGGAATTTCCCGGCGGCAAGTGCGAGGCGGGCGAGGATGCCGCGCAAGCCCTGGTGCGCGAATTGCGCGAGGAGCTGGGCATCGAGGCCGAGCCGGCCGAAAGACTCATTCGCGTGCCCTGGCGCTACGGCGACAGGCGTCTGCTCCTCGATGCGTTGCGCGTGGCGCGCTGGCGCGGCGAGCCGGTGGCCTGCGAGGGCCAGGTCCTGCGCTGGATCGATCCCGGCCACTGCGAGCACGACACACTTTCGCCCGCCGACCGCCCGATCCTCGAGCATGTCCGCCGGATGACGGCCTAGACCGCGTTCCCCGCCAGTTCCAGGTAGCGCGCATGCAGCGCCTGCACGGCGGCATCCAGCTGTTCGGGCGTGCCGCTGTTGTCGATCACGTCGTCGGCCAGCGCCCGGCGCCTTGCCGCCGGCACCTGCGCATCGATCATGCGCTGGGCCAGCTGCGCGTCGATGCCGTCGCGCTGCATCAGGCGCTGCTTGCGCACCGCCGCGGGGACATCGACCAGCAACACGCGGTCCACCCAGTCGTAGCTTGGCCAGGTTTCGGCCAACAGCGGTATCGCCAGGATGCAGTAGGGGCCACGGTCGGCGGCCACCTTGCGCATCAGCCACGCACTGACCGCCGGATGCACGATGGCTTCCAGGCGCGCGCGCTCGGCGTCGTCGTCGAAGACCCGGGCACGCATCGCCTGGCGATCCAGCGCGCCGTGGGCATCGAGCACATCGGCACCGAAGGCCGCGACGACGGCGGCCAGGCCGGGCGTGCCCGGCGCGACCACTTCGCGCGCGGCGATATCGGCATCGTGCACCGCGATCCCGAGCCTGGCGAAGCGTTCGGCCACGGCGCTCTTGCCCGCGGCCACGCCGCCGGTCAGCGCCACCACCCAGCCGGCATGCCGGCGTGGCGATGGCGTGGCGGGCGTCTCGGGATCCACGTCGGATCAACCCAGGCCGAAATAATGCATGTAGGCGTGCTGGATGAACGGACCGGCGACCAACCACACCCAGCCGGCGGCGGCGATGAACGGCCCGAACGGCATCGGCACGCCGCGCTCGTGTCGGCGGGTGGCGATCAGGGTGACGCCGACGATGGCGCCGATCAGCGAGGACAGCAGCATGATCGGCAGCAGGGCGACCGGCCCCATCCAGGCGCCCAGCGCGGCCAGCAGCTTGAAGTCGCCGTATCCCATGCCTTCCTTGCCGGTGGCCAGCTTGAACAGCCAGTACAGGCTCCACAGGCTCATGTAGCCGATGAAGGCGCCGAGGATCGCCGTGTGCGGCTGCACGAACATCGGCAGCAGGCTCAACATCAGGCCCAGCCACAGCAGTGGATAGACCAGCTGGTCGGGCAGCAGCTGGGTACGGAAATCGATGCCCGAGGCCGCCATCAGGATCCAGGTGAACACCAGTCCGGCCACGCCGACCCAGCCGGGGCCGAAGCGCAGCACCACCGCGGCGCTGAGAAGCGCCGTGAGCAGTTCGACCAGCGGATACTGGATGGAGATACGCGCCTTGCAGTAGCGGCAGCGTCCACCGAGCATGAGCCAGCCCAGCAACGGGATGTTGTCCAGCGCCGACAGGCGGTGCTTGCAGTGCGGGCAGTGCGACGGCTGGCGCACCAGGTCCGGCGGCGCGGCGTCCTCGACCGGTTCCAGCTCGAGGATCTCCCGCGCCTCGTGGCGCCAGGCGTGCGCCATGCGCTCGGGCATGCGCAGGATCACCACGTTGAGGAAGCTTCCCACCAGCAGGCCGAGCACGCCGGCGACGAGCACCCAGGCCCAGAATGGAAGCACGGCGAGCAGATGCGGCATCAACATGAACAATTCAGGCCCCCTGATTTATGCCCGAAGGATACGGAAAGGGGCGAGTGACGCCTCGCCCCTTTGCCGCGATTCGACTTGCGGATCGATCCGCTCTCGTCAGACCGTGCCGGCGAGCTTGAAGATCGGCAGGTACAGCGAGATCACCATGCCGCCGACGATCACGCCGAGGACCACCATGATCAGCGGTTCCAGCAGGGTGCTCAGCGTGTCGACCGCGTTGTTGACCTCTTCCTCGTAGAACTCGGCCACCTTGAACAGCATGGTGTCGAGCGCGCCCGACTCCTCGCCGATGGCGGTCATCTGCACGACCATGTTCGGGAACAGGCCGGTCTGGCGCATGGCCAGCTGCATCTGGTGGCCGACCGCGACGTCGTCACGCATCTGTCGGACCGCATTGCCGTAGACGATGCTGCCGGTGGCGCCGGCCACGGCATCCATGGCCTCGACCAGCGGCACGCCGGCGGCGAAGGTGACGCCGAGCGTGCGGGCAAAACGGGCCAGGGCCGACTGGCGCAGGATGTTGCCGATGATCGGCATGCGCAGCATGAAGCGGTCGAGGAAGTGTGCGAACTTGCGCGAGCGTTTCTTGGCCATCACCAGGGCCACGATGCCGCCGATGATGACAAGCAGCAGCAGCCACCAGTAGGCCTGGACGAATTTCGATGCGTTGATCACCATCTGGGTCGGCGCGGGCAGGGCCGCGCCGGCGTTCTTGAACACGTCCTGGAACACGGGCACCACGAACAACAGGATGATCAGGCTCACCACGAAGGCCACGGCCAGCACCATCATCGGGTAGAACAGCGCCTTCTTGATCTTGGCCTTGATGCCTTCCATGCGCTCCTTGTAGGTGGCCACCGTGTCCAGCACGGTATCGAGCACGCCGGCCGATTCACCGGCCTCCACAAGGTTGCAGTACAGCTCGTCGAACTGGATCGGATACTTGCCCAGGGCCTCATGCAGCGAGGCGCCGCCCTCGATGGTCTGCTTGACGTCGGTCAGCATGTTCTTGAAGCGAGGGTTGCGCTGGCCGCCGGCGATGATGTCCAGCGCCTGCACCATGGGCACGCCCGAGGCCATCATGGTGGCGATCTGGCGGCTGAAGATGGCCACGTCCTGCGGCTTGACGCGGCTGCCCGTGGAACCGAACAGCGGTTTCGGTTTCTCGCGCACCGACTGCGGGTTCATGCCCTGGCGACGAAGTTCGGCCTTGACCAGAGATGCATTCTTGGACTGCATCTCGCCCTTCATCTTCTTGCCGCGCTTGTCCAGGGCGACCCATTCGTACAGGGTCATCCGGCTCAGTTCGGCGCGCGCATTGCCGGTGTTCTTGCTCGCGGTAGCAGTGGCGGTGGCCATAGTCGCGTTCTTCCACGTTGGTTGTGCGTTGATCCCCGCTGCCGTGGCTGCCTGCCGCGGCGGTCGGGGTTAGTCCTTCGTCACTCGACTGATTTCGGCAAGGCTGGTGGTGCCGCCCTTGACCTTCCTCAGCGCCGAGGAGAACAGATCGTTGATGCCCGCGGCGCGGGCCACGTCACCGATCTGCAGTGCGTTGCCGCCTTCCAGGATGATGCGCTGGATGTCCTCCAGCATCGGCATCACCTGGTAGATGCCCACGCGGCCCTTGTAGCCCTCGTTGCAGCCGTCGCATCCGGCCGCGTCGTAGATGTGCAGGCCGGCGTCGACTTCCTCCTGGGTGAAGCCCTCGGCCAGCAAGGCCGCGGGCGGCAGCTCCAGGTGGGTCTTGCACTCGTGCAGGCGGCGCGCCAGGCGCTGGGCGATGACCAGGGTGACCGACGAGGTGATGTTGTAGGGCGCGATGCCCATGTTCATCAGTCGCGCCACGGTCTGCGGGGCGTCGTTGGTATGCAGCGTGGAAAGCACCATGTGGCCGGTCTGGGCGGCCTTGATGGCGATCTCGGCGGTTTCCAGGTCGCGGATTTCGCCGACCATGATGATGTCCGGATCCTGGCGCAGGAACGAACGCAGCGCCGCGGCGAAGGTCATGCCGCGCTTGACGTTCTGCTGCACCTGGTTGATGCCGTCGACGCGGATTTCGACCGGGTCCTCGACCGTGGAGATGTTGCGACCCTCGGTGTTGAGGATGTTCAGCGCGGTATACAGCGACACGGTCTTGCCCGAACCGGTCGGGCCGGTCACCAGCACCATGCCGTAGGGCTTGTGGATGGCCTCGAGGAACAGTTCCTTCTGCTCGTCCTCGTAGCCCAGCTTGTCGATGCCCATCTTCGCCGCCGAGGCGTCGAGGATACGCAACACGATCTTTTCGCCGAACAGGGTCGGCAGGGTGCTGACGCGGAAGTCGATGGCCTTGGTCTTGGACAGGTTGAGCTTGATGCGGCCGTCCTGCGGCACGCGGCGCTCGGCGATGTCCAGGCCGCTCATCACCTTCAGGCGCGAGGAGATGCGGCTGCTCAGCGCCATCGGCGCCTTGGCCGCGGTGCGCAGGATGCCGTCCATGCGCAGGCGCACGCGGTACTGGGTCTCGTACGGCTCGAAGTGGATGTCCGAGGCGCCGCGGCGGATTGCGTCCAACAGCACCTTGTTGACGAACTTGACCACCGGGGTGTCGTCGCCACCGGCATCGACGCCGCCGGAGTCGGCCGGTTCCAGGTCGCCGGATTCGGTGACCAGGTCCTCCAGGCCTTCCTCGTCGTCGAGGCCGTCCATCGAGGTCGACACCGTGGCCAGCGCCTGGTCGATCATGCGCGCCAGCTGCTGGCTCTCGATCAGGATCGGCTCGACGATGCAGCTGGAATGGAACTGCACCTCGTCCAGGGCGTGCGACTGGGTCGGATCGGCCACGCCCAGGAACAGGCGCTTGCCGCGCTTGTACAGCGGCAGCACCTTGTGCTTGGTCATCAGCGCTTCGCTGACGCTGGACAGCGGCATCTGCTTGATCGGGATCGACGTGGCATCGACCAGCGGGATGCCGAACTCGGCGCTGGTCACGCGCGCGATCTTGGCGCTCTCGACCAAGCCCTTTTCGATCAGCCACTGCGAGAGCGGCACCTTGCGGTCGGCCGCGTCCTTGGCAGCCGAACGCGCGTCGGCCTCCTTGAGGATGCCGTCGAGGACCAGCCGCCGGGCCATGCCGGTCAGACCCGTCAGCGGAGGGGGCTGCATCTGAGTTGCCATAAAGGAATGTGTCGTAATCCCCCGAATATGATACGAATCTACCGCAAATCCGGCCGATTGGGCAGCCCGTCGAGCAACTCTTTTACGCCGAAGGGCGTACCGCGTCGCGTTTCCGGGGGCCGGGGGTCGGGCCAGAGGCGGGCGCGGCGGGTCGGCCAACCGGTTCAGGCTATGATGACAGGGTCGACCAAGGGGCGTGACATTGATCAGCATCATCCTACCTGCCAAGAACGAAGCGGCCGCCCTGGCCACGCTCCTTCCGCGTCTGCGCGAGGCCCAGCCCGAGGCCGAAATCCTGGTGGTGGATGACGGCTCGACCGACGCCACGCCGGCCCTGTGCGCGGAAAACGGGGTCCGCTGTCTGTCCTCGCCGTACTCGATGGGCAACGGCGCGGCCATCAAGCGTGGTGCGCGCGCGGCGCGCGGCGACGTGCTGGTGTTCATGGACGCCGACGGCCAGCACGACCCCGACGACGTGGCCCGCCTGCTGGCCAAGCTCGATGAAGGCTACGACATGGTGGTCGGCGCGCGGGACTGGAGCGGGCAGGCCGGGGTCGGCCGGGGGCTGGCCAACAGCCTCTACAACTGGCTGGCCAGCCGCATCACCGGGCATCGCATCGAGGACCTCACGTCCGGCTTCCGGGCGGTGCGCGCGGAGCATTTTCGCCAGTTCCTGTATCTGCTGCCCAACGGCTTCAGCTACCCGACCACCAGCACCATGGCCTTCTTCCGCAGCGCCTACGGCGTGGCCTACCTGCCGATCCAGGTGGCCCGGCGCGACGGCACGACCAGCCACATCAAGCCACTGCGCGACGGCCTGCGGTTCCTGCTGATCATCTTCAAGATCGCCACCCTGTATTCGCCGCTGAAGCTGTTCGTGCCGGCCAGCATGGTGTTCTTCCTGCTGGGGTGTCTCAACTACGCCCACACCTTCCTGACGGTGGGCCGGCTGACCAACATGAGCACCCTGCTGTGGAGCGCCGCGGTGATCGTGTTCCTGATCGGCCTGATTTCCGAGCAGATCACGGCGCTGACCTATCGCCGGGACGACGGGCGGCATGGATAATCCACGCCGCCCGCATGCCGCCCTGAACCTGGACGGCCGCTGGCCCAAGGCACAAAAGATCGAACGCATCCTCGCGTGCGGACCGCGGTCCGACGGGAGGCCACTGCGGCTGCTGGAGATCGGCACCGGTTCGGGCGCCATCGCGCACTATTTCGCGACCCGCGCGCAGGGCGCATTCGATGTCGAGGCGGTGGACGTGCTGGACCAGCGGCAGGTCAGCGAGGGCTACCGTTTCACCCGGGTCGAGGATGTCGCCCTGCCGTTCCCCTCGGGAACGTTCGACGTGGTGATCAGCAATCACGTGATCGAGCACGTCGGCGACGAGGATCGCCAGCGCGAGCACCTTGGCGAAATGCGTCGCGTGCTGGCCGCCGGAGGCACGGCCTACCTGGCCACGCCGAACCGCTGGCAGCTGGTCGAGCCGCATTTCCACCTGCCGTTCCTCAGCTGGTTGCCGCCGCGCTGGCGCAGCGGATATGTACGCCGGGCCGGTCGCGGCGCGGCCTACGACTGCCGTCCGCTGCGGATGGGCGAACTGGAACGACTGCTGTCGCAGGCCGGCCTGGTCCATCGCAATGCCGGCGTGCAGGCGCTGCGCGAGGTGCTGGCGATCGAGCATCGGGGGCGTTGGCTGGGCATCGTGTTCGGCTGGATTCCGGATGGCGTGCTGCACGCACTTCGGCGAATCAATCCCACGCATGTCTACGTGCTCGGTCACGGGCAGGACGCCGCGGGCGGCATCGAGCCATGAGCGGCACCCGTCCGGCGCCACGCCTGCTGGTCCTGGCCTCGACCTATCCGCGCTGGCCGGGCGACCACGAGCCGGGCTTCGTGCATGAGCTTTGCCGGCGCCTGGCCAGGCAATTCCAGGTCACCGTGCTGACCTCGCGCTCGCCGGGCGCGGCGGATCGCGCGACCGTGGACGGTGTCGAGATCGTGCGCTATGCCTACGCGCCGCGGCGGCTGGAGACGCTGGTCTACGGTGGTGGCATCGCCACCCACCTGAAACGTTCGCCGTGGAAATGGCTGCTGGTGCCCGGTTTCGTGCTGGCGCAGCGGCGCGTGGCCCGGCGACTGGCCCGGGAGGGGCGCGCCGAACTGGTCCACGCGCACTGGCTGCTGCCGCAGGGCGTACTGGCGCGAGGCCTGTTCCGTCGCGGGTTGACCCGTGCCTACGTCGTGACCTCGCACGGCGGCGACCTGTACGGCTTGCGCGGGCGCCTCCTGCGCCGCATCAAGCAGCGGGTGGCCGCCGATGCGGCGGCCTTGACCGTGGTCAGCAGTGGCATGCGGGACGAGGCGGCACGCCAGGGCATCACGGCGAAGATCATGCAGGTGATGCCCATGGGCGCGGACCTGCAGCGCCGGTTCACGCCCGACCCCGCGATATCGCGGGTGCCCGGGCGCGTGCTGTTCGCCGGCCGGCTGGTCGAGAAGAAGGGGCTTGTGCATCTGCTGGCGGCCATGCCCGAGGTGCTGGCGCGGCGCCCGGACGCGCATCTGGTGGTGGCCGGCTACGGTCCCCTGCGCGGAGAGCTCGAGACACAGGCCCAGGCGCTGGGCATCGCCCATGCGGTGCGCTTTCTCGGTGCCGTGGGCCAGGATCGGTTGCCCGGACACTACCGCCGCGCGGCGGTCCTGGCGGCGCCGTTCGTGCGCGCGGCCAGCGGCGACCTGGAAGGCCTGCCGGTGGTGCTGATGGAGGCGATCGGCTGCGGCTGCCCGGTCATCGCCAGCGACATCCCCGGCGTGCGCGACCTGCTGGACGAGGATTTCGCCGATTGGCGCGTGCCGCCCGGCGATCCACGGATCCTGGCGCAGGCCATCGTGCGCATGCTCGACGACGGCCAGGCCATGGAGCCGCGCGCCCTGGAGCTGCGTGCGCGGTGCCTGGCGCGGATCGACTGGGACAGCGTGGCTCGCGGCTATGCGGCGCTACTGATGCGAGCGCTGGACGACTCAGGCCGCGCCTGAGGGCCGCGCGGCCGCGGCGGCCACGCGGCGCAGCAGCCCATCCATCTCGCCCACCAGGGCCGCCCAGTCGCGCGGCTTGATGTCCGCCGGGCGGGGGTCGGCCAGCCGGGCCTCGATCGCACGTGCCAGGTCGGCGGCATCGTCGGCGCGATAGCGTGTCTCGGGCCGACTGGCCAGCAGGTGGTGCATCGCGCCGATGTCGGCGGCCACGAAGGGCAGTTCGCAGGCGGCCATCTCGTAGGCCTTCTGCGGGAAGCAGAAGCGCCCGAAGCGGGTATCGCGCAGGTAGATCACGCCGACATCGAGGGCGTTGAACAGCAAGGCGATCCGCGCGTGAGGAAGCATGCCAAGGTGATGCACGCGTGGTCCCCCGGGCACCGGCAGCTTGCCGTCGGTCGGGCCGGCCAGCACCAGGTGCATGTCCGGGTGTCGCTCGCGTAGTTGTTCAAACGCGTGATACAGCGTGCCGATGCCCTTGTCCGCGTGCAGGCCGCCGGCGGTGCCGACCAGGACGGCGTCGGCGGGCAGTCCCAGCGCGGCACGCGCCTGGGCGCGTTCGACCGGAGTGAACATCGTAAGGTCCACGGTGCTGGGCAACGCAACGACTTCGCCGCGTGCGGCATAGTCCCCGCGCACATGGGCCGCCAGTGCCTCGCTGGTGCAGGTCACCGCGTCGGCATCGCGCACCGCGCGCCGGTAGGCCATGCGCGCACCGGGGATGCGCGACAGGCCAAAACTCTCGAAGTCGTCGTAAAGGTCGGCCACGAACGGTCGCGCCAGCTTGCGCGCCAGCCAGGAGCCCAGCACCACGTGGGGCAGGTCCGAGGCGCCGATCACCACGTCGGGGTCGAAGGCGCGCAGGTCGCGCAGGGCCTGGCCGGGGTAGGCCAGCATGCCGGGCAGTCGTGCCCGGCCCAGGCTGCGAGCCTGCCAGCGCAGGCGGCCCGGCGCGGCTTCGTGCTCGTACTCGCCGGGCGGACCGCCGTAATAGGACAGGCACAGGCCGAGCACGTCGTGGCCGCGCCGGGCCAGCTGGAAGGGGAATTCGTACAGCCGCGCGTAGCGGTCGTCGATGACGTCCTTGCTCATGTAGCGGCGTTTGCACAGGAAGGCGATGCGCACGGCTTCAGTCCAGCAGTCTGCGGGCGGCGGCGAGGGCGGCGCCCACCACCTGGTCCATGTTGTAGTAGCGGTATTGCGCCAGGCGGCCGACGAAGGTCACGTCCGGCTCGTTCCGGGCCAGGGCCTCGTAGCGCTTGAACAGCTGCTCGTTGGCCTCGCGCGGCACCGGGTAGTACGGGTCGCCCTCGGCCTGCGGGTACTCGCGCACGATCGAGGTCCCCGGATGCGCCTGGCCGGTCAGGTGCTTGAACTCGGTGATCCGCGTGTAGGCGTGATCGTTCGGGTAGTTGACGGTGCCGGTTTCCTGGAACCGCGCGGTGTCGGCCAGGTGCTCGTGCTCGAAGCGCAGCGAGCGGTACGGCAGGCGTCCGAAGCGGTAGCCGAAATAGGCGTCGATGGGTCCGGTGTAGACGGTGTGATCGCGCGGCCACGTCTCGCGCACGTCAGCGAAATCCACGCCCAGCTCGACACTGATGTTCGGGTGGTCGAGCATGGCCTCGAACATCCGGGTGTAACCGTGCAGCGGCATGGCCTGGAAGGTGTCGGTGAAGTAGCGGTCGTCGGTGTTGGTGCGCACCGGGATGCGCGCGGCGACGCCGGCCTTCAGTTGCGACGGATCCAGGCCCCACTGCTTGCGCGTGTAGTTGAGGAAGAACTTCTCGTACAGGTCGCGGCCGACGCTGTTGAGCACCACGTCCTCGCTGGTGCGCACCGGCTCGCGCGGCTCGCGCACGCGCTCGAAGAAGGCCGCGGCGCCGGCTTCGTCCAGCTCCAGGCCGTACAGGCGGTTGAGCGTGTCGCGGTTGATCGGGAACGGATAGGCCACGCCGTCGACCACGCCGCGCACGCGGTGCTCGTACGGGCGCCACGCGGTGAAGCGCGACAGGTAGGCGGCGATGCGCTCGCCGTTGGTATGGAAGATGTGCGGCCCGTAGCGATGCACCAGCACGCCGTGCGCGTCGGGCTCGTCGTAGGCGTTGCCGGCGACGTGCGGACGCTTGTCGATGACCCGCACGCGGCGTCCGGCGTCGGCCAGCTCGCGCGCCATCACGCTGCCGGCGAAACCGGCGCCGACGACGAGGATGCCGGTGGATGTGCGTGTGGCGGTCATGCGCTGAGTCCCAGCCTTCTCAGTATCGCGAACAGTGGCGAGGCGTAGTCGATACGGGACACCGAAAGCAGCTTCAGATCAACCCCGGCAAGGCGACCGGCCCCGGAAGCATGGTGGAGCGGAGACGCCCGGAAGCGCTGCCACATGGCCCGGCCCAGCGGCGCCGCGCGTATGCATGCACGGATCCACTGGCTGGCGACCACCCGGCGTGCCTCGTCCGTGTCGAAGTGGTCATGCAACTGCTCGAGCCATTGCTCGATACCGTCGAGGTCGGCAAGCGAGCGGATGGACTGCGGTGCGCGAATGAGGTTGTGCAGTCGCTGCTGTTCGGCGGTGGCCTGGATCCCGGCCGCGGACAGGGCCTCGATCCGGATGCGTCGCGTGACGCGCTCCATCTCGCTGCGTCGCGCCATGGTCGCCTGCGCCGGGTGGCGACGGTATTTCAGCAGCGCCTGCGGGACGTTGGCCATCCTGGATCCCTCCAGCGCGCGGGCCAGGAGGTCGTAGTCCTCCGCCAAGCGGTACGCTTCGCGATAGCGGAACCGATCGAACACCTCGCGACGCGCCAGCAGCGTGGGGTGGCAGATGGAATTCTGGAACAGCATGGATGCGCGCAGCGCCGCCGGGTGGTGCGGCCAGCGCACCGTCCGCGGCAGCCCCCGGCCGAACTCGATGAACCAGCTTCCGCAGGCGTCGAGTTCGTGGTCGCGAAGGTACTGGAGTTGCGTGGAAAAACGCTGGGGCAGACAGATGTCGTCGGCATCCATGCGCGCGATGAAGCGGCCGTTCGCCTGGTCGAGTCCGCGGTTCAGCGCATGCACGATGCCGCGGTTCGTGGCGTTCTGGAGCATCGTGAACGACGTCGCGGAAAACCTGCGCGCCGTGTCCGTGGCAATGCGCAGGCTGTCATCGGACGAGCCGTCGTCGATGACGATGATCTCCGCATCCAGCGTGGCGCAGGCATGCGCCGTGCTCTCGAGCGCTTGCCGGAGCCAGCGCGACCCGTTGTGGACGGGCATGACGATGCTCAGCAGCCGGTCGGTGCGGGCGGCGTTCATCGGCGTGTCCCGTTCCATCGGTTCCTCGCGTCTTCTCCCGGGATTTGGATGCGGGGCTGCCGCAGGTCATCGAGCGTGCGGCGCAGCAGGGCGGACAGTCTCCTTCCGGGCGTGCGCATCCAGCCCAGGTTGCGATCGGTCAGCACCGATGCCGCGGCGACCAGCCGGTCCCATGGCGTCAATTGCCGACGTTCGGCGGCGTAGATCGACTTGCGTGTCTCGCGGGGTCCCGCATGCCTGACGATGGCGCCGAACATGTACCGGCTGACGACTTCCCTGACGTCGCGCGCATGCCCGGGGCCGGCTTCGGCCAGGAACCCATGCAGCATGCGCGCGATTTTCAGCGCATGGGCATGTCGGGCCTGCCCATCGTGCGTCTGCATGCGGCTCCAGGATCCGGGCACATGGATGCGATAGACGCTCATGACCGCATCGATGTAGGCGACACGCCCTTCCAGCGCGGCCTGCAGCACCAGCGGGTAGTCGCCGACCGGCGCGCTGCGGCGCCAGGGCCTGAGGTTGCGCACCAGCGACGCCCGCGCGAGGATCGAGCAGGTCGGAATCAGCGCGCCGTCCCCACGGATGATCTCCGAGGTCGTCAGCAGCCGGGAGGTCCGGGCGGGCCGTTCCGTGCCCACGCGGGCATCATCGCGCGAGGCGTCGTCCTTGTAGGAGGCATGGCAACACAGGGACAGGCCCGGGTCCTGCTCCATGAGGGCGACCTGCCTGTCCAGCTTGGAGGGCGCGATCCAGTGATCGTCACCCTCGCAGATGGCGATGTAGCGGCCACGCGCCGCCTGCCGGCAACGCTCGGCGTTGGCCAGTGCGCCGACATTGCGCTCGGCGGTCAGCACCCGGATCAGCCCGGGGTGTCTGCGCTGGTACTCGATGGCGATGGCGCGGGTGGCGTCGGGCGAGCAATCCTCGCCAATGATCAGTTCGATCGGGAAGGGGCACTGCTGCGCGAGGACCCCTTCGATGGCCTGGGCGAGATAGCGCTCATGCCCGTAGGCGAGCATGTAGACGCTGACGACCGGCTCCCGTGGAAGCCTCGACCAGTCGGCGAATTCCTTGGTCTCGGGAGTCTCGTTCACGCGTTTCGGACCGGTCGGTCGCCTGTTCGTCGAGTGAGGTTGCGCAGGATAGCAACCAGGTTGACGAACGCGGAGTGACGCAGCCACGCCGCCGAACCGAGATAGATGATGAAAGCCACGGTGATGGCCAGCGCCGTGGCCGGGATGCCGGGCTTCAGCCAGTGCATCAGCGCCCATGCGGGCATCGCGGCCAGGCCGGTCAGCAGGAACGTGGCGCGCTGGTCACGCAGCTGCGCGAGCATGCCGTAGTCGAGCATCCGGTGCGTGTACCAGGTATTGATGGCCGCGCCGAAACCCGCCGCGACCAGCATCGCGCCGGCTATGGCCGTGATGCCGAAGGGCGCCGCGACCAGGGTGACCACGATGACCACGATGTTCTTCAACACCTCCAGCCTGAGAAAGCGGTCGGACCGGCCTTGCGCGTTGAGCGCCGTGAGGTTGAGCACGTGCAGCGGCCAGATCGAGCCGGCCAGCGCCAGCAGCGAGAGCACGTGGGTGGCCGGATGCCAGCGTGGACCGTAGACCATGTCGATCAGCGGCCCTGCGGCCAGGGCCATGCCCACCATGCACGGGATGAACACGAACATCGAAACCTGCAGTGATGTCCTGAGCGCATCGCGCAGGCGAACCCTGTCGTCGGCCAGCGAGGAGAACACGGGCAGTCCGACGCGGCCGAGCACCGCGCTGATGAAGCCGGTCGGAGCCTGGGTCGCATTCTGCGCCAGCGCATAGAACCCCAGCTGCTGGGCGCTGAAGATGCGTCCGATGACCAGGGACTGGAGCCGGACCGACAGACTGTTGAGCAAGCCCGACAGGAGCATGTATCCGCCAAAGCCGAACAGCGAGGCAAAGGATGCGCGTGAGAATCGGCCCCAGGGCTCGCGCCACGCACACGACCACAGAAGACCCGAGCGCAGGGCGGCCGCCGTCAGCACCTGGATGACCAGGCTCCACACGCCGGCGCCGAGGAAAGCCAGGACGATGGCCGTCGTGCCGGAGACCAGCGAGGCAGTCAGCTGCACGCGCGCGCGGGCGGCGAAACGCAATTGCCGGGTCAGGAGCGCATCCGGCACCGCGCCGACGGCCCCGAGCAGGAGCACCCAGGCCATCGCGTGGGTCAGGTCGACCAGCCGGGGCTGGCCATAGAACGCGGCAATGGGTCCGGCGCACATCCACAGCAGGCCGGTCGCCAGCAGTCCCGCGACCAGGTTGAACCAGAACACCGTGGTCACGTCGTCGGGGCTGATCGCGCGCCGTTGAACCAGCGCGGTGCCGAAACCGGAGTCGGTCAGCAGCAGGCCGATGCTGGTGAACACCAGCAGCATGGCGATCAGTCCGAAGTCGGACGGCGAGAGCAGGCGCGCGAGGACGATCGTGACCAGGATCTGCACACCGTAGCGCGCGGTGATTTCCAGGGCGCTCCACCATGCGGCACGCGAGGCTTTGTGTGTCAGGTCATTCATCGTCGCGCCGGCCCGCCGGTCAGGTTCCGCGGGTGGTGCCCGCCGCCGCGGCATCGGTGTCGTCGGCGAGGAAACGGGCGAGCGGCGTGCCCTCGACCTCGGCCAGGACCTGTTCGACCACATCACCGGGAAGCACGGATTTCCAGCGGTCCCGGGTCACGCCGGAACGATAGACCGAATACGGGTCCGGATCGTGGCGGGATGACGATTCGTCGATGAACCGGGAGACTTCCGGCGTCAAGGACAGGCCGCAGAATGCAAACACGGACGTGATGACCTCCAGCGTCCCGGCGTTCAGTGCGTCGTAGTCAACGAGCCTGAATCGTCGCGGGTACCTTTCCTGCAGGTCCAGGCAGGTCTGTGCGAACTGTTTCCATTTCTCGAAGCCGAAACATTCCTCCGGAAGGCCGCGATTCTTGCTTGGCGCATGCCGCCATTCCCGGCGTATGTCCCATGCGGCATCGAACTCCCTCGGCGCCAGCACCCATGAGGCGAGCACGGACAGTGGATCACGGACGATGCCCAGGACCTTCACGTCCTCGCTCCTGGCCACCATGTTGCGCACGATGTTGAGATAGCGGATTTCCTTAAACACAAGGTGGGTGTCCGGCACCGGATTTGGCGAACCGCGGGTAGTTCTTCTGCATCGGTGCCTGCATCAGCGCGAAGGGATCGCTCGAATGCAGTATCTCGGTGAAGAAGCTGGTCGATGCTGTCCGTCGAGGCATTCGCGTCCAGGGCGCCCTTGTGGCCATAGGAAAACAGCGGCTGGAAACGCAACGCCACGTCCGGGTGGCTGTTGAAGATGTGCGCCAGCCACGAGGTTCCCGAACGGGGCGCGCCGAAGATCGCGACTTTATGCATTCAGGTGGTTTCCAGCAGCATGTCGAAGCGATAGTGCGCCGTGTATAGGCTGCGGTTCCTGATCGAGGAAACGCGCCTCGAGTCCGACCTCCCCGGCGATGCCGGCCAGTTCCCGCCGCGTCCACCAGCGGCCCATGTGAGGCCTGTTCTCGCGTTCGCGACGAAGATGGAAGTCCATCTTTTCCGGCGTGTCGTAGTAGGTGTCGAGCCGCTCCCGGTCGGGGATGCTGGCCAGCAGGATGCGGGTGCCCGGGCGGGTCCCGCACAACTTCCGACCGAGGTTGCGCAGATCGTCCACGGAAAGGTGCTGCAGCGCCTCGTATATCAGGACCCTGTCGGCCCGGTCGAAGTGTCTCCTGGGCCAGGCCGATGACGTCATGGCAGAGATAGGTGACGTTGGGGGGCTGGTTGCGCGCCCTGGCGACATCGATCAGGGAGGCGCTGTAGTCCACGCCCGTGATGGTCGCCACCCGCTGGGCGAGTCGCGCGGTCAGCAGCCCGTTGCCGCAGCACAGGTCGAGCATGGCGTGGCCGGCCCGCAGGTCCAGGTTGCGCACGATGCCCTCGACGATGCGGTCGATCTGCTCGGCGGGCACTTCCTGGCCGTGCACCGTCTTGCCCACCTGCTGCAACAGCGAGAGCCCCGGTTCGGCGCCGGCCTCGTCATAGTGCTTCTTCCAGTATTCGGTGCTCATGTCGCTGTGGTGGTCACGTACTGGTCGAGGAGCGCCCTCGTGCCTTCCACGCCATTGAACATGAGTGCGTCGATGACGGAAAGTCCGGGCTCATGCGGGCGACGCTGCGCATACGGCTCGGTCCTGGATTCCAGGAACGCGAGCCGGATGCCGGAGGCGGCGAACTTGGAAGCATCGAACAGCGATGCGCCGGAAACCGGATTGAGGTAGGCCGTGGCCTTGGCCTGGCGGCAGATGTGCAGCGCCCATTCGCCGGGATCGGAAACCTGCGAGTAGTCGAAGCCGTGCTCGGAGGTGAGACTGATCCGGGTGTCGATGCGGAGGTGGTCGCACAGCGTCTGGACGATGCCGCGGTTGATCGCGGCCATGCGGCGATCCTCCCCGGACGCATCGAGCGCCCGCGCCACGACGTCCCGGGTCTCGGCGTAATGCGGTGCCTTCTTCCGATAGTGTTCCAGCTGGCGCAGGATGCGCTCCTTCCATTCCGCGCCTGCCTTGGCCATGACTTCGGAAATGCGCGCCTGCAGGGGGTGCTTCTCCAGCGGGACGATGATGTATTGCCAGCCGGGCCCCGGCTTGAGGATGCGATTGCGGTTGATCCAGCCGTGACGCATGTACTGGGCGTCGTCGAACAACATGAAGGTATCCGCGGCGTGGATCAGCTGCCAGTAGCCGAGGTACGGGAAGAAATAGGGCTGCATGATCGCAGTGGTCAACGGTTTGCCTCGATCAGGGTGCGGATGACGTCGGTGATGGCCTTGACGCTGCTCTCGGTCAGCGAGCTTCCCCCCGGCAGGACGATCGTGCGCGCCGCCGTCGAGGTGGTGTGCTGCAGGCGTCGGGCGACGGTGCCGTCGGGGTCCAGGGATCGGTAGGGCTTCATCATGTGGCAGCCGGGCCAGAAATATTTCCGTGCCAGCACGTTTTCCGCGTGCAGGGCGGACACGATGTCGTCCCGGATGTCCGCCATCCGCGGGTCCAGTTCGGCCACCACATAGTGATAGTTGGGGTGATCCGAGGGGTCGTAGTCGATGATCCGGATGCCCGCGACATCGGTCAGCGCCCGGACGTAGTGTTCGTGGGTCCGTCGATTGTCCGCGACGAAGCGATCCAGCGCATCGAGGTTCACCAGGCCCATGGCCGCGTTGATCTCGGGCATCTTGCCGTTGGTGCCGGGATGGATCACGTTGTCGTATCCGGCAAAGCCGAAGTTGCGCATCAGGCGCATGGTCTCGGCCAGCTCGTCGTCATTGGTCGTGACGGCGCCACCCTCGAAGGTGTTGAACACCTTGGTGGCATGGAAGCTCAGCACCTCGCAGGCACCGAAATTGCCGATGCTGCGTCCACCATGCCGACAGCCGAATGCGTGCGCGGCGTCGAACATCAGCTTGATGCCGTGTTCGTCGGCCAGCGCCTGCAGCGCCTCGATCGGGGCCGGCCGGCCCCACAGGTGCACTCCGATGATCCCGCTGGTGCGCGGGTTGATCATGGCCCTGACGGCGTCTGGATCGAGGTTCTGGGTCCGCGGATCGATATCGGCGAAGACAGGCGTGATGCCCTGCCATTGCAGCGCGTGCGCCGTGGCGATGAAGGTCCAGGACGGCACGATGACCTCGCCCTCCAGGCCCAGTGCGCGGATGGCGATCTCCAGCGCCAGGGTGCCGTTGCACATGGCGATGCAATGGCGCACGCCAAGCATGTCCGCGATGCGCTGCTCGAGTTGCCGCACCAGCGGGCCGCTATTGGTCAGCCAGCGGTCATCGAGGATCTTGCCGCCCAGTGCCAGGAACCGGTCGCGATCGCCGATGTTCGGTCGACCGACATGCAGGGGCTCGCCGAATGCAGGTGGCGCTCCGTTGATCGCCAGATCGGCACTGCTGGATATCTGTTTCAAGGCCATGTCTGTATCGCCAGGTCGGGGTCCGTGCACGAATGTGGGCCGCGGTCGATCAGGGCCGGGGCGTCGGGTCGGGACAGCCCCCCGTGACCATACACCGGGCGTCGGCCACCCGCTGGCGCAGGGACGCGATGCTGCCGTCGAGCTCGCCGCCGATGTCGAGCTTCTCCAGCGCCTGGATCTGGGCCTCGGCGGACGGCAGGTCGCCGAGCACGGTGTACATGCGGGCCAGGGTGATGCGGTAGGCCGGTTCGCCCGGGTCGATGTCGACGGCGCGGCGGATGCGCGCCAGCCCCCTGTCGTGCTCGCCCAGCACGTTCCAGGTGTAGTCGCCGTAGGTGGCCCACAGCCGCGCGTCGGTATCGGGGTGCGACACGGCGGCCTCGAAGGCGGCCTGCATGCGTTGCGCCGGCAGCGGGCACAACCCCTCGCGCGCGCACTGGGTCAGGGCGGCCAGCGAACTCTCGTCCTGCACGCCCGGCTGGCGGCGCCTGAGGCTGGCGATCATGCTGTCCCACCAGGCGTCCTTGATCGGCCGGTGCATGCGCGCGTTGAAGAAGATCAGCGCCTGCTGCGGCAGGATCGAGGAATCGGGCAGGGTGGCGGCGTGCTCGAGCGGGGGGTAGACCTGCGGCGTGTAGGGCGAGTCCGGGTCGTAGCGCGAGGCCACGATGTAGGTGCGCCCCAGTTCGTACTGCGCGCGCGGCGAGTCCGGCGCCCGCGCGGCCAGCTCGCGCGCCAGGCGCAGCGAATCGCCCCAGGCGTAGGCGGTGCTGGCGGTCAGCACGGTCCAGGCCAGCACGGCCAGGGCCAGCAGGCCTCGGCGAAGCATGACCAGGCGAGCCGAGGCGGGCACCGCAAACAGAGGCACCAGCGCCAGCAGCAGGCCGAAGCTGGCGAAATAGTTGCGGTGTTCGTAGATCAGTTCCAGCGGCAGGATGGTGGCCGTCAGCACATGGCAGCCCAGGTACAGGGCGATGCCCAGCGCGACCAGCGGATGGCGCCGGCGCAGCCGGAACACCGCCACCGTCATCGCCGCCAGGACCAGCAGGCTGGCCAGCGTGGTCCACGGGTGCAGCAGGCCGGTGGAGATGCGGAAATCGTCGTGATAGAAGCTCAGCCAGTGCGGCAGGGCCAGCAGGGTCCAGGCGATGTAGCCGACCACGATGCGCGCCTCGCTGAGCAGGCGCGTGTGCAGGGTGAAATCGCGCACGGCCCAGTTGGCGGGCGAGAGGACCTTGGGCAGCTGCCAAGCCAGGCCGAGGATCAGCGGCAGGGCCAGCACCAGCGCGAACAGCACCAGCACCGCGCGATCATGGCGCCGGCCGCTCGCCGGTGGCGCGGCGAAGCCGAGCAGGATCCATTCGACCAGGAAGGCGTACAGCGGCAGCATCACCGCGGTTTCCTTGGCGCTCATGCCGATGGCGGTGCCCAGCGCCAGGCTGGCGATGCATTGCAGGAAGCCGCGTCGATATTCCCCTGGCGTGCCTTCCAGCATGCGCCGGCGGCCATCGACATAGGCGATCAGGCCACCCAGCACGAACAGGTTGGCCAGGCTCTCCATGCGTTGCACGACGTACAGCACGGCCGTCAGGTTGATCGGCAGCAGCAGCCAGGCGCCGGCGATGCAGGCGGCCACCACGCCCGTGCGCAGGATCAGCGGGTCATCGGGGGCATCCGGCGGACCTGCGCGCGGGCGTCCGCGCGCCAGGTCCAGCAGGGCGCGCGCCAGCAGGAACACCAGCATGCCGTTGAGCAGGTGGATCGCCAGGTTGGTCAGCTTCCAGCTGAATGGGTCCAGGCCCGCGGCGTAGTAATTGGCGGCGAAGCTGAGCGAGGCGAGCGGGCGCTTGAATTCGCTGGACGGCGAGGACAGCACGGCGCGCGTCAGGCTGGCGGTGTCGACGTGGGTCATGTGCACGCCGGGGTTCTCGACGATGTTGGGATAATCGTCGAACAGCCAGCTGCCCCACAGGCCGGGCCAGTACACGAACAGGGTCAGCGCGAGCGCGGCGAGCAGCATCCACAGGCCGGGGCGCTCGGGTTTGGGCGGCAGGATCATCCGGCGCAGCCTATGTTGCCTCCCCGGAGGGCGCAAGACGTGGCTCGCGGCCACATCACGGTTGCGCGGGTTGGGCGTTCGCGCTGCCCGACCTGGCTGGCGATGCGGTCGGCGCGGCATGGCCTGCATGTCCGGCCTGCGTCGCCCGGATGCGTTGGATGTCCTGGGCATTGATGGCGCGATCGTCCACCAGCAGGCGGCGCAGCAGCGGCAGGCGGCGGTAGTCGGTGTCGCGCAGCGCGGCGATGGCCTGGTCGTAGAGTCCGGCACTGACCAGATAGCGGGCCTTCATGCGTGGGATGTCGGCATCGGGGTCGAAGCGGTAGGTCTCGTCCAGTTCGTGGATGGCCATGCCCAGGTTGCCCTTGCTCACGGCCCAGAAGTGGCGCTGGTAATGCAGGAATCCGGCCGCGATGCCGTTGTGCCCGTACGCGGGGTTGGCCAGCAGGGTGTCGGTCAGGTGCAGCCAGGTGGCCGGGTCGAGTGCCGGGCAGGTGCCGCCGAAGGCCAGCTGGCGCAGGGTTTCCATGTTGTCGAAACCGCCACGGTCGAAGGGCGCCGTGCGCAGGATGGCGTCGAGTCGGCTGACGTCGGTCGCGGTCAGGGTCCCCATCATGCACTTCAGGTAGACGCGGTTCTCGGCCAGCATGGAATCGTGTGGGTCGCGTTCGGCGATGGTGTCGATGACCTCGAGTGCCTTCTGCGTCTGGCCGTGCTTGAGCAGGCGATCGGCAAGGTAGCTCTGCGCGCGGATCGATGCCGGTTGCGCATTGGCCCAGACCAGGGCCAGGCGGTCCTCGGAGGTGTACACGCTTGCGCTGAGCCATGTGGTGTAGCCGCTGGCGACCAACCACAGCGCGACCACCGCCAGGGCCAGCTGCCGACGCGCGTCCGGGGCCATGCGCATCAGGGCCAGGGCCAGGGCCAGCACGATGCCGATCAGCGGCGTGTAGTTGCGGTGCTCGAAGTACAGCTCCAGCAGCACGCTCGTGCTTTCCAGGAGTTGTCCGCCGAAATACCAGAGCACGGCCAGCGCGAACAGCGGCCAGCGACGGCGCTGCACCAGTGCGGTGGCCACCAGTCCCAGCACGATGACCAGGGCGGGCAGGGTGGTCCATGGTGTGAGCAGGCCGCGCGAGGCGGCATAGCCATCGTGGTAGAGGCCGTAGACGCCGAAGCGCGGCAGGAAGATCTTGCCCAGGTAGTCCAGCAGCACGCGCGGCTCGGTCAGCAGGCGCTGGCTGTCGGTGAAGGCGCGGATGCTGTGCACGTTCCACAGTGTCCAGGCCGACCACAGCAGGTAGCCGGCGACGAACGCGACCACCGGCCAGATCAGCGCGCGTCGCCACCAGCGCAGCCCGCCGGTCAGGCGGCGCGCCTGTTCGCGCAATACGGTGGCATCGAGCACCAGCGCGTACAGCGGCAGCAGGATGCCGTTTTCCTTGCTCAGGAAGGCCAGGCCCATGCATACGCCCAGGCCCAGGAACATCCAGGCGCCGCGTCGCCGCGGGGCATCGCCTTCGCCGAGCAGGCCGCGCAGGTAGGCCAGCAGGCCCAGCAGCACGAACAGCGCCATCAGCAGCGTCATGCGCTGCACCACCAGCACCACGCCGGAGAGCTGGATGGGGTTGATCAGCCAGATCGCCGCCGCCAGCGTGGCCGGCACCCAGATCTGCGGGTCGCGTGCGTCTTCACGCTTGAGCCAGGCGCGCGCCACGCGCAGCACCAGCAGGTAGACCAGCACGCCGCACAGCAGGTGGATGCCCAGGTTGACCACATGGAACGGGAAGGGATGGTCCGGCCAGGCCGATTTCTGCAGCAGGAAGCTGAGCATGGCCAGCGGACGTCCCGGGAAGCCGCGCGCCTGCGAGAGATAGATGCCCAGGTCGCGCCAGCTGTCGAGGTGGGTCACGTTCGACAGCGCCGCGAGGTTGGGGATGTCGTCGAACAGGAACGGGCCGTGCAGTGTCGGCATCAGGTACAGGCCGACGGTCACCAGAAGAACGGCCAGCAATGCCGGGATGCGGTATGTCATCAGCGGGACATGGGGTGCGAGTGGATCCAGCCCGCACTATGCACGAAATTCGCGGCGGGCATGCGCCTGCCGCGAAGCGCCGCGCGTGCCCGGGGCGCGCGCGGGATGGATCGGATCGTCACTTGCCGTCGCAGACCTGCGGCTTGAACTTGATGGGGATGCCGCTGGCGCCGTTCTTGTCGCAGATCCACGAGAACGTGCCGCCCATGTCGTTGCCGGTGAAGATCACGGTCTTGCCGCCCAGCGCGACAGCCACCGAGCCGACCGGCTTGAAATGGATGCTGATGGTGCAGGGGCCGCTGCCGCCCCCGGTGTTGGCCGAAGCGACGTACTTGCCGAAGTAGCTGGTGGCGGTGACCACGCCGCCGTCGCCGTTGTTCGGGCAGACGCCGTTCTGGTTGTAGAAGTCGACCACCGGCGTCTTCAGGCCGTCGGCGATGCTCTGCGACTCGGCGAATTCGGACTTGGTGATGTAGTCCTGGTACTGCGGAATGGCGATGGCCGCCAGGATGGCGATGATGGCGACCACGATCATCAGTTCGATCAGGGTGAAACCCTTTTGGTTGTTCACGGTTGATTTCCTCTGGACAAGCGCTGGCGGGTGTCGTGGTCGCTGTGGTTCCCAATTCGGCATGCTCGCCGGGCGAGTCCACTCGTCATCCTTATTCCCCAGCGCATACCCTGCACATCGCGTGCCAGTCGGATCGATCCAGTTGGCAAAAAAAAGAAAGCCCCTCGAGTGAGGGGCTTTCCATTCGGTTTGCCGGGTCGCGCAAGCGCGTTCCGGTTTGCCTGGGTGCCGATCAGTTGCCGTTGCAGACCTGCGGCTTGTACTTGTCGGCGATGCCGCTGGCGCTGCCCTTGTCGCAGATCCAGGAGAACGTGCCGCCGTTGTCGTTACCGGTGAAGATGATCGACTTGGCGCCCAGCGGGGTCGACACGGAGCCGGCCGCCTTGAACGTCACGGTGATGGTGCACGGACCACCGGTGGCGTTGTTGGTGGTGGCCGAAGCGACGTACTTGCCGGTGTAGCTGGTGGCCGACACGATGCCGCCGGTGCCGTTGCCCGGGCAGGTGCCGGTCTGGTTGAAGTACTCCACGATCGGGGTCTTCATGCCGTCGGCGATGGTCTGCGACTCGGAGAACTGCGACTTGGTGATGTAATCCTGGTACTGCGGAATGGCGATGGCCGCCAGGATGGCGATGATCGCGACCACGATCATCAGCTCGATGAGGGTAAAGCCCTTTTGCGTCTTCATGGTGAATCCTCTGGTTTAGCTAGCTAGTGAATCTGGTGTTGCCCCTGAGCTCCGGTCCCGAATCCCCCTAGGCGGGATCGGCCCGCACCAATGCCAGGAATGACCAGGATGCTCGTGGAAGATACAGCACGAACCGTGCCATGTCCCCCAGTCCCTATTGGCTCATGTCCAAGGGTGCATCGATTGTGCCCGCGGTCACGAAATGCCACAACCCTTGCCGTGAGGCCGGTCAAATCGACGGCGACATGATGAAAATACGCCCGTCGTGATGACGTGAGGCGGCAGGGAATGACAAATTACGTCACTTTTGCGTACCTTGGGCGCCGAGGGGCGGAATCTGCGGCGAAGGTGCAGGGACCGCAAGCCGGCGCGCGCCCATGGTGGCCCGGGCCACCCACGGGACGGCCAACTGTTCCGAGTTCACCATTTTTTCTTCCGGGGAAGACTTCCATCATGATCAAGCAAGCACTCCTTGCCTTGTCGCTGTTGCTGATCGGCGTGCAGGCCAGCGCCGCCGACAGCGGCAACGGCAAGCATCCATTCGACGTCCATGACCTGGTGATGCTGCAGCGGGTCGGCGATCCGCATCTGTCGCCGGACGGGCGCACCGTGGCCTTCACCCTGCGCCGCACCGACTACGCGGCCAACAAGGGCATCACCGCGATCGAGGTGCTGAACCTGGACCGCGCCGGCGCCAAGCCGGTGCAACTGGTCGACAAGGCCTACAGTCCGCGCTGGTCGCGCGATGGGAGCCAGATCTATTTCCTGTCGGCGCGCTCGGGCAGCAGCCAGGTGTGGCGCGTGTCCTCGCGTGGCGGCACGCCGGTGCAGGTGACGCGGTTGCCGCTGGACGTGGGCACCTTCAAGCTGTCGCCGGATGGCATGCACATGGCGCTGACCATGGACGTGTTCACCGATTGCGCCACGCTGGCCTGCACCCGCTCGCGGCTGGACCAGCGCGCCGCCGACAAGTCCACCGGCACGTTGTACAGCAAGCTTTTCGTGCGCCATTGGGATACATGGTCCGACGGCCGACGCTCGCAGCTGTTCATCACGCGCCTGGCGCCGGACGGCAGCGCCAGCGGCGCGCCGCTGCTGATGAGCCGCGGCATCGACGGCGACATTCCGTCCAAGCCGTTCGGCGATGACGGCGAGTACAGCTTCTCGCCGCACGGCCAGAAGCTGTACTTCGACGTGCGCATCGCCGGCACCAGCGAGCCGTGGTCGACCAACTTCGACATCTACAGCGTGCCGGTGAACGGCTCGGCCGCGCCGCGCAACCTGACCGCGGCGAACAAGGCCTGGGATGCCTGGCCGGTGCCCTCGCCGGACGGCAAGTCGCTCTACTACCTGGCGCAGACCGTGCCGGGCGCCGAGTCCGACCGCTTCGCGATCATGAAGATGGACCTGGCGACGGGCGTGACCAAGGAACTCGACAAGAAATGGGACCGTTCGCCGGGCAGCCTGTCCATCTCCAGCGACGGCAAGACGCTGTATGCGACGGCCGATGACGAGGGCCAGCATCCGCTGTTCGCCATCGATGCCGAGGACGGCGGCGTGGACACTCTGGTCGGCGACGGCAGCGTGTCGGGCTACGAGCGCGCGTTGGGCATCGACCGCATCGTGCTGGTGCGCAGCAGCCTGACCCAGCCGGGCGACATCTACATCGCGCGCACCAATGGCGACGACCTGACCCAGGTCACCCACGTCAACCAGGCGGCCCTGGCCAAGGTCAGCATGGGCGAGCCGCGCTGGTTCACCTTCAAGGGCTACAACGACGAGCGCGTGCAGGGCTACGTGGTCACGCCGGCCGATTTCGACAAGGACAAGACCTACCCGGTCGCCTTCATCATCCATGGCGGGCCGCAGGGCGCCATGACCAACAGCTGGAGCTATCGCTGGAATCCACAGACCTACGCGGGCGCCGGCTTCGCGGTGGTCACCATCAACTTCCATGGCTCGACCGGCTACGGCCAGGACTTCACCGATTCGATCTCCGAGGACTGGGGTGGCAAGCCACTGGATGACCTCAAGGCCGGCTGGAAGTACGCGCTGGACAAGTACGACTTCCTCGACGGCGATCGCGCCTGCGCGCTGGGCGCCAGCTACGGCGGCTACATGGTCTACTGGATGGCGGGCGTCTGGAACAAGCCGTTCAAGTGCTTCGTCGACCATGACGGCGTGTTCGATTCGCGGATGATGTACTACGCCACCGACGAGCTGTGGTTCGAGGAACACGAGAACGGCGGCCCGCAGTACATGAACCCGGCCGGCTACGAGAAATTCAACCCGCTCGACCACGTCAGGGACTGGCGCGTGCCGATGCTGGTGATCCATTCGGACCACGACTACCGCATTCCTCTGTCGCAGGGCCTGGGCGCCTTCACCGCGTTGCAGCGGCGCGGCATTCCCAGCGAGTTCCTGACCTTCCCGGACGAGAACCACTG
The DNA here is from genome assembly GCA_963821885.1 of uncultured Gammaproteobacteria bacterium. Taxonomy (GTDB): domain Bacteria; phylum Pseudomonadota; class Gammaproteobacteria; order Xanthomonadales; family Rhodanobacteraceae; genus Oleiagrimonas. The sequence continues at coordinate 89,250 of CAWGFN010000002.1, read as the reverse complement.
GATCCTCAAGCCGCACAACAGCGTGCTGTGGCATGACACCGTCAATGCCTGGCTCAAGCGCTGGACGCCACAGACCCACAAGCCCGAGAAGAAGAAGGGTTTCCTCTCGCGCTTCCGCTGAGGCTTTCCGCATCACGCAACGCCCGGCTCCCAGGAGTCGGGCGTTCGCGTTTCTAGAACTGCCCCATCAGCAGCTGCATGCCGAGGCTGCTGAAGGCCACCGCGGCCCACACGCCCAGGCCCAGCAGGATCGGACGCACGCCGGTCGAGGCCATGCGCCGGAGGTCCGAGGACAGGCCGATGGCGGTCAGCGCCATGATGATCATGCCTTCGGCGAGCGCGTGGATGGCCGGCGTCCAGGCGTCGGGAACCAGGCCCGCGCTGCGCAGTGCCGAGGCGGCCACGAACCACAGGATGAACCACGGGAAGATGCGGCGCAGGCTGAAGTCGCCGCGCGCGTGTTTGCGGTGACGACGCATTTCCAGGAAGGCCAGCACCAGGCATACCGGCACGATCAGGGTGGCGCGGGTGAGCTTGACGATGGTGGCGAAATCACCGGCGGCCTTGCCGTAGGTGTAGCCCGCCGCGACCACCGACGAGGTGTCGTTGATCGCCGTGCCCGCCCACAGGCCGAAACCGTGGGCGCTCAGTCCCATCAGGTGGCCCAGCGCGGGGAAGGTCAGTACCGCGACCAGGTTGAACAGGAAGATGGTCGAGATGGCGAACGCGGTCTCGTGCTCGTCCGGACGCACGATCGGCGTGGCCGCGGCGATGGCCGAGCCGCCGCAGATCGCCGTGCCGATGCCGATCAGCAGCTTCAGGCGCGGCGCGATGCCCAGCGCGCGCCCCAGCAGCGCGGCGGAGACGAAGGCCGCGGTGATGGTCACCGCGGTCACGCCCAGCGAGTCGGCGCCGGTGTGCAGCACCTGGGCCAGGCTGAGGTTGAAGCCCAGGGCGATGATCGACCACTGCAGGACCTGCTTGCCGGCGATGCGGATGCCGGGCGCGAACAGCGGTCCCGGCGCGCGCAGGTTGCGCACCGCGATGCCCAGCACGATGCCGAAGACCGGTCCGCCGACCAGCGGCCACAGGTGCCCGAGGGACCAGGCCACGGCGCCGATCAGCGCGGTCAGGGCCAGGCCCGGCCAGATCGGGGCGCGGCGGCTCGCGGTCGTCGTGCCGGTGGCGAGGGGGAGGGTGACGTCGACGCTGGACATGGGGATTGCCCGTGGGGAAGTTGCGTCGATTCTGGCGATGGCGCATGAAAAGATAAATTGATTAATATTTACTTTTAATATAAGAAAACATGATGATCTCCTATTCCCCGCGCCAGCTCCAGGCCTTCCTCGCCGTGGCCGGTCACGGCAGCGTGCGTCGCGCGGCGCAGGCGCTGCACCTGACCCAGCCCGCGTTGAGCATGGCCCTGGCCGAGCTGGAGCGTCAGCTGGAGGTGCCAGCTGTTCGATCGCGAGCGCGGTCGCCTGCACCTCAGCGCGCGTGGTCGCGAACTGCTGCCGCTGGCGCAGGACATCCTCGAACGCATGCAGGCGCTGCAGGACCGCGCGCGCAGCGATGCCGGCGAACTGGCCGGTGAACTGCGGCTGGGCGCCAGCAACACCGTGGGCAACTACCTGGTGGGCGACCTGCTGGGCGATTTCGTCGCCGCGCACCCGGCCGTCAGCGTGCAACTGCGCGTGGCCAACACCGACGCCATCGTCGACGAGGTGCTGCGGCACGTGCTGGATCTGGGCGTGGTGGAGGGACCGGTGGGCCATCGGCAGCTCGAGGCCCTGCCGTGGCGGGAGGACACGCTGGCCCTTTGCGCGCGCCCGGACCATCCGCTGGCCGGCAAGCGGCGACTGACGATGCGCGACCTGGCCGGATCGGCGTGGATCGTGCGCGAGCCGGGTTCGGCCATGCGCGCGCACAGCGAGCGCGTGCTGGCGCAGGTGCCGTCGGCGCGCGTGGTGCTGGAGCTGGGCCAGGTCGAGGCCATCAAGCAGGCTGTCGCGGCCGGACTGGGCCTGGCGCTGCTGCCGCGCCTGGCGCTGGGCGACGCGGTGGCCGCCGGGCGTGTCGCGGTGCTGTCCGCGCCGTTCCTGGCGTTGCGCCGCCAGTTGTCGGTGGTGATTCACCGGTCCCGCTATCGCGGACCCGTGATGGATGCCTTCCTCAGGGCGATGGAAGCGGCGGGTCGAAGCCGTCCAGCAGGGTAGCCACGTCCTGGCTCGAACGCGCGCGCAGCAGTTGTGGCGCCAGGCCACGCAGGTGCGCGCGCTCCAGTCCGGCGATGCGGTCGCGCACTTCCAGCATCTGCGTGGGGTGCATGCTGAAGTCGGTCAGGCCCAGCGCCAGCAGCAGCGGGGTCAGCATCGGGTCGCCGGCCATCTCGCCGCACAGGCTGACCGGCTTGCCGGCACGCCGGCCGACGCCGATGACCCTCGCGATCAGGCGCAGCAGCGCCGGTTGCAGCGGATCGTACAGCGAGCCCAGCGCGTCGTTGTTGCGATCGGCGGCCAGCACGTACTGGGTCAGGTCGTTGGTGCCGATGGCGAAGAAGTCGACCTCCTGGATCAGCGTATGCGCGCCGATGGCCGCGGCCGGCACCTCGATCATGGCGCCCAGTTCGGGCGTCTCGCCCAGGGCATGCCCGGCCTCGCGAAGCTCGTTGGCGCACATCTGCAGAAGCGAACGCACCGCCTGGATCTCGTCGCAGGTGGTGACCATCGGCACCAGGATGCGCACCGGGCCGTAGCTGGCGGCGCGCAGGATCGCGCGCAGCTGGGTGGCCAGGACCGCCGGGTAGCGCAGCGACAGGCGCACGCCGCGCACGCCAAGGGCCGGGTTCTCCTCCATGCGCAGGGTCAGGCCGGCGTTGTCGGCCTTGTCCGCGCCCAGGTCCAGGGTGCGGATGGTGCAGGGCAGGCCGCCCATGCCAAGGACCAGGTCGCGATAGGCCTGGAACTGATCGTCCTCGCTGGGCAGACCCTTGCTGCGCAGGAACAGGAACTCGGTGCGGTACAGGCCGATGCCGCTGGCGCCGAAGGTGCGCGACTGGGCCACGTCGGAGGGTTGCTCGGCGTTGGCGAACAGGCGGATGTCCACGCCGTCGCGGGTGCGCGTGGGTTGCTTGGCCAGGGCCGCCAGGCGACGCCCCTCGCGCACGGCCTCGCGCTGCCAGTTGCGGTAGCGGCTGAGATCCTGGGCGGTGGGATGGACCACCACCTCGCCGGTTTCGGCGTCGAGCAGCACCAGGTCCTCGTCGCCGATGCTCGACAGCGCGTCGCTGGTGGACACCAGCATCGGCAGGTTCAGGCTGCGGGCGAGGATGGCGCTGTGCGAATACACGCTGCCGCCCGAGGCGATCACGCCGAGCAGGCCGTGGCCGGCCAGGTGCGCCATGTCGCCGGGCGCGATGGTGTCGGCGACCAGCACCTCGCCGACGCGCGCGGCGAGCTTGCGCTCCTCGGTGCTGGCCTGGCGCGAGAGCACCGTCATCACGCGGCCGATCACCTGGTCGATATCCTCGCGGCGGCTGCGCAGGTACGGGTCGTCCATGGCCTCGAACACGGCGCCGAGCTTGTCCGCCTGCGCCTTGAGCGCCGCACTGGCGCGGAAGCGGCCCTTGCGGATCATGTCGTCGAGGCCGTGGATCAGTTCCGGATCCTCGAGCAGCAGGCTGTGGGCGTCGATGAACTCGCCGACGTCGCGTGCCAGGGCGCCATGCAGCTTCTCGCGCAGCTCGTTCAGTTCGCGGCGCGCGGTGTCGATGGCGGCGTGCAGGCGCTCGATCTCGGGTTCGATCTCGTGATCGTCCAGCGGCCGGTTGTCCACGTGCATGCGGCTGGGACGGGCCAGCCGCGCCCGGCCCAGCGCCATGCCGCGGGCGGCGGGAGTGCCGGACAGCACGGCCCTCATGCGCCGCCTCCGTGGCGCGCGCGGAACATTGCGGACGGATACGCGAAGGCGTCCATCAGCCACCCTCGTCGAACTTGCGGTCGAACAGATCGACCACGGCGTCCAGGGCCGACTGCTCGTCGGGCCCGTCGGCGCGCACGGTCACCGTGCTGCCCAGTCCGGCGGCCAGCATCATCACGCCCATGATGGATTTGGCGTTGACCTCGCGACCGTTGCCGACCAGCATCACCGAGGACTTGAAGCCGTTGACCAGCTGCACCAGCTTGGCCGACGCCCGCGCATGCAGGCCCAGGCGGTTGGAAATGACGATGTCCGTTTCAAGCATGGTCGATGAAGATTCCTCGGCGGCCGCCGCTGGCGGCGATCTCGGCCAGTTCGGCCAGGGGTTTGTCGGCGTAGTTCATCACCCGCAGCAGCATGGGCAGGTTGAGGCCGGACACGCAATGCACGTGCGCGCCCAGGTCGCACATCGACAGTCCGATGTTGCACGGGGTGGCGCCATACAGGTCCGAGAGCACCAGCACGCCCTCGCCGTCGTCCAGGTCGCGCAGGTGGCTGCTGCCTGCCTCGCGCATGGCCGAGACGTCGGCGTCGGCCGGCACTTCCATCGCCGCCACCTTCAGCGGCAGCTGCGGCATCACGTGGCGGGCCGCGGCGATCAACGCCTTGCCCACGCCTTCGTGGGTCATCAGCAGAACCCCGATGCTCATGATCCGTCCAGCTCGCGGTGGAAGGTGAGTACCTCGTGGCGGTCCTTGCGGAAGTGTTCGCTGAGGCGTTCGGCCAGGTACACGGAGCGATGGCGTCCACCGGTGCAGCCGATCGACACGGTCACGTAACTGCGGTCGGCGTGCTCGAACCGCGGCAGCCAGGTGTCCAGGAAACGGGTGATGTCGTCGAGGAACTCGCCGACCATCGGTTGCGATTCGAGGAATTCGCGCACCGGCTGGTCCTTGCCCGACAGCGGTCGCAGGGTGCGGTCCCAGTGCGGATTGGGCAGGCCGCGGGCGTCGAACACGAAGTCCGCGTCCAGCGGCAGGCCGCGCTTGTAGGCGAACGACTCGAACAGCAGCGTCATGCCTTCGGTGGCGGCGGCGAACTCGGTGGCGATCATGCGCCGCAGCTGGTGCACGTTGAGGTCGCTGGTGTCGATCACGTGCTCGGCGATCGACATCAGTGGACGCAGCAGCTTGCGCTCGCGGGCGATGGCGTCGGCCAGCGACAGTCCGCTGGCCGAGAGCGGGTGGCGCCGGCGGGTCTCCGAATAGCGCTTGAGCAGGACCTCGTCGCGGCTCTCGACGAAGACCAGGTGCACGTGCACGCCGGTCGCGGCAAGTTCCGACAGCATGCCGGGCATGCGGTCCAGGTCTTCGCTGCGCACGTCGATGCCCACGGCGATGCGCGTGTTGCGACTCTTCGGGTCGCGGCCTACCGCCTTGACCAGCTGGGTCAGCAAAGGCGCGGGCAGGTTGTCCACGCAGTAGAAGTTGAGGTCCTCCATCGCGCGCAGGGCCACGGTGCGGCCGCTGCCGGACATGCCGGTCAGGACGACCAGGTGGACTTCGGCGTTTTCGGTATCGGGTGGGGTCATGGCCGGGTCCTACCAGGGTGGCATGTGGCGCAGTTGATGGGCCTGGCGGTCCATGAAGGTCTGCGCGGGATCGATGCCCTGGCTCTTGAGCATGTGGCTGCGCACCGCGGCCTCGACCAGGACCGCCAGGTTGCGGCCGGGCGCGACCGGGATGGTCAGCTTGGGGATCCTCACGTCCATGATGTCCTGGTGGCTGACGTCGCCGGTGATGCGGGTCATGGCATCGGCCTCCTCGCCCTCGCGCATCGGCTTGAGGTGCACGATCAGGCGCAGGTACTTGGACGGCTTGACCGCCGTGTGGCCGAACATCTCGCGCACGTTGAGCACGCCCAGGCCGCGCACCTCGAGCAGGTCGCGCAGCAGTGGCGGGCAGGCGCCATCGATGACGTCGGGCGCGATCAGGGTGAAATCGGTGGCGTCGTCGGCGACCAGCCGGTGCCCGCGGGTGACCAGTTCCAGCGCCAGCTCGCTCTTGCCCGATCCGGGTTCGCCGGTGATCAGCACGCCGATCGAATAGACCTCCATGAACACCCCGTGCAGGGTCAACGAGCGTGCCAGGGAGCGGGCCAGGTGGTATTGCAGCCAGGTCAGCAGTTCATGGCCGCGCTTGCTGCTCAGCCACAGCGGGGTGTCCGATTCCTCGGCCGCCTCGCGCAGATCCGAGGGCACGCTCTGGTCCTTGCTGATGATCAGCGCGATGGGCGCGTTGGCGATGATCTTCTGCAGGGTTTCCCAGCGCTGGCGCGAATCCAGGCCATCGAGGTAGCGCAACTCCTCGGTGCCTATGATCTGCACCTTGTTGGCATAGATGATGTTGAGATAGCCCACCAGCGAGGGGCGGCGCGACTGCGTGCGCGTGCTTTCGAAGGCGCGCGATTCGCCGCGCAGGCCGGCGACCCAGCGCAGCGCCATGCGCTCCTGCACTTCGTCGAAGAGTTGTCGGGCGGTCAGGGGTTCCACGCGCGCCATCCGGTGTTCGCAGATGGCTTCATTGTGCCAGTTCGCGCGGGTTGCGTCGCCCGCCCGATGCATCGGGCCCGGCCGCCGCGGCCGGGCCCGGAAGGCGCCCGGTCAGCTGGCCCGCTGCTGGCGGACCTCGGCGCGATGATGGTCGGTGAGTTTTTCCTTGTGCTTGCGCAGTTGCGCGACGAGCTTGTCGATGAGCGCGTCGATCGAGGCATACATGTCGGCGTCCGTGGCTTCGGCGTGGACCGTGGCACCGGCGGCGTTGACCGTGCCTTCGGCCCGTTGTTCGAGCTTGTCGACGCTCAGGACCACGTTGAGCGAGGTGATGTTGTCGAAATGGCGCGTGAGGCGATCGAGCTTGGAGTTGAGGTGGTCGCGCAATGCCGGGGTGATGTCGATCTGGTGGCCGCTGAGTTGGACTTGCATGGTCGCCTCCTTGGAGAGGGTGGAGCACCTTGTGCATGGGGGAGCCGGAACGTGCCGGTCGTGGCGGTCCTTCGCGTGGGCCATCCGCGGCTTCATGCCGGTCGCAGGCGTCGGACGCGTTGCGGGCGGGTGGCCGGGTCGGTGGTCGTTTGCGCCTCCTTCGGTTTCCAGGATTGGGACGATTTTCGTGCAGGCAAGGTTCCCCGGCCTTGATCAGTTGATTCGCTGGCGTTCATTGGACGGCGGGATGCGCAATTGCTCGCGGTACTTGGCCACGGTGCGCCGGGCCACCTGGATGCCGCGCTCGTGCAGCATTTCCGCCAGCGCCTTGTCCGACAGCGGGTGTCGCGCGTCCTCCTCGTCCACCAGCTTGCGCAGCATCGCCTGGATGGCCGTGGCCGAGGCGCTGCCGCCGGTGTCGGTGGACACGCCGGAGGAGAAGAAGTACTTGAATTCGAAGGTGCCGCGCGGCGTGTGCAGGTACTTGCGCGTGGTCACCCGCGAGATGGTCGATTCGTGCATGCCGACCTGTTCGGCGACCTCGCGCAACACCAGTGGGCGCATGGCCTCCGGGCCGTAGTCGAGGAACGCGCTCTGCCGGCGCACGATGGCCTCGGCCACCTTGAGGATGGTCTCGGCGCGCGATTGCAGGCTCTTGAGCAGCCAGCGCGCCTCCTGCATGCGCCCGCGCAGGTAGGCGGCGTCCTCGCGCGAGGCCTGCTTGATCAGGCTGCAGTAGTGCTGGTTGAGGCCCAGGCGCGGCTGGGTGTCCGGACTCAGGCTGACGCGCCAGCGCGTGCCGTCGCGCCAGGCGTAGGCGTCGGGGGTGACGTACTCGACCGGCGTCGGGTCCAGGGCGGCGCCGGGCCTCGGATCGAGGCTGCGGATCAGCGCGCTGGCCTCGGCGATGTCCTCGATGGCGGCCCGCAACTTGCCGGCCAGGCGCTTGAGGTCATTCTTGGCCAGCAGGTCCAGGCCGGTCTCGACGATGCCGCAGGCCAGCTGCAGGTGCGGCGTGTCGGGTTCGAGCTGCTGCAGTTGCGCCAGGAGGCAATCGCGCAGGTCCAGGCTGGCCACGCCGGTGGGATCCAGCCGCTGCAGGCGGCGGCGCACGGTCTCGATTTCGGCCTCGTCGATGCCCAGTCCGGCGGGCAGGGCGGCCTGGACCGGGGCCAGGCCCTCGTGCAGGTAGCCGTCGTCGTCCAGGGCATCGATGATGGCCAGGGCGATGGCGTGTTCGCGCGGGTCCAGCGATTCGAGGTTGAGCTGCCAGGTCAGGTGTTCGCGAAGCCCTTCCGGGGCGGCTCTCTGCGGCTCGAAATCCTCGTCGTCGCCGCCACCGCTGCCGTTGATGCGCGTGCCGCCGCCGCCGGCAAAGTTCTCGCTCAGGTCCGCCGGCGCGTTGTCCCATGCCTCTTCGTCGCGCTCGGGCTCGGGCGCCGGGGCTTCGGCTTCCTGCGGCTGGCCGTCCGCGTCCAGCGTGGCCTCCTCGCTGTCCTCGGCGAATTCCAGCAGCGGGTTGCTTTCGGTCAGCTGGCGCAGCTCGGTCTCCAGTTCCAGCTGGGAGAGCTGCAGCAGGCGGATGGCCTGTTGCAGTTGGGGTGTCAGCGCGAGCTGCTGGTTGATGCGTAGCTGGAGCCCGGGTTTCATCCGTCGAAATGGGGCCTGATGGGTCGATTCCATCCTAACCCCATGCAGGGGTCCCGACCAGAGTGCGAAAGGGCTACGGGGGACGCTTTTGGCGAACCGGACCTCAGAGCTTGAATTCGTGCCCCAGGTAGACCTCGCGGACCTTGGGGTCGGCCAGGATGTGCGCGGGATTGCCGCGTGCCAGCACCACGCCGTCGTTGAGGATGTAGGCGCGGTCGCAGATGCCCAGGGTCTCGCGCACGTTGTGGTCGGTGATCAGCACGCCGATGCCGCGATCCTTGAGGTGCCGCACGATGCGCTGGATTTCGCCCACCGAGATCGGGTCGACCCCGGCGAACGGCTCGTCCAGCAGCATGAAGCGCGGATTGCCGGCCAGGGCGCGGGCAATCTCCACGCGCCGTCGCTCGCCGCCGGACAGGCTGATGCCCTTCTGTCCCGCGATGTGCGCGATCTTCAGTTCGTCCAGCAGCGATTCAAGCTGCTTGCCGCGCTCGCGGGCATCCAGGTCCTTGCGCAATTCCAGCACGGCCATGATGTTGTCGGACACGCTCAGGCGCCGGAACACCGACGGTTCCTGCGGCAGATAGCCGATGCCCATGCGCGCGCGCTCGTGCATCGGCAGGCCGGTGATGTCGGTCTTGTCCAGGCGGATGCTGCCGCCGTCCGCCGGGATCAGCCCCACCACCATGTAGAAGCAGGTGGTCTTGCCGGCGCCGTTGGGGCCGAGCAGGCCGACCACTTCGCCCTCGCGGATGGAGAAGCCGAAGTCGCGGACCACCTGGCGCTGGCGGAAGCGTTTTTGCAGGCCTTGCGCGGAAAGCATCGCTCGGTCAGTTCCCTTGCTTGGCCGCGGCCGGGGTGGAGGCCGCCGTGGCCGGTTTGGCGGCCGAGGCGCCGGTCGCCGGCTGGTCACCCGATGACGGCTGCCTGGCCTTGAAGGTCAGGACCACGCCCTGGCCGCTGGAACCCTGGCCGGTCATCATGCTGGTCTTGGTGTCGTAGGTGAGCTTGTCCCCGCTGGCGCTTCCGCGGCCGGCCTGCTTGACGTGCGCGTCGCCGGTCAGGATGGCGATGCCGTCCTGCACGTCGTAATCGATGGACCCGGCCTCGCCCGTCATCAGGTTGCCGTTGTCGTCGAGCTGCTGGATGTGCGCGTGACCGGTCAGGACGACGCGTTTCACCGCCGACTGGTCGTCCAGATGGACCGTGGCCAGGTCGCCCCTCGCCTCCAGGGTGCCCTGGGTGATGACCGCGTTCCTGATGTGGCTGACGCCCTTGGCCTGGAATTTCACGTCCACGCTGATGCCCCTGACCTTGACGTCCTGGGAGCGGTCGCTCTGCTTGGCCGAGGCGGCAGCGCACAGCAGGCCGCCGATCAGCGCGAACGCGACCATGCGCAACGCGCGACCGAAGCTAGCGTTGCGTGCTGGGCTTGAAGGTGCCATGGAAGTCATGCAGAAGCTCCATATGCTTGGTATCGAGATCGGCGCGCATGCCGGTCCCCGTCATCGTAGCGGTTCCCTGGGACATCGCCACGTGCGCATCGGTGGCGATGCGGCTCTGGCGTGGCCAGATGGTCACGTCACTGGTCTCGATGCGCGCCGCGGCCAGGTCGTCGCCGGCCGGGCGCTGCATCCGGACCTGGCCCTGCAGCTTGAGCTCGTCGCCCTTGCCGCTGACCCAGCCGTAGTCGGCGTGGCCGTTCCAGGGCTCGCCGCTGGCGCCCGCCTTGGGCGGCAGCAGGAACCGGGGCTGGTTCAGGTACAGCGAATCGTCGCCCTCGCGGCGATCCAGGCGTGGCGCGTCGAGACGGTAGCTGAGCCGGCCGTCCTGGCCATAGCCGAACAGCGTGAACTGGTGCAGCGTGTAGCCCGAGCGCGGCGGCCCGGCCTGCATGCGGCTGGCGTGGTCGGGTCGCAGCCACCAGACCAGGATCTGCACGGCGCCGATGGCCAGCGCCAGCAGCACCAGGCTCGCGACCAGGCGGCGCGTGCTCACAGCCAGCGCTCGTGTTCGGCGGCGGACTTGCCCTGGGCGGCGAGAATCAGGTCGCACACCTCGCGGGCGGCGCCGTGGCCGCCGGCGAGACGGGTCTGCCAGTGTGCCTGCTCGGCCACCCACGCGTGCGCATTGGCCACGGCCACGGCCAGGCCGACACGGCGCATCGGCGCCAGGTCGGGCAGGTCGTCGCCGACGAAGGCGGCCTGCTCGGGCGCCAGTGCCAGCGCATCGAGCAATTCATCGAGGCATTCGCGCTTGTTGCCCTGTCCCTGGTAGAGGTGGGCGATGCCGAGGTCGCCGGCGCGTTCGGCCAGGGCGTGGCTGACCCGCGCGGTGATGAAGGCGACCTCGATGCCGTGCGCGTGCAGGCGCTTGATGCCCAGTCCGTCGTGGGCATGGAAGACCTTGGTCTCGCGGCCGTCCGCGCCGTACCACAGGCGGCCGTCGGTCAGCGTGCCGTCGACATCGAACGCCACCAGCCGCACCCGCGCGGCGCGCGTGCGGACGTCCTCGGGCACATCGGTCAGGAAGTCGAAGGGCATGGCGGAGGGCGGGTCGGGAAAGAAGGAATCCTAGCAGAGCGGCGGTGCCGGACGATGGGCGTCCTGCTCGTCGTGGTCGTCATCCCGGTGGTGGCCGGATCCACCGTGCATTTGCTGCGTCGGAACGACATGGGATCTCGGCGTCCGCTGGGTGCCAGAGTAGGAAGCGTACGCTTTCCCGAGTCCCGAGTCCCGAGTCCCGAGTCCCGAGTCCCGAGTCCCGAGTCCCGAGTCCCGAGTCCATCGCGTAGCCCGGATAAGCGAAGCGCATCCGGGAGGGGCCATCCATGCGTTACGCATTGCGGGGCCGCGGTGCGTCCCATCCCGGATGCGCCCTGCGGGCTTATCCGGGCTACAGCCCCACGGAGATGCATGATGGCCCCGGGTCCCGGGTACCGGGCACCGGGTCCCGAATCCGAGCCCCGAGCCCCGAATCCCGAGTCCCGAGTCCCGAGTCCCGAGTCCCGAGTCCATCGCGTAGCCCGGATAAGCGAAGCGCATCCGGGAGGGGCCATCCATGCGTTACGCATTGCGGGGCCGCGGTGCGTCCCATCCCGGATGCGCCCTGCGGGCTTATCCGGGCTACAGCCCCACGGAGATGCATGATGGCCCCGGGTCCCGGGTACCGGGTCCGATCCGAATCCCGAATCCCGAGCCCCGAGTCCCGAGTCCCGAGTCCCGAGTCCCGAGTCCCGAAGGAAAGACCCCACCCCCAACACCCGCCACTACGCGCAACCGCCGTCACACCACGCGCGCGCGCAGCAGGTCGTGGATGTTCAGGGCGCCGACCACGCGATGGTCGTCATCGACCACCAGCAGCGCGTGGATCTGGTGCTTCTCCATCAGCTGGGCGGCTTCCACGGCCAGCTTGTCGGCGCGCACGGTCTTGGGGTCGCGGGTCATCAGCTGCTCGACGCGGGCCTGGCGCAGGTCCACGTCCCGGTCGTCCAGGGCGCGGCGCAGGTCGCCGTCGGTGAACACGCCCAGCAGGCGTCCGTCGTCGTCGACCACCGCGGTCATGCCCAGGCGCTTGTGGGTCATTTCCATCAGTGCCGCGGTCAGGCTGGCTCCGGGCGTGATGCGCGGAATGCCGTCCTCGACATGCATGATGTCGCTGATGTGCAGCAGCAGCCTGCGGCCGAGGCTGCCGGCCGGGTGCGAACGGGCGAAGTCGTCGGCGGTGAAGCCGCGCGCCTCCAGCAGGGCGATGGACAGCGCATCGCCCATGACCAGCGCCGCGGTGGTGCTGGTGGTGGGGGCCAGGCCCAGCGGACAGGCCTCGGCCGACACGCTGGCATCGAGGTGCACGTCGGCCTGTCGCGCCAGCGAGGATTCGGGCTTGCCGGTCATGGCGATCAGCGGGATCCCCTGGCGCTTGATCAGCGGCAGGATGAACAGCAGCTCGTCGGTCTCGCCGGAGTTGGACAGCGCCAGCACCACGTCCTCGGGCAGGATCATGCCGAGGTCGCCGTGACTGGCCTCGCCCGGATGCACGAAGAAGGCCGGGGTGCCGGTGGACGCCAGGGTGGCGGCGATCTTGCGCGCCACGTGCCCGGACTTGCCCATGCCGGTGACCACCAGGCGGCCCCGGCAGGCCAGGATGATGCGGCAGGCGGTGCTGAAATCGCCGTCGATGCGCGATTCCAGGGCGGCGATCGCGGCGGCCTCGGTGGCAATCACGGTGCGCGCGCTGCGGGTCAGTGCCTCGGTGCTGGCCGCCGCCGGGTCCAGCGTCGGCGACGCATTGGGGCTGTTCATCGGGATCTCCTGGGGGCGGCCGGCCCGGCCGGTGCCGGTGACGTGTCGTTCCGGTGCCGCAGCTTTTCCATTACCATGCCATGATTGCATTGTAGCTTTTGTGGATGGGCGTGCGTCCTGCCGCGCATTCAGCATCGATTCCGGCGTCCGTCGCCCGGCGACCTTCCCCAACGCGATATCGGAACATGGATCCAGCCAGCATCAAGAACCTGATCGAAACCGGTCTGGACGGCGCGCGTGCCGACGTGCGCGGCGACGACGGCGTGCATTTCGAGGCCGACGTGGTGTGCGCCGCGTTCGCCGGCAAGCTGCCGCTGGCCCGCCATCGCATGGTCTACGCGACCCTGGGCGAGCGCATGGGTGGCGAGATCCACGCGCTGAGCCTGAAAACCCTGACGCCGGAGGAAGCGCGCGAGCGCGGAGTCGGCGTCGCCGGACAACCGTGACGGCCGGCTGAGCGAGCCGTCGGACAGGAGCGAGGCGCCGGACGCGCCCTCGATCCACGTCTTCACTAGGAACCACTGAACGTCATGGCCAAAATCGTCATTTCCGGCGGCGCACCGCTCTCCGGCGAAATCCAGATCTCCGGCGCCAAGAACGCCGTGCTACCCATCCTCGCGGCCTGCCTGCTGGCCGACGAGCCGGTCAGCATCGGCAACGTGCCGCACCTGCACGACGTCACCACCACCATGGAGCTGCTCGGCCGCATGGGCGTGTCGCTGGTGCTGGACGACCGCATGACCATCGAGGTCGACCCGACCACCATCGACCGCTTCTTCGCGCCGTACGACCTGGTCAAGACCATGCGCGCGTCGATCCTGGTGCTGGGTCCGCTGGTGGCCCGCTACGGCCAGGCGGAGGTGTCGCTGCCGGGCGGCTGCCAGATCGGCTCGCGGCCGGTCGACCAGCACATCCGCGGCCTGCAGGCGCTGGGCGCCGACGTCACGGTCGAGAACGGCTACATCAAGGCCCGCGCCAAGCGCCTGAAGGGCGCGCGCATCGTCATGGACATGGTCACCGTCACCGGCACCGAGAACATCATGATGGCGGCGACCCTGGCCGAGGGCACCACCGTCATCGAGAACGCCGCGCAGGAACCGGAGGTGGTCGACCTGGCCAACTGCCTCAACGCCATGGGCGCGCAGATCGAGGGCGCGGGCAGCGCCAACCTGGTCATCCACGGCGTCGAGCGCCTGCACGGCTGCCACTACGACGTGCTGCCGGACCGCATCGAGACCGGCACCTTCCTGATCGCCGGCGCCATCACCGGCGGCAAGGTGCGCACGCGCAACGCGCGCCCGGCGACGCTGGATTCGGTGCTGGCCAAGCTGGAGCAGACCGGCGCCCACATGAACGTCGGCGAGGACTGGATCGAGCTGGACATGCGCGGCAACCGTCCGCGCTCGGTCGATGTCAGCACGGCGCCGTACCCGGCGTTCCCGACCGACATGCAGGCGCAGTTCACCGCGCTCAACTGCGTGGCCGAGGGCGTGGGCGTGATCACCGAGACGGTGTTCGAGAACCGCTTCATGCACGTGCACGAACTGCAGCGCCTGGGCGCGGACATCCGCCTGGAGGGCAACACCGCCATCGTCAAGGGCGTCAAGCACATGAGCGGCGCGCCGATCATGGCCACCGACCTGCGCGCCTCGGCGTGCCTGGTGCTGGCCGGCCTGGTCGCCGGCGGCGACACCACGGTCGATCGCGTCTATCACATCGACCGCGGCTACGAGAACATCGAGGAAAAGCTGGGCACGCTGGGCGCGAAGATCCGCCGCCTGCCCAACTAAGAACCCGTGGCAAAACCCCTTCCCCGCCCCGCGGGGAAGGTGCCCGCAGGGCGGATGGGGACGCTCAGTCGAAGCGCAATGACCAAAAGCGCCTATACGCCTTTTCAAGCTCCGGGAAGGTGCCCGCAGGGCGGATGGGGACGTACGCGTCGCAGCGGGTGCCCAAAGGCCACTGGCCTTCGCGCATCATGCAGCGATTCGCGGACCTGGCTTGGCCGCTCCGTTGCACCCCACACCAACCGTCCCCTGCACGCAGGGGAGGGGGCGGGTAGAGGCCAACGCCAGAGTCCCGCTCAGTCCGCGCGGTAACTCTTCAGCAGCATGGTCAGGTTGCCGCCGCTGCGCTGGGCCAGTTTGACCGGAACCGGAAAGCGATCCGGAACGTACCAGGCGGCGAAATTGCGACTGTCGTCGGTGCGCTCGACCTGCACGGCATCGAAGGTGCCGGCCGGCACGCTGACCCGGTGGGTGCCGGTCACCGCATAGCGCTGCACCTCGACGCGATCCTTCACCGCCACCGGCAGGGCCACCCGGGTCTTGCCGTCCGCCAGGGCGTAGCCCAGTGCCAGCGGCATGCTGTGGCGTTCGACCAGGCCGGGATCGGGAGCGTAGGTGTAAAGCTGCCCGTTGTCGTGCACCTGGACCTGGCCGCGCTTCCAGTACACCTGCAGCTGGCGCAGCTTGTTCTTGAAGGCGCTGTGCAGGACGTAGTCGTAGCTCATGGCTTCCGGGCTGTCGTCGCGCCAGCGGAAATGCGAGGTCTCGTCCATGCTGGCGTTCAGCAGCCCGGCCAGCCCGGCGGTGCCGCGCAGGCGCGAGGCATAGGTCCAGGTGCCGTCGCCGTCGGCCTTCAGGGTCAGGGTCGATTCGCCGATCGGGGAACCGTCGCGCAGCACCTGGTAGGTGGCGGTGAAGGCCTGCGGCGTGGCGGCGGCAAGCGCCGACGGCAGCGTCGAGGTCGCCAGCAGCGCGATGAGGGTCGGGAGCAGGAATCGTCGCATGGCCCGAGTGTGCGCAGGTCAAGCTGAATCGCGCTTTACACGCGATGCAGCGTGCCCTCGCGCAACAGCAGCGGTTCAGTCAGCGCGGCGCCATCCAGGCGCGGTCCGTCGGCGTCCAGTCGCAGGCGTCGCGTGGCGATGGCCTCGACCACGGTGACCAGCAGGCGATGCTCCAGCGGCAGCAGCCGCGCGGCGAGGCTGTCCTCGGTGTCGTCGTCCCTCACCGCGATGCGGGCCTGGGCAATGACCGGTCCGCCGTCCAGTTCCGGGGTGACGAAATGCACGCTGGCGCCGTGTTCGCGGTCACCGGCCTCGAGCGCGCGGCGATGGGTGTGCAGGCCGCGGTACCTGGGCAGCAGCGAGGGGTGCACGTTGATGATGCGCCCGCGCCATGGATCGACGGCGTCGGCATCGAGTATGCGCATGAAGCCGGCCAGCACCACCAGCCGGGCACCGCTGTCGGCGACATGCTGGAACAGCGCCAGGTCGTAGTCGCGGCGCGAGTCGAATCCGGCCGGGTCCAGGTGCAGCGTGGCGATGCCGGCATCGGCGGCATGCCGGAGCGCCGGCGCCTCGGCGCGGTCGCTGGCGACCAGGGCCAGGCGCACCGGCAGCGCGCCATCCTGCTGCGCGCGGATCAGCGCCTGCAGGTTGCTGCCGCGGCCGGAGGCCAGGACGGCAACGGGGAGCGGGGTCTCGGCGGACACGGGTGTGGAGGGACGCGCGGGTGTCAGGCGATGCGCACGCGCGGCGCGTCGCTCGCGCGCGTGACGCGGCCGATCACCTGCGATGCCAGGTCGTGGCCGCGCAGCGCCTCGACGGTGGCCTCGGCGGCCTCGGCCGGCACGATCACCGTGAAACCGATGCCGCAGTTGAAGGTGCGCCACATTTCCTCGCGCGCCAGCTTGCCTTCGCGCTGCAGCCAGTCGAACACCGCGGGCAGGGTCCAGGCGCCGCTGTCGAGCTCGATGGCCAGGCCGTCCGGCACCACGCGGATGATGTTTTCCAGCAGTCCGCCGCCGGTGATGTGCGCCATGCCGTGGATCTTCACCTGCCTGCGCAGCGCCAGCATCGGCTTGACGTACAGCGTGGTCGGGGCCATCAGCGCGTCGGCCAGCGGGGTGCCGTCCAGGTCCAGGTCCAGCGGGTTGCCGGCGCGCTCGAGCACGCGGCGGATCAGTGAATAGCCATTGGAATGCGGGCCCGACGAGGCCACGCCGACGATCACGTCGCCGTCGCCGATCGCGCTGCCGTCCAGCAGCTCGGACTTCTCCACCGCACCGACCGCGAAGCCGGCCAGGTCGTATTCGCCGGGCGGGTACATGTCGGGCATCTCGGCGGTCTCGCCGCCGATCAGCGCGCAGCCGGACAGCTCGCATCCACGGGCAATGCCGCTGACCACCGCGGCCGCGACGTCGACGTCCAGCTTGCCGGTGGCGAAGTAATCGAGGAAGAACAGCGGTTCGGCGCCCTGCACCAGGATGTCGTTGACGCACATGCCGACCAGGTCGATGCCGATGCTGTCGTGACGGCCGAGCTGCTGGGCCAGCTTGAGCTTGGTGCCGACGCCGTCGGTGCCCGAGACCAGCACCGGTTCGCTGTAGCGCCCGGCCAGGTCGAACAGCGCGCCGAAGCCGCCCAGGCCGCCCATCACTTCGGGGCGCATGGTGCGCTTGACCATCGGCTTGATGCGCTCGACCAGAGCGTTGCCGGCATCGATGTCCACGCCGGCGGCGCGATAGGTGAGGGCGTCGTTTTCGGCGGACATGGCGGTCGTATCCGTGCTCGGGGGAAGGGGCCGTGGGGTGCCTGGCACGCGCGCTGGCACGTCCGGCGGAACGCCCATGATAGACGTTGCAGTGCCGATTGGGCAGACTTTCAGCCATGGCCGCCTGCGTGCCAGCCCTGTTTCCCCGCCCTGCGAGTCCGTCGATGCGTATCCGTTTGCTGCTGTTTTCCGTCCTGGCCCTGAGTGGCCTGATCCCGGTGCACGCGCAGGATGCAGCCCCTTCCGGGAGTAGCGCCTACAGCGTCTCGATCCCGGTCAGCGACACCTCCGATGCGCAGCGCAACCACGCTTTCGCGGTCGCCCTTGGCGGCATCCTGGCGCGTACCGGCGGGCAGCAGCTGACCGGCGCGCCGGGCTTCACCGATGCCCTGGGCAGCGCGGCGAGCCTGGTGCAGAACTACCAGTACACGCGCGCTCCGGCGGGCGCCCGGCAGGCGTTCATGCTCGACGTGCAGTTCGATCCGGCGGCAGTCAAGCTGCTTGCGGCCGGGCTGCAGAAGCAGCTGGCCGTGGCGATGCCGGCGGAGGCCGGATCGTCGTCCACGTCGCCGACGGCGCGGGTCTGGGTGGCGCCTTTGAATTCGGCGCTGGACATGGCGCAACTGCTGTCCACGGTGCGTGCCGACAGCCAGGTCAGCGACGCTGAACCGGTGGCGGCGTCCGGCGACGGTGTGCTGCTGAGCATCCGCTCCAGCGACGACCTGCCGGCCCTGCTGGCCGCGTTGCAGGCTGGCGGTCACCTGCAGGCCGATCCCACCGGCCATCCCGGTGCCGACGCCAGCCTGCGCTGGACGCACTGAACACGCGAGGTACGACAGCCGATCATGGAGTCCGGCGCGCGCACGGTCTGGCGCCATCTTCCCAACGTGATCTCGATGCTGCGCATCGCGCTGGTGGTGCCGGTTGCCTGGATGATGACCGAGCACCGTTACGGTGTCGCCCTGTGGCTGGCGCTGATCGCGGGCCTGTCCGATGCGCTGGATGGCTGGCTGGCCCGGCAGTTCGGCTGGCGCAGCCGCCTCGGCGCGTTCCTCGACCCGGCTGCCGACAAGCTGCTCCTGATGACCAGCTACCTGGTGCTGGCGATCATGCACCGGTTGCCCTGGTGGCTGGCGCTGCTGGTGCTGGGGCGTGACCTGGTGATCCTGGGCGGCGCGCTGGGTTACCGTCTGCTGATTGGGCCCTTCACCGCGCAGCCGCGGCGCCTGGCCAAGATGTGCACCCTGGTGCAGATCCTGTGCATCCTGCTCGAGCTGATGCGCAGCAGCGTGCTGCCGGGCCTGCACGTGGAGGCGGTGCAATGGCTGGTGGCCGTGCTGACGCTGGCCAGCGGGCTCGATTACGTGCTGCACTGGGCGGCCCGCGCGCGTCGCGTCGGTCGCGCGGGACAGAACATGGACAAGGAGCACATCGCATGACCCCCGAAGCATCCCGACGCTGGCAGGGCGCCGCCGTCATCGCCGCCATCGGCGTGGTCCTGTGGCTGCTCTCGCCGGTGCTGATGCCGTTCGCGATAGCCGCGGGCTTTGCCTATCTGGGCGATCCCATCGCCGACCGCCTCGAACGCTGGAAGATGAGCCGCACGCTGGCCGTGAGCGTGGTCTTCGCCTGCATGCTGCTGGTCGTCGTCGGGGCGCTGTTGCTGCTGGTTCCGCTGCTGCAACAACAGATACGCAACCTCATCGACAACGTGCCGCACTACGTGGCCTGGGCGCGCGACACGGCGATGCCGTGGCTGCAGGTGCACCTGCACCTGGGCAACGACACCTTCGACAGCCAGAAGCTGGTGGACACCCTCAAGCAGCACATCGGTTCGGTCAGCGGCGTCGCCGCGATGGTCCTGGGCAAGGTCTCGCGTTCCGGCTTCGGCCTGGTCGCCGGGCTGGCCAACGTGGTGCTGATCCCGGTGGTCACCTTCTACCTGCTGCGCGACTGGGACGTGATGGTCGAGCATGTCGACCGCATGCTGCCGCGCCGCCAGGCGCCGATGATCCGCCGCCTGGCGCGGGACTCCAACCAGGTGCTGGGTGCCTTCGTGCGCGGCCAGATGCTGGTGATGCTGGCGCTGGGCGTGGTCTACGGCACCGGCCTGACCGCCATCGGGCTCTCGGTCGGGCCGCTGATCGGCATGATCGCCGGCCTGCTCAGCTTCGTGCCCTACCTGGGTTTCATCATCGGCCTGGTCGCCAGCCTGATCGCCGCGCTGGTGCAGTACGGCGACTGGCTGCACATCGGCCTGGTGCTGGGGGTGTTCGCCATCGGCCAGCTGCTGGAAGGCTACGTGCTGGTGCCGCGCCTGGTCGGCGACAAGATCGGCCTGCATCCGGTGGCGGTGATCTTCGCGGTGCTCGCGGGCGGCCACCTGTTCGGCTTCCTCGGCGTCCTGCTGGCCCTGCCGGCGGCGGCGGTGATCATGGTGGTGTTGCGGCATGTCTACGAGCGCTACAAGGTCAGCGACCTGTACGGGCCGGACCATGTCGGCCCGCCGGACGCGCCGCCGCAGCCGATCGATGCCGACCCGCCGTCGGCGACGTCCGCCGGCGACGACGCCTCCGGAGCCTGACGTGAACCAGATCCCGCTCGCCCTGCGCTGGCCGCGTCGCCAGCGCTTCGAGGATTTCCACGACGGTGACAACGCCGCCGCGGTGGCGGCCGTGCGGCGGGCCGCATCGGAGGCGCAGGCGCCGTGGGTGTTCCTGGCCGGCGCCGCCGGCAGCGGCCGCACGCACCTGTTGGCGGCGGCCTGCCAGGCCGCCAGCGAGGCCGGCTGGCGCGTGCAGTACCTGCCGCTGGGCAGCCTGCGCGGACCGGCCGCGGAGGCGATACGCGGCAGCGGTGGTTGCGACCTGCTGGCGCTGGACGATGTCGATGCGCTGGCCGGCGATCGCGAGGCCGAGCATGCGCTGTTCGATCTCTACAACCGCTGCCGTGCCGAAGGCGCCACGTTGCTGTTTGCCGCCAGCGCGCCGCCGGCGCAGTTGCCGCTGGTGCTGCCGGACCTGCGCTCGCGGCTGGGCATGTGCACGCTGGCCCTTCTCAGATCCCTGAGCGAGGGCGAGCGTCGCGACGTGCTGCGTGGTCGCGCGCTGGCCCGCGGCATCGAGCTGGACGATGCCGTGCTGGACTGGCTGTTCGTGCACCACGCGCGCGACCTGGGCGCGCTGGGCGCCTTGCTGGACGAGATCGATCGCGCCTCGCTGGCGGCCAAGCGGCGCGTCACCGTGCCGTTCCTGCGGCAGTTGCTGCGCGACCGGGATGCGCGCGACGGCGAGTGATCGCCGGTGCGCGGGCGGAATGCAGCTCGCAGAGCAGGGGAACGGGACCCGGGACCCGGGACCCGGGACCCGGAGGGCGTCGGGTGGATACCCACCGCCGAGCATGGTGTTGCGTTGTTTGCAGGGCGGGCACTGTCCGCCATCGGGTACATGGTGCAGGCGGACTCTCGAGCATGCGCACGGCGGACGATGCCCGCCCTACGGCCTGCGGGCATCCAGGGCGCGCGCAGCGTCGCCGATCCCGCCTTCACGGGTCCCGGGTCCCGGGTACCGGACCGAATCCCGAGTCCCGAGTCCGAGTCCCGAGTCCCGAGTCCCGAGTCCCGAGTCCCGAGTCCCGAGTCCCATCGCGTAGCCCGGATAAGCGAAGCGCATCCGGGAACGGAGCCATCCGGCGATACGCGTCGTGAGGCCGCGGTGCGTTTCATCCCGGATGCGCCCTGCGGGCTTATCCGGGCTACGGGGCTGCGGCAGGGCATCCAGCGGGCGCTCGCGCAGCGTCGCCGATCCCGCCTTCCGCGGGTCCGCGGGTCCGCACGGCACCGAATGCCATCCGAGTTCCCGGGCCCCGAATCCCGAATCCCGAGTCCCGAGCCCCGAGTCCCGAGCCCCGAGCCCCGAGCCCCGAGCCCCGAGCCCCGAGCCCCGAGCCCCGAGCCCCGAGCCCCGAGCCCCGAGTCCCGGCTCTTCACCCCTTCAACAGCTTCGGCGGCAGCGTCTTCCCGGCGACCTCGACCATGGCGCGGGCCAGGTGGTGGTTGGCGGCGATCAGGTGGCCGCTGGCGGGAATGCCGTCGCGTCCGGCGAAGTCGCAGTAGGTGCCGCCGGCTTCACGCACCAGCAGGCAGCCCGCGGCCATGTCCCAGGGCTTGAGGCCCGGCTCGTAGTAGGCGTCGAAGCGGCCGGCGGCGGTGTAGGCCAGGTCCAGCGCGGCCGAGCCGGTGCGGCGCAGGTCCTCGGCCTGGGTCAGCAGGGCGCGGGTGAAATCCCACTGCCCGTCCAGGTGCTCGCGCTGGCGGTAGGGAAAGCCGGTGGCCAGCATCGCGCCGTCCAGCGTCTCGCGCTTGCCCACGCGCATGCGGCGGTCGTTGAGGTACGCGCCGTCGCCCTTGCTGGCGGTGAACAGTTCGTCGCGCAGCGGGTCGTAGATCACGCCGTACACCGGCTCGCCCTTGTCGAGCATGGCGATGGAGACGGAGAAGTGCGGGATGCCGCGCAGGTAGTTGTGGGTGCCGTCCAGCGGGTCGATGACCCAGACCAGGTCGCCCTTGCCGGTCTTGCCCGATTCCTCGCCGAGGAAGGCGTGGCGCGGGTAGGCGCGCTTGAGCTCGCGCACGATCTCGGCCTCGGCGGCGCGGTCGACCTCGGACACGAAGTCCATGCGCTGCTTCTCGACCACGTTCACGCTGTCGAGGCGATTCATGTAGCGCAGGATGACGCTTCCTGCGGCGCGCGCGGCACGGGCCGCCACATTGACTGCGGGTCTGGGCATGGTCGTCGAGGCTTGAAAGAGCGGGTGTCGCGCCGGGGCGCAACGGCGCGCAAGCTTAGCAGAGCCGGAGCGCGTGCCCAAACACCTGTAAACTCTGGCGTTTGCCCGTG
This sequence comes from uncultured Gammaproteobacteria bacterium, assembly GCA_963821885.1. Classification (GTDB taxonomy): domain Bacteria; phylum Pseudomonadota; class Gammaproteobacteria; order Xanthomonadales; family Rhodanobacteraceae; genus Oleiagrimonas. Next base: position 66,941 of record CAWGFN010000002.1, on the reverse strand, counting down.
CCGCCAGCGAAGCCCCGACCATGACCGAATCCACCACGCCCGCGCACCTCCGCTACGTGCTGGTGCGGACCTCGCATCCGGGCAACATCGGCGGCGCCGCGCGCGCCATCCGCACCATGGGCTTCACGCGCCTGGACCTGGTGCGTCCGCACCGCTACCCGGATCCGGAGGCCGACGCGCTGGCCGCCGGCGCGCCCGGCGTCCTGGCCGCCGCCAGGGTGCATGACAGCCTGCCCGAGGCGTTGGCCGGATGCAGCCTGGCGCTGGGACTGAGCGCCCGCCGCCGTGGCGTGACGCTGCCGGAACTGACCCCGCGCGAGGCCGCGGCGCAGGCCTGGCGGGCCGCGTCGGAAGGCCGCGAGGTGGCACTGGTGTTCGGCAACGAGCAAAGCGGCCTGGACAACGCCGAGCTGGCGCATTGCCACGCCATGGTGCGCATCCCCAGCGTCGAGGACTACAGCTCGCTCAACCTGGCGCAGGCGGTGCAGGTGATGGCCTACGAGACGCGCCTGGCCAGCCTCGAGGACGACCTGCCCGAGCTTCCCGAGGCCAAGGATCCGCCCGCCGACCTGGAGCAGATGGAGCAGTTCTTCGTGCACCTGTCGCAGGCCCTGCACGACATCGATTTCCACAAGGGCCGCTCGCCGCGCACTATCGAACTGCGCCTGCGCAAGCTGTTCATGCGCGCGCAGCCGGACCAGCGCGAGCTGCGCATCCTGCACGGCATCCTGGCCGAGGCCCAGCGTCAGGCCGGCAAGGACTGAGATCCTCAGCGATCCTCGTCGGCCAGCTTGCGGCGCCGTTCCAGCTCGGCCTCATTGGGCGTCTCGTCGGCGAAGGAGCCGGGCCGCACCTCGCCGGCGGGCACGTAGGTGCTCATGATCACGCCGGTTTCCGACACGCGGGCGCTTTCCAGGCGCATCGCGGCCGGGCGCGCGCCTTCCCCGAACAGTCGCTTGCCGTGGCCCAGGACCACCGGGTAGGTCCACACATGGTGCACGTCGATCAGCGCGGCGCGGTGCAGGGTCTGGACCAGGTCGCCGCTGCCGATGACCTGCAGGTCGGGGCCGTCCTGTGCCTTGAGCGCGCGCACGGCGTCCACGACATCGCCCTCGATCAGCTGGGCGTTGTTCCAGTCCAGCGTCTTGAGGGTGCGCGAGGCGACGTACTTCCTGGCCGCGTTCAGCGTGCTCGCGACCGGATGGTCCTCGGCCTGGTAGGGCCAGTAGGCCGCGAAGATCTCATAGGTGCGACGCCCGAGCAGGATGTCGCGGCCGGCGCCGTCGAAACCGGCGGCCGAGATGTCCATGCCGTCGTCCCAGTAACCGAACGACCAGCCGCCCAGCGTGAAACCGCCGGTGGGATCTTCCTGCGGTCCGCCGGGCGCCTGCATGATGCCGTCCAGGGACATGAACGTGGAGACGATCAGTTTGCGCATGCGATTTCTCCGGGTCGTGAGCGGGCAGGGCGCGCGATTGTCAGAACAGCTTCGCCATCGCGGCGATGACCACGTTGCTGAACACCACGGCCAGCACCAGGGTGGCGGCCGAGGCGATCCACAGGCCCAGGAGCAGGGCGCCGTCCCACTCGATCAGGGCGATGGCGTAGGTCAGCATGACGAGGCCGAACAGGTAGTTGGTGAACGGGATCGGCAGCGCCAGGAGCATCCCCAGCAGCACCAGGAACAGCCCGGTCAACAGGCTTGCCGGGCGGCGCGTGAGGGCCACGACGCGCGGTCGGCTGAGGCGTTCGAGCCATTGCAGCACCGGGACGGTGCGATCGAGAAACCGGCTGACGGTTGCGCGGCGAAAGGCGCGTCGGCGGACCCGCGCCGGAATCCACGGCTGCTCCATGCCGACCAGCATCTGCAGGCCCAGCAACACGATCAGCGTGCCCATCACGCCGCCGATGCCGATCGGCACCGGGATGAAGTTGGGAATCGCCAGGAGCAGCAGCACGCAACCGAAGGCGCGGTCGTGCAGCGGCGCGAGCAGCTCGGCGAAGGTGATGCTGTCGCCCTCGTGTGCCGCGAGCGTGTCGGCGAGGATGCGCGTGGTGCGGCGCGCGTGGTCCGCGGTCATGCCGGTGTGGCCGGATCCACGGGTGTCGTTTCGGAGGCGTGCTCGGGCACCACGCGCACGCGGTCGATGCGCGCGCCGTCGACGCTGGCGACCTCGAAACGCCAACCGCGCCAGCGGAAGGCGTCGCCGACCTGCGGGATGCGCTCGAAGGCGCTGACCACCATGCCGGCGACGGTGTTGAAGTCGTGGTCGTCCTCGTTGGGCAGGTGGTCCAGGTGCAGCAGCTCGCGCAGGTCCTCGGTGGCCAGGCTGCCGTCGACCAGCCAGCTGCCGTCGGCGTGGTGCATGATCGCCGCGGTCTCGTTGCCTTCGCTGCCGCGGCCCTGGCCGACCACCGCCGAGAGCACGTCGTTGAGCGTGACCAGGCCCTCGATGTCGCCGTACTCGTCCACCACCAGGGCCATCTGCGTCTCGGCGTCGCGGAACGATTCCAGAAGATCCAGCGCGCGCGCCGTTTCCGGCACGAACAGCGGCTTGACCAGTCCGCGCAGCAGGTCGGTCTCGCCGCGCAGCACGCCGTCGAGGATGCGCTTGACCTCGGCGATGCCCAGCACCTCGCTCTCGTCGCCGCGATAGACCGGGAAGCGCGAGTAGGAATTATCCCGCAGCACGCGCAGGTTCTCCTCGCGCGAGGCGGCGGCGTCCAGCCATTCGATGCGCGTGCGCGGAGTCATCACGCTGTCGACCGGGCGGTCGCCCAGGCGCAGCACGCGGTTGACCATGTTGCGTTCGTCGGCGTCGAGCACGCCCTGTTCGGCGCCCTCGGCGACCAGCAGGCGGATTTCCTCCTCGGTCACCGACGAGCGGCGCTTCTTGTGCAGGCGCATCAGGCGCAGGATCAGGTTGCTGATGCCATTGAGTACCCACACGAACGGCGCGCTGATGCGCGACAGCACCAGCATGGGCACGGCAATGGCGGTGGCCAGCTTCTCCGGCGCGACCAGCGCGGTGCGCTTGGGCACCAGTTCGCCGATCACGATCTGCACCGTGGTGACGATGACGAAGCCGATGAACCAGCCGGTGGCGGTGGCGTAGGGCGCCAGCCAGGGCTCGTCCAGCGCACGCACCATGGTGGCGAAGCGCTCGCCCAGGGAGGCGCCGGTGACCGCGCCGGTGACCAGCATGACCAGGGTGATGCCGACCTGCACGGTGGACAGGAAGCGGTCCGGGTGCTCGGCCAGCTCCAGCGCCACGCGCGCTCGAGCGCTCTGCCGCGCCATCTGTTTCAGCCGGCTCTTGCGCGAGGCGACGATGGCCATTTCGGACAGGGCGAAGAAGCCGTTGAGAAGCGACAACAGCAGGATCAGTCCCAGTTCGGTCAGCATGCGCGGGGCGGGGGTTCCGTGGGGGCCTGTCGGCAGTGTAACCGGCTTTCACATGCGCGGCAGGCCGCGCGGCGGGCGGTTGCTCAGGCCGGCGGGTAGACCCTGGCCTCGCTGATGCGGCCGCGCGCGCCGCGCGTGGCCAGGTGCAGCGCCGTGGCGGCCAGCTCGCGCGGGTCGATCCAGGTCTGCGGGTCGGCATCGGGCATGGCGTGGCGATTGCCGGCGGTGTCCACCGCGCCCATCGGGTACATGATGGCCGTGCGCACGCCCTTCGGCGCGGTCTCGGCGTTGACCGACTTCAGCCAGGCGATCAGCGCCGCCTTGGAGGCCGCGTACGGGCCCTTGCTTGCGCCGCCGTCCAACGCGGCATCGGCGCCGACGCCGAGCACGAAGCCCTTGCCGGCCTCGAGCATGCCCGGCAGGACCGCGCGGGTGGCGTTGAAGGCGGTGCGGAAGTTGATGTCCATCTGCGCCTCCAGCTGCTTCATGGAGGTGTCGGCGGCGCCGCTCATGTCGAAGCCGCCGGCGATGTTGAGCAGCGCGTCGACGTGGCCCAGGGCGCCGGTCAGCTCGGCCACCGCCTTGCGCGCGGCGTCCTCGTCGACCAGGTTGGCCACGGCCACCGTGGCGGCGGGGCAGGCTTCCTGCGCGCGTCTGGCTTCGGCATCGTTGTAGGCGATCAGGCCCAGCGTCCAGCCGGCCTCGGCGAAGGCGTCGATGACGTGGCCGGCGATGGCGCCGCCGGCGCCGGTGATGATCGCGGTGGACTGGGACATGGTCTGCTCCGTGGTCGTCTGAGCCGCGGATTATCCCATACGTTCCGGGGTGGCCTCGATCGCCGGGGGTCGCATCGTCTCGATGCACGCCGTAGCCCGGACAAGGCCGAAGGCCGCCTCCGGGGTCAGCGCATGCCGGGAGTTGGTGCCGATGGATGCCTGCCGGAATTCCCCGGATGCGCTTCGCTTATCCGGGCTACGGGTCTGATCCTCCACCCTACGCCGCCACCGAAGGGGAGGGATGCAAGCACGATGCGCTGCGATGGCATCAGGAGCGAAAAAAGCTCGGAGTGCTGGTTGCTTAAGGTTCGCGTGGGGTCTCGATCAGCTCGAACACGGTGCCGAAAGGGTCGGCGAAGGCGGCGTAGCGGGTGCCGTCGCTGGCGGTGTTGGGCACCGCGTGCAGCACCTCCACGCCGTCCTCGCGCAGCGCATGCATCGCGGCTTCGAGGTCGGTCACCGTGAAGGACAGCGACACGCCGGCCTCGCTGGAATAGTCGCCGACCTGCGAGGCGCGATCGCACTGGAAGATGTCGATCTCGAAGCCGTCGACGGCGAAGCGCAGCATCCGTTCATAAGTGGCGACCAGGCGCAGGCCGAGGACGCCGCCGTAGAAGCGGGAAGCCCGGTCGAGGTCGGGGGCGAAGACCTGGAGGCGGCCGAGCGTGAGGTGTTCGAGCATGGTCATGTCTGTTTTGGTCTGATGGGACACGGCGCGTCAGAAACGTGGCCCGGACAAGGCCGAAGGCCGCCTCCGGGGTCAGCGCATGCCGGGAGTTGGTGCCGATGGATGCCTGCCGGAATTCCCCGGATGCGCTTCGCTTATCCGGGCTACGGGCCGGGTCCCGGGTCCCGGGTCCCGAATCCCGAATCCCGAATCCCGAATCCCGAATCCCGAATCCCGAATCCCGAATCCCGAATCCCGAATCCCGAGTCCCGAGTCCCGAGTCCCGAGTCCCGAGTCCCGAGTCCCGAGTCCCGAGCCCCGAGCCCCGAGCCCCGAGCCCCGAGCCCCGAGCCGCGCCGTCTCAAAACGCATCCGCCTCGTGCGTGACCAGTTTTTCCAGGCGATCGCCCAGGGATGACAGTTCGGCGAGCAGGCCGTCCAGTTCCTCGGCGGTGAGCAACTCGTAGGGGCGGTTCTCGCACAGGTGGATGTAGGGCGAGCCGTCGAGGTCGCTGACCGCCAGGTAGCCCACCCGCTGCTCCCAGTTGAAGCGCAGGCAGCGGCGCGCGTCGACGCCGACCAGCGGGCCGACGGGGGTGGATACGCGCAGGTACTTGCGGTCCTTCTCGTCCTCCAGTTCGGCCAGGTACATGCCCTGGTTGCGACCGTCGGGAAGCAGGACGTCGAAGCTGATCAGGTAGGGATCGTTGTGGCGCAGGTCGTACTGGCCGTTGAGGTGCGAGCGGATGGCTTCGAAGTGCTGCATGGTCTGTCTCCCGCCGTGGACTGCGGCAGTGGTAGCGTAGCAGCGATGAAGGACGAGTACCGGCGCATTCTCGATGCCGTGGCGGCCATCCCGCCGGGGCGCGTGGCCAGCTACGGGCAGATCGCGGCGCGTGCCGGGCTGCCGGGCCGCGCGCGCATGGTCGGCAAGGTGCTCGGCTGCCGCGAGGCGGGCGGGGATCTGCCCTGGTTCCGCGTGCTGCGCGCGGACGGACGCATCGCCTTCGAGCCCGGCAGCCGCGGTTTCCGAGAACAGAGCCGGCGCCTGCGCGCGGAGGGCGTGGACGTGCGCGACGGGCGCATCCATATGCCGAGCTTCGGCCTGGACCACGACCTGGACCGCCAATTGTGGGGCATGCCCGACTGAGTTTTCCGGTCCCCGCCCGCAAGGCATGCGCGACGATGCCGATCACGGCGCGTGGCGCCCTTTGCTAGCATGCCGGTTCACTCGGCATGCCCCGCGGCATGCTCCACGCCGAACCTCGATCCGCCCATGAACGCATCTCCCGACGCCATCGACTCCGCCGCCGCGACGACCACCGGCAGCGAGGCGCTTGGCGTGTTGCGCGAGGTGTTCGGCTACGCGGCCTTCCGCGGCAGCCAGCAGGCCATCATCGAACGCGTGGTCGCCGGTGGCGACGCGCTGGTGCTGATGCCGACCGGCGGCGGCAAGTCGCTGTGCTACCAGCTGCCGGCGCTGATGCGTCCGGGTACCGCGATCGTGGTCTCGCCGCTGATCGCGTTGATGCAGGACCAGGTCGAGGCGCTGCTGCAGCTGGGCGTGGAAGCCGCGTTCCTCAACTCCAGCCTGGACGGCCCGGCGCAGGCCGAGGTCGAGCGGCGCTTCGTCGGCGGTGACCTCAAGCTGCTGTACGTGGCGCCCGAGCGCCTGCTGACCGGGCGTTTCCTGGACCTCATGGGGCGCGTGGACATCTCGCTGTTCGCCATCGACGAGGCGCACTGCGTGTCGCAGTGGGGGCACGACTTCCGTCCCGAATACCGCCAGCTGACGGTGCTGCACGAGCGCTTCCCCAACGTGCCGCGCATCGCCCTGACCGCGACCGCCGACGCGCCGACCCGGCGCGAGATCGTCGAGCGCCTGGCGCTGGGCGACGCCGAGCCGTTCGTGGCCAGCTTCGATCGTCCCAACATCCGCTACGCCGTGGTGCACAAGGAGCAACCGAAGCAGCAGCTGAAGGCGTTCCTGGCGCGCCACCAGGACGAGTCGGGCATCGTCTACTGCCTGTCGCGGCGCAAGGTCGAGGACACCGCCGATTGGCTGGCCGGGCAGGGCGTCAAGGCGCTGCCGTACCACGCCGGCCTCGACGCCGCCACGCGCAGCGCCCATCAACAGCGTTTCCTGCGCGAGGACGGCATCGTGATGTGCGCGACCATCGCCTTCGGCATGGGCATCGACAAGCCGGACGTGCGCTTCGTCGCGCACCTTGACCTGCCCAAGAGCATGGAAGGCTATTACCAGGAGACCGGCCGCGCCGGTCGCGACGGCCTGCCCGCCGAGGCCTGGATGACCTTCGGCCTCGCCGACCTGGTGACCCTGGCGCAGTTCATCCAGCGCTCGGAAGCCGGCGAGGAGCGCAAGCGCCTGGAGCGCGCCAAGCTGGACGCGCTGCTGGCCTACGCCGAGACCACGCGATGCCGCCGCCAGCAGCTGCTGGGCTACTTCGGCGAGACCCTGGCCGAGCCCTGCGGCAACTGCGACAACTGCCTCGAGCCGCCACCGGTGTGGGACGCCACCGAGGCCGCGCAGAAGGCGCTGTCGTGCGTGTACCGCACCGGCCAGCGCTTCGGCGTCGGCTACCTGGTGGACGTGCTGCTGGGCAAGGACAACGAGCGCATCCGCACGCAGGGCCACGATCACCTGGGCGTGCATGGCATCGGCACCGATCTCGATGCACGCCAGTGGCGCGGCGTGTTCCGGCAGCTGGTGGCGCTGGGCATGCTGGCGCCCGACGCCGAGGGCTACGGCACCCTGCGTCTGACCGAGGCCGCGCGTCCGGTCCTCGGCGGCGAGCAACGCCTGGAATTGCGCCGGGAACCCGACCGCGCGCAGCGCCGGGCCAGTCGCGGCACGCGCGCCTCGGGCGAGCGCGGCAGCCTCGACATCGCTCCGCATGAGGAGGCGTTGTGGCAGGCACTGCGCGAGACCCGCGCGCGCCTGGCGAAGGAGCAGGGCGTGCCGGCCTACGTGATCTTCCACGACGCCACGCTCTACGGGATGCTGCGCGAGCGACCCGTCGATCGCGAGTCGCTGGCCGCCATCAGCGGCGTCGGCGCGCGCAAGCTGGAACGCTACGGCGAGGATTTCCTCGACGTGCTGCGCGAGTCCTGAGCGCCGCAAGCCGGCCGATGCGTGACGTGGCGCACGGCTTTGCGGCCTAGGAATTTTTCCCGTCACGAAAACGACGCGAAGCACGCATAGTGTGCCCCCGGGGGAACAACTCAACTTGGGGAGGGCACGCACATGCGTCGACTGGCACGCATTCTCATCGTTTTGGCCGCGTTCGGCTGGATGCTTCCGGCATTCGCCGCCACGCAGGTATTCATCAACGAGATCCACTACGACAACAGCGGTAGCGATACCGGTGAAGCGGTGGAGATCGCCGGTCCGTCCGGCACCAGCCTCAGTGGCTGGAAAGTGGTGCTCTACAACGGCAGCAACGGGTCGGCCTACGCCACCTATTCGCTGACCGGCACGCTGGGCAACCAGTGCAGTGGCTATGGCGTGATGTCGATCAACACGCCGGGCATCCAGAATGGCGCGCCGGATGGCGTGGCGCTGATCGATGCCAGCGGCATCGTGCGCCAGTTCCTCAGCTACGAGGGCAGCTTCACCGCCAGTTCCGGTCCGGCCGCGGGTGTGGCCAGCACCGACATCGGCGTCAGCGAGGGCAGCGCCACGCCGGCGGGGCAGTCGTTGCAGCTGGCCGGCACCGGCTCCTACGCCAGCGACTTCACCTGGCTGGCGCCGGCCACGTCCAGCTTCGGCCAGTGCAATGCCGGCGAGACCTTCGTGGGCACCGGCGGCGGTTCCGGCGGCGGCTCGGGCAACAGCCTGCAGAACGGCGTGGCGGTGACGGTGTCGGGCGCGCAGGGCGCCTTCGGCGACACCTACACCGTGGCCATCCCGTCCGGTTCCAGCAACCTGACGCTGTCGATCTCCGGTGGATCCGGCGATGCCGACATGTACGTGAAGTTCGGCGCCGAGCCCACGCTCAGCAGCTATGACTGTCGTCCGTACCTCAACGGCAACGCGGAAAGCTGCAGCTTCTCCGCCCCGCAGGCCGGCACCTACTACGTCAAGCTCTATGGCTGGAACAGCTACAGCAACGTCTCGCTGCTGGCCAGCTGGACCGCGCCCGTTGGTGGCGGTGGTGGCGGCGGCGGCTACGGCGGCTACTACGACAACGTCGACGCCAGCAGTCCGACCGCGCTGCGCAGCTCGCTGCACACGCTGATCGAGCAGGTCACCAAGATCCCGTACACGGCCTCCACCACCGACACCTGGGACGTGCTGGCCAAGGCCGACGAGGATCCGTTCAACAGCAGCGACATCATCGAGGTCTACACCAACAAGAGCGTGGCCAAGGCCACCGGTGGCAACACCGAATACAACCGCGAGCACACCTGGCCCAATTCCTACGGCTTCCCGGTCGACGGCAGCGACAACTACGCCTACACCGACCTGCACATGCTGATGGCGGCCAACATGTCCTACAACTCGACCCGCGGCAACAAGCCCTACGGCACCTGCAGCGCGTCGTGCACGGAGTACCCGACCACCGCCACCAACGGCACCGGCGGCGGCACTGGCACCTACCCGGGCAATTCCAACTGGACCGACGGCACCATCTGGGAAGTCTGGATGGGCAAGCGCGGCGACGTGGCGCGCGCGTTGCTGTACATGGACGTGCGCTTCGAGGGCGGCACCAACCCGTACACCGGCTATGCCGAGCCGGACCTGGTGCTGACCGACGACAGCACCCGGATCGTCACGTCGGGTGGCGCCAACACCACCGGCAAGGCGTACATGGGCCTGTTGTCGGTGCTGCTGCAGTGGTCGCAGCAGGACCCGGTCGACGACGTCGAGCGCCTGCGCAACGACACCGTCGAGTCCTACCAGGGCAATCGCAATCCGTTCGTCGATCATCCCGAATGGATCGCCTGCGTGTTCCAGAACCAGTGCACGCAATAAGACGGCACTGACCGTGAAGCGCCCCGACCGGGGCGCTTCCGGTATCCGGGTGCAGGCTGTCGTCGGCGAGAGGAACATCGCGTTGGCGATGGCATCGCCGGCCGCCAGTGGGCGTGGCCAATGGATGCCACGGGTGCATTCGTTATACAGTTCCGGGGGTCAGTCATGGGGGGCGGACATGGAGATTTGCGCCGGGTCGACACGCTCGGAGAGGGATGCCGGGTCGAGTGCGGACGCTGACATTCGTTTCGAGCATGTCCAATCGACGGACGCGGACCATGCGGCCCGGTCTCTGGATTGGCTGGCCGACATGCGCTACATGCAATCGAGCACCGCGGCCTTCGAGGGGTCGATCCGTCGGGTCGATTTCTGCGGAGTCAGCCTGGTTCTCGAGTCGCAGAACTGCTCGCTGCTCAAGCAGGGCGTCCTGCATGGCGGCAAGTGCACGATTTCATTCCTGTGCAAGCCGCGCGAACAGTCCCGGTTCAATTCCCGTCACGTAAGCCCGACCGGTCTGGCCTTTCTTCCCACCGGCGTCGATTTCGACGTGCACGTGAATGGCGAACCGGTCGTCTACTTCGCCATCGACGAGAAGCGTTTGTGCGAGCGCGCCGCCGCTGAAGGCATCTGGCTGGGCCGTCATGGGCGTCAACTGCATGTGCTGGAGGGTGTCGACAACGCGCCTCTGGTGACCCTCGCCGAAGATCTGGCCCAGTGCATTTCCGATCCGCAGCATGCGCAGCGCCTGCCGCGACCATCCGTTCTATTCGAGCAATTCATGGACAGCCTGCTCGACCTGCTTGCGCGCCCCTCGTGGCGCGCGCCCTCCAGCGCCGTCCTCAAGGCGCACGCGAGGACGCGCATGGCCCGCGAGTACATCGAGCAGCACATGGACGGCCCCATCACCATCGCGGACCTGTGCCGGGCCTTGAGTGTCAGCCGACACACGCTCAACACCTGTTTCCATTCGACCTACGGCATGGCTCCGCAGGCCTATCTGCGCCTGGCCCGGCTCAACCGCGTGCATCGCCTGCTGAAGGCGTGCCGCGACGGGACGGCGACCATCACCGCGCTGGCCATGCGCGCGGGGTTCCTGCATCCGGCGCGCATGGCCAGCGACTACCGGAACCTGTTCGGCGAGTTGCCCTCGCAAACCCTGTGCCGCGCGCTATCCGGCAAGGTCGCCACAAGTAGCGCCAGGACGATGGAAGGGCCTGCTGGACAAGGGCAGTGCAGTCGGGATAACTGTCCCTCAAACCCTGTTTGATTCCACATGACCGCTGTGCCAGGGCGCATGACCCGTGTGCGACGCGGGCGTGGCGTCCGCCATGCCGACATGCGGCATCCACTGCGGACGGCGAACCAACAAGCAGGCGGCCAACCTGAGGATCAGGCGTCCAGTACTGAGAGCGACAATCGTGCATCGGACGCATGACGAAAACCGAGCGGGTTCACTGCGAGCCGTCTAAATCCGGGCCATTCTCCCCCGGCAACCACCGATCCATCACCGTGCTCGCCGTCAGGTCCCCGCACACGTTGACAGCGGTGCGACTCATGTCCAGCACGCGGTCCACGCCGAGGATCAGGGCGATGCCGGCGATGGGGATGTTCACCGATTCCAGCACCATGGCCAGGATCACCATGCCCACGCCCGGGGTGGCCGGTGCGCCGATGGAGGCGCCCACGGCGGTGACGATGATCAGCAGCATGCCGCCGGTTCCGACGTCCACGCCGAACACCTGGGCCAGGAAGATCGCGGCCACGCCCTGGTACAGCGCGGTGCCGTCCATGTTGATGGTGGCGCCCAGCGGGACCACGAACTGCGCCACGGACGGACGGACGTGCAGCTTGTCCTGCGCCGTCTTCATGGTCACCGGCAGCACCGCGGCGGAACTGGAAGTGGAAAACGCCAGCAGCATGACCTCGCGCGCGGCGGAAAGGAAGGTGTGCGGGCGCATGCGGCCAACCACGAACACCACCACCAGGTAGAAGCACAGCAGCAACCCCAGCCCCAGCAGCACGGTGCCCACGTACACGGCCATGCCCAGCAGCGCGTCCAGGCCGATCTTCGTGGTCAGCTGCGTCATCAGGCCGAACACCGCATAGGGCGCCAGGCGCATCGCCACGCGCACCACGGTCATGCACACTTCAAGCAGCGAATCGAGCACATCCAGCAAGGGCTTGGACTTGGCCGTCGGCATCATCACCAGCGCCACGCCGAAGATGATCGCGAACAGCACCACCTGCAGCATCTCGCCCTTGACCATCGCGGTGAGTGGATTGGACGGCAGGATGGTGATCAGCTTTTGCGGCAGATCGCCCAGCGCCGGCATGCCCGGCGCCGAGGTCGGCAGCGCGGCGGTGTGTGCGCTGCCGATGGCCTGCTGCACCATGGCGCTGTCGATGTAATGCCCGGGCTTGATGATCAACGCCACCGCCAGGCCGATGCAGATGGCGACGGTGGTGGTGCACACGAAATAGATCGCCACGCGCAGGCCCAGCCGCCGCAGCTGCGCCAGGCTGCCACCCGAGTTCAGCCCGCGGATCACCGAGGCGAAGATGAGCGGGATGACGATCATCTGGATCAGCAGCAGGAACAGCCGCCCGGGCAGCGCCAGCCAGTTGCCGATGGCGTAGGCCGTGCGTGGCTCCACCAGCCCCACGCTGGGCCCCAGCACGATGCCCGTGGCCACGCCCAGGACCATGCCGATGATGACCTTCAGCCACAGCCGGCCCTGGACCAGCTTGTCCAGATAGCCGCTCAGGTGGCCGAGCGGTCGTGGACGCAAATGCCTTGCACCATCCTCTTGCGTGGCCATGCTTTCATCCCAGGCTGGCGATACATGCTGATCCGGTCGGTCGGACTGTGGTCCGCGCCAGTTGGTCAAGTTGAACGCACAAAGCGCCGACGTGCAAATGCGACCCCGTCGTCGAACCGCCGGCAGCGACATGTCTCTTCAGAGGCAATGAGTGGCCGCAAGCACTCGTTGCCTCGAGTCGTCACGTGCGAGGTCATGCGAAGATCGGCCAGTGGCCGTGGGATCGACAGGCCACATGCAAAAAAAAGGGCCTGCATCGCTGCAAGCCCTTGATGTGCATGGTGGCCAGGGACGGAATCGAACCGCCGACACGGGGATTTTCAATATTATTTTTGATGGACTTACAGCACGAAAAACCACGGTTTTAAGCCATTTTTCTGGGCGCCAAGGCTTGCTCAACACGACTGGAAACGACTGGAAACGACTGCTGAGGGGAACCACAGGGGAACCACAAAACGGGCATTAATGACCGTCAAAATTTCGTCGAGCAGGGGATATAACATTGCTTCACCGTAACTTCGAAGTGCCACGCTACCGAGCGAAAGATGACCAAAACGGCTGGCCAGTGTTTTGGCAACCTGTGGCTGAGTCGCTAGTTATGCGCATGACGCCAGTTTCCATATGCTGTTGTGGTCAAAGACCAGGAACAGTTGGTTTGTGACCAACTACGACCCGATGTGCCGTGGCAGACCGAAGGCAACCCTAAGCGAACATAGAAAGAGTCAAACAAACCCGCCAAAACTCTGCTTATCGCCAAAAAGCAGTCGTTAGGCGAATTTGATACCCTCAGTCCCCAGAGTGGGGGCTATCGGACTTTATGGGGGCGGGGCGCAGCAGAATGCTTCGACCACCTTGTCAGCCCGTCTCGCGTGAAAGGGGGTTGATATCGTTGATAGACCCACGGACCAGTATTCAGCCAGCGAACAAGGCCTGGGATACATCTACCAGCCGCGCCTCGCCCTGCTCCGGTTGCTGGAGTTGCCGGAGAACACCGCCGTCTTCCTTGAAAAGGACGACGACCTGGATTTCGTGGACAAGGATGGCCGTAAGTCCCTCGCATCGCTCAAGCACAAGGCTGCCGGCGACCGCCTGACCGACTTGTCGACCGACTTCTGGAAATCCGTTCGCATCTGGCTGGTGCGGTACAAACGCGATGGCCGCAGCGCATCGAACCTACGCTTCTTCTTGTTCACGACCGGCACAGTTTCAGATGACATCGTTTCTCGAAGGAATTCCTCCCGGTCCAGCAGCGGTACGGGCGATGAAACGAAGACGCTGGCCGAGCAGGCGGAAGAAAGCCCTCGGAAGTCGAAGTCGGATTTCATCGGCGACATCGCGAAGGAATTCAACGAACTGAGCTCCCACCGAAAAGCAGGATTTCCTGGTCCGCATCCTGATTCTCGACGGCAGCCCCCGCATCGAGGACATCCCGGAGACCATCAAGGACAGGCACATGCGCAGCATCCGGCGCGAGCACCGGAATGCCGTGTTCGAGCGGCTTGAGGGATGGTGGAACGACGAGGTCATCAAGCAGTTGACCGGCAACAGAGACGAAGGAATTTTCGGCTTCGAGGTATCGGACAAGCTCTCCGCCCTGTCCGAGGAATACAAGCTGGACAATCTTCCTATCACGTTCCGCGGGAAGGAGCCTGCCGGCGAGATCGACACCGAGAACGACCCCCGGACCTTCGTGGTGCAACTGCGGGAGATCGGAGTCTCCTCCAACCGCATCCGCAATGCGATCCTGGATTACTACAGGGCGTTTGAACAACGATCGGAAGTGGGCGCGTGAGAACCTACTGGTGTCGGGAGAGATCGAGGACTACGAAGATCGCCTTGTCGATGAATGGAGCCGCTACAGGGATGTCGTATTCGAGGATCTTGACGAGAACAGCGCCGAGGACGTGCTGCAGCGAGGCCGGCAAGGACTTTACAAGTGGGCGGACCTAGCAGAGCGGGAATATTGAATCGCTGCGCATCCGGGCACGCGTGACTGAACCCTATGTCACCCGCGGCTCCTTCCACATACTGGCCGATGCCGCACCTGAACCCAGGGTCTACTGGCATCCCCGGTTCCTCGACCGCCTCGGCAAGGTATTGGGGGTGTCCACAGTGAAACGCTGGGACCAACGCCCTTTCGAGATACGGAACCTGTTCAACCCCGCCTTCTGCGGCTTGGTCCTGTTCCGTGCCATGCAGGGTTACGAGGAAGAAGACCCCCGCGGCATGCCCTTCTCGCTCTCACTGCTCGTTCTGCCCCTGTGCCTGCACAAGGATTCGCGCGAAGTGATCGCCGCCAGTTCCCGGAGCTATCTCCTGAAGATCACGGAGAAGAACCCGCAAGTGCAGGTGGGTTTTGCCGACAGGGCCACCGCAGATGCTGCCCTATGCGTTCGAGGGCTTCGGCTTTCTGATGGAAAGAGGCTGCATCTCGGTCGCGGATGACGGGCGTCTCCAGACCGTCCCCGACAAGGTTCGGAAGTCGGTAACGGGAACCGACGAAACCAAGTCCTGCCAGCGAGTGGCGCGCTTCGTCGGGAAGGAGTTCGCACGCATCGCCGACCGAGTGACCATCTATACGACTTTCGGAATCCGCCCATGAAGATCAAGTCCATCCACATCTACAGCCACGACGGGCAGCGCCGCGACCTGCATTTTAAAGTGGACGGCCTGAACGTCATCACTGGACGTTCCTCCACCGGCAAGTCGGCGTTGTCCGAGATCATCGAATACTGCATGGGACGCTCCTCGTTCAATGTCCCGGAAGGCGTCATTCGCGACAAAGTGGCTTGGTTCGCCGTTATCTACCAGTTCGAGAATGAGCAAGTGTTGGTTGCCAAGCCCACGCCGCCCGGCGGCGGAGCGAGTTGCAGCACCGCGATGCTACGTCGGGGCACAGAGCTGCAAGCTCCCGACGTTCGAGGAGCTGGCGGTCAACTCGGACGACGATAGCCGTCGTCACCCTACTTTCGCGTCTGCTTGGTATTCCCGAGAATCGCACCGATGTCGCCCTCGAACACAGCCGGGACAGCTACGACGCGAACGTCAAGCACACGTTCTACTACCTGTTCCAGAAGCAGGGGTTGGTCGCCAATAAAGACCAGCTTCTCAATATCGCCAGAACGAGTACAACCCAGCCGCAGGCGATTCGCGACACGTTACCGATCCTGCTCGGTGTCTCCTCTGATGACCGCTACGAACTCGAATCCAAGCTACGCATTGCACAACGGGATCTCAGGCTCAACAGCGAAATTGCTGGAACAGGCGCGGGATGCCATCGACACGTCGCACGAGAAGGCTATCGGCCTCTACTCCGAGGCTAAAGCCGTTGGTGTGATCGGCAGCGCCGATCTCGAACCCAATGCCGACGGGATCATCGAAGCCTTGAGGACGGCCCTCTCCTGGAAGCCCGAAACGATCCCCGAAGACGATGGCAGCAGGATTTCGCGTCTCGAAGAGGAACTGGTCCAGTTGCGCAAGGATCGCCGCGACATCGCAGGCCAGGATCGATGCCGCCCGCCAGTTCGCCAAACGCGCCGGCGGCTACGAGAGCGAGGCCACCGAGCAGTTGGACCGGCTGGCCTCGATCAAGGCGCTGCCGAAGAACCCGGACACCGGCGAGTGGCAGTGGCCGTTCAGCGAGCGGAACCTGGCGCTGGAATCACCTGTCGCCATCGGTCCTACTCAACGAACTGCAATCGCTCGACGCCGAATTGCGCATCGCCACCGGCCAGCGTCCCAAGCTCGATGCCTATCTGTCCGATCTGGATGGCAAGGCACAGGAGATCGCCGGCGCCATCAAGGAGAAGGAAGCCGAACTTTCCGCAGCGATAGCGGCCAACGAGGTGATCGCCCAGATGGGCACCCGCAACAACGCGGCCGCACGTGTCGTCGGCCGCATCAGCCTGTTCCTGGAAAATCTCGCTCCCGAACGAAGAACTTGCCAGGCTTGAAGGCGAAGAATCGCCGCCTCAAGCTGCAAGGT
Source organism: uncultured Gammaproteobacteria bacterium (assembly GCA_963821885.1). GTDB lineage: Bacteria > Pseudomonadota > Gammaproteobacteria > Xanthomonadales > Rhodanobacteraceae > Oleiagrimonas. The sequence goes on along the minus strand of CAWGFN010000002.1, from coordinate 50,292 downwards.
TGAGGATCTTGAAGAGCGCATCGGCGCAGACGACAGCAACGAACGGTTGAATTCGATACTGAACATCATCTCGGCGCAAATAACGCAATATATCCAGAAGTTCGAGGCTGAGTTCCGAGACTTACCCGGCGCGGTTCGACTTGGCGCAACATCACGATCGTCTTTGATCGACCCGAACGCCCTGTTCCCATGAGCCGAACCGGCGGTGGCGAGAACCATCTGGCCTACCACCTCTCGGCGCTGCTCGCCCTGCACCTGTTCGCAGTCAAAAACAACCGCCCGATCCCGCGGTTCCTGCTGATCGACCAGCCAACCCAGGTCTATTTCCCGTCCGAGCAGGTCTACAAGGAAGCCGACGGTTCGATCCAGAAGACGGAAGCCGATGCCGATCTTAAGGCGGTTCGCCGGTTGTTTGAGCTGCTGCTCAAGTTCACGCAGGAGGACGCACCCGGCTTCCAACTGATCGTCACCGAGCACGCGAACCTTCGCGAACAGTGGTTCCAAGACGCGCTGGTGGAACAGCCTTGGACCAAGCCTCCTGCGCTGGTTCCGGAAGACTGGCCCTTATCAGATGGCAAGTAACTTGGAACCAATCTGACATTGCAATTACATATGCTGCCAACGGCCTCTCCTGCCGATTCCAGCCTGCCGTCTTGTATGGTATTGGTCACGACACATTCAGTCTGTTAGTAAGCAAATCCTTTCCGGCAAATGTATGCCGGAACTATGCGCAGCCTGCGCCGCAAACCGGAGCCTCACCACAACTGCCAATGATTCAGTTTTTTTGAGGCCTTCAGCCTGATCCATCACTGATATAGGTGAGACTGGATCTTGATGAAGGCATCGCCGATGGACGGGACGCCGCCCAGCACGCGCTTAGCATCATTGACTCCGCCGTAGCGGATGCGCAGGAAGTCGGCGATCTTGCGCGGTGCCAGTTCTTCGACGCCATGAGCTTCGTAGGCGTTCAGCACGTAGTCCAGGAACTCGCGCATCTCCGCCTCGTATCCATCGAGGCCTGACTTGCGTGCGTGCGCTCGCGCGCTCGGAGCGGGCCAATGGGGCCAGCGTGAACCGGATATAGGCCAGCACATCGAAGATGTCGCTGTTCGGGCGTCGATCAGCCGGCGCATGTCCTCCAGGCGCTCGGCGTCGTAGCCCATCTCGGCCAGGCGTTGGATGAAGGCTTCGCGGCGGTCGGGATCGCTCCAGATCGCGCGCAGTTCGTCCTCTCGGAGTCACCATCGCTGCCCAGATCGCCGAAGAGCTGCTCCATGAACTCCTGCGGCGGTGATCGGCGGCCGTCGTGTGACCAATAGGTGGTGGTCGGCAGATAGCGGATCTGGCGTTCCTTGCCGTCGGCCAGCTTCACGACGATCTTCTCGGCGGCGGTGGCGGCTCACGCGCCTCATCTGGGCGCTTGGGCAGGCTTCTTCGGATACGGGGCCTGTCCGGTCCTGGTTCCTCTGGCGGCAGCGGTTCGCCATCCCATTCCGGATCGTTGAAGTGCTCGTAGGCCTTCACGAAGTCGTAGATCGTGAAGAAATCCTTGCCGTCGAAGGTCCGCGTGCCGCGGCCGATGATCTGCTTGAACTCGATCATCGACCTGATCGGCCGCAGCAGCACGATGTTGCGGATGTTGCGCGCATCCACGCCGGTGGAGAGCTTCTGCGAGGTCGTCAGGATCGTCGGCAGCGTCTTCTCGTTGTCCTGGAACTCGCGCAGGTGCTGCTCGCCGAGCTTGCCGTCGTCGGCCGTGACCCGCTCGCAGTAGTGCGGGTCGGGGTTGTCCTTGATCTGGTTGATGAAGTTGCGCACCCGCGCGGCGTGGTCCTGCGTGGCGCAGAACACCAGCGTCTTCTGGCGCTGGTCGATCTGGTCCATGAACTCGGCCACGCGGCTCTCCTCGCGCTCGTCGATGATCAGCTTGGTGTTGAAATCGGCCTCGGTGTATTCCCTGTCCGGGTCGATCTCGCCGCCGACCACTTCGTCCTCGTCGGAGAAGGTGTAGGTGTCCAGCGTGCTCGCCATCTGGCGCACCTTGAAGGGGTCAGGAAGCCGTCGCCGATGCCTTCCTTCAGCGCGTAGGTGTAGACCGGGTCGCCGAAATAGGCGTAGGTGTCGGCGTTCGCATCGCGCTTGGGCGTCGCGGTCAGGCCGAGCTGCACGGCGGGCGCGAAATACTCCAGGATGCCGCGCCAGGTGCTTTCGTCCTTCGCGCCGCCGCGGTGGCATTCGTCGATCACGATGAAGTCGAAGAAATCCGGCGGATAGCCCTCGAAGGTGAACTCGGCCCGTCGTCCCGGTCATGAAGGTCTGGAAGATCGTGAAGAACACGTTCGCGTTCTTCGGGATCCTGCCCTGCTTGCGGATCTCGTCGGGGCTGATGCGGCACAGCGCGTCCGGCGGCGAAGGCGCTGAAGGCGTTGTAGGCCTGATCGGCGAGGATGTTGCGGTCGGCGAGAAACAGGATGCGCGGGCGGCGCATCGGGCTCGCCGGCTGAGGTTCCAATGGCGTGGAACAGCTTCCAGGCGATCTGGAAGGCGATGGAGGTCTTGCCGGTGCCGGTCGCCAGCGTCAGCAGGATGCGGTCTGTCGCCCTTGGCGATGGCCTCCAGCACTGCGGTGATGGCGTTGTGCTGGTAATAGCGCGGCTGCCACTTGCCGCCGCCGGTCTCGAAGGGCACTGCGCCGAACGGTCGCGCCAGTCGTTGCCTACAGGGAAGCAACGGACCACAGTCCTGCGGCGTCGGGAAAGGCAACGCGATATCGCCTTCCGCGCCCGTCTGCATGTCGATGCCGTACCAGCCGATGCCGTTGGTCGAATAGGCAAAGCGGGCCTTAAGGCGGCTGGCGTAGTCCTTGGCCTGACCGACGCCGTCGGTATGGCCGAGGCCGGCGCGCTTGGCCTCGATCACCGCCAGCTTGCGGTCACGGTAGCTCAGCACATAGTCGGCCGACAGCGGATTGGCCGCGCCTGCCGCCGCCAGTGATACGACCCGGGCAGATCAGTTCCCGCTGGACCTTCGAGCCTTCGACCTCACCCCAGCCGGCGTCGCGAGGACGGGGTCGATGCGGTTGGCGCGGGTGTCGGCTTCGGTCTCGCTCATGGCTCAGATCAGTTGGCCTGAAAAAGCTTGTTGCAGGAGGGATTGGCGGAGATCGTGCAGATAGCGAAGCTTCGATCTTTAGAGAATCTGAAGCTTGATCGCTTCGGAGCTGCATTCTGTAAGACGTCTCAATAATAGTATCTCTGTTCCTCTGAACTTGGAGTCGCATATGGAAATTGAGTCTCGAACTGAGTCTTGTATGATCGATGTGGCAGATTCGATCGTTGTCCAGAATGATTTGGCATTCAAGCTGATCACGAAACGGCTTAGACGGTATACGCCAGAAAATGAATTCGGTCGCGAAACTGACTTATCTGGAAAGATCGCATTTCATCAGTCGATTGAAAGACAGTTCTTGATCTGATCATGATTTTCAGAGATCTCCTATGCAATGACCAATGTCGACCTTCAGAACGAGCGCACATCGCTAGCTTTGAAGAGTGCTTCCTCACTGTAGTCTCATCTGACTCTGGTGAGACTTTGACGTTCGCCTGTCCAATAACTCAGGGTGGTTTGTCGACAAGATCGTGCATGTCGGTATCGCATACCGGAACCCGTATGGATTTCTGGTGGCGTCGACTGCCGTGTCGAAGTCGTGTAAATAGGCGCTAAGCTCTGCAGACGTTCCTGTCATCCACTAGTATTCGCGCACGAAAATACTTACCAGTTCACTTTCGAACAAGACTCTCCGCATCCGCCAGATTGCCTCGGCATGCTCACGGGCGCGGTCGAGAGCGGCGAAAGCCTGATCAAGCACCTCCACGATCCGCTTCTGCTCTTCCAGCGATGGCAGCGGGACATCTTTTGTCCTGATGTGCTCAAGGTAGTGACGAGCATATCCTTTTGATGCTGAACTGGATCATGCGCCTTCATAGTAGAAAGGTAACAGAGAAGAACGCTGAGTCAGCGCTTCGTCAAGACGCGCATCTTTCGGTTGCGAGTGATCTGGATACATACGCCATCAGGCCATCTCGACTACGATAGTCGAAATGTCGATACGCCAAGTTTCAGAATCTGGGTATGAGCCTTCAAAAACGACGATGGAGATTAGAAACCTTCATCGTGCAGTCGATCCTCGTGCGTCCCAGATTACGCCATTAACTGAATTCGGCACTCAGTGTGCGAATGATAGAGATGCCTTCCACTCTTCACAGATACGATTTTCGCGATTTTTCTTGAGGACCTTCGACCTTCTCAGGCACAGTCCGAGACGCTGCTTATGGGCCAAGGATTGAGACGTCCAGCTATCTTAGTCTACTGATCCTTCACAGCATCCCCCGGATCTCTTCGAGAATCTGCGCTGTCTCCGCATCCCGCGCCAGCATGTCGGCGATGATCTCCTCGGGGCTGCGCAGCGCCTCGCCTCGGGCGCGTTCGGGTTCTTCACCGACAGGTCCCAAGTTGCCTCGTCCAGATCGGCGACCGTCGACCGTCCAGCTCTTGTCGCTGTCGGCCTTGTCCTTCTGCAAGCGCCACGAACTCCGCCAGATCGTCATCGTTCAGCGGGTTGGTCTTGCCCAGGCTGCGGCCCGGATCGAGCTGGTAATACCAGATAGTGCCGCGTCTTCGCGCCCTTCTCGAAGAACAGCACCACGGTCTTGACGCCCGCGCCCTGGAAGGTGCCGCCGGGGCAGTCGAGCACGGTGTGCAGGTTGCAGCTCTCCAGCAGTTCCTTGCGCAGGGCGACGCTGGCGTTGTCGGTGTTGCTGAGGAAGGTGTTCTTGATGACCACGGCGCCGCGCCCGCCGGCCTTGCAGCTTGCGGATGAAGTGCTGCAGGAACAGGTAGGCCGTCTCGCCCGACTTGATCGGGAAGTTCTGCTGCACCTCCTTGCGCTCGCCGCCGCCGAAGGGCGGATTGGCCAGCACGATGTCGTGGCGGTCCTTCTCCTGGATGTCCATCACGTTCTCGGTGAGCGTGTTGGTGTGGAGGATGTTCGGCGCCTCGATGCCGTGCAGGATCATGTTCATGATGCCGATCACATAGGCGAGCGACTTCTTCTCCTGCCCGAAGAAGGTCTTGCGCTGGAGCGTTTCCCAGTCGGCGGAGGAAAGATCGTCGCGGCGCATGTATTCCTATGCCTCGCACAGGAAGCCCGCGGAGCCGCAGGCGCCGTCATAGATGGTCTCGCCGATCTGCGGATCGACCACCTTGATCATGGCGCGGATCAGCGGGCGCGGCGTGTAGTATTCGCCGCCGTTGCGGCCGGCGTTGCCCATGCGCTTGATGCGGGTTTCGTAGAGATCGGACAGCTCGTGCTTGGCCTCGGGTGTTGAAGTTGAGCTGGTCGACGATCTCCAGCGCATCGCGCAGGGTGTAGCCCGAGCGGAACTTGTTGGCGATCTCGGAGAAGATCTCGCCGATCTTGTATTCCAGCGAATCCGGATCCTCCACCGAATCGCGGAAGGTCTGGAGGTAGGGAAACAGCTTGTCGTTGACGAACTCGATCAGGTCATCGCCCGTCAGCGCGGAGTTGAGGTCGGGCTCGCCGTCATCGGTCTTCGGCATCGCCCATGCCTGCCAGCGATAGGCTCGTCGAGGATCGGCGTGTAGTCGCGGCCTTCCAGGGCGGCCTCGTCTTCCCACTCCTTCTCCATGTCATCCAGATACTTCAGGAAGAGCAGCCACGAGGTCTGTTCGGCGTAATCCAGCTCGGACGCCAGTCCCTCGTCGTTCCGCATGACCTTGTCGATGTTGTTGAACGCGTTTTCAAACATGCGTGATAGGCATCCTGGTTGGTATCCACTCGGCTGAGCTGGGCATGGTCAATGAGTGTAGGCGGAGCGATGCCACCTTCAAAGATGTCATGGGGAAATGCCGCTCACCGTTGCGCATCGCCACACCGTGGAAATCCAGGCAAAGGAATGGATCCAACGCGAGTCCATAGGACTCGTCGGACCTGGGGAAAGATGGGGATGTGCCCGACGGGCAAGTATCAGCAGCGCTTGCCCGTCCACGGAGATTCAATGAGTTAGCTGACGCAGGAAGGCCATCGCAACGCCGAATAGCAACCTGATAAGACAAATCCATCATGTGGCGGGAACCACGGGGGAACCACAAACGAAAATAGCCAACCCGAAAAGGTTGGCTAAGTCGTTGATTTCAATGGTGGCCAGGGACGGAATCGAACCGCCGACACGGGGATTTTCAATCCCCTGCTCTACCAACTGAGCTACCTGGCCGAAGGTGGGTGGCGCGACCGTTGCCGGTGGCGCGAAGCCGCGTATTAAATCGGTTGCGTGCTTGCGCGTCAACCGGTTTCGTTGGAATCGCCGGCTTCGGGGGGCACGTAGCCCTGCGGTTGTTCGGCTTCGCCGTCGCCGAAGAAGAAGGCGCGCATCTGCTGTTCCAGGTAGCTGCGCGTCTTGGGGTCCAGCGGGTTCAGGCGGTTTTCGTTGATGAGCATGGTCTGGTGCGCCAGCCATTGCTGCCATGCCTGCTTGCTGATGTTTTCGTAGATGCGCTTGCCCAGCTCGCCGGGCCAGGGGGCGAAGTCCAGGCCCTCGGCGTCGATGTCGAGTTTGGCGCAGTGCACGGTGCGGGTCATGGGAATTCCGGTTCGCGGTTCGATGGGCGGCATGATGCCTGTTCGGGGCGGATGGGTCGACCGTGCGCGATCGCTATGGCGGACGGTGCCCGCCCTACGCTTGCGCGATTTGCGCGAGCAGCTTGCGTACGGGGGCGGGCAGGCCGAGGGTGTCGAGCTGGGCGTGATCGCACCAGCGCAGGTCGTCGTTGTCGGCGATGCGGTCGGCCGGCGTCCTCGCCTCGAACAGCAGGGGCTGGATGTCCAGGCGGTAGTGGCTGAACACGTGGGTGAAGGCGTCCAGCGCGCGCGGCGCGGCGCACTCGGCGTGGTGGCGGGCCAGCTGGTCTGCGCGCGTGGCGTCCTCGGCCTCGGGCAGGCTCCACAGGCCCGACCACACGCCTTCGGGACCGCGCCGCTGCATGCAGGACGCGACCCGTGGCATCGCGCAGCACCAGCATCAGCGTCCGGCGCGTGGGGATCGACTTCGCCGGCCGCGGCGTGGGCAGCTCGGCCGTGAGGCCATCGCGACGGGCCACGCAGGCGGCGGCCAGCGGGCAGGCCTCGCAGCGCGGCGCGCGGCGCACGCAGACGGTGGCGCCCAGGTCCATGATGGCCTGGGTGTAGTCGGCCAGGCGCGCATGCGGCGTGTGCTGTTCGGCCAGCGTCCACAGTTGCTTCTCGACCGCGCCCTGGCCGGGATGGCCGTGGATGCCGTGCAGGCGCGTCAGCACGCGCTTGACGTTGCCGTCCAGGATCGGGACGCGCAGGCCGTGCGCCTGGGCCAGGATGGCGCCGGCGGTCGAGCGGCCGATGCCGGGCAGGGCGGCCAGCGCGTCGAAGTCGCGCGGCAGCTCGCCGCCGTGGCGTTCCATGCACAGCCGCGCGGCGCGGTGCAGGAAGCGCGCGCGGCGGTAGTAGCCCAGGCCCGACCACAGCGCCAGCACGGTGTCCTCGTCGGCGCGCGCCAGGTCGGGCAGGGTGGGCAGGGCGTCGACGAAGCGCTGGAAATAGTCGATGACGGTGGCGACCTGGGTCTGCTGCAGCATGATTTCCGACAGCCACACCCGATAGGCGCTGCGCGGGTGCTGCCAGGGCAGGTCGTGTCGGCCGTGGACGTCGAACCAGGCCAGCAGCGGTTCGGCGATGGCTGTCACGGGGTGCTGCGCGCGGTGGCTGGGGCGGCGGTCGACCCGGCGCTGGCGGGCGCCGCGCCGTCGCTGCGCAGCTTGAGGCCACTGATGTGCAGCGAGCCGATGTCGATGCGCTCGGCGTCGAGGGTGCCGACCAGGGGCGGTGGCGGCAGGGCGCCCGGGACGTAGGCCCCGGCGATGCGCCGCCACCAGGCCGACCACTGCAGCGGCGAGACGACCAGGTCGGCCTTGCCGGCCTTGCCGTCGAGCTTGAGGCGCAGGCTGCCCGGTGGCGCCGGCGCGGGAGCCATGCTCAGGCTCAGGGCGTAGTTTCCGCTGGAAGCGGCGTGGGCCAGGCCCGAGAGGTCGAGTTGCCCCTTGCCGCCGCCTGACCAGCGGGCACGGCCTGCCAGCTGCATGCTCGCGGACTTGCCGCTGCGCACGTCAAGGCGCAGTCCGGCAAGCTCGATGTCCTGCCCGGGCGTGCGATGCGGCGTGAAGCTCAGGTGCAGCTGTTGCCCGCGTCCCGACGTGTCCTCGGCATCGGCATCGAGGCCGAAGGGGTGGTCGGGCATCAGGGCGCCGGTGCGCAGCTCGACGTGCCGCAGCAGCGTCGTCCGGCCCTGCACGAGCGCGCCATCGTGGATGCGGATGCCGGTGTCGATGCGCGGCAGTTGCGGGGCCGCGGCCTGGCTCGCGGGGAGCGCGGCCACGGCCTGCCGCAGCTGGTCGAGGTCCAGGCGCGGCGCGTCCAGTTCGAGGGTGGTGATGGCGGTGCTGCCACCCAGCAGCGTGCGCCAGGGCACCACGATGCGTCCGTTGTCGGCGACCAGCAGCGGGTAGGACTGACCTTGCACGAACAGTTGCAGGCCCTGCAGGCGCACACCGGGCCGCGGCCACAGCGAGGGCCGTGCCGGCGCGGCCAGGGTCAGCTGCATGCCGGCGTCGCGGGCGCTGTCGCGCAGCATCGCGGTGAAGCGTTCGGGGCGCAGCATCACGTAGACCAGGATCAGTCCGGTGGCCGCCAGGACCAGCAGCAGGCCGGTCAGCGACAGCAGCGTGATGCGCAGCCGGCGAGTCATTACGCGGTATCGACGTCGGCGGGCAGCAGGCCGTCGATGTAGGCCGCAGGCTCGAACGGGCGCAGGTCGGCGATGCCCTCGCCGAGTCCGACGAAACGGATCGGCAGGCCGAACTCGCGGGCCAGTGCGAATACCACGCCGCCACGCGCGGTGCCGTCGAGCTTGGTCACCACCAGGCCGGTGACGCCGATGGCCTGGTGGAACTGGCGTACCTGGCTGACTGCGTTCTGTCCGGTGGTGCCGTCGATCACCATCAGCACCTCGTGCGGCGCCTCGGGGTCGAGCTTGCCGATCACGCGGCCGATCTTGCCCAGCTCGTCCATCAGTCCGCCCTGGGTGTGCAGGCGGCCGGCGGTGTCGGCGATCAGCAGGTCGCTGCCGCGCGCCTGCGCGCCCTGCACGGCGTCGTAGATGACGCTGGCCGAATCCGCGCCCTGGCCCTGGGCGATGACGGGTACGTCGTTGCGCTCGCCCCAGGTCTTCAGCTGCTCGACCGCGGCGGCGCGGAAGGTGTCGCCAGCGGCCAGCATCAGATTGCGACCCTGCTGGCGGTAGTGGTGCGCCAGCTTGCCGATGGTGGTGGTCTTGCCGACGCCGTTGACGCCGACCACCAGCATCACGAAGGGCTTGCGGGTGGTGGTGTCGAGCGGAACGGCGACCGGCGCCAGGATGGCCAGCAGCGCTTCGCGCAGGGCGGCGCGCAGGGCGGCGGCATCGGCGAACTCGCGCTTGCGCATGCGCGCGCGCAGGTCCTCGACCAGGGCGGTGCTGGCGGCGACGCCGACATCGGAGGTCAGAAGCACGGTTTCCAGCTCGTCAAGCAGCGCGTCGTCCAGCTGCGGATGGCGGCTGAACAGTCCGCCCAGGCCACGCGCGATGCCGCTGCCGGACAGACGCTGGCGCCAGCTGCGCGGCGGCATCGGCGCGTCGGCCTCGGTCGGGGCGGGCTTGGGCGCGTCGCCGGGTGCATCGGCGGCGTCGCTCTTCTTCTTCCAGAACTTGAGCATGGGGGGCATAAATGACGACAATCCAGGCCGTCATGCTATCACCCGAACCCCACACGAAAGCTGAGCGCGTGGTCCGCTCGCCTCCCGCCGGAGGCTGCCCGTGAAGCGCCCGGCAAGGCGCGGCGCGGGCAAGCTGCGGATCATCGGCGGCAGCCTGCGCGGTTCGGTGCTCGAGGTGGCCGACGCCGAGGGCCTGCGGCCGACGCCGGCGCGCGTGCGCGAGACCCTGTTCAACTGGCTGCAGCCGGTGATCGAGGGCGCGCGCTGCCTGGATCTTTTCGCCGGGTCCGGGGCACTCGGGATCGAGGCGCTCTCGCGCGGCGCCGCCGCGGTGGACTTCGTCGAGCGCGACGCGGCGACGGCCCGGGCGCTGGAGGCCAACCTGCTGCGCCTGAAACAGGCCCATGGCCGAGTGCATCGCGGCCAGGCGCTGGATTACCTGGATGGGCCCGGCCGGCCCTTCGACATCGTGTTCCTGGATCCGCCGTTTTCGGGTGACCTGTGGGCGCCGGTCATGCAGCGCCTGGACGCGGGCGGGTGGCTGGCTCCGGGCGCGCTGGTGCATGTCGAGGCGCCGCTGCGTCACGCGCTGCACGCGCCCGCGCGCTGGACCCTGCATCGCGAGCGCCAGGCCGGGGACGTGCGGCATGCGCTGTATCGTTGCGCACCGGCCGATGCGCTAGACTGACGCGCCATGCGCCGGCCCGCGACGCGGCCCGCCGCCACCGTTTCGCCATCGCGGCCTGCCGCCGCAAGGGTGCCGCACCATGCCTGCAAACGATGCCACCGCGGCCCGCGTGGCCGTCTATCCCGGAACCTTCGATCCGATCACCAACGGCCATGCCGACCTCGTGGCGCGTGCCGCGCCGCTGTTCAAGCGGGTGGTGGTGGCGGTGGCGGACAGCCGCGGCAAGGGCCCGAGTTTCAGCCTGGAGGATCGCATCGACATGGCGCGCGATGCGCTCAAGGGCCTGGACAACGTCGAGGTGCGCGGCTTCGACACCCTGTTGGCCAATTTCGTCGCCGAGATCGGCGCCGGGGTGATCCTGCGCGGGCTGCGCGCGGTGTCCGATTTCGAATACGAATTCCAGCTGGCCAGCATGAACCGGCACCTGATCCCCAGCGCCGAGACGCTGTTCCTGACGCCGGCCGAGCAGTACAGCTTCATCTCCTCCTCGCTGGTGCGCGAGATCGCCCGCCTTGGAGGCGATGTCAGCGGCTTCGTTCCGGCCAGCGTGATGGCCGCGCTGAAGGCGCGCCGGCATACCGCAGGATGAGCGTCCGCGCTATGCTTGCGCCCATCGTTCGACAACCAAGGTGACAACAATGCGCAAACTGGCAATCATCGCGATGCTGGCCCTGGCTGGTGTGCTTTCCCTCACGGCCTGCGGCAAGAAGGGCGGTGAGGCGCAGAACCAGACCCAGCAGACCGCGAAGCTGACCCGGCCCGCCGAGACCGCGAGCAAGGCCGAATGGCAGGCCTACCTGGGCCAGGTGCTGCAGAGCGGCGACTACATGAAGGGCATGCAGGGCGACCAGCCCTATGTCTACTACGTCGATGCCGGCAACGACGATACCGCCGTGGCCGAGCGCCAGCGCCAGCTGGACAACGTCAGCGACCGCATCGCCATCGGCGTGCTGCCGGGCTACCTGATCGCCTTCGCCGGTCCGTCCTCGAGCACCACCGCCGACGTCATCACCCAGGCCTTCCAGGATGCCAAGCCGGGTTCGCTGAACAAGGTCATCGTGGTGTTCATCGGCGACCAGGCCGACGAGCAGCGGGTGGCCGACGTGGTCAAGCCGACCGGCGCGATCTTCCGTTTCGCCAAGATGTAAGTACCGGACGGATGGCGCCGCGGCACGAGCCGTGGGCGCCATCCGTTCTTTTTTTGTCCGAATCCCATGGCCCTGAAGATCCTCGACACTTGCATCAATTGCGACGTCTGCGAGCCGGTGTGTCCGAACCAGGCGATTTCGCTGGGCGAGGATTACTACGAGATCGACCCGTCGCGCTGTACCGAATGCGTGGGTCACTTCGACGAGCCGCAATGCGTCGAGGTCTGTCCGGTCGAGTGCATCCCGAAGGACCCCGGGCATGTCGAGACCACCGAACAGCTTCGCCGCAAGTACGAAGCCCTGATGAGCGAGGTCGGCTGAGGCGCCATGCAACTGTGGTCGATCGCCGGCAACACCCAGCGCCTCGACGGCGGCGCCATGTTCGGCAATGCGCCGAAGGCGCTGTGGTCGCGCTGGATCGAGGCCGACGACAACAATGCCATCCCGCTGGCCTGCCGCTGCCTGCTGGTGAAGGACCTGGACGGCGCCACGGTGCTGTTCGAGACCGGCATCGGTGCCTTCTTCGAGCCGCGCCTGCGTGAGCGTTACGGCGTGGTCGAATCCGGCCACGTGCTGCTTGATTCACTGGAGGCGGCCGGCGTGTCCCACGAGGACATCGACGTGGTGGTGCTCTCGCACCTGCATTTCGATCACGCCGGCGGCCTTCTCGCGGCCTGGCACGAGGGTCGGGCGCCGCGCCTGCTGTTTCCCCGCGCGACCTTCCTGGTCGGCGCCGCCCACTGGCAGCGCGCCTGCGATCCGCATCCGCGCGATCGCGCCTCGTTCATCCCGGAACTGCCCGATCTGCTGCGTGACAGTGGGCGCCTGGAACTGGTCGAGGGCGAGCACTCGCGGCGCCTCGGAGAAGCCGTGCGGTTCCATTATTCACAGGGCCACACGCCCGGCCTGATGCTGTCGGAGATCGGCGGCGACGGCGGACTGGTGTTCTGCGCCGACCTGATACCCGGACGGCCATGGGTGCACGTGCCGATCACCATGGGCTACGACCGCTATCCGGAATGCCTGGTCGACGAGAAGCGGGCCTTCCTGGATGACATGCACGCGCGCGGCGTGCGGCTTTTCTTCACCCACGACAGCGATTGCGCCATGGCCCGCGTGGTCCGTGACGAGCGCGGTCGCTATGCCTGCGCCGACGCGTGCGAGTCTCTGGACGGCGAGGTATGGTGACCCGGGGAAAGTTCACCGGGATGCGGGTGGAACGATGATGCGCGATGTGAAGCCGATGTGGATGCTGCTGGGCGGCAGCATGCTGCTGCTGGTGGCCCTGGCCATGCTGTCGAGCAACGAGAACCACGTGCTGAACTACCGCGCCGCGGCGCTGCGCCATGGCGGCATCGTGCGCGACGCCACCCGCAGCGGCCCGGACGCGGCCAACAATGGCGAGATGGTGCTGGTGGCGGGCACGCCGAAGATCGTCAAGCCGGCGATCGACCGACAGTTCGGGATCCAGGCCGACGTGCCGCTGTTGTGGCGCGTCACCGACATGTTCCAGTGGCGGCAGATCGAATACGCCGGAACCACCAGCTATGAACTGGAGTGGGTCGATCACCCGGTCGACTCGAGCGTCTTCGACGACCCGCGCGATCATCGAAACCCCTCGCAGATGCCGTTCGGCAATGCGCGTTACATGTCCGGCGAGGTGCGGCTGGGTGGCTTCCTGCTGTCCAGTTCGATCGTCCTGGCCATGCCCGGCCGCGAGGAGATCTCGCCCGATTTCAGTCGCCTGCATCCGAACCTGGCCGCCAGCTTCCGGCCGGTGGACGGCCACTTGCTGACCAGCCAGGATCCGGCCTCGCCGCAACTGGGCGACGTGCGCGTGAGCTGGAAGGGGGCGCTGATCCAGCCGGTCACGGTGATCGCGCAGAATCGCAACGGCACCCTGGTGCCCGCCGAGGGCATCGAGAGTGGCCCGGGCTTCCAGCTGCAGGTCGGCCTGCTGAAGGTCACGGACCTGCAGCCGGACCTGCCGTCGAAACCGGGGATGCCGTGGTTGTGGCGCGTTCTGTCGTTGCTGCTGGCCCTGGCCGGTTCCTGGGTGCTGATGCGCGGCATGCCGATGCGCCGGGCCGTCTGGCTGCCGGCGCTGGGCATGGGCATCACCCTGGTGTGCGGGCTGGCCGGCGTCTTGTGGGTGTCGGCACGCACCGACATCGGCGTCCTGCTGATTGGTGCCGCGTTGCTGTCGCTGGGCATCACCGGCTGGCAGATGTACCGGTTCCAGCCTCCGGAACCGCCGACCGAAGCCTGAGTCTCAGCCGAAGGCCTCGGGGTGCTCCAGGAACCACAGGCCGGCGAACAGCTTCGGATCGATGGAGTAGCCTTCGCGCGCCATCCGCACCAGCCACGCGCCGGCTTCGGCGCGGGGCACCTCGTGCACGGTGATGTCCTCGCTGTCGTCGCCACCGCCCGGGCCGGTGCGGCGCAGCCCGTGGGCCCTGGCGAACACCATCATTTCCGTGCTCATGCCGGCCGAGGACGGGCCGGCGTGCACGAATTCCATGTCCTCGCACGCGTAGCCGGTTTCCTCCTCCAGCTCGCGGCGCGCGGCGAGCAGCGCGTTCTCGTCGTCCTGGCCCTCGATGTCGCCGACCAGGCCGGCCGGCATCTCGATGGTGCGTTGCCGGATGGGCACGCGGTACTGCTCCACGAACAGCACCTTGTCCTCGGGCGTGACCGCGATGACGATCACCGCGCCGCCGGGGTTGTTGCGCTCGACGTATTCCCAGTGGCCGCGCTGGCGCAGGGTCAGCCAGTGGCCGTGATACAGGGTCTGCGTGGTGTCGTCGTCGGTGCTCATGGGGAAGCGTCGTCCAGGGCGAACAGGCGGTTGCGGGTGATCGGGCCGAAGCGCAGCTGCTCGCACAGCGCCTCCAGGCGTTGTCGCGCGCCCTTGCCGCGTTGTATCGACGTGGCCTGCGCGGGCACCGGGGCGTCCAGGGCGATGCGCGTGATGCGGGCGAACATGCGCGCCTGATCGCCGTGCTCGCGCAGGCGCGCGGCACAGCTGGCCGCGCCGCGAAGGCGCAGGAACGGCACTTCCTCGACCCGGCCCAGCAGCGACTCCAGGTCGCCGAAGTGCGCCAGCAGCGCCGCCGCGGTCTTGGCGCCGATGCCCGGCACGCCGGGAATGTTGTCCACCGCGTCGCCGGTCAGCGCCAGGTAGTCGGCGACCTGGTGCGGGTGCACGCCCAGCTTGTCGAACACGCCCTGCGGGCCCCAGCGCAGGTTGCGCGCGAAATCCCATTGCCGGTCGTTCTCGCCCAGCAACTGTCCGAAGTCCTTGTCGGCGGACACGATCACGCTGCCGATGCCTTCCGCGCGCAGGGTCCACAGCATCGAGCCGATCAGGTCGTCCGCCTCGTAGGCGTGGTCGGCCAGCGTGCAGACGCCCAGGGCCTCGGTCACCTCGCGACACAGGGCGAACTGCCGCTCCAGGTCGGGCGGGGGCAGATCGCGATTGGCCTTGTAGGGCGGATAGATGCCGTTGCGGAAGGAGCTGGTCAGCGCGGCATCGAAGGCGACCATCAGGTGCCCGGGCCGTTCGCGCTCGATCAGTTCGCACAGGAAGCGGGTGTAGCCGTGCACCGCATTGGCCGGCTGTCCATCGGCGTCGCGGAAGTCGTCCGGCATCGAATGCCAGGCCCGGAACACGTAAAGGCTGCCGTCGACCAGGTAGGCGGGCTTGCCGGCGCGGGTCGAGGACGCGTTCATGGCGTCCAGGCGCGGACGATGTCGCCCGGCGCGGGGCGCTCGCGCGCAGGCACCGTCAGCGCCGGCGTGCCGATGTGCACGAAGCCGATCACGCGCTCGTCGTCGTCCAGCCCCAGCAGGCTGGCCACGTCGCGGTCGTAGGCGGCCCAGCCGGTCAGCCACTGCGCGCCGAAGCCCAGGGCCTGGGCGCCCAGCAGCAGGTTGTAGGCCACGCAGCCGGCCGACAGCAACTGTTCCTGCGCCGGGATGCGGCCCTCCTGGACGTGGGCCACGACGACCACCACCAGCGGCGCGAAGGTGTAGCGCAGGCGTTCCTTCTCGCGGCGCGCCGGGGGCAGCTCCGGATCCTTGCGCACGGCGATGTCGAGCAGGGTGCGGCCGAAGGCCAGCCTGGCCTCGCCCTCGAGCGTGAGCAGGCGCCACGGCGCCAGCTTGCCGTGGTCGGGCACGCGGATGCTGGCCGCCAGCAGCTGTTCGAGCTGTTGCGGCGTCGGGCCGGGCGCCTGCAGCTGCCGGGCGGGCACCGAGCCACGTTCGTTGAGCACGCGCAGGGGATCGGTCATGGCGTGGTCGTGCCGGTGCCGGATGACGGGGCAAGGCGGAAGGCGTCGGGCATCAGCTGGCCGACGGTGGTGGACTGCCGCGCACCCTTCAGGTTGCCCAGCATCACCGGGGTTTCGGCGGCCACCAGTTCGCTCATGACCTGGCGGCAGGCGCCGCAGGGGCTGACCGGGTGGTCGGTGTCGCTGACCACGGCGATCTGCGCGATGTCGCCGGGCCGGCAACCTGCGGAGACGGCGTTGAACAGGGCGGTGCGCTCGGCGCAGTTGCACAGGCCGTAGGAGGCGTTCTCGACGTTGCAGCCGACGAATACGCGACCGTCGTGGGTCTCCACGCAGGCGCCGACGGCGAAGTTCGAATAGGGCGCGTAGGCGTGCTCGCGGGCGTCGAGGGCCTGCTGCATCAATTGCTCGGGGTTCATCACTGCGGTCGTGCCCCTGGGGTTGCTGATCGGTACGAGAGGCAGTGTATCGGCAATGGCCGGGGCTTGCGTGCAGGGCGCCCGCCATCGTGTAGGATGCTCGCACACGTCCTGGGAGGCGAGCATGACGGTCACATTTTCGGCCTTGCGCGAGAGCGCATCCGGGGAGCGGCGCGTGGCGATCGTTCCGGAGGTGGCGCAAAAGCTGAGCGCCGCCGGCATCGAGGTGTTGCTCGAGCACGGCGCGGGCGAGGCGGCGGGTTTTCCCGACGCGGCCTATGCGCAGGTGACGTTCGACGGCGCCGAGCAGGTGGCCGCGCGGGCCGATGTCCTGTGGTGCGTGCAGATGCCGCCCGCGGATGTGCTGCGCCAGCTGCGTCCGGGGTCGGCGCTGATCGGCATGCTGCAGCCGCAGCGCCACGCCGAAGCCTTGCAGCAACTGGCCGGGCAGAGCGTGTCCGCCTTCGCCCTGGAGCTGCTGCCGCGGACCACGCGAGCCCAGGCCATGGATATCCTCAGCTCGCAGGCGGCGGTGGCCGGTTACCGCGCCATGCTCATCGCCGCCGAACAGAGCCCCAAGTTCTTTCCCATGCTGACCACCGCGGCCGGCACCATCCGTCCGTCCAGGGTGCTGGTGATCGGCGCCGGCGTGGCGGGTCTGCAGGCCATCGCCACGGCGCGTCGGCTGGGCGCACAGGTGGAAGGCTACGACGTGCGCAGCGAGACGCGCGAACAGGTGCAGTCACTGGGCGCGAAGTTCCTCGACCTGGGCGTCAGCGCGGCGGGCGAGGGCGGCTACGCGCGCGAGCTGACGGCCGAGGAGCGGGCCGCGCAGCAGCAGGCGCTGGCCGACCATCTGGCCACGCTGGACGTGGTGGTGACCACCGCCGCGGTACCCGGTCGGCCGGCGCCGAAGATTCTCACCGCCGCGATGGTCGAGGGCATGAAGCCCGGCGCCCTGGTCGTGGACCTGGCCGCCGAAAGCGGTGGCAACTGCGCCCTGACCCGACCGGGCGAACGCGTCGAACACCAGGGACGCACGATCATCGGGCCGCTGAACCTGGCTTCCGGCGCGGCCTTTCATGCATCGCAGATGTACGCGCGCAATCTGCAGCACTTCTCGGCCCTGCTGTTGCAGGAGGGCGCGCTGGCACCGGATTTCGGCGATGAGCTGGTGGCCCGAAGCTGCGTGGTGCGCGACGGCCGGGTCAGCCTCCCGGGTTGAAGGCGGCGCGCCGGCCTCAGCGCCGGCCGCCACCCTGGCCGTTTGCCCGCTGCTCGCGCAGCCACTGGCGACGTTGCTCCGGCGTCATGTTGCGCCACTTGCGCTTCAGGGCCTCGCGCTGTTCGGGCGGCATCGACTGGAAACGATCGTAGGCACGGTGCAGGGCGCGTCGCTCGTTGGGCGGCAGGCGCTCGAAGCGTTGCTGGTTGCGGCGTGCTTCCTGGCGCTCCTGCGGCGACATGTGTTCCCAACGGGCGATGCGTTCGCGGATGCGTTGCTGTTTCTGCGGCGGCAGCGTGGACCACTTGCGGGCCCGCTCGATCATGCGCTGCTGGTGTTGCGGCGGCATCCGGTTCCAGCGATCGCGCAGCGGTTCGAGCATGCGACGGGTGTCCGGCGACAGCTGGTTCCAGGGCGTGCCCTGGTCCTGGCCGCGTGCGGCGTGCGGGCGGTCCGGCGGTTGCGCGGCAGCCGCGGGTGCCAGGCCGGCCAGCATCAACAGCGCGCTCAACGTGAGGGTCACTCGCAGCATGGTTCAGCCTCCGCGATGGGCGGGCGTGGCCGCCGCCGGCTGGTCGGCCAGCCAGGCATAGAAGTCCAGATCCTGGTACAGCGCCGGGTCGGCGCTGTCCGGGTCGGGCGGCAGGGTGGAATCGGCGCTGCTGGCGACGCTGCTGGTCGTCGGCGTCGCCGGGCCCGGGCCGCGCGGCGCGGACGGCCAGATCACCACCACGGCCAGCAGGCAGGCGGCAACGGCGCCCATGGGCATGAGCCATCGCACCAGGCGCGGCCGCTCGGCCGCCTCCAGCGCGCGGCGGCGGGCCTCGGCCAGGCGGGCCGCGGTGGCCGTGTCGACGGGGTCGGCGGCGCGCCGGTATAGCGCCCGCAGACGGTCCTCGAAGTCGTGTTGTTCACGCGGACTCATTGCCAGTCCTCCAGTTGATCTCGCAGGCTGCCCATGGCACGTGAAAGATGGGTCTTCACGCTGCCCTCCGAGCAGCCCATGGCCGCGGCGGTCTCGGCCACGCTCAGTTGTTCCAGCGTGCGCAGCATGAACGCTTCACGCTGGCGTTGCGGCAGGGCCCGTACCGCCACTTCCACCGCGGCCCAGGCCTGCTGGTCGGCCAGTACCCGCTGCGGGCCCGGCCCGTGGTCGGCAGGCTCCCACGCGGGCATCTCCTCGCCTTGGTGGTTCAGGCCGCCACCCAGCCAGCCCACCATGATCGAGCGCACCTTGCGTCGCCGCTGCAGGTCCGTGATGCGGCGCCGCAGGATGCCCCAGAACAGCGGCGTCCATTCCTCGGCCGGTTTGTCGCGGTAGCTGCGCACCAGTCTGAGCATGGCGTCCTGGACGGCGTCGTGGGCCTCTTCCGGATCGCCCAGGGCCAGGCGCGCCATGCGCCAGGCGCGGCGCTCGATCCGCACCAGGAACTGCTCGAGCGAGGCCGGGGTCTCGCGCGAGCGGTCCGGCGCGACCGCCAGCGATGCGGTGGCGTTCACGTCCATGGACTCCTCGACGTTTTCGGGGGCATGTTCGGGTTCCGTGCTCACGTCTCACATCCATAAACGCATGAGGGGCCCGCAGGTTGACCCGGTGTCCGGCCGGGGCTGGCTCCGGTCCCCGCATACCGTATGATGGCCCGGAAGGGCATTTCGCATCCAGGGTTCGGGGGCATCCATGATCGACGGCTTTCTGGCACTGTACATCTTCATGCTTGCGGCATTCACGGGATACGAAATCATCGCCCGGGTGCCGGTGATCCTGCATACGCCGCTGATGTCCGGCTCCAATTTCGTGCATGGCATCGTGCTGGTCGGCGCGATGGTGGCGCTGGGCCATGCCGACAGTCCGCTGGGCATCGGCATCGGCTTCATCGCGGTGGTGCTGGCCGCGGGCAACGCGGTCGGCGGATACGTGGTCACCGAGCGCATGCTGGAGATGTTCAAGAGCAGCCGGCCGACCGGCGGCGACGCGGAGAAGCGCGGATGAACGCCGATGCCTTGACCCGCTGGCTACCCGACCTGATCCGCGCCTGCTACCTGCTGGCGGCGCTGCTGTTCATCCTCGGCCTCAAGCGCATGAGTTCGCCGCGCAGCGCGCGCGGCGGCGTGGTGTGGGCCGGCGTCGGCATGCTGATCGCGGTGCTGGCCACGTTCGCGCTGCCGGGCATGCATCACCTGGACCTGATCGTGCTGGCCATCGCGGTGGCCGGCGGGCTCGCATGGTGGTCCGGGCGCCGGGTGGCGATGACCGCGATGCCGCAGATGGTGGCGCTGTACAACGGCATGGGTGGTGGCGCGGCGGCCGCGATCGGTGTCGCGGAACTGGTGATCGCCGCGCGCCAGGCGATCCACGGTGGCGCCGACCTGGCTCCTGCGGTACTGACCCTGGCCGTGCTCGGCGTGCTGATCGGCGCGGTGTCGTTCTCCGGTTCGCTGGTCGCCTTCGCCAAGTTGCAGGGCTGGATGGACCGCCGCTTCGTGTTTCCCGGCCAGAAAGTGTTCAACATGCTGGTGCTGCTGGCCTCGCTGGCGCTGGCCGTCATGCTGGTGCTTGCCGGTCCGACGATGGCCGTCGTCGGCGCATTCCTGGCGCTGGCCCTGGCGTTCGGCCTGCTGATGACCCTGCCCATCGGCGGCGCGGACATGCCGGTGGTGATATCCCTGTACAACGCGCTGACCGGCCTGGCCGTGGCCTTCGAGGGCTTCGTGCTGCACAACGAGGCCATGATCATCGCCGGCACGGTGGTGGGCGCGGCCGGCACCTTGCTGACCCAGCTGATGGCGCGGGCGATGAACCGCTCGCTGGGCAACGTGCTGTTCGGCAGTTTCGGCGCCGCCGGTGGCGAGGCGCGGGAGATCGAGGGATCGCAGAAGGAGATCGAGGCTTCCGACGCCGCGGTGATGATGGCCTATGCCGAACGCGTGGTGATCGTGCCCGGCTACGGCCTGGCCGTGGCGCAGGCCCAGCACAAGGTGTGGGAGCTGGCGCAGAAGCTGATCGAGCGCGGCGTGAAAGTGCGCTTCGCCATCCATCCGGTGGCCGGACGCATGCCCGGGCACATGAACGTGCTGCTGGCCGAGGCCGGCGTGCCGTACGACCTGATCGTCGACATGGAAGACATCAACCCGGAATTCCCCAGTACCGACGTGGTGCTGGTGATCGGTGCCAACGACGTGGTCAACCCGGTGGCCAAGACCGATCCGGCCTCGCCCATCTACGGCATGCCGGTGCTGGACGTGGTGTCGGCGCGGCAGACCATCGTCATCAAGCGCGGCCGCGGCACGGGCTTTGCCGGCATCGAGAACGCGCTGTTCTATGCCGACAACACGCGGATGCTGTTCGGCGACGGCCAGAGCATGGCCGGCCAGCTGGTCAGCGAGCTGAAGAATCTGGAGAGCTGACTCCGGGCCGGGGTCCGCGACTTCGCGCGGCGACCCAGGCGGCCAGCGCCGCCGCGATCAGGTACAGCGCCAGGGCATCGCGTCCCAGCCCGAGCCAGGCCAGGTGCACGAGCGTGTCGGCGCCGGCGCGCCGCAGCGATGGCATGAAACCCATGCCGAAACTGGCGCCCAGTTCGCCAGCCAGCAGCAGCACGCGCATGTAGGCGCAGGCAAGCAGGAGCGTCAGGCCGGCGAGAATCGCCGCCGGTCGTGGCGCGTCGATGACCCAGCTGCGAATCAGGTACCCCAGCACCACCGCCAGCGGCAACGCCGGCCAGGTCCGGGCGTGCAGTTGCGGCAAGGCCAGGCACAGCAGCATCCACAGCGCGCCGGCCGCCAGGGCGATCATGGCCGAGGCGAATACGGCCACCAGAAGGCCCGGCAGGTTCGTGGCGTGCGCGGCTTTCATTGGCCGCGTCTCGGATGTCGGTGCGTTCATGTCCGGTCCTTTCACAATGCGTCGATCATAACGTTTCGCGGGTGAACGTCCGCGCGCTGGCCAGGCGCGAGGTCCGGGGCGTGCATGGCATAATGTCCGACCCCACGCCTGACGAGGTCGAGATGTCCGGATTCAGTCTCAGCAGCGAGCCCTTCACCCTGCAGCGCGACTGCGAGGCGGTGATGGTGCCCGTGGGCGAGACGGTGACCCTTCCGGCCGGGCAGATCGGATACATCACGCAGGCCCTGGGCGGTAGCTTCACGGTGTACGTCGAGGGCAACCTGTTCCGCATCGCCGGCAACCATGCCGATGCCCTGGGCAAGGAACCACCGCCACCGATCGAACTGGCCGACGACGCCAGCGACGAGGACGTGGAGAAGCTGGTGTGGTCGCAACTGCGGACCTGCTTCGATCCGGAGATCCCGGTCAACATCGTCGATCTCGGACTGGTCTACGACGTCAGCCTGGAGCGCGAGGAAGGGGATCTGCGCAAGGTCTACGTCAAGATGACCCTGACCGCGCCCGGATGCGGCATGGGCGACATCCTGGTCGACGACGTGCGCACCAAGATCGAATTGATTCCCACCGTGGGCGAGGCCGATGTCGACATGGTGTTCGACCCGCCCTGGAATCAGTCGATGATGTCGGACGCGGCCAGGCTCGAGACCGGCATGCTCTGAACCCGCGGATCGGGTGGCCCACGACCGCGAATCCACGCGGCTGCATTCCGCAGTTGCCCGCAGTCACGCACGGCTTGCTGTCGCTGCGTGCGTGCCCGTCATACTTTTTCCTATTGAGTATCCCCATCATGGGGAATAGCGTGTAGTCATACCGACGGCGGGAGGCCGGCGGAGGGTCCGTATTGATGGTCGGCGGGGGGTCGCCCATCTTTGGATGTACCACGCATGCGCTGGATCAGGGATCGAAGGGGATCGGCGCGGCGTCGAGGTGCGGGCGGACCAATCACGAAAGCAATCCGCGAGTCGTCAGGGCTCGAGACATGTCATGCGGGCATTTTTGCCTGCACAGGATTGTTTTGCCTAAAAAAACTTATCGGGAGGAATTTCAATGGGACGTCTTCTTCGCATGAAGACCCTGGCGGCCGCCATCGGGCTGGCCGCTCTCGCGACGACCAGTGTGGTCGGCGCCCGGCAGC
Organism: uncultured Gammaproteobacteria bacterium; assembly: GCA_963821885.1. Taxonomy (GTDB): domain Bacteria; phylum Pseudomonadota; class Gammaproteobacteria; order Xanthomonadales; family Rhodanobacteraceae; genus Oleiagrimonas. The sequence continues at coordinate 27,619 of CAWGFN010000002.1, read as the reverse complement.
GTCAGCAGTTCGATGCCGCCAGCGCGCAGTCGCCGGTCGTGGGGCACGCTTTCCACATCCACGCCAGCCAGACCATGCTGGGCAAGCTGGATGCATCGCGCGAGATGCACATCGCGGTGGCGCTGAAGCTGCGCAACCACCAGGAACTGAAGACCTATATCGCGGCGGCGCGCAAGAACCTGTCGCCGCTGGCCGAGGATCATCTGAGCTCGGCCAAGTTCATGGGCCGCTATGCGCCGACGCATTCGCAGGCGCAGCGCGTGGTGCATTACCTGCAGCGCTTCGGTTTCCACAACATCAGCATCTCCAAGAACCGCATGCTGGTGTCGGCCGACGGCTCGGCCTCGACGGTGGAAGCGGCCTTCCACACCTCGATGCGCAGCGTGCGCACGCGCAGCGGTCGCATGGCCTTTGCCAATAACGCCAGCGTGCACATCCCGCAGAGCCTGAAGGGCACCGTGCTCTCGGTGATCGGCCTGCAGGACGTGGATCGTCCGCACACCTTCGCCCATCGCATGGCGGGCGCCGGCACGATGGCCGTGACCGGCCACAACCCGACCGACTTCTCCGCCATCTACGGCGGTACCGGCGTGCAGACCGCGGCCGGCGTGACGGTTGGCATCATCACCCAGGGCAGCCTGACCCAGACCAAGAACGACCTGAACACCTTCACGTCGAACAACGGCCTGGCCACGGTGACCACGCAGACGGTCAACACCAACGGCACCAGCAGCGACACCAGCGGCGTCGACGAGTGGAACCTGGACAGCCAGGATGTCGTCGGTGCGGCGGGCGGCCAGGTCGGCAAGATCATCTTCTACAACATCCCGACCCTGTCCAACACCAACCTCACCGCCGACATCAACACGGTGGTCAGCGCCAACGCGGCCAAGATCATCAATGTGTCGCTGGGCGAGTGCGAGACGTCCGCGCAGGGCGACGGTTCGGCCGCTGCGCAGGACCAGGCCTTCCAGCAGGCCGTGGCCCAGGGCCAGACCTTCTCCATCTCCACCGGCGACTCCGGCGCGGATGAGTGCAGCAACGGCGGCACCACCCCGAGCTGGCCGGCCGCGTCGCAGTACGTGATGGCCATAGCCGGCACCACGCTGAACGCTTCCACCAGCAGCTGGAACAGCGAGACCGTGTGGAGCAGCAGCGGCGGCAGCGAGAGCACCTTCGAGCCCAAGCCCAGCTGGCAGACGCTGTTCAGCGGCACGCACCGTGGCGTGGCCGACGTGGCCTTCGACGGCGACCCGAATTCGGGTGCCAAGATCATCGTCAACGGCAGCACCACCCAGGTCGGCGGCACCAGCCTCTCGGCACCCATCTTCGCCGGCCTCTGGGCCCGCGTGATCGCGGTCAAGGGCACCAGCGTGGGCTTCGCCGGTCCGCTGATCTATCAGCTGCCGGCCTCGGATTTCCACGACATCACCTCCGGCAACAACGGTGGCGAGAGCGCGAGCACGGGTTACGACCTGGCCAGCGGTCGCGGCAGCCTGATCCTGTCCAACGCGATGAACGACATCGGCGGCGGTGGCGGTACCAGCAACAATCCGCCGGTCGCGAACTTCAGCGACAGCGTCAGCGGCCTGACCGTGAACTTCACCGATGCCTCAAGCGACAGCGACGGCTCCATTGCCTCGCGTTCATGGGACTTCGGTGACGGTTCGACCTCTTCGTCGACCAACCCGAGCCACACCTACGGCGCGGCCGGTACCTACACCGTCAGCCTGACCGTGACCGACAACGACGGCGCGACCGACACCAAGACCGCTTCGGTCACCGTGTCCAGTGGCGGCGGCGGCGGCGGTGGCGGCGGCAATGCGCTGTCCAACGGCGTGCCGGTGACCGTGTCCGGTGCCCAGGGTGCCTTCGGCAACAACTACACCGTGGCCATCCCGTCCGGTGCCAGCAACCTGGTGATCTCGATCTCCGGTGGCAGCGGTGACGCGGACCTGTACGTGAAGTTCGGTTCGGCGCCGACCCTGAGCAGCTACGACTGCCGTCCGTACGTCAACGGCAACACCGAGAACTGCAGCTTCAGCACGCCGCAGACCGGTACCTACTACGTGGCCCTCAATGGCTACCAGGCCTATTCCAACGTCAGCCTGAAGGCGACCTGGACCGTCTCCTCCGGCGGCGGCGGTGGTGGCGGCGGCGGCGGTGGTTCGCAGCTGCTGGGCAACTCCGGCTTCGAAAGCGGCAGTGCCTCGCCGTGGACCATGAGCAGCGGCACCCTGTGCAGCAACAGCGGCTGTTCCTCGCAGTCGGCCCATGGCGGCACGTACTTCGCATGGCTGGACGGCTACGGCTCATCGCATACCGATACCGTGTCGCAGACCGTGACGATCCCCAGCGGCGACAGTTCGGCCACGCTGAACTTCTACCTGCACGTGGACACGGCGGAGACGACCTCCTCGTCGAAGTACGACAAGCTCAAGGTGCAGGTGCTGAACAGCAGTGGCAGCGTGCTCAAGACCCTGCATACCTACAGCAACCTTGATGCGGCCTCGGGCTACGCCAAGCACAGCTTCAACCTGAGCGCCTACGTTGGCCAGACCGTGACCATCAAGTTCACGGGTACCGAGGACTATTCCAACCAGACCTCGTTCGTGCTGGACGACATCACGCTCGACGCGCAGTAAACGCTTCGCAAGAGCAGTGAAACGGACGCGGGGCCGCGCAAGCGGTCCCGCGTTTTTTTGTGACTTCCAAGCATGCCCTCACCGTTGCCGGGAGGGCCGCCTCCGGGGCAGGAAAGCCCTTCGCCGACCGTTGGCGCATGAAAATGAGGCGATCGTAAGATCCTCATCCTGAAGAGTTTTTTTCGTTTTGCCGGATTTCCATAAGGCCTGATCGAGGCGGCATGCGGCCTGTGGAATTGAGATGAATGGATGCTGAATTCGCGCTCGGAATGATTCCTAAAGCGCGCTTGACCGGCGCTTGCGCGGCTCCCTAGCGTACGTCCGTCGCGACGCGCTGGGGAGATGCTTCGCGACGCTCCGAACGGCGTCATGGGGGACGCCGCACAACCAGGGCAATCGACGTTCAACGGCGCTCCTTCTAGGGAACGAGGGGGAGGGTGTGCCGGTATTTGGAACGGTTCCGGAGCAGCTCGATATCGCACCGCGGAGGTTCCGCGGTATCTCAACGGCCCGGTGACGTCGCCGTCAGGAACATGCGCATGTCACGGGCTATTCGGAGGGGAATATTTCCATGCCTGGAAAGTTGCAAATGAAGATCATCGCCGCGGCGATGGGTCTGATCGCCTGTACGGTGGTCAACGCCGCATCCAAGGACCAGCTGCATGAACGCCCGTTATCGGGCGCGCAGACCAAGCAGCTGGTCACCAAACTGGGTCTCGAGCAGGGCATGGCGCTGAAGGAGCGCTACACGCGTCCCACGCGCCATGGCACGTACACCATGCGCATGCAGCAGACCTACCACGGGATCCCGGTCTATGGGCGCAGCATCGCGGTCGAACGTGATGGCCAGGGACGTGCCCTGAAGGCCAACGGCGTGCTCGAACGCTCGCTGGGCATGCCCAACCTGCATGCGGCCCTGGCACCCAAGCGGGCCATCAGCACCCTGCGTGGCTTCCGTGACCCGTTCCTCGGACCCGGTCAGCGGATCGCCAACCGCAAGGCCGACCTGTACGTGTATCCGGAAGCCAGCGGGCAGACTCGCCTGGTGTACCTGACCTCGTACCTGGTCACCGGCGTGCAGCCGTCGCGTCCGACGGCGATCATCGACGCCAACACCGGCCGGGTGATCAAGCACTGGGACGGCCTGACCACCGCCGACGGCTACGGCCCGGGCGGCAACACCAAGACCGGCCAGTACAACTACGGCACCGACTATCCGGCCCTGGTGGTGTCCCAGTCGGGCAGCACCTGCACGATGTCCAACGCCTACGTGCGCACCTACGACATGAACCACGCCACATCGGGTTCGGGCACGCTGGTCAGCTTCCCCTGCTCGACCCACACCGGTGACGGCATCAACGGCGCCTACTCGCCGATCAACGATGCGCATCATTTCGGTGGCGTGGTGCACGACATGTACAACGACTGGTTCGGCGCGCCGCCGCTGAACCAGGTGCTGAACATGAAGGTGCACCTGGGCAACAGCTACGAGAACGCCTACTGGGACGGCACGGCGATGAACTTCGGCGACGGTGCCAGCTATTTCTACCCGCTGGTGTCGCTGGACGTGACCAGCCATGAAATCAGCCACGGCTTCACCGAGCAGCACTCCAACCTGGCCTACTCGGGCCAGTCCGGCGGCATGAACGAGGCCTTCTCGGACATGGCCGGCGAGGCGGCCGAGTACTACGACCGCGGCGCCAATGACTGGCTGGTCGGCGCCGAGATCGTCAAGAGCGGCACCGCGCTGCGCTACATGTGCACGCCGAGCTCGGATGGCTCGTCGATCGACAATGCCTCGCAGTACTACAGCGGCCTGGACGTGCATTACTCCAGCGGCGTGTACAACAAGGCCTTCTGCACCCTGGCCAAGACCAGCGGCTGGAACACGCGCAAGGCCTTCGAGGTGTTCGAGCGCGCCAACGCCCTGTACTGGACCTCCAGCGCCACGTTCAACAGCGGCGCCTGCGGCGTCGAGAGCGCGGCCACGGACCTGGGCTATTCCTCGGCCAATGTCGCCAGTGCCTTCAGCGCCGTGGGCGTGACCTGCCCGAGCGGTGGTGGCGGCGGCGGTGGCGGCGGCAGTGGTGGCGGTGCGCTGCAGAACGGCGTTCCCGTGACCCTGTCCGGCGCCTCCGGCACGCTGAGCGACGCCTACACCGTGGCCATCCCGTCCGGTGCCAGCAACCTGGTGATCTCGATCTCCGGTGGCAGCGGTGATGCCGACCTGTACGTGAAGTTCGGTTCGGCGCCGACCCTGACCAGCTACGACTGCCGTCCGTACAAGAACGGCAACAGCGAAAGCTGCAGCTTCTCCACGCCGCAGACCGGTACGTACTACGTCAAGCTCAATGCGTACAGCAGCTACTCCAACGTCAGCCTCAAGGCCACCTGGACCGAAGGCGGTGGCGGTGGCGGCGGCGGTGGTGGTGGCACCTACGACAACTCCACCAACGTCAGCATCCCGGATCGCAGCACGGCCAGCAGCTACATCACGGTCAGCGGCGAGAACAACCCGGGTCCGAGCAGCCTGCAGGTGCACGTGAAGATCGTGCATACCTACCGCGGTGATCTGCGCGTCACGCTGTACGAGCCCAATGGCGGCAGCGTGGTGCTGAAGAATCCCAGTGGTTCGGACAGCGCCGACAACGTCGACCAGACCTGGAGCATCGATGCCTCGAGCATCAACCCCAATGGCCAGTGGCGCCTGAAGGTGGATGACGTCTACAGGGGCGATACCGGTTACATCGACGACTGGAGCCTGCAGTTCTGATCGAAATCACATGAGCACCGGAAGGTGCGCCTCGGGTCGCAACGACCCGTGGGGATCGCCCCGATGGGGCCACCCCGAACCTGGTGCCCGGCTTGATGCCGGGCACTTTTTTTGCACGTTTTCGGCAAAACGCCATGCGCTCACCGGGGAGGCATACTTTTTCCTATTTCCATTCCCCAGCCTGGGGATTTAGCTTGGCCGCAAGCAGCGGTTCGCGCGACGGGCCGCCGCGCAGGTTCCAGGCATGCACGTGCAGGGACTGCACGTGACGGAAAGGGATCAGGGCCGCCCCCATGGCCGGACAGGGATGTCGCCGACAGGGAATGTTGCATCGGTGCCCGGCCGTGCCCTCGGCCGGGCACCTCCTTGGCGTCAGGCGCCGGAGGTATCGGTCTCGAAGCGGTTGGCGTCGCGGTTCTTGCGCACGCGCCTGGGGTCCCAGATGCGTCCGTTCATGGCGATCCACACGCCATCGCCCAGGCTCTGCACCGCGCCGACCGCGCAACCGATGTTGAATACCGCGTCCGAACCCTGGAAGCGTGCCGGATTGAGCGCGCCGGTGAGCACGATGGTCTTGCCCTCGATCCCGCTCAGCATGCGCGCGGTGTCGACCATGGAATCGGTGCCGTGGGTGACCAGGACATGGCGGTGCGGCTGCGCCTCGATGGTGCTGCGGATCAGGCGGCGATCGTCGTCGGTCATGTCCAGGCTGTCCTTGCGCAGGATCGAGTTCACCTCGAAACGGAAATCCACGCCCAGCTGGGTGAGGATGTCGCCGATCTGCGGCGCGCCGATCTGGTAGTCCGACTTGGCGTCGAAATAGATCTTGTCGATGGTGCCGCCGGTGGTGACGATGGTCAGGTGCTGCATGTCGATTCGGGTCCTGGGGTTGCGTTCGGGTCAGGTGGGGCGTCAGTCAAGCAGGGTGCGTGGGTCGCTGCGTGTGTCCCTGAGTCGGTCGAGGCCGTTGTCTAGGAAGGTGTCGAGGATCGCGCGTGAGCGTGAATCGCCGCCGGCCTGCCCGGCCAGCAATGCGGCGGCGGTGCAGCGGGCCAGGGTCAGGGCCAGCTGTCGGGCGCCGGCCTGGATCGCGTCGGAGGCCGCGTCATGGCGCTCGAGGAAGGCCTGGGCGTGGTCCATGGCCTCATCGATGCGGGCGCGGACCGACGACGGTGCGCCGGCGGCCAGCTGATCGATGTGCGCGCGCAGCGTCTGCAGCCCGTGCGTGGCGAGCGCGCGCAGGGTATCGAGGGAGAGCACGTTGGTGGTGCCTTCCCAGATCGAATAGACCTGCGCGTCGCGCAGCAGGCGGGGCAGGCCGGTGTCCTCGACGTATCCGGCGCCGCCGAAGCATTCCAGGGTTTCCGAGGCGATGGCCGTGGCCAGCTTGCCGGTCCACAGTTTCACCAGCGGCGTGAGCAGGCGCAGGCGGGCGGTGTCCTCGGGCGTGGTTGGTCCGTGCTCCACGCGGCCGAGCAGGTCGGCGACGTGGAAGGTCAGGGCAAAGGCGGCCTCGTACTCGGCCTGCATGTCGGCCAGGGTGCGGGCGTGCAGGGGATGCTCGATGAGCGCCTTGCCGAAGGCCTGCCGGCGTCGCGCGTAGTCGCGGGCCAGGCCCAGGCAGCGCGCCATGCTGGCGATCGCGCAGACCGCGTTCCAGGTGCGGGTGATGTTGAGCATCGGCGCGATCTGCCGCACGCCATGATCGAGACCGCGCACCGGCTCGGCGGGCAGGCCGTCGAGATGGATCTCGGCGGTCGGCAGCTCGCGCGTGCCCAGCTTGTCCTTGAGGCGGTCGATGCGCAGCTCGCGCCAGCGGCCCTCGGCATCCCGGGTCTCGACGTAGAACAGCGCCAGGTCGTCGCTGCCCTCGGGGCGAGCCAGGGCCAGGGCGGCCTCGCCGACCACCGCCGAGGTGAACCACTTGCGGCCGTACAGCCGCCAGCGGCCCTCGGCGTCCTGTCGCGCCACGGTGCCCGTGCGGGCCACGTCCGAACCGCCGGCGGTCTCGGTCATCCACTGGCCCGACAGCCAGAAGTCGCCGGCATCGCGGCTGAGGAAGTGCGGCAGCGCGCGCGCGATCAGCTCGGCGTTGCCGGAGGCCTTGAGCGCGGTCACGGCGCCGTCGGTCATGGCCAGCGGGCAGGTGTAGAACTCGCTGGCCACGTGATAGACGTAGACCCGCGCGAACTGTTCCACGCGCGCGCCGGGACCCGCCGCGGGGTCGTGGCCGGCGGCGAGGATGGCGTGACGGGTGGTCAGTTCCGGTCCCTCGCGCCAGGCGCGGGTCAGCTCGATGCGGTCCACGCGCTCGCCCCAGGGCGCCCATGGCGTCAGCGTGGGTTCCTCGGCCGGGACGGACAGGCGTCGCGCGTATGCCATGCAGGCGTAATCGCCCAGGGCCTCCAGATCCTCGCGCAGCGCCGCGCGTCGTGCCTCGGGCACGTGCCGGGCGATCAGGGCCTGCAGCAGGCGGTCATCGCGATACGGGTGCGGCAGCCTGGGTGCTTGTTGCAGGAATTCCATCGCGGTTCCGGGCGCGCGGGCGGAGGCCAAGTATAAACCCGGCGTCGTTCGCCGTCGGTCCGGCTCAGCCGCGCCCGCGTCGTTGCACGCCGGCGCCCAGGGCGAGGATCAGCAGCAGGCTGAAGGCGATCTCCAGGGTGGCCAGCAGGCGTTCGGCGGGAATCGTCCAGACTTCGGCCACCCCGTGGCAAAAATAGAACAGCGCCACGATGCCGGCCCACAGCAGCGCGCGAGCGGGTCGGCGGATGGCCAGCAGCGGCAGCAGCAGGGGCGCCAGCGCGAGCAGCAGCACCGCGCTCATGGGGCTGTGCGCATCGGGCAGCAGCCAGACATGCCAGACCAGCTGCAGCACGATCAGGCCGATCCATCCGGCGTAGCCGGCGATGCGCGCGCGTCGCTGGCGCGGACTCAGGACCGGTTCGCTCATGCCGTTTGCGCCAGGCGGCGGGCCACATCGGCCAGGCGGTGGCCCAGCGCGCGCGCCAGTTCGCGCTCGTGGTCGCTGATCGGCTGGTCGGCCTTGGCGCCGGCCACATGGCTGGCGCCATAGGGCGTGCCGCCGGTGCGGGTGACGTTCAGTGCATTCTCGGTGAAGGGCAGGCCGACCATCAGCATGCCGTGGTGCAGCAGGGGCAGCATCATCGACAGCAGGGTCGATTCCTGGCCGCCGTGCATGGTGGCGGTGGACGTGAACACCGCGGCCGGCTTGCCGGCCAGCGTGCCCGAGGCCCATTCGCTGCCGGTGCCGTCGAGGAAATGCTTGAGCGGCGCGGCCATGTTGCCGAAGCGGGTCGGACTGCCCATGACCAGGCCGGCGCAGTCCGCCAGGTCCTCGCGCGTCACGTAGGGCGCGCCGTCGTCGGGCTCGGGGGGCTGCGCCACCGCGGTGACCGGCGCCACCGGGGGCACCTGTCGCAGGCGGGCGCGCATGCCGTCCACTTCCTCGATGCCGCGCGCGACCAGGCGCGCCATCTGCGCGGTATGGCCGGTGCGGCTGTAATAGAGGACCAGAATGTCCCTGGACATGGAGTCTCCTGCGGTTTTCGGGGGCGCGCCGGGATCAAGGTCCGGTACGCTAGGGGCGACCATGATAGGCCAGTGGGGTGGAACCATGTTCCGGCGATTCGATCGCGACCGCATCATCGCATTCGCGCGCTTCGTGTGGCAGCGCTTCGTCGACGACAAGTGCTTCGAGACCGCGGGCGCGCTGTCCTACACCACGCTGTTCGCGCTGGTGCCGCTGACCGTGGCGGTGTTCAGCATCCTCACCTCGCTGCCGGTGTTCACCGGCTGGCGCGACACGCTGACCGATTTCGTGTTCCGCAACTTCGTGCCGGCGGCCGGCGACGCGGTGCAGAAGTACGTGCTCGAATTCGCCGGCAACGCCAGCAAGCTGACCGGCATCGGCATCTTCATCCTGCTGCTGTCGGCGCTGATGATGATGTCCAGCATCGAGGAGCGCTTCAATCGCATCTGGCGGGTGACCACGCGGCGCTCGACCGTGTCGCGCTTCATGATGTACTGGGCCGCGCTCACGCTCGGCCCGATCCTCATCGTGGCCGGCCTGACGCTGACCTCCTACCTGGCGGCGCTGCCGCTGCTGGGCGCCGTGAGCAGCGGCGTGGAGCTGAAACGGCATCTGCTGGGCGCGTTGCCGTTCGCGGTCAGCGTGGCCGGGCTGTTCGCGCTGTACGCGCTGGTGCCCAATCGTCGCGTGTCCAAGCGCGCGGCGGCGACCGGCGCGCTGCTGGCGGCGATCCTGTTCGAGATCGCCAAGTGGGCCTTCGCCAGCTATGTGCGCAGCGTGCCCTCGTACCGCGAGATCTACGGCGCCCTGTCGGTGGTGCCGATCTTCCTGGTGTGGATCTACCTGTCCTGGGCCATCGTGCTGCTGGGCGCCTCGATCTCGGCCTCGCTGGGCGCCTTCGACTACCGGCCGCGCGAGGCGCGATTGCCGGAGGGCGCGGAGTTCATCGGCCTGATGCACCTGCTGGGTCACTTCGTCGCTGCCCAGCGCGCCGGCGGCACGCTCAACGAGCGCGGCCTGCTCGAGCGCGAGACCTTCATCTCCGACGACCTGCTGCAGCGCTATCTCGGCGACCTCCATGACGCCGGCATGATCCGCCGCACCGACGACGACGACTGGGTCATGATGCGCAGCCTGGACAGCGCCACCCTGATGGAAATCTACGAGGCCGGGCGCTATCGTCTGCCGCTGGACGTGGCGTCGCTGGAGCCGTTCTGCGAAGGACTTCCGGCGCCGCTGCGCGACCATCTGGACGCGCTCTCGCGCACCTTGCGCGGCGAGCTCGGCACCCATCTGTCGGACCTGTTCCGGCGACCGGAGGCCGGGTCCGCCGGCGCTCCCGCCACCTCGGAATCCCCATGAAACATCGTTCCCCGACGCTCCTCGCCGCCCTCCTCGTGCTGGCCAGCTGCCTTGCCTGCGTGTCCACCGCATCGGCGGCAGGGGCGGCGCAACTGAAGGTCAAGACGCTGTCCGGCGCCACGTTCGACCTGGCCGCGCAGCACGGCCACTGGGTCATCGTCAACTACTGGGCGACCTGGTGCCGGCCCTGCATCCACGAGATGCCGGCGATCTCGGCCTACGTGAAGGCGCACGCCAACGTGACCGCGATCGGCCTGGCCTTCCAGGACGCCGATCCGGCCGACCTGAAGGCCTTCCTGGCCAAGCATCCGGTCAGCTATCCGGTGGCCAAGGTCGATCCGGCCGATCCGCCGGCCGGGTTCGATGCGCCGCTGGGCCTGCCCACCACCTACCTGGTCGCGCCCGACGGCAGCGTGGTGCATCGTTTCGTCGGCCCGATCACGCCGGCCGACCTGGACCATTACATCGATCCGGGTCACTGACGGGGCGATGGCCTGCGCGCGCTTCCTGATCTCGGGCCGGGTGCAGGGCGTGTTCTATCGCGCCTCGACCCGCGAGGAGGCGTTGCGTCTGGGCCTGAGCGGCAGCGCCGTCAACCTGCCCGACGGGAGGGTGGAGGTTCTCGCCGAGGGCGAGCCGGCGGCCCTGGACGCGCTCGAGCAGTGGCTGCATGGCGGCCCGCCCGCGGCCCGCGTGGATGGCGTCGAGCGGCTGCCGGCGGCGCCGCTCGGAGCGAACGGTTTCCGCACCGGCTGAAGGCCCTCAACGCCTGCGTTCGGCATCGATCCAGAACGAGGGGTCGGCCAGGTGCTCGCGATGCAGCGGTCGCTCGAGAGCGGGCAGGGGAAAGGGGCGCTCGGGCACGTGCGTGTCGGGCAGGCGGTCGATCAGGTGCCGGATTAGATCCAGGCGGCCGCGGCGCTGGTCGTTGAAATCGACCACGAACCAGGGCGCGTGCGCGGCATGGGTGCGCTCGAGCATGACGTCGCGAAGGCGTCCGATCTCGACGTATTTCTCGCGCGATGCCACGTCCACCGGCGACAGCTTCCAGCGCTTGAGCGGATCCTCGGCGCGCTCGGCGAAGCGCGCTTCCTGTTGCTTCTGGTCGACTGCCAGCCAGTACTTGATCAGCATGATGCCGTCATCGGCGAGCATGCGCTCGAAGGCCGGGCAGGTATCGAGGAACCGGGCGTATTGGTCCTGGGTGCAAAAGCCCATGGTCGGCTCGACCACCGCGCGGTTGTACCAGCTGCGGTCGAACAGGACGAACTCGCCGGCGGCTGGAAGGTGCTCGACGTAGCGCTGGAAATACCACTGGGAGGCTTCGCGGTCGCTGGGCCGGGGCAGCGCGACCACGCGGTAACTGCGGGTGTCCAGGCGGTCGGTGATGGCCTTGATGGTGCCGCCCTTGCCGGCCGCGTCGCGCCCCTCGAAGATCACCAGCAGGCGGCGTCCGGTGGCGCGCAGCCAGTGGCTGACATCGACCAGTTCGCGCTGCAGCGACTGCAGGGTGCGTTCGTAGTCCTCGCGCTTCATGGCCGGCCCCGGTTGATGCGTGGCGTCAGCCTAGCAGCACGCGGCTGCCATGGATCAGCCGGCGCTGCCCAGCTGTTGCAGTTGCTCGGCCTGGTCCTCGGCGGTCAGGGCATCGATCAGCTCGTCGAGCTGTCCCGCCAGCACGTCATCGAGCTTGTACAGGGTCAGGTTGATGCGGTGGTCGGTGATGCGGCCCTGCGGGAAGTTGTAGGTGCGGATGCGCTGGCTGCGGTCGCCGCTGCCCACCTGCAGCTTGCGCGAGGCGGCCTCCTCGGATTGCTGCTTTTCGCGCTCGCTGGCCAGCAGCTGCGCGCTGAGGCGCTTCATGGCCTTGTCGCGGTTGGCGTGCTGCGAGCGCTCGGTCTGGCACTCCACCACTACGCCCGAGGGCAGGTGGGTGATGCGGATGGCCGAGTCGGTCTTGTTGACGTGCTGGCCGCCGGCGCCGGAGGAGCGGAAGGTGTCGATGCGCAGGTCCGCCGGGTTGATCTCGATCCCGTCGATGTCCTCGGCCTCGGGGATGATCGCCACGGTGGCCGCCGAGGTGTGGATGCGCCCCTGCGACTCGGTCGCCGGCACCCGCTGCACGCGGTGGGTGCCCGATTCGAACTTGAGCCGCGAGAACGCGCCGCGGCCGACGATGCGCGCGACGATTTCCTTGTGCCCGCCGTGTTCGCCCGGGTGGTCCGATTCGACCTCGACCTTCCAGCCGCGCTGCTCGGCATAGCGCGCGTACATGCGGAACAGGTCGCCGGCGAAAAGCGCCGCTTCGTCGCCGCCGGTGCCGGCGCGGATCTCCAGGAACAGGTTGCCCTCGTCACGCGGATCGGTCGGCAGCAGCAGGATCTGCAGCTCGGCATCGAGGTCCTGCAGGCGGGCCTGGAGTCGATCCACGTCGTCGGCGGCCATGTCGCCAAGGTCCGGGTCGTCCAGCATCGCCCGCGCGCCGTCCAGCTCACGCTGCGCGGCCTCGTGCGCGCGCAGGGCTTCGGTCAGCGGTTCCAGCTGCGCGTATTCGCGCGACAGCTCGCGAAAGCGTCGGGCGTCGCCGGCCATGTCCGGCTGCGCCAGCAGCAGGCCCAGTTCCTCGTGGCGTTCGGCCAGTTGCTGGAGTTTGCGGCGGATCGATGGGGTCATGGAAACCGATGGTTGCGCGCGGGCGGGAGCGACAGCATAGCGGGCCGGTGGGTGCCGGTCCGGTGCGGCGACGCTAGTCCCGCGGCTCCAGGCCATACAGGCGCTCGGCCGCGTTGAGCAGTTCCATGTCGCCGGACAGGGCCGCCTCGCGCAGGCTGGCGCTGGGCGCATGCAGCAGCTTGTTGGTCAGCGTGTTGGCGAGGAAGGCCAGGGTTTCCTCCGGCGACTTGCCGGCGGCCATCATGGCTTGCGCCCTGGCCAGCACCTCGTCGCGCTGGTTCTCGGCGTTGGCGCGCAGGTCCAGCACCGGATTGCGCAGGGTCAGCGCGCGGCGCCAGCCCATGTAGCGGTCGACCTGCAGGTCGATGATGGCGCTGGCCTCGCTGGCGGCGGCCTCGCGCGAGCGCATGTGCTCGTCGATCACCTGGCGCAGGTCGTCGATGCCATACAGGTAGACGTCACGCAGCTCGCCCACGGCCGGGTCGATGTCGCGCGGAACCGCGATGTCGACCATGAACACCGGACGGTGGCGGCGCCGGGTGATGGCCGCCTGCACCATCTCGCGGGTGACCACCGGCTCGCGCGAGGCGGTCGAGGTGATCACGATGTCGGCCTCGGCCAGGTGCTTGTCCAGGTCCGACAGGGCCAGGGCGTAGCCACCGTGCCTGCCCGCCAGCTCCTGGGCGTTTTCCAGGGTGCGGTTGGCCACCAGCAGGCGCTTGACGTGCTTGCCGGCCAGGTGCCGGGCGGCCAGTTCGATGGTGTCGCCGGCGCCGATCAGCAGCACGCAGGCGTCGCGCAGGTCGGCGAAGACCTGCTCGGCCAGGCGCACGGCGGTGAACGCCACGGAGACCGAGTGCGCGCCGATGTGGGTGTCGCTGCGCACGCGCTTGGCCACCGAGAAGGTGTGCTGCAGAAGGCGCTCCATCGGCGGGCCGAGCGTGTTGACCTGGCGCGCCAGCTGGTAGGCGTCCTTGACCTGGCCGAGGATCTGCGGCTCGCCCAGCACCATCGAATCCAGCCCGGTGGCGACGCGGAAGATGTGCCGCACGGCCTCGTCCTCGTCATGCCGGTAGAGGAACTCGGTGAGCCGGTCCGGGGTCAGGTGATGATGATGGTGCAGCCATTGCGCGGGCACGTCCTCGGCGCCGGGGCTGACGCTGCAGTACAGCTCGGTGCGGTTGCAGGTCGACAGGATCAGCGCTTCGTCCACACCGGGCTGTCCACGCAGCTCGCCAAGGGCCTGGCGCGCGGCATCGCCGTCGAACGCCACCTGTTCGCGGAGGCTGACGGGCGCGGTGAGATGGTTGAGCCCGAAGGCAACAAACGTCATGACAGAACGCGATGGCGCCGGCTTTGCAGAGGACAGCGATAGGCTAAGCTGTCGCGGGACCGGACGCTGGCGTTACCGGCCCATTACGGAGGTGAATTGTGCGCAGCGGCATCCCCAAGTTCAAGCAAATGCGGCATTTTGCGATGCTGGCATGCCTTTCGGTCGTGCTCATGGGGTGCGCGGCCGCGCCAGCCACCAGGCCATCCGCGACGGCCTCGGCGTCGCCTGGCGCCAGCGCGTCGGCCGCGCCCGACAACGCCGCCACGCTGGTGGCGAGTGCCAAGGCGGCGCTCGACAAGGGCGATCTGCGCGCCGCGCAGGCCGACATGGCCCGCGCCAGCATGCTGGGCAACGATCCGCATGTGGCCGAGCGCGCCACCGTGATGGCGCTGGCCCTGCACGATGGTCCCGCCGCGCGCAAGTCGCTGCGCCGCTGGGAGGCGCTGGGCGGCGATCGCCTGGGCCTGCTGCGCGCGCGCGCGCGGCTGGCCATGGACGAAGGACGCACCGACGATGCGCGCCGGCTCCTCATGGACCTGACCTCCGGCGGCCAGAAGCGCGCCTGGCAGCAGTTCGGCGCGGTGCTTCTGAATGCGCGCGATGCCGCGCAGGCCGGTCAGCTGCTGGAGCAGGTCGGCACGTCCGAGCGCCTGCCCGACGACGTGCACGCGTGGCTGGCGATGAGCCAGATGGGCCAGAAACTCGGCCGCTACGCCTATGCCCAGCGGATCGCCGACATGGCGGCGTCCCGCTTCCACGACGCCGAAGCCTATGCATGGGCGGCCAACATGTATGCCCAGCGGGACGACTCCGCCTCGGCGCGGCAGATGTTCGCGCGTGGCGTGAAGGCCGCCCCCGACGATGTCGACCTGCGCCTGGCCTACGCGGCCATGCTGGCCAAGGATGGGGACCTGGCGCTTGCCGGCAGGGTCATGGCCCGGGGCAGGCAGGACGAGCGCAGCTATGCGGCCCGAGCGGCGTATGCGGCGCGGGCCCGCAACATGCCGGCCCTGCGCAGCCTGTACGGCGAGCTGCGTCGCGCGCCGGCATCGGTGCAGGCCAAGAGCTACTACCTGCTGGGACAGTTGGCGGCGCTGATCGGCAAGCCGGCGGAAGCGGTGGACTGGCTCGCGCGGGTACCCGCCGATGCCGATCACGGGCTCGATGCCGGCCTGTCCCGCGCCAGCATGCTGCTGGACCAGCACAAGCCCGATCAGGCGCATGCCCTGGTGGCCCAGCTGCGCGAGCATTTTGCCGGTGAGCATGACAAGGCCTCCGTGCGCCGCCTCGACCGCGTCGATGCCGAGTTGTACATGCGGCAGGGCGAATTCGCCCGGGCAGCCAAGGCCTATACCCACGCGCTGGCAGGCGACAGCGAATCCACCGACCTGCTGTACGGACGCGGCCTGGCCTACGCCGAGGCCGGCAATACCGATGCCGCGATCAGCGACCTGCGCGCGGTGCTCAAGCGTCGTCCGGACGACATCAATGCGGTCAACGCGCTCGGCTACACCCTGGCCGACGCCGACCGCCAGCTCGACGAAGCCACCCGCCTGCTGCAGCGCGCGCGCAAGGCGCAGCCCGACGATCCGGCGATCGCCGATTCCTGGGGCTGGCTGCAATATCGCCTGGGCCACCTCGACCAGGCCGAGACGACCCTGCGCGCCTCCTGGAGCCAGCGCAAGGATCCGGAGGTCGGCGCGCATCTGGCCCGGGTGCTGCTGGCCCGCGGCAAGAAGCGCGAGGCCGGGCGCATCTACCGCGCGGCGTTGCGGCTGGATCCGCACAACCGCCAGTTGCAGGCGTTGAAGGGCAAGCTGTGAGCCTGGGGTGGCGATGGTGCGGGGCCGCCGCGCTGGCCCTGGTGCTGGCGGCCTGCGCCCCGGTGCGCATGAAGGGCGATGCCGCCACCCTGTCCGCGCAGCAGGCGCGTGAACAGGCGCTGGCCAGGCGTGATCACTGGACCATCAGCGCGCGCCTGGCCGTCAGCGATGGCCGTCATGGCGGCAGCGGCAGCCTGACCTGGAGCCAGCGCGGCGACGACTACGATTTCGTGCTTCGCGCCCCCGTGACCGGGCGCAGTTTCGAACTGCATGGCGGACCCCGTGGCGCCGTGCTGAAGGGGCTCGATGGCGGTCCGCTCCACGGTGATGACGCGCAGCTGCTGCTGGCGCGCGTGTTCGGCTGGCCGGTGCCGCTGGCGCGCCTGCGTTACTGGGTCAAGGGCCTGCGCGCGCCCGGCGCGGCAGGGCGGTTGCGCTTCGGCGCCGACCAGCTGCCGTCGCTGCTGAAGCAGGATGGCTGGCGGGTCGAGTATCGGGACTGGTTCACGGACCTGGACCCGGCCCTGCCGCGCAAGGTGTTCGCCTCCAGTGGCGACTACCGCGTGCGCCTGGTCATCGAGCACTGGTCCTGGCAGGGGCCATGAACGCCTGGAGCACCTGGCCGGCGCCGGCCAAGCTGAATCTGTTCCTGCGCATCGTCGGCCGCCGCGACGACGGCTACCACCTGCTGCAGACCGTGTTCCAACTGCTGGACTGGGGCGACACGGTGCGCCTGCGAGTGCGCGAGGACGGCCGTATCGAGCGGGAGGCGGGGCTGGCCGAGGTGCCGCCGGAGCAGGACCTGGCGGTTCGCGCGGCGCGGTTGCTGCGCGAGCACGCGGGCACGGCCCTGGGCGCGGATATCGCCATGGACAAGCGGATTCCCGCCGGCGCCGGGCTGGGCGGCGGCAGTTCCGACGCGGCGACCGTGCTGGTCGCCCTCAACCGTCTGTGGGGCACCGGCCTGGATACCGATGCGCTGGCCGGGCTGGGCGTGCAGCTGGGCGCGGACGTTCCGGTTTTCGTCCGGGGCCACAGCGCCTGGGCCGAGGGCGTGGGCGAGCGCATCCAGCCGCTGGCGTTGCCGGCGGCCAGTTACGTGATCGTCGATCCGCGCGTGCACGTGTCCACGCAGGCCCTGTTCCAGGCGCCCGAATTGACACGAAATGCCCCCCCAGCGACAATTTCAAGCTTCCTGCAAGGGGATGTCGCGGACAACGCATTCGCGCCGCTGGCGCGGTCGCGATATCCCGGGATCAGGGCGGCCATGGACTGGCTGGACCGGTTCGGCCGGGCGCGACTTTCCGGGACCGGTGCGTGCGTGTTCGCGCAGGTGGCCTCGCGTGAAGCCGGCGAGGCGATTGCGCGGCAATGCCCGCGGACATTCAGGGCCTGGGTGGCCGATGGCGTGAACGTCTCGCCGTTGGTCGCGCAGGTCGACAGTTCATGAGTTGGGGCGTCGCCAAGCGGTAAGGCACCGGGTTTTGATCCCGGCATTCGCAGGTTCGAATCCTGCCGCCCCAGCCATTTTCCAATCCGACCGAAAGGCGCCGGGTCAACAAGCAGCGTGCTGCGGCCGGTACCTTTCAACCATCGCCTGGCGGGGGACGATTCGTGGACACAGCTGGCCTGATGCTGTTTACCGGCAATGCTCATCACAAACTGGCCGAGGATGTCGCGCATCGTCTGGCGGTTCCCCTGGGCAAGGCACTGGTCGGTCGCTTCAGCGACGGCGAAGTGCAGATCGAGATCGAGGAGAACGTGCGCGGCCAGGATGTCTTCATCCTGCAGCCGACCGGCGCGCCCACCGCCGAGAACTTCATGGAGCTGCTGGCCCTGGCCGATGCGCTCAAGCGTGCCTCGGCGGTGTCGGTCACCGCGGTGATGCCGTATTTCGGCTATGCCCGCCAGGACCGCCGCCCGCGTTCCTCGCGTGTGCCCATCACGGCCAAGCTGGCGGCCAAGATGATCGTCGCCT
Source organism: uncultured Gammaproteobacteria bacterium (assembly GCA_963821885.1). GTDB lineage: Bacteria > Pseudomonadota > Gammaproteobacteria > Xanthomonadales > Rhodanobacteraceae > Oleiagrimonas. The sequence goes on along the minus strand of CAWGFN010000002.1, from coordinate 9,479 downwards.
CCGGCATCGACCGGGTGCTCACGGTGGACCTGCACGCCGACCAGATCCAGGGCTTCTTCGACATTCCGGTGGACAACGTCTACGCCTCGCCGGTGCTGCTGGCCGACATCTGGCGCAATCACCGCATGGACGACCTGATCGTGGTCAGTCCCGACGTCGGTGGCGTGGTGCGCGCGCGGGCCATCGCCAAGCGCCTGGACGACGCCGACCTGGCGATCATCGACAAGCGCCGCCCGAAGGCCAACGTGGCCACGGTGATGAACATCATCGGCGACGTGGCCGGCAAGTCCTGCGTGCTGGTGGACGATATCGTCGATACCGCGGGCACGCTGTGCGCGGCGGCCGCGGCGCTCAAGGAGCATGGCGCCAAGCGGGTCGAGGCCTACTGCGTGCATCCGGTCCTGTCCGGCGCCGCGATCGACAACATCAACGGCTCGCAGCTGGACCAGCTGGTGGTCACCGACACCCTGCCGTTGTCGCCGGCGGCGGCCGCCTGCGGCAAGATCCGCCAGCTGACGGTGGCCGAGCTGCTGGCCGAGACCATCCGCCGCATGGCCTTCGGAGAGTCGGTCAGCTCGCTTTACGTGGATTGACCCGGTTGCCACGGCGACGGCGCAATCGACGGATTTTTGTCCTATAATCGCCGGTTCGCTGCCCGCTCGCGGGCGATGCGCAATGTTATTCATCGGTTCTCCTGGTCGCGGGAGAGCCATCCTGCCGCCCACGGGTGGCGTTTCTACCGAGGCAACATCATGGCAACGATTCACGTAGTGGACGCCGAAGTCCGCAACGATGCGGGGAAGGGTGCGAGCCGCCGCCTGCGTCATGCGGGCATGGTTCCGGCGATCGTCTACGGCGGCGACCAGCCGCCGAAGAACATCCAGATCGAGCACCGCGTGGTGCTGGCGCTGGCCAAGAACGAGTGGTTCTTCTCCTCCGTGCTCGACCTCAAGGTCGACGGCAAGGTCGAGAAGGTGCTGCTGCGTGACTGGCAGAAGCATCCGTTCAAGCAGCTGATGATGCACATGGATTTCCAGCGTGTGCGCGCCGGCGAGAAGCTGCACACCTCCATCCCGCTGCACTTCATGAACCAGGAGAAGTCCCCGGCCGGCAAGACGTCGGGCGTGGTGGTCTCGCACAACATCACCGAGATCGAGGTGGCCTGCCTGCCGGAGAAGCTGCCGGAGTACATCGAGGTCGACCTGTCGACCATCGACCAGGGCGACATCATCCACCTGTCGGAGCTGAACCTGCCCGAGGGCGTGGAGATTCCCGAACTGCGCCACGGCCCCGAGCACGACCTGCCGGTGGTCACCGTGCATGCGGTGAAGATCGAGGTCGAGGAGCCGGTCGAGGGCGAAGCTGGCGAGGCCGCGCCCGCCGAGCCGTCCGCGGACGAAAGCGACGCCGGCGAGGAGTAAGCGCTCGCGCGTCGCGCCCTCGCGTGGGGCGCGACGCCGAGGCTTGCGCGCATGGCGGGTCTGCGGCTCATCGTCGGCCTCGGCAACCCCGGGGCCGAGCATCTGGGAACCCGGCACAACGCCGGGTTCTGGTTTGTCGACGCGCTGGCGCGTGGCGAGGGCGCCGTGTTCACGGCCGATGCCAAGCTGCATGGGCAGTCGTGCCGCGTGAACATTGCCGGCGAGCCGGTCTGGCTGCTCAAGCCCTCGACCTTCATGAACAAGAGCGGCATCGCCGTCGCCACGGCCCTGCGCTACTACAAGATCGATCCGGAGTCCTGTCTGGTCGTGCACGACGACCTGGACCTGGAGCCCGGCACCGCGCGACTGAAGTTCGATGGTGGCCACGGTGGCCAGAACGGACTGCGCGACATCATGGGTCATCTCGGCCACGGCAAGTTCCATCGCCTGCGCATTGGCATCGGCCATCCCGGCGTGCGTGATCGCGTCACGTCCTGGGTGCTTGGTCGGCCCTCGGCGCAGGACGAGGATGCGATGCTCGATGCCATCGCGCGCGCCCTGGGCGTGCTGCCGCTGGCGGTCGAGGGCCGCTTCGAGGACGCCATGAAGCGCCTTCACACGGGCGACAAGGCGTGAGCGCGCATCCCTTGCGTGGTCGCGCCGGCCGCCGTCAATCCTGCGTATCCGGAGTTACCTGATGGGCATCAAATGCGGCATCGTCGGCCTGCCCAACGTCGGCAAGTCGACCCTCTTCAACGCCTTGACCAAGGCCGGCATCGCCGCGGCCAATTTCCCGTTCTGCACCATCGATCCCAATGTCGGTGTGGTTCCGGTGCCCGATCCGCGCCTTCGGCAGCTGGCCGACATCGTCAAGCCGGAGAGGGTGATCCCGACCTCGATCGAGTTCGTCGACATCGCCGGCCTGGTGGCCGGTGCGTCGAAGGGCGAGGGCCTGGGCAACAAGTTCCTGGCGCACATCCGCGAGGTCGACGCCATCGCCCACGTGGTGCGCTGTTTCGAACATGACGACGTGGTCCACGTGGCCGGCAAGGTCGATCCGGTCGCCGACATCGAGACCATCGACACCGAGCTGGCGCTGGCCGACCTGGAGTCGGTGGAGAAGGCGCTCAACCGTGCCGAGCGCGCGGCCAAGGCCAACGACAAGGACGCGCTGGCGCGCAAGCCGGTGCTGGCCAAGCTGGCCGCGGCTCTGTCCGAGGGTCACCCGGCCCGTTCGGTCGAGCTGGACGAGGAGGAGCGCGCCGTGGTGCGCGACCTGTTCCTGCTCACCCTCAAGCCGCTGATGTACATCGCCAACGTGCGCGAGGACGGTTTCGAGAACAATCCGCACCTGGACGCGGTGCGCGCCCGGGCCGCGGCCGAGGGCGCCGAGGTGGTGCCGGTGTGTGCCTCCATCGAGGAGGAAATGGCGCAGTTGGACGACGCCGACCGCGACGAGTTCCTGGCCGACCTGGGTCTGGACGAGCCGGGCCTGGATCGCGTCATCAACGCCGGATACCGGCTGCTGGGCCTGCAGACCTATTTCACCGCCGGCGTGAAGGAAGTGCGTGCCTGGACGGTCAAGCGCGGCTCCACGGCCCCGCAGGCCGCGGGCGTGATCCATACCGATTTCGAGAAGGGCTTCATCCGCGCCGAGACCGTCGGCTACGACGACTTCATCCAGTACCGCGGCGAGGCCGGCGCCAAGGAAGCCGGTCGCCTGCGGCTGGAAGGCAAGGACTACATCGTCAAGGAAGGCGACATACTGCACTTCCGTTTCAACGTCTGAGCCGGTCCGCGCCGGCGGCGCCCCGGCCCGCTGGCGCATAATGGACCCACGCCACGGCCGCCAAGGAGAGCTTCATGTCCGGACAGCAGCGCGAAGTCACCTTCCGCTTTCTCGCCCAGCCCACCGACGTCAACTTCGGCGGCAAGGTGCATGGCGGCATGGTCATGAAGTGGATCGATCAGGCCGGTTACGCCGGGGCCGTGGGCTGGAGCGGGGCCTATTGCGTCACCGTGGCGGTGGGTGGCATCCAGTTCGTGCAGCCGATCCTGATCGGTGACTTGGTCACCGTGCATGCCAAGCTGATCCACACCGGCACCACCAGCATGCATTTCTCGGTCGACGTGCTGGCGCGCGACCTGACGCGCGGCGAGGAGCGCCTGGCCACCAGCTGCGTGATCGTGTTCGTGGCCCTGGACGGCCCCGACGGCAAGCCCACGCCGGTGCCCGCTTGGGAACCCAGGGATGCCAGCGACCGAACGCTGCAGGATTACGCGCGGCGCCTGATCGAGTTGTCCAAGCGGATGGAGCAGGAAGTCGCGCATTATCGGCCGCCCGCGCCCTCCGCGACGCGCGATTGACGGAAAATCGCAACTAGAGCGTCTTTCGGGCTTGGCATCGTCGCCCCGATCGGCCAGAATACGCGCCCTGCTTTTTCGCGCGTTCGCGCAGGTCTCGCAAACGTACTGATCGCGAGGCCGGAGATGCCCCTCAAGTGTTGACACATCAGGGGGTGCTCGCGAAAATAGGCGGTCTTTGCTGGAGGGATACCCAAGCGGCCAACGGGGGCAGACTGTAAATCTGCTGGCTTACGCCTTCGGTGGTTCGAATCCACCTCCCTCCACCACCTTCTCTGCCGCCGGTGCAGAGCGGTGGGGTCCAGCAAAACGGATCGCGCTGAAGCCCTCGTGGCATCGGCGAGAACCGGAAGATCGACCCGCCGGGCGGGAGTAGTTCAATGGTAGAACCTCAGCCTTCCAAGCTGATGGTGCGGGTTCGATTCCCGTCTCCCGCTCCATTGATCTCCGGTTTGGCGGCACACATGCTCATGTAGCTCAGTCGGTAGAGCACTTCCTTGGTAAGGAAGAGGTCACAGGTTCGATTCCTGTCATGAGCACCATGTTACGCGGGGCGCCTGCAGCGTCCTGCTTTTTTCGTTATCCATCAGATTCCATCGGGGTTGGCAGTCATGTCCAAGGAAAAGTTCGAGCGTAAAAAGCCGCACGTGAACGTGGGCACGATCGGTCACGTTGACCACGGCAAGACGACGCTGACGGCGGCGCTGACGAAGGTTGGCGCGGAGATGTTCGGCGGCGACGTGAAGGCCTACGACCAGATCGACGGTGCGCCGGAAGAGAAGGCGCGCGGCATCACGATCTCGACGGCGCACGTCGAGTACGAATCGCCGAACCGTCATTACGCGCACGTGGACTGCCCGGGCCACGCCGACTACGTGAAGAACATGATCACGGGTGCGGCGCAGATGGACGGCGCGATCCTGGTGTGCTCGGCCGCCGACGGCCCGATGCCGCAGACGCGCGAGCACATCCTGCTGTCGCGCCAGGTGGGCGTGCCGTACATCGTGGTCTACCTGAACAAGGCGGACATGGTGGACGACGCCGAGCTGCTGGAGCTGGTGGAGATGGAAGTGCGCGAGTTGCTGAGCAACTACGACTTCCCGGGCGACGACACCCCGATCATCGTGGGTTCGGCGCTGAAGGCTCTGGAAGGCGACACGTCCGATATCGGCGTGCCGTCGATCGTGAAGCTGGTCGAGGCGCTGGACAGCTGGATTCCGGAGCCGGAGCGCGACATCGACAAGCCGTTCCTGATGCCGGTCGAGGACGTGTTCTCGATCTCCGGTCGCGGCACGGTGGTGACCGGTCGTATCGAGCGCGGCATCATCAAGGTGGGCGAGGAAGTCGAGATCGTGGGCATCCGTCCGACCACCAAGACGACGGTGACGGGCGTTGAGATGTTCCGCAAGCTGCTGGACCAGGGCCAGGCGGGCGACAACGTTGGTCTGCTGCTGCGCGGCACCAAGCGTGACGAGGTCGAGCGTGGCCAGGTGCTGGCCAAGCCGGGTTCGATCACCCCGCACACCAAGTTCGAGGCGGAGGTGTACGTGCTGTCGAAGGACGAGGGTGGTCGTCACACGCCGTTCTTCAAGGGCTACCGTCCGCAGTTCTACTTCCGCACGACGGACGTGACCGGCGCTTGCGAGCTGCCGGAGGGCGTGGAGATGGTCATGCCCGGCGACAACGTGAAGATGAAGGTCGAGCTGATCGCGCCGATCGCCATGGACGAGGGCCTGCGCTTCGCGATTCGCGAAGGCGGCCGCACCGTCGGCGCCGGCGTGGTGGCGAAGATCATCGCCTAAGAGGGCAGTGCGCGGCCGGGACCCGGGTCCCGGTCGCGGAACTTCCATTCGTGACCGGCGGTCCGTGAAAACGGTCCGCCTTGGTCTTTTCCAGCGGTAGAATCAAGAACGTACGGCAGTAGCTCAATTGGCAGAGCAGCGGTCTCCAAAACCGCAGGTTGGGGGTTCGATTCCCTCCTGCCGTGCCATCCCAGGATGCGCATGAACGCAAAGGCTGAACAATCCAACAAGTCGAGTGCCGGCGACAAGCTGATGCTGACGCTGGCCGTGCTTGTGCTGGCGGCTGGCATCTTCGGCTTCTACTGGTATTCGACCGCCGCGCAGTCCATGCGTATGGGCGTGCTGATCGGCGGCATCGTGGTGTCGTTCGGCCTGTTGATGGTGACCGGCTACGGCCGGCGCCTGCGCCATTTCCTTGCCGAATCGCAGTTCGAGATGCGCAAGGTGTCCTGGCCCAACCGTGATGAGACGGTCAAGACGACCCTCATCATCATGGCCGTTGTGGTCATTCTGGCGCTATTGCTGGGTGCGATCGACCTGATCCTGAAGACGGTCGTGCTCGAATGGCTACTCAAGCTTGGAAAGTGAGGGAAAGGCCATGAGCAAGCGCTGGTACGTGGTGCACGCCTATTCGGGTTTCGAGAACCAGGTCAAGCGTTCCCTCGAGGACCGCATCAGCCGGATGGCCATGGAGGCCAAGTTCGGCGAAGTGCTGGTGCCCACCGAGGAAGTGGTGGAGATGCGTGCCGGCCAGAAGCGCCGGAGCGAGCGCAAGTTCTTCCCGGGCTACGTGCTGGTGCAGATCGAGACCGAGACCGACGGCAAGGCGCCGCGCATCGACGACGAGTGCTGGCATCTGGTCAAGGACACGCCCAAGGTCATGGGCTTCATCGGCGGCACGGCCTCGCGCCCGCAGCCGATCAAGGACAGTGAGGCCGACGTCATCCTCAGCCGCGTGCGCGAGGGCGTCGAGAAGCCGCGTCCGAAGGTCCTGTTCGAGCCGGGCGAGATGGTCCGCGTGATCGACGGTCCGTTCAACGATTTCAACGGCGTGGTCGAGGAAGTGAACTACGAGAAGAGCCGCCTGCGCGTCGCGGTGCTGATCTTCGGTCGTTCGACCCCGGTGGAACTGGAGTTCGGGCAGGTCGAGAAGGCCTGAGTCACCCTCACGGCGCTCTTGTCAGGCGCCGGACAATTGCCTATACTTGGCTGTTCACGCCGTACCTTGTCGGGTCGGCGTGTACGCATTTGTGGCCCCGGCGGAGCCGGGTCGTCCAGACGTCAGGGATCGATGTGAAGCGAGGAGCCGCACGGCGCCTGCACTCGCGAGGAAGAAAACATGGCAAAGAAAGTCATCGGTTACATCAAGTTGCAGGTGAAGGCCGGTCAGGCCAACCCGTCTCCGCCCGTCGGCCCGGCCCTGGGTCAGCGCGGCCTGAACATCATGGAATTCTGCAAGGCCTTCAACGCGGCCACGCAGAAGATGGAGCCGGGCCTGCCGATCCCCACCGTGATCACCGCGTATTCGGATCGCAGCTTCACCTTCATCACCAAGACCCCGCCGGCCTCCGTGCTGCTGCTCAAGGCCACGGGCGTGAAGAAGGGATCGTCCAAGCCCAACACCGAGAAGGTGGGCAAGGTCACCCGTGCCCAGCTGGAAGATATCGCCAAGCAGAAGGAGCCGGATCTGACGGCTGCCGATCTGGACGCCGCGGTGCGCACCATTGCCGGTAGCGCGCGCAGCATGGGCCTGGTGGTGGAGGACTAAGTCATGGCGAAGCTCACGAAACGTTTCAAGGCAATGCAGGGCCTGGTCGAGCCGGGCAAGACCTATGCGCTGAACGACGCGCTGTCCATGATCAAGGACAACGCCAAGGCCAAGTTCGTCGAGTCGATCGACGTGGCCGTGCGCCTGGGCATCGATGCGCGCAAGTCCGACCAGGGCGTGCGCGGTTCCTCGCTGCTGCCGCACGGCACCGGCAAGACCATCAAGGTGGCGGTGTTCTGCCCGCCGGGCGAGAAGGCCGAGGCCGCCAAGGCCGCCGGTGCCGACGCCGTCGGCATGGATGACCTGGCCGAGCGCCTGCAGGGCGGTGATCTGGACTTCGGTCGCGTGATCGCCACCCCGGACGCCATGCGCGTGGTCGGCAAGCTGGGTCAGCTGCTGGGTCCCCGTGGCCTGATGCCGAACCCGAAGGACGGTTCGGTCACGGCCGACGTGGTCACCGCGGTGAACAACGCCAAGGCGGGCCAGGTGAAGTTCCGCAACGACAAGGCGGGCATCATCCACGCCAGCGTCGGCAAGGCTGATTTCGAGGTCGACAAGCTGGCCGAGAACATCAATGCCCTGGTCGCGGACCTGATCAAGGCCAAGCCGTCCACCGCCAAGGGCCAGTATCTGCAGAAGGTTTCTGTGTCCAGCACGATGGGCATCGGTATTCCGGTCGACACCTCGACGCTGTCGATCGTCAAGTGATCAAGTCCCGTCCGACCCTCGGGTCGGGCGGGCAGTTTTTGGGGGCATCGTCCGGATTCGTCCGGATGGAGCCGTCAAAGACCGCAGGCGGCACGAACGCCCGCCCCGGTACGGCAGGGATGCGCTTCACAGCGATGGATATGTCACCGGGACGCGCGCGACGGCCTTAATCGGCTCCATGAGCCTGCGTAGATGGTGCAGCCCGAACAGGATTTCCTGGAACGGCCACCACGTCGGTGCCTCAGGGGCACCGGGAAGCTGCAAGGATGCAGTTTCCACCACCCGCAAGGGAGCGGTGACGCGAAGGATGCGTCATCGGTCCGGTTCGGAGGAAGCAATGGCGCTCAATCTTGCGCAAAAGAAAGAGGTCGTTGCCGAACTGGCGAACGTGGCCGCCTCGGCTCATTCGCTGGTCGCCGCCGAGTATCTGGGTCTGACCGTTGAGCAGCTCACCGAGCTGCGCAAGAAGGCTCGCGAAGCAGGGGTCTACCTGAAGGTAGCCAAGAACACCCTGGTTCGCCGTGCAGTGGAGGGTACCGACTATGCCGGTACCTCCGACCAGCTGGTCGGTCCGCTGCTGTATGCCTTCTCGGTCGAGGATCCGGGTGCCGCCGGTCGACTGGTCAAGGAGTTTGCCAAGGCCAATGACAAGCTGAAGGCCAAGATCGTGGCCGTTGGCGGCAAGGTGTATCCGGGCTCGCACGTCGAAGTCCTCGCCTCGCTGCCGACCCGCGACCAGGCCCTCAGCATGCTGCTCAGCGTCATGTCGCAGCCGGCCACCCAGCTGGTCCGTCTGTTGTCCGAGCCGGCCTCGCAGATCACTCGCGTGATCAACCAGGCCGGGCAGCAGAAGGCCGCCTGACGTTTCGCCCAACGGCAATCCCATTCAAACGTAACAGTCGTTTTTCCAGGAGTTATCAAGATGTCTCTCAGCAACGAACAGATCATCGACGCGATCGCCGAGAAGTCCCTCGTCGAGGTGATGGAGCTGGTCAAGGCGATGGAAGAGAAGTTCGGCGTGTCCGCCGCTGCTCCGGTCGCCGTGGCCGCTGGCCCGGCCGCCGGTGGTGCCGCCGCTGCCGCCGAGGAGCAGACCGAGTTCGACGTGGTCCTCGCCGCCGCCGGTAGCAACAAGGTCGCCACCATCAAGGCCGTGCGTTCGATCACCGGCCTGGGCCTGAAGGAAGCCAAGGACATGGTCGAAGGCGCGCCGCAGACCCTGAAGGAAGGCGTCAGCAAGGACGAGGCCGAGAAGTTCAAGAAGGACCTCGAGGAAGCCGGCGCCAAGGTCGAGCTGAAGTAAGCGGCGCCTTGCGCGCTGCAGGCTCGACTTGAAGCACTGCAAGCCTGGGGGCGAAAGCCCCCGGGCTTTGCCTGCTTAATGCAGGCCCCGTAACCCCGGGAAGAGGGGGATGG
>CAWGFN010000001.1:0-844139 GCA_963821885.1 uncultured Gammaproteobacteria bacterium | reverse complement strand
CGACCTGCACCTGCTGAAGAAGGTGGAGGTTGCCTCCGCCGCCAACAATCGGCGCCCGATCAAGACCTGGTCGCGTCGTTCGATGGTCCTGCCGGAAATGGTCGGCCTGACCATTGCCATTCACAATGGTCGCCAGCATGTCCCGGTGCTCATCAACGAGAACATGGTCGGGCACAAGCTCGGCGAGTTCGCGGTGACGCGCACCTTCAAGGGCCATTCCGGCGACAAGAAGTCGAAATGACGATGGATAGCACGATGGAAGCCAAAGCGATCCTGCGCAGTGCGCGTATCTCGGCGCAGAAGGTGCGCCTGGTGGCCGACATGGTCCGCGGCATGCCCGTCGGGCAGGCCGATGGCGTGCTCGAGTACACCAACAAGAAGGCCGCGCACCTGGTGCGCAAGGTGCTGCTGTCCGCCGTCGCCAACGCCGAGAACAACCTCGGCGCCGATGTCGACGAGCTGAAGGTGGCTCGAATCTACGTGGACGAGGGTCCGACGATGAAGCGCATGCACGCCCGGGCCAAGGGCCGCGGTTCGCGCATCCTGCGTCGCACCAGCCATATCACTGTCGTTGTCGGCGACTGAGCGAGGACGTAAACGATGGGTCATAAAGTACATCCCACCGGCATCCGCCTCGGTATTTCCAAGGACTGGAATTCCAAGTGGTACGCCAACAAGGGCCATTATGCCGAGTACCTGGCTGCTGACCTGAAGGTCCGCGAGCTTCTGAAGGACAAGCTCAAGCAGGCTGGTGTCTCGCGCATCCAGATCGAGCGCCCCGCCAACAATGCCCGCATCACCATCCATACCGCCCGTCCGGGCGTGGTGATCGGCAAGAAGGGCGAGGACATCGAGAAGCTGCGCAACGAGGTGACCAAGGTGATGGGTGTTCCCACCCACATCAACGTCAGCGAAGTGCGCAAGCCGGAGCTGGACGCGCAGCTGGTCGCCGAGTCGATCGCCAGCCAGCTCGAGCGCCGCATCATGTTCCGTCGCGCCATGCGCCGCGCCGTGGGCAATGCGATGCGCCTGGGCGCGCTGGGCATCAAGGTGCATGTCGCCGGCCGCCTGAACGGCGCCGAGATCGCGCGTTCGGAGTGGAGCCGCGAGGGCCGCGTGCCGCTGCATACCCTGCGTGCGGACATCGACTACGGCTTTGCCGAGGCGCACACCACCTATGGCGTGATCGGCATCAAGTGCTGGGTCTACAAGGGCGAGATCTTCGATCTGGAGTCTGCCGAAGAGACCAGTGAAGAGAAGCCGTCCGGTCGTCGCGAAGGCGGTGAAGGCCGCCGCGCTCGGGCTGCGAAGTAAGGAGTGACGTCATGCTGCAACCCAAGCGAACCAAATTCCGCAAGATGCACAAGGGCCGCAACCGCGGTCTGAGTCAGAACTCCAACCTCGTCAGCTTCGGCGAGTTCGGCCTGAAGGCGACCAGCCGTGGCCAGCTCACCGCGCGTCAGATCGAGGCTGCGCGTCGTACCATCACGCGTTACGTCAAGCGTGGCGGCAAGCTGTGGATCCGCGTGTTCCCGGACAAGCCCATCACCAAGAAGCCCATCGAAGTGCGTATGGGTTCGGGCAAGGGCAATGTCGAGTTCTGGGTCGCTCCGATCCAGCCGGGCCGCATGCTTTATGAAATCGAGGGCGTGGACGAGCAGACCGCTCGCGAAGCCTTCCGTCTGGCGGCTGCCAAGCTTTCCGTGCAGACCCAGTTCGTGACCAGGGCGGTGATGTGATGGCTATCAACGACATTCGTGAAAAATCGGCCGAGGAGCTCAAGGAGCACCTGCTCGAGCTGCGCAAGGAGCAGTTGAACCTGCGCATGCAGAAGGGTTCGGGCCAGCTTTCCCAGCCGCATCAGTTGCGCCGCGTTCGGCGCGATATCGCCCGCACGAAGTTCGTGCTGGGCGAGAAGAAGTAAGGACCGCCGATATGAGCGACAATCAGAAAACAGCACGCAGCCTGCAGGGGCGCGTGGTCAGCGACAAGATGACCAATACGGTCACCGTGCTGATCGAGCGCCAGGTGCAGCATCCGGTATTCGGCAAGATCATCCGCCGTTCCACCAAGCTGCACGTGCATGACGAGTCCGGCGCGCGCGAGGGCGACCTGGTGCGGATCGAGGAGTGCCGTCCGCTCTCCAAGACCAAGCATCATCGCGTGGTCGAAATCGTTTCTCGTGCCGAACAGTAAGGCGAGGGTGCAGACATGATCCAGATGCAAAGCACGCTTTCCGCGGCGGACAACAGCGGCGCGCGCGAACTGATGTGCATCAAGGTGCTGGGCGGCTCCAAGCGTCGTTACGCCCGCATCGGCGATGTCATCAAGGTGACCGTGAAGGATGCCATCCCGCGCGGCAAGGTGAAAAAGGGCGAGGTGTACAACGCCGTCGTCGTGCGCACCGCCAAGGGCGTGCGTCGTGGTGACGGTTCGCTGATCCGTTTCGACGGCAACGCGGCAGTGCTCCTCAACAACAAGCTCGAGCCGATCGGCACCCGAATCTTCGGACCGGTCACCCGTGAGCTGCGCAACGAGAAGTTCATGAAGATCGTCTCGTTGGCTCCGGAAGTTCTCTGAGCGGAGGCCTAGACCATGAATCGAATCAAGAAGGGTGATCACGTCATCGTGACCACCGGCAAGAACAAGGGCCAGCGCGGTGACGTTATCCGCGTCGACGGGGACCGGGTGTTCGTCTCGAACATCAACCTGGTCAAGCGCCATACCAAGGGCAACCCGCAGGACCCGCAGGCCCCGAGTGGGATCATCGAGCGTGAAGCCTCGATCCACATCTCCAATGTGATGCTGTTCAACCCCGCCACGAACAAGGGTGAACGCGTCGGAACCAAGACGCTCGAGGATGGGCGCAAGGTCCGCGTGTACCGCTCCAGTGGCGAGGTCGTGGACGTGTAAGGACCAGACCATGACGCGCCTTGAAAATTTCTACAAAGACCAGGTTGTGCCGAAGCTCATCGAGCAGTTCGGTTACAAGAACGTGATGCAGGTACCGCGCATCTCCAAGATCACGCTGAACATGGGCGTGGGTGAGGCCGTGGGCAACAAGAAGGTCCTGGAGAACGCCGTCGCCGACATGGCCAAGATCACCGGCCAGAAGCCGATCACGACGAACGCCCGGGTTTCCGTGGCCTCGTTCAAGATCCGCGACGGTTGGCCGATCGGCTGCAAGGTGACCCTGCGCCGTGCACAGATGTTCGAGTTCCTGGATCGCCTGATCAACGTGTCGCTGCCGCGCGTGCGCGATTTCCGCGGCATGAACGGGCGTTCCTTCGATGGCCGTGGCAACTACAACATGGGCCTGAAGGAACAGATCATCTTCCCGGAAATCGACTACGACCAGATCGACGCGATCCGTGGCATGGACATCGCCATCACCACGACTGCCAAGACAGACGAGGAAGCCAAGGCGCTGCTGGCGGCCTTCAACTTCCCGTTCCGCAACTGACCGCAGGTTTATTGATATGGCAAAGACCTCCATGGTTGAGCGCGACCTCAAGCGCGCCAAGCTCGTCGCCAAGTACGCCGACAAGCGTGCCGCGCTGAAGAAGATCGTGCTGAGTCCGGAATCCTCCTACGAGGAGAAGATGGAAGCGCAGGCCAAGCTGCAGAAGCTGCCGCGCGACGCCAGTCCGGTTCGCATGCGCAATCGTTGTGCCCTGACCGGCCGCCCGCGTGGCGTCTATCGCAAGTTCGGCCTGGGCCGCAACAAGCTGCGCGAAGCCACCATGAGCGGCAACGTGCCCGGCCTGCGCAAGGCCAGCTGGTAATACACCACTCGCCATGGCGGCCCGGGTGCTGCTATAATTGCGGGTCTGCCCGGACGGCTCTGCCGTGCCGGGCATTACAATCGAAGATTCCGGTCAACGGATATCGGTGCAACCTCAAAGGTTCTGACTTATGAGCATGACTGATCCCATTGCCGACATGTTCACGCGTATTCGCAACGCCCAGGCCATGGGCAAGGCGACGGTGAGCATGCCGGCTTCCAAGCTTAAGGCGGCTATTGCCGACCTGCTCAAGAGCGAGGGCTACATCCTCGACAGCAAGATCGAGCAGGGCGACAGCAACAAGCCGACGCTGGAAATCCAGCTCAAGTACTTCATGGGCCGTCCGGCCATCGAGCGTATCCAGCGCATCAGCCGTTCGGGCCTGCGCGTGTACCGCGGCAAGGACGAGCTGCCGAAGATCATCGGCGGCCTGGGCATTTCCATCATCTCGACCTCCGCCGGTCTGCTGACCGACGCCCAGGCCCGTACCAAGGGCGTGGGTGGCGAAGTGATCGGCCTGGTGGCCTAAGGGGGATCTGACATGTCTCGTATTGCCAATGCCCCGATTGCCCTGCCCAAGGGCGTGGAATTCAAGTCCGACGACAGCGGCGTCACCGTCAAGGGTCCCAAGGGCACCTTGTCGCTGCATGCGCTTCCGGGCGTGACCGTCGACAACAAGGACGGCACCCTTCACGTCAGCCTGGTCGATGGCGGCGAAATGAAGTTCGCCGGTACCACGCGTGCCCTGGTCGCGAACATGGTCAAGGGCGTCACCGACGGCTTCGAGCGCAAGCTCGAGCTGGTCGGCGTCGGCTACCGTGCCTCCATGCAGGGCAAGAACCTCAACCTCAGCGTGGGCTATTCGCACCCGGTGGTTTTCGAGGCCCCCGAGGGCATCTCCATCGAAACCCCGAGTCAGACCGAAATCCTGATCAAGGGTGCCGACAAGCAGCGCGTTGGCCAGGTGGCCGCAAAGATCCGTTCGGTGCGCCCGCCGGAGCCGTACAAGGGCAAGGGTGTCCGCTATGCGGGCGAGCGTATCAGTCTGAAGGAAGCCAAGAAGGCGTAACGACCCGGGCCTCCGCCCGATCCGTCAAGCCGATCCGTTTCCGGGAGTAGCAACATCGTGGACAAGAAAACCGCCCGTCTGCGCCGTGCCAAATCCACGCGCGCACACATTCGCAAGCTGGCCGTGCCGCGCCTGACGGTGCATCGCACGGGGCAGCATCTGTACGCCCAGGTCATCGACGCCAGCGGCAGCAAGGTGGTGGCTTCGGCCTCGACCCTGCAGAAGTCGGTGCGCGAGGGCATCAAGGGCACCAAGAACCTGGCCGCCGCCGCGGCCGTCGGCAAGGCCGTCGCGGAACGTTCGCTGGCCGCGGGTGTCGACAGCGTGGCGTTCGACCGTTCCGGTCTGAAGTACCACGGGCGTGTGAAGGCCATTGCCGACGCCGCCCGCGAAGCCGGCCTGAAGTTCTGACAGCCGGCATTCGAGAAGGGCGTGGGGACGCGCGGGGCATTCCCGCCCGCTCCCATCCCTGATCACGAATCTAGTTACAAAACAACAACTCCAAGCGGCCCAGAGCCGTAAGTAGAAGTCCCGGAATGGTTCCGGGCCCGACAGGAAAAGACATGTCTTCGAGTGATCGTGACAATTCAGATGGCCTGCTCGAGAAGCTGATCGCCGTCAATCGCGTGGCCAAGACCGTCAAGGGTGGCCGCCAGATGAGCTTCACCGCGCTGACCGTGGTCGGCGACGGCGAGGGCCGCGTGGGCTTCGGTTACGGCAAGGCCCGTGAAGTGCCCCTGGCCATCTCCAAGGCCATGGAGCGCGCTCGCCGCAACATGGTCAAGATCGACCTCAACAACGGCACCCTTTGGTATGCCATCAAGGCCAACCACGGCGCGGCGCGTGTCTACATGCAGCCGGCCGCCGAGGGTACCGGCGTGATCGCCGGCGGCGCCATGCGCGCCGTGCTCGAAGTGGTCGGCGTGCGCAACGTCCTGGCCAAGGCCGTCGGTTCGCGCAACCCGATCAACCTGGTGCGCGCGACCATCAACGGCCTCATGGCGGTGGCTTCGCCGTCGCAGGTGGCCGCCAAGCGTGGCAAGACTGTGGAAGAGGTGCTGGGCAATGGCTAAGAACAACGCCGAAACCGTTCGCGTGCGCCTGGTCAAGGGCCTGCGTGGCGTGCAGCAGCGTCATCGTCTGAGCGTCAAGGCGCTGGGCCTGAACAAGGTCAACGATGTGCGCGAACTGAAGGACAGCCCCCAGGTGCGCGGCCTGATCAACAAGGTCTTCTACCTGGTCCGCGTCGAGGAGTAATCGATCATGCGACTGAATGACATCAAGCCGTCCAAGGGTTCGCGCCCGGCCCGCACCCGCGTTGGCCGCGGTATCGGCTCGGGCCTCGGCAAGACCGCTGGCCGTGGCCACAAGGGCCAGCATGCCCGTTCGGGCGGCTATCACAAGGTGGGCTTCGAAGGCGGCCAGATGCCGCTGCAGCGTCGCCTGCCGAAGGTGGGTTTCCGCTCGCTGAAGAAGGCCGACACCGAGCAGGTGTTCCTGTACCAGCTGGCCAGCGTGAAGTCCGACACCATTGATTTCGCCACCCTGCGCGAAGCAGGCCTGGTCAGCAACCGCGCCAAGAAGGTCAAGATCGTGCTGCAGGGCACCATCGATCGCGCGGTGAAGCTCTCCGGCGTGCTTGCCACGGCTGGCGCCAAGGCTGCCATCGAGGCAGCCGGCGGAAGCGTGGAGTAAGGCGTGGCAGGTCAGCAGGGCAACAGCATGCTTGGGTCGCTCGGTAAACTTACCGAGCTGCGTCAGCGCATCTTCTTCGTGATCGGTGCGCTGGTCGTGTTCCGCCTGGGTTCGTTCATCCCGGTTCCGGGCGTGAACCCGGAGGCGATGAGCAACTTCGTCAACCAGCAGGGCGGTCTGCTGGGCATGTTCAACATGTTCTCCGGTGGCGCGCTGAGCCGATTGTCGGTGTTCGCCCTGGGCGTGATGCCCTACATCTCCGCATCCATCGTGGTGCAGATGATGGGATCGGTGGTGCCGAGCCTGCAGCAGCTGAAGAAGGAAGGCGAGTCCGGCCAGCGCACCCTGACCATGTACACGCGCATCGGCACCGTGGCGCTGGCTGCGTTCCAGGCGTTCGGCATCGCCGTCGCCCTGCAGAAGCAGCAGGTGCACGGTGAATCGCTGGTGTACTTCCCCGGCAGCGGCTTCGTGCTGTCGGCGGTCATCGGCCTCACGGCCGGCGCCATGTTCCTGATGTGGCTGGGCGAGCAGATGACCGAGCGTGGTGTCGGCAACGGCATCTCGCTGCTGATCTTCGCTGGCATCGTGGCCGGCCTTCCGGCCGCGGTGATGCACACCCTGACCATGACGCACAATGGCGAGCTGTCGACCCTGCGCATGTTCATGGTCATTGCCGTGGTGCTTGGCGTGACCGCCTTCGTGGTGTTCATGGAAAAGGCGCTGCGCAAGATCACCGTCAACTACGCACGTCGCGGCGGTGGGCGCCAGGGCTACCAGAACCAGAGTTCGTCCCTGCCGCTGAAGATCAACATGTCGGGCGTGATCCCGCCGATCTTCGCCTCCAGCTTGCTGATGTTCCCGGCCACCGTGACCAATTTCATGGGCACGGGGACCAAGTCGCACTGGCTGACGACGCTGACCACCGCGCTGTCGCCGGGCGAGCCGCTTTACGAGTTCCTCTACGGCGCGATGATCCTCATTTTCGCGTTCTTCTACACGGCGATCGTGTTCAACTCGCAGGAAACGGCCGACAACCTGAAGCGCTCCGGCGCCCTGATTCCGGGTATCCGTCCGGGTCGCAGCACGGCCAACTACATCGATGGCGTGATGACGCGACTGACGGCAGTCGGTGCGGTCTACCTGGTGCTGGTGTGCCTGGTGCCCACGTTCCTGCAGAACGCCTGGCATGTCCCGTTCTACTTCGGTGGCACGTCGCTGTTGATCGTGGTGGTGGTGGTGATGGACTTCACCGCACAGATCCAGGCGCATTTGTACAGCCACCAGTACGACAATCTGCTCAAGAAGGCCAATCTCCGCCGCAGCTGAGACGCGTCGGAATGGCCTTGGGGTGAAAGCCGGGAGCCGCATGCGGCCCCCACAGGGCTTTCTGTTTGATGAAATTAAGGTTAGAATTGCGCGTTTACCGCGCACGTTACGTATCGGAGAGAACAGCTCATGGCGCGCATTGCGGGTGTCAACCTGCCGGTCCACAAACACGTGTGGGTCGGTCTGCAGAGCATCTATGGCATCGGTCGTACCCGATCCAGGAAGGTCTGTACCGAGGCCGGTGTGGAACCCACCACGCCGATCAAGTCGCTCAGTGAGGGCGAAATCGAGAAGCTGCGTGCCGAAGTCGGCAAGTACGTCATCGAAGGTGATCTGCGGCGCGAGGTCGGCATGTCGATCAAGCGTCTGATGGATCTGGGCTGCTACCGCGGCCTGCGCCATCGTCGTGGCCTGCCGGTTCGTGGCCAGCGTACCAAAACGAATGCGCGCACCCGCAAGGGTCCGCGTCGTCCGATCAAGCGATAAACGGATTACCGAGATATGGCAAAGCCGGTCAAGACCAAGAAGAAGGTCAAGCGCGTCGTCACCGACGCCATCTGCCACGTGCAGGCGTCCTTCAACAACACCATCGTCACCATCACCGACCGCCAGGGCAACGCATTGTCCTGGGCGACCGCCGGTGGCGCCGGTTTCCGTGGTTCGCGCAAGTCCACGCCGTTCGCCGCGCAGGTTGCCGCCGAGCGCGCCGGTCGTACCGCGCTGGACTACGGCGTGAAGACGGTGGAAGTGCGCATCAAGGGCCCCGGCCCGGGCCGCGAGTCGGCCGTGCGTTCGCTGAACGCGCTGGGTTACAAGGTCCTGAACATCACCGACGTCACGCCGATTCCGCATAACGGCTGCCGTCCCCCGAAGAAGCGTCGCGTCTAAGGAGCATCATCATGGCCCGATATCGTGGAGCCACCTGCAAGCTGGCGCGTCGTGAAGGCGCCGACCTCGGTCTGAAGAGCCCGTCGCGCGCCCTTGATTCCAAGTGCAAGCTGGAGAACAAGCCCGGCCAGCACGGTGCCAATCGCCGCATGCGCCAGTCCGACTATGCCGGCCAGCTGCGCGAGAAGCAGAAGGTCAAGCGCATCTACGGCGTTCTCGAGCGTCAGTTCCGCAACTACTACGCCAAGGCGTCCTCTCTGAAGGGCAACACCGGCGAGAATCTGCTGCGCCTGCTCGAGAGCCGCCTGGACAATGTCGTCTATCGCATGGGCTTTGCCGTGACCCGCGCCCAGGCGCGCCAGCTGGTCGCCCACAAGGGCGTCATGGTCAACGGCAAGAAGGTCAACATTCCTTCCTACCAGGTCAAGGAGGGCGATGAGATCGCCCTGACCGAGCGCGCGCGTCAGCAGTTGCGCGTGCAGGAAGCGACCACCCTGGCCGACAGCATGGACCTTCGCCCGATGTGGGTCGAGGTCGACACCAAGAAGTTTGCCGGTGTGTTCAAGTCGGTGCCGGATCGCGGCGACCTGCCGTCCGACATCAACGAGAGCCTCATCATCGAGCTTTACTCGAAGTAACCCTTACCGGAGCCGTACATGGCAGTTTCGTCTACTAGCGTGCTGCGGCCGCGCGGCCTCAGCGTCGAGCAGCTTGGCCCGAACCGCTCGAAAGTGGTGGTCGAGCCGCTCGAGCGTGGTTTCGGCCACACCCTGGGCAATGCCCTGCGCCGCGTCCTGCTCTCCTCCATCCCGGGTTCGGCGATCGTCGAAGTCGAGATCGACGATGTCCTGCACGAATACACCACCCTGGAAGGTCTCCAGGAGGACGTCATCGAGGTGCTGCTCAACCTCAAGGATGTCGCCATTCGCCAGCACAGCGGCGACGAGGTGGTGCTGAGCCTGTCCAAGAAGGGCAAGGGCGTGGTCACCGCCGGCGACATCACCGTCGACCACACCGTGGAAATCGTCAATCCGGATCACGTGATCTGCCACCTGACCAAGGACATCGGGCTGAACATGCGCCTGAAGGTCCGCAAGGGCCTGGGTTACCAGCCGGTCAGCGCGCGTCACACCCCGGATGACGAGGCCCAGCCGATCGGTCGCCTGCAGCTGGATGCGTCCTTCGCCCCGGTGCGCCGCGTGGCCTACGAGGTCGATGCCGCCCGCGTCGAGCAGCGCACCAACCTGGACAAGCTGATCCTGGACATCGAGACCAACGGCACCATCGATGCCGAGGAAGCGGTGCGCAAGGCAGCCGAGATCATCAATGATCAGCTGTCGATCTTCGGCGACTTCACCCAGCGTGAAAGCGACGAGGGCGAGGCCGAGCAGGCTGGTTTCGATCCGCTGCTGCTGCGCCCGATCGACGACCTGGAGCTGACGGTGCGTTCGGCCAACTGCCTGAAGGCCGAGAGCATCTACTACATCGGCGACCTGGTGCAGAAGACCGAGGTCGAGCTGCTGAAGACCCCGAACCTGGGCAAGAAGTCGCTGACCGAGATCAAGGACGTGCTCGGCGCCCGTGGTCTGGCCCTGGGCATGAAGCTCGAGAACTGGCCGCCGCCGGGGCTGGTGCACGGGATGCAGCTCGGGTAAGAGCTGTTTCTCTGGGTGCTGCGGTGGATTGCGGCTCCCGAGTGGTTGTTTGTGCGATCGTCCGTGATCGCTGATGTAGAAAGTATTCGGCCGGAGTGTTGATGACGCTCCGGCCGCAGCATCAGAAGCGGCCATCCATGGCCGCACTGTTCGAGAAGCGTCGCGCCTTTCGAACTTGCGGTGATGTGTGGTCTTGCTGTTGTTTATTTTTGCGATCGATCCCTGATCGCCTGGTAGGAATCGGTTCGCCAGTGCATGCATGTCGCGCTGGCTGGACAGCAGATGCGGCCATCCATGGCCGCACTACTCGAGAAGCCTCGAACTCATGAGGCTCTACAGCGGGAAACCGCGGAGGCCGGACCTGAGAGCCGGCACTTCATAACGACAAACAAAGAGTATCTAGCCATGCGTCACATGAAATCCGGACGGAAGTTCAACCGGACCAGCAGCCACCGTCAGGCGATGTTCCGCAACATGTCGGCCTCCCTGATCAAGCACGAGCTGATCCGTACCACCCTGCCCAAGGCCAAGGAACTGCGCCGCGTCGCCGAGCCGCTGATCACGCTCGGCAAGACCGACGGCGTCGCCAACCGCCGCCTGGCTTTCGCGCGTCTGCGCGACAAGGAAGCCGTGGGCAAGCTGTTTTCCGAAATCGGCCCGCGCTACAGCGAGCGCCCGGGCGGATACCTGCGCATCATCAAGTGCGGTTTCCGTGATGGCGACAATGCGCCGATGGCCTACGTGGAGCTGGTGGACCGCCCCGGCGCCCCGGCCGCCGAATAAGCCGCGCGACCCGGCTCATGCAAAAGCCCCGGCTGGTCCGGGGCTTTTGCTTTTCCAGGGGCATGACAAGCGGAGGACGAACCGCTACCTTTTCCACTTTGCGACCAGTCCTGCCAACATGAATCCGACGCGCCTCTCGTTCCGTGCCCTGTACCTGGGCTGCTTCATCGTCTGCTTCGGCCTGCTGGCCTTTGCGGTGTACGCGCAGAGCCAGCTGGGGATGAACCCGTGCCCGTTGTGCATCCTGCAGCGTGAAGTCTTCATCGGCCTTGCCGTGGTGTTCCTGGTGGGTGGGCTGCATGCGCCATCCGGACGCGGGCGCTGGTTCTACGTCAGCCTCGTGGCGGCGCTGGCGTTGATTGGCATCGGCATCGCCGCGCGGCATCTGTGGATCCAGGCCCAGCCGCCGGGCACGGTGGCCAGCTGCGGTGCGCCGCTGGGCTACCTGATCAAGACGCGCGACGCGCACGGCGGCCTGATCGGGGTCCTGCGCATGGTGCTCAGCGGATCGGGCGAGTGCTCCACCGTGGAACGGATCATGGGGCTGCCGATTCCGGCCTGGTCGATGATCTGGTTCGTCCTGCTCGGAGCCGTCGGTCTGTTCGGACGCTGGCGCCGCTCCTGATCGCCCGCTGCGCCGGGCATGTCATCCCGGCATTTCACGCCGGGATGGGTTATACCTATCCTCTCGCCACGCCTTGATTGAACATGGTTATGAACGCCAGCGACCGACCCCTGCAACCGATCCGCGAACCCAGCGACTGGGCGCCGGATTCCTGGCGCGGTCGTGACGCGATCCAGCAGCCCACCTACGCCGACCAGCCCGCGCTGGAGGCTGCGTTGGGCCAGCTCGCGCAGCGTCCGCCGCTGGTGACGTCGTGGGAAGTGCTGGCGCTCAAGCGCATGGTGGCCGAGGCCCAGGAAGGGCGACGCTTCGTGCTGCAGGGTGGCGATTGCGCCGAAAGCTTCGCCGACTGCTCGAGCACGGTGATCACCAATCGCCTGAAGGTGCTGCTGCAGATGAGCCTGGTACTGGTGCACGGGCTGCGCCTGCCGGTGCTGCGCGTGGGCCGTTTCGCCGGACAGTACGCCAAGCCGCGCTCGACCGACACCGAGACCCGCGACGGCGTCACCTTGCCGAGCTACCGCGGCGACATCATCAACAGCCCCGAATTCACCGCCGAGGCGCGTCGCGCGGATCCGCACCGACTGCTGCGGGCGCATTCGTATTCGGCGATGACGATGAACTTCGTGCGCGCGCTGATCGACGGCGGTTTCGCCGACCTGCATCATCCCGAATACTGGGACCTGGCCTGGGTCGACCACTCGCCGCTGGCCGCCGAATACCGGCAGCTGGTCGCCGGCATCAGCGATTCGCTGCGTTTCATGGAGACCCTGGCCGGGGAATCGCTGGAAAGCTTCAGCCGGGTGGATTTCTACACCTCGCACGAGGCGTTGCTGCTGCACTACGAGCAGGCGCAGACCCGCCGCGTGCCGCGCCAGTGGGGCTGGTTCAACCTGGGCACCCATTTCCCCTGGATCGGCATGCGTACCGCGGCGCTGGATGGCGCCCACGTGGAGTACTTCCGCGGCATCCGCAACCCGATCGCGATCAAGGTCGGCCCTGGCCTCAAGCGCGACCACCTGTTGCGCCTTATCGACGTGCTCAACCCCGATGACGAGCCAGGCCGACTGACCCTGATCCACCGCATGGGCGCCGATGGCGTGGCCGAGAAGCTGCCGCCGCTGCTTGACGCGGTGCGCGCGGACGGCCGGCGCGTGCTGTGGGTATGCGACCCGATGCACGGCAACACGGAAAGCACGTCCAACGGCTACAAGACCCGCCGCTTCAGCAACATCGCGCGCGAGCTCGAGCAGGCCTTCGACATCCATGCCGCGGCGGGGACGCGCCTGGGCGGCGTCCATCTGGAATTGACCGGCGAGGACGTGACCGAATGCGTGGGCGGCGCGCGCGGGCTGGCCGAGTCCGACCTGACGCGTGCCTACAAGTCCACCGTCGATCCGCGGCTCAACTACGAGCAGTCGCTGGAGCTGGCGATGCTCATCGTGCGCAAGTCCGGTGGCCGCATCGGCGCCTGATCAGGGCGCCACGCATGACGAATGTCATCCGTGAAGGGTCATGATTGAACGTGGTTTGGTGGGTCGGTTTGCGCCAGGCTGCGTGCAGGAGGACATGCCATGACCCAGACCGATACTGTCCGCGGCCCCGATATCGACCTTCCGACCCTGGTGGGACTGGTCCTGTTGCTGAGTCCCGTGCTGACCATGGTCCACGAGTTGGCTGGCCATGCACTGACATGCATCGCCACCGGTCACATGCCAACGGTATTGGGCGCCTATTACGTGGAGTGTCCGTCCGCGACAGGCATGGATGGGCGTCTGGTGGCGATGGCCGGCACAGCCGTCGATGCACTGGCCGCGATACTGGCCTATATGGCCTGGCGTGCCTCGCGTGCGCCGATCCTGCGGATGACATGGTGGATCGTCTATACCGTCAAGGGCATGGTGGCGGCCGGCTACTGGCTGTTCTCCGGGGTGATGGGGCTGGGCGACTGGGCACCGGGCGCCACGGGCGGCATGGGCATCATGGCGCATCCGTGGGCCTGGAGAGTGCTGTTGACGCTGGTCGGCCTGGTGGCCTACATCGCCGTCACGCGACTGTCCATGCGCGGCCTGGATGACATGCTGGGCGCCAACGGGCCCGCGCTCGCGGCGCGCAAACGGGTGGCCATGACGGTGTATCTGGTGGGCGGTTCGGTCGCTGTCCTGGTCGGGCTGTTCAACCCGATCGGAATCGTCATTGTCCTGGTTTCGGCTGTCGCGTCGACGTTCGGCGGCACGGCCGGCCTGTTCAACGTGGCCTTCCGCGCCGCGGGATCCCGGCCCGCGCAATACTTCGTGCTGGGACGGCATCGCTGGCTGCTCCTGGCCGGCATGGCGACGGCGACAGCTTTCGCGCTGGTGCTGGGGCCAAGCTTGACCCTGGCGTGACCCGGCTCGCGCCAGATCAGTGGCTTGCACTACCGGCGGTGGTCCCTGGCGCGGGGGATGCGGCGGTTGCCGGGGAGGCCGGATGCGTCGCATCGGGCTGGATGGTTGGCGACTTCACGTCCATGACCGTCGGGTAGAAGCGTGGCTGCCGTCGCGCCATGGTGTGCTGCTCGAAGCCGTAGCCGATCGAGATCAGGGCCGGCTCGCTCCATTTGCCGGCAAAGAACACCATGCCGATCGGCAGGCCGTGCACGAATCCGGCGGGGATGGTGATGGACGGGTATCCGGCCACCGCGGCCGCGCCATAGCCGGCGCTGCCGCCGTGATCGCCATTGACCAGGTCGGTGGTCCAGGCCGGGCCGGTGGCCGGGGCCACCAGCGCATCCAGGTGGTGCGCGGCCAGGGCCGCATCGATGCCTTCCGGACCGGCCAGGCGGTGGGCCTTGGCGCGCGCCTTGAGGTAGGCGGCATCGGTCAGCGGGCCCATGGCCTGTGCCTTCAGGAACAGGTCCTGTCCGAACCAGGGCATTTCCTGCCCGGCATGGGCGCGGTCGAAGGCGATCAGGTCGGCCAGCGAGTGCACCTTCAGGTCCGGACGCTGCGCCAGATAGGCATTGAGGTCGTGCTTGAACTCGTACAGCAGCACGGTCATCTCGGCGCCGCCGTCATCTTGCGCGTGGGGCAGCGCGACCGGGTCGATCACCGTGGCGCCGGCGGCGCGCATGGCCGCCACGGAGCGGTCCAGGATGCGCGTGGTGGCGGGAGCGAGGTCCGGCCCCCGGACCACGCCGATTCGCTTGCCGCGCAGGCCCTGCGGATCGAGGAAACGAGTGTAGTCGGTGGCGTGCAGGTCGGCCTCGCGCGTGGCCGGGTCCTTCGGGTCGCTACCGGCCATGGCGGTCAGCAGGCGCGCCGCGTCGGTGACCGTGCGCGCCATCGGCCCGGCGGTGTCCTGGGTGTGGCTGATCGGAATGATGCCGGCGCGGCTGACCAGGCCCACGCTCGGCTTGATGCCGACGATGCCGTTCATCGCCGAGGGACAGATCACCGAGCCGTCGGTCTCCGTGCCGATGGCCACGGTGACGAAACCGGCGGCGACGGCCGCGGCCGATCCGGAGCTGGAGCCGCAGGCGGTGCGATCGAGCACGTAGGGGTTGCGGGTCAGGCCGCCGCGGCCGCTCCAGCCGCTGCTCGAGTGGGAGGAGCGGAAATTGGCCCATTCGCTGAGATTGGTCTTGCCCAGGATCACCATGCCCGCCGCGCGCAGCTTCAGGGCCACGGTGGCGTCGCGTGGCGCGGGTGGACCGGCCAGGGCCAGCGACCCGGCCGTGGTCTGCATGCGGTCGCCGGTGTCGATGTTGTCCTTGAGCAGCACCGGGATGCCGAGCAGTGGCGCATGGCTCCGGCCCTTGTCGGCGGCCCGCTGCATGTCGCGCTGGCGGGCTATTTCCAGCGAATCGGGGTTGATCTCGAGCACCGAATTGACGTTCGGCCCGGCCTGGTCCATGGCCGCGATGCGGCGGATGAACGCGCGCGTGAGGTCCACCGAGGACAATTGCCCCGCGTCCATCTGCGCCTGCAGGCGAGCGATCGGGGCATAGACCATGCCCGGTGCGCGCGCGGCGCCGGCGCCCGGCATGGCGGTCTGCGAATCGGCGCCGGGTACGGCCAGGGCCAGGAGCGCCAGCGCGACGCCGGTCGATAGTCCGATCTTCATGTTCGGGTCCCCAGATCCATGCCCGCCCCATGCAGGCCGTTCCAGTCTACACACGGGGCCCGCGGTGGTGCAGCCCGTCCGGCGGTTGCGCATGCAGCCATTGGGCCAGGCGCTGCCAGGGCTCGATGTGCCAGGCCGAGCGGGCCTGGCCAGAGGGCGAGGGCAGGACGTACAGGCGGGTGGTGTCCAGGGTTTCGGACTGCCAGCCGTAATCGACCGGGCGCCCCAGCCAGGCGCGCGCCGCGTTCTTGCTGGTGAAGGCCACGGCCGCCGGCGCATGGGCGCGTATGCGCCTGGCAAAGGCCTCGACGTCGAAGGCACCACGCGGGAGCTGGTTGTCGTTGCCGCTGTGATGCTTGGCCAGGTCGGTCAGGCCGATGCCCAGTTCCAGCAAGTGGGGGAATTCCTCCGGCGCGAATCGACGCGGCGTGATCCCGACCGCGTGCAGGGTCGGCCAGAAGGCGTTCCCGGGGTGCGCATAGTAGGCCGCGTCCCGCGCCGAGCGACGGCTGGGCGCGGTACCGCAGAACACCAGCCGAAGACCGTCTCGCAGCAGGTCCGGGAGGATGGGGGCGGTTTCACGCGCCATCGTCGAGCAGGAAGTCGGTGTACTGGAATCGCCCGTCGCGCAGCACCGATTCACCGACGTGCAGCTGGATCGGCCTGTCGAACGCCGGGCCGGCGAACGCCAGGGTGTGGAATTCACCGTTCTCGCCGCAGGGATCGACTTGGTCCGGAAACTCCGAGAGCAGGGCGTCATCGAAGGCGCGGCCGCAGAAGGCGGCGTCGAGCTGGGTGGTGTCCACGCAGGCCAGGCGGGCCTCGTGGCCCTCGCTCACGAAACGCCGCGCCAGGGTCGACGTGTCGGTGCCCCAAAGCGGGAACACCCCGTGCCAGCCTTCCCGGGCCAGCTGGCTCTCGCGATACTGGCGTACATCTTCAAGGAACAGGTCGCCATAGGCGCAGTGCTGAAGTCCGGGCCAGCGCCGCGCGGCTTGCGCCAGGGCATCGGCATGGGCTGCCTCGTAGGCCTCGTTGCTGCTTGGCCAGTCGATCTCGGCTGTCAGCAACGGCAATTCGAGCGCCCGTGCCTGCGCCTGGAGCACGTCACGTCGGATGCCGTGCATGGCCACGCGGTCGAAGGTGCGGGTCACCGTGGTCAGGAGCGCCACCGGGTGCCATGAGGGGTCGGCGCGCAGGGCCTGCAGCGCCATCAGGCAATCCTTGCCGCCGCTCCAGGCAAGCAGTACGGGAGTCGTCATGTCGGCATTGTGGCGACCCACTCGCGCACTGTCACGTCGATGGCGCGCTCAGTCGCGGTCGCTGTCGACCCTGTTGCGCCCCGAATGCTTGGCCCGGTAGAGCGCCGTGTCGGCACGACGCAGCAGGCTCTCCGGGTGCAGGTCGGGGTGCGGAACGAAACCGCACACGCCGATGCTCACGGTGATGCCCAGCTTGGACGCCGCCACGCCGGCGCGCAGCTCCTCGGCGCGGCGGAAGGCGTTCTCCAGGGTGAGCCCGGGCAACAGCAGCGCGAACTCCTCGCCGCCGTAACGGGCCAGAAGTTCGCGGCGTGGATTATGGTGATCGTGCAGCAGGCGCGCGAATTTGCGCAGGCATTCGTCGCCTTCCAGGTGGCCGCGGCGATCGTTGTAGTGCTTGAAGTGATCGATGTCGATCATCAGCGCCGACAGCGCGCGACGCTCGTCCATGCAGCGCTCCCACTCGCGCTGCATGCCCTGTTCCAGCGCGCGACGGTTGGCGATGCCGGTCAGCGCATCCTCCGTGGCCAGTTCGGCCAGCTGACGGTTGGCTTCGCGCAGCTCGCGGGTGCGCTCGGCAATGCGTTCCTCAAGTTGCAGGTTGGTGCGTCGATAGCGGCGTGTCTTGCGCTGGAGCACGGCCCAGGTCACCAGCACGCTGAGGGCGATCAGCGCGAGCAGCCCGCCCAGCCAGGCCCACCATTGCTGGTACCAGTAGGGCAGGGTCTCGAAACGGAATACTTTCGAGATCGTGTCGCGGTTGTTGCGCGTGCGCGCCTGGATGTCCAGCTCGTGTTCGCCGGCCGGCAGCGCGCGCAGGAAGATCTCGCCATCGCGCCACTCGCTCCATTCCGGAATCACGCCGGGCAGGCGATAGCGGAACTGCGCGCCGTTCATGCTGACCATCGAGTAATGCAGCGTCAGCGTCCATCCGGGCGGGATCTGCGGCATGCCGCCGTTGCCGTCCACCCTGAGTGGCTGTGCGGATTGGTCGCCCTTGGCGCTGTGCATCGAAAGGCTGTCCAGGCGCAGGTCCAGCGACGGTGGCGGCGATACGTGCTGGCGGGGATCGAACTGCAGCAGGCCGGTCCAGGTGCTGATGCGCAGGATGCCGTCGCTGTTCAGCCGCAGGTTGCTGAATCCGGCCGCCATGCCAGGGCCCAGGGCCAGTTGCCGCCAGGTGCGTGCTCCCGGCGCGCGATGCCAAAGCTGGCGGGAGGTATAGGCATAGGTGCCCAGTGACGTCTTGCTGATGGTCAGTTCGTCGGGGCGCTTGACCAGCGAAATGGGCGGCGAGTCGTCGGCCACGAAACGGTGGCCGTCGAAGCGGTAGCCCTTGCTGCCGGAAACGACATGCAGCACGTGGTCCAGGCTGAAGATGATGGTGCCCGAGTGCTCGGCGATGTCGAGGCCGTCGCGGGCGGTGAAGATACGTCGCTCGAGCAGCTTTCCGCTCGACGTGTCGATCTTCCAGCGCTGGGGTCCGCCGCGGGTGTTGTCCACCCACAGGGTGCCGGGCGCGGTCTCGATGAGGTCGGAAGCGCTCAGGCCGCCGGTCGGCAGGCTGGCCTCGACCATCCAGTGGTCCTTGCGCAGCCGCAGCAGGAAAAGTTCGTGGTCGGCCAGGGCGTAGACCAGGTTCGGGTCGTGCCGCGAGGCCTTCACGATGTAGACCGAACCCACGGCGCGCCCCAGCAGTTCGCGTGGCTTGTCGTGGCCCGGATCCAGCACGTACAAACCATCACGATGGCCGATCAGAAGGCCTTGTGGGGTAGACAGCAGGGCGAAGGCCTCGTACTCGGTCCAGTGCGTGTGCAAGACCTGCGGGCCGCCGGGACCCGACACCAGCCGCGAGATGCCTTCCGAACCCACCAGCCACAGGGCATGGTCGTACCAGGCGAAATCGAACACGGTGCCGTTGATGCCCTGGGGGCCGCCCAGGAACGACCACGGTGACGGCATCGCCACCCGCACCAGGCCACCTTCGGTCGCCGCCCAGAGCCCGTTTTCGCTGTCGTTGCCGAGAGCGCTTATCGAGAACCTTCCCAGCCGCACCATGCGCAGCAGCTGCATGTCGGGCGCGAACTGGAACAGGCTGCCGTCGCGGCAGCCAATGGCAAGGCCACCATCGGGCAGCCGCGTGGCGACGTAGGGTTGATGCCCGTCCAACGCCTTGCCCGGCTGGCCGGGCAACGGGTGGATGCCGCGTGCATCGGATCGGTACAGGCCATCATGGCCCACCAGCAGCCGCCATCCATGCATCGGCAGCATGGCTGCCAGCGGCACGTGGGCAAAGCGGGCTCCACCCGGCACGAGCTTGAAGGCCCCGTTCATCACCTGGCCGAAGCCCTTGCCCTCATAGCGGGCGAAGATGGCCTCGCCGTCGGTGTAGAAGCTGCGCGCTTCGTGTGGCAGCGGCCAGCTGTGCACCTTGTGATGGCTGTAGTCGATGAAATGCAGGTCTTGTTCGGTGCGGAAATAGATGCCCGAGGCCGTCGCCAGCACCGACCACACCGTGCCGACATGCCGCTGGTCGCCCTTCAGGCCAACCTGGGTCATCAGCTCCTGGTAGCGGGTATGGCCGAAGGCATCGGTGACCAGCCAGCCGAACGAGTCGTAGCTGCCGACATAGATGTGACCGTCCTGGCCACGAGTCATGGAATAGCCGGGCAGCCCGCCGGGGATGTCGATGTGCTGCCAGGTTTCGCCGTCGTAGCGGAGGATGCCCTCGATGTTGCCGAACAACATGCGGCCGCGTCGGTCGCGGACCACCGACAGCTGGATGGGGGCGGCGTTGTAGTCCTGGGGGCCGAAGCGCTGCATCAGGGGCATGCCCGGCGTGGCCGCCAGGGCCGCGGCCGGGGCGACCGCGGACGCCGCCTGTCCACTGATGGACAGGCCCAGCAGGATCCCCGGTGCAAGCATGCGAAACAGCGACATGGCGTCTGCATTATGCGCGTGGGGGATGAAAAGGGAACAGCGGCTTCCGATCCCCCATCGGTTGCGCTGCGGTTCCTGCCGGATTGTCCCTTGGCCCACGCTATCCGGCGTGGGCCGTGTCCTCAGGCGGCGCGCGAGGCCCGCTTGCGGTCGTTCTCCGTCAAATGCTTCTTGCGCAGTCGAATCTCTTTCGGCGTGACTTCGACCAGCTCGTCATCATCGATGAATTCGAGCGCCTGTTCCAGTGACATCTTAACCGGAGGCGTAAGGGTCAGGGCATCGTCCTTGCCGGAAGCGCGGACATTGGTCAGCTGCTTGGCGCGCAGGGCGTTGACCGTCAGGTCGTTGCTCTTGGCATGGATGCCGACCAGCTGGCCCTCGTAGATCTCCACGCCGGCATCGATCAGCATGCGGCCGCGATCCTGCAGGCCGAACAGCGCGTAGGCTGGTGCCGGGCCGGTGCCGTTGGAGATCAGCACGCCGTTCTGGCGCTTGCCGATGGTGCCCTCGGACCTCGGGCCGTAGTGGTCGAAGACGTGGAACAGCAGGCCGGTGCCGGCGGTCAGGGTCTTGAACTCGGTCTGGAAGCCGATCAGGCCGCGCGCCGGGATGATGTATTCCAGGCGCACGCGGCCGCGACCGTCCGGCTCCATGTTCTTGAGCTGCGCCTTGCGCAGTCCCAGGCGCTCCATCACGCCGCCCTGGTAGGCCTCCTCCAGGTCCACCACCAGCTGCTCGTAGGGCTCCTGCAGCTCGCCGTCGATCTCCTTGATGATGACCTCCGGGCGCGACACGCCCAGCTCATAGCCCTCGCGACGCATGGTCTCGATCAGGATCGACAGGTGCAGCTCGCCGCGGCCGGAGACCTTGAACTTGTCCGGATCGTCCGTGTCCTCGACCTTCAGCGCCACGTTGTGCAGCGTCTCGCGGTCCAGGCGCTCGCGGATCTGGCGGCTGGTGATGAACTTGCCGCCGCTGACGTCCTTCTTGCCGGCGAACGGCGAGTTGTTGACCTGGAAGGTCATGGAAATGGTCGGCTCGTCCACGGTCAGCGCCGGCAGCGCCTCGGGCGTGTCCAGTGCGCACACGGTGTCGGAGATGCCCAGGTCCTCGATGCCGGAAATGGCGATGATGTCGCCGGCGCGGGCTTCGGCCACCTCGTGGCGCTCCAGGCCCATGAAGCCCAGCACCTGCAGCACCTTGCCCTGGCGGCGCTTGCCGTCGCGATCGACGATGCTGACCGGCTGGTTGGTGCGCACGGTGCCGCGCTCGACGCGGCCGATGCCGATCACGCCGACGTAGCTGTTGTAGTCGAGCTGGCTGATGCGCATCTGGAACGGGCCGTCGGCGTCCACCTGCGGCGCCTGCACCTTGTCCACGATGGTCTGGAACAACGGTGTCATGTCGCCCTCGCGCACGCTCTCGTCCATGCCCGCGTAGCCCTGCAGGCCGGAGGCGTAGACCACCGGGAAGTCCAGCTGCTCGTCGCTGGCGCCGAGGCGGTCGAACAGGTCGAAGGTGGCGTTCAGCACCCAGTCCGGACGCGCGCCCGGGCGGTCGACCTTGTTGATCACCACGATCGGCTTGAAGCCCATCTCGAACGCCTTCTGGGTGACGAAGCGGGTCTGCGGCATCGGGCCGTCGAAGGCGTCGACCAGCACCACCACCGAATCGACCATCGACAGCACGCGCTCGACCTCGCCGCCGAAGTCGGCATGGCCCGGGGTGTCGACGATGTTGATGCGCCAGGTCTCGCCCTTGGGGTCGGTCCAGCGGATGGCCGTGTTCTTGGCCAGGATGGTGATGCCGCGCTCTTTCTCCAGGTCATTGGAGTCCATGACCCGGTCCGGGATCACCTCGCGCTCGGACAGCGTGTTCGACTGCTTCAGCAGCTGGTCGACGAGGGTGGTCTTGCCATGGTCGACGTGGGCGACGATGGCGATATTGCGCAGCTTTTCGATGGACATGCCAAACCGGCCCGACCTGCAGGTCGCGCCGCCTCAATGGTGGAATCAAGCCGGTCATTGTACTTGAAAAGTCCTCAAAAGACATGAACGAAGCCGTCCCCGCGCCATCCCGCCACCGGGCGGCTGCGAAGCGTGTGCCGGCGGCTCCGTTCATCTTCCAGGACAACCGGCCCGGGCCATCGCGGCGCGTGCCGGTGCCGGACGGGGCGGCTATAATCGGGCGCTTTCCCGTCACGGAATACGCCATGAGCATCACCGCCACCTTCACCACCCCGCGCGGCCCGATCCGCCTGCGCCTGCACGATGACAAGACGCCGCTGACCGTGGCCAACTTCGTCAACCTTGCCCGCCGCGGTTTCTACGACGGCCTGAGCTTCCACCGCGTGATCGCCGATTTCATGATCCAGGGCGGCTGCCCCGAGGGCAGCGGCCGTGGCGGTCCGGGCTACCGTTTCGAGGACGAGTTCGACGCCAGTCTGCGCCACGACAAGCCGGGCGTGCTGTCGATGGCCAATGCCGGGCCGGGCACCAACGGCAGCCAGTTCTTCATCACCCACGGCGCCACGCCGTGGCTCGACGGCAAGCACAGCGTGTTCGGCGAGGTGGTCGATGCCTCCGACCAGGCCGTGGTCGACGCCATCGTCCAGGGCGACGCCATCGAGAAGGTCACCGTCGAGGGCGATGTCGACGCGCTGCTGGCGAAGATGGATGCGCGCGTGGGCCAGTGGAACGAGGTCCTCGACGCCCACGGCTGAGGCCAGGCCGGCCTGGGCATGAAAAGGGCGGCCGCGGCCGCCCTTTTCTGTTGCAGCGCGGGAGCGGCTAGCGCTTCCTGGAGGCCAGGCGATACAGGAACAGCAGGATCATCGCGCCGATCACGCCGACGATGAAACCGGCCAGGCTGCCACCGATGCCGATGTGCAGCACGCCGGCCAGCCAGTCGCCGACGAACATGCCGGCGATGCCGAGCAGTGCGGTGATGATGAAGCCGCCGGGATCCTTGCCGGGCATCAGGAACTTGGCCACGATGCCGACCAGCAGACCGATCACGAACAACCATATCCAGTGCATGTGCGTTCTCCTTGGGCGGGAGCCGGCGCGCGCGGGCCGTGTCCCGGTGTGATGACACGCGGATGCATGCGTCCACGGCGTGGACAGTGTCCATCATGCGCTTTTTCGCTTGATAACGCCCTGCGTGCGCATGCATGCGGCGGCCGAGCCCGCCCGCGGGCTCTGTTTGGGGCGACCCGCAGGGGCCTGCCTGCCAGCCACGATGGATCGGGGGAATGACGTGCCATGGGCAACCGCGCCGCCGAGTGGTCAGCACTTCCCGTGGGTGCTGCCCCGTCGACCATGCGGCCCCGTTCTTGTTGGGCATCGGGCCCATTGCCCCGTTCATCGTCCTCGCCCGGGCGCTGGTGCCCGCGACCAGCGGCGCCGGCCTGGAGAAGATCGAGCGCAACCTGATGGCCGGCAAGCGCTTGCGCGGGATCGGCACGTAGCCCCGGGACGTCGTCCCGCCGGGGGCTTTCGGCCGGCCAGCGGGGGCCATGTGTCGCGGTCTGCGGCACTGCCCGTGTGATAAAATCGCCGCTTTCCCCATCCACGTTGCGTGAGGACGACATGCCCAAGCTCGCCCAGCGCATGAGCCGTGCCAAGCCGAGCACGATCATGCTGATCGCCGAGAAGGCCCGCCAGCTCAAGGCCGAAGGTCGCGACATCATCAGTTTCTCGATCGGCGTGCCGAATTTCCTGCCCGGCCCGCACGTCTACCAGGCGGTGCGCGACTGGCTGGACAACGATTCCGGGCAGTACGGTTCCAACCGCGGCAGCAAGGCGCTGCTGGATGCCTTCCTCGAGCACATGAAGGGCAGCGGCCTGGACGGCTACGGCGCGGAGAACTGCGCGGTGGCGATCGGCGCCAAGCACATCCTCTACAACCTGGCCGAGGCGCTGCTGGACGATGGCGACGAGATCGCCTTCCCGACGCCGTACTGGACCAGCTACCTGGACATCGCCGAGATCCTGGGCGCGAAGGTCAAGCTGCTGCCGTGCCCGCCCGAGCAGAACTACAAGCTGACCCCGGCGCAGCTGGACGAGGCACTGGCCAGCAAGCCGAAGATCTTCCTGTTCAACAATCCGTCCAACCCGACCGGCATGGTCTACACGAAGGACGAGATCGCCGCGCTGGCCGAGGTGCTGGTCAAGCATCCGGACACCTGGGTCGTCACCGACGACATCTACAACCGCATGGTGTTCGACGGCGTCGGCTATCACAACTTCGTGCATTCCCAGCCGAGCTTGCGCGAGCGCGTGATCTTCGTCGACTCGATGTCCAAGACCTACGGCATGCCGGGCTGGCGCGTGGGCATGATGGCCGGTCCCAAGGATGTCGCCAATGCCGTGGTCACGCTCAACTCCAACCACATCACCAATATCCCCGAGGTGGCTTCGGTCGCCGCCGCTGCCGCCCTGGCTGGGCCGCAGGACGTGCCGACCGACAAGTGCGCCGAGTTCGCCAAGCGCCGCGACCTGGTGGTCGGTGTGCTGAACGGCATTCCCGGCGTGGTCTGTCCGCGGCCGCAGGGCGCCTTCTACGCCTTCCCGGACATCTCCTGCGCGTTCGGAAAGCACCACGACGGCACCCTGCTGGAGAACGACGTCGATGTCTGCGCGGCGCTGCTGGAAGCCAAGGGCGTGGCCTGCGTGCCGGGCTCGGCCTTCGGCGAGCCGCGTGGCCTGCGCATCTCCTACACCTGCCCGGCCGAGCAGCTGGAGCCGGGCATGCAGCGCATCGCCGAGTTCTTCGCCGAGCTGAGCTGAATCCACCGCCGCGGGGACGCACGTTCCCGCGTTCGACCCCTGTATCGACCTGTTTCACGGAGTAACGTCATGAAAGCACCCGTTCGAGTCGCCGTCACCGGCGCCGCCGGCCAGATCGGCTACGCGCTGCTGTTCCGCATCGCCGCCGGCGACATGCTGGGCACCGACCAGCCGGTGATCCTGCACCTGCTGGAGATCACCCCGGCCCTGGACGCGCTCAAGGGCGTGGTGATGGAACTCAACGACTGCGCCTTCCCGCTGCTGGCCGACGTGGTCGCCACCGACGATGCCAACGTCGCCTTCAAGGACGTCGACTACGCGCTGCTGGTCGGCGCGCGCCCGCGCGGTGCCGGCATGGAGCGCAAGGACCTGCTGGAGGCCAACGGCAAGATCTTCGGGCCGCAGGGCAAGGCGCTCAACGACCACGCCAAGCGCGACGTCAAGGTGCTGGTGGTCGGCAACCCGGCCAACACCAACGCGCTGATCGCCCAGCAGAGCGCGCCGGACCTGGATCCGAAGTGCTTCACCGCCATGGTGCGCCTGGACCACAACCGCGCCATGAGCCAGCTGGCCGAGAAGACCGGCAAGCACAACACCGACATCAAGAACATGATCATCTGGGGCAACCACAGCTCCACCCAGTACCCGGACCTGCACCACGTCACCGTCGACGGCAAGAGCGCGATGGAGCTGGTCGACCAGGCCTGGTACGAGGGCGAGTTCATCCCCACCGTGCAGCAGCGCGGCGCGGCCATCATCAAGGCCCGCGGCGCTTCCTCGGCGGCTTCGGCGGCCTCGGCGGCGATCGACCACATGCGCTCGTGGGCGCTGGGCACGCCGGAAGGCGAGTGGGTGTCGATGGGCATTCCCTCGGACGGCTCCTACGGCATCGAGCCGGGCGTGATCTTCGGCTACCCGGTGACCTGCAAGGACGGCAAGTACACGATCGTCCAGGACCTGGCCATCAACGACTTCTCGCGTGCGCGCATCGACGCCACCGACAAGGAACTGCGCGAGGAACGCAGCGCCGTGGAGTCGCTGTTCGCCGGTTGACCGGACGCACGCGGAACGGTGTGGAAAAGGGCGGCCGCGGCCGCCCTTTTTCGTGTCAGGAGCGGCCCGTCGCGTGGTGTCGGTGCGTTCGCGGTTCCGTGTGCCGCGGCAACCGGTGCGGGCGTTGCGTCGGTGCGGCGCCTGCGCGCCCGCGGCTGCGCCGGCGCCCGCGTACCACGTGCACCACGAACGCCGCGGGCAGCACCAGTCCCAGACCCCAGTGCGCCAGCGACGCCCACTGTCGCCAACGGTCGTCGACCAGGTAGTAGAGCAGGTAGCCGCTGAGCACCAGGGCCGCCAGCAGGCCCACCGCGACGCCGCCGGACACGCGGTGGCGCCGGGTCTTCCAGCCGGTTGCCACGTGCGCGCCCCAGGCCAGGCCGAAGGTCCACAGCGCGGCGAACGCCATCGCGCCATGCAGACGCAGCCACCACGGCTCCAGCGGCGCGGGTTCGGGTCCGAACGGGCCCTTGCGCTGCAGGAAGTAATGGAACACCAGCCACAGCGCGCCGCTCAGCCACAGCAGCGCGCCGACCGCGTAGACCGTCCAGCGACGCCGCCGCGACAGACGCAGCGGTCCGCTGCGCGCCACCGGCGGGCGGGAAGGAGAGGGCGCGTTCATGCCGCGACGCCGAGTTGCGACCAGCGGCCGTCGTCGCCATGGCAGTAGGCGGTGGCCCGGTAGGCACGCAGCAGCGGGTCGGCGCCGGCGCCCAGCGCCAGCACGATCTTGGTCAGGGCGTCGGCATGCATGCAGCTGGCGGCCACCACGCTGACGCAGGCATCGTGGCCCACGCCGCGGCGCCTGCGCGCATCCAGGTGCGGGTTGGCGTGCCGGCCGAATCCGCGGCTGCTGCTGCTGGCCAGGGCCGCCTCGCCCAGTTCCAGTACCGGGCAGGGCGCATCCATGGCGTCGCCGCCGGTGTCGATGGCCGCGTGGTGGGGGCCGACGCCCAGCGTGCGCAGGTCGCCGCCGGCATTGACCACGGCCTCGTCCACGCCGTGCTGGCGCAGGCACTGGACGGCGCGATCCACGGCATGGCCCTTGGCGATGCCGCCCAGGTCGATCCACAGCGGGCGGTGCAGGCGCACGCCGCCGGCCGCGTCCAGCTCGATGTCGCGCCAGTCGCCGGCGTCGTCGACCGCTCGCGCGCAGGGTGGCGGCAGCAGCCGGCGCGCCACCAGCGCCGCGCCCACGGTGACGTCGAACACGCCCTCGCTGCGCGCGGACAGCTCCAGCGCGCAGCGCAGCACGGCGGCGGTTTCCGGGTCCACCTCGACACGCGTGCCGGGGGCGCTGCGGTGCAGCCGCGACAGGTCGCTGCCGGTCTCGTGGAAGCTCATCCGCGCGTGCACGTGGGCGATCGCGGCGAAGGCGGCATCGATGGCACGATGGGCCGCCGCCGGGTCATCCCCGGCGACGCGGATGCTCACCGTGGTGCCGAGCAGGGGACGGACGCGTTCAATCATGGGCGTGCGGGGCCACGACCAGTGCCCAGGTGGCCAGCAGGCGCTTGACGCCGTCGGTGACGTGGCGGCACGACAGCGTGGCCCCGGAGATGTTGCGGATGTCCTTGCCCAGGGTCAGCGTCGCGGCCTGCGTCTTGCCGGTGAACTGCGCGCGCCAGGCCGCGTTGCGCACCTGGTCGCCGTAGGTCTCGCGGTATTCGAGGATTTCCACGTCCTTGACCGCGCCGTCGGCATCCAGCGCCAGCGCGAAGGGAATGAAGTCGTGCTTGCCGACCACCTGGTCGGCGATGAACCAGCCGCCGCTGGAGCTGCGCCAGATCTTCAGGTCGCGGTCGAGCACGTTGACGCCCGTGCTTCGTTCGATGGCGGATGCCTGGTCCGCCGTCAACGTGATGAATGCCGGTGTCAGTCGCGCGCCGGGGAACATGCGTTGCTGGGCCTCGGCCACGGTCATGTAGACCGTGGCACGGACCGGGGCTGCCACCACCAGGGCGGCCACAGGGACGAGCAGGAGACGTGATCGCATGGTGGGCTCCTGTCAGAAGTAATAGCCGAATTTCAGGCGCACGCGCCATTTCTCGAAATCGACGTCGTACACCCGGTTGCCGACGATGCTGCCGGGCACGCTGTCGCCGTGGCGGCTGGCCCACGGCATCTGCTTGAGCACGGTGGCGGTGATGAAGAAGCGACGCCCGCCGTAGTGCAGCACCGGCCCCAGGAAATATCCGCTGCTGGTCATCTGGCTGAAGTGGTAGCTGGCGTATTCGCGTTCGTTGAGCACTTCCATGCCGGCCGACCAGTTGGGCCGGAAGCGGAAGGATCCGGCCAGGCCGTAGTTGACGTCCACCTCGTGGTTCCAGCTCTTGCCGCCGCCGTCCTCGTTCTGGAACCGCCATTCCGGCGCGTAGGTGGCGTTGAAGTTCAGGCTCAGGCGGTCGTCGAGGAAGTTCTTCTGCAGGATCAGGCGGGTCTCCAGCTCGCGGAAGCCCGGGCCGAGGGTCGGTTCGACATAGACCGCGGCGCCGATGCCGTGTCCCTCGTAGGGGCTGAGGAAGCGGTAGATGGCCTCGCCTGACACGCCGATGAAGCGGCGGCCCGTGTAATGCTCGTCGGGGCCGGGCTGGTTGTAGGACAGCGCCTCGGAGGTCGTGGTCGCCCCGTAGGGACCGTTGTGGTACGCCCGGCCCCAGGTGTAGTTGGCATACATCGCCACCTGCAGTCTGTCGGTCAGCCCGTATTCGTATTCGGTGCGTCCGACCAGCACGTCGTACTTCCCGCCGATCTGCTGATGGCGCCAGGTGGCCCACTGTTCCCACTCCGAGGCCCCCTTGGGCAGCAGGTCGGTGGTATAGACGTAGCCGAACATGCTTTCCTCGGCATGTGCGCGCGGAGCGAAAAGCGCGCCCGCCATGGTGGTGGACAACAGCGCGCAGAGCAGGGCGAGGCGCGCCTTCGATCGAAGATTCATGACAGTTCCCGTGATTACGTAACGAGAATTATTCTCGTTCACATCCAGGCATGTCAAGATGCCCTCTGCCGGTCGCCCGGCACGCGAGTGATCGACGGCGTATAACTGGCCGGTGGATCGGGTGCGCATCCAGCGTGGGGTCGGCGTGCGTATGCAACGGTATGTCCCTGTAATCGACCAACGCGCGGCCGGGTCCTTTTCGTGCCTTCCGGGCAAGCCGCGCAGGTCGCGCCAGGCGCCGGCCCGGAAATCGCTTCAACCAAGGGAGTTACCCGCACATGAAACGCTGCATGCAGATCCTGCTCATCGCCCTGGCCCTTGCCGCCGTGCCGGCCCTGGCCGCGCTGCCCGACGGCGCCAGGGCGCCGACGTTCACGGCCACCGCCACGCTGGGCGGCAAGGTCCACACCTTCGATCTGGCCGCGGCGCTGAAGAAGGGGCCGGTGGTGCTGTACTTCTACCCGGCCGCGTTCACCCCCGGCTGCACCATCGAGGCGCACGACTTCGCCGAGGCCATCGGCAAGTACAAGGCGCTTGGCGCCACGGTCATCGGCGTCTCGCACGACCCCATCGCCAAGCTGCAGAAATTCTCGGTCAGCGAGTGCCGCAGCAAGTTCGCGGTGGCGGCCGACACGGATGGCCACATCATGAAGGCCTACGACGCGGTGATGCCCGGACACGATGAGTACGCCAACCGGGTGTCCTATGTGATCGCGCCCGACGGCACCATCCTCTACAGCTACACCGACATGCATCCGGGCAAGCATGTCGCCAACACATTGGCCGCGCTGGGCAAGTGGCACGCCGCGCACGCCAAATGAAGCACCACGGCCGGCATGCCTTGAAACGCGTGCCGGATGCGTAAGTCCCGGTGCACCCCGGTCCGCGCACGCCGCCGCCATGCGGCGGGCGCGGCGCCTGTCCACGGCTGGAGTTCCCCCATGAAGCTGTTCGCGAGCGCGTTCACCGCCCTTTGCATGGCCTGGATCGCCGGCGTGTCGCCGGCGCGGGCGGCCCTTCCCGATGGCGCGGCGGCGCCGATGTTCAAGGCCACCGCCACGCTGGGCGGCAAGGTCTACGCCTACGACCTGGCCGCGGCCCTGAAGAAGGGACCGGTGGTGGTGTATTTCTACCCGGCCGCCTTCACCAAGGGCTGCACCATCGAGGCCCACGATTTCGCCGAGGCAATACCGCGTTACGCCGCGCTGGGTGCCACGGTGATCGGCGTCTCGCGCGACGACATCGCCACGCTGCGGAAATTCTCCGTCAGCGAGTGCCGCGGCAAGTTCCCGGTGGCAGCCGACACCGATGGCCACATCACCCGGTCCTTCGACGCGGTGATGCCGATCATCCACAAGTACGCGCGGCGCGTGTCCTACGTGATCGCCCCGGACGGCAAGGTGATCTACAGCTACACCAGCCTCAATCCCGGCCCGCCACGTGGCCAACACGCTCAAGGCCCTGGGTGACTGGCGGCAGGCGCACAATCGTCCGGCGCAGGCGGCCCAGCCGCCGTCCGCGATGGCCTCGAGCGGTGGGCAGGGCGCATCGCCCTAGCGGCAGATCACGCAGCAGCCCCCCGCAAGCGGCCTGGGCGGGGCGCCGCCATGCTCGGACGGGTGGAATGGATGCAGGCGTTGTCAGGCATGGCCGCGGCCTGTCGATGGCCACGGGCCGGGCAGGCGAGGGGACTGGTGGTGGCGATATCGCGGCCCGGGGCGGACGATGCCATCGCCGCGGAAGCCCGGCCGGCGAACGCCGTCCGGCCCGGATGCACTACAATGGCGGGCTAGGAACGAGTTCACGGAGTCATTGCATGAGTGCACCCGCCTCGATGGGCGCGGCTTTCCGCGCCGCCCTTGGTGCCGAGAGCCCGCTGCAGGTGATGGGCGCCATCACCGCCTACGCCGGCCTGATGGCCAAGCGCGTGGGCTACAAGGCGTTGTACCTGTCCGGCGGCGGCGTGGCCGCCAACTCGCTGGGCATGCCGGACCTCGGCATCAGCACCATGGAGGACGTCCTCACCGACGCCCGCCGCATCGTCGACGCCACCGGCATGCCGCTGATGGTCGACATCGACACCGGCTGGGGTGGCGCCTTCAACATCGCCCGCACCATCCGCTCGTTCGAGCGCGTGGGCGTGGCCGCGGTGCACATGGAGGACCAGGTGGGCCAGAAGCGCTGCGGTCATCGCCCGGGCAAGGAAGTGGTGCCGAAGGCGGAAATGGTCGATCGCGTGAAGGCGGCGGTGGACGCCAGGACCGATGCCGACTTCGTGATCATGGCGCGTACCGATGCCGCCGCGAAGGAAGGCATCGACGCCGCCATCGAGCGCGCGGTGGCCTACGTCGAGGCCGGCGCCGACATGATCTTCCCCGAGGCCATGAAGACGCTCGACGACTACCGCAAGTTCAAGGCCGCGGTGAAGGTGCCGATCCTGGCCAACCTGACCGAATTCGGTTCCACCCCGTTCTTCACCGTCGACGAGTTGCGCGAGGCCGGCGTGGACATCGCGCTGTACTGCTGCGGCGCCTATCGCGCCATGAACAAGGCCGCGCTGAACTTCTACGAGACGGTGCGTCGCGAGGGCACGCAGAAGTCGCTGGTTCCCGAGTTGCAGACCCGCGAGGAGCTGTACGACTTCCTCGGCTACCACGCCTACGAGGACAAGCTCGACGCGCTGTTCGACAGCGAAAAGTGACAGCGAACACGGCGTAGGGCGGACTCTGTCCGCCATCGCAATGCCCGGTTTTGGCGGACAGCGTCCGCCCTACGACAATCAGACTCTACGGGTAAGCGGGTCCTGCCCGCGCGCATACCCACCGATATCAGGACATCACACGAGGTCTTCAGCATGAGCGAGAGCACTCCCTCCAACCTGCCCAAGCCCAAGAAGTCGGTGGCGCTGTCCGGCGTTGCCGCCGGCAACACCGCGGTATGCACCGTCGGGCGCAGTGGCAACGACCTGCACTACCGCGGCTACGACATCAAGGACCTGGCCACCCGGTCCAGTTTCGAGGAAGTGGCGCACCTGCTGATCCACGGCCACCTGCCGACCTGGTCCGAGCTGAACGCCTACCGCGCCAAGCTCAAGCGCATGCGCGGCCTGCCGCAGCAGGTCAAGGGCGTGCTCGAGCGCCTGCCGGCGGCGGCCCATCCGATGGACGTGCTGCGCACCGGCTGTTCGGCGCTGGGCACGGTGCTGCCGGAGAAGGACGATCACAGCGTCAGCGGCGCGCGCGAGATTGCCGACCGCCTGGTGGCCAGCTTCGGCTCGATGCTGCTGTACTGGTACCACTTCCGCCAGAACGGCAAGCCGATCGAGACCGAGACCGACGACGAGACCGTCGCCGCGCACTTCCTGCACCTGCTGCACGGCGAGCCGCCCAGCGAACTGCACGCCAACGCGCTGGACAAGTCGCTGATCCTGTACGCCGAGCACGAGTTCAATGCCTCGACCTTCACCGCGCGCGTGATCGCCGGCACCGGCTCGGACATCTACTCGTCGATCACCGGCGCCATCGGCGCCCTGCGCGGCCCCAAGCACGGCGGCGCCAACGAGGTGGCGATGGAGATCATCGCCCGCTATCGCGACGCCGACGAGGCCGAGGCCGACATCCGCCAGCGCGTGGCCAACAAGGAGATCGTGATCGGCTTCGGCCACCCGGTCTACACCATCGGCGACCCGCGCAACCCCATCATCAAGGAGATCAGCCGCAAGCTGTGCCAGGACGGCGGCAACATGCGCCTGTTCGAGATCTCCGAGCGGATCGAGAACGTGATGATGGAACTGAAGAAGATGTTCCCCAACCTGGACTGGTACAGCGCCTCGGCCTATCACATGATGGGCGTGCCGACGGCCATGTTCACGCCACTGTTCGTGATCGCCCGCACCACCGGCTGGAGCGCGCACGTGATGGAACAGCGCGAGGATGGCAAGATCATCCGTCCCAGCGCCAACTACACCGGTCCCGAGGACCGGGCCTACGACCCGATCGAGAAGCGCTGAGACGGGCCGGCCCGCGCGATGCGGGCCACCCATGCACCCTGCGGAGGCCGACGATGCACCGATCCATCGCTGCCGTGATCCCGGTCTCCGCGACCGGGGTGTCCGCTGGCTACGGCCACTGGGACGTCAACCTCGCGGTCGCCGTGGCCACCATGCTGATCGTGGGCCTGAGCGTGCTGGTGCACCATGAAGGCCTGTCGCTGCTGACCCGCGGCCTGGCGCGGCTGCACGGCAAGGCCCGTCGCCATGTTCTGCGCGGGATCTTCGGCGTGCTGGTGCTGCACGTCCTGGAAATCTGGATCTTCGGCCTGGCGCTGTACGTGCTGCTGGCGGTGGATCCGCGGTTTGGCCAGATCCACGGCATCGACCCGCATTCGCTGCTCGATTACGTGTATTTTTCCGCGGTGACCTACACCACGGTGGGCTTCGGCGACGTCATCCCCACCGGGCCGCTCAGGTTCCTGGTCGGCACCGAGGCGCTCACCGGCTTCGTCCTGATCACCTGGTCGGCATCGTTCACCTTCGTCGAGATGCAGCGCTACTGGAGACGTGACTGAGGTTTGACCGGCGTCAAGGCGCGAACATCCATACCGTCCGAAGATGACCCCTGGTCTCATCCGTCGAGGACGCCGCCATGTACAAGAAAATCCTGATCACCACGGACGGTTCCGAACGTTCCGAACGCGCCATTGCCCAGGGCCTGGCCCTGGCCCGGGCGTTGGGCGCCGAGGTGCTGGCCTTCAACGCGGGACTGAATTATCGCGTGTACGCCGGCGGCATGGCCGATTTCACCTTTGCCGTGGAGGCGCAGTACCGCGAATCGTGCGAGGAGCAGGCCAAGGCCCTGCTGGGCGCCGTCGAGACGGCGGCGGCGAAGGCCGGAGTGGCCTGCCAGACGCGCTATTGCTACGGCGAACCGGTTCACCAGGCGATTCTCGACGCCGCCGAAGAGGGCGAGTGCGACCTGATCGTGATGGGTTCGCACGGACGCGGCAGCATCGGCACGCTGCTGCTGGGCAGCACCACCCAGAAGGTGCTGGTGCACGGTTCGCTGCCGGTGCTGGTGGTGCGCTGATCCGGCGCGACCACGCGGCGCCAATCCGCCGGTGCACCGCCGGGGCGCTCAGGCCAGGCCTTCGGCCTGCATGGCGCGTTCGACGCCGGCGTCCTCGCGCATCCGCGCGAACCAGGCGTCCAGGTGGTCCATGCCCGACAGGTCCACGCGCATGGCGCGGGCCCAGCGGGTGACCACGAACAGGTAGGCGTCGGCCGGCGAGCGCGGCCCGGCCAGCCAGTCGCGCCCGTCCAGCTGCGCGTCCACGCGCTGGAACAGCAGGCGCAATGAAGCCCTGGCGTTGGCCTTGCTGTGCTCGATGGCCTGGTCGTGCTCGAGGTAGTCGGTGGCGCCGAACAGCGGCTTGAAGGTGGGATGCATGTCGGCGTTCAGCAGGCCCAGCCAGCAATTGATCTCCGCGCGCGTGCGGGCGCTGCCGTCGCCATCCAGGTCGGCGTCGGGGAAACGGTCGATCAGGTAGTTGAGGATTGCCGCGTTCTGCGTCAGCACCCAGCCATCATGTTCGATCACCGGCACGGCGCCGGCGGGATTGAGCTTGAGGAATTGGGGCGTCCTGATCTCGTCGTGATTGAGGATCGTGGCCTGGTAGGGCTGGCCGATCCACTCGAGCACGATGTGGCTGGCCAGCGAGCAGGCGCCGGGCAGGGTGTAGAGCTTCATGACGTATACCGCCTATCGGCAAAGTGTGGGCGCATGATGCGCCGCCTTCGCCGCTGGCGACAGGCGCCATGCCCGAACGCAGCGTTCGTGGCCGCGCACGAACGCGGCCGGCCCGCTACAGGCGCGCCGCCAGCCGGGTGCCCTGGTCGATGGCGCGCTTGGCGTCCAGTTCGGCGGCCACGTCGGCGCCGCCGATCACGTGGGTCTCGACGCCGGCCTCGCGCAGGGCGTCGGCCAGGCCGCGGTTGGGTTCCTGGCCGGCGCAGACCACCACGTGGTCGACCGCCAGCACCTGGTCCTCGCCGTCGATGCGCACGTGCAGGCCGGCATCGTCGATGCGCAGGTATTCCACGCCGCCAATCATGTGCACGCCCTTGTCCTTGAGCGTCGCCCTGTGCACCCAGCCGGTGGTCTTGTTCAGGCGCTTGCCCGGCCGCCCCGCGCTGCGCTGCAGCAGCCAGACCTCGCGCGCCGCGGGTTCGCCGTGCCGCGGCATCAGGCCGCCGGGTTCGCGCATCGACTCGTCCACGCCCCACTCGGCGTTCCAGCGGTGCAGGTCGGTGCTGGGGGAGGGGGGATCCTGGACCAGGTAT
Organism: uncultured Gammaproteobacteria bacterium; assembly: GCA_963821885.1. Taxonomy (GTDB): domain Bacteria; phylum Pseudomonadota; class Gammaproteobacteria; order Xanthomonadales; family Rhodanobacteraceae; genus Oleiagrimonas. The sequence goes on along the minus strand of CAWGFN010000001.1, from coordinate 808,886 downwards.
TCGGCGACGTCGAAGCCGATGCCACCGGCGCCGATGATGGCCACGCGGCGACCCACGGCGACGTGATCGCGCAGCACGTCGATGTAACCCAGCACCCTGGGATGGTCGGCGCCGGGCAGGGCGAGGCGGCGCGGGGTCACGCCGGTGGCCACCACCACGCCGTCGAAGTCCCGTAGGTCCTCCACGCCGGCCGCGCGGCCCAGCCGCAGCGTGACCCCGGCATCGCGCAGGCGACGGTCGAAATAGCGCAGGGTCTCGGAGAATTCCTCCTTGCCCGGAATCTGCCTGGCCATGTTGAACTGCCCGCCGATCGCGTCCGCGCGATCGATGAGGGTGACCGCGTGGCCGCGTTCGGCCAGGGTCGCGGCGCAGGCCAGGCCGGCCGGACCGGCACCGACCACGGCAAGGCGGCGCGGCGCGGCGGCCGGTTCGATGCGCAGTTCGGTCTCGTGGCAGGCGCGCGGGTTGACCAGGCACGAGGCCAACCTGTTCTCGAACACGTGGTCCAGGCAGGCCTGGTTGCAGGCGATGCAGGTGTTGATGGCGCCGGCGTCGTCGCGCGCGGTCTTGGCCACCCAGTCCGGGTCGGCCAGCAGCGGACGCGCCATCGACACCATGTCGGCCTCGCCGGCGGCCAGGATGCGCTCGGCGACGTCCGGCATGTTGATGCGGTTGGTGGTGATCAGCGGGATCGACACCTCGCGCTTCATGCGCGCGGTGACCCAGCTGAAGGCGCCGCGCGGCACGCTGGTGACGATGGTCGGCACGCGCGCCTCGTGCCAGCCGATGCCGGTGTTGATCAGCGTCGCGCCGGCCGCCTCGATGGCCTTGGCCAGGCGCACGATGTCCTCCCACGCCTGGCCGCCCTCGACCAGCTCCAGCATCGACAGGCGGTAGATGATGATGAAGTCCGGCCCCAGCGCCTCGCGCGTGCGCCGCACGATCTCGACCGGGAAACGCATGCGCCGCTCGACGTCGCCGCCCCAGGCATCGTCGCGCCGGTTGGTGCGCTCGGCCAGGAACTGGTTGATCAGATACCCCTCCGAGCCCATCACCTCGATGCCGTCGTAACCGGCCTCGCGGGCCAGCTTCGCGCTGGTGACGAAATCGGTGATGGTGCGCTCGACGCCACGCGCCGACAGCGCGCGCGGGGTGAACGGGTTGATCGGCGCCTTGATCCTCGATGGCGCCACCGACAGCGGGTGATAGCCGTAGCGCCCGGCATGCAGGATCTGCATGCAGATGCGGCTGCCTTCCTCATGCACGGCGCGGGTGATCTTGCTGGTGCCGGGCCACGTGCCAGGGCATCGACATGCGCCCGCCAAACGGTTTCAGCCAGCCGCGGATGCTGGGCGCGATGCCGCCGGTGACCATCAGGCCCACGCCGCCACGGGCGCGTTCGGCGAAGAACGCCGCCAGCCTGTCGAAGTCGCGCGCGTGGTCCTCCAGGCCGGTGTGCATCGAGCCCATCAGCACGCGGTTGGGCAGGGTGCAGAAGCCCAGGTCCAGCGGACGCAGCAGGCTGGGATAGCGGTTGGCAGTCATGGCACACCGGATTCCAAACGATCGTTTGATTATGGACGTGCCGGACGCCCGAAGCCAGCCGCTCAGCCGGGCGCGCGGCGCTCGCGGTATTCGGCCCAGGCGCCCAGGCCGGTGATCCCGGCGATCAACACGATGTCCAGCACCCAGCGCAGGCTGTCGCGGGCGTCGAACCACGGCTGCAGCAGGGTGTCGTGGCTGATCATGCGCCCGGCGGTCCAGGCGATGGCCGCGGCACCGATGTAGATGATCACCGGGAAGCGCTGGATCAGCTTCAGGATCAGGGTCGAGCCCCACACCACCAGCGGCACGCTGACCAGCAGACCGATGATGACCAGGCCCAGGTGGCCCTTGGACGCGCCGGCGATGGCCAGCACATTGTCCAGGCCCATCAGCGCGTCGGCGACGATGATGGTGCGCATCGCGGTCCAGAAATTGGTGGCCACCTTGACGTGCGGATCGTCCACCTCCTCGCCCTGGCGCAGCAGCTTCCAGGCGATCGGCAGCAGCAGCAGGCCGCCGGCCAGCATCAACCCGGGCAGCTTGAGCAGGTAGACCACCACGGTGGTCATGACCATGCGCACGGCGATGGCGCCGACGGTGCCCCAGGCGATGGCCTTCTTCTGCAACGTCGGCGGCAGGTTGCGCGCGGCCAGGGCGATGACGATGGCGTTGTCGCCGGCCAGCACCAGGTCGATGAGGATGATGGCCACCAGGCCCGAGAGGATGTCCGAGGAAATCAACGGCATGCGTGCTCCGATCGATGTGACGTATGCAACAGGCCCGGGCGCGGGGCACCCGGGAACGCCACAAAAGTCTCGCTCGCGGCCGTATGGCCACCCCGGCGACCGGAGCCTTCGAAGCTCGTGATGACGATCGCCGCGCTGGGGAGCTACTCCCTCTTGCTTGCCGGCATTGTCGGCAGCGCGCCGCGGCCGCGTCAAGCCGCGGGCGGTCCGGTCGGGCGTCCGGGCAGGGTACAATGGGCGTTTGATTCCTTCAGCGAGGCCCGCCATGAGCGCTCCCGACATCCGTTCCGCCCAGCGTCCCGATCCCGATCAGCCGATGGTCGACATCGCCGATTACGTCGCCGATTACACGATCGACTCGACCGAGGCCTACGACACCGCGCGCTACATGCTGCTCGATTCGCTGGGCTGCGCCATGCTGGCGATGAAGTTCCCCGAGTGCGTCAAGCATCTGGGACCGCTGGTGCCGGGCGCCAACCTGCCGGGCGGCACCCGCGTGCCGGGCACCAGCCACGAGCTGGACCCCGTGCAGGGCGCCTTCGCCATCGGCACCCAGATCCGCTGGCTGGACTTCAACGACACCTGGCTGGCCGCCGAGTGGGGCCATCCGTCGGACAACCTCGGCGCCATCCTGTCGGTCGCCGATTACCTCAGCCGCAAGGCCGTGCGCGAGGGCGGCGAGCCGCTGACCGTGCGCGACGTGCTGGGCCATGCCATCAAGGCGCACGAGATCCAGGGCTGCTACGCGCTCAAGAACAGCTTCAACCGCGTCGGCCAGGACCACGTGATCCTGGTGCGCCTGGCCTCCACCGCCGTGACCACGAAGATGCTGGGCGGCGACAAGGACGCCATCACCACCGCCGTCTCGCACAGCTGGATCGACAACGGCGCGCTGCGCACCTACCGCCATGCGCCCAACACCGGGCCGCGCAAGAGCTGGGCCGCGGGCGATGCCTGCCGCCGCGCCGTCACCCACGCCATCAACGCCGTGCACAAGGGCGTGGTCGGCTACCCGTCGGCGCTGAGCGCCAAGACCTGGGGCTTCTACGACGTCGCCTTCGGCGGCAAGCCGTTCGAGTTCGAGCGCCCGTTCGGCAGCTACGTGATGGAGAACGTGCTGTTCAAGATCAGCTTCCCGGCCGAGTTCCATGCACAGACCGCGGTCGAGTGCGCGATGCAGCTGCACGGCGAGGTCGCCGGCCGCATCGACGACATCGAGAAGATCGTCATCGAGACCCAGGAAGCGGGCTGCCGCATCATCGACAAGACCGGCCCGCTGGCCAACTACGCCGACCGCGACCACTGCATCCAGTACATGGTCGCCGTGCCGCTGATCTTCGGCCGCCTGACCGCCGACGACTACAACGACGACGTCGCCGCCGATCCGCGCATCGACGCGCTGCGCGCGAAGATGGAGGTCACCGAGAACCCGCAGTTCACCAAGGACTACTTCGATCCGGACAAGCGCTACATCGGCAACGCGCTGCAGGTGTTCTTCAAGGACGGCTCCAGCACCGACAAGATCTCCATCGACTACCCGATCGGCCACCGCAAGCGGCGCGCCGAGGGCATCCCGGTGCTGCTGGCCAAGTTCGAGCGCGCCCTGCGCGGCCACCTGCCGGCCAACCGGGTCGAGGCGATCCTCGCCGCCACCGCCGATCCGGCGGCACTGGACGCCATGCCGATCCATGACTTCCTGGGCCTGTTCGCCCTTTGAACGATAGCCCATCAACGGGCGGGGATAGGCCGTATGCCCGCTCGTTGAAATGTTTGTTTTTTGCTAAGATCACTGCAACCGCAGCATCACCGAAATGCGGGATACTGTTAACGGATTCCCGGGGCTCGGTCGTGGCAGACGCCACGCGGGCGGGAGCGGGTACGAAGGCAACATGGTAAAGAGGAGATTTCTGATGAAGCAGAAGGCTTTGTGCGTACTCGCCGCCCTGGTTCTGGGTAGTGTGGGTGCCGTCCACGCCCAGGACACGGGCTCGACCGCCGGTCAGCCGGCCACGTCCAGCAGCACCCAGTACGACGGTCGCTGGTACGTCGCCCCGACGCTGGGTGGCTACTACAACGACACCGACCGCAACACCAACAGCCGCCAGCTGTTCTACGGCATCGGTTTCGGCAAGTACATCAACCCGAACACGTCGATCGACCTGTTCACCGACTACACCAGCCGCAAGATCGACCATTCGAGCTCGCATTGGAAGAGCCTGGCCGCTGGCGTGGCCGCGCGCTTCTATGCCGGTGACTGGAACGCCTGGCGTCCGTACGCCATGGTCGGCGCCATGGGCATCCGCCACACCAGCTTCCTCGACAGTGGCTGGTCGCCGGGCCTGCAGGTCGGCCTGGGCGTGTCCAAGACCATCAACAAGAACATGGACTTCCGCACCGAGGTTGCCTACCGCCACGATTTCGACGACCAGTCGCAGGTGCAGGGCAGCTACGGCGACTTCTACCTGGGTCTGACCCTGGTGTCGCGCTTCGGCCAGGCCGCCGCCCCGCCGCCGCCGCCGCCGGTTGCTCCGCCGCCGCCGCCGCCGCCGAGCTGCGACAAGCTCGACAGCGACAATGACGGCGTCAACAACTGCGACGACAAGTGCCCGGAGACTCCGGCTGGCACCATCGTCGGTCCGGATGGCTGCCCGCAGAAGATCGTCATCGACCTGCGCGGCGTGAACTTCAAGTTCGACCGTCCGCACACGGGCGAGACCGACATCTCGGCGACCCTGCAGAAGCCGACGTCCGACTCGATGGACATCCTGAACCAGGCCGTCGACACCCTGAAGCGCTACCCGAACGTGCGCGTCATGGTGGCCGGTTACACCGACTCGGTCGGTGCCGAGGCCTACAACCAGAGCCTGTCCGAGCGTCGCGCGAAGATCGTCTACGACTACCTGGTCAAGAACGGCGTCAGCGCCAGCCAGCTGGACGGCCCGGTGGGCCACGGCGAAAGCCAGCCGGTCGCCAGCAACTCGACCAAGGACGGCCGTGCGCGCAACCGTCGCACCGAGCTGCAGGCCGAAGACCAGCAGTAAGGTCCGCGGTCACGCAACACGAAAAAGCCCGGCTTCGGCCGGGCTTTTTCTTTGCCTGCGAGGGGTCGGGGCCGGGTCAGGGCTTGGCGAAGCGGTAGTGGCCGACCTTCCACTCCAGGCCGTCGTCGAAGCCGAACAGTTCCGCGCAGGCCATCCAGAACATCCGCCAGCGCTGGTGCCACAGCGCGGCATCCTCGCCGTAGGCCTCGCGCAGCACCGCCATCACCTCGTCGCGCCGCGCGTCCTGGTTGGCCAGCCACAGATTGGACGTGCGCTCGTAGTGGCGGCCCGGCAGCAGCCACTGCTCCTCCAGCTTCAGGTCCTGCTGGAAATGCCCCAGGGTGTCGGCCGCCGGCATCAGGCCGCCGGTGAAGAAGTGCCGGCCCATCCAGTTGTCGCCGCCATCGGTCTCGAACGGATACAGCAGCGTGCGGTGGCAGAAGATGTGCACGAACATCTTGCCGCCGCTGCGCAGCCAGCCGGCGATGTTGCGCAGCAGGTGCTCGTAGTTGCGCATGTGCTCGAACATCTCGATCGAGACCACGCGGTCGTAGGCATCGGCGTCCAGCTTCAGGTGGTTCACGTCGGCGGTGATCACCCGCACGTTGTCCAGGCCGAGCTCGCGGCAACGGCCCTCGATGAAGCGTCGCTGCGGGGCGGAGTTGGACACCGCGGTGATGCGCGAGCCGGGGTAGCGCTCGGCCATCCACAGGGTCAGCGAGCCCCAGCCGCAGCCCAGTTCCAGGATGTCCTGGCCGTCGACCAGTTCGGCGCGCTCGCCGTACAGCGCCAGCATCGCGTTCTCGCCGTCCTCCAGCGACTCGTCGCCATTGGGGAAATAGCAGCTGGAGTACTTCAGGCGCGGGCCCAGGCACAGGCGGAAGAAATCCGGCGGCAGCTCGTAGTGCTGCTCGTTGGCGGCATCGGTGTGGATCGCCAGCGGACTCTGGCGCAGCTCATCGAGCAGGGCGCGCTGCCGGGCCTCGACATCGCCGGCCGATTCCTCGCGCAGGCGCTGCGCGCACAGGCGGCGGATGCCCAGCCGCAGCAGGCCGTCGGGGATCCAGCCGCGCTCGGCCAGGCCGAGCAGGCCGGGTTCGCGGGGCGCGCGGCGCGCGTTCGGGCTCAGGACCATGCTGTCGCTCATGGGGTCAATCCTCACGGGGAAACCAGGGAATGAAGGCGCTGGTCGTGCGCTGGTAGTCGCGGTAGTCGTCGCCGCGGCTGCGCAGGGCCTGCGCCTCGGTGAAGGGAATGCCGGTCAGGCGGTACAGGAAGGCCAGCATCAGCACCGGGCCGGTCCAGGCCAGCCAGGCGATCGGCGAACCGATCGCCAGCAGCGGGTAGGCGAACCAGTGCAGCCACTCGAAGAAATAGTTGGGATGGCGCGAGTAGCGCCACAGTCCGACGCGGCAGGTGCGGCCGCGGTTGGCCGGGTCGGCGCGGAAGCGGGCCAGCTGGCGGTCGGCCACGGCCTCGCCGTCCACGCTGACGATCCAGATCAATCCCGCCGCGATCCATGCCCACAGCGGCGGCAGCTGCGCATTCCAGCTGGCGGCCAGGAACGGCAGCGACAGCAGCGCGGTGAAGCCGGCCTGGGCGATGAAGAAGGCCAGGAACTTGCCCTGCGCATCGTTCCAGTGCTGGCGCAGGTAGGCATAGCGGCCGTCCTCGGCCTCGCTGCCGACGCGGTGGCGCAGGAACGCGAACAGCCGCAGCCCCCAGATGCCGCCCAGCAGCGCCACGGCGACGCGGACCGGCCAGGCCCCCGGCGCGATCAGGGCGTAGGCCACCGCGCTGGCGGCCATGCTGGCGGCCCACACCACGTCGACGATGCCGGCGTTGCGGGTCGCGCGCTGGCGCAGCCAGGCCAGCACCATCGGGCACGCAGACCAGGGCGAACAGTACGAAGGGCAGGGACCACCAGGGCAGGTCACGCATGGGCGTCACCATGGATGTTCAACGGGGAGCGATGCTTTTCCAGCGCCACGGCCAGGTGCAGCATCAGCGGCATGGCCACGGCCCACATCGCCGCCAGCGCCGCCAGCGCCGGCCATGTGCCGTGGGTGAAGGCAACCGCCTGCCAGCCGCGCGCGCCGCCGAGGTAGGCCATCGGCGCGCCGATGGCGCCGAACAGCGCCGCCAGCCACGGACGATGCATCAGGAAGCGGAAGGTGTGGCGCAGGGTCAGGGCGAAGCAGCACCAGATGGCGGCGATCCACAGCGGCGCCAGGTGCGTCGACGGGAACGGCGCGCCGTAGCCGACCAGTCCGCTGGCGGCCAGGATCGAATCCATCAGGACGCCGAGCGGCACCACGAAGGCCATCAGCTTGATGTCCGTGATCGCGCCGGGTCGCGCCAGCACCCAGGCGACGAAGGGCGCGGCGGCCAGCGGCCCGGGCCACCACAGGCCGTGGCCGGCGCCCCAGATCGCGACCAGCCACATCAGCTGGTAGCCGATGACATTGGCCCAGGTGTTCATGCGCGCTCCAGGTCCGGCAGCCATTCGCCGCGGCGGTTGCCGGGACGCGCCAGCAGCATCTGCACGTCGCCGATGGAGCGCTCCATGAAGCCGCCCTCGCAGTAGGCCAGGTAGAAATCCCACATGCGCGCGAAGCGCTCGTCGTAGCCCAGCTCGCGCACCCTCGGCAGCTGGCGGTGGAAGCGCTCGCGCCAGGCGCGCAGGGTCCGCGCGTAGCTGGGGCCGATGTCCTCCAGGTTGAACAGGCGCATGTCGCTGCCGCGCGCCACCGCGTCGAGCATCGCGCTGACGCAGGGAATGAAGCTGCCGGGGAAGATGAAGCGCTTGATGTAGTCCACCGAGTTCAGCGCCTGCCGGTAGCGGTGGTCCTCGATGGTGATGGCCTGGATCAGCGCCAGCCCGTCGGGCTTGAGCAGCCGGCACACGGTCTGGAAATAGGTCTCCAGGTACTGGTGGCCGATGGCCTCGATCATCTCGATCGAGACCAGCTTGTCGTAGCGGCCGGTCAGGTCGCGGTAGTCCTCGAGCAGTACCGTGACGCGGTCGGCCAGGCCGGCCTCGGCCACGCGCTGGCAGGCCAGGTCGTACTGCTCGCGCGAGATGGTCGTGGTGGTGACGCGGCAGCCGAAGCGCGAGGCGGCATGGATGGCGAAACCGCCCCAGCCGGTGCCGATCTCGACCACGTGGTCGTCGGGGGTCAGCGCCAGCTTGCGGCAGATGCGCTCGAGCTTGCGCTCGGCGGCCACGTCCAGGGACTCGTCGGCGTCGGCATAGATGGCCGAGGAGTACATCAGCGTCGGGTCCAGGAACAGCGAGAACAGGTCGTTGCCGAGGTCGTAGTGCGCGGCGATGTTGCGCCGGCTGCCGCCACGGGTGTTGCGGCGCAGCGCGTGCCAGGCGCGCAGGGCCAGGCCGCCCAGGCGCGCCAGGCCGCTTTCCATGCCGTCGAGGATGTCGCGGTTGCGCACCAGGATGCGCACCAGCGCCACCAGGTCGTCGCACTGCCACTGGCCGTCGATGAAGGCCTCGCCGGCGCCGACGCTGCCGTTGGCGGCCACGGCGCGGTAGAAGGCCGGGTCGCGCACGTGGATGCGGGCGACCAGGGTGTCGGCCGGGTTTTCGGCCGGCCGGCCCAACTCGTGCGCGCCCAGCGCGTCGTGCACGGTCAGGCGGCAGCCGCGCAGCTGCGCCATCTGCGCCAGCAGGCGGCCGCGCAGCATTTTCTCCAGCGCGGTGAAGGGGCGTGCCTGGTCGGAATAGGCCTGGTCGATGCGCATGTCCATGGGGGACTCCTGCAGACTCAGCGGCGTTTGCCGGGGTGGTCGTGAATGGGGGTGCGCTTCAGGGCCAGGCGCAGCGCCTGCCAGTGAATCGCGGCGATGATCTTCAGCGTCATCAGCGGAAAGCGCAGCAGCACGCGGCCGAGGCCGCGGCGGTCCAGGGCGCGCCGGCGCAGGGTCAGCGTGGCGTCGAATTCACGCGTCTCGCCGTCGAGCACGTCCATGTGCACGAAAAGGTCCGCGCCCGGCGCGGTGAAGCGCCAGGCGTATTCGCGCTGCATGGCCATGAACGGCGAGACGTGGAAGGCCTTGGGGAATCGCCAGCCGCGCGCGCGTCCGCTGCGCTCGGCGCGGTCGAGCGGCAGCACGTAGCTGTGGCGTTCCTTCCACGGCGTGTTGGTGATCTCCGCGACGATGGTCTGAAGGCGCAGGCCGTCGGCGCTGTAGCAGTAGTAGAAGCTGACCGGATTGAACACGTAGCCGAAGTAGCGCAGGTGGGTCAGCAGGCGGATCGGGCCTTCGGGCCGGATGCCGGTGGCGCGCTGGACGCGGCGACGCACCGCCTCGTCCAGCGGCAGTTCGCGCGGACCCATGTAGTCCTCGCGGCGGAAGCTGGCCACGTTGGCGCGCTCGAGCGACCACAACGGGTGCCGCGCCAGGGCGGTCTCCAGCTCGGCCAGGTCCAGGTACAGCATGGCCACGCGGTAGCGGAAGGCGTGCGCCCGCGGCGCGTGACGGCGGTGCCGCACCCAGCCCTCGTAGATGCCGCTGGCCAGCGGCGCGGCGCGGTCACGGGCCTGGCCGGACGCGTCGGCCGGCGCGGGGTCGCGTGCGGGCGCTTCGCGCAGCATCGTGCTCATGGCCCGTCCACCCCGAGTCCGCGGGCCACGTCCACGGCGCTGCGCATGCCGTCCTCGTGGAAGCCCCAGCCCCACCAGGCGCCGGCGAACCAGGTGCGCTGCTGTCCCTGGATCTCGGCCTTGCGCTGTTGCGCGGCCACGGTGGCGTGGGTGTAGACCGGGTGCTGGTAGCGCATGCGCGCCAGGATGCGTTCCGGGGCGATGCGGTCGCTGCAGTTGAGCGACACCACGAAGGTGTCCGGGGCCTGGATCGACTGCAGCTGGTTCATGTCGTAGCTGACCGTGCAGGCCTCGCCGGGCTGTCGCGGGATCAGGGCATTCCAGGCCGCCCAGGCGCGCCGGTTGCGCGGCAGCACGCGGGTATCGGTGTGCAGCACGGTGTCGTTGTCCTGCCAGGCGATCGCGCCGAGGATCTCGCGCTCGGCCGCGCTGGGCGCCTCCAGCAGGGCCAGGGCCTGGTCGCTGTGGCAGGCCAGCACCACCTGGTCGAAGGTCTCGCTGCCGGCCTGGCTGTGCACGGTCGCGCCGTCCGCGCCGCGCTCGATGCGTCGCACCGGGTCGCCGACGCGCTCGGTGACCGACCAGCGTGAACGCAGCGCGTCGATGTAGCGGCTGGAGCCGCCCTTGACGACCCGCCAGGTGGGGCGTCCGTCGACCTGCATCATGTGATGGTTGGCCATGAAGCGCACCAGGTAGGCCGCCGGGAACTCCAGCACCCGGGCCGCCGGCGAGGACCACAGCGCGCTGGCCATGGGCACGATGTGCTGGTCGCGGAAGGCTTCGCCGTAGCGGTGCGCCTCCAGGTATGTGCCCAGGGTCGGGCCGGGACCGTCCAGCTGCAGCAGCGCCGGGGCCTCGCGGTAGAAGCGCAGGATGTCGCGCACCATGCCGTGGAAGCGCGGCGAGAACAGGTTGCGGCGCTGGCAGAACAGGCGCTCCAGGCTGGTGGCGTTGTACTCCAGGCCCGTGCGCTCGTCGCGCACCGCGAAGCTCATGGTGGTCGGCTGGCTGGTCACGCCCAGTGCGTCGAACAGCGTGCACAGCAGCGGGTAGTTCGCCGGGTTGAAGACGATGAAACCGCTGTCGATGGCGAAGCGGCGTCCGTCCAGCTCGATGGCGTGCGTGTGGGTGTGGCCGCCCAGCCGGTCGCTGGCTTCGTACAGCACCACCTCGTGCCGGCGCGACAGCAGCCAGGCGCTGGCCAGTCCGGCGATGCCCGATCCGACGACGGCGATGCGTGAACTCATGCCTCACCGCCGGCCGACGGACGGCGCAGTCCGGCCGGGACCGCCTTGAGGCGGCCGATCAGGCCGACGGCGGCCATGGCGCGAAGCGCGTAGTAGGTCAGGTCGATCTCCCACCAGCGGAAACCCTGCCGCGCCGAACCGGGGAAGTGGTGATGGTTGTTGTGCCAGCCTTCGCCGAAGGTCAGCAGGGCCAGCCACAGGTTGTTGCGGCTGGCGTCATGGGTCTCGAAACGGCGCCGGCCGAAGCGATGGCCCAGCGAATTGATGCTGCCGGTGGCGTGGAACAGCACCACCGTGGAGATGAAGAAACCCCAGATCAGCAGCTGCCCGCCGGTCACGCCCAGCGCCGGATGCGCCGCGTGCAGCCAGCCGCCGAACAGGTACAGCGCCACGGCCAGGGCGATCGGCACCAGGATGTCGAAGCGGTCCAGCAGGCGCAGTTCGGGAAACTTCGCCAGGTCCGGGATCTTCGACCAGTCGGTGGCGAAGCCGCGGCGGGTCAGGAACCAGCCCACGTGGCTGTGCCAGAACCCGTGCTGGACCGGCGAATGCACGTCCTGCGGCTTATCGGCGTGGCGATGATGGTTGCGGTGGTGCGCGGCCCACCACAGCGGCCCGCGCTGCACCGCGCTGGCGCCCAGCACCGCGAAGGCGAACTGCAGCGCGCGTGGCGCGCGGAAGGCGCGGTGCGAGAAATAGCGATGGTAGAAGGCCGTGACCGCGAACATGCGCACCGCGTACAGCGCCACCGCGGTCCACAGCGCGAACCAGGAAAAGCCCACCCAGATCACCCCCAGGCAGGCCAGGTGCATGCCCAGGAACGGCACCACGCGGGCCCAGTCGATGCGGTCCGGCTCGCCCTCGGTCCCGGTCGGGGCGGCGCCACTGTCGAACCACAGGCGGACCGCATTCCACAGGCGGTGGTGCATGCGGGCAGGGTGGCTGGCATCGGGCATGAGCGGGTTCCGTGAACGTCCTGACCATGAATACGCAGCCACGCAGGAAGCGGATGCATGCCGGGCCCGGAATCTGCTCGCCGCGCCTGTGTAGACTGGGACGCAGATGCGGCGCTTTCGATCGCGCTTTGCCCTTTGAGGAGATGTCATGAGCCGGATCCGACTGTGGCTGGACACCCTGCGCACCAGCCTGTGGTTCGTGCCCACGCTGATCGTGCTGGCCTCGGTGGCCATGGCCTACGTGCTGCTGGCGGCCGATGCCGCGCTACCGGTGGACTGGTGGAAGCATTACGGCAGCGGCATCAATACCCTGATGGACGTGCGCATCCGCGGCGCCTCCGCGATGCTGCAGATGATCGGCAGCTCCATGATCACCATCGCCGGCGTGGTGTTCTCGATGACCATTGCCGCGGTCACCCTGGCGGCGGGCCAGTACACTTCGCGGGTGCTGCGCAACTTCGTGCGCGACCGCGCCAACCAGGCCGTGCTGGGCAGTTTCCTGGGCATCTTCGTCTACTGCATGCTGGTGCTGCGTTCGCTGTCCGGCGCCAGCCCCGACGACCATGCGCCGGCCATCGCGTTGCTGGGGGCGCTGGGTCTGGCGTTCCTCGGCATCGGCCTGCTGATCTTCTTCATCCACCACATCGTGCAGAGCCTGCAGGCCACCAACGTGGTCGCCGCCATCGCGCGCGAAGCATTGCCGTCCATCGACCGTCATTTCCCCGAGCGCTTCACGCCCCCGGAGGGCGAGAGCGTGGACTTGCGCCGCCCCGAGGGCGAGTATCGCGGTCGCGTGCATGCCACGCGGAGCGGGTATGTCACCGGGATCGACTTCGGCACCCTGGTGGAAGGGGCCATCGCCTGCGACGGCCTGGTGCGGGTGCGCCGCAATGCGGGCATGTTCGTGGTCGAAGACGAGGTGCTGGCCGAACTGATTTCCCCCGAGCCGGTCGAGGACGAGCACGTACAGGCCCTGCAGGAGGCCTGGTCGTTCGCCAACCAGCGAACCCTGGCCAACGACCCCGGCTACGGGCTGCGCCAGCTGGTCGACGTGGCCCTGAAGGCACTCTCGCCCGGCAGCAACGAGACCACCACCGGGGTGATGTGCGTGAACTGGCTGGGCGCGGTGCTGCTGCGCGTGGCCGAGCGCCGTTTCCCTTCGCAGTTGCGCGTGGACGAGCAGTGCATCCGGGTCATCACCAATGCGTTGCGCATGGGCGATTTCATCCACCTGGCCTTCGACCAGATCCGCCAGAACGCGGCCGGCAATGCGGCCGTGCTCAAGCGCCTGCTGGAAGTGCTGTTGGCCCTGGCCGAAAGCCAGGGGGCCCGCGTGGCGCGGCAGCCGATCCTGCAACAGGTCGACGCCATCGGAGCGCTGGTGGAAGGCAGCATCGGATGGGCGCCCGACCGCGAACCGCTGGAGCGGCTGATCAAGCAGATTCGCGTTCACCTCGACGCCGACCAGAAGTCCTCGGCACCGGCGTCTTCCGGGGAGCAGGCACCCGGGTCATAGCGCACCAAGTGCTAACCATGGTGATCGGTACGCGAGAGATTGGCGACGATCGGGTCCGCCAGACGCTCGAATTCCTCGTAGGGCATGCGCACCAGGTCGGTATGGGTGCCGTCGTTGAAGATGATGTCCTCATCCAGGGCCAGCTCCTCGTCGACGAACACTTCCATGCCGTAAAGGTTGCCGAATGGCGGCATTGCGCCGATCTCGCAATCCGAGAAGCGGTCGCGGAATTCCGCTTCGGTGGCCAGTTCGATGCAATCGGCGCCGGTCAGCTTGCGCAGGCGTTCCAGGTGCACGCGGCGGGTGGCCGGAAGCACCGCCATGATCAGGCGGCCGTCCAGCTTGATCATCACGGTCTTGGCCAGCATGTCATCGCGGACATGCGCCATGGCTGCGGTTTCCAGGGCGGTGATCGCGCGGGCATGCGGAATGATTTCGTACGGGACATGCTGCTTGTGCAGGTACTCGTGCAATCGTGTCGGGCTCATGACGCTGCCTCCGTGCGGCCGCGCCGATCCGTTCGGCGGCCGGTAGTCGGGATAGCGCGGCGCGTTCCATGCCCGCGACGATCAGGCCTGGCAAAGCAGGGCCGGCCTTCCAACGTACGCACGCGGGCGGTCGAGGAACATACGGCAAACGGCAGAACGCCACGCTTTGGGCGTGGCGTTCCGGCCTGACGACGGGCATGGATCGGTGTGTAGCCTCGTCCGAATGGAAGAGGCGCGCTCCCGGGTTCGGGCGGCTTCAGGCCCGTAGCCCGGATAAGCGAAGCGCATCCGGGGCATTCCCTTCGGTCATACCAAAGGCATTCCCTTCGGTCATACCAAAGGCATTCCCTGCGGCCTCATCCGGGGCATGGCGCCGCGGGGAGGCTCAGTCCGCCGGCAGCACGCCGACCTTGCGACCGACCCGCACGAAGGCCTCGATGGCCTGGTCCAGCTGCTCGCGGGTGTGCGCCGCGCTCATCTGCGTGCGGATGCGCGCCTGGCCCTTGGGCACCACCGGGAAGAAGAATCCGGTCACGTAGATGCCCTCGTCCAGCAGCGCATTGGCCATGGCCTGCGCCTTGGGCGCGTCGTGGATCATCACCGGCACGATGGGATGATTGCCCGGCTTGATCTCGAAGCCGGCTTCTTCCATCCGCTGGCGGAAGTAGGCGGTGTTCTCGACCAGTTTCTCGCGCAGGTCGCCGGCGGCGTCGAGCATCTCGAACACCTTGATGCCGGCGGCCACCACGTGCGGCGGCAGCGAGTTGGAGAACAGGTACGGCCGCGAGCGCTGGCGCAGCATGTCGATGATCTCCTGGCGGCCGGTGGTGAAGCCGCCCACCGCGCCGCCCAGGGCCTTGCCCAGGGTGCCGGTGAAGATGTCGACCTTGTCCATCACCCCGTGCACCTCGGCCGAACCGCGGCCGGTGGCGCCGAGGAAGCCCGTGCAATGGCACTCGTCGGTGTGCACCAGGGCGCCGTATTTGTCGGCCAGCGCGGTGATCTCGTCCATCTTCGCCACGAAGCCGTCCATCGAGAAGGCGCCGTCGGTGGTGATCAGCTTGGCCTTGCAGCCGGCCGCATCGGCGGCCTTGAGCTGGGCTTCCAGGTCGGCCATGTCGGAATTGGCGTAGCGGAAGCGCTGCGCCTTGCACAGGCGCACGCCGTCGATGATCGAGGCGTGGTTGAGGGCGTCGGAGATGATCGCGTCCTCGGGGCCCAGCAGCGGCTCGAACAGGCCGCCGTTGGCGTCGAAGCAGGCCGCGTAGAGGATCGCGTCGTCGGTGCCGAAGAACTCGGCGATGGTCGCCTCCAGCTGCTTGTGCAGGTCCTGGGTGCCGCAGATGAAGCGCACCGAGGCCATGCCGAAGCCGTGCGTGTCCAGGGCGTCCTTGGCGGCGGCGATCACTTCGGGGTTGTCGGCCAGGCCCAGGTAGTTGTTGGCGCAGAAGTTCAGCACCGTGCGGCCGTCGGCGAGCGTGATCTGCGCCGACTGCGGCGAGGTGATGATGCGCTCGTCCTTGTACAGGCCGTCGTTGCGGATGCCGTCGAGTTCGCTCTTCAAGCGGTCGCGGATGGTGTAGGCCATGGTGTGTCTCCGAACGGAATGGTCGATGCGCCGGCGTGCGGCGGGTCGTGTCTGTCAGGGCAGGGCGGCGCGGCGACGATGGGCCGTGCCGCGCGCGGTTCCGGGATTCACCAGGAACACACCACCTTGCCGCAGTTGCCCGAGGCCATCAGGTCGAAGCCGGTCTGGAAGTCGTCGATGGCGATCTGGTGCGTGAGCACCTTCTGCAGCGGGAAGCCGGTCAGCACCATCTGCGTCATCTTGTACCAGGTCTCGTACATGCGCCGGCCGTAGATGCCCTGCAGGGTCAGGCCCTTGAAGATGATCTTGTCCCAGTCCACGCCGGCGCCCTGGGGCAGCAGGCCGAGCAGGGCGATCTTGCCGCCGTGGTACATGCACTCGAGCATGTCGTTGAAGGCATGCGGGTTGCCGCTCATCTCCAGGCCGACGTCGAAGCCTTCCATGTGCAGGTCTGAGACCACGTCCTTCAGGCGCGTCTTGGACACGTTGACCACGCGCGTGGCGCCCATCTCGGCGGCCAGCTTGAGGCGGTAGTCGTTGACGTCGGTGACCACCACGTTGCGCGCGCCCACGTGCTTGGCGATGCCGGCGGCGATGATGCCGATCGGGCCGGCGCCGGTGATCAGCACGTCCTCGCCGACCAGGTCGAATTCCAGCGCGCAGTGCGCGGCGTTGCCGTAGGGGTCGAAGAACGCGGCCAGGTCCGAGGAGATCGGGTCGGGGATCGGCCACAGGTTGGAGGCCGGCACCGCCACGTACTCGGCGAACGCGCCGTTGCGGTTCACGCCGATGCCCACCGTATGCGGGCACAGGTGCTGGCGGCCGGCGCGACAATTGCGGCAATGGCCGCACACGATGTGGCCCTCGGCCGAGACGCGCTGGCCGACGCTGTAGCCGGTCACGCCCGGACCCATGTCGACGATGCGGCCGACGAACTCGTGGCCGATCACCAGGCCCGGCTTGATGGTGCGCTGGGCCCACTCGTCCCACTTGTAGATGTGCAGGTCGGTGCCGCAGATGGCGGTCTTCTCGACCTTCACCAGCACCTCGTTGGGGCCGATCTCGGGAATCGGCACCTCGGCCATCCAGATACCTTCGGCGGCCTCGCGCTTGACCAGCGCCTTCATCGTGTCGGACATGCAAAACCTCCAGGACAAGCGCCCATTATACGTGTCCGCCCCGATTTCCCGTCTGCAGGCCGAAGGTCCCCAGCCTGTGAATGCAAGTGCATGACTTTACACATGTTGTCCGCGCACCCGCTTTCGGGCATAACACCTTGCATGCCCCCCATCGACAAGGAGCGGCCCGTCGTGGGTCGCCGTCAAAGGAGAACCACGTGCGACGATTGCTGATCACGGCCGTGCTGACCGCCGGCCTTGCCCTGAATGCCGCCCATGCCGACGAGGGCATGTGGCAACCCTCGCAGCTGCCCAAGCTGGCCAAGACGCTGAAGGCCGAGGGCCTGAAGCTCGACCCGAAGACGCTCACCGACCTCACCGCCTATCCGATGGGCGCGGTGGTCAGCCTGGGTTTTTGCACCGGTTCGTTCGTCTCGCCGGAAGGCCTGATCGTGACCAACCACCACTGTGGCTACGGCGCGCTGCAGTACAACTCCACCGACAAGAAAAACCTGATCGTCGACGGTTTCCTGGCGAAGAAGATGTCGGAGGAAAAGCCGGGCGGCCCGAACCTGCACATCTACGTCACCGAATCCATGCGTGACGTCACCGCCGACATCAAGGCGGCGATCAAGCCCGACATGAGTTCGCTGGATCGCTTCAACGCCATCGACACCGCCGAGAAGACCCTGGTCAAGCAGTGCGAGTCCAGCGAGGACTTCCGCTGCGACGTGTACAGCTTCTACGGCGGCTACAGCTACCAGCTGATCAAGCAGCGCGAGATCAAGGACGTGCGCCTGGTCTACGCGCCGCCCGAGTCGATCGGCAAGTACGGCGGCGACGTCGACAACTGGGAGTGGCCGCGCCACACCGGCGACTTCAGCTACCTGCGCGCCTACGTGGCGCCGGACGGCCATTCGGCCGCCTACAGCAAGGACAACGTGCCCTACAAGCCCAAGCACTGGCTGAAGGTCAACCCGAAGGGCCTTCAGGCCGGCGACTTCGCCATGGTGGTTGGCTATCCGGGCAGCACCAACCGCTACCGCCTGGCCGACGAAGTGGCCGACGCGGTCAACTGGCGCTATCCGACCCTGCTGAAGATCTACGGCCAGTACCTGGACATCATCGAGGCCGCCGGCAAGGCCGACCCCAAGGTGGCGGTGAAGTACGCCGGCACGGTGTCGGGCATCAACAACGCGCTGAAGAACTTCAAGGGCATGCTGGCCGGCCTGACCAAGGCCCACGCGGTCGAGGCCAAGCAGCAGCGCGACGCCCAGCTGGAGGCCTGGCTGAGGGCGCATCCCAGCGCCGAGAACCGCGCGCTGGAGGCCGACATCGGCAAGCTGCGCACCCTGATCGACGAACAGCGCGCGACCCGCGAGCGCAATCTCTACACCGGCCTGGCCCTGCGCGGCCTGATGGGCACCTCGATCGAGCTGGTGCGCCTGGCCGATGAGCGCACCAAGCCGGACCTTGAGCGTGACCAGGGCCTGCAAAAGCGCGACGAGCCGCGCATCAAGGGCGGCCTGGAGCAGATGGCGCGACGCATGGATCCGGGCGTCGACCAGAAGCTGATGGTGTTCGGCCTGATGCACTACGTGACGCTGCCCGCCGACCAGCGCACGGCCGGCCTGGACGCCTGGCTGGACGGCGCCAGCGACAAGGCGGCCATCGAGAAGAAGGTCGCCGCGCTGTATGCCGGCACCTCGATGACCACCACCGAGGGCCGCCTGAAGTGGTTCAACGCCGACCAGAAGGCCATCGACGCCAGCACCGACAGCATGATCGTGCTGGCCCGGTCGCTGATGCCGCAGATCAAGCAGCGCGAGAAGCAGGAGAAGGCCATCGCCGGCCAGTTCCAGACCCTGCGCCCGCGCTACATGGAGGCGATGCTGGCCTGGAACCGCGCCGAGGGCCGCCCGATCTATCCCGACGCCAACAGCTCGCTGCGCGTCACCTTCGGCACCGTGCGCGGCTACAGCCCCAGGGATGCGGTCGAGTACAAGCCCTTCACCACGGTGGAAGGCATCCTCCAGAAGGACACCGGCAAGGAGCCGTTCAACGCGCCCAAGGCCGAGCTCGAGGCGATCCGCGCCAAGGCGTTCGACGGCTACGCCTCCAAGCCCATCGGCTCGCTGCCGGTCGATTTCCTCACCGACGTCGACACCACCGGCGGCAACTCCGGCTCGCCGACCCTGGACGCGCACGGCCGCCTGGTCGGCCTGCTGTTCGATGGCAACTGGGAATCGGTCAGCTCCGACTGGCTGTTCAACCCGAAGCTGACGCGCTCGATCCATGTCGACGTGCGCTACATGCTGTGGGTGATGCACCACCTGGACCACGCCGACAACCTGCTCAAGGAAATGGGCGTGCCGGCGAAGAAGTAAGCTTCGTCGTCGCGGCAAACCCGAAACGGGCGGCGTTCGCGTCGCCCGTTTTTTATGGCCGCATTGCCCGATGACCGCGCGCTTGTCCCGGATGTGACCGAAGGGAATGCCCGTGGTATGACCGAAGGGAATGCCCGTGGTAGCGACCACCAACCCCGTAGCCCGGATAAGGCCGCAGGCCGCATCCGGGACATGCATGACCGTGCCCCAGATGCGGTCAAGGCGCATGCCCGAGGTGCGACCGAAGTGCATGCCCGTGGCGCGCTTTGCCTGTCCGGGCCACGGCGATGCGAAAACCCGGAAGGCGGCCAACCCGCTGCCCTTACAATGCCCGCATGTCCGCGACCGACACCCGCCCGCCCGCCATCTTCCTGATGGGCCCCACCGCCACCGGCAAGACCGACCTGGCGTGCGCGCTGGCCGAGCGCTGGCCGCTGGCGCTGATCAGCGTGGACTCGGCGCTGGTCTACCGCGGCCTGGACATCGGCAGCGCGAAACCGGATGCGGCCACCCTGGCGCGCCACCCGCACGCGCTGATCGACATCCGCGACCCGTCGCAGCCGTATTCGGCCGCCGAGTTCGCCGAGGACGCGCTGGCCGCCATGCACGCCGCGCAGGCGCGGGGCCGGGTGCCGCTGCTGGTCGGCGGCACCGGCCTGTACTTCCGCGCCCTGCACGAGGGCCTGTCGCCGCTGCCCGAGGCCGACCCCGAACTGCGCCAGCGCCTGTACGCGGAAGCCGAGCGCGACGGCTGGCCGGCGCTGCACGCGCGGCTGGCGCGCCTGGACCCTCAAGCCGCCGAGCGCATCGGTCCCAACGACGCCCAGCGCCTGTCGCGCGCGCTGGAGGTCATCGAGCGCAGCGGCCAGCCGCTGAGCGAACTGCAGCAGGGCCCGGGCAGGGCGCGTTTCCCCTGGCGCGTGCTGAAGCTGGCGCTGCTGCCGGCCGATCGCACCCAGCTGCACGCGCGCATCGCCGCGCGCGTGGATCGCATGCTGGACGACGGCCTGGTCGCCGAGGTCGAGGCCCTGCGCGCGCGCCCGGACATCGACCGCGACCTGCCGGCCATGCGCGCCGTCGGCTACCGGCAGACCTGGGATTTCCTGGAAGGGGACATCACCCGCGAGGCGCTGCCAGAGCGCATCGTCTACGCCACCCGCCAACTGGCCAAGCGCCAGACCACCTGGCTGCGGCGCGAGTTCGACGCGCGCCTGATCGACCCCGACCGCGGCGCATCGCTTGACGCCGCCACGCAGTCGCTGGCGCTGTTCCTGCCCGACTGACGGACGACGTCGCGCGCGCGCCGTGCCGGATTCGCGCTTGCGCATGCGCCGGGTGAGGGTAAGATTCCGCCTGTACACCGGTTCCGGCGGCCTTGCCGCGGGGAACGGTGTCTTGCGGCCGGGGGTACCGGAACGGTTTCGGAACACCACTTCGACCGGTTGCGTTTCAGAGGCCGCGCCCGCAGGCGCGCGCCAGGGGAGATAACAACAATGTCCAAAGGACAATCCTTGCAAGACCCGTTCCTGAACGCACTGCGCCGCGAGCGTGTGCCGGTGGCCGTCTACCTGGTCAACGGCATCAAGCTGCAGGGCACCATCGAATCGTTCGACCAGTTCGTGGTGCTGCTGCGCAACCAGGTCAGCCAGATGGTCTACAAGCACGCCATCTCCACCGTCGTGCCCAGCCGCAACGTGCGCCTGGACGATCACGCCGGCGGCAACGGCGCGGCGACCGAAGCGGACGCCGGGCAAGACTGAACCGCCGCCATCGGCGCCGTCCGTTCGCGGGCGGCGCGGCGTTCGCGTGGGCATGGGCGGCGCTACACTAGGCGTCCTGCCTCCCGGCAACCGCGCCGGGACCACCGACCGTCAAGGGTGAACGCTTCTGTTTGACCGCGAGAAAAAAGGCGAACGCGCCGTCGTCGTCCTGCCCCACGGGCGTGGCGACATCGACAGCGTCAGTCGCGCCGAGGAATTCGTCGAGCTGGTCCGCTCCGCTGGCGCCGAGGTGCTGGCGCAGGTGCCCGCGCGCGTGGACAAGCCCAACCCGAAGTTCTACATCGGCACCGGCAAGGCCGACGAGGTCGCCGACGCCGTGCGCGCGGCCGAGGCCGACCTGGTGCTGGTCGACCACACCCTGACCCCGGTGCAGGAGCGCAACCTCGAGGCCCACCTGAAGACCCGCGTGGTCGACCGCGCGGGCCTGATCCTGGACATCTTCGCCCAGCGCGCGCGCTCGCACGAGGGCAAGCTGGAAGTGGAGCTGGCCCAGCTCAAGCACCTGGCCACGCGCCTGGTGCGCGGCTGGACCCATCTGGACACCCAGCGCGGCGGCGCCATCGGCAACCGCGGCCCGGGCGAGACCCAGCTGGAAACCGACCGCCGCCTGCTCGCCGCGCGCGTGAAGATGCTGACCCAGCGCCTGGCCAAGGTGAACACCCAGCGCGAGCAGCAGCGCCGCTCGCGCCTGCGCAACACGGTGCCGCGCGTGGCCCTGGTCGGCTACACCAACGCCGGCAAGTCCACGCTGTTCAACGCGATGACCACCGGTGGCGTGTACGCGGCCGACCAGCTGTTCGCCACCCTGGACCCGACCGTGCGCCGCATCGAGGACCTGTCCTGCGGCCCGGCCGTGGTCGCCGACACCGTCGGCTTCATCCGCGAGCTGCCGCATGACCTGGTCGCCGCCTTCCGCGCCACCCTCAGCGAGGCCCGCGACGCCGACCTGCTGCTGCACGTCTGCGACGCCGCCGACGAGGAGCGCGAGCTGCTGGCGCACGTGGTCGACAGCGTGCTGGAGGAGATCGGCGCCGGCGACGTGCCGCAGCTCAAGGTGATGAACAAGATCGACCTGACCGGCGCGCCGCCCTCGATCCACCGCGACGGCGAAGGCCGCCCGGACCAGGTGTGGCTGTCGGCGGCCAGCGGCGAGGGCCTGGACCTGCTGCGCCAGGCGCTGGGCGAACGCCTCGGCGGCGAACGCGTGCGCGCTCCGCTGCAGCTGCCACTCAGCGCCGGCCGCATGCACGCGCGACTGGTCGCCCTGGGCGCCATCGCCAGCGAAGCCGTCGACGCCGACGGCTGGACCCTGCAGATCGACGCCCCGCGCAGCGTGCTCGCCCCCCTGGCCGGCCACGCCGACCCCGCCGCCCGCGCCGTGCGCGAGCTGATCGCCCCCGCCGAAGCCCACGAGTAACCCACTCCGGCCACGCCCTGCGGTCGCACCACGGGCATGGGCTTCGGTCACACCATGGGCACGCCCCATGGTCACACCACGGGCATGCCCTTCGGTCACATCCGGGAACATGGTCGCGGCCAACTCCACGGCACCACCGAGCGGCAGGCCCCCGGATGCGGCCTGCGGCCTTATCCGGGCTACGGATAACGAGGGTGGGCGAGACCGGCCCGGGTCCTGAACACCCGCCCACACCCCATCCGGACAGGGGTCGCCACGGTTACGATCTGTTACCATTTGCCTCGTTTTCGCAGTGCCGGTGCGGCCTTGCGACGTTAGTGCCGGATACGACAAGCCGCAGCGATACGCGAACCCTTCATGACACGCCGCCGGTGTCGCATCGTCACGCCGACCCCACGGCTGTCCGCAGGAGAGTCCTTCAAACATGTCCTGGAATGAACCCGGTGGTGGAAAGCGCGATCCCTGGGGCCGCAACAACGGCTCTGGCGGTGGCGGCGGCGACGGCAACGAATTCGAGCGGTTCCTGCGCAAGCTGCGCGCCCGCTTCGGCCGCTTCGGCGGTTCCGGCGGCGCCGGTATCGCGACCATCATCGCCGCGCTGCTGATCGCCTGGGTCGGCCTGACCAGCTTCGTCAGCGTCGATGCGCGCGAGGCCGGCGTGGTGCTGCGCTTTGGCCAGTACTCGCGCATGCTCGGCCCGGGCCTGCACTACAAGCTGCCCTCGCCGATCGAGCACGTCATCAAGGTCAAGACCACCGAGGTACAGTCCTGGTCCGACCACGCCACCATGCTGACCAACGACGAGAACATCGTCCGGGTCAGTTTCAACGTGCAGTACCAGGTCAACGACGCGCGCAAGTACCTGTTCTCCATCAGCAAGCCCGGCGAGACCCTGCAGGAGGCCTCCGAGGCCGCGGTGCGCTCGGTGGTCGGCAACAACGACATGAACACGCTGCTCTCGGGGCAGGGCACCAAGCTGGTGGCCAAGACCCGCGAGGTGCTGCAGCAGACCCTGGACGATTACAACGCCGGCATCCTGGTCACCGACGTCAGCTTCCAGAGCGTGTCGCCGCCCGACCAGGTGCGTGATGCCTTCGACGACGTCAACAAGGCGCGCGAGGACAAGCAGCGCATCGAGAACGAGGCCCAGGCCTACGCCAGCAAGGTGATCCCGGTGGCGCGCGGCAAGGTGGCCCGCATTTCCAACGAAGCCGCCGCCTACAAGGCCGAGCGCGTGGCCCGCGCCACCGGCGATGCCGAGCGCTTCGACCTGCTGCTCACCCAGTACCGCGCCGCGCCCACGGTGACCCGCGAGCGCCTGTGGCTGGAGACCATGGAAACGGTGCTGGCCAAGAATCCCAAGGTGATCGACGGCAGCAACGGCCGCAACATGCTGTACCTGCCGCTGGACAAGTTCCTCGGCGGTTCCGCCCACTCCTCCGGCGCCACGCCGGCCCAGGCCGCCTCGGCCGCGCAGACGTCGGCGTCGTCCGGCAACGGAGGCCACTGATGAAGACCTTCAGCCTGATCCTGGCCGCGATCCTGGTGATCACCGCCTGGAACGCCACCTTCGTCGTCAGCGAGGGCGAGAGCGCCATCGTGCTGCAGTTCGGCCGCATCGAGCGCACCAACGACAAGCCGGGCCTGCACTTCAAGATCCCCTTCATGCAGCAGGTGATGCTGTTCGACGCGCGCATCCAGACCCTGGACGCGCAGCCCGAGCGTTACTTCACGCTGGAGAAGAAGACCGTGCGCGTGGACTTCTACGTGAAGTGGCGCATCGACAAGAATTCCACGTACTACCAGGCCACCGCCGGCGACATCGACGCCGCGCGCCAGCGCCTGTCGCCGATCATCAAGGACGCGCTGCGCTTCGAGGTCAACGCGCGCCCGCTGGACGAGCTGATCTCCGGCGGCCGCAAGGACATCACCAAGCGCGTGCGCGAGCTGGCCGACGCCTCCACCCGCAAGTCGCTGGGCATCGCGGTGTTGGACGTGCGCATCAAGCAGATCGAGCTGCCCGCCGAGGTCAGTGAGTCGGTGTACCAGCGCATGCGCGCCGAGCG
This sequence comes from uncultured Gammaproteobacteria bacterium, assembly GCA_963821885.1. Taxonomy (GTDB): domain Bacteria; phylum Pseudomonadota; class Gammaproteobacteria; order Xanthomonadales; family Rhodanobacteraceae; genus Oleiagrimonas. The sequence continues at coordinate 784,368 of CAWGFN010000001.1, read as the reverse complement.
CACCAAGCTGGCCAACGAGCTGCGCTCGACCGGCAAGGAAGAGGGCGAGAAGATCCGCGCCAACGCCGACCGCCAGAGCACGGTGCTGATCGCCGACGCCCGTCGCGACGCCGCCAAGGTGCGCGGCGAGGGCGACGCGCAGGCGGCCAAGATCTACGCCAAGGCCTACAACCAGGACCCGAAGTTCTACGACTTCTATCGCAGCCTGGAGGCCTACCAGAACGCCTTCGGCAAGGGCCAGAGCGTGATGGTGCTGAAGAGCGATTCGGACTTCATGCGCTACTTCAGCAACGGCGACAAAGCCAAGCACTGAGCACGCCGCAGGCCCCATGCCCAAGGACTTCTACGCCGCGCTGTGCCTGGTCCTGGTGATCGAGGGCCTGATTCTGTTCGCGGCGCCCAAGGCCTGGCAGCGCATGGCGCGCCAGGCCGCGGAGATGGAACCGCGCACCCTGCGCATGATCGGCGGCGCGGCCGCGGCCATCGGCGTGATCACCCTGCGCCTGGTGTTCCACTAGCACGCCGTAGCCACCACGCCGCGATGCCCACCGTAGCCCGGACAAGGCCAAAGGCCGCATCCGGGAAATGGACCACGGCGTCCCGCGGAGCCGCCAATCGTGCGGTGAGCGATTCCCGACCACGACCGCCGGCCACCCCGGATGCGCTAACGCTTATCCGGGCTACGCGAAGCCGCAACCCGTAGCCCGGATAAGGCCGAAGGCCGCATCCGGGAAGAGGCCACAGCGTCCCGCGCAGTCCCCAATCGCGTAGCGAGCATGTCCCGACCACGACCGCCGGCCACCCCGGCTGCGCTGACGCTTATCCGGGCTACGACAAAGCCGCAACCCGTCGCCCGGACAAGGCCAACGGCCGCCTCCGGGACGGGCCGCCACGCGCCGACGCCCTCCGCCAACAGCCCCAACACGCCACCCATCCCCCCGCAACCCTGTAAAAAACCCCCAGACCTGCGAAAATAGAACGTCCGGCCCCACGCCGGCCTTCCACCAACGGGATCTCTCAAGATGGGCAAATCAGTCGTCATCCTCGGCGCGCAATGGGGCGACGAGGGCAAGGGCAAGATCGTCGACCTGCTGACCGAGCGCGTCGGCGCCGTCGCGCGTTTCCAGGGCGGCCACAACGCCGGTCACACCCTGGTCATCGACGGCAAGAAGACCGTCCTGCACCTGATCCCGTCGGGCATCCTGCGCGAGGGCGTGACATGCCTGATCGGCAACGGCGTGGTGCTGTCGCCGGCCGCGCTCAAGAGCGAGATCGCCGAGCTGGAATCCAACGGCGTGGAAGTGCGCTCGCGCCTGAAGATCAGCCCGGCCACGCCGCTGATCATGCCCTACCACATCGCCCTGGATCAGGCCCGCGAGAAGGCCGCCGGCGGCAAGGCCATCGGCACCACCGGCCGCGGCATCGGCCCGGCCTACGAGGACAAGGTCGCGCGCCGCTCCATCCGCGTGGCCGACCTGATGTACCCCAACGAGCTGCCGGAGAAGATCAAGACCGCGGTCGAGTACTACAACTTCGTGCTCACCCAGTGGCTGAAGGCCGAGCCGGTCGACGAGGCCAAGGTGCTGGACGACGCGCTGTCCTGGGGCGAATACCTCCGCCCGATGATCGACGACGTCGCCACCGTGCTGCACGACCTGCGCGCCGAGGGCGGCAACATCCTGTACGAAGGCGCGCAGGGCGCGCTGCTGGACATCGACCACGGCACCTACCCGTACGTGACATCAAGCAACACCACCATCGGCGGCGCCCTGGCCGGCACCGGCGTGGGCGCCTGCGACATCGACTACGTGCTGGGCATCTGCAAGGCCTACGCCACCCGCGTGGGCAGCGGCCCGTTCCCCACCGAGCTGCATGACGAGGTCGGCAAGACCATCGGCAAGGTCGGCAACGAATTCGGCGCCAGCACCGGCCGCCCGCGCCGCTGCGGCTGGATCGACCTGGTGGCCCTGCAGCGCGCCGTGCAGATCAACGCCATCAACGGCCTGGCCATCACCAAGCTGGACGTGCTCGACCACGTCGAGACCATCAAGGTCTGCATCGCCTACGAATACCGCGGCAAGCGCCGCGAACTGGCCCCCCTGGACGCCGACGGCTGGGCCGAGTGCAAGCCGGTCTACCTGGAATTCCCCGGCTGGGACCAGCCCACCTCCGGCGTGCGCGAGTGGAGCAAGCTCCCCGCCGCCGCCCGCGCCTACCTGCGCGCCATCGAGGAACTGTCCAACTGCCGCCTGGCGCTGGTGGCCACCGGGGCGGATCGGGATGACACGATTGTGCTGGAAGATCCGTTTGCGTGAGGTCATGCTCATCGCAACAGCAAAAGCCCCGCTTCGGCGGGGTTTTTCGTATCTGGTTTTGGGCTGACTCGTATTCTCCGAGGCGCCTGAGGATCCCGACCGCTTATTGCTCGAAGTGAGACGTTTGCAAGGCGTCCATTGAGCATGGCACCACGTCGCCGTAAAGTGGAGCAAATATTCAGCAGGGGAGCTGCTGTGGCACATGTCACCAAGGCCAGGTCCGGCCAACTGTTGCGCAACCTCTTACAGATCCTCATCGATAATCCGGATGGCATCCATGCATCGGAAGCCTTGGGGCGCTGGAGAGGCGCGTGGGCATCACGGAGTACGAGGCAGGCGACTACAACTCGGGTGGCCGTCGGTTTGAGCGCCTCGTCCGCTTCGGTACTGTCCCCGCAGTGAAAGCGGGCTGGATGACCAAGCACAAGGGCATCTGGAGCGTCACAGAAGAGGGCAGGGAAGCGGTAGCCAAGTTCCAGGACGAAGAGCAGTTCTTTCGAGAAGCTGAGCGGCTCTATTGGAAGTGGCGTAAGGCGCAGCCAGCATCCGCTGATGATGATTCGACGGAGGAAGCGGCGGAGGGTTCAGCCGCTATCACCCTCGAACAAGCCGAGGAGATGGCCTGGAAGGAAATCGAGGAGTATCTCGGCGAGATGCCGCCCTACGATTTCCAGGAGATGGTCGGCGAGCTACTCAAGGCCATGGGCTACCACGTCGCCTGGATCGCGCCGCCCGGCAAGGATGGCGGCGTGGATGTCATCGCCTACAACGACCGCTTGGCACCAAGCCGCCGCGCATCAAGGTGCAGGTCAAGCGCAATGCCAATTCGGCCAAGATCGACGTCGTTGGTCTGCGCAGCTTCATGGCGGTCTTGGGTGAGGGCGATGTCGGTCTGTACGTGGCGCTGTCAGGTTTCACCAAGGATGCGGATCTGGAGGCGCGACAGTCGCACCGGCGCATCACGCTCGTGGATACGTCCAAGTTGGTCGAATTATGGACAAGCCATTACGAAAAGCTGGATGACACGGCGCGCCGTAGGCTTCCCCTCAAACCCGTTTGGTTTCTCGCTGCCGAGGACTGAGCATTCACCCGATGCCGGCGGGCTCCATTCGCAATCGTGGCAGGATTTGCCATGTTCGGTGACGACAAAACAATGGAACCATGATGTCTGACGCTAAACTTTCGACTGAAGAGGCATCCTTCATTCAGGCCCTCGCTGCACGTGGAGGTTCGGCGGGAAATATCAGCCTGCGGGCGGATTTGGCATGGTCCGAGGATGCCTACGAGCGCATCCGCTCGGGCCTCATCGAGGCGGGATTCATTCGAGCCGGTCGCGGTCGCGGCGGTTCCGTGATCCTTGAAGAGCGCGTGAAGCAGGCGATCAAAGGGGACACTGACAAGTCGTCCAAGGAAAGCGCGCCCGAAAAGAAGCGCAAGGCCCCGACCACAAAGCGCGGCAAGGCAGGGAAGGCTGCAAGCGACGCCAACCTGGGCTTCGAGGCCGAGCTGTTCAAGGCCGCCGACAAGCTGCGCGGCAACATGGAGCCCGCCGACTACAAGCACGTCGCGCTGGGCCTGATCTTCCTGAAGTACATCTCCGACGCCTTCGAGGCGCAGCACGCCGAGCTTGCTGGCCGACGACCCGCAGGCGGCCGAAGACCCCGACGAATACCTCGCCGACAACGTCTTCTGGGTGCCGAAGGAGGCGCGCTGGGCGCACCTGCAGGCCAACGCCAAGCAGCCCGAAATCGGCAAGCTGATCGACGACGCGATGGACGCCATCGAGAAGGCAACGCCGTCGCTCAAAGGCGTGCTGCCCAAGGACTACGCCCGCCCGGCGCTCAACAAGACCATGCTCGGCGAGCTGATCGACCTGATCTCCGACATCGCGCATGGGCGAAGGCCGACCGCAGTCCAGCGACCTGCTCGGCCGCGTCTACGAATACTTCCTCGGCCAGTTCGCCGGCGCCGAAGGCAAGCGCGGCGGCGAGTTCTACACGCCGCGCTCGGTCGTGCGCGCTGCTGGTCGAGATGCTCGAGCCCTACAAGGGCCGCGTCTACGACCCGTGCTGCGGCTCCGGCGGCATGTTCGTGCAGTGCGAAAGTTCGTCGCGGAGCACGGCGGGCGCATCGGCGACATCGCCATCTACGGGCAGGAGAGCAACCACACCACCTGGCGGCTGGCCAAGATGAACCTCGCCGTGCGCGGCATCGACGCCGACATCCGCTGGAACAACGAAGGCACCTTCCACAACGACGACTGCACGACCTGCAAGGCCGACTACATCCTCGCCAACCCGCCGTTCAACATCTCCGACTGGGGCGGCGACCGGCTGCGCGAGGACGCGCGCTGGAATTCGGCATGCCGCCCGCGGGCAACGCCAACTTCGCCTGGCTGCAGCACATCCTCCACCACCTGGCGCCCGCGGCACCGCGGGCTTCGTGCTGGCCAATGGCTCGATGTCGCTCCAACCAGTCGGGCGAAGGCGACATCCGCAAGGCGATGGTCGAGGCCGACGTCGTGGACTGCATGGTCGCCCTGCCGGGCCAGCTGTTCTACACGACCCAAATTCCCGCCTGCCTGTGGTTCCTGGCCCGCGACAAGTCCAACGGCAACGCGGCAAGGTCGCTGCGCGACCGCCGCGGCGAGATCCTGTTCATCGACGCCCGCAAGCTGGGCACGCTGGTCGACCGCACGCGGCGCGAACTCACCGACGACGATATCGCGCAGATCGCCGACACCTACCACGCCTGGCGGGGCGAGAAGGGCGCCGGCGAGTACGACGGACTGCCGGGCTTCTGCAAGAGCGCCGACGCTGGAAGAGATCGCAAGCACGGCCATGTGCTGACGCCGGGCGCTATGTCGGCGCGGAGGAAGCCGAGGACGACGGCGAGCCGTTCGAGGAAAAGATGCAGCGGCTTAGCGCCCAGCTGCGCGAGCAGCAGGAAGAGGCAGCGGGGCTGGATGCGGCGATCGAGGCCAACCTGAGGGGGCTTGGGTCTGGCGGGTGAGTAGACACGATCCCGGCTGGCGACGTCACGGCCGTACGATCGATTTGACGGTCACCAGCGCGACTGGACAGAGAGCGGCCCTCCTTCGTCAAGATCGCAACGTGAAGGATGGTCGGCTACTTGATGGAGAGTTGTTCGTTTGTCCCAGCCCGATGAAGACTCGAAGTCATTTAGTTCGCGCTCCAGGCGGCATGATGTTGTCCGACGAGGCTACAACGGCGAAGTGCACTCGTGCACGAGCACGCCTGCTGGCCGTGTACTCAGCGTGCGTCGCTCCTTGCGTCCGGAAGCCGACGAACAAAGGACCCAAGGTTCCTAGCTACTGGCTAAAAGGTCACCCGCTTTCTGCATGGCTATTTGAGGGGGTCTTGGGCGACGTCAGCGCAGCCGAATGCGAGCGCGTCACGATGACGAATCGAGGCCTATTGCCGCCCCTCCACGATCAATTGGCGATCGCGCACATCCTGGCACGCTCGACGACAAGATCGAACTGAACCGCCGGATGAATGAGACCCTGGAGGCGATGGCCCGGGCCATCTTCAAGGCTGGTTCGTCGACTTCGGCCCTGTCCGCGCCAAGCTGGAAGGCCGCACCCCCTATCTCCCCGCCAACCTCTGGCAGCTCTTTCCCAACCGCCTCGACGACGAGGGCAAACCGGAAGGGTGGCGATCCGTCACGCTAGACAACTTTGCGAGCCTGAATCCAGAGTCCTGGACGAAGAAAAATGCACCTCGCGAAATACGCTATGTGGATTTGTCGAACACTAAACAGGGAACTATTGAGGGAACCGCTCGGATGCTGGCTTGGGAGGCGGCTCCGAGCCGCGCACAGCGCATCTTGCGTATTGGTGACACGATCGTGGGTACGGTGCGCCCCGGCAACAAGTCGTTCGCATTGATCGCGGACGAAGGCATGACGGGTAGCACGGGCTTTGCAGTGCTGAGGCCCCTAGAGAGAGACTTCCGGCATTTTGTCTTTCTTGCGGCGACATCCCCGGAAAACATCGAGCGGCTGAGTCATTTAGCTGATGGTGCTGCGTACCCAGCAGTACGTCCCGACATCGTGCTCGCATCGCCGTTCACTGTGCCTTGCGGAGAATCGTCAACGATGTTCTACGTGGTTTTGCTAATGCGGTAAGCGGCTGGGTTGATGCTATCGAGCAAAAACAAGCAGGAATCCCCGCAGCCTCGCCCAACTACGCGATACGCTGCTTCCCAAACTGATCTCCGGGAGGCTTCGCATCAAGGACGCCGAGAAATTCATAGAGGGCGTGGGGTCCAAAGCAGCAAGTCAAACAGGGAGTGTGTTATGACATCAGGTATTGCCAGTATTCCTGCCTGGAACAGCGCGGGCGTGCTGCCACCGATTCGGCCGAACGCGCCTGGAAGTAGCCCGGACCGTTCGCCCTGAATCGTGGTCGATCTCGCCATCTTGTTTGATCGCTTTGCCACGACACCTGAACGGATGGTCATACTCGATGGCTTTCTGAGGTTTCGCGCCGAACTGCATGCGGCGGGCATCACATCCGGGTTTCAGTGGCTGGACGGTAGTTTCCTCGGAAGAAATCGAGGTGCTGGAAGGCAGGGCTCCGCGAGACATGGATGTGGTGACCTTCCTCAACCTACCCGAGGGGCTGAATCAGCAGTCGCTGGCCCAGCGTCACGGTGCACTCTTCGATCAGAAGCATGTAAAAGAGAGCTACGCCATGGATGCGTATTTCGCCGTGCTCGGACAGCCAATCGATCAATGGCAGGTCAAAAAGATCGCTGACCGGTATAGCCTGTGGTCACACCGACGCGATGGACTCTGGAAGGGGTTCGTACAGGTTGATCTCGACCCATCCAAGGATGGCGATGCAAGAGCGATTCTGAACCTCGCCGGAGGGGTTCACCATGAGTAATGACTACCTGACGATCGCTTCCGAGATTAGGGAGTTAGAGAGTCTTCTCGCCGCCATTCCGGAAGGCAGTGTGATTGAGCGCATGAGTCTCGAATCGCGACTTGAATCCGCTAAGGCGGCTTTGGCCACGCCGCCAATTCATCTGGCTACGAAGGCGCGTCTAACATTTCGAGGTAAGCCTGTTTTCGGAAGCCATGGCATCGCGGCAGACTTCGGTGGCAAAGCCGCCGACGCCTTTTCGGATGCGTTCGCAGCCGTCGCCGCCGGCTTGAAAGAACGTCTTCGCCACATGGGCCCGATACCGAATCGGGACAAGAATCAGTTACTGATAACTGGCACCGCCATCGGTTCGTTCGGCTTTGAGTTTGAGCTGCCCGAAGTGGATACCTCCCCGGTTGCCGAAGCGGAGAAGGCGCAAGAAGTGATGGGTAAGATCGAAGCGCTATTCAGACTCACGGCCGAAGGTGAGTGACGACGAGGTCGCGGAGGTAATCGAAGATATACACCCACGCGCCGTTAAGAAAGTGCATGATTTTCTCGACTTGCTGGTACAGCAGCAGGCGTGGTGTGGCCTTGAATTTGGCGATCATTTTTTCCGCTACGCTGACTTCGAGCAGATAAAAGCATCTTGCGAACGTCTGAAGGACGAAAACATTCAAGAGACGGAAGAAACTTATCGTGGCGAATTCCAGGGGGTTCTGCCTGCGGGAAGAACTTTTGAGTTTCGGCTCGCCGATCAGGCGGGGCTGATCAAGGGCAAGGTTGATCTGGCTATTGAGAACCCAGATGTGCTCAATCAGGAATGGTTGCACAAGCCGGTTACTGTGAAACTCAATGTTATGCAGGTAGGCCAGGGTCGGCCGCGATTTACCCTTATGTCTTTGGATGACCTCAGCGTATGACGCTCGACTGGTGCCCCGGCATCCGCGAGGCTTGCAGCCACTGGCGCGATGCGCCGATGTTGCAGCAGAATCTGGAAGCGCTGGAACAGGCATTCGATCAGAACAACGACACCTGGATTGACTCTGTGCAAAAGCCATAGTCGAGGTGGTTTGTCGGTCATCATTGAGAGCTTCCATACAACGTTGACGCCGCTCAAGCCGGTAAAGGAAACACCGAGTCTTTCCGACTGGTTGAGCGCTGCCGTTCGTGCTTTGAAGCTGGGCGATATTCGTGACGAGAAGTTCAAGAAGCTGGTCTCCAGCCACCACAAGCTGGCCGGCGCACTCAATGATCTGCGCAATCAGGCGGGCCCCGCCAGTCATGGCAAGGATCCGTATCTTCAGCGCTTGGCGATTCATCATCGTCGGTCGGCGGTGCTCGCTGCCGATGCCATCGTGGCCTTTCTACACAAGGCCTATCTGGATGCGCAACTTGATCCCACCAGTTCGCGCGAGCCATGGGAGCGCTTCACTGAAAAGAATGCTCTGATCGATGCGCACGTGAGGATGACCGTGGAAACTGATGGCGAGGACGTGATCGGTCTGGAGATTCCTTCTGCCAGGTGGTGACGTGCTGCCGCTCTCGGTCGAGGTCAGCCGCTTGCTGTATTTGCTTGACCGCGAGGCGTACGTGGAGGCCCTGAACGCATCCCGCACTGCTAGCAGCAATGAAGGCACAGACTCGGTGGCAGCCACGGCACAAGACATGGAAGCAACGAGCTGATGGCATTTCTATCCGAAGCCCAACTGGAAGCCGCGCTGTTGGAGCAGTTTGCCACGCTTGGCTACGCCTGCACCTCGGACGAGGTGATCGGTCCCGACGGCAAGCATCCGGAACGAGACGCCTACGACGAAGTTCGTGCTCAAGGCTCGACTTACTGAGGCGGTGGCCCGTCTTAATCCGACCTTGCCGCCCGAAGCACAGGCCGATGCGGTGCGTCGCCTGACACAATCCGAACTGCCCAACCTGCTGGAAGAGAACCGCCTAATCCATCGCCTACTGATCGAGGGCGCCGATGTCGAGTACTACGCCGAGGACGGCCGATCACGGCGAGCAAGGTCCGGCTGATCGACTTCGACAAGCCTCGAACAACGACTGGCTGGTGACGAACCAGTTCACCGTGGTGGAGGGGCACGTCAACCGCCGACCCGACGTCGTGGTCTTCGTCAACGGCCTGCCGCTGCGGTCATCGAGCTGAAGAACGCCGGGCGACGAAAACGCCACGCTCGTCGGCGCCTTCAACCAGCTGCAGACCTACAAGACGCAGATACCCGCGCTGTTCCGCACCAACGCCGTGCTGGTGACTTCTGACGGCTTGCCGGCGCGCGTCGGCTCGCTGACGGCCGACCAAGAACGGTTCATGCCCTGGCGACCGACGGACGGAGACGATCGCGCCCAAGGGCACGCCGGAACTGGAGACGCTGATCGAGGGCGTGTTCGATCGCAGCGGTTCCTTGATCTGCTCGCGACTTCATCGTGTTCGGCGACACCGGCAGCGGGCCGTTCAAGATCGTTGCCGGATACCACCAGTTCCACGGCGCGCGGAAGGCGGTCGCGTCGACGCTGCGTGCACTCAGTCCGAGTGGCAGGCGGAAGACCCGGTCGCCTATGGCTTGCCCAGCGTTGCCAGCCAGCCGGCTGGCGACCGCAAGGTCGGCGTGATCTGGCACACGCAAGGCTCCGGCAAGAGCCTGCTGATGGCGTTTTTCGCCGGCCTCATGGTGCGCCGACCGGCGATGGAGAACCCGACGCTGGTTGTGCTGACCGACCGCAACGATCTCGACGATCAGCTGTTCGGGACTTTCTGCCATGTGCCGCGATCTGATCCGCCAGACCCCGGAGCAGGCCGACAGACCGGGACGATCTGCGCAGCTTGCTCGACCGGGCATCCGGCGGCGTGATCTTCACGACCGTGCAGAAATTCTCGCCGGAAGACGGGCGAGACGATCTTCCCGATGCTGACCGACCGCGGAACGTCGATCGTCATCGCCGACGAAGCCCATCGCAGCCAGTATGGGTTCGAGGCCAAGCTCGACGAGAAGACCGGCGAGATCGCCTACGGCTTCGCCAACTACATCCGCGAGGCGCTGCCGAACGCATCCTTCATCGGCTTTACCGGCACGCCCATCGAAGCCGGACGACTGAACACGCCGGCGGTCTTCGGCGACTACATCGACATCTACGACATCAGCCGGGCGGTCGAGGACGGCGCGACGGTGCCGATCTACTACGAGAGCCGGTTGGCCCGGATCGAGCTGAACGAGGACGAGAAGCCGCGATCGACGCCGAGATCGAGGCCCTGACTGGAGGACGACGACGCGACCGAGCAGGAGAGCATCAAGCGCAAATGGGCGAGCGTCGAGGCGCTGGTCGGAGCCGAGAAGCGGCTCGACAGATTGCCGCCGATCTGGTGCCGCATTTGGAAGCCCGCGTGGCGGCGCTGGACGGCAAGGCCATGGTCGTCTGCATGAGCCGGCGGATTTGCGTTGCGCTCTACAAGGAGATCGTGGCGCTGCGCCCGGAATGGCACAGCGACGACGACGCAAGCCGGCGCGATCAAGATCGTGATGACCGGCTCGGCCTCCGATCCGCTGGCTGGCAGCCGCATATCGGCAACCAAGGCGCGCCGCGACTGCTGGCCAAGCGTGCCCGCGACCCGACGACCCGCTGCAGCTGGTCATCGTCCGCGACATGTGGCTGACCGGCTTCGACGCGCCGTGCATGCACACGATGTATGTCGACAAGCCCATGCGCGGCCACGGGCTGATGCAGGCCATCGCGCGCGTCAACCGGGTGTTCAACGACAAGCCGGCGGGCTGTCGTCGACTACATCGGCATCGCCCAGAACCTGAAGAACGCGCTGGCCAATACACCAAGCCCGACCAGGACAAGACCGGCATCGACGAAGCCGAAGCCGTCGCGGTGCATGCTGGAGAAGTACGAGATCGTGCGCGCCATGTTCCACGGCTTCGACTATGCCGCGGCGTGGCGGGCACGCCGCAGGAGCGGCTGCAATCATGGCCGGCGCGATCGAATGGATTCTCGACAAGCAGCAGCAGTGAGGCCGCCGCGGAGAAGACCGAGGAAGGCAAGAAACAGGCGCACCGCCGCTATGAGGATGGGTGCTTGCGCTGTCCAAGGCGTTTGCGCTGGCACGGCCAGTCGGACGAGGCCCGCGCATCCGCGACGAAGTCGGCTTCTTTCAGGCGATTCGCGCCGCCTGGTGAAGACGGCCGCCGGACGGCAGAGCACCGGCAGGATCGTGAATTGGCGATCCAGCAGATTGTAGCCGCGCCGTGGTCTCCACCGAGATCGTCGACATTCTTGAGGCGGCCGGATGCAGATCGCCGGACATTTCCATTCTGTCGGACGAGTTCCTGGCCGAAGTCCAGCAGATGGAGAAGAAGAACCTCGCGCTGGAGGCGCTGCGAAACTGCTCAACGGCGAGATCCGTTCGCGCACGCAACCAACGTCGTCGAGACCGCGTTCTCCGAGCGGCTGGAGGAGGCCATCGCGCGCTACCACGCCAACGCCATCACGACAGCGGAGGTGATCCAGGAGCTGATCCAGCTCGCCAAGGACATCCGGGCGGCACGGGCGCGTGGCGAGGAAGAGGGCCTTCCCAGGAAGAGATCGCCTTCTACGACGCGCTGGCCGAGAACGAGAGCGCCGTGGAGGTGATGGGCGACGACAAGCTGCGCGTGATTGCCCATGAGTTGCTGGTCAGCATCGAGAGCAACGTGACGGTGGATTGGTACACCGCGAACGGCGCGCGCCCGGATGCGGGTCCTGGTGAAACGCATCCTGCGCAAATACGGCTATCCGCCCGACCTTCAGGATGCGGCTGTGCAAACGGTTTTGCAACAGGCCGAGGCGTTGTCATCGAGTTCGGTGGCTTGATTCGTCATGCGCTACTGGTGGGTCAATCAGAATCAGACTTACCGACACGAAGTTCAGGGTGGCTACCTTTGGTCGCCGAAGCGCAAATCAAACGGGCACGTCAATCCGTTCTCTGGATTCATGCGTGAGGTGACGCCTGGCGATATTGTGTATTCATTCGCCGATAAGTGCGTCAAGGCGATCGGTATCGTGGCGAGTTACGGCTACGAGTCACCGAAGCCGGATGAATTTGGGCGGATCGGCGCTAACTGGGGTCTTGTCGGCTGGCGAGTCGATGTCACCTACCATGAATTGATCAGCCCACTCAGACCCGTCGACGTCATGGATCGACTGGCTCGATTTCTTCCCAAGCGTTACGCCCCGCTCCGACCGAATGGTCATGGGCTACAAAGTGTGTATCTCACGCTTTTCCGGAGGCATTGGCTCTGGAAATAGCTGATCTGATTGGACATGAAGCTCGTGTGTTCATCAGCGGAGCTGGAGTAGCAGATGCCCAGCCCCTTGATGCTATTGGTCTTTCCGAGTGGGGGATCACCAAGTCACACAGGTGCAACGGGATGCATCGTTGTCAGAAACGACGAGGCAAGCGGTTGTCCAAGCGCGAAGAGGTCAGGGGATGTTTAAGCAGCATGTGATGCAAGTTGAGCATCGGTGCCGACTTACGGGCGTCGACCGACCTGAGCACCTGAGGGCCAGTCATTGCAAGCCTTGGCGCGACGCCAACAATGAAGAGCGCTTGGACGGGGAGAATGGCCTTCTACTCACGCCTGATGCGGACCACCTGTTTGACCGGGGTTTCTTACCTTTGATGGCGCGGGCAAGGTCCTGGTATCCCCAGTCGCGCACATGCCTTCACTCGTGGCCATGGGGATTGATCCTGAGCGAGCCTTGCTCACCAAGGCGTTCTCGGCTGGTCAAAAGTCTTATCTCGCATATCACCGAGAAAATATTTTTTTACAGGCAAAGTTGCGTACGAAGTTGTAAAGCGTGGGGCCAGGGATATTCTTTTTTGTGGATTTGGATGCTGCGCCGTCGCAGCTTCCGCAGCTCCTACGTGGGGTAGGTGGGAATTCCAAAAATGGTGCCAGAGACCATATTAGAGACCGTATTAAATAGGCCTGAGCAGCTTTATTTGCTGCCGTAGCTCGCCTTGGGTTCGTTGATGCGCTCTCTGCGTTTTCAGGTGCAGATGGTCACGAATCCACGCGGCAAAGGCGTCTTCGCTCAGTGAGCCCTCGGCCAGCGCGATGTATTGGGGGTACAGCTCCAGGTCGTCCGCTTCCAGCGAGGCGCCGTTGAGCAGCAGGAAGGTTTCGCAGGCGACGGCGCAGGTACGCTTGTTGCCGTCGATGAACGGGTGGTTGCGCGACAGGCCGTAGGCCAGGCTGGCGGCGAGGCTTGCCAAGTCGGGCGGCGGATCGCCATAGGCGTGATGCTGCTGCGGGCGGGCCAGAGCGGAGTCGAGCAGGGATTCGTCGCGCACGCCGGGGTTGCCGCCGTGCTCGGCGAGCTGGCGGTCGTGGATGGCCAGCGCCAGGGGCTTGGTGATCCAGACGATCATGCGGCCGCGTTACTGCGCCAGTTTGTGCAGCAGGGTGCGGCGCTTGCGCATGACGTTCTTCGGCCACCTCCATCTGCGCGGCCAGTTCGGGGTCGTAGGCGGTCAGGCGCAGGCCGTCGGGGGTTTCCACGGCGTAGAGTTCGTCGCCTTTTTTCAGGCGCAGGCGGGCGAGGAGCTCGCGCGGGAGGATCACGCCGGAGGAGTTGCCGATGGTGGTGATCTTGAGCTTCATGGGCGGTTCCGTTGTTGTTATAACGTACGTTATACGAGGCTGGGGCTTGAGGCAAGGTCGGTGGAGGCGGACGATGCCCGCCTTACGCTGGGGCTGGCGACCTTTCGTTTGCCCGGTGGTTCCTGGTTCCATCGTCACTTGCCTGGCGCGCGTGCGACGGGGTGTCATGGTGTGGCCCGCGTGGGCTGTCATGGAGTGGACGTTGATGAAATTTCGGTATCTCGGTGCGGCGTTGTTGATGGGCGTGGCCGGTTCGGCGGCGGCGCAGGCGACGACGCTGGCGCAGTTGCGTGCGCGGCTGGAGGGCATGCATGCGGTGGCGCCGCTTTCGGCGCAGGTGCGGTTGAGCCAGGCGACGACCAGCGGCAAGAAGGACCATCCGAAGACGGTCAGTGGGTCGATCGCGTTGCATGTGCACGATGGAGCGCAGGGTCTGGATCTCCGGCTGCCGGCGGGCGTGTTGGCGAAGGCCAGCCAGGAAAGCGCGGCGCTGGCCCGGGATGCCGATGCGCCGGCGCCGACGCGGGCGGCCTTGCGTGCGGTGGATCCGGTGATGCTCAGCGGCATGGCCGACTTCGCGCCGGTGCTGCTGCACAAGCTTGAGGGCGCGACGTTGACCGGGCAGCGCGATGTGACGCGCGACGGGGCGACGGTGCACGAAATGACGTTTGCCATTCCTTCGCAGGTCGGCAAGGCGGACAAGGGCTCCATCGACTCCTACACGGGCGAGCTCTCGGTGTGGCTGAATGCCGACGGCGTGCCGGTGGCGGTGCGCGAGTCGCGTCGCTACAAGGGCAGCAAGTTCTTCATCCATTTTTCCTTCTTCAACACCGATGACTACGCGCTGCAGATGGTGGGGCAGCGGTTGGTGGTGCATCACCTGCACGGGGACAACGGCGGGGCGGGGATGGGTAGCAACAGCGAGACCACGTTGGACGTCGTGTTGACGCCGGAGTCGGCGGAGGGGACGTCGTGATGGGGTGGGTTCCGGTGACGGTGGTCGTCGTGGCCGTGGATTGAGCCGGGTCTGTGGTGGGTGGGGCATGTTCGCGCTGTAGGCTTTGACCCCCACCCAGCCTCCCCCTGCGAGCAGGGGGAGGGGCCGATGATGCGGGTTGGGTCAGTGCCCTGGGCCTCGTCCCCTTCGAGGGGCGCCTTGAGGTGGGTTCCGCGCCGAGGCGCGGGGTGCGCGTGGGTAGGTTTGCGGCGGCGTGGGGGTGTTCGCGCGTAGGCTTTGACCCCCACAGCCTCCCCCTGCGAGCAGGGGGAGGGGCCTGATGCGGCCCGGCTCGTTCCCTGGCCCTAGTCCCGAGTCCCGAGTCCCGAGTCCCGGGTACCGGGTACCGCGCCCCGCCCCCCGCCCCCCAAACCCCAATCGCGCCCCACCCGTTACCATGTCGCCGTTGGCCTGCAAGACACGCAGCGTCCGCAACGGAGACCGACCCATGTTCAACATCGCCGTCCTCGTGCTGGTGATCACCGCCGGCATTGCCTACGTCAACCATCGCTTCGTGCGGCTGCCGACGGCGATCGGGGTGATGGTGATTGCGTTGGTGGGGTCGCTGTTGCTGGCGTTGCTCAATGGCCTGGGCTTTGGCGGGTTGCAGGCCTGGGAGACCTCGCTGCTGCATGCGATCGATTTTCCCGAGGTGGTGCTCAAGGGGTTGCTGTCGGTGCTGCTGTTCGCGGCGGCGCTGGGGGTCAATTTCAGCGACCTGCATGCCTATCGCTGGCACGTGGCGGCGCTGGCGGTGCTGGGCACCATGGCCTCCACGCTGCTGATCGGCGGGGCGGTGTGGCTGGCGCTGGGCTGGGCGGGGTTGTCGCTGTCGCTGCCGTATTGCCTGATCTTCGGCGCGCTGATCTCGCCGACCGATCCGGTGGCGGTGGCCGGCATCATCCGCAGCGCCGGGGCGCCGCGCAGCATGGACGTGGTGATCAGCGGCGAGTCGCTGTTCAACGACGGCATCGGCGTGGTGCTGTTCACGCTGCTGCTGGGCATGATCGCCGGCGGCGGCGCGCCGGACTGGGGCCACGGCGCGGTGCTGCTGGCGCGCGAGGCCGGCGGCGGCCTGGTCTACGGGCTGGTCCTGGGCTGGATCATCTACCGCCTGCTGCGCAGCATCGACAACTACCAGGTGGAGATCCTGATCACCTTGGCGGCGGTGCTGGGCGGCTACGCGCTGGCGCGCGAGCTGGAGGTGTCCGGGCCGCTGGCGATGGTGGTGGCCGGCCTGGTGGTGGGCGACCGCGGCCGCGAGCTGGGCATGTCCGAGCTGACCCGCAAGCACCACGACGAGTTCTGGGAACTGCTGGACTGGATGCTGAACTCGGTGCTGTTCGTGCTGATCGGCCTGGAGTTCGCGGCGGTGACATTCTCGCTGCAGGTGCTGCTGGTGTCGGCGGGGATGATCGTGGTGGCGCTGCTGGCGCGGCTGCTGTGCGCGGGCGCGCCGATGGCGGTGCTGTCGCGCTACTTCGACATGCCGCGCGGCGCCTGGCAGGTGCTGACCTGGGGCGGCCTGCGCGGGGCCATTTCCATCGCCCTGGCGCTGTCGCTGCCAATGGGGCCGGCGCGCGACCTGATCCTGGCCATGACCTACTACATCGTGGTGTTCTCGATCCTGGTGCAGGGCCTGAGCATCGGCAAGGTGGTGCGCTGGGCCACCCGCGATGACGCGCACGCGACCACGCCGCCGCGCGAGGGCGTGGACCTGTAAGCCACGCGCCGCCGCGGCGGGGTCAGTCGAGGGTCTCGCGCCGGCTCAGGTGCGCCAGCATCGCGGCCATGGCCACCAGCCCGCCGACCAGGCCCAGGCCCAGCGCCAGGTGCGCGCGCCACGGCTCGCGGGCCAGGATGTTCACCGGCAGCTGCCAGGGCAGGGCCAGGCCCGCCTTGGCCGAGGTGGCGACCACGGTGCGGCCGACCTGGCGGACGGCGACGAGGATTGAGCGCCCGGGCCGCGAAGGGCGGGCGACGCCGCGGCGACGGCCATCTATGGGTCGTGGGTCACATTTCTGAATGAAAACCATGCATGAGGACCGGAATTGCCGTGTCATGGCATCCGATATGCAGGTTCTACCTCAGTAAGGCTGCGGGAGGGTGTCTTGAGAGCCATTTATTCCCAGAACGGTCGATTCCTCCGTCCGGAACCCCGGCGGGGCTCGCCGGTCCATCGGCAGCGTAACCCTGGTGAGGTGCATACATTGCGAGTGTGGCGTTGGTTCCTGCTGGCCGTGACCCTGCTGGTCGCGCATGTGACGCTGGCGGTCAGGTCGGGGTCGGCCACGGCCGAAGGCCCGATGCTGCTCGGCATCGCGCTGCAGGCGCTGGCCGTGGCCGCGATCATGACGCGTCGGCGCGCCACGCCGGGCGAGGCCGGGACGCTCTGGTCCATGCTGGCCATGGCCATGGGCCTGCACCTGGCCAGCACCATCATGCTGCTGAGCGCGAGCCTGGTCGGCGGCACGCTGGGTTTCAGCATGGTGATCATGGGCATCGTGCTGTCGGGCCTGTACATGGTGCCGGTGATGTTCATGGTCGCGCGCACCTTCAGTCGCGACATGCCGCGCATGGTGCGCGTGCTGGACGCGCTGATCGCCGCCTGCGCGGTGGTGCTGCTGTACGCGCTGATGTACAAGGTGGCCGCCATGCCCCCGGAACGGATGAAGGCGCATGCCCGGGAACTGTCGTTCCTCGCCGATGCGGTGAACTACTCGCTGGCGGCCCTGGTGACGATGCGCATCGTGGCCGGGATCACCCGGATGCGTCGGCATGCCTATTTCGCCGCGGCCGTCTTCCTGTGGGTCAATGCCATCTCGGTGTCCGGCTACAACCGCATGAGCCATGGCGGCCTGCCCTGGTGGGGCGGCCTGCTGCTGCAGCTGGCCTTCGTGGTGGTGATTCCGTTGGCGCTGATGACGACGCCGGCATGGTTGCGCAAGCTGCGGACCTCGGCCATGACGCGGGGCGTCATCGAGGGCTTCTCGCCGATCGTGCTCTCGGTCAGCGTGCTGGCGCTGGGCATCAGCGTGTCGCGACTCGACTTTGGCATCGGCATGATCGTGTCGGTGCTCTCGGTGCTGTTCTACGGGATGCGCATGGCCTACATCCAGAACCAGGACCGCTACCGGCAGCACATGGCCGCGATGAACAACCAGCAACTGCAGCGCCAGTTGGGCACCGACCCGATGACCGGCATCGCCAACCGCATGACCCTGGACGTGCATCTGCGCCAGGTGCTGCAGTCGCGCAAGCGCAGCGGCGGCTCGTGCTCGGTGCTGATGGTCGACGTGGATTTCTTCAAGCAGTACAACGACCACTTCGGCCACATCGCCGGCGACGAGTGCCTGGTGCGCGTGGTCGATGCGCTGCGCGCCAGCCTGTGGCGCGGGGGTGATCTTATTGCCCGCTACGGTGGCGAGGAGTTCGCGGTGGTGCTGCCCGACTCCTCCCTGCATGCCGCCGAGATCGTCGGCCAGCGCCTGGTCGACGCCGTGTCCGCGCTGAAGATGCCGCACCCGAAGAGCCGGTTCGGCTGCGTCACGGTCAGCGTGGGCGTGGCGACCTGCAGCACTTGTGGCCCGGAGGAGGCCGTGAACCTGCTGGAGTCGGCCGATCGCGGCCTGTACCTGGCCAAGCACGAAGGCCGCAACCGCTGCATGTCCGAGCCCTCCGATTCGGCGGCCACGAAGTCGACGGTGATGCTGGTGTCCTGATTCGCGCCGCCACGTGCTGCACGAAAAAGGCCCCGTGCGAGCGGGGCCTTTTCTTATCGTGTCGTACCGGCGATCAGCCCACGTTGGGTTCGCTGAAGGCCTCGATGTCCTTGAACTCCTCCACCGGCACGCAGCTGCAGAACACGTTCTTGTCGCCGTAGACGTTGTCCACGCGGGCCACCGGCGGCCAGTACTTCTGGTGCCTCAGCGAGGGCAGCGGGAAGGCCGCCAGCTCGCGCGGGTAGGCGTGGGTCCACTCGCTGCCGGCCACCTCGGCGGCGGTGTGCGGGGCGTGCTTGAGCGGGTTGTCCTCGCGGTCCAGGCGGCCGTCCTCGATGGCGCGGATCTCGTCGCGGATCTGGATCATGGCGTCGATGAAGCGGTCCAGCTCGTGCAGCGATTCGCTCTCGGTCGGCTCGACCATCAGCGTGCCGGCCACCGGGAAGCTGAGCGTCGGCGCGTGGAAGCCGAAGTCGACCAGGCGCTTGGCCACGTCCTCGGCCTCGATGCCGGCGCTGTCCTTGAATGGGCGCAGGTCCAGGATGCACTCGTGCGCGACCAGACCGTTGCGACCGGTGTACAGCGTCTTGTAGTGCGGGGCCAGGCGCCTGGAGACGTAGTTGGCATTGAGCAGCGCCACCTGGCTGGCCTTGCGCAGGCCCGTGGCGCCCATCATGGTGATGTACATCCAGCTGATCGGCAGGATGCTCGCGCTGCCGTAGGTGGCCTGGCTGACCATGCCCACCGCGCCCTCGCCGCCGAAGGCCCTGGGCAGGAACGGCGCCAGGTGCGAGCGCACCGCGCACGGGCCCACGCCCGGGCCGCCGCCGCCGTGCGGGATGCAGAAGGTCTTGTGCAGGTTCAGGTGGCTGACGTCCGAGCCCCACTTGCCGGGCTGGGCCAGGCCCACCAGCGCGTTCATGTTGGCGCCGTCGGTGTACACCTGGCCGCCGTGCTCGTGCACGATCGCGCAGATGGTGGCCACGTCCTCCTCGAACACGCCGTGCGTGGACGGGTAGGTGAGCATGATGGCGGCCAGGTCCGTGCTGTACTTCTCGGCCTTGTCGCGGATGTCGTCCAGGTCCACGTTGCCCTTGGCGTCGCACTGGGTGACCACCACGCGCATGCCGCACATCTGCGCCGAGGCCGGGTTGGTGCCGTGCGCCGATTCGGGGATCAGGCAGATGTTGCGGTGGCCCTCGCCGCGCGAGCGGTGCCAGGCGCGGATCGCCAGCAGGCCGGCGTATTCGCCCTGCGCGCCGGCGTTGGGCTGCAGGCTGACGGCGTCGTAGCCGGTGCATTCGGCGAGCATGGCCTCCAGCTCGTCGATCAGCTGGCGGTAGCCGACGGTCTGCGCCTCGGGCGCCAGCGGATGGATGTGGGCGAACTCGGGCCAGCTCACCGGCATCATCTCGGCGGTGGCGTTGAGCTTCATGGTGCAGCTGCCCAGCGGGATCATGGTGCGGTCCAGCGCCAGGTCCTTGTCCGACAGGCTGCGCAGGTAGCGCAGCATCTCGTGCTCGCTGTGGTGGGTGTTGAACACCGGGTGGGTGAGGAACGCGTCCTCGCGGTGCAGGGTGGCGGGCAGGGCGTCCGGCGTGGCCGCGTCCAGGGCGTCGATGTTGTCGATGGACGCACCGAACAGGCCGGCCAGCGCGACCAGGTCGGCGCGGGTGGTGGTCTCGTCCAGGCTGAGGGCCAGGCTGGAGTCGTCCAGGTGGCGCAGGTTGATGCCGGCGGCCTCGGCCTTCGCGTGCACCGCGGCGGCGTCGATGTCGCCCACGTGCAGGGTGTCGAAGAAGTGCTCGCCGACGGTGGCGCCGGCCTGGCGCAGGGTCGCCGCCAGGATCGCCGCCTGGCGATGCACGCGGCGGGCGATGCGCGTGAGCCCCTCGGGGCCGTGGTAGACCGCGTACATGCCGGCCATCACCGCCAGCAGCACCTGCGCGGTGCAGATGTTGGAGGTGGCCTTCTCGCGGCGGATGTGCTGCTCGCGGGTCTGCAGGGTCAGGCGGTAGGCGTTGTTGCCTTCCACGTCCTTGGACACGCCGATCAGGCGGCCGGGCATGTTGCGCTTGTAGGCATCGCGGCAGGCCAGCCAGGCGGCGTGCGGGCCGCCGAAGCCCAGCGGCACGCCGAAGCGCTGGCTGTTGCCGATGACGATGTCCGCGCCCCAGCTGCCGGGCGAGGCGACCAGGGTCAGGGCCAGCAGGTCGGTGGCCACCACCACCAGCGCGCCGCGCCCGTGCACGGCCTCGACCAGGGCGGCGTGGTCGGCGATGTGGCCCAGGGTGTCCGGGTACTGCAGCAGCACGCCGAAGCAGTCGGTCCCGGCGGCCTGCGCGGCCGGGCCGAAGGCCAGCTCGAAGCCGAGGCTTTCGGCGCGCGTCCTGAGCACCTCGACGGTCTGCGGGTGGGCGCCGTCGGCGACGTAGAACACCTTCGACTTCGCCTTGGACTTGCGCTCGGCCAGGGCCATCGCCTCGGCGGCGGCGGTGGCCTCGTCCAGCAGCGAGGCGTTGGCGATCTCCATGCCGGTGAGGTCGGCGACCATGGTCTGGAAGTTGATCAGCGCTTCCATGCGGCCCTGCGAGATCTCCGCCTGGTAGGGCGTGTAGGCGGTGTACCAGGCCGGGTTCTCGAAGATGTTGCGGGCGATCACGGCCGGGGTGTGGGTGCCGTAGTAGCCCTGGCCGATGAAGCTGCGCGCGACGGTGTTCTTGTCCGCCAGCTGGCGGATGCGCGCCAGGGCCTCTTCCTCGGTGATGGCGGCGGGCAGGTTGAGCGGCGCGGTGGACTTGATCGCGGACGGCACGATGGCGTCGGTCATCGACTCCAGGTCGTCGTGGCCGATCACGCCGAGCATGTGGCGGATCTCCTCGTCGTTGGGGCCGATGTGGCGGGCGACGAAGGCGTCGTGCTGCTCGAGGTCACGCAGGGAGGCGGTGCGATTGGGGCTCATGGCGACGGTCCGGGAAGGCGCGAATGGGGGAACACCGAACACGCATGGTGATCCGTGGCGCCCCTCTGTCCTTTTGCCTGAGAGTTTCGCGAGCGCATCGCGCTTGCTGCCCCTTCGGCGCCGGATCGAACCGGTCTCTCCAGAGTGTTGGCCATGCGCCAGTCCGGCGAACCGGCATGGCGCATCGCGTCGGTGGTACGGGAGCCTGAGCGATTACGGGCGTTGCGCCTTCGGCAGCGGGTCGCCCCGCTTCTCCCACCGTGGTGTAGCGGGCGAATTATACAGCCCAACGGCCCCGAATACGCCAGGCCGTGGCCCGTGGTGTGACCGAAGGGAAAGCCCATGGTGCACATGGCTAATCCGGGCGGCGGGGGCGTGATACGGCATGAACGGAGGGCCGCCATGGACGGGAGGTTCCCCGGATGCGCTTCGCTTATCCGGGCTACGGGCTACGGGCTACGGGCTGCCGGTGACGGCGTAGCCCGGATAAGGCCTTGGCCGCATCCGGGGACGGGTCGCGACGTGGCGCGGGATTGTCGGTACATGGGATTTTCCCACGTGGGCGCGGCGCGATCGGACGGCCGCTATGGACAGGTTCATGCGCGAGCCACCATCATGGGCACCCGTTGCCCGTGCCGGAGGCCTGCATGAGCGCGCCGTTCGCTCTGACCGCCATCGACCATGTGGTGCTGCGCGTGAGTGACATGCCGCGCATGCGCCGTTTCTACTGCGAGGCCCTGGGCTGCACGGTGGACCGCTGGCGCGAGGACCTGGGGCTGCTGCAATTGCGCGCCGGCGAAAGCCTGATCGACCTGGTCGACGTGCATGGAAGCATCGGCCTCAAGGGCGGTGCCGCGCCGGGAGCGAGCGGGCACAACATGGACCACGTGTGCCTGCGCGTGGACGGCTACGACGAAGACGTCATGAAGGTGCACCTGATGGCGCACGGCGCGCGCATAGGCGAGGCGGGCGAGCGCTACGGGGCGCAGGGCAGCGGGCCGTCGCTGTATCTTTTCGACCCGGAAGGCAACATGCTGGAGCTGAAGGCGACGCTGGCGCCGACATCGGGCCACGCGGATCGCGGATACTAAAAACCCCGCGCGAGGCGGGGTTTTCAGGGCGGTGACGGGACTGGATATGAGCGTCGCGTGACCTAAACATGGTGCCCAGGAGAGGACTCGAACCTCCACGGTTTTACCCGCTAGTACCTGAAACTAGTGCGTCTACCAATTCCGCCACCTGGGCAGGTTGCGGGCAACGCCATGGGCGCTGCGGAGCCGCGTAAGATAGGCACGAGCGACCCGATTGTCAACATCTCCCGTCGGTATTTCCGTTCCGGCGGGGTGTCTCAAGCACAAGGAAACACGAGTGAGTAGAAAGAAATCCCCATCCGGCAAGGCTTCCCGCGGGAAACCGGCCGCCGACGCGCCCGGCCAGCCGCCGGCCGATCCCTGGGCCAAGCGCGAGGCGCGGCGCTACGAGCGCCCGATCCCCAGCCGCGAGGCCATCCTGGCGCTGCTGGAGGACCGTGGCGAGCTGATGCGCGAGGAGCACATCGCCGAGGCCCTGGGCCTGACCGAGGATATCGACGTACTGGCGCTGGACAAGCGCCTGGGCGCGATGGTGCGTGACGGCCAGCTGCTGCGCACCCGCCGCGACGGCTACGGCGTGGCGCGCAAGCTGGACCTGATCGCCGGCGAGGTGCTGGCCAATGCCGACGGCTACGGTTTCCTGCGTCCGCACGACGGCAGCCCGGACCTGTACCTGTCGCCCTTCGAGATGCGCAAGGTGCTGCACGGCGACCGCGTGCTGGCCAGCGTGGTCAGCGTCGACGGTCGCGGTCGGCGCAAGGGCGCCATCGCCGAGGTGCTGGAGCGTCGAACATCGCGCATCGTCGGCCGTGTGGTGGCCGAGGGCGGCGTGACCGTGGTGGCGCCGGACGACGAGCGATTGCACCAGGACCTGCTGATTCCGCCCGACCAGCTGGGCGGCGCGCGCGCCGGCCAGGTGGTGATCGCCGAGATCACCGATCCGCCCTCGTCCAAGCGCGGACCGATTGGCCGCATCGTCAGCGTGCTGGGCGCCAAGCTGGAGCCGTCGCTGCTGGTGGAGATCGCCATCGCCCAGTACGACCTTCCGCATGCCTGGCCGCAGCCGGTCATCGAGGAAGTCGAGGCGATGCCGGTCGAGGTCGGCAAGCGCGACCTGGAGGGCCGCACCGACCTGCGCAAGATGCCGCTGGTGACCATCGATGGCGCCGACTCGCGCGATTTCGACGATGCGGTCTACGCCGAGCCGCGCCGCTTCGGCGGCTGGCGGCTGGTGGTCGCCATCGCCGACGTCTCGCATTACACGCATCCCGGCACGGCGCTGGACACCGAGGCGCTCGAACGCAGCACCTCGACCTATTTCCCCGGTTACGTGGTGCCGATGCTGCCCGAGGTGCTGTCCAACGGCCTGTGCTCGCTGAACCCCGACGTGGACCGGTTGTGCATGGTCTGCGACATGACGGTCGATTCCGGCGGCCAGGTGCAGAAGTCCAAGTTCTATCCGGCGGTGATGCGCTCGCACGCGCGCCTGACCTACACCCAGGTGTGGCAGGCGATCGGCGAGAAGGACGAGGCCGTGCGCCGCGAGCTCAAGGCCCATCTGCCGGTGCTGGAGAACCTGCACGCGCTGTACAAGTTGCTGGACAAGGCACGCAAGCACCGCGGCGCGATCGAGTTCAACACCCGCGAGGCCAAGTTCAGCCTGGACGAGCACGGCGAGGTCAGCGAGGTCGAGGTGACCCCGCGCAACGACGCGCACAAGCTGATCGAGGAATGCATGATCGCGGCCAACGTGCAGGCGTCGCGATTCCTGGCCAAGAAGAAGATCCCGGCGCCGTTCCGCGTGCATGCGCCGCCGCCGGCGGACAAGTACGAGGACCTGCTGGAATTCCTGCGCCAGTACAAGCTGACCCTGCCGCCGCTGGAGAAGCTCAAGCCCGGCGACTACGACGACCTGCTCAAGCGGGTGCGCGACAAGCCCGAGTACGAGCTGATCCAGTCGGTGCTGCTGCGCTCGATGAGCATGGCCGTGTACGTGCCGCACAACCACGGCCATTTCGGCCTGGCGCTGGATGCCTACGCGCACTTCACCTCGCCGATCCGCCGCTATCCGGACCTGCTGGTGCATCGCGCCATCCGTTACGCGCTGGGCAAGGGCAAGGCCGACAACTACGTGTATTCGGACGAGTACATGGCGACCATGTGCGGGCATTGCTCGCAGCGCGAGCGTCGCGCCGAGGAAGCCGAGCGCGACGTCGACGAGCGGCTCAAGTGCGCGTGGATGGAAAAGCACGTCGGCGGCCAGTTCGACGGCCGCGTCACCGGCGTCACCTCGTTCGGCCTGTTCGTCGACCTCGACGGCCATGGCGTGTCCGGCCTGGTGCACATCAGCCAGCTGCCCAACGACTACTACCACTTCGACCCGGAGAAGCGCCTGCTCAAGGGCGAGCGCACCGGCCGCGAATTCCGCCTCGGCGAGACCGGTCCGCGTGCAGGTCATGCGCGCCAGCATGGAGGACCGCAAGATCGACTTCCGCCTGGTCCAGGACGAGGCGACCGCGCGGCGCTCCGCGCACGGGCGCGGCGTCGAAGAAGGGTCGCGGCCGCGGCCAGGGCGCGTCGCGGGGCAAGACACGGGACGATGACGGCAAGCGCGCCGGGTCCAAGCGGGGCAAGGGCAAGGGCAAGGACGGGAGCCGCAAGCGATGAGCAAGACCAGCTGGATGGTCGGCATCAACCCGGTCGAGGGCGCGCTCAGCCATGACCCCGGGCGCGTGAAGGAACTGCGCGTGGAGCGCGGCGCGCGCAACCCGCGCGTGGCCGAGCTGGCGGCGCAGGCGCGCACGCTGGGCATCGCCGTGGTCGAGTGCGCGCGCGACCAGCTCGAGCGCGTGGCCGACGGCGCGCGGCACCAGGGCATCGCCGCCCAGTACGCCGCGCCCGAGCCGCTGGGCGAGAACGATCTCGAACGCCTGGCGCAGGAGGCCGGTCCGGCCGCGCTGTTCCTGGTGCTGGACGGCGTGACCGACCCGCACAACCTCGGCGCCTGCCTGCGCAGCGCGGCGGCGGCCGGCGTGACCGCGGTGGTCGTGCCCAGGGATCGCGCCGTGGGCATCACACCGGTGGTGCGCCGCGCCTCGGCGGGCGCCGCCGACCGCGTGCCACTGGTGGCGGCGACCAACCTGGCGCGCGCCCTGCGCACGCTCAAGGACGCCGGCGTGTGGCTGACCGGACTGGCCGGCGAGACCGATGCCGACCTGTACGACATCGATTTGAAGGGCCCGTGCGCGCTGGTGCTGGGCAGCGAAGGCGAGGGCCTGCGCCGTCTGACCCGCGAGACCTGCGACTTCCTGGCGCGCATACCCATGCCCGGCGACATGGAAAGCCTGAACGTGTCGGTCAGCGCCGGCGTGGCCCTGTTCGAGGCGCTGCGCCAGCGCCGCGGCTGAACAGCGGATGCACCGCGGCGCCGCGTCACGCTTGGCGCGGCGCCGCGTCCATCGCATGATGGAGCCCACGCACACACGCGGAGACCGCACGCATGAACATTCTTCCCTGGCATGTCTGGGTGGGCTTGGCCGGCGTGGCGCTGGTGCTGCTGGCGCACTTTCTGTTGCAGATCCGCAAGATCAACGGCATCGGCACCACCTACCAGCTGATGAACGCGCTGGGCGCCCTGGGCGTGGTGGTGTCGCTGATCGTCGCCAACACCAACCTGGTTGCCATCCTGCTGGCGCTGATCTGGTGCATGATCAGCGTGTACGGCGTGGTGTTCGGATTCCGCAGCCGCGGCGACACGCGCAAGGCGCATCGCGACGACCCCTGGTGACGCTCAGTCGTGCAGCGGCGCCGTGGGCTCCTCGCCCTTGCGGCGATCGGCCTCAAGCGGCTCGCCCTTGACCACGAACCACACGTTCTCGGCGATGTTGGTGGCGTGGTCGCCGATGCGCTCGATGTTCTTGGCCATGAACAGAAGGTGGGTGCACGAGCTGATGCTGCGCGGATCTTCCATCATGTACGTGAGCAGCTCGCGGAACAGCGCGTTGTACGCCTCGTCCACTTCGACGTCGTCGCGCCACACCTGGTAGGCGCTGTCGGCGTCGTCGTTGCGGTAGGCGGCCAGCACCTTGCGCACCGAGTCGGCGGCCAGCTTGGCCAGGTGCTTGAGGCCGTGCGCCGGCGAGACCGGCGCCACCATCGACAGCGGGATCGAGCGCTTGGCGACGTTGGCGGCGTAGTCGCCGATGCGTTCGATGTCCGAGGCCACGCGCAGCGACGCGAACACCGCGCGCAGGTCGCTGGCCATCGGCGAGCGCAGGGCCAGCAGGCGCACCACGCCGTGGCTGATCTCGTGCTCCATGGCGTCGATGGCATCGTCGTTGTCGACCACGCGCTGCGCCGCGCGCTCGTCGCGACGCTCGACCACGTCGATGGCCGCTTCCAGCTGCGCCACGGCCAGTTCGCCCATGCGCACGATTTCGCCGCGCAGGCGTTCCAGTTCCTCGTCGTAGCTCTTGATGATGTGATCGGCGGAATTGTTCATGTGTTGCCTCGTTGGGGGCAGTCTCGCAGGTGTGCTTTCAGGTGGCCCGGGGCAGGACATGCCCCGTTGCCGGCCACGGTCATCCGAAGCGGCCGGTGATGTAATCCTCGGTCTGCTTCTTGGCCGGCTTGGTGAAGATCTTCTCGGCGTTGCCGAACTCGATCAGCTCGCCCATGTACATGAAGGCGGTGAAGTCGGACACGCGCGCCGCCTGCTGCATGTTGTGGGTGACGATGACGATGGTGAAGGTCTTCTTCAGTTCCTCCACCAGCTGCTCGATGCGGCCGGTGGCGATGGGGTCGAGCGCCGAGGTCGGCTCGTCCAGCAGCAGCACGTCCGGGCGCAGGGCGATGCCGCGGGCGATGCACAGGCGCTGCTGCTGGCCGCCGGACAGGCCCAGCGCGCTCTGCTTGAGCTTGTCCTTGACCTCGTCCCACAGCGCGGCGTTGCGCAGGGCCTCCTCGACGCGCTCGTCCATCACCGAGCGCTTGAGCCTCTCGTGATGGCGGATGCCGTAGGCGATGTTCTCGTAGATGGTCATCGGGAACGGCACGGGCTTCTGGAACACCATGCCGACCTTGGTGCGCAGGCGGTTCATGGAGTACTTCGGGTCCAGGATGTTCTCGCCGTCCAGCGACACGTTGCCCTCGGCGCGCAGCTTCGGATACATCGCGTAGATGCGGTTGAACACGCGCAGCAGGGTCGACTTGCCGCAGCCGGAGGGGCCGATGATGGCGGTGACCTTGCGCTCGGGGATGTCCATGCTGATGGACTTCAGGGCGTGGAACTGGCCGTAGTAGAAGTCCAGGTCGCGCACCTCGATCTTGGTGCGCAGGCTCGGGGCGGTCGCCGATGCGGCAGTGCTCGGGGCGGCGGCGAGGTCAGTCATAACTCACCTTCTTGCGGGCGAAAAAGAGTCGGGTCAGCAGGCTCAGCGCGAGCACGAACAGCGTGATCAGCAGCGCGCCGGCCCAGGCGATGGCATGCATCGCCGGGCTGGGGTCGTTGGTGTACTGGTAGATGGCCACCGGCAGGCTGGCGGTCTTGGCCAGCGGGCTGTAGGTCATGAAGTTGTTGCCGAAGGCGGTGAACAGCAGCGGCGCGGTCTCGCCGGCCAGGCGCGCCAACGCCAGCAGCACGCCGGTGAGGATGCCCGAGGTGGCCGCGCGCAGCAGCACCTGCACGGTCAGCTTCCACTGCGGGATGCCCAGCGACAGGGCCGCCTCGCGCAGCGTGGTCGGCACCAGCTGCAGCATCT
This sequence comes from uncultured Gammaproteobacteria bacterium, assembly GCA_963821885.1. GTDB lineage: Bacteria > Pseudomonadota > Gammaproteobacteria > Xanthomonadales > Rhodanobacteraceae > Oleiagrimonas. The sequence continues at coordinate 755,975 of CAWGFN010000001.1, read as the reverse complement.
CGTCGGTGGTGCGCACGATCACCGGCAGGCCGATCAGGGCCAGCGCGATGGCGCCGGCCAGGCCGGAGAACGACACCGCGCCGTGGGTCAGGTTGGACATCGGCACGACCACGATCACGTACACGAACAGGCCCAGCACGATCGACGGCGCCGACAGCAGGATGTCGTTCATGAAGCGGATGGTCGAGCCCAGCTTGCTGCGCCGCGCGAACTCGGCCAGGTAGGTGCCGGCCATCACGCCGATCGGCGCGCAGATCAGCAGCGCCAGCATGTCCATGCCCAGCGAGCCGACGATGGCGTTGGACAGTCCGCCGTCGGCGCCGTAGGCGGTGATCTTGGTGAACAGCTTCGGGGTCAGCGCGGAAAAGCCGTTCTTCAGCGTCACCCACAGGATCCAGGCCAGGAACACCAGGCCGATCAGCGTGGCGACGCCGCCCAGCAGCATGGCCAGGATGTTGGTGACGTTGCGCCGGGTGTAGATGTTGAAGGCCATCAGTTGCCCTCCCGGCGCGACAGCCGCCGCAGCATCAGGCGCGCGATCAGCAGCACCACGAAGGTGACCACGAACAGCAGGAAGCCCAGCGCGATCAGCGCCGAGCGGTGGGTGCCGACCGCTTCGTTGAACTCGTTGGCGATGGAGCTGGAGATCGAGGTGCCCGGCATCAGCAGCGAGCTGGTGATGTTGTAGGAATTGCCCAGCACGAAGGTCACCGCCATGGTCTCGCCCAGGGCGCGGCCCAGGCCCAGGAAGATGCCGCCGATGACCGCCGAGCGGGTATAGGGCAGGACGATGTCCCAGACCACTTCCCAGGTGGTCGAACCCAGCGCGTAGGCCGATTCCTTCAGGCGCGCGGGAACGGTCTGGAAGACCTCGCGCATCACCGAGGCGATGAACGGCAGGATCATCACCGCCAGCACGATGCCGGCGGTCAGCACGCCCAGGCCCAGCGGCGGTCCCTCGAACAGCTTGCCGATCAGCGGCAGCTTGCCCAGGGTCGCGCTCAAGTGGGGTTCCACCGTGGCCATGAAGGGCACGAACACGAACAGGCCCCACATGCCGTAGATGATCGAGGGAATGGCCGCCAGCAGCTCGATGGCGGTCGACACCGGTCCGCGCAGCCACGAGGGCGCGATCTCGGTCAGGAACAGGGCGATGCCGAAGCTCACCGGCACGGCCAGGACGATGGCGATCAGCGAGGTGACCAGGGTGCCGAAGATCGGCGCCAGCGCGCCGTAGGTGTCGGTGACCGGGTTCCAGTCGCTGCGGGTGAGGAAGCCGAAGCCGTCCTTGAACAGGACCTCGCGGCCGCCCCACAGGGTGGACAGCGCGGCGCCCACCAGCGCCGCCAGCACCAGCAGGGCGCAGGTCAGCAGCAGCCGGCGGAAGAATGCGTCATGGCGCGCATCCTTGCGGGAACGCCGTTCGGCGTCGTGTGGGGGCGCTTCGGTGCGGGTCGCTGTCAGGCTCATGCTGGGCACGCTTCCGGGGCTGGTCGATGAAACGGTGCGGCGCGCGAAGCGAATCCGCCACGCGCGCCGCGACTCCTTGGAGACGCCGGGATCGGATCCCGAGTCACGGAGTTTACATCTTGAACTGGGTCTTCCAGTACTCCTCGATCTGCTGCACCAGGCTCGGCGGCAGCGGCACGTAATCGAGCGAGCGGGCGGCGTCCTGGCCATGCTCGTAGGACCACTTGAAAAAGTCCATCACGACCTTGCTGTGCTCCATGTTCTTCGGCTGCTTGTACATGATCACCCAGGAGGTGGCGGTGATCGGCCAGGCGTTCTCGCCCGGGGCGTTGGTGATCAGCAGCTCGAAGTTCTTGGCGTGCTTCCAGTCGGCCGTGGCGGCCGCGGCCTGGAACGACTGGGTGTTGGGCTCGACCACCTTGCCGGCGGCGTTCTTCATCACCGCGTAGCCGATGTGGTTCTGCAGCGCGTAGGCGTACTCGACGTAACCGATCGAGTTCTTCAGCTGCTTGATGTAGGCCGACACGCCCTCGTTGCCCTTGCCGCCGTAACCGGCCGGCCAGTTCACCGCGGTGCCTTCACCGACCTTGCTCTTCCACGCCGGGCTGACCTGGCTCAGGTAGTGGGTGAAGTTGTAGGTGGTGCCGGAACCGTCCGAACGATGCACCACGTAGATGGTGGCGTCCGGCAGCTTCAGGCCCGGGTTCAGCTTGGCGATGGCCGGATCGTTCCACTTGGTGATCTTGCCCATGAAGATGTCGGCCAGGGTGGTGCCGTCCAGCACCAGCTTGCCCGGGGCCACGCCGTCGACGTTGAAGGCCGGCACGATGCCGCCGATCACGTCGGGGAACTGGCCCAGGCCGAACTTGGCCAGGGTGGCCTGATCCAGCGGCTTGTCGGAGGCGCCGAAGTCGACGGTGCCGGCCTTGATCTGGGCGATGCCGCCGCCCGAACCGATGGACTGGTAGTTGATATGGTTGCCCGTCTTCTCGGCGTAGGCCGCCGACCACTTGGACACCACGGGATAGACGAAGCTCGAACCGGCGCCAGTGACGTCGGTGGCCATCGCGGCGATGCTGAACAACGAAGCGGCAGCGACGACGGCAATGCGCAGTTTCATGGAATTGAACACGGAAGGACTCCTCGGGTTTCGGTCTCAGGCGATGCCCGCCTCGGGTCTTTGTAGGCGGTGGGCATTGCAATGAAATGAGATTCTTGTTTCAGCTCTGTGACACGCCCGGCGAACGGTCGCGAAAACGCGCGAAAAAGGCGCCCTAAGTACTTGTTGAGGCTGGAGGAGTGTCAGGTAACGGTCATTTGCCGTCGTCGGCGATATGGGCCGGTCCCTTGCCCGCGGTTTTCTCGTAGACGCCCTTGCCGACCTTGCGGTACTGGGTGAAGCCGTGTTTTTCCAGGTGACTCTCGGACGTGCGGTGGCTGTTGCCGGCGACCACGTTGGGCGCGCTGATGCGCTGGTGCACGGGGGCGCCGCATTGCGGGCAGGCGGTCAGCGGCGCGTCGCCCAGGCGCTGCAGCAGGTCGAAGCCCGGGCCGCAGCGCGGGCAGTGGCGCTCGGTCGATGCGATGTATTCGTAGATGGGCATGCGACGGTGCCTCGATCAGTCAGGACAGCGGCAGGCCCACCTGCTCGCGTTCCAGGTCGTGCAGGTCCTTCCAGCGGTTGATGATGGTGCAGAAAAGCTGGGCCGTGCGTTCGGCATCGTACAGTGCCGAATGCGCCTCGCGGGCGTCGAAGTCGAATCCGGCCGCCTGCACCGCGCGACTGAGCACGGTCTGCCCGAAGGCAAGGCCGCCCAGGGTGGCGGTGTCGAAGCAGCTGAAGGGATGGAACGGGTTGCGTTTGTGGCCGACGCGGTTGACCGCGGCATTGAGAAAGCCCAGGTCGAAGGCCGCGTTGTGGCCGACCAGTACCGCGCGCTGGCAGTTGGCGGCGCGGACCGCCTCGCGCACCGGCTTGAACACCGTGTCCAGCGCCTCGCGCTCGGTCATGGCCAGGCGCAGCGGATGGTCGGGGTCGATGCCGGTCACTTCCAGCGCGCGCGGGTCGAGGTTGGCGCCCTCGAACGGCTTGACCCGCGCCAGCACCGGCGCATCGAAGGCGAGCACGCCGTCGTCGTCCATGCGGGTGACGGCCACGGCGATCTCCAGCAACGCGTCGCGCCGCGCGTCGAAGCCGCCGGTTTCCACGTCCACCACGACGGGCAGGAAGCCGCGGAAGCGGTCGGCCATGCGCTTCGCGGGCTGGGCAGGGGTCTCAGGCATGCGCGAATGATAACAGCCCGCCGAGGCGGGCCGGCCGTGGATTGTTCAGCGCTGCTGCGTGACGCGCACGGTTTCGTTGGTGCCGTCCAGGCTCAGCAGCCAGCTGCCGAAGAAGCCCTTGCGCAGGGTGACCTTCGGGTTGTCGATGCTGCGCATCATCAGCTGGCTGTCCTCGCTGACCTTCCAGCGCTGGCCATTGTCGAGGGTGAACACGGTGCCGTTGTCCCAGCCGCGGAAGCTGCCCTTGATGCGCGCATGGATGTCGGCGTTGCCCTGCGCCGCGGGCGCCGCCGGGCGCGGGGCGTTGCTGCTGGCGGGGGCGGCGTCCAGCGCCGGGCCGGTCTCGCCGTGCTCGCGCAGCCAGGCATTGAGCGCGTCGAGCTGCGCCGGGGTCAGCTTGTCCAGGCCCAGGCGCTTGAACTGCGCATAGGACATGCGCTCCTGCAGGGGCGCCGGAGTCGCCTGCTGGGCCCGCGCGGGCACCACGGCGAGCACCAGAAGCAGCGACAGGCCGGCCAGCAGCAGGCGGTGGATGGGCGTGATGGCGGTCATGTCGTGCTTCCGTGGTTGGCGTCCGGACAAGCGGAACGGGGGTACGCGCGGATCGTGCCAGCGGTTCATGACAGTTCCTTTGCAGCGCGCGTCGACGGACCACTGTCATCAATTCGTCATCCAGCGCCAACACAAGCGTCAAATTTCGCCTCCATGCTGGCCGCCATCACGGGTTCTTAACAACCCCGCTGATGCTCACCGCTGGATGCATGGCGCGGTGCCATGCACCACAGACTTCGAACGTTCGAGGAGTTCACCATGCGCTGCAAACTCGTTGCCGTTGCTGTTGCCGTCGCCCTGGGCGCGGCCAGCATGACCGCCCATGCCGCATCCGGCGATACCACCGTCGGCGGCAAGATGTATTTCGATTTCACCCACATCGACCAGAAGAACAGCGATACCGGCAAGACCAACGCCACCGGTACCGGCACGGACGTCAAGCGGTTCTACCTGAGCGTCAGCCACGATTTCGACGACGTGTGGTCGGCCAACCTGACCACCGACTTCAACTACGTTTCCAGCGACAAGGAAACCAACCTGTTCGTCAAGAAGGCCTACGTGCAGGGCAAGTTCAGCAAGGCGGCGGTGCTGCGCATCGGTTCGTCCGACATGCCGTGGATCCCGTTCGTCGAGGGCATGTACGGCTTCCGCTACGTCGAGCCGACCCTGACCGATCGCCTGCATTTCGCCAACTCCGCCGACTGGGGCCTGCACCTGGGCGGCAAGGTCGGCGGCAACGACATGATCAGCTATGAAGCCGCCGTGGTGAACGGCAACGGCTACAAGAATCCGGGCCGCGGCAAGGGCGTGGACTTCGGTGGCCGCGTGGCCTTCATGCCGATCGACGGCCTGGTGGTCGCGGTCGGTGGCTACTCCGGCAAGCGTGGCCAGGAGCTGCAGAACGTCAGCGTGCCGAACACGGCTTCGCGCGGCGACTTCATGGTCGGCTACGTGGCCAAGAACTTCCGCGTCGGCGGCGAGTACTTCACCGCCAAGAACTGGAACAACGTGACCACCGTGGCCAAGGACAAGTCGGACGGTTACTCGGTGTGGGCGAGCGCGGGCCTGGCCAAGGGCGTGACCGCCTTCGTGCGCTACGACAGCGCCAAGCTGAGCAAGGACCTGGATCCGGCCAAGAAGGACACCTACTACAACGCCGGTGTCGAGTTCCAGGTGACCAAGGGCTTCAAGCTGGCCGCCGTGTACAAGCACGAAACGGGCAAGTACACCGAGGCCGTGCTGTTCCCGCCGGTCCACGTGGCCAGCACCAAGACCAACGAGATCGGTGTGTGGGGCGAGGTGAAGTTCTAAGCGTCACGATGACGCAACACACGCGGGCCAGGATGGCTCCACGGAGAGCATTGCACCAGGGATGGACGAAGCGGCGGGCGCGAGCCCGCCGCTTTGCTTTTCACGGTTCGGCGCGGGTCTTGGGGCGGAACCGGCACAGGTCGGCGAGCACGCACTGCGGGCAGTTCGGCTTGCGTGCCTTGCACACGTAGCGTCCGTGCAGGATCAGCCAGTGGTGCGCGTCCTGCCGGAATTCGTCCGGCACCACCTTCAGCAGCTTCTTTTCCACCGCGTCGACGGTCTTGCCCGGCGCCAGGCCGGTACGGTTGGCCACGCGGAAGATGTGCGTGTCGACGGCGATGGTGGGCTCGCCGAAGGCGGTGTTGAGCACCACGTTGGCGGTCTTGCGGCCGACGCCCGGCAGCGCCTCCAGGGCGGCGCGATCGCGCGGCACCTCGCCGCCGTGCTGCTCGACGATGATGCGACAGGTGGCGATGACGTTCTTGGCCTTGGTGTTGAACAGGCCGATGGTGTTGATGTGGCGCTTGAGGCCTTCCTCGCCCAGCTTCAGGATCGCTTGCGGGGTGCCGGCCTTCGGATACAGCCTGCGCGTGGCCTTGTTGACGCCGACGTCGGTGGCCTGCGCCGACAGGATCACCGCGATCAGCAGCTGGAACGGCGTGTCGTATTCGAGTTCGGTGGTCGGGTGCGGGTCCAGCTCGCGCAGGCGGCGGAACATCTCCTGGATGTTTTCCTTCTTCACGAGTTGCGTCCCTCGCGCTTGGCCCGGGCGCGGGCGATGGCCTCCTGCACCGCGCTGCGGGTGATGCTCGTGCGGATGGCGCCGTCGCCGGATGCGCCGGCGGGCGGCGAGGGCGCGTGCATGGCGGCCTTGCGCGCCGCCAGCTGGGCCGCGCGTTCGGCCTTGATGCGCGCCAGGCGCGCCTCGCGGCGACCGAAGCGTTCGCGCGCGGCGTCGGCGTGCGCGGCGTCGATCTGCGCGGGTGGCATCGGATCCAGCGCGATGCAGTCGACCGGGCAGGCCGGCACGCACAGCTCGCAGCCGGTGCAATGGTCGGCGATGACGGTGTGCATCTGCTTGCTGGCGCCGAGGATGGCGTCGACCGGACAGGCCTGGATGCACTTGGTGCAGCCGATGCAGTCGGCCTCGATCACGCGCGCCAGAATGCGCGGCTTCTCGATGCCGTTGGCGGGATTGAGGGTCTTGCTGGCGCGATCGAGCAGGGCGGCAAGGGCGTCGATGCCGGCCTGGCCGCCGGGCGGGCACTGGTTGATGTCGGCCGCGCCGATGGCGATGGCCTCGGCGTAGGGCCGGCAGCCGTGGTAGCCGCATTGCTCGCACTGCGTCTGCGGCAGCAGCGCGTCGATGCGGTCGGCCAGCCGGTCGTTCATGCCGCGCGCGGCGCGCTCAGCGCACCGTGGCGCCGGGCTTGGCCGCGGCGTCGACCGAGATCAGCTTCAGGTCGCTGCCGCCTTCGCCGGCCGACAGGATCATGCCCTCGGACAGGCCGAAGCGCATCTTGCGCGGCGCCAGGTTGGCGATGAACACCACGTTGGTGCCGACCAGCTTTTCCGGTTCCGGATAGGCCGCCTTGATGCCGGAGAAGATCTGTCGCGTACCCAGCTCGCCGGCGTCCAGCTCGAAGCGCAGCAGCTTGTCGGCGCCTTCCACGTGTTCGCACACCGTGACCTTGCCCACGCGAAGGTCGAGCTTGGCGAAATCGTCGATGCCGATGGTCGGCGTGGCGGGTGCCTCGGCGGCGGCCGGCGCGGCGGCGGGAGCGGGAGCGGGTGCGTTCATGGAGTCGGTGGAGTCTTCGATCATGGCCTGTATCTTTTTCGGGTCGATGCGGGTCAGCAGCGGCTGGAATGGCGCCAGCGCGTGGCCGGCCAGCGGTTCGTCGACGTCGCTGAAATGGTTCGGGGCGCTGGCCAGGAAGCTCTCGGCGCGCGCCACGGTGGCCGGAATCACCGGCTTGAGCCAGGCGCTCAGAAGGCGGAACAGGTTGATGGCCATCGAGGCGACCTGGTGCAGTTCCGCGCGCTGGCTTTCGTCCTTGGCCATCTTCCACGGCGCCTTCTCGGCGATCCAGGCATTGGTCTCGTCGGCCACGCCCATCACCAGGCGCATGGCGTGCGCGTACTCGCGTTTCTCGAACAGCTCGGCGCACGGCGCCAGGCGCGCGACGGCATCGTCGTAGCGCTGGCGCAGGTCGGCGTCGATGGTGTCGGCCATGCGGCCGTCGAAATGCCTGTGCAGGAAGCCCGCGCAGCGGCTGGCGATGTTGGCCCACTTGCCGACCAGGTGCGAGTTGACGCGCTCCTCGAAGGCCTTGAAGTCGAGGTCGAGGTCGGCCAGGGTCGGGCCCAGCAGCGCGGTCAGGTAGTAGCGCAGGTAGTCCGGATCCAGGTGGTCGAGGTAGGTGCGCGCGTTGATGAAGGTGCCGCGCGACTTGGACATCTTGGCGCCGTTCACCGTCAGGAAGCCATGCACGTTGACCGCGCTGGGCGTGCGCAGGCCCGCGCCGTGCAGCATCGCCGGCCAGAACAGGGTGTGGAAGTAGGTGATGTCCTTGCCGATGAAGTGCACCATCTCGGTGCCGGCCTCGGCGGCGGCGTCGGCTTCCAGGAAGGCGTCGCGGTCCAGGCCCTTCTCGGCGGCGTATTCGGTGAAGCTGGCCAGGTAGCCGACCGGCGCGTCCAGCCACACGTAGAAGAACTTGCCCGGCGCGTCCGGCAGTTCGAAGCCGAAGTACGGCGCGTCGCGCGAGATGTCCCAGCTGCGCAGGCCGTCGGTGAACCATTCCTCGAGCTTGTTGACCACTTCGGCCTGCAGGCCGCCGGCCTGGCGGCGTTCGGCCAGCCACTCGCGCAGCATCGGCTCGAAATCGCCCAGGCGCACGAAATAGTGCACCGATTCCTTCTCCACCGGGCGCGCGCCGGAGATCACCGAGTAGGGCTCGATCAGCTCGGTCGGGGCGTAGGTCTTGCCGCATACCTCGCACGAATCGCCGTACTGGTCCCTGGCGTGGCAGTGCGGGCACTCGCCCTTGATGAAGCGGTCCGGCAGGAACATGTCCTTGTCCGGATCGTAGAACTGGCGCACGGGCTTCGATTCCACGTGGCGCGTGTCGCGCAGCGCCTCGTAGATGCGCACGGTAAGCGCGTGGTTGGCCTCGCCGTGGGTGCTCGAGTAGTGGTCGTAGCCGATGTGGAAATCGCGGAAATCGGCCTGGTGCGCGGTGTTGGAGTCGGCGATCAGCTGCTCGGGCGTGATGCCCTCGCGCTGCGCGCGCAGCATGATCGGCGTGCCGTGGGCGTCGTCGGCGCAGACGAAATGCACCGTGTGCCCGGCCATGCGCATCGCGCGCGTCCACACGTCGCCCTGCACGTGCTCGACCATGTGCCCGATGTGGATCGGACCATTGGCGTAGGGCAGGGCGCAGGTGGCCAGGATGCGGCGGTTCATGCGTCAGGTTCCAAAGGTGCGTGACAAGCGGGGGATTATGGCAGGGTGCGCGCGGCGCGGGCCAGCGCGCAGCCCGTCCGTGGACGTCCAAAACGCGCGGGCCCGGGCCGGCATGCCACCGGCCCGGGCCCGCGCTGGCGAGCTCTGGGCTGCGCGCGTTACATGCTGCCGCCGCTGGCCGGCGTCATGCTGCTGGCCGGCGTGGCGGGCGTCATCGCCGGTTCGGCGGCCGGCTTGGGCATCTCGGTGCGCAGCCAGACCTGGGTGCGACCCAGCAGCGCGAAGCCGATGTAGCCGCGGACCTTGAGCTTGCGGCCACCGTCGATCACCTCGATCTTGGCCTTGTAGACCTTGCCGGTCTTGGGGTCGAGGATCCTGCCGCCGTCCCACACGTCGTCGTCGCGGGTCAGGCCCCACATGAAGTTCATGCCCTCGATCGGCTTGTTGTGGCGCTCGCCGTCGCATTTCTTGCACAGCGGGTGCGGGCCGTCGTCGGACTTCAGGACCTGCAGGATCGTGCCCTCGAGCACGCCGTTGTGCTCGGTGATCTGGACGATGCTCTTGGCCTGGCCGGTATTGTCGTCGATGGTCTTCCAGGTGCCGACCGGCGATAGATCGGAGGCCAGGGCCGGGGTGCTGAGCAGCAGCAGGGCCGCGGCGACGAGGACGTTGCGCAAGGACAGCATGGCGTATCTCCCATACGGAATCGTATGGCTGCGAGCGTGCCCAGCCGTGCTCGCCGCGTCAAGTACCTTCTGGCGTGGGCGCGCTTGACGCCTGCGGCATAATGGGCGGGTTTCCCCGCACCCATGAAGTATCCCCATGAATGCTCCTGACCAAGACCGGGTTCGCCAGATCCTGGACCGCGTGATCGACCCGCACACCGGCGCCGGACTGGGCCCGGCGGTGCGTGCCGTGGGCGTCGACGGCGCGCGGGTGTCGGTCGACCTGCAGCTGGGCTATCCGGCGGCCGGCGCGCGCGAGGCGCTGGCGCGCGCGGCGCGCGAGGCGCTGGAGGCCGATGCCGCCATCGACAGCGCCGTGGTCTCGATCACCAGCCGCATCCACGCCCACCAGGTGCAGGGCAAGCTGGCGCCGCAGGCGGGGGTCAAGAACATCATCGCCGTGGCCTCGGGCAAGGGCGGCGTGGGCAAGTCGACCGTGGCCGCCAACCTGGCCCTGGCGCTGGCCGCCGAGGGCGCGCGCGTGGGCGTGCTCGATGCCGACATCTACGGCCCCAGCCAGCCGCGCATGCTGGGCGTCGAGGGGCGTCCGGATTCTCCCGACGGCAAGTCCATCGTGCCCAAGACCGCGCACGGCCTGCAGATGATGTCGATCGGCCTGCTGGTGGAGGAGGAGACGCCGATGATCTGGCGCGGGCCGATGGTCACCCAGGCCATGACCCAGTTGCTCAATGACACCCGCTGGGACGCGCTCGATTACCTGATCGTCGACTTGCCGCCGGGCACCGGCGACATCCAGCTGACCCTGGCGCAGAAGGTGCCGGTGGCCGGCGCGGTGATCGTCACCACGCCGCAGGACATCGCTCTGCTGGATGCGCGCAAGGCACTGAAGATGTTCGAGAAAGTCGAGGTTCCCGTGCTGGGCATCGTGGAGAACATGGCCACGCATGTGTGCTCCAGCTGCGGCCACGAGGAGCACGTGTTCGGCGAGGGCGGCGCGGCGCGCATGAGCGAACAGTACGACGTGCCGGTGCTGGGCAGCCTGCCGCTGGACATCCGCATCCGCGAGCAGGCCGACGGCGGCACGCCGACGGTGGCGGCCATGCCCGATTCGGATCTCGCCGCGCGCTATCGCGCCATCGCGCGCAACGCGGCGGGCCGGTTGTCGCTGCGGCCGCGCAACAAGTCCCTGGGCCTGGGCGCGATCCAGGTGCAGAACGCGCCGCCGGCCTGACCACGGTGGCGGCGGGCCGCGCGAGCGGGTATGTTCGCCGCTGGTCCACGAACCCAAACGCAACGGGAATACACACCACGTGAGCATCAAATCCGACAAGTGGATCCGCCGCATGGCCGAGGCGCACGGCATGATCGAGCCGTTCGAGCCGGGCCAGGTCAAGATGGACGGCGAGCGGCGCCTGGTGTCCTACGGCACGTCCAGCTACGGATACGACGTGCGTTGCGCCGGCGAATTCAAGATCTTCACCAACATCAATTCCAGCGTGGTCGACCCCAAGGCCTTCGACGCGCGCAGTTTTGTCGACGTTAAGGCCGATGAATGCATCATCCCGCCCAACTCCTTCGCGCTGGCGCGCACGGTCGAGTATTTCCGCATCCCGCGCAACGTGCTGACGATCTGCCTGGGCAAGAGCACCTACGCGCGCTGCGGCATCATCGTCAACGTGACGCCACTGGAGCCGGAATGGGAAGGCCACGTGACGCTGGAGTTTTCCAACACCACGCCGCTGCCGGCGCGCATCTATGCCAACGAGGGCGTGGCGCAGATGCTGTTCCTGGAGTCGGACGAGGAATGCGAGACCAGCTACCGCGACCGCGGCGGCAAATACCAGGGGCAGCGTGGCGTGACCCTGCCGCGCACCTGAGGACACCCTTCATGTCGGAGAGCACCATCATGTACCGAATCCCCCGCCTGTTGTCGCGCGCCGCCCTGCTGGCGCTGGTCGCCGCGATGCTGGTCCTGAGCGCCTGCTCGAGCGGCATCAAGGGCGACGACGTCGCCACCAGCAAGCTCGAGAAGCATTTCGATCTCACCGTGCAGGCCTACAAGAACGACCAGTTCCTGCTCGACGGCGCGCTGCTGTCGCCGGTCGACCTGGGCGGACATTTCGCCTACCTGAAGGATCGCAACCGCCTGCCCCGGACCGTGCTGGTGCTGCCCAGCGACGAATCCAAGATCCACAAGGGGCACCTGCTGACCATGGCCCGCCTGGAGCTCGATTACGGTTTTGCCGTGTATTACCGCAACAAGGACAAGCTGATGCGAATCGCAGTGACCAACAAGCAGGACATTCCCGATTTGCGTGACGTCTCCAAGCCTTCGCCCCTGCCGGACGAAAATGCGGGCAAGACCGCGCGCGGCTCGAACGGGTTCCCAACGGGTGGTGGCCAGTAATCTTCTTGCGAAGGCCTAGCCCCCGGCCGGCTTGAACGGCAGGCGCTGGCGCAGCGCATCGATCAGCGCCTGCCTGTCGCCCGCCGTGCGGTGCGCCGCGGCGCCCTGTCCCCACACCGGTCCCGGCCAGGCCGCGTCGCCGACGCGGCGACCCACCACGTGCACGTGCAGCTGGCGCACGATGTTGCCCAGGGCGCCGACGTTGATCTTGTCGACCTCGGCGCTATCCCTCAGCGCATCGCTGCACAGCGCGATCTCGTCCATCAGCCGCGCGCGTTGCGCGCTGTCGAGCTGGTCCAGTTCACTCAGGTCGTGTCCGCGCGGCACCAGGATCAGCCAGGGGAACCGGGCATCGTCCATCAGCAGGACCCGGCACAGGTCGAGGTCGCCCACGACCGCGGTGTCGCCGGCCAGGTGCGGGTCGAGGGTGAAGGCAATCATGTCGGTCATGCACGGATTCTAGCGGGGCTTGCGGGTCAGGCCGGCAGGTGCGAGACGACGCGGTTGCGGCCCTCGGCCTTGGCCTGGTACATGGCCCGGTCGGCCGCGCCCAGCAGCGACTTCAGCGTACGCGGCCGGCACTGCGAGAGGGTCGCGACGCCGATGCTGACGGTGATCGGGATGTCCGCGGCCGGATTGATGGCGGCCAGGGCCCGGGTGATGTCCTGACGCAGCCGTTCGGCGATGCGATCGGCATCGCGCGGCGTGATGTTGAACAGCGCGACCAGGAACTCCTCGCCGCCGAAGCGCCCGACGATCTGCCCGGGGACGTGCAGACCATGCATGCAGCGGGTGCCGGCGCACAGCACCTGGTCGCCGAACAGGTGGCCGAGTCGATCGTTGACTTGCTTGAAATGGTCGAAATCGATCAGCAATGCCGAGACGTCCTGGCTGCGCTCGATGCGTCGTTCCAGGCGCTGCAGCATGTGGCGTCGGTTGTATACCCCGGTCAGGGGGTCGCGGGTGGCCAGCCGGTAGAGTTTTCGCGATTGCTCGCGCAGCGTGGCGTTGACCTCTTCCAGGGTCTTGCGGGCCGATTCCACCTCGTGGTGCTTGTGCGCCAGCTGGCGGTTCAGCATTCGCGTGGCGCGGTAGCGGCTCCAGAGCAGTCCCAGCAGCATGATCAGCGAACCGGCCAGGCCAATGGCCAGGTTGCGCACGCGACGATGTTGCTCGATGCGGCCGAGGCTGCTGGCGTTGTTTTCGGTCAGCAGTCGGATGCGCTCGTTGTACTGCTGGCGCTGGTAGTAGCTCTTCAGTGCCTCCACCCGCTGCACGCTGCGGGTGCCCACCAGGGCATCGCGTAGGTGCATGTAGTGGCGCAGGGCATCGAGGGCGGCGGCGGTATCGCCACGCGCGGAAGCGATGCGTTCACGCAGGCGCCAGGCCTCGGTCAGCAGGGGCATCAGGCGAGCGTTGTCCAGTTGCGCGATCACCGCGTCCACCCGCCGGCCGGCGGCGTCCAATCCTCCCTGTTGCAGGTCGATGCGGGCCAACTCCAGTTGCGCGCCGACGATGATCTCGGTCTGGCCCTGTCGACGGCCGGCCTGCAGCGCCTGTCGCAACAGGGGCCCGGCTTGCTCGGCCCGGCCCAGCCCGTTCAGGGCCCGGCCCAGCTGCAGGCGGTCCAGGGCGATGTAGGTGCGGTTGCCCAGTCCGAGGTCGATGTCCAGGGCCTGGCTGGCGTGCAGCAAGGCATTGTCGTATTCGCCGACGTCGTTGAGGAACACCGCGTAGCTGCCCAGCACGCTGGCCAGCGCGACCGGGACCGGATGCGCCCGGGCGGCCTGTACCGCCAGCTCGAAATGGGAGCGCGCCTGCTGCGGATCGTCGATTTCGCGATAGAGCAGGGCGAGGTTGCGGTAGGTGATGTCCAGCTGGTCCCCGCGCGTCTGCCGCAGGCGGATCTGCAGCGCCTCGTGCTGGCGCGCCAGGGCGAGGGCGAACTGGCCCTGGTCGCGCAGGGTGGTGCCGAGGTTGGTCAGCGATTCGGCCTCGCCGGCGCGGTCGCCGAGCTCGCGACGCAGGGTCAGGGCCTGCTGATGGTAGAGGACCGCCTTCTGGAGATCGCCGCCACGACGCGCGGCGGTGCCCAGCAGGTTGTATGCGGCGGCCACGTAGGCCATGTGGCCGTTGGCATGGGCCAGGGCCAGCATGTCCTGGCCGATGGCCTGCAGTTCGGCATGGTTTCCGTTCAGGGTGAAAAGCTCGCCCCGGGCATGCATCGCGACCAGCTCGCGTTCGACATCGTGTTGCGCCGTGGCCAGGGCCTGCACCCGCGCCCAGGCCGGCGCGGCATCGGTCGGCGCGCCGAGACAGGACTGCAGCATGGCCGAGACGTAGCGAAGGTTCGATTGCAGGGCGGGCAGGCCGGCGGTGGCGCGGGCCAGCATGTCGGTGGCGCGCTGCAACTGCATCGACACCGGGTGCGCGATGCGCGCATAGGCCGCGCTGGTGGCGGCCGGCTCGGCGGCATCGGCGGCATGAGCGAAAAGCAGGCCCAGCCCGAGGATCCACGCGCGCCCGTGCCAGCGGCGCAGCGGCCGCCAACGGGGCGTCAAGGCAGGCAAGGCGTGCTGCACGGCGCATCCCCCTCGGGTTCGCTGGCATTGTACCCGTTCGCGATGGGGGCGAATGCCCAACCAAAGCCCTGTAGAATGAGCCGTTTGCAGCCTGCGTTTCAGAACCCCGCACATGTCCAGAGAACAGCCCAAGATCGGTTTCGTCAGCCTCGGATGCCCCAAGGCCCTGGTCGATTCCGAGCGCATCCTGACCCAGCTTCGCGTCGAGGGGTACGACATCGTGCCCAGCTACGACGCCGCCGACGCGGTGGTGGTCAACACCTGCGGCTTCATCGACGCCGCGGTGCAGGAGTCGCTGGATGCCATCGGCGAGGCGCTGCACGAGAACGGCAAGGTGATCGTCACCGGTTGCCTGGGCAAGCGTGCCGAGCTGATCCGCGAGGCCTATCCGGAGGTGCTGGCGATCAGCGGTCCGCAGGACTACGGCAGCGTGATGGACGCGGTGCACACCGCGCTGCCGCCGCGCCGCGATCCGTTCGTCGACCTGCTGCCGGACACCGGCGTCAAGCTCACGCCCGAAGCACTACGCGTACCTGAAGATCGCCGAGGGCTGCAACCACAACTGCAGCTTCTGCATCATCCCGTCGATGCGCGGGCGCCTGGTCAGCCGGCCGGTGGACGAGGTGCTCACCGAGGCCGAGAAGCTGGTGCGCGGTGGCGTCAAGGAGCTGCTGGTGATCAGCCAGGACACCAGCGCCTACGGCGTGGACACGCGCTATGCCGAGCGCACCTGGCGCGACAAGAGTTACCGCACGCGCATGACCGAGCTGTGCGAGGGCCTGTCCGAGCTGGGCGCCTGGGTGCGCCTGCACTATGTCTACCCGTACCCGCACGTGGACGAGCTGATGCCGCTGATGGCCGAGGGCCGGATCCTGCCGTACCTGGACATCCCGTTCCAGCATGCCAGCCCGCGCATCCTCAAGCTCATGAAGCGCCCGGGCAACATCGAGCGCACCCTGGAGCGCGTGCGCGAGTGGCGTCGCCAGGTGCCGGAGTTGACCCTGCGCAGCACCTTCATCGTCGGTTTCCCCGGCGAGACCGACGCCGAGTTCGAGGAGCTGCTGGACTTCCTGCGCGAGGCCGAGCTGGATCGCGTCGGCGCGTTCGCCTATTCGCCGGTCGACGGCGCGGCGGCCAATGGACTTCCGGACCCGGTCGACGAGGATCTCAAGGAAGACCGCCTGGAGCGCTTCATGCAGGTGCAGGCGGAGATTTCCGCGGCCCGCCTGCAGCGCCGCATCGGGCAGGAGATCCAGGTGCTGGTCGACGAGGTCGGCACGCAAGGCGCGCTGGCGCGTTCGGCGGCCGATGCGCCGGAAATCGACGGCGTGGTGCGCATTGCCGACGGGCATGACCTCAAGCCCGGCCAGTTCGTGACCGTGCGCGTGGAAGGCGCCGACGCCCACGACCTGGATGCACGGCTGGCCTGAGCCTTCGGCCGGTTCAGCGTGATCTCACCCATGCGCGGGCGGGGTCGGGTAGAGTCGACGACATGATCCGTGGAGCCCGAACGATGTCGATCCGTCCCCGTCCTGTTTTCGCCCGCGTGCCGTGCACGTGGTGGCTGCACGCCGTGCTGATGCTGCTGGTCGCGCTTCCCGCGCTGGCCGTGGCGCAGGGCGTGGCGCAGGGGCTGAGTGCCTCCGATCGCGCCGAGATCGCCGCCTTCCGTCTGGATACCGACGTGCTGGCCCGGCTGCAGGCGGTGGTCGCCGAAAGCCAGCAGCTGCAGCTGCGCCGGGGGCAGCCGGACATGTCGCGCGTGCATTCGCTGGACGACCTGGCCGGCCAGCTGGTGGCGATCGATCCACGCATCCAGCCGTTGCTGGCCCGCCACGGTTTCACCCCGCACCAGTTCGTGGTCGCCAACCTGGCCCTGACCACCACCGCCATGGCGGTGAGCATGAAGCGCGACCCGCGGTCAGCCGCGGACATGCCGCCGGAGACGGCCAACATGCAGTTCTACGAGAGCCACGAGGCGCAGATCAATCGCCTGCTGATGAGTGGCGCCAACGGCCAGTAGCCTTCACCACTCGTAACCGAAGTAGGCGATCTCGCGGGCGAACACCTTGGCGATCTTGTCGCGGTCGGCGGGCGTCAGGATCTCGCGGTAGCTGCGCGTGTCCTTGCGGTGGCCGCCCTTGGCGCGCACCAGGGTCGGCGTCTCGGGCAGGCCGATGCGCTCGCGCAGGGTTTCCATGGCGCTGTCCAGTTCCTCGAAGCGGAACACCTGGTCGACGATGATCTCGGCGTGGTCGGTGTACAGCTCGAAGCCGCGGACGGCATTGGCGCCGCCGGACTGGATGAACTCGCTCAGCGAGGGGCGCGGTTCGTGGCGATGGATCCAGTAGTACCAGGAGATCGCCTTGTCCCACGGGTTCCGCTCGAAGCAGAACGTGTAGTAATCGCGCCACTGGCTGCCGCGGATGTGCTTGCGGATGTATTTGGCGCTGGCGTGGTTGAAGTACCTCAGGCGGCGGCCGCGCAGCACCGCGGCCAGCTGCTCGCGCCCGGAGTGCCGGCCCCAGGGCACGCGCCAGTTCTGCGGTCCCGGGTAACCCAGTTCGCGACGCCGGGCCTCGTCCTTGGGCGTGATCGGCGTGATCACGTCGTCGGGCCCGCAGTACTTGGACAGGGCGATTTCGACCGAGGTCCCGGCGGTCTTCTCGGTCTTGACGAAGATGAACTTGTGCTTGTGCGAGATGATCATGCGCGGGTCGGGTCATGGAAGTTTCGGACGGGCACCGAAGCCTACAACAAAGCCGCGCCGATGCCGGTCACGCCGCTCAGGTCGATGCATCGTAGTCGACGTCGATCACCACGAACTCGACCGCCCCGGCGGGGAGCTCGACCCGGAAGGCATCGTCGATGCGCTTGTTGAGCGCGGCGCGCGCCAGCGGCGAGTCGATGCTGATGTGGCCCTCGCGCGCGCTGGTTTCGTCGGGACCGACGATGCGATAGCGCACCACCTCGCCGGTGTCGGCATTCTCCAGTTCGATGCGCGCGCCGAAGAACACGGTGTCGCGTCGCTGCGGCGCGGTCTCGGCCACCCGCAGGGACGGAATGCGCTTGCTGAGATAGCGCGCGCGGCGGTCGATCTCGCGCAGCTGCTTCTTGCGGTAGATGTACTCGGCATTCTCCGAACGGTCGCCTTCGGCCGCCGCCGCGGCCAGCGCGCGCACCACCTCCGGGCGCGTGCGGTGCCACAGCTCGTCCAGTTCGCGCTTGAGCCGCTCGAAGCCGGTCCGGGTGATGATGGCGGTCGAGCGGGGCGCCGGCGGTCGCCAGCGGCTCATGTCGCGATTCCCGCGGAGCCGCTGCCCGAGGCGCTGCCGAGGCTGGACAGGAACGCCTCGATGCGCGCGCGCTCGGGGTGGTCGGGATAGGCGCTCAACAGCTTGCCGGCCAGCACGCTGGCCTCCGCCGTGCGCTGGAATCGCGCATGCAGCAGCTGCGCGGCGAGCAGGCCGTAGTGCGGCGCGCGCGGATCGCGCGGCCAGGTGTTGGGAAAGCCGCGGGCCAGTTTCAGGGCCAGCTGGTTCATGCCTTGCGCGGCCGCCGCGTCGGCCAGGCGCGCGGCCGAATCGGGCTGGTCGGGCAGGAAATTCGGGTCCAGTTCGATGCATTCGCCGATCAGGCCCAGTGCCGGACGCAACTTGTCCTCCGACAGCAGTCGCGCGAGATGGGTGTGCGCGGCCTGCAGCAAGGCCGCGCTGTCGCCGCGTTGGCGCAGCAGGTCGCGATGGGCCGCGAACACCTTCAGCGGCGGCAGGCGCTCGCGCAGGCGGTCGCGCAGAAGGGCCTCGGCGGCATGGTGTTCGCCGCCATCGGACAGCGTGCGCGCCCGCTCCAGCAGGTGGTCGTCGTTGTCGCGGCCGCTGGCCTGGGCCAGGACCTCGGACTCGGGCGTGTGGCCGAAGGCTTCGTGATGGCGGTGCATCAAGGCGCCCAGCACGTGGTACTGCAGCAGGCACAGGTACACCACGGCGGTGAACCACGCCAGGCGCGCGATCCAGCCGCCGGAGGCGATATAGCCGACATAGGCCAGGTCCTCCATGCCGCCGACGGCCACCGCCACCAGGTAGGCCGCGCCGAACGTGCCCATGACCCGGGCCCAGCGCATCGGGTTCAGCGCCGCGACGAGGTGATCCTCGAAGGCCAGCGACATGGCAATGGACGGCAGCAGCGCCATCAGCACGATGACCACCAGCCAGAGTCCGGGCATGTACTTCAAGGCCAGCACCATGGCGATGAACCCCAGCACCTGCAGCATGAGCATGGACACGGCGGGGCCGTAGTTGCTGTACAGCGTGATCTCGGGCGGATCGGCATAGCCGTCGGCGGTATGGCGCAGGCACTCCATGGCGTAGAGGATGATGCTGGCCCAGACCACCACGCCGCCGGCCAGGCTGATGATGCCGGGCAGCAGGTCGACCAGGGCATGGGCCACGCTCAGGGCGGCCAGCGTGGCCAGCGCCGCGCCGCGCAGCGGGTAGGCAGGCGCACGCAGGAAGCGCTCGGCGAGCGGCCGATCGGCGGGCACGGTCGCCGGTTGCGAGGCAGTCGCCGGCACGCTCAGAAGCCCCCGGCGCGGTCGGCGGGTGTGGGTGTCCCGGTGATGTCCATGCGGCAGCCTCCCATGCGTGATGCAGTCGATTCTAGCGGCTGCGGAGCGCAGAAAACGGGTCGATTCACTTGAGCATGGCTCGCCCGGCCATTACGGTAGGGCGCTTTGCCGACGTATCGAAGTGCCGTTCATGTCCAGCGCGTCCCGTTTCATCCGGCCCCTGCCGTTACTGGCCTTGGCCAGCTTCATGCTTAGCGCCTGCGCCGGAGTCCGGCCGGCTCCCGGAACCGCCGCCCAGGCGCCGCAGGCGCAGGTCGACGAGCAGAAGGTCAATGCGCTCTACCAGGAGCTGGACCAGGCCAGCGACAGCTACGGCCAGGCCTTGCAGCAGGCGCGCAGCGGCGACAGCACCGGTTCGGCGAAGACCCTGGATGCGGCACTGGACAAGCTGAAGGCCGCCGCCGCGCAGTGTGGCGACACCGCCGGCTGCGACCCGCAACGGTTCTTCTCCGTGTTCGATCACCTGCTGCGCCTGAAGGACGGCAGCTTCATCGCCGGCGACGAGGGCGACACCCTGCCGGACACGCCGGACGCCGGGGTGGCGGGCGATGCCAATTCGCCGGTGCTCAAGGCCCTGCCACGGGCCCAGCGCAGCGTGACGCTGCTGCGCGGGCACAAGCTGTCCGACCTGATCGCCATGAACGGCCCGGTCAAGTCGTCGATGGAGGAATGGCTGACCTGGCTGCGCCCGAACCTGATGGACGCCTACGTCAATTACCAGTACATGCGCTACGAGATGTGGCCGCAGTACCACCAGGCCAAGCTGCCCGAGGCGATCCTGTTCGGCATCATGGCCAAGGAGTCCGGCGGCAAGGTGCATGCGGTGTCGCGCTCGGGCGCGGCCGGGCCGCTGCAGTTCATGTATTCCACCGGGCGCCGCTTCGGGCTCGGCGTGGTCGACGGCTTCGATCAGCGCTTCGACCCCAAGCTGGCGGCGCGCGCCAACGCGGCCTACATGGACGAGCAGCTGAAGGTGTTCAACGACAACCTGGAGCTGACCCTGGCGGCCTACAACGGTGGCGAGGGCCGCCTGCGGCGACTGGTCGACGGTCGCGGCGACGTGAGCTTCTACGATCCCAAGATCTATTTCTCGCTACCGGCCGAGACCCGCGACTACGTGCCCATGGTGCTGGCGGCGGCGTGGCTGTTCATGCATCCGGAGCGCTACAACCTGAAATTTCCGCATCTCGATGCGCGCCCCGGCAGCATCGTGCTCAAGCGCCCGGCGTCGCTGTCCGAGCTGACGGTCTGCCTGGGCGAGGCCGGCGGCATGCGCGATGGCTGGTTCCGCGTGCTGCGCAACCTCAATCCGCGCCTGAATCCGCAGGAGGCCCAGGATCCGGGCACCACGCTGCAGGTGCCGCGCGTGCTGGAGCAGGCCTATGCCCGGCGTTGCGTGAAGGGCAATTGGCCGCGCCTGGCGGCCGAGTTGCACGCGGCCAGCGATCCGAAGATGCCGGCCTCCATGCGCACGCGTCATTACCGCGTGCGTCCGGGCGACACCTTGAGCGGCATCGTGCGCAGGATGGGATGTTCGAACGTGCGCGCCGTGGCGCGGATGAATCGGCTGCGCGCGCCGCGGTATGCGATTCGCGCGGGGCGCGAGCTCAGCCTGCCGCACTGCGCCTTCCGCTGACAGCCCGGCATGGCCGCCTTCCGTGGCGGACCATGCCAATAGCGCCGGGGAGATCAGGCCACGGCGGCCGAGCTGGGAGAGGGTGTGTCGAGCGAGGCGCTGTCGGCGCTGCTCGTGGCGCCGTCCAGGCGCTCCTTGAGCTGGCGCACCACGCGCATGACCTGTCGATGCAGGTCCTGGGCGCCGGGCGCCTGTGAAACCTGGGTTTCGTGATAGCAGACGGCCAGCCACAGGGCGATGCCGCGCATGCGTACCTGCGGATTGTCCGAACGCACGCGGGTGATGCCGATGTCGGAGCCGGTGCCCCATTCGCCGGCATTGTCCTCGGGCGGGGTGCCGTACATCCACGGCGGATTGCAGCGCGCCGCCAGTTCCATCTCGCGGGTGGTGATGGTGGCGACCTGGCGCGCCAGCGGCGCGGGCATGGCGTAGATGGTCTGTTCGATCTCGCGCAGCTGACGACCCAGTTTCATGGTCCGGGTCATGGCGAGAATGCGGTTGACGACGTTGATCGGCTTCACTGCTCAAACCCTCCGCGTCCGGTGCCACCGTGGCGACCGGCCCTGTTCCGAGGGGCGAGAATAGCCAAGCTTGGTCGGGAAATCTATCCCTGTGCGTCACAAACTGACGCAAGACGTCACTTTTGCTTAAAGTTTGAGCAGGTTCACACTCTGCCGAGGCGCTGGCCCATCTGCACGGGGCGCTGGCTGACCAGGTCCGGGTCCAGTTCGCCGACCCCGTCGGGCAACAGCAGGATCACCGTCGAACCCATGTTGAAACGGCCCATTTCCTCGCCCCGGGCCAGGCGGATGCCGCGCCCGCTGGCGTCACGCTCGGTGATGCGGCTGGCATAGGGGGGGATCACCAGGCCGTCCCACACCGTGGACACGCTCGATACCAGGACCGCGCCCACCAGGACCAGGACGAAGGGGCCTTTCTCGCCGTGGAAATGGCAGATCAGTCGTTCGTTGCGGGCGAACAGGCGCGGAATGGCATCGACCGCGAACGGGGCGACGCTGAAGATTCGCCCCGGAACGTGGCGGGTGCGCACCAGCTCGCCGTCCAGCGGCATGTGCACGCGGTGGTAGTCGCGCGGGGACAGATACACCGTGGCGAATCGGCCGTTGCGATAGGGCGCGGCGGCCGCCTCGTCGGCCAGCAGCTCGGCGGTGCTGAAGGACTGGCCCTTGGCCTGGAAGATCCGGCCGTCCTCGATGGCCCCGGCCTGGCTGATGCGGCCGTCGGCCGGGCAGGCCAGGCTGCGCGGGTCCGGATCCAGCGGGCGGGCGCCGGGCTTCAGGGCGCGGGTGAAGAAGGCGTTGAAATGCGCGTAGCTCATGGCGTCCGGCTCGGCGGCCTGCGTCATGTCGACCGCGTAGCGACGCACGATCTGCCCGATCAGGAAGTTCTTCCACGGACGCCACGTCCAGCGCGTGGCGTGGAAGACCACGCGCGAGAGCAGGCGGTGCGGCAGCAGGTATTGGAGCGCGACCTTGGGTTTCATGGCGTGAAGTATAGGGGCTGGGGGCCAGGGGCGAGGGGTGTGAGAAAGCGCGCCAGCCGGCCATCACGCCGCAAGCCCCGCCATGTCGCGCGCTGTGAACAAAAAGGCAGCGCAACATGAGCTTGCCGCAGGATGTCTGAGTTTTGTCCCTGGCCCCAAGCCCCTAGCCCCTCATCTATACTTGTCGGCTATCCCGCCAGGCCCGTGCCCGTGACCGCCGAACTCGCCACCAT
This sequence comes from uncultured Gammaproteobacteria bacterium, assembly GCA_963821885.1. Lineage (GTDB taxonomy): Bacteria > Pseudomonadota > Gammaproteobacteria > Xanthomonadales > Rhodanobacteraceae > Oleiagrimonas. Next base: position 733,215 of record CAWGFN010000001.1, on the reverse strand, counting down.
CGTCGATTTCATCCGCTACGCCGCCAGCCGCTTCTCCGCGGCCGGTCTGATGTTCGGGCACGGCCAGGACAGCGCCATCGACGAGGCCACGCAGCTGGTCCTGGCCGCGCTGCATCTGCCGCCGGACCTGCCGCCGGCCTATGGCGCGGCGACCCTGGCCGCCGAGGAGCGCGCCAAGGTACTGGGCCTGATCCGCCGTCGCGTGGAGGAGCGCGTGCCGGTGGCCTACCTGGTCGGCGAGGCCTGGTTCGCCGGCCTGAAGTTCAAGTGCGACGCGCGGGCCCTGGTACCGCGCTCGCCGATCGCCGAACTGATCGCCAACGGGTTCTCGCCGTGGCTGGACGGGCGCGAGATCGAGCGCGCGCTGGACATGTGCACCGGTTCGGGCTGCATCGGCATCGCCATGGCCCAGTACCAGCCGGACTGGCGGGTGGACCTGGCCGACATCAGCGAGGAAGCCCTGTCACTGGCGCGCGAGAACATCGCCTTCCAGCACCTGGGCGACGATCGCGTGCGCGCCGTGCGTTCGGACCTGTTTTCGGCATTGGTCGAAGAGCGCTACGACCTGATCGTGTCCAACCCGCCCTACGTGTCGCAGGCCGAATTCGAGGCGCTTCCGGGCGAATACGCCCACGAGCCGCAACTGGGCCTGACCTCCGGCGACGATGGCCTGGATTTCTGTCTGCGCATGCTGGACGAGGCCGCCGACCACCTCAGCGACGAGGGCGTGCTGATCGTCGAGGTCGGCAACAGCGAGCGGGCCCTGGGCGAGGTGCTGCCGCAGGTTCCCTTCGTGTGGCTGGAGTTCCAGACCGGCCCCATGGGCGTGTTCGCGCTCGAGCGCGGCGACCTGGTCGAGCATGCCGACGCCATCCGCGCCGCCGTCGCGCGTCGCCGTGCGTGACGGGGTCTTGCAAGCGCGCGCGTAAGCACCGACGCTAGGCCTTCGGTCACCACGGGTCCGCCATGTCCAGCAATTCCTTCGGCAAACTGCTCACCGTCACCACCTTCGGTGAAAGCCACGGGCCGGCGATCGGCTGCGTCATCGACGGCTGTCCGCCCGGCCTGGCCATCGAGGCGGCCGAGTTCGAGCATGACCTGGCGCGTCGGGCCACCGGCAAGTCGCGTTACACCTCGCAGCGACGCGAGGCCGATGCCGTGGAGATCCTCTCGGGGGTGTACGAGGGCGTCACCACCGGCACGCCGATCGCGCTGCTGATCCGCAACACCGACGCGCGCTCGAAGGACTACAACGAGATCGCTCGCAGTTTCCGCCCCGGGCACGCCGACTACACCTACTGGCACAAGTACGGCGTGCGCGATCCGCGCGGCGGCGGGCGCAGCTCGGCGCGCGAGACCACCATGCGGGTGGCCGCGGCGGTGATCGCCAAGAAGTGGCTGGCCGAACATCACGGGGTGCGCGTTCGCGGTCACCTGAGCGGCATCGGCGAACTGGTGCCGCGCAGTTTCGACTGGGACGCGGTGGAGGCCAATCCGTTCTTCTGGCCCGATGCCTCGATGGTGGAGGAGCTGGAGAACTACATCAACGCGCTGCGCAAGTCCGGCGACTCGGTCGGCGCGCGGGTGGACGTGGTGGCCGAGGGCGTGCCGCCCGGCTGGGGCGAACCGGTCTACGGCAAGCTCGACGCCGAGCTGGCCGCGGCGTTGATGAGCATCAACGCGGTCAAGGGCGTGGAGATCGGCGACGGCTTCGCGGCCGTGGCGCAGAAGGGCAGCGAGCATCGCGACGAGATGACGCCCGAGGGTTTCGCCTCCAACCACGCCGGCGGCATCCTCGGCGGCATCTCAAGCGGACAGCCCGTGCGCGCCTCGATCGTGCTCAAGCCGACCTCCAGCATCCTGATTCCCGGCCGCAGCGTGGATCTCGACGGCCAGCCCACCGAGGTGGTGACCAAGGGCCGCCACGATCCCTGCGTCGGCATCCGCGCCACGCCCATCGCCGAGGCGATGATGGCGCTGGTGCTGATGGACCACGCCCTGCGCCATCGCGCGCAGTGCGGCGACGTCGCTCCGGTGGCGCCGCGAATCGCCTGAATTCGGCCATGGCATGTCCCGCGGCACCGGCCATGCTGCCCGCATCCGCATCCGCATCCGCATCCGCAACGAGAACCTGAACGCATGAGTCGCAAGAGCACCTACAACATCGCCATCGTCGGCGCCACCGGCGCGGTGGGCGAGGCCCTGCTGTCGATCCTGGCCGAACGCGAACTGCCGATCGGCGAGCTGGTACCGCTGGCCAGCGAGCGCTCGGCCGGCAGCCGGGTCGAGTTCGGTGGTCGCGAGGTCATGGTGCGCGACGTGGCCGGTTTCGATTTCGCCGGCATCGACATCGCCTTCTTCTCCGCCGGTGGCGCGGTCAGCCGCGAGCACGCCCCGCGCGCGGCCGCGGCCGGCGCGGTGGTGATCGACAACACCTCCGAGTTCCGCAACGACGACGACGTGCCGCTGGTGGTCAGCGAGGTCAACCCGCATGCCATCGCCGAATACGAGGCCCGGCGCATCATCGCCAACCCCAACTGCTCGACCATGCAGATGATGGTCGCGCTGGCGCCGATCCATCGCGCGGTCGGCATCGAGCGCATCAACGTGGCCACCTACCAGTCGGTGTCCGGGGCAGGGCGCTCGGGCATGGAGGAGCTGGGCCGTCAGGCGGCGGCGCTGCTGAGCTTCCAGGAGTTCAAGCCAGAGAAGTTCACCCGGCAGATCGCCTTCAACGTGATTCCGCACATCGACAGCTTCCTCGACAACGGCTACACCCGCGAGGAGATGAAGATGGTCTGGGAGACCCGCAAGATCCTCGAGGACACCTCGATCCAGGTCAATCCGACCGCGGTGCGCGTGCCGGTGTTCTACGGCCATGCCGAGGCGGTGCATATCGAGACCCGCGACAAGATCGGCGCCGAGCAGGCGCGGGCCCTGTTGCGCGAGGCGCCCGGCGTGGTACTCATGGACGAGCGTCGGGATGGTGGATACCCGACGCCGGTCGGCGATGCGGCCGGCAAGGATCCGGTCTTCGTGGGCCGGGTGCGCGAGGACATCTCCCATCCCAACGGACTGGACCTGTGGGTGGTGGCCGACAACATCCGCAAGGGTGCGGCGCTCAACGCCGTCCAGGTGGCACAGATTCTGATCGAGGAGTACCTGTAATGAGTTCAGCACATCGTTGGGTCTGGGCGTTGCCCGCATTGCTGGTCGGCGCGGCCAGCCTGGCCCAGGCACCGCACCAGAGCGCCGCGGCGGCGCGCAAGCAACTGCAGCAGCTCAAGCAGCAGGTGTCGCAGCAGCAGTCGCAGGCCGGCGACCTGGAGCAGCAGGTCAAGCAAGCCCAGCAGCGCAACGCGGCCGAGCAGGCCAACCTGGCCGAGCGCGATCGCCAGATTGCCCGCCTCAAGGCGCAGCTGGCGGCGAAGGCCGCCGCGTCCGGCCAACCGTCGGATGGGTCGGGGCACTGAGTCGGCACGAGTAGGGCCGGTGCCGCGTGCCGGGATCGGTGGGTTGGTAAAAACCCTATTTGTGAACTAAAGTTACGAAAATGTTGTAAAGTCGCGTCGAGATTGTCTACGCGACGTTGTCGTCGTGAGTGGGGAGCACTCGATGAATCGGTCCTTGAAGCTGTCGATCCTGGTGGCTTTGACATTGAGCAGTGCCCAGGCCCTTGCGCTCGGGTTGGGTCAGATCCGCGTCAAGTCGACGCTGAACAAGCCGCTGGTGGCGGAGATTCCGCTGCGGGTCGACTATCCGGGAGAAGCGGACAAGCTTACGGTCTCGCTGGCCTCCTCGGACCAGTTCACGCGCGCCGGCCTCGATCGCATGAGCCTGTCGGTGCAATTGAACTTCAAGGTCACCACCAATGCCGACGGGCAGAAGGTGATCCTGGTGACCTCGGACGAGCCGGTGCGCGAGTCGTTCCTGGACTTCCTGGTCAAGGTGGACTGGCCGCGTGGCCAGCTGCTGCGCGAGTACACGGTGCTGCTGGATCCGCCGGTGATGGTGGCCCCGACCCGGATGCAGGGCGCGGTGGCGCCGGCTCCGGCTCCGGCGATGCCGCGACCGGCCCCGGCCCCGGCCCCGACTCCGACGCATGCGCCGACGCCCGCTCCGGCGCCGGTGAGCAAGCCGAAGGCGCCCGCGCCCGCGGCACCCACGCCGTCGACGAAACCCAGGGTTGCCGAGCCCGCGCCCAAGCACGTGACCCGGCCCATGGCCAAGGCCCCCGCGCCCGCACCGGCCCCCGCGCCGGCGCCAGCGCCGGCTTCGATGCAGGCCGGCAACTACGGCCCGGTCGCCCATGGGCAGACCCTGTGGGGCATTTCGCGCAAGGTGCGTGGCTCCAACGTCAGCGTCAACCAGATGATGGTCGCGATCAAGGCGGCCAATCCGGATGCCTTCTACAAGGACAACATCAACGCCCTGAAGAAGGGTGCGGTGTTGCGCATTCCCTCGCATGACGAGCTGCTGGCCACCAGTGCCGCGGCCGCCACCGCCGAGGTCCTGCGCCAGGACCAGGCCTGGCAGGCAATCCGGCCCACGCGTCCGACCATGATGGCCAAGGCCGGTGGCTCGGCGCCGTCCGGCGCGCCCGCGCGTCCGGCGGCCGGGCAGCCGTCCGCCTCGGGCCGCGGCAGCACCTCGGGCGATCGCCTGAAGCTGGTGCCGCCCAGCGAGGGTGGCGAAAGCACCGGCGCCCGCGCCGGCAGCGCCAAGGGCAGCGACAAGGTCACCATCGAGAATCTGCACCAGGACGTCGCCCGCACCAAGGAGGCGCTGTCCAGCGCCAAGCAGCAGACGGCCGATCTGCAGGCGCGATTGAAGAGCCTGAAGGACATCCAGGCCAAGAACGACCGCCTGATGAGCCTGAAGAATGCCGAGATCGCCGAGCTGCAGAACAAGCTCGCCGCGGCCGGCAAGCCGGCTGCGGCCGGTACTGCCGCCGTCGCCACGCCGGCCATGACGGGCAGCGTCGCCGCGACGGCCAGCAGTGCCCTGCCTGCCGCGGCGGCGAGCGTGGCGTCCGCCACCGGTCCGGCCAAGTCGGCCTCGGTCGAGTCGGCGCCCGCCAAGCCGGTCGCCAAGCCGGCAGCGCCGGCGCCGCATCGGCCGGCGACACCGGCCGAGCCGTGGTACACCACCTTGTGGATGAAGGCCGTTGCCGCTGGCGTGCTGCTGTTGGCGCTGCTTGGCCTGATCCTGCGCGGTCGTCGCAAGAAGACAACCCCGGCATCGCCGCCGCGGCCTTCGCTTGCCGAGCAGTTCGGCAGTTCGCCGCTGGGTGACAGGCCGGATGTCGACGGCATGGATGACGAGCTGGACGATCTGCTGCATCAGCTGGCCGAGCATCCCGACGACCTCGACACCCACCTGGAACTGGTCAGCCTGTACTACGCGCGCCGCGATGTGGAAGGTTTCGAGTCCGCCGCCGAGGCCATGCATGCGCACATCAGCGATCCGCTGCAGCCGGAATGGCGCGACGTCATGATGATGGGCGAGGAGCTGGCTCCGGATTACCCGCTGTTCGCGCATTCGGGCGATGTCTACGATCCGGGCGTGCACGACGACAACGCCGCCATCGAGGCGCATGCGTCCCATCAGGATCACGACCACGATCACGATGATCACGGTCACGACCAGGACGCCGTGGCGCATGAGCCGTCGCCCGTGGCCGATGGCACGGCCAGCTTCGGACTGGATGCAGGTTCCCCGGCGCCGGCGCCGGCCACGGAGGCGCCGAGCGAGGACGAGTACGACGCCCTGCCGCCGCTCGAACCCGAAGCCCATGCGCCGGTCGCCGAATCGTCCGGACTGGATTTCGAGCCCGTCGCCGAGCCGCACGACGCCGACGCGGACGAGACATCCGCGGCCAAGCCGGTGCCCGAGCACGACCTCGATCTCGACATGGACCTCGATGGTCCGGACATGGACATGGGCCTGGACACGCACGAGGCCCATGACGCCGGTGCCGCCGCGCCGGCGGCGGGACTGGGCGGCGATGCCGTGGACACCAAGATCGAACTGGCCCGCGCCTACATGGACATGGGCGACCCCGACGGGGCCCGCGCCATGCTCGAGGAAGCCGTGGCCGAGGGCAGCGACAGCCAGCGCGACGTGGCCCAGAAGCTGCTCGACGAGCTGGACTGATCGTCCGCTGAGGTGAACCAGGACGCCGGCCCGGAGCCATCCGGGCCGGCGTCGTTGTATCCTCGCCAGCTGTTTTTCCCGCCGCGACCTCCAATATGCGCATTGCCCTGGGCATCGAATACGACGGCACCGACTTCATGGGCTGGCAGCGCCTGAGCCACGGCCCGAGCGTCCAGGCCGCGGTCGAACGCGCCCTGTCGACCGTGGCCGATGCGCCGATCCAGGTGACCTGCGCCGGTCGCACCGATGCCGGCGTGCATGCGCGCTGCCAGGTGGTGCATTTCGACACCGACGCCGAGCGTCCGATGCGCGGCTGGGTTCTCGGTGGCTGCGCCAACCTGCCCACGTCGATCGCGGTGCTCTGGGCACGGACGGTCGCCGACGAATTCCATGCCCGACACGGCGCCCGTGCGCGGCGCTATCGCTACAGCATCCTCAATCGCCCGGTGCGCGCGGCGCTGGATGCGCGCTACGTGACCTGGGAGCGCAACCCGCTGGACGCGCATGCCATGCACGAGGCCGCGCAGGCCCTGATCGGCGAGCATGACTTCAGCGCCTTCCGTGCCATCGCCTGCCAGGCACGGCATCCCCGCCGCGAGGTGCGCGAGGTGCGGGTGACCCGCGAGGGCGACCGGGTGCACGTGGAGATCGAGGCCAACGCCTTCCTGCACCACATGGTGCGCAATATCGTCGGCTCGCTGCTGCCCGTCGGGCGCGGGGAACGTCCGGGCGCGTGGGTGGCCGAATTGCTGGCCGGCCGCGACCGCGAGGTGGCCGGTCCCACCGCGCCGGCGTCGGGGCTCGCCTTCATCGGGCCGCGCTATCCTGCGACCTGGGGTCTTCCGGACGAGGTGAGCCTGTGAGCCGCACGCGCGTGAAGTTCTGCGGCATGACGCGCATCGAGGACGCGATGATGGCGGCCGCCATGGGCGTGGATGCCATTGGCCTGGTGTTCACTGCGCGCAGCCGGCGTTGCGTGGCCATCGATCGCGCGCGGGCGATTCGCGAGGCCATGCCGCCGTTCGTCGATGTGGTGGCGCTGTTCATGGACGATGATCGTGCCCTGATCGAGGACGTGCTGCTGGCGGTTCGCCCCGATTACCTGCAGTTCCACGGGCGGGAGCCGGCCGCGGACTGTCGTGTCCATGGCAAGCCGTATCTCAAGGCCGTGGCCATGGGTGGCGGCGTGTCCGTCGACCGGGGTCTGGACGCCTATCCGGATGCCACGGCGCTGCTGCTGGACGGCCACGCCCCGGGCGAGGGCGGTGGCCGTGGCACGGTGTTCGACTGGTCCCGTATTCCGGTCGGCGGCAAGCAACCGCTGGTGCTGGCAGGTGGACTGCATGCCGACAACGTGGGCGAGGCCATCGCCCGGGTGCGGCCATGGGCCGTGGACGTGGCCAGTGGCATCGAATCGGCGCCGGGCATCAAGGATCCCGCGGCCATGCGCCGATTCCTGGCCGCCGTGCGGCAGGCCGACGCCGCCGCGGCGGGCTGAGCGACCCTCTCAGCCCGTCGTCGCCCGGAGTTCTTCACGCAGCCAGTCGGCCATGGCGGCCATGCGCGGATCGACCGGGCCCTGAGGCGTGCACAGCACCCATCGGGCCGCGGTGTCCACGAACCCCCACGGCGCGACCAGGCGGCCGGCGGCCAGGTCGTCGGCCACCAGAGGCCGTGGCGCGATGGCCACGCCCAGGCCGGCCACCGCCGCTTCCAGCAGGTAGTACAGGTGCTCGAAGCCCTGTCCCATGCGCAAGCGCGCCCTTGGCAGGCCATGGGCATCGGCCCAGGCCGGCCACGCCTGGGGGCGCGATACGGTGTGCAGCAACGGCGTGTCCAGCAGGACATCCGGCGCGGCGCCGGGTGCGGCCAACCGTTCGGCGATGGCGCGCGTCATGACCGGTCCGATGCGTTCGGCGGCCAGTTCCTGCACGACCCAGTTCGACGGCCAGGGCGGTTCGGCGATCAGCAGCGCGGCATCCATGCCCGACAGCGCGGCATCGGGCGCGCGCTCGGCGGCATCCAGGTGCAGGTCCAGGTCGCTCATGTCGTGGCGAAGGCGCTCCAGGCGCGGAATCATCCAGCGCGCCAGGATGCTGCCCGGGCAGCCCAGGACCAGGGCCTGGCCACGACTGCCGCGGCGTAGCCGTTCGCGCGCCGCGCGCAGCAGGTCCAGGGCTTCACCGGCCGTCTCGCGCAGGCGGCGGCCCTCCGCGGTCAGCGCCAGGCCGCGCCCGCGGCGCTCGAAAAGGGCGCAGCCGAGATCGTCTTCCAGCGCGCGCAGGTGGCGACTGACGGCTCCCGGCGTCACGTGCAGCTCCTCGGCCGCGCGGCTGACGCTGCCGGTCCGTGCCGTGGCCTCGAATGCCCGTACGGCATTGAGCGGTGGCAGAGAGTCCATCGATGTTCCGCCGTCGGAGAAAGGTGTAGTGTCGCATCGAATGGACGCTGCCTGGCACGCCGCGGGACAAGGGCGGCCAGGCATGGGCGAGGGCGTCGTGGCGCGCCCCGGTCCGCGGGATGCTGGCAGGGACCGGTTGCGCGCTTCGCGAGCATGGACATGGCATGAAGTGGACGACGATGGAAGACGACAAGTTGCCTGAAGCGGTGCCCCTGGCCTGGGGCAACCTGCACATTCCCGTGGTCCAGGTCATCGACCTGCTGGTCGACGCGGTGTGCCTGGTGGACGAGGAAGGGCGCTATCGCTACGTCAGCGCCGCCTTCGAGCGGATTTTCGGTTATGCGCCCGCCGAGGTCATGGGCCGACGCATGATCGATCTGGTGCATCCGGACGATCGCGAGCGCACCCTGGCCAGCGCGCGCGAGGTGATGGCCGGGCGGCCGAGCACGCATTTCGAGAACCGTTACATCCGCAAGGACGGCAGCGTGGTGGACATCATGTGGTCGGCCCGCTGGTCGCCGCGCGATCGCCTGCGGGTGGCCCTGGCGCGCGACGTGACCGCGCTCAAGAAGGCCGAACTCAAGCAGGCCTCGCTGTACGCCATTGCCGAGGCGGCGCAGTCGACCGACGACCTCATCTCGCTGTATCGGCAGATCCACGAGATCGTGGGCCGCCTGTTGCCGGCGCACAATCTCTATGTCGCGATGTATGACCGCGAACGCGACGAGTTGACGTTTCCGTACCATGTCGACGAACGCGATGAGGCGCCGCCTCCACAGCCGTTGCAGGAGGCGTCGTTCACCGCGCGGGTGGTTCGCGGCGCCGAACCCCTGTTGATCACCCAGGAGGCTCAGGAGACCGTGGGCCGGGGGCTTGGCCATCCGGCCATGGATTGGCTGGGCGTTCCCTTGACCACGGCAGGCGGCGTGATCGGCGCGCTGGTGGTGCAGAGCTATCGCGGCGACGTGCGCTACAGCGCCTCGGACATGGAATTGCTGCAGTTCGTTTCCGGCCAGGTGGCCTCGGCGATCGCGCGCAAGCAGCTCGACCTGCGCCTGCACCACAGCGCCCTGCATGACCCGCTGACCGACCTGCCCAACCGCGAACTCCTGCAGCAGCGCCTGGACATGCTGCGCGACCGCGCGGATGTGGCCAGGTCCAGCGTCGCGTTGCTGTACATCGACCTGGACAACTTCAAGCAGATCAACGACAGCCTGGGCCACGCGATCGGCGACGCCCTGCTGCGCAGCATGGCCGAGCGCCTGGGCGCCTGCGTGCGTCGCAGCGACACCGTGGCCCGCGTGGGTGGAGACGAGTTCGTGATCGTGCTGACCGAAGTGGAAAGCCGGGAGGCGGTGGCGGCAAGAGCCGGCAAGCTGCTCGCCGCGATCGCCGAGCCGTTCCAGCTGGACGGACATGCCGTATCCGTGACCGGGAGCATCGGCAGCGTGACGGGCGAGCCCGGGCGGGGGCGCCTGGAACGGCTGCTCAACGAGGCCGATCAGGCCATGTACCGCGCCAAGAGCAAGGGCGGCAATCGGATCGAGGACGCCTCGCTGCCCGGCACCTGACATCGGCCGGGCCTGCGCCGGCGGTGATGGCTGTTGTCATAAATGCAGTTTTTCAAGAGAGTCGGTTATTTCCTGGATATTGATATCAATGACCTGCATCGACAGAGCATGGGCTGTATTTTGACTATTTCTCAACAATGGTTGCCGTAATTTCGCTTTTACCGGAGCCCTGTCCTCGCTAGGCTGTGCGCTTCCCCTGAAGGATGAAGCCGCCGTGCACGCCGCCACGCCCATCGACGATTACCATGCCTGGCCCGATGCCCGGGGCCATTTCGGACCCTACGGCGGCAGTTTCGTCGCCGAGACCCTGATCGCGCCGCTGTCGGAGCTGACCGAGGCCTACATGAGCCTGCGCCGGGACCCCGGGTTCGTCGCCGAGCTGGACCGCGACCTGGCGCACTACGTCGGGCGGCCCAGTCCGCTGTACTTCGCCGAGCGCCTCACGCGCGAGGTCGGTGGCGCGCGCATCGTGTTCAAGCGCGAGGACCTCAACCACACCGGCGCGCACAAGATCAACAACACCGTGGGGCAGGCGCTGCTGGCCCGGCACATGGGCAAGCCGCGGGTGATCGCCGAGACCGGCGCCGGCCAGCACGGCGTGGCCACGGCCACCGTGGCGGCGCGACTGGGGCTGAAGTGCGTGGTCTACATGGGCGCGACCGACATCGAGCGGCAGAAGATCAACGTCTACCGCATGAAGCTGCTGGGCGCCGAGGTGGTGCCGGTGACGTCCGGCTCGAAGACCCTCAAGGACGCGCTCAACGAGGCCCTGCGCGACTGGGTCACCAACGTTGCCGATACCTTCTACATCATCGGTACCGTGGCCGGTCCGCATCCGTACCCGATGATGGTGCGCGACTTCAACGCCGTGGTCGGCCGCGAGGCGCGCGCGCAGATGCTGGAGCAGTTCGGCCGCTTGCCGGATGCCGTCACGGCCTGCGTGGGCGGCGGTTCCAATGCCATGGGCATCTTCCATGCCTTCCTCAATGATCGCCAGGTGCGCCTGGTCGGCGCCGAGGCGGCGGGCGAGGGGCTGGCCAGCGGCCATCACGCGGCCTCGCTGGCGGCGGGCCGTCCCGGCGTGCTGCATGGCAACCGCACCTACGTGCTGTGCGACGACGACGGCCAGATCACCGAGACCCACTCGATCTCGGCCGGACTCGATTACCCGGGCGTCGGCCCCGAGCATGCCTTCCTCAAGGACACCGGGCGCGCCGATTACCTGGGCATCGACGACGACGAGGCGATGGCGGCCTTCCACCGCCTGTGCCTGACCGAGGGCATCCTTCCGGCCCTGGAGTCCAGTCATGCCGTGGCCCAGGCGATCAAGCTGGCCCGCGAGCTCCCGAAGGATGGCCTGGTGCTGTGCAACCTGTCCGGCCGCGGCGACAAGGACGTGCACACCATCGCCGCGCGCGAGGGCATCGAGCTGTGAGCGCGACCACCGACAACCGCATCGATCGCCGTTTCGCCGCGCTCAAGGCCGCCGGACGAACCGGGCTGATTCCCTTCGTCACCGCCGGCGATCCGGCACCCGGACTGACGGTGCCGGTGATGCATGCGCTGGTGGCTGCCGGTGCCGACGTGATCGAGCTGGGCATGCCGTTCTCCGATCCGATGGCCGACGGGCCGGTGATCCAGCATGCCAGCGAACGCGCGTTGGCCAGCGGGGTGACCGTGGCGCGGGTGCTGGAGTGGGTCCACGCGTTTCGCGAGACCGATACCGAGACGCCCGTGGTGCTGATGGGCTATCTCAACCCGGTCGAGATCATGGGCGAGGCCGCGTTCGCCCGTGCCGCCGCAGACGCCGGGGTCGACGGGGTGCTGCTGGTCGATTGTCCGGTCGAGGAAGACGATACCGCCTCGCCACTGCGCGAGGCCGGGCTCAGGCGCATCCTGCTGGCCGCGCCGACCACCGCCGAGTCCCGGCTGAACCGTGCCTGCGAGATGGCCGAGGGTTTCCTGTACTATGTGTCGTTTGCGGGAATCACCGGCGCGGCGCGGCTGGCGGTTGACACCATTGCCAAGCGCGTGGCCGGCATCCGCGAACGTTCGCGGGCACCGGTCGCGGTCGGTTTCGGGGTGCGTGATGCCGACAGTGCCCGGGCCATCGGGGCGTTCGCCGATGCGGTCGTGATCGGCAGCGCCCTGGTCGAACGCCTGGCGGGCGCGCACGATGCCGCCGAGGCCGCTGAACGGGTCGGGGCGTTCCTGGCTCCGATTCGCGAGGCCCTGGACCGGGAGTCCCCGCAGCGACAGACTTGATTCACCGGCAGGCACGATACCGGAGAGCGACACGATGAACTGGCTGCAGAAACTCATGACTCCGCGCATCCGCACGGAGAACGCCAACGGCAAGAGCAAGGTGCCCGAGGGCGTGTGGGAGAAGTGCAAGGGCTGCGGTGGGGTGATCTACCGCCCCGAGCTCGAGCGCCAGTTGATGGTCTGCCCCAAGTGCGGCCATCACCACGCGATCGGCGCGCGCAAGCGCCTGGACATGCTGTTCGACGAGGGTACGGGTGCCGAGCTTTTCAGCGACCTGGAGCCGGTCGATGTCCTGAAGTTCAAGGATTCCAAGAAATACCGTGATCGCATCGTGGCGGCGCAGAAGGCCACCGGCGAAAAGGATGCCATGGTGGTCATGCGTGGCCAGCTGAAGGCCCGGACGCTGATGGCGGCAGCCTTCGAGTTCCGCTACATGGGCGGCTCGATGGGCTCGGTGGTGGGTGAGAAGTTCACCCGCGCCGCCGAGCGCGCGCTGGCCGAGCGCGTGCCGTTCGTGTGCTTTTCCGCCAGCGGTGGCGCACGCATGCAGGAAGGCCTGTTCTCGCTGATGCAGATGGCCAAGACATCCGCCGCGCTGTCGCGCCTTCGCGAGGCCGGCGTGCCCTATATCTCGGTGCTCACGGACCCGACCACGGGCGGCGTTTCGGCCAGTTTCGCGATGCTCGGCGACATCAACATCGGCGAGCCGAAGGCCCTGATCGGATTTGCCGGCCCGCGGGTGATCGAGCAGACCGTCCGTGAAACCCTTCCGGAGGGCTTCCAGCGCTCGGAATTCCTGGTCGAGCACGGCGCCCTGGACATGATCGTCGACCGCCGCGAAATGCGCGACAAGCTGGCCGACATCCTGGCGATTCTGACCCGCTCCGAACGCGTTGCCTGAGCGCCGCGCTGGGCGAGGGCGGACGACCGCGGGCCGTCCTGCTTGTGGTGCGGGGCAACAGGTGATACCTATATTGCTCCAGTCATGCCGGATGTTGATCGGCATGGAAACGGATTTCCGGTGGAACGTGCCGCAACAAGGCGTGAGCCGGAATCCGCCAGCCGGGCCAGGGGGCGCGTTTCTGGGAAGACTCATGCCGCGCATGCGGCGTGACGGTATGTTCCCGGTCCCCGCGCGTGAGCTGCGGTCTCTGACCTATGGGGAATCTGCGTGAACATGCAATCGGGCAGCGAGTGGCATCTGGATCTCCGGTACCCGGACCTGCACGCCCTGGGCAGCTTGCTACGGGTATGCAGCATGGCCATCACGCCACTGGCGCCAGCGCCGATGCACGCGGTGTTCGGCTCGGACACCGTCGAAGACACCGTCTACTGCAGCAGCCACTACGCCTTCCCCGTGCGCGCGCGCTTCCGGCTACCCGAGGACCGCAGCCTGATCGGCTTCGTGCATGAAGCGGGCGAGGGAAGCTGGGTGGGTGGCGAGAAGCTGGAAGCGGGCATGGTCCTGCTGGGCATGCCGGGCAGCCGCTGCGAGTTGCGCCTTGGCGCCGGTTCGTCCTGGAGCCTGATGCTGCCCAACGGCAACCGCCTGCGCAGTGAATTCGCCCGCCTCGACTATCACGCCCAGACGGTCTCGCGCCGCGTGCAGCGCCTGCGTCCGCAGCCCGAGACGGTGGTGGCCGATCGCCTGCACAGCGCCTTCGAGTGCATGCGCCTGCGCTTCGTCGAACGTCGCCATGACATCAACCTCAAGGCGCTGGCGGGCAGCCTTCAGGTCAACCTGATGCCGGACATCGTTTCCCTGTTCCCGGCCATGGTCGACACCTCGCGCACCCGTCATTCGCACTACCTGGTGCTGCGACGGGTGGAGAACTTCATCGCGGCCAACCTGCGCCACGAGATCCGCGTGCGCGATCTTTGCGAGGCCGGTTCGACCAGCGAGCGCAACCTGCGCTATATCTTCGGCGAGTTCGTGGGCATCTCGCCCAACCAGTATCTGTCCACGCTGCGCCTGTGCGAGGCACGGCGCCTTCTGTGCGAATCGGCGCCCGGCCAGAACACCGTGCGGGCCATCGCACTGGAATGCGGCCTGTGGGATCTGTCGCGCTTTGCCGAGAGCTACCGGCAGCTTTTCGACGAGCTGCCCAGCGAAACCCTGCGGGTGCAGAAACCGGTCTTGCCGGAAAAGCGCACGCCTTACCTGTCCCCGAGTATTCAATACACCTGAGGGACGGCCTGTCCGGACTGTGTTGCGGGCCATGCCGCGCGGATCAGGCGTCCGGGCCATCAAGGTCCCGGCGCTTTCCGCGAGTGCATGTCCACCCCCTGACGTCATGCAGGATCGGGCAGTCCGTCCTGACCCCGGGTCAACGGTCCCCGCGGGCGGGCGCCGCGCGACTGCGCAGCGTCCATGGGGCGTGGTTCAAGCGCCCCGGGCGAACGAGCGGCGCAGTCGCGAGAGCACGTTGGCCGTCGAGTTGGCGGCCTCCACCGGCTCGTCCGAGCCTTCCGCGGCGACGTAGCCGGCGACGTAATAGGCATTGATGAACTCGGCGACGTCGCCCTCCGGCGACTTGGCCGCGGCAGCCACGTCTTCCAGGGTGCCGGCCTGCTTCATCATCGCCGTGGCAATGCGGAAGTGGCGCGGGAACTCGCGTTCGATCTGCGGCCAGCGGGTCAGCTTCCAGACGGCGCCTGAGGGCAGGTGAGGGGCCAGCTTGCCCTTGCTGGCGCACAGCGCGGCGAACCACAGCAGGCGCACGATCGGCTGTTCCGGCCCGGCATGCTGCACCTGCGCATCGCCGCTGTCGACCGGGCGCATCCGCGCCACCGGCAGATCCAGCAGTTTCTCGATCGACTTCAGCTGCGGCGGCGCGCGATAGACGTTGTTGGCGGGATCGATGAACAGGCGCGCATCGCCATCACCGGCAGCGATGAGCACGGCGGCATCGATGCCGCCGCCCAGCAGCAGCGCGCCGACGGTCGACGGCATGTCGGCCGCGGTTGGGGCCGGCGCCGCGGCTGGTTCGGACGAAGCCGCGGGGGCGGCCGCGGGAGCCGGCTTCGGCGCCGCCGGCTTCGGCGCTTGCGCGACCGGCGGCGGGGTGGCGGCCGCGGGGCGCGGCGCCGAAGCCTTGGGGGCGTCCGCGCGCGGCGCGGGGGCGGGAGCCGCCGGCGATGTCGCGGCCGGAGATGCCGGCTTGGCCGGCGCCGGTGCGTCCGTGGCGCTGCTCTGGACCTTGATCAACAGCTCGATCAGCTTGTCGCTGTTCATCGGCTTGTGCAGCAGCAGGTCGCAGTCGCGCATGCTTTCCTGCTCGGTGTAGGCGATGCAGCGCCGATCCTCGGCCATGGCACGCAGCCAGTCCATGTGGCCCCAGACGCTGTCCACGTCGACGACCAGCAGGTCGCTGTTGCCGCCCTCGGAAAGGCTCCACTTGCCCAGCTTGGGCGAATCGAGCGTGGCGATCAGCTGCTTGGCATCGGCCTCGGAAAGGCCGGACAAGGCGATGGTGTAGAAAGTCTTCAATGAAATTCCCCCTGCGGATGGCCGCTGAACCGGTACGGCCATGCAATCAGACGCACATTGTGGCGTTATTTGGCGGCGGGTCAATGGCCGGTGTCGGGCAAGGCCATGCATTTTCACGCAAAAACCCCGTCCACATGGCCCAGGAGCGCGTCGTGCACCCGCTCGCATGGTCCTGCCGGATCGCCTGCCGCGAGGCCACAGTTCTGGTATCCTGAGCGGCTTGTTCCACGGCCCCCTGCGATCCATGAGCGTGCGCACCCGATTCGCCCCCAGCCCCACCGGATTCCTGCATATCGGCGGAGCCCGCACGGCCCTGTACTGCTGGCTCGAAGCGCGCCATCACGGCGGCCAATTCGTGCTGCGCGTCGAGGACACCGACCGCGAGCGTTCCACCGACGAGGCCGTGCAGGCCATCCTCGACGGCATGCGCTGGCTGGGCCTCGATGCCGACGATGGGCCGATCTACCAGACCGAGCGCCTGGATCGCTATCGCGAGGTCGCCGAGCAGCTGCTGGCGGCCGGCAAGGCCTATTACGCCTACGAGACGCCGGGACGAGATCGACGCGATGCGCGACGAGGCGCTTGGCCAAGGGCGAGAAGCCGCGCTACAACGGGTACTACCGCGACCGCAACGAGCCGTACCGCGACGATCCCAATCGCGTCATCCGCTTCAGGAACCCGCAGACGGGCTCGGTGGTCTTCGAGGACAAGGTCAAGGGCCGCATCGAGTGGTCCAACAGCGAGCTGGACGACTTCGTGCTGTTCCGTTCCGACGGTTTTCCCGACCTACAACTTCGCGGTGGTGGTCGACGACATCGACATGGGCATCACCGAGGTCATCCGCGGCGACGACCATGTCAACAACACGCCGCGCCAGATCAACGTCTACGAGGCGCTGGGCGCGCCGGTGCCGACCTTCGCGCACCTGCCGATGATCCTCGGCGCCGACGGCCAGAAGCTGTCCAAGCGCCACGGCGCGGTCGGCGTGATGCAGTACCGCGAGGACGGCTACCTGCCGCACGCGCTGCTCAACTACCTGGTGCGCCTGGGCTGGTCGCATGGCGACCAGGAGATCTTCTCCATCGACGAGATGGTCCAGCTGTTCGACATCGCCGACGTCAACGCCTCGGCGGCGCGCTTCGACATGGCCAAGCTGGGCTGGCTCAACCAGCAGTACCTCAAGAGCGAGGACCCGGCCGAGACCGGCAAGGAGCTGGACTGGCACCTGCGGCGCATCGGCATCGATCCCGCCAGCGGGCCGGCGCCGGCCGACGTGGTCGTGGCGCTGTGCGACCGCGTGCAGACGCTCAGGGAGATGGCCGAGCGCGCCGGCATCTGGTACGGCCCGATCGCCGAATGGGACGACAAGGCCGTCAACAAGCACCTGAAGTCGCAGACCGCGCCGGCCGTGCTGGAAGCGGCGCTGGACGGCCTGAAGGCGCTGGAGGCCTGGGGGCCGGAACCGATCCATGGCGTGATCGAGCAGGTCGCCGCGCGACTGGAACTGGGCATGGGCAAGGTGGCCCAGCCGCTGCGCGTGGCCATCACCGGCACCCAGGTGTCGCCGTCGATCGACCACACCATCTTTCTGGCCGGACGCGACGAGGCCCTGCGTCGCATCGCCCACGCGCTGGACATCAGCCGCGGGAGCTGAGCGCGCATGGGCGACCTGCTCGCAGCGCATCCTCAAGGGCGTGGACCTCTCCGCGCCCGGC
Organism: uncultured Gammaproteobacteria bacterium; assembly: GCA_963821885.1. GTDB lineage: Bacteria > Pseudomonadota > Gammaproteobacteria > Xanthomonadales > Rhodanobacteraceae > Oleiagrimonas. Next base: position 715,617 of record CAWGFN010000001.1, on the reverse strand, counting down.
GCGTCGGCGCAGATCTTCCACAACATGATGGCCATGGTGCCGTGGGTGCCGCTGTTGTGGTTCACCCTGTTCAGCGCCATCCTCGGCGCGCTGGTCGGCTGGTGGCGCGGCCGGCTGTGGACCGGCATCTGGATAAGCCTGGTCATCGGCCCCATTGCCTTGCTGATCCTGTGGGTGCTTCCCTCGCGCCGCGCCGATCGGAGTGGCGACGGGTCGGGGCCGCCCGCCGCCCGGTGATAGCATGGTCCCGGGCCAGACGGTGTTCCCCATGAGCGTGTTCTCGCACAAGCCGCATCACCACGATCACGATGCCGAAAGCTTCGTCGAGAAGGTCGTTCGCGCCAGTCGCGAGCGCGGCCTGCGCCTGACGCCGCTGCGCCGCGAGGTGCTGGAACTGGTCGCGGCCTCGGCCAAGCCGGTCAAGGCCTACGACCTGCTCGACCAGTTGCGCCGGCATCACGACAATGCCGCCCCGCCCACGGTCTACCGCGCGCTGGACTTCCTGATCGAGCATGGCTTCATCCACAAGCTCGAGTCGATCAACGCCTACGTGCACTGTCCGCATCCGACGCAATCGCACCAGGTGCCCTTCCTGATCTGCGATCAATGCCTGAGCGCATTCGAGGTCTGCGACGAGCGCGTGGCCGAGCTGATCGCCGCCCAGGCCAAGGCGCTGGGTTTCCGGCCACAGGACCAGACCCTGGAAGTGCATGGCGTGTGCCGTGCCTGCCAGCAGGACAAGCCCTGATCCATATACGGGTCGCCCCGGCCGCCTGGCCGTGGACGGATCTTGCGCGGTGGCGTTCCGGCTATGTTATATTGTAACAAAGGCGGCCGGCCGGACGATGTTCCCAGTGGCCGCCGCCGTTGACGCTGCACGACGATGGAGCATCCATGAACGCGGTTTCCGAGGTCATCAACGAGTCCGCACCGCCGCCCTCGCGCTGGTGGCAATTGGCCGACCGCCTGGGCGCGACGGCCTCGTTCCTGTGCGCCATCCATTGCGCCGTGCTGCCGTTCGTGATCGCGCTGCTGCCACTGATGGGGCTGGAATTCCTCGCAAATCATGCTTTCGAGCGCGGCTTCGTGCTGTTTGCGGCCCTGCTGGCCACCACCACCCTGATCACCGGCCACCGCAAGCACGCCCGCCGACTGCCCCTGATGCTGGCCGTGCCCGGTGTGGTGCTGCTGGTGCTGGGCGTGACCGTGGTCGACCTCGAGGCGCATACCATGGTCCACAGCGTCATGGTCACCTGTGGCGGCATGCTGGTGGCCTCGGCGCACATGATCAACCTGCGCCTGACGCATCGCTGCAACAGCGCCTGCGCGCATCCCTGAAAACTCCTTCTTTCGGCAGGCTAGGCATTGCCGGCCCGCCGGGTCTACCATGGCCGGGTAACGACCACCAACGAAGGAGGCTCCATGGGCAAGGGCGACAAACGCACCCGCAAGGGCAAGATCTACCGCGGTTCCCACGGCAGGACGCGACCGGCCGGCAGCAAGCCGGCGGAGGTGGCGACATCGGTGGCCAAGAAGCCGGCGCGCAAGACGGCGCGCAAGAAATGACCGTTGATACCGGTTGAATGAAGAAGCCCCGCATGTCGGGGCTTTTTCGTGTCCGCATGGCGAGGCCGGCATCCGCCCCGGCCCGCGTGACGTATGCTGGCGGGGGAGGCGCCATGAGCGACAGTTTCGACCACGACTACATCGTCATCGGTTCCGGCTTCGGCGGCAGCGTCAGCGCGCTGCGTCTGGCCGAGAAGGGCTATCGGGTGGCGGTGCTCGAATCGGGTCGCCGCTGGAGGCCGGAGGATTTCCCCCGCAGCACCTGGTCGCTCAGGCGCTGGCTGTGGCGTCCCGGCCTGGGTCTGCGCGGGTTCTTCAACATCCGCTTCTTTCGCCACGTCATGGTGCTCCACGGGCAGGCCGTGGGTGGCGGTTCGGTGACCTACGCCAACACCCTTCTGGTGCCGCCCGACGAAGTCTGGACGCAGGGCAGCTGGGCCGGCCTGGAGGACTGGCAGGCGCGCATGCCGGCCCATTTCCGCACGGCACAGCGCATGCTGGGCGTGACCACCAACCAGCGTCTGGCCGAGGCCGATCATCGGCTGCGGGCCATGGCCGAGGCCGCCGGCGTCGGCGCCAGTTTCCGCCCGACCGAGGTCGGCGTGTATTTCGGCGCGCCCGGCGACGCGCCCGGGACGCGGCACCCGGATCCCTATTTCGATGGTGCTGGACCGGCCCGAACGACCTGCATCGGCTGCGGCGGCTGCATGGTGGGTTGTCGTTATGGCGCCAAGAACACCCTGGACCTCAACTATCTCTACCTGGCCGAACGCCACGGCGCCGAAGTGCATGCCGAGACGCGCGTGATCGAGATCCGTCCGAACGGCGCCGAGGATGGCGCGGAGGGTTACCGGGTGACGGCGATCCATCGCGGGCGTCGCGTGGTCCTGCGCGCGCGCGGCGTGGTGATGGCGGCGGGCTCGCTGGGTACCCAGGACCTGCTGCTGCGCATGCGCGAGGGCGGCCAGCTGCCGCGCCTGTCGCCGCGCCTGGGACACGACGTGCGCACCAACGCCGAATCGCTTATCGGCGTGCGCTACCCCGGCAGCGAGGTCGACCTCTCGCGCGGCATCGCCATCGGCTCGGGCATCCATCTGGACGGCCGCACGCACATCGAGGCCACCCGCTACCCTCGCGGCTCGGACGCCATGGGCCTGCTGCTGACGGTCATGGTGCGGGGCGGCGGTCACTGGCGGCGCATCGGCGCCTGGATGCTCAAGCTGCTGGGCGACCTGTTGCGCCATCCCTTGCGCACGCTGCGCATGCTGCAGCCTTTCGGCTTTGCCCGCGAGACCATCATCTTCCTGTGCATGCAGACCCTGGACGCGACCCTGCGCATGCGCCTGGCGCGCCGCTGGTACTGGCCCTTCCGCAAGCGCCTGGTCAGCGAGGGCGCCAAGGTGCCCACATGCATACCCGAGGCCAATGACTTCGCCGTGGCCGCGGCCCGGTTGACCGGCGGCGTCGCCGGCACCACCCTCAGCGAGGTGCTGTTCGATACACCGATGACGGCCCACTGCATGGGCGGGGCGGTGATGGGGGCCGACGCGGAGCAGGGCGTGTGCGACAGCACATGCCGGGTGTTCGGCTATCGCAATTTCTTCGTCTGCGACGGTTCGGTGCTGTCATCGAACCTCGGCGTGAACCCGAGCCTGACCATCACCGCGCTGGCCGAGCACGCAATGAGTCACGTGCCGGACAAGGCTTCGCTCACGCAGCGCTGATGTCGGCCGCCCGCCCGCCGACGAAGACCCGGTCGACCAGCGCGCCGCCGATCCAGTAGACCAGCTCCGCGGGCGCGCGGGCCCGCCACAGCACCAGGTCGGCACGCTTGCCGACCGCGAGGCTGCCGCGGTCGTCCAGGCCCAGGGCCCGGGCGGCGTTGACGGAGACGCCGCGCAGGGCCTCCCGCGGCGTCAGGCGGAACAGCGTGCAGGCCATGCCGGCGGCCATGCGCAGGGAGCGCAGTGGCGCGGTGCCTGGATTGAGGTCGGTGGCCACGGCCATCGGCACGCCGTGTTCGCGCAAGGCGGCGACCGGCGGCAGCTGCGTCTCGCGCAGGGCGTAGAAGGCGCCGGGCAGCAGCACGGCGACCGTGCCGGCCTCGGCCATGGCGCGCACGCCGCGTTCGCTGAGGTATTCAAGATGGTCCGCGGACAGGCCGTCGAAGGATGCGGTCAGCGCCGCGCCGTCCTGGTCGGACAGCTGCTCGGCGTGCAGTTTCACCGGCAGGCCCAGTGATTGCGCGGTCTCGAACACGCGCTGCACCTGCGCACGGCTGAAGCCGATGTTCTCGCAGAAGGCGTCCACGGCATCGACCAGGCCCTCGCCGGCCAGGGTCGGCAGCATCGTCTCGCATACGTGCGTCACGTAGCCGTCGGCATCGTCCGCGTACTCGGGCGGCAGGGCGTGCAGCCCGAGGAAGCTGGTGCGCACGGTGATGCCCAGGTGCTCGCCGATGCGTCGCGCCACGCGCAGCATGCGTCGCTCGCTGTCGATGTCCAGGCCGTAGCCGGACTTGATTTCCAGCGTGGTCGCGCCATCGGCCAGCAGGTCGCGCGCACGCGGCAGCGATTGGGCGAGCAGGGCCGCCTCGTCGGCCGCGCGGGTGGCGCGCACGGTCGAGGCGATGCCGCCGCCGGCGCGCGCGATGTCCGCGTAATCGGCGCCTTCCAGGCGCATCTCGAATTCGTCGGCGCGCTGGCCGCCGAACACCAGATGGGTATGGCAGTCGACCAGGCCGGGCGTCAGCAGCTGCCCCTGCGCATCGATCACGCGCGCGGCGTCGACGTCCCGCGGGATGGACGCGCTGGGACCCATCCAGGCAATGCGCCCGTCGCGACAGCCGAGGGCGCCATCCTCGATCAGCCCGTAGCCTTCGCCCTCATCGGCCAGCGTGGCGATGCGCGCGTGGGTCAGCAGCAGGTCGAAGGGGCCCGGGTTGGACATGGTTCAGTCGCCTTGGCGGGGTGGCGGCCCGGCCGCGTCGTCGTCGGTCGGTTCGCTGGCGGCCTCGGCCTCGGCCGTGGTCGGTTCGGTGGCGGGTTCCTTGAAGGCCGTGGTGCGGTTGACCGCTTCGGGCGCGGACGGCGCGGCCTCGCTGACGTCGATGCCGGCGAAATGCGCCTGCTGTTTGCTGGCCTCCTCGGCAGCCTCGGCCTCGCTGCTGCGCTGCTGCTCGAAATCGCGCACCAGGCGCTCGGCCAGGTCCTTGTACACCGGCGTCGGGCTGAACAGCGACGCCGCGGCGCGGGCCAGCAGGCACGAGGCCATGATCGGGATGACCATGTTCTGGTTGTCGGTCAGCTCCATCGAGATCACCGCCGAGGTCAGCGGCGCGCCGGTCACCCCGGCCAGGTAGGAGCTCATGCCCAGCAGCACCACCGCCGAGGTCGGCGCGTTGGGCAGGAAGTGGGCGATGTTGTGGCCCAGGCCGGCGCCGACGGCCAGCGCCGGCGAGAACAGGCCGCCGGGAATGCCGGCCCAGTAGGACACCACGTTGGCCAGCAGCTTGTTGATGCCGAACAGCGGGCCGGCGGTGTCGTGCGCGCCCTGCACGAATTCGCGCGCCTGGTCGTAGCCGGTGCCGTACACGGTGTTGTGCGAGAGCAGGCCGAGCACACCCAGCGCCACGCCGCAGGCGATCGCGAACAGCACCGGCCAGCGCGCGCGGATGTGGCCGATCCAGGCCAGCGGGCCGCGCCGGCTGAGCAGGATCAGGCGCGCGAACAGGCCGCCCAGCAGGCCGCAGATGATGCCGGTCGCCAGCACTGCAAGCCAGGCGTGACCGAAGGGCAGGCTGGTGCTGACCTCGCCGAAGTAGGCGTAGTTGCCCAGCACGCCGAGCGAGACGATGCCGCCGACGATGACGGAGGTCAGCAGCAGACCCGAGAAGCGGTGTTCGAAGGCGCCGGCCAGCTCCTCGATGGCGAACACCACGCCGGCCAGCGGCGCGTTGAAGGCCGCGGCGATACCCGCCGCGCCACCGGCGAGGATGAAGCGCGAGGCCGCCTTGGGGTCGGTGTAGCCGAAGCGCCGACCGAGCCAGTGGAAAAGGCCCGCGCCCACGTGCACGGTCGGTCCCTCGCGTCCGATCGAGGCGCCCACCAGCATCGCCATCAGGGTCATCACCATCTTGCTGATGGCGATGGGCAGGGCCAGCATGCGCTCGCGGAAGCCGTGGTCCTCCACGTGCAGCGTGGCGATCACTTGCGGGATGCCGCTGCCGCGCGCCGCCTTCAGGCGTCCCTTGGTGGCCCAGGCCAGGCCGCCGAACACCAGCGGCGTGACCAGCAGGGGCAGCCAGGGCCGGAAGGCCACCATCTTCTCGAACAGCGCGAAGGACCAGTCGCTGGCCTTGGCGAACACGATGGCCGCCAGCGCCACCAGGATCGCGCCCAGCCACAGGGCGATGCGTCGTTTCCAGTGATGCGGGGCGAAGAATTCGTGGCCGAGGATGGCTTCGAGGCGGGGATTGGTGGATTTGCGGGGGGCAGGAGCGTCAGGCATCCGGCCATTATCGCAAAACTCGTGGGGTAAATCCCCGCCGCCACGTGGAAATTTTTCGCTGGCGTGCCGGATTGCGGGCTCCGGCCGCTTGGCCGGCGGGGTTTTCTGTCGCAGACTGGCGCGCGCCCTGTCGTGACGCCCAGCGCCGACCCCACCCTGACGAGTATCCGATGTCCGACACCCTCTCGATCAATCACCTGTGGCGTGGCAACGCCTGGCACACCGGGGCGCACCTGGGCGTGGACGGGCACGGTCGCTGGGTCGATGCGGTCGCCGCGGAGCCCTCCGAACATGCGCGCTGGGCGCTGCCGGGCATGCCCAACCTGCATTCGCATGCCTTCCAGCGGGCCATGGCCGGCCTGACCGAGCGCCGCGGCCCGGGCGACGACAGCTTCTGGACCTGGCGCGAGACCATGTACGCCTTTGCCGCGCTTGTCGGCCCTGACCAGCTCAGGGCGATCGCCGCGCAGCTGTACGTGGAGATGCTCAAGGCCGGCTACACCCACGTGTGCGAATTCCACTACCTGCACCATCGCCCGGACGGACGTCCCTACGACAACGCCGCGGCGATGTCCGAGGCGCTGATCGAAGCCGCCGAGGAAGCCGGCATCGGCATGACCCTGCTGCCGGTGCTTTACATGACCGGGGGTTTCGACGGGCGTCCGCTGGGCGAACGCCAGCGGCGTTTCGGCATGACCGTGGAGACCTACCTGGATCTTCTCGACGGCCTGCGTGCGCGCGAGAATCCGATGCTGCGGGTGGGCACGGCGTTGCATTCGCTGCGCGCGGTGCCCGAGGCGGCCCTGGAGGCGGTGCTGGCGGCCGAGCCGGTGCGCGGCGGCCCCATCCATATCCACATCGCCGAGCAGGTCGGCGAGGTGCAGGACTGCCTGGCGGTGCGCGATGCGCGCCCGGTGCAGTGGCTGCTCGACCATGCGCCCGTCGACGCGCGCTGGTGCCTGGTGCATGCCACGCACATGGATGCCACCGAAGTGCGCGCGCTGGCCGCCACCGGCGCGGTCGCGGGTCTGTGTCCGACCACCGAGGCCAACCTCGGCGACGGCGTGTTCGCCCTGCCGGCATGGCTGGATGCCGGAGGTTGCCTGGGCATCGGCTCCGATTCGCACATCTCGGTGTCGCCGGTCGAGGAATTGCGCTGGCTCGAATATGGCCAACGCCTGGTGTCGCGTCACCGCAACATCGCCGCGCGCGAGCGCGGGGCCAGCGTCGGCGAGCGGCTGTGGGCGGCGGCGCTGGCCGGTGGCGCACGCGCCGCCGATGCCGGCCTGGGTGATGCACTGCCCGGCCATCGCGCCGATCTGCTGGTGCTCGACGACGATGCGCCGCTGCTGGCCGCGCGCGACACCCGCGGCATGCTCGACAGCTTCCTGTTCGCCGGCAATACGCCCCTGGTGCGCGACGTGATGGCCGGCGGCACCTGGGTGGTGCGCGATTTCCGCCACCATGACGAGGAGCGCATCGCCGAGCGCTACGCACAGACCATGCAGGCACTGGGCGAGCGGATTTGATCCGCGCGGCATGACCAGGGCTGCCCCGAGCCGGCTGCTCGTGAGACACTAGCGCCACCCCGGTGCCCGCAGGCACCGATTTCCCCTGCTGATCTTCCCTTCCGCATGCCGTGCCCGATGGGCGCCGTCGTCGTTCGTGCATGGCGCACGGGAGGGTCTTCGCATGTTCACCCGTCCCTGCGCGCCCATGCTCGCGCGGGACGTTCTGCCCGAGTGTCGCCAACCCGATGAGCCTTTCGTTTCCCGATATCCGCAACAACGTGCTTTCCGGGCTGACCGTGGCCCTGGCCCTGGTGCCCGAGGCGCTGGCCTTCGCCCTGGTCGCGCACGTCAATCCGCTGACCGGCCTTTATGCCGCGTTCGTGCTGTGCCTGGTCACCGCCATGTTCGGTGGCCGGCCGGGCATGATCTCCGGCGCCACCGGCTCGATGGCGGTGGTGATGGTCTCGCTGGTGGTCGCCCACGGCGTCGAGTACCTGTTCGCCACCGTGGTGGTGCTGGGCGTGCTGCAATTGCTGTTCGGCGCGCTGAAGTTCGGCAAGTTCATCCGCATGGTGCCGCACCCGGTGATGCTGGGTTTCGTCAACGGCCTGGCCATCGTGATCGCCATGGCGCAGCTGGGCCACTTCAAGGAAAAGGGCGCCGACGGTGCGATGCACTGGCTGCACGGCACGCCGCTCATGGTGATGCTGGGGCTGGTGGCCCTGAGCATGGCGATCATCTACCTGCTGCCGAAGCTGACCCGCGCGGTGCCCTCGGCGCTGGCGGCGATCATCGCGGTGGCGCTGCTGACGCAGTTCGGCGGCATCGCCACGCGCACGGTCGGCGACCTGGCCTCGATCAAGGGCGGGTTCCCGCCGTTCCACATCCCGGACGTGCCGTGGAACCTCCAGACCCTGCGCATCGTGTTCCCGTACGCGCTGATCCTGTCGATCATCGGCCTGACCGAATCGCTGCTGACCCTGAACCTGATCGACGAGATGACCGAGACCCGCGGCCAGCCCAACCGCGAGTGCATGGCCCAGGGCGCGGCCAACGTGCTCAGCGGCCTGTTCAGCGGCATGGGCGGCTGCGCGATGATCGGCCAGAGCATGATCAACGTGAATTCGGGCGCGACCCGGCGCCTGTCGGGCATCGTCGCCGGCATCGCGCTGCTGTGCTTCATCCTGTTCGCCTCGGACCTGATCGAGCGCATTCCACTGGCGGCGCTGGTCGGCGTGATGTTCGTGGTCGCGGAAAAGACCTTCGAGTGGGGCAGCGTGCGCGTGTTCGGCAAGGTGCCGCGCGCCGACGCCCTGGTGGTGGTCACGGTCACCGTGGTGACGGTGTTCACCGACCTGGCCATTGCCGTGGTGGTCGGCGTGGTGGTCTCGGCGCTGGTGTTCGCCTGGGAACACGCCAGGCAGATCGGCGTGGCGACCAAGATCGATCGCGATGGCTGCAAGGTCTACGAGCTGTCGGGCACGCTGTTCTTCGCCTCGGTCAGGAATTTCGCCGACCTGTTCACGCCGCGCGAGGACCCGAAGGACGTGATCGTGGAATTCCGCGCGGCGAAGGTCATGGACCATTCGGCCATCGAGGCCATCGACGCGCTGGCCGAGCGCTACCTCAAGGCGGGCAAGCGCCTGCACCTTCGCCACCTGAGTCCGGATTGCGCCGAACTGCTGCACAAGGCACGCAAGATGATCGAGGTGAACGTGCTCGAGGATCCGCTCTACCACCCGGCGGACGACCAGCTGGGCTGATCGCCGGTCGCCCGTCGGGGTCCGGTCAGTGCCGGTCCGGCCGCAGCATGTCGCGTACGTCCCTGAGGTGGCCGTCGTTGCGGCGCGGCTTCAGGCCCAGCAGGTGCATCGCCAGTGGATAGACGTCGACATTGGGGAATTCCGGCACCACCACGCCGTGGCGGAAGGCCGGGCCGTGGGCGATGAACAGCGCGCGCATGGACGGATCGGCGTTGTCGTAGCCGTGCGCGCCAAGGACATGCCGGTGTCCGGCGGCCCGGGCTCGGGTGGTGATGATCCAGCCGGCCCGCGGCGAGCAGACGATGGACGCGATTCGGGGATTGCCGCCGTAGTGCAGGCGGGCGGGGATGTGGTGCTTGTCCCAGCAACGCATGTGGCGGTGCGGGCGCAGCAGTGCATGGCGGATCTCGCGGCCATGGCCGGGCCGGGGATCGAGGGTCGCCAGCTCGCCCAGTGACACCACGTCGGCATGCTTGATGTCGATCAGCCGGTCCAGGTCGATGGTCTGGCGCGCGGACGAGGGCGCCATGCCGTGGTCGGACACCACGATGATGTTCATGTCGCGGTACAGCCCGCGTTGCTTCAGTCCCGCGACCAGCTCGCCGATCGCGGCGTCGATGCGGTGCATGGCCTGGTTGACCTGGCGCGATCCGGGACCGAACTCGTGGCCGGCATGGTCGACGCGGTCGAAATACAGCGTGATGAACGTCGGGCGCCGGGAAGGCGGCTGGTCGAGCCAGGCCAGGACCTTGCGCACGCGTTCACGCGGCGTCATGCGTGCCGTCGAACGGCAGCCACTGGTTGGGCCGATAGCCGTGGATCCTGGCTGCCGACCCGGGCCAGAACAGGGTCGCGGTTCTCAGGCCGTGACGTTCGGCGGTGACCCAGATCGGCTCGCCTTCCGCCCACCAGCGGCCATCGCCGACCGCCGCGCGGTTGGCCAGTCTGAAGCGCCCCAGCGCCGGGTCGCGCATGGTGTTGGCGACGATGCCGTGATGGTCCGGGTACAGACCGGTGACCAGGGTGTAGTGATTGGGGAAGGTCAGCGACGGGAAGGACGGCTGCAGGGCCCGGGCGCGCACGCCGTGGGCGGCCATGCGGCTCAGGTTCGGCGTCTGGCCGCGCTTGATGTAGTCGGCACGGAAGGCATCGATGGAGATCAGCAGCAGCGGCCTGGGGCGGCGGGGCGGCAGGTGCGCCAGCCGCGGCGGCTCCATGGGCAGGGTCTTGTGCACGGTGGCCGGCGGCGGCGCGGGTCGCGTGGCCGGCGGCGCCTGCACGATGCAGCCGGCCAGCAGCAGGGTCAGGGGCAGGAGGCGGAGCAGTGATTTCATGGCGTTCAGCTTGCAGGACATCCCCGGGAGTATATTCGGCTACATGAACACGCCAAGACACGCCACCATCCGCACGCCACTCCTGACCATGCTGGCACTGGCCCTGCTGGGCGCGGCGATGGTCCATGCGCAGCCGCCGGGCACGGCGCAGGCCAACGCCAACCAGGTGCGTGACCAGTTGCGCAGCAGCAGCCTGCGCGAGCAGCAGCGTCAGCAGACCAGCGACACCACGCGCAAGGCGTTCCAGCAGGGTTCCAGTGCCCAGCAGGGCATCGACCGTAGCGACAAGGCGCGCCGCGATCGCTATCGCGCGCAGCAGCGCGACCAGGTCCAGGACTACCTGCATCGCGCGCAGGCCGGTTCCGCGGCGCAGGCGGCGGACAAGGATGCGTCCACGGGGCAACCGGCCCACGCCTCCAGTTCGCACTGACCGCCATCGGCCGTCGCATGCCCGCATGTGGGCGGGCGGTGCGTCCGTTACACTGCCGGGCCGATGCCGCATCCGTCCGCGGCGTCCCGCATCCGGAGTGATTGCATGACGGCTGCCGCCGATCCGGCCGTGCACGAGTGCGTCGTCGTTCGTGGCGCGCGCGAGCACAACCTAAAGAACGTGGACCTGGAACTGCCGCGCGACGCGCTGGTGGTGTTCACCGGCGTGTCCGGCTCGGGCAAGTCCTCGCTGGCCTTCGGCACGATCTACGCCGAGGCGCAGCGGCGTTACTTCGAGTCGGTGGCGCCGTATGCGCGGCGCCTGATCGAGCAGGCCGGCGCGCCGGACGTGGACGCTATCGATGGACTGCCGCCGGCGGTGGCCCTGCAGCAGAGCCGCGGCGGTGCCGGCGCGCGCAGCTCGGTGGGCAGCCTGACCACGATCTCCAATGCCCTGCGCATGCTGTATTCCCGTGCCGGCGATTATCCGCCGGGGCAGGCGTTGCTGGAGTCCGATGCGTTCTCGCCCAACACGCCCGCGGGCGCCTGTCCGGACTGCCACGGCCTGGGCAAGACCTTCGACGTCACCGAGGACTCGATGGTCCCCGACCCCTCGCTGAGCATCCGCGAGCGCGCCATTGCCGCCTGGCCGCAGGGCTGGCAGGGCAAGAACTACCGCGAGATCCTGATGACGCTGGGCTACGACGTCGACCGGCCATGGCGCGAGCTGCCGCAGGCCGACCGCGACTGGATCCTGTTCACCGACGAGCAGCCCACCGTGCCGGTATTCCGCGACGTCCCGGCCGCCGAGGCGCGCGAGCGCTACGCGCGTGGCGAGGCCGGCAATTACAAGGGCACCTATGTCAGTGCGCGTGCCTACGTCATGCACACCTTCGCCAGCTCGCCCAGCGAGGCGATCAAGAAGCGCGTGTCGCGCTACATGGTGGCCCGCCCATGTCCGGCCTGCGGTGGCGGACGCCTGCGTCGCGAGGCGCTGGCGGTGACTTTCGCCGGCCTGGACATCGCCCAGGCCTCGCGCCTGCCGTTGCGCCAGTTGGGCGAACGCCTGCGCGCGGCAGCCGAGGGCAGGGCGACGGGGGACGCGGAGCATCCGGAGAAGGCGCTGGTCGCGCAGCGCCTGGCGCGCGACATCCGCGCCCGCACCGACACACTGGTGGACCTGGGCCTGGGTTACCTGTCGCTGGACCGCAGCACGCCCACGCTTTCGCCCGGCGAGCTGCAGCGGCTGCGCCTGGCCACGCAGTTGCGCGCGCAGCTGTTCGGCGTGGTCTACGTGCTCGACGAACCCTCGGCGGGCCTGCACCCGGCCGATACCGAGGCCCTGTTGCGCGCGCTCGGGCGCCTGAAAGCCGGCGGCAACTCGGTATTCGTCGTCGAGCACGAGATGGACGTGATCCGCGCCGCCGACTGGCTGGTCGACATCGGGCCCGATGCCGGCGAGCAGGGTGGACGCGTGCTCTACAGCGGTGCACCCGATGGCCTGCGCGACTGCGCCGAGTCGCATACGCGGCGCTACCTGTTCGATGACGCCGGGCACACCCCGCGCGAGCCCCGCGCGGCGACCGGCTGGCTGCGGCTGGAAGGCATCGAGCGCAACAACGTGAGCGATCTGGCGGTGGGCTTTCCGCTGGGCGTGATGAGCGTGGTCACCGGCGTGTCCGGCGCCGGCAAGTCCAGCCTGGTCAGCCAGGCGCTGGTGGACCTGGTGGCCGATGGACTGGGCGTGACGCACACCGCGGATGATGATGGTGACGATCTGCCTGCCGAGGACGCGCCGGCGCCCGCCGGTGGGCGCATCACGGCCGGGCTGGAGACCATCACCCGGCTGGTGCGCGTGGACCAGAAGCCGATCGGCCGCACGCCACGTTCCAACCTGGCCACCTACACCGGCCTGTTCGACCACGTGCGCAAGCTGTTCGCGGCCACGCCCGAGGCGCGTCGGCGCAAGTTCAACGTCGGCCGGTTCTCGTTCAACGTCGCCAAGGGCCGCTGCCCGACCTGCGAGGGCGAGGGCTTCGTCTCCGTCGGGCTGCTGTTCCTGCCCTCGGTGTATGCGCCGTGTCCGGACTGCCATGGCGCGCGCTACAACGACGACACCCTCGCGGTCACGTGGCGCGGCAGGAACATCGCCCAGGTGCTCGATCTGACTGTCGATGACGCGGTCGCATTCTTCGGCGACGAGGTGCCGTCACTGGCGCGCTCGCTGGCGACCCTGCGCGAGGTCGGCCTGGGCTACCTGCGCCTGGGCCAGCCGGCCACCGAGTTGTCCGGCGGCGAGGCCCAGCGCATCAAGCTGGCCACCGAGCTGCAGAAGAAGCAGCGCGGACACACCCTGTACGTGCTGGACGAGCCGACCACCGGCCTGCATCCGGCCGACGTCGATCGCCTGATGCGCCAGTTGCACGGGCTGGTCGATGCCGGGCACACGGTGCTCCTGGTCGAGCACGACCTGCGCGTGATCGCCGACAGCGACTGGGTGATCGACATGGGCCCCGGCGCCGGCGACGAGGGCGGCCGGGTGGTGGCGCAGGGCACGCCGGCGCAGGTCGCGGCCTCGGACAGCGGAGCCACTGCGCGCTATCTGGCCCGGCACCGGTAGCCCGGTCGCGCGCCGGAGGCAGTCGATGCGGTTCAGGCCACCAGGCCGTCGATCATGCGTCGCATGGCCTGCAGATAGAAGTCGCGGAATTCCGGTTCGTCGTAACTGAACCGGCCGGCGCGGTACAGCGTGATCAGGCCGTGCTGCAGGCCGGTCAGGCTCATCATCACCGCGTGCGGGTCGTCCGGCTTGAGCACGCCGCGGCGTATGCCCTCGGCGAGCGTCTCCACGACCACGTTGAAGGTCGGTGAACGGCCGGCGAGGAAATCCTCCGGATAGCGGCGGGCCCCCGCGCGGTGTGCCGCGAAGGCGAGGTCGAACAGGTTCGGGTGGCGCAGCGCGAAGTCCAGATGCGGCTCCAGCAGCGCCATCAGCCGGGCCAGCACGTCCGGTTCGTGGCTGCGCCGGCTCCAGTCCGCGGCCACCACGTCGAAGATGCGCTCGGCGACGGCTTCCAGCAGTGCCTCGCGGTTGGGGTAGTGGCGGTAGATCGCCATCGGCGTGATGCCCACGGCCTCGGCCACGCGACGCATGCTGAGCGCCGCCGGGCCCTCGCGGTCGAGCAGGGCGTAGGCGGCGTCGAGAATCTTCGCGGCGGTGGTTGGCGCAGGCATGTATACGGTGTATACATGGGTCTTCCGGGCGCGGCAAGCGTGGCCGCCCCGACCGACCGCATCCGCACGCCATCGGGAGCCTGACCATGTCCGAACCGACCCGCATCGACCCCTCGCGCGAGATCCACCCGCCGACCGGCACCGAGCTCACCTGCAAGAACTGGCTGATCGAGGCGGCCTACCGCATGATCCAGCACAACCTCGACCCCGAGGTGGCCGAGAACCCGGCCGAGCTGGTGGTGTACGGCGGTATCGGCCGCGCCGCGCGCAACTGGGAATGCTTCGACGCCATCCTCAAGAGTCTGCGCGAACTGGACGAGGACGAGACCCTTCTGGTGCAGTCGGGCAAGCCGGTGGGCGTGTTCCGCACCCATGCCGACGCGCCGCGCGTGCTGATCGCCAACTCCAACCTGGTGCCGGCCTGGGCCAACTGGGAGCACTTCCACGAGCTCGATAAGAAGGGCCTGATGATGTACGGCCAGATGACCGCCGGCTCGTGGATCTACATCGGCAGCCAGGGCATCGTGCAGGGCACCTACGAGACCTTCGTCGAGATGGGCCGGCAGAGCTACGGCGGCGACCTGACCGGCAAGTGGATCCTGACCGCAGGCCTGGGTGGCATGGGCGGCGCGCAGCCGCTGGCGGCCTCGCTGGCCGGCGCCTGCTCGCTGAACATCGAATGCCAGCAGAGCCGCATCGATTTCCGCCTGCGCACGAAGTATGTCGACGAGCAGGCGGACAACCTGGACGACGCCCTGGCGCGCATCGAAAAGTACACGAAGGCCGGCGAGGCCAAGTCCATCGCGCTGCTGGGCAACGCCGCCGAGATCCTGCCCGAGCTGGTCCGGCGCGGCGTCAAGCCGGACGCGGTCACCGACCAGACCAGCGCGCACGATCCGGTCAACGGCTACCTGCCGCTGGGCTGGACCGTCGAGGAGTGGTTCGAGCGCCGCAAGTCCGATCCGGAAGGCACGCGCGATGCGGCCAAGCAGTCCATGCGCGTGCACGTGGAGGCGATGCTGGCCTTCCATGCGCAGGGCATCCCGACCTTCGACTACGGCAACAACATCCGCCAGATGGCCAAGGACGAGGGCTGCGAAAACGCCTTCGACTTCCCCGGCTTCGTGCCGGCCTACGTGCGCCCGCTGTTCTGCCGCGGCATTGGCCCGTTCCGCTGGGTGGCGCTGTCGGGCGACCCGGAGGACATCCGCAAGACCGACGCCAAGGTGAAGGAACTGATCCCGGACGATCCGCACCTGCACCGCTGGCTGGACATGGCCGGGGAGCGCATCAGCTTCCAGGGCCTGCCCTCGCGCATCTGCTGGGTTGGCCTGGGCCAGCGCGACAAGCTGGGCCTGGCCTTCAACGAGATGGTGCGCAACGGCGAGCTGAAGGCGCCCGTCGCCATCGGTCGCGATCATCTCGATTCCGGTTCCGTGGCCTCGCCCAATCGCGAGACCGAGGCGATGAAGGACGGCAGCGACGCGGTGTCCGACTGGCCGCTGCTGAACGCGCTGCTCAACACCGCCAGCGGCGCCACCTGGGTCAGCTTCCACCACGGCGGCGGCGTCGGCATGGGCTACAGCCAGCATGCCGGCCTGGTCATCGTGTGCGACGGCAGCGAGGCCGCCGACAAGCGCCTGGCGCGCGTGCTGTGGAACGATCCGGGCACCGGCGTGATGCGCCATGCCGACGCCGGCTACGAGGACGCCATCGCCTGCGCCAGGGAGCAGGGGCTCAAGCTGCCGATGATCTGAGCATCGTCCCGCGGCGTTCCGACGCCGGAATGCAGACCGGAAGGCCTCGCCTGCGCGAGGCCTTTTCCATGCGCGACGTCATGCCGGGCACGAAAGTGCGAGAATGCGAGGATGGCCGTGGGCCGGGACGCCTCGCGTGCCGAGCCGGTCGCGTCACCCTCCACGAACAACAAACGGACATCCGATGAGCTCTCTTCCCCCGTGCCCCAAGTGTGGCTCCGAGTACACCTATCAGGATGGCCACCTGTACGTGTGTCCCGAATGCGCCCACGAGTGGTCGCCGGACGATGCGGCGCCGTCCGGGGACGAAGGGCTGAAGGTGGTCGACGCCAACGGCAACATCCTCGAGGACGGCGATTCGGTGACCGTGATCAAGGACCTCAAGGTCAAGGGCGCCTCGTCGGTGGTCAAGGTCGGCACCAAGGTCAAGAACATCCGCCTGGTCGAGGGCGACCACAACATCGATTGCCGCATCGACGGCATCGGCGCGATGAAGCTGAAGTCGGAGTTCGTGCGCAAGGCGTGATCGGCAAGGGCCTCGTGCATGCGGGGCCCTTTGCCTTCAGGCGGAAGCAGGTGCGCGTGCTACCGGCAGGCCTGCGCCGCATCCGCGCGCTTGACCAGGGCCTTGAGCGCCGGCGTCCACAGTGCCCAGTCGTGGTGGCCGGGACGCATCATCACGTGGTCGGCCGGCAGCAGCGGGGCCATCAGTTCGATGGAGTCGCGGAAGCGTTCGCTGTCGCCGTAGGCCACCCACACCGTGCAGGCGCGTTGCGGATCGTCGCGCCAGTGCTTGATGTAGCGCCAGAGTTCGCGCTGGAAGGTCTTCGGTTCCATCGGTTGCCACGGCCCGGGTTTCCACGCGGCCAGGCCACCGGCCCGGCGAATCTCCTTGTGGATGGCCGCATCACCCAGATACGGCGACAGCAGCAACAGGCCCTTTGCCTGGCCCGGGTAGGCATGGTCGTAGAGCAGGGTACCCAGGCCACCGAGCGAGATGCCACCGACCCACAGGGGCAGCGGATGCCGCGCCAGGGCCGGCGCGACGACCTCGTCATGCAGACGCTGGGGGACACGGCCCTGCCGGTAGTAGGGCATGCTCAGGCCGGTCAGGATCACGTCCGCGTGCGGCCATTGCGCCTGGATGATCTGGGCGACGCGATGGTCCTCGAGGCCCTTGAGCGTGTCGCCGCGGCCGGGAAGCATCACCACCAGCCGTTGCGCCGGCAAGGGCGCCGGATAGTAGGCGGTGGGTATCGGCTTGCGCACGTTGCCGCCGGCGATGCAGCCGCCAAGCAACAGCGACGCGCAGAGCAGCGCCACCACGTGAACGTCCTTCGGAAGAGTCATGGGCACAGGGTCCTTGGTGGGTGGCGTATCGTTGTCCTTTACGCCGTCCAGGCGTTTCCGGATGCGGTGGGCCGATGGCGGGGTCGGCGCATTCAGCGCGGCGAGGATGTGGCCTTCCATGCCTGCACGGTGGCCAGGGGCAGCGGGAAATAGCCGTTGGTGATCGAAGGGTCGAGGGCACCCTCGGCCGGCTCCAGGTGCACGTGCCAGCCCGCGACGTTGCCGATGCGCAGGCAGTCGTCGACCGCGTGCAGGTCGTCCTTGTGGATTTCCTCGTGGCCCTTGAGCAGGGAAGCCCTGGCGCGCGCCTTGGCCTCGCCCGTGCTGGTGGCGCCGAACAGGGCCCACGCGTGGCGCTCGCCGAATTCGCCGGCGCGGTAGCCGCCGATGTTGACGAAGTACAGATGCAGGCCGTTGTCGGCCGGCGCGCGGTGGAGGCGGACGCGGTAGCCGGCCACGCTGTCGACGAAGCACCAGGCATCCACGTGCAGCCCATCGGGGCTGCCGAACCAGCTGTCCAGCAGCTGGGGGTGCACCGCGTCCAGCGAATCGCCGACGGCGAAGGCCACGTCGTGAAGTTCAGTGCGCGCGCGCGGGGCGGTACCGCCCAGCACGCAGGCGATCAGTCGCTCGGTCATGGTCTCGATGCTCCCGTGGACAGTTCCGGATGTTATCCCGAGCGAGGCTGCGAGATGCCACGGCGCCATGCGGCATCGGGTGCCCTCAAGCGATGGATGGTCCAGCTGGCGTGCTATACCTTGGACGCCAGCGGATCCAGGGAGTGGTCGACGGATGCATGCAGCAATTTTTTCATGGGTCATGGCCTTGTCCATGGTGTCCGCCACCATGCCGCATGCGCATGCGCATGCGCAGCGTGCGACGAACGACCCCTTGCTCGCGCGTTTTGTCGCCCACAGTCCGATGCGCGACGCGGACAAGGATGACGCGCGAAGCTTCGAAGGCCAGCTGTACCAATGGGCCCGTCAGGGGGAGTCGCGTCCGGAACTCGATGCCCGCGTGGCACGGCAGTACGGCCTCGCTCACGATGTGGCATCGACGCTGGTGAATCTCGTTCTCCAACGTGGCGGCATGCACGGGAACCAGGACGTGGACGAGGCGCAACGCGACCGCTTGCGTCATGCGTTCCTGAAGCTGTCCCGGTCGCATCCGGGCAGCGACCTGGTGATGCTCGAGGCCGCGCGTTCCTTCGTGAGGGGAATGGATCTTTCGGGCGTCGATTGCGGACCGCCTGCCGCGTTCCGTGCCTTGCTCGAAAGGCGCCCGCATCCCAATCGCGACCGCAAGATGCTTTATGACGAGTTCCCCTGTCCGTTCCTGCTGTACGACCGGACAGGCGCCGAACCGGATGCATTGGAGCCCTATATCACCCTGATTCGCGAGGGGCGTGAGGGCGACGAACTGTCCAATCCCCTGCTGTACATGGCAGCCCTGGAGGTGGCCGATGCGCGCGTGTCGGCATCGCGACCGGATTCCCCGTTGGCCGCAGAGGTACGCGCGCGGATCATCCAGGAGGCCTTGTTCCAGGGGCGCTTGAATCGTGTGCTTGCCCTGGCGCCGTCTCCCCGGAGCGCCTCCGGGGCCGCCGTGCGCACGCGGCTGGATGCGCCGACCCGGCTGGCGATTGCGGCGGTCTATCTCATGTCGGGCGATCACGCTCGCTACCTTCAATGGCGCGACCTGGCCATGGAGGCGCGCGCGTCGGCCCGTGCGGCGAAGCAGCAGGCTGGACACGGGCATGAAGATCAGGGCGATGCGGACACCGGTTCCACCCGGTCGACGTCATGGTACGCGCTTGGCTTGCTGGACCGCGGCCTGTCCCGGACATCCCGGGATGACTTCGATTTCCTGATCCGGCGTTTCCAACATGACAACCCCTGGTTCGTCCCACCCACGTCCTACTGGGACGGCGTATGGCACTGGATCTACGACAGACTCGCGATGGACGAGGGCTATCCCAGCCTGGTCTTGCCTGCGGACGTGTACACCGCCGATCCCGGACAATGGCGAGACCTTGCCCGGCAAGCGAGGGTCACATGCAGCGGTTGCTCGCGGGCCTTGCGCAAGGCCCTCGACCGTCTGGCCAGGCCCCGGCTCGAGGGTTTGCCGGGTCTGCAGCGGCCCGATGGGCACGTCGTCGATGCACCCCGGCCGGCGGAGGTGCCCGTCCATCCTGATTGGCCGGTGAGGGCGATGCCAATGGGCAAACGCCGTGCGACCTTCCCCGACATGGGCGCGACGTACCCCAGGAAGGGGGCGGCATCGCCCGTCCACGACGACTCGCTGACCTACACGCCCGGGCGCTACGGCACACTTCCCGGCTGGGCGAGACAGCTGCACCGTGGGCACATGGTGCGCTACGAGCGCGACGGTGATCTCATCGTCGCCATCACGATCTCGCACGCGCTCGACCCAAGCGAACCGTACAGCGCGGGCGGGTACTGGGTCAGCGTGTCAAAGGATGGCGGCAGGCATTTCCAGCCGCCGCTTTACACGGGCATCCGCATCTACGAACCCTACGTGATCATGCCCGACTCCCGCCTGGCGCTGGTTTCCGGGAACCACCTGCACATCGAGGTGGCCCAACGTCCGATGGACAACCATGACGTCGGCTTGCCGGGTTGGCCCGGGTTCACCCGGGCATTTCGCGACAACCTGTATCTCGACATCCCGTTGTCGGATCTCGAGCGCGACAGCGACCGCGATGGCCTGACCGATATCGCCGAGCGTGCCATGTGGCTTGATCCGCACCGTCGTGATACCGACGGGGATGGCATTCCGGACGCCATCGATCCGTTGCCGAACGTGGCCTACTCGGCCAGCCAGAGCGAGCGTTCCAGCGCGCTCGCGCAGGTATTGCACAAATGGATGGGATTGAAATTTCAACACGCCGCCGGGCCCGTGCGCAGCAGCTGCCGTCTGAAAGCACCGGATGATCGCCTGACGGAGGCGGCGTTCGTGGTGGGGCATCGACCGTACTTTGCTGGGACGTGCCCGGTCACCCGTCTCATTGTCCTCGATCGCGCACAGGCGCACGTCATGTATTGGCAGCGTGGGGCGGATACGATCGGCATGCCGATCGTCTTCGAGATCAATCATCGGGGCGACGAAGGGATCGCCGTGTTCGGTGGTCCTGGCGGCAGCGCGACCTACCTGATGAAGAAGGTGAGGGGTGTCTGGACGTTCAAGACGATATCCGAATTGATGTCGTGATGGTGGATGGCCAGTGAAGGGAGATCCGGGTCGGGGTCATGCGCGCAACCCATCCAGCAACGCGGGCAGGGCGTGGCGGCGCCGCGCTCACGCGTGTCGACACCTGGCTGCGCAATCAGGGCATCCGGGCCATGAACCGGCCGTGGCTGGAAATCTGATCGCCGGCCGCAGCCTGCGCGATGATGTCAACTGCCCGATTGCGCCGGATTCGATCAGCCGTAGACTGGCGCGATGAACCGTCCGATCGATGCGGCCCTGGCGGCCGCGCTCGACAACCCCTTCTGGGCCTCGTTGCAGACCCGTCATGCGGCATTCGCCCTGCGCAGCGGCGACGCGGCCTGCTATCCGGGCGACGTGGCGCCGTTCCTCGGCATCGCGCGGCCGGACGTCGACGTGGAGGATGGGCTGCACGCGCTGGTCGGCGCGGATGACGAACGCCTGCTGCTCGGCATCGCGCCGAAGCTGTCGCGGGACTGGACGATCAAGACCTTCCGCCCGCTGGCGCAGATGGTCCGCGAGCGCCCGCTGCCGATCGTGGACGGGCCCCCGGTGATCGCGCTGGACGAGGCGCGGCGGCAGGACGTGCTGGACCTGGTGGCCCTGGTGTACCCGCACTATTTCCGCGCCCGGACCATGGCGCTGGGTCGCTATTTCGGCATCTACCAGGACGGCCGCCTGGTGGCGATGGCGGGCGAGCGCCTGGGCACGGAGACAGCGCGCGAGATCAGCGCGGTGTGCACCCATCCGGACTTTCTCGGGCGCGGCTACGCGCGGCGGTTGATGGCCATGCTGGCCAACGACCAGCTCGAACGCGGCTGGCTGCCGTTCCTGCACGTGACCCAGGACAACACCCGCGCATTGGAGGTGTATCGGCGCACGGGTTGGCGGGTCCGGGCCGAGATCGGATTCTGGTCCTTGCGCCGCGCGGCTTGACAGGCGACGCGCTGGACGCTTTTCTGCGGGGATGTGCAGGCGTCGGGGAGGGCGCTCATGTCGCAGGCATCGCGAGGCAAGCGCGCGTTCTGGTACGCGCTGTTCATGGTCATCATCGGCGTGGCGGTCAGCGTGCCGCTGTACAACCGCGTCGAGCCGGCGCTGGCCGGCATTCCGTTCTTCTACTGGTTCCAGTTCGCCTGGATCGTGGTCACCGCGATCGTCACGGCGCTGGCCTACCGGGCGCGGGTCTGAGGTGCGGACATGACCCTGGCCATGATCATCTTCATCGGCTTGTTCGCGCTGGTCACGGTGCTCGGCTTTGTCGCCGCGCGCTGGCGCCGGGCGGACCTGAACCACATCAACGAATGGGGCCTGGCCGGGCGGCGCTTCGGCACCGTGGTCACCTGGTTCCTGCTGGGCGGCGACCTGTACACCGCCTACACCTTCATCGCGGTGCCGGCGCTGGTGTTCGGCGCCGGCGCGTTGGGCTTCTTCGCGTTGCCGTACACGCTGATGGTGTATCCGATCGTGTTCGTGGTGTTTCCGCGGCTGTGGTCGGTGTCGCACCGGCATGGCTTCGTCACCGCCGGCGATTTCGTTCGCGCGCGCTACGACAGCCCGATGCTGGCGCTGCTGGTGACCATCACGGGCATTCTCGCCACCATGCCCTACATCGCCCTGCAGCTGGTCGGCATCGAGGTGGTGATCAGCGCCATGGGCATCACCGGACCGACCTGGCTGGGCGACCTGCCGTTGATCGTCGCCTTCGCGATCCTGGCGGCCTACACCTACACCAGTGGCCTGCGCGCGCCGGCGATGATCGCGGTGGTCAAGGACCTGCTGATCTACGTGACGGTCATCGCGGCGGTCGTCATCATTCCCGCCAGGCTGGGCGGCTACGGCAAGATATTCGCCGCGGTGCCGCACGACAAGCTGTTGCTCAAGCCCGGCCTGGCCGGCGCCTACGCGACCCTGGCGCTGGGCTCGGCGCTGGCGCTGTTCCTGTATCCGCATTCGGTGACCGGCCTGCTCAGCGCCGACGGTCGCCGCACCATCAAGCGCAACATGGCGCTGCTGCCGGCCTACTCGCTGGTGCTGGCGCTGATCGCCGCGCTCGGCTACATGGCGTTGGCCTCCGGCGTGCAGCACGACCCCGCGTTTGCCGCCGGATTCACCAAGTACGGCACCAACTTTGCGGTGCCGGCGCTGTTCCAGCGCTGGTTTCCGCCGTGGTTCTTCGGCGTGGCCATGGCGGCCATTGCCATCGGCGCGCTGGTGCCGGCGGCGATCATGTCGATTGCCGCGGCGAACCTGTTCACCCGCAATGTCTACCGCGAGTACCTCAAGCCCGACTGCACGCACGCCGAGGAGGCGCGCGTGGCCAGGCTGTCCTCGCTGGTGGTCAAGGTTGGCGCGCTGGCGTTCGTGCTGTACCTGCCGCAGCAGTACGCCATCAACTTCCAGCTGCTGGGCGGCGTGTGGATCATCCAGACACTGCCGTCGATCTTCGTCGGCCTGTACACGCGCTGGCTGCATCGCGGCGCGCTGATCGTCGGCTGGGTCGCGGGCATGTCCGTGGGGACCTGGATGGCGGCGACGCAAGGCTTCAAGCCGATCTTCCCGTTGCATCTTGTTGGCGCCACGTTCCCCGGCTATGCGGCTGTGTATGCGCTCGTGGTGAACCTGGTGGTGACGCTGGCGTTGTCGTGGCTGGCCCATGCGCGCGGCTGGGCGCGCGGCGAGGATCCGACCCGGCCGGACGATTACGAAGGCACCGGCGAGTAGGCGCCGGGGGCACGGTCGCGCCGCTCAGAGCAGCAACAGCCCCCAGGCGCCGTGCATAACCAGCACCGCCACGCTGAGGCCCAGGCGCATGCGTCGGTAGGCGGCTGGCCAGCGCGTGTCGCGCACATCCAGCAGCGCCCACAGGGCAAAGCCGAAGCTCAGCAGGGTCAGCGCCAGTGCCGGCAAATGCATCACGACCAGCGCGGCGACGGCCAGCAGGCTGGGCAGCACGGCTTCGACAAAGCGCGAGGCCGGGGTGTCGGGACGGATCAGGCCCAGGCCCCAGCGCGTGCCGCCGAGGAAGCTGAGGATAGCGGCGCCATAGACGATGAACAGGACCGCGGCCTGGTCGCGCTGCCCCGGTTCTGCCCAGCCCCAGGCCAGGCTGGCCAGGAACGGCACCAGGCCGGCGATACCCAGGGCGGGCACGCTGCGGGGCAACGTAGTGGTCTCACGGTCGTTCATGGCGGCCTCCGATTGAACTTCGATGAAAGTCGTACGCTGTGCCCACGGCCGGCATCACGCGCTGGATGCTTCGAGGCCGGCGGCCGCCGTCATTGGCCATCGGCGCCATCGCGCCGCGGCAATACCCAGTCGCCGCGCACGAAGTGGCAGGTATAGCCGCTGGGATAGTGTCGCAGGTAGTCCTGGTGCTCGGGCTCGGCCTCCCAGAAATCACCGGCCGGCCGCACCTCGGTCACCACCTTGCCCGGCCACAGGCCGCTGGCGTCGACGTCGGCGATGGTGTCCTCGGCCGTCCGCTTCTGCGCTTCACTGGTGTAGAGGATCAGCGAGCGGTAGCTGGCGCCGAGGTCGTTGCCCTGGCGGTTGCGCGTGGTCGGGTCGTGGATCTGGAAGAAGAATTCCAGCAGGCGGCGGTAGCCGATGCGCGCGGGATCGAAGACGATCTCCACCGCCTCGGCGTGGTTGCCGTGGTTGCGGTACGTGGCGTCGGGCACGTCGCCGCCGGCATAGCCCACCCGCGTGGAAAGCACGCCGGGCTGGTCGCGCAGCAGTTCCTGCATGCCCCAGAAACAGCCGCCGGCGAGGATGGCGCGTTCGGTCGTCATGTTCACGGTTTTGTCCTGTTCACTTCGAACAGCTTGCGATAGGCACCGTAGCCGGCCTGTTCCAGTTCGGCCAGCGGGATGAAGCGCAGCGAGGCCGAGTTGATGCAGTAGCGCAGGCCGCCATGTTCGGCCGGGCCATCCGGGAAGACGTGCCCGAGGTGGCTGTTGCCGTGGCTCGATCGCACTTCGGTGCGGGTCATGCCGTGGCTGGTGTCGCGTTTCTCGACCACGTTGGCGTCCTCCACCGGACGGGTGAAGCTGGGCCAGCCGCAGCCGCTGTCGAACTTGTCCAGCGAGGTGAACAGCGGTTCGCCGGACACGATGTCCACGTAAAGTCCCGGCGCATGGTGATCGTGAAAGGCGTTCTGGAACGGGCGCTCGGTACCCGATTCCTGGGTCACCCGGTACTGCTCGGGCGTGAGTCGGGCGAGGGCTTCGGGGGTCTTGTGGTAGTCGGCCATGCGGGTCTCCGGCGTGGCGGGTGCATGCGTCAGACATGGGGATGGCGGACCATGCTGCAAGAACGCCCTGGCCGCGTCCAGTCCAGCCGGCCGTGGTGCCGGGTCGGTTCAATCCCGGGTGGGGGCCGCCGGATGCCCTGGCCAGGCAGCCCGGCATCCGTCCGCGAACTCAGCGCTCGTGCGGCGCTTCAAGCTGCCCTTCGTCACGCAGGCTGAAGGGCGTGAAATGCGTGCCTCGGTCGTAGGCGTCCACGCCCTCGCGGTGCTTGAGGAAACCCACCACGAGATAGGTCAGCGGGGTGAACACCACCTCCACCGTCACTTTCATCACCCAGTTGAAGACGATGACCTTGATCAGGGTCTCGCCCTCCCAGATGCCAAGGAAGGCAATCGGATAGAAGGTCAGGCTGTCCAGTCCCTGGCCGACGATGGTCGAGCCGATGGTGCGCGTCCACAGGTGGCGGCCCTGCGTCCAGATCTTCATCTTCGCCATCACGTAGGAGTTGGCGAAATCGCCCAGCCAGTAGGCCAGCATGGAGGCGATGACGATACGCCCGGTGTTGCCGAAGACGATTTCCAGCGCCGGCTGCAACGTCCTGTTGAACGGCTCGGTCGGGCTGGCCGGCATGGCCAGGATGGCCCAGGTCATCAGGGTGGCGAAGACCAGTCCGCCGAAGCCGGCCCAGATGGCGCGGCGTGCGCGGGCGTAACCGTATACCTCGGTCAGGACGTCACCGAAGATGTAGCTGAAGGGGAAGAACAGGTTGCCCGCGCCGAAGCTGAGCGCGCCTATCAGCGGCAGCGTCACCGTGCCCACCTTGGCCGGCCCGATGAGATTGGCCGACAGCAACACGGCAACCATGCCGCCAACCATCAGGTCGTAGTAGCGGAAGCCGCGTCGGGCGGGCGCGCTAACGGTGGCGTCGGTCATCGGCAGGCAACTCGTGGGGTATGCGCGCAAGAGTGCAGCAGGGCATCGCTTGCAGGCAACAGGCGCGGCAAGCGGAGCCGTCCGCGCGCGTGGCGGCGGCCGGACGGGACGCCGGGCCCGACCGCGGACATGAAAACGGCGGAGACCGGAGTCTCCGCCGTGGTGCGTGTGCGCCAATTGTGCTCAGTGCTGGCCGCGGTAATGCTTGGGATTGCGGTCGCCGTGATGGCCATGGTTGCGGTTGGCGGCGTGCTTCTGGCTGCCCTGGCGGTGCGCCTGGGCCGGGCGGCTGTAGTTAGACCGTCCGTTCTGCCAGTTGCCGCCGCGCGCGGCGAAGCGCTGATTGCCCGTCGCCGGATGTCGGCCAGCCAGGCGGCGCGAGGCGTTCTGCGGCGGATGGTAGGTGTCCCTGCGCTCGTTCCGCGGGATGGCGTGGCGGGCCACGGTCTGGCCGAGGCCGCGCTCATGGCCGCGCTGGCGGTTGCCATTGCCGATGCGCACGTTCACGCGGTTGCCATGGCCGCGGTCGCGGTCGCGGTCGCGGTGGTCGCCGTGAGAGCGGTGCTGGTCGTCTCGACGGCGGTCATGGTCGTAGCGACGGTCATGATCCCGGCGATAGCCGTAGCCGTAGCGCGCCTGGTCATGGAACGCATGCGCGAACCGCACACGATGCCGCGGATAACGCGGGACCGGGTGGTAGGCGAAGCGGTGGCGATACCAGTATCCGCGGTTGTGGTAGAAGGGGCGATACCGGTAATGGTCGTGCCAGTAGTCGCCGATGATGAAGTTGACGACCGGGATGCCGATCAGCGCGCCGTAGCTGTACACCGAGACCCAGCGGCGCTGATACGGGTAGTCGATGTAGTCACCGGCGACCCAGCCGCGTTCGTCGTACACGCTGACGTCGCACCAGGCCCAGTTGGCCGTGCAGCCGTGCACGTAGAGTGGCGCGCCGAGCGGAATCAGGTCGACCACCGGGTAGCCGATGTCGGGACCGGCGTGAAGGTCCAGCTGGATGCTGGCGTAGCCGCGCACGGATTGAGCGGCGGCGGGCAGGGCCAGCAGGAGCAGCAGCGCAAACAGCCAGGCTTGTCGTTTCATGAGGTGTCTCCATCGTCTTGCGTGACAGTGCCGTCCTGGATTCATCGGGCGGCGCATCGCGGACCGTATCCGCGGGTGGATGGCGACACATCCTGTTTCGCATCCCCCTCGTGATTCGATACTGCCCACGGCTACATGAACGCGGGCAAGACGCGCCATGTTGACGCAGCGATGGTTCAGGTTCGCCTGCGGTTCAGGCCCGGGGACAGGTTCCGTTCAGGGCGAGGCGACCGCCGCGTCGCTCCGATACAGTGTCGGCAGTCGCTCGCGCAGTGCATCGATCTTCGGCGCGTCGTTGATGACGATGTAGAGATCGTGCGGGTGTTTGTCCGCGTAATGCTGGTGGTAGGCCTCGGCGCGGTAGAACCCCGCGAGCGGCACGACCCGGGTCACGATCGGCGCATCGTAGACGTGGCGATGGCGCAGTTCGGCGATGTAGTCCTCGGCGATCCGGCGCTGGTTCGCGCTGGTGTAGAAGATCGCGCCGCGGTACTGCCTGCCCACGTCCGGCCCCTGCCTGTCGAGCTGGGTCGGGTCGGTGGCGACCGCGAAGTACACCTTGAGCAATTGCGCGTAGCTGATCCGCGACGGGTCGTATCGCACCCGCACCGATTCGGCGTGCCCGGTATCGCCCTCGCTGACCTGGTCGTAGGTGGCCGTGGCGGCCGTGCCTCCGGCATAGCCGGCGGTGACCGACTGCACGCCGCGCACGTGTTCGAACACCCACTGCATGCCCCAGAAACAGCCGCCGGCGAAGACCGCGGTGCGGATGCCGTGTGCATCCGCGTCGGGGGCGGCATGCGCGGGTTCGGGGAATGCCGTCCCTTGGCTGGTCGTTGGCACGGACGACGAACAGCCGGCCAGCCAGCAGGACATGGACAGCGCCAGCGCGAAACCAAGGGTGATGAATCGATGCGGCATGGTGGGAAACCTCGTGAACGCGAAACGGCAGCAGGCCCGTCTCCCCAGACAGACCGGGCGCGTCTGCATCCGCTTACAGCCGGTCAATGCACGAGAAGGCCGATCCGGCCCAGTGGCATGGCCCGGCCGGCGCATGCGCAAAAGCACGATGTCCGTCATGCCGTGCGGCGGAGCCCGGGCGTAGGCTGCAAGCGTGCCGGTGACCTTGCGCGACAGGGGCCGGCACAAGTGTCTGGGCACGCTGGACCGCCCGCTACGCGTCCTGCCGGATGAAGTGCATGCGGGGGACGCACAACCATCCAATGGAGGTGCACGATGAACATGCCATTTGAACGCAAGGGACCGTTGACCGAGCTCGACAGCTATCCGCGGTGGGCACGGGAGATGGTCGACGCATGCGAGGATGCCCGGCGCAGCGTGGTCGAGCATGCGCTGTGGGACGCGATGCGCGACGGCAGCGCCTGCTTCGAGACGACGCGTCATTTCATGGTCGGCATCTGGCCCGTGATCGAGCGATTCCCCGGCTACATGGCGCGCAGTCTGCTGAAGACGCAATACGGACGCAGCGCCGGCGACGATCTTGCCAGGCGCTGGCTGGTGCGCAATATCCGCGTCGAGCAGAACCATGCCGAATACTGGCTGCACTGGGCCGAGGGCGAGGGCATCGCGCGCCAGGAGCTCCTGTCCGGACGCACCCCCAGGGGTGCTGACGTGCTGGCCCGCTGGTGCGAGGAGGTCAGCGCCAACGACAGTCTCGCGGCGGGGGTTGCCGCGACCAACTACGCGGTCGAGGGCGCCACCGGCGAATGGTCGCGGATTCTCCATGACAGTGCGTCCTACCGCGAACGTTTCGATCCCGCCAGCCGGGCCCGCTCGCTGCGCTGGCTGAAGTTGCATGCGGCCTATGACGACACCCATCCGTGGGAGGCGCTGGAGATCGTGTGCACGCTGCTCGGCACCGCGCCGTCCGCGGACGAGGTCGAGCACCTCGCCGAATGCGTGCGCCGCAGTTATGTCTGCATGAAAGTGCTTGCCGACATCTGCATCGAACCCAGCAGGCTCGGTCATCAGGCCGCTGGGGCTGCCGCATAGGTGCAAGACAATCCGCCTCGCACGTCGTATTCTCGGGTTGCGGCCTGGAAACAGGGATTGCCAATGCGACGTGCTACGAGTGGTATGCAGCAGCCGCTGGCTCGACGCCTCATGCCCCTGGCATGGGGCCTCGCTGTCGTGGTGGGCGTGCTCCTGGCCTTGTCCTGGGGTGCGCTCAAGACCCAGGTTGCTCTCGCCGGGTTCCTCAACGGCGAGAGCATCTGGTCCAAGGCGCAGAAACAGGCGGTGATCGATCTCGACGCCTACGCCGAGAGCGGCCGCGATGCCGACCTGCGCCATTTCCGCCATGCCTACCGGATACTCGCCGACTATCGCCATGTGCGCGATACCGTCGCGCAGCCGACCTACGACTACGACAAGGTCGCCGCCATCCTGCGCGCGGACAACGCGATGCCCGAGGCGATCCCGATGATCATCTTCATGATGCGGTATCTGCAGGATGCGCCGTACATGCATGCCTCGCTCGAGGCGTGGCGTTCGACCGACGCGCAAGTACAGCAGATGGCCGTCATCGCCGGGGATTTGCGGGAAGCCTATGCGGCGGGCACGGTGGATGATGCCTTCATCCATGCGCAACGGCAGAGGATCGCCGACCTCAACAACTACATCGAGCCGCGCAGCAACGCGTTCTCGGCCACCATGGCGAAAGGCGCCGTGCAGGTGTCGCACCTGCTGCTGGCCGGGCTTGGCTTCGCCGGGTTGCTGGCGATCCTTCTGTGGCTCTGGCTGGCGCGTCGCATCCTCGCCGACATCCGTGGCAGCGAGGAGCGCTACCGGCTGCTGTTCGACAGCGCCGATGACGCCATCGTGATGGTGGAGGACGACAGCGGCATCGTCCTGCAGGCCAATCGCAGGGCCTCGGCCTGGACCGGACTGGGCGAGGACCACCTGCGCGGCATGCCCTACGGTGAACTGTTCGCGCGACCGAGCGCCCCGCATGACGACGACGATGGCGTGCGTCACCTGAAATCCGCTGATGGCCGGCCGCGGCCCGTGCAGGTATCGAGCAGCGTGGTGCAGTGGGGCAACGAATTCAGGGTCCGCCAGGACATCCTGCGTGACCTCAGCGAGCACATGCAGATGGCGCGCGAGCGTCGCATCGCCACCGAGGCCATGGCCAGCGTGGCCGAAGGCGTGATCATCACCGATGCGGCGCGACGCATTCTCACGGTCAATGCCGCGCACGCGCGCCTGACGGGCTACGAGGCGGGCGAAGTGGAGGGCGTGGCGTTCGAAGCCTACCGCCGGATGCCTGACGGAACGCCCCTGCCGGCATCGATCTGGACGACCGTGGCCGAACAGGGCCACTGGAGCGGCGAGGTGCAGATGCGGCGGCGTGACGGCAGCGTGTACCCGGAGCGTCTCAGTATCAGCGTGATACGTGCCGGCGATCAGGACATCGAGCACTACGTGGCGGTCTGCACGGACATCACCGACAGCAAGGCCGGCCAGAGACACCTGCAGTACCTGGCCACGCATGACGCCCTGACCGGGCTGGTCAACCGTTCCGAGTTCGAGCGTGGCGTCACCGATGCCATACGCGACGCCGAACGCGACAACGAGACCGTCACGGTGATATTCGTCGACCTGGACAACTTCAAGCTCGTCAACGACAGCTACAGCCATGCCATCGGCGACCGACTGCTGACCGTGGTGGCCGAGCGCATCCACCGGCATCTGCCGCCGGGGGCCGTGGCCGGGCGCATCGGTGGCGATGAATTCACCCTGCTGGTGGCGCAACTGAAGGCACGTGAAGACGTGGCCGAGCTGGCCACGCGTCTGATCGAATCGCTTTCGCAGCCGTTCTCGATCGAGGGCTACGAGATCGTCCTGGGCGCCAGCATCGGCATCGCCTCGTATCCGCTCGACGGCCATGATGCGACCACGTTGCTCACGCATGCCGATGCGGCCATGTACAGCGCCAAGCAGCAGGAACGCAATTCGTTCCGTTTCTACACGCCGCGCATGCGCGCCGACGCCAACCGGCGGCTGTTGCTGCTGACCGACCTGCGCCGGGCCCTCGAGGAGGACCAGTTCCGGCTGCTGTACCAGCCCAGCATCCTGTTCGCCGACAACCGGCTGGTGGGCGCGGAGGCGCTGTTGCGCTGGGAGCACCCCGAACGCGGGCACATCATGCCCGGCGAGTTCGTGCCCATGGCCGAGACGCTCGGCCTGATCCGCCATATCGACGAATGGGTGCTGGATCAGGTCTGCCGGCAGGTCGCGCGCTGGCATGCGAGCGGGCTGGCGGTGCCACGCATCGCGGTCAATATATCGGCCAGCTGGTTCTCGCACCCGGAGTTCGTGCAGCAGGTGACGCGCGCCATCCAGCGTCACGGTATCCAGCCACGCGACATCATGCTGGAGATCACCGAAAGCACGATCCTGCATCTGGGCGACGCCACCCGCGAGACCATGAACGCGCTGCATGGCCTCGGTCTGGCCGTGGCCATCGATGATTTCGGCACCGGCTATTCCTCGCTGGCCTACCTGAAGCTGCCGGCGGTGGCGTACCTGAAGATCGATCGTTCCTTCGTCGACGAGCTTCCCGGCAGCGCCGAGGACGCCAGCATCGTCCAGGCCATGCTGGTGATGGCGCGCAGCCTGGGCCTGTCGGTGATCGCCGAGGGCGTGGAAACCGAGCAGCAGCACGACTTCCTGCGCCGAGCGGGCTGCGAGGAAGGGCAGGGCTACCTGTATTCGCGCCCGATTCCGGCCGAAGGGCTCGAACCCCTGCTCGCCGGCGAACGACGGCGCGGCACGGGGACCCTGCGCCTGGTCCCGCCGGCCGACTGACGCGCGCGGGTCACGCTGCGCCGGTATCGGGTGCGCGGCTTGCGGCTGATGCGCCATCCATGGAACGATCCGTGGCATCGAATGCACGGGGAGCATCCTGGTGAACACCTCTGGCCACGGCGCACTGGCGCCGCAAACCGAACTGACCGTCCGCAGCGTCGTCATCGGCGTACTGATCACGCTGCTGTTCACGGCGGCCAACGTCTACTTCGGTCTCGAGGCCGGCCTGACCTTCGCCACGTCGATCCCGGCGGCGGTGATATCGATGGCGCTCCTGCGCAAGGTCGGCGACGCCACCATCCAGGAAAACAACATCGTGCAGACCATCGCCTCGGCGGCGGGCACGCTGTCGGCGATCATCTTCGTGCTGCCGGGCATGGTCATCGCCGGCTGGTGGGCCGGCTTCCCGTATTGGGAGACCGCGCTGATCTGCGCGCTGGGCGGCACGCTCGGGGTGATGTACTCGATTCCGCTGCGCCGCGCCCTGGTGACCAACTCGGACCTGCCGTATCCGGAAGGCGTGGCCTGCGCCGAGGTGCTCAAGGTCGGCGCCAGCCATCGCGAGGGCGCCGACGGCGACGCCGATGCCGCCGAGGCCGGTCGCGCCGGATTCATGGCCGTGGTGTGGGGCGCCATCGTCTCGGCCGCCTTCGCGGTGGTCGAGGCCACGCATGTGTTCGCCAAGGACGTCAGTGGCTACTTCCGCGTCGGCGACCGCGGCGCCGTGTCCGGTTTCGACTTCAGCCTGTCCTTCGCCCTGCTGGCGGTCGGCCACCTGGTGGGCCTGTGGGTCGGCGTGTCCATGCTGCTGGGCACGCTCATCGCCTGGGGCTGGGCGGTGCCACACTTCGCGCTGCTCTCGCACCTGGACGGTTCGGCCGCCGACGTGGCCGGTGCCGTGTTCGGGCAGAAGGTGCGCTTCCTCGGCGCCGGCACCATCGCGGCCGCCGCCATCTGGACCCTGGTCAAGCTGGTCAAGCCGGTATACACGGGCCTGACCGACGCCATCCGTTCGAGCCGGATGCGCAAGGCCGGTCAGGGCGAATCCCTGCCACGCACCGAGCATGACCTGCCGATCGGCATCGTGGCGCTGGTGACGCTGGCCTGCATGGTGCCGATTGCCTGGCTGCTGGGTGATTTCACCGTCGGCGCCGGACTCGGCTCGCACCTGTGGCTGCTGGTCATCGGCGGCGTGGTGTTCGTGGCGCTGATGAGCTTCTTCGTGGCCGCGGTCTGCGGCTACATGGCCGGCCTGGTCGGCTCGTCCAACAGCCCGCTGTCGGGCATCGGCATCCTGGTCATCGTCATCGCCTCGGTGCTGCTGGCGCTGGGCGTGCAGTCGAGCCTGCCGCCGGAGGCCGGCAAGGCACTGGTGGCCTTCGCGTTGTTCACCTCCTCGGTGGTGTTCGCCGGCGCCACCATCGCCAACGACAACCTGCAGGACCTCAAGACCGGCCAGCTGGTCGATGCCACGCCGTGGAAGCAGCAGGTGGCGCTGGTGATCGGCGTCGCCGCCGGCGCGCTGATCATTCCGTTCGTGATGAACCTGCTCAACGAGGCCTATGGTTTCGTCGGCGCGGCCAATGCGACCAAGGATGCCCTGGCGGCGCCTCAGGCGGGCCTGATCTCGGCGCTGGCGCAGGGCGTGCTGCAGCACAACATCGACTGGGGCCTGATCCGCACCGGCGCCGCCATCGGTGCCGGCATCATCGTGGTCGACGAGGTGCTGGCGCTGTTCGGCAAGTCCGTGCGCCTGCCGCCGCTGGCCGTGGGCCTGGGCATCTACCTGCCCACCGAGGTGACCCTGATGATCGTGGTCGGCGCCTTCGTCGGCTGGTACTTCGACCGCCGCGCGGCGCGCTCGCCCAGGCCCGAGACCACCCGCCAGCTCGGCGTGCTGATGTCCTCGGGCCTGATCGTCGGCGAGAGCCTGATCGGCGTGCTGATCGCGGCCATCGTGGTGTTCGGCAAGAAATTCTTCGGCGGCGGCCAGGAGCCGCTGGCGCTGGTCGGTCCCGGTTTCGAGCATGCCGGGATCTGGATCGGCGGCGTGGCCTTCGTGGCGGTGACCTTCCTGATGTACCGCTGGGTGTCGCGGCTGGGCCGAGGCGAAGGCTGACCCCATGATCGATCGCCTGCGCCTGGCCCTCTCCGCCTGCCTGTACCTGGGCAGCCTCGCCCTGCTCGGAAGCGAGTACTTCGCCATCCGTGCCGTCTACCGCAGTTACGGCGCCAGCTATCCGACGATGTTCGGCGGCAGCGTGCCGGCGACGAGTTCGCACGTGGTCGCGCTGATGCCCTGGAGCGGCGTCATCTTCCTGGCCATCGTCGCGCTGTCGCTGCTGGGCCTGCTGCTGGTGCTGTGGCGCGGGCGTTCGCGGGAGAGCCGGCTGTACTGGATCAACGCCCTGGCCAGCATCAACGGCTACCTGGGCGGCTTCGCGCTGGTGATGATGGTGTTCGGATTCTTCCTGTTGCCGAAGCTGGCCGCGGGTTTCTGATCGCGCTCAGGGCGCGTCGTCGGCGACCACGCGGATCTGCCGCCCGTCCACGCTTACCTGCTGGCCCGCGCGGATCTTGCAGGTCTTGCGCAGTTCGGCGTGGCCGTCGACCCGCACCGCGCCACTGGCCACCAGGGCCTTGCCGGCGCCACCGCTGTCGCAGATGCCGGTCAGCTTGAGCAGCTGGTTCAGTTCCACGTAGTCGCCGTGCAGGTGGAAGGTGTCGATGTGCTCGACGGCGCTGGCCGGTTGCGCGGGCAGGGCGACGAAGGCGAAGAACGGGATGCGCGCGCTGGCCCATCCCGCCGCGGCTTCGTCGAGCACGTCCAGCAGCTGGTCGAAATCGTGCGCACTGGCCTGGCGCAGGGCATCGGTGCCGCTGAGCAGGATGACGTAGCCCTGCGCGGGCAGCCAGGACAGGTCCAGCAGGCGTTCGCCGAGGGCATCCCAACGCGGGTTCTGTCCGCGAGGCGCGTCGAGCGCATCGTCCAGCGCGGCCACCGCCGCATGGCGGTCATGGCAGGCATCGAGATGAATGTGCCGCAGGCAGGTGTCGGGCGCATGCTCGGCGTCGGCGACCATCCTCAGGTCGTCGTCGGTGACCAGGAAGACGCCCGACTGCGCGGGATCCTCGAGGTCGATGCTGTCGGCGTGCGTACGCATGGCGCGAATCGGTACGATGGGGGCGATGCGGGCCGGGGCGCCCTGGGTCCGCAGTGTAGCGCCGGAAAGCCTGTCGAGTCAGCGTCAATCGACGTGACGGCCCTCGACGTGCCGGAGTATGGTGGCGCGACAGGGAGCTTGCATGCATACACTTCATCGCAGAATCGCGGCGCTACTCCTGCTGGCACTGGTCGCGCCGCTGTCCTCTGCCGCCCGGGTCACCGCGCCGCCATGGTTCCGGGTCACGCTGGCCAAGGGGGTCACGCATGTGCGTTCCGGCCGCCTGCTGATCTACGTCGACGCACTGAAGAACCTGCCCGGGCCGGCACGCGACAAGCCGATCAGGCATGTCTACATCCGGTCGCTGTCGGGTACCAGCAATGCCGTGGCCGCCATGGACGTGCCCCACCTGGCGCCCGGGCACGACCTGCTGATGAACGGCGACGTCCTGGCGTTTCCGCTGCCGTTCTCCAGACTGACGCCCGGACGCTACGCGATCCAGGCCGTGCTCTACGCCGACCACACCCAAGGCTACCGTGGCCGCGGTCCGCATGATCTGGTCAGCAAGGTGGTCATCGCGCCGCTGGGCCACGGATCGGCCGTGCCGACACTGGTGCTGGAGCCCAACACGACCCCGGTCCGCCAGCCCTGGCAGGTCTCGCCCTACGTGCCCAAGGCTCGGCGCGCCAGCGACCAGGCGATGCTTGCCGCCGCCCGCAGACATACCCGCGCCATCGATTTCGTCAGTCCGGCCTTGACGGCCTTCTGGGGCCGCGACATCCACATGCGCGGGTGGGTGCTGTTGCCTCCCGGCTACGCCAGTAACGCTCGGCAGCAGTATCCGACGGTGTATTTCACCCAGGGCTACACGGGCACGCTGGCGACCCTGTCCGATCGCGCGGCGACCTACTGGCGCCTGATGTCCACGGGCGACATCCCGCCCATGATCTGGGTCTTCCTGGACCAGTCGAGCCCGACCGGGACCCACGAATTCGCCGATTCGGTCAACAACGGTCCCTGGGGCACGGCCCTGACCACCGAGCTCATGCCACGCCTTGAAGCCACCTATCGCATGGACCCCGAGCCCCGCGACCGCTTCCTGACCGGGCATTCATCGGGCGGTTGGGCCGCCCTGTGGCTGCAGGTTCGCTATCCGAAGATGTTCGGCGGCACCTGGCCGACATCGCCCGACCCGGTGGACTTCACCGACTTCATGGGGCCGAACCTGTACGCGCCGCATGCCAACGTCTACCGCCGCCCCGATGGCACGCCGTGGCCGCAGATGCGCATGCACGGCAAGGTCATCGCGACCGCCGAGCAGCTGGCCGGGCTGGAGCGGGTGCTGGGACCCTACGGCGGACAGGACGCCTCGTTCGAATGGGTGTTCTCGCCGCGCGGCAGGGACGGACGGCCCGAACCGCTGTTCAACCGCGACACCGGCGCGGTCGACCCCGCGGTGGCCCGCTACTGGCGCGACCACTACGACATCGCCTTCCGCATCCGCACGCACTGGAAGCGGCTCAAACCGGACCTGGACGGCAAGATTCACCTGTTCGTCGGCACCGCGGACACGTTCTACCTGGATGGTCCGGCGCACAAGCTCCAGCGCGAGATGGATCGGCTGGGCGCCAACGCGTCGTTCCATTTCCTGCCGGGCAAGACCCACGACGTGTTCGGCCGGGGCAAGGACCGCGATTGGCTGAGCAAGGTCATCGCCTGGCAGATGTACAAGGTGGCACGGCCTGCCACGCGCATCCCGCCGGCTTACGTCATTGATCGCGCGCAAGCGCATGACCAGCCGAGGTGATGCGGCCCCGGTGCGGCCAATTCACGCCGATTTCGTGCGCTGCGTACCGCATGCCGGGCAACCATGACTTTCGGATGTGTCGGCCACGGACCATGCAGATCACAATGGAACGACTACCTGGGGAGACGATGGCATGAATCTATCCATTCGCAGAACAGCCATCCTGGCACTGCTGTTGATACCGCTGGTCGTCCAGGCCGCGCCGCCGAAGATGGCGCCAAGGCCCAACCAGCTGGTGCGCGTGTCGCTGGCCACTTCGTTCAAGCACGTGGTGTCCGGGCGACTGCTGGTGTTCGCCATGCCGCTGGCCGAGGCCCGCGAAAAGGCCAGGGGCCGTCCCGTCACCGAGGTCGACAGCAGTATTTTCGGCATGTACCACGCCACCGTCGCGGCGGTCGAGGTCAAGCACCTGATGCCCGGCGGCGCGGTCGAGTTCGACGCCGACACCACGGCCTATCCCAAGGGGTTTTCCGCCCTCGCGCCGGGTGACTACGCGATGCAGGCGGTTCTCGACGTCAACCACGACTACGCCTACGGTGGCCGCGGCGAGGGTGACGTGGTCGGCCCGGTGGCGACCGTGCACCTGGGCGGCGTCAACGAGGCAATGCCCGAGCTGAAGCTCGACCGCGAACATGGACCGCGCATGCAGGCCTGGTCGGCGCCGTCGTTCCTGCCCGAGGCCCGGCGCACGGACATGCAGAAGGCGCTCGATGCCGCCCACGCGCATGCGCGCGAGATCGATTTCGTCAGCCCCGCGTTGACGGCATTCTGGGGTCGCCCGATCCACATGCGCGGCTGGGTGCTGTTGCCGCCTGGCTACGACAAGGACGCGCACCAGACCTACCCGACCGTGTACGAGACGCACGGCTTCGGTGGCAACCTGGCCTCGCAGAGTTTCACCGCCGCCCAGGTCTGGAAGGCCATGGCCGAAGGCCAGATGCCGCCGATGATCTGGGTGCTGCTGGACGAGTCCAGCCCCACCGGCACGCATGAGTTCGCCGACTCGGTCAACAACGGCCCGTGGGGTCGCGCGCTGACCACCGAACTGATCCCGCAACTGGAGCGCACCTACCGCATGGATGCGCGTCCCGACGGACGCTTCCTCAACGGTCATTCCTCGGGCGGCTGGGCCACGCTGTGGCTGCAGGTGCGCTATCCGGCGTTCTTCGGCGGCAGCTGGCCGACCTCGCCCGATCCCAGCGATTTCCATGATTTCTCCGGCATAGACCTGTACGCGCCGCACGCCAATGTCTACGAAAAGCCGGATGGCACGCCGTATCCGCTGGTGCGCATGAACGGCAAGGTGATCGCCACCTTCGAGCAGTACGCCAAGCTCGAGAGCGTGCTGGGCGCCTACGGCGGCCAGCTGGCCTCGTTCGAGTGGGTGTTCTCGCCGCGTGGCAAGGACGGGCGGCCGCAGCCGATGTTCGATCGCGCCACCGGCGCGGTCAATCCCAAGGTGGTCGACTACTGGCGCGACCACTACGACATCGCCTATCGCGTGAAGACCCATGCGAGCCGGATCAAGTCGTCCCTGGACGGCAAGGTCCACCTCTACGTGGGCACCGCCGACACCTTCTACCTCAACGGCGCGGCCCGCAAGCTGAAGGCCGTCATGGACGCCGCCGGGATCAAGGCCTCGTTCCATTTCCTGCCGGGTCGCTCGCATTTCGACATGTACGTCAAGGGCAAGGACCGCGACTGGCTGCTCAAGGACATCGCCTGGCAGATGTACCACGTGGCCCGGCCGAAGGCGAAGGTCCCGACCGATTACCAAACCGTCACGCCATGACTCGAGACGGATGCCGGCGGCCGCCGGCATCCGCTTGATGACAGGGGATTGAAACCAATGACAGCCGTTTCCCGCTTCACGGCATGCCTGGCATGCCTGACGCTGCTCGCGGGCGTGGCCCATGCGTCCGACGCCAGCCACTTCCAGCCGCGCAAGACCTTCGCGCCGTATGTCCACCGCTATCCGGTCAACCGCTACCGCTCGGCCAGCGGCATGCCTGGACCGGACTACTGGCAGAACCGCGCCGACTACGCCATCCGCGCCCGCCTCGATCCGGCCAGCAAGACGCTCAGCGCCAGCGAGGTGATCACCTACACCAACCACAGCCCCGACGCGCTGCGCATCGTCTGGCTGCAGCTGGACCAGAACCGCTACCGCGCCGACGCGCGCGGCAATTTCTCCGGCGACGCGGAGCCGGCGCTGGCCGACCACACATCGGGCTACACGCTGGAGAAGGTCGAGGTGGAGCAGGGCGGCACCTTCCGCCGCGCGCATTACCAGGTCAGCGACACGCGCATGCGCGTGGACCTGCCGCTGCCGCTGAAGGCGCATGACGGCAAGCTGCGCCTGCGCGTCGTCTACCACTACACGATCCCCGGCAAGTTCGGCGGCCGCACGCAGTGGTTCGCCAGCCGCAACGGCGATGTCTACGAGATCGCCCAGTGGTTCCCGCGCATGGCCGTCTACGACGACCTCAATGGCTGGGACACGCTGCCGTTCCTCAACAACGAGTTCTACCTCGAATACGGCGACATCGATTACCGCGTCACCGTGCCGGCCGACATGACCGTCACCGGTTCGGGCGCGCTGGTCAATCCCGACCAGGTGCTGACCCGGGTCGAGCGCGAGCGCCTGGCCCGGGCCCGCAACAGCGATGCCACGGTGATGATCCGCACGCCGGCGGAAGTGGAAGCGGCAGCCAAGAAACCCCGGTCCGCGGGCACGCGCACCTGGCATTTCCGCATGCACGACACCCGCGACGTGGCCTTCGGCGCCTCGCGCGCCTACGCGTGGGATGCCGCGCGCATCAACCTGCCGGGCGGCAGGCACGCCATGGCGATGTCGCTGTATCCGGTCGAGAGCGTGGAGGGCAAGAGCCACTGGCAGGACTCCACGCAATTCGTCAAGCACACCATCGAGTACTTCTCACGCCGCTGGTATGCCTATCCGTGGCCCAACGCGGTGGCGCTGGGCGGCACCGTGGGCGGCATGGAGTATCCGGGCCTGGCCATGGACTGGTGGAAGCTGGGCGGCAAGAACCTGTTCGCGCTGACCACGCATGAGGTCGGCCATTTCTGGTTCCCGATGCTGGTCGGCTCCAACGAACGGCGCGATGCGTGGATGGACGAGGGCTTCAACACCTTCGTCGACGTGCGCGCGGCGCTGGACTTCGACAAGGGCCGGTACGCACCCAAGTGCGACGGCGAGTACGCGCCCAAGTGCGGCAACCCGGTCGACGAGATCGTGCCCGTCCTGCGCGACGCCGCCGCGCCGCCGATCCTCACCCGCGCCGACTTGATCGTCGAGAAATACCGGCATCCGGTGACCTACTTCAAGTCCGCGCTGGGACTGATGCTGCTGCGCCAGCAGATCCTCGGCCCGCAACGCTTCGACGTCGCCTTCCGTCGCTACGTGCATGCCTGGGCCTTCAAGCATCCCTCGCCGTCGGACTTCTTCCGCGCGATGGACAGCGGCGCGGGCGAGGACCTGTCGTGGTTCTGGAACGGCTGGTACCGGCACAACTGGGCGCTGGACATGGCGGTGACGGGCGTCGGCTACATCGACAACGATCCGGCCCACGGCGCCACGGTCACGGTGGCCAACCTCGATCGCCTGGTCATGCCGGCGACGCTGCGGCTGAACTACGCCGACGGCAGCCACGCCAGCGTGCGCGTGCCGGTGGCCACCTGGATGCAGCACCACAGCTTCAACGTCACGGTGCCGGGCGACAAGCGCGTGACCTCGGCGGTGATCGACCCCGACCATGCCATCCCCGACGTTGATCGATCCAACAACACTTACGTCGTGAAATGACCGTCAGTCACCGGCGCCGTGATGCGGCGTCGGTGGCATGACACGCGCCACCGGCGCGGACATACTCGTTTCTCGATATCGAAAGCAGGAGAGCGCCATGCGCATTCATCCGATCGTCCGTTCGTTTTCCCTGATGCTGGCTCTCGGCGTGGCCACGGCGCTGTCCGCGACGCCGGCGCTGGCTGGCGTCGGCGCGCCGAAGACGCCCGCGACCGAAGCCGTCAGGACGCCCGCGCTGCCGCCGCAGCTCGCCGATTTCACCGCCTACGTCAACGGCGTGCGCAAGCAGTTCGACGTGCCCGGCATCGCCGTGGCCATCGTCAAGGATGGCAAGGTGGTGCTGGCGCAGGGCTACGGCGTGCGCACCTATGGCACGCACGGCCAGGCCGACCAGCCGGTCGACGCCCACACCATCTTCGCCATCGCCTCCAACACCAAGGCCTTCACCGCGGCCTCGCTGTCGATGCTGGCCGACGAGGGCAAGCTGGACATGGGCGACCGGGTCATCGACCACCTGCCGTGGTTCCGCATGTCCGACCCCAGCATCACCCACGAGATGCGCGTGCGCGACCTGCTGGCCCATCACAGCGGCCTGAGCCTGGGCGCGGGTGACCTGCTGTACTGGCCGACCACCGACTACACCACCAAGCAGGTGATCCAGCACCTGGCGCACGTGCCGATCAAGTACGGTTTCCGCGAGCGCTATTTCTACGACAACATCCTGTTCGGCGTCGCCGAGCTGGTGATCGAGAACGTCTCCGGCGAGAGCTACCGGAAATTCCTGGAGACCCGCTTCTTCGAACCGCTTGGCATGCACGACACGCGGTTCAACTACCACGACATCAAGCCCACCGACCACGACGTGGCCACGGGCTACGCCAAGTACGATTTCAAGGATCTCAAGCCGGTGGCGAAGCTGGCCTGGGCCAACAACTCCGGCGCCGGTGGCATCTACTCCAGCGTGCACGACATGGCGAAGTGGATCATCGCCCAGCTGGATGGCGGCGTTTACGGAAAGAACGCCGACGGCACGGACAAGCGCCTGTTCAGCGCCAAGCGCCACCAGGAGATGTGGTCGGTGCAGACGGCGATCCATCCGACCCGATCGAAGATTCCCGAGCTGGCCGCGGTCACGCCCGACTATGCCGGTTACGGCGAGGGCTGGCACCTGTCCGAGTTCCGCGGGCACAAGGTGGTCTACCACACCGGCGGATGGCCGGGCTTCGTCTCCCGGGTGACCATGATCCCGGACATGAAGCTGGGCATGGTGGTGCTGACCAACCAGCAGTCCGGCGCCGCCTTCCAGGCCGTCACCTATCGCATCCTCGATGCCTACATGCACGCTCCAAAGACCGACTGGACCGCGGTCTATGCCAAGGCCGTGGCGCAGTCCGAGGCCAGGGCCGACGACAGCTGGAAGAAGCACGAGGCCGCGCGCGACAGGCACAGCAAGCCGTCATTGCCGCTGTCGGACTACGCCGGCACCTATCGCGACCCGTGGTACGGCGACATCGACATCCGCAAGCAGGGCAGCCACCTGGTGATGCAGTTCAGCCACACCAAGCAGCTGCTGGGCGACATGAAGCCGTGGCAGCACGACACCTTCATCGTGCGCTGGCGCGATCGCTCGCTCAACGCCGATGCCTTCGTGACCTTCGCCCTGGATGCCGACGGGCACGTGCGCGAGGCGCGCATGCAGCCGATCTCGCCGCTGACCGATTTCAGCTTCGATTTCCAGGACCTGCGCTTGCACCCGGTCGCCGCCGACGCGTCAGCCGGGGACTGACCCGGGGCGCCCCGGGTCGGGTGGCAGGCCAGGGGGTATACGAGACGGCAGCCATTCGCGCTACAGTTGCCCAATGGGCGACGCCCCGGGACGGGCGTGGGACGGAGAACCTGCGGTGACGGATACCAGGACACTGGCCAGTGTGGGGCTGAACGGCTTCCAGCGCGCGCGGCTGCGCCTGCTGCTGCCGGAGGCCGTGCAGCGGGTCAAGGCGGCATGGACGCTGGGCGACATCGAGAATGCCGATCTGCTCCTGCTTGGCGAACAGTCCGCGGAGGCCAATGCCGCGGGCATGCTGGCCAGGGGGCGCGGCGTGCGCTGCATCCGCATGGGCGACGTGCTGCGGCCGGGCGAGATCACCCTGCCGGCGATCTTCGACGTGCGCGACCTGGCACGCGTGCTGTCCAGCGTCGAGGGCCCGGTCGAGGATTTCCAGTCGGTCGACGTCACATCCCCCGAATTCTTCGAGATGGCCGACAATGACACGGTGCCGATGGCCGAGGATCACGGCATTCCCGAGC
The DNA here is from genome assembly GCA_963821885.1 of uncultured Gammaproteobacteria bacterium. GTDB lineage: Bacteria > Pseudomonadota > Gammaproteobacteria > Xanthomonadales > Rhodanobacteraceae > Oleiagrimonas. The sequence continues at coordinate 672,715 of CAWGFN010000001.1, read as the reverse complement.
CGGTGGACCTGGAACACTTCCTGCGTCGCGACAGCGAGGAGTATTCGCTCGAGCGGATCGTTCCGTACTCGCTGCGCGAGGACACCGTGCTGCAGCCGGTCCGGCAGGAACAGGTCAGCCATCGCACCGAATTCCGCGGCAGCGAACGCGACCCCTATGCCCAGCGCGTGCAGTCGCCACCGGCGCAGATGGTCGTGCGCGAACCGCAGCCCAGCGCCAGGCCGCCACAGGCTGGGGCTGAATCGAAACCGCTGATCGACTACCTGCGTTCAGGCGAACTGATGGCGCCCAGCCAGCTGGTCCTGCCCGATGCCGAGCCGCTGATCCTCGATCCGAAACATCGCGTCTACATGATCGTCGGCGACCTGGCGTCGGCCGAGCCCTACGCGCGGCAGACCTATGGCGACGCCGACTTCGCGCGCCTGACCACCCGTGAGCTGGAGCGCTGGAGGGAGCTGTGCGAACCGATGCCCTATCTGCGCCTGGAATGGCTCCTGGCATTGCGTGGCGGCGATGGCTGGCTGCCGCGCCACCTGGATCCGGGCGGCAGCTATCACTTCAAGCGCATGCTCGACCTGGACGAGCACTTCGACGACCAGATCCGCATCGGCCAGGTCCTCGCCAACGACTGGAAGCGCCTGCACGAAGTGGCCGCCAGCGCCGGCGTCGAGATGCAGGCGGTGTTCAACACCGTGACCGCGTTCGACAGCATCGGCTGGCTCGAGTGGCGCGCGCGCGAACGATTCCGCTGAGAGTCCCCGAGTTCGTTGGACCGTGGTCGCCGCGCCCGGCGGCGTTCACTCGCCCAGGTTCTTCGCCTCCGCCGTGCCCATGATCTCGGCCGGCGGCAGGCCGGGGCGCTGGCGGGTGATCCAGGGGTGCGCGAACACCGTGCCCAGCACGATCGCCACGCCCAGGTAGAACATGCCATCCAGCTGGTGCTGCTCGCCCAGTAGCGGGATCGCCAGCACGATCGCGTAGACCGGTTCGAGGTTGGTGGTCATCTGCACCACGAAGGCGCTCAGGCGGCGCAGCGCCACCAGGGCCACCGCGAAGGGCAGCAGGGTGCAGCCCAGCGACAGGACCAGAAGAAGCAAGGTGTCGTGCAGGTCCGGTAGCGGCAGCAGCGGACCGTCATGCGGCAGCAAGGGCGCCAGCAGGGTCAGGAACAGCGTGCCCGCGCCGAGCTCGACGAAGGTCACCGTCAGCGGGTCGGCGTGCTCGACCATGCGCTTGTTGAGGGCGCCGAACAGCGCCACGAACAGCGCCGACAGCACGCCCACCGCCAGGCCCAGGTACATGCCGCCGGGAATGCCGCCCAGCACCAGCGCCACGCCGGGCACCACGCCGATGCCCATGAGCAGTTCGCGCGGATCGAACCGGCGCCGCGCGATCCAAGGCTCGACCAGGGCCAGGAACACCGGCGCGATGGCGATGCTCAGGGCGCCGACCGAGGCATTGGCCAGCTTGATGGCGCCGTAGAAGGTCAGCCAGTGCAGCGCCACCAGGGCGCCGATGCCGGCGTAGGCGGCCAGCAGCTTCACCGGCATCGCGCGCAGTCCGCGCCACACGCGCGGGAACAGCAGCAGGGCGAGCGCGACGGCCAGCATGCGCCACCACACCAGCGGCAGGGCCGGCAGGGTGATCAGCTTGCCGAGGATGGCGGTAAAGCCCCACAGCAGCACGCAGAAATGGATCTGCAGGTAGGCCTTGCGGTCGGTGGACATGGGTACGGCTGGAATCGGCGGCGGGGCAGGTCGCCAAGCATGCAGCAAGCGGGCGCGGCCGGGAAGCTCCCGACGCGACCCGCCGGCACCGAATCAGCCGAAGGTGAAGGTGAAGGCCTTGAAGCCGCCGGCGGGGATGTCGATGGTGACCACGTGGTCGCGGTAGTCACTGCTGTCGAACAGCGTGTACAGGCGGCTGTCGTGCACCCGGACGTCGGGCTGGCGCTTGCCGTCCACGGTGATCGACAGCGTCACGGGCGTGGGGCTGGACGCGACCATGTGCAGCTTGCCGGACTTGAAGTGCAGGCGGATCTGGCCCTGGTCGCCGGTCAGTTCGGCGTATTCCCCGCGCAACCGCCAGCTGCCCTGCAGGGCGAACTTGTTCAGGTCCAGGCGCGCCGGGGCCGTGTAGTCGTGGCTGAACATCAGCGGGGCGATCGGATTGGCCATGTTGTGCACGCGATCGCTGCCCAGGTACATCTCCGGCGAGTCGATGCCCGACAGGTTGGCCGAGGGCACGTCCTCGCGATCCATCGGCGCCAGGCCCAGCAGGCGGCGGATGGCGTTCTCGCTTTCCATGTAGTGGCCTTCGCCGAAGTGGTGCATGACCACGTTGCCGTCCTTGTCGATCAGGTACTCGGCCGGCCAGTAGTGGTTGTTCCAGGCGCTCCAGGTGGCCATGTCGTTGTCCTGCGCCACCGGCCAGCCGATGCCGAACTTGGTCACCGCCGCCTGGACGTTGGCGGTCTTCTTCTCGAAGTCGAACTCGGGCGCGTGCACGCCGACGATGACCAGGCCCTTGTCGTGGTACTTGGCCCACCAGGACTTCAGGTGCGGCAGGGTGCGCAGGCAGTTGATGCAGGAATAGGTCCAGAAATCGACCAGCACGACCTTGCCGCGCAGTTGCTGCATGGTCAGCGGCTTGCTGTTGATCCAGTGCGAGATGCCGGTGAAATCGGGGGCCTTGGCTGGCACCTGGGCGCGCGCGGCCGGCAGCAGGCCGGCCAGGGCCACGCAGGCGGCCAGCAGGGGGACGAGGAAACGACGCTGGATCATGGGCTCAACTCGCATTCGGGGACGGTCAGACAACAAGACCGGCGGTTCGGCCGTTGTCTTACAGCCTACGCGTTACTTGCCACCGGCGGATGCATGCGCAGCCGGTTGCATGCGCACCGGAGGCGCCACGGCGCACAGGTCGATGCGCCCCGGGCTGAACTGGTAGAAGGCGTTGTGCGCGTGGCTCATGGCGTGCATGAGCGTGCGGAAGCTGGCGCTGTCGGTGCGCATGATCTGCAGCGGCAGGCGCTGGTCGGCCGGCAGCTCGCTGGCCAGGCGCACGCGCGCGATCGGGGTGGCGCGCTTGCGGTCGCGGTAGACGCCCATGTTGTCGTTCGGGCCGCGCGGCAGCGACGACAGCAGCGGCATGCCCCACACCACGCGGCCGACCACGGCCAGGTTGCGGTCGATGCGCCGGGCGTTGCCGATCACCGCGTACAGGGTGTTGCTGTTGCCGCTGTCCGGCGGCACGTCGCGGGCCACGCCGACGGTGGCATAGCAATGCGCGATCCACGCGGTGTGCGTGGCCGGGTCGCGGCCGACCGGGAAATCGCCGGAAAATCCGACCTGCGGCGCGTACACGTCCGGCCCGTCCAGCGGCACGAAGGGCAGGGTGCCCTTCACGTGGCGCACGAATTCGGGCGGCAGGGTGGCCTTGGCGCTGCCCATCGACTTGGCCTTGGCCGGCACGTCGCCATCCGGATCGCCCCACTGCGCCACGAAGTTGTCGACCACGCGGTACACCGAGGTGTTGTCGAAATAGTGCTCGCGCACCAGCGTCTTGAGGTTGGCCACGTGGGCCGGCGACCACCCGGGCGCCAGCTCGATCACCACGCGACCGGACGGCAGGTCCATGTACAGCGTGTTGGCCGGGTCCAGCGCGTGCCACTCGCCGGCCTTCGACGCCTTGATGATCTGGTTGCGGCTGGGCGTGTCGCCCTTCGCGGCGATGGCCTGGCCGGTCGTGGCCAGCAGCACGACGGTGAGCAGGGAGCAGAGCACGATGGCAGGGCGCATGGGCAGGTTTCCGGTCGGGTGTCACCGCGACGTTAGCAAATCCTGCCCGATGCGGTGCAGGTTCCTGCTCGCGATGCGCTGCGGTCTGGGCGTGGACTATGCTGTCCGCATGCCATGTCATCGCCCGTACCAGGCGCATCCGTCCATGCTCCGAACCTCCGCGCAATGCCGAGCTCCCGCAACGACGACGCGATGGCGTCTGGCGAGGGGGCCCCGCGCGTGAGTGCCGATTCCGTGTCCGGGCACACCTTCGCGCTGATCCACGGCGGCTCGCACGGAGCCTGGTGCTGGAGCGAGGTGATCACGGCCTTGCATCGACGGGAGCATCGTGCCCTGACCCTGGACCTGCCCGGCTGCGGTGACGATGCCACGCCGCGCGCGACGGTCACGTTCGATGACAGCGTCGCGGCAGTGGTGGACTGGATCGAGGCACGCGATCTTCGCGACCTGGTCCTGGTCGGCCACTCGCTGGCCGGGATCGTTTTGCCGGACATCGTGGCGGCCTGCCGCGGGCGTATCCGTCAGGTCGTGTTCCTCGCAGCCTTCGTGCTCGACCGGGGCGAACGTGCGCTTGACCTCATGGATCCCGCGCGGATACCCGAGTACCGCCGCCTGGCCGAAGCCTCCCCGGAGCGCTCGCTCATGCTGCCGTTCGAACAGGCGCGCCAGCGCTTCTTCAGCGATATGGACGAGGCCGCTGCGCATGGCCGCGTATGCGCGGCTGACGCCGCAGCCGTTCACCCCGTACCTGGGCCGTGCCGGCCACGGCGCGCGATCGATCGCCGACCTGGCGACCTATGTCGTGTGCACGCAGGACCGCAACCTGCCGCCGGCGATGTGCCGGCGCTTCGCGGCGAAGCTCGGTGGCGCGGTGGCGGAGATCGAGGCCGGTCATGACGTGATGCTCTCGCAGCCCGGGGCCCTGGCCGCGCTGCTGATGCGGCTGGCCGATGCGCACGTCGGTTCCCGTGACATAAGCGACTGAGGCATCACGCCGGCATATCGTGCACCATGGACACGAGCCGGACGGTCCGGACGTACCATCACCGAGGGAGATGCGCATGATCATCGCCATGCTGTTCGCGGCCCAGGTCGCCGTGGCTCCGCTGAATTACAGCCAGGCCAAGGCACGGGCCGATGCCAGCGAGGCCGCCATGGCCCCCGCGCTGTACGCCACGTTGCTGGCCCGGCAGGACAAGGCCCTGCATGAGGCGGTCGGCGCCTGCAAGGAAGCCCATCCCGATTACTACCGCTTCACGGTGGTGCTGTCGCTGCGTGCCGACGGCTCGGTCGCCGGAAGCTGGCTGCAGGGGCGCACCACGCTGGCGCGGTGCGTGCACGCCCAGCTGGCCACGCAAGGGCTGCCGGGCCACTGGCCCAGGCCGTTCTATACCTCCTTCGAAGTCTCCTTCGACAACCACTGAGGCGACGCCGGCGGCGATCGATCGGAACGGTCCCGGTCACGCACGCCGCATGGCGGGCGCAGTGGCATACTGCAAGGGTTCCCTTCCACGGAGAGTGCCATGGCCGGCAGCACGCAGGATCTGGACCGCTTCGTTCGTGACGCCCTGGCGCGGGGCGCGTCGCGCGAGCGCATCGACTCGGCGCTGACGCAGGCCGGCTGGGCGCCGGAGCAGGTGCAAGGCGCGCTGGCCGCCTTTGCCGAGGTGGAGTTCGAGGTACCGGTGCCGCGCCCCCGGCCGCACCTGTCGGCGCGCGACGCCTTCGTCTACCTGGTGCTGTTCACCACGCTGTACATCAGCGCCTATCACTTCGGCAGCCTGCTGTTCTCGCTGATCAACCACGCCTTTCCCGATCCGGCCGACCGCTACCCGCTGTTCGGACCGAGTATCCGCTGGTCGGTGGCCTCGATCGTGATCGCCTTTCCGCTGTTCCTGGTCATGTCCGCGCGCATCGCCCGCAGCCTGCGCGAGCAGCCGGTCAAGCGCCTGTCCGCGGTGCGCCGCTGGCTGACCTACCTGACGCTGTTCCTTGCCGCGGTGATCCTGATCGGCGACCTGATCACCCTGGTCTACCAGCTGCTGGGCGGCTCGCTGACGGTGCGTTTCGTGCTCAAGGTGCTGGTGGTGGGCGCGATCGCCGCGGCGGTGTTCGGCTACTACCTGTGGGACCTGCGCCGCGACGAGGCCGAGTCGTGAGCGCGCGGGGTCCGGGCTGGTGGCTGGCCGTCGTCGCCGCCGCCGCGATGGCGCTCGTGGTGGCCGCGGGCCTGTGGGTGCTGGGCACGCCGGCGCACCAGCGCGCGCTGCGGCTGGATGCCCGGCGCGTGCAGGATCTTCGTCAGGTTTCGACCTATATCGGCATGTACTGGCAGCAGCACAAGGCCTTGCCGCCGGCCCTCGGTGACCTGGATGGCAACGCCAGTACGCTGCGCGATCCCCTGACGCAGGCGCCCTACGGCTACGCCGTCACCGGCACGACCGGCTACCGGCTGTGCGCCACCTTCCAGCAGGCCACGCCTTCGGACGAGGACCAGCGGACCGCCTGGATCCATCCCGGCGGGGTGGACGCGCACTGGCGACATCCGGCCGGCCGCCACTGCTTCGATCGCAGCGTGAAGCCCTAGGGGTCGCCAGCGACGATCCCGGGCCGGCATGCACTGGCCGTGGCCATCCCATCCCCGGACGGCGTGCTCACTCCCCGGGGTGGTACGTGCGCCGGGTGTGTCCCTTGAGCTGCTCGGGCCAGAAGTACACGGTGCGCAAGTTGCCGGTGGCGTAGCGTTCGGCCTGGTCGGTGAAGTGCGGGGAGTCCGGATGGCCGCTGGTGCCGCCGACGTGGATGGCGCGCGCGCTGACCTTCGGGCCGAATTCGACGACCGCCACGAAGCTGTTGCCGTTCACGCCGTAATACTTTTTGCTGCCGGGCCAGGTGCGGGCGCCGAACGAGGCCAGCGAGCCCGTGCGCGATGAGGTGAAGGGCACCGGGATGCTGGGCTTGCCATCGTCGAAGTGCGGGTGGATGGCATCGTCCAGGCGCTGGTAGCGGTTGATCTCGCCCCACGGCACGCCCCAGGTGCCGAAATCGGCATCCAGCCGGTCGATCGCCTTGGCCAGGGCCTGGAGCCGCGCCTTGGGCGGCGTGTGCCCGGCGATGTAGTCGTACAGGACCATGTTCTCGCGGTGCGCGTCGATGCCGCTGGCCAGGGCCTTGTGGGCGACGTCCTGGCCCAGGGTGTCGAGCCAGTACACCGCGAGCGTGGTCGGGATCGAGGCCAGGCCCCAGCGGTAGTCCCAGTGGCGCATCACGCCGATCGGACCGGCGAGCCGGGCCCTGAGCGGATCGTGCGCGCCCAGGTGGTCGTAGTCCTTGACCAGTATCGGCACCAGCCGCGCGAAGGCCGTCTGGTAGGCGTCGAAGGCGTCGGTGATCAGCTTGGCCTTGGTGAAGTCGCGCGCGCCGGTCAGCATGCGAAGCGCGTGGCGGCTGCGCGGGTTGGGGCCGAACATGTCCATGTACTGCGGATAGTCGGCGGCCCTGGGGCTGTCCTTGCCGGCCGCGGTCCACGGCCAGTCATTGGTGTTGAACACCCAGCCGTTGGGCGGATTGATGACGTTGGGCATGTCGCGGATCGGCGTCAGGCCCTTCCAGGCCGTGGCCGGGTTGCTGCCGTCGACCGGGCGGATGTAGTCGAAGCGGTTGTCGCGCAGGGGAATGAACTGCGGCATCAGGAAGGCGATCTCGCCCTTGTCGTCGGCGAACAGGGTGTTGTTGGACGAGTTGGCCTTGAGCTCGGCGATCTTCATGTAGCTCTTGAGGTCGCGGGCCTTGGTGCGCAGCCAGCTTTGCTCCAGCGCGGGGATCGGCCTGTTCATCAGCGCCTCGGCGATCCACTTGCCGTTGTCCTCGGCCACGATCGGACCATGCTGGGTGAAGTAGGCCGTGAACGTGCGCGATCGGGTCGTGCCGTCCTTGGCCCGGTAGGGGATGGTGATGGTGCGCGTGGTCACCGGCAGCAGCTTGCTGCCGAAGCGGTAGAAATACCGATCGCCCTTCCTGACGATGGTTTCGGCGAACTGGTCCACTGCGTCGACGCCGGTCGAGGTATGCATCCAGCCGATGTGCCGGTTGAAACCCTGGTAGATGAAGAACTGGCCCCAGGTCGAGGCCCCATAGGCGTCCAGCCCCGCGTCGCTGGTCATGTGCGTCTCGTCGCGGAAGTTGAAGGTGACGTGCGGGTTGATCAGCAGCAGGGCATGGCCGTCGGCGGTCAGCTTCGGCGCGATGGCGATGCCGTTGGAGCCGAGCACGTCGTGCCAGGCGCGCCTGGCGACGTCGGCCACGGCGACATGCTCCGGCGGCGGATCGCCGTAGAAGGCCGCCAGCTTCGACAGCTTCACGCGCGAGATGTCGCCGCCGATGCTGCCCTCGGTGAACGACAGCGCCATCCACGGCAGGTAGCGCTTGATGACGGTGGGGTGGGCCTCGGGGTGCGTGACCAGGTACCAGTTCATGCCGTCGGCCCAGGCGTCCATGAGCTGCTTCAGCCAGGCGGGGCTGCGGGCGTAGTCCCGTTTCAGCACCACGGGGTCGATGAACAGCCGCTCGCGCAGGTCCTGCCAGATCCGTGATTCGCCCTTGAGCTGCGCGTTCCAGCCCAGCGCCAGCAGGTAGTTCCGGCGCACGCGGTGGAAGTCGTCCTCGCACTGCGCGTAGATGTCGCCGAACACCGCATCGGCATCGGTCTTGCCGTGCACGTGCGCGATGCCCCAGTCGTCGCGGGTGATGGTGACGCGCGCCGCTTCCCTGGCCAGCCGGGCGTATGCCGGGCTGTCGCGGGTGATCGGCACCTGCCAGGGCGGTGGCGCCGCGCTCGCCGCCGGCGGGGTGGCCGCGCGGGACGTCCCCGGCAGCAGGACCATGCCCACCAGCAGGCCCAGGATCGCCGGAAGATACTTGTGCAATTGCAGCGGCATGCGTGTCCCCTTCCATCACCCAGTGGATGATCCTAGCGCAGGCCGGCACGCGAGGCAGGGCAGGGATCGCTCGGACATGCCCATGCATACGGGTCGGCGCGCGCATGTTGGTTGTCCCTGGGGCCGTTCGGCCAACGGATTCGATCCGGATGCAGGCGGACCCGGCCTCGATCAATGCCGAAGTAACCTTGTGTAAGGGGCTCTGACCCGGTTATTTAATGCTGCACGCGTCTTCGGGGGAGGCGCGTTTCGATTCGATCGCTGATCAATCTTTGCGCTATTCAAGGCGTGTCAGTGAGGGAGCTGCTGGCAGCACCGCGAGAATCGTCTGGTCCATTCCTCTTTGATAAATGGGGCGGACTGACTTACTTGCCGCTCCCTAGTGCCATGCAGGCACAGAAGATCTATGTTGCCGGGAAGTGCCTTGTAGACTTCTTGAAAGAGAAGCCTCGGTACCTCCCTCCAATGTCTGTGCTCATGGGGGGATTTGGTGTTCAGCTTCTTGCGATACGCGACATCGCTGCGGATGGCTACGATTCGTACGAGGCGAGATATGCAAATCAGGGGGATGAGGTAACCCAGAGGCTACTACACGCCACCTACCAGTCCGCAATGAGCATCATGAGTAGCTCGTCACCGGGTGAATCGCGAGAGATCAGGCGCATCGTGGGTAGGGTCGCCGGTAGGGCTGAGGTGACATCGGTGATGGCAAGGCATGCAGTGCGGAGCGCGTCACTGGCGTTAGCCACTCAAGCCGAAGTGAGAATTCTGAAGTACGAAGAAGAAATGCCATTGGAGGCGGCTGTGGAGTGGTTTGTTCGGAACAGGCAGTGCATCTGGCGCATAGGCGATTCATGAACTTATGTGTGCAGACATTCGATCAGCGCCAGTTTGCCGACCGGATCCGGCCAGAAGCCAACATTTGGCGCTGGGAGCTGACTGAACCCACAGGCAGAGGGAACAACTTTGCAGAAGAACTGCGCTGCTGGTTTGTCGACCTCATTCGCCGCATCATGCCGTGATCGACTCAAACTCAACCCTTAGGCAGGAGAGATCACGATGCAGCTGGCGAACAAGTTTATTGCATTCGTGGACATACTTGGATTTTCATCAGCCGTCGAACGAATGGACAACGGTGGATCCCTGTCGCTCGAAACACTTGCAGAAGCCACTCGTCTATTGGGTAGCGACGACGATATCAAAGCGATCAGAACGCATAGGCCCAGGATCTGCCCTAATGCCCACAAGGTTCAGCAGGACGTCGACTTCCAGCTGTCTCAGGTTTCAGACTGCGTGGTTATCTCGACCGAGGTCTCTCCGTCCGGAGCAATCACGATCATTGAACACTCCTGGAGGGCTGTCTTCGGACTCCTCAGGAAGGGCCTCATGTGTCGAGGTCACGTCCGCCAGGGCAAGATCTACCACCGGGATGGAGTATTAATTGGTCCAGGCTACCAAGAAGCAGTAAATCGGGAGAAAGCTGTTGCCGCCTTCAAACGAGACGCTGATGATCGTGGCACTCCGTTCGTAGAGCTGGATGCGTCAGTCAGAGACTATGTCGCGTCATGTGGCGACCAGTGCGTTGTCACAATGTACGAGCGCATGGTGAATGAAGACGAGGAAGTCGCAGCAATATTCCCGTTCAAGCGGTTCGGAAAGTTGGCAGGATTCAGTATCGAAGCGCAATTCCAGGACTTCGACCGAGTTCGGGCACACGCCTCAATTGAAGAGGCGCGCCAACGCCTTCTCAGCCTCAGATCAGAATTGCGCCGACACGTAGATCCAGCAAACCCGCGCGCGATCTGTAAGCTTGAGCACTACGAGCTCGCATTGGAGGACGAATTGCGCACGTTTGACGACCTTGACGAGATGATCGAGGTTCTTACTCAGAGAGTTCCCGCTCCACCACCGGGCGAGAATTAGACTCAAAGCCGCATCTCGCATTCAGGCACGCCACAGCGGGCTTCACCTCTATGATGCGGACTTTTCAAAGAAGGACCTGACCTGATCGGCTCCAGTGTTCACTCTAGGTCGACTTCGGCCTTTCGGATCACCCTCGGTCGACACCGGGAAGGGCTGCCCACGGCCAGGAGCGGACGTTCCCACACAGAGGCGATTGCCGCTTTTGCGAGCAGTCGGTTATCCCAGCCACCCCATTCACCGATTCGGTCGGAGCTCCAACGCGTCAATGTTGTTAAGGACGGCGAGGACGGTCTCTACATGGACCATGTCGAAATCGTCCCGGTCTGGCTCCTCGTGTGCGCCCTTGTTGAGGAGCGTCCAAACCAAGTTGTCCGCCGGGATGCCCAAGATCGTGTTCAGGTTCTCGAGAAGCGGCGCCTTACTGTCGTGGGCGAAGGTCCGTGCGTCCATTAGCTTCTTGCGCAGCGCCGTGCACAGGCCATAAAGTTGCGGCCCCTTACCGGGCCCTTCGATTTGCACCGAAATGTTGCCAACCCGGTGCGATTCGAGCCACTTCCAAGCTTTGTGGGTGAGCATCTCCAGTGACTTGCGTGCGAATGAGAGCGCGTCGCGAGCGTTGAAGCGTTCGTCGATGGCTTCCCTTGCGCGCGCCAGATAATTTTGAGTCCCCGGTGGGTTTACAAGTGGCTGATAGTCGCCGCGGTGGTGTAGAAGCACGTACTGGTGGCAGTCGTCTCGGAGATCCCGCGGCAAGTGGTTCTCGATATCCTTGACGAACTCGGGGCTGTGACAGGTGAGAATGATCTGAGTCTGCCGAAAGCGCTCCGACTCGAAAATCGCCGCGCGGATGCCGCTGCGATGGTCGTGATCGATCGCGTTGATTGCATCATCGAAGATGATGAGCGGAGCGCCCACAGCCTCAGCCTTCGCCAATAAGATCGCCAGGCCCAGACAGCGGATGTGCCCCTCGCTCAAAGCGGCGAGCGCGTTCACTCGCTGCTGGGGGTTACCGCGAAAGGCGATGTCAATGATGCCGTCGCCAGTGAGCGGCAGGCGAAGGTCAGCTAGCTTGTCCTCTTCGCGGTCTCCGTGGTTGAACTCGTTGTATAGCGCCATGGTCGAAGCGTTCAGGTCCGCCATAAGCATGCCGGGAAGCTGCTCGCGAAAGAGTCCAAGCAGTTCGTAGAAGCTGTCATAGGCTTCTTTGATAGGCCGATCGCGCACGTTGGCCTGCTCTTCCTCGCTCGCGCTTCTGATCAGGTCGGCATTCGCTTCTTCCCACTGCGTGATGCGGTCTCGGGCTTGCGCTGCGTTCTCCATAACTTGGCTGCGGCGACCGTCGTGCTCCGCCATCCAGACGCGGGCTTCGTTCAATCGCGTCTGCTCAGCCATATCTTCGTCGCGTCGTAACAATGCCTCGCGGGTTCGCTCGTCGCGCGCAGCGGCTTGATCGGCCACGACCAAGATTTGTTCGAGCGATGGCGTCGCGCCAGTCTCGTCGATCTCCGGCGAGTACACAGCTATCCACCAATCGGGTGCGTCGGGGTTGCGAGGTAGGGCGTGCAGGTAGGCCCCGACTAGTGTGTCCGCCCTACCTTCGCTCACCAGGAACTCTTCGAGATTGCGAAGGCAGGTTCGCAGGGCGCGGCTTGCCTCTCCTACTTCGCGCCTCAGACTATCGCGGTCAGCTTCGAGTCTCGCGAGCTCTTCGAGTTCGCGCAAGCCCGCGTCGGCCCGCTCGAACGGGTTGCTCGCCACTTCGGCGATTGGCGTCAGGCACGCTGGGCAGCGATCTTCACGCTCTGAGCGCAGAGCTTGCACTGCGGCGAAGAGCTGTCGGAAAGAGACTTGGCTGCGTTGCTCGTCGAGACTGCGTTGCGAGGTTGCCAACTTCTCCACTCCAACATCCGCGTTGGCGAATAATTCGGCAACAAGCTGGCGTGAGCAGTTCGTGACTGCTGGTATCAGCGAGAGCAGCTTTGTGTCGAGCTCCTGCAGGCGACTGGGCGTCTCCTCGCTTCCGAACACCAACAGCTTGAGATTGTTATAGGTGAGGTTCTCGGCGATGCCTGCGGCGTAGTTGGCCGCGGCTTCATCAAGGGCACGGAGCTGCTCCACCTCGCCGTCGCGCGTCAGTTCGTCGGTCTGCAGTGCTTGCCTGCGACCGGCTAGCTGCTCCTGCGTCTCGGTGGTGAGAGTGAGCGCGGCGTCCATCGACTCATTGAAGTGCAAGGCGAAGTTGTTGAACTGATCCATTCCGAACAGAGTTGCGATCAGGTCGGTCTTGCGCCCGGGAGACGTCGCGGCTATCCGCGAGAAGTTATCGATCCGGTTCTTTTCGACGAAGAAGAAGCGGAACGCGTCCTCGTCGGCGGCGACCCGGACCTCACCGCCCTCAGCATCGGTAGCTGTGAGGTTGGGGTTGGCGAAGCTACCAGTGTGGATGTTGGCAAGGTAATCACGCTGCTCGATCCGCTTCGAGCCCGCCTCTTCTACGGCTCCACGCAGCGCGTATTCGAGCGCCTCACACAAACTGCTCTTTCCGCTGCCGTTCGGCCCATAGCAGAGGGTGACTCGTTTGCTTAGATCGAAGGTATGGGGCTCGCGAAATCCGCGAAACGGTCCTAGGGTTAGCGTGCGCAGCCGAAGCCATGGCCATTGCCCTTGGGCGATCGCGTCGGGGAGATCTGGAAGATCCGCGCTCGTGGTCACGAGGTGTTGGTGGGCCAAGCGCGCTAGGAGTTGCGAACGGTTGTTACGCTGCCTGGCCCTCGCGGCCACAGCCTCGAAGTTCGCCAGAATCAGGTTGGCCATCTTGCGCGAACTCTCTGGGGCAAGGCGTCCGGGGTCGTTCAACCAGCGCACAAAGCGTTCAAAATCTTGTCTTGCGGTGCCCATCCTGCCCCCCACTGCACGCGGCCACGATGCTGTGATGCGGCTTAGAGCATAGCGCGCTACGCAACATCGGTAGTTTTCCCATTGTCCGCTTGGGGTCGTGAGCGGTCAGCGCCGCGCTGATCGCACCATATTTCCAGGGCCAAACCTTCCTTCGGTACGTCATTTCGGTGTTCTGGCACCAATGTTTGTACATCTCCCCTGACACCATTGTTTGTACAACGTGCACACACATTGGTGTCATGCCCAGACGGAGGCATCAGTGACGGCATGACTTCCGGCCCATTCACTAGTCTTAAGTTATGACTATGATGGATTCATGGTTATAAGGCAGTTCGACCCATGACCGACGCACGCGCCCATCTGCAGAAGAAGTTCGAGAAGGAACTGGCCTCCGGCACGGTGGCGCTGGCGCTGCTGGCCGTGCTGGCGCAGGCCGACGAGCCGCTGTACGGCTATCTCATCGCCAAGCGTCTGGACGACAGCGGTGGCGTGCTGGGCGGCAAGCAGAGCACCCTGTATCCGGTGCTGCGCAATCTGGACAACGCCGGCCTGCTGGAAAGCCGTACCGAACCGTCCGTCAGCGGCCCGCCGCGACGCTACTACCACATCACCGACGAGGGCCGCGAGGCGCTCGCATCCTGGACAGCGACCTGGGAAGCCACCCGCGACTCGGTCGATACCGTACTTGGAGGAAGCACCCGATGAACGCTCCCGTGCCACGCACCATCGCCGAATATCTCTCGCAGCTGCGTGCAGCCCTGCGCGGCGCCGACCCGGCCATGATCCAGGACGCGCTGTACGACGCCGAGGAGCATCTGCGCGCGGAACTGGCCGAGCGCGAGGACCACGACGAGGCCGCGATGCTGGCCTCGGTGGTCGGCAGCTACGGCGATCCCGAGGAGGTGGCGGCGATCTACCGCGACCAGGAAGTCACCGTGCAGCGCGCGCTGCGCACGCCCAAGGCGCCGCCGCGCCGGAGCGTGCTCGGGCGCTTCTTCGGCGTGGCCGCCGATCCGCACACCTACGGCGCGCTGTTCTACATGCTGCTGGCGATGGCCACGGGCACCTTCTATTTCACCTGGGTGGTGACGGGCGTCAGCATGTCGGTCGGCTTCTCGATCCTGATCATCGGCATTCCGTTCGTGGTGCTGTTCCTGGGCACGGTGCGGGTGTTGTCGCTGGTCGAGGGGCGCATCGTCGAGACCATGCTCGGCGTGCGCATGCCGCGGCGCCCGCTGACGGCCAACCGCGACCTGCCGTGGCTCAAGCGCATCGGCGCGATGTTCACCGACGCACGCACCTGGTCGACGCTGCTGTACATGCTGCTGATGCTGCCGCTGGGCATCGCGTATTTCGTCATCGTGACCGTGGGCATCACGCTCTCGCTGTCGCTGGCCTTCGCGCCCTGGGCGGCGCTGTTCCTGCCGCACTACGGCCTGCACGGCGTGCAGATCGATGGTCAGGCCTGGACGCCGGACGCCGGCGACCTCTGGGCCATCCCGCTGATCAGCCTGTTCGGCGTGCTGCTGCTGTTCGTGGTGCTACACCTGGCGCGCGGCATCGGCCACGTGCATGGCCATATCGCCAAGAACCTTCTGGTGCGGGCGAGCGACAGCGCGGCCTGAGTCGCTCAGACCAGGCCGAGGTCGCGCGGCGTGGCGCCCGGGAACACGCTCGCCAGCCGCGCGTTCGACAGGCCCCACAGGCGCGCGAACAGGCCGCCGAGGATCGCGCGGTCGTTGTTGAGCACCGGGTAGTCGCGATCCTCGAGCAGGTGGGCGCGATCGACCGCGACCTGCTCGCCGAGCACGCGCCCGCCGCGCACGGCGCCGCCAAGGAAGGTGTACACCGTGCCGTGGCCATGGTCGGTGCCGCCGTTGCCGTTCTCGCGGAAGGTGCGGCCGAACTCCGACACCACCGTGACCACGGTGCGGTTCCAGTCCGGGCCCATGGCCTGGGCGAACGCGGACAGGCCGTTGGCCAGGTAGGCCAGGCGCCTGGCCAGCGCGCCATCGGCGCCGCCCTGGCCGACATGGGTGTCCCAGCCGCCGACATCGACGAAGCCGATGCGGAAGCGGTCGCGCATCAGCGTGGCGATGCGGCGTGTCTGCCGCGCGAAGGCGTTGGGGTCGATGGCGCCGCGACTGGCGCGCTGCATCTCCTGCTGCAGGTCCCCGGCGGCCTGGCGGCGCAGGTCCAGCCCCTCATGCACGGTGCCGGCCAGGGGCGTGCCGGCGTACATGGCTTCCAGCGCCTGCGACTGGCGCGGGTTGAAGCCGCGGCGAAGGTTGCCGCCGAGCGCCAGGTTGGGCACGTCGCCACCGCCCTCGAAACTCAGCGGCAGCGAGCGCGTGAAGGCGATGGCGCGGCCGCGATCATCCAGGGTTTCGGCCAGCCGGGCCATGAAGCCGGAGCGGCGCGCGTTGCCGCCGTCCGGTCCCAGGCCGCGCTCGATGTGGTCCTGGGTCTCGAAGTGGCTGCGCGAGAGGTCGCTGGTGCCGGCGAACGGCACGAACGCCAGTTGCCGCTCGCGGTACAGCGGCTCATAGGCCGCGCGCAACGAGGGGCCGAGCGCCCACTGGTCGTCCAGCCGCAGGCTGCCGCTCGGCGCTGCCGTCGGGGCGCGGCAGGGCGAGGTGCGGTCGCGCCTCGTAGTAGAAGTCGCTGGCCCAGGGCGCCAGCAGGTGGTTGCAGTCGAAACCGCCGCGCAGGAACACCAGCAGGAAATAGGGCGAACCGGCCGGCGCGGCGAACAGGCGGCCGCTGAGCGCGCCGAGCGCGGGCAGGGCGGCCAGGCCCTTGAGAAACGTGCGACGTTGCATGGCGGTGTCCTCAGCGCTGGTTGAATTCGGGGGAGGCGAGCAGCAGGCCGTTCCAGGCCCGCGGATCACGGGTCCCGTCCAGTACCGTGCGGGTGGCGTCGGAAAGGGTCGGCGCGATGGCCTGGCGATAGAGCGCGCCGGACGCGATGTCGGGCACGCTGGCCTCGCGTCGCTGCATGGCGTCGGCCCTGGGCGGCAGCACCGCCATGCCGGCGCCGATCAGGCGCGCGATCTCGAAGCGCTGGGTCATCTGCCCCGAGCTGTGCCAGTCGTCGCCGTCGAGCGACCAGCCGTCGGGGGTGATGCGGCCGTACAGCGGCTCGCCCATGGCGCGCAGCGCCAGGACCAGGCGGCGCGTGTCCGGCACGGGCTGGCCGTCGTAGGCCAGGCGCATCGCCGACACGGTGAACTGCATCGGGTCCTTGAACTTGGCGCCGCTGGTGGTCAACTCGGGCGACGTGAACATCGTGCGCAGCACGGCCGCGATGTCGCCATCGGTGCGCAGGAAGGTGGCCGTCATGCGGTCGACCAGCGCCTGCGGCGGATGATCGCTGACGAAATAGCGGGCGATTTCGCCGGACACGAACCGCGCGCAGGCCGGCTGCCGGGTGATCCAGTCCACGGCCTGCTCGATCTGCCGGTAGCCGCGCGCGTCGATGCGCCTGCCCAGCAGGATCTGCTCGCCCGGGTCATGGCGTCGCGGGATGAATGCGAAGGCGCCCTCGCGCACCACGCCCGCGCGCTGGCCGAAGAAGCCCAGCCGGCGCGAATCGGGCGCGATGCCGGCGCCGCTGAGGATGTGCATCAGCGCCTGCACGTCCTGCTGGGTGTAGCCGGCGTGCACGCCCAGGGTGTGCAGCTCCATCAGCTCGCGCGCGTAGTTCTCGTTGTTCTTGCCGTGCACGTTGCGCACGTTGTCCAGGTACAGCAGCATCGCCGGGCTCTTCAGCGTGGCCATGACCAGGTCGCGGAATGTGCCCAGCGCGTGCGGGCGGATGCTGCGGTCGATGTAGCCGGGGATGAACCAGGCCACCGCCGACTTGCGGCCGTACACGCTGAAGTGGTTGGACCAGAACCAGACCATCTGCTCGCGCAGCTGGTTCGGGCTGTAGATCGCGCGCAGCATCTGTTCCTGCGCCGCCTTGCCGGCAAGTTCGAAGCCG
Organism: uncultured Gammaproteobacteria bacterium; assembly: GCA_963821885.1. Classification (GTDB taxonomy): domain Bacteria; phylum Pseudomonadota; class Gammaproteobacteria; order Xanthomonadales; family Rhodanobacteraceae; genus Oleiagrimonas. Next base: position 655,172 of record CAWGFN010000001.1, on the reverse strand, counting down.
CGCTTGCGCAGCGCCTTGCGCAGGGCGAGTTTCTGTTTCGGATCGTCGGTCGACTTGATCTGCCGGCGCGCCTGCATCAGTTGGTCGACCAGGGCGCTGTCGCTGGACGGCGTTGCATCCAGTTGATCGATCTGCCGCTGCACCGCCGTCGGCAGCGGGCCGGCGCTCGCGGTCAGCTGCTGCTCGAGAAAGCGCGATCGGCCCTGCTGTTCGAGCTGCCGCAGCGAGGCACTGTCGGCGCCGAAGGTGATGCGATCCAGCCAGGCCACGTCACCCGGTGACGGCGTGGCGTGTGGCGGTTGCGCATGTACGGGGACGGCGAGGATCGCGAGCAGCAGCGTCAACGCGGCGTTTCGCATCGGATGGAACCACGGCGAGGCGTGCATGGCAGTTTCCGGCGGGGCGTTGCCGATTAGAACGTGCCACCGATGCCGCGGTTGACTGCAAGACGTGAAGTCGCGCGCGGGATCTCAGCGCGCGAACACGTCCGCGCCGAAGGACCGCACCCCGCGGCCCCCGGCATAGCCCAGGTGCGGCAGGCCGAAGGCATCCTCGATGCTGCGCAGCAGGCTGTAGTGGTTGTAGCGCCGGTCGGACACGGTGCCGGGCCGGATGAACGGCGACAGCAGCACCGCGCCGATGCGCCCGCCGCCGGCGCGGTTGTATCGACCGGGCGCCGGCCCGCCGGGCAGCGCCTGCTCGTCGCAGCACGCCTGGCCGTCGGTGCCCTCGTCGAAGGTGATCACCAGCAGGCCGTCCTTGCGAAATGCCGGCGAGGCGAGGATCCGCGGTACCCACGTGCGCAGGAAGTCATTGGCCGAGGTCAGTCCGCCCGGCTCGCCGTTCAGGCAGGGCGCGTTGTGGCCGTCGTGGCACAGGTCGGGCGTGATGAAGACCAGGTTCGGCGTGCTGCGGATGCTCGGCCAGGTCGCTGTGGCAGGCGATCCAGGTTCACGACACGGCGCGTTGCAGTACGCCGCATCGTCGATGATCGAATGGAAGTACACGAACGGATTGTGCTTGTCCGCGTAGCGGTCCTTGCCGTTGGAGTGGTTGGTGCGGTCGCGGGTGCCGATGGCGGCATGCGCGCAGGTCGCGGACTCGCGCTGCGGATCCGAGCCCATGCCCTCCATGTAGCCCTTCCAGGTCAGTCCGGCGGCATGCAGCTGGTCGGCCACCGTCTTCACCCTGGCCGGATACACGCAGCCCTCGCCGGGCAGTTGCCCGTTCGCGTCGAGCGGGCCGGTGGCCTTGAATTCGGTCATGACAGGGCAGTCGCCCTGGGTCTGCGGGTTGGGCGCCTGGCCGCTGATCATGGCGATGTAGTTGTCCAGGCTGTCGTGCCCGATGGCGTGGTACTGGCGCAACAGCGCGCCCTGCGCCGGCAGCTCGCGGGACAGGTAGGGCCACGGCGAGCGGGGATCGAAACTGATCGAGTACGGTTCGTTCTCGAGCACGATCACGAACACGTGGCGCACCTGAGTCAGGCCGCGGGGCGTCGCCGCGCGCGTGGGCGACGGCGTGGCGAAGGCCAGCGCGAGCAGGGTGGTCACGGCGAGTGCGTGCATCAGGCGAAAAGGCATGGCGTGGTCGTTCACATTCGGCGTCCGGGAACGATAACCCACGCTGCTTGCAGTTCGGTTTCAGGGTAGCCTTGGCGATCCCGTTTCGTGCCGAGGTTCACGCCGATGAGCGAAAAGCGCTACGACCGCGCCTATTACGACAAGTGGTACCGCAACCCGCGTCACGTGGCGGTCACGCCGGCGGTGCTGCGGCGCAAGGTCGCCCTGGCCGTGGCGCAGGCGGAGTTCTACCTCGGACGACCGCTGCGCAACGTGCTCGACGTGGGTTGCGGCGAGGCGCCGTGGCGGGCCGAGCTTCGGCGGCTGCGCCCGGGCATCGATTACCGCGGTCTGGACCCCAGCCCGTACGTGGTCGAGCGCTACGGCCGCAGCCGGCGCATCGGCCTGGCGCGCTTCGGGCAGCTGGCCGAACTGCGTTTCGAGGCACCGTTCGACCTGATCGTGTGCGCGGACGTGCTGCACTACATGCCGGCCGGCGAGATTCGCCGCGGACTGAGCGGCTTTGCCGAGTTGCTGGGCGGCATGGCCTTCATCGAGGTCTATGCGCGCGGCGATGCCATCGAGGGTGACCGGGACAGTTTCGTCGCCCGCAGCCCGTCCTGGTACCGCAAGGCGTTCGCCGAGGCCGGGCTGGTCGCCTGCGGCTCGCACGGATACCTGGGCGCCGAGCTGGCGGCCGCGGCGACGGCACTGGAAATCTGCTGAGCGCGGGCCTGCCTCAGCGCGCGATCATCAACAGGCCGATCATGGCCAGCAGGTTGTTGCCGGCGTGGATGGCGACCCCGCTGTAGACCGATCCGGTCTTCAGGCGTCGCCAGCAGCACAGCACCGCGACCAGGCCCAGTGCCGGCAATCCCTGCGGCTTCCAGCCCATGCCCGGCAGGTGCACCAGGGCGAACACGCAGGCGTCGACGATCACCGCCATCGCCACCGGCAGGTGCCGCATCAGGGCCGACAGCACGATGCCGCGGAACAGGATTTCCTCGGCCAGGGGCACCAGGGTCACGGCGCTGACGGCGATCAGCAGCCGCGTGCCCAGCGGCGCCTGCAGCATGATCTTCGCGATGTCCTGGTGCAGGGCATGCCCGTGCAGCAGGAGATGGCTGACGATGGCGCCGAGGATGGCCACGGCCAGGCCCAGGGGCACGTGCAGCAGGAAGCGCGAGATCGGGATCGCAGTCACGCCGATGCCATCCTTGCCGGCGCGGGTCCAGCAGCGTCGATACATGCCGTGGAAGGCCCAGATCGACATCGCGCAGGAGACCGGCAGCGTCACGCCGATGATCAGGAACAGCGTCTGCCGGTCGTGCAACAGCGCGCGCGGACCGAGCTCCGGAGTCCGCAGGTGCGCCAGCAGAAGCAGCACGATGGCCGTGGCGATGCCGACGACCAGCTGGATGCCGATGTAGATGACGATCGCCGCCAGCGCGCCGCCCAGCCGCGGCGCGCCGGCCGGCTTCGGCGTGGCGGGGATGGCCAGGGATGATTCGTCCATGATGCCGGTGACCTCCTGTCGGTTGCCGGGCCGCGTCAGGCGGCCATCCACATCCGGGACAGCACGGCGACGAGTCCCCAGCCGAGCAGCAGCATGTTCATCGTGGCGCCAAGCGTGAATGGCAGGCTGCGCGAGGCGGCGTCACGCTGGTAGGCCACGGCGTACCACAGGCGGGCCAGCACCCACAGCAGCCCCAGGATGCCGGCAATCAGCGCATGGCCGCCGTAGCTGGACGCCAGCCACAGCGAGGGCAGGAACATCATGCTCGCCTCCAGCGTGTTCATCTGCACGCGGAAGGCCCGCTCGAATTCGGGGTGGCCGGTGGTCGCCGGCGCCTGGATGCCGTGACGGCCACGCGCCGTGCCGACGCGTATGGCGGTGAACAGCAGCAGCAGCACGGTCAGCGCGACCACCAGGGGAGGGAGCAGATTCGCCATGTGTCTTGGTTCCTGCGAAGGGTCAAAGAAGCGTTGGGCGACCGGTGCGGTATCAGGGGCTCGGTTCGCCGGGCAAGGGCTTGTCCGTGATGGGTTCACTCAGGTGCTCGCGCACGCGTTCGGGCGGCAGGCGCAGGGCGGTGGCCATCGCCATGACCAGCGCCGAGAACACCGCGATCACCACGATCGCCCAGCCGAAACCGATCATGCCCACATTGCCGGCATGCTTGTCCAGCGCGGGATACTCGCCGAGCCAGCTGATCAGGGTCAGGCCGGCCAGCCATCCCACCACCCACAGGCCCGAACGAAGCTCGAGCCGGGGCGTTTTCCCGCGTTGGCCCCATTCGTGGGCGATGAGCACCAGGTAACCGATCAGCACCGCGATCATCAGTTTCCACACGGTGTCCCAGCCCGACCAGTACACGATCAGGTTGGAGGACAGGAAACCCAGGTAGGCAAAGACGGTGAACGCCGGCAGTCGGAAGGGTCGCTTCTGGTCGGGCAGCTGGCGACGCAGGGCGACCAGGGCCAGCGGCCCCGAGCCGAAGGACAGCACGGTGGCCGAGGTGACGAAGCCGACCAGCTTCTGCCAGCCCGGGAACGGCAACAGGAACACGATGCCGGCGAGGAAGGTGACGATCACGCTGACCCATGGCACGCCGCGCGCATTGACCCGCGCCAGCGCGGCCGGCGCATTGCCGTTGCGGCCCATGGCGTAGGAGATGCGCGCGGTGACCGTGGTGTAGATCAGGCCGGTATCGGCCGGCGAGACGAAGGCGTCGATGTACAGCAGCGCGGCCAGCCAGCCCAGCCCCATGACGGTGGCCAGGGCCGCCAGCGGGCCGTAGGTGGCGGCGATGTGGTCCAGGCCGCCGCTGAAGCTGGTGCCGATATGCGCCCAGCCGTTGACCAGCGCCTGCTCGGGCAGGGCGCCGATGAAGGCCACCTGCAACGCCACGTAGATGACGCCGGTGATCAGCACCGAGCCGATGACCGCGATCGGCACGTTGCGCTGTGGATTGCCGGTTTCCCCGGCCAGCTCCACGCCCTGGCGGAAACCCAGGTAGGAGAACACGATGCCGGCGGTGGCGATGGAGGCGAATACGCCGCTCCAGCCAAACGGCATGAAACCCTTGGGGTCGACATGGTCGGCCGTGCCGCCGGTGAAGTTGGACGCCGTGAAGGTGGTCATCAGGAAGGCCACGATCACCACCACGATGATCACCAGCTTCCACCACACCAGGGCGTTGTTGAGCCGCGCGAACCAGCGCACGCCGACCACGTTGATCAGGCTGAACAGCGCCAGCATCGCCACCGCGACCGCGAAGCCCGGCGCCGTCAGCACCGGCACGCCATCCTGCAGGTGCTGCAGCCAGGGCAGGTAGTTGGTCGAGTACTGCAGCGCCGCCAGGACCTCGATCGAGGTGGTCGAGGCGACCGCCAGCCAGGTGATCCAGCCCAGGGTGTAGCTGGCGAACGAGCCGAAGGCGAAATGCGGGAAGCGCACCACGCCCCCGGACACCGGGAACATGGTGCCCAGTTCGGCGTAGCACAGCGCCATGAAGATGATCATCACCCCGCCCAGCGTCCAGGCCACCACCGAGGCGGGGCCGGCGATCTGCGCGGCGTTGAGGGCGCCGAACAGCCATCCGGAGCCGATGATCGAGCCCACGGCGGTGAACAGCAGGCCGACAATGCCGATGTGGCGGTGCAGGCGATGATCGTCGGTCGCGGCGGGGTCGACCCGGGTCGGTGCCTCGTTCATCCGTCTTCTCCCGTTCCTGTCAGTTCGGGTGCCTCCGCCGCCTGCAAGCGCGAACCACGTTTGCAGGCGCCGGACACAACGCCTGTGACTATGGACTGTGCCCGGCGCAGGCACAACCCGAAGGCGGGCCTGGCGCGTACGCGAGGATCAGGCTAGCGTGCTTGCAACGCGACAAGGCGGGGGACGGACGCATGCTCTGGCGCAAGGGTCGACGCAGCGACAACGTGGTGCAGAGCACGGGCGCGGGGGGTGGCGGCATGCGCGGTCGGCATGTCGGCATCGGCGGCCTGGTCGTGATGCTGGTCCTGGGCTGGGTGTTCTTCAGGGACCCGACGGCGCTGCTGCAGCAGGGCGGCGTAGCCGGGAACACGACCGCCATGCAGACGACCACGGCGCCGGCAGCGGACGGCCAGACCGAGTTCGTGCAGCGGATCCTGGGCAGCACCGAGGACGCGTGGTCGGCCATGTTCCGCTCGGCGGGGCGCGCCTATCGGGCCCCGCGGCTGGTGCTGTTCCGCGGCCGCGTGCAAACCGCATGCGGCACGGCATCCTCGGCCGTCGGTCCGTTCTATTGCCCGGGCGACCGGCAGGTCTATCTGGATGTCGGCTTCTTCGACCGGATGGGTTCGCAACTGGATGCGTCCACGGCGGATTTCGCGCGCGCCTACGTGATCGCGCACGAGGTCGGACACCATGTGCAGAACCTGCTGGGCCTCACGCGCGAGGTCGAGCGTGCGCGTGCGCGCGGCGTGCCCATGCGCGGCGCCAACGGCCTCTCCGTGCGCCAGGAGCTGCAGGCCGACTGTTTCGCCGGCGTCTGGGCCAACCGCGCGCAACGTCAGCTTCGGTGGTTGCAGCCCGGCGACATCGAGGCGGCGCTGGATGCCGCCAGCCACATCGGCGACGACACCCTGCAGCGCCGCTCGCGTGGCAGCGTGATGCCCGACACGTTCACCCACGGGACATCCGCGCAGCGCGTGCGCTGGTTCAGGGCGGGCTTTGCCGGCGGAACCATCGGCAGTTGCAATACCTTCTCGGCGGCCTCGCTGTAGCAGGGACGCCGCGTGAGGCCGGATGCGTTCGGCCTGCTAACCGTCGCTTCAGTCGAGCACGCGCCGCGCGAAGGCGAAGTGCCGGCTCCAGTAGGGGTTGGACAGTCGGTCCAGGCGCACCGTGCCGCCGGTGTTCGGCGCATGCACGAAGCGCCCCTTGCCGACATAGATGGCGACATGGCTGATGCGGTGGTGCTCGGTGCGGAAGAACAGCAGGTCGCCGCTGACCAGCTGGCCGGTGTCGCTGATCTTGGGCACCGCCATGCGCGACAGCTCGCTCGATGTGCGTGGCAGGTCGATGCCGGCCGAGGTGCGGAACACGTAGTCGACCAGCCCGCTGCAGTCGAAGCCGCTGTCCGGGGTATTGCCGCCCCAGTGGTAGGGCGTGCCGACCAGTCCGATGGCGTGGAACAGCACGTCTTCGGCCTGACGCTGCGGTGGCTGGTTCGGGATGCCGCTGGCCACCGGCGTCGGTGTCGATGGCGCGGTCGGGGTGTGCGTGCGCTGCGGTGCGCTGGCGCAGGCGGCCAATAGCAGCGCGGCCGCGAGGCTGGTCGCGCGCGTCAGCCAGCGTGCCGAAAATGCGTACGGCCTGACGGTCGAAATCCGGGGCTGGCAGGACGATGTGGACATGAAAACCCCGCTTCTGTGTACCTGGAGGTTATCAAATCAAGGGCTTGCGGCAAAGTGTTGAAGTGCCTTGAAAGAAAAGGCCGTGGTCAACCGTTGAAGTTGCCAACCAGCGTCAGTTTGGGACGCGCCGGGGCAGCCAGCGCCTCCAGCGGCTGCGCTTCGGCCTCGGGCTGGCAGTCGCGGATGATCTGGGTCTCGAACACGGTGGCGCGTCGACGGGCGGCGTCGGCCACATCGTCGGCCAGTGCACGGTTCTGCAGCATCTGGCACAGGATCTCGCGTTGCGCGGCGTCGAAGCGCGGGTCCTTGTTGGCCTCGTCGAGCACCGTGGCCAGCACGCCCAGCCATCCACTGTCCGGCGAACGCAGGGCAAGCAGGATTTCGGATTTGGACATGTGCATGGCGTAGGGTTCCGTCGAGTTCACGGTCAGTCATGCATGATCGGTGCCAATGGCCTTGCTCATCGTGGAGCTTGCCGAAAGTGTGCAATCGCCCAGCGCAGATCGCCAGTTCGCCAGTTCGCCAGCCCGGGGAACGGCGCTCGCTGGCGCGACGTCCCTGGCATGGGAGGTGCCCGCCGGGCTCCTGGTTGGCCTGGCCATGGCATCGACCTGCGGGCATGGCGATGCAGATTCGCGGGGAACGTGTCCGGATGTGCGCGAGGATGCGTGCATGGACACGGGGTTGCATGCGTAGAATGGACCCATGACGGAGCAACGTAGCGATGTGCTGGTTCTGGGCGGCGGCGTGGTCGGACTGGCTTGCGCGCTGCACTTGCTTCGCCACGGCGCCACCGTGCGCGTGGTCGAGCAGGGGCGTGCGGGCAGCGGCGCCTCGCACGGCAATTGCGGCACCCTGACGCCCAGCCACGCGATCCCCCTGCTCACGCCCGGCGCGGTGCGCAAGGCGTTGCTGCAGATGCGTCGTCGCGACGCGCCGATCAGCATCCGGGCGGGCATGGATCCGGGGCGCTTCCTGTGGTTGGCACGGCTGGCGCGACAGGGGGGCGAAGCTCGCGCCGAACGCGCTGCACGGGCCCGCGCGGCGCTGCTGATGCGTTCGTCGGAACTGACCCGTGGCTGGGTGCGCGAACAGGCGCTCGATTGCGAGTACGCCGCGCGTGGCAGCCTGTACGTCTACCGCGACCCGGAGTCCCTGCGTGATGCCGAGGCCCATGCCATGTGGCTGCATCGCCTGGGCATCGATGCCAAGTTCCGCAATGACCAGCAACTGCAGTCCATGGAGCCCGCGCTCAAGCCCGGCATGGCCGGCGGCTATTTCCATCCCGACGACGCGCACCTGCGCCCGGAGGCCTTCACGGCCGAGCTGGCCCGGCGCGTGCGCGAGCTCGGCGGCGTGATCGAGGAGAGCGCGCGCATCGAGCGGGTGCACACCGAGGGACGCACCATCCAGGCCGTGCGCACGCATCGCGGCGTGTACTACGGCGATCGCATGGTCATGGCGCTGGGGGCGTGGTCGCCGCAGTTTGCGCGCATGCTGGGCCTGCGCCTGCCGATGCAGCCGGGCAAGGGCTACTCGCTGACCTGGACGCGGCCGGAGCTGGCGCCGTCGCGACCCCTGATCCTGCCCGACGATGGCGTGTGCGTGGCCAGTTGGGGCTCGGGCCTGAGGCTCAGTGGCGCCATGGAGTTCGCCGGTTTCGACGATCGCCTGGATGACCGCCGACTGGGTCTCATCCGGCTCGCCGCCGCGCGCTATCTGCGCCAGCCGGAGGGGCCGCGCATGAACGAGATGTGGTGGGGCTGGCGACCCATGAGCGTGGACCAGCTGCCGATCATCGGCGAAGGTCGCCGCTGGTCGAACCTGGTGTTCGCCACCGCCCACGGCATGCTCGGCATGAGCATGGCGGCGGGCACCGCCGAAATCGTCGCCGCGATCTGCGGCGCGGGCGCCAGCGACGTCGACATCGAACCGTTCTCGCCGCGCCGATTCGGCCTGTAGCCGGGCCGGCTACAATGGACGCATGTCCATGTTCACCCTGCATCGCGGCGACGCGCCGCTGCTGATCAGCCTGCCGCACGACGGCAGCGCCATTCCCGACGCCATCGCCGCGCGCATGACCGACGCGGCGCGGCGCTCGCCCGATACCGACTGGCACGTCGGCCGGCTCTATGACTTCGCCCGCGAACTTGGCGCGAGCATCCTCCGGCCGCAGCACTCGCGCTACGTGGTGGACCTCAACCGTCCGTCGGACGGCCACGCCCTGTATCCGGGGCGCAGCGAGACCGGACTGGTGCCCACGGTGATGTTCGACGGCGCGCCGATCTACCGCGACGGCGCGGCGCCGGATGCCGCCGAGATCGCGGCGCGCGTGGAGACGTACTGGACGCCCTATCACCGCGCGCTGCGCGGGGAAATCGAGCGCCTGCGCGACGCGCATGGCCGCGTGGTGCTGTGGGAAGGGCATTCGATCCGCGCGGTGGTGCCGATGCTGTTCGAGGGCCGCCTGCCGGACTTCAACCTGGGCACCGACGGCGGCGCCAGCTGCGACGCGGGGCTGCGCCAACGCCTGGCCGCCGTGCTGGGCGCGCAGGACGACTACAGCCAGGTGGTGGACGCGCGTTTCAAGGGCGGCTACATCACCCGCCACTACGGCGATCCCGGCAACGGTGTCGATGCGGTGCAGCTGGAGCTGGCGCAGCTCAACTACATGGACGAGGACAGCTTCCAGTACCTGCCCGACCGCGCAGCGAAGGTGCAGCCGCTGATCCGCCGCCTGCTGGAGGCCTGCCTGGGCGCCATCGGCGGGCAGGGCGCCGCGCGTCACCCGTAGCCCGGATAAGCCCGCAGGGCGCATCCGGGATGGGTTGCCTTGCCAAGCGTACTTTCCCGGATGTGCCTGTCCCCGGATGCGCTTTGCTTATCCGGGCTACGGGGATCTGAAACCGGCGCGCCGACCGTTCGGCGTCGAAGGCGAACGTGCACGCCCTGCGCCGATGGTGCGGTTCAGGGGCGAACCGGGCTCATCGCTTCGGCGCGGCGATGCACTTGAGCTCGATGGCGATCGGCGTCGGCAGCGCATCGATGCCCAGCGTGGTGCGGCAGGCATCCACGCCCTCGAAGTATTCGGCATACAGCGCGTTGTAGGCGGCGAAGTCGCGTTCCATGTCGGTCAGGAACACGGTCACGTCGACCAGGTCCTCCCAGCGCGCGCCGCTGGCTTCCAGCACCGCGCGCACGTTGGCGAACACCTGCCGGCACTGCGCGTCGATGTCGTAGGCGACCAGCTTGCCGTCGGCATCGTAGGCGTTGCCCGGGATGCCGCTGCCGTCGGGCAGGCGCGGACCGACGCCGGACAGGAACAGCAGGTCGCCGACGCGCCGCGCATGCGGGTAGGCGCCGACCGGCGGCGGCGCCTGATCGGTGCGGATGGGATCGCTCATGCGGCGTCTTCCCGGGCCCACTTGCCGGCCAGGGTGTCGAGGGCCTTGCGGTAGGCGTCCTGCATGGTATTCAGGTCACGCACGTCCAGGCCCAGGTCGTTGATGCGGCCGTCCGACAGGCCGTAGACCCACGCATGCACGCGCAGCGGCTGGCCGCGCTGCCAGGCTTCCTGCACGATGGTGGTGGCACACACGTGCATGGCCTGCTCGATGGCATTGAGCTCGCACAGCCGGTCGTGACGCTGCTGGAAACTGAGTGCATCGCCCAGGGCATGCACATGCTGGTTGGCGACGTCCTCGACATGCCGCAGCCAGTTGTCGATCAGGCCCAGGCGCTGCTTCTTCAGCACCGCGGCCACGCCGCCGCAGCCGTAGTGGCCGACCACCAGCACGTGCTCGACCTTGAGCACCTCGACGGCGAACTGGATCACCGACAGCGCGTTGAGGTCGGTATGCACCACCACGTTGGCGACGTTGCGGTGGACGAAGATCTCGCCGGGCGGCAGGTCGACGATCTGTGTCGCCGGCACGCGCGAGTCCGAACAGCCGACCCACAGGAATTTCGGTGCCTGCTGCTGCGAAAGCTGTTCGAAGAAATGCGGATCCTCGGCCTGGATGCGTTCGGCCCATTGCTTGTTGGTGGCGAGCAGTTCCTGGATGCGACTCACGGGTGATGTTCTCCTGAAACGGTGAGAAGACGGCTGGACAGTGTACGCCCGTCCGAGTCGTATGCCATGACCCGGTAACGTCCCGGGGACAGGTACAGCGACACGCGGGATGTCTTGCCAAACAAAGCGTAGCAATCGGATGGCACGGCATCATTCATGCGTGACGCCGGCCGGGCAAGAATCTCGCATGGAAAGTGGCCCTTGCACCAGGCAGCGCGGACGGTCACGGGACGCCGTGAGCCGTACAGGCCGAGCCAGCGTGGCCGCTTCGAGTCACGGGTCGAGTCAGGCATCAGGACAGTGATGTCGTAGCGCCCCGGATACGCGCTCCAGGGGCGCCCGCGGGCATCCTCGATCACGGCAGGCCGCGACGGCCGGTAGCGCGTCGCGAGTGCGCGTCGGAGCGGTGAATCCGTATGGGCCCGCAACGTGGTCTGGTCGATGGTCAACGGGTCGATGCCGGTCAGTGCGCCCAGGCGCATGGCCATGGGCTGCACCTTGCCGGGAAACCCGCCGGGCTGTTCGCCGATGTGCGCGATGCCGGCATGTACCAGCACGCGTGCATGGGGATGGTGCTTGAATATCTTCCGGTAGATGTTGCGGGCCTGTGCATCCTCGCGCTGCTGCTGCGTGGCTGCGTGCACATCGTAGGGTACGAGGGTGTAACCCAGACGCACCGCCCGCGCCAGCATCTCGGCGAGCAGGGGTTCACGCGTGTAGTAGCCGGTGCCCTTGATGGCATAGCCGCGCTTCTGCAGCCCCGGATCCTTGCCGGACAGTGCCTCCACCGCCAGGTAGCGAAAACCCTGCGCGTACAGTCGCGGGAGGAGGGCAATGGTGAGCGCGCGGGTGGAGGCGTCCATGTGGAATTCGTTGATCATCACCAGCTGGCGTTTGTGCGCCAGCCTGGCGATGGCCTGTACAGCATCTACGGCATGGTCGGTGGATGGTGGCAGCCGCGTGGTGCCGCGTTCAGTCGTATGTACATGAGTGAGCGGATCGTAGCGGGCCGCGTCCCGGTAGCGACCGAGGAAGCTTGCCTGCGGCGCAAGAATCTGGCCCAGGCCGCTGCGTTGCGTGGCATTGGCGAGCGCGTAGACGTTGCGCTCATAGTGCAGGCAGGCCAGTGGCGAGGGCAGTTTCTGGCATTGCTGCATGGTCGCCACGACCAGTGCCATGCGGTCGGCGTGGGACTTGATCAGGGCGCGGGGTGGCACGGGGCCTGTGTGTGGCGCAGCCGCCAACAGCATGGCCAGTACGAACTGATGCATCAAAGCCTCCTTGCGGGGAAATGACCGAGCGGTGGGGCATTATAAATTACATCTGTAATATTTGCATCGACAGGATGTTGGCAAGCCGCATGTCACATGCAGCGGAGCGATCAGGATCCGAAAGCGATGCAGACGTTCTTCGGTTCCGTGAAGAAACGCAGTGCGTCGTGGCCGCCTTCGCGGCCGAGGCCGGATTGCTTGACGCCGCCGAACGGCGTGCGCAGGTCGCGCAGCATCCAGCAGTTGACCCAGACGATGCCGAACTCCAGCGCCGCGGCCATGCGCTGCGCGCGGTCGATGTCGCGGGTCCACAGCGAGGCGGCCAGGCCGTAATCGGTACCGTTGGCGATGGCCAGCGCCTCGGCTTCGTCCTCGAACGGGATCAGCGTGACGACGGGGCCGAAGATCTCTTCCCGGTTGGTGGCGCAGGTGGCGGGCAAGCCCTCGATCACGGTGGGCGCGACGAACCAGCCGTCCGCGCAGCGGCCTTCAAGCTGCACGGCTCCACCGCCGCACAACACGGTGCCGCCCTCGTCGCGCGCACGCTCGATGCAGGCCATGACCTTGTCGAAATGCGCTCGCGACACCAGCGCGCCGAGATCGCTGGCCGGGTCCTGTGGATCGCCTACGTGCAGCGCACGCACGCGCTCGAGATAGCGCTCGCGGAAGGTGTCGTAGACCGCGCGTTGCACCAGCAGGCGCGAACCGCACAGGCAGATCTCGCCCTGGTTGGCGAAGCCCGAGCGCACGATGGTGTCGATGTCGGCATCCGACAGCTCGGCGTCGGCGAACACGATGGCCGGGTTCTTGCCGCCCATCTCCAGCGACACCTTCTTGAACTGCGTCGCGGTGGCGGCGGCGATGGCCGCGCCGGTGCGGGTGGAGCCCGTGAACGACACGGCCTTGACCTTCGCGTGCGCCACCAGCGGCGCGCCGACGGCCGGGCCCTCGCCGTGCACGATGTTGAGCACGCCGGCCGGCAGGCCGGCCTCGATCGCGACCTCGGCCAGCATGGTGGCCGTGCAGGGGGTGATCTCCGACGGCTTGGCCACCACCGCATTGCCGCAGGCCAGGGCCGGGGCGATCTTCCAGGTGAACAGGTACAGCGGCAGGTTCCACGGGCTGATGCAGGCGACCACGCCCAGCGGCTGGCGCAGGGTGACGTTCACGGCCCGACCGGGCATGACATGCGACTCGCCGCCCCAGGTCTCGATCGCCGCGGCGAAGAAGCGCAGGTTGGCCACCGCGCGGGGTATGTCGACCTGGCGCGCCAGCGCGACCGGCTTGCCGGTGTCGCGCGATTCGGCGGCGGCGAAGGCATCCAGGCGCTGCTCGACCAGATCGGCCATGCGACGCATCAGGGCGGCGCGTTCGCCGGCCGGCCGCCGACCCCAGTCGTCCGCCGCCGCGGCCGCGGCGGCCACGGCGCGTTCGACATCGTCGGCGCCGCCGTCGGCGCAGCGCGCGTAGGCCCGGCCGGTGGCGGGCTCGTGCACGTCGCGCCAGCCGCCGCCGGAGGCATCGACCATGCGGCCGTCGATCAGGTGCTGGAAGCTGGGCATGTCCATCGGGCGAAGCTTAGCGGCCTTTGGCCGGTGCGTCAGCGGTGGCGGGCCGGGCAGGTGTGCATCGGGCGCCCGCCCAGCGTGGCGCGTTGGACCGGCGCAGCACGGGCAGGGCTGGCGGGCCCGGCTTCAGGACAGGCTGCGGGTGCGGCCGCCGTCCACGGCGATGCTGACGCCATTGACGTAGGCCGCCGCCGGCGTGCACAGGAAGGCCGCGACCGCGGCGATCTCGCCGGGTTGGCCGAAGCGGCCGGCCGGCACCTGCGCGCGCAGGCCGTCGGCGATCGCCTCGATGCTGGTGTCCTGCGCTTTCGCGCGCCCGGCAATCAGGCTTTCCAGGCGACCGGTCTCGGTGAATCCCGGCAGCACGTTGTTGACGGTGATGCCGTCGGCCGCGAGTTCGCCCGACAGCGTCTTGGCCCAGGCCGCCACGGCCGCGCGCACGGTGTTGGACACGCCCAGGTTCGGGATCGGTTCCTTGACCGAGGTGGAGATGATGTTGACCAGGCGGCCGTAGCCGGCCGCGCGCATGCCGGGCAGTACCGCCTGCAGCAGGATCTGTCCGGCCAGCACATGCTGCGCGAAACCGTCGGCGAAGGCTTGCGGCTCGGCCTCGCTGGCCTTGCCGGCCGGCGGACCGCCGGAGTTGTGCACCAGGATATGCGCCGGGCGGTCGGCCACGATGCCGGCCACGCACTCGGCCAGGGCGTCGTGCCGGCTCATGTCGGCGACCGCCATGGCGAGACGCTGGTCCGGATGCCGCGAGGGCAGCTCGGCCACCACCTCGCGCAGCGCGTCCGCGGAGCGCGCCAGTACGGTGACGTCGGCGCCCAGCGCGGCCAGCTCGATGGCGGTGGCGCGGCCGATGCCCCTGGAGGCGCCGCAGACCAGCGCGTGTCGTCCGGTGAGGTCCAATTGCATGAGATGTCCTTGCCCAGGGGCCAGCGCCTCGCGCCGGCGGGAAAATCAACGCACGCCGGTGAAGGCTTTCAGCAGCAGCACCCCGATCCAGCATGGCCATGCCACCCAGGGGGCGAAGCGCCAGACACGGTGCCAGTGGGTCAATTCGGCGTCCTCGAAGAGTTCGGTCACCTTGCTGCGCAATACCCGCTGCAGGCGCGCCCACATGCGCAAGCGCGAGACCGGGCGGGCTTCCGGCGCTTCCAGGATGCGCCATTTGTCCGGGTAGCGCGTGCGCAGCGTGCGCGCGAAACGCCACTGCGCGTACAGGTGCGCGGCAAAGCCGGCGGCGCCGGCCAGCAGCAAGACCAGCATCAGCGCGTGCAGGATCGGCGCGCTCACTGGGCATCCTCGCGGCTGCCATGCAGGATCAGCGAACGCAGGGTCGACAGGGCGCCGGTCCTGGACGCCGGATCGCGCTTGGCGCAGATGGCCTCGGCGGAGGCGCGTGCATAACGCGGCGTCATCACGCCGACGTACAGCGCGCCGTTGGGTCCGTGCGAAATATGGAAACTGCCACTGGCGGCCATCTTCACCGGCGCGTCAGCGGAGAATGCGGTTGGCGACTGTTCCCAGTAGGTGCTGCCGGCGAGCTGCTCGCCGGAAGTGTAGACCACCAGGTAACGGGCCCGCGGGCTGTCGATGGTGATGCTGCCCAGGGCGCCGGTGGTGGAGCTGCTCCAGCCGATGTATTCGCACTGCTTGACGTCGAGCGTCTGCAACGGCCGGTAGGCGCCGTCGAGGATCACCACCGAGGGCGCGAACAGATAGCTGCGATGCAGCCAGCGGCCGTTCATTTCCGACTTCAGCACGATGCGGTAGGGCAGTGACTGCCGGGTCGGCAGGCGGAAGGACAGGAAATAGCTGCGCGTGCCATTGAAGTCGGCGACCGGCAGCCCCTCCTGGACCTTGAAGCGCTTCGGGCGGGCCGGCAGCTCGCGCTCGAAATCGAATTGGTCGAAGCGCGTGCAGCACGGTTCGGCCGCCTGCAGCCTGGCCAGCCTGGCCGCGCGCGAATCCGGGTCGGCCGGTGCCTTGCGGCTGGGCGCATGCGCGCCGCAGGCCGACAGGGCGAGGACGACCAGGATCGCGATAAATGTCAGACGTCGGTGCGGCATGACGTGGCGTTCTAGAATTCGGCGCTTCCGGCGACGCGCGGGTAGGGGATGGCATCACGGATGTTTGCGATGCCGCAGATGTAACACAGCAGGCGCTCGAAGCCGAGGCCGAAGCCGGCGTGCGGCACGCTGCCGTAACGGCGCAGGTCGCGGTACCAGCCGTAGATCTCCGGATCCAGGCCGAACTGGCGCATGCGCGCGTCGAGCATGTCCAGGCGCTCCTCGCGCTGGCTGCCGCCGATGATCTCGCCGATGCCCGGCGCCAGCACGTCCATCGCGGCCACGGTGCGGCCGTCGTCGTTCATGCGCATGTAGAAGGCCTTGATCTGCTCGGGGTAGTTCATGACGACCACCGGGCGGCCGACATGTTCCTCGCACAGATATCGCTCGTGCTCGGTCTGCAGGTCCACGCCCCAGGCGACCGGGAACTCGAACTTCCTGCCGGACTTTTCCAGGATCGCGATGGCGTCGGTGTAGTCGATGCGCTCGAACGGCTCGGCGACGAAGGCCTCCAGTCGCGAGATCGCCTCCGGATGCACGCGCTCGGCGAAGAACGCCATGTCGTCGGCGCGCTCCTCGAGGACGGTGCGGAAGATGTGCTTGAGGAAGGCCTCGGCCAGGTCGGCGTCGTCGGTGAGGTCGGCGAAGGCGATCTCCGGCTCCACCATCCAGAATTCGGCCAGGTGGCGCGGGGTGTTGGAATTCTCCGCGCGGAAGGTCGGGCCGAAGGTGTAGACCTTGCTCATCGCCAGGCAGTAGGCCTCGACGTTGAGCTGGCCGGACACGGTGAGGAACGCCTCGCGGCCGAAGAAGTCCTTGCGGAAGTCGATCGCGCCCTTGTCGTCGCGCGGCAGGTTGGCCAGGTCCAGGGTCGACAGGCGGAACATGTCACCGGCGCCCTCGGCGTCCGAGGTGGTGATGATCGGCGTGTTGATCCAGTAGAAGCCCTGTTCGGTGAGGAAGCCGTGGATGGCCATCATCACCGTGTGGCGCATGCGCGTGACGGCGCCGAACAGGTTGGTGCGCGGGCGCAGGTGGGCGACCTCGCGCAGGAATTCCATGGAATGCTGCTTGGGCTGGATCGGGTAGGTCTCGGGATCGTCGACGAAGCCGGCGACCTCCACCTTCGTCGCCTGGATCTCGTACCCCTGGCCCTTGCCCTGCGAGGTCACCAGCGTGCCGGTGACGATCACGCTGGCGCCGGAGGTCAGGTGCAGCACGTCGTCGGCGTAATTGGGCAGGTCGGCCGGCACCACGGCCTGGATCGGCGCGAAGCACGAGCCGTCGGAAATGTGCACGAAGGACAACCCGGCCTTGGAGTCGCGCCGGGTGCGCACCCAGCCGCGAACCGTGACTTCACTGCCTTCGCCGGGTGTCCCGGCGAGGGCCTGCTTGACGCTGACCACCGACATGTCGATTGCAACTCCTTGAGGTGACGCCGCAGCCGGCGTCGAGGACAAGCGGCCATGATAATGGAGCCATGCCCCCTCCCGCGAGGGTCGAACGGCATGCCGGTGCTTCGGGCGGCACTTGGGTTCCACGCCCGTGCCCGCATACACTAGTCCCGTGCGCAACCTTGAGTGCATCCCGTGCAACAGGCCATGAACATCCAGATCACCCCGACCGCCCGCGAACGCATGCAGGCCTACCTGGCAAGCCATCCCGAAGCCGCCGGCGTGCGTTTCGGCGTGCGCCGCACCGGCTGCTCAGGGTTCGGCTACGTGATCGAGCTGGCCGCCGAGCGCGGCGAGGGTGACCAGGTGCTGCAGGTCGATGGCGTGCCGCTGGTCATCGACCCACGCAGCAGGCCGCTGGTCGACGGCACCGTGATCGACTTCCAGCGCCAGGGCCTGAACACGCAGTTCGTGTTCCACAACCCCAACGCCACCGGCGAGTGCGGTTGCGGCGAGAGCTTCACGGTCGATCCCGCCGCGGACTGAGCGCACGAGTCTCCCGAAGCCATCCGGCTGGGCGGAAAGCGAACGAGACCTTGGTGCCGGTGATCGTCACTCCAGCTTCCGCCGGGATGGCGGGCCAGTAAGGTCTTGCGCTTTTCCCGGTACCCGGTACCCGGTACCCGGTACCCGGTACCCGGTACCCGAGCCCCGAGCCCCGAGCCCCGAGCCCCGAGCCCCGAGTCCCCGAGTCCCGAGTCCCGAGTCCCCGATCCCCGATCCCCGATTTGCTTGTGGGACCGCATGTGACCCATCCCGGATGCGCCCGCGACATCACAATGCGCATCGCCCGGAGGGCCCTTTCCCGGATGCGCTTCGCTTATCCGGGCTACGTTATCTGGAAGGGCAGTGCCATTTGGGACTTGGGTGCCGTGCGCCATGTGACGGGTCCCGGGTCCCGGGTCCCGGGTCCCGGGTACCGGGTTCCGGCTCCCGAGTCCCGAGCCCCGAGCCCCGAGCCCCGAGCCCCGAGCCCCGATCCCCGATCCCCGATCCCCGATTTGCTTGTGGGACCGCATGTGACCCATCCCGGATGCGCCCGCGACATCACAATGCGCATCGCCTGGAGGGCCCTTTCCCGGATGCGCTTCGCTTATCCGGGCTACGTGCCTACTCCACCCGAGCGACCATCGCCCCAGCCACGGGTTCCGGGTCCCGGGTCCCGGGTACCGGCTCCCGGCTCCCGAGTCCCGAGTCCCGAGTCCCGAGTCCCGAGTCCCGAGTCCCGAGTCCCGAGTCCCGAGCCCCGAGCCCCGAGTCCCCGATCCCCGATCCCCGATCCCCGATCCCCGATCCCCGATCCCCGAGCCCCGAGCCCCGAGCCCCGAGCCCCGAGCCCCGAGCCCCGAGCCCCGAGCCCCGAGCCCCGAGCCCCGAGCCCCGAGTCCCGAGCCCCGAGTCCCGAGTCCCGAGCCCCGAGCCCCGGCTACAATCAAAGCCTTGCGCCCCCACGGCCCGCATCCTACAATTCCGCTTCTGTCCCGGGCGATCGTGTCCGGGCTGAGCCTTGCCTCACCGCATGCGCGGGAGGCTGCCTACCCCGCGCCACGCCGCGGGGAGACATCCACGAGGAGACAACATGCGTCATTACGAAGTCGTGTTCCTGGTCCACCCGGACCAGAGCGAGCAGGTGCCCGCCATGCTCGAGCGCTACAAGGTGCTGATCGAGGAACACAAGGGCACCATTCATCGTCTCGAGGACTGGGGCCGTCGTCAGCTGGCCTACAGCATCGAGAACCTGGCCAAGGCCCACTACGTGCTCATGAACATCGAGTGCGACCAGGAAGTCCTGGACGAGCTGGAATCCGGTTTCCGCTTCAACGACGCGGTGATCCGTCATCTGGTCATCAAGCGTCCGGGCGCCGACACCGAGCAGTCGCCGATCCTCAAGAGCAAGGAAAAGGAAGACGCCAAGTCCAGCAGCCGCCGTCGCGACGACGACAGCGACAGCAACAAGGACGATGACGATTCGGATTCCGATAACGACAACGATCGCGACAGCGACGACTGAGCCGGGAGAGAGCCATGTCCAAGTTTTTCCGCCGCCGCAAGTTCTGCCGTTTCACGGCCGAGGACGTGAAGGAGATCGATTACAAGGATCTCAACACCCTGCGCCAGTACATCACCGAGACCGGCAAGATCGTGCCCAGCCGCATCACCGGCACCAAGGCGCGCTACCAGCGCCAGCTGGCCACCGCGGTCAAGCGCGCGCGCTTCCTGGCGCTGCTGCCGTACACCGACAGCCACGACGCCTGAACCTCGTTCAGGCCGGCGCCGCCCGTCCGCGGGCGGCGCGCTGAATCATTCGGACAACCGTCCAGGGCTGCGCCGCCTCAACGGCGCTAACGAATCGAGAGATCCACCATGGAACTGATCCTGCTTGAGAAAGTGAAGAACCTCGGCAACCTCGGCGACAAGGTCACCGTGAAGCCGGGCTATGGCCGCAACTACCTGCTGCCGCAGGGCAAGGCCGTGCCGGCCAATGCCGACAACCTGGCCGAGTTCGAGAAGCGCCGCGCCGAGTACGAGGCCAAGGCCAAGGCGCTGCTGGACGGCGCCGAGGGCCGCAAGGCCAAGCTCGACGGCGTCGAGGTCTCGATCACCGTCAATGCCAGCCCCGAGGGCAAGCTGTACGGTTCGGTCGGCCCGCGCGAGATCGCCGAGGCGCTGGAAGCCAAGGGCCTGGAGGCCGACAAGGGCGAGATCGTGCAGCCGGAAGGCGCCATTCGCGTCACCGGCGAATACGAAGCCCACGTGGTGCTGCACGCCGACGTGCAGGCGAGCATCAAGGTCATCGTCGTCGGCGAGTAATCGCGTCGACAACGGCTGCAAGGGAACGGGCGTCCGATCGGGCGCCCGTTCTTTTTCGGCACCTCTGTACACGCTTTTCCACAGCCGATCACAACTTATCCACAGACTTGTTGTATCGGAATTTGCGACAGCGCTTCGTATGATGGGGTGTCGTCCGACAGGGAATCCAAGCCCATGCCCGTCATGCCCGAACGCAACGCCGCGCCTTCCGTCGAAACCCTGCGCGTGCCGCCGCATTCGATCGAGGCCGAACAGTCGGTACTGGGCGGCTTGATGCTGTCTCCGGAAGCCTTCGACCGCGTCGCCGACCGCCTCAACGAAGACGATTTCTACCGCAAGGACCACCGCCTGATCTGGCGCGCGATCATCGGCCTGGCCGATCGCAACATGCCGTTCGACGCGGTGACCCTGGGCGACTGGTTCGAGGCCAACGAGCTGACCGAGATGATCGGCGGCCCGGGCTACCTGGTGGAGCTGGCCAACAGCACGCCCAGCGCGGCCAACATCAACGCCTACGCCGACATCGTGCGCGAGAAGTCGGTGCTCAGGCAGCTGATCGACGCCGGCACCACCATCACCGAGGACGGCTACCGGCCGGAGGGGCGCTCCACCCAGGAAGTGCTGGAGTCCGCCGAGCAGAAGGTGTTCCACATCGCCGAGGCGGGCGCGCGCGGGCGCAAGAGCACGGTGCCGATGCGCGAGGCGGTCAAGGACGCCTTCAAGATCCTCACCGAGCGCTACAACAATCGCGGCCAGCTGACCGGCCTGCCGACCGGCTTCGCCGACCTGGACGACAAGACCGCGGGACTGCAGCCCTCGGACCTGGTGATCGTCGCGGCGCGCCCATCGATGGGCAAGACCGCCTTCTCGGTCAACATCGCCGAGCACGCGGCGATCCGCAGCAAGAAACCGGTGGCGATCTTCTCGATGGAAATGTCGGCCTCGCAGCTGGCCTTCCGACTGATCTCCTCGGTCGGCCGCATCCACCAGCAGAACCTGCGCACGGGCGACCTGGCCGAGGAGGACTGGCCGCGCGTGACCTCGGCCATCACCATGCTGTCGGAGGCCAAGATCTTCATCGACGACACGCCGGCGCTGTCGCCGGTGGAGCTGCGCTCGCGGGCACGCCGCCTGCAGCGCGAGCACGGTGGCCTGGGCCTGATCGTGATCGATTACCTGCAGCTGATGCAGGTGCCCGGAAACAAGGAGAATCGCGCCACCGAAATTTCAGAAATTTCGCGTGGACTGAAGGCCCTGGCCAAGGAACTCAACGTCCCCGTGATCGCGCTGTCCCAGCTCAACCGATCCCTCGAGCAGCGTTCGGACAAGCGTCCGATGATGAGCGACCTGCGCGAATCGGGCGCCATCGAGCAGGACGCCGACGTGATCCTGTTCATCTACCGCGACGAGTACTACAACCCTGAATCGCCGGACAAGGGCAAGGCCGAGATCATCATCGGCAAGCAGCGTAACGGCCCCACCGGCATGATCAAGCTGACCTTCCTCGGCCAGTACACCAAGTTCGAGAACTTCGCCCCGGAAGACTATTCGGGTTCGTTCGAGTGAAGCACCGGGCAACAGGCATGACCAGTGAATTCACCGGTTCCCGGTTCCCGGGTCCCGGGTACCGATTGCCCGGCCCCGGGTCCCGGCTCCGCCCATGAGCCGCCTCGCCACCGCCACGATCCACCTGGGCGCCCTGCGCCACAACCTCGCGCGGGTCCGCGCGCAGGCCGGCCAGGCGCGGGTGATGGCCGTGATCAAGGCCGACGCCTACGGCCACGGCCTGGAGCGCGTGGCGCGCGCCCTGGATGCCGCCGACGCCTTCGGCGTGGCCGCCATCGCCGACGGCCAGCGCCTGCGCGCGGCCGGGCATCGCCAGCGCATCGTGGTGCTGTCGGGGCCGGACAGCCCGACCGACCTGGCCGAGATGCGCCGCCTGGACCTGGACGCGGTGATCCACCACGACAGCCAGCTCGCATGGCTGGCCGCCGATCATGACCGGCGGCCGCTGCGGGTGTGGCTGAAGATCGACTCGGGCATGCATCGCCTGGGCTTCCCGGCCGACCGCGCGGCCGCGGCGCATGCGCGGCTCGCGGCCATGCCCAACGTCGACGACAGCATCGTGCTGATGACGCACTTCGCGGCGTCCGATGAATTCGACAATCCGCTGACCGGCGAGCAGGTCGCGGCCTTCGACCGGGCCGTCGCCGGGTTGCCCGGTCCGCGCGCGCTGTCCAATTCCGCCGCGCTGCTGGGCTGGCCCGTCGCGCGCGGCGACTGGGTGCGCGCCGGCGGCCTGCTGTACGGGCTGTCGGTGGTGGCGGGCAAGACCGGCGCCGACTTCGGCTACCGGCCGGCGATGACCCTGGGCACGCGCCTGATCGCGGTCAACGACCTGAAGCCGGGCGATCGCGTCGGCTATGCCGCGACCTGGACCGCGCCCGAGGCGATGCGCCTGGGCGTGGCGGCGATCGGCTACGGCGACGGCTACCCGCGTCATGCCGGTTCCGGCACGCCGGTGAGGGTCGGTTCGCGGCCCGCCACCATCGTCGGCCGCGTGTCGATGGACCTTGTCACCATCGACCTGCGCGGCGTGCCCGATGCCAGGGTCGGCGACGCGGTGACCCTGTGGGGACCGGACCTCCCGGTCGAGACCATCGCCGCCGCGGCCGGCAGCATCAGCTACGAGCTGACCTGCGGCATGACCCGGCGCGTGCTGTTCGTCGAGGACGACGACTGACGTCGCATGTGCCGTATCGCCGCGTGCGACGCGGACGCGGTATGGTCCGTGCCGGACCTTCGATTCAACCTGACGCCTCACGGGATCATCCATGGCCAAGGCCAAGACCGCCTACGTCTGCAGCGACTGCGGCGCCGAGTACACCAAGTGGCAGGGCCAGTGCGTGGCCTGCGGCGCCTGGAACACGCTGAGCGAGTTCGTGGTGCAGCCGGCCACGTCCGGCAAGACCGCCAGCGTCGGCGCGCATCGCGACGGCTACGCCGGCGCCAGCCGCGAGAAGGCGCGGGTGATGCCGTTGACCGCGGTCGCCGCCGAGACCGAGTCGCGCACGCTGACCGGCATCGGCGAACTGGACCGCGTGCTCGGCGGCGGCCTGGTCGACGGCTCGGTGGTGCTGATCGGCGGCGATCCGGGCATCGGCAAGTCCACGCTGCTGCTGCAGATGCTGGGCACCATCGGCGCGCGCTTGCCGGGCATCTACGTCACCGGCGAGGAATCTCTGGGCCAGGTCGCCTCGCGCGCGCAACGCCTGGGCCTGCCGCTCGAGCCGCTGCAGGCGCTGGCCGAGACCGGCATCGAGCGGATCCTGGAACAGGTGCAGGAAAGCAAGCCGCGCCTGCTGATCATCGACTCCATCCAGACCATCTGGACCGACCTGTTGACCGCCGCGCCCGGTTCGGTCAGCCAGGTCCGCGAATCGGCGGCCAAGCTGACCCGCTTCGCCAAGCAGACCGGCACCAGCGTGATGCTGGTCGGCCACGTGACCAAGGAGGGCGGCATCGCCGGCCCGCGCGTGCTCGAGCACATGGTCGACGCGGTGCTGTACTTCGAGGGCGAGTCGGGCAGCCGCTTCCGCGTGCTGCGCGCGTTCAAGAACCGCTTCGGCGCGGTCAACGAGCTGGGCGTGTTCGCGATGTCCGACAAGGGCCTGCGCGAGGTGCCCAACCCGTCGGCCATCTTCCTGTCCGCGCACAGCGGCCCGACATCCGGCAGCGCGGTGATGGTCACCCGCGAGGGCACGCGGCCGCTGCTGGTCGAGGTGCAGGCGCTGGTCGACCAGTCCTCGCTGGGCAACCCGCGGCGCGTGGCGCTGGGCCTGGAGCAGAACCGCCTGGCCATGCTGCTGGCGGTGCTGCACCGCCACGGCGGCGTGGCGGCCTACGACCAGGACGTATTCGTCAACGTGGTCGGCGGCATCCGGGTGCAGGAGACCGCGGCCGACCTGCCGGTGCTGCTGGCGGTGCGCTCGTCCTTGCGAGACCGGCCCTTGCCGGAAAAGACCATCGCCTTCGGCGAAGTCGGCCTGTCCGGCGAGATCCGCCCCGTGCCCAACGGCGAGGAGCGCCTCAAGGAAGCCGCCCACCACGGCTTCCGCCGCGCCATCGTGCCCAAGGCCAACGCGCCGAAGAAAAAGCGCATCGGCGATCTGGAAGTCATTGGCGTGGAGCGCCTGGCCGAGGCGCTGGACGCGGCGGGCTAGGGTCGCCGGATCGGCTAGCCGATCGGGTGATGCAGGATCAGCTCCAGCACGAACTTGCTGCCGAAGAAGGCCAGCATCAGCACGGCCATGCCGGTCAGGGTCAGGTTCACCGCGCGGGTGCCGCGCCAGCCGTGCTTCCAGCGCCCCCACAGCAGGGCGCCGAACACCAGCCAGGCGATGATCGACAGCACGGTCTTGTGCACCAGGTGCTGGCCGAACAGGTTGTGCACGAACACGATGCCGGTGATCAGGGTCAGCGTCAGCAGCGTGAAGCCGGCATGGATCAGGCGGAACAGCAGGCTCTCGGTCAGCGTCAACGGCGGCAGGGCGCGCAGCCAGTGGGTGAACTTGCTGCGGCGCAGGGCGTGTTCCTGCACGGCCAGCAGGATGGCCAGCACGGCGGCGATCGACAGCACGCCGAAGGCCAGCAGGGCCACCGTCACGTGCAGCTTGATCTGCCAGTCGATCGGGGTCGGCGCGGTCGGTGGCGCCACGAACACGTCCACCGCCAGCAACAGGGCGGTCAGGGGAAACACGATCACGCCCAGGCCGGCGACCGGGCGCGACATGTTGACCATCAGGGTCAGCGCCGACACCACCCAGGCCACCAGCGACAGCGCGGCGAAGAAGTGCAGGTCCAGCGCGCCGCGGTGCATGCCCCACAGCACCACGGCATGGGCCAGGACCGCCACCAGCGTCATGCCCATGGCCACCCGCGTGAGCGGCTTGCCCGTGGTCAGCAGCGGGCGCGCGAGCGCGATGGCGGCAACCAGGTACAGCGCGATGGCGAGGAGGGCGAAGAACGTGATCAGCATGGCGCGCAAGTGTGGCACACCCTCGTGGTTCAGGTGAATGGTGGCTGCCCGCGGCACGGTGGCGTGGATCGGTCCCGTGGTGCGCGGTGGGTCGGTGGAACGATGGCACTTGCAATAATTAGATATTTGTCTAACTATCTAGCTACGAACCACGACGGTCAGCTCGCATGAAACAGCAGGACGTATTCAAGGCCATGGCCGATCCAACCCGGCGCGCGATCCTCAAGCGCCTGCAGGACGGCGCGTTGACGGCGGGCGAGATCGGCGAGGCGTTCGACATCACCGCGGCCTCGCTGTCGCACCATTTCGCGGTGCTCAAGCGCGCCGACCTGGTGCGCACCGAGCGCCGCGGGCAGTACATCGTCTATTCGCTCAACAGCACCGTGTTCGAGGATCTCGCGCGGCTGCTTTTCGACCTGTTCCCCGCGCGGGGACGGTCCGGAGACAAATCATGAAGTTCAACCGTAGCTTGCTGGTGTCGGCCGCGTTCATCCTGGTCGCTGCCGTGGCCGCATTCTGGCTGTGGCCCGAACTGCCTGCGCAGGTGCCCTCGCACTGGGGCATGCACGGGCAGGTCAACGGACACACGTCCCGTCTTCACGCGGCGTTGTTCCCGGTCGTCAGCGTGGCGATCATCGCCTTCCTGACGTGGCTGCTGCCGGCCGTCTCGCCCAACCGCTTCCGCATCGGGCCGTTCGTCCACGTGTTCAATGGATTGATGCTGGCGATCCAGGGTTTCCTGCTGGTGCTGGGCATCAGCATGCTGCTGGCCGGCGCCGGCTATCCGGTGGCCATGCCCAAGCTGTCGATGCTGGTGCTGGGCGCGCTGCTGGTGATCCTGGGCAACTACATGGGCAAGCTGCAGCGCAATTTCTTCATCGGCATCCGCACGCCGTGGACGATCGCCAGCGAGGCCACCTGGGAGCGTACCCACCGGCTCGGCGGCAAGCTGTTCGTGCTGGCCGGCCTGGTCGTGCTGGTGGGCACGCTGTTCGGCTTGCCGTTCCCCATCGCCGTGGCCGTGATCGTTGTCGCGGGGCTGTTTCCGGCCATTTATTCCTTCCTGATCTACCGGCGCGTCGAAGGACCGCCGCACGATTGAAATCCGCGCGGGGCCCAGGGCCCCGCTCCGAGCATGGAGTATCGATAGATGAAACGATTCGCATGGATCGCCGCATGTTTGCTGGTGCCGCAACTGGCGCAGGCCGCGCCGACCTGCCTCAAGCGCTCGCAGGATCTGCTGGCCGCGCTGAAGGCCCATGACTATGCCGCGGCCACCCGGAACTTCGATGACGAGGTGCGCGCCATGGTGACCGTCGACCGCCTCAGGCAGGTCTGGGAACAGGCCCTGCCGACGGCCTACGGTGCCTACGATCCGAAGGCACCGGGACAGGCCGCGCAGGCCACGGCCGGAGGCTCGATCGTCACGCCGCTGCATTTCCAGCGGGCCTGGCTGCACATGCACGTGGCCTGCAACGCCCGGGGCGAGATCTCCGGTTTCCGCTTCCTGCCCGGCAAGGCGGGAAACCATGACGCGCAGAGAGACGCCCTCAAGGCGGCCTCCGGGCCCTGGGGCCACAGCCAAAGGGTCAGCGTGCGCTCGCCCTGGGGTCCGCTGCCGGGCCTGCTGACCCTGCCCGGGGGCAAGGGGCCGTTTCCCGCCGTGGTGCTGGTGGCCGGCTCCGGCCCGCAAAATGCCAACGAGCAGATCGGCCCGAACCGGCCGTTCGAGGACATCGCCCGCGGCCTGGCCGCGCAGGGCGTCGCATCGCTGCGTTATGACAAGCGGACCTATGCGTATCCGGCTCGCGCCGAGAAGGACGCCGGGCTGGGCATCGACGACGAGGTCACCGACGACGCGCTCGCGGCCGTGAAACAACTGAAGCATGCCGCGCATGTCGATCCGCGTCGCGTGTTCGTGCTCGGGCACAGCCTCGGCGCGATGCTGGCGCCGCGCATCGGACAGCGCGCGCCGGGCCTGGCCGGTCTCATCATGATGGCCGCGCCGACGCGATCGTTGCTGGATGTGATCGCCTGGCAGACTCGCGAGTTGGGACCGGGGATGGGGCAGAGTCCCGCGCAGGTGGCCGCCAGGGAAAAGGCCATCGCCACCGAGCAGCAATTTCTGCGACGGTCCGATCCCGCGCATCCCCCGACCGGCGCGTTCATGGACGTGCCACAGGCCTACTGGATGAGCCTGCAGCACTACGACCAGGTGAAGGTGGCGCGTGGCCTGCGCATGCCGATGCTGATGTTGCAGGGCGCCGCGGATTTCCAGGTGTCGCCACGCCTGGACTTCGCGCAGTGGAAGAAGGTCCTGGCCCACGATTCGCGCGCGACGTTTCGCGAGTATCCCGGACTGAGCCACCTGTTCATGCCGGCAGGCAAGCCGCCGTCGATGAAGGATTACATGACGCCGGCACATGTCCAGCCGCGGGTGATCGACGATATCGCCGCGTGGATCAAGAGCCAGCCGGCGCGCACGCACTGATGCGCACGCATCCGATCCTCGTCAGCGCTGCCCGGGAACGGGCAGCCGCGCGTTGCGCTGGAAACTGAAGATGAGGTTGGTCTCGATGTGCGCCACTTCCTTGCGCGTGGTGAAGGCGTCGAGGGCGAAATCGCGCAGGCGTTGGCTGTCGGCCACGGCCACGTGCACCAGGAAATCGTTGCCGCCGGCCACGTGCCAGAAGCTGAGCACCTCGGGCAGGGTCTTGAGGTAGGTATCGAAGGCGGCCACGTCGGCGCGCGCGTGGCGCTCCAGGCGCACGCTGATCATGGCCTGCAGGCCGATGCCCAGGGCCTGCGGGTCGATCTCCGCGTGGTAGCCCTGGATCACCCCGGCCTCGCGCAGCCGGCGTACCCGCTCCAGCGCGGTGGACGGCGCCACGCCGACTTTCTCGGCCAGCGACTTGTTGGGCAGCCGTGCGTTCTTTCGCAGAGCCTCGAGCAGGGCGTGGTCGATTCGATCAAGCTGCATGAAATCGCTCCAGTACGAAATAGTATTCGGAGTGACGGATTATCTACCGGGATCAATTCTATCATCGTGGACTAACCCGAATTGAAGGCCTGTGCCATGCAGCATCCGGAAACCCTCGGCGTCCATGCCGGACGCGAAGATTTCGCCGACCTGGGCGTGCACGCGCCGCCGCTGGACCTGTCGACCACCTACCCGGTACGCGACCTGGACGTCGGCACTGCCAGCTTCGACGCCCTGGTCGGCGGCGAGGCCAGCGCCGAGAATCCGATCTACGCGCGCCTGCACAACCCGACCGTGGCCCGCTTCGAGCAGGCGCTGGCGCAGCTGGAAGGCACCACGGACGCGGTGGCCTTCGGCTCGGGCATGGCGGCGCTGTCGGCCTGCCTGCTGGCTGCCGGCCAGCGCGGCAAGCACGTGCTGGCGGTGCGGCCGGTGTACGGCACCAGCGACCACCTGCTCGATTCGGGCCTGCTGGGCATCCCGGTGCGCTGGGTCGAGGTCGAGCAGATTGGCGACGCCGTGAATGCCGATACCGCCCTGGTGTTGATCGAGACGCCAGCCAATCCGACCCTGGAGCTGATCGACATCGCCGCGGTGGTCAAGGCCGCCGGATCGGTGCCGGTGATGGTGGATTCGACCTTCGCCACGCCGGTGCTGCAGCAGCCGGCGTCGCTGGGCGCGACCCTGGTGATGCACAGCGCCACCAAGTTCCTCGGCGGCCATGGCGACGTGATCGCCGGCGTGGTGGCCTGCGATGCCGACTGGGCGCGCTCTCTGCGGCAAATGCGCGCAGCCACCGGCGGCCTGCTGCATCCGCTGGGCGCCTACCTGCTGCACCGCGGCCTGCCGACCCTGGCGTTGCGCGTGGAGAAGGCCCAGGCCAACGCCATGATCATCGCCGAGCGCCTGGCCGCGCATGCCCAGGTGGCCAGCGTGAGCTACCCCGGCCTTCGCGACGACGCCAAGGCGCGCCTGGTCGGCACGCAGATGCGCGGTCCGGGCAGCCTGCTGGCGTTCGAGGTGCACGGCGGCCATGCCGCCGCGGCGCAGGTGATGGCGGCGGTGCGTCTGGCCACGCCGGCCGTGAGCCTGGGGTCGGTGGACACGCTGATCCAGCATCCGGCCGGCCTGACCCATCGCACGCTCGATGCGGCCACCCAGGCCAGCTGCGGCATCTCGCCGGGCATGCTGCGGTTGTCGGTCGGCATCGAGCATGTCGAGGACATCTGGAACGACCTCGAACAGGCGCTAGCGCTCGCGAGCGGCGCCAAGGCCGCCTGATCCGGTCCGGGGTCCAACGGCGCGGCCGATGGTCCGTCGTTGGCCATATCTTTGACCGAGGTCAAGGTTGTCTATGCCTTTCGGCCTATCCTGACTCCACGGA
Source organism: uncultured Gammaproteobacteria bacterium (assembly GCA_963821885.1). Taxonomy (GTDB): domain Bacteria; phylum Pseudomonadota; class Gammaproteobacteria; order Xanthomonadales; family Rhodanobacteraceae; genus Oleiagrimonas. The sequence goes on along the minus strand of CAWGFN010000001.1, from coordinate 625,554 downwards.
TCGACGACGGTGTTCGTTTCGTGTTTGTCACAGGACTCCGAACGACCGTCACGATCCCGCCCCGTGGCGAGGCAGCGGTCAACTTCCGCGTCCGCGTGCACCGATCACGGGCTACGAGGAGTTGTCGATACGCGGGAGTGCGATAGGCCGGCGCCGCCACATCGGCGTCGGACAACGGAGTCCGATCATGAAAGTTCGAGCTGCTTCGAGAGTCCGTTCCACGGACAGGTGGATGGCCGCATGGGCGACGCTGGCGTTGTCGTGGCTGTTGCTGCATGCCGGTTCGGCACAGGCGGTGCCTTCCTACGCGCGGCAGACCCATCTGCCGTGCTCGTCCTGCCACGTCGGGGCCTTCGGTCCCGAGCTGACGCCGTTCGGCCGCGACTTCAAGCTGGACGGCTACACCATGAGCGTCGGCGACGACGCCAAGATCCCGCTCTCGGCGATGCTGGTGGAATCGTTCGTCCACACCGGCCAGCCGCAGGATCCGGCCGACCTGGGCAAGCCCTACCATGCCAATGACAATGCCTCGCTCGACCAGGCCTCGCTGTTCCTCGCCGGGCGCATCAGCGCGCACATGGGCGTGTTCGCCCAGGCGACCTACTCGGAAGTCGGCGGCAGGCTGGGCTGGGACAACATCGACGTCCGCTACGCGCGCCGTTTCAAGATAGGCAAGCATTCGAGCGTGTGGGGCGTGACCCTGAACAACAACCCGACCATTTCCGACGTGTTCGCTAGCGCGCCGGCATGGATGTTCCCGTACATGGGCTCGGACCTGGCCCCGGGCGCACCGGCCCAGCCGATGATCTACGGCGGCCTTGGCGGGCAGGTGGTCGGCGTCACCGGCTACACCCAGCTCGACGGCAAGCTGTACCTGGAAGCGGGCGGATACCGGTCGCTGTCGTCGGCCTGGACGCGCCTGGTCAATGCCGATTACGACGGACGTCTCAGCGGGGTCGCGCCCTATGCCCGCGGCACCTACACCTGGAGCACGCATGACGGCGGCTTCACGCTCGGCGCCTTCCTGCTCGATGCGCGGCGCGGCGGCGTGGGCAGCAATGCCAAGGGTGACGCCATCGCCTTGCCCGGTCCCACGGACAACTTCCGTGATGCCGGCCTGTCGGGCGACTACGAGTACTTCGCCGGTGACCACACGGTGACCGCCAACGCGCTGTACGTGCACGAGCGGCAGACCCTGAACAACACCTTTGCCGACGGCGGTTCCAGCCATCTCAAGGACACCCTCGACGCGTTGAACGTGAAGGGCAGCTACTGGTACCGCAATACCTACGGGGTGAGCCTGGCGCAGTTCAACTACACCGGTAGCCGTGATCTGCTGTTGTACGGCAACGACGGCTCGTCGGACACCCGGGGCGGCACCCTGGAGCTCGACTACAACCCGTTCGGCAAGTCCGACTCGTGGAAGCAGCCCTACATGAACATGCGCGTGGGCCTGCAGTACACCTGGTACAGCCGCTTCAGCGGCCGGGTGCACAACGTCGATGGCGCCGGACGCAACGCCAGCGGCAACGACACGACCTACCTGTACGTGTGGTTCGCCCTGTAGCCCTCAAGGCAGGGGGCAGGAAGCAAACGGCAGGCCGCGAGGCCTGCCGTTTTCATTTCCGGGCCGGTCGGACGCGGTCAGGCGAGATCGAACCGGTCTGCGTTCATGACCTTGTCCCAGGCCGCCACGAAGTCGTGCACGAATTTCGGCGTGGCGTTGTCCTGGCCATAGACCTCGGCGATCGCCCGCAACTGGGAATTGGAGCCGAACACCAGGTCCGCGCGAGTGGCGGTCCAGCGGACCTTGCCCGATGCGCGCTCGCGCACCTCGAATACCTCCTTGTCGCCGTCCACCGGCTTCCAGGCATTGTCCATGTCCAGCAGGTTGACGAAGAAGTCGTTGGACAGGGTGCCCGGCCGGTCGGTGAACACGCCGTGCCTGCTGCCGTCATGGTTGGCGCCGAGCATGCGCATGCCGCCGACCAACACGGTCATCTCCGGCGCCGACAGCATCAGCAGCTGGGCCTTGTCGATCAGGAAATGCTCGGCGGCGATGTCCGGGAAGCGGTCGCTGCGGTAGTTGCGGAAGCCATCGGCGATGGGCTCCAGCGGCGCGAACGAATGGGCGTCGGTCTGCTCCTCGGTGGCGTCGGTGCGGCCCGGCGTGAACGGCACGTCGATCTTCACGCCGGCCTTGCCGGCCGCCTGCTCGACGGCGGCGCAGCCACCCAGCACGATCAGGTCGGCCAGAGAGATCCGCTTGCCGCCACTGGCCGAGGCGTTGAAGTCCTCGCGGATGCCCTCCAGCACACCCAGCACCCGGACCAGCTGCTTGGGATCGTTGGCCTCCCAGTCCTTCATCGGCGCCAGGCGGATGCGCGCGCCGTTGGCGCCGCCGCGCTTGTCCGAGCCACGGAAGCTGGCGGCCGACGACCATGCCGTGTAGACCAGCTCGGCGGTGTCCAGCCCGGAGTCCAGCAGCTTGGCCTTGAGGCTCTCGATGTCCCTGGCGTCGACCAGCTTGTGGTCCACGGCGGGCAGCGGGTCCTGCCAGATCAGGTCCTCGGCCGGCACCTCGGCGCCGAGGTAGCGCGCCTTCGGGCCCATGTCGCGATGGGTCAGCTTGAACCAGGCGCGGGCGAAGGCGTCGGCCAGTTCGTCCGGGTTGGCGTGGAAGTGACGGGCGATCTTTTCGTACGCCGGGTCGTAGCGCATGGCCATGTCGGCGTCGGTCATGATGATCGGCACCTTCTTCGATGGGTTGTCGGCGGCCGGCGCCATGTTGGCGTCGTTGGATTCCTTCGGCGTCCACTGGCTGGCGCCGGCGGGGCTCTTGGTCAGCTCCCACTCGTTGCCGAACAGCATGTCCAGGTAGCTGTTGTCCCACTGCGTCGGGGTCGGCGTCCAGGAGCCTTCCAGACCGCTGCCGATCTGGTCGCCGCCCTTGCCGGTGCCGTTGCTGCTGATCCAGCCGAAGCCCTGGTTCTCGATCGGCGCGCCCTCAGGCGCCGGGCCGACGGTGGCGACATCGCCCGCGCCGTGGCACTTGCCGAAGGTGTGGCCGCCGACCGTGAGCGCCACGGTCTCGTAGTCGTTCATGGCCATGCGGGCGAAGGTCTCGCGCACCATCTTGCCCGACTGCGCCGGATCGGAGGTGCCGCCGGGGCCTTCCGGATTGACGTAGATGAGGCCCATCTGGACCGCGGCCAGCGGGTTCTCCAGGTCGGTCTCCGTGCCGTGACGATTGTCGTCCAGCCAGCCCGATTCCGAGCCCCAGTAGACCGAATCGTCCGGCTCGTACACGTCGGCGCGGCCGCCGGCGAAGCCGAAGGTCTTGAAACCCATCGACTCCAGCGCGCAGTTGCCGGCCAGCACGATCAGGTCGGCCCAGGAGATCGCGTCGCCGTACTTGCGCTTGATCGGCCACAGCAGCCGGCGCGCCTTGTCCAGGTTGACGTTGTCGGGCCAGGAATTGGTCGGCGCGAATCGCTGCTGGCCGAGGCCCGCGCCGCCGCGGCCGTCGCCGATGCGGTAGGTGCCGGCCGCGTGCCAGGCCATGCGGATGAACAGCGGGCCGTAGTGGCCGTAGTCGGCCGGCCACCAGTCCTGCGAATCGGTCATCAGCGCGTACAGGTCGTTCTTGAGCGCCTTGAGGTCGAGGTTCTCGAACGCTTCGCCGTAATCGAACGACGCGTCCATCGGGCTGGTCGCCGGGGCGTATTGGTGGAGGATCTTCAGGTTCAGCTGGTCCGGCCACCAGTCGCGGGTGGACTGGGTGCCCAGGGTGGTGTGCGCGAACGGGCATTGGCCCGTCGATGTATCCGTCTTGGTGTTCATGGGTTCCTCCTCGCGGGCGTTGCGATGCTTGGTTCGTGCAATGCGTACCCTCACGATACGCCGCGGCAGGAATAGATTGAAGTCGATTGTTTATATGATTTCGATAGCCTGTGACTATGCATATGCGCCAGCGGCCGCGGCAGGCGGCTGGCGCGCATGACAGGGTCCTGAATGGGCGGCGGAAATCGGCTTCAGCGCAGACGCTTGAGCCGGTACAGGGCATCGAGGGCGTCACGCGGACTCAGTTCGTCGGGTTCGATCCCGTCCAGGGCCGTGTCCACGGCCGAGGGCGGCGGCGGCGCGAACAGGCCCATCTGTGGCGACGGGCCGGCGGCCGGCGGCCGTTCGCCCGGGGCGGGGCCGCGTTGGCCGCTTTCCAGCGCGGTCAGGGTGCGTCGTGCATCGGCGATCACCGCCTTCGGCAGGCCGGCCAGGGCGGCGACCTGCAGGCCGAAGCTGCGATTGGCCGGGCCGTCCTTGACCGCGTGCATGAACACCAGCTTGTCGCCGTACTCGACGGCATCCAGGTGCACGTTGACCACGCCGTCGATGTCGCCGGCAAGCTCGGTCAATTCGAAGTAGTGGGTGGCGAACAGGGTGAAGGCGCGGTTGTGCGTGGCCAGGTGCACGGCGGCGGCGCGGGCCAGGGCCAGGCCGTCGTAGGTGGAGGTGCCGCGGCCGACCTCGTCCATCAGCACCAGGCTGTGCGCGGTGGCATTGTGCAGGATGGAGGCGGTCTCGCTCATCTCCACCATGAAGGTGGACTGTCCGCGCGAGAGGTCGTCGCCGGCGCCGATGCGCGTGAAGATGCGGTCGACCGGACCGATCGTCGCGGCCGTGGCCGGAACGTAGCTGCCGATGTGCGCAAGCAGCACGATCAACGCGTTCTGGCGCATGTAGGTGGACTTGCCGCCCATGTTCGGGCCGGTGATGACCAGCATTCGCCGCGCGTCGTCCAGGACCAGGTCATTGGGTTCGAACGGTTCTTCGCGCACGCGTTCGACCACCGGGTGGCGTCCGGCCTCGATGTGGATGCCCGGGGCGTCGTCCAGTTCGGGGGCGCACCAGTCGAGGGTCTCGGCGCGCTCGGCAAGGTTGGCCAGCACGTCCAGCTCGGCGATCGCCCCGGCGGCGTCGCGCAGGCGCGTCAGGTCCGCGGCCAGGGTGTCCAGCAGCTGCTCGTACAGCGCGCGTTCGCGCATCAGGCTGCGTTCGCGCGCGGACAGCACCTTGTCCTCGAAGGCCTTCAGCTCCTCGGTGATGTAGCGCTCGGCGTTCTTGGTGGTCTGGCGGCGGGTGTAGTGGGTCGGCGCCTTGTCCGATTGCGCCTTGCTGATCTCGATGTAGTAGCCGTGCACGCGGTTGTAGCCGATCTTCAGCGTGGCGATGCCGGTGGCGGCCTTCTCGCGCTGTTCCAGGTCGACCAGGAACTGGTCGGCGTGCTCGGCCAGCTGGCGCAGTTCGTCCAGTTCGGCGTCGTAGCCGTCGGCGATCACGCCGCCGTCCCGGGTCAGTACCGGCGGTCGTTCGACGATCGCCCGCTGCAGCAGCGCGCAGGTGTCGGCATGGTCCCCGATCCGTTCCACCAGTTCTCGCAGTAGGAGTGACGCTTCGCTGGACGCGCCTGCCGAATCTTTACCCGAGGACGACGCTTCTCGAGCAGTGCGGCCATGGATGGCCGCTTCCTGCTCTTCGCGCTCAGGGATGAGCGCATCAACAAACATCGTGGAGTTCAGGATCGCCGCACGCAATTTCGGAGCGGCCGTGAGCCCATCGCGCAGGGTCGAAAGATCCCGCGGACGCGCCGAGCGCAACGCCACCCGGGCCAGGATGCGTTCCAGATCGCCGATGGCGCGCAGGTCCTCGCGCAGCGCCTCGTGGCGGCGATCGTCGATCAGTGCGCCCACGGCCTGGTGGCGATGGCGCAGCACCTCCTGCAGGCGCAGCGGACGGTGCAGCCAGCGGCGCAGCAGCCGCGCGCCCATCGGTGTCACGGTCTCGTCCAGCACGCCCAGCAGGGTGTGCTCGCGGCGGCCTTCCGGGTGCGTGTCCAGTTCCAGGTTGCGCCGCGTGGCCGCGTCCATGGCGATGGTCTCGCCGGCGTTCTCGGCGGCCAGGCCGGTCAGGTGCGGCAGCGCGCTCTTCTGGGTTTCCTCGACGTAGGCCAGCAAACAGCCGGCGGCGCCGATGGCCCGCTCCAGGCCATCGATGCCGAAGCCGGACAGGTCCCGGGTGCCGAAGAAGCGGTTCAGCTCCCGGCGCGCGCTGTCTGCGTCGAAATGCCAGGGCGGACGCTTGCGCAGGCCGGGCAGGGCGCCGACGCGGGCATCGAGGCGCGCGTCCTCGCTGACCAGGGTTTCTGCCGGCGTCAGTCGCGCCAGTTCCGCGCCCAGCGCCTCGGCGTCGGCGACCTCGGTGAGCAGGAAGCGGCCGGCGGTCAGGTCGACCCAGGCCAGGCCATAACCCTGGCGGTCGGCATGGATCGCCAGCAGCAGGTTGTCGCGGCGCTGTTCCAGCAGGGCCTCGTCGGTGACGGTGCCGGGCGTGACGATGCGCACCACCTTGCGCTCGACCGGTCCCTTGCTGGCGGCCGGGTCGCCGACCTGCTCGCAGATCGCCACCGATTCGCCCAGGCGGATCAGGCGCGCGAGGTAATTCTCGGCCGCATGGTGCGGCACGCCGGCCATCGGGATCGGTTCTCCCGCCGACTGGCCGCGCTGGGTCAGGGTGATGTCCAGCAGGCGCGCGGCCTTGCGCGCATCGTCGTAGAACAGCTCGTAGAAATCGCCCATGCGGAAGAACAGCAGCACGTCCGGATGCTCGGCCTTGGCCGAGAGGTACTGGCGCATCAGGGGCGTGTGGCCGGCGAGGTCGTCTTGGCTCATGCAGGGCGCGTGGCGGGCGTGGTCGAAGTCGCTCAGTCTACCTGCGCGAGGGGTCGCATGCAGCGCGTTGCCGGCGCGTTTCATGGACAATGCCCGAAGGAGTAGCATCGTGTCTGTTTTTGATCGATGGAACACGTTGGCATGGAACACACCGCGGATTTTCCCGGCGACGAGGCACTGCATGCGCAGGCGCGAGAAGTGGCCGAGGAACTGCAGCGCCAGAAACTGATGCTGGTGACTGCCGAATCGTGCACCGGCGGCTGGATCGCCAAGGTGCTGACCGATATTCCCGGCAGCTCGGGGTGGTTCGAGTGCGGCGTGGCGGCCTACAGCTACGAGGCCAAGGAGTCGTTGCTGGGCGTCAGTCCGGTCACGCTCGAACAATGCGGCGCGGTCAGCGAGGAGGTGGCCCGCGAAATGGTGTCCGGCGCGCTGGCGCGCATGGGCGGCGACGTGGCCGTGGCCGTGACCGGCATCGCCGGCCCCGGCGGCGGCACCGAGGACAAGCCGGTGGGCACGGTCTGGATCGGCTGGAAGCGCCGCGGTGGCTATGCCCACGCGCGCCTGTTCCATTTCGACGGCGATCGCGAGGCGGTGCGCCGGCACACGGTGGCCGCGGCGCTCGACGGCGTGCGGCGAATCCTGACCGACTGAATCGGCGCGTTCCGTCACGCGGCCCTGGCCGGGTGTGGGATACTGGGCACGTGGCGACTTCGCTTCTCGTCGCAGCCCGTGAGATGCAAGGCCGGCATCCTGTCGGCAACCCAAAACACGTTTCGAGGTACCGATGATGGATGACAACAAGGCCCGCGCGCTTTCCTCCGCTCTCAGCCAGATCGAGAAGCAGTTCGGCAAGGGCGCCGTCATGCGCATGGGCGACCACACCCAGGTCGCCATCGACACCGTGTCCACCGGCTCGCTGGGCCTGGACATCGCGCTTGGCGTGGGCGGCCTGCCGCGCGGCCGCGTGGTCGAGATCTACGGTCCCGAATCCTCGGGCAAGACCACCCTGACCCTGCAGGCCATCGCGCAGTGCCAGAAGGCCGGCGGCACCGCGGCATTCGTCGACGCCGAGCACGCGCTGGACCCGTCCTACGCCGAGAAACTGGGCGTCAATGTCGACGACCTTCTGGTCTCGCAGCCGGACACCGGCGAGCAGGCGCTGGAAATCGCCGACATGCTGGTGCGCTCGGGCGCCGTGGACATGGTGGTGGTCGACTCGGTGGCGGCGCTCACGCCCAAGGCCGAGATCGAGGGCGAGATGGGCGATTCGCACGTCGGCCTGCACGCCCGCCTGATGAGCCAGGCGCTGCGCAAGCTCACCTCCAACATCAAGAAGACCAACTGCCTGGTCATCTTCATCAACCAGATTCGCATGAAGATCGGCGTCATGTTCGGCAGCCCCGAGACCACCACCGGCGGCAACGCGCTGAAGTTCTACGCCTCGGTGCGCCTGGACATCCGCCGCATCGGCGCGGTCAAGAAGGGCGACGAGGTGATCGGCTCGCAGACCCGCGTGAAGGTGGTCAAGAACAAGGTCGCGCCGCCGTTCCGCAAGGCCGAGTTCGAGATCCTGTACGGCGAGGGCACCTCGCGCGAGGGCGAGATCATCGACATGGGCGTGGAGCAGAACCTGATCGACAAGGCCGGCGCCTGGTACAGCTACAACGGCGACCGCATCGGCCAGGGCAAGGAGAACGTACGCCAGTTCCTCAGGGACAACCCGGCCGTGGCCGACGAGATCGACGCCGCGCTGCGCGCCAAGCTTCTGGTCAGCAGCGGCGCCAAGTCGTCGTCCGATGCCGATGGCGAGGCCGCCGACGACACGGTCGCCGAAGAGGCCTGACCCGCGCGTGCGTGAACGCATGGCGTGGCGTGCTGCACCTCGGGCAGCCGGTCGACGATCGACCGGCTGCCTTGTTGTATGCAGGGTCTGCACATGAAACGCAGCCGCGGGGACAAGAACGACAAGCCCCGGCGCAGCGCCTACGACAAGGCGTTGGCGCTGTTGGCGCGTCGTGAGCAGTCGCGGCGCGAACTGCGCGAGCGCCTGCAGCGTGACGGTTATGCCCGCGACGAGGTCACCGAGGCCCTGGCCAGGCTCTCCGACGATGGTTATCAGGACGATGCGCGTTTTGCCGAAATGATGGTGCGCTCGCGCGTGGCGCACGGGTATGGCCCCCGGCGGATTCGTGCGGAGCTGCGCACGCACGACATCGACGACGGCTCGATCCGGCGCCAGCTCGATGCGCTCCAGGTCGACTGGAAGCTTGAGGCGTCGGCTCAGTTGCGTCGGCGCTATGGCGACCGGCCGTCGGCCGACTACGCCGAGCGGGCCAAACGCGCCCAGTTCCTCTTGCGTCGCGGCTTCGAGGCCGCCACAGTAAACTCCGTCACCCGCGCAAACGTGGACGATGCTGTCGACGGCGAGGACTGAAACGTCCTTGCCGCGAGCGTCGCCGCGGCGTACACCCTCCATGAAATTTGAACTGCAACTCAATGAAAACAGCTGACATTCGCGCCCGATTCCTCGAATTTTTCCGCGACCGCGGCCACACCATCGTGCCGTCGGCGCCGCTGGTGCCGGGCAATGATCCGACCCTGATGTTCACCAACTCGGGCATGGTGCAGTTCAAGAACGTGTTCCTGGGCAGCGAGAAGCCGGGCTACGTGCGCGCCGCCGACGTGCAGCGCTGCCTGCGCGCCGGCGGCAAGCACAACGACCTGGATTCGGTCGGCTACACCGCGCGGCACCACACCTTCTTCGAGATGCTCGGCAACTGGTCCTTTGGCGACTACTTCAAGCGCGAGGCGATCGCCTGGGCGTGGGAGCTGCTGACCGAGGGTTTCGGCCTGCCGGCCGACAAGCTCACCGTCACGGTCTACCAGACCGACGACGAGGCCTACGATATCTGGAAGGACGAAATCGGCGTGCCGCCCGAGCGCATCATCCGCATCGGGGACAACAAGGGCGCGCCCTACGCCTCGGACAACTTCTGGCAGATGGCCGACACCGGCCCCTGTGGCCCGTCCAGCGAGATCTTCTACGACCACGGCCCGCACATCCCGGGTGGCCCGCCGGGTTCGCCGGACGAGGACGGTGACCGCTTCATCGAGATCTGGAACCTGGTGTTCATGCAGTTCGACCGCCAGCCGGACGGCACCCTGGCGCCGTTGCCGGCGCCGTGCGTGGACACCGGCATGGGCCTGGAGCGTCTGGCGGCGATCCTGCAGGGCGTGCATTCCAATTACGAAATCGACCTGTTCCAGCACCTGATCAAGGTGGCCGGCGAGCTGACCGGCACCACCGACCTGGAGAACAAGTCGCTGCGTGTGATCGCCGACCACATCCGCGCCTGCGCCTTCCTCATCGTCGACGGCGTGATGCCGTCCAACGAGGGCAGGGGCTACGTGCTGCGCCGGATCATCCGTCGCGCGCTGCGGCATGGCTGGATGCTGGGCACCAAGGGCGAATTCTTCTGGAGGATGGTCGCGCCGCTGGTGGCCGAGATGGGCGAACCCTATCCGGAGCTGGCCAAGGCGCAAAAGACCGTCGAAAACGCCCTCAGGCAGGAGGAGGTGCGCTTTGGCGAGACGCTCGAGCAGGGCATGAAGCTGTTCGAGGACGTGGTCGCCGCTGGCGACGGCAAGGTGGTGGCCGGCGAGGACGCCTTCCGCCTGTACGACACCTACGGCTTTCCGGTCGACCTGACCGCCGACATCGCACGCGAGCGCGGGATGGAGGTGGACATGGCCGGTTTCGAGCGCGCCATGGAAGCGCAGCGCGCGCGTGCGCGCGCGGCCAGCCGCTTCGAGTCCAGGGGTCAGCTGCCGGCCGAACTGGTCAGCACGCTGGCGCCAACGCAGTTCCTTGGCTACGAGACGCTGGCCGCCGACGATGCGCGCGTGCTCGCCATCGTGCGCGACGGCGTGGCGCTGGAATCGCTCGCTGAGGGCGAGGAGGCAGTGGTGCTGCTCGACCGCACGCCGTTCTACGCCGAGTCGGGTGGCCAGGTCGGCGATACCGGCACGCTGGAGACCGACGGCGGCCGCCTGGCCGTCAGCGACACGCAGAAGCTGGCCGGCGCCTATCACGGCCATGTCGGGCGCTGGTCCGGGGCGCGGCCGCTGGCGGTGGGTCAGAGGCTCACGGCACGGGTCGACGGCGAGCGTCGCCAGGCCATCGTGCTCAACCATTCGGCCACCCACCTGCTGCATGCCGCGTTGCGCAAGGTGCTTGGCGAGCACGTCACCCAGAAGGGTTCGCTGGTGGCGCCCGACCGCCTGCGTTTCGATTTCTCGCACGACAAGCCCGTCACGGCCGACCAATGGCGTCGCATCGAGGCCATGGTCAACGCGGAGATCCGTCGCAACGAGGCGGCCGACATACGCCACATGGCCTACGACGACGCCATCGCCTTCGGCGCCATGGCCCTGTTCGGCGAGAAGTACGGCGACGAGGTCCGGGTGCTGAAGATGGGCGATTTCTCGACCGAACTGTGCGGCGGCACCCATGTCTCGCGCACCGGTGACATCGGCCTGTTCAAGATCGTTTCCGAGTCGGGCGTGGCGGCCGGCGTGCGACGCGTGGAGGCATTGACCGGCGCCGGCGCGGAAGCTCACGTCATCGACGAGGAGCAGCGCCTGCAGGCATTGGCCGGACAGCTGGGGGCCAGCCCTGGCGACGCCGCGGACAAGCTGCGCCAGTTGCTCGAGCGCACCCGTACCCTGGAGCGCGAGCTGGAGGCGATCAAGGCGCGTGCGGCTTCCGCGGCTTCGGCCGACCTGGCTTCCACGGCGCGCGAAATCCACGGTATCCGGCTGATCGCCGCGCGCCTGCCCGGGCTGGACGTCAAGGCACTGCGCGAGAGCCTGGACAACCTCAAGAACACGCTCGGCGACTGCGTGGTGCTGCTGGCCAGCGCCAGCGACGGCAAGGCCATCCTGGTCGGCGGCGTGCACGGCAAGGCGCTGGACAAGGTCAAGGCTGGCGCGATGATCGCGCACGTGGCCGGCCAGATCGACGGCAAGGGCGGCGGACGGCCCGACATGGCGCAGGGAGGCGGTGTCGACTCGCCGGCGCTGGACGCGGCGCTGGACAGCTTGCCGCGGTGGCTGGAGACACAGCTCGATTGAGCCTGTCCGGCGCGCTTTGCTGTCACAGCAGCAATTGCGCGCGGCCCGCATGACGGCTAGTATCGGCCGACCAGCGGCGCCCATAGGTCCGCGGGTGGAAAGTCGCTTTGTGGCATGAACAGACAGCCGTTGTGGGCGCCGATGAAAACAGGGGAGGGCCGGACGATCCCCGGATCGTCACAGACGCAACCGTGCATTCAGGGGTGAGGGCATGGTGGGGTGTCGCATGGTCCTTAAGGAGCCAGGAGTAGATTGCTATGTTGATACTGACCCGACGAGTCGGGGAAACATTGATGATCGGTGACGAGGTGACGGTCACCGTTCTCGGCGTGAAGGGCAACCAGGTGCGTATCGGTATCAATGCACCCAAGGATGTTTCCGTGCATCGCGAGGAGATCTATCAGCGGATCCAGCGCGAGCATGGGCAGCCCGGCCAGGCCGATCCCGTTTCCGGCGACGACAGCCAGTAACAGGGTTTACGAAAGGAATCGCTTGCAGGTATCCTAGCCGGCTCCGGTTGACGGAGTGTGATCCACGGAGAGATGCCCGAGTGGCTGAAGGGGCTCCCCTGCTAAGGGAGTAGAGGGTTTATAGCCTTCTCGAGGGTTCGAATCCCTCTCTCTCCGCCAGTTTCATGATGATTGCGTCGCGTGCGGCGCATCTGATTCCATCCCGACAGCGCTCGCGCAAGGGATGTCCCGACACGGTGACATCCATGCGCTCTGACGGGATTGCGGAATCTGAGGTTGACGAGCGGGGCCGGTTTGCGAATAATGCCGCGCCTCGCACAGCATGCACAGAACACCGGGCATGCTGGCAATGCTTGAAATGCGCCCGTAGCTCAGCTGGATAGAGTACCTGGCTACGAACCAGGCGGTCGGGAGTTCGAATCTCTCCGGGCGCGCCATTCAAGAACCGGCGACAGGCGACGCAAGTGGGTCGCTGGGTTGTCGGGGTCGACAGCGGTCAGGTCGGCTCGTCGGGACTAACGAACAACCGCAGGAACTCGCTCGGCAACACTGGACGATTGACTGCATCATGGTGCCCTCGTACCATCCCCAGGCTCCGTTGGCCGCAGGGCTCGCGGGCGGGACACGGGGTATAGCTCAGCCTGGTAGAGCGTTGCGTTTGGGACGCAAAAGTCGGGGGTTCGAATCCCTCTACCCCGACCAGAACGCGACGGTCGTCTAGAAGCGCCCGTAGCTCAACCGGATAGAGCATCGGCCTTCTAAGCCGACGGTTACAGGTTCGAGTCCTGTCGGGCGCGCCAGATTCGTGGTCGTTCGAACTGTGGTGGGCGTAGCTCAGCTGGTTAGAGTCCCGGATTGTGATTCCGGATGTCGTGGGTTCGAGTCCCATCGTCCACCCCACTTACAATGGGCCGTTAGCTCAATTGGTAGAGCAGTTGACTCTTAATCAATTGGTTGTAGGTTCGAGTCCTACACGGCCCACCATCTCCACGGCGGCCTGCAGCGATGCAGGCCGCCGTTTTTTTCCCTGCCGGCTCATCAACGCGCGGGGCCGGCATATGGGGTGTTCTCTTGTGCCGAAGGTTCGCCACACCGTAAAATCCCCGTTTCGTGCACGGGAATCGTCGACTTGACCCCGGTCGCAGGGCCGTGACCGTTTTGCGGCGCGGACCGGTCGGCAGGGCGAAAGTGGCGGAATTGGTAGACGCACCAGATTTAGGTTCTGGCGGGGTAGCCCCCTTGCGAGTTCGAGTCTCGCCTTTCGCACCATTCCCACAACCATCAGAACAGGTGGCGAGGCTGCCGCCACCGCCTCCGCGCCACGCGGGTTTCAGGAGACAACATGCAAGTTTCGGTTGAGAACGTCGGCAAGCTCGAGCGCAAGTTGACGGTAAAGATCCCGGCGGATCGACTGGAGACCCAGGTCAGCGAGCGCATCGCCGAAATGGGCCGTACCGTGCGCCTGAAGGGTTTTCGCCCGGGCAAGGTGCCGGTGCACGTGATCAAGCAGCGTTTCGGTGAGCAGGTGCGTGGCGAGGTCCTGTCCGACCTCATCGGCAGCAGCCTCAGCGAGGCTTTCGAGCAGGAAAAGCTGCGTCCCGTCGCCCAGCCCAAGGTGGACACCACCGGCGAGGCCGAGGACGGCGAGATCTCCTGCACCGCCACGTTCGAGGTCATGCCCGAGCTGCCGGCCGTCGATGTCTCCTCGATCGAGCTGGAGCAAATCAAGGCCGAGGTCACCGATGCCGACATCGAGTCGATGATCGAGACCCTGCGCCTGCAGCGCCGCAGCTTCGAACCGGTCGATCGCGCCTCGCAGGCCGGCGATTTCGTGATGTTCGACTATGCGGCCGAGACCGGCGATTACCGCTTCCCGAAGGAAGGCACCGAGCGCGCCGGCAGCGTGATCGGCAGCGGCACCCTGTTCGAGGCGCTGGACGCGGCCCTGGAAGACCGCACGTCCGGGGATAGCTACGAGGTCGACATCGCCTTTCCCGCGGACTTCGGCAACGAGCACCTGGCCGGCAAGACCGCCAAGGTGAGCATCGCCATCGCCAAGGTGCAGGAGCCGCATCTGCCCGAGGTGGACGACGCCTTCGCCCGCGCCTTCGGCATCGCCGACGGCACGGTCGAGACCCTGCGCAAGGAAGTGCGCGCGAACCTCGAGCGCGAGTTGTCCGCCCAGTTGGTGAGCCGTCTCAAGAACCGGGTCGCCGAGAAGCTGGCCGAGATGCACGATGACATCGAGGTGCCGAAGGCCATGATCGACGCCGAGGCGCACGGCATGGTCGCCAACCAGCTGCCCGATGGCCAGCAGCCGACCGCCGAGATGCTGCAGGCCGCCGCGCCGGTGGCCCGCAAGCGCGTGATCGCCGCCCTGATGCTGGGCGAGATCGCCCGCCGCGAGGAGATCCAGGTCGATCGCGCCCGCGTGACCGAGACCCTCGGCGCCATCGCCTCGACCTACGAGGAGCCCGAGCGGGTCATTGAACTTTACAATGGCGACCCCCAGCTCATGCAGGGCCTGCACAACCGCGTCCTGGAAGACCAGGTGGCGGAGTGGGTGGCCGAACACGCCAAGACCACCGAGAAGAAGCTGAGCTTCGACGAGGTGATGAAGCCCCAGCAGGGCTGAGCGCAACCTGCAGCGCGCTGACCGGAGAACGTCGTGGACCCGATCCAGAACCTCAATCTCGTGCCAATGGTGGTCGAGCAGACCTCCCGTGGCGAACGCTCCTATGACATCTACTCGCGCCTGCTGAAGGAGCGCGTGGTGTTCCTGGTGGGGCCGGTCGACGACAACGTGGCCAACCTCATCGTGGCCCAGCTGCTGTTCCTGGAGTCGGAGAACCCGGACAAGGACATCAGCCTGTACATCAACAGCCCCGGCGGTTCGGTGACCGCCGGCCTGGCGATCTACGACACCATGCAGTTCATCAAGCCCGACATCAGCACCATGTGCGTGGGGCAGGCCGCCAGCATGGGTGCGTTGCTGCTGACCGCGGGCACGGCCGGCAAGCGCTACTCCCTGCCGCATTCGCGGATCATGATCCACCAGCCGTGGGCGGGAGGCATTTCCGGCCAGGCGACGGATATCGAGATCCACGCGCGCGAGATCCTGACCATGCGCGAGCGTCTGAACGACATCCTCGCGCACCACACCGGCAAGCCGGTCGAGGACATTGCCAGGGATACCGAGAGGGATCGCTTCATGAGCAGTGCCGAGGCCAGCGACTACGGCCTGATCGACTCGGTGATCGAGAAGCGTCTGCTGGACGCCGCCAAATCGTCCTGATGTCCGGTCCAGGCACCCTCTGCCGCGCCTGCATTGCAGGAGCGCGGGCCTATGCTATTCTCGCCTCGCGGCCGGAAACATATCGGGAATCAAGAGCATGAGCGACGATCGGCAGGGCCGTTCCAGCGACAGTGGCAAGATCCTCTACTGCTCGTTCTGCGGCAAGAGCCAGCATGAGGTCCGCAAGCTGATCGCGGGCCCGTCGGTGTACATCTGCGACGAGTGCGTCGAGCTGTGCAACGACATCATCCGCGAGGAACTGGAGGAAAAGGCCTCCAGCGGGCGCACGCAGCTGCCCAAGCCGCGCGAGATCATGGAAACCCTCAACCAGTACGTGATCGGGCAGGAACGCGCCAAGCGCGCCCTGTCGGTGGCCGTGTACAACCATTACAAGCGGCTCGAATCGCGTCAGAAGGAAGATGATGTCGAGCTGTCCAAGTCCAACATCCTGCTGATCGGGCCGACCGGATCGGGCAAGACGCTGCTGGCCGAGACCCTGGCGCGGCTGCTCAACGTGCCGTTCACGATCGCCGACGCCACGACCCTGACCGAAGCCGGTTACGTGGGCGAGGATGTCGAGAACATCATCCAGAAGCTGCTGCAGAAGTGCGACTACGACGTCGACAAGGCGCAGTCCGGCATCGTCTACATCGACGAGATCGACAAGATCTCGCGCAAGAGCGACAACCCGTCCATCACCCGCGACGTCTCGGGCGAGGGCGTGCAGCAGGCGCTGCTGAAGCTGATCGAGGGCACCCTGGCCTCGGTCCCGCCGCAGGGCGGCCGCAAGCATCCGCAGCAGGAATTCCTGCAGGTGGACACCCGCAACATCCTGTTCATCTGCGGCGGCGCGTTCGCCGGCCTGGAAAAGGTGATCCAGCAGCGCTCGGACACCACCGGCATCGGTTTCTCGGCCGAGGTGCGCAGCAAGGACGGCAAGCAGGACATCGGCAAGGTGCTGGCCGGCGTCGAGCCGGAGGACCTGGTCCGATTCGGCCTGATCCCGGAGTTCGTCGGCCGCCTGCCGGTGGTCGCGACCCTGGAAGAGCTGGACGAGGACGCCCTGGTGCAGATCCTGATCGAGCCGAAGAATGCGGTGACCAAGCAGTTCCGCAAGCTGTTCGAGATGGAGGACGTGGAGCTGGAATTCCGTCCCGAGGCGCTCAAGGCCATCGCCCGCAAGGCGCTCAAGCGCAAGACCGGCGCCCGCGGACTGCGCACCATCATCGAGCAGGTCCTGCTGGACACCATGTTCGAGCTGCCCTCGCTCGAGCACGTCAGCAAGGTGGTGGTCGACGATGCCGTGATCGACGGCCAGGCCGAGCCGTATCTCATCTATCGCGGCAACCTGCAGCAGCAGTCCGCCGAAGGCACGTCCGGCGCCGCCTGAGCCGCCGGCATGCGGTCGCGGCCCTTGCATTGGGCCGTGATCGACTCCACTTGACCTGCATGGGACCTGGGCGCACGCTCGGGTCGTGCCTTCACGTGCCCGAGTTTTTGCCCCTATGACGCAAGCATCCAAACCCTCCATCGAATCGCCGACCCGCGACGTGCCGGTCCTGCCGCTGCGCGACGTGGTGGTCTATCCGCACATGGTGATTCCGCTGTTCGTGGGGCGCGAGAAGTCCATGCGCGCGCTGGAAGCGGCGATGGAGGGCGAGCGCCGCATCCTGCTGGTCGCGCAGACCGGCCCCGACATCGACGATCCGGCGCCGGACGACCTCTACACCATCGGCACCCTGGCCAACGTCCTGCAGCTGCTGCGCCTGCCCGACGGCACCGTGAAGGTGCTGGTCGAGGGCCAGTCGCGCGTGTCGGTGGAGAAATACCACGACGCCGAGGACCTGCTGCGCGCCGACACGCACCTGATCGAGTCGGTCTACGAGCAGGGCGAGCGCGAACTCGAAGTGGTGTCGCGCACGCTGGTCTCGCTGTTCGAGCAGCTGGTCAAGCAGAGCCGCAAGCTGCCGCCCGAAGTGCTGTCGACGCTGTCGGGCATCGACGACCCCTCGCGCCTGGCCGATACCATCGCCGCCCACCTTTCGGTGCGCATCGCCGACAAGCAGAAGGTGCTGGAGACCGTCGAGGTCGGCGCGCGCCTGGAGCAGCTGGTCGGCCTGGTCGACGGCGAGATGGACCTGCAGCAGGTGGAGAAGCGCATCCGCGGCCGCATCAAGTCGCAGATGGAGAAGAGCCAGCGCGAGTACTACCTCAACGAGCAGATGAAGGCGATCCAGAAGGAGCTGGGCGAGGGCGAGGACGGCGGCAACGAGATCGAGGCGCTGCAGAAGAAGATCGATGCCGCCGGCATGCCCAGGGAGGTCCTGGCCAAGGCGCGCCAGGAGCTCAACAAGCTCAAGCAGATGTCGCCGATGTCGGCCGAGGCCACGGTGGTGCGCAACTACCTGGACTGGCTGGTCGGCGTGCCGTGGAAGAAGCGTTCGAAAGTGCGCAAGGACCTGCAGCTGGCCAAGGAGGTTCTCGACGAGGACCACTTCGGCCTGGAGGAGGTCAAGGAGCGCATCCTCGAGTACCTCGCCGTGCAGCAGCGCGTGAACAACATGAAGGGCCCGATCCTGTGCCTGGTCGGCCCGCCGGGCGTGGGCAAGACCTCGCTGGGCAAGTCGATCGCCAAGGCCACCAACCGCAAGTTCGTGCGCAACAGCCTGGGTGGCGTGCGCGACGAGGCCGAGATCCGCGGCCATCGCCGCACCTACATCGGCTCGATGCCCGGCCGCATCGTGCAGAACCTGAACAAGATCGGCACGCGCAACCCCCTGTACGTGCTGGATGAAATCGACAAGATGGCGATGGACTTCCGCGGCGATCCGTCCTCGGCGCTGCTGGAGGTGCTCGATCCCGAACAGAACAACGCCTTCAACGACCATTATCTGGAGGTCGACGTCGACCTGTCCGAGGTGATGTGGATCGCCACGGCCAACTCGCTGAACATTCCCGGCCCGCTGCTCGATCGCATGGAGGTCATTCGCATCCCCGGCTACACCGAGGACGAGAAGATCGCCATCGCCAGGCGCTACCTGCTGCGCAAGCAGCTGAAGGCGAACGGACTCAAGGACGAGGAGCTGTCGGTTTCCGAGGGCGCGATCCGCGACATCGTGCGCTACTACACCCGTGAATCGGGCGTGCGCAACCTGGAGCGCGAGATCGCCCGCATCTGCCGCAAGGTGGTCAAGACCCTCTCGCTCGAGGCGTCGCGCAAGAAGTCGACCGCGAAAGCCACGAAGGCCGCCAAGGGCAAGGCTGTGAAGAAGGGCGCCTCGCGACGTTCGATCAAGGTCGATTCACGCAACCTGGACAAATACCTGGGCGTGCGCCGTTTCGATTTCGGCCGCAAGGAGCAGCAGAACGAGATCGGCCTGGTGACCGGCCTGGCCTGGACCCAGGTCGGCGGCGACCTGCTCAGCATCGAGGCCTCGGTCGTCCCCGGCAAGGGCAAGCTCGTGCTGACGGGACAGCTCGGCGACGTGATGAAGGAGTCGATCCAGGCCGCGCTCTCGGTGGTGCGTGCGCGTTCGGAGATGCTTGGCATCGATCCGGATTTCCACAGCGAAAACGATATCCACGTGCACGTGCCGGAAGGCGCCACGCCCAAGGATGGCCCGAGCGCGGGCATCGCCATGTGCACGGCGCTGGTGTCGGTACTGACCCGGATTCCGGTGCGCGCCGAGGTGGCCATGACCGGCGAAATCACCCTGCGCGGACGCGTGCTTCCGATCGGCGGCCTCAAGGAGAAGTTGCTGGCGGCCCACCGTGGCGGCATCACCACCGTGATCATCCCGGAAGAGAACCGCAAGGATCTGGCCGATATTCCGGACAACATCACGTCCTCGCTGGATATTCACCCGGTGCGCTGGATCGACGAAGTCCTGGATCTGGCGCTCGAGCGTCCCCTGGGCGCGGGCGGCAAGCCTGCCGGCAGCAAGGGCGAGGAGGGCGCCTCCGAGGTCAAGCCCGGCAAGAAACCGTCCGGCAGATCGGCGCCTTCGCGCACGCACTGATCGTGGCGGGATGCATGCGCCATGTCCGCGATGGCGGACGGGTGACATTTCCCCTCGCCGGGCAGTGGCTTGTCGCGAACACCTCGAATCGGCTGAAACCCTTGTCCCAGCTTGTATTGCGGACCCCCGGGGGCACTGGTATAAAGGCCGTACCGCGGCCTTGTCTCGCTGAGGACCGTGGCGTTCAATGGTCTGCAAACTGGTACTCGGGGGCAGCCAGAATCATTTTCGCGTTGGCAGGTCGCTCTCCTTCAGAGTCGATACTGTCGATATCTTGACCAAGGAGTAATTCAATGAACAAATCCGAACTCATCAATGCCGTGGCCGATGCTGCCGAGCTGAGCAAAGCCGACGCGACCCGTGCCGTTGATGCCTTCACGGAAGTCGTGAAGAAGAGCCTGAAGTCGGGCGACGCAGTCTCCCTGGTCGGCTTCGGCACCTTCTCCGTCCGCAAGCGTGCTGCCCGCACCGGCCGCAACCCGCGTACCAATGAAGTGATCAAGATCAAGGCCTCGAACGTCCCCGGCTTCAAGGCTGGCAAGGGCCTGAAGGACGCCCTAAACTAATACGCTTGCCGGGTGCTTAGCTCAGCGGTAGAGCGTCTCCTTTACACGGAGAGGGTCGGGGGTTCGATCCCCTCAGCACCCACCAGCGCACCGCCAAGCCACTGACATTCTGATGTGGCGCGCAGGACCCGGTTCGCGGAGTGGTAGTTCAGTTGGTTAGAATGCTGGCCTGTCACGCCGGAGGTCGCGGGTTCGAGTCCCGTCCACTCCGCCACTTGCCGATCGAGGGCGCCTGATGGCGCCCTTGATCTTTCCGTCTGTCGAAAGACGGACCCGACCAGCGGTAACGATCCATGCTGCAGAACCTTCGCGACAAACTTCACGGCTGGCCTGCCGTCATCCTGTTCGGGGCGATGGCCCTGTTGCTGGCGAGCTTCGGCCTGATCAGCTACCAGAGCCAGAGCAATGCGACCTATGTGGCCAAGGTCGGCGATCACGAGATATCCCAGACCGACTTCCAGAACCGCATGAACGACATGCGGCGCCAGGCGTCGGCCACCCAGGGTGATCGCTTCGATCCGACGTACTTCGAAAAGCCCGAGGTCAAGGACAAGGTCCTCGACGCCATGATCAAGCAGCAGCTGCTGTTGCAGGTGAACGACTCGCTCGGCCTCAAGGTACCGGTCACCCAGTTGAAGGAAACCATCGCCAAGGATCCGAACTTCCAGGTCAATGGCAGGTTCAACCGCGATGCCTACAGCGCGATCCTCAAGGCCAACGGCCTGACCGCCGCCATGTACGAGGATCGCGTCCGTTCCTCGCTGCAGACGCAGCTGTTCCCCGATGCGGTGAACGCGTCGGAAGTGCTGACCGACAGCGACATGGACGCCTACCTGAGCCTGACCTACCAGACGCGCGACCTGCGCTACGTGGTCCTGCCGCGTCCGGCCCTGACCGACACCACGGTCAGCGACAGCCAGATCCAGGACTGGTACAAGCAGCACGCCTCCGACTACATGACCAAGGAGCAGGTCTCGATCAGCTACATCGAGCTCGATGCCTCCAGCATGGACGTCAACAGCGCGCCCAGCGAGGCGGACCTCAAGGATCGCTACGAGAAGGAGAAGTCGCGATTCCAGCAGCCGGCCGAGCGCCTGGTCTCGCACATCCTCATCGACGTGCCCAAGAACGCGACCCCGGCGCAGCAGAAGGCCGCGCTGGCCAAGGCCGAGTCGGTCTACAAGCAGGCCGAAGCGGGCACGGACTTCGCCAAGCTGGCAAGGAAATATTCCGACGACCTGGGTTCCAAGAGCCAGGGCGGCGACCTTGGCTGGATCCAGCGTGGCGTGACCAACAAGGCTTTCGAGGATGCCCTGTTCTCGATGAAGAAGGGACAGATCTCCAAGCCGGTGTTGTCGCCCGAGGGCTATCACATCATCGATCTGCGTGGCGTCCGCGAAGGCAAGATCAAGCCGTTCAGCGAAGTCCGTGGCGAACTGGTGAATGAACTCCAGCAGGGCGCACGCGAGCACAAGTACAGCGAGCTGGCCGACAAGTTGACCAACAAGACCTATGCCGACCCGGGTTCCCTGGAGCCGGCCGCACAGGCACTGGGCATGAAGGTGCAGCACACCGGCCTGTTCTCGCATGCCGGTGCCAAGGACGGAGTCGCGGCCAATCCCAAGGTGGTCAAGGCGGCGTTCTCCGACGAGGTCCTGGCGCAGGGCAACAATTCCAACGCCATCGAGCTCGGCCCCAACCACATCGTGGTCATCCACGTGGACAAGCACCAGCCGTCCAGGCAGGAGCCCCTGGCCGACGTCAAGGGACGCATCCGCGCCAGCATCCTGGCCCAGCGCGCCGACGCGGCGGCCAAGGCCCAGGCCGAGCAGCTGCTGGCCAAGGTGCGCAAGGGTGGCGACCTGGCCAAGACGGTGGGAGGCCTGGGCGTCGCGGTGCAGCCGTTGCTTGGCGCCAAGCGCGTGCAGAAGGGCGTGCCCAGGGCGTTGCTCGACGCCGCCTTCCGCATGCCGCATCCGGCCAAGGGCAAGGCCGAATACGCCAGTGTCGATCTTGGCAATGGTGCCGGCTATGCGCTGGTGGCGCTCGACGGCGTCCAGCCGGGCGATCTCTCCGCGATCACCAAGATCCAGCGCAACTTCCTGCGCGAGCGCATGCGCGAAGCGTACGCGATCGCGGAGGTGAAGGAGTTCCTGGACACCGTGCGCAAGCATACCGACGTGACCATCGCCAAGCAGCGCATGTAGCTCCGGCGCGCATCGCACGCATGAAAAAGGGCCGCGTATTCGCGGCCCTTTTTCGTTGTCGCGATGCGGGCAGGGCCTAGATGCCGGTCATGCCCACGGTGCTGTAGCCGGCATCGACGTAGGTGATCTCGCCGGTGATGCCCGAGGCCAGGTCCGAACACAGGAAGGCGGCGGCATTGCCGACGTCCTCGGTGGTCACGTTGCGACGCAGCGGCGTGGCTTCCTCCACGTGGTCGAGCATCTTGCGCAGGTTGCCGACGCCGGAGGCGGCCAGGGTCTTGATCGGGCCGGCCGAGATGGCATTCACGCGCGTGCCTTCGGGGCCCAGGTTGTAGGCCAGGTAGCGCACGTTGGCCTCCAGGCTGGCCTTGGCCAGGCCCATGACGTTGTAGCTCTGCAGGGCGCGCACGGCGCCCAGGTAGGTCAGGGTCAGGATCGCGCCGCCGCGGCCCTTCATCATCGGACGCGCGGCCTTGGCCAGGGCGGCCAGGCTGTAGCTGGAGATGTCGTGCGCGATGTTGAAGCTTTCGCGGGTGAGGTTGTCCAGGAATTCACCCTGCAACGCCTCGCGCGGCGCGAAGCCCACTGAATGCACCAGCACGTCGAGGCCGTCCCAATGCTTGCCGAGTTCGGTGAATAGATTGTCGATCTGGGCATCCTCGGCCACGTCGCAGGGCACGACGATGTTCGAGCCGAATTCGGCCGCGGCTTCCTCGACGCGACTCTTCAGGCGCTCATTCTGGTAGGTGAAGGCCAGTTGTGCGCCTTCGCGATGCATCGCGCTGGCAATGCCCCAGGCGATCGAACGCTGGCTGGCGATGCCGACGATGAGGGCGCGCTTGCCGTGCAGGAATCCCATGGCTCCTCCGAAAGTATGTGGTCAGGCCCGTGCGGGCATGGGCGGAACGCCAAGTTTACCCGAGGACGAACCTCGTGGCGTGGCTCAATCGCGCGATTCGATGCGCAGCACCTGTCCTGGATGCACCACGCTGCCGTGCAGGCCGTTGAGTTCGCGCAATTGCCGCACGCTGAGATCGTGTCGCCGCGCGATCCGCCACAGGGAGTCCCCGGCGGCGACGGTATAGGTGGCCGGTTGCCGGGGCAGCGTGCCGTCGGCGATGGCCAGGCGCAGGCGCTTGGCGGCGGCGGCCGGCAGCAGCAGGTGCCACGGACCTTCCCCGGGCATGCGTCCGTGCAGGTAGCCGGCGTTGAGATGTCGGACGCGGGCCAGGGGCGCGTGCGCGGCACGCGCGACGTCGGCCAGGGTGGACGGTCGGGACAGCGCCACCTCCTGCAATCGTCGCTCCGGGGCCAGCGGCGGCAGCTTCACGTGGAAGCGCGCCGGATCGCGAATCACGCAGGCCATGGCCAGCAGCTTGGTCAGGTGATCGTGGGTGATCGGGCTGACATCCAGCTCGGGTATCGCTGGCTGCTCCGGCGCCGGACCCTCGCTGTGCAGGCGGCGGATGCGGTATGGCCCGGCGTTGAAGGCCATGTCTGCCAGGCGCCAGTCCTGCCAGCGGTCGTGGTAGCCGCGCAGCATGCGCATCACGGCCGGGGTGCTGACGATGCGATCCAGTCGCGCGTCGTAGTCCCTGCCCATGGGCAGTCCCAGGGTATGCGCGGCGGCCGGCACGATCTGCCACATGCCGGCCGAGCGGTGGCCGCGCGGCGGCTCGGCGCGGTAGCGGCTCTCGACCCAGGGCAGCAGGCTGAACTCGGCCGGCAGGTGAGCGTCGCGGGCCGCCCGGTCGATGTAGGCGATGGTCGGCGTCACCGAGCCGAGGTAGCGCTCGAAGGCCCGTGGCCGACGGGTGAAGCGCGCGGCCCAGGCGGTGATGCCGGGGTCGGCATCGCATCCGGGCATGGCGAAGCGCGCGCGCATGCGTGACCACAGATCGGTCGGTTCGGGCGTGGGCTCGGCGGGCGGCGGCACGACTGGCGCCACGGCGGAGGACGGGTGGGCCGGCGCGGCTGGCGGCGTCGGACGGGGCGGGGGCGTGCTGCACGCGGCCAGCAGTGCCAGCGTGCCCAGGACGGGGAGGAAGCGTTGGCGGCGAATCATGCCCTGAACACGTCCTTGGCCTCGCGCAGGACCGCGAAACGCTCGCTTCGGGAGCGCGCGCCCCGGTCGGCGGCCCACGCGGCGATGGCGGGATCGTCCACCCGCAGGAACGGGTTGCAGATGCATTCCGAATCCAGCGTGGAGGGCACCGTGGGCTCGCCCCTGTTCGCGCAGGCGGTCGATCTCCTCGCTGCGACGGGCCAGCGCCGGGTTGTCCGGGTCCACCGTCCGGGCGAAGGCGGCATTGGCCTGCGTGTACTCGTGCGCGCAGCACACCAGGGTGTCTCCGGGCAGCGCGCGCAGGCGGTCCAGGGAAGCCAGCATCTGCGCCGGCGTGCCCTCGAACAGGCGGCCGCAGCCCAGGCTGAACAGTGTGTCGCCGCAAAACAGCATCCCGTGGCCGGCATAGGCGACGTGGCTGCGGGTGTGGCCGGGCACGTCCAGGACCTGGAAGCTGCAGGATGGACGGTCGAGCCGGACCCGGTCGCCGTCGCGCACGCGTTGGAAGTGGCCCTCGATGCGCTCGTCGACCGGCGCGTGGACGCTGGCGTCATGATGCGCCAGGAGCGCGTCCACGCCGCCGATGTGGTCGGCATGGTGATGGGTCAGGAGGATGGCCCGCAGCCGCCAGCCGCGGGCGTCCAGTGCATCCTGCACGGGGCCGGCATCGCCGGGATCGACCACCAGCGCGTCGCCCGTGTCGTCGGCCACGAGCCAGATGTAGTTGTCGCTCAGGGCGGGCAGGGGCGTCAGGTGCAGGCGCGGATCCAGGGGCATCGCGGTAGTCTAGCAGTCGTGCGAAGGAAGCCATCGCGGAGGCCCGTTTCAGTACACTAGTCGCATAGTCCAACGTCCTGGTCTTCATGCCCGCACCGCAACAGATCCTGTTCTCCCTGCCCGCCATGCGCACGCTGCTGCGCGAGGAAGCCCTGGCCGTGCGAGCACGGCTGCCCGCGCGCGCCGGCAGCCTCGGGCTGCAGCTGGGCATGTGCGACATGGCGGGTGGCTGCGCCGACGTGGTGGCGCACTGGGTGCGCATGCAGCAGCGCGGCGAGGCCTGGGTCGGGGATATCAGGGCGGAAACCGACCAGGCCCTTCCGTTCGGCGACGATGCATTCGCCGTCGTCTGGCTCAGCCAGGCCCAGCAATTCCATGCCGATGCCCGACGGCTGCTGGGCGAGGCCGTCAGGGTCACCGCTCCGGGCGGCCTGTTGGTGGTCGCCGGCGTCCATCCACTGAGCCTGTGGGCGCCATGGCTGGCCTGGTGCATGCATGACGCCGGGCAACGCATTCACCTGCGACTTCCCGCGCACCTGGAACAGGTCATGATCACGCAGGGCATGCAGTTGGCGGATGCGGGGCGTTTCGGACGGGCCTTGCCGCGAGCCAGCGCCGCGCAGGCCGGATCGCCGTTGTTCGGTGGCGGCTACGTGCTGCTGGCGCGCAAGCGCGTCAATGCGGTCACGCCGTTGCGTCGCGACGAGCGCGGGCGGGCACCGGTGCGGGGACGCCTGGCGCCCGGCGCCCACCGGGAGTGCGCATGAGCGGCGGGCCCTCCACCTCGGTCGAGATATTCACCGACGGCGCCTGCCTCGGCAATCCCGGTCCGGGCGGCTGGGCGGCTTTGCTGCGCCGTGGCGACAGCGAGAGGCTGATAAGCGGCGGCGATCGGGAAACCACCAACAATCGCATGGAATTGATGGCGGCCATCGCCGGCCTGGAGGCTCTCAAGCGACCGTGCCGCGTGCATCTGACCACCGATTCGCGTTACGTGATGCAGGGCATCGAGGACTGGGTGCCGCGCTGGCAAGCCAACGGCTGGCGGACGTCCGACCGCAAGCCGGTCAAGAACCAGGATCTGTGGCAGCGGCTGGTGGCGGCCTGCGCGCAACACCGCATTCGCTGGGCCTGGGTGCGCGGGCATTCCGGGCATGCCGAGAACGAGCGTGTCGACGAGGCCGCGCGCGCGCAGGCCGAGGCCCTGCGCTGAGGAGAACGACCGCATGAGACAAATCGCACTGGATACCGAGACCACGGGCCTGGAAGTGCAGCGGGGGCACCGCGTGATCGAGATCGGCGCTGTCGAACTGGAAGAGCGTCGGGTGACGCGACGCACGTTCCATACCTATCTCAATCCGGACCGCGCCATCGACGAGGGCGCGCGCGAGGTGACCGGCATCGCCGACGAGTTCCTGCTCGACAAGCCCCGTTTCCACGAGGTGGCGGACGATTTCCTGCGTTTCATCGAAGGGGCCGAGCTGATCATCCACAACGCGGCCTTCGACATCGGCTTCCTGGACGCCGAACTCGGGCGCGCCGGCACCCGCTACGGATGCATGCGCGACCATGCGCAGGTGCTCGATACACTGCAGCTGGCGCGTGAGCGCTATCCGGGGCAGCGCAACAACCTGGACGCCCTGTGCCGCCGCCTGGGCGTGGACAATGCTCATCGCGACCTGCACGGCGGTCTTCTCGACGCGCAATTGCTGGCCGAAGTCTATCTGGCCATGACCTCGGGCCAGGTGGCCTTCGAACTCGGTTTCCAGGGCGAGGATTCGCCCACCAGCGCGGCTCAGGCCTTCGGCCCCCTGCGCGGGCGGCCGCGCGTGCTGCGGGCCAATGCACGGGAGATGGCGGCGCACGAGGCGCGCCTGGACGCGCTGGACCGGCAGGTCGGCACCTGCGTCTGGCGACGGGACGACGACGAGGCCGCCCACTGAGACGACTCGTCAGTGGCGGGCGATGCGCACCAGTACCGCGGTGATGTTGTCGTGCCCGCCGGCATCCAGGGCATCCAGAACCAGGTGTTCCACGCACTCCTGGGCCGCCAGGTCGGGGCGTTGCAGGCACTGGGCGATGTGCGCGTCGTCCAGTTCCTCGGTCAATCCGTCACTGCACAACAGGAAGCACGAGCTGCCCTGCAGGTCACCTTGCAGCATGCCGATGCGCAGGTCCTGCGGCGCGGTGACGCCGAGTGCCTGCGTCACCACGTTGCGGCGCGGGTCACGGCGGGCCTGTGCCTCGTCGATCAGGCCCAGGTCGACTTGCAGCTGTACTGCCGAGTGATCGTGCGACAGGCGTTGCAGTTCGCTTCCGTGCATCCGGTAGATGCGGCTGTCGCCGACCCAGGTGGCCTCGAACCCTGCTTCAGCCAGGCGCAGCATGGCGATCGTGGTGCCCATGGGGTGACCATGGGCGCAGTGTTCTGGGTGGGCGATCAGGACGCTGTCAGCCTGGCGTATGGCCTGCTCGGACGATGCGCCGGCGCGAATGTTCTCGACGATATGGTCGCGGACGAGCGCCGCCGCCAGGGCGCCATGGTGGTGTCCACCCAGCCCGTCGGCCACCAGGAACAGGCCCGCCGCCGGATCGGCGTAGCAGGTGTCCTCATTGCGCTTGCGGCGCAGTCCGGTATGCGTGGCGTGTCCGAATTCGATCATGGCGGCGCGTGTCGAAATGCGACACAGCATGGCGCAATTCCGGCGCCGTGTCATGAACGGCGCCCATCGTTGCCGTCGCGCGGTCCGGGCGAGGTACGGCCGAGCCGCGCTTGTGCCGATGCCGTGCTGCCGGTATCCTTCCGCGTCCTGCTCGCCGCGTTCCGACGTCCGGCGGCCGGCATTCCGGAGAGGTGTCCGAGTGGCTTAAGGAGCACGCCTGGAAAGTGTGTATACGGCTTATACCCGTATCGAGGGTTCGAATCCCTCCCTCTCCGCCATACCTAGATGCAATGCATCCGACACGCCGCGGCCCGCCGCGGCGTTTTCGTGTGCGGGGGAGGGATTGGAACCCTCGAAATCGATGCTGGGGTTCGACCGATGCGCGCGGCGCATCGGAACGTCGCGCAGCGACGGCCCCGAAGGGGTGAGGCGCCGCAGGCGCCGAATCATCCCTCCCTCTCCGCCATACCTAGATGCAATGCATCCGACACGCCGCGGCCCGCCGCGGCGTTTTCGTGTGCGGGGGAGGGATTGGAACCCTCGAAATCGATGCTGGGGTTCGACCGATGCGCGCGGCGCATCGGAACGTCGCGCAGCGACGGCCCCGCAGGGGTGAGGCGCCGCAGGCGCCGAATCATCCCTCCCTCTCCGCCATACCTAGATGCAATGCATCCGACACGCCGCGGCCCGCCGCGGCGTTTTCGTGTGCGGGGGAGGGATTGGAACCCTCGAAATCGATGCTGGGGTTCGACCGATGCGCGCGGCGCATCGGAACGTCGCGCAGCGACGGCCCCGAAGGGGTGAGGCGCCGCAGGCGCCGAATCATCCCTCCCTCTCCGCCATACCTGGATGCAATGCATCCGACACGCCGCGGCCCGCCGCGGCGTTTTCGTGCGCGGGGGAGGGATCAGCCGGTGTGGTGCTCGTCCGGGACCGGTTCCGGCAACTCGAAGACCTGGCCGGGGTCGGCCACGGTGAAGCCGCGCTGGCGCAACGCGTCGGCATCCGCGGGGCTGGCGTAGTGATACAGCACCAGTCGCTCGCGCAGTGCCTGGGGGTACCCGGCCTCGATATCCTCGATGCCGGTATGCGAGGGGTTGCCGTGCAGGGCGCAGTCATGGGCGACCGGACCGCCGGCGGCGGCGACGTCCTCGAGAACGTCCGCGATCGGGCGGGTGTCGCCGGTGTAGGTGAAGCATCCGCGAAGGGAGATGCCGTAGGACGTGCCCGGGCGATGATGGCGGGTACCGAAGACGTCGAACCAGACGCCCCGGTGCCAGAAGCCGCGCGAGCAGGGCACCAGGCGGAACGCATCCCAGAAATTCATGCCGCCCTCGGCGGCGACGCCGGGATAATCGGCCAGGCGCCCCTGCATGAGCGGCAGCAGCGAGGCGTGCACGAACAGGGTCGGCGCGGGTCGGCGCGGTTCACTGAACATGATGCGCGAGAACATCGCTTCCATCCCGCCGACGTGATCCAGGTGCAGGTGGGTCAGGAAGATGGCCGGCGGCACCTGGCCATAGGTGTCCAGGAAGCGCGGCACGATATCCGGCCCGCAATCGATCAGGAGCAGCGGCTCCCCATCCTGTTCGACAACGGCCGAGGCGTTGCCCAGGGCGGAACTTTCGGCCGCGCCGGTGCCAAGAAAACGCAATGCCCAACTCATGTGCGAGATGCCTCCTCAAGGCCCGATGCATGACCGCGCATCAGCGGTTGCCAGATGTCCTGCAGCAGGCCCGCCTCGCCGTCGCCGGCGGCGCCGAGCTTCAGCAGGGAGCGCCGAAGCCGGCGCAGGTTGGCCTGTTGCCAGCGCCGCGCGGGAGCCCGCAGTTGCCCGCGGTCGAAGTCGATAAGGTACAGCGAATGCTCGCCGACCAGGACGTTGTGCGCATTGAGATCGGCATGCCACACCCCGAGGGCATGGAATCGGGCGATCATCGCGCCGACGCGCGCGGCCAGCGACGCGTCCAGCTGGCCGTCGCGCAGCACCTCGGCGAGGGTGCGGGTGTCGACGATCCGGCGGGTGATCAGGTCGGCGGTGTAGTACGCGCCGTGAGGCACGCGGCGCGCGGCGATCGGCTGCGGCACTGGCAGCCCCATCGCGCGCATGCGCAGCAGAAGGCGGAATTCGGCCACCCCACGGGTGCGTTCGAGTGGCCGCCAGGGGTAGCGGTCTCCGAACAGGCGGGCCATCAGGCCGCCGCGATGGAAATGCCGCAGCACCGCCGGTCCGGCCGGCGTTTCGATGAAGCAGGCCGCGCCGCGACCGCCGCCGCGCGCCAGCAGTTTGCCCTGTTCTTGCCAGTGCCGCGGCTCGAACCAGGCATGATCGACTTGTGGACTGATGTCCGCGTCGAACACAATCTGGCCAACGGCGTCGGCATGGATGCGTGCATCGGTCATGATCGGCTTCGTCAGGCAGTCCAGGCTGCCGCCCCCGTATCCGGACGCAGTCTAACAACTTGATGCAAACACGCGACGACCTCCGCCATATCTGCCTGCTGCGCACGTCCGCCCTCGGCGACGTCACGCATGTGGTGCCGCTGGTCCATCGCCTGCGCGCCTGGGCGCCGCGGGCACGCCTGACGTGGATCATCGGCAAGCTCGAGCATCGCCTGGTCGGCGACCTGCCGGGGGTCGAGTTCGTGGTGTTCGACAAGGCACGCGGCCTGGCCGGCATGCGCGCGGTGCGCAAGGCCCTGGCCGGACGGCACTTCGATGCCCTGCTGCACATGCAGGTGGCGCTGCGTTCCAATCTGCTCAGCCTGGCTGTGCACGCGGATCGCCGGATCGGCTATGACGCGGCGCGTTCGCGCGACCTGCACGGACTGTTCGTCGGCGAGCGCATCGCGGCGCGGCGCGGCGAACACGTCCTGGATGCCATCGGCAGCTTCGGCGAGCCGCTGGGCCTGCCGCGCGGGGAGGTCCGATGGGACATCCCGATCCCGGACGAGGCGCGCGCCTGGGCCCGCGAGCAGATCCCGATTTCCGCGCCGACCCTGGTGGTCAGCCACAGCTCCAGCCACGCCCTGCGTAATTGGCGCGCCGAGCGCTACGCGGCGGTGATCGATCATGCCGCCTCGCGTGGCCTGCGCGTGCTGCTGACCGGCGGGCCGTCCGCTGGCGAGCGGGCCATGGCCGACGCCATCCTGGCCAGTGCGCGTTCGCGCCCGGTCGACCTGACCGGCCGCGACACCCTCAAGCAGGCGCTGGCGCTGTTCTCGCGCGCGGACATGGTGCTCAGTCCCGATTCCGGGCCGATGCACATGGCCAATGCGGTGGGCACGCCGGTGATCGGCCTGCATGCGGCCAGCAACCCGGCGCGCTCGGGGCCGTATTCGGATCGCCGCTGGTGCGTGGACCGCTACGAGGAGGCGGCGCGCCATTTCCTTCGAAAGGACGCGCGCGCGCTGCGCTGGGGCACCAAGATCGAGCGTCCCGGGGTCATGGACCTGATCGGCGTGTCCGATGTGATCGAGCGGCTCGAGGCGCTGATGAAACACCTCGGCATCGCCCGCTGAGGGTCGCCTGGGTCGCGATCAGGTTCAGCTGCGGTAGTCCTGGTAGGACTTCTCCTCGACCAGCTGCGAGCCCAGCTTGAGGTTGATCTCGCGCTTGACCGCGGCGCGCTCGTCGTTGCGGAAGTACACCGAACGCGCCAGCTCGATGAACCCGGCGTCGAAGGCCTGGGCCTTCTCCTTGACGCGGATGGCATCCTCGATGTCCCACAGCGCCTCGTTGACGGCCTTCAGTCGTGCGCGTTCGTCATCGATGTCGGTGGCGGAGGCCGGGGCGGCGTTCCAGGTCGATTCGAGCATCTCCAGCTCGGTGCGCACGTTGGCCAGCTTGGCGGGGTCGGCGATGCGCTCGGACTTGATCTGCAGGATGGTGATCTTGTCGATCAATTCACCATAGGAAACAGGCACCTGGATGAGGCTCATGAGGGTTGGTTCCGCTTGAAAGGATGCGGCGAGCATAGCAGCGGCCGGGTTTCAGCATGCTTGCACCCGGACCCGCTTGCGGGTCATGCGCGCGGCAACGTATCATTGCCGGCTCGCGAGGCCCTCGGGTCCGCGATCGACCTTGGAGAGGTGGCAGAGTGGTCGAATGCGCCGGATTCGAAATCCGGTATACGGGTCTCCCGTATCGAGGGTTCGAATCCCTCCCTCTCCGCCATTTCCCGATTTCGGTGGAAGACGGAAATACCGGTCAAGTTTGAAAAATGCTGTAGTGGGAGGGATTTGAACCCTCGAAATCCATACGGATGGGTTCGACCGATGCGCTGGCGCATCGGAACGTCGCGCAGCGACGGCCCCGAAGGGGCGTAGCGCGCAGCGCGGAGTCATCCCTCCCTCTCCGCCATTTCCCGATTTCGGTGGAAGACGGAAATACCGGTCAAGTTTGAAAAATGCTGTAGTGGGAGGGATTTGAACCCTCGAAATCCATACGGATGGGTTCGACCGATGCGCTGGCGCATCGGAACGTCGCGCAGCGACGGCCCCGAAGGGGCGTAGCGCGCAGCGCGGAGTCATCCCTCCCTCTCCGCCATTTCCCGATTCCGGTGGAAGACGGAAATACCGGTCAAGTTTGAAAAATGCTGTAGTGGGAGGGATTTGAACCCTCGAGATTCAAATGGATGGGTTCGACCGACGCGCTGGCGCATCGGAACGTCGCGCAGCGACGGCCCCGAAGGGGCGTAGCGCGCAGCGCGGAGTCATCCCTCCCTCTCCGCCGTGTCCTTTGGACATGGCTTCCCGGTCGCAGGCCACTTCGGACTTCGAAGTCGCCGAAACCTATGGTGGCCCTGTCGGTCCCCCCGCGACGATACTTCGCAAACCCCGCCAGGTCCGGAAGGAAGCAACGGTAGTGAAGGATTCGGGCGCCGGGGTGTGGCTGGCAGGGTCGCCACCCTTCATTTCCCGTCCCCGGAACGCCATCCGCACGACACCGGTGCTGACTTGGGCCGGCCGACTTGGCACAATCGGAACCTGATCCCAGATGGTTGCGGGCATGACGTATCAGGTACTGGCGCGCAAGTGGCGTCCCCGGCGGTTCACCGAACTGGTCGGCCAGGAACACGTGGTTCGCGCCTTGTCCAACGCCCTCGACAGCGGGCGGACCCACCACGCCTACCTGTTTACCGGCACGCGTGGCGTGGGCAAGACGACGATCGCGCGCATCTTCGCCAAGTCGCTCAACTGCGAACACGGGCCGTCGGCCAGCCCGTGCGGCGAGTGCGCCATCTGCACCGCGGTCGACGAGGGCCGTTTCGTCGACCTGCTGGAAATCGACGCCGCCTCCAACACCGGCGTGGACGACGTGCGTGAAGTGATCGAGAACGCGCAGTACGCGCCGACCCAGGGCCGCTACAAGGTCTACCTGGTCGACGAGGTTCACATGCTGTCCAAGAGCGCTTTCAACGCCCTGTTGAAGACGCTGGAGGAGCCGCCACCGCACGTGAAGTTCCTGCTGGCCACCACCGATCCGCAGAAGCTTCCGGTGACCGTGCTCTCGCGTTGCCTCAAGTTCAATCTCAAGCGCCTGCTGCCGGACCAGATCAGCGCGCAGATGAAGCATATCCTCGAGGCCGAGGGCGTCGAGCACGAGGCCGGTGCGATCGGCGAGCTGGCACGTGCCGCCGACGGCTCCATGCGCGACGGGCTGTCCCTGCTGGACCAGGCGCTAGCCTATGGCGGCGGCGCACTCAAGGGCGAGGAGGTTCGCTCCATGCTCGGCAGCGTCGAGCGCAGCCAGGTTCTGGGGCTGCTCAAGGCGCTGGCCGCCGGCGACGGCGAGGCCCTGCTGGCGCAGAGCGCGAGCATTGCCTCTTTCGCGCCGGATTTCGCCGGCGTGCTGAACGAGGTCGCCAGCGTGCTGCACCGCATCCAGCTGCGCCAGCTGGTGCCGCAGTTGCGCGGCGAGGACGGCGACGACGAACCGGTCCTGGACGACCTGGCCCGGCGCATGGATCCGCAGGACGTGCAGCTGTACTACCAGTTCGCCACCCGCGGCCGCGACGAGCTGAACCTGGCCCCCGACGCGCGCAGCGGCTTCGAGATGGTGTTGCTGCGCATGCTGGCGTTCGCGCCCGCGACGGGCGAGGGCGGCGACGGTACGGACACGGCGCCGGTATCGGCCGCGCCCGCGCGCCCGTCCGGCGGCAAGCCGCCGTCCCGCGCCGATGCCCGGTCCGACGCGCCGTCGGCCGCCGAGGCCGCGCCGCCGGCACCGCCGCAGCGCGAGCAACGCCCGGCGCCGGCCCTGCGCGAGGACGGCCTGCCGGACTGGGAGCAGTTGATCGAGCGTGCCGAGCTGCGCGGTCCCATGCGCGCGCTGGCCATCAACGCCCGCATCCGCTCCTTCGAGAACGACATCCTGGAATTGCTGCTCGACAGCAGCCATGCCGAACTGGCCGTGGAACCGATGACCGGGCAGATGGCCGAGCGCATCGGCGATGTGCTTGGGCGTCGGGTGCGTCTGCGCTTCATCGGCAGCGACGACGGGGTCGGAGAGACTCCCGCGGCGCGTGCCGAGCAGCAGCGCCGCCATCGCCAGGACAGCGCCGAGAAGTCGATGCAGGACGATCCCCTGGTGCAGACGCTCAAGCGTGAATTCGGCGCTCGCGTGGTGCCGCAGTCGGTGCGCCCGCTCGATTCCTGAGGCGCTCGCGGACGGCCGGCACCATCCCCCTACCGAACGAGGTTGACGACATGCGTGGACAGATCGGCCAGCTGATGCAGCAGGCCCAGCAGATGCAGGAAAAGATGAAGCGTGCGCAGGAAGAGATCGCGCAGCTGGAGGTGACCGGAAGCGCCGGCGGCGGCATGGTCAGCGTGGTCATGAGCGGAGCGCACGAGGTGCGCCGCGTGAGTATCGATCGCTCGCTGTTCGCCGACGATCCGGAAATGGCCGAGGACCTGGTCGCCGCCGCCGTCAACGACGCGGTGAACAAGGTCGCCGAAGTCAGCAAGGAAAGGATGAGCGGCATGACCGCCGGCATGAACCTGCCGCCGGGCATGAAGCTGCCGTTTTGATGAAGAGTCGGGCATGGGGAATGGGGAAACGGGAATCGGACGCCGTGTTGTTGCCGTCTCCGGACCGGATCAGGTCCGCGCCCAGGTAGGTATGGCATGAGTTCCAGTTCACCGCTGCTCAAGGAGTTGATCGAGGCGCTGCGTTGCCTGCCCGGCGTGGGTGGCAAGAGCGCGCAGCGCATGGCCCTGCAACTGCTCGAACGTGACCGTCCGGGCGGGCGGCGCCTGGCCGCCGCGCTGGATGAGGCGATGCAGCGCATCGGCAACTGCCTGCGTTGCCGCAATTTCAGCGAGGATGAGGTCTGCGCCCTTTGCGCCAGCCCGCATCGCGATCCGCATATCCTGTGCGTGGTCGAATCCCCCAGCGACCTGGCTGCCATCGAGCAGGCCACCGGCTACCGCGGCCAGTACTACGTGCTGCTGGGCCGGTTGTCGCCGCTGGACGGCACCGGACCCGAGGAACTGGGCCTGCCGCGACTGGCCGCGCGCCTGGGCGAGGGCGAGGTCAGCGAGATGATCATCGCCACCAATCCCACTGTCGAGGGCGAGGCGACCGCGCACTACCTGGGGCGTCTGGCCGCGGCGGCGGGTATTCGCGCCACCCGGCTCGCGCATGGCGTGCCGCTGGGTGGCGAGCTCGAATACGTCGATCGCAGCACCCTGGCGCATGCCTTCGGCGGCCGCCAGTCGGTGGAGCAGGAATCGTGACCGGCGGCGAGATCCGCTGCCCGTGCGCGCCGTCGTTGCCGGTGGCGGCTGTCCTCGGGTCGTCGACATCGCCCTCGTCACGGCCTGCCAGTGGCATGCGCTCCGGTGCGCTGGTCATGACAGACATGACCCGTCGCTTCGTCATCGCTTTCGGAGAACCCTCATGAGCGACACCCTCTTCGCCAGGATCATTCGTCGCGAGATTCCCGCTGACATCGTCTACGAGGACGATGACGTGCTGGGTTTCCGCGACCTCAACCCGCAGGCGCCGGTGCACGTGCTGTTCGTGCCCAAGCAGCCGATCGCCACGCTCGACGCGGCCGGGCCGGGACAGGCCGAGCTGCTGGGCAAGGTGCTGCTGGCTGCCGCCTCGCATGCGCGCGATGAGGGGCTTGCCGAACGCGGCTATCGCACGGTGATCAACTGCAACGAGGACGGTGGGCAGACGGTTTTCCATCTGCACGTGCACCTGCTGGCCGGCCGCCGCATGAACTGGCCTCCGGGCTGAACGGCCGGCGTCCTCAGGTCCGCGCCGGGCTTTTTTCGCGGAAAGCGTGCACGCGCGGATCCATGATCCGGTGCCACAGCGGTGGCAGCAGCGCCAGCACGAACATCCCGGCATAGCCGGTCGGCAGCTGCGGGCTGTCGTCATGGTGCAGCAGCACCTGATAGCGCCGGCGGGCGTGCGCGTGATGGTCCGAATGGCGCTGCAGCTGGAACAGCAGCCAGTTGGTCAGGCGCTGGCTGGCATTCCACGAGTGCAGATGGGTGACGCGTTCGTACTGGCCACCGGCCTCGCGCCGACGGCGCAACCCGTAGTGCTCGACATAGTTGATCACCTCCAGCGTGGCGGCGGCGACAAGTCCCTGGCCGACGAAGAACAGGGCGCCGACGGCTCCGGCCAGCGCGTAGGCGCCGGCCAGCATCAACAGCCACAGCAGCGACCAGCGCAGCATTTCGTTGTGCCAGGTGAACACGCCCTGCCGGCGTCGCCGCAGGCGCTCGGCCTCCAGCCGCCACGCCTCGCGCGGATTGCGCCAGAGCGCGCGCAGAACGAACGGATACACCGATTCGCCGAGATCGGCGCTGGAGGTGTCGGCCGGCGTGGAGACGTGCACATGGTGCCCGCGCAGGTGTTCGATCTTGAAACCGAAGTAGCCCACGCTGGTCAGCGCGATGCCGCCCAGCAGCGGTTCCAGGCGGCCGCTCTTGTGGATCAGCTCGTGCGCCACGTTGATGGCCAGCACGCCGCCCAGCACGCCGGTGGACAGCAGCCAACCGGCGCGACCCAGTGGGCCCAGAGGCAGGATCTGGAAACGCAGCAGGCAATACGCCAGCAGCGCCAGCCAGGCCGGGACGCACAGCCAGGTCAGCAGACGGAAGCCGAAACGGGCGTCGAGCTCGCGCGCCTGCGCCGCGTCGTCGGGGTTGTCCCGGTCGCGACCGATCACGAGGTCCAGCAGGGGAACCAGTCCGAAAATCACCACGAGCGGAAACCAGGCGGCCAGGTCCGGCGCCATCCCAAGGCGCATCAGTCCCTCGGCCTGCCAGGGCAGGGTGGCCGTGACGAAGACCAGGAGATAACCCAGATCGCGCATACGCATGGTCATGAATTCCAGCGTTCGATGGGCGTCAGACTACACCCGGCAGGCTTGCCATTCACCTGGGGTGGGCGGCCGCGTCCGGGCGCTGCTTCATGGTGCCGGTTCCTGTGGCGGCTGCGCATCGGTCCGGCGCATCGGCGTCGGCGTCCGGGGATGCACTTCGCTTTCCTCGACCACGCGGTTGCGGCCGCGTGACTTGGCCTCGTACATCGCCATGTCGGAGCGCTCGAGCAGGCTGGCCAGGCTGTCCCCGGGGCGCCGTATGGCGACGCCGATGCTGAGGGTGAGGTCGTGGCCGGCATGGTCGCGCGGGACATGCAGGCGATGCAGGCGACGGCACAGGCGCTCGGCGACCAGCAGGGCGTATTCGCGCCCGGTGTCCCGGATCAGGGCGACGAATTCCTCGCCACCGAATCGGCCGAGCAGGTCCTGGGGGCGCAGCTCGGCGGCCAGGGTGTCGGCCACGGCCACCAACGCACGGTCGCCGGCGGTGTGGCCGAGTTCGTCGTTGAGGGTCTTGAAATGGTCCAGGTCCATGAACAGCAGCGCGTGGGTCTGGCCGTCTTCCATGCATTTTTGCGCCGCATCGATCCAGCCCCGGCGATTGAAGATGCCGGTGAGCGGATCGCGGTCGGCGAGTTCGCGCGCCCTGCGGTGCTCCTGCCGCAGGTTGAGCGTGCGGTCCGCCAGGCCCACGGCCAGCACCAGCGATTCGATGGCGCCGGCGGCCAGGCTGGCCTCGTTGAGCCAGTCCACGCCGGGCAGGGCGCCGCCGACCTGGGCGCTGGTCAGCGCCGTCAGGACCAGCAGCGGCACCCAGCCGAACAGGAAGAACAGGGCCGAACGCGAACCCCGGAAAAGGGCCACCGAACCCGCCAGCAGCATCAGTCCGGAGCACAACGCGAGCAGCGGATTGAGCAGGCCCTGCACCAGGCCCTTCAGGGCGCTGAAAGGCAGCAGGTACAGGACCGACAGCGTCGCCACCATGCAGGCCAGGGCCAGCAGCAGGAGGCGCAGCCAGGGGGCGAGCCGGCGCAGGTCGCAGAACCGGGTCATGAACAGTACCGCGCTGACCACCGAGAGCCCGACCAGCGCGGTGCCGATCTTGAGCGCCACGGGCGCCAGGACGTCCAGCCCCAGCGGATGCAGCACGTAGCCGGTCTGGATGGCCTGCAGGGCCGCGTAGGCGGCCACGTAGCAGGCATACCAGGCGAAGGTGGCATTGCGCAGCATCAGCGCGAAGACCAGCGCCATCAGGCCCATGGCCAGCATCACCGCGAAGCTGCCGCTGGCCATGACCAGCCACGTGGTGTCGGTATGCCGGAAGGCGGTCCGGGTCTGCAGGCGGAACACGACCGGGGCATCCAGGGTCGTGCCGGGCTCGAATTTCAACAGGATCGGCGCCGTGGCCGGCATATCCGCGGGCAGCGCGAATGCGATGCGCCCGTTGCCCGCCAGGGCGGGTTCGGGATTGGTCAGCGAGTCGGTGGTCAGCGGCTGGCCATCGTTGCCGAACAAGGTGATTCGCCCGAACGGCGGCGTCGGAATGCTCAGGACCCGTTGTCCCGCCAGGCCGGGCGCGGCCGGTTCCAGCACGACCCATGAACCCAGGCCCCGACTGGAAAAGGTATTGAGCTGCGCGGGGTCGAACGGCCGCCATCCATCGCGCGGGATATCCCGCAGCACCCGCGCCGCCGTATCGCCCGGCTGCACGGGCCGCCAGAAGCCATGCGCGATGGTGTCCGTGGGCGGGCTGGCGCCGGATGGCGACGACAGCAGGCACAGGCCGGCCGCCACGAGCAGCAACGCGCGCGCAAGCCGGAAACGTGTGTGGTCGCGACGGCTCATCACACGCTCGCGACATGCCCGCGCGCGGGAGCCAGCGGATTGCCGGTGACGGTCATGTTCGGCCCCTGTGTTGACCAGTCTGCGATATCGATTGTGCCGCGTTTCCGGTTTGAAGTCGCATGCCGGCATGCGCTGCGTGCGGTGCCGCGGGAGTCAATCCGCGCCGCCGATGATCCGCGGTTCGGGCTCGAGTCGGACGCCGAAGCGCGCCTGCACACCTTCGCGCACGCGCCGCGCCAGGGTCCACAGGGCGTCGCCTCCGGCCTGGCCGTGATTGACCAGGACCAGCGCGTGGCGGTTCGAAATGCCTGCATCACCTTCCCGCAAGCCCTTGAATCCACAGGCTTCGATAAGCCAGGCCGCAGAAAGCTTGGTGGTACCGTCCGCAAGCGGCCACTGCGGCAAGTCCGGGTGTTCGGCGTGCAGCGCCGCGGCCTGCGCGGCGTCGACCAGGGGGTTCTTGAAGAAGCTGCCCGCATTGCCGATGACCGCCGGGTCGGGCAGCTTGCGGGTGCGCAGGTGAACCACCGCCTCGGCGACGTGGAACGGCGTGGGGGTGGTGATGCCCATCCGCTGGAGCTGTTCCTCGATACCCGCGTACTTGAGCTGCAGCGGGCGTTCGCGCGGCAACGCGAAGCGCACGGCAGTGACGATGTAGCGATCGATGTCGCGCTTGAACACCGAATCGCGGTAGGCGAAGGCGCACGCCTCGCGATCCAGCGAGACCACCTCGGCGCGCTGGCGGTCCCAGGCTTCCACCGATTCGACGAATTCGGCGACCTCGGTGCCGTAGGCGCCGATGTTCTGGATCGGCGCGGCGCCGACGGTGCCGGGGATCAGGATCAGGTTTTCCAGGCCGGCATAGCCCTGCGCCAGCGACCAGCGCACGAAGTCGTCCCAGTGCTCGCCGGCGGCGACCGCGATGCGCGTGGTCGCGCCCTCGGCCTCGACGAGCACGCCCTGGGTCGCCATGACCAGCACCAGCCCGTCGAAGTCGTCGGCCAGCAGCACGTTGCTGCCCTCGCCGAGCACCAGCAGCGGCAGGTCGCGGAAGGCGGGGTGGCCGAGCGCCTCGGGCAGGCGGGCGGCATCGCGCAATTCCACCATCCAGCGCGCCCGGGCCTCCACCCGAAGGGTGTTGCGGTGGCGCAGCGAGGCGTTCTCGGTGATGCGGTAGCCGCCCATGTCGACGGTGGAATGGATGCCTTGCATGCGATGTCCTTTCAGGCGGCTCGAGCCGGGTCCTGGCGGCGGATTTCCTCGACGCATTCGCCGAGCAGCCGCGGGCCGCGGTAGATCATGCCGGAATAGATCTGCACCAGGTCGGCGCCCATGCGCATGCGATCGGCGGCATCGGCGCCCTCGACGATGCCGCCGACGCCGATGATCGGCATCGCGCTGCCCACGCGCTCGCGCATGCCGGCCAGGACCTCGCCGGCGCGTTCGCGCAGCGGGCGTCCGGACAGTCCGCCGGTCTCCGCGGCGTGCACGGCGCCCTCGACGGCCTGGCGGTCGAGCGTGGTGTTGGTGCAGATCAGGCCGTCGACACCGGCCTGCGTGACCACCTCGGCGATGGCGTCCATCTGCGCCGCGTCGAGGTCCGGCGCGATCTTCAGCAACATCGGCTTGCGCGTGCCGTGCTGGGCGGCCAGTGCTTCCTGGTCCTCGCGCAGGACGCCGATGAAGCGGCGCAGGGCCTCTTCCTCCTGCAGGTCGCGCAGGCCCTGCGTGTTGGGCGAGGAGATGTTGATGGTCAGGTAGCTGGCCAGCGGGTAGGCGCGGCGCATGCACAGCCGGTAGTCGTCGGCGGCCTTGTCGTTGGGGGTGTCGCGGTTCTTGCCCAGATTGATGCCCAGCACGCCGCCGTAGGACGAACGCTCGACGTTGCGCACCAGCGCGTCGATGCCGGCGTTGTTGAAGCCCAGGCGGTTGATCAGCGCCTCGTGGGCGGGCAGGCGGAACAGCCGCGGTTTCGGATTGCCGGCCTGCGGACGCGGCGTGACCGTGCCGACCTCGATGAATCCGAAGCCCAGCGCGGCCAGCGCGTCCAGGTAATCGGCGTTCTTGTCCAGGCCGGCGGCGAGGCCGACCGGGTTGGGAAAGTCGATGCCGAGCACGCGCACCGGCAGGGCCGCGGGCGGCCGGGCGATCCAGTGCGCGAAGCCGCTGCGCTGGGCCACGCCCAGGCCGTACAGGGTCAGGTCGTGGGCGGTTTCCGGGTTCAGTGCGAACAGCAGGGGGCGCAGCAGGTCATACATGATCGTGTTCCTGGTAGGAGCAGGGCCGGTGCGTCGTCACGTTCATCCGTTCAGCGCCTGGCCGCCATCGACGGCCACGGTCTGGCCGGTGATCCAGCGCGCCAGTGGCGAGGCCAGGAACAGCGCCACGTCGGCGACGTCCTCCGGCGCGCCGTAGCGGCCGAAGGGTATCTTCGCCAGGG
Organism: uncultured Gammaproteobacteria bacterium; assembly: GCA_963821885.1. Classification (GTDB taxonomy): domain Bacteria; phylum Pseudomonadota; class Gammaproteobacteria; order Xanthomonadales; family Rhodanobacteraceae; genus Oleiagrimonas. The sequence continues at coordinate 583,994 of CAWGFN010000001.1, read as the reverse complement.
TGCGCTGGTAGGCCGCCGGATCGTCGCGGCGCACGCGGTCCCAGAGACCGTCGGGAAACTCGATCGATCCGGGCGCGATGGCGTTGACGCGGATGCCATGCGCGGCCAGCTGCAGGGCCTGGGAGCCGGTGTAGTGGCTCAGCGCGGCCTTCAGGGCGGCGTAGGGCGCGCCGGAGGCGCGCGGCCCCAGGGCGGCAATCGAGCTGGTGTGCACGATGCTGGCGTGGCGCGATTGCTCCAGGTACGGCTGCGCCTCGCGCGAGGCGCGCACGGCGGCCATCAGGTCCACGTTGAAATCGGCTTCCCAGCTGGCGTCGTCGCTGCCGTCGAAGCCGTAGCCGGAGGCGTTGTTGACCAGCACGTCGATGCCGCCGAGCACCTGCGCCGCGGCCCGCACCCACTCGCCGATCTGTTGCGCGTCGGCCAGGTCGCAGGCGTGCGTGTGGAAGGTGCCGCCCAGGGCCTCCAGCTCACCATCGATGGCCGCGAGGCCCTGCGCGCCACGCGCGCACACCGATACCGCGGCGCCGGCGCGGGCAAAGCCCAGCGCGATGCTGCGGCCGATGCCCTTGCTGCCACCGGCGACCAGGACCCGGTAGCCGGCAAAATCGAAGGGGGCGTGCATCGTGGGCATCTCCGTCTGTGGCAGGGGAGCATTGTAAACGCCTGCTGCCGACCTCGTATTCGCGGGCGAAAAAAAGAGCCGGGCAGGTGCCCGGCTCCGAAGGGTTTCGAACCGTTCGACGCGGATCAGAACTCGAACTTGATGCCCTGCGCCAGCGGCAGCGCGGTCGACCAGTTCATGGTGTTGGTCTGGCGGCGCATGTAGGCCTTCCAGGCGTCGGAGCCCGATTCACGGCCGCCACCGGTTTCCTTCTCGCCGCCGAAGGCGCCGCCGATCTCGGCGCCGGAGGTGCCGATGTTGACGTTGGCGATGCCGCAGTCCGAACCGGCCGCGGACAGGAACTGCTCGCTGTGGCGCATGTTCAGGGTGAACATCGCGCTGGACAGGCCCTGCGGCACGCCGTTCTGGATCTCGATGGCCTCGTCCAGGGTCTTGAAGGTCAGCACGTACAGGATCGGCGCGAAGGTCTCGTGCTGGACCACCTCGTCGCTGTTCTTCAGGCCGGTGACGATGGTCGGCAGCACGTAATGGCCGTCGCCCTTGCCCTCGGCGATGGCGCCACCGGTGGCGATGGTGCCGCCGGCGGCCTTGGCCTTCTCGATGGTCTCGAGGTAGCGGTCGACCGAGGCCTGGTCGATCAGCGGGCCCATCAGCGTGGCCGGGTCGTTGGCCGGGCCGATCTTGTTCTCGACCTGCTTGTAGGCCTTGACCAGGGTGGCGACCATCTCGTCGGCGATGGACTCATGCACGATCAGGCGGCGGGTGGAGGTGCAGCGCTGGCCGGCGGTGCCGACGGCGCCGAACACGATGGCCGGGATCGCCAGCTTCAGATCGGCGGTCTCGTCCACGATCATGGCGTTGTTGCCGCCCAGCTCCAGCAGCGAGCGGCCCATGCGCTCGGCAACGCGCACGCCGACCTTGCGGCCGACCGCGGTGGAACCGGTGAAGCTGATCAGGGACACGCGCTTGTCGTCGACGAAGTGCTGCGCCAGTTCGTTGCCGGCATCGTTGAACAGGTAGAAGATCTCCGGGAAGCCGGCATCCTTGAGCGCCTCGTTGCAGATCTTCATGGTGGCGATGCCGGTCAGCGGGGTCTTCGGCGACGGCTTCCAGATGCAGATGTCGCCGCAGGCCGCGGCCAGCATGGCGTTCCAGGCCCAGACCGCGACCGGGAAATTGAAGGCGGAGATGATGCCGACCACGCCCAGCGGGTGGTACTGCTCGTACATGCGGTGGCCCGGACGCTCGGAGTGCATGGTGTAGCCGTACAGCATGCGGCTCTGGCCGACCGCGAAGTCGGCGATGTCGATCATCTCCTGCACTTCACCGTCGCCCTCGGGCTTGATCTTGCCGTTCTCCAGGCTGACCAGCGAGCCGAGTTCGTCCTTGTACTTGCGCAGCGCCTCGCCGCACAGGCGCACGGCTTCGCCGCGCTGCGGCGCCGGGATGCTGCGCCAGGTCTTGAACGACTCGCGGGCGCGCTCGACGATGGTCTCGTAGTCGGCGCGGCTGGTGCCGTGCACCTTGGCCAGCAGCTCGCCGGTCGAGGGGTTGGTCACCTCGATGACTTCGGCACTGGTGTCCGTCGACCATTCGCCGTTGCCCAGGTAGGTACCGGAATTGACGTCGGAAAGGCCGAGAGCCTTGAGAATCTCGTGCGACATGAGCGCTCCTGTGTCGGTTCGTGGCGCGGGGACCCGCGCAAAACGGACATTGTATCAGAAGCTTGCGATCGGGCCGGCGGGCGTGGTGACCCCGGCAGGATTCGAACCTGCGACCTGCCGCTTAGGAGGCGGCTGTTCTATCCAGCTGAACTACGGGGCCGTGCGGCATGCGCGGGCATTCTAGCGGGGCGCGCGGGGAAAACGGAAACCCGTCCCCGCGGGTACGGCCCACGCCGCGCCGCTGGCGGGCCGGCGTGGATGCCCGGTAGCGGTCCGGGCCGCTCGCGCAGCCCGACCGGTTGAACACCTGGACGTGATCGTCAGCGGCATTCATCAGAGCGGCGAATTCATCCCCCCGGCGTCCTCGGTGGCGTCCAGGGAGCGGTAGTCGACCTGTTCCAGGAAGGCCTCGACACGGTCGCCCCATGCGTCATCGTCGACGGCGTTCTGCAGGGCTTCGCGCACGCGTTCGCGGTCGTCCGCGATCGACTGCGATTCGCGGGCCACGCCGGTGACGCGGCTGCCCGGCGGAATCTGCTCGTCGGGGAAGGCCTGAACATCGCGGGCAGCAGCTTGCGCATCGCCGGATCCCCGGTACCGCCGAAGATCGACCCGATCGAACACCGCCACGTTCTTGGCCTGCGTGCGCATGGGCGCCGCCTCAGGAACAAGGCGCCAAGATAAAACCACTATAGAACCAGTTAAAACCAATGGCACGTCATGACTAGCAAATTTGCGCCTGGCCTTGTCGATCTGGTATTGGATTGGTATCTTCCGGGCATGGACAATGCCGTGCTCGATGCCTACCGCAAGCAGGCGGGCGACACCCACGCCCCGGCCTACCTGCGCCTGCGGCGTGCCATTCGCGGCAGCGTCGAGCAGGGCCTGATCGGTCCCGGTCACGCGTTGCCCAGCGAACGCGAGATGGCGCGCGAACTGGCGGTGTCCCGGGTCACCGTGCGCAAGGCACTGGCCGGCCTGGTCGAGGATGGCGTGCTGACCCAGCGACACGGCGCCGGCACCTTCGTATCCGAGCGCATCGTCAAGCCGTTGTCGCGGCTGACCAGCTTCACCGGCGACCTGCGCGCGCGCGGCCTGAATCCGCGTTCGGTATTCATGGAGAGGGAGGTCGGCGAGGTCACGCCGGATGAGGCGATGGCCCTGAACCTGTCGCCGGGCGCGCTGGTGGTGCGCCTGTACCGGTTGCGCTACGGCTCGGACGAACCCCTGGCGCTCGAGCGCACCGCGGTGCCGCGGGACATCGTGCGCGACCCGCAGATGATCGGGGATTCGCTGTACGAAGTATTCGAATCGCTCGGTTGTCCTCCCGTGCGCGCGTTGCAGCGCCTGCGCGCGGTCAATTTCAACGCCGAGCAGGCCCGCCTGCTCGGCGTTCCCGAAGGCAGCGCCGGACTGGCGCTGGAGCGTCGCACCTTCATCGCCGATGGCCGCCTGGCCGAATTCACCCGGTCCTGGTACCGCGGCGACGCCTACGACTTCGTCGCCGAACTGCAGGCCGAACCCCTCGCCAGCACATGAGCACCGATCCCGCATGACCCTCGCATTCATCAATGGGCGCATCCTCACCAACCACGGCCTGCAGAGCGGTTGTGCCGTGCTGATCGAGGACGACCGGATCGCCGGGCTGGCGCTGCCGTCCGATCCGCGCGTGCGCGCCGCCGAGCGACACGATCTCGAAGGCGGCTACCTGCTGCCCGGATTCATCGACTGCCAGGTCAATGGCGGCGGCGGCGTGCTGTTCAACGAGACGCCGACCGTCGAGGGCATCGAGGCCATCGCCGCCGCGCATCGCCGATTCGGCACCACCGGCTTCCTGCCGACCCTGATCAGCGACGACGTGGAGGTCATGCACGCGGCGATCGCGGCGGTGGACGCCGCCATCGAACGCGGCGTGCCGGGTGTCCTGGGCATCCACATCGAGGGGCCCTACCTGGCACCGGCGCGCCGGGGCGTGCATGACGCCGGCAAGTTCCGCGTGCCGAGCACGGCGGAAATCGATCTCCTGGGCTCGCTGCGCCGCGGCGTGACGCTGCTCACCCTGGCGCCCGAGCAGGTGCCGCCGGACACGCTCAAGACGCTGCTGGGCAAGGGCATCATCGTGGCCGCCGGCCATACCGCGGCCGATTACGCGACCATGCGCGCGGCCCTGGATGCCGGGGTGCGTGGATTCACCCACCTGTTCAACGCCATGACCCCGTTCACCAGCCGCGAACCCGGCGTGGTCGGCGCCGCGCTGGAGGATGCCGATAGCTGGTGCGGCCTGATCGTCGATGGCCATCACGTGCACCCGGCCAGCCTGCGCGTGGCGATCGCGGCCAAGGCCGCCGGACGCATGTTCCTGGTCACCGACGCCATGCCGCCCGTCGGCTCAGAGCATGCGGATTTCGTGCTCAACGGCGAAACCATCACCGCGCGCGACGGCATCTGCCGCACCGCCGATGGCGTGCTGGCCGGTTCGGCGCTGGACATGGCCAGCGCGGTGCGCAACAGCGTGCGCCTGCTCGACCTGCCCGTGGCCGAAGCCGCGCGCATGGCCTCGGCCTATCCGGCGGCCTTCCTCGGTCTGTCCGCGCGACGCGGGCACATCACTGCGGGCGCGCGGGCCGACTTCGTGGTGCTCGACGAGGCACTGTGCGTGCGCGAGACCTGGATCGGCGGCGTGGCCTGCAGCTGAACCTTGCGCGCGTTCCGCGGATACTTGTTCGAAGCGCTTGATCGTGGTCAAGGAGAATCGGCCATTCGGGGCCGATACTGGACCTGTCCAGATGGAGGCTCTCGCCATGTACAAGCACATCCTGCTGACCACCGATGGGTCCGATCTTTCCCTTGAGGCGGTCGATGCCGGCATCGCGCTGGCCGGCAAGATTGGCGCCAGCGTGTTCGGCCTGCACGTCGCGACGCCGTTTCCGGCGCTGTCCTACATGACCGAGGTGATCGCGATCAGCGCCTCGGCCTACGACGAGGAGGCCGCCACGCTGGCCGAACGCTACCTGGCCGAAATCACCGAGCGCGCCAAGACGGCGGGCGTGGCCTGCGAGACCTACTTCACCTTCAACGACCGTCCCGACAAGATCATCTGCGAGGTCGCCCACGAACACGATTGCGACCTGATCGTGATGGGTTCGCATGGTCGCCGTGGACTGGACCGGCTGCTTCTGGGCAGCGTGACCCAGCGCGTGCTGGTCGGCTGCGACCTGCCGGTTCTGGTCTGCCGCTGACCGCCACGCCGCGTCGCGGCGGAAATGGCGCGACGGTCCCGACACGGCATGTCCGCCACGCACATACATCATGGAGGTTGCACCATGTCCACGAACGCTTCCGGCCATACCCCGGCCGAGTCCGGTTTCCCCGCGGCATTGCTGACCGGCGACCACTGGATCGAGAAACTCGACGACGGCCACCCCGTCCTGGTGCGTCCGATCCGCCCCGAGGATCGCGAACGCGAGCGCAGGTTCATCGAACGGCTGTCGCCCGAGGCCCGGCGTTTCCGCTTCATGGGCGAGATGCGCACGCCATCCCCCGCGTTGCTCGACCAGCTGGTCGATATCGATTACGAGGACCGGATGGCCTTCATCGCCCTGGCGCACGACGACGGCGAACTGCGCGAAGTCGGCGTCAGCCGCTACGCCGCCAGCGACGAGAAGGGGCGCTGCGAATGCGCCGTGACCGTGGCCGATGACTGGCAGCACCGCGGCCTGGCGGTGCGGCTGATGCGGCACCTGATCGGCGTGGCGCGCCAGCATGGCTTCAAGCAGATGTTCTCGATGGATTCCGGCGACAACCAGCCCATGCGCGAGCTGGCCCGGTTCCTCGGTTTCCACTGCCGCACCGACCCCGGGGACGCCACCCAGGTCATCTACACGCTGGACCTGTAGTCGCGCGGGAGTCGGGCATCACGATGCATCCAGCAGGTCGCGTGTATGCCGCGCGATCATGCCTTCCTCGTCGGTGGCGATCACCCGCAGGTCCAGGCGGCTGCCGGGCGCGGCGATGCATTCGGCGTGCGCGGCATTGGCCTTCGGGTCGATCACGGCGCCCAGCCAGCCCAGGCGTTCGCAGGCCATGGCCCGGATCGGCGCGGCGTGCTCGCCGATGCCGGCGGTGAACACCAGGCCGTCGAGTCCGCCGAGCACGCTGGCCAGGGCGCCGATCTCCCGGACCAGCCGGTAGACGAACAGCTCCACGGCCTGGCGAGCCTGCGGGTCGCTGCTGGCCAGCAATACGCGCATGTCGCTGCTGGTTCCGGAGACGCCGAGCAGGCCGGACTGCCGGTACAGCAGGTCCTCCACCGCCGCCGCCGACAGGCCATGCTGGCGCATCAGACAAAGCACCGCGCCGGGGTCCAGGCTGCCGCATCGGGTGCCCATCACCAGGCCGTCGAGCGCGGTGAGACCCATGCTGGTCTCGATGCTGCGTCCCGCGTGCATCGCGCACACGCTGGCGCCATTGCCCAGGTGGGCCACGATCACCCGCCCACGCGCCAGCGTCGGCGCGCATTCGCGCAGTCGTCCGGCGATGTATTCGTAGGACAGGCCGTGGAAGCCGTAGCGGCGGATGCCGGCGTCGAACCATGCCTGTGGCAGGGCGAAGCGACGCGCCGTCGGCGGCATGTCGTGGTGGAAGGCGGTGTCGAAACAGGCGACCTGGGGCAGCTGCGGACGCCGCGCGGCGATCGCGCGGATCGGCGCCAGGTTGTGCGGCTGGTGCAGCGGCGCCATCGGCGCCAGCGCATCGAGCGCCTCGAGCAGGGACGGGGAGATGCGTTCGGGCCGTACGTGCCTGTCGCCACCATGCACCACGCGATGGCCCACCGCGGCGAGCGTCGTGTCGTGACCCAGGTGGCCTTCGGCCCAGGCCAGCACGTGTTCCAGCAGGACCTCGAAAGCGGGCTGCGGGGCGTCCCACTGCCGACGCTCGATCTCGCCGCCGTCGGGATCGCTGGCGTGGAACACGGGACGGGTGCCGATGCCTTCCACGCGGGCGCGCGCGGCCAGACGCATCGGCGCCGAGCCGTCGAACGCGTACAGCGCGCATTTGATGCTGGATGATCCGGCGTTGACGGCAAGCAGGGCACGCGACATGGGTCAGACTCCGGTGCCGCGGGCGGCGGCAAGATCACGTGTCATCAGCAGTGCCACCGCGCAGGACGCCAGACGCACGCGCTCGGCATCGGCGCGGCTGGTCAGGATGATCGGCACGCGTGCGCCGAGCACCACGCCGGCGGCGTCGGCGCCGGCCATGAAACTCAATTGCTTGGCCAGCATGTTGCCGGCCACCAGGTCCGGCGCCACCAGGATGTCCGCGCGTCCGGCGACATCCGAAACGATGCCTTTCTCCGCGGCCGCTTCCGGACTGACTGCGTTGTCGAAGGCCAGCGGACCGTCCACCTCGCCGCCGTGGATCTGGCCGCGGTCGGCCATCTTGCACAGTGCGGCGGCGTCCAGCGTGGAGCCCAGTTTCGGGTTGACCGTTTCCACCGCGGACAGGATGGCCACGCGCGGGCGCTCGATCCCCATCACCCGCGCCAGGTCGATAGCGTTCTGCACGATGTCGCGCTTGTGCATCAGGTTGGGCGCGATGTTGACCACCGCGTCGGTGATCAGCAGCGGGCGCGGGTAGCCGGGGACATCCATCAGGTAGACGTGGCTCAGGCGACGTCCGGTGCGCAGGCCGGAGACCGGGTCGAGCACGGCGTGCAGCAGTTCGTCGGTGTGCAGCGAGCCCTTCATCAGCAGCGCCGCCTCGCCGCTGCGCACCAGGGCGACGGCCGCGCGGGCCGCGGCCTCGCTATGCGGCGCGTCGACGATGCGCAGGCCCTCCAGGGACACGCCCGCGGCGACGGCCGTCTGTTCGATCCGCGCGCGCGGCCCGACCAGGATGGGCACGATCAACCCGGCTTCCGCGGCCTGCAGCGTGGCGTGCAGCGCGTGCGGCGAGCAGGGGTGGGCGACCGCGGTCGTCAGGGCCTCGCCACGCCCGGCCTCGGCCAGCAGGGCGCGGAAATGCGCATGGCGTCTCAGGTGGACCTGTGGTGGCTCGAGCCGCGGTCGGCGGAGTTTCTCGCGCGGCGCGCGCACCCTCAGGGTGCCTTGCAACACGGGCGCATCATGCTGGTTGCGCGCCGTGCACTCCATGTCCACGGTGCCGTCCCGTGGGTGACGGGCCTTCACCCGCAGGTGGGTGACGATGGAGTCGCCGGCGTGCATCGGGCCCAGGAACTCGAATTGCATCCGCAGGCAGGCCGCGCCGGGGCCGGGAAGTTGCTGATCGACGACGGCGGCCGCCAGGCTGGCTCCCAGCACGGCGTTGGATCCGGCCATCGGGTCGTGCGATCGGAGTGGCTCGGGGCTCAGCGACGGTGACGGTTGGCCGCCGCTGACCAGGTTGCAAAGCTCGATGTCCTGCGCGGACAGCACGTGCGTCATCTCGGTTTCGTCGCCGACGCGGATTTCATCGAAAGTGCGGTTCTCCAGCATGTCGCCGGCGGGTGCGCCCGCGGGGGGATGGGGTTCGTTCATGCACAGGGTCCTCGCTGCAGTCACCGTACCTGGAGTCGCTCCATGATCGCCGGTGCGACGGCGACGCCGAGGCGGAGTCCACGGCGCCCCGTGATGCGCCTCCGGGGCCTGTCGATGGTAGGCCGGCGCGCTTTCGGGCCAGTTGATATGCGTCAACTCGCCTCCGCATGTCGAGGCCTAGAATCAAGCCATGCACACCGAGCCTGCAATGGACGCGCACCCGCATCATGGAGAGGATGCCCACGATGGCCTGGCATGGGAGCGGCTGTGGTGGCGGGCCACCAACTATGTCGCGGCGGCGCAGATCTTCCTTGCCGACAACGTCCTGTTGCACGAGCCGCTGGCTGCCGCGCACATCAAGCCACGGTTGCTGGGCCACTGGGGCACCAGCCCGGGTCTGAACCTGTTGTACACGCACCTGTTGCGGATTGCCCGCACGCGGGGCGTGCGCAGCCTGTTCGTGGCCGGGCCAGGGCATGGTGCGCCTGCGGTGATCGCCAATGTGTGGCTGGAAGGCAGCTACGCACAGGTGCGTCCCGAGGTCACGCGCGACGCGGAGGGATTGCGCGAGCTGTGTCGCCAGTTCTCGACCCCCGGCGGCGTGTCCAGCCATGTCGGACCGCACCTGCCCGGCTCGCTGCACGAGGGCGGCGAGTTGGGCTACGGGTTGCTGCATGCCTTCGGTGCGGTATTCGATGATCCAGGACTGCTGGCCCTGGCCGTGGTCGGCGACGGCGAGGCCGAGACCGGACCGGCCAGCGGCGCCTGGAAATCCATCCACTTCCTGCATCCCGGACGTGACGGCGCGGTGCTTCCGGTGCTGCACCTCAACGGCTACCGCATTGCCGCGCCGACGGTGTTCGGGCGCATGGACGATGATGCGATTCGCCAGCATTTCGAAGGTCTCGGCTACGAGGTGTTCTTCGTCTGCGGCGACGATCCGGATGCGGTGCACTTGGCGATGGCACGCACGCTGGATGCGATGCTCGACCGCATCGCCGCGATCCAGGCGCAGTGGCGCGAGGGTGACGCGAGCGGCCTGACCACGCCCGCCTGGCCGATGCTGGTGCTGCGCACGCCCAAGGGCTGGACCGGTCCGGCATGCGTCGACGGGCTGCCGATGGAGGGCACGTTCCGAGCGCACCAGGTACCGCTGCCGCGCGCACGCCAGGACGCCACCCAACGCGCGCAGCTGGCCCAGTGGCTGGCGTCCTACCGGCCCGAAGACCTGTTCGACGCGCACGGGCGGCCGAAACCGGAGTTGCTGAGCGGGCTGCCGGCCAGCGATCTTCTCCCCGGGCAATGTCCGGCCGCCAATGGCGGTCGCCAGCGCGTCGACCTGGACTTGCCGACACTGGAGTCCATGGCCATCGACGTGCCTGTGCCCGGCGGCGTCGACGGGGAATCCACGCGCACGCTCGGCCGATGGCTGCGCGATCTGCTGCGGGACAATGCCGGGCGCTCCAACGTGCGCCTGTTCTGTCCCGACGAACTGGTGTCCAACCGCCTGGACGCCGTGTTCGAGGTGACCGATCGCTGCACCCTGCAGCCGATACGCGACGGCGACGTGCACCTGAGCCCGACCGGGCGCGTGCTGGAAGTACTGTCCGAACACTGTTGCGAGGGCTGGCTCGAAGGCTATGTGCTGAGCGGACGCCATGGCCTGTTCGCCTGCTACGAGGCGTTCGCGCCGATTGTCGACAGCATGGTCAACCAGCATGTGAAGTGGCTCAAGGCGTCCTCGGAGATGCCCTGGCGACGGCCGTTGCCGGCGCTCAACATCCTGCTCACCTCGCACACCTGGCGCCAGGACCACAATGGCTACAGCCACCAGGGCCCTGGCTTCATCGACAACGTGCTCAACCGCAAGCACCGCTTCGTGCGCGTGTACCTGGCGCCGGATGCCAACTGCCTGCTGTCGCTCGCGCGTCACGCCTTCGCCAGCTGCAACCGGATCAACCTCGTCATTGCCGGCAAGCAGCCGATGCCGCAATGGCTGGACCTGCAGGCGGCCGAGCAACACTGTGCCGCCGGCGCGTCGCGCTGGCGCTGGGCCGAAGGTGGCGAGGCCGAGGCACCGGAGGTCGTGCTCGCCTGCGCCGGGGATCGTCCGACCCAGGAGACGCTGGCGGCGGCGGCGCTGTTGCGCTGCCACCTGCCGGATTTGTCGTTCCGGGTGGTCAACGTGGTCAACCTGCTCACGCTGGCCGACCCGCTGGATCATCCCGACGGCCTTCCCGAGGCGCAATTCGACGCGCTTTTCACGCGAGAGCAGCCGGTGGTGTTCGCTTTCCACGGTTACCCGCACGTGATCGACGGGCTGGTGCAGCCGCGCGGCCACGGCGCACGCTTCCATGCCGAGGGCTATCGCGAGGAAGGCACCACCACCACGCCGTTCGACATGGTGGTGCGCAACCGCCTCAGCCGTTATCACCTGGTGCGCCATGTCCTGGACCGTGCCGGTCGCGACGATGCCGCGTCGATGCGGTTGCGCGCGCATTGCGAGAGAATGCTGGCGCGGCACGAGGCCTATATCCGCGAGCATCTGGAAGACATGCCCGAGATCGCCGCGTGGCGCTGGCCGTCATGCGAAGCCCTGGAGGACGAAGAATGAAGACCATTGCGCGGGTGCCGGGCCAGGATGCCCAGGCGGCGATGGCGCAGGGCATGCGGCCGCTGCGCCTGGGCGTGGATACCCAGCACGAGCCGGTCGTGGTGGTGCGGGCCGACGCGCCCGTGTGCCGCGCCGAGGGCTTCGAGGCGCATACGCGCGTGGAAGTGGTCGGTGCGCGACGCAGCATCATCGCCACGCTGTACATCCTCACCACGGGCCAGATGCTGGATACCGACGAGGTCGGCGTGTCCGAATCGGCCTGGGCGATGCTCGAGCCACGGGAAGGGGAGCTGCTGCGGTTTCGTCATCCGGCGCCGAGCGAGGCCATGAGCTACGTGCGCGGGAAGATCTTCGGCAAGCGCCTGAGCGAGAACCAGTGCGACGCCATCATCAGGGACGTGGTCGGCGGTCGCCTGAGCAACGTCGAGATCGCGGCCTTCCTGGTGGCCTGCGCCAATGGCAACATGGATTCCAGCGAGGTCAACAGCCTGACCCGGGCCATGGTGCATTCGGGCAACCGCCTGTCGTGGCCGCATCCGCTGGTGGTGGACAAGCATTGCATCGGCGGCCTGCCGGGCAACCGGACCACGCCGATCGTCGTGCCCATCGTCACGGCGCTGGGATTGATCATGCCCAAGACCAGTTCGCGGGCGATCACCTCGCCCGCGGGCACCGCGGACACCGTGGAAACCTTCACCCGCGTCGACCTCGGGCTGGACGATATGCGGCGCGTGGTCGAGGCCGAGGGCGGTTGCATGGTGTGGGGCGGCGCCATGGACCTGAGTCCGGCCGACGACCTGCTCATCCGCGTCGAGCGCATGCTGGATGTGGACAGCGAAGGCCAGCTCGTGGCCTCGGTCCTTTCGAAGAAGGCTGCAGCAGGGTCCACCCACGTGCTGATCGACATTCCCGTCGGCCCCACGGCCAAGGTGCGCACCCGCGCCGAAGGCGACTCGTTGCTGACGTCGCTGCAAGCCACGGCCAGCGCCATCGGGCTGAATCTGCATGGCCTGTTCAGCGACGGTACCCAGCCGATCGGTTACGGCATCGGCCCGGCGCTGGAAGCGCACGACGTGCTGGCCGTGCTGGAAAATCGTGCCGACGCGCCCGCCGACCTGCGCGAGAAGGCCCTGCAGGTGGCTGCCGGGGTGATCGAACTCGGGGGGATTGTCGACAGCGGCGAGGCTGCGCTCGGGCTGGCGCGGGCCGCGCTGGAGGATGGCCGGGCCCTGCGCAAGTTCCACGCCATCTGCGAGGCCCAGGGGGCTATGCGCACGCCGGGCCGCGCGCCCTTCACGCATGTCATCACGGCCCGCCACGGCGGCACGGTCTCGGTGATCGACAACCGCCTGATCGCGCGCCTGGCCAAGCTCGCCGGCGCGCCGATGGCCACGACTGCCGGCATCTACCTGCAGGTGCATGCAGGGCAGTCCGTGGAGGCCGGGCAGCCGCTGATGACGCTGCATGCCGAGTCGCGTGGGGAACTGGAATACGCGCTCGACTTTTCAGCCCGCCATCCTTCCATCGTGCACGTGGAGATCGACGCATGATCGTGTTCCATGCCATGCCGGGCCATGCGGACATGGCCGCGCGCCTGGCGCGCCATTTCGGCGACACCGCGCGCGTGGTCGATGTCGAGGTCCACGCCTTTCCCGATGGCGAAAGCCTGGTGCGGGTGGCGCCGCCCGAACCGGAGACCCGCGCCGTGCTGGTGTGCAGCCTGGATCATCCCGACAGCGTCACCGTGCCGTTGCTGATGGCGGCGGCGACGCTGCGCGAACTGGGCGCGATGGACGTGGGACTGGTGGCGCCCTACCTGGCCTACATGCGCCAGGACAAGCGGTTCCAGCCCGGGCAGGCCGTGTCGGCACGGATTTATGCCTCGCTGCTGTCATCGCACTTCGACTGGCTGGTGACGGTGGATCCGCACCTGCACCGCATTCATGATCTTGGCACGGTATACACGTTGCGCAGTCGCGTGGTGCATGCCGCGCCGGCGCTGGCCGCGTGGATCGGCGCGCACGTGGAGCGGCCGGTGATCGTCGGACCGGACGGCGAGAGCGCGCAATGGGCGCGCGACGTCGCCGAGCGCGTCGGCGCGCCGGTGGCGATCGTGGACAAGACCCGCCTGGGCGATACCCAGGTGCGCGAGACCATCCCGCAGGTCCAGGCCCATGCCGATCGCACGCCGGTGCTGCTGGACGACATCATCTCCAGCGGTCGCACCCTGGTCGCGGCCATTGCCCACCTGCATGCCCTGGGCATGCGCACGCCGTACTGCGTGGCGGTGCACGGCTTGATGGCCGGCGACGCGCGACAGGTCATCGAGCAGGCCGGCGTCAGTGGCGTGGCCTGCTCGAACACGGTGCACGGCGCCGACAACATCATCGATGTCAGCGAGGCGATCGCCGAGGGCGTGCGCGCGATGCTGACCAGCTCTCCGGAGGGTGGGACATGATCCGTTTCAGCAGTCACGGCGCGGCCAAGCAGGTCACCGGCTCGTGCCACCTTATCGAAACCAGCCAGGCCCGCGTGCTGGTCGATTGCGGCATGTTCCAGGGCGGCCACGAGCTGTCGGAGGACAACGCCGAGGAATTCGGCTTCCGCGCCGCGGGCATCGACGCGGTCCTGCTCACGCATGCGCATCTGGACCACTGCGGGCGGCTGCCGTTGTTGCGCAAGCGCGGCTTTCGCGGCGACATCCACGCCACCGACGCCACCCGCGACCTGACGCGCCTGGTGCTGATGGATTCGGCCGGCCTGCAGGAAGAGGATGCCCGACGCGCGCGGCGCCAGGCGTCACGCCGCGGTGGCAAGTCGGTCGAGGCGCTGTACGGCATCACCGACGCCCTGCGCGTGATGGATAATTTCGCGCGACCGATCGGCTACGGCGAGACCCGCGATATCGCTCCCGGGATCAAGGCCACGTTCGTCAATGCCGGGCACATCCTCGGCTCGGCCTCGGTGCTGGTGGACATCGAGGATGGGGACGAGCACGTCAGCGTGCTGTTCTCCGGTGATATCGGCAATGCCGGACGTCCGCTGCTGGATGCGCCCGAGCCGCCGCCGCGCGCTCCCGACTACGTGGTGATGGAAACCACCTACGGCGACCGCGACCATCGACCGTGGGATGCATCGGTGGACGAGCTGATCGAGACCGTGGCCGCGGCCTATGCGCGCGGCGGCAACGTGTTGATTCCCACGTTCGCCCTGGAGCGCGCGCAGGACATTCTCTACACGCTGTACCACGCGATCACCGACGGTCGGCTGCCGCGCCATCTGCCGGTCTTCCTGGACTCGCCGATGGCGATCTCGGCCACGCAGATCTTCATGGAGCATACCGAGGCCCTGAGCTCGACGTTCGTCGAGGAGCTGGGGCAGCATGATCCACTGCAGCTGATCGGCCTGCACATGACGCGCGAGACGGCCGAATCGATGGCGATCAACCGCATCAAGGGCGGTGCCGTGATCATGGCCGGTTCCGGCATGTGCACGGGCGGACGGATCCGCCACCACCTGCGACACAACCTGTGGAACGAGGCCAACAGCGTGATCTTCGTTGGCTATGCCGCATCCGGCACCCCGGCACGGAAGATCATCGACGGCGCGCGTTCGGTGCGCCTGTTCGGCGACGACATCGCGGTGCGGGCCAAGATTCACACCATCAACGGCTTTTCCGCGCACGCCGGCCAGCATGCCCTGCTGGAATGGTTGCAGCGCTGCGGCAAGCCGCGGAAGGTCTTTCTGGTGCATGGCGATTACGATCGCGGCATGAAGGCCTTCGCCGAGCAACTGGACGGGATCGGGCAGCCCTGGCACATGGCCGGCATGGGCGAGCCGATCCTGCTGAGCGCCGACGCGCGGACCTGAGCGCGGAGGAGCGGGTGCATGCAATCGCTGGATGAGCAGCAGGCGCTGGGGCAAACGGTCGACGCCGTGTTGCGGGCACTCGAAAGTTCCGGCGAGGGGTTGACGGCGGCCGAGGCCGGCGCGCGGCTGCGCCGTCTGGGCCCGAACCGCCTGGCGCAGGGCAGCCGTCGGTTGGCGAGACGCCTGCTGCATTATTTCTGGGCCCCGATCCCGTGGATGATCGAAGTGGCGGCGCTGCTGTCGGCGATGGTCCGGCACTGGGCCGACTTCGCCATCATCGTGCTGCTGTTGTTGTTCAATGCCGCCGTCGGCTTCTGGCAGGAATACCAGGCATCCAGCGCGCTGGATGCGCTCAAGCATCAACTGGCGCTGCAGGCCCGGGTGCGTCGCGATGGCGCCTGGGCACATTGCGATGCCGCCGACCTGGTGCCTGGCGACATCGTGCGGATTCGCCCGGGCGACATCGTGCCGGCCGACATCAAGCTGCTGGCGGGCGACTTCCTGAGCGTCGACCAGTCGAGCCTGACCGGCGAATCCCTGCCGGTGGACCGGCGGGTGGGCGAGATCGTCTATTCCGGATCCTGGTCGCGCCAGGGCGACATGACCGGCGTGGTCTACGCCACCGGCATGCGTACGCGCCTGGGGCGCACCGCGCAGCTGGTCGCCAAGGCCGGGGCGCCCTCGCACTTCCAGCGGACGGTGCTGTCGATCGGCGATTACCTGATCTACATCAGCGTCGGCCTGGTGGTGGTCCTGTTCGGCATCGAGCTGATGCGGGGGTTGCCCTGGCTCGAGTTGTTGCAATTTGCCCTGATCCTCACCGTGGCCTCGATCCCGGTGGCGATGCCGGCGGTGCTGTCGGTGACCATGGCCCTTGGCGCGCTGGCGCTGTCCAGGGACAAGGCCATCGTGTCCCGGCTGGAGTCGATCGAGGAGATGGCCGCGGTCGACGTGCTGTGTTCGGACAAGACCGGCACGCTGACGCGCAACCAGCTCAGCCTGGGCGACAGCGTGGCCTTCGGCGTGGCCGACCGGACCGTGCTGCTGCGCCACGCGGCCCTGGCCAGCGTGGCCGACGACGGCGATGCGATCGACCAGGCGGTGTTCACTGCACTGCCGGACCGCGCGGCGCTCGGGACCCTCACGGCTGGTCCGTTCATTCCTTTCGACCCGGTGCGCAAGCGCGCCGAAGGCGCCTGGACCGATGCCCGTGGCGTCACCCTGCACGCGACCAAGGGCGCCGCCCAGGTGATCCTCGACCTGGCCGCGGTGGATGCGGCCACCCGCGCCCGCGCCCAGGCGTGGATCGACCAGCAGGCCGAACGCGGCGTGAGGACCCTGGGCGTGGCCCATCGCGAAGGCGAAGGCGCCTGGGTGTTCGACGGCCTGCTGGGCCTGTACGACCCACCGCGCGTGGATTCCAGGCAGACCATCGACGACGCGCGCGCGCACGGCATCGCGGTGAAGATGGTGACTGGCGACAACCTGGCCATCGCCCGCGAGATCGGCGGGCAGCTGGGCATCGGCCGACACATGCTGGCGGCGGGCGAGGTGTTCGGAAGGACGGGCGACGCCGTGCCACGCGACCTTGCCGCCGAGATCGACCGCGCCGATGGCTTCGCCGAAGTCTTTCCCGAGCACAAGTACGGCATCGTCAAGGCGCTGCAGGCCGCCGGTCACCGCGTGGCCATGACCGGAGACGGCGTCAACGACGCGCCGGCGCTCAAGCAGGCCGATGTCGGCGTGGCGGTGTCGGGCGCCACCGAAGCGGCGCGCGCTGCCTCCAGCCTGATCCTGACCGCGCCGGGCCTGTCCACCATCGTCAAGGCGGTCGAGGAGGCGCGGCGCATATTCGAGCGCATGAATGCCTACGCGATCTATCGCATCACCGAGACCATCCGCATCATGGTGTTCGTGGTGCTGGCGATGCTGGCATGGAACATCTACCCGATCACCGCGGTGATGATCATCCTGCTGGCCCTGTTCAACGACGTGCCGATCATGACCATCGCCTACGACCGCACGGCGGTTGATGCGCGGCCGGTACGCTGGGACATGCGGCGCGTGCTGACGGTGTCCACCGTGATGGGCCTGACCGGCACCGTCGGCAGCATCCTGATGCTGTACCTGGCCATCGAGGTGCTGCACCTGCCGACGGCCAAGGTGCAGACCTACATCTTCCTGAAGATGGCCGTGGCCGGGCACCTGACCCTGTTCGTATCGCGCACGCGCGGCGCGTTCTGGCGCAAGCCGCATCCGGCGCCGGTGATGCTCTGGTCGGCCGTCCTGACCAAGCTCGCAGCGACCGGCCTGTGCCTGTGGGGACTGGGACTTGTCGCGCCGATTTCCTGGGGCGAAGTCGGCCTGGTGTGGGGTTACTGCCTGGTCTGGGCGGTGCTCACCGACAGCATCAAGTGCCTGGTGTACAGGCACCTCGACCACAGCTCATCGCGGCACCGCGACTTCATCGCCACGCTCAAGCGCCGACTCATGCATTGATCGATCGGCTCGCCGCGCGTGGCGTGTGTCAGTGTGGAAGCTTCGGTTTCACAAGGCCGTACAGCCAGGTGCCGAGAAGGGCGCTGCCCAGGGCCAGCAGCATGAACGATGCTCCCGATCCGATCTGCGCGAAAAGCGGTCCCGGGCACGCGCCCGTGGCCGCCCACCCGAGGCCGAAGATGAAGCCGCCCAGGGCCTGGCCGCGGTGGCGTTCCTTGTCGCCGATCGATACCGGCGTGCCCAGCGTGCTGCGCGCGCGCGTCCGGCGCAGCAGCCAGACGCTGACCATGGCCGTGAGGATCGCGCTGCCGATGATGCCGAACATGTGGAACTGCTGCAGGCGGAACATCTCCTGGATGCGGAACCAGTCGGCGACCTGGCCCTTGATCAGGATGATGCCGAAATAGACGCCGGCCAGGAGGTATCCGGCCAGGCGGGCCAGGTTGCCGGCCGTGGACGTCTTGCGGACCGCGGCGGAATCGTCGCTATGCGTATTCATGTCCGCATCATCCGAGGAGCAACGGCAGGATCAGGTCGGCCATGACGAAGCCGCCAGCCAGGAACCCCAGGGTCGCCACCAGCGAGGCGCGCTGGAAAGTGGCCAGGCCCATGATCGCGTGGCCGCCGGTGCATCCTCCGGCGTAGCGTGCGCCGAAGCCGAGCAGCAAGCCGCCGACGACGGTCATGAACAGGGTGGGCAGGGTGCCCAGATGCTGCCAGCTGAAAATCTCCCGGGGCAGGAGCGTCTGGGCCGGGTCGATGTGATAGCGGGCCAACTCGGCGGCAAATGCCGGAGTGACCGGCGTGATGGTGCCGGGCATGACCAGCCAGGTCATGGCCAGCCAGCCTCCGACGGCGATGCCGGCCACGAACACCAGGTTCCAGGTCCCCTCGCGCCAGTTGTAGCGGAAATACGCGATGCCCGCCGGCATGCAGGCGGCGCAGACATGCCTGAGCGAGGAGGAAATGCCGAAGGCTCGGTTGCCGATCAGCAGCAGCATCGGCACCACCAGGCCGATCATCGGCCCGGTGACGTACCAGGGCCAGGGTTGGGTCAGCCAGGCGTGCATTCGTGGAGCGTCTCTGTCAAAAACCTGAAAAGGTACACGGCCCCGCAAGCCTGCCGGCTCGCGGGGCCGGTGGGGATTACAGCTTCCAGCTGTAGCTGATGCCGAGCGAGTTCTGGTGCATCGAGATCTTCTCGTTGCCGGCCGGCGGATAGCCGAAGAACACCGGCATGATCGACTTGCCCTGCACGCTGTTGTCGAAGGCGTGCATGTAGGCCACGGTGAACTCACCGTTGGACGAGGTCTTGTAGGTCATGCCGAGGGTGACATGGTCGGTGACCACGCCCGGAGCGAGGATGTTGAAGGTCACGTCCTGGCTCTGGATCGGGTTGTCGCTGCGGTTGTAGCCGGCGCGCCAGGTCAGGCGGTCGGAGCTGGCGTACTCGACGCCGAACTTCCACACGTTCACGTCCTGCCAGCCGAAGCCGGGGCCGTTCTTCGAACCCAGCTGCGCCGGCGCCATGCTCGGATTGCCCACAGAGCTGACGCCGCTGTACTTGATCATCTCGTAGTCCACCGACAGCGTCAGCGGATGGGTCGGATGCCACGCCACGCCGGCGCCGTAGTTCTCGGGAATGTCGAAACGGCCGCCATCGGCGAACAGGCCGGCATAGTCCTTGAACTTGCTCATCTTGATCTTGCTGGCATAGGTCACGCCCAGCGAGAACGCCGGCGAGAGGCGGGCAAAGTAGCCGATGCGCACGCCCATGCCGTACGAGTTGTCGTAGCCGTTGTTGGTGACCTTGGTCGGGTCGGTCGACAGGCCCGGGATCATGGTGAAGGCCTGCAGGCCGGTGGCCTTGAACCGCTGGTAGGCGAACTGCGGCGCGATGCCGATGGACTGGTTCTTGCTGAAGGCCCAGGACGCGGTCGGCGCGATGATCAGCTGGGTCAGGTCCACGCCCAGCGTGCCCGAGCCGCAGAGCATGTTGGCCGATCCGAAGCCGCAGTTGAACTGGCCGCCCGGGTAATTCGTGTTCATGCCGCCATTGCCGAACACCGACACACCGAAGGCCAGGTTGTCGCTGTACATGTGGTTGTAGCCCAGTTCGGGAATCGGGAAGAGGGTCTTGCCGCTCTTCACGCTGCCGTCGAGGCCCGGGCCCAGGCCGCTACGCTCGGCGCTGCGCTGCGGGCTGAACAGGTCCAGGCCGACCTCGAAGCGGTTTCCGGCGAAGGCCATGGTGGCGGGGTTGTTGGCGCCGCCGAAGGCGTTGTCTGTCATCGCGTAGGCGACGCCGCCGCGGCCCTTGGCCTTCATGCCGTAGCCGTGCGAGAAATAGCCGTCGGTAGCCGATGCGGTGCCGCTGACAAGCAGCAGGGCAATGCTGGTGGCAATCAGTTTCTTGCGCATGATCCTCTCCCCAATGTAGTGGTGGTGATGGGTCGCACCAGGCCCCCGGTTACGGGCTATATACCCATGCAGGTATATGTACCCTAATTTTCCGGGTGGCGCCATTGCCTGAGGCGATGGATGTGAGCCGTTCTTGCGTGTTGCGCCTGTGCCGGCTCTGCAACGATAATTGCGACAAGTGTCTGAGCATGCAGCCTTCTTCGTGGCGCATGCGTCTCGCTGGAAGTGGTTCCGTGCATGCGTGCTGGTGTTGCGTGCACCGGAAGGGCCGTTCTCCGGCGTGCGCTCGCCCCCTTGCATGCGGGCACTCGCGGGTCACGATGTCCCAGGGACTCGGACCCGGATGACCACTGATCGAGGACGGACGCAGCCCATGAGCGGCAAGACGCACAAGAAGAACGTGGAAACCAGCGAGGCCGAGCAGGCTCACCGCCGACGCATCGTCACGCGGCTTGCGCGTGTCGAAGGGCAGATCCGTGGCGTCCAGGGCATGATCAGCGACGACTGCTCCTGCGAGTCGATCGCCCAGCAGCTGACCGCCGCGCGGCGTGCGCTGGACAAGGCCTTCTACGAAATGCTGGCGTGCAGTCTGGTCAGTCATATCGATGCGTCCGGAAGCATGCAGGAGGTTCGCGACTCCACCGATGAACTGGCACGCCTGCTGGCCAAGTTCGGTTGAGCCTCACTGCTTGAGTAATTCCTGCTCCATCTCCAGGTAAACATTGTAGGCGTTGCGCCGGTTGGCCGCGCCGAAGGTCGGCTCGGCCGCGAACCGGCTCCAGTCGATCTGCTCGTAGGCCTGGTCGAAGGTCATGAAGTTGTCCACCGCTTCGCGCATGTGCTTGCGCAGGAACAGCAGGTAGTCACGGGTCAGGCGGGCATCGCGGGCCGGGTCACGCGACGCGGGGCCGTGTCCCGGAACCATCACCCGCGGATGCAATGCCAGCACGCGATCGATGGCCTTGAGCCACGCGCGGGTGTCGGCATGGCCGATGTATGGAACGCGCCCGGCATAGATCACGTCGCCGGAGAACAGCACGCCGTCGGGTTCGACCATCAGGGCCGTGTCCTCGGGGGTATGCGCGGGTCCGACGTGACGAACCTGGAAGCGCACCTTGCCCATGGTGAAGTCCACGTCCCGGTCGAGCCAGCGATCCGGGTGTGGAATCGCGAAATCCGTCCCCAGCCAGGGTCCGATCACCGCCTTGCGCTGGTCAAGCCGCTCACGGGCGGCGTCTGAATACAGGTAGGCATGGGCCAGCGTATTCGCCCAGACCTTCGCGCCGATGCGCTGGAAGGCGGGGATGCCGTAGAAGTGGTCGGCATGGAAGTGGCTGACGATCACGCGTCGGATCGGCTGGTCGGTGCGCTTGCGGATTTCCGCGATCAGGCGGTCGGCCAGCGCCGGCGAACCGAGGGTATCGAACACCACCACGCCGTCGCCGGTGATCACGAAACCGGCATTGGCGATGAAGCCCTGGTTGTCATGCGTGGCTTCCTGCAGGCGTCCTTCGACGTAGTAGCTGTGTGGACCGACCTGGTGCACCGTCATGGCGATGTCGCTGGGCGCCCAGGCGCGCGGAGGCGGACTGGCTACGGCGTGCGAAGAGGCCGGCCCCAGCCCCGCGGCCAGCGCCATCAGACCTCCCAGCAGGCGGGCGATCATGCGCGGGCGATGCCCGGGTTGCCGGCTTCGCCGATCAGCCTGGGGGTATTGACCTTCGGCGCCGGGAGCGACTGGTGAGCCTTGAGATACGTGCCCACCACGTCCCAGATGGCGTCGCCCTCGGTGGCCGTCATCGAGGCCCATCCGGCCACCTTGTAGGACTTGGCGGCATCGATCGGCTTGCCGTCCAGGCGCATGTCGCTGATGCGGCTGCCGGATTTGGCGCTGGGGTTGCAGGTGTAGGTCAGGCCGCCCACGCGGACCATGTCGCCGCCCTGCTGGTAGTACGGATCCGGGTTGAACAGGTTGTCGCCGACGTCCTCGAGCACGGCCTTCAGGCGCTCGCCGGTCATCTCGTTCACGGTGACGGCGGGGTAGGTGATGCCGGTCTGGTCCATCAGGCGTTCGCGGGTGATCGATTCACCCGGCAGCAGGGTGGTGCCCCAGCGGAAGCCCGGCGAGAGCGCGATCTGCGCGTCCTTGACCTGCAACAGGGCATCGACGATGACCTGGTCGAAGCTGCCGTTGAAGTTGCCACGGCGGTACAGAAGCCCCTCGCTGACGGCGAAGGTCTCGTTGAGTTTCGATGCGTAGGGCTTGCGGTGACGCTCGATCAGCGCCTGCATCGCCGGGTCTGCCGGCAGCAGGTCGGAGAACACCGGCAGCAGGCGGTAGCGGAAGTCGCGCACCTTGCCGCCCTTGACCTCGAAGTCGAGCACGCCGACGAACTTGCCGTTGCTGCCCGCGTTGGTCACCAGGGTGGTGCCGCCGCTGTTCCTGATCTTGACCGGATGCGGCACGCCGTCGTGGGTGTGGCCACCCATGATCGCGTCCAGGCCGGTGACCTTGGAGGCCAGCTTGAGATCGCAATCCATGCCGTTGTGCGACAGCAGCACGACCACCGCCGCGCCGGCCTTGCGCGCCTTGTCGATCACCTGCTGCAGGTGGTCGTCGTTGATGCCGAAGGACAGGCCGTCGACGAAGCGGCTGGGGTGCGCGATCGGCGTGTAGGGGAAGGCCTGGCCGATCACCGCCACGTCGACGCCGTTCATGTGGCGCATGGTGTAGTCCGGGTAGACCGGGTCGCCGAAGTCCGCGGTGCGGATGTTCTGCGCGACGAAGTCGATCTTGCCCTTGAAGTCGCCGTTGACGACCTCGTTGACGCGGTTCGCGCCGTAGGTGAATTCCCAATGGCCGGTCATCACGTCCACGCCCAGTTCGAGCTGCGCGTCGATCATGTCCTGGCCCTTCGTCCACAGCGCCGTGGCCGAACCCTGCCAGGTATCGCCACCGTCCAGCAGCAGCGCGCCGGGACGGCTGTCCCTGAGCTGCTTGATCAGCGTGGCCAGGTGCGCGTAACCACCGACCTTGCCGTAATGCCGGGCGGCTTCGACGTAGTCCAGGCAGGTCAGGGCGTGCGCCTCGCGGGTGCCCGGACGGATGCCGTAGTGCTTGAGAAGGAATTCGCCGACCAGGTGCGGTGGCTGTCCCTTGGCCGGGCCCACGCCGATGTTGTACGACGGTTCGCGGAAGTGGATCGGCAGCAGCTGCGCATGGCTGTCGGTCATGTGCAACAGGCTGACGTTGCCGAATCGCGGCGGCTGGTACATGGCCCTGAAGGCGCTGGAGGCGAAGGCCCGGCGGCCGCCCAGCGGCAGGCCGGCGGCGGCCGCGGCGGCCATGACCTGCAGGAATTCACGACGGTTCATGCTCATTCGATCGCTCCGTTGATCACTTGTTGACCGGTGAATCGGGATCGAAGAGCAGGGCCATGATGTCCTTCATCTGCTGCATGGTGAGGATGTGCTTGGCGCCGAAGCGCGGCATGGCCGAGCACACCGAATAGCCCTTCATGTCGTAGAGCATGCTCCAGGTCAGCTTGAGCACGGCTTCGGAACGGCCACGTTTATTGCCGAACTGGTTGAGCGACGGGCCGATGGTGCCGTAGGCGATCTGCGCCTTGTCCAGCTCGTGGCAGGCGTAGCAGTTGCCGCCCGACGGCTTGGCCGGGTCGTCGTTGTACTGCAGGCCCTTGCCGTCGTTGGCGATTTCCATGCCGCGCTTCCAGTCGCCCAGGTACTTGCCGTCGGCCGGGTACTTGACCGTCGCGCGGTTGGACGCGGCGATCTTCTGCGCCAGCGCCGCCGGTGGCGCGTCCGGCGCGTACTTCGAGCACATCGCCTGCGTCGGGTCCTGCCTGAGGCGGTCCATGCCGGCCTGGCCGCGTGCCTTGAACGAGGACTGCATGACCTTCAACGCCTCGGCATTGCGGTCGCCATGGGTGGCATGGCTGGGGCCGGCGGCATGCGCGGCCAGCGGCAGCGCGGCCAGCAGCAACAGGGTGCGGATCGTGGTTTGCATGGTCGACTCCTTCATCGCTTCAGTCCCGGCGCGTCCATCTTGCCGCCCTCGGCGTTCTTGGCCAGGAACATGGTCAGGGCGATGGCCGCCTCCGAGCCGAACTCCAGCTCCGGCAGGCGCTGCTGGCGGAAGCAGCTGTGCAGGCGCCACTCCATCGTGCGCACCTCGCCTTCCGAGACGCGGTAGGCGGGCCAGGTGGTGTAGGCCGCGCGCGCGCCCTTGGCCGTGGCCAGGTCGGGCAGGGTCTGCAGGCGGATGCGCTTGCCGGCCTGGCCGTGGCAGGTCGAGCAGCCGAAATCATGCGGGCCGGCGCGGTAGTAGAACAGCGCCTTGCCGATCTCGTAGGCGTGCTTTTCCTTCGGATTGTCCAGCGGCAGGCTGATCGGCACGCCCTTGGAGGCGTTGACGATGTAGGCGGACAGGGCTTCCAGGGCCGACTTGTTGTCATCGTTGCCGTAGCGATGCTTGAGGATGTCGGCGCGCTTGAAGCCCTGCTTGGTGGTCATGCAGGTGACCAGGCGGGTTTCCAGGTCCTGCACCTTGCCGGTGTCGGCAAAGTAGCGGGGCATGTGCGCATAGGCGCCCTTGACCACGCCCACGCCCATGCCCAGGTCGCATGTCGCGGCCAGCGAGACCTTGTTCGGGCCACGGGCGTCCTGCCAGAGATCCTGCCCTCGCGCGACCCACAATTCGGCTGGATTGTCGTCGCCGAACATCTCGCGGTATTCGGCGACAGGGTCGTTCTGCGGGGGCGTTTGCGCCCGGGCCACGGACGCGGCCAGGCCGGACGCTGCCACGGCGAGCATCAGCAGCCACAGGGCACGTTGTTGAATTGCCGTTGTCATCGGGGTCTCTCCTTGCAATGTTGTGCCGCGGCTCAGGGCCGGAGGTACACGTAGCCTTCGCGAGCCTCGAGGCGCGCGATCTCGGCCATGCCGGAAGGCACCACGTGCACGCCCTCGTCAAGCTGCGATGCCTTGATGTGCAGTGTGGCCATGCTGTTGGCGCAGGCCTCGAAACGCACGCCGCGTTCCTGCAGGTCGGCGACCATCAGTGCGAACGGGTACCCGCCCTCGGTCTGGGCGTCCTTGACCAGGTAGCGCACGCTGGAGCCGAGCGCGACCACGACGATCCGGGTGTCCGGCGCCGCGGCGAGCTGGTTCCTGGCCTGGTGCAGGGCGGTGGTCGTGCCCTTGCTGTCCCGGTCCAGGTGATAGACCACCTTGATCGGGGGCGGGGCGGCGTGATCCGAAGCCTGCACCGTCGCGCTGGCCAGCAGCGCAAGCAGTCCCAGAAGCAGAACCCGTGTTCGTGTGTGCATGCCCCGGACTCCTGTCATTGGGCCGGGCGCAAAGCGCGCCCGGCGGGATGGCGAACGATCGCCACGCGTCAACGCACGGTGGTCGAATCGCTGCGGGTGGCGTTCATGGTGTCCTTCCAGGTGATGATGACCTTGTCACCCTTGTTGCCGCCCTTGAAGCGGAAGGCCAGGAACGGGTTCTTCGACACCGCCGGGCCCCAGTCGGCGCTCAGCACGGTCTTGCCGTTGCATGTGGCGGTGACGCTCTCGATGTAGTGGGCCGGCACCAGCTTGCCGTCGGAACCCTTGCGCAGGCCGGTTTCCATCGGATGCGCGATGAGCGCCTTGACCTCGACGACGCCGTCGCTGAGCTGGGCGCGGATGCGCATCGGATCGGGTTTGAACGTATCGGACATGGTTCTTGCTCTCCGTCTCGTGCTCAGCCGCCGCAGCCGCCAAGGGTGACCTTGACGATCTGGTCGGTGTAGAAGAAGCCCTTGTCGGTCTTGACCAGGGCATACAGCTTGGAAGTCTCCGCGATCTTCACGCGCGTCATCACGTAGGGCTCGGTGCCCTCGGGCAAGTGGAACGCCGCCGACAGGGCGTGCGGGTTCTTCTCCGAGATGATCGCGATGGTCTGGGTGCCCGGCAGCTTGCTCTCGATCATGACCGGCACCACCGCGCCGTTCTCGGCGATCGGCGGGGCCTTGAGCATGATCTCGGTGGACGGTTCGGCCTTGCTGCCGCCCATGGCCTTGACCACTTCATCGAGGGTCGTGGCCTCGAACTCCTTGCGATGGTCGCCTTCGGCCAGCGGGTTGGTGGCAGCGTGGGCCAGGCGCGGGGCCAGGCCGGACGCCGCGACGAGTAGCAGGGCGGTGCCGCCGGCGCTGGCCTGCAGGAATGCCCTTCGGGACATGTTCATGGATGACTCCTCGACGTGATGGCTGGTAATGCGGTTGGACATGGGTTGCGGATAGGTGGTTGACGGTCACTTGGCCGATTTCAGGCCCAGGACCCAGTGCACGAGTTCGTCCACTTCCTTGTCGCTGGGCGCGCTCTGCGGCGGCATCGGGATCTGGCCCCAGACGCCGGCGCCACCGTGGCGGATCTTGTGCTTGAGGTGCGCCACCGCGCCAGCGTCCCCGGCGTAGTGGGCGGCCACTTCGGTGTAGCCCGGGCCGATGATCTTGTGGTCGACGCCATGGCAGGCCACGCAGCCGTATTTCTTGATCAGGGCCGGGCCCGGGCTGGCGTCCGCGCTCTTGGCCGCGGCGGAGGCGGGCTTGACGCGGGTGTCGCTGTCGGCGGGGAGCTCGGCGTCCGGCGGCTGGCGTTCGTTCATGGTCTCCAGGCCGCGGAAGTTGTCGCTGATGTCGCCATACATGTTCTTGACGAAGCCCTTGGGCAGGCTCGCGGTGACCTTCACGTTGCTGGCGCAATCGTGCATGCAGGCGGTGTTCTGGACCTTGCTCTTGCCGTTGATATGCATCATCGGCGGGTACGCCTTCATCGTGTCGCGGGTCGGCGCCTTGACCTTGGGCAGGGTCTCGCGATTGGCGACGAAGTCCGAATCGACGATGTTGTTGAGGTTGAGCACGTAGGCCACGGCCGCGTAGACCTGGTCGTGGGTCAGCGACTTGGAGTGCGGGAACGGCATCGCCCGGTTGATGTAGTCGTACAGGGTGGTGGCGTAGTTCAGGCGCTCGCCCACGTTGGTCAGGGCCAGGTACTCGTTGCTTTCGCCGAAGGTGCCGTGGCACACCGAGCAGTGGCTCTCGTAGACCTGCTCGCCCTGGGCGACCGTGCCGGAGCCGGGTGGCAGGCCCTGGCCGTCCGGACGCACGTCGATGTTCCAGCCGGCGATCTCGGCGGCGGTGGCCTTGCGGCCCAGGTGATGGTTCTTGTGCTGCGCGAACGCCGGCAAGGCGAAGGCCAGCAGGACGATCGCGAGCAGGGCGGCGGGGCGGCGGTCAGACCTCGACATTGTGCACCTTCCCGTCCGTGTCCACGAGCCAGGTCTGGATCGCGTTGTTGTGATAGATCGACTGGGTGCCGCGCACGGCGCGCAACTGGCGCATCTTCGGCTGCACGTAGCCGGTGGAATCGATGCAGCGGCTCTGCAGAAGGGCCGGCTTGCCGTCCCAGGTCCAGTCGAAGCGGAAGCGCGTGAGCGACTTGTCCAGCACCGGCGTTTGCAGCGTGGCGGTACGCCAGTTCCTGCCGCCGTCGGTGGACACGTCCACGCGCTTGACGTGGCCGCGACCGGACCAGGCCAGGCCGGTGATCTGGTAGTAGCCGCCCTTGTCCAGCAGGTGCTGGCCGCCAGACGGCGAAGTGATGACCGACTTGGCCTCCTGGATCCAGGTGTACTGGCGGAACGTGCCGTCGGGCATCTTGTCGCTGTACTGCAGCGACTCCTCGCGGGTGTTCCAGGGCTTGTCGCCGACCTTGAGGCGGCGCAGCCACTTGACGTTGGACACGCCCTGCACGCCGGGCACGATAAGGCGCAGCGGGTAGCCGTTTTCCGGACGCAGCATCTCGCCGTTCTGGCCGTAGGCGACCAGCACGTCGTCGAGGGCGAAGGCGATCGGTATGGTGCGCGTCAGTCCGGCGGCGTCGGCGCCCTCGGCCAGGATGTACTTGGCCTTCCTGGTGTCGAAGCCGACGTCCTCCAGCAGCACCGACAGCGGCACGCCGGTCCACTCGGCGCAGCTGAGCATGCCGTGGGTGTATTGCACGGTCGGTACCGACGGATTGGCCCATTCCATCGCCGAGTTGGCGCCGCACTCGACGAAATGGATGCGCGAGACCGACGGGAAGCGGAGGATGTCCTCCATGGTGTAGATCTTCGGCTCGCGGACCAGGCCGTGGATCATCAGTCGATGTTCGTACGGGTTGATGGTCGGGCGTCCGTTGTGGTCACGCTCGAAGTGCAGGCCGTTGGGGGTGATGATGCCGAACAGGTTCTGCAGCGGGGTGAACGCGACCGAGGAGAAGTTGGTGGTGGTCAGGCCCGGGCTGGCGCGACGAATGACGGTCTTCTCGTAGTCCGAAGGCACGCCATAGGGATTGGAACCCACCGGCTTGCCCAGGTCCTGCGACCACGGTGGCACGTTGGGCGGCAAGTGGGCGGGGTCGACCTTGGCGCCATCGGCCATGGCCTTGCCGGCCAGCACGGCGGCACCGCCGGCCACCAGTCCTCCCAGCGCGCGCCGACGCGAGCGCCCCTGGACGGTGAGGAAGTTTTCCGGCGCCTTGATCAGGCGGCCCGGCTTGGAATCTGACTGGTCCATCCACTGCTCCGTTGAAGTCGAGGCGGCGCGGTCGGCAGCGCCGTCATGTCGTCCGCGAGCCACCGCCGTCCGCTGCCGAAGCGGTCGGCGGTGGCGTTCGATCAGCGCAGTCCGACCACCGGGCGCTTCTCGGTGGTCCACTCGTACATCGAGCCGTCATACAACTTGACGTTCGGGTTGCCCATCACCTCGCTGAGCACGAACCACGCGCCCGAGGCCAGGTGGCCGGTGTTGCAGTAGGTGATGCTGGGCTTGTTCGACTGGATGCCCAGGTGCGGGAAGATCTGCCGATAGTCGGCGGCGCTGAGGAAATGCACGCTGCCGTCGGTGTCCCTGCTGCGCATGTCCGGCGGCAGGTTCACCGCGCCCTTGATGTGGCCGGCGGCGCCGACGTTGGGCTTCTTCACCAGGCCGACGTAGAAGGGCATCGGGCGGGCATCGACGATCTGTGCCTTGCCGATGGCGCGGGCCACGTCATGGCTGGACGCCAGGTAGCGCATGTTGGCCTTCGAGGCCGTCCAGTCGCCGCCGCCCTGCGGGGCGGCATCGGTGCTCATCGGCAGGCCGGCATGGGTCCAGCCGGCGTCGCCGCCGTCGAGGATGGCCAGCTGCTTGCCGCCGTAGACCTTCATCGACCAGAACACGCGCGCGGCCATGTCCAGGTCCGCGCCGCTGGCGCCGACCGGCACGATGACGGTCGGGCGGCCGGCCTTCACGCCGGCATCGCGCATCAGCTTCTGGAACTCGGCCTGGTCCGGAAGCAGCCACTTGATCTGGCGGCCGTCGACCATGCGCGCCACGCGCGCCTTGCCGAAGTCCAGCAGCAGCGCGCCGGGGATGTGCCCCGGTTTGGCGGTGAACGATTCCGGCTTCCCGCGCACGGCGATGATGTTGACCTCGCTGCGATGCTGGTTGAGCCACTGCGGCGTCACCAGCGGACCCGGCACGTCGACGGCGGCCTGCGCCATGCTGGCGCCGACGAACAGCAGAAGGCATGTCAGTGCAGCCTTGATGCGGATGTTCATGAGGTTCCTCTCCCGTGGTTGTCTGTAGGTATTCAATGGATGACGCGATCGAATGCGCTGAGTTGGTGCTCGACCGAAACGCTGCACTGGCTGATCACGTGCATGCGTCGGTCGTCGAGAATGCCCGGCCGGTGACGGCCGCGACGGCGCGCGTCGATGCGCGCATCGCGATGGTGCAGCAGGGCGGCGATCTGCGGCGCGAAGATGCCCAGCTGCGCATGCAGCCAGCGCTCGGTGGGATCGTTTCCGGAGGGCCCCTCGGCGACGATCCGCTCGGCATGCGCCATGACCGTGTCGGCCGGCAGCCAGCGCTCGCCGGTCACCCAGCGATTGGTCGTGAACAGCCTGAGCGGGAGCCCGCGTGCATCCACGCCGATGGCGACGATATGGGTGTATTGCGGAGCGTTGTCGTCACCCGTGCCCAACTGGGCGAACAGGTGGTAATGGCCGTGCTCGTCGTCGCGGGCGCCGCTGACGGGATGCGAGTGGTAGTAGTGGTGCAGGACGTGCGGACGATCATCCAGCGTCCCGGGGTTGGTGCCCGTGTAGTGCTGCCACAGGCAGGGCGCATGATCGCCGACCACGGTCGCCGCCAGCGGTACCTGGCGGCGGTCGGCGAAATCCTGCAGGCAGTCGATCACGGCGTGGGCGGCGTCGCGCACCCGGGCCCGGCGAGCCTCGTCCAGCGCGCGCACGGCCGCGGCCACGCGCGCCGGCGGGAAATGCAGGCGGGCGTTGTCGTGCGGGGTCCGGGTCAGGCTCATGGCAAGTTCGTCGGGCGGTTACTTGTCGCAGTCGGTGGCCGGCGCGCACGGGTTGCCGGCCTGCTTGTTGCAGTCGGCCTTGCCGGACTTCGGCGCACAGGGATTGGACGCGGCCTGCGGCGCGCACGGATTGCCTGCGGCCTGCGGCGCGCACGGATTGGAGGCAGCCTGCGGGGCGCAGGGGTTGCCGGCGGCCTGCGGCGCGCACGGATTGTTCGCGGTCGCCGGAGCCTTGCTCTGGGCCTGCGGGGCAGGGGCGCCGTTCTGGCTGCTGTTGCATGCCGAAAGCATGGGCGCCATGGCGCCTATGGCGAGGGTCACGGCCGACAGCTTGCCGGCCAGGGAGGTTTTCGAGGTCGTCGTCTTGCGGGTCATGTGCAGATGCTCCCTGAATGTTGTCGTCGCGCTCAGTCGGCGCAGGAAATGGCTTCGGAGGTGCCGTTGCGGCGGGTGAACCACCACACGCCGGCTGCGCAGCCGACCAGCAGCAGAAGCACCAGCCAGACGGGCAGGCCGAGCAGCTGGTCCAGCGTTTGCGCTCGCGGACTGGCGGCGGCCCGCATCAACGGCTTGATCGGGTTGTAGATGCCGGCGAAGAACACCACGCCCAGTACCAGCCCGAGAAAGAACACCAGGCCGTCGATGCGACCCGCCGCGGCGCCGACCACCGAGGTGCCCGGGCAGTAGCCGCCCAGGCCCATGCCCACGCCGATCAGGCCGCCGCCCAGCAGGGTGGCCCACAGATACGTGGTCGGGATCCAGATCTGGCTGGTGGTGATCCAGCCGCCCAGTTCAAGGATGTACAGGCCGCCGGCCGACACCAGGATGGCGGTGAACATCACGTTGAACACCGTCCAGTCCTGCAGGCGCAACTGCGCGGTCAGGCGGCAGCCGTTGCCCAGGCCGCCGCGCTGCAGGACGTATCCGAACAGGCCGCCGCAAACGAGTCCGGAGATCGGTCCGGCCCAGCCGAGTGGGAAAGTCATCGCCACATCCTCCTGGTCAACAGGCCAGTCAGCAGACCGGCGCCGAAGAAACCGATCAGGAAAACGAAGCCCGCCGTGGCCAGCGTGGCCGAGCCGGACAGGCCCAGCCCGCTGGTGCAGCCGGCCGATACGCGGGCGCCGAAGCCCGAAAGGATGCCGCCGACCAGGGCCAGCGACAGGCGTCCGGCGCTGCCGGCACGGGGAGGGCCGTCGACGCGCATCCGCAGGCGTCCGGACCACCAGGCCGCCAGCAGCGCGCCCAGGGCGACGCCGAGCACTTCCCAGTTGATCCAGGTGTCGAGGGGGTCGCGTCCGTTCTGCACCATCCAGCCGAGGTAGCCGTTGGCCTGGGTGCTGGCGGGCGCGATGGCATTGGACGCGGCGGCCGCCAGGGTTGTCGGCGAACCCGAGGCCCCCAGGCCGTGGCCGGTGAAGATGAAGGTCAGCAGCAAGACCAGGCCGAGTACGGCTCCGGCCAGGTGTGCGTTCCAGATTGGACGCTGTTTCATGACGACTCCGGACGACATGTGCGGTGACTGGCGCTGCCTGCGCCGCCTATACCCCATGGGGTATGAATGTAATAGCGTCAATATGCCGCATTGTCATGTTGCGGTGCGCCATCGACGCAGAATCCGGGGGGTTCGAAACCAGGCGCCGAGGATCCCGGCGCGGGAGTCGTGGGCACGCCACGGAGGGTTCGCCCACAGCTCCGCCAGCCGCGCGCCCGCAAACCCCGCGGATACGGTCTCTGGCCGTTCGAGTGAGTGCCGGCATCGCTGGCCCTCCGCTGCTCGAAACGGGCCACATGCGGATCACTGTGCATCCGGGAGGCAGCGATGTCGAGTCGGCAGGACGGCAAGTGCGGCCCATGCCACGGCAGGGATATGCCAAAAGGGGGAGGCTGGCCGCTGTCGGTGACCGCGTGTCGATGTAGCGGCGATTCGACGAAAACGAAGAAGGCCGCTTGATGCAAGCGGCCTTCTTCAACGCGATCTGATTGGTGGAGCGGAGGAGGATCGAACTCCCGACCTTCGCATTGCGAACGCGACGCTCTCCCAGCTGAGCTACCGCCCCACGTAAGCGGCGCATTCTATCAGCGACTTCGCGGTGCGCCAATAGCCGGGACGTGTCCGGGCGTCAGTCGGGGAGGTGCCGTTCCAGGCGCTCGCCGAGCAGGTCGCGTCGCCAGCCGTCCAGCGAGGCGGGCCAGGCGCGGGTGGCGATCAGGAGCTCAAGGGCCTTGCGCGGTGCCAGCAGGCCGGCGGGCAGGTCGAGCGAGGTGGCCACGGCATCGACGTCCTTCTTCATGGCCGCCAGCGCATGCTTGCCCGCGCCGTCCAGGGCGGCGGGTATGGCCGCCGTGGCGTCCACTTCGGCGGGGTCGACTTCACGGTGCAGCAGGTCCAGGAGTTCGCGCCGCTGCGGGCCGCGCAGGGCACGCTGGCCCTGGGTGCGCGCGGCCAGCTCGGTGCCGCCGCTCGGGATGTCCTCGACCAGCGACATGATCTGCGCGTCCTGCAGCAACCACGGGCGCGGCTTGTCGATGGCGCGCGCGGTGTCCTCGCGCCACAGCAGCACGCGGCGCAGCAGCGCCTGGCGCTCGCGTGGCCAGGCGGCGGCGCCGCGCAGGGCCTGCTGGGGCTGGTCATCGCCGTCGCGGTCGATGACGCGGCGGCGCAGGCGTTCGCAGTCGTGCTCGAACCAGGCCATGCGGTCACGCGCGCGCAGCTCGCGATCGAGGTGCGCGTGCACGGCATGCAGGTGGACCACGTCGAGCGTGGCGTAGAGCTTTTGCGAGTCGGTGAGGGGGCGCTGCATCCAGTCCGAGCGGGTCTCGCCCTTGTCCAGCTGTACTCCGGTGACCGCCTCGACCAGGGCGCGGTAGCCGATCCCCAGGCCCATGCCGCAGAAGGCGGCGGCCAGCTGGGTGTCGAACAGGCGTCGCGGGCCCTTCGGCAGCAGCGGCGCCAGCACGTCCAGGTCCTCGCTCGGGCTGTGCATGATCCAAAGCGGGGCCTGTCGTTCGTCCATCGTCCGGAGCGCATCGCCGATGGACACCGCGAGGGGGTCGATCAGCGCATAGCGTCCCCGGTGGGCGAATTGCAGCAGGGCCAGTTGCGCGTGGTACGTGTTGCGACGCATGAACTCGGTGTCCACGGCCAGCAGGCCGTCGACGCCGGACAGCCAGGCATCAAGGGCGTCGCGTGAATCGACCCATTCGGCTTCGGTCGCTGGTCTGTGGGTGTTGCTCGGGTTCAAGTGGGTGTCCCGGTTGATGCCCGCGCGGCACCGTTGCCGCGACGCGCGTGTTTGCCTAAGGTGACCGCGCACGATAGCAGGGCACCGCATGCTTGGCATGTCCGGTGGTCCGGGTACCATGACTGCGGGCGGGTGTGCCGCCCACCCCATGTTTTCGGGAATCTCCATGCCCAGCAGCAAGTCCGAACGTCGTCAGCGCGCCATCGGGGGCGCCATTGGCGTGGGCGTGCTGACGCTGGCCATGCTGTATCACTTCTTCCCCGCGCTGCTGCACGTGCCGCGCAGCGAGTTCCGTTCCGATCGCGTGTCCGGTGGCGCCATGACCGTGCCGCCGCTCGGTTTCGAGCGACGCCCGGGCGGCACCCGCGGCGCGAAGGATCGCAACGGGGAACTGGACGCCGGGCCGCCCCTGTCGCTGGCGCCGCATGCCGTCATCGCCGCGCGCCTGCGACCGGCGCCCGCGGCATCCTCGGCGCGGCCGGCGGGCGCGGAGTCGGCCAAGGTCAGCGAACTCCTGACGCAGGCCGCCGACGCCCTGGGCAAGGGCAACCTCAGTGGCGACGGGGACAGTGCGATGAATCTGTATCTGCGCGTCATCGCCCTGCAGCCGGGCAATACGCGGGCCCGGGCCGGACTGGCGCACGTGCAGCAGCGCCTGGTGGCCGAGGTCGAGGACGATCTGGCCAGCGGCGATGCCGATGCCGCGCGGACCAGTCTGGGCGTGCTGCAGCACCTGCCCGAAGCGCAGGCCCAGGTACGTCGCCTGCAGGCCGGTCTGCAGTCCCTGCAGCAGGTACAGCCACTGCTGGCGCGGGCGGCCGATCTGATGAACAAGGACCAGGGCACGCCGTCCGCGCAGAACGATGCGCTGGCGCTGTATCGCAAGGTACTGCAGCTGGATCCGGCCAACAACGTCGCCCGCCAGGGCCTGCACCGGATCCAGCGCAAGTGGCTTGATCGCGCCCTGGGCGCGGTGGCCCGTGATGACTTCGATGCCGCCGACCAGGCCCTGGCCAGCGCGGCGCAGGTGGATCCGGACAGCACGGCGCTGCAGGACACCCGCGGGCGCATCGAGGGCATTCGCCGCCAGCGTGCCCAGGATCGCCTGCAGCAGGCCGGGACCGCGCTCGATGGCGGTGACCTGGCCCTGGCGCAGAAGCTGCGCGACCAGGCCCTGGCGATCAGCCCCGACGTGCCGGGTGTCGATGCCCTGGACCTGCGCCTGCACAACGCGCGGGTGTATGCCAATTACCACCCGGGACAGGACTTCAGCGACAGCTACGTGGACCTTGGCGGTCACGGTCCGACGATGGTGGTGATTCCCACGGGCAGTTTCATGATGGGCTCGCCCGACAGCGAATCCGGGCACCAGGCCAATGAATCGCCGTTGCACAAGGTGCGTATCGAGCGCGGCCTGGCCGTGTCGCGCACGGAAATCACGGTGGCGCAGTTCCGCGAGTTCGTGCGCAACAGCGGCTACGTGCCCGATTCGGTGCGCCTGCATGGTGCCAACATCTACGATGGCCGCCGTGGCGCCATGGTCGATGCATCCGGCGCGACCTGGGAGGACAACTACGCCGGGCGTTCCTCGGGCGGCGACCATCCGGTGGTCAACGTGTCCTGGAATGACGCCCAGGCCTACGTGAAGTGGATGTCCCGGCACACCGGCAAGACCTACCGCCTGCTGAGCGAGGCCGAGTACGAGTACGTGATGCGCGGCGGCACCGACACGCCGTACTGGTGGGGTTCGGGCAGTCCGCGGCACGAGGTGGAGAACCTTGCTGGCGCCCGCGACCGCTCGCCGCTGCGTCGCAGCTGGACGCATGCCTTCCCCGGATATCGCGATGGCTACTGGGGCGACGCGCCGGCCGGCCATTTCCAGGCCAACCCGTTCGGCCTGTATGACATCGATGGCAATGTCTCCGAATGGGTCGAGGATTGCTGGCACGACAACTACATCCGCGCGCCGCTGGACGGTTCGGCCTGGGTCAACCCGGGTTGCAGCCTGCGCATGGTGCGCGGCGCGTCCTGGGGCAGCTCGCCGGCGCAGGCGCGTTCGGCCTTCCGCATCGCCGCCGAGCCGCAGACCCGCAGCGGCCGGGTCGGGTTCCGCATCGCGCGGCAGCTTTGAGGCCAGGTGACGCCGCGTCGGGCGGCGACTATGATGCGCGGTTTCCGTCCCCCCGAGCCGTGCCGATGAAAGCCAGCAAAGATTCCGTCGTGTCCTTCCACTACGCCCTGTCCGTGGACGGCGAGGCGCGCGAGAACTCGCGCGAAAGCAACCAGCCGCTGGTCGTGTTGCTGGGTCGCGGGCAGCTGGTGCCGGGCATGGAAAAGGCCCTGGAAGGGCGCGAGGCCGGCGAGTCGTACGCCATCGATCTCGATCCGGCCGATGCCTACGGCGAGCGCCGCGACGGCATGGTGCAGCGCTTGCCGAAGAAGTATTTCGGCAAGGGCGCCCGGCTCAAGCCGGGCCTCGAGGTCACCCTGCAGCGCAAGGACGGCGGCGTGATGTCGGCGACGGTGCACAAGGTCGGCATGACCACGGTCGACGTCGACCTGAATCATCCCCTGGCCGGCAAGCCGCTGCATTTCGACATCGAGATCGTCGAGGTGCGCCCGGCCAGCGAGGAGGAGCTGGCCCACGGTCACGCGCACGGCCCGGGCGGCCACCAGCACTGACCCGGCGCGGACGCTTCAGGCGAATCGGCGCAGGACCGTGGCCACCGCGGCGGCATAGCCCGCGCCGAACAGGTTGAGGTGGTTCAGCAGGTGGTACAGGTTGTACAGCGGCGCGCGCTCGCGCCAGCCCGGGGCGAGGTCTGCCTGCTCGGCGTAGGCATCGAACAGTCGAGGATCGGGTTGGCCGAACAGCACGAGCATGGCCAGGTCGGCCTCGGCGAAACCGTAATGCACCGCGCCGGCGTCGATCAGCGCCGGCATGCCGTCCGCGCAGCAGTGCAGGTTGCCGATCCACAGGTCGCCGTGCAGCAGGCTCGGCGGCTGTGGCGGTATCCACTGCGCCAGGCGCCCGCAGATACGCTCGACCGCGGCCAGTCCGGCGTCCGCGATACGACCGGCCCGATGGGCCCTGAGCGCCTGCGGCCGCAGGCGACGTTCGGCGAAGAACCGATGGCCATCGGCATCGCGGGTGTTGTCCTGGACGCTCTCGCCGCACCAGCCTTCGACATCGAAGCCATGGGTCGGCGCCGTGTGACGATGCTGCGCGGCCAGTCCGCGACCGGCTCGAGCGGCGAAGTCCGGCACGGCCGTTCCGCGGCCCAGGTCCTCCAGCATCAGCTCATGCGCGCCCAGCCCGAGCACGCGCGGCACGCGCAAACCGCCTGCCTCGCGAAGGGCGTGGAGGCCGTGCGCCTCTGCGGCGAGAAAGCCGGCAGGTCGGTCGCGCCGGCGCTTGAGCCAGGCCTGGCCGCCGCCCCGCAGGCGAACGCGATGGATGCCGTCGGTGTCCGGCACGGGCGGGCATGGCGTCGGGGCGTGGTCGAAAGGAGCAAACTCCATGCCTGCGCATGGGAGCGCAGATCCCGTTGCCAGGCAAGTTCCGGCCGCGGTCGCGCCATGTGCGCGGTTGTGAACGCCGTCGCGACGCGCACCCATGCGACCGCCGGTATACTTGGGCGCATCGTGTGCGGCTCCGGGCGCGCACGTCAGGGGGGATGGATCCATGCCGGACAAGCACATCGAGTTCCAGCATTTGCCGCGCGTGGCAGCAGGCCGCGCGCGCGGCGGTCGTGCCAGCCAGCAGGACGCCGTGGTGTGCCTGTACGACCCGGCCCTCGATGTGCGCCTGCTTGTGCTGGCCGATGGCATGGGGGGTGATGGCGCCGGCGAGTTGGCCGCCGAAGGCGTGATCGCCGCCGCCCGGCGCCTGTGGGCGCAGCGCCTGTGGCTGGAAGTGCCGGGCCCGATGTTCCTGGAAACCCTGTGCCAGGAAGCCCACGAGGAACTGTGCCGCCGCCGCCAGGGCCTGATGCAGGGCGAACCGCATGCGACCATCGTGGCCCTTCTGCTGCGTGGCGATCGCGCCTGCTGGGTGCATGTCGGCGACAGCCGCCTCTATCATTTCTTCGGTCGCCGCTGCGTCGAGCGCACCCGCGACCACAGCCTGGCCGAGCTGCGCGTGCAGCGCGGCGAGATCGACGCCGACGAGGTGTCCGGGCACCCCGACCAGCACAGGCTGTTGCGCGGACTGGGTGGCGAGCATCCGCCCCAGGTCGAGCACGGTGGCGCGCCGTTGCGCGTGGGCCAGAATTTTGCCCTGTGCAGCGACGGCGTGTGGGCCTCGCTGGATGCCGCTGAACTGGGCCGGTTTGCCGCCCGCGAGGACCAGGAATCGGCCCTGCGCGAGGCGCTGGAGCTGGCGGTCGAGCGTGGCGGCGAGCACGGCGACAATCTTTCCCTGATCCTCGTGCGCCCGGTCATGGCCGGGCAATTGCGCCGTTATGCCGCGGTTGTGTGGGCGCGAGCGATGATGTCACCCCATGCACGACGTCGGGCCTGAGCCGACGATGACTGTCTTTCTGGAGCGTTTGCGAACCATGACTTCTCGAATGAACATCCCCGGTATCACGAGTCGACGCCTGGCAACGCTGGCGCTGGCCGGCCTTGTCGCCAGCCTGGCGGGATGCGCCCAGATCCAGACCCTGGGGCACAAGCTCGGGAAGACCTTCGGCGCCAAGCCGCAGGAGACCACCGTGCAGAAGGCGCCGGCGCCGAGGCAAAGCACGCCCGCGCCAGTCGTCGACACCACGCCGGTGGTGCCGTTGAAGACCATCGTCGCCGAGCAGCTGCAGCACGGGCACTACGCCGAGGGCAAGCGCGAACTCAAGCACTACCTGCAGGCCCATCCGGATGATGCCGCGGCCCGCGACCTGTGGCACCAGCTGACCGTCGATCCGGTCAGGCAGCTGGGCAGCAGGCACCGCATCCATGTGGTGCAGGCGGGCGATTCCTACAGCAGCCTGGCGGCCCGCTACCTCGGCGACGCCAGCCGTTTCCTGGTGCTGGCGCGCTACAACCATGCGCACGATCCCTCGCTGCTGCAGGTGGGGCAGCGCCTGCGCGTGCCGGTGTCGTCGAAGGCCGTCGCCTCGCCGGCACCGGCGCCATCGGCGGTCGATGATGGCCCCGATGCCGGCCAAGCCCCCGCGGCCGAGGCCGCGCCGACCGCGGATGCGCATCCCGCCGACAGTGCCGAGGCCCTGCAGCAGCAGAGCGTGACCCTGCAGCAACAGGGGCATCACGCCCAGGCCATGGCGCGCCTGGGCCAGGCCCTGCAGATGGATCCGAAGCTGAAGTCCAGCGGTCCGCAGGCCGATGCGTTGCGCAAGCAGTTGCTGGCGTCCTATCACCAGCAGGCGATCGTGCTGTACCGCGACCAGAAGCTGCAGCAGGCCATCAGCCTGTGGGACCGCATCCTGGCCATCGATCCCGACTACGAGCCGGCGATCATCTACCGCACGCGCGCCCGCGAACTGCAGAGCCGCCTCAAGCAGCTCTGAACCGCCGGCTCATTCCTCGCCGCCGCCGGTTTTCGCGTCGGTTTCGTTGCCGGGCAGGATGCGCGTGGCCTCGACGGCCGCGACCCGCGTGCGGGTCTGCGCGCCGGGCAGGATGCGCGTGGTCTTCACCGCGCGCTCGACGCGCTGTTCGCGGCGGATGCCGCCCATCGCGCGCAGGCGGGCATACAGCGACTGGTTCATCAGATTGAAGGCCGTGAACAGCCGTCCCAGTTCGTCGCTGCGCACCAGCCGGATGCGATAGCGGAAGTCGCCGCGGGCCACCCGCATCATGGCTTCGCTGAGCAGGTCGAGCAGGATCAGCGGGCGGCGGAACAGCCAGTAGGCGGCGCCGATCACCGCGACCAGCGTAACCGCCAGCACGATGGCGATGACCCACAGGGTGGTGTGCTGCGCGGCCACCAGCGGTTCGTTGCTGACGCCCAGGCGCAGGCGCCCGACGGTCTTGTCCTGGTAACGGATCGGCGTGCTGAACAGCAGCATGTCGTCGCCGTGGGTGCCGCTGACGTGGCTGCGATAGCTGTCCACGTCGTCCTCGCGCGAGACATAGTCGCGGTCACTGAGGCGGGGCAGGGACTTGCCGACCTCGCCGGGGACCGTGCTGGCGACCACGCTATCGGCGCGGTTGGTGATGGCGATGTAGTGAATCTGCCGGTTGCGGGCCACGTCCTCGACCAGCGCCCGGGTCGCGGCCTTGTCGTCCAGCAGCAGGTTCTCGGCCGATTCGTGCGCGATCATGCGGCTGAGCGAGCTGCCGAAATCCAGCGCCAGCCCGTTCACCGCCGTGCGCTGCTTGCTGTAGATCGCGGCCAGGCCGATCAGCAGGACCAGGGTCAGGGTGGCGCCGAGCATGCTGGCCCAGCGCACGCGCAGGGAAATGATGTTGCCGGTCAGCGGGCTTTCCTGCAGGCGTTCGTACTCACGTTGCGCCAGGCGCAGGTCCTCGATGACCTCGGTGCCGTTCTGGTAACGCACCTCCGCGGACTGCGCGAGCAGGGTACGCACGATGCCGATCAGGATCGATGGCGTGGAGGGGTCGCGCGGCTCGATGCCCGGCTGCGGATGGCGCTTGCGTTCGGCGATCAGCTGCTTGATGTCCTCGGTGCCCGACCACGGCAGCTTGCCGGTCAGCAGCCAGAACAGCACCACGCCCAGCGAGAACAGGTCGCTGCGGGCATCCGCGCGCTTGCCTTCCAGACGCTCCAGGGCCATGTACGAGGGCGTGCCGCCGATCAGTTGCGGCATGGTCTCGGCGTCCGCGCCGTCGCGCTTGAGTTCGCGCCGTTCGGCAATGCCGAAATCGCTGAGCTTGGCCTGCTTCCAGCCATCCACGAACATGATGTTCTCGGGCTTGATGTCGTGATGCACGACGCCCTCGCCATGCGCGTATTCCAGCGCGCTGGCGATCTGGATGGCGATGTCGATGATGATCGGCAGCGGCGGCAGGCCATCGCGCTCGACGCGGCTGGCCAGCGATTCGCCGCCCATCCGCTCCATGGCGATGTACGGCCGTCCATCCTCGGTTTCACCGGTGTCGAAGATGGTGACCAGGTTCGGGTGGTTCAGATGCCCGGCTGCGCGTGCCTCGACCTGGAAGCGCCGGCGGTAGCCGTCGTCGTCGGCGATGTGGCGATGCAGGCACTTGATGGCCACCCGGCGCTCGATCTCCGGATCGAAGCCGGCATAGACCACGGCCGTGGCGCCTTCACCGAGCACGCCCTCGATGCGGTAGCGGCCGATCCGCGCGGGCATGGACTCGGCAGTCATCGGATCAGCGATTGAACAGCCACCAGGCGCCGGCGGCGATGGCGACGAGTCCGAGCAGGAGGACGGCAACCACGGTGCGCGTGCCGCCGAGCGGGCCCGACTCGCGGGTGCGGAACACGAATTCGGCCTGGCCGAAGCGGATCCGGTCGCCGTGCTTGAGGACGGCATCGTGCACGCGCTGGTCGTTGACGAACGTGCCGTTGGTCGACAGCGTGTTCATGATCACGTAGTGGCCGTTCTGGTTCATGATCCAGGCATGCGAGGAGGACACGCTGGACTCGTCGATGACGATGTCGTTGTCGTCGCGCCGGCCGATGGTCTGGCGACCCGAGCGCAGGGAGAAGCGGACGTTCTCCATGTTGCCCACGCCCTGCAGCACGGGGCGGTTGTTGCTGGCG
Organism: uncultured Gammaproteobacteria bacterium; assembly: GCA_963821885.1. Taxonomy (GTDB): domain Bacteria; phylum Pseudomonadota; class Gammaproteobacteria; order Xanthomonadales; family Rhodanobacteraceae; genus Oleiagrimonas. Next base: position 542,400 of record CAWGFN010000001.1, on the reverse strand, counting down.
CGGACCAGTTCGTCGGCGTGCGGGCCGCTGGCCGTGTGGCGGCGCAGTTCCTCGGCGCTGAACAGCTGCGTGCCCTGTGGACCCGACGTGCGGGCGTTGCCCGTGCCTCGCGACGATTGATTGCTGTTGTTCATGCCATCCCCCTACCCATGGTGCAGCACACTATACGCTGAGCCGACACCCCGCGCCGCGCGGTGTCGGCAGGATGTTCAGGGTTGCGAAAAAGCGCACATTCGCGGGCGCTCCAGCCGGGCATTCCGCCTGTTTGAGGCGCGATTCGTGCATGCATGCGAAGGCGCATGATGGTGCCGAAGGTGGGACTCGAACCCACACTCTGTCGCCAGAAACGGATTTTGAGTCCGTCGCGTCTACCAGTTCCGCCACTTCGGCACGGTCGGCGAGTATGCCGCAAGTGGACGCGTCCGGTCGAGCGCGACGCGTCGCTTCGAGGGCAGACGCCACCCGGGCGGGATGCTACCCTGCGCCGGTCAATTAGCTGTCATGACAGTAATCGTGTCCGACGCGCATTACCGCCCGCCCAACCTGATGCTGACCACGTTCGGCCTGTCCCTGGCCACGTTCATGCGCGTGCTGGACACGACCATCGCCAACGTGTCGCTGCCGACCATCGCCGGCAACCTGGGCGTGAGCTACAACCAGAGCACCTGGGTGATCACCTCGTTCACCGTGTGCATGGCGATCTCGCTGCCGCTGACGGGCTTCCTGGTGCGGCGCTTCGGCGAGGTGAAGCTGTTCGTCTGGACCACGCTGCTGTTCTCGCTGACCTCGATGCTGTGCGGCCTGTCCGAGAGCATGGGCATGCTGCTGTTCTTCCGCGCCATCCAGGGCGCGGTGGCGGGGCCGATGTACCCGGTCACGCAGAGCCTGCTGATCGCGGTCTATCCCAATGACAAGCGCGGCATGGCGTTGTCGCTGATGGCCATGGTCACCATCGTCGCGCCGATCGTCGGCCCCACGCTGGGCGGCTGGATCACCGACAACTACAGCTGGCCATGGATCTTCTTCATCAACGTGCCCATCGGCATCTTCGCCAGCGTGGTGATCGGCGCGCAGCTGGCCGGCAAGAAGGAAACCACCGAGCGACCGCGCGTGGACTACGTGGGCCTGATCGCGCTGATCGTCGGCGTCGGCGCGCTGCAGATCGTGCTCGACAAGGGCAACGACGCGGACTGGTTCCATTCCACCTTCATCGTGCTGATGTCGATCGTCGCGGCCGTCGGCCTGGCGGTGTTCGTGATCTGGGAATTGACCGACGAGCACCCGATCGTCGACCTCAAGCTGTTCCGCCACCGCAATTTCAGCTACGGCACGATCCTGCTGATCCTGTCCTATTCGACCTTCTTCTCGATGGGCCTGCTGCTGCCGCTGTGGCTGCAGCGCACGCTGGACTACACCGCCAGCTGGGCGGGCCTGGCCGGCGCCTCGATCGGCATCATGCCGGTGCTGCTGACCTATTTCGTCGGCAAGTACGCGCCGCGCACGGACCTGCGCCTGGTGGCCGCGGCGGCCTTCGTGGTGCTGGCGTTGACCTGCTTCATGCAGTCGCAGTTCTACATCGGGGTCGATTTCTGGCACATCGCCATGGTGCGCGGTTTCCAGGGCCTGGGCGTGGCGCTGTTCTTCATGCCGGTGCTGACCATCCTGCTGTCGGACCTCAAGCCCAACGAGATCGCCTCCGGGTCGGGGCTGTCGACCTTCCTGCGCACCCTGGGCGGCAGTTTCGCCGCCTCCATCACCACCTTCGTCTGGGATCGGCGCGCGGTGGTTCACCACGCGCAACTGGCCTCGCACGTCAATGCGTACAACCCGATTTCGCGCCAGGCCCTGGAGAAGATGGGCGCGGGCGGTCATGCCGGCCGCGCCCTGGATTTCCTCAACGGCATCATCACCCGGCAGGGTTTCCAGATGGCCTTCAACGACATCATGCACGTGCTCGGCTGGGCCTTCCTGCTGCTGATCCCCGTGCTGTGGCTGACCCGGCCACCGTTCCACGCCAAGCGCTAGCGCCGCGTCGGCGACGCATGCCGATCCGTGTCGACCTCGCGCGTCAGCGCGGCAGGCGGTCGAGAAAACCGCCGATGGCCGGACCGTAGTTGTCGATGTCGACCAGGAAGGCGTCGTGCCCCTGCGGTGAATCCAGCGCCACGAACACCACCTCGGCGCCGGCGGCCTCCAGGCCCTTGGCGATCTGCTCCTGCTGCTCCAGCGGGAACAGGATGTCGGTGCTGACGCCGATCACCAGGGCGCTTTCGACGCGGATGCGCTTGAGACCCTCGTGCACGCTGCCGTCGCCGTACTCGGCCACGTCGAACCAGTCGCTGGCGCGCGACAGGTACAGGTAGCAGTTGGGGTCGAAGTGGCGCACGAACTTGCGCGCATGCGCCTGCAGGTAGGATTCGACCTGGAACTCGAAACCGAACGGATTGTCCGGGCGTTCCTCCGAGTCCAGGCGGATGCGCGCGAAGCGGCCGTTCCATTCCATCGCCGAGCGGTAGGTGATCACGCCCAGCTTGCGCGCGATGCTCATGCCGCGCTCGGGATAGGCGTCATCGTCGTAGCGCCCCTCGTTCCAGTTGCGGTCCAGGCGGATGGCCTCGCGCTGCAGGGATCGGATGGCGATGGCGAAGGGCTGGGCCTGCGGCGCGGTATCCACGCTGACGTGCGCGCGCACCGAGTCCGGGTGCAGCAGCATGTAGCCCAGCGCGGCCATGCCGCCCATCGAGCAGCCGATCAGGCAGGCCAGCCTGGCGATGCCCAGGCCCGCGACCACGCAGTGCGCGGCGTTGGCCACGTCCTCCAGGGTCAGTTCGGGAAAATCCAGGCGATAGGGTTCGCCGGTGGCGGGGTTGGTCGAGGCCGGGCAGGTCGAGCCCTTGTCGCTGCCCAGCGCGTTGACGCAGACGACGAACCAGCGGTCGGTGTCGATCGGCTTGCCCGGGCCGAGCATGGCCTCCCACCAACCGGGCGAGGGGTCGTCGGCATTGGAGGCGGCATGCGCGCTGGGCGACAGGCCGGTCAGGATCAGGATCGCGTTGCCGGCGTCGGCGTCCAGCGTGCCCCAGGTCTCGTAGGCGACACGGGCGCCATGCAACTCGCCGCCGCGCTTCATGGCGAAGGGCGAGGGCAGGTCGTGATAGCGGCGGGCGTCGGCCATGCGGATTCCGGACAACAATGAGCCGGCACTGTAGCGTGCCGGCCGCGAACGCCCAAGGGGTCAGCGCACGTGGTCGATGACGACCTCGACGGTCTTCGCGCTGGCGACGGGCACGGGTCCGCTGCTGCCCTCCAGGTCGCCGGCGGCGGGCAGCGCCTGGCCACTGTGCGAGATGCGCGCGGTGATCGTCACCTGGCCCGCGCCGGACAGGCGCAGCGAGGGCGTCATGCCCATGCCGTCGGTCAGCATGACCGTGGTCGGCAGCGCCGAGGCCTTCAGCCGGGCCACGGCCAGCGGCATCGGCGGGCCGTTCACGGCGCGCGCGAACACGTACAGGGTGTCGCCGGCATGCGACCTTGCGCGCAGGGCCGGCGATCAGGCTCACGTGCACCGGAATATGCGCGCCCTCGGTCGCGGCGGGAGGCTCGTGCCGCGGCGTCGCTGGAGGCGCTGGAGGCCGGCGCGGGCGTCTGCGACTGCAGCATGGCCAGCGCCTGGTCCTGGGTCTTGCCGGCGGCGCGCGCCTCGGCCATGGAAATCTGCTTCTTCACGGCGCGGGCCACCGTGGTGTCCGGCTGCAGAAGCACCTGCAGGCGGCGCAGGGTCAGCGCCGAATCGGCGAAGCGGCCGCGCTGGTAGTCGCTGATGCCCAGCAGCCACAGGCCGCGCTGGCTGCGCGGCTCGACCTGCACGGCCTGTTGCAGCAGGCTGCGCGCGCGGTCGCCGATGTAGTGGTCGCTGCGCGCCATGGCGTCGGTCTCGGCCCAGCTCACCATGAGGTCGGTGTTGTCCGGGGCCAGCTTGAGCGCCTCGCCGTAGGCCTCGCGCGCCTGGGCCAGCTGGCCCTGCGCGGTGTAGATGCGGCCCAGCAGGCCCCAGCCCTGCGCGCTGGGCTTGGCCGCGAGACGGGCGCGCAACTGGTCGATCATCTGCCCGGGCGTGGTCGGCCTCTCGTAGGCGGCCGCATCCAGCCCGGCGGGCGTGCCCACGTGCAGGTACAGGCCCAGCGCCGCCAGCGGCAGGGTGAACACGATGGCCAGGGCCACCACCAGCACGTGCCGCGGACGTCCCTGGCGCTTGCCGCTGCGCAGCATCGGCCACACCACGAGGGCCAGGGCGGCCAGCGTCATCGCCAGCGCCACGAGGATGAAGGGCATCTTCACGGCAGCGGATTCCAGACGCGGCAAGACGGGAGGAGAACGAACATCACCAGTCCTCGGGATCGGTTTCGGGTGGGGTGGACGGGGCGGCGCCGGCGCGCTTGCGCACGGTCAGGAACAGGCCGCCGGCACCCAGCAGCAGGATCGCCGCCGGTCCGAACCACAGCAACCAGGTGCTGGGCTTGAGCGGCGGATCGTAGAGCACGTAGTCGGAGTAGCGGGCGACCAGGAACTGCTTGATCTGGTCGTCCGTGCGGCCTTCCTGCATCTGCCGCAGGATGATCTGGCGCATCTGCTGCGCCAGCTCGGCGCGCGAATCGAGCAGGCTCTCGTTCTGGCAGACCAGGCAGCGCAGCTGGCCGGCCAGGTGCTGGAAGCGCTGCTCCTGGGCGCGGTTCTTGAACGGCAGCGGATCGACCGCGTGCGCGGCGAAGGTGACGCCCAGCCCCAGCAGCAGGCCCAGCATGCGCAGGCGGTTCATGGCGCCTCCTTCTTCAGGCGCCCGATCAGCGGCTCGATCTTCTCGGCGATGATCTTCGGCGTGAGGGGTCCGATGTGCTTGTAGCGGATGATGCCGCGGGCATCGACCAGGAAGGTCTCCGGCGCGCCATAGACGCCGAAGTCGATGGCGGTGACGCCGGAGCGGTCGGTCACCACCATGCTGTAGGGATTGCCGTGTCGCGCCAGCCAGGCGCGCGCATCGGCGGGCTCGTCCTTGTAGTCGTAGCCGACCAGCGGCACGCCGAGCTGGCGGGCCTCCTTCATCAGCACCGGGTGCTCGTCGCCGCAGGCGAAGCACCAGCTGGCGAAGACGTTGATCAGGTACGGCTGGCCGAGCATCTCGGCGCGGGTCAGCGTGGTGCCCGGATCGTCCAGCAGCGGCAACGCGTAGTCGGGCGCCGACTTGCCGATCAGCGGCGAGGGCACGTAGCGCTGGTCATGCTGCGTGTTCCACCAGATGCCGAAGCCGAACAGGGCGACCAGCGCGACGAAGCCCAGCAGGGGCAGCAGCCGGCTCATGCGGAGGCTCCGTCGGCTTGCGGGTCGTGTTCGGCCTGGCTTGGCGTCGCCTCATGCGCGGGCTTGCCACGCAGGCGGAAGCGGCGATCGGTGGCGGCCACGAAGCCGCCGATCATCATCAGGATGCCGCCGCCCCACATCCAGCGCACGAACGGCTTGACGTAGATGCGCACGGCCCAGGCGCCGTGGTCCAGCGGCTCGCCGATGGCCACGTACAGGTCGCGCATGACGCCTGCGTCCACTGACGACTCGGTCTGGATCTGGCCGCGGTCGTAGGTCCGCTTCTGCGGGTGCAGCACGGTCAGCGGCGCGCCGTTGGCGAGCACCGTCACGGTGCCCTGCTCGGCGGTCCAGTTGGGCCCGGTGACGTGGTGCGTGCCGTCGAAGCGGAAGGCGTAGGCGCCGATGGTCTCGGTCTGCCCGGGCGCCATGCGCACGTCGTGCTCGACGCTCATCGCCGAGGTCAGCAGCACGCCGGCGACGAAGATGCCCACGCCGACATGGGCGATCAGCATGCCCAGCATCTCGGCCGGGTAGCGGTGGCCGCGCGGCGCCTCGCCCCAGCGCTTGCGCGCGTAGGCCAGCACGCCGGCCAGCACGTAGACCGCGCCCAGCCCGCCGAGCATCGCGCGCCAGGGCGGCACGCCGCGGTAGTGGCCGGCCAGCAGGATGCCGGCGACCAGCAGCGCGGCGATGACGGCCTGCAGCATCACGCGCAGCAGCAGGCGCCCGTCGGCGCGGCCCCAGCGGGCGAACGGTCCCAGTGGCAGCAGCATGATCGCCGGCGTCATCAGGGCGATGAACAGCGAGCCGAAATAGGGCGGGCCGACCGAGATGCGTCCCCAGCCGAAGGCGTCGCCGATCAGCGGGAACAGCGTGCCCAGCAGGACCATGGCGGCCGAGGTGGTCAGCAGCAGGTTGACGATCAGCAGCAGCGTCTCGCGCGACAGCGGGGCGAACGGCTTGCCGCCGGCCACCTTCGGCGCGCGCAGCGCGTACAGCAGCAGCGAGCCGCCGATCACCACGCCCAGGTAGATCAGGATGAACACGCCGCGGCGCGGGTCGGAGGCGAAGGCATGCACGCTGGTCAGCACGCCCGAGCGCACCAGGAAGGTGCCCAGCAGCGACAGCGAGAAGGCGAAGATCGACAGCAGCACCGTCCACGCCGGCAGCGAGCCGCGCTTCTCGGTGATGGCCTGCGAATGGATCAGCGCGGTGCCGGCCAGCCAGGGCATGAACGAGGCGTTCTCCACCGGATCCCAGAACCACCAGCCGCCCCAGCCCAGTTCGGCATAGGCCCACCAGCTGCCGGCGACGATGCCCAGGGTCAGGAAGCCCCAGGCGATGTTGGTCCATGGCCGCGCCCAGCGCACCCATTGCTTGTCCAGGCCGCCGCCCAGCAGGGCCGCGATGGAGAAGGCGAAGGCCACCGAGAAGCCGACGTAGCCCATGTACAGGACCGGCGGGTGGAAGGTCATGCCCGGGTCCTGCAGCACCGGATTGAGGTCGGCGCCGTTGGGCGGCGGCGGCAGCAGTCGGCCGAAGGGGTTGGAGGTGAGCAGGATGAACAGCAAGAAGCCCACGCTGAGCAGGCCAAGCACGCCCAGCACGCGGGCCAGGAAGTCGCGCGGCAACGGCCTGCCGAGGACCGCCACGGCCGTGGTCCAAACGGACAGGATCAGCACCCACAGCAGCATCGAGCCCTCGTGCGCGCCCCACACCGCGGCAATACGGTAGTACCAGGGCAGCGCCAGGTTGGAATTGTTGGCGACGTAGGCGATGGAGAAGTCGAAGCTGAGGAAGCCGTAGGCCAGCAGGACGAAGGCCAGCCCCACGAACAGCGCCTGGCCGATCGCGGCCGGCCGCGCCACCGCCATCAGCGCGGGGTTGCCGCGCCAGGCGCCCAGCAGCGGAAGCACGCCCTGCGCCGTGGCCAGCAGCAGGGCCAGGATCAGCGCCAGTTGTCCCAGTTCAGGCAGCATCGGTCAGTGTCCCCCGTGCGCGGGCGCATCAGGCTTTTCGGCCTGGGCGCGTTCGGCGGCCTTGGCCTTGCGGATGGCGTCGGCCACTTCCTTGGGCATGTAGGTCTCGTCGTGCTTGGCCAGCACCTCGGTGCCGACGAAGTGGTTGCCGTCCATGTGCCCGGTGACGATCACGCTCTGGCCCTCGCGGAACAGGTCCGGAAGGATGCCCGTGTAGACCACCGGCATGTCGTGGAAGCGGTCGGTGACCGTGAACTGCACCTTCAGCGAATCCGGAGAGCGGACCACCGAGTGCTCCTTGACCACGCCGCCCAGGCGGAAACTGTGGTCGGCCGGCGCCTTGCCGGCGTCGATCTCGGTCGGTGAGTACAGGTAGTTCATGTTCTGCTGCAGGGCGAACACGGTCAGGCTGATGGCGACCGCGGCGGCGGCCACGGCCAGCAGGACGATGATGAGACGGCGTTTGCGCTTGGGATTCATGATGTCGGGGGTGTCGGGGTGCGTTCCGCATCGGCGCCGGGAGAGGGCCGGAGTCGGGTCTTGCGTGCCTCGCGTGCCTTGTGACGCTGCATGCGGGCGAACAGTTCCCGCAGCACGCGCCGGCGGCGCAGCACGGGAGCGATGTAGTCGATGCCCAGCACCACGAAGAACACGGCGTAGGCAGGCCAGACGTAGGACGCGTAGCCGCCCATGTGCCAGAACGCCGACATGTTCAGTGTCCCTCCCGGTCGGCGAGAGTGCGGACCCACTGCTTGCCGCTGTCCAGCGACAGCAGGTCGGTGCGCACGCGGCCGCACAGGCTGGCGGCCCAGTACAGATGGGTCGCCGCCATCATCACCAGCAGCGGCCAGAGCATGTCGCCCTCGATCCTGGAGGCGCCGAACAGGCGCACCGTGGTGCCCTGGTGCAGCGTGTTCCACCACTTCACCGAGTAATGCACGATCGGCAGGTTGATCACGCCCACCAGGACCAGGAACGAGGCGGCGCGCGCGCCCTGGCGGCGATCCTCGAAGGCATGGAACAGGCCGATGACGCCCAGGTACAGGAACAGCAGCACCAGTTCGGAGGTCAGGCGCGCGTCCCAGGTCCACCAGGTGCCCCATGTCGGGTATCCCCAGAGCGAGCCGGTGACCAGGGTGATGAAGGTGAAGGCCGCGCCGATCGGCGCCGACTGCATGGCCACCGACTCGGCCAGCTTGATGCGCCAGATCACGGCGATGAAGCCGGCCACGGCCATCACGCCGTAGACGAACAGGCTCATCTCCGCGCTGGGCACGTGGATGTAGATGATGCGGAAGGCATCGCCCTGCTGGTAATCGGCCGGCGCGGTCACCAGGCCACCGTAGAGGCCGATGGCGGTCGCCACCACGGCCAGGGCCATGAACCACGGACGCATCACGCCGGCGAAACGGTAGAAGGTCGGCGGCGAGCTGAGTTGGTGCATCCAGCGCGGGATCCAGGTCATGTCAGCAGGCCTCCGCGGTGCGGGACGGGATGGTGGGCGGGGTGATCATGCATCGATGGCGATTCTGAGGGCGGCGGCGCAGGCCAGCGGAGCCAGGACCAGCAGCAGCGCCAGCGCGGCGCCCAGCCAGGCGATCGGGGCGATCCAGGGCAGCCCCTGCTGTGCCGCCGATACGGCCCCGGCCGCGAAGATCACCACTGGAACGCACAACGGCAGCAGCATGAGGGCGAGCAGCATACCAGAGCGTCGCGTGCCGGCCGTCAGCGCGACCAGCACCGAACCCAGCAGGCTGAGCAACGGCGTGGCCACCAGCAGCGCCAGCACCAGCACCCCGTTGGCATGCGCGGGAAGGTGCAGCATCGAGGCCAGGATCGGCGCGATCACGATCAGCGGCAGCGCGGTGGACAGCCAGTGGGCGAGGATCTTGACGGCCAGCATCAGCGCCAGGGGTTGCGGCGCGAGCATCAACTGTTCCAGCGAGCCGTCCTCGAGGTCCGGGCGGAACAGCGCGTCGAAGGCCAGCAGCATCGACAGCAGCACGGTGACCAGCACCACGCCGCCCGCCACGCGCGCGAGCAGGGCCTCGTCGGGCCCCAGCGCGAACGGAAACAGGGTGGTCACGATCAGGGCGTACAGCACCGGCATGGCGATGTCGCCACGACGACGCCAGGCCAGCAGCAGCTCGCGGCGCAGCAGTGCCGCGCAGGCGGATGCCGGACCCGGGCGCGTCATGCGCGCAGCTCCAGGCGTCGCGGCTGGCCGTGCAGGAAGGTGACCGCGCCATGGCTGGTCACCATGGCCGCGCCGCCACTTCGCGCATGCCCCTCGATGAGCCGGTTGACCAGGGCGATGCCCTCGCGGTCGAGGTTGGCGAAGGGTTCGTCCAGCAGCCAGATGTCGCCTTCGACCAGCAGCAGGCGGGCCAGCGCGGCGCGCTTCTTCTGGCCGGCCGAGAGCTGGCGCACCGGTTCGTGTTCGTAGCCCTGCAGGCCGACCGCGTGCAGGGCCTGCATGGCCGTGGCGCCGGCCCGCGAACCGTACAGGCCGATGATGGCGCGCAGGTTCTCCAGCGGCGACAGGTCGGCCTTCAGGCCCAGGTGATGGGCCAGGAACACCAGGCGTCCGCGCGCCGTGTCGTGGTCCAGTGGCTGGCCGTCGAGCCACTGCGAGCCGTCATGCGCGCGCAACAGTCCGGCGATCACCCGCAGCAGGGTGGTCTTGCCACTGCCGTTGTCGCCCTCGACCAGCAGCACATCGCCGGCGTCCAGGCGCAGGTCGAGCGGACCGAACACCGGCTCGTCCTGGCGCATGAAGCTCAGGCCGCGGGCCTCGAGCAGGGCGGTTGCGGAAGGTTCAGCAGTCATGGGTGGCCACGCAATCAATCGGTCGATTGTCCCAGCGGGTGCGGTGCGTGTCCATGCGGCCGTGCGCCGCGCTCAGCGGGGTGCGGGCACGGCATGGGCGAGATGCGGCGACCACTTCAATCGTGCCGGCTGGTCCCCGCGGCCATGGACGATCGCCAGCTGGTCGAACTGCTGCATCAGGGTATCGAGCAACGCCAAGGAAACGCCGGTGACGAAAAGACTCTGTTCGCGCCAGGTCCCCAGGGCGCCGTACCCGGCGCGCAGGCATGCTTGCGGCGCGTGCTCGCGAAAGGCGTCGCGCAATGCGCGCATGGCGCGACGGTTATGCGTTGGCGAACGGGTCAACCCACGCGGATTGCATGCGGTGATGAAGCCCCAGACGGCGTTGTCATCCGGCAACAGCATCCGCAAGGGCCGCGGCAGTGGCTCGCCGATGCGTACCGCGGCGCGCCCGCCGGCGGGCGGACGCACGTAATAGGTCGTGCGCAGGAATACATCCCCGAGCGGATGCGAGGATGGCACCGGTCTCAGGCCTTCAGGCCGGGCAGCGGGGGCAGGGTGGCGCGCAGGGCGCGCGCGGCGGCATCGATGTCCAGGCCATCGAGCGTGTCGCGATTGCCCAGCAGCTGCTCCATCAGGGCGTCCTGCGCGCGTCCGCGCTGCAGCGCGAAGGCGTACGGCAGGTGGGTGAAGGTGACCAGGCGATAGCGCGACATGAAGTGCTCCGGCGCGCGCGCCGCCAGCTGCTGGCCCAGGCTGCGCTTGAGCAGGTAGCGCGGATCGGCCACCGAATCGCGCATCTCGACATAGTTTTCCAGCGCCATCGCGGCAATGGCGTCGGCGTTGGGCTTGCGCTGCGCCTGGAAGGCGGCGAACACCGCGGCGGTATCGTCCGCGTCGGCCAGCATCGGCGCCAGCGTCGCGGCATCCTCGAAGCCGGCGTTCATGCCCTGGCCGTGGAAGGGCACGATGGCGTGCGAGGCGTCGCCGATGAGCAGCGCGCGACCGTCCACGTGCCAGCGGTCCAGGTACAGGGTGCCCAGCGCGCCCACCGGATTGGCGGTGAAATCGTCCCGCAGGTTCGGGATCAGCGGCAGCGCATCGGCGAACTGGTCGGCGAACAGCGCCTGCGCGGCATCGGCATCGGCGACCGTCTCGAAACTCGGGTACGGTCCGGCGTGCGGCAGGAACAGGGTGACCGTGAAGCTGCCTTCGTGGTTGGGCAGGGCAATGCACATGTAGCCGCCGCGCGGCCAGATATGCAGGGCATGCGGCTCGATGGCAAAGCGCGCCGAGGCCGGTCCCGGCGGAATCTCCAGTTCCTTGTAGCCGTGCCCGAGCATGTCGGTGCGTTCGCCGAGGTCCGCCACGCGCGCCATCGCGGCGCGCAGCGCGGAGCCGGCGCCGTCGGCGCCGATGGTGACGGGGGAGGCGAGCGTGCGGCGATCACCATCGTTCGAGGCCAGCACCAGTTCGCCGGCGTCGAGATCGGCGTCGACCAGGGCCTGGTCGAAATGCAGTTCGGCGCCGGCGCGCTCGGCGGCGTCCAGCAGCAGCACGTTCAGGCCACCGCGCGAAACCGACCAGATCACCTCGCTGTCGTCGACGCCATAGCGCTGCAGGTTGGTGCCGCCGTCGCGGTCATGCACCATGCGGCCGCGCATCATCACGGCCTGTTGCATCACCGCCTGCTCCAGGCCCGCCATGCGCAGCGCCTGCAGGCCGCGCTCGGCCATCGCCAGGTTGATCGAGCGGCCACCGATGAAGCCTGCGCGGCGCGGATCGGGGCGCTTTTCCAGCAGGCGCACGGAACGTCCGCCACGCGCCAGGAGGGTGGCCAGGAGGGCGCCGACCAGACCGGCGCCGACGATGGTGACGGGCGGACGCTGCATGTCGATGATTGCGATCAGCCGCGGCCGGAGGTGCCGGCGCGGGTCGCGCTCGGCGTCGTCGCGGCGCTTTCGCGCAGCGAGTCATGCATCGCGCGGCACAGTGCGCGATTGCGTTCGGTCAGCGTATCGAGGGTTTGCGGGGAGGCGGCGGAAAGGTCCTTGCGCAAGGCCTGTTGCTGTTCGAGAAAACCCTGCACGGCGTGTTCGAGGTAGGGGCCGAGGAACCCCTGCAACGCGTCGCCATACAACCCGATGATGCCGGTCAGGAAGGCCGTGCCCAGCATGGGCTGCCCGTGTTCCTCGTGCTCGGCGATGATCTGCAGCAGCACGGTGCGGGTGAGATCCTTGCCCGTGCGCGCGTCGCGAACTTCGAAGCCTTCGCCGTCAAGGACCAGCTGGCGCACCTCTTCCAGGGTGATGTAACTGGAGATTTCGGTATCGTACAGACGCCGGTTGGGGTACTTCTTGATGATGCGCTTGGACTCGGGCATGCGGCGAACCTAACAGATCATATTGCGCTGCACCAGTGACGCCGAACCCCTTGCGCGGCCGGGTGGTGCAAGCGTGTGAAAAGGCATCTAGAAAGTCCATACGGCCTGGTCCCGGGGACGGATGCAGGCGGGGTCGAAGGCGTCGATGGCCGATTGCAGCAACGTCTGCACCTCGCTGGCGCCGGCCCCCCCGATCCCGAGGATGCGCAGGGCGCGACGCAGGTCCGGCAGTGGCCGGGTCGGGTCCAGCGGCAGGTCGCGGGTGCTCTTGGACAACTTGCCGGCATCGGCGCGCAGCGCCAGCGGCAGGTGCAGGTAGGCGGGGGTGGGCAGGTCCAGTCGCTGCTGCAGGTAGACCTGGCGCGGGGTCGAGTCCAGCAGGTCGCGCCCGCGCACCACTTCGCTGATGCCCTGGAAGGCGTCGTCGACGACGCAGGCCAGGTGGTAGGACCAGATGCCGTCGCCGCGACGGATCACGAAATCGCCGACGTCGCGCCGAAGGTTCTGCACCTGCGGCCCCTGCAGCCGGTCCTCGAATCCGATGTCGCGGTCGGGCACGCGCAGGCGCCATGCGGGCGGACGGTCCTCGCGCGGCGCGGACACGCACTTTCCATCGCGGTGCAGGCCGTCCTCGTGCGCGGCCAGGTCGTTGCGGCTGCACCAGCAGGGAAACAGGTCGCCACGTTCGCGCAGGTGCTCGAACGCCTCCCGGTAGGCGTCATCACGGCGCGACTGGAACAGCACCGGTTCATCCGGCTCCAGTCCGAAGGCGCGCAGCGTGGCCAGGATCGAGGCGGCCGCGCCGGGCACCTCGCGCGGCGGGTCGAGATCGTCCATGCGCACCAGCCAGCGACCGCCGGCCTGGCGCGCGCGCAGCCAGCTGCCCAGCGCCGCGACCAGCGAGCCGCCGTGCAGGTCGCCGGTGGGCGAGGGGGCGAAGCGTCCACGGTAGTCCATCGCCCGCATGATGCCAGCGCCGCCCTTGAAAGTGCGCACGTGTGCCCCGATCCAGCCACCATGTCGCGCCGGCTCGTCGGCGCCGAACCCTTCCAACGTCTTGAACCGGAGCCCGATCCGCATGAACGCGAACGCCACCGAGACCCGCACCTTCGAAGCCGAAGTCGCCCAGGTCCTGCACCTGGTCACGCACTCGCTGTACTCGCACAAGGAGATCTTCCTGCGCGAGCTGATCTCCAATGCCTCCGACGCCTGCGACAAGCTGCGCTTCCAGGCCCTGTCCGATCCGGCGCTCAAGGGCCTGGACGCCAACCTGCACATCGACGTGCTGTGGGATCCCGAGACGCGCACCATCAGCGTGCGCGACAACGGCATCGGCATGAGCCGCGAGGACGTCATCGCCAACATCGGCACCATCGCCAGTTCCGGCACGCGCAAGTTCCTGGAGAACCTCAGCGGCGACCAGAAGGCCGACGCGCGCCTGATCGGCCAGTTCGGCGTCGGCTTCTATTCGGCCTTCGTGGTCGCCGACAAGGTCACCGTGCACACCCGCCGTGCCGGCGCCGAGGCGACCGAGGGCGTGAAGTGGGAAAGCGACGGCAAGGGCGAGTACCTGCTGGAGAACGAGGACCTTCCCGAGCACGGCACCACGGTCACGCTGCACCTGAAGGCCGACGAGGACGAGTTCCTCAAGGCCTGGCAGCTGCGCTCGCTGGTGCACAAGTATTCCGACCACGTGGCCTTCACCATCCGTATGCCCAAGGACGAGGACGGCAAGCCGGGCGAGGAGCTGGAGACCATCAACGCCGCCTCGGCGCTGTGGACGCGTTCGAAGAACGAGATCACCGACGAGGAGTACGTCAACTTCTACAAGAGCATGGGCCACGACTTCAACGATCCGCTGGCCTGGACGCACAACCGCGTGGAGGGCTCGCAGAGCTTCACCACGCTGCTGTACCTGCCTTCGCAGGTGCCGTTCGACCTGATGATGGGCGGACGCGACGAACGCAAGGGCCTGAAGCTGTACATCAAGCGCGTGTTCGTGATGGACGCCGCCGAGCAGCTGCTGCCGGCCTACCTGCGCTTCGTGCGCGGCGTGGTCGACTCGGACGACCTGCCGCTCAACGTCAGTCGCGAGATCCTGCAGCAGAACCGCCAGGTCGACCGCATCCGCGGCGCCTGCGTCAAGCGCGTGCTGGACCTTCTGGACAAGCTCGCGCGCGACGAGGGCGAGAAGTTCGCCACCTTCTGGGGCGCCTTCGGCAACACGCTCAAGGAAGGGGTGGTCGAGGATCCGGACAATCGCGAGCGCATCGCCGGCCTGCTGCGCTTTGCCTCCACGGCGGGCGAGGGCGCGGCGCAGACGGTGTCGCTGGACGACTACATCGGCCGCATGCAGGCCGGCCAGGACGCCATCTGGGTGATCAGCGCCGAGACCCACGCCGCCGCCGCCGGCAGCCCGCAGCTGGAGGCGCTCAAGGCCAAGGGCGTCGAGGTGCTGCTGCTGTCCGATCGCATCGACGAGTGGATGCTCAACGCGCTGACCGAATACAAGGGCAAGCGCATCCGCAACGCCGCCAAGGGCGAGCTGCCGCTGGACGAGGGCGACAGGAAGAAGCAGGAAGAGGCCAGCAAGGAAGCCGAGCCGCTGCTCGAGCGCATCAAGACCCTGCTGGGCGATCGCGTGGCCGAGGTGAAGGTGTCGGCGCGCCTGGTCGATTCGCCGTCCTGCCTGGCCCTGTCCGACCACGAGATGGCGCCGCACCTGGCGCGCCTGCTGCGCGAGGCCGGCCAGCCCGTGCCCGACAGCAAGCCGGTGCTGGAAGTGAATCCGGCGCACCCGTTGCTCAAGCGACTGGAGGGCGAGGGCGACGACGGCACGGCCGGTGACCTGGCGCTGCTGCTGCTGGAACAGGCCGAGGTCGCCGCCGGTGCGCCACTGGCCGATCCGGCGGCTTTCCTCAAGCGCGTCAACCGCCTGATCGCTTCGTGACACGACATGCACGCTTGTGCGTGGCGGACTTCGTCCGCCGATCGTGCGAGGATGCACCCCATTATCCGCAGAGGCCGTTCCATGCAGACTCCGATCCACAACAAGTCCGATGACGACGCCAGCAAGGGCGCGGGCCAGGACAAGCACGTCCAGAAACTGATGTTCCAGTCGCGCTTCGTCATGGTGTTCGGCCAGATCGACCACCGCCAGGCGCAGCGCGTGTGCGAGCGCCTGCTGGCGATGTCGGAAGAGTCGGACAAACCCATCCGCGTGCTGGTGTCCTCGCCGGGCGGCCACGTCGAGTCGGGCGACGTCATCCACGACATGATCCGCTTCGTGCGCGCGCCGGTGATCACCATCGGCAGCGGCTGGGTGGCCAGCGCCGGCACCCACATCTACCTGGCGGCGGAGAAGGAAAACCGCCTGTGCCTGCCCAATACCCGCTTCATGATCCACCAGCCCAGTGGCGGCGCCGGTGGCCCGGCCTCGGACATCGAGATCCAGGCCAAGGAGATCCTGCGTACCCGCGAGCGCATCGCCCGCGTGATCTCCGAACGCACCGGGCAGCCGTTCGACAAGGTGCTGGTCGACGTCGAGCGCGATTTCTGGATGAATCCGCAGCAGGCGATCGAGTACGGCATGGTGTCGAGGGTTATCCAGCGTTACTCGGACCTCGACGCGGCCTGACCCGGGTCTGTCGACCGAACGGCCCGTGGCGATGCAAATCGCCACGGGCCGTTGTCGTTTTCGGGAGCGGCGGCGGGTTGCCGCGTCAATCGTCGTAGCGAGCCGGCGCCGGATTCAGGTGCCCGCACGCATCGCAGGTGCGCGCCTGGCGCGAGCCGTAGAAGCGGTCGAACACCGGCGGGAAGTCGTTCTCGATGCTTTCCAGCGTGAACAATTCCTCGTATAGCTTGTGGTTGCACTTCTCGCAGTACCACAGCAGCCCGTCCTTCTCGTGCGGCAGGCGCTTGCGCTCGATGACCAGGCCGACCGAGTCGGCCATGCGCTGCGGCGAATGCGGCACGCGCGGCGGCAGGTAGAACATCTGCCCGGCCTTGATCGGCAGGTCGCGTGGCTCGCCCTCGTCCTGCACCTTCAGCACCATCTCGCCCTCGAGCTGGTAGAAGAACTCCGGCCCCTCGTCGTAGTGGTAGTCGGTGCGCGCATTGGGGCCGCCGACGATCATGATGATGAAGTCGCCGTCGACGATGCACTTGTTGCCCACCGGCGGTTTCAGCAGGTGGCGGTGTTCGTCGATCCAGGCGTTGAGGTCGAAGGGGGGCGTCAGGGCCATGGTCGGGTCTCCTTGAGGCCGCCCAAGCTACCGTTGCGGTCGTTCGAATGGAAGGGTGCGCCTGTGTAGTTCGCTTCCGACTCGTAGGGTGGGTTCTGTCCGCCGACCCGAAGAGGGCTGGCCGCACCATGGTTCATCTAGCGGGAATTCATTCCCTCCGTCCCCTCATTGTGGACTGGGTGAGCTGCGATAAGCCGGTGGCGCGACGCAGGATGTTGACTGCGTCGAAATGGGCTCCCTCGTAGACGAAGCATCCCGTCCGGCGCCAAGCTGCGCCTTCCTCGCGCATCATCGCCTTCACGTATCGGCGCACCGCCGGGCGAATGTCGAAGGGCTTCCTGATCCTGTCTGCGCGCTGGTTGAGGGTGGTCAGGAGCGCTTTGTCGACGATGTAGCGCTGGAGATCGGTGAGTACCGCCCGGTAGTGACCGGATTCTTTGGCGTAGCGGTCCGGCATGACGCGGACGACCCAGGGGGTGGCGAGACGCCGGGCGAGTCCGCGGGCGCGGCGAGGGTTGTGGTGCGGGATGCCTGAATGACTCGCGCGGGTGGCTCGTGGTGTGGGCTTCTTCCCTGCGCCTGGTTCCGGGAGGGGAGGCAGGCCGAAATAGCGCCGAAGTTGCTCCACGCTTTCGACTTGCTCCCGGCTGTTGCTGCCGGACGCAAGCACACCTTTCGTGCGCCAGTGGTGCTCGTCGACGGCCAGCATCGCCTTGAGTCGCTTTGCGATGAAGGGTCGACCATCGAACTGTTTCAGTCGAGGGTGGGCCTGTACATGCGTACCGAGCTCTTCGTCGAGCGTGTCGTCCACGAAGTCGGGCACGTCGCTGGAGTGATGGATACGTACCACCTCATCGTCGTCCGTCTCGGTAACGATCCTTATGGGCCAGGTCGGCCGTTTGAGGCGGGCAATGAGTCGCTTGGTCTGTGCCAGCGACTCATACGGATAGGCGAGTGTTCCCATGGTGTGTGTCGCTCACGTGGCGGTGCTCCCGGCCGGGAGGTGTCCGGTTCAGTTGCCGCAGACCCGTAGCCCGGATAAGCGAAGCGCATCCGGGGAAAGCCATCCTGTTGAAGCTCCACCCTCGGTGTCGCGTGCGGCACACCCCGGATGCGGCCAACGGCCTTATCCGGGCTATGGCTTGGGGCTGCTACTCGAAATTCGGTGAAACATGGCGTCAATGAAGCAAATTCTCACCGCACCTTGCAGTTCGGTTTTTGACGCCATATGCGGCTACCGAAAAGCAATGAAGTTCCATTGCGGTCGCCAGAAAAAGAACCTGACCCCAAATTCATTTCGGCGGCCCCGGCACACTGCATGCGAGCGACCGTCGCGAGTCGATTGCTGCCCGCCGGTTCTGCTCAACGGCGATCGATCCATGGCGCAATACCCGGCGAGGCGGACTGCATCCGCCTCGGTTTTCGATGTTCGTCCCTCAAACCTCCAGCGAAGCCAGGTCGCCCTTCTTCTCCAGCCAGGCCTTGCGGTCGCTGGCGCGCTTGCGGGCCAGCAGCATGTCCATGATCTGCGCGGTGCCGTCGCCGTCATGCACGGTCAGCTGCACCAGGCGGCGGGTATCGGGGTGGATGGTCGACTCGCGCAGCTGCGAGGGGTTCATCTCGCCCAGGCCCTTGAAGCGGGTGACCGAGACCTGGCCCTTCATCTTCTCACGCTCGATCTTTTCCAGCAGGATGCGTTTTTCCTCCTCGTCCAGGCAGTAGAACACCTGCTTGCCGACGTCGACGCGGAATAGTGGCGGCATGGCCACGAACACATGGCCCTCGCCGACCAGGGTGGGGAAGTGCTTGAGAAACAGCGCCGACAGCAGCGTGGCGATGTGCAGGCCGTCCGAATCGGCGTCGGCCAGGATGATGACCTTGCCGTAGCGCAGGCCGTCGAGGTCGTCCTTGCCGGGGTCGCAGCCGATGGCGATGGCCAGGTCGTGCACCTCGTTGGAGGCCAGCACGCCGGTCGACTCGACTTCCCAGGTGTTGAGGATCTTGCCGCGCAGCGGAAGGATCGCCTGGAAGTCCTTGTCGCGCGCCTGCTTGGCGCTGCCGCCGGCCGAGTCGCCCTCGACCAGGAACAGCTCGGTGCGGGTCAGGTCGCTGGAGGCGCAATCGGCCAGCTTGCCGGGCAGGGCGGGGCCCTGCACGATCTTCTTGCGCACCACCTTCTTGGCCGCCTTCAGGCGCGCGCTGGCGTGCTCGATGGCCAGCTGGGCGATGCGCTCGCCGTCCTCCACGTGCTGGTTCAGCCACAGCGTGAAGGCGTCGTGGATGGCGTTCTCGACCAGCGCGGCGGCCGGGCGCGAGGACAGGCGCTCCTTGGTCTGGCCGGCGAACTGCGGGTCGCGCATCTTCACGCTGAGCACGAAGGACAGGCGCTCCCACACGTCCTCCGGCGCCAGTTTCACGCCGCGCGGCAGCAGGTTGCGCAGGTCGCAGAACTCGCGCATGGCGTTGGTCAGGCCGGTGCGCAGGCCGTTGACGTGGGTGCCGCCCTGGGCGGTCGGGATCAGGTTGACGTAGGACTCCTGCACCAGCTCGCCCTCGGGCACCCAGGCGAAGGCGGCGTCGACGGTTTCCTGGTCGCGTTCGGTGTGCTGCACGAACAGCGCGGCGGGCAGGCATTCGACGCCGCCCAGCTCGGTCCTCAGGTAGTCGGCCAGTCCGTCCTCGTAGTGCCATTCGACCGTCTCGCCGCTGGCCTCGTCGGTCAGCTTGACGTTGAGGCCGGCGCACAGGACCGCCTTGGCGCGCAGAAGATGCTTGAGCTTTGAAAGGGAAATCTTTGAAGAATCGAAGTATTTCGGGTCCGGCCAGAAGCGCAGCGTGGTGCCGGTATTGCGCTTTCCGACGCTGCCGACGACCTCCAGTGCCTCGCTGCAGTCGCCGTTGGCGTAGACCATGCGGTACTCGTTGCCGTCGCGCTTGATGGTCACTTCCAGCTTCGTCGACAGCGCGTTGACCACCGACACGCCGACGCCATGCAGGCCGCCCGAGAAGGCGTAGTTCTTGTCCGAGAACTTGCCGCCCGCGTGCAGCCGCGTGAGGATCAGCTCCACGCCCGGCACGCCTTCCTCGGGATGGATGTCCACCGGCATGCCGCGGCCGTCGTCGCTGACCCCGACCGAGCCGTCCTTGTACACCGTGACCTCGACGTTCCTGGCGTGCCCGGCCAGGGCCTCGTCGACCGAGTTGTCGATGACCTCCTGCGCCAGGTGGTTGGGGCGCGTGGTGTCGGTGTACATGCCCGGTCGGCGCTTGACCGGATCCAGGCCGGAGAGGACTTCGATGTCGGCGGCGTTGTAGCGACTGCTCATGTTGCGTTGATCTTGTATGGGGCGGTGAATGGCGATGCAGCATGGACAGGCCTGCACATGCGGTCAAGTATGCGACATGCGCGTCGCATATATTGAGCGGCGTTACGGATACCAGGTCAGGCGCAGGTACACGTTGCGTGCGGGCGAGGCGAAGACCACGTGCGCGTCGGTGACGGGCAGGCCGCCGTACTCGCTGCCGTAGCCACCGAGCGGCCATTGCATGCCGGCGGTCAGGGTGACGTCCTGGCTGAGGCTGTAGGCGGCTTGCGCGGTGAACAGGGTGCTGCGGTCGTCGAGGTTGCCGATCACGCCCGGACGGAGTGTCAGCAGCGGCGTCCACTGCAGGTCGGCGCCGATCGCCAGGTAGTTGCGCGCCGTGGTGAACACCGTGCCGCGTGCCAGCCGTGCCGTCAGCGGTGCCGGCAGGCGCTGCAGGGGGCGTCGGTCGCCGACGCCGAACCCGTTGTGGAAGTATTCGACGAAGCCGTTGACGCTGCGTCCGCGCCAGCTCCATGCGTACTGCATGTTGGCAAGCATCGAGGTGCGCACGCCGCCGCCGCGCACGCGTGTCGGCACCAGTTCGGCATTCCAGCTGGTGCCGCCCAGCGATCCGTCGAGGCCGACGCCGAGCACGTCGGCGCCGGCATCCCGGGCCAGCATCAGGTCGAGGCCGAGCGGTTGCTCGGCGCCGAACTGCCGATGCCACTTGAGACCCGCGGCGCTGTCGTTTCCGGCCAGTCGGCGGTCGGCCGGATGGCGGCGCGGCACGATCACGCCCTGCACGTCGGAGCCGTCGTCGAACAGCCATTGCGCGTACAGCATGTCCGATCCGGGCTTGTACTCGGTGTCGGTGGCGTCCGGGGCGAAGGGGTTGAACAGGTCCATGGGCCGGAACACCAGGCCGCCGCCCCAGGTCAGCGCCTGACGACCCAGGCGCAGCACCAGGTGCTGGCCGGCGTAGTTCAGGGAGAAACGGTCCAGGCGCTGGCTCAGCGCGTGGTTGCCGCGATCGCTGATGCGGCGCCAGAGCGGCCACCAGTTGCGCTGTTGCGGGTTCGTGTACTGCGCCGGGAACGCCTGCCGAAGCAGGCGCTGCAGCCGGACCCCGCCGCCCTGGTCGGCATCGAACTGATAGGCGGTGTCCAGGCTCCACCCGGAGCCGGAGAAGGCATGCGACCACATCAGCCGAAGCTTCAGCGATCGGTCCACGCGATGCTGCTCGCCGAAGGCCGCGTCCAGACTCTGCCGGCGGTTGGCGTGAACGGCGTTTTCCAGTTTCAGTTCGCTGCGCAGCTGCGCGTGCGCCGGCGGCACGGCCGCGAGGACAATCCCGAGCACGGCGGCGAGCAGGTACGTTTTCACGCCGTTTCGTCCGCCTCGATGCGGCCATCGCGCATGCGCACGCGACGACGGCTGAATTCGATCACCGCGGGGTCGTGGCTGGCCACGCAGAAGGTGATGCCATGCTGACGGTTGAGGTGGTCCATCAGGTCGAGCAGGGCGTCGGTGGAGACCGAGTCGAGGTTGGCGCTGGGCTCGTCGGCGATCACGATCTCGGGGTTGGACGCCATGGCGCGGGCGATCGCCACCCGCTGCTGCTGGCCGCCGGACAGTTCGCCCGGCCGGCGGCCGCCCAGCCCGCCGAGACCGACCTCCTCCAGCATCTCCCGCGAGCGCTCGCGCCGGGTCTTTGCATCGATGCCCTGCAGCTGCAGAACGAATTCGACATTCTCCTCCGCGCTCAGTACCGGGATCAGGTTGTAGGCCTGGAACACGAAACCGATGCGGCGCAGGCGCAGGTCGGCCAGGTCGCCGCGGTCCAGGCTGTCCAGCCGGATGCCGGCGAAGACGACATGGCCGGCATCGGGCAGGTCCAGGCCGCTGAGCAGGTTCAGCAGGGTGGTCTTGCCCGACCCGGAGGGACCGGAGAGGCTGATGAACTCGCCGCGGTCGATCGTGAGATCGACATCGTGCACGGCATAGACACGGTTCGTGCCCTCGCCGTAATAGCGGGTCAGTCCCTGGCAGGAGACGATGGTTTCCATGTCGGTCCTCATGTGGCGCGGCGCATGGCCTGGATGGGTACGTGACGCACGTTGCGCCAGGCCGGCCAGGCGCTGGCGGCGACGCCGAGTATCCAGATCACCCCGCCGATCTCGATGAATTGCCGTGGCTCGACCCGTGGGTAGAGCATGCGGGTCCCGCCGAACCATTCGGCGCCGGCGGCCAGGAAGCCCAGGTCCAGGCCGTCGTGGAACAACAGCAGCGTGCCCGCGCCCAGCACCATGCCGGCCAGCACGCCGAAGCCGACCAGCATCATGGTCTCGAGCATCACCTGGGCGAAGATCAGGCGCGGGCTCATGCCCAGTGCCTGCAGCAGGCCCAGTTCGCGCACGCGTTCGAACAACGCCATCAGCAGCGTGTTGACGATGCCCAGGCCGAGCAGCACGAACATGATCGCCAGCCACACCCAGATGAAGGCGCCGGACAGCTCGCTGGTGGCCTTGACCATCGGCAGCAGTGCCTGCCAGGGCTTGACCTCCAGCTTCGGCGCGGCCGCCTGCAACCGGGCGACGAAACCGTCCAGCTGTCCGCGCTGGCGCAGGTCGAAGCTGATCTCGGAGATCCGCGGCCCGCTGCCGAGCATGTGTTGCGCGGTGTCCAGCCCGGTGAACACGAAGGCCTTCTCGTTCTCCTCGCTGGAGGCGTAGATGCCGGTCACGCGGAATCCGCGCTCGGCCAGCTCGCCGCCGGCGGACTGGCTCATCACCACCACGCGCCGGCCGACCCGGGTATGCAGGCGCCGGGCCAGTTCGCGTCCGATCAGGATGCCGGTGGCGCCGGGACCGTCCAGGGGCGCGCCCTGCGCGACGGCACCGCCGATGAACGACAGCTGGCGTTCGCGATCGGGCTGGATGCCGAGCAGGGTCACCGGGTAGGTCTCGTATTCACTCTGGATGGTCGCCGGCACGCGGATGCGCTCGCTCCATGCCGCCACCGCGGGGCCGTCCAGCAGGCGTTGCATGGAGGCATCCGGGGGCGGCATGTCGTGTTCGACATTGGGGTCGTCGAGGTAGCCGCGGGCATGCACCTGGCCCTGGCCGGTCAGGTTCATCAGGCCGGCGTCGAGCATGCTGTCCGACCAGGCCTGCATCAGGGCGCTGGTGCCGATCAGCGACCACACGCCCATCGCGACCGCCAGCATCAGCAAGAGGCTGCGGCGGTGATTGCGCCACAGGTTGCGCCAGGCCATGGAGGTCAGCAGTCGCAAGGTATCCATCAGGCGGCCCTCATGGCGCTGACCGGCTGCAAGCGCCGGATGCGCAGGTAGGGAACCAGGCCGGCGACGGCGGTGCATGCGGCCATCGCCGCCGGTGCGCTGAGCAGGCTCCAGGCGTCCACGCGCGGGTACAGCTGCGCCGGCAGCCCCCACTGCGCGAAGACATCCTCGGTGCCGGGCAGGGTCAGTCCGTGCACGGCATACCAGCCGGTGACCGCGGCACCCAGTGCGATGCCGATGGCCAGGCCGATGGCCAGCAGCATCAGGATCTCCATCCAGACCATGCGGCCGATCGCGCCCGGTCGCATGCCCAGCGCCATCAGCATGCCGAATTCGCGGGTGCGCTCGAGCACCGACATCAGCAGGGTGTTGAGCAGCAGCGCGATGGCGACCACCACCAGGCTCACGTACCACAGCAGTGAGGTGCTGGCGTCGAGCTGGATGGCGTGCTTCATGCCCGGCTGCAGCTGGCCCCAGCTGCGCACGGCAAGCTTGCGCCCGGCGACCAGCGCGCGGGCGCGCGGCAGGGCCGCATTGACGTCGCTCAGGTGCGCGCCGGACAGCACGATCACGTGGGCCTGGTCGGGCATGGCGAAATCGGACTGGAAGCGTTCGAGCGGCATCTCGGCCAGTTGCCGGTCGAGCGTGCTGATGCCGCTGTCGAGGATGCCGGTGACCACCAGGCGGTCGGCGGCGACCGATCCGTCGCGCGCCGAGCCCAGCAGGGTCACCGTGTCTCCCACCTTGACGCGAAGGTTGCGCGCCAGGGCCACGCCGACCACGACCTCGGCGGCCTGGTGGTCCTGCAGATAGCGTCCCTGGTGCAGCATCTTCGGAATCCTCGATGCCTGTCTTTCCGCCGCCGGTTGCACCCCGACCAGGTAGACCCCGACGCTGCGCTTGCCGTGATTGAGCAGCGCAAAGGTGCTGGCCCGCACGGCCGTGGCATCGATGCCCGGCAAGGCGCGCAGGGCATCGCTGAGCGCCCGCGGCTGGCGGATGGTCTTGCGGATGCCCGGGTCGCCAAGATAGTCCGGCTGCTGCACCTGGGCGAAGCCGTCGAAGACCTTGAGCGTGTTGTCCTTCATGGTCGCGTAGGTGCCCAGCTGCAGCGCCAGCAGGAAGATCATCACCATGCAGGCGACGGCGATGGCCGCGCTGGTCAGCAGGGTCCGGCGGCGTTGCCGCCACAGGTTGCGCCAGGCCAGGGTGATCACGGGCGGAGGCTCCGCGGCAGCGGGTGGGCCATGCGCGCCTTCATGGCGTCGACCAGGGACGCGGGTTGCGCAGGTTGGACAGCGTGAACAGGTACGCCGGAAGCTTCAGGTCGAAGGCCGCGCGGGTGTAATCGAGTTCGGTCCAGTGCCCGGGCTTGTCCAGCGCCACCATGCGCATTTGCACGGGGTAGGGACGGCCACCCAGGGGGGCGATCTTCAGGGTCTTCAGTTCCCGCACCGGCTTCATGGCCTGGTCGTAGTAGGTCTCGTCCAGCAGCACGTGGTCGTCGCGGATCTGCAGGGTGAGCTTGCCCCAGACGACCGGGGCATCCGGTTTGGGCAGGCAGATGACCGTGTAGACGGCGTGGCCGTCGCGGGTGGACGTCGGCCCCGCCTGATGGGTGTAGTCGGTCAGTACCTGGTCGGATTTGGCCAGGTCGTTGTAGGAGAAGTCCGAGCCCATCCAGCCCTGCGTCATCATCGAGAACGGCAGCTTGATGACCTGTCCCAGCTTGGGATTGAACAGCCACAGGGACGAGCCCAGCTTCAGCGTGGCGTTGCCGGCGTCGGCGGCCGGTGCCGAAAAGCGCACCAGGGAATCCTTCTCGCCGCGCGTCCAGCCCTGCATGCTCATGCTGCGCTCCCAGTCCGGCCGATGGATCGTCATGCTCACCTCGGTGTACGAACTGCTGCCGCGCCAGTAGTCCAGCGCGCCCTTGATCAGGCTGCCGGGATCGGGCGGGGCGGCCGCGGCCCTGCCCATGCACGCGATCGAGAGCACGATGGACAGGAGGGCGGTTTGCGGTTTCATGGGTGTGTCCTTCAGTTCGCCGTGCGCATCCCGCGCAACAGGGGATCGAGCAGGCCATCGATCAGGGGCATGGGGTCGAGCGTGGGTTCGAACCAGCACTGCAGGAGCAGGCCGTCGATGGCGCCGGTCAGCATCGCGCCCAGGGCGACCGGGTCGAGGTCGGCGCGCAACTCGCCGCTGGACTGGCCGCCGGCGATGATCGCGGCGGTCGTCTGGCGATACTCGTCGTACAGTTCGCGCATGGCGTCGGCGAAACGCTGGCGGGCGTCCTGGCTGCCGGCCGCCGACCACACCTCCAGCGTCAGCGGATACCACTGGCGGTTCTCGACCATGAAGCGCGCTGCCGATTCGGCCAGCGCACGCAGGCGGCTGGCCGTGTCACCCGCGGCGGCCATGGCCGGTCCGGCGTAGGCCATGCTCTGCTGGTTGAACCATTCGAAGGTGGCGTAGAAGAGGTCTTCCTTGTCCTTGAAATACAGGTAGACCGTGCCCTTGGCGACGCCGGCGCGCTGCGCGATGTCGTCGATGGTGGTGCGCCGGAAGCCGCGTTCGGCGAACGCGGACGCGGCGCTCTCGACGAGCTCCTGGCGCTTGCGTTCGGGATCGTGGCTGCGTGGCGGCATGGCGGGGCCATTTACTGACTGACTGTTCAGTCATTATGCGAATCAGGCGCGGACTGTCAACGTGCGGTGAGGCTGTGAGCGGCCGTGAGGGCGGCGTTTGCCGCGACTGGAGGGCGGTGTGGCGTGGTGATCGGCGGCCCGGTCAGGCCGCTGATCGGGACATCAAAGCGCCGCGCAGCGTGCCTCGAGCCAGGCGCGGTCGGCGTCGTCGTCGAGCAACGGCGAGATCGCCTCGCGGACCTGGCGATGGTAGTCGTTGAGCCAGGCCTTTTCGGCAGCATCCAGCAGGTCCGGCTCCAGCGCGCGGGTGTCGATGGGGCACATCGTCAGCGTCTCGAAGGCGAGGAACGTGCCGAACTCGGTGTCCTTCCAGTGGCGCACGGCGGCCAGGTTCTCGTGGCGCACGCCGTGGCGGCCGGGCTTGTACAGGCCCGGTTCGATCGAGGTGATCATGCCCTTCTCCAGTGCCACCAGCGCGCCGCCCGGCGAGGGCGGACGGATGCCGTGCGGACCTTCGTGCACATTCAGGAAATAGCCCACGCCGTGGCCGGTGCCGTGGCCGTACTCGCCGCCATCGGCCCAGATCGGCGCGCGCGCCAGGGCGTCCAGTTGCGGGCCGCTGGCGCCGACCGGGAAGCGCGCGCGGCTGAGCGCGATCATGCCCTTGAGCACGCGCGTGCAGTCGCGACGCTGTTCGGCGGTGGTCTCGCCGAAGGCCCACATGCGGGTGATGTCGGTGGTGCCGCCCTCGTACTGGCCGCCGGAGTCGACCAGCAGCAGGCCGTCGGCGGCCAGCTGCGCATGGTGCTCGGGCGTGGCGCTGTAGTGCGGCAGGGCACCGTTGGCCATGTAGCCGGCGATGGTGCCGAAGCTCTCGCTGACGAAGGCCGGGCGTCCGCTGCGCTTCTCGCGCAGGATGTCGGCCACGTCCAGTTCGCTGACGCTTTCGCCGGCGGCCAGGCGGCGCTCGATGGCGTGCATGCCCTGCACCAGCGCGGCGCCGTCCTGGCGCATGGTGGCGCGGATGTGCCCCAGCTCCGCTTCGCTCTTGATGGCCTTCATGGCAGTCGACGGGTTGGCGCGTTCGACCGCCGTGGCCGACGCCGGCAGCGCCTCGGCCACGGCGACCACCACGCGCGTCGGATCGAGCATCACGCGGGCGTCGTCGGGCAGGGCGGCCAGCGCGTCGGTGATGCTGGCGTAGTCGGCGATCGCGATGCCGTCCTCGCGCAGCGCGGCGGCCAGGGGCGCGTCGACCTTGGCCGGGTCGACGAACAGCCTGCAGCCCCGCGCGTCGAGCAGCAGGTGGGCCAGGAATACCGGGTTGTACTGCACGTCGCTGCCGCGCAGTCCGGTGATCCAGGCGATGTCGTCCAGGCTGGACACCAGGTGGTGGCTGGCCGGGCCCTCGGCCATGGCCTGGCGCAAGCGTTCGAGGCGTTGCGCGCGGCTGCCGTCGCTCCACGCGGGATCGGTGGCGCGCAGCGGCGCCTGCGGCAAGGGCGGCCGGTCGCTCCAGATGGCGCCGGGCAGATCGAGATCGGTGCGCAGGCTCGCGCCCGCCGGGTCGAGCTGCCCGCGCAGGCTGCGCGCGGCGGCCAGGGCGATGCTGTCGCCGGCAACCGCAAGCGTGTCGCCCGGTTGCAGGGTCTCGAGCAGCCACTGCACGTGTTCGGCGGTATGCGGCACGCGCAGGCGCATCAGTTGCACGCCGGTGCCGGCGAGCTGCTGTTCGGCCTGTTCGAAGTAGCGCGAGTCGGTCCACAGGCCGGCGAAGTCGGCCGTCACCACCAGGGTGCCGGCCGAGCCGTCGAAGCCCGACAGCCAGCGACGGGCCTGCCAGTGCCCGGGCAGGTATTCGGAAAGGTGCGGATCGGCGCTGGGGATCAGGCAGGCGGCGACATTGTGTTCGCGCATGGCCGCGCGCAGGGCATCGAGACGGGGGGTGATATCGGTGTTCATCCCCGAATGCTAGCAGCCCGCCGCGGCGGCCCGGCAGTGTCGCGGGGGCGATGCTAGAGTCTGCGCCTGGGACGCGGCCGCGGGTCTGGTCGCCGGGAGAGATCGATGCATCGTGGACTCGTGCGTGGGCCGCTGATCGTGCTGCTTGCAGCGCTGCCGACGGTCGTCATGGCCGCGACGCCGGATGCCGCGCGCATCGCGCAGTCCGGCAATGGCCACGGCGCCGCGCCATGCATGGCCTGCCACGGCACGAACGGCGGCGGCAGCGCGATCGCCGGGTATCCGCGACTGGCCGGGCTGCCGGCCGCGTACCTGCGCAAGCAGCTCGACGATTTCGCCGCCGGTTCGCGCGAAAACCCCGTGATGGGGGCCAACGCGCGGGCGCTGAGCGCGAGCGAGCGCCAGGCCATGGCGACGTATTACGCCGCCATGCCGATACCGCTCGCGGCGCGCAAGGCGCCGGCCGAGACGCCTTCCGCGGATGGCCCCGGCGCGCGATTGGCGCTGCGCGGACGCTGGAGCCACAACGTGCCCGCCTGCGTGCAGTGCCACGGCCCGGGCGGCATCGGCGTGGGCACGCATTTCCCGCCGCTGGCCGGGCAGCCGGCGGCCTACCTTCTAAACCAGCTCAAGGCCTGGAAGAACGGCACCCGCCGCAACGATCCGCTTGAACTGATGCGGCATGTCGCCGCGCCACTCGATGGCGCGGACATGAAGGCGGTGGCCGACTGGTTCGCCGCGCAGCCGGCGGTGACGGGGGAGGGGGCGCGATGAATCGGATTCGGCTTTTGGTCGTGACCTGCATGCTGGGTGCGTTGCTGTTGAGCGGATGCTCGCGGTCCACGCAGGCGGGCGCGACGCAGCCACGCGCGCATGTCGCGGCCGCGGCATCGGCGCCCGCCACGTTCCAGCCGCCGGATGAAAGCAGCATCCCGGACACGCCGTTTGGCCGCATGGTGCGGGAGGGCGAGGCGATCTTCACCGACACCCAGCATCACGCGGCCGGTTACGTCGGCAACGGCCTGGACTGTTCCAACTGCCACCTCGATGCAGGACGCCGTGCCCATGCCTCGCCGCTGTGGGCTGCCTGGGGCGTCTATCCGGCCTACCGCAGGAAGGAAGGCCGGGTGCTCACCTACGCCCAGCGCCTGCAGGGCTGCTTCCGCTTCAGCATGAACGGCAGCCCGCCGCCGGCCGACAGCCGGGTGATCGTGGCGCTGGAGGCCTACAGCGCCTGGATGTCGCGTGGTGCTCCGGTGGGCGTGTCGCTGCCCGGGCGCGGCTATCCCAAGCAGGGCTTCAAGCCGCCGCAGCCGCCCGACTACGCGCGCGGCGAGGCCGTGTACCGCAAGGACTGCGCGCTCTGCCACGGCCCCGACGGGCAGGGCCAGAAAGTGGCCGGCGACTACGTGTTCCCGCCGCTGTGGGGCGCGGACTCGTTCAACTGGGGCGCCGGCATGCACCGTCTCGACAATGCCGCGGCCTTCATCAAGGCCAACATGCCGCTGGGGCGCGGCGGCCTGCTCGGCGACCAGGAGGCCTGGGACGTGGCGATGTTCGTGGACGCGCACGAGCGCCCGCAGGATCCGCGCTTCACCGGCAGCGTCGAGCAGACCCGCAAGCGCTTCCACGACAGCCCGATGTCGCTGTACGGCACCGTGGTCGACGGCCGCCTGCTGGGGTCCGATCCGGCGCACTGAGGCCTGGCGGGGCTGGCGGCGCGGACTCGCAGCTTGCGGTGCGAGTCTGTAGAATGGCCTTTTACCAGCACGGGCCGTCGTTCATGACCCCTCTGATCTTCGTCACTGGCGGTGTGGTGTCCTCGCTCGGCAAGGGCATCGCGGCCTCGTCCCTGGCGGCCATCCTCGAGGCGCGCGGCCTCAACGTGACCATGATGAAGCTCGATCCCTACATCAATGTGGATCCGGGCACCATGAGTCCGTTCCAGCACGGCGAGGTCTACGTCACCGACGACGGTGCCGAGACCGATCTGGACCTGGGGCACTACGAGCGTTTCGTGCGCACCCGCCTGACCGGGCGCAATTCGGTCACCACCGGCAAGATCTACGAGAGCGTGATCCGCAAGGAGCGCCGTGGCGACTACCTGGGCGCCACCGTGCAGGTCATCCCGCACATCACCGACCAGATCAAGCACGTGGTCTACGAGGCCACGCGCGGCTACGACGTGGCGCTGGTGGAGATCGGCGGCACCGTGGGCGACATCGAGTCGCTGCCGTTCCTGGAGGCCATCCGCCAGTTGCGCATCGAGCATGGCCCGGACAAGTGCCTGTTCATGCACCTGACCCTGGTGCCTTTCATCAAGGCCGCCGGCGAGATCAAGACCAAGCCGACCCAGCACTCGGTCAAGGAACTGCGTTCCATCGGTATCCAGCCGGACGTGCTGGTATGCCGTTGCGAGCAACCGCTGCCTGACGGCGAGCGGCGCAAGATCGCGCTGTTCACCAACGTGCCCGAGAAGGCCGTGATCAGCGCCGTGGACCTCGACGTCATCTACAAGCTGCCGCAGTGGCTGCACCGTCAGGGCCTGGACGACATCGTGGTCAAGCAGCTGGGCCTGGACGCCAAGCCGGCCGACCTGTCCGAATGGGAAGCCACCGTGGATGCCGTCGAGCATCCGCGCGACGAGGTCACCGTGGCCATCGTCGGCAAGTACGTCGAGCACAAGGACGCCTACAAGTCGCTGGGCGAGGCGCTGCGCCACGGCGGCATCAAGCAGAACACGGCCGTGCACCTGAAATGGCTCGATTCGGAGCAGATCGAGGCCGAGGGCGCCGAGGCGGTGCTGGGCGACGTCGACGCGATCCTGGTGCCGGGCGGCTTCGGCAAGCGTGGCTTCGAGGGCAAGGTGCAGGCCTCGCGCTATGCTCGCGAGCACCGGGTGCCGTACTTCGGCATCTGCTACGGCATGCATGCGGCGGTGGTGGATTTCGGCCGCCACGTGGCGGGTCTCGAGGGCGCCGATTCCAGCGAGAACGACCGTCACGCCAAGGACCCGGTGATCGCCCTGGTCACCGAATGGACCACGTCCAGCGGCGAGGTCGAGAAGCGCAGCGAGCAGTCCGACCTGGGTGGCACCATGCGCCTGGGCGCGCAGGAATGCCGGCTCAAGCCCGGCACGCTGGCGCACCAGATGTATGGCCGCGATGTGGTGCGCGAGCGCCATCGCCATCGCTACGAATTCAACAACCGCTACCGGCAGCGCTTCGAGGACCTGGGCATGGTCGTCTCGGGCAAGTCCATGGACGACCTGCTGGTGGAAGTGATCGAGCTCTCTCCGCAGGCGCATCCGTGGTTCCTGGCCTGCCAGGCCCATCCGGAGTTCACCTCCACGCCGCGCGACGGGCATCCACTGTTCATCGGTTTCGTGCGCGCCGCGCGCGAGTACCGCGACGTGCGCGACGCCCCGCGCCTGGCCGACACCCGCGAGGCCTCGGCATGAGACTGTGCGGTTTCGAGGCCGGGCTTGAGCACCCGCTGTTCCTGATCGCCGGTCCCTGCGTGGTCGAGTCCGAGCAGCTGCAGGTCGACACGGCCGGCACGCTCAAGGAGATCACCGCCGCGCTGGGCATGCCGTTCATCTTCAAGTCCAGTTTCGACAAGGCCAACCGCTCCTCGGGCGACAGCTTCCGCGGCCCGGGCATGGACGAGGGCCTGCGCATCCTCGCCGAGGTGCGACGCCAGGTCGGCGTGCCGGTGCTGACCGACGTGCACGAGTACACCCCGTTCGACGAGGTCGCGGCGGTGGTCGACGTGCTGCAGACGCCGGCCTTCCTGTGCAGGCAGACCGATTTCATCCGCAAGGTCGCCGAGGCCGGCAAGCCGGTGAACATCAAGAAGGGCCAGTTCCTGGCGCCGTGGGACATGAAGCACGTGGTCGACAAGGCGCGCGCCACCGGCAACGAACAGATCATGGTCTGCGAGCGCGGCGTGAGCTTCGGCTACAACAACCTGGTCTCGGACATGCGCAGCCTCGCGGTGATGCGCGAGACCGGCTGCCCGGTGGTGTTCGACGCCACCCATTCGGTGCAGTTGCCGGGCGGGCAGGGCACGACGTCCGGCGGCCAGCGCGAGTTCGTGCCGGTGCTGGCGCGCGCGGCAGTCGCGGCGGGCGTGTCCGGCCTGTTCGCCGAGACGCATCCGGACCCGGACAAGGCGCTCAGCGACGGCCCCAACGCATGGCCGCTGGCGCGCATGAAGGAACTGCTCGAGACCCTGATGGAACTGGACGCGGTGGTGAAGCGCCGCGGCTTCGACGGGCATCACTGAACGCGGACGGGGGTCCGCGGCGGACAACGACAACCCGAGGGAGGGACGCGCGACATGAACGATTTCAATGGGATTGAACCGAGCGTCAGCACGCAGGCGCCACGCAAGCATTCGGGTATCGGCATCGCATCCTTCGTGATGGGACTCATCGATCTGGTGCTGTTCTTCGTCATGGTGCTGATGGCCGTGGGGGTTGCCGCCTCGGCCGGTGGCCAGGTCGACGAGCACGCGCCGGCGACGATCATGCTGGGTCTGTTCGTCATCTTCATCGGCCTGGTCTGCCTGATCGGCACCGGCCTGGGCGTCGGCAGCGTGTTGCAGAAGCAGCGTCGGCGCGTTTTCGGCATCATCGGACTGTGTCTCAATGGCGGCGTACTGCTGTTGATCCTCCTGATGATGGTGATTGGCATCTCGCACTCCTGACGGATATCCATGAGCACTGAAATTTCCCGCATCCACGCCCGCCAGATCCTCGACTCGCGCGGCAATCCCACCCTCGAGGCCGAAGTAACCCTGGCCGACGGCGCCATGGGTCGCGCGGCCGTGCCTTCGGGTGCCTCCACCGGTACCCGCGAGGCGGTCGAGCTGCGCGACGGCGACCGTAGCCACTACCTGGGCAAGGGCGTCACGCATGCCGTGGGCAACGTCAACGGCGCCATCGCCGATGCGCTGGCGGGCTTTGACGCCGCCGACCAGAAGGGCCTGGACGACAAGCTGATCGCGCTCGACGGCACCTCCAACAAGGGCAAGCTGGGCGCCAATGCGCTGCTCGGCGTGTCGCTGGCGGCGGCCCATGCCGTGGCCGCCTCGCGCAAGCAGGCGCTGTGGCAGTACCTGGCCGACGGCCGCGACGTGCAGCTGCCGGTGCCGATGATGAACATCATCAACGGCGGTGCCCACGCCGACAACAATGTCGACGTGCAGGAATTCATGATCCTGCCGGTCGGCGCGCCCAGTTTCTCCGAGGCGCTGCGCGCCGGCGCCGAGATCTTCCACGCGCTCAAGGGCGTGCTGCATGCTCGCGGCCTGCACACCACCGTCGGCGACGAGGGCGGTTTCGCGCCCGACCTGAAGTCCAACGAGGAAGCCATCGAGACCATCCTGGAGGCCATCGGCAAGGCCGGCTACAACGCCGGCGGCGACGTCTTCATCGGCCTGGACGCGGCGGCGTCCGAGTTCTATCGCGACGGCCAGTACGACCTGGCCGGCGAGGGCCGCAAGTACGACTCGGCCGGTTTCATCGACGTGCTGGCCGGATGGTGCGACAAGTACCCGATCGTGACCATCGAGGACGGCATGGCCGAGCAGGACGACGCCGGCTGGAAGGCGCTGACCGAGCGTCTGGGCGACCGCATCCAGCTGGTCGGCGACGACAACTTCGTCACCAACCCGGCGATCTTCCGCAAGGGCATCGACGCCGGCATCGCCAACGCGATCCTGATCAAGGTCAACCAGATCGGCACGTTGAGCGAGACCCTCGAGACCATCGCCATGGCCGACGCGGCGAACTACGCGGCGGTGATCTCGCACCGTTCCGGCGAGACCGAGGACACCACCATCGCCGACATCGCCGTGGCCACCACCGCCACCCAGATCAAGACCGGCTCGCTCTCGCGCAGCGACCGCATCGCCAAGTACAACCAGCTGCTGCGCATCGAGGAGCAGCTCGGCGACGCGGCGCGTTACGCCGGGCGCGACGCCTTCCCCAACCTGTCGACCCTTCCGGGCTGATCGCGGAGGCGCGGCGCGGCCATGTACCGGTGGATCGCCCTGTTGCTGATCGCCCTGGCGCTGGTCCTGCAATGGAAACTGTGGGTCGGTGAGGACGGCATGCGGGAAGTGCACGCGCTGCGGGCCAGCGTGACGCGCCTGCAGGCGCAGAACGATCAGCTCAAGCGCCGCAACCAGGCGCTGGAGGCAGACGTGAAGGACCTCAAGCACAACGGCCAGGCGGTGGAATCGCGGGCGCGCTCGGAGCTCGGCCTGATCAAGCCGGGCGAGACCTTCTACCAGGTCGTCGATCCGGCCACCGCGCGCTCGGCCGACAACCATGACCACTGAGCTGCGCTGCTGGTGCGTGGTGCCCGCCGCCGGTCACGGCCGGCGCTTCGGCAGCGAGGTGCCCAAGCAGTACATGCCGCTGGCCGGCGAACCGCTCCTGGTGCGTACGCTCGAGCGCCTGGCCGTGCACCCGCGCGTGGCCGGGTTGATGGTGGTGCTGGCTGCCGGCGATGGCCTGTGGCCAGGCATCGAGGACATCGACGGCACGCCCGTGCGAACCACCCTGGGCGGCGACGAACGCGCCGATTCGGTGCTGGCGGGACTGGACGCCTTGCCGGATGACGTTGGCGATCACGACTTCGTTCTGGTGCACGATGCCGCGCGCCCCTGCGTGCGTGCGCTCGACATCGAGCAACTGGTGGCCCGCGCCGGCGCCGGCGAGGGCGGACTGCTCGGCGCGCCGTTGCGTGACACGCTCAAGCGCGCCGACCACCTTGGATGCAGCGAGGGCACCGAGCCGCGCGAGGCCCGCTGGCGCGCATTCACGCCACAGATGTTCCGCCGTGGCCCGCTGGCCCGTGCCCTGCAGGGCGCGCGGCAGGCGGGCATCGCCATCACCGACGAGGCGATGGCGATGGAGGCGGCCGGCGTCGCGCCCTTGCTCGTGGAGGGCGCCGAGGACAACATCAAGGTCACCACGCGCGCGGACCTGGCCCTGGCCGAGTTCCTGCTGCCGCGCACGGCATGAGGCGGAGAAACGGGATCATGCGCATCGGACAGGGATTCGACGTACACGCCTTCGCCACCGGCGATCACCTGATGCTGGGTGGCGTGCGCGTCGAGCACAGCCACGGGGTGGCCGCGCATTCGGACGGCGACGTGGTCATCCACGCGCTGTGCGATGCGCTTCTCGGCGCGCTGGCGCTGGGGGACATCGGCCGCCACTTCCCGCCCTCCGACCCGGCCTGGAAGGGCGCCGACAGCCGCCGATTCCTGCGCGCGGTCGCGGCGATGCTGGCCGAGCGCGCGCACGCCGTGGCCAACGTCGACGTCACGGTGGTCTGCGAACGCCCCAGGATCGGTCCGCATGCCGACGCCATGCGCGCCAACCTGGCCGCGGACCTGGGCGTGGACATCGCCCGCGTGAGCGTCAAGGCCACGACCACCGAACGCCTCGGCCTGACCGGTCGCGGCGAGGGCATCGCGGCGATGGCCGTGGCCCTGCTGCAGCCGCTCGACACGACCGCCTGAAGCCGATCCGCGCGTTGCATCGAAGCGCCTCCGGCGCATCGCGTGATGCCCGCCTGGGCGGCCTGCTGCTATCATGCCCGCACGAACCGGCATGCCGTCGGAATTTTCAGCCATGGACGTACCCAGTCAACCTCCCAGTTTGAACGTAACGTTCACCTTGACCCGGTAACTCCGATGACGCGCCCCGTCGTCGGGGACGGAGCGTGTCATGAGCGAAGTCGAAATCCGCAAGCCGCAGAGCAGCCTGCAGGAGCAGCTCGCGCAGATCCATGATCTTTTGCAGCGTCGGCGTGATGCCGAGGAGCTGTTGCGCCGGCATGACAGCGGCGGGCACCAGCAGCGGGTCGAGAGCCTGCTGCATCGACAGGTCCACAACGAACTGCAGAAATGCCTCGACGGCCTGCATCCAGCCGACATCGCCTATGTCCTGGAAGCGCTGCCACTGCAGGACCGCCTGGTCGTCTGGCAGCTGGTCAAGGCCGATCGCGACGGCGAGATCCTGCTGGAAGTGTCCGATGCGGTGCGCGAATCGCTGATCGCGGACATGGACGAGGGCGAAATCCTCGCCGCCATCGAACCGCTGGACTCGGACGAACTGGCCGACCTGGTCGATGACCTGCCGCCCGAGGTCCTGCCGGAGTTGATGGCCAGCCTCGATCCGCAGCAGCGCGAGCAGGTGCAGTCGGCGCTGTCCTACGACGAGGACCAGGTCGGCGCGCTGATGGACTTCGAGATGGTCACCATCCGCGAGGACGTGACCCTGGAAGTGGTGCTGCGCTACCTGCGCCGTTTCGACGAACTGCCCGAGCAGACCGACAAGCTGTTCGTGATCAACCAGGACAGCGTGCTGACCGGCGTGCTGCCGCTGAAGTGGCTGGTGGTCAATCCGCCGGACAAGAAGGTCGGCGAGGTCATGGCGCGCGACGTCGATACCTTCCTGCCCACCGACGACGCCGACGACGCGGCGCAGGCCTTCGAGCGCTACGACCTGATCTCGGCGCCGGTGGTCGACACCGAGAGTCGCCTGATCGGCCGCCTGACCATCGACGTGATGGTCGACCGCATTCGCGAAGAGAGCGAGTCCGAGGCACTGGGCCGCGCCGGCCTGCGCCAGGAAGAGGACATCTTCGCCTCGGTCTGGGCCTCGGTGCGCAACCGCTGGTCGTGGCTGGCCATCAACCTGGTCACCGCGTTCCTGGCCTCGCGCGTGATCGGCCTGTTCCAGGGCTCGATCGAGAAGCTGGTGGTGCTGGCCACGCTGATGCCGATCGTCGCCAGCATCGGCGGCAGCTCCGGCAACCAGACCATCATCAAGATCGTGCGCGCCATCGCCACCGACCAGGTCGGACTGGCCTCGATGTGGCGCCTGCTGCGCAAGGAACTGGGCGTGGCCTTCTTCAACGGCCTGATCTGGGGCGGGGTGATCGGCATCGTGGTCGCGCTGATGTATCACAACCTCGCGCTGGGCGCGGTCATGACCGTGGCCATGGTGCTCGAGCAGATGCTGGCCGCGGCGATGGGCGTGGGCATCCCTATGCTGATGCTGCGCCTGGGCCGCGATCCGGCCATGGGCTCGAACATCTTCCTTGTTTTCATGACCGACAGCGGCGGCTTCTTCATCTTCCTGGGCCTCGCCTCGCTGTTCCTGCTGCATGGCTTCGTCTGACCGCGTCGCCCTCGATTCCACCGCCACGTTCCCGCCGATGACCGCAACCGACAACGACCTGCCATGGGCCCACGGTGGCCCGCCCCTGATCGCGCGCCTGCGCGCCCGGCCCGAGGATTTCGTGGTCGAGGAGATACTTGGCTATGCCGCGGACGGCGAGGGCGAGCATGCGCTGCTGGTGGTGGAAAAGCGCGGCCACGAGACCCAGTGGGTGGCGCGTGAACTGGCGCGATTCGCCGACATTTCGCCGGTCGGCATCGGCTTCGCCGGTCTCAAGGACCGTCATGCCGTGACGCGGCAGGCCTTCTCGGTGCACCTGGCCGGGCGCGCGGAACCGGACTGGTCGGCCTTCCCGCACGAGGGCGTGCGCATCCTGTCCAGCCAGCGTCATCGGCGCAAGCTCAAGCGCGGCGCCCTGGCCGGCAACCGCTTCACGCTCGGCCTGCGCCAGGTGGAAGGCGATCGGGAGCGTGGCGAGCGCGTGCTGGCCGCCCTGCGCGATCGTGGCGTGCCGAACTACTTCGGCGAGCAGCGATTCGGCCGCGGCGGCGCCAACGTCGAGCGGGCACGCGCCATGTTCGCCGGCAAGCGCGTGGACAAGCGCGTCCGTTCGATGCTGCTCTCGGCGGCGCGTTCGGAACTGTTCAACCGCGTGCTCGCCGGTCGCGTCGAGGACGGCTGCTGGGACACGCCCCTGGAGGGCGAGATCTGGGCGTTGGCCGGCTCGCGCTCGTGGTTCGGCCCCGAACCCTTCGACGACACCCTGGCCGCGCGCCTGGCCGCGGGGGACATCCACCCGTCCGGACCGCTGTGGGGACGGGGCGAGACGCCTGCCAGTGGCGACGCCGGCACCCGCGAGCGCGCCGTGGCCGCGGCCGCCCCCGACCTGGTCGCCGGGCTGGTCGCGGCGGGCATGGACCAGGAGCGTCGCGCCCTGCGCCTGCTGCCGCAGCAGCTGGAGTGGGACTGGCGCGACGAGTCCACGCTGGAACTCCGCTTCGCGCTGCCGTCCGGAAGCTATGCCACCGTGGTCGTGCGCGAGTTGGCCCGCACGCGGTGATCGAGCCGGGCCGTGTGCCGGCACGGCGCCGTCGCGGGTTCGTGTGCACGCCCTGGCGCGGGGTTCAGCTCTGGCCGGGGAAGGGCTCGGTCACCATCTCGTGGATGGTCTCCAGCGTCGCGCGGGTCATGTCCCGGTGCACTTCGCGGGTCACGCACTCGCGCAGGGAGGGTGGCATCGATTGGCGCAAATGCCCCAGGAAGCGTGGCGAGGCGACCAGCACCAATGCGTCGAAGCGGTGCTGCACGCGCCCATCCTCCAGCGCGGACGCGAGCACATGTGCAAAGCGCGCGGCCGCCTTGGTCGCCGGCTCGGTATGCGGCTCGATGGCGTGACGTGACGGCCCCGTGCTGTCGAAGGTCCGTGGTGGGCGGTTCTCGCCGCGCGAGCCCGACGGGGCACGGCCTTCGGGGTTGAGGAAATCCTCGATCTCGGACACGCGGCGCTGCCGGGGGTCATATTCGAACAGGCGCGCGCGAACGCGGTCGGCGGCAACAATCCAGGTTTTCGACATGACGGTTCTCCCGATACGGCTGCAGGCGGGTCGGCTGTTGCGCATGACCTTGCGCGGCGGCGCGACCCGACAGGTGGTGCGAGGGCCCGGCTCCGTGCGCGCCGCATGGCATCACATCCATGCGCCTCGATGGAGCGCGGGCATCTAGGGCCGGGATTCCATTTCCCGGGCCTGTTCGTGCATGAGGGCGTGCGCGAGCTCGCCCAGGTGCGTTCCGATGGCCGCGAGGATGTCGTCACTGGACAGTATCCCGGCCAGGCCGCCCTGGCGATTGAGCACCGGCAGGCGCCGCACGCCGCGCGCGCGCATGATCTGCACGGCGTCGAACATGTCCTGGCTGGCGGCGCAGGTCGCCAGTTTGCGCGTCATGATGTCGCCGACCGAAAGCGTATGGGCATCGATGTCGGCGGCGATCACCGCGACCACGATGTCGCGATCGGTCACGATGCCGATCGGTATGCGCTCGCCGTTCGGTTGCTCGACGACCACCAGGGTGCCCACGTGCCGGTTGCGCATCAGCTGCGCCGCGTCGCGCAACGACATGTCGGCATTTACATGGACGACGTCGTGGGTGCAGATATCGTCGATGCGCATGACCTTCCTCCTGTCTCGCGATGGACCGTCCACAGCGTGGTCCATGTTGCGGCGGCGTGAGTTGATCGCGATCAAGAAAGCCCAAGGCCCCGACGCATCCGCGCATGGCCAGCGGCGTGGACATCGCGGGGGCAGGCCGGCCCGGCCGGCAGGGCGACGCAAGTCCTGGCCTGGGCCGGCGGACGCCGCCATCGACGGGTTCGCGCGCCCCGGCATGCATGCGTACCGACCTCGCGGCCGGCGTCATGGCCGGTGCCCGGCGATACGCGGGTTCCGGGCCGTCGCAGGGGTGTTCCATGGTGACGTGTTTACACATAAAATGGGAATCGTTATCATTCAATACACCTTTCCGGAGCAACACGCATGTCTCTCACGTTCCGCACCGTCGCAGCCATCGTCCTGGCCCTTGGCCTCGGCGTGACGTCGGTCGCCGCCGTTTCAGGCGACCTGCCGACCGTCGAAGTGAGCATCCGCAACCATCGCTTCGAGCCGGCGCAATTGACGATCCCGGCCGGGCGCAAGGTGGTGCTGGTGGTGCACAACCGCGACGCCACGCCGGAGGAGTTCGAGAGCAACGAGTTCAACCGCGAGAAGATCATCCCCGGCGGACGGAGCGCGAAGATCTACGTCGGTCCGCTCGATGCGGGCCGCTATCGGTTCTTCGGCGATTTCCATCCCGATAGCGCGCAGGGCGTGCTGGTGGTGGAGAAGTAGCCATGTTCGCCATTGCGCTGTTGGTGTTTCGCGAAGTGCTGGAGGCCGCGCTGATCATCGGCGTGGTCGGCGCCGCCACGCGCGGCATTTCCGGCCGCGGTCGCTGGCTGCTGGGCGGCATCGTCGCCGGCCTGGGCGGCGCCGTGCTGGTGGCCTGGGGCGCCGGCCTCATAGCCGATGCCTTTTCCGGTCGCGGCCAGGAATTGTTCAATGCCGGCGTGCTGCTGGCCGCGGTGGTGACGATCGGCTGGCACGTGACGTGGATGTCCGTGCACGGGCGCGAACTGACCCAGCGCATGCGCGCGGTCGGACACGCGGTGCATACCGGTGCCCGTCCCCTGTACCTGCTGGCCGTGGTGGTCGCGCTGGCCGTGCTGCGCGAAGGTTCGGAAGTGGCGCTGTTCCTGTACGGCATGCTGGCCGGCGGGGCCCAGGGCCTGGTGCCCGGGCTGCTGATCGGCCTGGCTGGCGGCATCGCCCTTGGCGTGGTGCTCTACCTGGGCCTGGTGCGCGTGCCGCTGCAACGCTTCTTCAAATTCACCAATGCGCTGCTGATCCTGCTCGCCGCGGGCCTGGCCGCCAGCGCCGCCCGTTACCTGGCGCAGGCCGACCTGCTGTCGTTCGGCGGCCGGGTCCTGTGGGACAGCTCACGCTGGCTCGGCGACGGTTCCGTGCTGGGACAGACGCTGCACGTGCTGGTCGGCTACCAGGCCCGACCGACCGCGATGATGCTGACCTTCTACGGCCTCACCGCCCTGGTGCTGGTGGCGTCCGCGCGTTGGGTCGCCCGCCGTCAGGCACGGGCCGACTGATACTCCATCCCCCGTTCACCGGTGGCCCGCTCCGGCCACCACCTACCGGATCGCTTTCGCATGCAACGCAAAACCATCTTCGCCGCCCTCGCGCTGGCCCTTGCTGCCTCCTCGTGGATGCTTCCCGCCAAGGCCGGACCGGCGCTGACCGTCTATTCGCCCATCGTCAGCTACCACGAGTGGGAAATCGAGTTGCGCGGCGGCAGCCAGGACTGGGGCAATCGCGGTCGCGGCGAGCAGGCCGCGGTGCTGGCCGCGGGCTATGGCGTGGCGCCGCGCTGGTACACCGAGTTCGCCGCCGAGTACACGCGCACACCGGGCAACGCGGCGCGGGTCGAGGAACTGGAGTGGGAGAACATCGTCCAGCTGACCGAGCACGGCCGCTACTGGCTGGACGCCGGCATCCTCACCGAGTACGCCTACAACCGCCTGGAACGCGAGCACGAGCTGAAGATCGGGCCGATGCTGCAGAAGGAGGTCGGGCGCTCGCAGTTCAACCTCAACGTGGCGTTCGGTCGTCGCATCGATGCGCGGGCCCCGGGCGAGGACGAGCGGCATACCGAAGTCACCTATGCCGCGCAGTGGCGCTGGCACGGCCGCAATCGGCATTTCAACCCCGGCTTCCAGGCCTTTGGCGGCCTGGGACACACCGACCGGCTGCGCAACGAGGCGATGCGCGCCGGCCCGGCCCTGTTCGGCGAGGCCTCCTTCGGTGGTGGTCGCAAGCTGGCCTACAACGCCGCCATTCTGGCGGGCGTCGATGCCCGCGCGCCGGACCTGACCGTGCGCTTCCAGCTGGAATACGAGTTCTTCTGAGCGCCTCAGCGCAGCAGCACGATCACTGCCCCGGTGCCGCCCTGGGCCGGACGGGCGGAGGCGAAGGCCAGCACGTCGCTGCGGCGGCGCAGGATGCGGTCGGTCAGGCCCTTGAGCACCGGTCCGCCGGGGCGCGAGCGCAGGCCCTTGCCGTGCACGATGCGGATGCAGCGCCAGCCCTCGGCGTGCGCTTCCTCGAGCAGGTCCAGGATGCTGCTGCGGGCGGCTTCGGCGTTCATGTGGTGCAGGTCGATCTCGCCCTGGATGCTGAACTGGCCACGTTTGAGGCGGCGCAGCAGCTTGGGCGAATGGCCTTCGCGCAGGTAGCCCAGTTCCTCGCCGATCTCGATCATGCCCGGGTCGTGCTCGGCGTGCAGCAGGTCGTAGGCGACGGCGGCCTCGTCGGCCTCGCGCATATGCGCGCGTGGACGCGGGCGGGGCTTCTCCGCGGCCGGAGCCGCGTGCTCGATGCGCCGCACCGGGCCGACCGCCTGGTGGAACAGGGCGATGTCCTCGTCACTGGGTCGGGGCGGGGCGCGGCGGCTCATGCACGTAT
The DNA here is from genome assembly GCA_963821885.1 of uncultured Gammaproteobacteria bacterium. GTDB lineage: Bacteria > Pseudomonadota > Gammaproteobacteria > Xanthomonadales > Rhodanobacteraceae > Oleiagrimonas. Next base: position 500,114 of record CAWGFN010000001.1, on the reverse strand, counting down.
CCTAGCGCGGTCGCGGACACGGGGCAGGGGAGCATCGATTGGGCTAGAATAAGGCGTTCCAATCCGGCGTCTTCCGCGCCGGTGCATACCCTGCATGACGGTCCCAGATGCGAGTTCTCGTAAGCAATGACGATGGCGTGGATGCGCCGGGTATCCATGTCCTGGCGAAGTCCCTGTCCAGCATCGGCGAGGTGACCGTGGTCGCGCCTGATCGCGACCGCTCCGGCGCCAGCAATTCGCTGACCCTGGACCAGCCGATCCGCGTGATCACCATGGACAACGGCTATCACCGCGTGGCGGGCACGCCGACCGATTGCGTGCACCTGGCCCTGTCGGGCCTGCTCGATGCCAAGCCGGACATCGTGGTGTCGGGCATCAACAATTCGGCCAATCTCGGCGATGACGTCATCTACTCGGGCACGGTGTCGGCGGCGATGGAAGGTCGCTTCCTCGGCCTTCCGGCGATCGCCGTGTCCCTGGTCAGCAGCGACCACAACGCCGAGCACTACGCCTCGGCCGCGCGCGCCGTGCAGGTGCTGGTGCAGCGCCTGATCAAGGATCCGCTGCCGGCCGACACGATCCTCAACGTCAATGTGCCGGACCGGCCGTGGGCGGAGATCCGCGGCTTCGAGGTCACTCGCCTGGGCAAGCGCCACCCGTCCGAGCCCTGCATCGCGCAGAAGGATCCGCGCGGGCGCACGGTGTGGTGGATCGGACCGGCCGGCGGTGTCGACGACGACAGCCCGGGCACCGACTTCAACGCGGTCAGCCGTGGCTATGTGTCGGTGACCCCGATCCATACCGACCTGACCCGTTTCCAGGCGCTGGAGAAGGTCAGCAGCTGGGTCGGCGACATGAGTGCCGCGCTGCAGGGCGAGGACGCGGCATGAAGACCCACGCCATCTCCGCCGAGGCCCTGCGCGGCGAGGGCCTGACCTCGCAGCGCGCGCGCGACCGGCTGGTCGCCACGCTGCGCGAGGAAGGCATCACCGACATGCGGGTACTGGACGTGATCCGCAGCCTGCCGCGGCACCTGTTCATCGACGAGGCGCTGGCCTCGCGCGCCTACGAGAACAACGCGCTGCCTATCGGCCACGGCCAGACCATCTCGCAGCCGTGGGTGGTGGCGCGCATGACCGAGGCGCTGATCGAACACGGCGTGCCGCAGCGGGTGCTGGAGATCGGCACCGGCTCGGGCTACCAGGCCGCGGTGCTGGCGGCGCTGGTGCCGCAGATCCATACCGTCGAGCGCATCGAGCCGCTGCTGCGCATGGCGCGCCGGCGCTTCCGCCAGCTGGGCATCGAGAACCTGCGTTCCAAGCACGACGACGGCAACCTCGGCTGGCCGGACGAGGCGCCGTTCGACGCGATCATCCTCACCGCGGCGGGCGAGGGCGTGCCGCAGCAGCTTTTCGACCAGCTGTCGCCCGGCGGCGTGCTGGTGGCGCCGGTCGGTCCGTCCGGCGCGCAGACGCTGTACCGCGTGACCAAGCAGGCCGACGGCGAGCTGGTGTCCGAGGATCTCGGCCCGGTCAGCTTCGTGCCGCTGCTCGGCGGGTTGATCTGAATGCGCCAGCTGGCAAGGGTCTTCGCCTGATGCGCCTTTTCGGTCCGCTGTACGAACGCGCCCTGCGCTGGTCGCGGCACCCGCATGCCGAGCGCTACCTGGCCGGCCTGAGTTTCGTCGAGGCCTTCATCTTCCCGATCATGCCCGAGGTGATGCTGGCGCCGATGGCGATGGCCCGGCGCGACCGCGCCTTTCGCTATGCCGGCATCAGCCTGCTGTTCTCGCTGCTTGGCTCGCTGGTCGGCTATGCCCTGGGCCACTTCGCCTTCGAGGCGCTGAAACCCGTCCTGGCCGACCTGCACCTGCTGGCCTCGATCGAGCAGGGCGTGGCCAACCTGCGCGCGCAGATGACCACGCACTTCTGGGGCCTGATGCTGGTGCTGCTGCTGGCCGCGCTGCAGCCGGTGGTGCCGATGAAGTTCATCACCTGGGCCTCGGGCATCGTGGGCGTGCCGCTGGTGCCGTTCCTGCTGTGCATCGTGATCGGGCGCGGCAAGCGCGTGTACCTGCTGGCGCTGCTGATCCGACTGTTCGGCCAGCGTGCCGAGGACCTGCTGCACAAGCATATCGAGCGCATCGGCTGGATCAGCCTCGCCCTGCTGGTGGCTCTGCTGGCCTGGTGGTTTCTGCTACGGTGAATGCGCCCCGAGCCCCGGTTATCCTGTCCACCATGCATGCCAAGAACGCCGTCGTCTGTGTCCTGCTGGCCTTCACGCTGAGCGCGTGCGTGGTGCCGCACCATTCGATCGTGATCGAGAACCCGCCCGGTGGCGTGTCGGTCGACTCCAGTGGCGTCCCGCTGCACGCCAGCGGACCGATGACCGACACCCACTACACGGTGGTGCGTGGTGACACGCTTTACAGCATCGCCTTCCGCGCCGGCGTCGATTTCCGCGACCTGGCCCATTGGAACGGCATCCCCGCGCCCTACGTGATCCATCCGGGTCGGCGCCTGCGCATCACGCCGCCCGCGGTGGCCGCCAGCGACCGGCCCACGGTGATGCGGCCGGTGACGCCGGCCGTCGTGCGTCACGTGCCCGCTCCGGTGCCCGGGACGCCCACCGATACGGCCCAGGCGGCACGCGCGGTGAGCACCACCATCCCGGTGGCCGGCGAGGCCACGCCTCCCGACCGCGCGCCGGTGGCGGCCTCGTCGGTGCCCGCCGCGCCCACCCGCATGCTCGACGGCGTCAACTGGCGCTGGCCCGCGGACGGTCCCCTGGTGGACCGCTTCAGCGCCGGTGCGCCGATCCCCGGCATCGAGATCGGCGGCAAGGCCGGCGATCCGGTGCGCGCCGCGGCCAGCGGCGTGGTGGTCTACAGCGGCAGCGGCCTGGTCGGCTACGGCGAGCTGGTCATCATCAAGCACAACGACACCTACCTGTCGGCCTACGGTCACAACCGCAAGCGCCTGGTGCGCGAGGGCGAGCGCGTGCGTGCCGGACAGGTGATCGCCGAAATGGGTTCCAGCGGCGCCTCGCGCACCGAGCTGGAGTTCCAGGTACGGCGCAACGGCAAGCCGGTCAATCCCGAGCACTACCTTCCGACGCGTTGAACACGTCCGCGGGCCGGCTGCGCCCGTACCCGATCATGCGCAAAGCAAAAGGGACACGCCGGCGACCGGCGTGTCCCTTGCGTTGTCACGCGGCGGGGCGGTGGCCCCGCGGCGATTCCTCAGGCGCCGACGCCCTTCGGGTTCGGGCCGTATTCGTTGTCCGGACCGCTGTCGAGCACGTTGAATACCAACAGGACGATGCCGCCCACGAAAGGCACCAGGGCGATCAGGATCCACCAGCCGCTGCGGCCCGTGTCGTGCAGACGACGCACCTGCACGCCCAGGCTCGGCAGCAGGATGGCCAGGTAGTAGATATAGATCAAAACCGTCAGCAGCTGCATGGCACGCTCGCCCAGCATCATGCCGATAATGGTGACGCCGAAGATGATGATGAAATTGAACAGCTGGAACATCCAGTACTCCGTGCGTCGCGCACGGCCGGAAAAATCGACGTACTTCTTCAGAACTTCAAGATACCAATTCAAGGTCTTGCCCTCTTAATACGAGCGATATTGCATCGCTCCCCCAAAGATAAGCCGGACGCATCCGGCTCCCCAACCTCACCCCAGTTATATCATCCCGGGCCGGCTTCAACGTTGCAATCCTAGCCTGCCGCGGACTCATCGTCGATCACCCCGCGCGCAGAGGCTGCGTCCGTCGCGTTCGGTCGCAGGCACTCATGAAGCGCTACCATGCGGACACGTCCTCCGATGGCCTGACCGCATGAACGACGCCTTCCATCCCACCGTCGAACTCCCCGCGCGCGAACCGCTCGATGACGTGGCTCGCGTGCAACGTGCGGCGGATTTCGCCGACGAGCTTGCCCGGCGCCGCACGGTGCGCGATTTTGCCCCGACGCCGGTGCCGAGGGCAGTGATCGAGCACGGCCTGCGCGCCGCCGGAACCGCGCCAAGCGGCGCCAATCAGCAGCCCTGGCGCTTCGTGGCCGTGTCCGACCCCGACATCAAGCGCCGCATCCGCGAGGCCGCCGAGGACGAGGAACGCAGCTTCTACGAGCATCGCGCGCCCGAGCCGTGGCTGGAGGCGCTGGCGCCGCTGGGTACCGACGCGGACAAGCCGTTCCTGGAGACGGCGCCGTGGCTGATCGCGGTGTTCTACCAACGCTTCGCGCTCGACGAGGAGGGCGTGAAGCACAAGCGCTACTACCCGCACGAGTCGGTCGGCATCGCCACCGGCATGCTGATCGCCGCGCTGCATCGGGCCGGCCTGGCCACGCTGACGCACACGCCCAGCCCGATGAAGTTCCTCAACGACATCCTGGAGCGGCCGCGCAACGAGATGCCGTACCTGCTGCTGGTGGTGGGACACCCGGCCGAAGGCTGCCGGGTGCCGGATATCCAGCGCCTGGCGCTGGAGGACTACGCCACCTTCCTGTAGGGCGGACTCTGCCCGCCGCATCTCTGCATGCTCCAAACACTCGGCAATCGGCGGACAGCGTCCGGCCTGCGCGGTGTTCCCCCATGGTGGCTGCAACCGGGCCCCGGCGGCGTTGTCCGTCCTATGCTTCGCGCGTATCCGCTGGCCCGGCGATGCTCACGCTCTCGCCGATCAGGCGGCGCTTGATCGGTCGCGCGAATAGCGCCAGCACCACGCCCACCGCGATCGAGGCGATGGCGATGGTGGCGTAGATGTGCGGCATGTCGTGGACATCCTTGGCGCTGAAGCGCCCGGCGATCAGGCCGGCCAGGATCTCGCCCAGTGCCATGAACAGGAACCAGGTGCCCATCAGGCGGCTGGCGTAGCGTCGTGGTGAAAGCTTGGTGGTGGCCGACAGGCCGACCGGGCTCAGGCACAGCTCGCCGATGGTGTGCACCAGGTAGGTCAGCGCCAGCCAGGTCGGCAGGGCCTGGTGACCGGCCACGACCACCCAGGCCGCGCCCATCATGACCAGGAAGCCGATGCCGATGAAGACCATGCCCAGGGCGAACTTCATCGGCGTGGACGGATCCAGCTTACGCCGACCCAGCCAGATCCAGAGCCAGGCGAAGAAGGGCGCCAGCAGCAGGATCAGCAGCGAGTTCTCGCTCTGGAACCAGGAGGCCGGGAAGGCGTAGCCGAACACGTGCAGGTCGGTGTAGCGCTGGGCGAACAGGTTGAAGTTGGAACCGGCCTGCTCGTAGCCGGCCCAGAACAGGGTCTGCACCAGGAACAGGATGGTCAGCGCCGCCAGGCGCTTCTTCTCCACCGTGCTGAGCTTTCCGTAGGCGAACAGCCACAGCAGGAAGCCCAGGCCCAGGCCCAGGATCACGTAGCTGGACCACACCGCGATCGCCTGCGGCGCATACACGACCACGCCGGTGTAGCCCAGCCCGACCACCAGCACGATGGCGGCCACGCCCAGCCACAGGCCCCGCCAGGAGCGCTTCAGGAACTGCTGCTGGCGCACCGGTTCGTCATGGGCGGGCAGGGCGTGGGTGCCGGCGGCGCCGAGGGTGCGCAGGGTCAGGCGGTACTGGATCAGGCCCAGCACCATGCCGATGCCGGCCGCGGCGAAACCGTAGTGCCAGTTGACCTTCTGGCCCAGCCAGCCGCAGATGATGGGACCCAGGAATCCGCCCAGGTTGATGCCCATGTAGTAGATCGAGAAGCCGCTGTCGCGACGGCTTCCGCCCTCCGGGTACAGGTCGCCGACCATGGCGCTGGCATTGGGCTTGAGCAGGCCGGTGCCCAGCACGATCAGCACCAGGCCGAGGAAGAAGGTGCGGTGGCTGGGGATGGCCAGCGTGAAGTGCCCGGCGGCGATGATCATGCCGCCGTACCAGACCGAGCGCTGCTGGCCGATCAGGCGGTCGGCGATCCAGCCGCCCGGCAGCGAGGTCAGGTAGACGCCGGCCATGTACAGGCCGTAGATGGCCGTGGCCGTCGCATCGTTCAGTCCCATGCCGCCCTTGGCCACGGCCGCGGTCATGAACAGGATCAGCAGCGCGCGCATGCCGTAGAAGCTGAAGCGCTCCCACATCTCGGTGAAGAACAGGGTCATCAGGCCGGCCGGGTGGCCGAGGATGGTCTTGCCGACGGGACGTGGCTCGCTCATGCGTGGATCTCTCGCGCGCGGATCAGAGGCAAGCCTCGACGATCCGGCACGCTGGCGTCAACAGCGGCGCATGGAACCGGTCGCACGGGATGCCCGATGTCCTCGCGCATGCGCGTGCGGTGACAGGCGTCACTTGCCGCAGGTCGCGGCGAAACCTACGCTGTGTCATCACGCCATCGGGAGAACCCGTGTGAACGATGCCAACAACAAACCGGCCCCCGCGCGTTCGCAGGGCCTGATGACCGGCCTGGTGGTGATCGCCATCGGCCTGTACTTCCTGCTGCGCAACCTTGGCGTGGACCTGCCGCTGTTCTACATGCACAACTGGTGGGCGCTGTTCATCCTGATCGCCGCCATCGGGCCGCTGACCCAGGCGATCCGGGCATGGCGCGCCAGCGGTCGCTTCGATGCCCGCGTCGGGCGGCCGGCGCTTTCGGCCGTGATCATCATCAGCATCGCCCTGATGTTCCTGCTCGACGTGCGCTGGGAACTGTGGTGGCCGGTGTTCGTGATCTACGGCGGCCTGTGGATGCTGGTGCGCGAGCCCGGCGCCGGCGACTAGTCGTCCCGCGGCATCGCCGGCGCCAGCCGGCGCCGGTAGGCGTGCTGGGTCTTGGTGCGTTGGTACCCGGCGCGCGCGTAGAACGGATGCGACGCCTCGCGGCTGACGCTGGAACGCACGAACACCGTGTCCAGCCCACGGTCCATGCCCCAGCGCTCGGCGGCCGCGAGCAGGGCGCGGCCGACGCCGCCACGACGACGGGTGTCGTCGACCACCAGGCCGGTGATCTCCAGGCGTTCATCACCGGTCAGCAGCAGGCGGCGTTCGGCGCTGATCCAGCCGGCCAGCGACCCGTCGGTCGCTTCGGCCACGGCGAGGACATGTCGAGGCGAGGCCAGCAGGCCGGCGATGCGCGCGCGCATCGCACCGGGCGCGGCCGGATAGCCCAGCTGCGCCGCCAGCCGACTGGTCTCGGCGGCATCGTCGGCGTGCATCGGGCGTATGGTGAAGGCGTTCAAGGGCGCAATCTCCTGGCGTCGGGTGGGCCGGCCACTTCACGCCCTCCGGCGTCCGGAGAGGCGTTTTCCGTCTAGACGCGAGCCGTGGCCGGCGCGCGGGGTAGGCGGGGTGGTGGGTGGCCGGTTAGCATTTTCCTCCAATACGAGCGCACGCAGGAAGTTCACTTGCAGTACCAGCACATCCTGGAACAGATCCACGCCGAGATCGTCCCGACCCTGCCGCAGGGTCACCTGGCCGACTACATCCCGCAGCTGGCGCGGGTCGACGAGCGCAAGTTCGGCATGGCCGTGTGCGATGTCGACGGCCACTTCGCCTGTGTCGGCGACGCCGACGAGCGATTCTCGATCCAGAGCATCTCCAAGGTGTTCACCCTGACCCAGGCCATGCGCACCGCCGACACCAAGCTGTGGCAGCGGGTCGGGCGCGAGCCGTCGGGCAATGCGTTCAACTCGCTGGTGCAGCTGGAGGTCGAGAGCGGCATTCCGCGCAACCCGTTCATCAACGCCGGGGCGCTGGTGGTCACCGACATCGTGCTCAGCCAGCTGGGCGATGCCAAGGTCGCGCTGCGCGATTTCGTGCGCCGCCTGTGCGGCGCGGACGATGTCGACTACGACCTGGCCGTCGCCGAGTCGGAGGCGCGGCAGGGCTACCGCAACGCCGCGCTGGCGTATTTCCTCAAGAGTTTCGGCAATCTGGACAATCATCCCGACCTGGTGCTCGACGCGTACTTCCATCACTGCGCGCTGTCGATGAGCTGCGCCGAACTGGCGCGTGCGTTCATGTACCTGGCCCGCCACGGACACAACAGCGACGGCGAGGTGATCTCGACCAGCCAGGCCAAGGCCATCAATTCGCTGATGCTGACCAGCGGTACCTACGATGCCGTGGGCGCCTTCGCCTACAGCGTGGGCCTGCCGGCCAAGAGCGGCGTCGGCGGCGGCATCGTCGCGGTGATGCCGGGCATGTTCAGCCTGTGCGCGTGGGCCCCGGGCCTGGATCGGCGCGGCAATTCGCTGGCCGGCAGCAGGGCGCTGGAGCGCTTCGCCGAGTTGACCGGTCAATCGATCTTCTGAACGCGCGGAGCGTGCTTGCGTTATGGTGAGTGCGTCGGATTCTCGCGACAGGGGGAAGCATGCGGCACCACCCGATGCTGTCCATTCGACCATGGCGCCTCGCGTTGTGCGGCGCGCTGATCCTGCTGCTCTGCGCGTGCCGGGCACATCCGGACCGTCTGCAGCGGATTCGCGAGCGCGGCACCTTGATCGTGCTGACGCGCAACGCGCCGACCACCTACTACATCGGCCGCGATGACCGCCCCGAGGGCCCCGAATACGATCTGGCCCGCGACTTCGCCCGCTCGCTGGGCGTGAAGCCGACCTTCGTGGTCAAGAATTCGGTGTCCGACCTGTTGCACGCCCTGGCCGACGGCGAGGGTGACATGATCGCCGCCGGACTGACCCGCACGCCCAAGCGCGAGAAGCAATTCCGCTTCGGGCCGGACTACCAGGACGTCACCCAGCAGGTGGTGTGCCGGCGCGACGGACCGCGCCCCGGCTCGGTGGCGGCCCTGGATGGCGTGAACCTGGAAGTGGTGGCCGACAGCAGCTACGTGGCGCGGCTGGAGGCGCTGAAGAAGGACCACCCCAGGCTGAGCTGGCGCGAGAATGCCGGGGACGGCACCGAGGACCTGCTGCGCGCGGTGTGGTCGGGCAAGCTCGATTGCACGGTGGCCGATTCGGACATCGTCGCCATCAACCGGCGCTTCTTTCCCAACCTCGTGGTGGCCTTCGACCTCAGCCAGCCGCAGCATCTGGCCTGGGTCCTGCCCAGGGATGCGGACAGGCTGGACGCGGCTGCCCGCGGCTGGCTGGCCGGCTATCGCGATAACGGCAGCCTGAAACGGCTGATGAACCATTACTACGGCCTGGCACGGGTATTCGACTACGTCGACATACGCGCCTATACCCGTCGCATCGACACGCGCTATCCCGACTACGCCAAGCTGTTCCACAAGGCGGCCCGGCATTACGAGCTGCCGCCGCTGGTCCTGGCCGCGCAGGCCTACCAGGAATCGCACTGGAACCCCGATGCGGTCAGCCCGACGGGCGTGCGCGGCATGATGATGCTGACCCAGACGACGGCCCAGGCCGTGGGCGTCAAGCGGCGGACCGATCCCGCGGCCAGCATCCGCGGTGGCGCGGCCTACCTGGCGCGGCTGCGCAAGCGCCTCAGCGACTCGATCACGACGCGCGACCGCATCTGGTTCGCGCTGGCGGCCTACAACGTGGGCCTGGGCCACGTGCGCGACGCGCGACGCCTGGCACGGCGCCTGGGCAAGGACCCCGATCACTGGAGCGATGTCAGCAAGGTCCTGCCGCTGCTGAGCGAGCACAAGTACTACCGCTCGTTGCCGCACGGCTACGCGCGCGGCCTGGAACCGGTGCGCTACGTGCGCCGCATACGCAACTACGCCGATATCCTGCGCTACCGGCTGCACCTGTCCGCCGACAGCACCGACCTGGCGCAGACGGCGCCGCCTACGGCGCCGGGCGGTTCGCGGTGATGAGCCGTCCGCGCCCGGGCGGGCGTTCGTCGGGCGCGAAGGCCATGCGGATCTCGCCCACGTCGAAACCCCGTGCGCGGAGCAGTCGCTCGAAGCGCGCGGCATTGCCGCGTCCGGGGTCGGTGACGATCACTTCGGCGCGGGGCAGCGCATGCCGCCCGATCACGGCGTCCAGCAGCGCCACGTGGCGCCGCTCGTACAGCACGTCGCTGCCGATGATCAGGTCGAAGCGACCCAGCGAGTCATCCGGATGTTCCCAGTCCAGGCGGCGGAAGGGGATGTCCGGCAGGCCATTGGCGCGGGCGTTGTGGCGCAGGAATTCGGCGGCCAGTGGATGATGGTCGCTGGCGGTGACGTCGGCGCCACGCCGCGCCAGCACCAGGCTGGCGACAGCCAGACCGCAGCCCAGTTCCAGGATCCGCCGGCCGACGATGTCGATGTCGGCCATGTGCGCGGCCAGGGCCAGCCCGGAGGGCCAGGGGTGACCGAACAGGCTCCACTGCGCCGAATGGATGCCGACGCTTTCGGCCAGGCCCTGCGGGTCGTCGAACTGCTGCAGGTCCTGCAGCGCGCGAACCTGCAGTGGCGCGCCGCCGACATCGAGGTCCAGCTCGCGGGTGAGATAACCGGGCATGCGGTTCCGGGGCAGCGCCATGGCGGGCGCATCGCGCTCGGGATTGCGATTCTAGCTCACGACGCGGCAGTGTCGTGGCGGCGCGCGAGCAGATGGCGTTCGATGGCGAACACGTGGGCATCGTGCTCGCCGAGCGCGCGCAACGCCTCGGCAAGGCGCAACACGTAGTCGCGGTTGCTGCCGCTGGGCCCGTGCGAGGCATCGACGTGCCGGGCGATGTCGTCCTCGGGCATCGGGCCAAGGTAGGCCGCGTTGTCCTCGCCGGCGATGTAGACCAGGCCCTCGGCGCCGCCGCCGTCGATGAAATCCATGCGCGTGGTGAAACGCAGGTAGCCGTTCTTCTCGCGTACGTCCAGGTGGTCGAACGTGTCCGGCGTGACGCGGTAGGCCATGCCCACGCAGCGCGCGCCGTCGCGCGGCACCAGGGTGACCACGCGGCCGGGCGCGTCGGGGGTGCCGCGATGGTCGTGCGAGCCCTGCCAGAAGCGCCGTTCCCAGCCCTGGATGTGGGCCGGCTGCCGTTCCAGGTAGGCGAAGTCGGCCTTGTAGATCAGCGAGCCGTAGCCAAACAGCCAGACGCTGTCCCGGCCGCTGAGATCCTGGCGCCGGCGGTTGATGTCGGTGGTGTCGTGCGACATGCGCGCGGGGCGTCAGCGCGATGGCCGCGCGGCGTCTTCCGGCGGGATGGCGATGAATCTCAGGGTGTCGCCGCCGGCATTGACCAGGTCCAGGCGCGGTCCGGCCGCGGTGGCGACCAGGCTCAGTCGAACCGGACCCTGCAGGGCGACCATGGCCGCGTGCTCGAGCCGGTTCAGCGCCGGGTCCGCACAGGCCATCATGGTGTGCAGCATGGCGTCGATGCGCAGCACGCCGTCCTTGACGGTGTAGCGACCGGCAATCGCGTTGCAGGCATGCAGCAGATGCAAGCGATGATCACGAAAGCGCAGCACCAGCGGCGGGTGGTCGGCCGGCTGCAGGGCCTTGAGCGGCTGTCCGCTCGCCGACTCGGCGCTTTGCAGCTGCCAGTCATGCCCGGTCAGCTGGCTGGAGGGGTCCGGCATCGGCGTGGACGGTGGCGTGGCCATGGAACAGGCCGAGAGTAACGCCATGAGGGCGAAGGTGAAATGGATACGCATGACGAGTTCCGCGGTTTCGGCTCATGCCAGCCTACACCGTCGCGTGGCGGATCCCTGAACGCGGGCTGGATTCGTCGTCGACCTGCAGACAGACTGTGCCGATGGATCTCGCCATCGTCTGGTTTCGTCGCGACCTGCGCCTGCAGGATCATCCCGCCCTGGATGCCGCCATGCGCCGGCACGAGAGGGTCCTTCCTCTGTACATCCATGCGCCCGGAGAAGAGGGTGAATGGACGCCGGGCGCGGCCAGCCACTGGTGGCTGCATCATTCGCTGGCGGCCCTGGATGCCGATCTGCGGCGCCGCCATGGCGCCCTGCACCTGCGTCGTGGCGACAGCCTGCAGACCCTGCTTGACGTGATCGAGGCCAGTGGCGCCCGCGCGGTGTACTGGAACCGGCTGTACGAGCCGGCGCGGGTCGAGCGCGACACCGCCATCAAGCAGTCCCTGCGCGAGCGCGACATCGAGGTGGCCAGCTTCGACGCCGCACTGTGGCGCAGCCCGTGGCAGGTGCTGACGCAGAAGGAGGAACCGTACCGGGTGTTCACGCCGTTCTGGCGCAAGCTGCGCGCGCAGCTGGGCGACACGGTCGAGGCGCCGCTTCCGGTGCCGTCGCCGCTCGGCGTGCAGGCGCTGGAGGGCGGCCTGGCGCTCGAGGACCTTGCGCTGCTTCCGTCGCTGGATTGGGCGGATGGGTTTTCCGACCACTGGACGCCGGGCGAGGCCGGCGCGCTGGCCGCGCTCGATGCCTTCGCCGACGACGCCGTGCGCGGCTATGCCGAGTTGCGCGACCAGCCCGCCCGCACCGGCACCTCGCGGCTGTCGCCGCACCTTCACTTCGGCGAGATCACGCCGCGCATGATCCGTCACCACCTGGCCCGGCGCCTGGCGTCCGGCGCGGCCGGTGCCGAGGGCGCCGAGGCCTTCCTGCGCGAGGTTGGCTGGCGCGATTTCGCCCATCACGTGATGTTCCATTTTCCGCACAGCGTGAACCGCAACCTCGACGAGCGCTTCGACCGCTACCCGTGGCGCGACGATGCGTCGGCGCTCGAGCGCTGGCAGCGCGGTCGCACGGGCATACCGCTGGTCGACGCCGGCATGCGCGAACTGTGGGCCACCGGCTACATGCACAACCGCGTGCGCATGGTGGTGGCCAGCTGGCTGACCAAGAACATGGGCCAGCACTGGCTCCACGGCGCGCGCTGGTTCTGGGACACCCTGGTGGACGCGGACCTGGCCAACAACAGCCTCGGCTGGCAGTGGGTCGCCGGCAGCGGCGTCGACGCGGCGCCGTATTTCCGCATCTTCAACCCGGTCTCGCAGGCGCAGCGCTTCGATCCCGACGGCAGCTATATCCGCCGCTGGGTGCCGGAACTGCGCGAGGCGCCGAAGGCGCTGCTGCACGAGCCGTGGAAGCAGGGCGGTTTCGCCGCGTCGTGCGGCTATCCCGAGCCGATGCTCGACATCAAGGCCTCGCGCCAGCGCGCGCTGGACGGCTACGACGCCATCCGCCAGGCCTAGCGGGGGTGGCGTCTAGGGGTGTTCCTGATCGCGGCCGCCCGGGTCATCGCCGACCTCGGCAGAGGCCAGGGCCTCCTCGCGCGCGCTGCGCTTGAGCAGGGCGGAGAGTACCGGTGGCGTGACCACCGCGGTCAGCAGCGACATCGCCACGATCACCGCGTACACGCGTTCGCTGAACACGCCGGCGGCCAGGCCCAGGGCCGCGATCACCACGCCGACCTCGCCGCGCGGCACCATGCCGAAGCCGACGATCAACGCGCCGCGACGGCCCAGCGCCAGCGCGCCGAGGAAGCCGCCCAGCAGCTTGGAGGCGATCGCGATGAGGGTCACCACCAGCAGCATCCAGGCGGCGTCCCAACTGGCCAGCTCGGCGAGGTTGATCTTGGCGCCGGTGATGACGAAGAAGAACGGCGTGAGCAGGGCCAGCAGCGGCATGGTGCGCTTTTCCAGCGACTCGCGCTGCTTGGTTTCCGAGGCGATCATGCCGGCGAGGAAGGCGCCGATGATCGCCGCCAGGCCGAACTTGGTCGACAGGAACGCCAGGCCCAGGCACAGCGCCAGCACGATGGTCAGCGGCGAATGCGGACTGATCGGTTTTTCCAGCCAGGACGAACGGCGCCGCGCCATCTGCGTGCCGGCCCAGCCGAAGATGGCCAGGAAACCGATCGCGCCGAACAGCGTCAGCAGCAGCGACTGCAGGTCGATCTTTCCGCCGCCCTGCAGCGAGGACACCACGCCCAGCAGCAGCATGGCCAGGATGTCGTCGATCACCGCCGCGCCGAGAATCACGCGGCTCTCGGTGCGCCTGAGCACGCCCAGCTCCTGCAGCACGCGGGCGGTGATGCCGGCCGAAGTGGCGACGAAGGCCGCCGCCACGAACATCGACTTGATCCAGGCGAAGCCCGAGCCGTGCGCCCACAGCACGCCGGCGGCAAACGGCAGGATCACGCCCAGCACGCCGACCCCGAACGCGCTCTTGCCGACCTTCTTCAGATCGTCCAGGCGCGTTTCCAGGCCCACCGAGAACAGCAGCAACACCACGCCGATCTCGGCCAAAGCGTCCAGTGGCGTGCCCGGCATGATCTGCTCGGCGCCGATCCAGCCCAGCACCGACGGGCCGATCACGCAGCCGGCGGCGATCTCGCCGACCACGCCCGGAAGCTTCAGGCGTTGCGCGATCTCCGAGCCGACCTGCGCGGCGACGAAGATGATGAACAGCAGCAGCAGGATGTCACTGGCATGGTGCATGGACGCGCTCGCTGGCGTGGGTCATGTCACCGGATGCTACAGGATCGGGCCCGGCGATCCATGGCACCGATGGCCGAACCGCGTCCGTGATCAGGACACCCCGAACAGGTGCAGCGAGTCGAACCAAAGGTGCAGCAGAACGCTGGCGGCGAAGCCCAGGGCGATGGCCCAGCTCCACTTCAGGTGCGTGCGAAAGGTGTACATGCCGCGCGAGACGCCCATCAAGGCCACGCCGGCCGCCGAGCCGACGGACAACAGGCTGCCGCCGACGCCGGCGGTGAGGGTGATCAGCAGCCACTGGCCCAGGTCCATCGGCGGGTTCATCTTCAGCACCGCGAACATGATCGGGATGTTGTCGACCACGGCCGAGAGCAGACCCATGCCGGTGTTGGCCCAGGTGTAGCCGATGCCGCCGTAGAGCATCCGCGAGGCCAGTTCCAGGTAGCCGATCGCGGCCAGCCCGCCGACGCAGGCGAACACGCCGTAGAAGAACAGCAGGGTGTCCCACTCGGCATTGGCGATGATCTTGAAGATCGAGTAGCTCTTCTCGCCGACGTCGTTGCCGGGACCCTGGGCCAGCGCATAGCGGCGCAGGCGGCGGTCGATGTGCGAGGCCACCAGGTTCAGCAGCGCCAGGCCCGTGAGCATGCCGAACGCGGTGGGCATGCCCAGCCACTGCTTGCCGATCACGGTGATGGCGATGGTCAGGGCGAAGCTGACCACGATGCCGATGCCGCCGTGCTTGATGCGCTCATGTCCGGCGGCACCTTCGGGACGTCCGCGCGGGACCGCGAAATGCATGGCCAGCGCCGGCACCAGCCAATTGACCAGGGACGGCCCGAGCAGGGTCAGGAAGTCGACGAAATCGGCCTTGTGCGCCTGCCAGACCATCAGCGTGGTGATGTCGCCGAAGGCGCTCCAGGCGCCGCCGGCGTTGGCCGCGACCACCAGGTTGATCATGGCCAGGGTGATGAAGCGCGCATTGCCCGCGCCCAGCGCCAGGATCACCGCCGACATCACCAGCGCGGTGGTCAGGTTGTCGATCATCGGCGACAGGAAGAAGGCCAGGGTGCCGGTGATCCAGAACAGCTGCCGGTAGCTGAAATGGCGCCGGGTGATCTGCGCGCGCAGCGCCTCGAACACGCCGCGCTCGCCCATCGCGGTCACGTAGGTCATGGCCACGACCAGGAAGAAGAACAGTTCCGCGTACTCCAGGAACATGGTCTCGAACACCAGCTTCACCGGCGAATGCTCGACATGGCCGGCCCCCATCTTCCACGCCAGCATGCCCCAGATCAGCGCCGCGGCCAGCATCACCGGCTTGGACTTGGCGATCTGGATGCGTTCCTCGGCGATCACCGCGACATAGGCCAGCACGAACAGCGCCAGCGCGATCCAGCCGATCGGATGTCCGGTCAGGTGGAAGTTGGCCTCCGGTTCGGCGGCAAGCGCCGGCGCGGTGGCGAACAGCAGGGGCAGGGCGAGGATCAGGCGCATGCGGTTTCCCGTCGTGGAGCGATGGAGCATCCGGCGTGGATGCGTGGCAAGAGTGGAAAGGTACGCGTTTTGCCCTGTGGCTGTCAGCCTGGCCGTCCCCGCGCGCCGGCTGTCCGCGCGTCGCGTCGCAGGTACACTGCCGCGGTCAGGCCAGGAACCGATCGATGTCGCACCCGCACCCTTCCGCCGAGCAGACCGCGCGCGCGCGCCAGTTGCGCGAACGCATCGAGAACGCGAACCATCGCTACCACGTGCTCGACGATCCGGATATCCCGGATGCCGAATACGACCGCATGATGCGCGAACTCGAGGCGCTCGAGGCCGAGTTTCCCTCCCTGGCCAGCGAGGACTCGCCCACGCGCAAGGTCGGCGCGCGCGCCGAGGGTGGCTTCGCCGAGGTACGCCACGCCATCCCCATGCTGTCGCTGAACAATGCGTTCGGCCAGGATGGCGACAGCGACGCCGAACGCTACCCCGAGGTCGGCGATTTCGTGCGCCGCATCGAGCAGACCCTGGACCGCGGCGAGCCGCTGTTCTCGGTCGAGCCCAAGCTGGACGGCCTGGCCATCAGCCTGCGCTACGAGGACGGCCGGTTCGTGCAGGGCGCCACCCGCGGCGACGGCGAGACCGGCGAGGACGTGACCGCCAACCTGCGCACGATCCGCGCGATTCCACTGCGCCTGCGCGGCAGCGGCTGGCCCCGGGTGCTGGAGGTCCGCGGCGAAGTGATCATGCTGCGCAAGGACTTCGAGGCCTACAACGCCTGGGCGCGCGAGCACGACGCCAAGACCCTGGCCAATCCGCGCAACGGCGCGGCCGGCTCGCTGCGCCAGCTCGATCCCGCCATCACCGCGCGGCGCAAGCTCAGCTTCTTCGCCTACGCGGTGGGCCAGGTCGAGGGCGGCGAGCTTCCGCCGACGCATTCGGCCACGCTGGCGCAATTGCGCGAGTGGGGGTTTCCGGTGTCGCCGCTGGTCGACACCGCGCGTGGGTTCGACGGCCTGATCGCCTACTACCAGCGCATCGGCGAACAGCGCGACGCGCTGCCGTATGACATCGACGGCGTGGTCTACAAGCTCGACGACTACGCGGGCCAGGGCGTCATGGGCTTCGTTTCGCGCGCGCCGCGCTGGGCCATCGCGCACAAGTACCCGGCGCAGGAACAGATGACCGTGCTGGAAGCCATCGAGATCCAGATCGGCCGTACCGGCGCGGCCACGCCGCGCGCGCGCATGCAGCCGGTGCAGGTGGGCGGCGTCACCGTCACCCACGCCACGCTGCACAACGCCGACCAGATCGCGCGGCTGGACGTGCGCGTGGGCGACACGGTGATCGTGCGCCGCGCCGGCGACGTGATTCCCGAGGTGGTGCGCGTGGTGCCCGAGCGCCGTCCGCCCGACACCGTGCCCTGGCAGATGCCCGACACCTGTCCGGTGTGCGGCTCGGAGCTCTTGCGCGAGGACGACCGCGCGGCCTACCGCTGCACCGGTGGCCTGATCTGCGCCGCGCAGCGCAAGGAGGCCCTGATCCATTTCGCCTCGCGCCGCGCCATGGACATCGACGGGCTGGGCGAGCGCTACGTGGATGCCCTGGTCGAGTTCGACATGGTGAGCACGCCCGCCGATCTGTACCGCCTGACGGTGGACGACTTCGTCGACATGAAACGCCGCGCGGACGAACGCGACGGCACCACGCCGGAAACCGTCAAGCAGGGCAAGGTGGCCACCAAGTGGGCCGAGAACCTGGTCGATGCGATCGCCGCCAGCCGCCACGCCACGCTGGCCCGGTTCCTGTTCGGCCTGGGTATCATGCATATCGGTGAAAGTACTGCAAAAACACTAGCTAAATATTTGGGAAATATACAAATAATCGAAAGGTCCTCCGCATTGAGGTGTTGCACATGCTTCCGGATATCGGTTCGGAGGTCGCCAAATCCATTGCTGCCTTTTTCCATCAACGCGGGAACCGTAAAGTCTTGGAGTCATTGTTAGATGCCGCTGAGGTGAATCTGAGCGATGCGACAGGCCCTTCTCCTGATCTACACAAGCAATTCACTTTCGAGAACTTATTGATGCAATTCAAGATTCCGAAAGTAGGCAAAGAAAGCCAAAAGCTTTTAGCCGAGCACTTTTCTTCAGTTGAGGCTTTGGTCGACGCAGGAGCCGCGCATTGGTCGACCATTGGATTGTCCGAAATCCGCGGTGCTGGGACTTGAGACTCATCTTGCCGAAAATGAGAAACGCGATCGACTGTTCGAAGTTGAAATTTCAGGCATGAGCTGCTGGCGGCAGCTCCGGCAATTGCGGATGGTGGGCTGCCACTAAGCGGTTCAAACTGTCGTGCTTACGGGAGCACTCAATGCCATGTCCCGCGACGAGGCGAAGGAAAGGCTCGAGGCGCTGGGCGCAAAGGTCAGCGCCAGCGTGTCGAAGAACACCAACTTCGTCGTGGCCGGCGAGTCGGCCGGTTCCAAACTCGACAAGGCAAAGAAGCTGGGCATCGAGGTCTGGGACGAGGCGCGCCTGCAGACCTTGCTGGCCGGGCAGGGTGGCGCCTGATGAGCGACGGGAGGCAGGTGCGACTGAGCTGCACGGACCTCGATGCCGCGCTGGAGTTCTACAGCGGCGAGTTGGGCTTCCGTCTGGACATGATCATGCCGGCCGATGCGCCGCGCATGGCCGACTTGTCCGGCCACGGCATCGTCCTGCGCCTGGAGCGGCCGGTGCCGGCTGGTGCCGCCTCGCCGCGACAGCCACGCACGGGATGACTCGCGGGGCATCCGCGTGCAGCGCGGGACGGCGACGAGGCGTGGATCACCGGACGCGCCGGCATGCAGTATCGCGACCTGGTGCCGGGACGCCTGGGCGGGCGCCTGATCGCCTCGCACATCCGCATTCCCGAAGGGGGCCCGGTGCCCGACTACGTGCACTATCACCGGGTCGGCTTCCAGATGATCTACTGCCGCCGCGGCTGGGTGCGCGTGGTGTACGAGGACCAGGGCCCGCCGTTCGTGATGCAGGCCGGCGACTGCGTGCTGCAGCCGCCGACCATCCGCCATCGCGTGCTCGAGGCCTCGCCGGGGCTGGAAGTGATCGAGGTCGGCAGCCCGGCCGAGCACGAGACCTGGCGCGACCATGATCTGCAGCTGCCCACCACGCAAGTGCGTCCCGGACGCGACTTCGCGGGACAACGCTTCGTGCGTCACCAGGCCAGCGAGGCCACCTGGGACGCCGTGGACATGTCCGGCGTCCTGGTGCGCGACACCGGCATCGCCGCGGCCACCGAGGGCGTGGCGGGCGCGCGGGTATGGCATGTCGATGGCTCGGGGCTGGGCCTGCCGGCGCCCGTCGCGCACGGATGGCGCTTCCTGTTCGTGCTCGAAGGGCATGTCGAGCTGCGCAATGACGATGCCGGGATCCAAGCCCTGTCGCCCGACGATGCCTGCCTGGTGATCGGCGACGTCACGTTGCTGCCGACCGGCGATGGCGGCGCGCAGGTGTTGGAGGTGTGCATGCCCGCGTCAGTGACCTGACGCAACGCAACGGGCGGCACGTATGGCGGGGCGAACTCGGTTATTCTGGCCGGGGATATCCGCCAGAAGGATCTGTGCATGCACTCGCAATACTCGACCTACATCATCATGGCCGCCGTGGTGGGGCTGATCCTGTTCCGCCGCGTCCGCCGCCAGTTCGGCCGCCAGCGCATCCGGCGCAAGGCCATGACGGTGCGCATCGCGTTCATCGCGGTGGTGATCGCCATGCTGGCTCTGATGGGCCTGCAGAACCTGCACCTGGCCGAGGGCCTGCTGGCCGGCGTGGCCGGCGGCGTGGTGATCGGCCTGGTCGGCCTGCGCCTGACGCGTTTCGAGACCGATCCGGTCAAGGGCGACTGCTACGTGCCCAACGTCTGGATCGGCGCCTTGCTGACGGCGCTGCTGTTGGGCCGCCTGGCCTACAAGTTCCTGGTGGAGATGCCCGCCATCGAGCAGGCGGCCGAGCATCCGGGCATGAACCCGGCCAGCGCTGCCTACAGTCCCCTGACCCTGCTCGTGGCGGGACTGCTGATGGGCTACTACCTCAGTTACTACGCCGGCCTGCTGATCCATCATCGCCGTTTCCAGGCCACCCACCAGGTCGGCCACGACGTGCCGAGCGAATCCTGATTCACGTGTAGCCCGGATAAGGCGCAGCCGCATCCGGGACAGGGATCGAACGCAACGGATGCCTCATCGCCTGCGCGCGTCCCGGATGCGCTTCGCTTATCCGGACTACGGGTCGACCGTCAGCGTTGGTCCAGTCGCGCGCGTCCGGCGGCGATGGCGGCCAGCGAGGCCCAGTCACGCTCGCCGCCGCCATGGGCCAGGGCTTCCAGCAGGGCTTCGCGCACCACGCCGGCGAAGGGCAGCGGCACGCGCGCGTCGTCACCGGCCTCGAGCGCCAGGCCCACGTCCTTGAAGCCCAGCCGCGCCGGGAAACCGGCCGGTTCATAGCGCGATTCGGCGATCAGCTTGCCGTAGCCCTGGTAGGCCGGGGCGGCGAACAGGGTCTGGGTCATGATGTCCAGGAAATCGCCGGCGGCAAGGCCGTGCGCGCGGGTCAGCGCGCAGGCCTCACCCATGCTCTCGATCGCAGCGGCCAGCATGAAATTGCCGGCGATCTTGGCCACGCTGGCGCGCACCGGGTCATCACCCAGCGGCCAGGTGCGCTGGGCGACGGCGTCGAGCAGCGGCTGCACGCGCTGCACAGCGGCCGCATCGCCGGCGCAGACCACGTTGAGCTTGCCGGCGGCCGCCATGTCGGGACGTCCGAACACCGGCGCGGCGATGTAGTGCACGCCACGCGCGCGATGCGCCTGCGCCAGTTCGCGTGCCAGGCGCACCGAGACGGTGGCGTGGTTGATGTGCACGCCGCCCTCGGGCAGTGCCTCCAGCACCCCGCCGTCCAGGATCACCTCGCGCACCGCGGCATCATCGGACAGCATGCTCGCGACCACGTCGCAGCGGGCGGTCCCGGCCGCGCTGTCCGCCACGCTGGCGCCCTTGCCGCGCAGCGCTTCGCGCGGTTCCGGCGAGCGGTTCCAGACCATGACGTCGTGCCCGGCGGCGATCAGGTTGGCGGCCATGCCCTTGCCCATGGCGCCCAGGCCGATGAATCCCACGTGCATGTCGTTCTCCCTTTGCTGGCGATGGAAGTGTCCGCGCATTCTTTCATGCCGGCCGGCAACCGCGGATGAAGGCGTGGTCCGTGGCGGGCACTTGGTGGGGCCCGTCAATTGCGGCAAAGTGGAGCGCACCGTGCACACGGGGAGATGACTCATGCGTCGCAAAGGCATACGGGGCGGCCTGCTGACCGCGCTACTGGTGGCCATGGTGGCCACGCCCGCGGTTTCCGCGGATCGTGCCGAGGGCAGCGGGACCTACCGCCTGCTGCAGCCCGATCGCGTCTTCGATGCCCGCTCCGAACAGGCCCATGGCGGCTGGGTGGTGCTGGTCGAGGGCGACAGGATCGCCGCCGTGGGTCCGGCGGCCTCGGTCAAGGTGCCCGCGGGAACGGAACGCATCGCGCTGCCGGGCATGACCGTGCTGCCCGGCCTGATCGACGCGCATTCACACATCCTGCTGCATCCCTACAACGAGACGCTGTGGAACGACCAGGTCCTGAAGGAGCCGGTGCCGTATCGCACCATCGAGGCCGTCAACCACGTGCGCGCCACGTTGCTGGCCGGGTTCACCGCCTTGCGGGATCTCGGCACGGAGGGCGCGGGTTACGCCGACGTGTCGGTGCAGCGCGCCATCGACGAGGGAAAGATTCCCGGACCGCATCTTTTCGTGGCCACCCGCGCCACCGTGGCCGCGCACTGCTACGGTCCGGGGCCGTCCGGATTCCGTGACGACCTGGCCCTGCCGCAGGGCGGCCTGCCGGTCAGCGGCGTGGACCAGATGATCGATGCCGTGCGCGAGCAGGTCGGGCATGGCGCGGACTGGGTCAAGGTGTATGCCGACTATCACTGCGGCAAGAGCCCCGGCGCGGTACCGACCCTGAGCGAGGCCGAACTGAAGGCCGCGGTCGAGACCGCGCATTCGCTGGGGCGTCCGGTCTCGGCCCACGCCACCACGGCCGAGGGCATGCGGCGCGCGATCATGGCCGGCGTGGACACCATCGAACACGGCTACGGCGGCACCCCCGAGGTGTTCGCGTTGATGAACAAGCACCACGTGGCCTATCTGCCGACGCTGGCCGCCAGCGCTGCCTATGCCGAGTACTTCCAGGGCTGGAAGCCGGGTCAGCCGCCCGTGGCGTCGATGCGGCAATCGGCGCATGCCTTTCGTCTGGCGATGCAGGCCGGCGTGACCATTGGCAACGGCAGCGACGTGGGCGTGTTCACGCACGGCGAGAACTGGCGCGAGCTGGACTGGATGGTAAAGGACGGCATGCGTCCGTCGCAGGCGCTGCTCGCGGCCACCGCGGTGGATGCGAAGATACTCGGTCAGCAGGATCGCTTCGGCCAGCTGCGCGAGGGCCTTGAGGCCGACATCATCGCGGTGCCCGGCGACCCGACGCAGGACATCACGGTGCTCCGGCGCGTGGCGCTGGTGATGAAGGGTGGCGTGATCTACAAGCGGCCCTGAGCCTGGGGTCGCCGCGCAGGGCGCGGGCCTGCGCTCGGATCCGCTCCAGTCCCCTGGCATGCCTACGGTCGTGATTGCGTACCTGAAGTGTCGGCCTGCGCCGCGGCGTGCGGGTCGATCCGGTCGCCGAGGTTCACGATCAGGTTGCGCATGCCGATCAGTATTTCCGATGCGTCTGCCGGACGACGAGCGTGGCCGTTGTCGACGCGCTGGCGGCGGTCAGTCCGCCGGCGGCTCCAGCACGGCGCAGGTGCGATCCTGCAGCGCGTCGCTGTTGCCCTTGTTGCCGGTGGCCGGATCGGCGGCGGTGCTGAGCAGGATGAATCCGGGGCGGCCCAGGGTGTCGTGGGCGCCGACCAGGACCAGGCTGTGCAGGCCGATGTCCTGGTCCGGTTTCAATGCCTTGGCGAGCAGGCGGAACGGATTGCTCGCGATGTTCGCTCCGGCCAGCCAGCGCGCGATGTAGTGGCGTCCCTTGAGCCGCGCGGGCAACGGTCGCCAGCGATCGGTGATCCCGGGCAGCAGCCGCTGCAGCGTGGCGTGCACCGCGGGCGCCACGCAATCGACGTGGATGTGCAGCTGGTTCTGCGAGCGTCCGGTACGGGCGTTGACCACCAGGCTGAGCGCGTCGCGCGGCACGGGCCGATGCAACGCCGCTTCCACGTACATGCGCGCGGTCCAGGCATCGCCCAGGTAATTGGGCGCGTCGGGGGAGCGCAGGACGGGGCTTTCGATGCCGGTGATGCGCGCCAGCGGCAGCACCAGGTACTGGTGCCGGCCGTCGCGGTCCTTGAACACCACGTAGCCCCGCGTGATGTCGTGCGGATGATCGACTTCGACACAAGGCGCGGGGGGATAGATGCCTCGCGCCGCGGCCGGCGCGCACTTGTCGTGCACGAAATGCCACAGCACGTCCGGGTTCTCGCGATGTTTCCACTTGCCGGGCGCGGCGGTGGCGCTGCACGCCAGCAACAGGGTCAGGATGACCAGTGTCGGCCGGTAGGTGCGGATCAGGGGTGCCCTGCGGCGGGCCGGGGTCGTATGCGTGCGATTCATCGGTCAA
This sequence comes from uncultured Gammaproteobacteria bacterium, assembly GCA_963821885.1. Taxonomy (GTDB): domain Bacteria; phylum Pseudomonadota; class Gammaproteobacteria; order Xanthomonadales; family Rhodanobacteraceae; genus Oleiagrimonas. Next base: position 476,627 of record CAWGFN010000001.1, on the reverse strand, counting down.
TTGTGCCCGATGCCTGCCGTGTCGTGCAGTGCGTGCGACAAGCTGCTGCGATCGCGGGATGGTCGCCAGTTCGCGGTCAACGCGGCATGATGAGCTGATGCCTTCCACAGCGATGCCCGCACTCAGCCTGGCCCGCGCGCGTGCCCTCCATCTGGCCGCGCAGGGCTTGCTGCATCCACCGCGCCGCAGGGCGCGCCCGCAGGACGTGGTCGAGGCGATCACGCGCATGCGCATGCTGCAGATCGACAGCATCCACGTGGTGGCGCGCAGCCCGTACATGGTGCTGTTCTCGCGTCTTGGTGGTTATCGGCAGGCGTGGCTGGAGCAGGCCCTGGAGGAGGGCAGGATCGTCGAATGCTGGGCACACGAAGCCTGTTTCGTGCCCGCCTGCGACCATCCATGGCATGGGGCGGCCCGCGCGCTTCGCCGGAACCACTGGGCGAATCGCCGCGCGCACCGCCTGGGCCGGGAACAGCGCCGCACGCTCGATGCCCTGTTGCGCGAGGTCGACGAACGCGGACCGCTGCGGGCCGGCGACCTGGCCAGCGATGCGCCACGAAAATCCGGCTGGTGGGAATGGACCGGAGAGAAATCCGGTCTCGAGGCCCTGTTCGCGATGGGTGAGGTGATGGTGTCGCGGCGCGATCGTTTCCAGCGCGTGTACGACCTCAGTTCAAGGGTGCTCGAACGGGTGGCCGCGCATGCCGGCCCGCCACCGTCGGAACCGGTCGACGCCGATGCCGCGCAACGACGCTTCACCGTCGATGCCGTGCGCGCCCTGGGCGTGGCGCGCGCGGAATGGATCGGCGACTACCATCGCCAGGGCCGGGTGCCCGACGCCCTGCTGCGCGAGCTGGTCGAGCGCGGGGAGCTGGTGCGGGCGCGCGTGGAGGGCTGGGACGAGCCGGCGCTGGTGCATGCCGGGCATGCGCCGCTGCTGCGGCGCATCGCTGACGGTCGGGTGCGCGCCAGCCACGTCACGCTGCTGTCGCCGTTCGACCCGGTGGTGTGGGATCGTCGGCGGGCCCGGGAGCTGTTCGATTTCGAGTACGCGCTGGAGTGCTACACCCCGGCCGGGAAGCGCCGCTACGGCTATTACGTGCTGCCCCTGCTCAGCCGGGGGCGACTGATCGGCCGGGTCGATGCCAAGGCGCATCGTCGCGAGGGCGTGTTCGAGGCGCGTGGCGTGTACCTGGAGCCGCATGCGGGAACCGGCGACGCCACGCTGCGCGCCGTCGCGCAGGCGCTCCGCGCGTGCGCGAACTGGCACGAGACGCCGCGCGTGCGAGTGGGGCGATGCGAACCGTCGTCCATCCGCCCGCGCCTGGGGCGCATGCTCGAGGCCACGAGCGGATCCGCCTGAGCGCGTCTGACCGGCCCGTGGCCGTGACAGGTCAGCCGTTGCCGAGGGCGCCCACGATCGTGATGGCCAGGAACACGCATCCCAGCACGCCCATGACGATGCCGAAAATGGCGCGCGGCTTGCCGACCTTCTCCGGATGCCGGCCGATGTCGCGCAGCGCCAGGATGCCGAGCAGCAGGGCAATCGGGGCGGGCAGGAGGAAGAACGAGAACAGGCCCATGTAGCCGGCGGCGACGGCCAGGCCGGAGCGGTCGACCGGAATCAGCATGCGCAGCATCTTCTGGTCGCCGGGAACCGGCGTCCCGGCGCGCGTCGGCGCCGTCGGTCCGGTGGCGGCCTGGGCGCCGCCGCAGTGCTGGCAAAAGCGCGCGTCGTCGAGAATGGATTGTCCACAGTGCATGCAGAACATGGCGATCTCCGTATCAGTGATGGGCAGGCGCCGGCATCAGCGGGCCGTGACGATGTCGACGCCGCAGTGCGTGCAGAAGCGGTCACCGGGGTTGCGGGGCGTGCCGCAGTGCGGGCAGGTCGGTGGCGCCGGTGGTTGCGCGGTTCGTGACGCTTGCCCCTGCGCGGCTCGGGGTGCCTTCGTGGCGTTCCACATCTGGATCAACAGCAGCACCCAGCCGACCAGGGTGAGCAGGTTCAGCAGCATGTAGACGCTCAGGGTGAGGTGTTCCACGTTCGTGTTGTAGGCGAGCATGTCGTGGCTTTTCAGGAAGCCGATGATCAGGTCGCCGTTTACCACATGCAGCATGTTCAGCAGCGAGTTGAACACGTAGTACAGGTTCACCACGGTCAGCAGCGCAAAGCCCGCCTTGCGGGTGCGCACAAGCAGGATGCCGGTGCAGGCGGTCAGGGCAAGAAGGAACAGCAGGTTGCCGGCTTGCCAGAACGTGTCGAAGGTGGGCGGGTTGTTCATGGAAACACTCTCCTTTGCAGGCGCAAGCATGTTGTCGCCTGCACGTTCTCAGTGTCGGTTCACACCTGCCAGCCTCCCGGCGCCAGCCAGCTGAATGGCGGCCACGGCAGGTTGCGCAGCACGCCATAGGCCACCAGCAGCACGGCCCAGGCGCGCGGCGAGCACAGCAGCCGGGCCAGCGGGCCGCGTGCCGCGGCGTGCGGGCCGTTGAGGTAGACGATCACCGGCAGCAGCGGCAGGCTCAGCACCGCCAGCGGGTTCATGCTCAGGGCCAGGGCGAGGTGTCCGTGCAGCAGCGCATGGATCGCCCGGGTGGTGCCGCAGCCGGGACACCACAGCCCGGTCAGGGCATGCAGCGGACCGGGCGGCAGCAGGCCGCCCGGCACGAAGGGATTGGCGAAATACACCGCCACGAGGGCGCCCGAAGCGGCCAGCGCGAACGCCCACATGAGCAACGACCGACGTCGGCGGACATCGCCAGCGGCATGTTCCGGCAGGGTCAGCATCGTGCCGTCAGTACGATGATGCCGCCGCGCCAATCACGACGAAAAGCACGTAGATCAGTTCGATGCCCAGGCCGGTGGCGAAGGCGGCCCAGCACCAGTTCTTGGCCGAGATGGAGGCCGCGCGCGCGCCGGCGATGTCGCCCATGGCCAGCTTGCTGTTGACGCCGCTGGCGTAGACCAGCGCCACGATGCCGAACGGCAGGCAGCAGAACAGCATCAGCAGGATCGACTGCACCAGATAGTTGGGCACGTATTCGGGCGAACCCTGCGCGGGCGGGCGCGGCGCAGGTGACGCGGCCGGCGCGGCGGGTGCCGGCGTGGACGCGTTGGCTTGCGGACGGTTGATGGCGGCGCCACAGGCGCTACAGAACGCGGCGTCGTCGCCGTTGGACTGGCCACAGGCCTGACAGTAGATCATGCAATTTCCCCCTGGTCCGAGCGGCTTCATGCCACTCGGTCCTCATTATAGATAGGCCGACGTACCCGTCAACGCAGGTCCACGCGTTGTCGGCACCGCGTCGGCCGGGTGCAAGAAATGAGCAACATTGGGCTGCTATCAAGGGCGCCATGCAGGCCGTTCGCGCAGCGGGTGCGCGGCCGTTGCGTAGCAGGCCGGAGGAGACATGACCGACCCCACGACGCCGCGTGCGCTGTTCGCGATCAGTTCGCTGGGCCTGGGCCACGCCACCCGCACCCTTGCCGTGCTGCGGGCTACCTGCGCCGCGGCTGGTCGGTCACCGTGGTGTCGACCGGAAACACGCTGGCTTTCCTGCGCATGGAACTGGAATCGGAGACACGCGTGCGATTCCTGGACATGGTCGATTATCCGCCGCTGGAGCGGGGGCGCGGCTGGCGCCTGTACGCCTTCCTGCTGCTCGACCTCGCGCGGACATGGTGGCGTATCCGCCGCGAGCATCGCGCGCTGGAGGCCATGGCCGGCGACTACGATTTCATCTTCAGCGACGGGCGCTATGGCTTCCACAGCCGGCGTACCCCATCGTTCATCCTCTCGCACCAGATTGCCTTCGTGGCGCCGCGCGGCCTGGGGTGGTCGGCGCGGATCACCACCGCCTTCAACATCGCCACCTTTGCCCGTTTCGACTGCCTGTTCGTGGCCGATTTCCCGGATCCGCGCGACAGCCTGGCCGGTGACCTGGCGCACGTGCCGGCGCTGTCGCGCTGCGAGCATCGCCACATCGGCATGCTGTCCTCGTACCAGCACCTGGCGCTGGAGCGCGACATCGACTATCTGTTCGTGATCAGCGGCTACCTGGTCGAGCACAAGGCCTCGTTCGTGCGCGCGCTGCTGGAGCAGGCGCACGCGCTGCCCGGGCACAAGGTCTTCGTGCTGGGCAACGCCGGAGGTGACCCGCATGCCCATGACGCCTTTCGCAGCGACACCCTGACCATCCACGGCGTGGCCAGCGGTGGACTGCGACAGCAGCTCTTCGCCCGTGCCCGATGCGTGATTTCACGATCGGGCTATACCACGGTGATGGACCTGGCCGAGCACGACAAGCGTGCGCTGCTGATTCCGACGCCCAACCAGACCGAGCAGGCGTACCTGGCCCGCTGGCTGGGTGACCGGGGCTGGTTCGTGACCCGTGAACAGGGCCCGGACCTGGACCTGGCCGCCGCCCTGGCCGAGGTCGGACGCACCCATGCCTTCGTGCCCCCGTGGCGAACCGAGGAATCGATCCGCCGCATCAGCGAGCGCATCGACACGCAGTGCAGGCAGCGCTTCATCTCGGTGGTGGTGCCCGCTCACAACGAAGCCGACGAGCTGGACGCCACGCTGCGCTGCCTGCTGGACCAGCGCTACGCGCACGGGCGCATGGAGATCGTGGTGGTTGAGAACGGTTCCGACGATGCCACGCTGGCCATTGCCCGGCGCCTCGCGCAATCGGCGTCAGGCGCGGGCCGGGTGCGCGTCCTGCAGTGCGCGCAGGGCGTGTCGCGGGCCAGGAATGCCGGTCTGGCGGCCTTGTCGCCGGCCTCGGAATGGGTGGTGTTCTGCGACGCCGACACGCATCTGGAACCGAACTTCCTGCACGAACTCAACACCTGGCTTGGCCGGCACACGGCGCGCGACCCTGTGATCGGCACCTGCAGCGTGCGCCCACGCGAGGGCGCCAGTCGCTATGCCCGGGTGTGGTTCGCGGCGCATCGCCTCATGCACCGGATCACCCGCAGCTCGCAGTCCATCCAGATCGCCCACAGCGACGTGGCGCGACGGGTGCGCTTCCGCGAGGATCTGGACCTGGGCGAGGATCTGGAATTCATCCGCGGCTGTCGCCGCCACGGTCGCTACTTCATGGTCGAGACCGACCAGGTGGCCACCTCGACGCGTCGCTTCGAGACACGCGGCTATCTGCGGCGGGGCCTGCGCTGGGTGATCGGGGCCCTGACGCCGGCGCTCCGGCCGAGCCCGGGCCGACGCCGGCTGACGGGCCCACTCCAGTCCCGCCGAACCGGCCGTGTGTAGTCCCTCGGGACAGATGGCACAAGAGCTCTGGCGTTTCCTGTAACAAAAAGTTAATGTATGCAGCGCCGCGGATCAGATGCCCGACCTTCGTGGTGGAGCTACGCGCTGCCGCCAGGCTCAGGTCGGGTCAAGACGCGACCATGGGCGACCGCCATATCGCCATCGCCGACATCATTCAAAACAGAGGGATTCCCATGAACAAGTACATTTCCGTGGCCGCCGCCGTGGCCATCGCCTTCGGCGTCATGCCCAAGGCCCACGCCGCCGACAATTCGACCTTCTTCGCCAACGTCGAGTTCGGCAGCGCGCACGTCAAGGCCAGCGCCGACCAGCCGTATTATGGTCCGTCGAGCACCACGCCGCTCTACTCGGTCAAGGGCAACAAGACCAGCACCGCCGTGCGTATCGGCTGGCGCAAGGGCGTCATCGGCTTCGAGGAAGGTTACATCGACCTGGGCTCGCAGAGCTTCAACGTCTCGGCCACCAACAACAACCCGGAGTTCAACATCAAGAACTCGCTGAAGGGCTTCACCAGCGGCGTGAACCTGCACTTCGACATCCGCACCAAGTTCTACGTGGAAGGCCGTGGCGGCGTGTTCATCGGCAAGCAGGGTATCACCCTGAGCGCGGTGGGCGTGCCGGGTCCGAGCTCCGAGTCGTTCGGCAACACCTCGCTCGGCTGGTACGCCGGCCTGGGTGGCGGCTACAACTTCGACCAGAACTGGAGCGTGGGCGTGAACTGGACCCACTACAAGCTCGACAGCAACAACTACCCGCTGCGCTTCAGCAACAAGGCCGACGTCTACGGCGCTTCGGTGGAATACCGCTTCTGATCGGCCGGGACGTCGTCAAGTACGCGACGTCCTGCTTGACCGGAAAGCCAACGGCCCGGCCCGCAGATCCTGCGGGTCGGGCTTTTTTTGTCGAGCCGATGAAGGACAGCACGTGATCCGGCGGATCACTCCGTGCAGGCGGGCAGCTTGTCGTTGTCCACCGCGCGCCCGTCGGCCAGGAAGACCTGGAACAAGGTGTCGGGCCAGTTCTCGATGCCCATGCCGTGCGCGATGATCGGGCAACTGGTGGTGCGCATCGGCACCGGATGGGCCAGGGGCATGATGCCCATGTGGAATTTAAGCGCCTGGCCGAATGGATTGTCGACCTTGAGCATCATGCCGTTGGCGGGGCTTTGCCAGAAATGCACCGTGAGGGTGCGTTGCGGGTGCTCGACCGTGTCCACCACCCGGGTCCATTGCAGCCTGCCGTCGACGATGGCCGCCTCGACGTGCAGGGTCTGGCCGGGATAGATCGCGATCATGCCCTGTTGCAGCGAAGGCGGCAGCCGGGCGTAGGTGTGCTCGAAGACCGTGCCGTCCTCCTTGACCAGCCTGACATGGACATCGTGCTGACAGGACATCGAGGCACAGGCCTGCTCGAAGGACGGTCCGTCCACCGGCGCCAGGGCGGGCTCGCCGGCGCTGGCGGCGGGCGGCGGCTCGGCCCAAGCCGCGGCGCCGCCGAGGGCGAGGCCGAGCGCCAGCATGGCGGCGCGAAAGTGGATGCGTGTCATGGCGTCGTCCCTGGATGGCGTGTCCCGAATCCATGCTATGCCAACTTCACCCTGAAGGAGGGTCGGAAGTGCCCCGGAGGGCCCTGGCGGAAAATGCAGATTTTCATTGCTTTCCGGCGGGCGTGCATTTACGATTTGCCCGCTGCGTTACAAGGGTCACTGTGAATCGTGGCCCGATGCTGTAGAGCTAAGCCGTACTACACTGTTGAACCCGTTTCCTCCTTGCAACCAGCAATAGCGCCGCCAAGCGGCATTTCACAACGTTCCAAGGAGTAATCCGATGTCCCAGAATGAAACCGGCACCGTGAAGTGGTTCAACGACGCCAAGGGTTTTGGCTTCATCACCCGCGACGGCGGTGGTGATGACCTGTTCGTGCATTTCCGCGCCATCCAGGGTTCGGGCTTCAAGAGCCTGAAGGAAGGCCAGAAGGTGTCCTTCGTGGTCACCCAGGGCCAGAAGGGCCTGCAGGCCGATCAGGTGCAGCCGCTCTGATCACGCCTCGCGCGTGAAGAAAAAGCCCGGCCTCGCGCCGGGCTTTTTTTTGCCTGCGGACAGGCCGGGTCCGTGGGTGTCGCCGTCGCGACCATCCGGTCGCTATGGGAGTACTTCGAAATACACGCCGGCGTGCTTCTCGAGTCGATCGATCAAGCGCGTGCCGAAAAGGCTGGCGGGTGTCCAGAAGCCGCCCGGACAGGAGTCCCGCGGCGTGTCGAAGGCCAGGCAGGCCACCGCCTGGCCCAGCATCCTGGCCGTCGAGCCATAGCCCGGGTCGCGATCGCCGTGGACGCGGGTGCGCAGGACGCGGCCGTCGGCGGTATGGCCGATGAAGCGCAGATCCCACGAGCCGGCCTCCTGCTCGGCTGGACTCGGGCCTTCGCCAGGCTTGGGCAGCACCCGGGTCAGCAGGGCACGGGTGGGGGCGAACGAGGCGCCCAGCACGATGCCGCCGACGCCGAGGGTGACCATGCCCGCGCGCCACGCGCCGCCCGCGCCGCGGCCGGTCGACATGGCCTCGTCGTAGGTGAAGCGTTCGCCGTAGGCGCCGTCGAGAAGGGCCCGGCTGCGCTGCACCACGCGGGTGTTGATGGCCGCCATCACGAAGGGGGCAATCCAGCTGCCGGCATCGGCGTCCCACTGCGCGCGCCTGATGTCGGGCTGCCGGAGCGAGGGCCGATCGTCCGCCGGGCACAAGGCATAGGGATTGCCCATCAGCTTGCGCACGGCGGGGTCGGACGAGGCCTCGCGGATCGCATTGACCAGGCTTGCCACGGTGCCGCCCGAGGCGCCGCCGCGCAGGCGCCGCACGCGCATGCTGACGCGTGGGCAGGGTGCGCCGAATCGCGCCTGCGCAAGCTGCTGCAGATGGAACACGCCGAGATCGGAGGGAATCGAATCGAAGCCGGCGCACGGCACCAGCCGGGCGCCCGTGCGTCGCGCGGCGTCCTGGTAGCGCTCGATCATGCGTGCGATCCACTGCACCTCGCCGGCCAGGTCGCAGTAGTCGGTGCCGCTCTCGGCGCAGGCGCGCACCAGCGGCTCGCCGTACAGCGCGTAGGGGCCGACGGTGGACACCACCACGCGCGTCCGCGCGCACAGCGCGCGCAGCGACGCCTCGTCCGCGGCATCGGCGACCACCGTCGGCAGGGCGCTGCCGGCCGGGCCCAGCTCCGCCTTCAGCGCCTGCAGTTTTTCGTCCGAGCGTCCGGCCGCGGCCCAGTTCAAGCCGTCGTCGCCGTGCTCGGCCAGGTAGCGGCACAGGATGCGTCCGACGAAGCTGGTGGCGCCGAAGACGATCAGGTCATGTTGCGAGGAATCCATGCCGGACTGCAGCCGTGATGCCGTGGGGTGTCACAGCCTAGCGCGGAAGGCACGGCGATCGGCAATCAGGGCGCGATGTCCGTGCTGCCGGGAGCCTCCTGCTTCTTGGCCGGCAGGCCCGATTCCTGGATGTAGACCACCTTCCAGGTACCGCCGACCCTGCGGAACAGGTTGGTGCCGCTGTACGGGACGGTGGTGAACACATGGCCGTCGCGGGTGGTGCCGCTCACCGTGCCCTGCCAGAAGAACAGGGCCTCGTCGGGCGACAGCACGATGACCCTTGTCTTGGCCAGGGTGTTGGTCTGCGAGCGGAACGAAGTCACCAGGCCCTTCCACATGGTCTGTGACTGGGCGTAGTTATAGGCATTGCCGAAGGGCGACACGAACAGGAAATCCGGGCTGTCCACGCAGTAGGTGGTGAACAGGTCCGGATCCATGCGCTCGGTCGCGGCCTTCATGGCCATGGCGGTCTTCGTGACTTCGCGGGTGATGGCCTGACGCTGGGCATCGGTGACCTCGGCGCCATGGCGACTGCAGCCGGCGACCGCCGCCAGCAGCAGATAGCGCGGAAACGATCCATCGTCTTTGCATGCGCTGCTTCCTTCCTCGTGGAGTGCACGCCGATTGTATGCCAGACGGCGATGCGAGTCCGCATGGCCAGCGTATACCGCCGGGTCGACAGAAGATCCAGGGCGCGACCGGCGAGGGCGAAAGACACGCCCCAGAACGGGGTGAGGCGGAGCGGTTCGATCGTCGGCGATCCCTGCGGTCTCGAAACAGTGCGTCCATGCTGTCGCGGCTAATCAGGCTTTTTCCTTTGTTCGACCGGGATCGCGTCGCGCCGATCCCAGGCGGGCCGCCAGTTGCGCCGCCGCCATGCCGGGCAGCGCCAGGATCATGAACATCACGATCCCCAGCGGCCACAGGTTGCCCAGTTCGCCATTGCGCACGCACATGGCGATGAACTGGGCCAGGAACAGCGCGGCGGCCCAGCGCCAGGGCTTGAGGCGATAGCGATAGCCGAGCCCTGCGCATACAAGCAAGGCCAGCGGGTAGGCCATCGACCAGTAGGTGCCGCTGTCCCAGGCCTCGCGCCGGTCGGCCAGCATCGCCGTGCCCAGCCACAGCGCGGCGCCGGCAGCGGCGGCGAGGATCAGGCGGCTTGATGGCGGATCGATCGCTCATGGGTGTCTCCGGTTCTGGGGTGGATGGCTTGTCGCCAGGGTCAACGGGTATCGATCGCGCGCGAAAAACGAGTTCCTGTTCATGGCGTCCTGCCGGGCGTATCGGCGGGCGGCGTGTCCGTCGGCGCGTCCATGGCCGCAGTCACACGGTTGCGACCGGCCTGCTTGCCAGCATACAGCGCCTCGTCGGCGCGACGAATGCACGCTTGCACCGACTCCCCCGGGCGGACCTGGCTGACGCCGATGGTGAGGGTGACATGAAGGCTGTTGCCATCCACGCTCAATGGCGTGGTTTCCAGCGCGCGACGGCATTTCTCGGCCACGGTGCGGGCCGCTTCCCATTCGGTTTCCGGCAGCAGGATGATCATTTCCTCGCCGCCCCAGCGGGCCACCGTATCCTGGCTGCGCACGCTGTCGCGCAACACGGACGCCACGTTTTTCAGCACGGCATCCCCGCTGTCGTGGCCATGGGTGTCGTTGATGCGCTTGAACAGATCGATGTCCGTCATGAGGATGGAGAACGCCCGGCCCGAACGCTGCATCCGCTCCATCTCGGTCGCTGCCGCTTCCAGGAAAGCGCGGCGGTTGGGCAGGCCGGTCAGGCTGTCGGTGCGCGCCAGCTGCGCCAGTTCCGCATTGGCCCGGGCCAGGCTCGCCGTGCGCTCGTCGACCAGCCTTTCCAGATGCCGCGCGCGGGCCGCCAGCTGCCGCGTGCGCAGCAGGAACAGGCACCACAAGGCGAGCAGGGCGAGAAGGATCATCAGGCTGCGGAACCCCAGCGTCTGGTAGTAGGCCGGTTCGACATCCACCTCGAACGCCAACTGGTGCGGGCTCCACTCGTCGTTGCGGTTGGTGGCCTTCACGCGCAGCGTGTAGTGGCCGGGGTCGAGGTTGGTGAAGGTGGCGAGGCGACGTTCCGCAGGTACGTCGATCCACTCCGATTCGTACCCTTCCAGGCGATAGGCATACGTGAGCGCGCCCGGATCGGAATAATCCAGTGCGGCGAATTCGACCGAGAAGCCACGCGTTCCCGGCGCCAGCGTCAGCGGGTTGGCGTCGGCCAGCGTCTTCGGTTTGCCGTCGACCTGCAGGGAACTGACCACGACATGCGGATGGCCATGCCATGGCTTGAAGGCATCCGGGCGGACGATCAGCACGCCGTGCGGTCCGCCGAACAGCAGGCGGCCGTCCCGCGTGCGCGTGTACGCGCCGATCCAGCCGCCACCGATGTCGTAGCCGTCGGCGCGGGTGAACCTCGAGCGCGTCCGCGCGGACAGGTCGATGACCACGCCGGTGTCCCACACGCGGCCGCGTTGGTCCAGCACCAGGTTCGCGGCCATGGCGCCCGGAGGGACGCCCAGCAGCGTGTTGATCGATTCGAAGCGCGCGACATGGCCGTCCCAATGCGTGAGGCGGTCGAGGCCCGCGCGCGGTGGCCACCAGGAGTTGCCCGTGTGTGTCGACCACGAGGCCATTGACGTCATCGCCGGACAGCGAATGCGCTTGGCCGGGGTAGCTGATAACTGTCACCAGCTTCCGGGCGCCCCGGGGCAGGGCGTACAGTCCGGTGTCGGTGCCCAGCCACAGCGTGCCGTCAGGGGTCAGCGCCATCGGGGTGATGGACCCGCCGAAGGGCACGCCGGGATGTTCGCGCGTGGCGAATCCCTGCATGCTTCCGGTGCGCGGGTCCAGTTCGAACAGCCCGCCGTTGGTGCCGATCCACAGGTGTCCATCCGGCGCGACCAGCAGGTGCTGGATCTGCTGGTTGCCGTTGTTGCCCGGCAGGGTGCGCCAGCGCCTGAAGCGCTTGCTGGCGCGATCGTAGCTGAGCAGTCCGGCCTGGCGCGTGCCGACCCAGATCGTGCCGTCGGCCGACTGCGCCAGCGCGATGACATGGCCGTCGGCAGGCCGGCCGGTTACCCGGATCAGGACGAATGCCGCCGACCACGCCCCTGGAAAGATCGAGGATGTCGATGCCGTTGCCATCGGTGCCGACCCAGACCCGGCCATCGTCGACCTGCAGCAGGGCGTAGACATTTTCCATGCTCAGCGAACGGGGGTTGCCCGGAACATGCCGCAGCATGCGAAAGGCATGATTGCCGGTGTTGACGCGTTGCAGGCCGGCCCCCCAGTTGCCGATCCACATGAGGCCGGAGCGATCGCAAAGAATCGCGCCGATGACATTGGAGGCCAGGGTCGAATCGACGCCATCGTGATGCTGGAAACGCCGGACGACCTGCGCGGTGCCCGGGTCCACCACGTCGACGCCGCCGCTGTAGGTGGCGATCCACAGCGCGCCGCCGGGATCCAGGGCAAATCCCGAGACCCAGGGTGAATCGAGACCGCCGGGTGCACCGAGCGGGAGGGCATGGACCGCGCCGCTGGCGGGGTCGATCCAGCCGGCGCCTAGCGTGCGGCCACCCCACCAGATCCGTCCGTCCCGGTCCTGGATCAGCGCCCATATTTCCTGCCGGGCCAGCCGCTGGCGGTCGGCGGCGGTGGCGCCCGCCCGTTCGAAATGACGAGCGCCATCGCGAAGGCGGCTCAGGCCGTCCCAGGTGCCGACCCAGAGCGTCTTGTGTGCATCCAGCAGCAGGGATCGCACGTGCGGATCGCTGGGCGCGTCGGCGCGGCTGTTTTGCGTGCCCTCGCGTTCGAGTGTCCTGGCGCCCTCGGTCCAGTGGTAGAGGCCATCGTTGGAGCCGATCCACACGCCGCCATGTCCATCGGCGGCAAAGGCATCGACGCGACCGCTGGAAAGCGCTGTCGGATCGCCGGGGACAGGCAGGAACAGGGTGAAACGCTCGGTCGCGGGATCAAACACGGCGGCGCCATCGCTGTTGGTGCCCACCCACAGCCGGCCATCCGGCGCCAGCCACAGCCGCCGCACGAAAACGCCGCTGATCGAGCCGTTGTCGGGCCCGCGGACGGCGAAGCGGCGATAGTGGTAGCCGTCATAGCGCAGCAGGCCGTACTGGGTGCCAATCCAGATGAAACCCTGGCGGTTCTGGGCCAGCGCGGTGACGATGCCGTTGAAGATCTGGCCGTTGTCGGCCACCGGCACGACCAGCTGCGTGCCCACTTCGGCGCGCAGCGGCAGGATCGGCAGCATCAACGCGAGGATGCACCCGATCCACCGGATGCCCCGGGCGCGGAAAGCGCGAAGCAGGGACGACTTCATGGCTCGGGTTCCCCAGCCCACGAACACGGAAGTGGAGGCCATTATTCTGGATTGGCCGCGCCAGGGATAGGGGGCTGCATTCCGTCCTGGCGCTTGCCTGCATCGCCGCGGGGTCCTTCGATCTTGGCGATGGTGGCGGATCGTAGCGGTCGGAGGTATCCATGCGCACGTGGCGCAGCTTGCGGGTCCTGTGGTTCTCGGCGTGGAGCTGTTCGGCGCAGTAGCCGATCAGCATCGAGCGGCGGCGGGCGCCGCTGATGTTCACGCAGCCGGCATGCACCAGATCGACGTCGAACACCAGCACGTCGCCGGCCGCGCCCGAGAGTTGCCGCGCGCGCGATTCGTCATTGAAGTCGAACGGCGGCGCGCCGGCCGCGTCGCGGTGACTGCCGGGGACGATGCGCGTGGCGCCGTTGCCGGGGCCGTAATCGTCGAGGTAGGCCAGCGCGGCGGCGGTGTCGCCGGGGCGCTGGCTGGACAGGTCGCGGTGCAGCGGCTGGTGACCGCCACCGGCGACGGGCTCGCGGCCTTCCACCTGCGAGATGAAGAAGCGCTCGCCGATCAGCGAGCCGGCCGCGCTCAGCAACGCCGGCAGGCGGCACACGGCCTGCACGCGTGGGTCGAGGTCGAGCATGGCATGGCGCCAGTCCGCGCGACGCGGCACCGGCCACAGCGTGGACGCCATCACGCCGGCATCGAACGCGGCGCGCAGCGCGTCCAGCCAGTCGGCCGGGATGACCTGCCGCAGCAGGACATGGCCGTCGCGGTGAAGCTGCGCGTGGTCGATCATCGTTGCCATGCATCCCCTGAAGCCGGCCGGCACGGCCGTCTGGCCGCGCGGCCAGGTTCCCCGTGGCGGCCCGGGTCGCCACGGCGTGCTCCATCCTAGCGCTTCAGGGCACGACATGGCCCCGCCATCCGAAACCGTCGGCATCGGATGGACGGGGCCGCCCGGTTCAGAACACCAGCGTGATGTCGCCGTTGGATTCCAGGTGGATCTCGCTGAGGTGGGCGCAGTCCTGGCCCCGGGCGCGGGCCAGCTGGCATACCGCGACGTTGACGCCGCGGTTGATGGTGTTCTGGATCTGCGCGCTGTTGTTGACGAAGCCGTCCAGCGCCTGTCGGATGCCTCCGTTGATCTGCCCTTCGATGTCGCCGCCGAAGAGGTCGCAGAACTTCGCCAGCGCGTTGTTGTGGCAGGCGCCGGCACGCCTCACGTCGGCGTTGTAGGTGACGTGGCCCATCGTGGTGACAATGTGCGGCGCGCCATGCGCGCGATCCAGCGACAGCCGGAACGGTACGTGGATCACCAGGTTGTCGATCTCGGCGTTGGGCTTGTTGTTGCCGGTGGCCGATCCCCACCCGCAGATCACGTTCTTATGGCAGGCGGTGGCCACTTCGCGGCCGTTGCTCTCGAAGGGCAGGTCGACGATGACCTGGCCGTGGTCGGCACGGGCCTGGATCCGGTTGGGCACCAGGTTGATGTCGTTGAGCAGGAACAGGAACGGATCGCGCCAGACCGACTTCGGCGTGAAGCGCGTGCTGAAGTCCGAACCCGCGCCCAGGATGCTCGAGTGATACGAGATCACGCTGTCGTCACGCTTCATGGCGTGATAGGCCGCCGGGCAGTCCGGATGGCACGGGCAACCGGCGGTGCAGGTCAGCGGGCTGCGGTTGGTGGGGTCGTAGTTGTTGATGTGCACGCGCAGGCCGCCGGCGATCACGTGCAGCAGGCTGGACCAGGTGCGCTGGGTGATCTGAACCTCGCGGCTGGGGCTGCCCGCCTTGATCGCGGTGACGGTGAAGGCCGAGTCCACCGGACGACCGTCGCGGTCGCAGCGGACGATGGCCGCGCCGCCGCTCCAGGCCACCGCATGGCAGAACGCGGTGGAGAAGTAGGCGGTTGCCTGCACGATGCCGCCGGAGCTGGCCTGCGGGCCGATGCGCACCGTGTAGCGGCCGATCGAGTCACGATGCACGCTCTGCGTCGAGCCGTCGCTGGACCAGCCTTCGCCGACGCCGCGCCCGCCCAGAGAGGCGGTGACGAAGCTGGCGTCGGCGAAGCCGCGACGCAGGACCAGCAGCGCGGACGCGCGATCGACCTCCGCGCCCGAGGCATTGCGGCAGGTGATCATCACCTGTCCGCTGCTGCGGGCCAGCGGCGCGCAGTAGGTGTTGCCGGCGCCAGTGACCATCATGGCGATGGGGCCGTTGGCGATGCTGCCCACGCGCGCGGCGTATACGCCGGTGCGGCGGGACCGGACCTGGATTGGAGCCGGGAAGGCGGAGGCGCTATACACCAGGTACTGGCCGCGCACGCCGGGGTCGTTGAGCCAGAAGTAGGCGGCATCGTGCTGGTCGGCGCTTTCGCCGCGGAACACCACCACGCTGAACTGACGATCGGCCGAATGGCCGGCGGCGTCGAAGCAGCGCACGGCGACGCTGTAGTCGGTTTCCCAGTTCTGCACGGCGCAGAAGCCGGTGACGTTGCCGTACATCGACACCTGCACGTTGGCCTGTGTCGTGGCCAGCCGGCCGAAATGGACGGTGTAGTTGCCGGTGCCGGCACGGGTGACGCGCACCGGCTGGCCGTTGTTGGACACGAACCGGGCGTTGGGCGCGTAGGACGTGGCCCTGGGTTGGTCGGCCCAGGCGTAGGCCAGCTGCTCGGCGTGGGCGTGGCCGGACGCGCCGAGCGCGGCCAGCAGGATGGCGAAGGCGTACATCGGGCGGAATGTCATGGTCTGCTCCTTGGATCCATGTGGGGTGTCCCGTCGAACGGGCGGAAGGGGCCTTGATCCGATAAACGCAATTGCGCGGCGCGACGGGCCACACCGATCGCCTTCGCGCGCACCGGCGCGCACCGAGTCGTGACCATGGGAGCGACGACCAGTACGAAATTACAGAAAACAAATATTTGATATCAGAAGGTTATGGCGCATATCTCGAATGAATATGCGCCAGGCCCGAGCGTGCTCGATTCGAATCAACGGTGC
Source organism: uncultured Gammaproteobacteria bacterium (assembly GCA_963821885.1). GTDB lineage: Bacteria > Pseudomonadota > Gammaproteobacteria > Xanthomonadales > Rhodanobacteraceae > Oleiagrimonas. The sequence continues at coordinate 460,604 of CAWGFN010000001.1, read as the reverse complement.
GCGCACCTGCGAGGGCATGCACGGCGAGCACATGCGTGCCTGCCTTCCTGAGCGGTTGGCCCGGGTCGGTGCGGGAGTGCGCGCAGTGGCCGCGTCAATGCGCGTAGGGCGTATCCGGCGTCGCCTTGGCCTCGGCCATCAGCGCGCGTCGCTTGCCGACCAGCAGGATCACGGCCAGCAGGGCGAAGAGGATCGATGACGTGCGGTCTTGCGCGGCGTGCGTACCATGTCGGGCGGCATTGACGCCCGGATCAGGCGCTTTCCACCGTGCCCGGTTCAAGCATCGCCGCGTAGTCGCTGGCGAAGCGGTGCACGTCGCCCGGCCAGCGCGCCGAGAGATAGTGCCCGTCGCGCACCGTGAAGCCGCGCTCCAGATGCGCAGGGTCGTCGCGCAGCAGCGGCATCGGGCCGCGCAGGAAATCGTCGGGCGAGGCCAGCGCGGCGCGCACTTCGGCCTCGACGGTCACGGGGTAGGTGCGGTAGTAGTCGCCCAGCCACAGCATGGTGAGCGCCCAGCCGGTGAGCTCCAGGCGCCGCGTCAGGCCGGTGGTCCGCCGGCCGTGCAGGACCGAGCGACCCTCGCTCGTCCGCGCGCGTGCCGCCAGCACCACGCCGTGGCAGATGGCGCCGACGGGAATATCGCGCGCGAAGGCCGAAGCCACGATGCCTTGCGCGGTGGCCGATTCCAGGTAGGGCCGCATGCCTTTCGCGTGGCCGCCCGGCAGCAGCAACCCGTCGATGGCCTCGATGCGCACGTCCTCGTGGCGCAGGGGCGCCTGGAAGGCGTCGCTCCGCGCCATCGTGGCGAACGCGGCGCGTGCATTGGCATCGGCCATCAACAAGTGCTTGAACGGCCCCAGCCCGTTGCCGCGCAGCATGCGTGGATCGGCCTGCGCCATGCGGCCACTGGGCGTGGCGAAGCGGACCTCGTGGCCGCGATCGGTGAGTTCCCGCCAGGGGATCGCCGCCTCGCTCGGATCGAAGTCCCGGTCGGGGAGAAGTATCAGGACACGTGCCATGGGTCTTGCCTCGACGAGCGGATAACCACGCGAAAGGATCAACGAGTGCGGCCACTCAGCGTGGCTTGCCATCCAGCTTGCGCAGGCAATCGATGTCCTGCAAGGCCTTTATCGACTGCGCGTCGCCCGGTGACAGCGTGAGCGCCCGGCGATAGACGACTTCGGCGGCATCCAGTTCGCCCCGCTGCTGCAGGGCGTGGCCCCAGCCGCGAGTGGCGCGGAGTTCCAGGGCGACAGCGTCCTTGTCGTCCAATAGGTTCGCCGTGCCCACGGCTTCGCTGTAGCACTGTTGCGCCTGGACCCAGTGGCCCTGCATCGCATGGGTGGCGCCCAGTTCGAACAGCACATGGGGGTTGTCGGGCGCCAGTTGCTTGGCTTCCTGCAGAACGCGAAGGGCGGCATCGTGCTGCTTCAGGACGTTGTAGGCACGGCCTTCCAGGATGAGTGCGCGGACCCAGTCGCCCGACAGCATCATGGGGTTCATGCCGTTTTTCGAGCACAGCGCAAGAGGCAACTGATACATGCCCTCCTCGACGGAGGTGGTGACGCTGAAGTAGCAATGTCCGCCCTCCCGCGGTTGCATGGGGTAGTGCGCCAGCACCTGGCTGATCGGCCCATGGATGGCCCGCGCCGCGTCACCGGAGTCGATCCATTGCTCGGCCTGCCGCAAGCGCGCCGCGTCCACGGGATCCCGGCTGGCGGGAAGCTTTGACGCGGAGCCCTGGACGGTCGCTGCGACATGCACGCCATGCCTGCCCAGAATGATCGTCGGGTGACGGTAGTTGCCGAGATCGATCCGTTGCCGTGCGGGCGCGTCCGGGTAGGCGGCGAAGGCATACACGGCCACAGCATCGGCGTGGTCGCGGGGGAGTTCGACGGCCGCGATGGTCATCGCCGGAACGATCTGCCGCGACTCCACCTCGATCGAAGCTCCCAGGGCGAGGGCGAGTTGGGCCTTGTTGGCAAACCATGCTTCGGCGTTGTCGGGTATCCGTGCGTTGGCTGCGGCATCACGGACGAACACGATATCCAGCGCCGTGACCGCGTCGTGGTTGGCATGCGGTGTCGCGACCACGCGGATGCTGTCGAGAGGGCTGCGCTGGGTGTGCCGAGCATCGGGTTCGGGCGTGTGCGCACAGGCGCCGAGGCAGGCCGCGGCCAGCAGCAGGGCCCAGGGCCGAATCCTGCGTGCAGGCCGATGGCGGGCATGCGCGGCGGTGTCGGCCAGGCCGGTGCGGCGGGTCGTGATCATGAGGCGTGCTCCGGTTTGTGGGGTGTCCTTGCGTGCCGGGCCTGGACGAGCCGGTACGCCGTCACCGCGATGGCCGCGCCGAGGCTGGCCAGCAGCATGTCCTTGTGCGCGTCCCAGATGTCGCCCTGGGTGCCGAGGTAGGCCTGGCCCAGATCGCCGCCGACCACGCCGGCCGCGCCCCATTCCAGCAGTTCGTAGATGGCGCCGTGCGAGGCCATGAAGGTGAAGGGCACCAGCCAGCGCCACAGGCCCTGTTGCGGCGCGCGTGCGTCGAGCAGTTCGATGGCGGTGGGGGTCACCAGCAGGCCGTAGGCGAAATGCACCAGGCGGTCGAAGTGGTTGCGGTGCAGGCCCAGCAGGCCACTGAGCGTGTGCCCGGTGAGCGCCGCGAACCCGCGGTCGTAGGGCACCTCGGCATAGGTGTAGTGCGCGCCCACCGCGTGCAGCATGAAGAACACGAACAGCAGCGTGCAGGCGGCGTTGCTGAAGTGCAGGCGTCGGTAGGACCACACCAGCAGCGGCACGGCGATGAACACCAGCAGGTTTTCCAGCAGCCAGTCCTGCCGGTACCACGGCGCCACCGCCATCCACGTCCAGAAGATGACGTACAGGCCCAGCAGGGTCAGTGGGTAGCGGGGGCGGCTTGCGGAGCCGCGTGGGTACGTGGTCATGGTCGGAAGTATCGTCGCCGTGCGGCCTCGCGTCACCCCGGCCCACGGATCGGCACCGGGTGGACGGCATGGGGCGGGAAGGGCGAGCGCGCGTCGGGCGTTGCGCACCGGGCGTGGACCCATGGGCGTGATCCATTGCGCATTTCAGGTCGGTCGTCGGGGCATGGCCGGCAAAGAATGACGCCGGCCGCGGTTTTCGGCAGGTCGACATGCGAGCCTGAGCTCGGGGTATCACGGAGAAACGGTATGAAACCGATCGGTTTGCTGGCGGGCGCGTGCCTGCTGGCCGGACTGACCGGCTGTTCGGCCCAGCAGTGGTACGAAAGCGGGCAGTCCTGGCAACGCAACGAGTGCTTCAAGTTGATCGACAACGTCCAGCGCGAGCACTGCCTGGCGCAGACCTGGGTGTCCTACGACCAGTACCAGCACCAATTGCACGCGGACAGCGTGCATCGCGCACAGGCACAGATGCCCTAAACGACCCGGAGGGGCCATGTCGCCTTGATCCGCAACAGTCGTGGCAGGAGCGGACCATCCAGGCGCCTTTCTTCGGATCGACAGGAGCCGGGTCCGAATGGAACGTCAGTAAAGGCCCGGCATCGGTGCTGATGTCGACGTCATCGGTCGTGCCCGCCTCGAAAACACTGTCCCGCTGTTGGGCATGCCGGTGTCTGGCATGTCCTGCCGGATAAAAGAAACCGCATCCGGAACTGTCCGGATGCGGCCGGGAAAACGCCACGCCGAGGGGGGAGGGCGTGACGCGAGGGGGACTATGGGTTGCCCGAGCCGTCGCCCTGGCCATTCATGCCCGGCAGGGTGACGCCGCGCTCGCGGGCACGATCCTGCATCTGCAGCATGTGCGTGTGGCGGAACTGGTTGCGTTCCTGCAACGTCTTGAGCGTGCTGATCCTGTCGCGGTATTGCGCAACCTCCGCCGTCGTCATCAACGTGATGCCGTAGATCTGGCTGTTGCTGTCATGGGTGCGGTCACGATCCATGTCGCGATCACGGTCCTTGTCCATGTCCCGATCCATGTCCATGTCCATGTCGCGATCACGGTCGCGATCCATGTCGGGCGCGTGAATGCGGTCCTGGGTATGCAGGCGGTCATGCTGCATGGTGCCCTGGCCAGCCTGCTGACCGGCCCCCTGGCTACCGCCCGCCTGTTGCGCGAGCGCCGGGAGAGCAACTGTCAGGGCCAGGCATGCAGTCAGCATGAATGTGGACTTCAGGTGCATGAGATACCTCGGTGTTGTGGGGGAGGTAGCGATTGACTCGACTTCAATGCTCCTGCCGACCACGGGATTCGATTTTGACCATGATCAATTATCGAGCAGTTTCGAGGCGCTCTAGGGCTTTCGTATGAGGTAACTGGCCATTTGAAATAGGCGTCCATGACATGGGGGCGTTGTCGCGGAAGCGTGCTAAAAAACATAATAAAACCAATGACAAGGCGATTATCTTGTCATCCGGCGAGGTTAACGATCCGATGATGAATGGCATACCCTGGGGAGTTCCAGGGAAGCATGTGTCGCATCGTTGACTTCGGTCAAGATGCCCTGTCGCGCCGCCGCTAGTCTGTGCCCGAACCCATGACGGGACGGCGAGAAAAACATGAACAGGGGCAGGCTCAGGAACGAGGCTGAAAAGTCGTTGCGTCGCGGTGCGCATCCATCGCCCACGGCGCGACTTTCGCCGGATGTGTCACGGCGGTGTCTTTATCTCGCGCTGGCACTGGCCATCACCGCGATGGCCTCGGTGCCGGCAGGCGCGCAGGCACTGCCGGGCACGCCGGATACGCAGACGTCATCGGCACGCGCCGACAGCAGCAAGCCGGCGGCGACCAGTGCGAAGGGCATCAGCGTCATTCCCGGGGTGTCGCTTGGCGCGACGTGGGACAGCAACGTGTTCGCGACGCGTGACGCCGAACGCGATGACGTGCTGACCAGCATCGCGCCCTACATCGATGTCACCGGTCGTGGCGATGCGGGCAGTTTCGAGGTGGAGGCCGGCGGCACCGCGACGCGCTACCGCACCTACACCCACGAGAACAGCAACGACCGTTACCTGGACGTGTCCGGCAGCCTCAAGACCGGCAGCCACGGCAGCGTCTTCGGCGGCGCGGGCTATGCGCTCCGGCACGAGGACCGCACCTCGCCGGACAACGTGTTCGGCATCGAGCCGACGATCTACAGCGATACCCACGCCCATGCCGGAGTGCGCCAGTCCTGGGGCGGATTCACGTTGCGCGTGGGCGGCACCGTCAACCATCTGCGTTTCCACGACGTGCCGAACGCCTCGGGCGCGCTGATCAACAACCGCGACCGCAACCGTGACGTCACCGGCCTCGGTGCGCGCCTGTCGCGCACGCTTTCCGGCGACACGAGCCTTTTCGTGCAGCTCACCCACGACCGGCGCCAGTACCTGATGCCACTGGACGATTACGGTTTTCGTCGCGACTCCAACGGCGACGGCTGGGCATTGGGCCTGGCGCGCGGCGGGCGCGGGAACGTGCGGGGCGAGATCTACCTGGGGCGCCGGATGCAACGCTACGTCGACCCGAGGTTGCCCAACGTGAGCGCGCCGACCTTCGGTGCCGAGCTCAATTGGACGATTTCCCGGCAGACCACGCTCGAGGCGTTCGCCGAGCGCTCGATCGAGGAAACCACGGTGCCCGGCGCTTCGGCCTACGTGGACACCGTGGTCGGCCTGCATGCCAGGCGCACCCTGAGCCCGCGGCTGTCGGCCAATGCGCGGGTGGGCTTCACCCGCAGCGACTTCCGCGGCATCACGCGGCGCGACGATCTCGGCCAGGCCAGTGTCGGCTTCAGCTACCTGCTGGCGAACCATGTCTTCCTGGACGCCGAATATCGCCAGCAGCAACGTCATTCGGACGTGCCGAGCGCGCAGTACTTCCGCAACCTGGTCTATGTCGGCCTGCGGCTTGACGGCGCCAAGCCACGAGTCGCCGATGCCACGCAGCAGGGCACGCCACCGGTCATCGGCGCGCCGGCGCCGGGTGGTCTGTACGCGGGTCTGGGCGTGGGATACGCGGTGCTCGACACCCATGTGACCAGTCCGCGCGGCGAGCACGGCTTCGATGGCGGGGACTTTGGCGCCGGTGGCGCCACCGGCTCGGTGTTCGCCGGTTACGGTTGGATGCTGGATCGAACCTACATCGGGCTGGAGGCCTCGGCCTCCGCTGCCGACGTCGACTGGCTGCACGTTAAATCCCCCGACAGCCGGATCTACAGCGTCCATCAACATCGCACCGAAGGCGTCGCGTTCCGTCTCGGACGCGCGCTCGCGGGCCGGACCCTGGCCTATGTATCGGTGGGACGCGAGCGCACGCGGTTCGATACCGCCTATGTCACCGACACGGGCATCCAGTACGACTATCGCGATGCCCGTTACGGCACACGCTATGGCGTGGGCATGGACCTGCCGATCAGCGCGCATGGCTTCGTGCGCGCGCGTTACGACATCGTCCGGTATGGCGGCTACGACGTCGCCTACGACACCGGCGTCGATCGATTCGCCAGCGACAGCGGTCGATTCCAGATGGGATTGGGCTGGCGGCTGGGCGCGGCGGACCGTCCCCAGGCGTCAAGGCGCGCATCCGCGAGCGGGTTCTATGTCGGCGCGCAGGGTGGCGACGAACGTCTCGACACGCGCATGAATGCCACGCATCGCCAGGCGGGTCCGCCGCAAGTCACCCGTTTCAGCGCCGACTTCGGCAACCACGGCAAGTCCTTCGGGGCATTCGCGGGCTACGGCCATGCGTTTGGCTGGATGTATGCCGGCGTCGAACTCGAGGCCGATGCCTCCAATGTCGGCTGGTTCCACGTCAAGGAACCCGGTGGCCGTGATTTCTCGGTCGAGCACAAGGGCGGCTACGGCGCGTCCCTGCGCCTGGGTTATGTCACGCGGGACGGCGCCATCATCTACCTGCGCGGCGGCCGCGTGCAGGGTCGCTTCATCACCAAGTACGTCAAGGGCGGCAACAGCGATGCCTGGGTCGACCGCAACGACGCCATCGGCGGCACGCGGCTGGGCATCGGCGTCTCCGCTCCGCTCGGCCAGGCGTCCTTCCTTCGCTTCGACTACACCACGACCCGATACGCGGGCATGACCTTCACCACCACGCAGAGCCAGGCCGACGATGTTGGCCTGGTGCATCACCAGCATCTTTTCAGGATCGGAGTGGGCATGCGGTTCTGACCGCCTGCCCGAAGTCAAAGGACATCGACATGGGATTGCGCCTCCCAGTCACAACGCCAAGACCGCGGCTCGGGCGCGTTGCCGCGAACAACCGGAAAGAGAGGAGATCATCATGAACACGCTGAAGAACAAACACCGCCTGGTCACCGGCGCCACCGTGCTTGCCATGGCCATCGGCGCCGCCCTGGCTTTTGGCCAGCTTCCGGCATCCATGTCGCCGATTGCCACGGCACATGCACAGGACGTGCACGGCAACGGGCAGGATTCGAACCACACGGATGCCGAGCACGGAAGCGGGCAGAAGCAGAAAGGCAAGAAAGGCGCGTCGGGCAAGGGCGTGCATGGCAGCGGCGGCAGCTCGAACGTCGAGTCCAAGGTCCTTCGCGGCCACGGTGACGACGCCACCAGCAGCGCGGATGAAAGTTCCGATCGCCGTGGCCCGAAATACTCCGGCGGCAAGGCGAGCACCGGCAAGCCGCCGGGTGCCGGCAGCAAGAAGGGCGATCTGTTCGGCGATGCGGTCGTCATCCTGCGCGACGACAACGGCGTGCCGATCCTCGACCAGTATGGCCATGTGCAGCCGCTGGACGCCAACGGCAACCTCATTCCGCTCACGCCGGAAGGCGATGTCGAGGTGGGGTACGAGAACCTGGTCATGCCGGTGGAGCTGAGTCGGTTGAATGTGTCGCGCTCGCCGAACAAGGTCTCGACGCATTCCTACGACGAGGCCATCGACACGCTCAACGCGGCCACCGCGATCTCGCTCGATGATTCGGGCCGGCTCGTGGTCACCATCGACGGCGTCGCGAAGACCATCGATTCCCCGCTGGAGAACCTCGCCCTGTACGAGGCGCTGATGACCAACGGCTACCTTCCCAAGTTCGTGCCGAAGGATGGCGTGGACCTGGGGTCGTTGTCGTTCCTGGTCGACAAGAGCGTGACCAATGCCGACCTGTTGCAGGCAGCCTCGTTCCTGGCCGCGGCCGCGGACAAGACCAAGGTCATCAACGAGGACATGGTCGTCTATCTCGACAGCTTCCTGGGGGTCGTCGGCACGAATCCGGTCACCGGCGCGGACGGGGAGAGCTATTTCAACTTCTCCACCGCGACCTATGACCGCAGCAGTGTCTACACCGGCAACGTGAGCTATCTCGTGAGCAACGGCGATGGCACCTACACGACGGTGACCGAGCCGATCATGACCGCGGTATTCGGTGGCGAGAACTACACCGGCACGCAAATCGATGCCTTCACCCAGGCAGCCGATGATGCCCGCGCCGTGATCGACTTCATCCACGAGCATTCCGTGCCCTGACGGACGGCAGGTGGCGGCCCGGCGCATCGATGGCGCCGGGCCGTTTTCTTGTGGATGGTCCGGCCGGCCATGGAGCAGGCGTCACGGCAGGTTCGCAGTACCTGGCGTGCCGCCGGCGGATCCGGGAAGGGCCGCCCGGACGAGGGTTCGACGTCAGTCGAACATGGCCTCCACCAGCTGGCGGTTGGTCATGCCGCTGGGGCGGCCCTGGGCGTTGTCCGCGGTGAGGTTCCAGAACATCAGGTGCGCCAGGGCGTTGACCAGCAACGGCGTCAGTTCCAGCTGGGTGAAGGTGTCGTACATCGGGAAGTCGTCCAGGCTCTCGATGTCGATGGCGGCCCGCACGCCGAAGTGCAGCTGGTCCATCCATGCCGGCACGTTGTCGTTGTACACCCACAGCAGCCGCGCCGCGTGGCCGCCCGCCACGTTGAACCAGGCGTTGGGCCGCACGTTCAGCATCTGCGGCACCAGCAGCGAGCCGCCGCCGATCTTGGCCGCCATCAGCGCCTCCTGCAGTGCCGGGAAATCGGCGGTGTCGAACACCTGGTTGTGCCGGAACAGGCGCACCGCGCCGGTGCCCGGATCCTGGCTGTAGGGCACGTAGCCCTTGCCGCTGACCCAGGGCTGCAGGCCGAACAGCGGCGGGATGTCGCTTGAGACCACGATGTCGCCACTGTCGCTGTCGCGGTAGACCGCCTCGTCGGTGTTCACGCACACTATCAGGCGACGGATGCCGCGTGCCAGCAGGGCGTTGAGGCCCAGATTCTCCAGGCTGCCGCCGTCGGCGAAACGGTACGACTTCACCCGCGTGTCCTGGCGGTTGTACAGCGGCCAGTAGGCATAGCGCGGCACCAGGCCCTTGAGCTCGGTGAAACGTTCCTCCAGTTGCTGGGCGAAGGCGGCGCTGCTGGCGCCGGCGATGTCGTTGAGCGCGAACGGTCGCAGCGGGATGCTGGAGTTCACATAGGGCGGATCGCCGTCGCCGACGTAGCTGCCCGTCATCACGAACGACTCCACCAGGCCGCCGCCGATGTCGCCCAGTTGCGTGCCGTCGTCGGGGAAGGTGTTGCGCACGCCCAGCGAGACATTGGCCTCGAACGGCACCAGGTCGGCATCGGGGGTGTCGTTGGTGAACATGCTGGTGTTGAACACCGGGAACGGACGCTGGCGCTGTACGTAGCGGAAGTCGTCGAGCCCGAGCGAGGGGTTGCGGGCCAGCACGCCGTTGCCCGACGTGAGATAGGCCTTGGTCCAGCTGAAGTAGTGGCGGTCGTAGCCCTGGGCGTCGGGCGACCACAGGCCATAGCGTTGCAGCACCGAGTGGCCGATCAGCCCCTGCCAGAGATCGGACACCGGCAGGCCGTACTTCTCGATGAAGACGCGGATGGTGCCGATGTCGTTGATCAGGCCCAGCCCGGTCGGCACCCAGCCCAGGTTCTGCGGAGCGAGGGTGTTGAGGTCCTCGGGCCCGCCGCCCGTGAGCACCAGCTGGCCGGGATCGGTCACCGGCCGGCCGAGAAAATCATCGTCGCTGATCGAGGCGGGCAGGTAGGTGAACAGGCTGTTGGCCCAGGTGCCGCCGGAGACCGAGGAAATCGCGAACACCTGGTCCAGCTTGCCCAGGTAACGCAGCGCGCGCAGTTGTCCCATCGCGCAGCTCAGCGCGCGGCTGCCGCCGCCAGACAGGCACAGGCCGGTGACATCGGGCGGGGCCTCGGCATGGGCCGCGCCGGTGGCGTCGGACACCGGCGGCAGGGTGAGCGTCAGGGCGGAAAACGTCTGCGACATGGCGGCATCCTCGTCCGTGAGCGGGTGACGATCCGCGGCGAGGCGGATCGCGTCGGTCGCCGGAGACGTTCAGTGGCGTGCCCCGGCGCGGACGAGTATGCCGGCAGGGCGCGCCGGGGAGACGGCAAAAACGGCAAAACGGCCGAGTGGCAGCGTGTTGGCGTCAACCCGGTCGGGCACGCGCGGGGGCGGGCGCGGACCGGTCCGGAGGCGTGGTCCTGGCGATGAAGGGATTCGGTCGCCCATTCTTTTTCATTGCCACCCTGACAAATAGCGCGTAAAGTGAGCGGGCTGAGTTCCAAGGGTCACACTGAATCGTGGCCTGATGCTGTAGATCCTAGTTTCGCTACATCGTTGAACCTCTTTTCTCCTTGCAACCAGCTTCCTGCCGCACAGCGGCTTCTTTCCAGTTCCAAGGAGTAAAAAACATGTCCCAGACCGAAACCGGTACTGTCAAGTGGTTCAACGATGCCAAGGGCTTTGGCTTCATCAGCCGTGAGAACGGCGGCGAAGACCTGTTCGTCCATTTCCGCTCGATCCAGTCCTCGGGCTTCAAGAGCCTGCAGGAAGGCCAGAAGGTCTCCTTCGTGGCCGTCAAGGGCGACAAGGGCATGCAGGCCGATCAGGTTCAGGTTCTCTGACCCGATCGTCCATGCCAGAAGAAAGCCCGGCCATGCGCCGGGCTTTTTTTATGTCCGAGAGGACGTAGTGCGCCGGCCATCAGCCGCTCCCGGGCCAAGCTCACGGGCCGGGTTTTCCGGACTTGCCCCGGGTTCCCGAATGTTCCCTGGCACGTCGAGCGCCGCTCAGTCGCGGCACACTGGCACGACGCGCGCGGGGTAGTGTCTGGAAAAGGCGAGGATCTGCGCGTAGTCCATGCCGTTGAGCAGGTCCCTGAGCGGCTTGGGCGCATCGCCGGCGGAGCCGGGCGAGACCAGCTGGCGTCCGATCTGGATGTTCATCAGCGCCGCCTGCAGCAGGCATTTTCCCTTCTTGCCCTGTTCGGACATGATCTTCCCGAGCGTGTTCATGGCGGTCTGTTCATTCGTGCCGTCCACGCGCGTTCCGGCGTTGGCGGCGCACGCCGCCATCGGCAAGCCGCTCATGGCGAACGCGAACAGCGCGGTGGCCAGGGTGGCGACGATGTGTTTCATGGTTTGCGTTCCTTGTCCTGGGGTTCGGGGTCGGCGCACCCAGTGACGCGGGCACCCGGGTCAATGCTTGAACATGTCGATCAAGGCATGTTGCGAACGGGTGATGTCGAAGTAGATCTTCTTCGACTGGTGGGATGCCGTGGTGATGTCGATGGCATCGTAGAAGCGCCCGTGGCTGTTGAGCAACGCCTGGCCGAGCTTTCTGCCGCCGGGATAGTGCTGGGCAAGCCAGACGTCCTCGGCCTTCACCGCCGCCGCGTCGTCCGATACGTGGATCACGATGGCCGTGCCGATCGTCAATCCATCCGGTGCCGTCCTCCCCGCCTGGGCCATGGCGAGATTGCAGGGGACCATCAAGGCCGCGGTCAGCAACAAAGTCCATGCATGTCGCATGTCACACCTCCGTGTCGATAGTGTTCGGTCGCCTCAAGCGCGGGCACATGTACCTGGCGCCGGCTTCTTACTTTAGGTCAGTACGGCGTCACGTGCTTGTCGATATCGAAACCGCAGCGCCGGCAGGGTGGCGGGGCGCCATTCGGGTTGCGATAGGGGTTGGTGATGCCATGGTAGGGCTTGCCGCAGTTGGGGCAGGGGCTGCGCAGGAACGGGATCTGCATGAGCAGCGCGGCCAGTGCAAAGCCGGCGGAAATGAGGTAACGCTCGCCATCCGTGAGCGGGAAAGGCTCCGTCCAGAGCAGGCCAGTCAAGCCAGCAAATATCCATGCGCCGCGTGCGAGCTGTTGTTTCCTGCGCATCCGGTTCATCGCGAGCTTCAACAGGAGCCGTTGGCGCATGGTGTCGTCAATGATTCTCTTGTCGGTCCGTGGCATCGAAAATGTCCCTGGCACCTCACCGGCACCCGCTCGAACTTGCGTCTCGAGGTCAGCGATAGTGCACCGGATCCGTTCATCGTGTCATTTGTGGCCGTCGGCTGGTGCATGACGTAAGCTGGACGCGACCGTTCATCCAGGGTGACGGGTGCGTGCCGGGGTCTGGGAAGTCTGCCATCGATCACGGGTATCGAGGCGGGGTTTGCATTCCACGTCCAGGCGGCAACAAACCCGGGTTTGCCGTTGCGTCGCCAACCTTCGGCGTCCTGCGTGCCGGTCATGCATCGGAGGGTGTCATGGCTAGATCCACCGATAACAACCCGGAACGTGAGTCCGAAACGGCATCTCCCGCGACGGCGACGCACGATCGCCTGCGTCAACGTATCGCCAAACTGGAGAGGGCCCTGCGCAAGGCGCGGCAGAGCATGGAGACGTTGCGCGAATCCGAAGCGCAGTTTCGCAACATGGCCCACAATTCCCTGCTCGGCATGGCGATGATCGTCGACGGGCGGTACACCTATGCGAACCCCGCCTACAAGGAAATATTCGGCTACAGCGCCGAAGAGATGCTTTCGGTCGATCCGTTGGCGCTCGTCGCGCCGAGCGATCGCGCTTTCGCCGCGGAAAAGCTGCGCCAGGCGAGTGAGTCGATGATCGACCGCGCCGAATTCTCGATGCGTATCCAGCGCAAGGGCGGACGCGAGCGGGAGGTCGAGTTTTCCGGCAGTGCCGTGGATATAAACGGCAAGCGTTTGCTGATCCTGCTGGCTCGCGACATCACGTTGCGGGTCACTGCCGAGCGCAAACTGCGCGAGAGCGAGGAAACCCTGCGGACCGTGTCGGCCTCCACGCACGATGCCATCATCATGATCGACAACGACGGCAGGATCTCGTTCTGGAACGACGCCGCGAGGACCATCTTCGGCCACACCCGGGACGAGGCCATCGGCCAGGATCTGCACGCGCTTCTGGCGGCACCGCAATACCGGCATGACCACAAGCAGGCCTTTGCCGAATTCCGCAATACCGGCAAGGGCGCGGTGATTGGCACCTTGCGTGAGCTGGAGGCTGTGAAGAAGGATGGCACGGTGTTCCCGGTCGAATTGTCTCTTTCGGCGGTCAAGCTCGATGGCAAGTGGAATGCCGTGGGGGTCGTCCGGGACATCACCGAGCGCAAGGCCGTCGATAGGCAGCTCAGGATGTTCCGCACGCTGATCAATCAGTCCAACGATGCCATCGAGGTGATCGATGCCGAGACGTATCGCCTGCTCGACGTCAATGAAAGGGCAGGCCGCGATCTGGGATACAGCCGCGAAGAGCTGCTGTCCCTGTCAGTGTCCGATATCGATGGCAAGAACGACCCGGTGTGGTTCAAGGAAATCGGAGAAAATCTGCAGCGGGACGGTTTTGTCGTGACCGAGTCCCTGCATCGACGCAAGGACGGATCGGTCTTTCCGGTGGAGCTGAGCCTGAGGTGGGTGGTCCTGGACAAGCCGTACGTGGTGTCCGTGGCCCGCGACATCACCAAGCGCAAGCAGGACGAGGAGAAATTGAGGCAGCTGCAGGAGCGTCTGCTCGAACAATCCATCCATGACCCGCTGACCGGTCTGTACAACCGTCGATATCTGGAGGAAGTGCTGGAGCGGGAGCTGATCGTCGCCGAACGCAAGGGCAGCAGCGTGTGCGCCATCATGGGCGACCTGGACCATTTCAAGCGCGTCAACGACGCCTACGGGCACCGCGCCGGCGACGAGGTGTTGCGGACATTCGGGCAACTGATGAAGTCCTGCTCGCGCGGCAGCGATGTCGACTCCCGTTTCGGTGGCGAAGAGTTCCTGTTGCTGCTGCCGGGCATGACGGCGAAATCGGCGTGCGAACGTGCCGAGCAGCTGCGCCGGAAGCTGGCATCGACGCCCATCCATTTCGAAGGGGCGGACATACACGTTACCGGGTCGTTCGGGGTGGCCTGCTATCCCCGGCATGCTCGATCGGGCGATGGCCTGGTCTCCGCGGCGGACAAGGCGCTCTATGCGGCCAAGAAAGCCGGGCGCAATCGTGTCGAGGTGTTTGCCGGCACGGAAGCGGTGCCTGCGGAAGAAAACCGTTGACGGGGATGGGACGTAGTCAAAACGACGCCGCCGTCCCAATGAGCTTTCACGCAGCCTGGCCGACGTCGAGCCCTACCGCTCCAAGCTGGCCAGCGTGGCCGTCGAATCGACCTGCAACTGGTACCGGCTGGCAACTGTAAGGGGCTCTGACCCGGTTAGTTGCGGTATGGGGCTCTGACGCGGTTAGTTGACACCTTTTTTTACTCGCTATCGGTCGATCGCAGGTGGCAGGGCGAGGCTGCCAGTGCCTTGAGCAGGTCCTGCATGCGGATGGCCGCGCCGTAGACCAGATGCCCGTCCGTGTCCCTGTGTACAACGCCCGAAGCGATCAGCGACTGCAGCCTGGTCGGGGTGAAATGCCTGGGTTCGACATCCGGACCCCTGTCTTCAGGCGCAAGCGGCGTGCTCAGATCCCACAAGCGAATCCCGCACACCATGGCGTCGTCGTCAGGCATCAGGGCAGGGGTGGCGTCGTGGGTCATCTCGAATTCGTAGGCCTGTTTGACGACCCACGTGTTTCCGGAGCGCACCACGTCGATCAGGGCAGGATTCCCGTCCATGCCTGCCGGGAGGTTGCAAAATTCATCGATGGACGAATGAACGACCATGTGATCGGTGCGCTCACCGAGCGCGGTGATGACGGCGTAGGTGGTGCTGGCCTTGGCACAGCCGTTGTCGATGACCACGACGTTCGGGTGAGCCTTGGCGAAGGCGCGCTCGGCCGCCGGGTCATGTTCCGGGCGCAAGGTCGTGGACATCAGCCGGCCCACGAACACCCGCTCGTTGGCCGGTGGGGCAGTGGCGTATGCAGACACGCCACTCACTGACGACACCATCAGCAGGCAAGCAAACACAATTCCCTTTTTCGAGCATGCGCTGAACATGACTTCGATCCCTATGGTCTATGTTCTGATTTAACTACCCTCAACCCCTTCAGGATGCGCTTTTTTTGGATAGTTCAAACAACTGTAAGGGGCTCTGACCCAGTTAGTTGGACCCGGTTAGTTAGTCAATTCGAATTTTGATAGGCGCGGTACCGGATGACGTTTCCATGCGGATCGTAGAGAAACACGATCATCACGCCATCCGCCAAGTCATACACCCCCGTATGCCGGCCATCCGGTTTGCTTGTCGCGTATTTGGTCTTGCCGAAGCACGCGACCACATGCGCTTCGGTCTTCAGGGTGTCCAGGTCGGCGTTGGATTTGGGGCATGCATAGGCCATGCGGGCGTGATGTCGCGTCGGGGCGGGCGGTGCGGATGCGCAGCCCGCGAGGACCAGCGCCAGCACCGCGGTGAAGTAGATGAATTTCATCGATTGCTCCCTGTGATGTTTCGCAGGATTCCACCTGCGTTGTACATGCACTATCTGATTCGAAAAGTGCGCTCTATTACCGCCGTCACCTTTTTTGTATTTTGGATAGTTCAAACAACTGAAAGGGGCTCTGACCCGGTTAGTTTTTTTTGTATTTTGGATAGTTCAAACAACTGAAAGGGGCTCTGACCCGGTTAGTTGGACCCGGTTAGTTGTCCGGTTAGTTGGTAAGGGGTTCTGACCCGGTTAGTTGTCACCCGGTTAGTTGTCCCTGACACCTTTTTTTCAGGATAAGCCAAGTGTGTGCTCAATATCGGCGAGTTCGGTTAAAGTTATGTTAGGGTTTTTCTTTGCTAGAGTTAGGAAAATGCTAGCGTTCTTGAGGATTAAGTGTGTGAATGCTCCTTTTTCTAATCCAGATGATGACTGACCTACATCTTTTCTTAATTCACGAAAAAAGTTATCCATTGCAAAGAAAGTTTCGGCAGAGTCGGGGTTTGTTTTTACTTTTGTCATCCATTCAAAATATGATTTTAAGACTTTTGATCCGGCTTTTAGTAGCATTTTTCTTTGCCAAACTCTTATAAAAGAGGCTAGGTCTTTATCGCTATTTCCTGCCGATTTCTCAGATCCATCAAAAACGCTCATAAATTCTTCGATAAATTCCTCATACATAGCGATTTTTGTTGTACGGAAGTGCGCTTCAATATCTCGTTTTCTCTCGTAGTATCTACCTATCATTACGGCAGTTGTTGATGCGATAATTGTTGTTGCGCCAGTTATAAGTGCAATCGCTAGGTTAGGGTTTGTAACATTGAGCGCATGCCACGTCATGCGTAGCATATAATAAATACAGATAGGAAGACCGATTAAAATTATCAATCCAAACACAATTCCAGAAAAGTAACCTACGCGATTCATTGCGACCTCCGGGGGGGGGGTAAGCATGCGTTACGATAACAGTGGCGGGTGCACTATTCGAAAATTTCAAACACCCGCAAGCGAACCTGGCTCTGTTTTATATTGAGGTTCCTATTCATTTTCTGCTGTTGAAAGTAAATTAACAAATGCCGCACACGGAAAAACAATATATTTTTGCGGTTTGGGAATCCAGCTGTAAGGGGACTGACTCAGTTGGTTCATCCTGATTACTTTCCTCTTTTCCGATTATTTATCTTCTGGAATGCTGTATTTGCCATTTGGTCCTTTCGCTCGCTTCAAGAGTTTGAATTTTTTTAGAAGGTTGGTCATAGTTGTTATTCTGCAATTAGATCCTCTTAATAATCCTTTTATTTGTTGTTCTGATTTAGGTCCTTCGTCGCGTATCTTTTGCAATATCAAAAGACCATATGAAAAATATTTGTCCGACGTATTAGCTTCATCGCAATGCCTTTCAAATTCATGCATGCAGCTCATATACGGTATTAATGATAATTGTTGGCGCATGAAAGCCTCAAGATCGGCGATGGCTATATATTCATGCCTGTTTAAATGTCCAATGTCAGAAAGAAGCCATTGAGGTATTTTACCCTGGTTTTTTCTTTTTCTGAATGTGATATATACTTGTTCCTCAGCTTTAATCGATAGAGCGTACCCGAGTTCTAAAACAACATTTGGCCTGAAGCCTGTTGTGTCGAATAAGCAGGCTGAAGAGCTTTCGATATGATCTTTTATGTCTTGCCAGATGTCTCTTGCTGGTTTCCCTTTACGTTTATTGATTACGATGCAGGAGAGGGGGGTGTCTGCCTCTAGCCTTTTCTTTAAGCTGTCAAACTGCGATTTGATCTTTTTATCGTTATAGTTACAACCAAAAAAAACAACATTTAAATATGACATTTTACTATCCCTGTTCTGCAAAATTTAGTTGGACTCTAATCTAAGCTCTTCTTTGTGTTGAAATTACACGCTGTTCGTGGCGGGTATCGATGTCGAAAACGATTCCAAGTTCACTTTTAAGCTGGATTTTCGCACTTGTTGCGCCGTGGACCTAAATTCTTGCCGTGGCAAGAGTGACGATTCAAAAGAATGGGGTCAGAGTCATTTATCACATTTGGATGCACGCCTTTGACCCCATTCAATTAGAGCGTATCAAGGGCTGTAGTTCGTTTCACTACAACGAGGGCAGGGTGGCAGCGTGTCGGTGTCGTCGTCCAGATGCACACGTTCACCGCAATTTGTGCATGTATAGGTTCCCTTGCCCGGTTTCTCACCTGTGGTTGACATAACTTCCTCCTTGGACCTTATGGGTTCATAAGCCTGAGGCATCACGAAGCCTGACCACAAAGCATTGTGGTCACTGACTCCAGCTAGAAGTGTGCCGTTTTCATGATTGCCCCTCCCTCCGCGGCATGCGCAGAGCTTCGCCCAATCCTGTCGCAATGTGATCCCCTGATCCCGACAGAAGGGCGGAACGCCTTGAGTATCTCTCTCGTGAATGCACGCTGCAATCAGGGGATTCCTACAAACGCGCAGGTTGACGGGTGGCATGCAGGCAACAAAAAAGCGGGCCGAAGCCCGCTTTTTCAACAACTTAGGGCAAATGCTTCACCCTGCCTTGTGCTTAGCCAACTTGATCCAGGTATCCACCACCGTATCCGGATTCAACGACACCGACTGGATCCCCTGATCCATCAACCACTCGGCCAGATCCTCATGGTCCGACGGCCCCTGACCGCAGATGCCGACGTACTTGCCCTTGGCGTTGGCGGTCTTGATGGCCATCGCCAGCAGCTTCTTCACCGCCGGATCCCGCTCGTCGAACAGGCCGGCGACCAGGCTGGAATCGCGGTCCAGGCCCAGGGTGAGCTGGGTGAGGTCGTTGGAGCCGATCGAGAAGCCGTCGAAGATCTCCAGGAACTCGTCGGCCAGCAGGGCGTTGGAGGGCACCTCGCACATCATGATGATCTTGAGGTCGTTCTCGCCCTGGGTGAGGCCGTTGGCCTTGAGCACCTCGATCACCTTGCGGCCTTCGTCCAGGGTGCGCACGAACGGGATCATCACCCAGACGTTGTCCAGGCCCATGACC
Organism: uncultured Gammaproteobacteria bacterium; assembly: GCA_963821885.1. Lineage (GTDB taxonomy): Bacteria > Pseudomonadota > Gammaproteobacteria > Xanthomonadales > Rhodanobacteraceae > Oleiagrimonas. Next base: position 441,906 of record CAWGFN010000001.1, on the reverse strand, counting down.
TCGCGCACCTTCTTGACCGCCTTGCACTCCAGGCCGAAGGACTCGGCGAAGGAGGGATCGACGTAGCGGCTGGCGCCGCGGAAGCCGATCATCGGGTTTTCCTCGTGCGGCTCGTAGTTCTCGCCGCCGATGAGGTTGGCGTATTCGTTGGACTTGAAGTCCGACAGGCGCACGATCACCGGCTTGGGGAACACCGAGGCGGCGATGGTGGCGATGCCCTCGGCCAGGCGGTCGACGTAGAACGGGACCGGGCCGTCGTAGCCGGCGATGCGCTCGTCGATCTTCGCCTTCACCTCGGCGCTCTGCTTGCCGTATTCCAGCAGCGCGCGGGGATGGATGCCGATGTGGCTGGCGATGATCATCTCCAGGCGCGCCAGGCCGATGCCTTCGTTGGGCAGCATGCCGAAGTCGAACGCGCGCTCGGGGTTGGCCACGTTCATCATGATCTTCAGCGGCGCCTCGGGCATGTCGCCCAGGTCCGTGGTGATGCGCTCGAAGGCCAGCTGGCCGGCGTAGATGAAGCCGGTGTCGCCCTCGGCGCAGGACACGGTGACGTCGGCGCCGTCGGGGATGGTGTCCAGCGCGTTGCCGGTGCCGACCACGGCCGGCACGCCCAGCTCGCGGGCGATGATGGCGGCGTGGCAGGTGCGGCCGCCGCGGTTGGTGACGATGGCCGAGGCGCGCTTCATGATCGGCTCCCAGTCGGGGTCGGTCATGTCGGCGACCAGCACGTCACCGGCCTGGAAGGCGCTCATCTGGTCCAGCGACTTGACCAGGCGGGCCTTGCCGGCGCCGATCTTCTGGCCGATCGAGCGGCCCTCGGCCAGCACGGTGTCGCCCCTGGCCTTGAGCTCGAAGCGCTCGCGCTGGGTGGCGCTGGCGCGCGACTTCACGGTCTCCGGGCGCGCCTGCACGATGTACAGCTTGCCGGTGACGCCGTCCTTGGCCCATTCGATGTCCATCGGGCGGCCGTAGTGCTGCTCGATGGTCAGGGCCTGGCGGGCCAGTTCCTCGACATCGGTGTCGGTGACGCAGAATTTCATGCGCAGGTCGTCCGGGGTCGGCTCGATCCTGACGCGCTCGCCGGGGACATCGGAATACACCATGCGCTGCTGCTTGGCGCCCAGCTGGCGGCGCAGCACGGCCGGCTTGCCGGCCTTCAGGGTGGGCTTGAAGACGTAGAACTCGTCCGGGTTCACCGCGCCCTGGACCACCATCTCGCCCAGGCCGTAGCTGCCGGTGACGAAGACCACGTCGGGGAAGCCCGACTCGGTGTCCAGGGTGAACAGCACGCCCGACGCGCCGACGTCCGAGCGCACCATCAGCTGCACGCCGGCGGACAGGAACACGTCCTCGTGGGCGAAACCGTGGTGCACGCGGTAGGCGATGGCGCGGTCGTTGTACAGCGAGGCGAACACTTCCTTGACCTTCAGCAGCACGTCGTCGATGCCGACCACGTTGAGGAAGGTCTCCTGCTGGCCGGCGAAGCTGGCGTCCGGCAGGTCCTCGGCGGTGGCCGAGGAGCGCACGGCGACGGCGATGTCGTCGGCGCCGGCGTCGGCGCACAGCTTGGCGTAGGCCTCGCGGATGGCCTGGGCCAGGTCGTCGGGCAGGGCGGTCTCCACGATCCAGCCGCGGATCTCGGTGCCGGCGGCGACCAGGGCGTCGACGTCCTCCACGTCCAGGGTGTCCAGGCGGGCACGGATGCGCTCGGCCAGGCCGCTCTTGGCCAGATAGGTCTGGTAGGCGTCGGCCGTGGTGGCGAAGCCACCGGGCACGGACACGCCGAGCTGGGCCAGGTTGCCGATCATCTCGCCGAGCGAGGCGTTCTTGCCGCCGACCTGGGCCAGATCGGTCATGCGCAGGCTGTCGAGCCAAAGCACGAGGTCAGTCAAAACGGGAGCTCCCTTGAGTGGACGGGCGAAGCGTCAGGTGAGGTCGCATATTGTCGCCTGCCGGGCACGGATCAACAAGGTTGCCCGCGGGGCGCGTTCAGGCCGGGTCCGGGCACGGGCCGCTCGGGTAGACTGGCCGGACAGCCTTTTCCGGAGCTTCACCCGCATGCGTCGCACGGTGTTCTACATTTCCGACTCCACCGGCATCACCGCCGAGACCATCGGCCATTCGATCCTGGCCCAGTTCGACGGCATCGAGTTCGACGCCCACCGCCTGCCGTTCGTGGACAACGCCGAGAAGGCCGCCGACGCCGCGCTGCGCATCAAGGGCGTGTACGCGCGCACCGGCGAGCGGCCGATCGTGGTCAACACCATGGCCGACCAGGCGCTGTGCGACGTGGTGGCCGATTCCGGCGCGCTGATGATCGACCTGTTCGCGCCGTTCATGGGCCAGCTCGAGCGCGAGCTGGGCGCCAAGCGCTCGGGCGCGGTGAACCGCTCGCACGGCGTGGTCGACCCCGGCCGCTACGACCGCCGCATCGGCGCCACCAACTACGCGCTCAACCACGACGACGGCATGAGCACCAAGCTGGACGAGGCCGACGTGATCCTGGTCGGCGTGTCGCGCTCGGGCAAGACGCCGACCTGCCTGTACATGGCGCTGCAGTACGGCGTGAAGGCGGCCAACTACCCGCTGACCGAGGAAGACCTGGAGCGCGAGCACCTGCCCGAGTGCCTGCGGCGCAACAAGACGCGCCTGTTCGGCCTGGACATCGACGCCGAGCGCCTGGCGCAGATCCGCGCCGAGCGCCGCCCCAACAGCCGCTATGCCAGCGCCGAGCAGGCCCGCTGGGAGCTGACTCGCGCGGCCAAGCTGTTTCGCAGCGAGAACATCCCGCAGATCAACACCACGCACCTGTCGATCGAGGAGATCGCCTCGCGCATCCTGAGCCATCTGGGCATCGAACGCGACAGTTTCTGAACCGGCATCCGTACGGTGTCGCGCGATGCGGCGGCGATGCTAGCATCGGGCCATGAGCGAGATTCTCGACCGCCCCGCAAGCGTGCTGCCCAGCCGATTCGGCTATCTGATGGCGCTGTACGGGGAGAACTACCTGCGCCTGGCGCGGCTGTTCGCGCCGCATCGGTTGTCGCCGGGGCACTACGTGTCCGATCCGGGCGACGGCATCGAGGTGCACCTGCACGTGCTGGAGACGCACCGCTACACGCTGGAGCTGGACCTCAGCTACGGCTTCGTCGACATCAACACCGGCCTGCCCACGCCCTCGGCGCAGGTGCGCGTGTACACCGACGCGCGCCAGGCCGAGGCCTGGCACTGCGAGCCCGGCCGCCATCTGTGGCAGGTGCTGGGCCCGTTCCCCGAGGCGCGCACCGTGATGCAGCACCGCCTGCGCATGAACAGCTTCCTCAACCGCTGGCTGGAGTACCTGGGCGAGCAGGGCCATTCCATCGGCACCCTGGAGCGCATCGACGAGCCGGTGCGCCTGCGCTGCGGCTGAGCGGTCGTCACCCGTCAACGGTAGCCCGGACAAGGCCGCAGGCCGCATCCGGGGCCGGCTTCGATCTTCGGTGAGCGATGGGTCGCGTTGCGTTCCGTCCCGGATGCGCGTTGCTTATCCGGGCTGCGTTGCTACGTTGCGCACGCCATCCTTGCGGCGATCCCGGACGGTCGGTCGTGCCGGCGTTGTGGGCGTCGGGCAAAGAAAAAGCCCGCGCGAGGCGGGCTTTTTCTTTCAATAGTGGCGGAGCGGACGGGACTCGAACCCGCGACCTCCGGCGTGACAGGCCAGCATTCTAACCAACTGAACTACCGCTCCGCGTTGTGTTTCCAGCTTTCCCAACCCTTGCGGGATGGCGTCCCCAAGGGGATTCGAACCCCTGTCGTCGCCGTGAAAGGGCGATGTCCTAGGCCTCTAGACGATGGGGACGTTGGGGTGGTGGAGCCAGCCGGGATCGAACCGGCGACCTCTACAATGCCATTGTAGCGCTCTCCCAGCTGAGCTATGGCCCCGCCGCTGGAAGCGCGAAAGAATAGTGACCGCGTCTGCACTCGTCAAGCGTTTTCATGCAGGCGATGGAAATTATTTTCCGCCGGTGGGTGCGCGGGGCATGCGGCATACTGCCGGGCACGCACCAAGGAGCATGCATGCACGATATCGGCTTCGTCCGTGACCTGGCGGTGGTGATGCTGGTGGCCGGCGCCGCGGTGCTGGTGTTCCACCGCCTGCGCCAGCCCGCGCTGCTGGGCTACATCCTGGTCGGCGTGCTGATCGGCCCGCACACGCCGGGCACGCTGGTGGCCGATCCGCGCACCATCAACGACATCTCCAACCTCGGCGTGGTGCTGCTGATGTTCACGCTGGGCCTGGAGTTCAGCGTGCGCAAGCTGCGCAGCGTCGGCGCCGGCGTGCTGCTGGCGGCGGTGGCCGAGGTCGGGCTGATGCTGTGGTTCGGCTACTCGCTGGGCGAGATGATGGGCTGGACGCGCATCGACGCGCTGTTCCTGGGCGCCATCGTGGCGCTGTCCTCGACCATGGTGGCCTCGCGCATCCTGGCCGAGGGCGGCCTGCGGCACCAGCCCTTCGCGCGGCTGGTGGTCGGCGTGCTGGTGGCCGAGGACGTGATGGCGGTGGTGCTGCTGACCGTGCTCACCGCGGTGTCGCTGGGCGGCACCGTGGCCGACGACGCCTTCAGCGTGATCTGGCACCTGGGCCTGTTCGTGGTGGTCGGCCTGGTCCTGGGCCTGCTGTTGCTGCCGCGCCTGATCGACCACGTGGCCGGCTACGGCCGCGACGAGGTGCTGCTGATCTGCGTGCTGGGCATCTGCTTCGGCGCCTGCCTGCTGGCCGCGAGCCTGGGTTTCAGCATGGCGCTGGGCGCGTTCCTGGCCGGCGCGGTGGTGGCCGAGTCGCGCAGCGCGGGCCGGGTGGTGCATCTGGTCGAACCCTTGCGCGACATGTTCGCGGCGCTGTTCTTCGTCGCCATCGGCCTGAAGATCGATCCGGCCATGCTTTATCACTACCTGCTGCCGGCGCTGGCGATCGCCGCGGTGGTGCTGGTGGGCAAGACCTTCGCGGTGAGCCTGGGCGTGTTCCTGACCGGCCATGACGCGCGCACCTCGATGCGCACCGGCCTGAGCATGGCGCAGATCGGCGAGTTCTCGTTCGTGATGGCCACGCTGGGCGTGTCGCTGGGGGTGGTCAGCGACTTCATCTATCCGGTGGCGGTGGCGGTCTCGGTGTTGTGCATGGCGATGTCGCCGTACCTGGTGCGTTCGGCCGACCGCATCGTCGATGGCGTGGCCTGGCTGGTGCCGCGACCGGCGCGAAGCCTGGCGCGCAGCTACAGCGAGTGGCTGGCCAACCTGCGCCCGGTGGACGACAACGCGGTGATCGCGGCGATGCTTCGTCGTTTCCTGTGGCACATCGGGGTCAACATCGCGCTGGTGGTGACGCTGTTCGTGATCGGCGCCTACGTCAACGCGCACAACTGGCAGTTCTTCTCGCGCTTCGGCATCGAGCGCGATCTCAGGCACTCGCTGATCTGGGCCTGCGCGCTGTTCCTGTCGTTGCCGATGCTGATCGCGGTGTATCGCAAGTCCGGCGCGCTGGGTATGCTGCTGGCCGAGCTGGGCATCCGCGAACGGTTCGCCGGTCAGTACACCTGGGCCATCCGCAACGTGCTGGCGCGGGTGATCCCGCTGCTGACGCTGATCGGGCTGGCGCTGCTGGTGGTCGCGCTGGGCTCGACCATCCTGCCGTCGCGTGGCGTGGTCCTGACCCTGCTGGGCCTGGGCGCGCTGGTGGCGCTGGTGCTGTGGCGTGGCCTGGTCAAGCTGCACGCGCGCCTGCAGGCCACGCTCAAACAGACGCTGGACGATGGGTCGACATCGTTATTGGCGAATAAAGATGATTCAAAACAGTCATCTGAAGAAAATACTTCAAGTTGAATATTACTCGCGACGCAAGCGGGTTTTGACGGAACCTTAACGCCCGGCTTCTGTCCAAGGCCCTTGCCGTTGCCAAGCCGAGGCGGGCCTCGGCACAATGCCGGTCCTGTGCGTATCGGGGCGCTTCGATCCCGAACATGCCGGCTCATACATCCAAAGAGGGAGTGAGGAATGAAGCAGTTTTCGCGTTACGCGCTACCGGCCCTGGCCGCTGCCGCGCTGGTGTTCTCCGCGAGCAGCCTGGCTGCGCCGGCGTCCGGCAAGAGCGGACAGGTCCCGACGACGCCGCCGCCGACCGGCGTTCCGCATGTCAAGGCGCCTGCGCCCAAGCCGGTCAACAAGAATGACGCCAGCTACGTGCTGGGCATGAACATGGCCCAGCAGCTGCCGACCTACGTGCGCAGCGAGCTGAACCTGAAGGTGCTCGAGCAGGCCTTCCACGACGGCCTGGCCGGCAAGGACTCGAAGTTCACGCCGGAGCAGTCCAAGCAGATCAATGACGCATTCGTCACCAAGATCCGCGCCAAGATGGAGGCCGAGTACAAGGCCCAGGCGGCGAAGAACAAGCGCGAAAGCCGCGTGTTCCTGGAGAAGAATCGCAAGAAGCCGGGCGTGAAGGTCACCTCCTCGGGCCTGCAGTACGAAGTGATCAAGCGTGGCACCGGCGCCCATCCGGGTCCGGACGACACGGTCGATGTCGAGTACAAGGGCACCCTGGTCGATGGCAAGCTGTTCGACAGGAGCCCGGAGGGCCAGAGCCGGCCGATTCCGCTGTCGCGCGTGATCCCGGGCTTCCGCGAGGGCCTGGAGCTGATGCAGGTTGGCGGGCACTACAAGCTGTTCATTCCGCCCGAGCTGGGCTATGGCGAGAAGCCCAGCCGCGGCTTCCCGCCGAGCGCGGTGCTGATCTTCGACGTCAAGCTGGACAAGACCACGCCGCCCGCGCCCGATAGCGGTGGCAGCAGCGACGGCGGCAACTGATCCACCCTCACGGGGAAGGTTGCCGGAGACGGGGTGCGGCTAGGCCGCGCCCCGTTTTCTTTTGCACATGCGATCCGCGAACTGGCCTCGCGTGCCCGGGCTGCCTACAATGGGCGGCCAGTATCTTCGATCGGGATAAGCACTCCTCATGAATGTGACGATCTTCGGCACCGGCTATGTGGGCCTGGTGACGGGTACCTGTCTTGCCGAAATGGGCAACCACGTGGTCTGCGTCGACGTCGACGCCGACAAGGTCGCTGGCCTGGACCGCGGCGTGATTCCGATCTACGAGCCCGGCCTGGAGCCGATGGTCAAGCGCAATCACGACAGCGGGCGGCTGAAGTTCACCACCGACCCGGCGCCGGCCATCGCCCATGGCGAGGTGATCTTCATCGCCGTCGGCACGCCGCCCGACGAGGACGGCAGCGCCGACCTGCGCTACGTGCTGGAGGTGGCCTCGACCATCGGCCGGCACCTGGACCACTACGCGGTGGTGGTGGACAAGTCCACGGTGCCGGTGGGCACCGCCGATCGCGTGCGCGACACCCTCCGCGCGGCGCTGGACGAGCGCGCCGCGAAGGTCGACTTCGACGTCGTGTCCAATCCGGAATTCCTCAAGGAAGGCGATGCGGTCAACGATTGCATGCGTCCGGATCGCATCGTCATCGGCAGTTCCAGCGATCGCGCCACCGGCCAGCTGCGCAAGCTGTACGCGCCGTTCAACCGCAACCACGAGCGCATGGTGGTGATGGACGTGCGCTCGGCCGAGCTGACCAAGTACGCCGCCAACGCCATGCTGGCGACCAAGATCAGCTTCATGAACGAGATCGCCAACATCGCCGAGCGCGTCGGCGCCGACGTCGAACAGGTGCGCCTGGGCATCGGTTCGGACCCGCGCATCGGGTTCCATTTCATCTACCCGGGCGCCGGCTACGGCGGTTCGTGCTTCCCCAAGGACGTGCAGGCGCTGGAGCGCACGGCGCGCGCCCATGACTACACCGCCACGCTGCTGGGTGCGGTCGAGGCGGTCAACGCACGCCAGAAGCACAAGCTGTTCGAGCTGATCCAGCGCCACTTCGGCGGCGACCTCAAGGGCCGCACGATCGCCCTGTGGGGCCTGGCCTTCAAGCCCAACACCGACGACATGCGCGAGGCGCCCAGCCGCTACCTGATGGAAGCGCTGTGGCAGGCCGGCGCGCGCGTGCGCGCCTTCGATCCGGAGGCGCGCGAGGAAACCCGCCGCATCTACGGCGAGCGCGAGGACCTGGTGCTCTGCGAGTCGCAGCAGGAGGCCCTGGACGGCGCCGACGCGCTGGCCGTGGCCACCGAGTGGAAGACCTTCCGCAGCCCGGATTTCGAGCATCTGTCGACGGCGCTGTCGGCACATGCGGTGTTCGACGGACGCAACCTGTACGACCCCGAGCAGGTCGAGGCGGCGGGGCTGGCCTATTACGGCATCGGCCGCGGCCGCTCGGTGTCGGCCTCCTGAGCGGGATCTGCCACGCATGACCACCGGCGATGACAAGCTGCAGGACATGGAGATCCGCCTGACCTTCCTCGACGACGCCGTCGCCGAGCTCTCGACGGCGGATGCCGACCTGGGTCGGCGCCTGCTGGCGGTCGAGCAGACCCTGCGCGCGCTGCGCCAGGAAATCCAGGCCATGCGCACGTCCGGCGGGGACGATCCGCACAACGAACCGCCGCCGCCGCATTACTGAAGACCGGCATGCCTGCCATGCGCCGTGACGCGCATGGACCCGGAGTCGATACGTCATGACAAATTCACTTCGCGAGCAGCTGCTCAAGGCCGGCTTCACCAGCAAGCCCAAGCCGTCGACCAAGGGTGCGGGCGCATCGGGCAAGCGCAAGGGCAAGGGCAAGCCGCGCCGCGCCGGTGGCGGTGAACCGGCATCGTCCGCCGAGACCGACCTGGCGCGCGCCTACGCCCTGCGTGCGAAGGCCGAATCGGCCGAGCGCCGCGCGCAGAAGGCCCAGGCCGAGCGCGAGGCGCGCGAACGCAAGGAGCGCAAGCGCAAGCTGCAGGAAGCGCTCGAGGGCGCGGTGCTGAACAAGCCCGATGCCGAGTTGATGCGGCACTTCGAGTACGGCGGCAAGATCCGCCGCGTGCACGTGGACGCCGACCAGCTGGCCGCGATCAATGCCGGCGAACTGGTGGTGGTGCAGCAGGGTGGGCGTTACCTTCTGGTGAGCCCGCAGACCGCCGACGCGATCGCGGCCTTCGCGCCCGACCACATCGCCCTGCGGGTCGATCCGTCCACGGCCGGGCAGGACGAGGACGGGGTGCCCGACGACCTGGTCTGGTGAACGCGGCCGGGGCCCGGCCCCGGCGCGGTTGGATGCCTCAGGCGTCCGTCGGCTCGGCCAGGCGCGGATCGTCCCAGCCATCGCGCGCGCGGAAGCGTTCGCCATGGGCCTTTTCCAGGGCATCGAGCCGCTCGCGCACGGCCGCCACGCCGGTCTCGCGCACGTACTGGATCGGACCGCCGCGGAACGGCGCGAAGCCGGTGCCGAAGATCACGCCGGCATCGAGCAGGTCGGCCTCGTCGACCACGCCGTCGTGCAGGCAGGCCACCGCCTCGTTGACCATCGGCAGGATCATGCGGTCGGTGATGTCGTCGGCCGGGACGTACTTCGGATCCACCTCGGGTTTCTTCGGCCGGCCGTCCTCCCAGACGTAGAAGCCGCGGCCGTCCTTCTTGCCGCGCTTGCCGTCCTCCAGGCGGTCGGCCAGCCCCGGCGGGGTCTCCAGGCCGAGGAAGGGGGCCAGTTCCTGGCCCACCGACACGCACACGTCCAGGCCCACGGTGTCGGCCAGCTCGATCGGTCCCATGGGCATGCCGAAGCGGCGCGCGGCCTTGTCCAGCACCGCGCCGGGCACGCCCTCGCTGAGCATGCGGATCGACTCCAGCAGGTACGGCATCAGGATGCGGTTGACCAGGAAACCCGGGGTGCCGGCCACCGGCACCGGCAGCTTGCCGATGGCCTTGCAGAAGGCCAGGGCGCGTTTCTCCGACTGCGGGTCGAGCTTGTCGTGGCGCACCACCTCCACCAGCGGCATCTTCGCCACCGGGTTGAAGAAGTGCAGGCCGAGGAAGCGCTCGGGATGCTTGAGATCCGAGCGCAGCTCGTCCAGCGGGATCGACGAGGTGTTGCTGGCCAGCAGCTCGTCGGCCTGGAACTGCGGCTCGATGCCGGCGTACAGCTTCTCCTTGGCCTCGGCGTTCTCGTAGATCGCCTCGATCACCAGGTCGGCGTCGGCCACGCCCTTGCCATCGACGTCGGCCTTCAGGCGCTGCATGACCTGTCCGGCCTTGTCCGATGACTTGAGCTTGCCCTCGTACAGCTTGCGGGCGCGGTCCAGGGCCGGCTGGATGTATTTCATCTCGCGGTCCTGCAGGGTCACTTCGAACCCCTTGAGCGCGCTCCAGGCCGCGATGTCGCCGCCCATCACGCCGGCGCCGATCACGTGCACGTGCTCGATGCCGTGCTCGACGCCCGCGCCCTGCTTCTTCAGGCGCTCCTGCAGGAAGAACACGCGGATCAGGTTGCGCGCGGTCGGCGTGGCGGCCAGCCGGGTGACCGCCTTCGCCTCCAGCATGAGCCTCTGGCCGATGTGCCGGCCGCCGCCGCGCCAGACATCGATCAGGGCGAACGGGGCGGGATAGTGTTCCTTGCGCACCTTGGCCGCGGTCTGCTTGCGCATGACCGGCGCCAGGACCTGGCGCACGGGCCAGATATTGGTGGCCCAGGCGGTCAGGCGCTGCTTGAACGCGCGCTTGCGCGGCTTGAGCGCCAGCTTGCGCGCGGTGGCGAGCAGGTCGTCGCCCGTGCTCAGGGCGTCGACCAGGCCGACGCCACGGGCGCGGCCGGCGGAGAAGGCGCGGCCGGTCAGCATGGCCGGCATCGCCTGCATCGCGCCGATCAGGCGCGGCAGGCGCGCGGTGCCGCCCCAGCCGGGAATGATGCCGAGCATGACCTCGGGCAGGCCGATGCGCGTGCCCGGGTCGTTGACCGCCACGCGGTAGTCGCAGGCCAGGATCAGTTCGGTGCCGCCACCCATGCATGCGCCATGCACCGCGGCCACGGTGGGACAGGGCAGGCTGGCCAGGCGCTGGTAGACCTTCTGGCCGTTGCGGATGTTGTCCATCACGCTGTCGTGGCGGGCGAAATCGACGAACTCGTGGATGTCCGCGCCGACCGCGAATCCGGCGCGCTTGGCCGAGTGGATGATGACGCCGCGGGGCGCCTCGATGGCCAGCCGTTCGATGATCTCGTCGAGCTCGTCGATCACCGCGCGCGAGAGGGCGTTGACGCTGCTGCCCTCGCGATCCAGGGCCAGGGTGACGACGCCGTCGTCGTCGCAGGAGGTCTGCCAGTGCCGGAAACGCAATCCTTCGAACATATGCCTGTGCGTGCCTGCGGATGGGGGAGGATCACGATACCGCGAGGCCAGGGGGATTGCGAGACGCTTCCGGGCAGGCTGAACGTTGCGCATACACGGATTGCCGAAATCGTGCGTAATCGTCGGCCATGGCTTATCCTGCGCCTGCGATGCAGCCGGGGACAGGGGTCGGTGTTGCATCGCCATGCACGCGGAATCAAACAAAAAGATGGAAGCGGCAGGACTCCAGCCAGGCTCGGAAACCCTCGAGCGCATCATCGAGGCCGAATCGGCCCTGGTGGTGCTGCGCACGGACCAGCCCGATCTACTGGTTGAACAGTTCAGGCAGGTCACGCGGCGCAGCGGCCAGAGCGTTTATGTGTGGCACAGCGACCACGGCTTGCACAGCCTGCGCGAGGGCGAGGTGCGGGTGCCCGGCTGTCGCCGCTTCAGCGACACCCTGCGCTACATCATTCAGAGCATGCACTTCGGCGTCTATCTGATGACCGGCATGCCGCGAAAACTCGATGCCGGCGACCATGTCCTGCTGCGCAAGATCCGCCGCGAGCAGTCCGACCAGGTGCGCAAGGTGGTGATCCTGACCAGCGACGAGAGCCTGATCCAGTCGGTGGAGGACATGGCGACCGTGCTTGGCGGCAGCGCGGCCTCCGCGCGCCCGCGCCTGCGCGACGGACGATGGGTGCTTTGAGCATGTTTTCCGATCTCGCCCCGCACATCCTGGTGGTGACCGCCGATCGCGACGATCGCCGCCGTCTTTTCGATGCTCTCGACGGGTTTGGCGTCGTCGCGCTGCATACGGCACGCGATGCCGGCCAGGCGCGCAAGCTGCTGGACGAGAGCGCGCCGGTCCAGGCCGTGATCGTGGAATTCCATGGCGAGGCGCATGAGAACGTCGCGCTGTGCAGTCACCTGCGCGAGGACCCGGCGACGGCGGGGACGCGCATCCTCGGCATCATCAGCGCCGATGCCGGCCAACGCACCTGGGGCTACCAGAACACGCCGCCCGGCGTGGACGACTGGCTGCGCAGCCCGATCGACGCCGGCGAGGTGCGCGCCAAGCTGGATGCCCTGTTGCGCGGCCAGGCGCCGTCCGCAGCGCCATCCGACGCGCCGGCCAGGGACAGCTACCGATTCGCCTTCGACTGCGACGACGACGAGTTGCTCGTGCTCGATGCCGACAGCAGCGAGGTGCTGGAGGCCAATCCCGCCTTCGAGCGCGCATCCGGCTACGCGCGCGACCAGCTGCGCGGCCGTGATGCGGCTTCGCTGCTGGGCCTGAGCGAGACCCAGTTCGCGCGCATGTGCGAGTCGCTGGACAAGGACGGTGTGGCGCGTCGCCGCTGTACCCGCGTGCGTGCCGGCGGCGAACCGGACATGGTCGACATGACCCTGCGCGCGGTGCATCGTGACGGCCGCCGCGTGCTTCTGGTGACGCTGCGCGACCGGCGCGAGATGGAGTCCGCGCGCATGGCGCTGGGACTGCTGGCCCGCATGCAGGCCACGGGCAAGGGCGAGGATCGCATGAGCGCTTCCGCGCGCCTGCTCGCCGACCTGTTGAAGCTGGACTACGTGGCGGTCTACTCGGCGCTGCCGGAAATGGAGGATGGCCCGCAGCTGCTGACCCGCGAGCTGCGCCGCCAGTTCAACAGCGATGCGCCCGATCCCCTGCAGGGCGGCACGCTGAAACTGGTCCTGGATGGGCGTCCGGTGCTGCTGCCGAGCATCAGTTCGCAGGTGGCCGGCACCGACGATTTCATCGCCCGCATGGAGTTCGGCGCGTTTGCCGGACTGCCGCTGCTGGACGAGCGGCGCAACGTGCTCGGCGCGCTGCTGATCGGCTCGCGCGATTCCTGGCGCGGCCGCCCCTTGCTGGCCGAGACCCTGCGCGTGGCGGCCGCCCGGTTCGGCTTCGACCTGGAGCTGCAGCGCGCGCGCGAGCAGGGCCGGGCCAAGGGCCTGCAGGACGGCCTGACCAATCTGCCCAACCGGTTGCTGTTCAACGATCGCCTGGAGACCACCCTGCGCGAGGCGCGCCGCACCGGCGAGATGTTCGCGGTGCTGTTCGTCGACCTGGACCGCTTCAAGAGTATCAACGATTCGCTCGGCCACTCGGTCGGCGACAAGGTGCTCAACGCGGTGGCCCAGCGCCTGCGCAAGTCGGTGCGCGGCTCGGACACCGTGGCGCGTTACGCCGGCGACGAGTTCACCGTGATCCTGCGTCACATCACCCAGCGCGACGACGTCAAGCGCATCGCCGAGAAGATCGTCAACCTGATGGAGTTGCCGCTGACGCTGGACGACGGCACCGAGCTGCGCATGACCTGCTCGATCGGCATCAGCTTCTATCCGGATGACGCGGCCACCGCCGAGGAGTTGCTCAAGTACGCCGACGTGGCGATGTACAACGCCAAGGGCATGGGCCGCAACAATTTCCAGGTCTACCAGGCGGTCAACGAGGAGGCCAGTCAGCAGCGCATCGCGCTGGAAGGCAACCTGCGCAAGGCCGAGGACAACGGCGAACTGCGGGTGTACTACCAGCCGCAGATCGACGTGCAGACCGAGGACATCGTCGGCATGGAGGCCCTGGTGCGCTGGGAGCATCCGGAGCTGGGCATGATCAGCCCCGGGTTCTTCATCCCGCTGGCCGAGGAGACCGGCCTGATCGTCGGTATCGGCGAATGGGTGCTGCGCACCGCCTGCGCCGACGCGGTGGCCTGGCAGCAGCGCTATGGGCTGCGCCTGCGCGTGGGCGTGAATCTGTCCGCGGTGCAGCTGCGGCAGAAGAACCTGCCCCGCGTGGTCGAGGCGGCATTGCACGACAGCGGTCTGGATCCGCACAGCCTGGAGCTGGAGGTCACCGAGAGCATCAGCGTCAAGTCGGTGACCAACCTGATCGAGAATCTCGATGCGCTGCACGACATCGGCTGCCAGATCGCCATCGACGATTTCGGCACCGGGCATGCCTCGCTCGACTACCTGCGCCGGCTGCCGGCGCGGCGCATCAAGATCGACCAGAGCTTCGTGCGCAACATCGGCGTGGATCCGGACGACGAGGCCATCGTCAAGGCCACCATCGACATGGCGCACAGCCTCAACCGCCAGGTGGTGGCCGAGGGCGTGGAAATCGAGCCGCACCTGCGCTTCCTGCGCGAGCAGCAGTGCGACGAGGTGCAGGGCTACCTGTTCTGCCGTCCGCTGTCCACGCAGGCCTTCGACCGCATGATGGCCGAACGCCAGCGTCTGTTCGGCCGGCAGGACGCGGCGACGGACCGGGTCGAGCCGGCCTGAGCGCACGTGTCTTGATCCCCGGGCGAAGCGCCCCCATTCTCGTCGAGAACTCCGGCCGGGTTTGCCGGTCACAGTCAGGGTTGTGCGTGTCGACGCCCGCGTCGATGCCGGGAGCAGACCTGATACGGCAGCGGCCGCGAGGGTCGCAGAGGAGATAAGCCCGGCATGGGCGAGAACGAACTGGATCGCGCGCTCGTCGAGCGCGTTCAAAAGGGTGATCGGGGGGCATTCGACCTGCTGGTGCGCAAGTACCAGCACAAGGTGATCGGCCTGATCACCCGCTATGTGTCCGATCGCAGCGAGTGCCAGGACGTGGCGCAGGAAGCCTTCGTGCGCGCCTGGCGCGCCATCGGCTCATTCCGTGGCGACAGCGCCTTCTACACCTGGATGTACAAGATCGCCGTCAACACCGCCAAGAACCACCTGGTGGCGCGCGGGCGGCGTCCGCCGGCCGACGACATCGCCGTCGAGGACGCCCAGTACGGGCCCACCGCCGAGCGCCTGTACGAGACGGCCACCCCGGAGCGCGAAATGATGCGCGAGGAAGTGGAACAAACCGTCTTTTCCACTGTCCAAGAGCTGCCGGACGAGCTGCGCACGGCCATTACCCTCAGGGAAGTGGACGGGCTCAGCTACGAGGAAATCGCCCAGGCCATGGATTGCCCGATCGGCACCGTGCGTTCGCGCATCTTCAGGGCGCGCGAAGCCATCGAGAAGCAACTGCGTCCTTTGCTGTCCCATCGTGAGGAATCGTGACATGAACGAAGCTCACCGTGAGAACCTGTCCGCCTTCACCGACGGCGAACTGGCGTTCGATCAGGTCCGCTTCATGCTGCGTCGCATCGAGCACGACGCCGAGCTGCGTGCGTCCTGGACCCGCTACCACGTCGCCCGGGATTGCCTGCGCCGCGAGTTCGCCGGACTGGCCAGTGCCGATTTCGCCGACCGGGTGATGCTGGCGCTCGACGCCCCATCCGCGGTGGGCGCCACGGCTGCCCGCCGCTGGCTGCGCTGGTCCGCCGGTGGCGCCATTGCCGCCAGCGTCGCCGCCGTGGCCCTGATGGTCGCGCGGCCGACGGTGCCCGGCGGTCCGCTCCCGGACGCCTCGACTTCGGCCACCGCGGCGGTGCGGACGGGCCACGATGCCGTGGCCACCACGACCGCCCGGGCCGCCCCCGAGGTTCCCCGCTGGCTGGCGTTGCCGTCGCCTGCCGCGCAAATGACGCAGCCGGCCTCGGCCAGCGTGTTCGATGGACGGATCCACGGCGACACGCTGATTCCCGCCGCCTATTCGCGCCATCTGACCCCGTACCTGAACCTGGGTGGCTATCCCATGCGCCCGGCCGCCAATGCCCGCGAATACGGTCGTTCGGCCGATGGCCGCTGGATCATTCCGATGATGCCGCCTTCCAGCGACCAGCGGACGCAGCCGGTACGGCAGGGCAGCCACTAGAGATACCGCGGGCGGTGGCGACACCGCCCCGCAGCACCGCGACCGCGCTCGATTCCCCTCGTGCCGTTCCCCGCGGGTCCCGCCGACCCGCCTGTCGCGTGTGTGTCGTTGCAACATGGCCGGATGCCGCTGGCAGGCCCATCCGGCCCGGTTCCCGGACTCCCCATCCAAGGAGGCACACCCCCCATGAGAGTCATCATGATGCGCCTTGGCGCAACCCTAGGATTGCTGCTGGTCGCCGTCGGCGCACAGGCGGCGCAGCTGCCGGACTTCACCGGCATCGTGGCCCACAATGCCCCGGCCGTGGTGCATGTGGAAGCCAAGTACGACGGCAGTACGGCGACCTCCCAGTCGCCGATGCAGATGCAGGATCCTCAACAGCAGCAGATGCCGGACATCTTCCGGCGTTTCTTCGGCGCGCCGATGATGCCGCCGCCGGGCAGCATGGCGCACACCGCGCTGGGCTCGGGTTTCATCATCTCCAGCGACGGTTACATCCTGACCAATGACCACGTGGTCTCGGGCGCCGACAAGGTGACCGTGCGACTGCAGGACCGACGTACCCTGACCGCCAAGGTGGTGGGTTCGGACAAGCTCTACGACATCGCGTTGCTGAAGGTGAAGGCGGACAACCTGCCGACCGTCACGATCGGCGATTCGGGCAAGCTCAAGCCGGGCCAGTGGGTGCTGGCGATCGGTTCGCCGTTCGGCTTCGACTACACCGTGACCCAGGGCATCGTCAGCGCGGTCGGGCGCAACCTGGGGCGTCGCGACCAGCCTTTCACCTCGTTCATCCAGACCGACGTGCCCATCAACCGTGGCAATTCGGGCGGCCCGCTGTTCAACCTCGACGGCGACGTGGTCGGCATCAACTCGCAGATCTATTCCAACACCGGCGGCTACATGGGCGTGTCGTTCTCGATCCCCATCGACCTGGCCATGAACGTGGTGCACCAGCTCAAGACCACCGGGCACGTGCGGCGCGGCATGATCGGCGTGCAGATCCAGAACGTGGACGATGCCGCGGCCAGGGAGCTGGGTCTCGATGACGTGCGCGGCGCGCTGGTCAATCGCGTGGTTCCGGGCGGGCCGGCGGCGAAGGCCGGCCTGAAGGTGCGCGACGTGATCCTCGGCTTCGAAGGCCACGAGGTGAACACCGCCAATGACCTGCCGCCGATGGTGGCGGCCACCCCGCCGGGCACCGAGACCACGCTGAAGGTGTTCCGCGACGGCAAGACCATGGACGTCAAGGTCAAGCTGGGCTCGCTCAAGGGCGACGGCAGCGCGCAGTTCCAGGGTGCCACCGGCGGCCATGCCGGACTCGGTTTCAGCGTCCAGGGCATCACCGACGAGCAGCGCCAGATGCTGGGCATGAAGCCCTCCGAGGGCGGCGTCGTGATCGACCGGGTCACGGGCCGCAACGCCGCCGAGGCCGGGCTCAGCGCTGGCGACGTGGTGCTGATGGTGGGTCGGCACAAGATCCACAGCGTGGCCGAGTTCGATCGCCACGTCGCGCAGTACAAGCCCGGCAGCACCGTGATGCTGCTGGTGCGCGACCGCAGCGGCGACACGGCTTTCGTCACCGTCACGGTGGGGTCGGACAAGGCGCGGTAGGTTTCGCGTCCGGGCGCCGGGAAGGCCGTTTCGGGCCTTCCCGGCGCCGCGCCCGTCATGCGGTGCCGCCCCCGGGCGGGGCCGGATTTCGTGCGATAATGCTCGATTGCCGCCGTCCGCTCGTGCGGGCGGCGTTTTTCGTACGCGCCGGGTAGCCGGCACAGGCCGACGCTTGTCCATGGACCACATCCGCAATTTCTCCATCATCGCCCATGTCGACCACGGCAAGTCCACGCTTGCCGACCGCATCATCCAGCTGTGCGGTGGCCTGACCGAGCGCGAGATGGCCGAGCAGGTGCTCGACAACAACCCGATCGAGCGCGAGCGCGGCATCACCATCAAGTCGCAGGCCGTGTCGCTGCCGTACACCGCGCGCGACGGCAAGACCTACCAGCTCAACTTCATCGACACGCCCGGGCACGTGGATTTTTCCTACGAGGTCAGCCGCTCGCTGTCGGCGTGCGAGGGCGCGCTGCTGGTGGTCGATGCCGCGCAGGGCGTGGAGGCGCAGTCGGTGGCCAACTGCTACACCGCGGTCGAACAGGGCCTGGAAGTGGTGCCGGTGCTGAACAAGATCGACCTGCCGACGGCCGACCCGGACAAGGTCAAGGCCGAGATCGAGGCGGTGATCGGCATCGATGCCGAGGACGCCATCGCGGTCAGCGCCAAGACCGGCGAGAACGTCGCCGAGGTGCTGGAGGCCATCGTCAAGCGCATCCCGCCGCCCAAGCCGGGCGACACCGACAAGCTGCAGGCGCTGATCATCGATTCGTGGTTCGACAACTACCTCGGCGTGGTCATGCTGGTGCGCGTGATGCAGGGCGAGCTCAAGCCCGGCACCAAGATCCAGGTGATGTCGACCGGTCGCAGCCATGGCGTCGACGAAGTCGGCGTGTTCACGCCCAAGCGCACCAAGCTGGCCCGCCTGGGTCCGGGCGACGTGGGCTGGGTCAACGCGGCGATCAAGGACGTGCACGGCGCGCCGGTCGGCGACACCCTGACCCTGGCCAATGATCCGGCCGACAAGCCGCTGCCCGGTTTCCAGCAGATGCAGCCGCGCGTGTTCGCCGGCCTGTTCCCGGTCTCGGCCGACGACTACCCCAGCCTGCGCGAGGCGCTGGACAAGCTGCGCCTGAACGATGCCGCGCTGTTCTTCGAGCCCGAATCCTCCGAGGCCATGGGCTTCGGCTTCCGCTGCGGCTTCCTCGGCATGCTGCACATGGAAATCGTGCAGGAACGCCTGGAGCGCGAATACGACCTGGACCTGGTCACCACCGCGCCGACCGTGGTCTACGAGGTCGAGAAGACCGATGGCGAGGTCATGACCCTCGACAACCCGGCCAAGCTGCCACCGTCGCCGCAGGTGACCGAGGTGCGCGAGCCGATCATCATCGCCAGCATCCTGACGCCGCCGGACCATGTCGGCTCGATCATCACGCTGTGCGAGGAGAAGCGCGGCGTGCAGAAGGGCATCCATTACCTGGGCACGCAGGTGCAGATCAACTACGAACTTCCGCTGGCCGAGGTGGTGCTGGACTTCTTCGACCGCCTGAAGTCGGTCTCGCGCGGTTATGCCTCGATGGAATACCACTTCCAGCGCTTCGAGGCCGGCCCGTTCGTGCGCGTGGACGTGCTCATCAACGGCGAGCGCGTGGACGCGCTGAGCCTGATCGTGCACCGCGTCCAGGCCGAATCGCGCGGACGCGACCTGGTCGAGCGCATGAAGGAGCTGATTCCGCGCCAGCAGTTCGACGTGGCCATCCAGGCGGCCATCGGCGGCCAGATCATCGCCCGTTCGACGGTCAAGGCGCTGCGCAAGAACGTCCTGGCCAAGTGCTACGGTGGCGACGTCAGCCGCAAGAAGAAGCTGCTGGAGAAACAGAAGGAAGGCAAGAAGCGCATGAAGCAGGTGGGCCGCGTGGAGATTCCGCAGGAAGCCTTCCTGGCCGTGCTGAAGGCCGACAAGTAAGCGCGCCGTCGCGGTTGGTGCACAATCGGCGCATCGGACGGGGACGGCACTGCCGGTCCCGGAGGGACGGACCCCGCGCGGGCGGGCCGTCCGGAGACAACAGGAATAGGGCATGGCATTCGATTTTGCATTGGCGCTGCTGATTGCGACCGCGTTGTTCGGTCTGGTCTGGGCGCTCGACCGCATCTTTCTCTACCGCAAGCGCAAGCAGCGCTGCGAGGCCGCCGGCGAGGAGTATCAGGATCCGTGGCCGGTCGACTGGTCGCGCGCGCTGTTTCCGGTGCTGCTGCTGGTGCTGGTGATCCGCTCGTTCGTGGCCGAACCGTTCCGCATCCCCTCGCCGTCGATGTATCCGACCCTGAAGGTGGGCGATTTCATCCTGGTCAACAAGTTCAGCTACGGCCTGCGCCTGCCGCTGCTGCACACCAAGATCCTGTCCCTCGGCGAGCCCCGGCGTGGCGACGTGGTGGTGTTCCGCCCGCCATGGGCGCCGGGCCAGGACTGGATCAAGCGCATTGTCGGCCTGCCGGGCGACAAGGTGGTGGTGCGCGGCGAACGGGTCTGGGTCAACGGCAAGCAGGTGCAGGCCCAGCCGGTCGGCCCCTACGCGGGTGATGATTCGAACACCTACGATCACCGGATCATGCAGGCCCAGGGCATGGTGCTGGACGAGAACCTGGACGGGGTGCACCATCACATCATCGAAACGCCGCTGTATCACCAGGCACCGGACGTGCCCGGCGACAAGAATCCGGCGACGGTGCCGCAACATTGCTACTTCGTGATGGGTGATAATCGCGACAATAGCGACGACAGCCGCTACAACGGCTGCGTCCCGGAGAAGGACCTTGTCGGCAAGGCCTTCTTCATCTGGCTGAGTTTCGATTCGCTGAAGCGAATCGGCACGGTTTTGCATTGATCCAGGCGCCCGCGCGCACAGGAGAGGGGAATCGGGACATGAAATCCAGGCAGCAAGGCATCACGCTCGTCGGCTTCTTATTCATCATGGCCATCGCCGGCTTCTTCGCCTACATGGGCATGAAGCTGTTTCCGCCGTACTACCACTATTTCGGCGTGGTCAAGGGCATGAAGGAAATGTCCCAGTCGAATCTCAACGGCAAGAGCCGCGACCAGATCCGGCGGGAATTCATGTACAAGCTCAGCTTCCAGTACGCCGACGACCAGTTCGGACCCGAAGCGATCCACTTCGACCAGGTCAACGGCGCCACCGCGCTGCATGTGTCCTACGACAAGCGCGTGCACTTCCTCTACAACATCGACTTCCTGCTGCACTTCGAGAAGACCGTGCCGTTGACCGGAAGCGTCGATTGATCACGTGAAGCTGGACTACCGATTCCGCGATCCGGCCCTGCTGGAGCTGGCGCTGACCCATCGCAGCATCGGCCGACCCAACAACGAACGGCTGGAATTCCTCGGCGACGCCATGCTCGGCATGGTGGTCGCCGAAATGCTGTTCGAGGCCCATCCGCACGCCAGCGAGGGTGAACTGACACGTCTGCGCGCGCAGCTGGTCAACGGCAAGCGCCTGGCGGGCATCGCCCGCGAGCTGGAACTGGGCGATGCACTGCGCCTGGGGCCCGGCGAACTCAAGAGCGGCGGCTATCGCCGTGATTCGATCCTCGCCGACGCCTTCGAGGCGCTGGTGGCGGCCATCTATCACGATGCCGGATTCGAGGCCTGCCGCAAGGTCGTGCGCGGCCTGTTCGCGGACCTGGTTCGTGATACGCCGCGTTCGCGCAAGGACGGCAAGACGCGGCTGCAGGAATGGCTGCAGGCGCGTGGGCTGGGCCTGCCGTCCTATGACCTGCTGGGCAGTCACGGGGAAGACCACGCGCGCGTGTTCGAGGTTGCCTGCGTGCTCGAACAGCCCGAGCCGCTGCAATTTCGCGCCGAGGGCCGCAGTCGGCGCGCCGCCGAGCAGGATGCTGCCGAACAGGCATTGAATCATCTCGAACAAGGTAAATGGGCATGAGTGAGAAGCCAACCGAACCGCAATCCCCCTTCCGTTGCGGCATGGTGGCCCTGGTCGGGCGCCCCAACGTGGGCAAGTCGACCCTGCTCAACGCCCTGATCGGATTCCGCCTGAGCATCGTCAGCCCCAAGCCGCAGACCACCCGGCACCGGATACTGGGCATCGCCAACGACGACCACGGGCAGATTCTCTACGTCGACACGCCGGGGCTGCATCGCGGCGCGCGCAAGGCCATGAACCGCAGCCTGAACCGTGCGGCCCGCGCGGCCATCGCCGAGGTCGACCTGGCGGTGCAGGTGGTCGATGCCGGGCGCTGGACCGACGAGGACGAGGCCGTCTATGCGGCCCTGGCCGAGCGCTCGGCGCCGCGGCTGCTGGCGGTGAACAAGGTCGACCGCCTGCACGACAAGGAAGCCCTGTTGCCGTTCGTGGCCGACCTCACCGCCAGCCACGACTTCGACGAGGTGTTCTATGTCAGCGCCCTCAAGCGCAAGGGCCTGGTCGACCTGGAGAAGGGCATCATGGCGCGCCTGCCCGAGCGCGCGCCGGTGTTCGGGCCGGACGATGTCACCGACCGCAGCGAACGCTTCCTGGTGGCGGAGCTGGTGCGCGAGCAGCTGATGCTTCGGCTGCACCAGGAGCTCCCGTACGCGACCACGGTCGAGATCGAGCAGTTCGCCGATCGCGAGGACGGCATCAGCGAGATCCACGCCGTGATCTGGGTCGAGCGCGATACCCAGAAGGCGATCGTCATCGGCGCCGGTGGCGAACAGCTCAAGGCCATCGGCTCGGCCGCGCGTCGGCGCATCCAGGCCACCCTGCAGCGACGCGTGTTCCTGCGCCTGTGGGTCAAGGTGCGCAACGACTGGGGCGACGACGAGAACGCCCTGAAGCGTTTCGGCTACACCGACTGATGGCGCGCGGCGTGCTGCGCTAGCCTAGGCGTCATTCGAACGCACGCCACGTCCCCATGCTCACTTTCCAGCAGCCCGCCTTCGTCCTGCATGCGCGCGCCTATCGCGAAACCTCGCTGTTGCTGGAATGCCTGACCCGCGACCAGGGCCGCATCGGCGTGGTCGCGCGCGGCGTGCGCGGGACGCGCTCGCGCCTGCATCGCGCGGACCTGGAACCCTTCCAGCGCCTGCTCATGGACCTGTCGCGTCGCGGCGAACTGGCGACCCTGCGCGCGGTGGAACCGGACGGCCCGGCCTGGCGCCTGCGTGGGCAGGCCCTGCTGTCGGGCATGTACCTGAATGAACTTCTGGTGCGCCTGTGTGCGCGCCAGGATCCGCATCCGCTGGTCTTCGACGCCTATGCCGCCACCCTGGACGCGCTGCACGCGGGCGAGGCGGCGGGCTGGACCCTGCGCCGTTTCGAACGCGACCTGCTGGCGGCGCTGGGCTATGCGCTGCAGTTGCGCGATGACGAGCACGGCGAGCCCCTGGAGGCGCAGGCCTGGTATCGCTACGAGCCCGAACAGGGGGCCCAGCCGTGCTCCGCGCACGCGCGCCATGCCGTGCGCGGTTCGGACCTGCTGGCCCTCGGCGGGGATCGTTGCCCGGATGGCGACGCCCTCAGGCGCTTGCGCAGCCTGATGCGCGAGGTGCTGCGATTCCACCTTGGCGGCGGCGAGCTGCGCGCCTGGAGGATGCTGCACCCCGGTCCCGTGGATCCATCCTGAGCGTGTTCAGGACCCGAGGGCCTGCCGCGTGGCGTCCAGCGTCCGGCGAAACGACTCCAGCGCCGCGCTGCGTTGCGGATACGGCGCATCGGCCGCGGTGCCGAGCTGGCCGCACGCCACGGCCAGCGCGCTGGCACCGCAGAAGCCGCATGAGGCACGCAGGCGATGCAGCCGGTCGCGCAGCACCGCGGGATCGCGAGACAGGGCGGCAAGCTCGTCGACCAGCGCATCCAGTTCCTGCGCGAACAGGCCGCGCAGCGCCTGGAGGTTTTCCGTGCTGCCGCTGGCGTCCAGCCCGGCGCGATCGTCGATGAGCTTGCGCGTCACCGTCCCGAGCACCTCGTCCAGGGCGCGTTCGAGGTCCGCAAGTTGCAGCGGCTTGGCCAGAAGCACGTGACAACCGACCGCTTGCAGGTCGCGGCGCAGGGCGGGATCGATCTCGGCGCTGGTCGCCAGCACGGGGGCGTGGCGGGATGCGGCCCCGGGGTCGGCATTGAGCGTCCCCAGGATCGTCAGCGCGCCGGCACCGGGCAGCCGGCAATCGAGCAGCAGCAGGGCGAAGGGTTCACGCCGCGCCAGCGCCAGCGCCTCGCTGCCATCGGCGCAGCTGCAGACCTGCATGCCCAGGCTGCGCAAGGCCTCTTCCAGGAACGTCCGGCTGACCGGGTCGTCCTCGGCGAGCAGGGCCCGCGGCGGGCGGGCAGGGGCGTTGACGGGGTCGGACATGGCCGTTGATGTGGCGTTGGGGTTGGATTTGGCAGAATGGCCTGCAATGAGCGTGCGATCAAGCCGATTCCTGTTGCCTTGCGTCACCTGGGCGTGCCTGGCCTGCCTGGCCACGACGGGGAGCGTGCGCGCGGCCACCACGCTGCAGGCCGCCGTGGTGGACGTACCAGGCGTCAAGCTCGAGAAGCTCGATGTCGCCGTGGCGCCCGATGCCGACGGGCAGCTGCAGCTGACGCTGAAGGCGGCCCGGGCCGATGTGCCCGCGCTCGGCTGGCACCGCGTCGCGGTGGACATGCAGGCGCGGCTTCTGCGCACGCGCGCGGACCTGTGGTCATGCCGCGGCACGGTCGGCCTGCGCGGCGCCCCCGGTGGGCTGTTGCGCTCACGCCAGCCGTTTGCCCTCAGCATCGACACCGGTGCCAATACCCTGCAGCTGGACCTGGGGTCCGCGGCGGCGCCCAGCGTATCGATGGCCCTGCCGCTGGATCAGCTCTCGCACATGCAGGTCCGGTTGAGCGGCATGCCGCTGTCGTGGTTGCAGGGCATGCTTGCGCGTGTCTGGAGCGGACGCATCAGCGAGGGCACCGCCAGCGGCACGCTGGCCATGGATTTCGACCCGGACGCCATCCAGGGTTCGGCCCTGGTCAAGCTGCATGGCGCCAGTATCGATGCCGGCAGCGTGGCCAGCAGCAAACTCGACTTCGATGGTCGGTTGAATTTCTCCGCCAACGCGGCGCACGGCAAAGCCAGCGTGGCGGGCGCCCTGCGCGGCGGCGAGGTGCTTCTGGGGCCGGTCTACGCGCATTTGCCGCCACGCAAGGTCACGCTGGCCTTCGACCTGGCGTCGCAGGGCGGCAGCATGCGGCTCGACCACCTGCGTTTTGCCGATGCCGGCGTGCTGACCCTGGGCGGCGGCATGATCTTCGGCAGGGACGGCAGCATCCACAGCCTGGCCCTGAGTCGACTCGATGCGCATTTCCCCGAGGCCTACGATCGTTACGCCAGGACATGGTTGGCCACGCTGGGCCTGCGCGATCTCAAGACCGCGGGCGACCTCGCCGGCACCCTGAGCATCGATCCGGACGGATTGCGCGCGCTGCACATGCAGGCGGGCAAGCTCGACATGCTCGATGCGGCCGGTCGTTTTCGCGTCCAGGGCCTGGACGGCGGCCTCGACTGGGCACGTGGCGCGACTCGCGCGGCGACCACGCTGGCCTGGCGTGGGCTGGGCCTGTACCGCATCCCGTTTGGCGCCGGCGTGACGCGCTGGCAGACCCGCGCGGGCAGCCTGCAGTTGCGCTCCCCGGTGTCGATCCCGGTCCTCGGCGGGCAGCTGGGCATCCAGCATCTCGACTGGCGGCCCGAAGCCGGAGCCGACAATCGCCTTGACGTCAGCGCCACCCTGGTCGGGGTCGACATGGCGCGGCTGAGCAAGGCGCTGGGCTGGCCCGTCTTCCACGGCACCCTGGCCGGGGCGATGCCGGCCCTGCATTACGCCGACGGCCAGCTGGTGCTCAACGGCGGCCTGTCGCTGAACGTGTTCGACGGCTTCGTCGACATCACCCGACTGGCGCTGCGGCACCCCTTCGGCGACGCGCCGGAGCTGGCCGCCGACCTCAACCTGCAGAAGCTGGACCTCGGCGCGATCACCCGGGTGTTCGACTTCGGGCGCATCACGGGACGCATGCATGGCCACGTGAGCGGGCTGCGCATGGTCGACTGGAAGCCGGTCGGCTTTCAGGCCAGCCTGCGGGCCGACGAGGGCGGCCGCATCAGCCAGCGCGCGGTCAACAACCTGACGTCGGTCGGCGGCGGCGGCGCGGCCGGTGGCCTGCAGGGCGCGGTGCTGCGTCTGTTCAAGAACTTCAACTACGCCCGCATCGGCCTGGACTGCACGCTCAAGGGCCAGACGTGCCAGATGGGCGGACTCGAGCCCGAGGGGGGCGGATACCTTATCGTGGAGGGCCGCGGCTTGCCGCACCTGACCGTCATCGGCCACCAGCGGAAGGTCAGCTGGCCGACCCTGGTGTCGCGCCTCGATGCCGCCATCCGCAACGGCGGACCGGTGGTGCAGTGATGCGTTGCCGTGCGGCACGCGTCGCGTTTTGTGGGACCATGCCTGGCAAACTGGGAGAAATCGTCATGCGCAAGATCGTTGCCTGCTTCGGCGCACTGATGCTGACCGCACTGGTCGGCTGCGTCACCATCAACGTGTATTTCCCGGCCGCTGCCGCGCAGAAGGCCGCCGACCAGTTCATCGGTTCGATCATCGACGCGCCGTCCGCCCCGGCAAAGCCGGCCACGCCTCCCGCGGACGACCGCCAGGACCCGCCCGCGTCCAATGGCGGGCCTTCGGCCAGCGTGCTGGACCTGCTGATCCCGGCAGCCCAGGCCGCCACCCCGGACCTGCTGATCCACACGCCGGCCATCGATGCCATCCATGCGCGCATGAGCAAGCGTTTCAAGCAGACGCTCAAGCCGCTTCTCGACGATGGCGTGATCGGCTTCACCCAGGACGGACTGGTGCAGATCCGCTCGCTGTCCGCGGCGCCGCTGTCGTTGCGCGCCGGGGTCAAGAGCGTGGTGGCGGCGGAAAATGGCGACCGCAACCGCCTGTATGCGGACATCGCCAAGGCCAACGGCCATCCCGAATGGGAGGCGCAGATCCGCGCCACGTTCGCCGCGCGATGGATTCGGCAGGCGCATGCGGGCTGGTATTATCAGACCCCTAAGGGCGCCTGGAAACGCAAGTGATGTCCGGCGCCTCATTCCATCCCAGAAAGGTGCTCGCCCGGGGCTGTCCCCGGGCGAATTTTTAGCGATGAAGAAAAACCAGTCAGCGGAAGTCGAGGTCACCGACCTCAGTCACGACGGGCGCGGCGTGGCACGGATCGACGGCAAGGCCGTGTTCGTGCGCGGCGCGCTGCCGGGCGAGCGTGCCACGGTGCGCATCGTGCGGCGCAAGCGCAGTTTCGACGAGGCCGAGGTCGAGACCCTGCACAATCGCAGCCCGGACCGGGTCGAACCGCGCTGCGCGCATTTCGGCCAGTGCGCGGGCTGCAGCCTGCAGCACCTGGCCCCGGCGGCGCAGATCGCCGCCAAGCAGCGCGTGCTGGCGGAGAATTTCGAGCGCATCGGCAAGGTGGCGCCCGAGCGCTGGCTGGCGCCGCTGACCGACGAGCCGTGGGGCTACCGTCGCAAGGGTCGCCTGTCCGTGCGTCACGTGGAGAAGAAGGGGCGGGTGCTGGTGGGCTTTCGCGAGTCCAATCCGCGCTTCGTTGCCGACGTGCGTCGCTGCGAGGTGCTGCATCCCGCGCTGGGCACCCGGATCGAGGCACTCGGCGACATGCTGGGCACGCTCGAGGCCGCGGCGCAGATCCCGCAGATCGAGTTCGCCGCCGGCGACGACGCCATGGCCCTGGTGATCCGTCACCTGCAACCGTTGAGCGAGAGCGACCGCGCCACGCTGGTGGCCTTCGCGCGCGCCAACGACCTGGCCATCTATCTGCAGCCGGGCGGACTGGACAGCGTGCATCCGCTGTGGCCGGAGGCGCCGTCGCTGGCCTTCGCGATCCCCGAGGCGGACGTCACGCTGTCGTTCCAGCCGCTGGACTTCGTGCAGGTCAACGCCGGCATGAACCGGCGCATGATCGCGCTGGCGCTGGAACTGCTCGATCCGCGGCCGACCGATCGCGTGCTTGACCTGTTCTGCGGCCTGGGCAACTTCACCCTGCCGGTGGCGCGGCGGGTGGCGCAGGTCGAGGGCGTGGAAGGCGACACCGACCTGGTGCGGCGGGCGGCGGCCAACGCCGCGGCCAATGGCCTGGACAACGCCAGTTTCCATGTCGCCAATCTGTTCGAGGACCATGCCAAGGCCTCCTGGGCGCGCACCGACTGGGACAAGCTGCTGCTGGACCCGCCACGCGCCGGCGCCGACAAGGTGCTGGAGTTCCTGCCCGGCAAAAACACCCATCGCGTGGTGTACGTGTCGTGCCATCCGGGTTCGCTGGCGCGCGATGCGCAGATCCTGGTGAACCAGCATGGTTTCCGCCTGTCCGCCGCCGGCGTCATGGACATGTTCCCGCACACCGCGCACGTGGAATCCATCGCCCTGTTCGAACGCGGGTAAGCTGGCCGCATGGGCATCGAGATCGAACGCAAGTTCCTGCTCGCCGACGACAGCTGGCGCGAGCGCATCACTCGCAGCCAGCGCATGGAGCAGGGCTATCTGGTCGATGCCGCGGCGCTGCAGGCCGGCCATGCGCGCTGCTCGGTGCGCGTGCGCATCGCCGGCGACGCGGCTTGGCTCAATGTGAAGTCCGCCCGACAGGGCATCGAGCGCAGCGAGTTCGAGTATCCCTTGCCACTGGACGACGCCCGCGCCATGCTCGCCGAGCTGTGCCGGGGCCGCGTGTCCAAGGTGCGCCACATCGTCGAGGTCGAAGGGCATGCCTTCGAGGTCGACGAATTCCTCGGCGATAACCGGGGTCTGCTGGTCGCCGAGCTGGAACTGCCGACCGTGGACGCGATGTTTCCGCGACCATCCTGGCTCGGCCGCGAGGTCAGCGACCAGCCGCGCTACTACAATGTCCATCTGATCACGCACCCCTACGCGCAGTGGACGGCGTCCGAGCGCGCGGGCAACGAGGCGACCTGATGCTGCTGATCGGCACATCCACGACCACGCTGAGCGAGCGTGAACGCGACCAGCTGCGCACGCCACTGGTGAGCGGCGTGGTGCTGTTCAAGCGCAATTTCACCTCGCGCGAGCAGGTCCAGGACCTGATCGCCGACATCCGCGAGGTACGCGGCGGCGCGGGCTTCGTGGTCGCGGTCGACCAGGAGGGCGGCGTGGTGCAGCGCTTTCGCGAAGGCTTCACCCGCCTGCCGCCGCTGGCCGCGCTGGGGATGCTGCACGATCGCGATGCGGCACGCGCCTGCGCGCTGGCCGAGGAACACGCCTGGGTCATGGCCAGCGAATTGCGCGCGGTCGATGTCGACATCAGTTTCGCGCCGGTGGTCGACCTCGGTCGCGGCAGCCGGGTGATCGGCACGCGCGCGCTGCATGCCGATCCCGAGGTCGTGGCCGAACTCGCCGATGCCTACGTGCGCGGCATGCACATGGCCGGCATGGCGGCCACGCTCAAGCATTTCCCGGGGCATGGCAGCATCGTCGAGGACACCCACCTGGAGACGGCCATCGATGCACGCGACCTGGAGACGATCCGCGAGCAGGACCTGCTGCCCTTCGCCGAATGCATCGCCCTGGGCGTGGAGGCGGTGATGATGGCGCACGTCGTCTACCCGCGGGTCGACGACCTTCCGGCCAGTCAGTCCCGGACATGGATCGGCGACATCCTGCGCGGCGAGATGGATTTCCGCGGCCTGGTGTTCAGTGACGACATCAGCATGGCGGGCGCCGGCCAGTCCGGCGACATCGGCGCGCGCGTGGCGGCCCATGCGCAGGCCGGCTGCGACCTGATCCTGGCCTGCCAGCCGGAGGCCGTCGATGCGGCGCTCGAGGCGGCCGCGCGCCTGCAGTTGCCGCCCTGCGATGCCGGGCGCGTGTCGACCCTGCGCGGCGCCGTGGCCAGCAGCTGGCAGGGACTGATCGACAACCCGCAACGCGACACCTTCATCGCGCGCCTGGACGCGCTGCACCACGAGGAGATCCGGACATGACCGGCGACACCCGAGCGCCCTCGCTCGACGAGGCCATGCGCGATTCGGACGTATTGTTCGATCGCGCGACCCTGCAGCGGACCATCGAGGCCATGGCCGCGAGCATCGACGCCGCGCTGGATGGCGAACGGCCGCTGTTCCTCACCGTCATGCAGGGCGGCATGATCTTCGCCGGCCAGCTGGCGCTGGCCATGCGCACCGACCTGGACATGGATTACGTGCACGCCACGCGATATCACGGCGCCACCCAGGGCGCCTCGCTCAAGTGGCTGCGCCAGCCGAAGATCGACATGACCGGTCGCACGGTACTGCTGGTCGACGACATCCTCGACGAGGGCCGCACCCTGGCCGAGGTGCGCGATGCCTGCCTGGGGATGGGCGCGCGGCGCGTGTGGCTGGCGACGCTGTGCACCAAGCGCCATGACCGCGCGTTGGCGGGGACCGAGGCCGATTTCAACGGTGTGGACGTACCCGATCGCTACGTGTTCGGATTCGGCATGGATTATCACGAACAGGGGCGCAACCTGCCCGAGATTCGCGCCCTGTCCACCGCGCATTGATTATCGACCGGAAACCCCTGGCATGAATGACGCAAGCATCGATTACGCCGTTATCGGCGGCACCGGCCTGTATCGCCTCCCGGGACTGCAAGACGTGCGCCGCGAGCGTGTCGACACGCCCTATGGCGAACCGTCCTCGGAGGTGGTTAGCGGCCGATTTCACGGTCACCGCCTGGCGTTTATCGCGCGCCACGGCGAGGACCATTCACTGGCTCCGCACCGGGTCAATTACCGGGCCAACATCGATGCCCTCAGGCAGCTCGGCGCGCGTGCGGTGATCGGCGTCAACGCGGTCGGCGGCATCCGCGCCGACATGGGGCCGCGCGTGGTGGCCGTGCCGGAGCAGATCATCGACTACACCCACGGCCGGCTGGCCAGCTTCTGCGACATGGCGGGCGCCAAGGTCGAGCATGTGGATTTCAGCGAGCCTTACACGGAAAGCCTGCGTCGGGCGCTGCTGCGGGCCGGGGCCGAGGCCGGCATCGCGATGGTCGATGGCGGCTGCTACGGCGCCACCCAGGGCCCGCGCCTGGAGACACGCGCGGAGATCGAGCGCATGCGACGCGATGGTTGCGACCTGGTCGGCATGACCGGCATGCCCGAGGCGGTCCTGGCGCGCGAGGCGCAACTGCCGTACGCCTGCCTGGCACTGGTGGCGAACTGGGCCGCGGGTTGCGGCGACCAGAAGGAAATCTCGCTGGAGGAGATTTTCGCGCATCTGGAGGCGGCCACCGCGCACGTGCCCAATATCCTGGCCGCATTACCCCGAATGGCATGAAAATCGCGAGTTTGGATTATTTCCGCATGACGCCGGCGGTTATTTCCATTTTTCCGACTTGCGCCAGGTACAAAAACGTGGTGATACTTCGCTGTGCCGTGTCAGGGGCGTACCAGGGGGATACGTGGGACATGGCGCTTCCAGATCAATCGAGAGGTTCGAGCAATGCGTTTTGGTACGGTGAAATGGTTCAATGATGCCAAGGGCTTCGGCTTTATCGCGCCCGAGGACGGTGGGGAGGACGTTTTCGTCCATTATTCGGCGATCGCTTCCGAAGGCTTCCGCAGCCTGAAGGAAGGCCAGCGAGTCAGCTTCGAAGTGGTGGAAGGGCCTAAGGGCGCACAGGCGTCCGGCGTCACTGCGGCCTGACCGCACTGATAACCACAAGCATTCTGAAACCCCGCGGCGACGCGGGGTTTTTTTATGCCCGCATTCCGATAGGCATCAGGCCACGAACTGCAGTCGGGCCAGCTCGGCGTACAGGCCGCCCTCGCGCAGCAGGCTTTCGTGGGTGCCCTGGGCGATGATGCGCCCGCCGTCCATCACCACGATGCGGTCGGCCCGCTGGACCGTCGCCAGGCGATGGGCGATGACCAGGGTGGTGCGGCCCTTTTCCAGGTGTTCCAGTGCGTGCTGGATGGCGGCTTCCGATTGCGCGTCCAGTGCCGAGGTGGCCTCGTCCAGCAACAGCACCGGCGCGTCGCGAAGGATCGCGCGGGCGATCGCGATGCGCTGGCGCTGGCCGCCGGACAGGCGCACGCCGCGCTCGCCCAGCTCGGTGTCGTAGCCGTCCTCCAGCGCGCTGATGAAGCCGTCGGCCTCGGCCGCGATGGCGGCCTGGCGCACGGCGTCGTCGTCGGCATCGGTGCGTCCGAAGCGGATGTTCTGCGCCGCGCTGCCGCCGAAGATCACGGTCTCCTGCGGCACCAGGGCGAAGGCGCCGCGGGCCTCGGGCACGGCCAGTGCGCGCAAGTCCGTGCCGTCCAGCGTGATGCGTCCCTGCTGCGGATCGTAGAAGCGCAGCAGCAGGGCCAGGACCGTGCTCTTGCCGGCGCCGGACGGGCCGACCAGGGCCACGGTCTCGCCCGGCGACACGTGCAGGTCGAAGTCGTCCAGGGCAATGGTGTCCGGGCGGGTGGGGTAGCGGAACTGCACCTGCTCGAAGCGCAGGTCGCCCCGCGCGCGGCCGGGCAGGGCCACGGGATGCTCGGGCGAACGCACCTCGGGGGTTTCGTCGAACAGCTCGCCGATGCGCTCCATGGCGCCGGATGCGCGCATGACCTCGCCCCATACGCCGCTGACCGAGCCGACCGAGCCGGCGGCGAAGATCGCGTACAGCACGAACTGGCCGAGGATGCCGGCATTGAGCTGGCCCGCCAGCACGTCGCGGGCACCGGCCCACAGCACCAGGGTGATGGCGCCGAACACCAGGGTGATCACCGCGGCGGTGAGCATGGCGCGCATGCCGATGCGCTGGCGCGCCGTGGACAGCGCCTTGCGGATGGCCGCGGCGTAGCGCGCGCTCTCGGTGTCCTCGCGGTTGTAGGACTTGACCGCCTGGGCCGCGTTGAGGGTCTCGTTGGCGACCGCCGCGGCGTCGGCAAGGCGGTCCTGGCTGTTGCGCGAGAACTTGCGCACCCGCCGTCCGAAGATCAGGATCGGCAGCATCACGGCGGGGATCACCAGCGCGGTGAAGCCGGCCAGGCGAGGGCTGGTGACGATCATCATCACCGTGGCGCCGGCCAGCATGACCACCGAGCGCAGCGCCACCGAGATGCCCGAGCCGACCAGGGTCTGCACCAGCTCGGTGTCGGTGCCCAGGCGCGAGATCAGCTCGCCGATGCGCGACTTCTCGAAGAAGCCGAGGTCCAGCCGGATCAGGTGGTCGTACAGGCGGTTGCGCAGCGTGGCCAGGGAACGCTCGCCGAGCAGGCTGATGCAGTAGAAGCGCCCCGCCGTGGCCAGGGCGATCACCAGCGCCACCGCGAACAGGCCGATGAAGGTGCGGTTGATCACGTGCGGGTCGGTGCCGGCGAAGCCGTGGTTGATCATCAGCCGCACGGCCACCGGCAGCACCAGGTTGGAGCCCGAGGACAGGCCCAGGAACACCAGCCAGCCCAGGGCCAGCTTCCAGTGCGGGCGCATGAACGGCCACAGGCGGCGCAGGGCGCCGATGCCGGGTCGCTTGTCGCTGCCGTTCGTCGTTTCGCGGGAGTGGCTCATGGGTGGTCCGTGTCGTCCTTGTCGATGCGTTGCAGCGTGGCCGCGCCGCGGGTGAGGTCGGCCAGCAGGCGTTCCAGCGTGGCCAGGTGAGATTGGGCGACGGAAGCCTGCACCGAGACGGTCTCGGCGCCGAACTGTTCGTCGTCGAGCTGCAGGGGCCAGTCCTGGACGCGTGCCTTGAGCAGCGGCAGTTCGGCATAACCCAGTGCGAAGCGCACCTGGGCGAGCTCGATGATCGGCTCGCGGTCCGCGCGGCGCAGGCATTCGGCCGCGGTGCCGCCATAGGCCCGGATCAGGCCACCCACGCCCAGCTTGATGCCGCCGAACCAGCGCGTCACGACCACGGCGACGCGGTCCAGGTCCTGCCCCTCGATGGCCTGCAGGATCGGCTTGCCGGCGCTGCCGCCGGGTTCGCCGTCGTCGTTGAAACGGTAGTCCTGGCCGATCCGGTAGGCCCAGCAGTTGTGATTGGCCGAGGCGTCGGACACCCCGGCGATGAAGTCCATGGCCGCGCGCACGTCGGCCACCGGCGCGGCCTGCGCCAGGAAGTGGCTCTTGCGGATGTGATCCTCGTGCCGGGATGCGCCTTGCAGCGTATGCGATGCGCTCACGGCTTCCCCGTGGATTCGCCGGGTGGCTTCAGGCGTGCCAGGTCGGACGGCAGCTTCGTGTCGGGATGGCGCGTCAGCAACTGGTGGACCAGCGAGCGCGCCCGTGCCTCGTCCTCGTCGGCCAGGGCCTGGCGAGCCTGGGCGATCAGGAACGCCGCGCTGTCGACCGCCTGCGCGCTCGCCGGCTTGCTCGCCAGGGGCGGCGGTGGCGGTGCCGCGAAACCACCCAGGTTGCCGGCGCGGTCCGCGGCCGCCGACGTGGGCGCGCCCCATTTCTCGGCGGCTTCGTTGGCATGTTCCGCGGGCTGGGGAAGCAGTCGCACGTGCACCACGCGACTGCCGGCGGGTGCCACGCTGGCGTCGGTCGCCTTGCGGGCGACGGCGGGTCCGGTGGCGCCGGGGGCGCGGCCGGGGCCCTGGCCGTAGATGTGCCAGGTCAGGCCGGCGGCCATCACCAGGGTGGCGAAGCCGCCGAACCCGGCGAGCAACCGATAGGCGCGCGGGCGCCTGCGTTCCAGAGCCTTCTCGGCCTGGCCCAGGATGCGTGCATCCAGCGCGGCGTCGGGCTCGACCGCGGGCAAGTGCCGATACAGGGCCGCCAGCTCGCGTTCGTCGCGATCCAGCGTCGGCTCGGCATCCGGTGGCGTGGGCGTATTCATGGGTTCAGTTGCTCGCGAATGCGTTTGAGGGCATAGCGAAGGCGCGATTTGGCGGTTTCTCGCCCGCATCCCGTTATGGTGGCGATTTCCTCCAGACCAAGTCCCTGTTCCATGCGCAGCAGGAACACGCTGCGCTGATCGTCGGGAAGGCGTTCCAGGGCCAGCTGCAGGCGGCGGCGTTGCTCGAAGGTCGACAGCACGCGGTCGGGCTGCTCGTTCTCGTCGACCGTCTGGCTGGCCAGGATCCGTTCGTTTTCCTCGCCCGTGGCCTGCGGACGTGCGCGCCGGTAGCTGTCCACGACCAGGTTGTGCGCGATCTGGTACAGCCAGGTGCGAAAGCGGGCGTCCGGGCGGTAGCGCTTGCGTGCCGTGATCACCCGGCTCCAGGTTTCCTGGAACAGCTCGTCGGCGACGTGGCGGGCGTGCACGCGGTACAGGATGAAGCGGTACAGGCCGCCGCGATGCCGTTCATACAGGGTCCTGAAGGCCTGGGCATCGCCGCCGGCATAGGCCAGCATCAGCATGTGGTCGTCGTCGCGGCGGTCGTCCATGACCGCCGAGATTACGGTATTTGCGAGCACGCGGCACGCCTTAGCGGAGGACGTGGGCTGGCTGTCGCCGTGCACCCCCGCCGTTGGCCAGGGGCGGGGCCTGCATGCCCTGCGCCAGTTCCACCAGGCGAACGAAGCCGGCCCGGTATCCGTGCGGATCGGCCCCGCGCGCGCCTTGCGCCAGGCGGCCTATGTCGACCAGCGAAAAGCCGTCGACGTTGTGGCCGCCGCGCAGGCGGTCGGCGAACGCGGCGACCGCGGCGGCAAAGCGCAGGCGCGTGCTGGCATGGCGGTGCACGTCGCGATCGGTGATCGGGCGCTCGATCAGGCGGCTGTGGTTCTCGCTCGGCCGCTTGTAGCGCAGGCGCAGCCAGGCCAGTTCGCGTCCGTGCGAGGAGCGATCGTCGGGGGCGTTCGCGTAGCGCAGTGGATCGACGCGCGGCGCGGCACTGCCGGCCGGGGTGATCTCGTACAGCGCGGTGACGTTGGCGCCGGCGCCGATATCGCCGCTGTCGATGGCGTCGTTGTTGAAATCCTCGCGGCGCAGCTTGCGCTTCACGTAGCCGATCAGGCGGTATTCGGACACCCGTGCCGGGTTGAACTCGATCTGTACCTTGACGTCCTTGGCGATCGTCAACAGGGTCGAGGCCATCTCGTCCACCAGCACCCGGCGTCCCTCGTCCAGCGAGTCGATGTAGTGGTGGCTGCCGTTGCCGGCATCGGCCAGGCGCACGGCCATGGCGTCGTTGTAGTTGCCGCTGCCGAAGCCCAGGGTGCTCAGCGCCACGCCGCTGCGGCGCTGGTTGGCGATCTCGTCGGTCAAGGCCTTGATCCCGGTCTGGCCGACGTTGAAGTCGCCGTCGGTGGCCAGGATCACGCGGTTCACGCCGCCCTTGATGAACCCCTCGCGGGCCAGCGCATAGGCCAGCTCGATGCCGGCCTGGCCGTTGGTCGAGCCGCCCGGTTGCATGCGGTCGATGGCGGACAGGATCAGCGCGTGCCGGTCACCGGGCGTGGAGGGCAGGGCGACGCCGGCGCTGCCGGCATAGGTGACGATGGCCACGCGGTCGCGATGGCGCAGCTTCGGCACGATCTGGCGCAGCGAGGCCTTCAGCAGCGGCAGCTTGTCCGCCTCGTCCATGGAGCCGGAGGTGTCGACCAGGAACACCAGGTTGATCGCCGGAATCCCGCGCGTCGGCACGCGGTAGCCCTGCACGCCGACCAGCAGCAACTGGCGCGCGGCATTCCACGGCGCGGGGGCCACTTCGGTGGTGACGCTGAACGGTGTCTCGCGACGGGCCGGCGGGGCATAGCCGTAGTCGAAGTAGTTGATGAATTCCTCGGCGCGCACCGCGTCGGCGGGCGGCAGCTGGCCGTGCTCGATCATGCGGCGCACGTTGGTGTAGGAGCCGGTGTCGACGTCCAGGCCGAATGTCGAGACCGGATGGTCGGCGACGACCTGCACCGGATTGTCGCGATAGTGCGCGTAGTTCTCGCGGTTCGGCGGCGTGACGTACCCGGGCATGTACCCGCCGAGGTTGACGGACTTGGCGGCCATGGAGGCGCGATTCGGGGCGGCCAGTGCCGGAGGGGGCGGCGGCACCGCCATGCGCGCGGCCGCATCGGCGGCCTGTTCGCGAGGCGCCATGGGTTGCGCGGCCTCCCGCGTGACCGTCTTGCGCGCCGCGTCCGGTGGTGGCGTGGTGGTCGAACAACCGGCCAGCGCCACCAGCAGCGCGGTCAGCAGGAGATACAGGAAGGATTTCGCGTTCATGGCTCATGGCCTCGTCGGAAGGTCATGGCATGTAACGCGGCAACGCGGCCCACGGGGTTAACGGAATCGGCCGCGCGGCGGCGGGCGCCCGGACGAGCGCCGCCGCCATGCGCCGGATCAGGCGTCGCGCACCACCATCAGGCGCAGTTCGGTCATGTCCTCCATGGCGTAGCGGATGCCCTCGCGGCCCAGGCCCGAGCGCTTGATGCCGCCGTAGGGCATGTTGTCGACCCGGAAGCTGGGGATGTCGCCGATCACCACGCCGCCCTGTTCGAGCTCGTCCCAGGCCCGCATGGTGCGGGTCAGGTCATTGGTGAACACGCCGGCCTGCAGGCCGTAGTCGGAGTCGTTGACGCGCGCGATGGCTTCGCCGAAATCCTTGAACGGAGCGAGCAGGGCGACCGGACCGAAGGCTTCCTGGCGACTGACGTCGGCATCGGCGGGCACGTTCTCCAGCACCGTGGCCTCGAGCATGTTGCCCTCGCGCTTGCCGCCGCAGAGGATCTTCGCGCCGGCCTTCTTCGCGTCCAGGATCCAGCCGTGCAGGCGCTCGGCCGCCTCCTCGTTGATCATCGGGCCGAGGAAGGTGTCCTTCTGCTTCGGGTCGCCGGCCTTGAGCTTCTTCGTCTTGGCCACGAACTTGCGCTTGAGCGCGTCGTAGAGCGACTCGTGCACGTAGATGCGCTGCACGCCGATGCAGCTCTGGCCGGACTGGTAGAAGGATCCGAAGATCAGCCGGTCGACCACGAAGTCCAGGCGATCGCCCTGGTCGGCGTCGACGATGCACGCGGCATTGCCGCCCAGCTCCAGCACCACCTTCTTGCGCCCGGCGCGGGCCTTGAGATCCCAGCCGATCTGGCCGCCGGTGAACGACAGCAGCTTCAGGCGCTCGTCCTCGACGAACGGACTGGAATCCTTGCCCAGCACGGGAAGGATCGAGAAGGCGCCCCTGGGCAGGTCGGTCTCGGCCAGTACCTCGCCGATGATCAGCGAACCTATCGGCGTCTTCTCCGACGGTTTCAGCACGAACGGGCAGCCGGCGGCGATGGCCGGCGCGACCTTGTGCGCGACCAGGTTGAGCGGGAAGTTGAACGGCGTGATCAGCGACACCGCGCCCACCGGCACCCGCTTGGTGAAGCCGCGGTAGCCCTTGGCGCGCTCGGAAATCTCCAGGTTCAGCACCTCGCCGCCGATCTGCGGCGCCAGCTCGGCGGCGATGCGGAAGGTGTCGATCAGGCGGGTGACCTCGCCCTGGGCGTCATGGATCGGCTTGCCGGCCTCCACGCACAGCGCCTTGGCCAGCTCGTCGCTGCGCTCGGTCATGCGCGTCACGCAATGGTTGAGCACGGCCTGGCGCTGGTAGGGCTTGAACTCGCGCATCGGCTTCTCGGCCTTCACCGCGGCAGCGATGGCCTTCTCGATGGCCCTGGCATCGGGCATCGCCACGCGCGTGGCGATGCGGCCGGAGTACTTGTCGCGGACCTCCAGGTCCGCGTTCGGTTGCACCGGCTTGTTGGCGAGGTAGTAGGGGTAGCGTTTCTGCATGGGGGAACTCCTTGGGTTGGCCTGGGTGATGCGATCGGTGGCCGTCTACGGTGGCCGACCGTTCCCCCATCAGGTGGCCTTGAGCTTCGCCGAAAGCGTGCGGATTTCCTCGTCCAGCACGGCGTGGTTGACCGCGTAGTCGATGGCCAGGTCGATCACGTGCACGCCGCCCTCGGTGAAGGCGCGTTCAAGCGTCGGCGCGAAGTCCTCGGCACGTTCCGGGCGGTGGCCGTGGGCGCCGTGGGCCTCGGCGAAGGCGACGAAGTCGGGATTGGTGAATTCCATGCCGAACTCGGGGAAGCCCATGTCGGCCTGCTTCCAGCGAATCATGCCGTAGCCGTGGTCCTCCAGGATCAGGATCACCAGGTCCATCTTCAGGCGTACCGCGGTCTCCAGCTCCTGGGCGTTCATCATGAAGCCGCCGTCGCCGCAGATGGCCATGACGCGTCGGTCGGGATGGACCATCTTGGCGGCCATCGCCGAGGGCAGTCCGGCGCCCATCGAGGCCAGGGCGTTGTCGAGCAGGATGGTGTTGGACTGGCGGGCGCGGTAGTAACGCGCGAACCAGATCTTGTACATGCCGTTGTCCAGGCAGATCAGGCCGTCGTCGGGCATCACCTTGCGCACGTCGTCGACGATGCGCACCGGATGCATCGGGAAGCGGTTGTCGTCGGCATGCTCGGCCAGTTGCTTGCTGAAGGCCTCGCGCACGGTGTCGAAGAATCGGAAGTCCCAGTGCGACTGTTTCTCCAGCGCGTCCGTGAGGCGCTCGATGGTGTGCGCGATGTCGCCGACCACCTCGATCTGCGGGAAGTAGACCGTGTCCACCTCGGCCGAGGAGAAATTGATGTGGATGACGGTGCGCACGCCCCTGCGCATGAAGAAGGGCGGCTTCTCGACCACGTCGTGGCCGACGTTGATGATGGTGTCGGCGGCATCGATCGCGCGGTGCACGAAGTCGCCGTCCGACAGCGCCGCGTTGCCCAGCCACAGCGGATGGTCCTCGTCGATCACGCCCTTGCCCATCTGCGTGCTGAAGAACGGGATGGCGAGCTTGTCGATGAAGGCGCGCAGGGCCTTGGCGCTGCGCTGGCGGTTGGCGCCGGCGCCGATCATCAGGATCGGGTGTCTGGCCTGGCTGATGGCCTCGGCCGCCTGCAGCAGCGCGGCTTCGTCGGCGGACGGGCGGCGCGCGTACTCGGTCGGCAGCAGGACCGGGTCCTCGACGTCGTCGCGGGCGACGTCCTCGGGCAGCTCCAGGTGCACCGCGCCGGGGCGTTCCTCCTCGGCCTGGCGGAACGCCTCGCGGATGCGCGCGGGGATGGTCTGGCCGGAGACGATCTGGCGCGTGTACTTGGTCAACGGATGCATCATGTCCACCACGTCGACCAGCTGGAACATGCCCTGCTTGTGCAGGCGGATCGGCTTCTGGCCGGTGATCATCAGCATTGGCATGGCGCCGAGCTGGGCATAGGCGGCGGCGGTGACCAGGTTGGTCGCGCCCGGCCCCAGCGTCGACATCGCCACGCCGGCCTCGCCGGTCAGGCGGCCCCAGGTCGCGGCCATGAAGCCGGCGGCCTGCTCATGGCGGGTGACGACGAGGCGGATCGACGAATGGCGCAGCGACTCGACGACGTCGAGGTTCTCCTCGCCGGGCACGCCGAAGATGCACTTGACGCCCTCGGCCTCC
The DNA here is from genome assembly GCA_963821885.1 of uncultured Gammaproteobacteria bacterium. Taxonomy (GTDB): domain Bacteria; phylum Pseudomonadota; class Gammaproteobacteria; order Xanthomonadales; family Rhodanobacteraceae; genus Oleiagrimonas. The sequence goes on along the minus strand of CAWGFN010000001.1, from coordinate 401,840 downwards.
AGTGCCTTCACGAATAGATCGGATGCTTTCACGCTCGCTCCTTCCGGCGGAACCGGTGGGCGGCGTCCGGCCCGGTCGTGCCGGGCGCCTGGGAAATGTCAGTCGGGGATGTGCTTCAGCTTCAATATGCCGTCGCTGAGGCGAGCTTCAAGTATGGCATCGCGCGCGACAGCCTGCGCTGAACGGACCGTTCGTCCCTCGGCATCGAACAGGATGGCGTAACCGCGTTCCAGGACCATCAGCGGATTGACGGCATTCAGCGCGCGCAACGTGGCGCTGCTGTCGCGCTGCTTGCGCTGGAGCGTGTGGGTGATGGCCGAGCGCAGTCGGCGGCGCTGTTCGCCCAGTTGCCGGTCGAGCTGCGCAAGACGGTGGCGCGGGTGCTGCGCGCGCAGGCGCGTGCCGGCCTGGATGCCGCGGGCGGTCCGGTCACCCAGCACGCCCCGCATGCGTTGCGTCAGGCGCGCGTGCAGGGCGCGCAGGCGCTCCTCGCCCTGGGCCAGGCGCTGCTGCGGCCGCTGTGCCTGCAGGCGCGACATCCACTGGTCCAGGGCCTGGGCCTGCTGTTGCAGGCGGCGTTGCAGCAGGCGGTGCAGGCGCTCGCGCTGGCGGCGGAGGTGGTCCTGCAGTTCCTGCTGGTCCGGCACCAGCAATTCGGCGGCGGCCGACGGCGTGGGTGCGCGCAGGTCGGCGACGAAGTCGGCGATGCTGAAGTCGACCTCGTGGCCGACCGCCGACACCACCGGCACCACGCTGGCGTGAACGGCGCGCGCGACGGCTTCGTCGTTGAAGGCCATCAGGTCCTCCAGCGAACCGCCGCCGCGGGTCAGCAGCAGCACGTCGTAGCGGCCGCTGGCCGAGGCGCGCTTGAGCATGTTCGCGATGGCCGGCGGCGCCTCGCGCCCCTGCACGGGGACCGGCAGCACCTCGACGTCGGCCAGAGCGAATCGCCGCGCCAGCACGCTGAGCACGTCGTGGATGGCGGCGCCGCTGGCCGAGGTGATGACGCCGATGCGGCGCGGAAAACGGGGCAGGGGACGCTTGCGTGCCTCGTCGAACAGACCCTCGGCCTGCAGTCGGGCCTTGAGCTCCTCGAACGCGCGCCGCAGCGCGCCTTCGCCGGCTTCCTCCATGTGGTCGACGATCAGCTGGTAATCGCCGCGCGGCGCGTACAGGCCGACGCGTCCGCGCAGCAGCACATGGGTCCCGGCCTCGGGCCGGAACTTGAGCCAGGTGCTCTTGGGCTTGAACATGGCGCAGCGCACCTGGGCGCCGGCGTCCTTGAGGGTGAAATACAGGTGACCGGAGGCCGGCCGGGCGACGTTGGACAGCTCGCCCTCGATCCACAGCGGCGGCAGCGCGTCCTCCAGCAGGTCGCGCACGAGCTGGTTCAGCGCCGTCGGCGTCAGGATCTCGCGGGCGGAACCGGGGCGTTCGTCGAGAGGCATCGGTGCGGCGTGGAACGGGCGGTTGATCAGCCTATCACGCGTCCCGATCGTCGGACGTGTCCGCCTGTTCGGTGGCATGCCGTCGGCGCAGGCGCCACCAGCGCACGGCGAGGCCCAGGCCCAGCCACAGCGCCAGCACCGCCAGGGGCCAGCCAAGGATCGCCGGCCAGGCCAGGGACAGCGCGCCCAGCAGCAACAGCGCCAGGGCGCCGAATCCCAGCGGACCGGATTCGGCGCTGCCCAGCACGCGACGCTCGGTCAGCGCCGCGCCGACGGTGTTGGCCAGGCGCAAGCTGGCCGCCGCCGCGCGTCCCGAACTGCCACCGGCGTGGCGTGGCCGTCGCGGCGCATCTGCCGGCCTGCGAATGCGGTCCACGTGGCTCCGGCGATGGGGCGTGAGCACGATCTCGGTGGCGTTGGCCAGGTCCTGCTCGTAACGTGCCTGCATCTGCTGCGCGAAGCCGGCATCCTCGACGGCCACGTCCAGTTCGCAGTTGCCCAGCCAGCTGGCGATGTTGAGGTTGGACGAGCCCACGCGCGCCCACAGGCCGTCGGCGACGGCGGTCTTGGCGTGCAGCATCGATCCGTTCCACTCGAACACGCGCACGCCGGCTTCCAGCAGCGGCCGGTAGCCGGCGCGCGAAAATCCGGCGACCACCGGCACGTCGCTGGAACCGGGCACCAGCAGGCGCACGTCGACGCCGTCGCGGGCCGCGGCCGTCAACTGCTGCACGTAGGGCGACAGGCCAACGAAATAGGCATCGGTGAGCCACAGGGTCTTTCGCGCCATGCCGGCGATGGTCTGGTCCAGGCGATAGACGCCGGTGGTGGAGGGACGGGTGGCGATCACGCGCAGGGCGACGTCGCCGGCCGCGGCGATGCTGCCGGCGGTGTCGAGCAGGGCGTCATCGAGAGGCGCGCCGAGGCTGCGCCAGTTGTCGGCAAAGGCCTGCTGCAGGGCCACCAGCGCCGGTCCCTGCAGGGCCACGCCGGTATCGCGCCAGGGCGGCACGCCGCGCTCGGGGTCCCCCAGCCATTTCTCGCTGATGCACACGCCGGAGAGAAAGCCGATGGCGTCATCCACGCACAACACCTTGCGGTGATCGCGGCTGAGCATCGCCAGCGGTCGCGTCAGTTGCGGCGGCGCGTACACGCGCACCTGGCCGCCCGCCGCCAGCAGGGGTCGCCAGAACGCCGCGCCGGACTGGCCCAGGCAGCCCAGCCAGTCATGGATGACGAAGACCGCGACGCCGGCCTTGGCGCGTTCGACCAGCGCATCGCGCATGGCCCGGCCGATGCGATCGTCGCGGATGATGTAGTTCTCCAGCATCACCAGGCGGCGCGCGCTGCCGATGGCCGCGACCCAGGCATCGAAGTTGGCGGCGGCGTCGATCAGCAGCTCGATCCGGTTGCCCTCGATGCGCGTGGCCCCGGCCGCGCGGCTGAAGGCGCGCTCGGCAAGCTGGCGGACCTCGGGCGTGATGTCGACATCGGGGCTGGGCATGCCGCGCAGTCTAACGCGTGCGACGCCTCGCGCACGGCATGTCATCATGCGCCCAGCCCACGGCGCCGAGACCACGATGGCCGACCCCGAACGCCTGTCCAATCTGTCCGTCTGCGTCGAACGCATCCTCGACGCCTGCGGCGGCCAGTTGCGCGCCGCCGCGCCGCTGGGCCTGGGCAAGCCCAATCGCCTGCTCAATGCGCTGTACCGGCGTGTCGCCACCGACGCGCAGGCGTCGCTGACGCTGTTCACCGCGCTGTCGCTGGCGCGTCCGGCGCTGGGCAGTGGGCTGCAGGCGCGCTTTCTGGGCCCGTTCCTGGAGCGCCAGTTCGGCGCCGACTATCCGGATCTCGACTACGTCCGCGCGCTGCACGCGGGCCGCCTGCCGCCGAACATCCACGTCCACGAGTTCTACCTGCAATCGGGCGCGTGGCTGCATGACGATGCCGTGCAGCGCGGCTACATCAGCCAGAACTACACCCACGTGGCGCGCGACCTGGTGGCGCGCGACATCAACCTGGTGCTGCAGCTGGTCGCCGTGCGCGGCAGCGGCGACGGCCTGCGCGTCAGCCTGGGCGGCAACCCGGACGTGACCCTGGACCTGCTCGATCGCCTCAAGGCCGCCGGCAGGCCGCGTCCGCTGATGGTGGCCGTGGCGCATCCGGACCTGCCGTTCACCGGCGGCGGCGCCGAGGTACCGGCCGGCATGTTCGACCTGCTGCTGGACGATGACGCGGCGCCACACCGCCTGTTCGCGCTGCCGCGCGAGCCGGTCGACGTGGCCGAGTACGCGCTGGGCCTGCATGCCAGCACGCTGGTGCGCGACGGCGGCACGCTGCAGATCGGCATCGGCTCGCTGTCCGACGCCCTGGTGCACGCGCTGGTGCTGCGCCAGCGCGACAATGCCCGGTACCGCGAACTGGTCGCCGCGGTCGATGCCCGCGGGCACGGCCGCAGCCTGGCCGATGGACTGGGCGGGCTGGCGCCGTTCGAGCAAGGGCTGTACGGCGCCAGCGAGATGGTCATGGATGGTTTCATGCACCTGCGTCGCGCCGGCATCCTGATCCGCGAGACCTTCGACGACATGGCCCTGGAACAGGCGGTGGCGCATCGGCGCATCACCTCACCCCTGGGCCCCCATGCCGTCGACGACCTGCTCGAGGCCGGCGTGTTGCAGGGGCCCGTCGACGCCACGCAACTGGAACGATTGCAGCGGTTCGGCCTGCTGCCCGACGACATGCGGCTGGATGGCGACAGCTTGCGCGGCGCATCGGCCAGCCTGCCGAGGGATCCTTCGTCGTCCGCCGCGCGCGAGGCCTGGAACCGCATGCTCGAGGGACGCCGGCTGCGCGACGGGCGCTACCTGCGCGGCGCCTTCTTCCTGGGTTCGCACGACCTGTACGACTGGTTGCGCGGGCTTGAAGGCGAGGACTGGCACGGCCTGGACATGACCCGCGTGTCGGACGTCAACCAGCTCTACGGCGGGCGCGAGAAGCTGGACGCGCTGCAGCGCCGCCACGCGCGGTTCTTCAACATCTGCATGATGGCCACACCGCTGGGCGCGGTGGTGTCCGACGCGCTGGCGGACGGCCGCGTGGTCAGCGGCGTCGGCGGCCAGTACAACTTCGTCGCCATGGCGCACGCGCTGGACGATGGCCGCTCGGCGCTGATGCTGCGCAGCACCCGCCATGCCCACGGACGCGTCGACTCGAACATCCGCTGGAACTACGGGCACGTCACGATTCCGCGCCATCTGCGCGACCTGGTGATCACCGAATACGGCATCGCGGACCTGCGCGGGCGTACCGACGAGGAATGCGTCAGGGCCATGCTGGCCATCTGTGATGCGCGCTTCATCGACGGCCTGGTCGCCGAGGCGCGACAGGCCGGCAAGCTGCCGGCGGACTTCCGCGTGCCCGAGGCCTGGCGCGACAACACGCCCGAGCGCCTGCGCGCGGCGCTCGACGAACACCGCGACTCGGGCCTGTTGCCGACGTTCCCGCTGGGCAGCGATTTCACCGCGGTCGAGCAACGCATGCTGCCGGCCCTGGGCTGGCTGCGCGACCACGCCGAGGGTTGGCGTGCCCGGGGGCAGCTGGTCGGCGCGCTGCTGTGGCCCGGCGCGGCGGTCGACGGTGAGGGCGAGGTGCTGGAGCGCATGGGACTGGGTAAAGCATCCGGAATGACCGAGCGCCTGCAGCGGCGCCTGCTGCTGGCGGCTCTGCGCAAGGCGCCGTCCGCGCGCTGAGCGGCGACCCGTGGCCTCCGGGCGTCACGGGCATCGGTTATCCTTGGCCGCATTCCCCCTGCCGATCGTCGACCATGTCCGCCGTCACCGAATCATCGCCAGCCTCCACGCCCCGCAACGCCGAGCCCTCGCCACGACGCCACAGCGTGGCGGTGCGCGTGGGCCAGGTGCAGGTGGGCGGCGGCGCGCCGGTGGTGGTGCAGTCGATGACCAACACCGACACCGCCGACATCAAGGGCACCGCGCAGCAGGTGGCCGAACTGGCCCGCGCCGGCTCGGAGATGGTCCGCGTGACCGTCAACAACCCCGAGGCCGCGGCGGCGGTGCCGCGCATCCGCGAGCGCCTGGACATGATGGGCGTGTCGGTGCCGCTGGTCGGCGACTTCCACTACAACGGCCACCAGCTGCTGGACGCCGAGCCGGCCTGCGCCGAGGCGCTGGCCAAGTACCGCATCAACCCGGGCAACGTCGGCTTCGGCAAGAAGAAGGACAGCCAGTTCGCGGCGATCATCGACAAGGCGCTCGAATACGCCAAGCCCGTGCGCATCGGCGCCAACTGGGGTTCCCTGGACCAGTCCATGGTGGCCATGCTGATGGACGAGAACCACGCCCGCGCGCGGCCGTGGGATGCCTCGCACGTGGCGCGCGAGGCGCTGATCCGCTCGGCGCTGGATTCGGCCGCGCGCGCCGAGGAGCTGGGCCTGGCGCGCGATCGCATCATCCTCTCGGCCAAGGTCTCGGGCGTGCAGGAGCTGATCGCGGTGTACCGCGACCTGGCCGCGCGTTCGGACTACGCGCTGCACCTGGGGCTGACCGAGGCCGGCATGGGCTCCAAGGGCATCGTCGCCTCCAGCGCCGCGCTGGCGGTGCTGCTGCAGGAAGGCATCGGCGACACCATCCGCATCTCGCTGACCCCGGAACCCGGCCAGCCGCGCACCGACGAGGTGATCGTGGCGCAGGAGCTGCTGCAGACCATGGGGCTGCGCGCCTTCACGCCGCTGGTGACCGCCTGTCCGGGCTGCGGGCGCACCACCAGCACGGTGTTCCAGGAACTGGCCCAGTCGGTGCAGTCGCACGTGCGCGCGAAGATGCCCGAGTGGCGCGTGAAGTACGACGGCGTGGAGAACCTGACCCTGGCGGTGATGGGCTGCGTGGTCAACGGCCCGGGCGAGTCCAAGCACGCCAACATCGGCATCTCGCTTCCCGGCACGGGCGAGGCGCCCTCGGCGCCGGTCTTCGTCGACGGCAGGAAGACCGTGACCCTGCGTGGCGAGGGCATCGCCGAGGAATTCATCGGCATCGTCGAGGACTACGTCGCCACGCACTACACCGCGCGTGGTGACTGACCGCCCGCCCTACGCCTGACGGCCCCGATCCGTGGCCCGGATAAGGCCGTGGGCCGCATCCGGGGGCTCCCCGGCTACCGCGATGTCGCAGAGGCGACGGGGCAAGTCCAAAGGGTCGCGTCGCGACCCGTCCCGGATGCGCTTCGCTTATCCGGGCTACGCCTTCCGACCACGGAAGATGCGCGACGGCCGGATCAATCCAGCAACGATGCGACGGGACGGGGCGCGGAAGGAACCTGCCACAGGTCCCCGATCGGCCGGTCCACCAGATCCGCGATCCGGGCGAGGAAGTCCGCGCGGGGCATCTCCCGAGCGCCCATCCGCAGCAGGTGGTCGTTGGTGACCTGCGCGTCGAGCAGCGGCACGCCATGCGCGTGCAGCCAGCGGCACATGCCGACCAGCGCGACCTTGGAGCCGCCACTCTGCGCGCTGAACATCGATTCGCCGCAGAACAGCCGGCCCACGGCCACGCCGTACAGGCCGCCGACCAGCCGCGTGCCGTCCCAGACCTCGATGCTGTGCGCGTGGCCCAGTCGATGCAGGTCGCGGTAGGCATCCAGCATCGGCGGCACGATCCAGGTGCCGTCATCGGCCCCGCGCGGTGCCGCGCAGGCCGCGATCACGGCATCGAAATCGCGATCCAGCGTCCAGGTCCAGGGCGCGTGGCGCAGCAACCGGCGCAGGCGGCGGCTGACGTGCACGGCGTCGGTGTCGAACACGCAGCGCGGATCCGGCGACCACCACAGGATCGGCTGGTCCTCGCCGAACCATGGAAAGATGGCCTGCCGGTAGGCGGCAAGCAGCCGTTCGGGCGCCAGGTCGCCACCGACTGCGAGCAGGCCCTCGGGCTCGCGCAGGGCCCGTTCGGCGGGCGGGAACCGTGGCGGCGAGCCGGGCTCGATGAACGGAATGGGGATTCGGTTCATGGCGATGCGTATGGCGAGTGGGACATCAGTTGCGCGCGGCGCAGGCGCACCTCCTGGCGTTCGGTCTGCAACGCGGCGGCCACGGCGGCGCGGAAGCCATCGTGGGCGATGCAGTGGCGCGAATGCGTGGCGACCGGCAGGAAGCCGCGCGCGATCTTGTGCACGCCTTGCGCACCCGGTTCGAAACGCGTCAGGCCGTGGGCGATGGCGTGCTCGATGCCCAGGTAGTAGCACAGCTCGAAGTGCAGGCCGGGGACATCCTCGCGCGCGCCCCAGTAGCGCCCGTACAGCGTCCGGGTGCCGCGCAGGAACAGCGCCATGGCCAGGATGTCGCCATCGCGCCGGGCCAGCGCCACCTGCACGTCGTCGCCGAGGGTGGCGCCCAGGTGGTGGAAGAAGTCCGGGGTCAGCGCCGCGTGGTTGCCTTTCTCGTCGAAGGTGGCCTGGTACAGCGCGTGCACCTTCAGCCAGTCGGCGTCATCGAGCCCGGTGCCGCCGAGCATCGCGCAGTCGATGCCGGCCTCGCGCACCTGCCGGCGTTCATGGCGGATGTTCTTGCGCTTCTTGTGCCTGAGCGCGGCGAGAAAATCCTCGAAATCCCGATATCCGCGGTTGTGCCAGTGGTACTGGATGTCCTCGCGCGCCAGCCAGTCGGCGTCGAAGCCGTCCAGCTCGTCTTCGCGCAGGAAGTTGACGTGCGCCGATGACAGGCCAAGGCGCCGTACTTCACCGGCCAGCGTGTCGGCCAGGGCGCGGCGCAGGGCGGGCCCCTCATCGCCGCCGATCGTCAGCAGGCGCGGGCCGGGGATTGGCGAGTAGGGCACGGCGCACAGCAACTTGGGGTAGTACTCGCCGCCGGCCTGTTCCCAGGCGTGCGCCCAGCCCCAGTCGAACACGAACTCGCCGTGTGAGTTGCCCTTCAGGTACAGCGGCGCGGCGGCGACCAGGCGTTCGCCGTCATGCAGGGTCAGGTGGCGTGGCTGCCAGCCCCAGTCGGCGCGGATGCAGCCGTGGCGCTCCATGCCGGCGAGGAAGGCGTGACGGACGAACGGGTTGTCGTCGCCGGCCAGCGCATCCCACGCCGCGACATCGACATCGTCCAGGGCGGCATGGAAGCGGGCTGTGAGCATGCGTGCATGGTAGAAGCGACCGGCGAGGCGAGGGAAGCGCCTCGCCGGTCGGCGCGGGATCAGCCGTTGAGGTTCTGCTGGTCCAGCCAGCGTTCGGCGTCCAGCGCGGCCATGCAGCCGAAACCGGCCGAGGTCACGGCCTGGCGATAGACCTGGTCGGCCACGTCGCCGGCGGCGAACACGCCGGGCACGCTGGTCATGGTGGCCAGGCCGTCGAGGCCGCTCTTGATGGTGATGTAGCCGTTCTTCATGTCCACCTGGCCGTCGAAGATGCCGGTGTTGGGCGTATGGCCGATGGCCACGAACATGCCGCTCACGTCGAGATCGCGGGTGCCGCCGTCCTTGACGTTCTTCAAGCGCACGCCGTTGACGCCGCTCTCGTCGCCGAGTACTTCGTCCACGGTGTGGTCCCAGACCAGCTCGACCTTGCCGGCATCGGCCTTCTCGAACAGCTTGTCCTGCATGATCTTCTCGGCGCGCAGCGAATCGCGGCGGTGCACCAGGTAGACCTTGCGGCAGATGTTGGCCAGGTACAGCGCTTCCTCGACCGCGGTGTTGCCGCCGCCGATCACCGCCACGTCCTGCTCGCGGAAGAAGAAGCCATCGCAGGTCGCGCAGGCCGACACGCCCTTGCCCTTGAAGGTCTCCTCCGACGGCAGGCCCAGGTACTTGGCGGTGGCGCCGGTGGCGATGACCAGGGCATCGCAGGTGTACTCGCCACTGTCGCCCTTGAGGCGGAACGGGCGCTGGGTGAGGTCGGCGGTATGGACGTGGTCGAAGACCATCTCGGTGTCGAAGCGCTCGGCATGCCGGGCCATGCGCTGCATCAGCTCCGGACCCTGCACGCCGGCATCGTCGCCGGGCCAGTTGTCGACATCGGTGGTGGTCATCAACTGGCCGCCCTGTTCGAGTCCGGTGACCATCGTCGGCTTGAGGTTGGCGCGCGCGGCATAGACCGCGGCGGTGTAGCCGGCGGGGCCGGAGCCGAGGATCAGTAGACGGCTGTGCTTGGGGGTGCTCATGTATAATCCTTGGGGTTTGGTACGGCGTGTCTCGTTGTATCCGCAGGCTCCCATCCGGAGCGCTTTCCGCCTCGATTTCCCGGTGCCTGGAAAGGCGCCGCGGCATCGCGGGCCGGTGCCGCAGAGTGGAACAGGATGGGGAAGGCGGCGCAACGATTCAAGACGTAATCGGTCGGTGCGCCGCGCGGAGCCGCGTGGCGCGTCCCTTTTTTGCTGCAGTTCTCGCGAGGTTGTTCGTCCCATGCGTATCGGTATTCCTTCCGAAACCAAGACCCTGGAGGGCCGCGTCGCCCTGGTGCCGGCCGCTGCCGGCGATCTGGTCCGCCGCGGCCACGAGGTCTTCATCCAGTCCGGCGCGGGCGACAAGAGTGGCTTCTCCGACGACGCCTACCGCCAGGTCGGCGTGCAGGTGGTGGCCGATGCCGCCGCGCTGTACGAGGCTGGCGAGCTGATCGTCAAGGTCAAGGAGCCGATCGCGGGCGATCTGAGCCACCTGCGCAAGCATCACCTGCTGTTTTGCTACCTGCACCTGGCCGCCGAGCCGGAGCTGACCAAGCGCCTGCTGGAGATCGGCCTGACCGGCGTGGCCTTCGAGTCGGTGGAAGAGAACGGCTCCCTGCCGCTGCTGACGCCGATGTCGATCATCGCCGGCCGCATCGCCACCCAGGTCGGCACCACGCTGCTGCACCGCCCGAACGGCGGCAAGGGCAAGCTGCTGGGCGGCCTGGCCTCGGCCGAGCGCGGCAAGGTGGTGGTGCTGGGTGCGGGCGCCGCCGGTGGCGCCGCCGCCTCGCTGGCCGCGCAGGCGGGCGCCAACGTGGTGGTGTTCGACAAGCGCCAGGACCGCATGGCCGAAATGATGGCCCTGGGCCACAACGTGACCGCGCTGTACGCCTACGAGCAGGCCGTGGCCGACCACGTGGCCGATGCCGACCTGGTGGTCGGCGCGGTGCTGATTCCCAGCGCCAAGGCGCCGCGCGTGGTCACCGAGGACATGGTCAGGACCATGGAGAAGGGCAGCGTGCTGGTGGACATCTCCATCGACCAGGGCGGCTGTTTCGAGACCTCCAGGCCGACCACCTGGGCCGAGCCGACCTACGACGTGCACGGCGTGACCCATTTCGCCGTGACCAACATGCCCGGCGCGGTGCAGCAGACCTCCTCGCAGGCCATCTCGGCGGCGATCCTGCCGTACGTGCAGCGCCTGGCCGCCGGCGTCAGCTGGCGCGAGCACGAGCCGCTGCGCGTGGGCATCAACGTCGAGAACGGCGAAGTTGTCCACCCGGCGCTGCAGGCCATGCTATAACATCCCTGTAATTTCATGCGGTTGCCCTGAATTGTTGAGGTAATACACCACGTGGCACGCAAGAGCGGCGCAAAGGCCAAGGCGCAGGAACCGGAGGGCGGTCTGAACGAGGATCTGCGCCGGCGCCTGCGCGAGGCCGGCGTTCTGCTGCTGGTACCGCTGGCGGTGTACCTGCTGGTGTGCCTGATCAGCTACAGCCCGCAGGACCCCAGTTGGTCGCATGCGTCCGAGGGCAACCTGGTGCACAACTTCGGCGGCATGGTCGGCGCCTGGATCGCCGACCTGCTGCGCTACCTGTTCGGGGTGGTGGCCTATGCCTTTCCGCTGCTGCTGCTGGCGCTGGGCCTGAAGGTCCTGCGCCGCGACCTCGGCGACGGCGAGGTCACGCCGTACGAGCCGGCGCTGCGGCTGGTCGGCTTCGTGCTTTTCTTCGTCGTCGGGCCGGCCCTGGCGGCGCTTGATTTCAGCCGCTTCGCATCCCCGCCCGCCGGCACCGGCGGCGTGCTCGGCGGCGCGGTCAGCCAGGGGCTTGGCCACGCCTTCGGCAGCGGCACCTCGCTGCTGCTGCTGGCGCTGCTTCTGGTCGCGGTGACCCTGGCCACGGGGCTGTCGTGGTTCCGGGTCATGGACGCCATCGGTCGCGGGGTGCTGGCGTGCTCGGCCTGGATCGGCGCCCGCATCCGCCGCGCGCCGGACTACCTGGCCGCGCGCGCGGCGCGTGCCGAGCGCACCGCGGTGAAGAAGAGCGAGGCGGTCAAGCAGGCCAAGCGCGAGCCGATTCGCATCGAGCCGGTGGCGCCGAAGGTCGAGAAGAGCGAGCGGGCCACGCGCGAGTCGCAGATTCCGTTGTTCAAGAGCTCCTCGGCCAAGGGCGAGCTGCCGCCGCTGTCGCTGCTGGACGAGCCGCCGCCGCAGGGGCCGGGCTACAGCGACGAGGCGCTTGAGGTGCTCTCGCGCCAGGTCGAGCTCAAGCTCAAGGACTTCCGCATCGAGGCGCGCGTGGTCGAGGCGCACCCGGGCCCGGTCATCACCCGGTTCGAGATGGAGCCGGCGCCTGGCGTGCGCGGCAGCCAGGTGTCCAACCTGGACAAGGACATCGCCCGCGGCCTGTCGGTGGTCAGCGTGCGCGTGGTCGACGTGATTCCGGGCAAGAACGTGATCGGCCTGGAGATCCCCAACACCAACCGCGAGATCGTGTACCTCTCGGAGATCCTGCGCTCGAAGGAGTACGACGCCGCGCGCAGTCCGCTGTCGCTGGCGCTGGGCAAGAACATCGGCGGCCGCCCGGTGGTCGTGGACCTGGGCAAGATGCCGCATCTGCTGGTGGCCGGCACCACCGGATCGGGCAAGTCGGTGGCGGTCAATGCCATGGTGCTGTCGCTGCTGTACAAGGCCAGCAAGGACGACGTGCGCCTGATCATGATCGACCCGAAGATGCTTGAGCTTTCGGTCTACGAGGGCATTCCGCACCTGCTGGCGCCGGTGGTCACCGACATGAAGGAGGCCGCCAACGCACTGCGCTGGTGCGTGGCCGAGATGGAACGCCGCTACAAGCTGATGGCCGCGGTCGGCGTGCGCAACCTGGCCGGTTTCAACAAGAAGGTGGCCGAGGCCGTGAAGAACGGCCAGCCGATCCTCGACCCGCTGTTCCGGCCCAACCCGGAGATGCCCGAGGTGACCGCCGAGCCGCTGCAGGCGCTGCCCAACATCGTCGTCATCATCGACGAGTTCGCCGACATGATGATGATCGTCGGCAAGAAGGTCGAGGAGCTGATCGCGCGCCTCGCGCAGAAGGCGCGCGCCGCCGGCATCCACCTGATCCTGGCCACCCAGCGACCCTCGGTGGACGTGATCACCGGCCTGATCAAGGCCAACATCCCCACCCGCATCGCCTTCCAGGTGTCGAGCAAGATCGACTCCCGGACCATCCTCGACCAGTCCGGCGCCGAGACCCTGCTGGGCCATGGCGACATGCTCTACCTGCCGCCGGGCACCGCCACGCCCGAGCGCGTGCATGGCGCCTTCGTCGACGACCACGAGGTGCATGGCGTGGTCGAGTGGCTGAAGTCGCAGGGCGAGCCCGACTACATCGAGGGCGTGCTGGAGGAAGTGCAGTCGATGGGCGACGGCAAGATCATCAACGAGGCCGGCATTCCGCAGGACGCCGACGACGGCACCGGCGGTGACAACGCGCTTTACGACAAGGCCGTGGCCATCGTCACCCAGACCCGCCGCGCCTCGATCTCCGGCGTGCAGCGGCACCTGCGTATCGGCTACAACCGTGCCGCGCGCCTGATCGAGCAGATGGAAGCCGACGGCGTGGTCAGCGCGCCGCAGCACAACGGCACCCGCGAGGTGCTGGCGCCGCCGCCGCCGCGCGATTGAGCGCCTTCAGTCCCGCTTCAAGGGCCATCGTTCACGCTGTGCCCACGCCCAACGCATGACCCCCAGGACACCGCACATGAAATACCGCATCGCCACGCTGCTGCTGTTGCTGAGCCTGTTGCCCCTGGCAGCCCACGCGGCCGACTCGGCGCGCGCGCGGCTGGATGCCTTCGCCCACGGCCTGTATGCGTTGCGCGGCACGTTCACGCAGACCCTGACCGACGTCAACGGACGCCGCGGCGAGGCGTCCCACGGCACCGTGGCGCTGCAGCAGCCGCGGATGTTCCGCTGGGAGACCACCCGTCCGTACAAGCAGCTGATCGTCGCCGACGGCAGCCGGGTGTGGACCTGGGACCCGGATCTTGAACAGGCCACGGTGCAGAAGCAGAGCCTGAGCGAGGCGCACAGTCCGCTGACCATCCTCACCGAGCCTTCGCGGCTGGACAAGGAATTCACGGTCACCGAGCTGGGCACCCGCGACGGCCTGGAATGGATGAGGCTGAGCCCGCGCGACGCCGGCCAGAACATCCAGTCCGCCGAGCTGGGCTTCGGTCCGGGCGGCCTGGTCGAGATGCGCTTCACCGACCGGCTCGGCGCGCAGTCGGTGATCCGCTTCAGCGACTGGCAGCGCAACCCGAAGCTGCCGGCCGCGCTGTTCAACTTCACGCCGCCCAAGGGCGCCGACGTGGTCGGCGACACCCGCGGCATTCCCGAAGTCCGTCCGCTGGGCGGCAACTGACCGGACCGGCGGGCGACAGGGGACGCGCATGATCCGACGACTGCCGCGCTGGGTCTGGTTCGGCGCCACGCTGCTGGCGCTGCTGGCCGGCATGGTCAACGCCGTCGGTTACCTGAGCTTCGACCACCAGGCCGTCACCCACATGACCGGCACCACCACGCTGGTCGGGGTCAGCGCGATCGAGGGCAACCTGGCGGCGCTGATCCGCTTCGTCGGTGTGCTGGCCGCGTTCCTCATTGGTGCCGCGGCCAGCGGCATGATCGTGCGCGATACATCGCTGCAGCTGGGCCAGCGCTATGGCGTGGCGCTACTGCTGGAATCGGCGTTGCTGCTGGCGGCGATCCCGCTGATCCACGACCACGCCAACGTGGGGCTGTGGCTGGTGGCCGGCGCCAGCGGGCTGCAGAACGCGATGGTGACGACGTTCAGCGGCGCGGTGGTGCGCACCACCCACATGACCGGCATCGTCACCGACCTCGGCATCCTGCTCGGCCACCGCCTGCGCGGGCTGGCCGTGGACGGCCTGCGCGCGCGCCTGTACCTGCTGCTGTTCGGCGCCTTCCTGGGCGGCGGCTTCGCGGGTGCGTTCGCATTCGGTTACTGGCGCGAACGCACCCTGCTGGCGCCGGCGCTGCTGGCGGCGCTGGCCGGTTTCGGCTACATCGCCTACCGTCGACTGCGGCGTTCGGACACGCCTTCCACCCGCGCCGCGCGCTGATCCATGCCGCCCTGGTGCAGCACCAGGGCATCGACGCGGCCCTTGGCGTCACGCTGGAAGTCGATCCGCGCATCCACCACGCGATAGAAGAAGCGATCATGCGCGCTGGCGTAGACCGGGTAGGCCGGCTGGCCGCTCAGCTGCACCATCAGCTGGCCCTCGCGCAGCGTCACGTCGAACACGATCGAGCCGCCGAGCCTGTAGCGCCCGACGTATTCGGCCAGGGTCGCCGGGGGCAGGGTGACCGCATGCGGACCGTCCTCGGCCTCCTCCCCGGTGATCCGCGGCGCCGGATGATCGCCCTGCTGGTGAAGGACCAGGCTATCGACCTTTCCGCTGGCGTCGCGCTTGAAGGTCATCGAGATGTCGCCGATGTTGGCGAAGAATTCGTCGCGCGCGCTGGCGAAGATCGGCAGCGCGCCCTGGCCGGTGGCCTGGGCGTACAGCTGGTCCTTGTCGCGGAAGATGCGCAGGATGAAGTTCGGCGCCAGCCGGTAGCGACCGACATAGGCCTCCAGCGCGCGGGCGGACATGGCCACGCGCTTGTGCGCAGGGGCCAGTGGCGCGTCGTCGAGGAGTGTCGCGAAGCCCAGGTCATCCACTGGCTGCTGGGCGTTGACGAGGATCACCACGCCACGCGAGCCGTCACGGCGAAAGCCCATGAAGCTGGCGTAGCCGCCGGTCATGCCGTTGTGCCAGATCACGTCGCCGTCGGCATCGTGGCGGGTCATCCAGGCCAGGCCGACGCGGTTGCCGGGCGGGCCGTCGGCGCGCGGACGATGGGCCAGCGCCATCGCGCGCCGTAGGGGCGTGCGCAGGCGCCCCATGTTCGCCTGCAGGTAGCGCAGCATGTCGGCCGCGGTGCTCTTGATGGCGCCGGCGCCGGCCATGGCCTTGAAGGTCCAGACGCCGGCGGGCTTGCCGAGTGCATCATGGCCCACGGCCAGGCGCGAACGCATCCCCGGCGTCACCATTACCGCGCTCGAATGCATGCCCAGTGGCTTGAAAATGCGCTGTTGCAGCAACTCGCCGTAGGTGCGCCCGGCATGGTGCGCCAGAGCGTCGCCGAGCAGGCCGAAGCCGAGGTTGGAATAGGCGTAGGTGCTGCCCGGGTCGTGCTCCAGCGTGTAGCCGGCCAGGAAAGCCTTGAGCCGGGCGTCGCCGTAATCGGCATAGGGGTCGTGCATGTTGGCCGGCGCCAGGTTGTCCGGCAGGCGCGGCAGTCCCGAGTGCTGGGTGGCGAGGTTGCCCGGGGTGATCGTCTTGCCGTTGCGGGACGGGATCCTGAAGCCCGGCAGCAGGCGCGCGACCGGTTCGTCCAGGGCGACCCGGCCTGCAAGCACATCCTGCGCCAGCAGGGTGGCGGTGAAGGTCTTGGTGACCGAGCCGATCTCGAACACGGTATCGGCGTCGGGCTTGCGGTCTGCGGCCAGTGTCCCGAACGCATAGATGCGGCTGCGCTTGCCGTCGACCACCGCCACCACCATGGCCGGGTACTGGCCGGCTGCGATCCTGGCGCGGATGTTCTTCTCCACGCGGGCGGGCAGCGCTTCGGGCGCGCGGGTCGCCAGGGCGACGAGCGGCAGCAGCGCGATCAGGGCGATGAGTCGTTTCATGGGTGTTCTCCTTGGGTATCCGTCTCCTGGCTGGCATCGGCGAGCATGCGCTCCAGGTTCGCGGCCTGGGGCTCGAGTTTTTTCAGCATCGTGCGCGGGCCGTAGACGATACCCCAGAGCCATAGCGCGGCCGTGCCGATCACCAGCAACGGCGGCCGGCTTCCCGGGGGCGTGTTCCAGGTGAACGCCAGCAGGAAACCGATGCCGATGGGCAGCCAGAACAGCCAGCGCAGGGCGTTGAAATAGGCCATCTCGCGACGGATCGTCTGCAGGCTGGCGGCGAGAGTGTGGGTCAGCGTGGCGTCGCTGACGGGGTGCCGGGCCAGACGCACGCGCCACAGCGCCACGATGCAGGCGATCAGGCTCAGCGACCAGATCACGAATGCCGCGCGCTGTCCGGACCACATGTCGTGCGCGATCCAGGACACCCCGGCCAGGGCAGCCAGTGCCAGTCCGAACGAAGCCGTGCCGTAGATGCGTCGCATCAGGGCCTGGAATCGATAGCGACGTGCGGCGTTGCGCGCGTCCCGGGTCAGTCGTTCCACGGTGGCGGCGTCGGGCGCTTTGGAGGCGCCGGCCTGCCAGGCCGCCTTCAGTTGATCGAATGTCATGCCGGATCCTCCAGATACATCTGGTTGAAGCGTTGCTTGATGCGGTGCAGGCGCAGGCCCACCGCGTTTTCGTTGAGCCCGGTCACCTCGGCGATCTGGGCGTAGGACAGGTCGTCCAGCGACAGCATCAGCACAGCGCGGTCGATCGGCGTCAGCGCGGCGAGGAAGCTTTCCAGCAGGGCCTCGGCATCGACCGGATCACCGGTGCTGGCCGGGGTCAGCGGCATCAGTTGCGCATGGTCCATGGCTTGCGTGACGGGCCGTGCGTAGCGCTTGCGCAGGTGGTCCATGGCGGTGTTCAACGCCACCCGGTAGACCCAGGTGGCGCGGCTGGCGCGGGCGTCGTAGCCGGGCAGGGCGCGCCACAGCTGCAGCAGCATCTCCTGCAGAAGGTCCTCGTGCTCGCCGGCGCTGGCATAGCTGCGCGCGATGCGCACCAGGCGGCCGTGGTTTTCCCGCAGCAGGGCGCGGAAATCCTCTTCCTGCGCCGATTGGGGTGATGGAGACATGCATGGTCCTTGCAAGGGGCGGGTGGGGGCGTCTGATGAATGAGTCGCGCGCGGGACGCAAAACTTTCATCCGCTCATGCAGTCACGACGTTGAATCTCTATCATGCCGTCATGACGCAGCGTAACGCCCCCAGCCCCCCGGGACTGTTCGCCGAGCCGGAGGCGCTCAAGCCGCTGGCCGAGCGCATGCGCCCGCGCAGCCTGGACGAGATCGTCGGCCAGCCCCGGCTGGTCGGCGCCGACAGCGTGCTGCGCCGCGCGCTGGAGGACGGCCGCGTGCACTCCATGGTGCTGTGGGGGCCGCCCGGTTGCGGCAAGACCACCCTGGCGCTGCTGGTGGCCAAATACGCCGATGCCGAGTTCCGCGCCATCTCCGCGGTGTTGTCGGGCCTGCCGGACGTGCGCAAGGCGCTGGCCGAGGCCGAGGTCAACTTCGCGCAGGGTCGGCGCACGGTGCTGTTCGTGGACGAGGTGCACCGCTTCAACAAGGCGCAGCAGGACGCGTTCCTGCCGCATATCGAGAAGGGCGTGATCCTGTTCGTCGGCGCGACCACCGAGAACCCGTCCTTCGAGCTCAATTCGGCCCTGCTCTCGCGTTGCCGCGTGCACGTGATGGACGCGGTCGGTCGCGAGGACATCGTGCAGGCCCTGCGGCGCGCGCTGGACGATGCCGAGCGCGGCCTGGGCGGGCAGGGCCTGGAGGTCGACGAGGCCTCGCTGGCGCTGATCGCGCAGGCCGCCGACGGCGATGTGCGCCGTGCGCTGACGCTGCTGGAGATCGCCGCCGAACTGGCCACCGACGGGCGCATCGACGCGGCCACCCTGGAACAGGTGCTGGCCGACCGCACGCGGCGCTTCGACAAGGGCGGCGAGCAGTTCTACGACCAGATCTCGGCGCTGCACAAGTCGGTGCGCAGCTCCGACCCGGATGCCGCCGTGTACTGGCTCACGCGCATGCTCGACGGCGGTTGCGACCGTGCCTACCTGGCGCGACGGATGACGCGCATGGCGGTCGAGGACATTGGCCTGGCCGACCCGCGCGCCTGGCAGATGGCGCTGGACGCCTGGGACACCTACGAGCGCCTGGGCACGCCCGAGGGCGAGCTGGGCCTGGCGCAATTGGCGATCTACCTGGCCGTCGCGCCCAAGAGCAACGCCGCCTACGCGGCCTACAACAAGGCGCGGGCGACGATCGGTGAGACGGGCACGCTGGAGGTTCCGATGCACCTGCGCAACGCGCCGACGAAACTGATGAAGGGGCTCGGTTACGGCAAGGGCTACCAGTACGACCACGACGCCGCCGAGGGCGTGGCGCTGGACCAGCAGTGCCTGCCCGACGCCCTGGATGGCACGCATTTCTACGCGCCGGTCGAGCGCGGCCTGGAGATCAAGGTCAAGGAGCGCCTGGACGCCCTGCGTGTCGCGCGCGAGAAGGCCCGCGGCAAGGACTGATTTCCGAACGGCGTCCCGGCGAGGACGCGTAGGGCGGGCACTGTCCGCCGTCGGTAACGCCACATGCTTTCCAGGTCGGACGTGTTCGCACGGCGGACGGTGCCCGCCCTACGTCAGCCGTACCGAATCAGGGATGGCGGACGGAGTCCGCCCTACGGGGAAGCGACGTTGCGCGTGCTCGATGCAGGGTCGGGCGTCAGGGTGAGCGCGCCGAACCATGCCTGCGCGTCGCCGTGCGTGTTGTCGGTGTCGGCGGCCACCGCGATGCCGCTGACGTGCGGTGGTGCGCGTCCGAAGGCGGCGCGGTAGTCGGCCGCCAGGTCGCGCTGCTCGACCTGCCAGGTGCCGGCCTTGGCGTTGCCGCTCTCGAGCACGATGGTGCGCACGCCGGAAAAGAACGGGCTGCGCGCGATGCTGCCGACCGCGTGGTGATTGTCCCAGAGGTAGCAGATCGCCGCCGTGGGCATCGGGTGGCCCAGCACGTGCCGGGCCACGTCCAGCTTCATGCGCTGGTACCAGGACAGATCCTTGCGCGGCACGGCGAAGAACACGTACACGCGCGCCGCGGCATCGTCGCCCGAGCGGTGCGCGATGTCGGCCCTGGCCACGCTGTGGTTCACCTTCCAGCGCCAGCGCAGCGTGGTCGCGGCCGGCAGGTCCAGGTGGCGGGCCACGGCGCCGGCGGAGCGGTCGGCATCGATGTGCAGCACGTCGCCGTCCGGACCCTTGGCCACACCGACCCGCGCGGCCGGCTTGTGGCGCGACATGCGGTAGTCGCGCCATCCGGCGGGCAGGCTTGCACCGGGCGCCACGCCGCCAAAGCCCAGCGTCATGGCGCCATGGGGTGGCGGGGGCAGGGTGGCGGCGACCGCCAGGGCGGCCAGCAGGAGGATCTTCACGCGCGGGTCCATGCGGGGAGTTCGCCGCGTACCCTAGCAGGAAGCTTGTCCCGATCCGACGTCCTCGCGCATGATTGCCTGATGATGCCGCAAGCGCCGTTGCCGCTGTCCTGTCCCGATGCTTCTTCGCGATGCCGCCGGATCCGGCGGCACGGGTCCGTCCACGCATGAGGCGCTTCATGGCCGCACTGCGCGCCCTGCCGTCCACGGTCTGGCTGCTGGGACTCATCAGCCTGTTCAACGACAGCGCCAGCGACATGATCTACCCGCTGGTGCCGCTGTACCTGACTTCGGTGCTGATGGCCGGCCCGCGCGCACTGGGCCTCATCGAGGGCGTGGCCGAGGCCGGCAGCAGCCTGCTCAAGCTGGCCGCCGGCGTGATGGCCGACCGCACGCGTCGCATGCGTGGGTGGGTCATCGGCGGCTACCTGTTCGCCGGCATCGCGCGTCCACTGATCGGCTTCGCGCACAGCTGGCCGGGGGTGTTCGCCGCGCGCCTGCTGGACCGGCTCGGCAAGGGCATCCGTTCGGCGCCGCGCGATGCCATGCTCGGCACCAGCGTGGCGCCCGGGCAGCGCGGGCTGGCGTTCGGGCTGCACCGGGCCATGGACAATACCGGCGCGGTGGTGGGCCCGCTCACGGCCGCGCTGCTGCTGGGCGCCGGCATGGGGCTTCGCGAGGTGTTCCTCTGGTCGATCGTCCCGGCCGTGGTGGTGGTGATCCTGGCGCTGCGCCTGAAGGATCCGGAGGTCGCCACGCCGCCCAGGCCGGTCGCCATGCGTTGGCATCCGCGCGACCTGTCGCCGGGCATGCGGCGCTACCTGCTGGCGCTGGGTCTGTTCACGCTGGGCAATGCCTCCAACATGTTCCTGCTGCTGCGCGCGCAGGACCTGGGCGCCGGCGCCGAGCGCGTGGTCCTGATGTGGGCGCTGTACTCGGGCGTGGCAGCGCTGTTCTCCACGCCACTGTCGGCCCTGTCCGACCGCCATGGCCGCGTGCGAGTGCTGGGCGCGGCGTGGGGCGCCTACGCGGCCGCCTACCTGACACTGGGCCTGCTGCCGGCGGCGGACTGGGCGCTGTGGCTGTCGTTCGCCGCCTACGGCCTGGTATCTGCGGCGCTTGAAGGCACCGAGAAAGCCCTGGTCGCCGACCTGGTCGATTCCGACCGCGCCGGCACGGCCTATGGCTGGTACAACCTGGTCGCCGGCGCCATGCTGCTGCCGGCTTCGCTGGTCTTCGGCGCGCTGTGGCAGTCGGTTTCGCCGTTCGCCGCGTTCGCCTTCGGCGCGACCTGTTCGGCGGCCGCGGCCGTGCTGCTGCTGACCTCCGTGCGCCGTTACCTGCCACGTCACGACTGAGCCCGGCATCGGCGCCAGGCGTTTGCGCGGGTGCGGGGCTGCCGCGATAATGACGCGCTTGCGATTCCCGAGGAATGTCCCATGCTCGATCCGGTCCTGCTGCGCTCGCAGCTCGCCGACACCGCCGCGCGTCTCAAGACCCGCGGCTACGACCTGGATACGACTGCCGTTCAGGCCCTGGAGGCCGAGCGCAAGCAGCTGCAGACGCACACCCAGGAATTGCAGGCCGAGCGCAACGCGCGATCCAAGAACATCGGCAAGGCCAAGGCCGCCGGCGAGGACATCGCGCCGCTGCTGGCCGAGGTGGCCGGCCTGGGCGAGCAGTTGAAGGCCAACGAGCAGGCCCTGGCCGAGGTGCAGGGCAGGTTGTCCGATCTCGCCCTGGGCATGCCCAACCTGCCGCATGCATCCGTGCCGGTCGGCAAGGACGAGAACGACAACGCCGAGCAGTCGCGCTGGGGCGAACCGCGCAGCTTCGATTTCCCGGTCAAGGACCACGTCGAGCTGGGCGAACGTCACGGCTGGCTGGACGGCGAGGCCGGCGCCAAGCTGTCCGGCGCACGCTTCACCGTGTTGCGCGGGGGCCTGGCGCGCCTGCACCGCGCGCTGGCGCAGTTCATGATCGACCTGCACACCAGCGAGCACGGGTATCTGGAATGCAACGTGCCGGTGCTGGTCAACAGCGACAGCATGCTGGGCACCAGCCAGTTGCCGAAGTTCGAGGATGACCTGTTCGCGACCCGGGTGGGCGAAAGCAAGCGCTATTTGATTCCCACCGCCGAGGTGCCGCTGACCAATCTGGTGCGCGACACCATCGTCGAGGCCGACGCGCTGCCGCTGCGCATGGCCGCGCACACCCTGTGCTTCCGCGCCGAGGCGGGCAGCTATGGCAAGGACGTGCGCGGCATGATCCGCCAGCACCAGTTCGAGAAGATCGAGATGGTGCAGATCACCCGTCCGGACGCATCCTATGAGGCCCTGGAGGCGTTGACCGGCCACGCCGAGACCGTGCTGAAGAAACTCGGCCTGCCGTACCGCCGGATGCTGCTGTGCACCGGCGACATGGGCTTCGGCGCCGCCAAGACCTACGACCTGGAGGTCTGGCTGCCCAGCCAGCAGACCTACCGCGAGATTTCCAGCTGCTCCAATTTCGAGGACTTCCAGGCCCGCCGCATGCAGGCGCGCTGGCGCAACCCGGAGACCGGCAAGCCCGAGCTGGTGCACACGCTCAACGGTTCCGGCCTGGCCGTCGGTCGCTGCCTGATCGCGGTGATGGAGAACTACCAGCAGGCCGACGGCAGCATCGAGGTGCCCGAGGTGCTTCGCCCGTACATGGGCGGACTGGAGCGGCTGCAGTAAGCTCCGGACAACGTGGCATCCGGTCTGCGCGTTCCATTGAAGTGCGGATCAGGCCTCCTCCCCTGCTTGCAGGGGAGGACCGAGGAGGGGTTGCATCGGAGTGCTGACAGCTTGTGGCCAAGGTAGGATGCAACCCCCTCCCAACCTCCCCCTGCTCGCAGGGGGAGGGGCTGGAGTGTCATGTGGAGGAGGAGGGCAGGATGCCCGGAGTCAAACCGGCGTAGGGCGCGCATCGCGCGCCTTGTCGGGGCAAGCGAATACGGTGAGGTGGCCGAGCGGTTTAAGGCACCGGTCTTGACGCGGAGGCAGGATGCCGAAGCGAACATCGGCGCAAGCCGATGGCCCGAAGGGCGCAGGGCAGGATGCCCGGAGTCAAACCGGCGTAGGGCGCGCATCGCGCGCCTTGTCGGTACAAGCGAATACGGTGAGGTGGCCGAGCGGTTTAAGGCACCGGTCTTGACGCGGAGGCAGGATGCCGAAGCGAACATCGGCGCAAGCCGATGGCCCGAAGGGCGCAGGGCAGGATGCCCGGAGTCAAACCGGCGTAGGGCGCGCATCGCGCGCCTTGTCGGTACAAGCGAATACGGTGAGGTGGCCGAGCGGTTTAAGGCACCGGTCTTGACGCGGAGGCAGGATGCCGAAGCGAACATCGGCGCAAGCCGATGGCCCGAAGGGCGCAGGGCAGGATGCCCGGAGTCAAACCGGCGTAGGGGCGCGCAATGCGCGCCTTGTCGGGACAAGCGAATACGGTGAGGTGGCCGAGCGGTTTAAGGCACCGGTCTTGAAAACCGGCGTAGTAGCGATACTACCGTGGGTTCGAATCCCACCCTCACCGCCATCTAGCCGTGCTCGGTGCCGCCGACGGCTTGCCCGAAATCCAGTATGTTGCCGTCCGGGTCCACGACCCGGAAATCCCGCAATCCATAGGCCCGGTTGTCGATCGACACGGTGATCCGCGCGCCGTCTTGCTGCAGGCGAGCATGGTAGTCATCGATGCCGGTCATGCGCAGGTAAAGGTGCGACGGCCCCAGGGCATGTTCGGTCGTGCGGCGGGCGAGGGTGATCTCCACGCGATCGCGGCAGACGGCGGCCAGGGTGGCGGGTTCGCCCCAGGTCCAGGCGATGTCGAAGCCCAGGACGTCGCGATAGTAGGCCAGCGCCTGCGGCAGATCCTGCACGGCGAGGATCGGCGAGACCGATTCAAAAGTGGTTGCGGTCCTCATGTCCTGGCTCCGGGCAGGTTGGTGCCGATGCGCCACAGCACGCCGCTGGGGTCGACGAGGATGAAATCGCGGATGCCCCAGGGGCGATCGGCGGGCGCTTCGGCGCGCACGCCGTAGCGTTCGACCAGCCGCTGGTCCTGCACGTGCCGCCACCACGATGCCACGTCCTCCACCAACAGGTGCATCATGAAGTTGTGCGCGTGGGCCTGCACGAGGAATTTCTGCAGCAGGAAACTGCAGTGGCCGGCGTGCAGGTAGGCCAGGTCGTCGGACGACCACGGGACGTCGAAGCCGAGATCACGGTAGAACGACAGGCTGCGTTCGAAATCCCCAGCCGGGACGAAAGCCTTGATCTCGACCGTCTCCATGGTCATGCGTCGTCCTCCGCTTCGCGGGCGGCGGCGTCCTCGCGGCGCAGTTCGATGAGGGCCGCAAGGGTGCGGCGCGTGTGGGCGATCGCCTCGGCGCCGACCCGTTCCAGGAGCCGCGCGTCGATGGCGTCGCGGGCCCGGGCCTGTATTTGCGCTGCGTGTCGACCGCGTTCGGTCAGCGTCACGGGGCGCTTGCGCCGGTCGTCGCTGTCGATGCCGCGTTCCAGGTAGCCGCGCAACACCAGGGTGTCCACCAGCTGGCTGGCGGCCTGCTTGCTGACCCGCAGCTGCCGGACCAGGTCGCCGAGCGTGGCGCCGTCGCCATCGATGTCCATGGCCAGTCCGCCGATCACGTACAGGCCGTTGGCGGGGATGTCACCGTAGCCGGCGGCATCGAGTGCGCGGCGCATGGCCGAGCCGTAGGTCGTGCGGGCGTGGCGCAGGAGGCCGGGCAGCACGATGTCCTTGTACCAGGGTGTGTTTGTGTCCATGGCGGACATAATAAGTCAATCTTATTTAATGTCAATATAATTGACTAAAACACCGTAAACCCGGTTCGAACGATGGAGGTGGAATAATGCAGCCTCGACACGCAGGGCATCGCCCGTGGCAATCCAGGGCAGGGAGGCAGGACACATGAGCAAGCTGGGCAGGGTGATCGGGGCCGCGGCGCTGGCCGCTGTGACGGCGATGGCCGTGGCCGCGCCGCCGTCACGGCCACCGGCCGATTTCCAGATCGTCGAGAGCGTGCCGCAGGGCACCAATTATGGTGCGCCCGGCGTGCCGCGGACCCAGGGCGTCTGGCTGAAGATGATCGACGCGGCGAAGCAGCGCATCGATATTGCCGCGTTCTATATCGCCAACACGCCGGACGGTGCGCTGGAGCCTGTGATCCGGGCCCTGATCACGCGCGCCGAGGCGGGCGTGAAGGTACGGGTGCTGGTGGGGCAGATCTTCCTCAAGGACAGCCAGGGCAGCGTGGATCGCCTGCGCAAGGTGCGCAACATCGAGGTACGCGTGCTGCCGATGCCGCGGCTGACCGGCGGGGTGTTGCATGCCAAGTACATGGTCGTGGACGGGCGCAGCGTGTTCGTCGGCAGTCAGAACTGGGACTGGCGCGCGCTGACGCAGATCCACGAGATCGGCGTGCGCATCCGCAACCGGCGTTTCGCGCGCACGTACGAGGCGGCCTATGGCGAGCTGTGGGCACTGGCCGCCCATCCGGACCTCCCGGCGGCTGAGCGGCGCGCGACGCAGCCGTTGTCCTTCACCCCGGTGACGGCGATGGCCCCGGTGCTGCTGCATGACAATGCCGGCGGCGAGATCACCGCATTCCCGGCCTTCAGCCCGCCGTCCATGTTGCCGCACGGCCTGGATGCCGAACAGCCGGCGCTGGTGCGCCTGATCCGGTCCAGCCGGCACACCCTGCGCGTGCAGGTGATGACGCTCAGCGCCCTCCGCGAATTCGGGGGCAAGGGCTGGTGGGCGCCGGTGGACGCGGCGCTGCGCGATGCCGCCGCGCGCGGCGTGGACGTGCGCATCATCGTCGCCGACTGGGCCCTGAAGGAGCCGATGCAGGCCTACCTCAAGAGCCTGGCGGTATTGCCGCACATCACGGTGAAATTCAGCACGGTGCCGCCGGCGCCGCGGGGCTTCATCGCCTATGCGCGCGTCGAGCACGCCAAGTACGCGGTGGCCGACGACGATCGCATCTACATCGGCACCGGCAACTGGGGCTGGAGCTATTTCAACGATACGGTGGATGCATCGGTGTTCGCCCACGGCCGCAGCGCCGCGACCACGCTGACCGGCATCTTCGACCACGACTGGAACGGCCGCTACGTGACCCGGCTCGATCCCGGCGGGACCTACACGCCTCCGCGCAACCACTAGACGACCGGCGGGCGTGGACCTGGAAAGTCCTGCGCCCGCCGCACGAAGCCATGCGGCGGGCGAGGGGGCCTACATGTGGCCCTTCTCCAGCTCCTCGGCCAGGCGGGTCTGGTGATAGACCTTGCGCAGGGCCTGGTCGAGGGCGGCGGTGTCCACGGCGACGGCGCGGTTGACGCTGTCGTCAAAGGTGAAGTTGCCGCCCAGCGAGTGGATGTTGCCGTCGAAGATCAGGCCCACGGCGTGGCCTTCGCGGTTGATCACGGCGCTGCCGGAATTGCCGCCGATGATGTCGTTGTCGGTGACGAAATCCATCTTCGTGGACATGTCCAGCGACGGCTTGGCCTCGATCCAGCTCCCGGGCAGCTTGAACGGATCGGCGCCGGTGGCGCGACGGTACAGGCCGGCGAAGTCGGTGAACGGCGGCACCATCTGGCCCTTCTCCATCCAGCCCTTGACCGTGCCGTAGCTCAGCCGCAGCGTGAAGGTGGCGTCCGGATAGCCGGTGGCGCCGTCACGCGCGAAGCGCGCCTGGGCGATGGCCTCGGCGGCCTTGCGCATGGGCGCCTCGACCTCGGCCTCGTACTGCTTGCGCAGCTTCTCGGCGACCGGGTTGATCTTGCGTGCCAGCACGATCATCGGGTCATGCGAGGCCTCGACGGCCTTCTCGCCGCCCTTCCACAGGGCCTTGCGCACGGCCGGATCGGCAAGCTTGCTGCCGTCGACCAGTTCCTTCGCCAGTTCGTTGGGCGACTTCCTGCCCAGCACCTCGTGCACGAACGGATCGTCCGCGCCCAGGGCCTGGCGCATCTTCTCCAGCGTCCAGGCCAGGTGCGTCTCGTCGTACTTGCTGTAGTACGGCGTCTTCGCCTCCAGGCGCTGCAGCAGGGCCGGCAGGTTGGCATCGCGATAGGCCGGCAGGCGCTCCGCGTCGGGCTTGGTGCGCTGCTCGGCGCCGTGCACCAGCGTGCGCGCATAGCCGAACAGCTGGCTGCCGAAGCCCTGGCCGCGGGTGATCATGGCGTAGCGCTGGCGCAGCTGAGCACCGCGTTCTTGTGCCTTGGCCAGCATCTCCCAGGGGTGGCCGTACTTCTTCACGCGCGCCGGGCTGGCGTCGATCCAGTCACGCAACGTCGCGTCCTGGTGTTTCTTCCCGGCCGCGAACTTGTCGTTGTTGAGCGTCAGCAGCCAGCCCTTGAACACCTTCAGCGAATTGTCGATGCCGAACAGGGCATCCTGGGCCTCCTTGGCCTGCTGCTTGCCCATGCGGCTGTACTGCCAGAGCAGCCCGCGTTCCTCGGACAGGTAGGCCAGGTAGGGGATCAGGATCTGGTTGCGCATGTATTCCAGCGAGATCCACGGGGTCTCGCGCTGGGTCGAGCCCGGATTGCCGACCACGAAGGTCAGCTCGCCGGCCTTCGGTCCAGCCGGGTCGAACTTGAAGAACTGCGGCGTGTGGGCCGGCTTGCCGTCGACGTAGGCGCGCAGGAAGGTCACATCCAGGTCGTAGCGCGGGAAGTTGAAGTTGTCCGGATCGCCGCCGAAGAAGGCGATGGACTGCTCCGGCGCGAACACCAGGCGCACGTCCTGGTAGCGACGGTACTTGTACAGCGCATAGCGGCCGCCGTGGTACAGCGTCACCACGTCGCAGCGCCAGTGGTCGGGGTTGCCGGCCACGCATGCCTTCTCTATGGCGCTGTCGGCGGCACGCTGCGCCTTGATGCGCGCGGCGCCGTCCTTGCCGGCGGTGGCCGCGTTGACGCGGGCGGTGACATCGGTGATCGATTCGAGCTGGTTGAGCTCGATCTCGGGGCACTTGGGTTCGTTCTTGTCGTCCTTGGACATGAACCCGTCCTGCATGTAGTTGTGGTTCTTGTCCGAGAGCTGCGACAGGCAGCTGTTGGCGCAGTGGTGATTGGTCATCACCAGGCCGTTGGCGGACACGAACGAGCCCGAGCAGCCACCGGCCAGGCGCAGCGCGGCGTGCTGCACGTGGTCGACCCATTCCGGGCTGGGGGTGAATCCGTATTTCTGCTGCATCTGCTTGACCGGCAGATGATCCAGCGTCCACATGCCCTCGTCGGCCATGGCGGCGCCGGAGCCGGCGACCAGCAGCAGAACGAGCAGGATGAGCATCAGGCGTTTCATGTCGCTTCCTCTCCGTGTGGAAACATCGCCGTCCATTATGTGCCCGCGTGCATTCGCCCGCCATGTGACTCATGGCCGGCACGTCGCAAACGCAACGCGCCGCCGGAGAAGTCCGGCGGCGCGCGTCGTTGCGGCATGCGGATCGCGCCTCAGGCTGCGCGTGCAACCAGCCCGTCGATCACTCGGCGTGCCCCGTCCAGGGCGCGCTGGCGTTGCTCGGGGCCCATGGCGACGCCCTCGGCGCGCACCACCTCGACCGTGTCGATGCCGATGAAGCCGAAGAAGGCGTGCAGGTAGTTTTCCTGGAAGTCCATGGCCGCGGCGGGCCCCTCGCTGTAGATGCCGCCGCGCGCGGAGGCCACGATGACGCGCTTGCCGCCGGCCAGGCCCTCGGGGCCTTGCTCGGTGTAGCGGAAGACCTTGCCCGGCACGGCGATGCGGTCGATCCAGGCCTTCAGTTGCGTGGGCACGCCGAAGTTGTACATCGGGGCACCGATGACCACGATGTCGGCGGCGAGGAATTCGTCGAGAATGGTGGTCCCGAGAATGTCCGGCTCGCGGCTGCTGTCGGCCACCGGCAGCCAGTGCGGGATCGGCTCGGCGGCCAGATCGCGGTAGCGCACCGTGGCCCGTGGGTGCTGACGGCGCAGGGTGGCGACGATGTCGGCGCTGAGCTGGCGACTGACGGAGTTGTCGCCCGTCGCGCTGGCATCAAGGTGCAGGATGTTCATGACAGAGTCCGTGCGGGAGTGAAGGTGCGACTATTCTCTTGTGTGGACAATCGTGCCGAAAGTAGGCATAAACGAACTAAATGTTCATAAATGGAAACAATCATGGATATGCGTGACGGCGCCCTGCAGGATCTCAATGACCTGTATTTCTTTGCCGCCGTGGTCGAACATGGCGGTTTTTCCGCCGCCGGACGGGCGCTCGGCATCCCCAAGTCGCGATTGAGCAAGCGGGTATCGCAGCTGGAGGAACGGCTCGGCGTGCGCCTGCTGCAGCGGACCACGCGCCGTTTCGTGGTGACCGACGTCGGCGAGCGTTTCCATGCCCATTGCCAGGCCGTGCTGGAGGAGGCGCGGGCCGCCCAGGACGCCATCGACGCCCTGCGCGCGGAGCCGCGCGGGGTGGTGCGCGTGACCTGTCCGATCTCGCTGTCGCAGACGGTGATGGCGCGACTGTTGCCCGAATTCCTGGAGCGGTACCCGAAATTGCAGGTGCGCCTGGAGTCGACCAACCGCCGCGTCGACCTGATCGGCGAGGGCGTGGACATCGCCATCCGCGTGCGCTCGCGCCTGGATGCCGACGCCACCCTGGTGATGCGCCGCTTCGGCGTGGGCCGCTTGCTGCCGGTGGCCAGCCCCCGGCTGCTGGATGCATTGGGCCGGCCGGCGGAGCCGCAGGCGATGGCGAAACTGCCGGCACTGTCGCAGTACGAGCATGACGCGCCCCAGGTGTGGACCATGATCGATGGCGAGGGCGCCAGCGTGGACGTACCGATGCAGGCGCGCCTGATCTGCGGCGAGTTCCCGGTGTTGATGTCGGCCGCCATCGCCGGCCGTGGCGTGGCCTTGTTGCCCGAGTGGATCGCGGCCCCGGCGATGGCCTCCGGCGCGCTGGAGCGCGTGCTGCCCGGCTGGGACACGCCGCCGGAGACGATGCACTTCGTCTATTCCAGCCGCCGCGGCCTGCTGCCCGGGGTGCGCGCCCTGGTGGACTTCCTGGCCGAGCGACTGCCCGAGGCGACCGAACGCAACCAGCGCGAGTGCCTGCGCAAGCTCGGCAAGACGTCCTGAGGCGCCCTTCGCGGGCCGCTGGGCACGCGTTCACGCATGCTAGTATCGAGCCGTTTCGCGCCCAGTCTGGAAGGACCTGCACGCATGCACATCGACACCCGCCTGCCGAAGGTCGGCACCACCATCTTCAGTGTCATGAGCCAGCTGGCGGTGCAGCACAAGGCCGTGAACCTGGGGCAGGGCTTCCCCGATTTCGATCCGCCCCAGGCGCTGCGCGATGCGCTGGCGCAGGCCATGAACCAGGGACACAACCAGTACGCGCCGGGCATCGGCCTGGCCCGGCTGCGCGAGCAGATCGCGCGCAAGGTCGAACGCGACTACGGTCGCCGGGTCAGTCCCGACACCGAGGTCACCGTGGCCTCCGGTGCCACCGAGGCGATCTTCTCGGCGATCGCCGCGACCGTGCGTTCCGGCGACGAGGTGATCGTGTTCGACCCCGCCTACGACTGCTACGAGCCGGCCATCAACCTGCAGGATGCCAGCGCGGTGCATATTCCGCTCTCCGCGCCGTCGTTCGCGGTGGATTGGAACCGGGTGCGTGATGCGATCACGCCCAGGACACGCATGATCATCGTCAACTCGCCGCACAATCCGAGTGGCGCGGTGTTCACGCCCGAAGACCTGGATGCACTCGCCAGCGTGGTGCGCGACACCGACATCGTGGTGCTTTCGGACGAGGTCTACGAGCACATCGTCTACGACGGCGCCGTGCACCAGAGCGTCCTGCGCCATCCGGAGCTGGCCGCGCGCAGCTTCGTGATCAGCTCGTTCGGCAAGACCTGGCACTGCACCGGCTGGAAGGTCGGCTATTGCGTGGCGCCCAAGCCACTGTCGGCCGAGTTCCGCAAGGTCCATCAGTACGTCACCTTCTGCACCTTCACGCCGGCCCAGATCGCCTTTGCCGAGGTCCTCGAGCACATGCCCGAGCACGCCGCGCAGCTGCCGGCGTTCTACCAGGCCAAGCGCGACAGCTTCCGCCAGCTGCTGGCCGGATCCAAGCTGGAGCTGTTGCCGGTGCCCGGCGGCTATTTCCAGTTGGTCGATTATTCGCGGATCAGCGACAACGACGACATCAACTTCAGCGAGTGGCTGGTGCGCGAGGCCGGCGTGGCCGGTATTCCGCTGACGCCGTTCTACGAAACGCCGCCGCAGTCGCACCTGCTGCGGCTGTGCTTCGCCAAGAACGACCAGACCATGGCCGCCGGCGCCGAGAGGCTGTGCGCGCTGTGAGCATGCAGCCCCTGCGCGTCACCCTGGTGCAGGGCGATACCCGTTGGCACGATGCCGCCGGCAATCGCGATTACTACGCCGACATGATGCGGCGCCATGGCGATATCGGCGACCTGGTGGTGCTGCCGGAGATGTGCCTGACCGGCTTCACCAACGACACGGCCAGCCAGGCCGAGACGATGGATGGCCCGGGCGTGGCGTGGATGCGCGAGTGCGCCAGCCGCCACGCGGCCGTGGTGACCGGCTCGCTGGTGATCCGCCGCGAGGACGGCGCCTTCGTCAACCGGCTGCTGTGGGTCCGTCCGGACGGCAGCGTGGAATCCTACGACAAGCGTCACCTGTTCCGCATGGCTGGCGAACACCATCATTACGCGGCGGGCGACGCCTCGCTGGTGGTCGGGTTGCACGGTTGGCGGATACGTCCGCTGGTTTGCTACGACCTGCGGTTCCCGGTGTGGTCACGCAACCGCCGTTGCGAGGGCGCGCGCGGCGGCATGGACTATGACCTGCTGCTGTACGTGGCCAACTGGCCGGCGGCGCGCCGTACCGCCTGGCGCGCGTTGCTGCGTGCCCGCGCCGTGGAGAACCTGGCGTACTGCGCGGGCCTGAACCGTGTCGGCGCGGACGGCAACGATGTCGCCTATGCCGGCGACAGTGCGGTGATCGATGCCCTGGGCGCGCCGCTGCTGGACCTGGGCGGGCAGGCGCAGGTGATCACGGTGAGCCTGGATCCCGCGCCGCTGCTGGCCTATCGCGAACGGTTCCCGGCGTGGATGGATGCCGACGACTTCCGCATCGGCGAGGCGGGCGAGGGCATCTGAGCGGAGCGGCCATGTCGGCAAGCACCTGGCGCGCGCCGCCGTGGTTTCGCCGCTGCGTGACGTGGCAGGCCGGCGGTGTTCCAGAGACCGACCCGTATCAGCGCAGTAGGTCGAGTACGGCCTCGGGCGGCCGGCCGATGGCGGCGCGGTCACCGTGCAGCACGACAGGGCGCTGGATCAGGATGGGGTGTTCGACCATGGCCGCGATCAGCTGGTCGCGCGTGAGTGCCGCATCGCCCAGTCCCAGCTCGGCGTAGATCGACTCGCCGGTGCG
Organism: uncultured Gammaproteobacteria bacterium; assembly: GCA_963821885.1. GTDB lineage: Bacteria > Pseudomonadota > Gammaproteobacteria > Xanthomonadales > Rhodanobacteraceae > Oleiagrimonas. The sequence continues at coordinate 369,508 of CAWGFN010000001.1, read as the reverse complement.
CATCAGTTGGCGTGGTTGCATGCCAAGCGCGTCGAGGATGCGCTCCAGTTGCGCGGCGTCGGGGGGCGTGTCCAGGTAGCGCACGATGTCCGGCTCGATGCCCTGTTCACGGAGCAGGTCCAGGGTCGCGCGGGACTTGGAGCATCGCGGGTTGTGCAGGATGCGCCAATCCGTTTGCGTCGGGGCGCTCATCGGTTGCCGTTGCGGTTGCCGCCGCGATTGCCGCCACCGCCGGTGCCACCACCGCCACCACCGCCACCACCGCGTCCGCCGCGACCGGCGCTCGGCCCGCGCGAACCGCCGGGCTTGCCGCCCTGCTTGCGGCGATTGCCACCGGCGCCGGCCTTGTTGCCGTTGCCGCGTGCGGGTGCGCTGGCGCCACCGCTGTTGCGGCTGTCGCCGGCAAACCAGGTACGTACCGAAGGCAGCTCCTGGCCCGGGGCGACGCCGCGCTTGTTCTTGCGCTTGCGCTGCTGGGTGTTCTTCTCGGGGCGTGCCACGTTGCCGTTGACATCGCCCTTGCGGCTGCCGCGCTTGGCGCTGCCGCGCCGTCCGTGCGCGGGACCATCGTCGCGGATGCGGTCATAGGCGGTCAGTTCGCGTGCCTCGCCCTGGTAGGCGCCTGTCCAGGCGCGCGGCTCGGACTTGCCCTCGGGATGGTATTCCTTGACGTTGCGACTGGCTCGGCGCTGGTGCAGCACCGGGTTCAGGGTCAGGGTGGGCTTGGGCGCGCCCAGCCCCAGGTGCTCGCGCAGTTCGGCCACGGCCTTGTCGTCGAGGGTCTCGAAGTTGCCCCGGCGCAGGCCCCTGGGCAATGCCACAGATCCGTAGCGGATGCGCTTGAGGCGGCTGACCAGGAAACCCTGCGAATCCCACAGGCGGCGCACTTCGCGGTTGCGACCCTCGCGGATCACCACGCGGAACCAGGAATGGCTGCCGCCGCGGCTGATCACGGCGATGTCGTCGAAATGCGCCGGGCCATCGTCGAGGTCGACGCCGGACTTGAGCTTCTCCAGCACTTCATCGGGAACCTCGCCGTGGACGCGGCACAGGTATTCGCGATCCACGCCGCTGCTGGGGTGCATCAGGGCGTTGGCCAGCTCGCCATCGGTGGTCAGCAGCAGCAGGCCGGTGGTGTTGATGTCCAGGCGGCCGACGGCGATCCAGCGCGCGCCCTTCAGACGCGGCAGCTGTTCGAACACGGTCGGGCGGCCCTCGGGATCCTCGCGCGTGGTCAGCACGCCTTCGGGCTTGTTGTAGATGAGGATCTCGGCGTCGCTGCGGTTGTCGGTGGACACCACGTACTGCTTGCCGTCGAGGACGATGCGGTCGCCCGAGCGCACGCTGGCACCGGTGCCGGCGGCCTCGCCGTTGAGTTGCACCTCGCCGCTCTGGATGCGCTGTTCGAGCATCCGACGCGAGCCCAGTCCGGCGTTGGCCAGGACCTTGTGCAGTCGTTCGGTGAGCCCCGCCGCGCCGTCGCCGGCGTCGCGCTTGAGGGTCAGAAGGGTACGGCTTTGCGCGCTCATGCGCGTTTCTCCTCGCTATCTGCATCGACGGAGGATGCGTCCTCCGTCGTGTCGGCCGGCGCCTCGTCGGCGGTGGCCTGGGTAGGTTCCACGGCAGCGTCGTCTTCGGCCGCCGGGTCATTCTCCGCCGTCACCTCCGCGTCCACGTCGGGTTCCGGCGCCTCGTCGTCACCCGGCATGCTGGCGTGCGCGGGCACGCTGTCGCCATCCAGGTTGAGCTGGGGGTCGAAGGCTTCCATGTCGCGGATCTCCGCCAGCGAGGGCAGTTGATCCAGCGACTTGAGCTTGAAGTAGTCGAGGAATTCGCGGGTGGTGCCGAACAGGGCCGGGCGGCCGGGGACATCGCGATGTCCAACCACGCGGATCCACTCGCGTTCCTCGAGGGTCTTGACGATGCTGGTCGACACGGCGACGCCGCGCACGGCCTCGATCTCGCCGCGGGTGATCGGCTGGCGGTAGGCGACCAGGGCCAGGGTTTCCAGCAGGGCGCGCGAGTAGCGGCTGGGACGTTCGGTCCACATCTTGGCTACCCAGTCATGCACCTCCTGGCGGACCTGGTAGCGGAAGCCCGAGGCCACCTCGACCAGTTCCACGCCGCGTCCCTCGCAATCGTCGACCAGGGTGGCCAGCGCGCGGCTGATATCGCCCGTCGAGACGGTTTCGCTCTCGTCGAACAGCGCCGACAGGCGCGCGATGGACATCGGGGTCGAGGCGGCCAGCAGGGCGGCTTCGAGAATGTTCTTCAGTTGCTTGGGTTCCATGGATCTACTCTTGGGGATCCGTGGCCGGGGCATCGCCGGCCTTGATGTAGATGGGCGCCAGCGGCGCGTCCTGCATGATCTGGATGAGGTGCTCCTTGGCCAGCTCGAGGATGGCCAGGAAGCTCACGACCACGCCGAGGCGCCCCTCGCTGGCATCGAACAGGCTCTCGAAGCGGCGGAAGCTGCCGTCCTCGAGCTGCGATAGAAGTTCACCCATGCGCTGGCGCACGCTCAGGGGTTCGCGCTGGATGGCGTGGTGGCCGAACAGCTCCGCGCGGTGCAGCACGTCCTTGAGCGCCAGCAGCAACTCGCGCATCTCCACCGGCGGCGGCATGCGGATCACGTTCTTTTCCACCACGTGCGCGTGGGCCAGGCTGAAGTCGCGCTCCAGGCGTGGCAGTTCGTCGATGTCCTCGGCGGCCTGCTTGAACTGCTCGTATTCCTGCAGGCGACGCACCAGTTCGGCGCGCGGATCCTCTTCCTCGCCGTCCTCGACGGGTGGTCGCGGCAGCAGCAGGCGCGACTTGATCTCGGCCAGGATCGCGGCCATGAGCAGGTACTCGGCGGCCAGCTCCAGGCGCATCACGTCGCGCATCATCTCGATGTACTGCATGTACTGCCGGGTGATCTCGGCGATCGGGATGTCCAGGATGTCGATGTTCTGGCGCCGGATCAGGTACAGCAGCAGATCCAGGGGGCCCTCGAACGCCTCGAGGATCACTTCCAGCGCATCGGGCGGGATGTACAGGTCCTGCGGCATCTGCAGGTAGGGTTCGCCGTGGACCACGGCCAGCGGCATCTCCTGCTGCTGCGGAACCGCGATGAACGGCGACGGCTCGGGCGCTTCGGGCGCCGGATCGGCTTGGACGGGCTGGTTGGTCATCAGGGTGTTGGGACCCTTGCTATCCGGTTGTGCCGGCTGGCTGCGGAAACCTGCCTGGCGGGGCAGGGTCTTCGTGAATGCGCATGTCTTTACCGCAATGCGTCCGCTGGATCGCCGGGTTGACGTCGCGGTCGCGTGTCGATGCTTCGAAGCCTTGTCGACGGGGCGTGGTCGGTCGGAATGCTGCCGATTCCGTGCGACCGGTTTCGCGCACCAGCGAGAGGCTGGCGAGCCGCAGGTCCGCGGTACGCCGAGCGCTTGAATCTCGAAGGTATGGCGCGCGCGGCCCCTGATCCGGAGGTCCGCGGTTCACCCGTGCCAGATAGGGTATAGCCTGCCTTGGGGCAAGTCCAGTACCTTCGCGGTGAGCGGGTGGCGCGGTTGACGCCACGTGACCAACCCTGACACGCAGGGGCGCCCCGGGGCGCCGGCGATCCGCCGGTGGCCGCGATCGCCTGCCGCCGACAGTGCCGCTGAGACCCGTGTTCGGGATCCCATCGGCCAGGCATGCGAGAATGACGGGGTAAGGCAGTCCTTGGCTTGTTTCTTGCTAGAAGTTTCATGTTCTCCGGCCGAAAGGCCAGTGCGCTGAAACCAGACGAGGAAAAGGTTCGGGATGAACGAGAAGATCAACAATGGAATCGATGCCCATGGGCGCCGCGTGCGTCATGCCCGCATGCGCATCGAGACGACCGTGCTGCTCAATCGCGGCGCGGATTCGTATCCGACGGAACTCGAGGACATCTCGGCTACCGGCGTGCGCCTGCGTCGTCCCGACAACTGGAACGGTGACGTGGGGCAGACCTGGATCGTGGACATGATCTTCGGCAGCAACCTGCACATCCATGTCGACGCCAGGGTGATGCGCCTTTCGGACGCCTGGATCGGCCTGGAGTATTCGCGCATCCCCGAGGACAAGCAGGAAATGCTGTGGAGCCTGCTCGGCGGCTACGCCGACAAGCTCGAGCCCTGGAAAGAGGAAAACGCCTGACCCGTCGGGCTCATGTGTCCCAGGGCGTGCCGTCGCGATGGCGATAGGTCTCGTCCGCGGACTCGACGTACATGTCGATATCGGGGTAGGTGCAGCGGTCGCTGCTGCTGCGCGACCCGACTTCCAGGCAGATCACCGGCGCCGATGAACGGTTCACCAGGTGGTGGCCGTCGGCATGGCCCTTGGGGAACGCCGCGCAATCGCCGGCCCGCAGGATGGTCTCGCCGGCATCGCTGACCAGCACGGCTTCGCCGCGGACGATCCACACGAATTCGTCCTCGTCGCTGTGCCAGTGCCGCTGGCTTGACCAGCCGCCAGGGGACAGTTCCAGCAGGTTCACGCCGAAATCGCTCAATCCGCCCGCATCCCCGAGTCGCTTGCGAATCCTTTCGCGGCAGGGTTTGTCGTGGGGGTCGGGATAGGATGATCCGCGCTGCGCCTCGATACGGTCGATGTCGATGCGGGACATGGTCGGCTCAGTGGGTGGAAGCGGGCTTCTCGCGCAGTTCGCGGCGCAGGATCTTGCCCACGTTGCTCTTGGGCAGCTCGTCGCGGAACTCGATCAGCCTGGGACGCTTGTAGCCGGTCAGTTCGTCGTGACAGAACTGCTTGATGTCGTCCTCGGTCAGATTCGGGTCCTTCTTCACCACGAACAGCTTGACCACTTCGCCGGAATGCTCGTTGGGCACGCCCACCGCGGCAACCTCGGCCACGCCCGGGTGGCCCATGACCACGTCCTCGATCTCGTTCGGGTACACGTTGAAGCCCGACACCAGGATCATGTCCTTCTTGCGGTCGACGATGTAGACAAAACCACGCTCGTCCATCTTCGCCACGTCGCCGGTATGCAGCCAGCCACTGGGCTCGAGCACCTTGGCGGTCTCTTCCGGACGCTTCCAGTAGCCCTTCATCACCTGCGGTCCGTGCACCATCAGTTCGCCAACCTCGCCGAAGGGCAGCGGCTGGTTGTCCTCGGACCAGATCTGCACATCGGTGGAGGAGATCGGCAGGCCAATGGAACCGTTGTACTCGCTGATGTTGAGCGGGTTGATGCAGGCGGCGGGCGAGGTTTCGGTCAGGCCGTAGGCCTCGACCAGGGTGCAGCCGGTGACCTTCTTCCAGCGTTCGGCCACGGCGCGCTGCACGGCCATGCCGCCGCCCATGGTCAGGTGCAGGCGGGAGAAATCGAGCCTGTCGAAGCCCTCGGTGTTGAGCAGGCCGTTGAACAGGGTGTTCACGCCGGTCAGCGCGGTGAAGCGCATCTTGCCCAGTTCCTTGACGAAGCCGGGCATGTCGCGCGGGTTGGTGATCAGCCAGTTCAGGCCGCCCAGGCGCATGAACACCAGGCCGTTCGCCGTCAGCGAGAAGATATGGTAGAGCGGCAGGGCGGTGATGATGATTTCCTCGCCCTCGGTGGCCTGGTCGCCGATCCAGGCGCCGGCCTGCAGCATGTTGGCGACCATGTTGCCGTGGCTGAGCATGGCGCCCTTGGCCACGCCGGTGGTGCCGCCGGTGTACTGCAGGAAGGCCAGGTCGTCGTGGTTCAGTTCGACGCGCTGGAAGGCGCCGTCGCCACCGCGGGAGAGCGCGTCGCGGAAGCGCACCGCGCCCTCGATGTGGAAGTCCGGCACCATCTTCTTGATGTGCTTGAGGGCGAAGTTGACCACCGCGCCCTTGGCCATGCCCAGCATGTCGCCAAGGCCCGTGGTGATCACGTGCTTGACGCCGGTCTCGGCGATGACCTTCTGCAGCGTGCCGGCGAAGTTGTCCAGTACCACGATGGCGCTGGCGCCGGCGTCCTCGAGCTGGTGCCTGAGTTCGCGCGCGGTGTACATCGGGTTGGTGTTGACGACCGTCAGTCCCGCGCGCAGCGCGCCGAACAGGGCGATCGGGTACTGCAGCACGTTGGGCAGCATGATCGCCAGGCGGTCGCCCTTGCCCAGCCCCAGATCCTTCTGCAGGTAATGGGCGAACTGCGCGCTGAGGTGGTCGATGTCCTCGTAGGTGAGGGTGCGCCCGAGATTGTGGAAGGCGGGGCGGTGACGGAACCGCTCGAAGGCTTCCTCGACCACGGCCACCACGGATGCGTAGGTATCGACGTCGATGGTTTCCGGGACGCCGGCCGGGTACTGGGCCAGCCAGGGACGTTGTTCGGTCATGGCGAGATGCAACCCCTCGAGTGCATGCAAACGGAGCGGTTTGCCGCGACGCAGGGCCCGGCAAACGATCGTTTGCATTGGAGCACAGCCCCCGGGGTGCGGCAACCCGAGGCGGACCGTGGATGATGCGTGTTCGAAGGGCATCGCTTAGGATCGGCGCCATGCGAACTTTTCGCCATCGCCACCCGATGCGCGCGCGACATCGTCCCCCGCGGCAGGCGGGCGCCATCCGAGCCGCGGCCGTTCTGATGCTGATGAGCGTCCTGCTGCTGACGCCCTGGCTGACGGGCTGCCATCGGGACAGCGCCGAACAACAGGTGCGCGCGGCTGTCGCGAGGGCGGCCGAGGCGGTGCGTGATCGTGACGCCGGCACGGTGGATGACCTGCTCAGCACGGATCTGGCCACGCCCGGTCACGACCTGGATCGTGCGCGTCTGCTGGGGATGCTGCGCCTGGCACGCCTGCGCAACGAGCCGGTCAGGGTGTTGATGGGGCCGGTGACGGTCGAGCCACGGGGCGACCGCATGCTGGCGCGATTCACCGTGACCCTGGGCGGTGGTGGCGGATTGATTCCGCGGCGTCTCGGTGTCTACGGGGTCGAGACCGCCTGGCGCGTCGAGGACGGCGATTGGCGCTGTTACAGCGTCACCTGGTCACGCGGCATCTAGCCCGGCCCCGTGGCGCTGCCGTGCGCCACGGGGTCGGAAGGCCTGGATGGCTTCAACGATCGAGTCGGATGTCGCCGCTGCCGGTGGTCACGCGGCCCTGGCCGCTGGCGTCGCCGAAATCCGCGCTGTAGTGACGGCGGGAAGTCTTGACATGCTGCGCGCCGGACCAGTTCACCTCGATATCCGAGCCGTTCGCCTGCAACTGCACCGCCGGCGGCTGCGCGGTGCGCAGGGTGACATCGCCCGAACCGCTGCTGACATCGAAGCGCTTGAGGCCCGACAGGTCGCCTTCGACGCGGATGTCGCCGGAGCCCGAGCTGACGCGGGCATCGGCCACGCTGCGCAGGTCGCGCAGGTTGATGTCGCCCGAACCGGAGCTTGCGTGGAGGTCGCCCGCCAGGTCGTCGAGCTTGATGTCGCCCGAGCCGGTCTCCAGTTTCAGCTTCGCGCCGTGCAGCTTGCCGCCGTCGATGTCGCCCGAGCCCGTTTCCACGTCGACGTCACCCTGCACATCGTCCAGTTTCACGTCGCCCGAACCGGTATGCAGTTCCACCGCGCCCTGGATGCCGGTGACCTTCAGGTCGCCGCTGCCCGAGTGGCTGCCAAGCGAGCCGGTGATGCCCCGTGCGTCGATGTCGCCCGAGGCCGTCTTCAGCGTCAGGTCGCCCTGCACCTGCATGGCGTGCATGCGACCCATGCGGTTGTCGATGCTGGCGTGGACGCCGGCGGGCAGGCGGATCTGCAGGTCCACGTGCAGCGGGACGCCGTGTTTCCTGCCCTGGTAGACATGCACGCGGCGGCCCTGGTACTCGAAATCCGAGGAACTGGTGCCGAAATGCATGCCGAGGATGGTGAGCCCGTGGTCACGGCGCTGTTGCGGCTTGGTCGGGATGTACTGATAGCTGTCGTGCGCGTCGACCGGGTAGTGCACGTGGACCACCACGCGGTCGCCGTCGTGCTGCACGTCCAGGCGGATGGTGTCGGCCAGGGCATGCGCGGCGGCGGTGTCGCTGCCGCCGGCCACCACGGTGGCGTTCACCTCGAGCGCGGGGCCGCCCTGGGTCACGGTTACTTCACCGGCCATGTTCTCGACCGCGACCGAGCTTCCGGCCGCGACGGGCACGCTTTTCTGCAATTGTTTGCTGAATGACGGCGTGGCGGCGCTCGACGTCGGCATGCCGCCGATCAGTGCGAGCAGCGCGACGGCGCCGAGCAGGATGCGATGGGGGGATGACATGTGCTTCTCCTTGCAACGTTCCGGAAGCCGGAAGCGTGAGTTGTAGCGCCGGCGCGGGCCGCCGGGCAGTGTGGAAGGTCATGCACCCGCGTCGCGACGGCAAAAGAAAACCGCCGGCCTTGCGACCGGCGGTGCATTGGATGCAGCGGGGGGCAAAAAGGTTTACGCGGCCTTTTTGCTCGCCAGGTCGCGCAGCACGTACTGCAGGATGCCGCCGTGACGGTAGAAGTCGCGCTCCTTGGGGGTCAGCAGCATGACGCGCACGGTGAAGGTGGTCTCGCCGCTGTCGCCCTTGGCGACAACCGTAGCTTCCTTCGCGTTGCCGTCTTCCAGACCGGTGATCTCGAAGGTCTCGGTGCCGTCCAGGCCCAGGCTCTTGGCGCTCTCGCCGTCCTTGAACTGCAGCGGCAGCACGCCCATGCCGACCAGGTTGGAGCGGTGGATGCGCTCGAAGCTCTCGGCGATCACCGCCTTCACGCCCAGCAGCAGGGTGCCCTTGGCGGCCCAGTCGCGGGACGAGCCGGTGCCGTATTCCTTGCCGGCCAGCACGATCAGCGGCGTGTTGTCGGCCTTGTACTTCATGGCCGCGTCGTACATCGCCATCTGCTCGCCGGTCGGCACGTACTTGGTGTAGCCGCCCTCGACGCCGTCCAGCATCTGGTTCCTGATGCGGATGTTGGCGAAGGTGCCGCGCACCATCACGTCGTCGTTGCCGCGGCGCGAACCGTAGGAGTTGAACTGCGCCGGCTGCACGCCGCGCTCGATCAGGTAGCGGCCCGCCGGGCTGTCCTTCTTGATCGCGCCGGCGGGCGAGATGTGATCGGTGGTGATCGAATCACCGAACAGACCCAGGCAGCGCGCGCCGTGGATGTCCTGGATCGGATCCAGGTCCATGGTCATGCCGTCGAAGTAGGGCGGGTTCTTGATGTAGGTGGAGGCGTCGTCCCAGGCGTACTGCTTGCCGTCCGGCGAGGCGATGGCGTTCCAGCGATCGTCGCCCTTGAACACATCGGCGTAGCTCTTGGTGAACATGTCGGCGGTGACCGAGCTGGCGATCAGGTCGCCGATCTCCTTGTTGGTCGGCCAGATGTCCTTGAGGAACACGTCCTTGCCCTCGGTGTCCTGGCCGATGGGATCCTTGTCCAGATCGATGTCCAGGGTGCCGGCCAGGGCGTAGGCGACCACCAGCGGCGGCGAGGCCAGGTAGTTCATCTTCACCTCGGGATGCACGCGGCCCTCGAAATTGCGGTTGCCCGACAGCACCGAGGCCACGGCCAGGTCGCCCTGGTTGATGCCCTGGCTGATTTCCGGCGGCAGCGGGCCGGAGTTGCCGATGCAGGTGGTGCAGCCGTAGCCGACCAGGTAGAAGCCGACCTTCTCCAGCTCATCCATCAGGCCGGTGGCTTCCAGGTAGTCGGTGACCACCTTGGAGCCCGGTCCCAGCGAGGGCTTGACCCACGGCTTGGCGGTCAGGCCACGCGCGGCGGCCTTCTGGGCCAGCAGGCCGGCGCCCAGCATCACGGCCGGATTGGAGGTGTTGGTGCAGGAGGTGATGGCGGCGATGACCACCGCGCCGTCCTTCAGCTCGAAGTGCTTGCCGTTGCGCTCGACCATGACCGAGCCTTCGCTCACGGCGCTGGCCGGGTTGCCCACGGCGGTGTCGCCACCCTCGTTGGCGAAGCGCTCGGCGTCGCCGTTCCTGGGCTTGCGGTTGGCGGTCAGCGGGCCGACCACCTCGTGGAAGTTCTTCTTCACGTCGCTGAGCAGCACGCGGTCCTGCGGGCGCTTGGGGCCGGCCATGGAGGGCTTGACCTCGCCCATGTCCAGTTCCAGCGTGGCGGTGAACTCGGCGTGCGGGGTGTCGGCGTCGTGCCACAGGCCCTGGGCCTTGGCGTAGGCCTCGACCAGCGCGATCTGCGCCTCGCTGCGGCCGGACAGGCGCATGTAGTTCAGCGCCTCGGCGTCGACCGGGAAGATGCCGCAGGTCGCGCCGTACTCGGGAGCCATGTTGGCGATGGTGGCGCGGTCGGCCAGCGGCAGGTGCGCCAGGCCCTCGCCGAAGAACTCGACGAACTTGCCCACCACGCCGTGCTTGCGCAGCATCTGGGTGACGGTCAGCACCAGGTCGGTGGCGGTGGCGCCCTCGGGCAGCTTGCCGGTCAGCTTGAAGCCAACCACCTGCGGGATCAGCATCGAGGACGGCTGGCCCAGCATCGCGGCCTCGGCCTCGATGCCGCCCACGCCCCAGCCGAGCACGCCCAGGCCGTTGATCATGGTGGTGTGCGAGTCGGTGCCGAACACGGTGTCCGGATAGGCCCACAGCTGGCCGTCGATCTCCTGGCCCATGACCACGCGGGCCAGGTGCTCGAGGTTGACCTGGTGAACGATGCCGGTGCGCGGCGGCACCACCTTGAAGTTGTCCAGCGCCTTCTGGCCCCAGCGCAGGAAGCTGTAGCGCTCCTGGTTGCGCTCGAATTCGATCTTCACGTTCTCGTCGATCGAGTGCTCGGTGCCGAAGGCGTCCACCTGCACGGAGTGGTCGATGACCAGCTCGGCGGGCGAGAGCGGATTGATCAGCTCGGGATCGCCGCCCAGGTTCTTCATGGCGTCGCGCATGGCGGCCAGGTCGACCACGCAGGGCACACCGGTGAAGTCCTGCAGCACCACGCGGGCGGGGGTGAAGGCGATCTCGGTGTCCGGTTCCTTCTTCGCGTCCCAGGTGGCGACCGCCTCGATCTCCCTGGCGGTCACGCTGGCGCCGTCCTCGTTGCGCAGCAGGTTCTCGAGCAGAATCTTCATCGAGTACGGCAGGCGCTTGAGGTCGAAGCGCTCGCCGAGCCTGGCGAGGCTGGCGTAGGCGTAGGCAGTACCGTTGACGTCGAGGGTGTCGCGGGTGGAGAAGGAATCGTTCATGGATTGCTCCTGGCGTGAATCGGTGGGGGCCGCGAATGTCCCGGGCGGTCCGCAAATCACACGGATTATCGCGCACAACCGCTGAACGACGCGAATATGCTGGCGTGGATCGGGTTCCGGGGAAGGTTGCCGGCTGTCGTCCTGCCACGCCCACGATAGAATGTGCAGACGCCGCAGTCGGTTGCGGTACCTCCCCATGGTGCGACGTCCGCGCGGCGCGCACAAACGGATTTGACGGCATGCAGCATTCGAAGATTTCGATGGCTCTCTCGGCCGTCTCCCTGCGCGACCTGGCGCTGGTGCAGGCCGTGGCGCGCGAGGCCAGCTTCGCGCGGGCCGCGCGACGCATGCACATCAGTCCCTCCGGGCTGTCGCACCAGGTGCAGAAGGTCGAGCAGGCGCTCGGCGTGCCGTTGTTCGAGCGCGGCGGGCGCAGCATCCTGCCGACGGCCGCGGGGCGGCGGCTGCTGGCCCAGGTGGAGGCGGTGCTCGATGCCGCCGAGCACCTGGCGCATGCGGCCTTGAAGGGCGCGGCGGCGTTTGGCGGCGAACTGCGCCTGGGCGTGCCGGCGACCCTGGGGCCGTACCTGCTGCCGCACTTCATCGAACCCTTCCCGCAGCGTTTTCCCGGCGTTCGACTGAGCCTGTCCGAGGGCAAGTTGCGCGGTCTGCTGCGGCGCCTGCACGAGGGCGAACTCGACGTGGTCCTGGCGCCCGATGCGCCGGCCGCCTCGGGGCTGTCCTGGCGCGCGCTGTTCTTCGAACCCTACGAGTTGCTGCTCAACGAGGCCCATCCGCTGGCTGGCCGCGCGCAGGTGGCACTGGACGACCTGTGCCCGGGCGATGCCCGCCTGATGGCCGAGGGACATGACGCGGAGATGCAGGATGCGCTGGGCGAGACGGACGCGGAGGCGGCCGGCCGCCAGGTCCAGGACGTCAGCCTGGAGAGCCTGGCCACCCTGGTACTGCTGCATGGCGGGTATGCGCTGGTGCCACGGCTGGCGCACGCGCGCCTGGCCTCGATCCCGCGGTTGGCGCTGGCGCGCATCGCCGGCGAGGCCCCGGGGCGCGAGATCCGCCTGTACTGGCGCCAGTCCTCGCCCTGGCAGGACGACCTCGAGGCCCTTGGCGACCTGATCCGCGAACTGGTCACGGCGCTGCCTGGCCTCGAGGCCGTGGACTAGGATCGAACGCTCAGACGGTCAACTCCCAGGCGCGAAAGCCGCCCAGGAAAGCGTTGCTGTTGTCGCCTCGAACCACGCCCTCGGGCAGCTCCCGCAGATGGCGCACGTTGCCGCCGCCGAGGACGATGTAATCGGGCATGAAGGCCTGGCGCATGACATCGATCAGCGCCAGCACGTTGCGCTCCCAGGCTGCCGGGTCGTCGAGGAGAAAGGCGTCGCTGACATAGTGCTCGTAGGTATGCCTGCGCCAGGGCATGTACGAGATCTCGGTCGGCAGCAGCACGCCGTCGACGATCAGCGCCGAGCCCAGGCCGGTGCCCAGCCCCAGGAACAGCATGCGCCCGCCGCGGTAGCTGCCCAAGGCCTGCATCGCGGCATCGTTGACCATGCGCACCGGGCAATCGAAGGCAGCGGTGAAATCGAACGTCGTCCAGCCGGGCCCGAGCTTGGCCGGGTCGGTCGCCAGCCGGCCATGCATCACCGGGCCGGGCACGCCGAGGGTGACGCGCTCGTAGGGCCAGTCGGCGACCAGCGGCGCGAGGCGCTGCATCATGCGCTGCGGCGTCAGGTCGCGGCCTGTCCCGAAGCGGCGCATCTCAGCGCGGTCGGACAGGCGCATCTTCACGTGGGTGCCGCCGATGTCCAGCACCAGGACCCGGCTCTCCGTCGTGGCGGAAGCCTGCGCCTGGCGCTGCTTGCGGTACCAGCGGATGGCGGCGTTGGTGGAGCCGTCATGCCTCAGGCGCCGGCGTGGCGTGGCGATGTCCTCGGCCACGCGCCGGGCCAGCGCCTTGCCCAGTTCCACGCCCCACTGGTCGAACGGGTTGATGTCCCACACCGCGGCCTGCACGAACACGCTGTGCTCGTACAGCGCCACCAGGGCGCCCAGCGTGGCCGGGGTCAGCCGCTCGGCGGTCAGCAGATGGGACGGGCCGTTGCCCGCGAAGACCTTGTGCGGGGCCAGCTCCGCCGACACGCCCTCGGCACGCACTTCGGCAAGGGTCTTGCCGAAGGCCAGGGCCTCGGCCTGGGCGATGACGTTGGCGATCAGCAGGTCGTGGTGCGCGCCGCCGGGATTGAGCGGCTGGCCGAAGGCGATGAAGTCGCACGGCACCAGGCGCGTGCCCTGGTGGATCAGCTGGAAGAACGAGTGCTGGCCGTTGGTGCCCGGCTCGCCCCAGTAGATCGGGCCCGTGGCCACGCCGACGGGCCGCCCGCGACGGGTCACCCGCTTGCCGTTGGATTCCATGGTCAGCTGCTGGAGATAGGCCGGGAACCGCTTCAGATATTGTTCGTAGGGCAGCACGGCGACGGTTTCGGCGCCGAGGAAGTCGGTGTTCCAGATGCCGATCAGGCCCATGATCACCGGCAGGTTGTCTTCCAGCGGCGCCTCGCGGAAGTGTGCGTCCATGGCGCGGAAGCCGTCGAGCATCTCGCCGAACGCCCGCGGCCCGATGGCGACCATGGTCGACAGGCCGATGGCCGAATCCATGGAGTAGCGTCCGCCGACCCAGTCCTCGAAGCCGAAGGTGTTGGCCGCCGGGATGCCGAAGCGGCGCACTTCCCGGCGGTTCGTCGACAGGGCCACGAAATGCTTCCCGACCGCGTCGCGGTTGCCGCGGCCCGCCGCGGCCTTGAGCCAGTCGCGCGCACTGCGCGCGTTGGTCATGGTCTCGAGCGTGCTGAAGGTCTTGGAGGCGACGATGAACAGCGTTTCCTCGGGATGCAGGTCGCGCACCGCCTCGGCGAAGTCGGTGCGGTCGATGTTGGACACGAAGCGCATCCGCAGTCCGCGGTCGCTGTAGTGGCGAAGCGCCTCGAAGGCCATCACCGGACCGAGGTCGGAACCGCCGATGCCGATGTTGACGATGTTGCGGATGCGGCGGCCGCTGAAGCCGGTCCAGCGGCCCTCGCGCACGGCGTCGGCGAAGGCGGCCATGCGCGCCAGGGTGGCGTGCACGCCGGGTACCACGTCGACGCCGTCGCAGGTGATGCGCGTGCCCTCGGCGGCGCGCAGCGCCACGTGCAGCGCGGCGCGGTGCTCGGTGTCGTTGACCTTCTCGCCCGCGAACATCGCCTCGCGCCGCGCCTCGAGGCGGCACTGGCGGGCCAGTTCGAACAGATGGCCCATGGTGGTCGCGTCCACGCGCTGCTTGGCGTAGTCCAGGCGCCATCCGGCGGCCTCCGCGCAGAACCGGCGGGCACGCTCGGGATCGCGTTGGAACAGGTCGCGCAGTCGCCGTTTGCCCAGGCGCGAAGCGTCGCGCTCCAGGGCCTGCCAGGCGGCTTTTCTGCGTAACGTGCTCATGCGGATCCTTGGGTGGTCATGGGCGGGAACGGTGAAAACGTGGCAGGCCGGGCGGGAACGGTCAACCGCTGTCGAGCGTGGCCCCGGTGAGCAGGCCGCGGGCCAGCATGGCGCACTGTCGACGGTGGATCAGCAGCTGCCACTGACGGCCGCCGGTCTGGCGCCAGAGCACCGCCGCGCGCAGCGCGGCCAGCAGCGCCGAGCGGATGCGTTCGACCACGTTCTGCTGCTGCAGAAGCAAGGGTGACCCGCTGACCATGACCCGTGGGCGAAGGGTCGAGAGGGTGCCGACGTAGAGCTCGGCCAGGCGCGCGGTGACGGTGGCGTGGGTCACGCCGAAGTGATCGGCCTGGCGGCGGGTCTGCACGATGCCATCGCGCAGTTTCTCGGCCATCCGGCCACGGCTGGAAAAGCTGCGTTCCAGGCGCAACACGGTCACCGCCATGCGGGCGATGGCCAGTTCCTGCGTGCGGCTCTCGAGCTGTTCGGTCAGCGTGCGCAGGCCCAGGCGCACGCCGGCGATGCCGCCGAACACGGACGGCACGTCCTCGGCATCGATGCGGAAGATGCTGTTCATCGAAGCTTCGAAGGCGGCTTCGTCGCAGTTGCCGCGGCTGGCCAGCTGGTGGGCCAGCATGCAGCCCTGGAACACGCCGGCCAGCGCCAGGATGCGATCCTCGTTCACCGTGGCTCTCCGCGGGACGGACGGCGGGCAGGTCGATGGGCGGGATGTCGGGCGGCATGCATCGGTGGTGTATTCCTATCGGGTCGCGGGGGCGGAAGCATCGCGTGGCAGGCCGCCGTACGCGGCGTCCGTGGCCTCGATGATGCCACCACCGAGGCAGGCCTCGCCGTCGTAGAAGACAATGGACTGACCGGGCGTGACGGCGCGCTGGTCAGCATCGAACACGATCCTCGCACGATCACCCTCGACATCCACCCGGCAGGCCTGGTCGGATTGCCGGTAGCGAACCTTGGCCGTGCACCGGAACGTCGCCCCGGGCGCTTCGCCAGCGACCCAGGTCAGCGCGGACGCCGCCACGCGTCGCGACATCAGCCACGCGCTCTCGCCGCCCTGGGCGACATACAGCACGTTGCCGGCGACATCCTTGCCGACCACGTACCAGGGTTCGCCCGAAGCCTCTCGCCGGCCGCCGATGCGCAGGCCGTTGCGCTGGCCCAGGGTGTAGTACATCACTCCGTCGTGCTCGCCGATGTCGCGACCGTCGGGAGTGCGCATCGGGCCCGGTTGCGCCGGGATGTAGCGACCGAGGAAGTCGCGGAAATTGCGCTCGCCGATGAAGCAGATGCCGGTGGAATCCTTCTTCGCGTGGGTCGGCAGGCGCGCCTCTTCGGCCAGCCGGCGCACGTCCGGCTTGCGCAGGTCGCCGATCGGGAACAGGGTGGCGGCCAGTTGCTCCTGGCCCAGCGCGTGCAGGAAATAGGTCTGGTCCTTGCCGGTGTCCGCGGCGCGCAGCAGGCGCCAGCGGCCGTCGCGCTGGTCGATGCGGGCATAGTGGCCCGTGGCGATCTTCTCGGCGCCCAGCGCGCGGGCGTGCTCCAGGAAGGTGCGGAACTTGATTTCGCGATTGCACAGCACGTCCGGGTTGGGCGTGCGGCCGGCGCGGTATTCGGCCAGGAAATGCTCGAACACGCCGTCCCAGTATTCATGGGCGAAGTTGCGGTGATGGAAGCGCAGGCCGAGCGCGGCGCACACGGCCACCGCGTCCTTGCGGTCCAGGTCCGCGCGGCACGGCCCGTCGCGCACGTCCTCTTCCCAGTTCTGCATGAACAGGGCCTGGACATCGTGTCCCGATTGCAGGAGGCGCAGGGCGGCGACCGAGGAGTCCACGCCGCCGGAAAGGCCGAGCATGACCTTCATGGGCGCGGGTCGTTCCCGGGCAGCAGGCTGGTCACGGTGTCCAGGGGCAGGCGCTTGCCGCCCAGCCAGTCGTCGATGCTGCGCAGGACCAGCGGGCTGCGCAGGCGCTCGCCCAGTGCCTCGATCTCGTCACGGTGCATCCAGCGCGGGCCGAGGATGCCGTCGTCGAGCGGGTGCTCGGGACGGTGGCGCAGGGCCTGGCCGGCGAAACTGAAGCGCACGATGTGCTCGCGGTGCTCCGGGCTGAACCACTGGTGCACGCCAATCAGGTGGCGCAGCGCGATCTCCCAGCCGGTCTCCTCCAGGGTCTCGCGCACCGCGGCATCGAGCAGCGACTCGTCCGGTTCGAGGTGCCCGGCCGGCTGGTTGAAGCGCACCCGGCCGGAGACCGATTCCTCGACCATCAGGAAGCGGCCGTCGCGATCGGCGACCACGCTGGCCACGGTAACGTGGGGACACCAGACGGTCTGTGGGCGGGGTTGGGCGTGGTTCATGCGGGCAGGGCGGTCGCGCGGGGCATGGAAAAGCGCCATTGTGCCACCACTTCTGCGACAGGGTTCGGATCGATCCCCCTTGCGCCACGCCGTATAATCGGACCCCAGCGAAGGACAAACGCCCCGACATGGCCAACACCCCCGACAACGAACACGAGCACGAGCACGAACATGGCATCGCCGTACAGTCGGCCAAGCCCAAGCTGGGCAAGCCGCCGATGTTCCAGGTGGTGCTGCTCAACGACGACTACACCCCGATGGACTTCGTGGTCGAGGTGCTGCGCGGGTTCTTCGCCATGGACCAGGAACGCGCGGTGCAGGTGATGCTGCACGTGCACACGCGCGGCAAGGGCGTGTGCGGCGTGTTCTCGCGGGAAGTGGCGGAAACCAAGGTCACCCAGGTCAATGAATACTCAAGGACCCACCAGCACCCGCTGATGTGCACTATGGAAAAGCTTTGAACGGCCCCATCTAAGGCGTATGTTCCCGTACAAGACGGGCAAGCCATCCATAAGCAGGAGACGATCCGCATGTTCAGCAAGGATCTCGAGCTCACCATCGGGCAGTGCTACAAGTCCGCGCGCGAACAGCGCCACGAGTTCATGACCGTCGAGCACCTGCTGCTGGCGTTGCTCGACAATGCCTCGGCCACCACGGTACTGCGCGCCTGCAACGTGGACCTGGACCGGCTGCGCGACGCGCTGGCCCGCATCATCGAGGAAACCGTGCCGGTGCTGCAGGACGGCGACGAGCGCGACACCCAGCCCACGCTCGGTTTCCAGCGCGTGCTGCAGCGCGCCGTCTACCACGTGCAATCCTCGGGCAGGAAGGAAGTCACCGGAGCCAACGTGCTGGTGGCGATCTTCGGCGAGAAGGATTCCCACGCGGTGTACTTCCTGCACCAGCAGGAAGTCTCGCGCCTGGACGTGGTCAACTACATCTCGCACGGCATCGCCCGCCTGGGCGACGAGTCCGAGCCGGCGCCGGCCGCCGAGCAGCGCGAGGGCGAGGAGGCGGCGACGGACGGCGGCAGCAATCCGCTGGCCGAATACGCCAACAACCTCAACGAGATGGCCGAGGAAGGCCGCATCGACCCCCTGATCGGCCGCCAGGAAGAGATCGAGCGCACCATCCAGGTGCTGTGCCGCCGGCGCAAGAACAACCCGCTGTACGTCGGCGAGGCCGGCGTCGGCAAGACCGCGCTGGCCGAGGGCCTGGCCAAGCGCATCGTCGAGGGCGACGTCCCCGAGGTGCTGGCCGACAGCACCATCTGGGCGCTGGACCTGGGCGCGCTGGTCGCCGGCACCAAGTACCGCGGCGATTTCGAGAAGCGCCTGAAGGCGGTGATCGGCCAGCTCAAGAAGGAAAAGAACGCGATCCTGTTCATCGACGAGATCCACACCATCATCGGTGCCGGCTCGGCGTCGGGCGGCACCATGGACGCCTCCAACCTGATCAAGCCCATGCTGGCCTCGGGTGAGCTGCGCTGCATCGGCTCGACCACGTTCCAGGAGTTCCGCGGCATCTTCGAGAAGGACCGCGCGCTGGCGCGGCGCTTCCAGAAGATCGACATCGTCGAGCCGAGCATCGCCGAGAGCGTGGAGATCCTGCGCGGCCTGCGCGAGCGCTTCGAGGACCACCACGCGGTGCAGTACAGCAACGAGGCGCTGCAGGCGGCGGTGGACCTGTCGGTCAAGCACATTCCCGACCGCCTGCTGCCGGACAAGGCCATCGACGTCATCGACGAGGCCGGCGCCCGCCAGCGCCTGTTCCCCGAGAACGAGCGCAGCGAACGCATCGAGGTGACCGACATCGAGTTCATCGTCGCGCGCATGGCGCGGATCCCGGCCAAGCAGGTCTCGGCCTCCGACCGTGACGTGCTGAAGAACCTCGAGCGCAACCTGAAGATGGTGGTGTTCGGCCAGGACCCGGCCATCGAGGCACTGGCTGCCTCGATCAAGATGGCGCGATCCGGGCTGGCCGATCCGAAGAAACCGATCGGCAGCTTCCTGCTGGCCGGACCCACCGGCGTGGGCAAGACCGAGGTCACCCGCCAGCTCGCCATGCAGCTGGGCATCGAGATGATCCGCTTCGACATGTCCGAGTACATGGAGGCGCATTCGGTGTCGCGCCTGGTCGGCGCGCCCCCGGGCTACGTCGGCTTCGACCAGGGCGGCCTGCTGACCGAGGCGGTCACCAAGCATCCGCACTGCGTGCTGCTGCTGGACGAGATCGAGAAGGCCCATCCGGACGTGTTCAACATCCTGCTGCAGATCATGGATCGCGGCGTGCTGACCGACACCAACGGGCGCGAGGCCAACTTCAAGAACGTGATCGTGGTGATGACCACCAACGCCGGCGCGCAGCTGGCCTCGCGCCGGACCATCGGTTTTGTCGAGCAGAACCACCAGACCGACGCCATGGAAACCATCCGCCGCACGTTCACGCCGGAGTTCCGCAACCGCCTGGATGCGATCATCCAGTTCAGCTCGCTGGACTTCGAGCATATTCTGCGAGTTGTCGACAAGTTCTTGATTGAGCTGGAAACACAGCTCAACGAGAAGCAGGTCGCGGTGGATGTCAGCGCCGCGGCGCGACGCTGGCTGGCCGAGCGCGGCTTCGACCCGCAGATGGGTGCCCGACCCATGGCCCGGGTCATCCAGGAGCACATCAAGCGCCCGCTGGCCGACGAATTGCTCTTCGGCAAGCTGGCCAAGGGCGGCAAGGTCAAGCTGGACGTGCTCGACGATGCACTGGTGGTCGAGACCGAAGCCGGCGAGATGCTGCCCGCCACCGTCGACTGACGATACGGCGAGCCACGCATGGCGATTCGCCCGGCGCCATGCGCTCCGGGCATGTGGCAGGAACCTAAGGCCGTCCGCGAGGGCGGCCTTCTTACTTCATGCGATAGGTGATGCGACCCTTGGTCAGGTCGTAGGGCGTCATCTCGACGCGGACCTTGTCGCCGGTAAGGATGCGGATGTAGTGCTTGCGCATGCGCCCGGAGATGTGGGCGGTAATCACGTGGCCGTTCTCCAGCTCCACGCGGAACATGGTGTTGGGCAGGGTCTCCAGGACCTTGCCTTCCATCTCGATGACGTCGTCTTTGGCCATAAACTCAAGTGTGGGCGGGCCGGGACGGCCGCGTAAGTGGACCATTTTGCCACGTGCGGGCACGCGATCAAAGGCGAAATGACAGGCGTCGGCCTCAGACGGTGGCTTCGGGACCGAAACTGGCGTCCAACCGGTCACGCACTTCCTGCTCGATGCGCGGCTTGAGCGCGCTCAGCAGCATGCCCAGGCGCGCCTGCACATGCACGTCCCGGTCATCCACGGTGATGGTGCCGTCAAGGCCCATGTGACGCATGTGCAGGGTGTCGGACTGCCAATGCGTCTGCACCCCGAATTTCTCCCGCATGCGGGCCGCCAGCGCGTCCACGTGGGCGCGAGCCTCGCTGCGATCCGTGTGATGGCGGCGGCGGATGTCGATCGAGGGCATGGCGGATCCGGGAAGGTGAATGGGTCGTTCAGCGCGCCATGCACGATCGGCGCGCGGCAACGGGTATCATGACACGCGCCGTGACCCGAGGCCGTGCATGACGGATTGGCCCGGGTCGCGCCACGTGGTCGGCGACGAACGCGATTTTCCACCGGATGGGTCCATGCGCATCGATTTTGCCAACGACGAACGCCCAGGCATCGAGTGGAGCCGACGCGAATTGCGCATCGGCAGCGCCGCCGACAACGACCTGGTGCTGCAGGGTCCCGGCGTGGCCGCGCATCATCTGCGCCTGCTGCACGATGCACGCGGCCTGAGCCTGCAGGTCATGCCCGGCGCCGGTCGGGTATATCTCAATGCCCGGCAGGTGCGCGAGCGGGCCTTGCTGCGCGTCGGCGACAATCTCGGCGTCGGCGATTTCCGCCTGCGCCTGCGCCGCGACGGGCAGACCGACGCCGATGCTGCCGTCGGCGCCGCCAGCCTGCGCGTGGTTGCCGGACCGCTCTCTGGACGCGCGTGCAGCATCGGTGAGCGCCTGGACCTGTGCAACGGCGATCCGTGGCCGCTGGGTCTCGGACATGCACCCGAGGCATGCATTGCCCTGATCCGCGAGCCGGAGGGCATCCGCGTGCGCAGCCGGAACCTGCCCGAGGCCGTGTTCCTTGCGGTCAACGGCGAGGTGGCCGATGACCTGCGCGTGGGTGATGGCGATCAGATCACGATCGGCCCCCACCGCTTCGTGCTCGATGCCTGCCCGCAAATCGCGGAACCCGCGGCGGCGTCCATGACGCCGGACCTGCCGCCGCCCGAAGACAGTGCCGGCCCGCGACGCGAGGTGTGGTGGCTGATCTTCACCGCCGCGCTGCTGGCGCTGGTCATATCGATCCTGCTGCTGGTCTGAAGCCGGCCCCGCCGCCGCGGTCGAGCGGTCGCCCGGGGATGCATGAGCAAACGGCATGACTACCCACTTGCAGTCGCAAGGCGTCGGGTCATAATCGATCCGGGCGGCCCTGCGGCCGCATTTTTCGTTCCGGCGTGCGATTTTCATGAACCGAACCGACTCCCCCTGGAATTTCAGCGCCGGCCCGGCGGCCTTGCCGACCGAGGTGCTGTCGCAGGCACGGCGCGAGCTGTGCGACTGGCGAGGCACCGGCGTGTCGGTGATGGAAGTGTCCCACCGCGGCCGCGAATTCATGGCCATGGCCGAGGAGACCGAACGGGACCTGCGTGCCCTGATGGGCATCCCGGAGCGCTATTCGGTGCTGTTCCTGCAGGGCGGCGCCACCCAGCATTTCGCCCAGCTGGCGATGAACCTGGCGGGTCCGGGCGAGAGCGCCGACTACGTGGTCACCGGACACTGGAGCCAGAAGGCGGTGCATGAAGCGGGCCCGTACGTGCAGGTGCGCGTGGCCGGCAGCAGCGAGGACGAGGGGTTCCGGCAACTGCCGTCGCGCATCGACGTGGATCCCGCCGCGGCCTACCTGCACTACACGCCCAACGAGACCATCCACGGGGTGCAGTTCCACGATATTCCGGAGGCCGGCGACGTGCCGCTGGTCGCCGACATGTCCTCGGACATCCTGTCGGCGCCGATCGACGTGTCGCGCTTCGGCCTGATCTACGCCGGCGCGCAGAAGAACATCGGGCCTTCGGGCCTGGTGCTGCTGATCATCCGCGACGACCTGCTGCGCCGTCCGGGCCGGCCGATGGCCGACATCTTCCGCTATGCGCGCCATGCCGAGCGCGACTCCATGCTCAACACCCCCAACACCTGGGGCTGGTACCTGGCCGGGCTGACCTTCAAATGGCTGCTGGCGCAGGGTGGGCTGGCGGCCATGGGTGCCAGCAACCAGGCCAAGGCCGAGGCCCTGTACGCGGCCATCGATGGCTCGGGCGGTTTCTACCGCAACGATATCGATCCCGCGGCGCGCTCGCGCATGAACGTGCCGTTCCGGCTGCATGAAGAGGCGCTCGATGCCCGCTTCCTCGAAGCATCCGCGCACGCCGGGCTGATGGCGCTGAAGGGGCATCGCGCGGTGGGCGGCATGCGCGCGTCCATCTACAACGCCATGCCGATGGAAGGCGTGCAGGCGCTGATCGATTTCATGGGCGAGTTCGCCCGCCGCCACGGTTGAGACGCCCGCGATGAGCACACCGTCCCCCGGCAAGCCCAAGTTCACCCTGGCCGAGGCGCGCGAGCGCATCGACGCCATCGACCGCGACATCCAGGGCCTGATCGCCGAACGCGCGCAATGGGCGCGGCAGGTCGGCAAGGCCAAGGGATCGCTGAAGGCGGCGGTGGACTACTACCGCCCGGAACGCGAGGCGCAGGTGCTGCGCCGCGTGGTCGACCGCAACGACGGGCCGCTCTCCGACGAGGAGATGGTGCGCCTGTTCCGCGAGATCATGTCCGCCTGCCTGGCCCAGCAGGAACCGCTGAAGATCGGCTACCTGGGCCCCGAGGGCACCTTCAGCGAACAGGCCGCGCGCAAGCATTTCGGCCATTCCTCGCATGGCCTGCCGCTGGGCAGCATCGAGGAGGTGTTCCAGGAGGTCGAGGCCGGCCATGCCGATTTCGGCGTGGTGCCGGTGGAGAACTCGGGGCAGGGCACCATCCAGGTCACCCTGGACATGTTCCTGACCTCGGACCTGAAGATCTGCGGCGAAGTCGAGCTGCGCGTGCACCAGTTCCTGCTCTCGCGCACCGGCCGTATGGAAGACATCGAGCGCGTGTACTCGCACCCGCAGTCGCTGGCCCAGTGCAAGGCCTGGCTGCGCCAGCACCTGCCGGACGCCGAACGCGTGCCGGTGTCCAGCAACGCCGAGGCCGCGCGTCGGGCGCGAAACGCCGACGACGCGGCGGCGATCGCGGGCGAGACGGCGGGGCTGGTCTATGGATTGAAGCCGCTGGCCGGACCGGTCGAGGATCGCCCCGACAACACCACGCGCTTCCTGGTCCTGGGCCGCGAACTGTTCCCGCCCTCGGGCAACGACCGCACCTCGGTACTGGTGTTCGTCAAGGACCAGCCCGGCGCGCTGGCCCACGTGCTGGGGCCGCTGGCCGAGCATGGCGTGACCATGAACCGCATCGAGTCGCGCCCGGCGCACGTGGGCAAGTGGGTGTATGCCTTCTTCATCGACATCGGCGGCCACGTCGAGGACGCGGCGGTGCGCGCGGCGATGAAGGCGATGGCGCCATTCGCCTCCGAGATCAAGATTCTCGGTTCCTACCCGGTCGCGGTGCCGTGAGTTTCGATGCCGAGGCCCTGGCGCAGCCGGCCATCCGCCGTCTGCGCGCCTACGATCCCGGTCATGACCTGCCGGCCCTGCGCCGTCGCTTCGGCGCCGTGCTGGCCGAACTGGGCTCGAACGAGAATCCGCTGGGACCGAGTCCGCTGGCGCTTGAGGCCGGGCGGCGTGCGCTGCTCGAAGGCCACCGCTATCCGGACCCGCGCATGGGCGAGTTGCGCCACGCGCTGGCGGCGCGCCACGGCATCGATCCGGCCTGCCTGGCGTTCGGCAACGGCTCGCACGAGCTGCTGATGCTGCTCGGGCAGTGCTTCGCGGGCCCGGATGCCGCGGTGATGCATGCGCAATACGGCTTCGCCGTGTTCACGCTGGCCGCCGCCGCGGTCGGCGCGCCGACCGTCATCGTCCCGGCGCTCGACCGCGAGGATGGCGCGGCTCCCTATGGCCACGATCTGCAGGCGATGGCCGCCGCGCTGCGCGAGGACGTGCGCCTGGTCTACCTGGCCAATCCCAACAACCCGACCGGCACCTGGTTCGAGACCGCCGCGCTGCGCACCTTCCTGCAGCACGTCCCGAACGACGTGCTGGTGGTGGTGGACGAGGCGTACGGCGAATTCATGCAGGCGCCCGGACTGGACTCGGCGCTGACGCTGCGCGCCGACTTCCCCAACCTGATCGTCACCCGGACCTTCTCCAAGGCCTTCGCGCTGGCCGGCCTGCGGGTGGGTTACCTGGTGGCCGATCCCTCGGTGGTGGCGGTGATCGAGCGCCTGCGCGAGTCGTTCAACGTCAACGGCGTGGCGCAGGCCGCGGCCACCGCGGCGCTGGCCGACGGCGACCACCTGGCGCTGTCGGTCGAACGCAATGCCGTCGAGAGAGGGCGCCTGGCCGACGCCCTGTGGGCGCATGGCTACAGGGTGTTGCCGTCGCAAACCAACTTCATCCTGCTGGAACTCCCCGAGGACGCCGCCGAACTGGAGTCGCGATGGTTCGGGCAGGGCGTGATCGTGCGTCCGATGGGCGGCTACGGCCTGCCACATACCCTGCGCATCAGCGTGGGCTCGCGGGCAGACAACGACCGTCTTCTGGAAACCCTGCCATGAGCCTGGACTGGATCAGCCAACCGGCCCGCGAGCCGCTGCGCGGTACGGTCACGGTGCCCGGCGACAAATCGGTGTCGCATCGCGCGGTGATGCTGGCGGCCATCGCCGAGGGCGTGTCCGAAGTGCGCGGTTTCCTCGAAGGCGAGGACACCCGCGCAAGCGCGCGGATCATGCAGCAGCTCGGCGTGCGCATCGAGGCGCCGGCCGCGGGGCAGCGGGTGGTCCACGGCGTCGGCCTGCGCGGCCTGCGGGCCAGCCCGGCGGCGCTCGATTGCGGCAACGCCGGCACCGGCATGCGGTTGCTGGCCGGACTGCTGGCGGGGCAGGCGTTCGACAGCATGCTGGTCGGTGACGCCTCGCTGTCGAAACGACCGATGGCGAGGGTAGTCGACCCGTTGACGGCGATGGGCGCGCGCATCGACAGCGCGCAGGGGCTGCCACCGTTGCATATCCATGGCGGGTCGATCCTGCGCGGCATGCGTCACGCGCCATCCGTGGCCAGCGCCCAGGTGAAGTCGGCACTGCTGCTCGCGGGCCTGTACGCCGAGGGCGAGACCGAAGTCGTCGAGCGGCACCCCACGCGCGACTATACCGAGCGCATGCTGGAGGCCTTCGGCGTGCCGATCGCGTACTCTCCCGGCCGCGCACGCGTGCGCGGCGGAGCGGCCCTTCGGGCGACGGACATCCAGGTGCCGGCCGATTTCTCCTCGGCGGCGTTCTTCCTGGTGGCCGCCAGCGTGCTGCCGGGTTCGGACCTGCATCTGCCGGCGGTGGGGCTGAATCCGCGCCGCACGGGGCTGCTCGAGGCGTTGCGCATGATGGGCGCGGACATCGACATCGCGAACCGGCGCGACGTGGCTGGCGAACCGATCGGCGACCTGCGCGTGCGGCATGCCCGCCTGCGCGGCGTGGCGCTTCCGGATGCCATCGTGCCGGACATGATCGACGAGTTCCCGGCCCTGTTCGTGGCCGCGGCGCTGGCCGATGGCGAGACCGTGATCCGCGGCGCGGCCGAGCTGCGGGTCAAGGAGTCGGACCGGCTGGCGGTCATGGCGCAGGCCTTGCGCGAGTTGGGCGTCACGATCGACGAGCAGGCCGACGGCGCGCGCATCCACGGCGGCACGCTGCGTGGCGGTCGCGTGGACAGCCATGGCGATCACCGCATCGCCATGAGCGCGGCCGTCGCCGGCCTGTGCGCACGGGCGCCGGTCACGATCGGCGACTGCGCCAACGTGGCGACCTCGTTCCCCGGCTTCGTCGATCTGGCCAACGGCTGCGGCTTCCGGCTCGCCGAGGCCTGAGCCGCGCATCGACGGGCCGCGCTTCAAGAGCGGCCCGGGGACAAGGTAAGCTTCGATCACGCTTCGAGGCCCCGCATGACGTCCCAGTTGCCGCCCTTCATCGTCGCCATTCCCGCGCGCCTTGCGTCCACCCGCCTGCCGGGCAAGCCGTTGCGCCTGCTCGGCGACCGGCCGCTGGTGGCGCATGTCGCCGAACGCGGCCTGGCCGCCGGCGCGGCGCAGGTGGTCGTGGCCACCGACGATGCCCGCGTCGCCGAGGCGCTCGCCGGTCTCGATGTCAGCGTGTGCATGACCGACCCCGGGCTCGCCTCGGGCAGCGATCGCCTGGCCGCCTGCGCGCACCAGCTGGCCTGGGACGACGACGCGATCGTGGTCAACCTGCAGGGTGACGAACCGTTCGCTCCGGTGGCCGGCATCCATGCCGCGGTGGCCGCGCTGGCCGCCAGCGATGCGCCGATGGCGACCCTGGCCGCGCCGCTGGCCTCGGTCGACGAGTTGTTCGATCCGCATTGCGTGAAGCTGGTGCGCGGCGCCGATGGCCGCGCGCTCTATTTCAGCCGCGCGCCGATTCCATGGCCTCGCGATGCCTTCGCCCACTCGCGGGAAGAGCTCCCGCGGGACATGCCGTTCCTGCGGCATATCGGTCTGTACGCCTACCGCGCCGGGTTCCTGCGCCGTTTCGCCGCGCTGTCGCCGACACCGCTGGAGCGTTGCGAGTCGCTGGAACAGCTGCGCGCCCTCGAGCATGGCCATGCCATCCAGGTGGCGTTGACGCCGGCCCCGTTTCCAGCGGGCGTGGATACCGAGGCCGACCTGGCGCGCGCCGAGGCCCAGCTGCGGGCGAGCCGGGCATGAGCGAGGGCGAGGGCATCCTGTTCGTGTGCCTGGGCAACATCTGCCGCTCGCCGCTGGCCGAAGCGGTGGCGCGCCGCGAATTCGAGCTGGCGGGCCTGGATATCCAGGTCGATTCCTGCGGTACCGGCAACTGGCACGTGGGCGAGGGCGCCGATCCGCGCTCGGTACGCGCCGCCGCGGAAGCCGGCTATGACCTGTCCTCGCATCGCGCGCGCCAGCTCGAGGCGGACGATTACTCGCGCTGGCGCTGGTTGCTGGCCATGGACCAGGCCAATCTTCGCGACATGCGCGCACGCTGTCCGGTGCATCTGCACGCGCGGCTCGGCTTGTTCCTCGAGGTCAGCGGCACGCGCACGCATGGCGAGGTGCCTGATCCCTACACCGGCAGCGCGCAGGACTTCCGGGACGTGGTGACGCTGGCCCAGGCGGGCGTGCGCGGACTGATCGAGCATCTGCGCAACGGATGAACCGTGCGCACCCGTGCCCTTTGCGATACGGTGCGCTGGCGTAGAATCAAGGCTTTCGGTCGTCCCCGTTCGTGATGCCCTCCGACACCCCCGCCGCGTTCGATGGCAAGGCCTTCGTGCGCAACCTGACCACTTCGCCCGGCGTCTACCGCTATTACGACGCCGACGGCGAGTTGCTGTACGTGGGCAAGGCGGCCAGCCTGAAGAAACGCGTCGGCAGCTATTTCCTCAAGCCGCGCATGGAGCCGCGCATCGCCTCGATGGTGTCGCAGATCGCGCGCGCCGAGACCACCGTCACGCGCACCGAGGCCGAGGCGCTGCTGCTGGAATCGCAGCTGATCAAGCAGCTCAAGCCGCGCTACAACATCCTTCTGCGCGACGACAAGAGCTATCCCTATGTCTACCTGTCCAGCGCCGACGACTACCCGCGCCTGGCCTTCCATCGCGGCGCGCGCAAGGATCCGGGGCGCTATTTCGGCCCGTTCCCCAGCGCCTGGGCGGTGCGCGAGAGCCTCAACGTGATGCAGAAGCTGTTCCGCGTGCGCCAGTGCGAGGACAGCTATTTCCGCAACCGCTCGCGTCCCTGCCTGCAGTACCAGATCGGCCGTTGCAGCGCGCCCTGCGTGGAGTACATCTCGCGCGAGGATTACGCCGGCGACGTGCGTCATGCCGAGATGTTCCTGGAGGGCCGCAGCAGCGCGGTGATCGAGGAACTCAGCGAGGGCATGGAAAAGGCCAGCCAGGCGCTGCAGTTCGAACGCGCGGCGACCCTGCGCGACCAGGTCGCGGTCCTGCGCAAGCTGCAGGCCGAGCACCACGTGCAGGGCGCCAGCGCCGACATGGACGTGATCGCCTGCCGCATCGAGGGCGGGGTGGCCTGCGTCAGCGTGCTGTTCTTCCGCAATGGGCTGTCGCTGGGGTCGCGCGACTTCTTCCCGCGGCTGCCGCTGGACGCCAGTGAGTCCGACGTGCTCGAGCAGTTCATCGCGCAGTACTACGTGGACCGTCCCGTGCCCGGCGAACTGGTGCTCAGCGCCGCGCTCGACGCGCGCGATGCGCTGGCCGAGGCCCTGGCCCAGCGCAGCGCGCACCCGGTGGCCATCAAACACGCGGTACGCGGCGAACGGGCGCGCTTCCGCGACCTGGCCGTGCGCAACGCCGGTGCCGCGCTCAGCGCGCGGCTGGCCAGTCGCCAGACCCTGGGCACGCGCTTCGACGACCTGACCCGCCTGCTGGAGCTGGACCAGCCGCCGCGGCGCATCGAGTGCTTCGACATCAGCCATACGCGAGGCGAGGCGACCGTGGCCTCGTGCGTGGTGTTCGGACCGGAAGGACCGGAGAAATCGCATTACCGGCGCTTCAACATCAGCGGCATCACGCCCGGCGACGATTACGCGGCGATGCGCCAGGCGCTGATGCGGCGCTTCCGCAAGGTCGCCGACGGCGAGGGCGCGCGCCCCGACATCCTGCTGATCGACGGCGGCAGCGGGCAGGTGGCCCAGGCGCTGGACGTGCTGGCCGAACTGCAGCTGGCCGACATCCGCGTGATCGGCGTCTCCAAGGGTCCCGCGCGACGCGCGGGCGAGGAAACCCTGGTGCTGGCCGATACCGGTCGCACCCTGCATCCGGGAACGTCCTCGCCGGCCCTGCATCTGATCAACGCCGTGCGCGACGAATCGCACCGCTTCGCCATCCAGGGGCACCGCAAGCGGCGCCAGAAGGCGCGTGAGCGCAGCGTGCTGGAGGAGGTGCCCGGCATCGGCCCCCGCCGTCGCGCGGCGCTGCTGCGGGCCTTCGGCGGCCTGGACGGCGTCGAAGCCGCCGGGGTGGAGGAGCTGATGCAGGTCGGCGGCATCCATCGCGACCTCGCCGAGCGGATCTACGCGGCCCTGCACGGATGAACCCGAACGTGCATGTCACGCCCCGCCTTGCGTATGCTTGTGCCAACGACGGAGTCCCCACCCCCTGATGCGCATCAACCTACCGACCTGGCTGACCCTGTTCCGAGTGCTCTTGCTTCCGGTCATGGTCGCGGTGTTCTACCTGCATGACCTGATTCCCGCCGTACCGCTGCGCATCACCAATGCCGGTGCCGCGCTGGTGTTCCTGGCCGCCGCCGTCACCGACTGGTTCGACGGCTACCTGGCACGACGCTGGAACCAGACATCCGCGTTCGGCGCGTTCCTCGATCCGGTCGCCGACAAGCTGATGGTGACGGTCACGCTGTTCCTGCTGGTGCAGAGCCATCCCACCGCGCTGCTGGCGGTCGTCGGCGCCATCATCGTCGGTCGCGAAATCGGCATCTCCGCGCTGCGCGAATGGATGGCGGGGCTGGGCAAGGGGTCCCACGTGCGCGTGGCCATGCTGGGCAAGATCAAGACCGTGGCGCAGATCGCGGCCATCGTGGTGCTGCTTCTGGAGCACGACAAGGAAGCCGAATTGCTGCGCTACTGGCGTGTCGGCGAATCGCTGCTGATCGCCGCGGCCGTGTTGACCATCTGGTCCGGGCTGGTTTACCTGCGTGCCGCGTGGCCGACCTTGCGCGGCAAGTCCGAGCGCGTGGGCGAATCGTCGTGAAAGTCGTCTCGCAAGGCTTGACAGGTCAGCCTGGAACCGTAAGATACGCGGCTCCCGGGCGGGAATAGCTCAGTTGGTAGAGCACGACCTTGCCAAGGTCGGGGTCGCGAGTTCGAGTCTCGTTTCCCGCTCCAGATTTCCTGCAAAACCTCGGCTCGCCGAGGTTTTGTTTTTTCCACCGTTCGCGGCTAAGCTCGCGCGGTGCGTCACCCGGCCAGGTGGCAGAGTGGTCATGCAGCGGCCTGCAAAGCCGTGTACGCCGGTTCGATTCCGACCCTGGCCTCCAAGACGACGGCGCGACGCCACGACGGCGCGTCACCCCGGAACCCCGCGCCGTGCGGGGTTTTTCGTGTTCGGGGCGAGCACGCCATCACGTCCCGGCATGCAGTATCCTCGTCCACCACGCACCAGCACCCGGCTGGCGGAACAGGTAGACGCAAGAGACTTAAAATCTCTCGGGGTTTTCCCCATGTGGGTTCGAGTCCCACGCCGGGTACCAGTCGCCAGGTCCGGCTCGCGCTTCGACGCGGCGGATCAGGCGCGGTCGCCGGTCTTTCCGGACGACGGCTGTTCCCCGTCGAGGGTTTCCACGCGCACCTCCTCGCCGCTGCGGGCATGTTCGCCCCGGGCCAGGGCGAAGGCCAGCTGCAGGGCGGCCTCGCGGTCCGCGCAATGGGCGGTGACGACCGTGCCCTGGCGAATGACCCACCCCTGTTCATCCGATTCGATGCGTACGATGCTGGCGGCCATGTGCGTGGCCTCGATGCGTCTGCGACCTGTCGCATTATCGGCCGGGGCGTTGTGCTTGCCTGTAAGGCAAAGCCGATACGCCGTGTAGGCGGCGCCGTGGCACCGGTGTACGCATGGGCCACGGAAAGCCACGCCAAGGCGTCGAAAGCGGCTACCACGGGCGCTGCCGCCGCCGCCGGCCAGTGCGGGCCCCATCCATGCCCATCGTGCGTAGGAGCAATCCGACATCGGGCGCTTGCATTGGCACCAAGCGGGTTCTAACGTCACCGTGGTTACGGATTTGCCGCGGTCCTCGGGAGGGATGCAATCGTGATCAAGGTAGTGCTTGTCGACGACCATGAACTGGTGCGCACGGGTTTTCGCATGATCCTGCAGCAGCAGGACGACATGCAGATCGTCGGCGAGGCGAGCACGGCCGAGGACGGATTGCGCCTGGTGCGCTCGGAAAAACCGGATGTGGCCCTGGTCGACGTGCACATGCCCGGCATGAGTGGCGTGGAAATGACCGAACGCGTGGTCCGCGCCAAGCTCGGCACCCGCATCGTGGTGTTGACCGTGGTCGAGGACGTGCGTTTTCCGCGTCGCTTGCTCGAAGTCGGCGCGCTGGGCTACCTGACCAAGGGCTGCAGCTCCGAGGAACTGGTTGCGGCCGTGCGCCAGGTGGCGCAGGGCAAGCGCTATCTGGCGCCGGGCATCGCCCAGCAGCTGGCGCTGGCGACGCTGGACGGCGATGGCTCGCCGTTCGATGCCCTGTCCAGCCGGGAACTGGAAGTGGCGATGATGCTGGTGCGCGGTCTGCCGCTGACCACGATCGCCGAACACCTCAGCCTCAGCCCCAAGACCGTGTCCACCTACAAGCAGCGCCTGCTGGACAAGCTCAAGGTCGACCATGTCATCGGCCTGGCGCACCTGATGACCGCGCACGGCATCTCCGATGCCCGCAGCCAGGCACGGATGGACTAGGCCGTCCCTGTCGCGCCGCGGGTCGCCGCGAGTGCCGAATGTCCGAAACCGCCGTGTGGCGACACTTTCGCCGCGTCCCGGAGCGCGCCCGTCTGCCGGGCATCGCCTGATTTTCGCCCATTTCAACAAGAATGTTTTTTAAATGCCTGTAAAATAATGGCTTTTATACGCGCGCATCCGTGCCATGCACCATTCTGGCACGCTTGTTGCTGCAGTCCCGGTGACTAAGATGAAGAGCATACGGCTCTGCCTGTCCATTCACGGACGGCCGGGCCGGTTCAGGGGATCCGGGTGTGTCGAACGTAACCGACATCAAGCGGCAGCAGAGCGAGCTGCAGTACATCGAGCAGACCTACCACCTGCGCATGCTGGGGCTGGTGCTGGGCATGCTGCCCGTCGGCATGATCCTGCACGCCCGGCAGGCCCCGGTCTGGGAATGGCTGTTGCTGGTGGTCTATGCGCTCGCCTGGCCGCAGATCGCCTACCTTCTCGCGCGCGCAGCGCCCTCGCCGGGCCGGGCTGAAATCCGCAGCATCCTTTTCGACGCCAGCATGGGTGGCGTTTGGCTGTGCCTGATCCATTTCAATGCCGTGCCCGCCCTGACCATCCTGATGGTGACCAGCACCACGCTGGTGGCCTCGGGAGGATGGCTGCTGCTGTTGCGGGGCCAGCTCCTGGTGTTGGTCGGTTGCCTGGTCGGCGTGGGAATCTTCGGCTTCCACTGGGAACCGGAAACCTCCGACTGGGTGTTGCTGGCGAATATCCCCATGCTGGTCACCTATCCGGTCGCGGTCAGCGCGGCCACCTACAAGCTTGCGCGTCGGGTGGTCAGGCAGAACCAGCTCCTCAACCAGCTCAGCCGCACCGACAGCCTGACCACGCTGGCCAACCGCCATCACTGGCAGCAGTCGCTGACCCTCGAGTTCCAGCGCTACCTGCGCACGCGCCGCCCGGCCAGCCTGGTGATGCTGGACCTTGACGGCTTCAAGCATCTCAATGACGCCCACGGACATCCGCTGGGCGATCGGGTGTTGCGTCGCGTGGCCGATATCCTGCACGAGAACTGCCGCACCATCGACACCCCGGGCCGCTTCGGCGGCGATGAATTCGGGCTGGTGATGCCGGAGACCGATCGCGACGGCGCGCGCATGCTCATGGAGCGGGTGCGCCGCGAGGTCGAGCGCGAGGTGTTCGACGAGGCCGACACGATCCAGGTGACCGTGAGTGTCGGCGTGGCCGAGATCGACGGCACCATGTCCGACCCCGTGGACTGGATCAAGGCGGCGGACGACGCGCTGTACCTGGCCAAGGAGCAGGGCCGCAATCGCGTGTGCACGGCGCCCTACACCGCACGACCCCGCGGCTGAAGCGCTCGCGGCTGTGCCGCTGTGGGCGAATCGGCACGCCTGGCCTATAGTGACGGTTTTGCCCCGGGAACCATCCGATGACGATCGTCACCGTGCTGTTGATCGCCGCCAATGTCGCGGTGTCGCTGCTCGCCTTCAGCCAGCGTCGCGTGGGCATGGACCTGGCGATGTGGCCGCCCGGCATCCGCCAGAAACACCAGTATTACCGCTTCATCACCTACGGCTTCGTGCATGCCGACCTGCAGCACCTGCTGTTCAACATGCTCACGTTGTTCTTCTTCGGCCGCGCGGTGGAGATCCTGCTGGGGGCCTACATCGGACCCTACGGCTACGCGCTGTTCTATCTCACGGCCGTGGGCATCTCGATCCTGCCCAGCTACCAGAAGCATCG
Source organism: uncultured Gammaproteobacteria bacterium (assembly GCA_963821885.1). Classification (GTDB taxonomy): domain Bacteria; phylum Pseudomonadota; class Gammaproteobacteria; order Xanthomonadales; family Rhodanobacteraceae; genus Oleiagrimonas. The sequence continues at coordinate 335,977 of CAWGFN010000001.1, read as the reverse complement.
CAACGATGCCTCGTATGTGAGCATCGGCGCATCCGGCGCGGTGTCGGCGGTGGTGTTCTCGTTCATCCTGTTCCAGCCGTGGGCGTTGATCTTCGTGTTCTTCTTCCCGATCCCGGCCATCGTCTATGCCGTGCTGTACGTCGCGTTCACGATCTACATGGACCGCAAGGGCAAGGACAACATCAACCACAGCGCGCACCTGTGGGGCGCGGCCTATGGCGTCCTGATCACGCTGGCGGTGGATCCGGGGGTGCTGGGCACGTTCATGGACCAGCTGGTGCATCCGGGATTCCGCTAGTAGCGACCGGCAGCCCCGGGTGCTGACGGCGCGGCGCTCGAGGCGGCCCCGGCCGGCATCGTGGCGCCCAGGGGCACCTGTCCGTAACGCGCCAGTTGCTCTGCGATCGCGTCGATGTCCTGGGTGGGCCGCGGCGCCAGCGGCGTGCCGTCGAGGTCACGTGGGCGCGCATAGCCGTTGAGCATGATGGAAAACGCCAGGCGATGGCCATTGGCCGCGCGCACGTATCCGGACAACGTGTAGGCCAGGTGCAGGGTGCCGGTCTTGGCGTGCAGGTTGCCGCTGGCGAAGCCCTCGCGCATGCGGTAGCGCAACGTGCCGTCGACGCCGGCCACCGGCAACGCCTGGTCGATGTCCGCGGCATACGGTTGCCGGTCCAGCCAGGCCAGCAGCCTTACCGTGGCCAGTGGCGTCACGCGGTCCTTGCGCGACAGGCCGCTGCCTTCCTCGAACAGCGCATCGCCCGGGCCGATGCCGATCCCGCGCAGCCAGGCGCGCATAGCGCACAGCCCCCAGGACGCGGTCAGGTCCGGCGGTTGTCGCTGGTCCAGGCAGATGCCGCTTGCCGCCTGCTGCTTGCCGACGGCCAGCAGCAGCAACTGGGCGTACAGATTGTCCGACTCCTTGAGCATGTGGCCGATCAGCGCATCCAGCGGCGCCGAGCGCACGTCGGTGATGCGCGTCATCGCCAGCAGGGCCTTCGCATCGGTCTGCTCCGGCCAGTGGCGTACCCGGACCTGGCCATCGAAGCGGATGCCGCGGCGGGCCATGGCGTCGACCAGCAAGACGCCGGCCAGGCGCGCCGGGTCCGGTGCGGCCAGGGTGAAGGTGCGCGGCCTCTCGGTGGCGGGGCGCGAACCGAAGATGAAAAGCTGGTCCGAGCCCAGGGGCCGGTACAGACCGAGCGGTTCATCGCGTCCGGCGCTTCGCAGTTGCAGGGTATTGACGATGTCCAGGCCGATCGCCGCCGGATCGGTCCGCACCGTGCAGCATCGTCCGTTGCCGCCGATGCGCAGGGTGAAGGCATTGTCCTGCACGCTCAGCGCGGAAACCCGTGGAGCAAATCCGCCCAGCAGGTCGGCCGCTTCCCAGCCCGCGCCGTAGGGCGGGCCGGCGTACCAGGTGTCGTCGGCGATCAGGTTGCCGCGCACGCGCCGCACGCCCCGTGCGTACAGTGCCGCGGCGAACTGGTCCGCCCATGCCTGCGGCGTGGTGTCGTCCGTGCCCATGCCCAGCCCCGGGTCGCCACGGCCGTACAGCAGCAGGTCGCCGTCGAGCACGCCGCGGGCGGAGGGTCGCCGGCTGGCGTAGAGCGATGTATGAAATCGGTGGTCCGGGCCCAGTTCGCCCAGTGCCAGGGCCGCGGTGTAGAGCTTGGCGTTGGAGGCGGGAATGAACAGCGTGTCGGCCTGGTGCCGGTACAGCATGTCGCCGGTATCGAGATCCTCGACCACGATGCCCCAGCGGGCGGCGCTAAACCGCGGCTGCCCGATGTAGGCATCGATGGTCGCGGCCAGATGCCGCCGAGCGGCCGGTTCGACCGCGGGAAGGGCGCCCGCCGCGGGATGCAGCACATGGCCTGCGTCATGGGCCGTGGGCGCCGTGCTTACGGAGGTCGCGACAGTCGGTGTCGGCGCCGTCGCGGCGCGGACCGGCGTCGATTCGGCGGCTTGTGCGGCCGACGCGGCGACGGCCGGCACCGGCGGCCGCGGCGCGACGGCGCAGCCCGCAAGCGCCAGTGTCAGGATCAGCAGCGCGGTAGTCAGCGCGAGGTGGATGGAGTGAGACGGAGGCGTGCGCATGGCGTCCTTGCGGGCGATGGGCGGGGCGGCGGTGGAGAGGTCAGGGCAGTGGCCCCGGAGGAGTGTCATCGAGAAGGAAGGCCAGGGCCGCGTCACAGCGGCAGTCGAGCTTGAGTTGCAACAGGGCGTCGGCGCGATTGTGCCCGAGATTGACCGCGGCGATCGGCATGCCGCGGCGGGCCGCCGCGAGGGCGAAACGATACCCGGAATAGACCATCAACGACGAGCCGACGACCAGCAGGGCATCGGCACGCTCGAAGGCGTCGATGGCTTCGCCCAGGCGTTCCCTGGGGACGTTCTCGCCGAAGAACACCACGTCCGGCTTCAGCACGCCGCCGCAGTGGCGGCAGGCCGGCACCCGGAACGTGGAGAAATCCTGGCCGTCCAGGTCGGCGTCGCCATCCGGCGCATGCCGGGCGCGCAGCGACGTCCAGTCGGGGTTGGCCGTTTCCAGCGCATGCTGCATGTCGCTGCGCGAGGTGATCGCCTGGCACTGCAGGCAACGCACCCTGTCGAGGCGGCCATGCAGGTCGATCACGCGGCGCTGGCCGGCGGCCTGGTGCAGGCCGTCGACGTTCTGCGTGACCAGCACCTGCGTGCGCCCGGCCGATTCGAGCCGTGCCAGCGCCTGGTGGGTGCGGTTGGGGCGTGCCGCGCTGAAGGTGCGCCAGCCGATCATGCTGCGTGCCCAGTAGCGGGCGCGGGCCGTCGGTTCGCCGGTGAAGACCTGCCAGGTCATCGGCGGCGGCCGCTTCCAGCCGCCCTCGAGATCGCGGTAGTCGGGAATGCCCGAATCGGTGCTGCAGCCGGCGCCGGTGAGCACGAACAGGCGGCGATGGTGCGCGACGAAGTCACGCAGGGCCAAGCTCTCGGTGGCGAGGGGCGGGACGGAAACCGCGTTCATGGTACAAGGGTAGCGTGCCGCCTCGCCGCCGCCCACTGGCGTGCGAATCCGATGTCAGCCTCAGCCGGTGCCGTCCATGCCTTCCACGCTCCACGATTTTTCCGCCCGCGACATCCAGGGCCGTCCGCGCCTCATGGCCGAGTGGCAGGGCAAGGTGGTGCTGGTGGTCAATGTGGCCTCGCGCTGCGTCTTCACCCCGCAATACGAGGCCCTGCAGAAGCTGCATGACACCTATGCCGACAGGGGCTTCGCGGTGCTCGGCTTTCCATGCGACCAGTTCGGCCACCAGGAACCGGGCGACGAGGCGCAGATCATGGACTTCTGCCAGACCCACTTCTCGGTCGACTTCCCGATGTTCGAGAAGATCATGGTCAACGGCGAGGGCGCGCACCCGCTGTTCGCCTGGCTGACGACGGCGGCTCCGGGCATCCTGGGCAGCCGGGCCATCAAGTGGAACTTCACCAAGTTCCTGGTCGACGGCCAGGGACACGTCGTGCATCGCTATGCGCCCTCGACGTCGCCCGCGCGCATCGCGCGCCGCGTCGAGCGCCTGCTGGGGGCGTAGCGCTAACCGGTGGCGTCCAGCCATCCGTCTTCGCCGCGCGCGATGCGCAACGCGGCGAAGGCCATGATCGCGCCCCGCGTGAGCATGAAGCCCAGGAATGCCAGCCACAGGCCGTGGTTGCCCAGCCGGTGCAGCCCCAACGCCAGGACCACGAAGCACAACGCGGCCCACAGCATCGCGTCGCGCATCTCGCGGGCGCGGGTGGCACCGACGAACAAGCCATCGAGGAGGTAGCTGGGAAAGGCCGCCAGCGGCAGGATCGCCAGATAGGGCAGGAAGGCATGGGCGATGTGGCGCACGCCCTCGATGCTGGTCTGCAGGTCGATGAAGAGTTGCCCGCCAAGGGCGAACACGAGCGCGAACAGCGCGGCGCCGATGAGCGACCAGCCGCCGGCCACCACCAGGGATCGCCGCAGCACGTCGGGCTGGCCCGCGCCGATGGCGTGGCCGGCCATGGCCTCCACCGCATTGGCCAGCCCGTCCAGGGCGAAGGCGGTCAGCATCAGGCCGTTCATGAGCAGGGCGTTGGCCGCGACCACCGCGTCTCCCAGGCGCGCGCCCAGGGTGGTGACGGCGAAGAACACGCCTTGCAGGGCCACACTGCGCACCAGGATGTCGCGATGCACGTCGAGCAGCGCCCGCCAATGTCGCGCCGCCATGAACTGGTGCAGATCCAGGTGTCCCGGATACCGGCGCAACTGCCACTCGATGTACGCGAGGCCGAGCAGGCACCCGCTCCATTCGCCGCACACCGAGGCCAGGGCGATGCCGTGCACGCCCCATCCAAGGCCCAGCACGAACAGCAGGTTCAGCCCGATGTTGACCAGGTTGGTGACGATGAGGATCTGTACCGTGACCCGGGCGTTCTGCGCGCCCAGGAACCATCCCGCGAGCGCGAAGCTGGCCAGTGCCGCGGGCAGGCCGTAGAGGCGCCATTTCAGATAACCACTGGCCAGCCGGCGAAGTTCATCGCCCGGGTGCATCAGGTCCAGCACCTGTTGCATGCCCAGGCGCATGATCACGAACAGCAAGGCGGCCACGGCGAATGCCAGCAGCAGCGACTGCAGCAGGATGCGCCTGAGGCCTTCGCCATCCTTGCGGCCGGCCGCCTGCGCGCTGAAGCCCACCGTGCCCATGCGCAGGAACGTGCAAAGCAACACCGGCACCTGGTAGATCATGCCGCCCACTGCCACGGCGGCCAGCTGGCTGGCGTGCGGCAGATGCCCGGCCACCGTGCTGTCGGTCAGGGTGACCAGGGGCACGGTGATGTTGGAGACGATCATCGGCGCGGCCAGCTTCCACACCCGGCGATGGGTGGGTCGGTGCGTCCAGTCGCTCGTGGAAATGCTCATTCGATGCTGCCCGGGGATGGACCGGGGATTGTTCCATCGCGGGGCGATGGGCTCCAGCTTCGGGGGGTGGCCGGTTTGCAGTCCGTGCCCGGGTTCCTTATCGTGTCGTGTTCCGAGCGGCGCCAGACGCCGACGTCATCCATTCGAAGTTTCCGAGGTTTACCCATGCAGATTGCCGAGCGCACCGTCGCATCGTTCCATTACACCCTGACTGGCGAGGACGGCGAAGTCATCGACAGCTCGCGCGAGCGTGGCGAGCCGCTGGCGTACCTTCATGGGTCCGGCCACATCGTGCCGGGCCTGGAGAAGGCCATGACCGGACACAGCCAGGGTGACACGTTCCAGGTCAGCGTGTCTCCCGAGGAAGGTTACGGCGAGCGCCACGAGGCGATGGTGCAGGTCGTGCCCAAGAGCGCCTTCCAGGGCGGTCCCGAGCCGCAGCCGGGCATGCAGTTCCAGGGCCAGGGTCCGCAGGGTCCGGTGCTGGTGACGATCCGCGCGGTGGAGGGCGACCAGGTCACCATCGATGGCAATCATCCGCTGGCCGGCAAGACGCTGCAGTTCGACATCGAGGTCACCGAGGTGCGCGAGGCCAGCAGGGAAGAGCTCGAGCACGGTCACGTGCACGGCGCCGGCGGCGCGCACGAATAAGCGCTGCGCCCATCGCGGGACGGAACAGGGCGGCCGCCATTCGCGGCCGCCTTTTTCATGCGCGGGATCAGTACCAGCCGAGCAGGGAGATGCCCAGGCCGACGTAGGTGGCGCGGTGGTTGTAGTCGATCAGGCTCTCGCCGTAGCCGTTGAACACCTGGACATAGCCGCGCAGGTTGTCGTGGATGGGGAAGGCCCAGGTGAAGCGCAGCGCGCCGCGCGAGTTGCTGCCGGTACGCAGCGAGTGGCGACCCATCAGGGTGAATTCGTTGGCGCCCCATTCGCGCACGATCTGAACCTCGGTGCGCCCCATGTAGTTGCTGATGTCGGGGTTGTCGTCCTTGCTGCCCTGTTCGGGGATCCGCCACCACGGGCGGATCATGATCGTCCATGGGCCGCGTTCAAGGCCGATGTCGGCGATCACCCGGTTCCAGCTCCGCGAGAGCGGATTGCTGCGTCCGTTGGACTGGTGGTCCACGCCGATGCCCATCAGGTGCGCTTTCCAACCGAGCACGTGATAGTTGGTGTCGAACACCAGCATCGCCTCGGGTTCGTAGTTGGTCTCGCGGAACGGTCGCGAGATGCGGCTGTTGTAGATCTGCCAGTGCGAGGCCTGGGTGTAGGCCAGCCACAGGTCGCCGTGGCCGGCGATCACCCCTTGCCAGACCTTGGTCTTGAGGCTCAGCTGGAACTTGGCCTCGGTGTGTTGCAGTCCCAGCGGTTCACCCAGGGTGTGGTCGGGCGAGGGGGAATGCGGGCTGTCGTTGATGCGCGTCATGTAGAACGCCGGCATGAAGTACACCGGCTTGTAGCCGCGCACGCCGAAGGTGCCGAGCTTGCTTTCGTCATCCAGCTCCCAGCGGCTGTTGAGCAGCGACGGACGGGGCGATCCGGTGGCGTTGTCCGTGCGCACGCGTTCGCTGCGGGTCTGCAGCGCGGCATCCTCGCGACCGAACAGCTGGCGATCATCGCGGTTGGTGGCGCGGTCCACGGCAGCCGATGCGGGTGCGGGCACGACGTCCGGCGTCGGTATGGCCTGGGCGGTCGTGGCGGTGGATGCCGCCGGGGCCGGGGCATCCTCCTGGACGGCCTGTGCCGTATCGCCATGCGCCTGCGCGCGTCCGAGTGCACGGTCGTAACAGGCCAGGCGCAGGCTGTCGATGGTGATGTCCACGCAGGCCTTGGCGTCGGCGGGATGGGGTGTCTGGGCGGCAACCGGATGCGCGCAGATGATGATGCAGGCGCCCAGCAGGGCGGGCAGCAGTAGTCGTTTCCGTGACATGGCGGCGAATACCGGATCGGTCGAGGCGGTGGTGTGCGGACATGCATCCGCGGTGGTTGTTATCGAATCAGTATTGCATGCCTTCCGCGCGTCGAACGGCAGGCCTGCACCCGCGCCTATCCAGTTCGGCGTATTGCCCGGCGCGAAGGCTTGTGCGCTATGCTAGCTCGCACTGTGTCTGCTCGGTTTCGTGTGTGTCAGGTCCGGTCGTGGCTATCCGCTATCCGCATCGCTCCCTTTCACCTTGCCTGCATGCCCAGTCCAATGCCGGCGGGGGCCGGCACGTCTACAGGTAATTTTTGGAGTTCATCATGTCGGATCGTGAGATCGGCACCGTCAAGTGGTTCAACGATGCCAAGGGCTTCGGTTTCATCAGTCGTGAGGATGGGCCGGACGTATTTGTTCATTTCCGTGCCATCCAGGGCACGGGTTTCCGCAGTCTGCAGGAAGGCCAGAAGGTCAGCTTCAAGGTCGTGGAGGGCCAGAAGGGCCTGCAGGCCGAGGAAGTCATGGCTGAAGCCTGAGGCGACCCGGCGGCGAGCCGCCGGTCGTCAAGCTGCACGCGAGAGGCCGGCCCAGCGCCGGCCTTTCGCTTTTCCGTCGCCCGCCGCGAGTACCCATGCAGGAAGACGTCCTCCAGATGCGTTCGCAGCACGTGCTTTCCGCGCCCGGCGTGGGCAGCGAGCTGTGCCTGTTGGCGCCGCGACGGTCCGACGGCGACATGCTGCTGTGGCTTCCCGCCCTGGGCGTGCCGGCGCGCCACTACCAGCCCCTTGCAGCGGCCCTTCGGGAACACGGGGTCGGCATCGCCCTGCACGAATGGCGCGGCATCGGCTCCAGCAGCGTGCGCGCCGGCCGCCATGCCGACTGGGGCTATCGCGAACTGCTCGAGGAGGACCTGCCGGCCGCCATCGCGGCATGCCGCAGGATGTACCCCGAGGCACGTCTGATCCTGGGCGGACACAGCCTGGGCGGCCAGTTGGCCTGCCTGGCCGCGGGACTGTGCCAGGGCCAGGTCGATGGCGTGGTCCTGGTGGCCAGCGGCACGCCGCATTGGCGCGGCTACCGACCGTGGGGCGTGCCGCTGTACATGCTGTTCGCCGTCGTTCCCTGGATGGCGCGGCTGTGCGGTCATTTTCCCGGACGTCGCCTGGGATTTGGCGGCAACGAGGCCTGCGGAGTGATGGCCGACTGGGCGCGCAGCGGTCGTAGCGGACACTACCGTCCGCGTGGCGTATCGGACGATCTCGAGCACGCCCTTGCCGGGCAACGGCAACCGCTGCTGGCGTTCCGGCTCGCGGATGATCGCCTGGGACCGGCCGCGGCCCTGCGCAACCTGTTGCGGAAGATGCCGCATGCCCCCAGCGAGACCCAGGTGATCGACGATCACCTCCTGGGCACGCGTGCCGACCATTTCGCGTGGATGAAGACGCCGCAGGCCATGGCCAGTCGCATGGCCGACTGGTTGGCCCGCCTGGAGTGAAACGGTCGGATGCGTGGCGCGTTAGTATCGGGCGCAGGCCAGTACGGAGAAACCCATGAGCAGCGCATCGTTCGAACGCATACGGCCCCGCGAACACGATCTCGGCGATGGTTTCATCGTGCGTCGCGCCCTGCCGCATGCCAGGGCGCGCACCGTGGGTCCGTTCGTGTTCTTCGATCACATGGGGCCGGCGCAATTCCCGCCCGGGCAGGGCATCGACGTGCGTCCGCATCCGCATATCGGCCTGGCCACGGTGACCTGGCTGTTCGATGGCTGCATCCGGCATCGCGACAGCCTGGGCAACGACCAGGACATCCGCCCGGGCGAGATCAACTGGATGACCGCGGGCCGTGGAATCGTGCATTCCGAACGTTCCCCGGAAGCAAGTCGCGAAGCCGGTGGATGGTTGCACGGCATCCAGACCTGGGTGGCGTTGCCGCAGGCCGATGCCGAGACCGAACCGGCCTTTGCCCACTACGGCGTCGACCAGTTCCCGGAGCTGCAAGGTCCCGGGGTGCGCATGCGCCTGATGGCCGGCGAGGCCTGGGGCGCGGTGTCGCCGGTGCGCGTGTTCGCGCCGACCCTGTTCGCCGAAATCCGCATGCAGGCCGGCGCCGGGCTGGACCTGCCGCAGGCGCACGCCGAGCAGGGCGTCTACGTGGTCGAGGGCGAGGTGATGATGGGCGAGGAGCGCCTGGTCCGGTCCGAGATGGGCGTGCATCGCGGCGCGGCGCCACCGCGTCTTCGCGCCGAAGGCGATTGCCTGCTGATCCTGGTCGGCGGCGCGCCGCTGGACGGTCCGCGCACGGTGTGGTGGAACTTCGTGGCCCATGACCGCGAGCGGATCGAGCAGGCCAAGCGCGACTGGAAGCAAGGGCGCTTCGGCACCGTGCCGGGCGACGAGGAAGAATTCATACCGCTGCCGGAGGATTGAGCATGGCCGCGTATCGTTCGTTCCGCGAGTTCTATCCGTTCTATCTTTCCGAGCACGGCAACCGCACCTGCCGACGCCTGCATTTCGTCGGCAGCCTGCTGGTGCTCGGCTTCGCGCTGGCCGCGCTGGTCACCGGCAACGCCTGGTGGCTGCTCGGCATGCCGTTGGCCGGATACGGCTTTGCCTGGGTCGGGCACTTCGCCTTCGAGCACAACCGCCCGGCGACCTTCAGCCATCCGTTCTACAGCCTGGCCGGCGACTGGGTCATGTTCTGGCAGATGCTGACCGGGCGCATTCGCCTGTAGGCGCGCGTGATCGCCCGCTTCAGCGATAGGTCTGGTGGCAGCTCTTGCAGGCGCCGCCGATACGCGAGACGGCCTTGTCGAGGGCCGGGCAGTCGGCCGGCGCGGCGGCCAGGGCCGCATCGACCGCGGCTTCCAGCTTCCGCGCATGTTGGCGAAAGTCCGGCTTGCTGCCGACATCGCCGGCAAAAGCCGGCAGAATATCGCCCTGCATGGCCTTCAGGCGTTCCAGATGCAGCTGGGAGTCCGCGGCCGGGCACGTGCCCTGGCGCAACGACTGCCCCAGCGTGCCCAGGTGGTGTTGCATGACGCTCATCACGCCACGCGGATAGGCATCGCGCATGTGCAGCACGTTGCTGACCTTGAAGGCGCCCACGGCGCCAATCACCAGGCCCAGGATCAACAGCAGGACGGATCGCATGAGGAAGTTCCCAATCTGGCGCGGGCATCGCGCATGAGCGCGCCATTCGAACACGGGCAGGCGGACTTGCCAAGCGCACCGGGGGCGACCGACGCGACGCTGTGCCGTGTGCACGCCGAGCGCTTCGCCGGCATCGACCGTCTGTATGGACGCGGCAGCTCGCTGCGCCTGGCCGCCGCGCACGTGTGCGTGGTCGGCATCGGCGGCGTGGGTTCGTGGGCCGTGGAGGCGCTGGCCCGCAGCGGCGTCGGCCGGCTCACCCTGATCGATGCCGACGAGGTCTGCCTGAGCAACACCAATCGCCAGCTGCCGGCCCTGGAGGGCCAGTTCGGCCAGTCCAAGGTGCAGTTGATGGCGGCGCGTGTGCGCGCCATCAACCCGGCGGCACGGGTGGAGGCGGTCGAGCGTTTCCTCACGCCGGCCACGCTCGATGAGCTGCTCGACCGCGGCTACGACCTGGTGCTGGACGCCTGCGATGCCTTCCGCGTGAAGCTGGAAACCGTCGCCTGGTGTCGTCGCCGCAAGCTGCCCCTGGTGGTGGTCGGCTCGGCGGGCGGGCGTGTCGATCCCACCCAGGTGCGCGTGCGCGATCTCTCGCGTACCGAACACGACGCCATGTTGAGCCTGATCCGCAAGAAGCTGCGCCAGGACTTCGCCTTTCCGCGCAATCCGGACCGCTACTTCGGGGTGCCCGCGGTCTATTCGCTGGAGAACGTGCGCTACCCGCAGGCCGACGGCTCGGTCTGCGGCACCCGGCCCGAGGGCGAGGACGGCTTTCGCCTCGACTGCGGCGGCGGCCTGGGCGCGGCCACGCACATCACCGGTGCCTTCGCCTTTGCCGCGGTCGGGCGCGTGCTCGAACGCCTGCTCAAGGACGGCGCAGCCCGCTGAACGCCGGGGCCGGAAAGTGAAAGGCCCCGACAGCCAGGGGAGGAACTGTCGGGGCCTTGCTGGGCCGGCAAAGTTGGGGGGAGGGGGTATGCCGACCCCTGAATGACCCTGATGGTGCCGGTCATTCGTCGTCGCCATCACGGCGATGCAGTACTTCGACTGCGACGTCGCGGGAAAGGTTCAGCGCGTCCCGATTCGGTTCAGCGGGCGTTTGCTTTTCGGCGTGCCGGAGACGCCGGCCAGGCGACCGGTCAGCCGGCCTGGGCCTGCTGCAGCATCTTGCGCGCGTGCGCCTCGGTCTCGCGGGTGATCTCGATGCCGCCCAGCATGCGCGCCAGTTCCTGCGCGCGCTGCTTGCGATCCAGGGTGGCGATGCGCGTGTGGGTGGTGTCGCCGTCGCTGTCCTTGCTGACCTTGAGGTGGGCGTGGCCCTGCGCCGCGACCTGCGGCAGGTGGGTCACGCACAGGGTCTGGCAGCGCGCGCCCAGGGTCCGCAGCTTCTGCCCGACCACCTCGGCCACGGCGCCGCCGATGCCGCTGTCGACCTCGTCGAAGATCATGCAGCCGACCGCGTCCATGCCCAGGGCCGCCACTTCCACCGCCAGGCTGATGCGCGCCAGTTCGCCGCCCGAGGCCACCTTGCGCAGGGCACGCAGCGGCTGCCCGGGGTTGGCGCTGACCTCGAATTCGCAGCGCTCGCCGCCCAGGCCGTCAGGCTCGCCGTCGCCGCGCGGCGCCAGGTCGACCTGGAAGCGGCCGCCGGCCATGCCCAGTTCCTGCATCAGGGCGCTGATCTCCGTGCCCAGCCGTTCGGCGGCGGCGGCGCGCAGCTTGCCCAGCTTGCCGGCCTTGCCGGCGTAGTCGCGCCGGCAGCCCTCGCGCTCGCGCTGCAGGCGGTCCAGCGTCTCGCCGGCCCCCTCCAGTTCCTCCAGGTCGATGGCCAGGGCGGCAGCCTTGTCGGCCAGTTCCTCCAGCGGCAGGCGGTAGCGGCGGCCCAGTTCGTGCAGGCGCGAGAGGTGGGTGTCGACCTCGCTGTAGCGCTCCGGATCCATGTCCACGTCGGAGGCGTAGTGGCCCAGCCCGTCGACGGCCTCGCCGAGCTGTATTTCGGCATTTTCCAGCAGCGCCGACAGTGGCTGCAGGCGTGGATCGATCTCGGCCAGGCGCTCCAGTTCGGCATGGGCGCGGCCCAGCACGCGGCGCGCGGCGAATTCGCTGTCGCCGTCGAGCAGTTCGCCCAGGGCGTTGGCGCCTTCCAGCAGGCGACCGGCATTGGCCAGGCGCTTGTGCGTGGCTTCCAGCTCGGCCAGCGCCTCGGCGGACAGGCTCCAGCGTTGCAGGGTCTCCACTTCGTGGCGCAGCTGCGCGATGCGCTCCTCGCGATCCTCGCCGCCGGTCAGGGCCTCGATGCGCTGGCCCAGTTCGCGCCAGCGCCGGGCCAGCTCGGCCACGTCGTCGCGCAGCGGCATGGCCTGCGCGAAGGCATCGAGCAGGTCCAGCTGGTGGCCGCGCGAGAGCAGCGCCTGGTGTTCGTGCTGGCCGTGGATCTCGACCACCAGGGCCGCCAGTTCGGAGAGCTGCGCCAGCGTCGCCGGCCGGCCGTTGATCCAGGCGCGCGAGCTGCCCTCGGCCTTGAGCACGCGGCGCAGGCTGCATTGGCCATCGTCGTCCAGTTCCTGTTCCTCGAGCCAGGCGCGGGCCGCGGGCAGAGCCTGGAGGTCGAACTCGGCCGACAGCTCCGCGCGGTCGCAACCGGCGCGCACCAGCGCGCTGTCGGCACGGGCGCCGGACAGCAGCATCAGCGCATCGACCAGCAACGACTTGCCGGCGCCGGTCTCGCCGGTGACCACGGTCATGCCGGGACCGAAGCCGATCTCGGCTTCCTCGACCACCGCGAAATTGCGCACGTACAAGGAACGAAGCATGCAGGGACCCTGAAGATGACCTGTGCGATTGTAGCCAGACGCGTCTCATCTCGTCAGACGGCAAACGACGCCCGCCGGACCGGCGTCCGACAGGCCGCGGACGGTCCGGGCTTGCAACCGGCGCGCGCAGGCCTTATTCAATCATCAGGATTTGATCGCACGACCCGCCACGCCATGAGTTCAAGCAACGGACCGGATCTGGACGCCCGCTCGCGCCGCCTGCTGCGCGCGCTGATCGGGCAGTATCTTGCCGACGGCGAGCCGGTCGGCTCGCGCACCCTGTCCAAGTCCTCGGGACTGGACGTGAGCCCGGCGACCATCCGCAACATCATGGCCGACCTGGAGGAATCCGGGCTGGTGGCCTCGCCGCACACCTCGGCCGGGCGCATTCCGACGCCTCGCGGCCTGCGCCTGTTCGTCGACAGCCTGCTGGAGCTGCGTCCGCTGACCGAGCAGGACATGCGCGCGTTGCGCCAGCAGCTGCCGCCGACCCCCGATTCCGCGCGCGACCTGTTCACCAGCACCTCCTCGCTGCTCTCGGCCATGACCCATTTCGTCGGCCTGGTGACCGTGCCCAGGCACTCGGACTTCGCCCTGCGGCACATCGATTTCGTGCCGCTGGAGGGCGCGCGGGTGCTGGTCATCCTGGTGTTCACCGACAACCAGGTGCAGAACCGCGTGGTGCAGCTGTCCGAGCCGCTGGGGGCGAGCGCGCTGGAGCAGGCCGCGAACTACCTCAACAGCCAGTTCGCCGGCATGCGCCTGGACGAGATCCGCGGGCGCCTGCTCGACGAGCTGGAACGCGCCGGCAACGAGCTCAACCAGCTGCTGGCCAACGCCGTGCAGCTGGCCTCGGCCTCGTTCGCCCCGGAAGCCGAAACCGACATGGTGTTGACCGGCCAGACCAACCTGATGGGCTACCAGGAACTGTCCGACCTCGACCGCCTGCGCGAGCTGTTCGAGGCCTTCCAGCGCAAGCGCGACCTGGTGCAGCTGCTGGACGTGTGCGCCAAGGCGCCCGGCGTGCGCCTGTTCATCGGCGAGGAAGCCGGCTATTCGGCCCTCGACGGCTGCTCGGTGGTGACCGCGACCTATGGTGCCGGCGGGCGCGTGCTGGGCACGGTCGGGGTGATCGGGCCGACCCGCATGGCCTACGACCGCATCATCCCCGTGGTGCAGGCCACGGCCGGATTGCTCGGCGACGCCTTGAATCGCGTCACGACGACCCAATAACTGCCGCCATGGCGGCCCCCGGGCCCCGTATCGATCCGAACAGCCCGTGCCAGGCGCGGGTTTCCGACACGTCATGGAGCCATGATGGAAGACACCAAGCCCAACGCGCCGCCGGCGCACGAGCCGGACATGCACGGCGCGTCCGACGCCCACCAGGCCGAGGATGCCGAGATGGAAGCACTGACGGCCAAACTGGCCGAGGCCGAGCGCCAGGTGGCCGAGATGCGCGACACCATGCTGCGCGACCGCGCCGACGTCGAGAACCAGCGTCGTCGCCTGCAACGGGAGCTGGAACAGGCCCGCCGCTTCGCCAACGAACGCCTGCTGGCCGACCTGCTGCCGGTCTGCGACAGCCTGGAACAGGGGCTGGCGGTGCAGAGCACCGACGTGGCGCCGCTGCGCGAGGGCATGCAGCTGACCCTGCGCTCGCTGCTGAAGGTGGCCGAGAGCAACGGCCTGACGCCGATCGATCCGCTGCATCAACCCTTTGATCCGGAACTGCACCAGGCCATGAACATGGTCGAGACCGACGAGCACGCGCCCGACACGGTGGTCGCGGTGATGCAGAAGGGTTACATGCTCAACGATCGCCTGCTGCGCCCGGCCCTGGTGGCCGTGGCCCGGGCACCCTCGAACTGATCCCGAGGCGCGCCGGGCGCCTTGAATCCGCACCGGCGCACCCCACCTAGTCATCAACGGCGGCCGTGGGGCCGCGAAAGCATTTTTCGGAGAAACGACCATGGGCAAGATCATCGGTATCGACCTCGGCACCACCAACTCGTGCGTGGCGGTGATGGAGGGTTCTTCCACGCGCGTCATCGAGAACGCCGAGGGTGACCGCACGACGCCTTCCATCGTCGCCTTCAGCAAGGACGGCGAAGTGCTGGTGGGTGCCTCGGCCAAGCGCCAGGCGGTGACCAACCCGGCCAACACCTTCTACGCGGTCAAGCGCCTGATCGGCCGCAAGTTCAAGGACGCCGAGGTGCAGAAGGACATCGACCTGGTGTCCTACAAGATCTTCGAGCACGACAACGGCGATGCCTGGGTGCAGACCTCCGACGGCAAGAAGATGGCGCCGCCGGAAGTGTCGGCCAAGGTGCTGATGAAGATGAAGAAGACCGCCGAGGACTTCCTGGGCGAGCCGGTCACCGAGGCCGTGATCACGGTGCCGGCGTACTTCAACGACAGCCAGCGCCAGGCGACCAAGGACGCCGGCAAGATCGCCGGCCTCGAGGTCAAGCGCATCATCAACGAGCCGACCGCGGCCGCGCTGGCCTATGGCCTGGACAAGAAGGGCGGCGACCGCAAGATCGCGGTCTACGACCTGGGCGGCGGCACCTTCGACGTGTCGATCATCGAGATCGCCGAGGTCGACGGCGAGAAGCAGTTCGAGGTGCTGGCCACCAACGGCGACACCTTCCTGGGCGGCGAGGACTTCGACCAGCGCGTGATGGACTACCTGGTCGAGGAGTTCAACAAGGACCAGGGCATCGACCTGCGCAAGGATCCGCTGGCCCTGCAGCGCCTGAAGGACGCCGCCGAGCGCGCCAAGATCGAGCTGTCCTCCAGCCACCAGACCGAGGTCAACCTGCCGTACGTGACGGCCGACGCCTCCGGTCCCAAGCACCTGAACATCAAGCTGACCCGCGCCAAGCTGGAAGCGCTGGTCGAGGACCTGGTCAAGCGCTCCATCGACCCGTGCCGCACGGCGCTGGACGATGCCGGCCTGCGCGTGTCCGACGTCGACGAGGTGATCCTGGTCGGCGGCCAGACCCGCATGCCCAAGGTGCAGGAAGCGGTCAAGGACTTCTTCGGCAAGGAGCCGCGCAAGGACGTCAACCCGGACGAGGCCGTGGCCGTGGGCGCGGCGATCCAGGGCGGCGTGCTGGGCGGCGACGTCAAGGACGTGCTGCTGCTTGACGTGACCCCGCTGAGCCTGGGCATCGAGACCATGGGCGGCGTGTTCACCAAGCTGATCGAGAAGAACACCACGATCCCGACCAAGGCCTCGCAGATCTTCTCCACCGCCGACGACAACCAGACCGCGGTCACCGTGCACGTGCTGCAGGGCGAGCGCGATCAGGCGCAGTACAACAAGTCGCTGGCGCGCTTCGACCTGGCCGGCATCGAACCGGCGCCGCGCGGCATGCCGCAGATCGAGGTCAGCTTCGACATCGACGCCAACGGCATCCTGCACGTGCATGCCAAGGACAAGAAGACCGGCAAGGAGCAGAAGGTCGAGATCAAGGCCGGCTCGGGCCTGTCCGACGAGGAAGTCGAGCGCATGGTCGCCGACGCCGAGACGCATCGCGAGGACGACAAGAAGTTCCAGGAGCTGGTCACCACGCGCAACAAGGCCGACCAGATGGTGCACGCCACGCGCAGCGCGCTGAAGGAGCACGGCGACAAGGCCGGCGACCAGATCGGCGGCATCGAGGAGGCGCTGTCGGACCTGGAGAAGGCGATGGAAGGCGACGACAAGGGCGCCATCGAGGCCAAGATCTCCAAGCTCGAGCAGGTCGCCCAGCCGCTGTTCGCGGCGGCCCAGGGCGCCGGCCAGGCCGGTCCCGACACCGCCGGCCAGCAGGCTCCGGGTGGCGGCTCGGCGCAGCCCGAGGACGTGGTCGACGCCGAGTTCACCGAGGTCAAGGACGACGACAAGAAGAGCTGAGCGAACGACGGCCGGGTGGCGTGATGCCGCCCGGCCGTTTCGCGTCATGGGGGACACGGGGTGAACAAGGGGCGACTGGAAGCCTTCAGCGACGGCGTGCTGGCCATCGTCATCACCATCATGGTGCTGGAGATGAAACCGCCGCACGGCAGCGACCTGGCCGCGTTGCTGCCGGTGCTGCCCGCGTTCCTCAGCTACGTGCTCAGCTTCGTCTACGTCGGCATCTACTGGAACAACCACCACCACTTCATGCAGGCCGCGCGACACGTCAACGGCGCCGTGCTGTGGGCCAACCTGCATCTTCTGTTCTGGCTGTCGCTGTTTCCCTTTGCCACCGCGTGGATGGGCGAAAACCATTTCGATGCCGTGCCGGTGGCGCTGTATGGTGGCGTGTTGCTGATGGCCGGACTGGCCTGGCAGCCGTTCCAGCACGCACTGATCCGCGCCAACGGTGGCCGTGACGGCGAGATGGCGCGGATGCTGTTCGCCAGGCGTGACTGGAAAGGTATCCTTGCGCCCCTGCTTTACGCCGCCGCGATCCCGCTGGCCTTTGTCAGCGTGTGGATTTCCGGCTTGATTTACATCCTCGTCGCCTCGATGTGGTTGGTACCCGACCGGCGCATCGAAGGCCGCATGAAACAAGGCTCATGAGCAAGACCTGCTACTACGAAACCCTCGGCGTCGAACGCGATTCGGATTCGGCCACGATCAAGAAGGCCTTCCGTCGCGTGGCGATGAAGTGCCATCCCGACCGCTGCCCGGACGACCCGCAAGCCCAGGAGCGGTTCAAGGAGGCCAAGGAAGCCTACGAGATCCTCTCCGACGGGCAGAAGCGCCAGATGTACGACCAGTACGGCCACGCGGCCTTCGAGGGCGGCATGGGCGGCGGTGCCGGTGGCGGCGGTTTCGGCGACATGGGCGATATCTTCGGCGACATCTTCGGCGACATCTTCGGCATGGGCGGTGGCCGCCGCGGCCCGCAGCGCGGCTCGGACCTGCGCTACATCCTGGACATGGACCTCGAAGAGGCCGTGTTCGGCGTCGAGAAGGAAATCGAGGTGCCGACCCTGGTGTCGTGCGATGACTGCAAGGGCAGCGGTTCGGAGGACGGTCAGCTGGATACTTGCGAGACCTGCGCCGGCCATGGCCAGGTGCGCATGCAGAACGGCATCTTCTCGATCCAGCAGACCTGCCCGCAGTGTGGCGGCAGCGGACGCGCGATCAAGAACCCCTGCAAGACCTGCCATGGCGAGGGTCGCTATCGCGACACCCGCACGCTGTCGGTGCGCATCCCGGCCGGCGTCGACAATGGCGACCGCGTGCGCCTGAACGGGCAGGGCGAGGCCGCGCCCGCGGGTGGCCGTGCCGGCGACCTGTACGTGGAAGTGCGGGTGCGCGAGCACGCCATCTTCAAGCGCCAGGGCAGCGACCTGTTCTGCGAGGTGCCGATCCGTTTCGCCCAGGCGGCCCTGGGCGCGACGCTCAAGGTGCCCACGCTGGAGGAAGAGGTGGAGATCAACGTGCCGCCGGAAACCCAGACCGGGCAGGTGTTCCGCCTGCGCGGCCGCGGCGTGAAGTCGCCGCGCGGCGGTCGGGTCGGCGACCTGCTGTGCCAGGTCGTGATCGAGACCCCGGTGCGCCTGACCAGCGAGCAGCGCGAGCTGCTTGAATCGTTCGAGGCCACCTTCGACGCAGATAGCGCGGACAAGCATTCGCCGCGCGCCAAGCACTGGTTCGACGGCGTCAGGGACTTCTGGTCGCGCGTCACCTCCTGAGCCTGGTGCCGGCCGCCGGTCGCCAGGCCCCCGATCCCGACCGATCGACAAACGCCCGTCCGGGCGTCCGCGCGCATGCGTGTGCGTGCCCGCGTCCCGTCCGCGTGCCGGGTGACGATGCCGCCGTGAAAATATCTGGCCCTCCGCAGCCGTGGATTTGCGTTTGTGTAGGCAAGAGGGGTGCGCGGGGTTCCGGGCCATGCCGGGTGCGCCGCCGCACTCCACGGGCGAGAGACCACACGGGAGAGCGGAAATGCATACGACGGCGAATAACGACCGGCACGGGCGCGACACGTCGCCTGCGCATGCTGGGGCTGGCCACGGTGGCCTTGATCGGCGCCACGCTGTGCCAGGTGGCATCGGCACGCGGCATCCACGTGCGCACGGCGCGCATCGGCTGCCTGGACATCCAGCACAGCCCGAACCTGACCCCGCTGGTCAGGCGCGCCTGCGAGGGCCATGACACCTGCAACTACAAGGCACCCAACCCCCGCCAGTACCAGGGCGCCGGCGTGCACGCGGCCACGCGCACCTTCTGCAGCCAGGCCATGGAGATCACCTACGACTGCGGCACCAGCCAGGTCAAGCGGATCACCGTGCCCGGCGATGCCTGGGACCAGCCGCCGGCGGCCCTGATGTGCGCGTCCCGACAGGTGACGCGACCGACCATGGCGCCGACCCGCGATGGTCGCCTGCGTGGCTTCGTGGACCTGCACGCGCATCCGATGTCCAACCTCGCCTTCGGCGGCAAGTTGGTCCACGGCGGCCCGGACATCGGTTCACTGCTGCCGGTCGATCCGCACTGTCGCCACCGCGTGCGCGCCACCAGCGAGGCCCAGGCCCTGGGTCCCGACCGCGCGACCCACGGCGGCTGGAACGCGCTGGACAACCCCTGCGGCGACAGCATCCGCGAGGCCGTGATCAGCAACATGGAGTCGGGCCTTGGTGGCGTGTCGCAGCCGACCAACGCCTACGGTTACCCGACCTTCACCAACTGGCCCAAGTGGAACGACCTGACCCACCAGAAGATGTGGGTCGACTGGATCCACCGCGCCTACCAGGGCGGCCTGCGCGTGATGGTCGCGCTGACCGTCAACAACGAGTTGCTGGCGCACATGACCGCCGGTCCCGGCGACGGGCCGATCGACGACAAGGCGTCCTCGGACCTGCAGCTGCGCGAGATCAAGCGGTTCGTGGCGCGCCACTCGGACTTCATGCAGATCGCCTACAGCGCCGCGGACGTGCACCGCATCGTCGCCGCCAACAAGCTGGCCGTGGTCCTGGGCATGGAGATCGACCACATCGGCAACCTGCACGACGCGCAGCATCCGACCTTCGCCCAGTACCACGCCGAGATCCAGCGCCTGCACGGCGAGGGCGTGCGCTACATCTTCCCGGTGCACCTGGTCGACAATCCGATCGGCGGCAGCGCGGCCTACGTCAACCTGTTCAACGTGGCCAACGTGATGGAGTCCGGCCATCGCTACGACCTGGTGTGCGCCGACCCGTCCGACCACATCGCCTACCGCTACAGCAACGAGGATCTCAGCGACGCCACCAACGCCGTGCAGCTGGCCAAGCTGGGCAAGTACGTGGACCACATCAAGCTGCCCAACTGCCCGATCGGCGCCGGCGAGAAGAACAACCGTCCGCTGACCACGCTGGGCCAGCAGGTGCTCGTGGACATGATGCGCCAGGGCATGCTGATCGACATCGACCACATGGACCAGCGCACCACCGACCAGGCGCTGGCGCTCGCGCAGCGCTACTACTATCCGGTCAACAGCGGCCACAACGGCCTGCGCGGCGTGAGCCTGGGCAATGACGACTACGTCAGCAGCGAGCGCCAGCTGACGGCGGCGCAGTACCGCATCATCGGCGGCCTGCACGGCATGGCCGGTGTCGGCAGCGCCAAGCTCGATGCCCGGCAGTGGCTGCAGCTCTACAAGCGCGTGATCGCGGCGATGGGTGGCGGCGGCATCGACGGCGGCTTCGGCACCGACTTCAATGGCCTGGAGTTCGGCATGCCGCCGCGGCGCGGCTCGCACGTGGTCTACACGCGTGATTTCCCGGCCAGCCGTTCCGGCACCCATACGTGGGACTACAACCGTGACGGCGTGGCGCACTACGGGATGCTGTGGGATTTCCTGCAGGACGTGCGCACGTTGCCCGGTGGCGCCGACATGGTCGACAAGCACTTCATGTACGGCGCCGACTACTTCTACCAGACCTGGAAGATCGTCGAGGCCCGCGCCGCGGCCATCCGCAGCGGCCACGGCACCACGCCGCCGGTGTACCGGCTCAAGCATCCGCTGCCCCTGCGCACGATCCCGCACCTGCGGCGCGTGCAGATTCACTAGGCAGGGCTTCTGGCGCCGCATCCGGGACCCGCGCGACGGCTCCCGGGTGTGGCGCTGCAGGCTTGCGTGGCGGGCCGGACGCGTTACGATGGCCCATTCAACGGCCGCCGCGAGCGTCACTCCGTCCATGAGTTCCCCCATCCGACTTGCCATCAGCGGCGCATCCGGCCGCATGGGGCGCGCGCTGGTCGAGCGCGGTCGCGGCGATCGCCGCCTGCGCGTCGTGCGCGCGGTGATCGACGCATCCTCCGAGCTGGTCGGCCAGCCGCTGCAGCAGCCGGCCACGCCCGAATCGCTGCGCTTCAGCAATGGCTGGGACGGCGCCCGCGACATCGACGTGGTGGTCGATTTCAGCACCCCGACCGGACTGGACGCGGCGCTGGCGTTCTGTCTCGATGCCGGCGTGCCGCTGGTGGTCGGCACCACCGGCTACGATGCCGACATGAAGGCCAGGCTGGCCGAGGCCGGCCAGCGCATTCCGGTGCTGCAGGCGGCCAATTTCAGCCTCGGCGTGGCCGTGCTGCAGCGTCTGCTGCGTGATGCGGCGCGCGCCTTGCCGGACTGGGACCTGGAGATCATCGAGGCGCACCACGGCCGCAAGGAGGACGCGCCGTCCGGCACCGCCATCGCCCTCGGCGAAGCGGCCGCCGAAGCCCGCGGCACGACGCTGGAGGCCGCGGCCGTGCATGCCCGCCATGGCCATCCCGGCCCACGCGCCGCCGGCGAGATCGGTTTCTCGGTGATCCGCGGCGGCGATATCGTCGGCGAGCACGTGGCGCTGCTGGCCGGCAAGGGCGAACGCCTGGAACTGGTCCATCGCGCCAACGACCGCGGCATCTTCGCCCGCGGCGCGCTGGAGGCCGCCGCATGGCTGGTGTCGCAGCCGGCGGGCGTCTATGGCATCACGGACATGCTGGAAGGACGCCTGCGTCGCGACCACTGAGGCCGGCGAGCGCGCGCCTGGCGCGTCACGACTGACCCAGCTGCGACAGCTCCTGCCGCGCGGCCTTCAGCCACGGGCGTTCCTTGCGCCGGTAGTAGGTCGGCATGGCGCGGGCCTGCTTGAGTTGCCCCTGGAACACCTCGCGCGCCTCGTCCTGGCGCTGGCTGCGCCTGAGCAGGCTGCCGTAGCGGTAGCGGCCTTCCTCGCCCGGGTAGCTGCGCGCCAGCACCTGATAGGCCGCCAGCGCGGCCTCGGTGTCGCCGGATGCTTCCAGGCAGCGCGCGTGCAGCAGTTCGGCCTCGCTGGAGCGGTAGCCGGGATTGGCGGCCTTCAGCGCGTCCAGGGTCTCGCGCGCGGCGACGAAATCCTCGCGTCCGGCCTGCGCCCGGGCCAGGCCGAGCATGAAGTCCGGGTCGTCGGCATACATGCCCTCGAGCAGCCCGCGATACAGCTCCTCGGCGTTGACGTAGTCGCCCAGGCGCAGGCACTCGCCGGCCAGGTGACGGCGGTTCTCGATGGTGTTGCTGATCTCCAGCTGGCGCTGCAGCTCGCGGCGCCGGCGCGCCGGGTCGATCACGTTCAGCGCGCCGCGCGCGACCTTGCGGCCGCCCGGATCATTGCGCAGGTCGGGGATCACCGCGAACAGCACGTACACGATCACCGCGATGTAGGAGCCGATGACCAGCAGCCAGATCCAGTACAGCGACCGGTGGCTGCGGATGACGTGGATGGCGCAGGCGATCTGCAGGCCGATGGAGAGCAGGACGAGGAAGGGCATGTTCGATCCTTGAATGTTCCGTTCAGTCGCGGTGCGCGGCGCTGCGGTCGCGCCCGGCGCCGACTTTCCTGTCCAGTCCGCCGAACAGCTTCTTGAACAGGCGCGAGAACCGACCGCGCTTGGTCTTGCGCAGCTTGGCGTCCTCGTTGACCAGCCAGGCGACCTGGATCACCCGGCGTTCGCCCTCGTAGGGCAGGTGCCCGTGGAAGGAGTTGTCGGCGCGCCGAAACACCGCCAGCGTACCGTACAGGGGCCGAAGTTCCGGCACCAGAACCGCGTCGATGTCGTCGATGCGCGCGAGAAAGCGCAGGCAGCCGTCGCTGGTGTCGGGCCAGTCCGGATTGAGATAGAGCAGGGCCGTGGCCACCTTCGAGCGGCTGTCGGTGTGGATGGTGCCGTGCCGGCGGTTCAGATGCCGGCACAGCGTGACCAGCGTGGGGTACGCGCCCAGTTGCGCGATGCCCAGGCGCTCGCCCAGCGCGGCGGCCATCGCCGGCGCGGTCAGTTGCTCGATCAGGGCGTTGACCGCGGGACCGCATTCGCTGGGATCCCAGGGAAAGAAACCGGCTTCGCGGTAGGTCGGGAAGTCACGTTGCAGATCCGCGCGGGCGGCCTCGGGCAACTGCCCGTGCGCCGTGATGAAGGCGAACGGTTCCCGTTGCACCGTGGTATCGGGTCGGGCGAGGTTCTGCGGATCGATCAGGGCAACGGTCATCGATGAAAATCCATGCATGGGCCGACGCGTGGGCGAAGGTCCGCGCCAAGGCTGACGAATATTCTAGCCACGCGTGCCGAGCACGGGGCTGAATGCGATTTGCGCGGCGCCCGAGATGGGCCATTCCGGATCCCCGCAGTGGACATCCAGGCGGGCGACGCTTAACATTGTGGCCCGCCCGAGAATCCTTTTTGCGAGCCCCAGGTCAGCGTCGCCGACCTGCGGGTATTGCTGCACCTGCTGAAGGCGGAATTCATGACTCCTGCGTTGCTAACCCTTGAAGACGGAAGCCTTTTCCGCGGCCATGCCGTGGGCGCCTCCGGGTCGACCGTGGGCGAGGTGGTGTTCAACACCGCCATGACCGGCTACCAGGAGATCCTCACCGATCCGTCCTACGCCCGCCAGCTGGTCACGCTGACCTATCCGCACATCGGCAATACCGGCTGCAACGCCGCCGATGCCGAGTCGGACCGCATCCAGGCCGCCGGCCTGATCGTGCGCGACGTGCCGCGCCGCGCCTCCAACTGGCGCAGCGAGGAAAGCCTGGGCGACTACCTGACCCGCAACGGCATCGTCGCCATCGCCGGCATCGACACCCGCCGGCTGACCCGCATCCTGCGCGACACCGGCGCGCAGAACGGCTGCATCGTCGCCGGCGAGCACATCGACGAGGCCGAGGCGCTGGCCCAGGCCCGGGCCTTCCCCGGCCTGAACGGCATGGACCTGGCGAAGGAAGTGACCACCGGCGAACGTTACGCGTGGTCGGAGGGCGTCTACGACCTCGACCGCCAGGCGTTCAACGCCACCGAGGGCCGGTTCAAGGTCGTGGCCTACGATTTCGGCGTCAAGCGCAACATCCTGCGCCTGCTGGCCGAGCGCGGCTGCGCGATCACCGTGGTGCCGGCGCAGACACCGGTGGAAGATGTCCTGGCCATGAAGCCCGACGGCGTGTTCCTGTCCAACGGACCGGGCGACCCGGCCGCCTGCGACTACGCCATCGCCGCCACCCGCGTGCTGCTGGACAAGAAGATCCCGCTGTTCGGCATCTGCCTGGGCCACCAGATCATGGCCCAGGCCATCGGCGCGAAGACGCTGAAGATGAAGTTCGGCCACCACGGCGCCAACCACCCGGTCAAGGACCTCGACGACGGCCGCGTGCTGATCACCAGCCAGAACCACGGCTTCGCGGTGGACCCGGCGACCCTGCCGGCCAGCGCGCGGGTCACCCACCAGTCGCTGTTCGACGGCTCGCTGCAGGGCTTCGCCCTGACCGACCGCCCGGCGTTCTGCTTCCAGGGGCACCCGGAGGCGAGTCCGGGACCGCATGACATCGAGTACTTGTTTGAACGGTTCGCGGGTTTGATGCGGGACTCGGGGACTCGGGACTCGGGACTCGGGAGAAGCGTCGCATGAGCGCGTCGCATTTCAAGAATCTCGAGGTTTGGCAGGTCGCGATGTCTCTGGTCAAGAACGTCTACGAGCTCACTGCCGGCTTTCCCAGCGGAAGAACGCTACGGATTGAGCTCTCAATTGCAGCGAGCGGCCGTCTCCGTTCCGTCCAACGTCGCCGAAGGCAATGCCAGAAGCACGACGCGTGACTACGCGCGATTCGTGTCCATGGCCCTCGGGGTCGTCCGCGGAACTGCAAACTCAACTTGCTGCTTGTCGCAAGCACTGGGCCTGGGCGAGGAAGAGACCAGGATCGCTGCCCTCGATTTGTGCGACCGGGTAGGGCAAATGCTCCTGCGGCTTCATCAAGCGTTGAAGCGGTCGAGCTCGAATGCCGAGTCCCGAGTCCCGAGTCCCGAGTCCCGAATCTCCGAAGACACCGAGGAATATCTCTAATGCCGCGTCGCTCGGACATCAAAAGCATTCTCATCATCGGCGCCGGCCCGATCGTCATCGGCCAGGCGTGCGAGTTCGACTACTCCGGCGCGCAGGCCTGCAAGGCGCTGCGCGAGGAGGGGTATCGCGTCATCCTGGTCAACTCCAACCCGGCCACCATCATGACCGACCCGGAGATGGCCGATGCGGTGTACATCGAGCCGATCAACTGGCAGACGGTCGAGCGCATCATCGCCAAGGAGAAGCCCGACGCGGTGCTGCCGACGATGGGCGGCCAGACCGCGCTCAACTGCGCCCTGGAGCTGGCCGACAACGGCGTGCTGGAACGCCACAATGCGGCGCCGGCCCGATCGTCATCGGCCAGGCGTGCGAGTTCGACTACTCCGGCGCCCAGGCCTGCAAGGCGCTGCGCGAGGAGGGTTATCGCGTCGATCCTGGTCAACTCCAACCCGGCCACCATCATGACCGACCCGGAGATGGCCGACGCGGTCTACATCGAGCCGATCAACTGGCAGACGGTCGAGCGCATCATCGCCAAGGAGAAGCCCGACGCGGTGCTGCCGACCATGGGCGGCCAGACCGCGCTCAACTGCGCCCTGGAGCTGGCCGACCACGGCGTGCTCGAGAAGTACAATGTCGAGCTGATCGGCGCCTCGCGCGAGGCCATCCGCATGGCCGAGGACCGCGAGCTGTTCCGCGACGCCATGACCGAGATCGGCCTGGAATCGCCGCGTTCGGACATCGCCCGCTCCATGGAGCAGGCCTGGGAAATCCTGGATAGGCTCGGCTTTCCCGTCCATCGTCCGGCCCAGCTTCACCCTCGGCGGCAGCGGCGGCGGCATTGCCTACAACCGCGAGGAGTTCGAGGAGATCGTCAAGCGCGGCCTCGAGCTCAGCCCGACCCACGAGGTGCTGATCGACGAGTCGGTGCTGGGCTGGAAGGAATTCGAGATGGAGGTCGTCCGCGACAAGGCGGACAACTGCATCATCATCTGCGCGATCGAGAACCTCGATCCGATGGGCGTGCACACCGGCGACTCGATCACCGTGGCGCCGGCGCAGACCCTGACCGACAAGGAATACCAGCGCCTGCGCGACGCCTCGCTGGCGGTGCTGCGCAAGATCGGCGTGGACACCGGCGGCTCCAACGTGCAGTTCGGCGTCAACGCCGAGACCGGGCGCGTGGTGGTGATCGAGATGAACCCGCGCGTGTCGCGGTCGTCCGCGCTGGCCTCCAAGGCCACCGGCTTCCCGATCGCCAAGGTCGCGGCCAAGCTGGCCGTCGGCTACACCCTGGACGAGCTGAAGAACGAGATCACCGGCGGCAAGACGCCGGCCTCGTTCGAGCCGACCATCGACTACGTGGTCACCAAGATCCCGCGCTTCGCCTTCGAGAAATTCCCCGCCACCAACGCGCGCCTGACCACGCAGATGCAGTCGGTCGGCGAGGTGATGGCGATGGGCCGCAGCATGCACGAGTCGCTGCACAAGGCGCTGCGCGGCCTGGAGACCGACAAGACCGGACTGGACCCGACCGGCCTGGACCTGTCCACGGAGGAGGGCATGGCCACGCTCAAGCGCGAGCTGCGCCAGCCCGGCCCCGAGCGCATGTTCTACCTGGGCGATGCCTTCCGTGCCGGCCTGAGCCTGGAGGACGTGCACGCGCTGACCGCAATCGACCCGTGGTTCCTGGCCGCGATCGAGGACATCGTGGTCGCCGAGAACGAACTGAGCGAGCAGGGCATCGCCTCGCTGGACACCGCGCGCATGCGCGAGCTCAAGCGCCTGGGCTTCTCCGACGCGCGCATGGCCACGCTGCTGGACACCGACGAGGCCGCGGTGCGCCACCTGCGTCGCACCCTGGACGTGCGCCCGGTGTACAAGCGCGTGGACTCGTGCGCGGCCGAGTTCGCCACGTCCACGGCGTACATGTACTCGACCTACGAGGAAGAGTGCGAATCCAACCCCAGCGACAAGCGCAAGATCATGGTGCTCGGCGGCGGTCCCAACCGCATCGGCCAGGGCATCGAGTTCGACTACTGCTGCGTGCACGCCGCGCTGGCGCTGCGCGAGGACGGGTTCGAGACCATCATGGTCAACTGCAACCCGGAGACGGTCTCCACCGACTACGACACCTCCGACCGCCTGTACTTCGAGCCGCTGACGCTCGAGGACGTGCTGGAAGTGGTCGACAAGGAAAAGCCCGAGGGCGTGATCGTGCAGTACGGCGGGCAGACCCCGCTGAAGCTGGCGCGCGCGCTGGAGGCGGCCGGCGTGCCGATCATCGGCACCAGCCCGGACTCCATCGACCTGGCCGAGGACCGCGAGCGCTTCCAGCAGCTGATCGACCGCCTGGAGCTGAGGCAGCCGCCCAACCGCATCGCCCGCAGCGCCGAGCAGGCGCTGGTGCTGGCGCGCGAGATCGGCTACCCGCTGGTGGTGCGTCCCAGCTACGTGCTGGGCGGCCGCGCCATGGAGATCGTCTACGCCGACGCCGACCTGGAGCGCTACATCCGCGAGGCGGTGCGCGTGTCCGAATCCTCGCCGGTGCTGCTGGACCGCTTCCTCGACCACGCGGTCGAGGTCGACGTGGACATCATCGCCGACGCCGAGGGCAACGTGCTGATCGGCGGCATCATGGAGCACATCGAGGAGGCCGGCGTGCACTCGGGCGATTCCTCGTGCTCGCTGCCGCCGTACTCGCTCCCCCCCGCGCTGCAGGACGAGCTGCGCCGCCAGGTCACGCTGCTGGCGCGCGAGCTGAAGGTGATCGGCCTGATGAACACGCAGTTCGCGGTGCAGGGCGAGAACGTGTTCATCCTCGAGGTCAATCCACGCGCCTCGCGCACGGTGCCGTTCGTGTCCAAGGCCATCGGCCAGCCGCTGGCCAAGATCGCCGCGCGCTGCATGGCCGGCCGCACGCTGGCCGAGCAGGGCGCCACGCGCGAGATCGTGCCCTCGTACTACTCGGTCAAGGAAGCGATCTTCCCGTTCCTGAAATTCCAGAACGTCGACCCGATCCTCGGCCCCGAGATGCGCTCGACCGGCGAGGTGATGGGCGTGGGCCGCGACTTCGGCGCCGCCTTCGGCCGCGCGCACGAGGCCGCCGGCATCCGCAAGCCGCCGCTGGGCAAGGTGTTCCTGTCGGTGCGCGACGCCGACAAGGACCGCCTGCTGCCGATCGCCCGCGACATCCTCAAGCGCGGCTACGGCCTGGTCGCCACGCGCGGCACCTGCGCCTTCCTCAACGCGCAGAACGTCGAGTGCGAGCACATCAACAAGGTGCTCGAGGGCCGGCCGCACATCGTCGACCTGATCAAGAACGGCGAGATCGTCTACATCGTCAACACGACCGAGGGCAAGCAGGCGATCGCCGACTCGTTCTCCATTCGCCGTGAGGCGCTGCAGCAGCGCGTCACCTATTCGACCACCATCGCGGGCGCGCGCGCGCTGATGCACTCGCTGGACAGCCGCGACGGCGGCAGCGTGCACAGCCTGCAGGAACTGCACAAGGAGCTGGAAGCATGAATCGCGCTCCCATGACCAAGCCGGGCGCCGAGCGCCTGAAGAAGGAACTGGAACGCCTCAAGGGCAAGGAGCGCCCGCGCATCATCGAGGCCATCGCCGAGGCGCGCGCGCACGGCGACCTGAAGGAAAACGCCGAGTACCACGCCGCGCGCGAGCAGCAGAGCTTCATCGAAGGCCGCATCAAGGAGCTGGAGGCAGCGCTGTCGACCGCGCACGTCATCGACACCGCCACGCTGAACGCCGGCGCCAAGATCGTGTTCGGCGCCATCGTCGAGCTCGAGGACGAGGAAAGCGGCGAGGCCGTGACCTACCAGATCGTCGGCGACCTGGAAGCGGACATCAAGCTGAACCTGATCGCCGTGACCTCGCCGATCGCGCGTGCGCTGATCGGCCGCATGGAAGGCGACAGCATCGAGTTCCAGGCGCCCAAGGGCATCAAGAACTACGAGATCATCAGCGTCAGCTACGAGTGAAGACGCCCGTCTTCCCCGTCGTGCCCGGCCCATGATCGCCTTTCGTGACTTCGCCCTGCGGCGCGGCCCCCGGCCGCTGCTGGACGGCCTGGACCTGACCCTGCATGCCGGCTGGAAGGTCGGCGTGGTCGGGCGCAACGGCTGCGGCAAGTCCAGCCTGTTCGCCGCCGTGCGCGGCGAGCTGGACGGCGACGCCGGCGCCCTGGACCTGCCGACGGGCGTGCGCATGGCCTCGGTGGCGCAGGAAACCCCGGCCTTGCCCGACCCGGCCATCGACTACGTCCTCGGCGGCGACACCGAACTGGCCGCGGCGCTGGCCGACGAGGCCGCCGCGCAGGCCGCGGGCGATGCCGCCGGCATGGCCGCCGCGCATCAGCGCATCGAGGCCATGAACGGCTACGACGGCCGCGCCCGCGCCGGGCGCCTGATGCACGGCCTGGGGTTCGCGCCCGACACCCACGACCGGCCCGTGGCGTCCTTTTCCGGCGGCTGGCGGGTGCGCCTGAACCTGGCGCGGGCGCTGATGGCGCCATCCGACCTGCTGCTGCTGGACGAGCCGACCAACCATCTCGATCTTGACGCCGTGCTGTGGCTGGAAGCCTGGCTGCGCCGCTACCCGGGTACGCTGCTGGTGATCTCGCACGACCGCGAATTCCTCGATGGCGTGGTCTCGCACGTGCTGCACCTGCATGCGGGGACCGGCCGGCTGTACAGCGGCAACTACAGCGCCTTCGAGCGCCAGCGCGCCGAACAGCTGCGCCAGCAACAGATCGCGCACGACAAGGAGCAGGCCGAGCGCGCGCACCTGCAGGCCTTCGTCGACCGCTTCCGCGCCAAGGCCAGCAAGGCCAAGCAGGCGCAGTCGCGGGTCAAGCGCCTGGAGAAGCTGGCCGGCACCGAGGCGGTGCGCGCCGAGCGGCCGTTCCACTTCCGCTTTCCCGAACCCGGCCGCCTGCCGACCTCGATGCTGGGCCTGGACCACGCCGACCTCGGCTACCGCGCCGCGGACGGCGGCGCGGCCACGCGCATCCTCGGCGACGTCACGCTGCGCCTGGAGGCCGGCGACCGCCTCGGCCTGCTCGGCGTCAACGGCGCCGGCAAGTCGACCCTGGTCAAGACCCTGGTCGGCGAGCTGCCCGTGCTGGATGGTGAGCGCAGCGCGCACAAGGACCTGCGCATCGGCTACTTCGCCCAGCACACGGTGGAAAGCCTGCGCGCCGGCGCCAGTCCGTTCGAGCACCTGGCCGAGCGCGCGCCGGGCGTGGCGCAGCAGGTCCTGCGCGACTGGCTGGGGCAGTGGCAGTTCGCCGGCGACCGCGCCTTCGAGCCGGTGGACGGCTTCTCCGGCGGCGAGCGCGCGCGCCTGGCGCTGGCGCTGATCGCCTGGGACAAGCCCAACCTGCTGCTGCTGGACGAGCCGACCAACCATCTGGATCTGGACATGCGCGAGGCCCTGGTCGACGCGCTGGAGGACTACGAGGGCGCGCTGGTGCTGGTCTCGCACGATCGCCACCTGCTGGGCCTGGTCAGCGACCGCTTCTGGCGCGTCGGCGACGGCGGCGTGCAGGCCTTCGACGGCGACCTGGACGATTACGCCCGCTGGCTGCGCAGCCGCGAGGCCAGCGCCGAGCGGTCGGCATCGTCGGACGCGGCGCCCTCGGCAAAGGACCGCCGCCGCGCCGCCGCGCAACGGCGCGAGCGGATGCGCCCGCTGACCCGCGAGGTGCAGCGCGTGGAAAAGCGCATGCAGGCCATCGACACCGAACTGGCCGCGCTGGAAACCCGCCTGGCCGACCCCGCGCTGTACACCGATCGGCCGCGCGAGGCCGCCGACCTGGGTCGCCAGCAGGGCGAGCTGCGCGCCGAGCACGACGACCTGGAAACCCAGTGGCTGGAGCTGCACGAGCAGATCGAGGCCCTGTCGGCCGAGGACGCCTGAGGCATGATGGGTCCACGCCACCACCCGGGACACCGCTGACGTCATGCTGCACGTGCTGCTGCCCACGTTCGCCCGCTGCGGTCATGAACCGGCGCTGCGCGCGTGGCTGGTGCGCGGCGACCGCCTGGACGATGCGCCGCACGGCTACCTCGCCGCGCTGACCGCGCATTTCCGCTGGCCCTCGGGGCCGCTGCCGGCCGGCGCGCTGTCGCGCCAGGCCCTGCATGGCGATGCCGCTGACGACACCTGGCTGTGCGCCGAGCCGGCCTTCGTGCAGCCGGACATGACCGGCGCGCGCATGCTCGCCTGCGGCACCCTGGACCTGACCGCGGAGGAGGCCGACGCGCTGGCCCGGCCGCTGCGGCCGCTGTTCGGCGACCTCGGCTTCCTGCTGGAAACCAGCACGCCCGCGCGCTGGCACGTGCGCCTGCCGCGCGACGCGCAGCCGCCGGCCTTCGCCTCGCCCGACCAGGTGCTGGGCGACGACCTGCTGGCGCACCTGCCGCAGGGCAAGGCGCAGGCGACCTGGCGCAGCCTGTTCAACGAGACGCAGATCCTGCTGCACCAGAACCCGGTCAACGCCGAGCGCCGCGCGCGCGGCCAGATGCCGGTGAACGGCCTGTGGCTGTGGGGTGGGGGACGCCTGCCGGCCTGGGTCACCGCGGACGTGGCGTCGCTGTACAGCCGCGACCCGCTGGCCCGCACGCTGGCCGCGCAGGCGAAGGTCGAGGCGTTCGCGCCCGGGGATTTCGATCCCGGACAGGGCAGCGGCGATGCGCTGCTGGACCTGGAAAGCGGCTTCGATGCCGCCGTCCACGTGCCGCGGCTGGCGGCGGCGCTGCGTCGGCACGGCGAGCTGACGCTGAGCTTTGCCAGCGGCGAGCGGGTGCGCTACCTGCGCCGGCACCGCTGGCGCCTCTGGCGTCGCATCGCATGAGACGGGTGCTGCTGCGCCAGCGCGCGTGCCCCGACGGTCCGATCGACGGCGCGCACGACCTGCATCCGGTGCTCGCGCGGCTCTATCGCGCCCGCGGCATCACGCACGCCCACGAGGTCGACCACGCGCTGGCCCGCATGCATTCGCCTTCGGCCCTGGGCGGACTCGAGGCCGCCGTCGGGATCCTGGCCACGGCCATCGCCGAGGACCAGCGCATCGTCATCGCCGGCGACTACGACTGCGACGGCGCCACCGGCATGGCCGTGGCCGTGCGCGGCCTGCGCCTGCTCGGCGCGCGCCACGTGGACTACGTGGTGCCCAACCGCTTCGCCCACGGCTACGGCCTCAGCCCGGCGCTGGTGGAAACGTTGAGCGAGACCCCGGACGTACTGGTCACCGTGGACAACGGCATCGCCAGTGTGGCCGGCGTGGCGGCGGCGCGCGCGCGCGGCATCCGCGTGGTGGTGACCGACCACCACCTGCCGGGGCCGCAGTTGCCGGCGGCCGACGCCATCGTCAACCCGAACCTGCCCGGCGACGGCTTTCCCAGCAAGGCGCTGGCCGGCGTCGGCGTGATGTTCTATCTGCTCATGGCACTGCGCGCGAGGCTGTTCCCCGGTGATCGTCCTGATCGCGACGACCAGGACGCGGCCATCCATGGCCGCATGCCTCGAAAAGCGCGACCCAACCTGGCCACCTTGCTGGACCTGGTGGCGCTGGGCACCGTGGCCGACGTGGTGCCGCTGGACCGCAACAACCGCGTGCTGGTCGAGAACGGCCTGCGCCGCATCCGCGCCGGGCACGCCTGCGCCGGCATCCGCGCGCTGGCCGAGGCCAGCGGTCGCAGCCTGGCGACGCTGACCGCCGCGGACATGGGCTTCGCCCTCGGCCCGCGCCTCAACGCCGCCGGCCGGCTGGAGGACATGACCCTGGGCGTGGCCTGCCTGCTGACCGACGACGAGGGCAGGGCGCGCGAGCTGGCCGAGCTGCTGTCGTCCATCAACACCGATCGCCGCCAGCTGCAGGCCGACATGGTGGCCGAGGCCGAACGCATGGTGCGCGACGCCGTGCTGCCCGACACGGTCGGCGTGGCGCTGCACGATGCCGGCTGGCACCCCGGCGTGGTCGGCCTGGTCGCCTCGCGCATCAAGGAGCGCCTGCACCGGCCGGTGGTGGCCTTCGCGCCGGCCGACACCGGCAGCGACCAGCTGCGTGGTTCGGCGCGTTCGATCCCCGGCTTCCACGTGCGCGACGCGCTGGCCGAGGTCGACGCCCGCCATCCCGGCCTGATGGGCCCGTTCGGCGGTCACGCCATGGCCGCCGGCCTGAGCCTGCCGGCCGAGCGCTTCGAGGTCTTCGCCGCGGCCTTCGATGCGGTGGTCCGCGAGCGCATGCCGCCCGAGCTGCTGGAGGCCGTGCTGTGGACCGACGGCGAACTGCCGCCGGGCACCCTGACCCTGCCGCTGGCGCAGGCGCTGCGCCTGGCCGGCCCGTGGGGCCAGGCCTTTCCCGAACCGCTGTTCGAGAACACCTTCGAGTGCCTGCAGCGCCGCCCCATGGGCAGCACCGGCGCGCACCTGCGCTTCAAGCTGCGCGATCCGCGGGACGGGCAGCAGATTGATGCGGTGATGTTCAACGCCGATCCCGACCTGCCTGAGGCGCCGCGGGTGCGGGCGGCCTTCAGTCTGGTGGTCAATGACTGGCAGGGCAGGGAAACCCCACGCCTGCTGTTGCGGTACGTCGAGCCGGCCTGAACGTGGGGTAGTGCCCTTCGGCGCATTTTTACTCTCGCGCGTACCTGGACATTCAAGAGCGTTCCGACCGGCTTCGCCGGCCGGGTTCATTTTCTTGCTTGCCCAAGAAAACGGAACCAAAAGAAGGGCACCCCAGCGTCCGCGCCTTCCGGCCCTTCGGGCCTCCAGGTCCGCTCCGGGCTCCGGGGGTTCGTCGACAGGCCGTCCTGGCCTGACGACGAACTGGCGCACGTCCTGTGCGCCACCCTGCGGGCCTTGTCCTCCACCCTCCGCCGCTACCGAAGGGGAGGAGTCGCAGATTGGGACCTTTGGTAGTGATTAACTACCTCCGTCCCCTTAAGTCCCTTAAGTGGTCGGAGTCATCTTGGCATAGCCAAGGGTCGCCACGCTGTCGAGCAGCGCGGGCTTGAGCGGGTGGGAGGCAATGGTGGTCATGCGGCATGATCGCATCAATGGGCGGCGGCTCCGAGCCGCCCCAACGCAACCCCGCCTACCCCTTGTAGGAGCAGCGGAAGCCGCGAAGGAGAAACATGTCAGCCTTCAACAAGCCACAAACCTCTTGGCCCATAACTCATGGCCAGATTTGATGTAGTCATCCTGGACCTAGATGGCTTCGATCGTCCAGCCCTTTTGCCTGGCGAGGGCAAGCAGGCCGGACGCGCCGACCATGTGATAGAGGCCGACGACGACCAAGGGCGTGCCCGGCGTGTCGAGCATCGACTCGAGGCGAGGCAACCAGGCGCGGTTCCGCGCCAGCGTGAGGCGCTCCGCCAACGCCGGGTAGGCCCGTTCGTACCGTCGCACTTCCGCTTCTGCCGGCCCTCGTCGGCCCGCGCGCCAGGCCGTGAAGATGCGGGCATCGGCCTCCGGACCCGCGAGTATCTCGTCGAGCGCGTAGCGCAGGAACTGCGTGTTCTGCAAAGGTGTCATCGCACCGAACCAGGCGAAGACGTCGTCCTTCGCCTTGAACTCGCAATACAAGGACAAGCCCGCGTGCGCCGCGTGCGCGGTCAGCACCTCGCGCGCGGACTTTCCGCTCCAGCCGGAAACCCGGTAGAAGCTCTCCTGGAGCAGTGATCCGACGATCCACGGTTCGTATGGAGCAAGCTCATTGGCATTCACCTTGCAGTCGGCGGCGGCCCTGGCCAGGCGGACCTTGTCCCGTGCATCCAGCCAGGTATCGAGCGGCCGCTTGGCGTCCATGCCATAGCGCTGGATGAGCGCAGCCTGGGGTTTCCGGTAGACGTTGTTGGTCTCGGTCCATATGGATGAGCAATCGGGCAGCAATCGCTCGATGCGCGCGTCATGCCAGTCGGCCGCCTGCGGCGGCGTTTCGGCGGTGAGGTAGATGCTTCTGCCGCCACGCCGTATCGACCAGAGTGGCCAGCGATGCGCGATCGGTTTTGCCAGTGAGGCAAGCGGATTCAGACCGCCGATACCCAGGGCGGTCGAACCGGCCAGCATGCAGACGAACTTGCGGCGGCGCACATTGACGATATCCATGTTCGCGCTTTATTCCATGGCCAGGGCAGGTCAGCGCCATGCTAGAGATCCTCATGGTATGCCGACAGTGCTGGAAGATACGGTGTCGGAGGTCATAGCCCGGGGCGCAGGAGGAAGCGCGGTGCCCAGTGCGCTTCATGGCTCTTTTCAGGAACACACATTCCGGAATCGAGCGGCCGGAAGTGAGCCTGGAACCGTTTTGAACCTGGAACCGTTTTTTGTTGTTTTGCGGCGGCAGCGGCGAGACCATCGTGGAATAGGGTGGACCCGCGCGCGAAAACGGTGCTGTGCAAGGCGGTGCAATGGCTGCGGTGAACGACAGATCGAACACGATTCAAACGGGTGTAAGTGAACCTGGAACCGTTTTTTGGTCCCTGACACCTTTTTTGCCACCAAGCTTCCTGTCGATCAGAAATCGAACACATGCTCGATGGTTTCATCGTTGCGCGTGCTGCTTTCAAGCGCCGAAGAGAGTCGCCCGATCGGCACCTGTAGCACGCGCCGCTCGAATCCGGGGCGCGTGACGATAGGCTGTCGGATCAACACACGTGCGCCATCCGGAATCGGAGCAGCCATGGGCACGACCATGCTGATGCAGATGATGTCGCGATTGCCGGCGATCTCGACGAAGCGCGCGCCGCTTTGCGCAAGGGTCAGCGCTGCGTCCGTGAACGCCTGATAACGGGGCAGTACCAGCAGCGTTTCATCATCGCTCGATTGCAGTCGCTGCATGTGCGGAAGTTCCGCATTGGAGGGGAGGTCCCGCACAACCACCATGGTCGATGCCTTGGGCTCGGCGAAAGCCGAATGCGTGGCCTTGCCAATCACCCAACCATAGATGGCCTTGACCCCCCACTCCGACGTCAGCAGGTAGCGACGTTCCCATTTGCGCAGTTGATGCGGCCCGCGCATCGGCGTCTTTGTCCACAGTTGTTTGAGTCGCGCCGCGAAATCGAACTCGTACCAAGGATGCACACGGATGAAATCCACATAATCCTGTGCTTCGCGCGCGGCTAGTCGATCTTCCGCCGTGGCATTCGGTGCGCAGGTGAGCTCCGTGAGCCGGCCTATCAACGTTTCATAGATGCCCTTGATGCCGTACTCGACCGTGGTACTGGTGCCGATCACCACGATCATCAGGTGGTACTCGCCATTGAATGGATATTTGCGTGTGGCCTTGATGACCTGCGCATAGCTGCTCCAGAACTGACCGATATGCCTGAACCACGGGAAATCGCTGGAATGTCCGGTCTTGAGCAAACGGGCATATTCATCGGGACTGAACACCAGGAACCATTCGGGGAAAGTCAGGTAGGTCTGGTCCGGACTGCGGCGATCCTTCGCCGGGACATGCAGGCCCGGCGCAGCCTGCGCCGGATGGGTTGTCGCGAAGGACGGCGCCACCAGCATCGACACGAGCAGGCAAGCCAGCCAGCGGGAGATGGTCTTCATCATGAGCGGCGGAAGCACAACAAGGCATTGAGTGTCGGATCATTCGCCTGGAACAGGCGTGAACCGGTCGGTTCAAATCCGTGGCGACCCAGGATGTCGATCCATTCGTCGATGCTGCGGAAATGCCGCAATTCCTGTGCGTTGGTCTCCCAGGGAATGCCCAGCCCGGCATTGAACACCGCATGCGCCAGGGACGCCATGGCCGTCATGTACGGGTCGGTCACATCGTGGTCGCGCACAATGAACAATCCGCCAGGCTTCACCACGCGGGCAATGGATGCGATGAACGGTTCGAGCCGATCAAGCGCCGCGTGATGCAGGCCGATGTAGCACGTCGCCAGCTCGATGCTGGCATCGGCGATGGCCTGCGTTGGAATCGGTGCATAGTCATCCATCGGCACGAACCGTCCCAGCTTGCGAAAGCCGCCACGTTCGACGATATCGACGGGTGAGTTGGATGGCGCGACATCGTTCACCAGGACCATGTCTCCTCGCAGCTTGAGGTGTTTGCGCAGGTCGCTGACATAGCGGCCGGTACTGCCGATTTCCATGTACCCGTCGAACGCTCGGCGCGTGCCTAGCAGCTCCAGCGTCTGACGCGACATCTCGCGCTTCTGTTTGCCGAGCGAAGGCAATGCGTAGGACAGTTCGGAGAGGAATGGCTTGATGGCCGGAAGTCGTGCCTGCAGGTCGCGATAAATCGCCTCGTCGTTACCCGGGAACGCCTCGGTGGACTGCTTGATCAACGCGTGGAAACGATCCTCCGGATACAGTCGGTAGACGTTTTGCAGGAAGCGGTAGAAATCATCGTTGCCTCTCTTATGACCATAAACGGCGGCGAAGTCTCCCGGCGTTTCGATCGCCGTTTGTGCGTCATCCATCGTGCTTTCCAGATCAGGGAGGTAGTAGGTGTCCCAGAGCACGTTGCGAAAGCGACATTCAGGGTCGAATTTCCGCTTCAGTGCAAAAAGTTCGCGGGCTCGCGGATAGGCTCGATGGAACTGATCCGCCGTCGCGTGCGGCTGGTAGGGAAGATAATGCCGGCCGCCGCAGGCGATGGCCGCTTCGATCAGTTCGCGCGTCCACACCGCCACGCGTTCCTTGGCGTTTTCTCGCGTGCGCTGCTTGTGATAAAGCACAAACGCGAACACTTCCTCCGTCGCCCATGCCAGCAACGATCCGGCATCCGCCTGGGCGTGGCGCACCGAGATGTTGACGGCATTGACGCGATGGCGCTGCAGGATCTCGGCCATCTTCGCCACGAACTCATCAAATTTCGCAACCGGCACGAAGTATTCCTGCAGGACATAGGTCGCATGCTTGCGCGAGGCCGGTTCAAGCTCGGCAACATCGTAGCCGGCTTCGTAATTTCGCCAGTGCACGGGACGGCCGAGGTACAGCAAGGGGTCGACCAGGCGTTGCCGACGCCACTTGCCGGCGGGCGTTTCAGTGAATGCCCAGTAGAAGTAGCGCTGCAGCGGAAAGCGCTTGCGTATGGGCTGCAGGCGCTTGCTGACGGTGACCGCATCGCGCGTTTCGCGCCAGGTCACCGCACGCGCATGGGTGTAGTGCGGCGGGTACAGGTCGGCGTTGTGGAAGATGGCATCGGGCGCACTGCGGATGGTGTCGCGAAACCAATTCGCATACTTGCGCGTGGGCATGCAGGCATGTTCGCGGCGGACGCGTGAATTTTCCGCCAGCTCGAGTTCCGCCTCGACAATCACGCCCAGCCCGCCGTAACCCCCGATGGCTCCGTAGAACAGCTCGCTGTTTTCGGCCGGTGTCGCATCGCGGATGCAACCGTCGGCCATCACCAGGCGGATCGAACGCACCGACAGGATCAGCGGGCCCATGCCCATGTATCGCCCGTGCACGTTCACGCCCAGCGAACCGCCAACCGTGAAGTTGGCATAGGTTTGCATGATCTTCACCGACAGCATGTGCGGATCGACAAAGCGCTGGATGTCGCACCAGCGCACGCCGCTCTGAACGCGAATCGTCTTTTGCTGCGGGTCGAACGCGAGAATCTTGTTCAGCCGGCGCATGTCCAGATGCAGGCTGCCTGGACTGGCGGTCTGGCCGCCCATGCTGAAGTGGCCACCGCCGATCGAGATCGTGCCGTTGCCGCGACGCACTGCGTCCTGGACTTCCTCGACGCTGGTCGGCGTGGCAATCGCCCATACGTGTACGGGGTTGAGCCGCGTCACATCGTTGACGATGAGCCCGGCTTTTTTTTGGTCGTTCATCACGCAGGCTCGTGGATTTGAACGGTCAGATAATCCCGGCCTTGTGTGCGCGGGTCGTCTCCGTATTGGTTTTCACCCTCGGTGCCGCGCTTGAACAGCAGCATGAACGTGATGAGCAGCGGACCGAGGATCGGCACCAGCAATGCGAGCAGCCATCCCGCGGCGCGCGCCTGGTCGTGCAGGCGTCGTACGGCGATCGACAGCCAGATGGCGAACGCTGGTGGATACAAGATCAGGCTTGCTGGATGGCTGATGCTGTCGATGAAGACGTAGAGCACCACAAACCCGAGCGCGCTCGCGAGCAACATCCAGATAAACGTGGATCGACGCAGCCTTCCACGCCAGCGCAGCCACGACATAGCAGTTCTCAACATGGTATCTCCATTACCCAGAGCGAGCGTTGCGTATCGATTCAGCCAGTCTAACTGACCGCTTCCGCGCTTGGCAGCATGCGTCTGCGGCAAAGCCGGAAGCAGGCCGCACGGCGGAAAGTAGTGGTCCAGAGGCTCAACACCGTTGTTGATTAGGCAATCAGGGTGCAGAAGTCAGTACGTCAGCACCTGACGATGATTCGAGTTCGAAAGCAGGCACAAAAAAACGGCAGCGCGAAGGCGCTGCCGTTTTTCGTGGTGACGCTGCGGCGTGGGTTAGAGCGCCTCGAAGATCCCCGCCGCCCCCATGCCGGTGCCAATGCACATGGTGACCATGCCGTACTTCTGCTTGCGACGGCGCAGGCCGTGGACCAGGGTGGCGACGCGCACGGCGCCGGTGGCGCCCAGCGGGTGGCCCAGGGCGATGGCGCCGCCCAGCGGGTTGACCTTTTCCGGGTCGAGGCCGAGGTCCTGCATCACGGCCAGGGACTGCGCGGCGAAGGCTTCGTTGAGCTCGATCCAGTCCATCTGGTCCTGGGTCAGGCCGGCGCTCTTGAGCGCCTTGGGGATGGCTTCCTTGGGGCCGATGCCCATGACGTCCGGCGGCACGCCGGCGACGTCGAAGCTGACGAAGCGGGCCAGCGGGGTCAGGCCGTAGTCCTTGATGGCCTGTTCGCTGGCCAGGATCACCGCGCCGGCGCCGTCGGACATCTGCGAGGAGTTGCCGGCGGTGACGCTGCCGCCGAACTGGCCGTTGCGGAACACGGTGCGCAGCTTGGCCAGGACTTCCGGCGTGGTGCCGGCGCGCGGGCCTTCGTCGGTGTCGATGACGCGGCGGTCCTCGCGCACGCTGCCGTTGGCGACGTCGGGGTAGCGGTCGTCCAGCGTGTACGGGGTGATCTCGTCCTTGAAGTCGCCGGCCTCGATGGCGGCCAGGGCGCGGCGGTGGCTTTCCACGGCGAAGGCGTCCTGCGCCTCGCGGCTGATCTTCCAGCGCTCGGCGACCTTCTCGGCGGTGATGCCCATGCCGTAGGCGATGGCCACGTTGTCGTCGTTGAAGATGGCCGGGTTCATCTGCACCTTGTGGCCCATCATCGGCACCATCGACATCGACTCGGTGCCGCCGGCGATCATCAGGTCGGCCTCGCCCAGGCGGATGCGGTCGGCGGCCAGGGCCACGGCCTGCACGCCGGAGGAGCAGAAGCGGTTGATGGTCATGCCCGGCACGGTGTCGGGCAGGCCGGCCAGCAGCACGCCGATGCGCGCCACGTTCATGCCTTGCTCGGCCTCGGGCATGGCGCAGCCGATGATGGCGTCGCCGATGCGCGCCGGGTCGATGCCCGGGCACTGCTCCATGGCGGCGCGGATGACGTGCGCCAGCATGTCGTCGGGACGGGTGTTGCGGAACACGCCGCGCGGCGCCTTGCCCACCGGGGTGCGGGTGGTGGCGACGATGTAGGCGTCCTGGATCTGTTTAGACATGGAAGTTCTCCTGGAAATGAGGGATAGACGGAACGGTGGTTTGCATCCGCGTCCTCAGTTCCTCAGCGGCTTGCCGGTCTTCATGGTGTGGGCGATGCGCGCCTGGGTCTTCTCCATCTGCGCCAGGGCGACGAAATGCTTGCGCTCGAGCGCCAGCAGCCAGGCCTCGTCGACCGCGCTGCCGCGCTCGATCTCGCCGCCGCACAGGCAGTCGGCGATGCGGCTGGCGATCTCCATGTCGTGCGGCGAGATGAAGTAGCCCTCCAGCATGTTGACCAGCTGCGCCTTGAACGTGGCCGTGCCGACGTCGCCGGCGACCGTCACGTGGCGGGCAGGCAGGGGCGGGCGGTAGCCGGATTCGGCCAGCGCGCGGGCCTGCTGCTTGGCCACGTACAGCAGCTCGAAGCTGTTGAAGACCACCACGTCGGACTCGCGCAGCAGGCCGAAGGCCTTGGCCTCCAGCGCCGAGCCGGCGACCTTGGCCATGGCCACGGTCTCGAAGTAGCGCTTGACGTTGTCGAAGGCGTCGCCGACCGGCGCGGCCGAGCAGCGCGTGGCGATCTCCTTCAGGCCGCCACCGGCGGGCAGCAGGCCGACGCCGGCCTCGACCAGGCCGATGTAGGACTCCAGCGCCGCCACGGTGCGTGCCGAGTGCATCTGGAACTCGCAGCCGCCGCCCAGGCACAGCCCGCGCACGGCCGCGACCACCGGGATCTGCGCGTACTTGATGGCCATGCTGGTGGCCTGGAAGTTGGCCACCATGGCCTCGAACTGGGCCAGCTTGCCGTCCTGGATCAGGCCCAGCGCGCCCTTGAGGTCCGCGCCGGCGGAGAACGGCTCGCCGGTCTGCCAGATGACCATGGCGTCGAGCGTGTCCTCGGCCACGCGGATGGCCTGCTGGATGCCGTCCAGCACGAAGTCGTTGACCGTGTTCATCTTGGTCTTGAACGAGAGGATGCCGATGCGGTCATCGCCCAGCGTCCACAGGCGCACGCCCTCGTTCTCCCACACCGTCTCGCCCTCGGCGGGCTTCTCGCCGAGGATCGGGTCGGGGAACACCTGGCGCTGGTACACCGGGTGCGTGGAGCGCGGAAGGTCGGTGCCCTTGTCGGGCGAGAACGAGCCGGCGGCGTGGTGCACGCCGCGACGGCCGTCGGTGACCCAGGCGGGCAGGGGCGCGTCGCTCATGGCCTTGCCGGCGGCGATGTCCTCGGCGATCCAGCCGGCCACCTGCTGCCAGCCGGCGGCCTGCCAGGTCTCGAACGGACCCAGCTTCCAGCCGTAGCCCCAGCGGATGGCGAAGTCGACGTCGCGCGCGGTCTCGGCGATGTCGGCCAGGTGGTAGGCGGTGTAGTGGAACAGGTCGCGGAAGCAGGCCCACAGGAACTGCGCCTGCGGATCCTCGCTGGCGCGCAGCTTGCCGAACTTCTCGGCCGGGTCCTTGAGGGCCAGGATCGCGGCGACCTCGTCGGACGCCTTGCTGCTCGGACGGCGGCGTAGTCGCCCTTGCCCAGATCCAGCACCTCGATGGTCTTGCCGTTCTTGCGGTAGAAGCCGGCGCCGTTCTTCTGGCCCAGCGCGCCCTTGTCGATCAGCGCGGCCAGCCACTCGGGCGCCTTGAAGTATTTGTGCCAGGGATCGTCCGGCAGGGTGTCGGCCATGGTCTGGATGACGTGTGCCATGGTGTCCAGGCCGACCACGTCGGCGGTGCGGTAGGTGGCGCTCTTGGGGCGGCCGATGGCCGGACCGGTCAGCGCGTCGACCACGTCGAAGCCCAGGCCAAAGGCCTGCGTGTGGACCATGGTCGACAGCATCGAGAACACGCCGATGCGGTTGCCGATGAAGTTGGGGGTGTCGCGCGCGATCACCACGCCCTTGCCCAGCGCGGTGGTCAGGAAGCCTTCCAGGCCGTCCAGCACGTTGGCGTCGGTGGCCTTGTTCGGGATCAGCTCGACCAGGTGCATGTAGCGCGGCGGGTTGAAGAAGTGCACGCCGCAGAAGCGGTGGCGCAGGTTCTCCGGCAGCGCCTCGGCCAGCGTGTTGATCGACAGGCCCGAGGTGTTGGAGGCGATCACCGCG
This sequence comes from uncultured Gammaproteobacteria bacterium, assembly GCA_963821885.1. GTDB lineage: Bacteria > Pseudomonadota > Gammaproteobacteria > Xanthomonadales > Rhodanobacteraceae > Oleiagrimonas. The sequence goes on along the minus strand of CAWGFN010000001.1, from coordinate 293,083 downwards.
TGCTCGGGCAGGTGCGCGGCGACCTTCCTGTACAGGTCCAGCTTCCAGTCCATGCGCTCGGCGATGGCCTCGATGACCAGGTCGCAATCGGCCAGCTGGGCCAGGTGCTCGTCGTAGTCGGCGGGAATGATGCACGCGGCCAGCGTGGCATCGCCCAGCGGCGCTGGCTTGAGCTTGCCCAGGTGCTTGATGGCGTTCACCGCGATGCCGTTCTTGGGCCCTTGCTTGGCGGGCAGGTCGAACAGCACGGTCTCGATGCCGGCGTTGGTCAGGTGCGCGGCGATCTGCGCGCCCATGACGCCGGCGCCCAGCACCGCGGCCTTGCGGATGCGTAGCGGTTTGGTGGTCATGCCTATCTCCGATGAAACGTCGATTGCATCCGTCGCGGTTGGCGTCCGCGGCGGACGGATAAGGGGTCAGTCGGCGCGCAGGCCGGCCGCGGCGAACTGGATCAGGTGCCGGATCGCCTGTTCGCGGTGCTGCTGCTCGCTGACCTCGGCGCGGCGCTGGATGATGCCGAAGTCGGCCATGGCGTAGGTCAGCGCGCCGGCCACGATGTCCAGGCGCCAGTACAGCTCCTCGCGCGGAAGGCCCGGCAGCTTTTCGGCGAACACCTTGGCGAACTGCTTGAGCACGTGGCCGTAGTTCTCCGACAGGAAGCGCCGCAGCTGGTCGTTGTGCTCGGCGTAGGCGCGGGCCAGCACGCGCACGAAGGCGCCGCCGCCCTCGCCCTGCTGGGCCAGTTCCAGGGCCGGGCGGATGAACGCGCCCAGGGCGTCTTCCAGGGTGGCGTCGTCGGCCAGCGAGGACAGGGCCTCCATGCGCCGGCGGTTCAGTTCGTCCAGGCGGCGTCGGAACACCTCCTCGATGAGTTTGTCCTTGGAGCCGAAGTGGTAGTTCACCGCGGCCAGGTTGACGTTGGCGGCGGAGGTCACCTGGCGCAGCGAGGCGCCGGCGAAGCCGTGCCGCGCGAACAGGGTTTCGGCAGCCTCGAGGATGCGCTGCTTGGTGGAAAACTGGGAACTGGCCACGGTGGAGGTCTCCGGCTCGCGCGAAGCGAGTCAAACGATCGTTTGAAGCATAGGCTGGCGCCTGGCGAAGGTCAAACGTTGGAAACGTTCGTGTGATGCGGTGCCGCGGTCAAGGGCCGGACTTGCGATTGATCTAGAATCTGTCAAGCTTTGCACCACCAAATCCCGAATTTTTCACGGATTTGGTGGTACGGTGACTGGCTTGGACGGGCCGGCCCGTTTTTCCACACCCCAACCAACCTACCGGAGCACTGTGCATGGCGCTGGAGCGCACCCTTTCGATCATCAAGCCCGATGCCGTCGCCAAGAACGTCATCGGCGACATCTACTCCCGTTTCGAGAAGGCCGGCCTGAAGGTCGTCGCCGCGAAGATGAAGCATCTCTCGCGCAGCGAAGCGGAAGGCTTCTATGCCGTTCACAGCGAGCGTCCGTTCTTCGCCGCGCTGGTCGAGTTCATGATTTCCGGCCCGGTGATGATCCAGGTGCTGGAAGGCGAGGGCGCGATCATGAAGAACCGCGAGCTGATGGGCGCGACCAATCCGAAGGAAGCGGCCGCCGGCACCATCCGCGCCGATTTCGCCGATTCCATCGACGCCAATGCGGTGCACGGTTCGGACGCGCCGGAGACGGCGGCGGTCGAGATCGCCTACTTCTTCGCCGCGACGGAGCTGTGCCCGCGCTGATCCACATGCAGGAACGACAATCGTGAGCTCGACGGTGAAAACCAATCTGCTCGACTACGACCGCCAGGGGCTGCGTGATTTCTTCGCGCAACTGGGCGAGAAGCCGTATCGTGCCGATCAGGTGATGAAGTGGATCTATCACCGTCTGGAAGACGATTTCGACAACATGACCGACCTCGGCAAGTCGCTTCGCGCCAAGCTTGCCGAGGTCTGTTACGTCGGCCCGCCGGCCACGATGTTCGAGAAGGGCTCGACCGACGGCACCCACAAGTGGCTGCTGGGCATGAATGGCGGCAACGCCATCGAGACCGTCTACATCCCCGAGCCCACCCGCGGCACGCTGTGCGTGTCCTCGCAGGTCGGCTGCGGCCTCAACTGCACCTTCTGCTCGACCGCCACGCAGGGCTTCAACCGCAACCTGTCGACCGCCGAGATCATCGGCCAGGTGTGGGTGGCGGCCAAGTACCTGGGCAACGTGCCGCACCAGCACCGGCGCATCACCAACGTGGTGATGATGGGCATGGGCGAGCCGCTGATGAACTTCGACAACGTGGTCGCGGCGATGAACCTGATGCGCGACGACCTCGGCTTCGGCCTGGCCAGCAAGCGCGTCACGCTGTCGACCTCCGGCCTGGTGCCGCAGATCGACCAGCTCTCGCAGGTCGCCGACGTCTCGCTGGCGGTGTCGCTGCACGCGCCGACCGACGAGCTGCGCACCACGCTGGTGCCGCTGAACAAGAAATATCCCATCGACGAACTGCTGGCCGCCTGCAAGCGCTATGTCAGCTCGCGCCCGCGCGCGTCGATCACCTTCGAATACACCCTGATGAAGGGCATCAACGATCACCCCGAGCACGCGCGCAAGCTGGTCAAGCTGATGCGGCGCCTGCCCAGCAAGGTGAACCTGATCCCGTTCAATCCGTTCCCCGGCACGCGCTACGAGCGCTCCGACGCCGCGCAGATCGAGGCCTTCCGCCGCATCCTCAACGAGGCCGGCGTGATCGCCACCGTGCGCCGCACGCGCGGTGACGACATCGACGCCGCCTGCGGCCAGCTCAAGGGGCAGGTGCTCGATCGCACCCGCCGTTCCTCGGAATTTCGCAAGCAAATGGAAAAGGATGCGACCCATGCGGCTTGATCGTTGGCTGGTCTCGGGATGTCTCGTGCTGGTGCTGGCCGGTTGCGCGTCTTCGGGCGGCAGCATGTCCAGCCGCAAGGTCAACGACCAGGACGCCGCGCGCATCCACACCGAGCTCGGCCAGCAGTACCTGGAGCGCGGCGAGCTCAAGCAGGCGCTGGAGAAGCTCAAGCTGGCGCTGAAGTTCGACGACGACTACGCGCCGGCCCATACCGTCATCGCCACCATCTACGCGCGGATCGGCGAAAACGGCGAGGCCGAGAAGAATTTCCGCCGCGCGCAGGCCCTGATGCCGAAAAATGGCGACACGAACAACAATCTGGGCGTGTTCCTGTGCAGAATCGGCAAGGTCGACCAGGCGATGCCGTATTTCGAGCAGGCCGTCAGGGACCCTTTCTACGCAACCAAGGACGTGGCGCTGAGCAATGCCGGGCGCTGCCTGCTGAAGACCAACGACGACACGCGGGCCGAGCAGGTCTATCGCCGCGCGTTGTCGATCAACCCGACCAACGCCGATGCGCTGTTCCAGTTGGCCCGGTTGCTGCTGAGCAAGGGCAAGGCCTTCCAGGCCCGCGCCTTCATTCAGCGCTTTGACGCCCTCGGGCGTCCCAACCCGGCGGCCCTGCTGCTGGGTTATCGCATCGAAAAAAGTCTGGGCGACGAGGAGGGAGCCCGGAATTACAAGAAGCGACTGTTGGCCAAATTCCCGGATTCGGATCAGGCCCGGTCCATCGACAACTAGATATCGCGATGAATCATGAAGAGTCCACGTATCTGAAGGGTGAGGGGCAGACGGACCATCAGGCGAGGTCGGAGCAACCGGGGGTGACATCCGGTTTCGACAGCGCCGCGCACGGCATCGGGGAGGATGCCGGCATGGATGGCGCGCGTGGAGACGAGCCCACCCTGGGTGACCGGCTGCGCCGCGCGCGCGAGCAGCACGGCATGTCGTTGCCCGACTGCGCCCAGGCGCTGCGGCTGCCGACCCGCCTGCTGGAGAAGCTCGAGGCCGACGACTACGAAGGCATCGACTACTCGGTCTACCTCAAGGGCTACCTGCGCAAGTACGCCGCGCACGTTCGCCTTGACCTGTCGCATGTCGAAACCCGGATCGAGAGCCTGCAGGCCAGGCAGCCGGTGCTGGTCGCCTCGCAATCGCAGTCGGCCTGGAAACGCGGCATGCAGCGCTACTCCAGCGCGGCGACCGGCATCGTCCTGACCGCGGTCATCGTGGTTCCGCTGATCTGGCTGGGCCTGCACGGCGTGCTCAAGCGCGACATCGCGCGGCTGGCGCCGCTCAATTCAGCGCCGGTCAGCGGCGCTTCCAGCCAGCTGGCCGAGGGCGCGCCCACCAACGCCGGCGGCCAGGATCTGGCCATACCTCCGGCCGAAGCCGGTGGCACGGCCAAGCCTCCCGGCGCGACCGAACAGAAACCCCTGATGGCCTCGATGGCGCCGTTCAGCGCGATGGAGGGCACCCGGTCGGGCACGGACAGCGGCAGTGGCGACACCGGATCGGCCGCGGCCCCCGTCGATGCCACGGCCACGCCGACGAGCGCCACGGGCACGCCCACGCACCTGTCGATCACCCTCAAGCAGCCCAGCTGGGTGGAGATCACCGACGATTCGGGCACCCGGCTGGAATACGCCCTGTTGCCGGCCGGCACCCGCCGGGCCTACGCCAGCAAGGCGCCGCTCGACGTGCGCATCGGCAATGCCGACGGCGCCACGGTGCAGGTCGACGGCCAGTCGCTGCAGCTGCAGCCGTTCCGTCGCGCCAACGTGGCCCATTTCGAACTGGGCAGGGACGGCCAGGCCCGCGTCGGCACCGACTGAGGCCGGGCCCGCGGCGGACGCCGCGCGCATCACCGCCCGCCCGGCCGATGCGTGCCCGCGGTATCGCGACATGCACGCATCGGTTATCCTTTGCGGGTTTGCCGCGCAGGCGGTTCGCTCAACACAATCCTTTCGCAAGGCATCGGCCCCGGGACGCCCGGGGCGTGGTGTTTGCGGTCTCTACAGGTGACGCATGGCTTTTGACGCATACGACGATTACGAACAGGGCGAACGCCTCCAGGAATGGCTGCGCCAGAACGGCTTGTCCATTGTCGTGGGCATCGTGCTCGGCCTGGTGCTGATCTTCGGCTACAAGCAGTGGCGCGCCCACCAGGAGCAGCATCGCGCCAATGCCGCGACCCAGTTCTCGGCGATCGAGAAGGCCTACACGGCCGGCAAGGACAGCGAGGCCAGCGCGCTGGTCGACGTGATGCTCAAGGACTACGCCGACTCGCCCTATGCGGTGTTCGCGGCCTCCGCGCGCGCGGCCAACCTGGTGGACAACGGCAAGCTGGCCGATGCGGTCACCTCGCTTCAGTGGGCGCGTGACCACGCAGACGGCGAGCACGGCGCGATCAAGGCGCTGATGACGCTGCGCCTGGCGCGCGTCGAGCTGGCGCAGGGCAAGGCCAAGGACGCCCTGGCCCTGCTCGATGGCATGCCCGCCGACCAATACGATGGCGTGCGCGGGGAACTGCGCGGCGATGTGCTGGTCAAGCTTGGACAGACCGCCGAAGCCCGCAAGGCCTACAAGGCATCCATGCAGGCCTACGGCAAGGACGCGCCGCAATACGACAGCGTGCGCATGAAACTCGAGAACCTGGCCACGGCCGGGAAGCAGGGCGCATGAAACGTTTTTTCCTGATCGCGGTACTTTCCACCCTCGCGCTGGCCGCGTGCCATTCCAGCAAGACCAGCAACATCGAGCCGCCGCGTGAGCTGACCAAGTTCACGCCCACCGTCTCCGTGCAGCGGGTGTGGAAGGAGCGTGTCGGCAAGGGCGCGCAGGAATCGGGCATCCGCATGCGTCCGGCCTACGACGCCGGCACCCTGTTCGTCGCCAGCACCAATGGCGTGGTCGAGGCCCTGGACGCCAAGAGTGGCAAGACCCTGTGGCGCGACAAGAGCCCCACCAAGCACGGCTGGTTCAGCTGGGGCAAGCACAAGCCACTCAAGGACGCGCTGTATTCGGGCGGCCCCGGCGCCGGCAGCGGCCTGGTCGTGGTCGGCACGCTGGACGGCCACGTCTACGCGTTCGATGCCAAGACCGGCAAGCAGCGCTGGGTGGCGGCGGTCACCTCGGAGGTCGTTGCGCCGCCCGTGGTGCTGACCAACCAGGTCGTGGTGCGCACCGGCGACGGCAATGTCTTCGCGCTGGACACCAAGACCGGCAAGCAGATCTGGCTGTTCGACCAGGACACCGTGCCCGCGCTGAGCCTGCGCGGCGACGGCGCGATGCTGATCGCGCACGGCGTGGTGTTCCTCGGCACGGCGGACGGCAAGCTGGTCGCGGTGCGCCTGGACAACGGCGAGAAGCTGTGGGACCTGCCCCTGGGCACGGGCGAGGGGCGTACCGAGATCGAGCGCCTGGACGATGTCGACATGGGCATCCTGTTCGACGGCGCCACGCTGTATGCCAGTGGCTACCACGGCAGCCTGACCCAGGTCGATGGCGCTTCCGGCCGTCCCGGCTGGCACCGCGACTTCTCCACCTACACGTCGCTGGACCAGGGCAGCAAGGCCATCGTCGGCGTCGACTCGCATTCGGACGTGTGGGCCTTCGACAAGAGTTCCGGCAGCGATCTGTGGAAACAGGACAAGCTGGAGTGGCGCTGGCTCAGCGGCCCGGCCGTGGCCGGCAAGTACGTGGTGGTGGGCGACCTCAAGGGCTATGTCCACTGGCTGCAGCTGAGCGACGGCAAGCTGGCCGCGCGCGAGCGCCTGTCGCATGACGCGATCCGCGCGCAACCGCTGGTGGTGGGCAACATGATCTACGTCGAGGACGTCGAGGGTCACATCGGCGCCTACCGCGTGGAGCAGGCCGGCCACTGATCGCCGGGCGTGCCGTCATCGCCCGATGACGGCACCGGCGACGACGGAGCATCCCGATGGAATCGAGTCTGCACATGCTTCCCGTCGTCGCCCTGGTCGGCCGGCCCAATGTCGGCAAGTCGACCCTTTTCAACGTGCTGACCCGCAGCCGCGAGGCGCTGGTGGCCGACATGCCGGGCGTCACCCGCGACCGCCATTACGGCGTCTGCCGGCTGGGCGACCACCCCTTCGTGCTGGTCGATACCGGCGGCCTGTCCGGCGACGAGGACGGCATGGACGGCCTGACCGCGCGCCAGGTGCGCCTGGCCATCGAGGAAGCCGACGTGGTGGTGTTCCTCACCGACGCCCGCGACGGCCTGATGGCGCAGGACCACGCCATCCTCGGCGAGCTGCGCCGCACCGGCAAGCCCATGCTGCTGGCGGTCAACAAGACCGACGGCCTGGACGAGGCCACGGCCATGGCCGACTTCGCCGCCCTGGGCTTCGCCAGCATCCTGCCGCTGGCCGCCGCGCACGGCCGCGGCACCGACGACCTGCTCGAGGCCCTGGCGCCGATGCTTCCCGAACCGGCGGATGCCGGCGAGGACGACGCGCCCGACGACAGCATCCGCGTGGCCATCCTCGGCCGCCCGAACGCCGGCAAGTCGACCCTGGTCAACCGCCTGCTGGGCGAGGAGCGCGTGATCGTCTCGGATGTGGCCGGCACCACCCGCGATTCCATCCGCGTGCCGCTGGTGCGCGACGGCCGCAAGTACACCCTGATCGACACCGCCGGCGTGCGCCGCCGCGCGCGCATCGAGGAGGCGGTGGAGAAATTCAGCGTCATCAAGACGCTGCAGGCCATCGCCGCCTGCCAGGTGGCGGTGGTCATGATCGACGCGCGCGAGAACCTGTCCGACCAGGACCTGACCCTCATCGGCCACGTGCTGGACGAGGGCAGGGCGCTGGTCATCGCGGTCAACAAGTGGGACGACATGGAGGCCTACGACCGCGAGCAGTGCCAGCGCGCGCTGGACCGGCGCCTGGAGTTCGTCGCCTGGGCCAAGCGCGTGTTCATCTCCGCCAAGCATGGCTCGGGCCTGCGCGAGCTGATGCGCTCGGTCAACCGCGCGCATGCCTCGGCCAACTGCGAGATGACCTCCTCGCAGCTCACCCGCACGCTGGAAAAGGCCTACGAGGGCTACCAGCCGCCGCTGGTGCGCGGCCACGCGCCCAAGCTGCGCTACGCCCACCCCGGCGGGCACAACCCGCCCACCGTGGTCATCCACGGCACCCGCACCAAGCACATCGCGCCGGCCTACCGCCGCTACCTCGAAAACACCTACCGCAAGCGCTACCACCTGGAAGGCACGCCGGTGCGCATCGAATTCCGCGACAGCGAGAATCCCTACGCCGGCAAGCGCAACGAGCTCACCGACTCGCAAAAGCGCAAGCGCCAGCGCATGATCCGCAACGCCAAGCGCAAGAAGCGTTGATCCATCCCCAATGCTGTCCCCGTGCCTGAATCCGGAAATCCTTGCCGGATTTGCGCACCCCTCAGCCTGAATACTCAGCTACCTTCGAACTTGGCTCGCAGCAGCGGGCCACGGGGATATTCAACGGGGAAAACGAGATGAACCAGGGATGGGCGCGCGCCTGCCTTATTGGCCTGATGCTGTTCACCGTCAGTCTGCATGCGTGGGGGCAATCGACCCCCGAGGATGAATACAAGAAGCTGATCAAGGTCGATCAGGACATTCATCCACTCGGCGAACACCCCTTCGGCGAAGACATCAGCCTGATGTACGGCAGCCTGTCGTTCCACGTGACCGACGTCAGCGCGCGGGGCAATGGGCCCCTGCTGAGCCTGAGCCGTACCTACAATATCGAAGGCGTCTACGATCACCCGAATCGGGCGGCCAATTATTCCTTCGGCGACTGGATACTCGATCTTCCGCGCATTGAAACCTACAGCGCGGGCGGCCGCACCTACAATTACTCGACGCAGAGCATGATGCCGGTCGCGGCCGGCGACTGGCTTGTGGATACGTCCACGTCCGGTGGAGACATGCACCAGCGCTGCCAGAATTTTGCTGCGCCGCCCGACATGTTTCCGGCCTTGATCCAAGACACCACGCTATGGACGGCCGACGAATGGTGGCGCGGATACCACCTGATCATCCCCGGTCAAGGCAGTCAGGACCTGCTTCAGAACACCGACAGCAGCACGCAAGGCACTTACCCGGCTGTCACCAAAAATCACTGGCGGATCTCCTGCATCAGCGAGACGGCTACGGCCAATGGCAAGCAGGGTGACGGATTCGTTGCCCATGCCCCGGATGGCACCACCTACTATTTCAACGAGCTGGTGACCCGCTATGCAACATCACTGAAAAAGCCCGCCGATCCGCCAACGGCTCAGGTCGACGGTAGCAAAAACCGTGCGCTCTACCACGTCTATGCCGAGTGGACACAGAAGCTCGTGGCAATGCTTACCGGCTCAAGTGCGGCCAGGGCTGAATGGTACGGCTCTTACAATGGCTCCTCGCTGGGCCGTGCCGACGCCTGGATGCTGGTCACCCGGATCGAGGACCGTTTCGGCAACACATTGGATTTCAGTTACAACAACGCCGGACGCCTCACGGACATCACGGCCAGCGATGGCCGCCATCTGACCGTGCAGTACGACAGTAGCGGCATCCGCATTGCCAGCGTGACCTTGCAACCCGCCTCGGGCGCATCTCGGACCTGGACGTACACCTACGCTGACAATCCCAATGATACGGGAAGTATCCAGGACGGCATGACCTTGACCACGGTCACCCTTCCAGACAGTTCCAAGTGGCAGTACGACTTGAAAGCCTTTGATACGGCGTCCACAGCGACGTCGACGCTTTCCAGCTGCAAGAACATCGCAACCGACGGATACGATGCGAGCCCTCACGTGGCCACCATCGTGCACCCCTCGGGCCTGACAGGTGTCTTCACGGTGGTGTTCAAGGAGCATGGCCGATCCAAGGTCCAGCGCGCCTGTTTCAACCCGAATACGTCGAATGCGACCGATTCGGACCCCGGGAGCTACGCCTTTTACCCGGATGCCTGGTACGCCTTCACGATCACCAAGCGCACCATTTCCGGTGCGGGCATCCCCACGCGGACCTGGCAGTACAACTACTCCGGCCCGCACGCCAGTTGGACCGATACCGACTGCAGCACAGCGTATCCGTCCACCGGCGTCTGTCCGACCACGGTGTGGACTGACGTCGTGGCTCCCGACGGCAGCACGGTACGGCGCACCTTCAGCAACAAGTACGGCGTGACCACCGATGGCGTGCATGAGAGCGCCTTGCTTAGCACGGCCTTCGAGGACAGCAGCGGCAATACGCTGCGTACCGTCACCAATACCTACGCGAATCCGACGCCTGACGCGACGACCCGGCCGTGGCCGGCTACGGCGGGCAACATGGTCGGATTCATCTTCGTCGACAAGGACCAGTTGACCAAGTACACGCCGCTGCAGCAGCGCGACATCACCCAGGACGGCGACACCTATACCTGGCAAGCCGAGCATTATGACGAATACGCTCAAGTCACCGAGGAAATACGTTCCAACACGATTGCGGGTCAGGTCGCGGACCACACTCAAACGACCTACTACAACGACACTACCCTGTGGGTGCTGGGCCTGCCGCTGCAGACCGACAATCTCACCTCCGGCGTTACCACCAATCGTTATGTCTACGACATCAGCAACGACATGCTGACGGCGCGCTATCACTTCTGCACCAATATTCTCTCCGACCCCACCGTCACCGACGACAACTTCAGCACCTGCAATCGGGTGATGAGCTACACCTGTCGGACAGCGCAGGCCATACTCGGTCCAGCTTCACGGATGACAACACGCACACCACAAGCCTTTCCGAACTACATGCGCGGCATCCCGCAGACGATCAGCTATCCGGACAACACCACCCAGTCGCTCAGCGTGGATGACCTGGGCCAGATCAGCTCGATCACCGACCAGGCCAGCAACACCACCAGCTACCAGTACGACAACGTTGGCCGCGTCACCCGGATCGACTACCCGACGGGCGATCCGCAGAGCTGGGCGCCGACCACCTTTACCTACGACTACGTCACCAGCGCCGAGCGCGGCATCGACGCCGACCACTGGCGGCGCACGGTCAGTACGGGCAATGCGCGCAAGGTGACGTATTTCGATGCGTTGCTGCAGCCGGTGCTCAGCGAGAGCTACGACACTGCCGATAGCGCCTCGCACGTCACCAGCGCCACCGACTACGACTGGCGCGGGCAGAGCCACCTTCGCCTCCTATCCGGCGGCCGGCAGCCCCGATCTCTCGGCGCTGACCACCGGCACCCACACCACCTACGACGCGCTCGGCCGCGCCACCGAAGTGGACCAGGATTCCGAGCAGGGCACGCTGAGCAGCACCACGGCCTATCTCTCGGGCGCACGCAAGCAGGTTACCGACCCCAAGGGCAACGTCACCACCACCAGCTACCAGGTGTTCGACGCGCCCAGCTACAAGGCCGTGACCGAAGTGCAGGCGCCGGAAGGCATCACCCAGACCATCACCCGCAATCTCTACGGCGATCCCGACCGCCATCACCCAGTCCGGCGACTACCAGGGCGTGACTGACACCGTCACCAAGACCCTGGTCTATGACAGCTACGACCGCCTGTGCCGCACCACCGAGCCCGAATCGGGCAGCACCGTGGTCGACTACGACGCGGCCGGCAACATCGCCTGGAGCGCGGCGGGGCAGACCATCACCGGCACCGGCTGCGGTCGTGAGCAGGTGGCCAGCGCAGACCAGGTCACGCGTAGCTATGACGCCATGAACCGGTGCTCGACATCGACTATCCGGCTGGAACCGACAGCACCAGCTACACCTACGACTCGCTGGGCAATGTGGCAGACGGCGCCGACCAGTGGCATCGTCAAATGGACCTATCATCCACGATCACCGCAATCTGCTTGATCGACGAATCGCTTACCGTCGACGGCTCCAATTCGGACTTCACCTATGGCTATGACGCCAATGCGGCCCTGGCCTCCATCACCTACCCGGACGGCAAACGCATCGACTACGCGCCGGACGCCCTGGGCCGCCCGACCAAGGCCGGCGCCTTCGCCACCGGCGTCAGCTATCTCCCGGATGGCAGCGTCCACGGTTTCTTCTTCGGCAACGGCGCCGAATACCTGGCGACCAAGAACGCACGCCAGCTGTTGAGCAACCTGACCGTCTCCGACAAGACGGGTGCGCTGGTGTACAGCCAGGACATGACCTACGACGCCAATGCCAACCTGCTCAGCACCACCGACCTGACGCCCAGCGCCACGCGCACCGAGGTGCTCAGCTACGACAACCTCAATCGCCTGACCCGCGCCGAGGCGGACAACCAGTGGGGCGTGGAGACCTACACCTACGATGCGCTCAACAACATCCGCAGCATCAGCAGCGACGGTCTGGATCGGGTCTACAGCTACAACAGCAACAACCTGCTGAGCAGCATTGTTTCGCGGCACCAATACCGAAAACTTCGGCTACGACGCCCAGGGCAACACCACCACGCGCGGCAGCGACACGCTGGTGTTCGACAAGGCCAACCGCCTGCAGCAGGTGGTGGGCAAGGACAGCTACGCCTATGACGCTTCCGGGCGCCGGGTGAAGAAGACGCCCAGCGGCGGCACGTCCACGTATTACGCCTACAGCAGCGCCGGCCAGCTGCTGTACCAGTACGACGCGGCAACCCAGCAGCACACCGACTACGTCTACCTCGGCAAGATGATGCTGGCCAAGGTGGATCGCTCGGCCAACGAGCCGACGCTAAATCCGCCCACAGTCAGCGTGGACGCCAATCCCAACGCCGGTGGCTACACCATCAGCTGGAGCGGTGAAACGGGCATCAGCAGCTACACGCTGCAGGAGTCGGCCAACGGCGGCACCTGGAGCACGGTGTACACCGGCACGAACACCAGCCAGGCGTTCAGTGGCAAGGACGGGGGCGCGTACGAGTATCGCGCTCAGGAATGCGCGGGTACGTGCGGCGACTGGAGCGCGCCACTGACCGTCGGCGTGACGCCGGCGAAACCGATGGTGACGCCGCCCGGCCAGGTCCAGAGCGGACCGTACACGGTCTACTGGTACGGACAACCGGGCACGGATACCTACGACGTACAGGAACAGTACAACGGCGGCGCCTGGACTACGATCGCCAGTGGCACCACGAACACCTCGATCAGTCGACCGGGTACCACGGACGGCACCTACGCCTATCGGGTGGAGGCCAACAACGCGTATGGCACGCGTGGCTGGGCGACCTCCGGCAACGTCACCGTCTTGCATCCGCCAGCCAGCCCGCCCACCCTGACCGTGCCCGCGCAGAGCAGCGACGGCAGCTACAGCGTGAGCTGGACCAGCGTCACCGGGGCCACCAGCTACACCCTGCAGGAGCAGGTCGACGGCGGCACCTGGAATGCGGTCTACAGCGGCACGGCACTCAGCCAGGCCTACACCGGCAAGACCATGGGCTCGACCTACGGCTATCGCATCGAGGCCTGCAATGACGGTGGATGCAGCGCCTGGAGTGCGTCGGCTAGCGTGCAGGTCTCAGCGGGTCCGCCAGCACCGACCAATGTGTATCAATCCACCGCGGGGCACCAAGGTGATCAAGGTCTATCTGAATTGGGATGCCGTCAGCACCGCCACGTATTACGACGTCAAGGGTTCAGACACCGGCACGGTGACCAATGTCGGCAACGTGACTCAGCAACTTATCGGCTCGGATCCCTATTCCAATACGGCTTATGTGCGCGCCTGCAACAGCAATGGGTGCTCGGCATGGGTCGGCGCTCCGCCGTATTGAGGGCACAGGTCATGGCGAGCAGCGCGTGGAATGGAAATGCACGGGATCAGGAATCTTCAAGGGGCAGGGAACATGGAACGTCGGGACGTCGAACAGTCGCATCAGGATCAATCGACCGATACCTGCTACGTGCTCACGGGGCAGTCGGCGCTACGCCATCCATGGCGGGTGGTGTGGCTGGCAGCCCTGGGCTTCATCTGTGCCCTGCTGGCGCAACCGGCCCGAGCCGAAACCACGACCTACTACGTCACCAATGCCCAGGGCACCGTGGTGGCGCAGATGGATACCGGCTCCAATGTGACCTATGAGGCGACGTACCGGCCTTACGGCAAGCAGCAGAACGGGGCGCCGCAGGCGGGGCCGGGGTATACCGGGCATGTGAATGATCCGGGGACGGGGTTGGTTTATATGCAGGCGCGGTATTATGATCCGGGGGTGGGGCGGTTTTTGAGTGTGGATCCTGCCGCTGGGGGCGGCGGGGATACAAATAAAATTAACCTTTATGCTTATTCAAACAATGATCCAATTAATCACTCTGACCCTACTGGTCTTAGCGCATATCGAGATTCAGGGGTGTGGCAAGGTATTGATGGGTCATTCGAGGATGATGGGGTGTGTCATTCGCCTGAAGTGGCATGCACAGGTGTTAACCCGTGGCGGTTAGTTGCACTGAGCGATGATTCTAATGGTGCGCCTTCTTCAGAGAAGAGCACCCATCTTTCATTTAAAAGTAAATTGTCTAGAAATTTCAAGTGGTTTACAGAATCTATTTCAGGTTCTTTGGGTGGTCGCGTAGGACTTAATGCCAAAGTAAAAGTTTTTAAGATAATTAAACTAAGGCTTGGAACCGGGTACTGGGGCATGACGGGACACCTGAATTTACATCTGGACGGGAGGGATACATTCGATGAACGAGGGCCTAGTGCTGCGCTTGAAGTTGGAAGATTTGCTGTTGGGTATGAAGGTGGCGGGTATGAAACTAACACCCTTACGGGAGAAGTAAAAACCTTGGATGGCTTCACTGGCTATAAATATTTTGGAGATAAAGAGTGGGCCGCAAATAAAACCGACTTGAGTGTGGAGGCAAATGTACTCATAATTCATGCTTCTCTCAAAGCGAACTTAACGGGCATGTTTACTTCTATTTTTTACTGGGGCGATAGCACCCTCGACCCCAATGATTGAGGTTTAGATTATGAGTAAGGAGCATCCCTTTTCTTCTGCAATTGGAAAAATAAATTTTTTGATAGATATTTCAAGATTGTCTTTGCTCTCCTTGGTCGCAGCAAGTGTAATTGGTGCGATTATAAATATATACATATCAAGCTATTCAATCCACTCTCCATTAATTTCAGTCATGGCAATATCAATGTTCGTATTATTTTTACTCTTCGTCATTGGGTCTTTTATAGTGTCTTTATATGCTTCGTATTTAGTATTTAATAATAAGCCTGGAACCAAATTAACACATATGATTTGGATTTGGATTTTCCCATTTCTTAGCGCTATATTTTTTTACTCATTCTACAAAAAATTAGGTTATAAAAAATTCACATAGCCTCGCAATAAATTTGGGGTCAGGTTCATTTTTCCTCGGAGTTGGGTGGCTTTTTGGGTCGGCCGCGTAACAAATTTGGGGTCAGGTTTCATTTTTCCTCGGAGTTGGGTGGCTTTTTGGGTCGGCCGCGTGGCCTGATCTTTGCGCGTCGTTGGGTTAGGTTCTCGATCTGCTGCTGGAAGCGTTCACTTCCCCAGGCGCGCTGCTGTTGGGTGTATTGGCGTAGTTCTTCGATGGTTTGTGCGTCCAGTTGCTCGGCGATGAGGGCTCGGTAGTGGGCCTGGCGTTCCCGGGGTGTCGAACCGAGTTTCAGGTAGGACGCGTGCGGCGTGAGCATGGCGCTGTGTTCGCCATGCGCATTGTGCGCGTGGCTTGACCAGGGGTAGTCGGTCGGCGTGGGGACCATGCGGGCGCGGACCGGGTTGAGTTCGATGTAGCGATAGCAACACATGACGTAGCGCTCGCTGTCGACCAGAGCGGCTTTGTACCGGCCTTCCCACAAGGTTCCCGTACGCCTGTAGCGGGCGTTGAAGCATCCGACATAGCGTCGCCCGATGGCCTGCATCATGCGCGAGAGGGCGCCTTGTCGTGATGGAGTGACGAGCAGGTGGACGTGGTTGGTCATTA
The DNA here is from genome assembly GCA_963821885.1 of uncultured Gammaproteobacteria bacterium. GTDB lineage: Bacteria > Pseudomonadota > Gammaproteobacteria > Xanthomonadales > Rhodanobacteraceae > Oleiagrimonas. The sequence goes on along the minus strand of CAWGFN010000001.1, from coordinate 277,284 downwards.
ACACGTACGCATGCACGGCACAGTCGTGTTTGTGCGCTGCGTCGTGAAGTTCGATCAGATAACTTCGATAGTCCCGTTCGTCGGCAAAGCAGGCGTGCCGATCGTTGCCGCGTTGTACTACGTGTCGTGGAATACCGGGGAGGTCCAATCGTGGCAGACGTGCCATGCGTGACCCTCATGCGCGTGTGGAGGGCATGATGTTGCTCGGGCGCGCATGGTGTATATATCAGCTGATGTGTGTAAGTACGGTCCGTGCCGTGCCCGGTTTGGTGTAGGAAAATGAACCTGTCCCCAAATCCGCCAGACCCCAAATCCGCCAATCCGCCGCAATTAACTAATCTGTATTTAGGTATGCACAATGATCAAAAAAAACATTAGGCCGCGCCTCGCCCTTGCACTGCTTGCATTTGTCTTTATGCTTGCATCCTGCGCCACTAGCGACACTGCATGGGGTCCGCCACCTGGTGGGTTGATTACGAGCAAGTCCACTGCTATATCTTTTGCTCGCTTGATATGGCAATCAATGAACCCGGATTTAAAAATGCAGCCTGATAGTGAGTGGCAAAATGATATGATTGCCTATCGTAAAAATAACATCTGGCACGTGCGTGAAAAAGTATCCGGAAGCACATTGGGTGGCGGTCTGGCTATCGACATCAGTGCTGTTGACGGCAGGGTTCTCAGTGTAATGGTTATTCAGTAACCTGTTTGGACTAAGGCGAATATAGTGAAGCACAAATACTCATGATTTTATCTTTCTGTAAATACAGTCGGACCAAATAAGAAAATAGAAAATAATGGTTCAGGTTCATTTTTAAGGCGCTGACTTCTTGGGACGGCCTCGCGATCTGACCCTGGCGCGGCGTTGGGTTAGAGCCTCGATCTGTTGTTGAAATCGATGGGATCCCCAAGCGCGCTGCTGCTGGGTGTATTGTCGCAATTCGTCGATGGTCTGTGTGTTCAGCTGCTCGGCAATGAGTTGCCGATAGTGCGTTTGACGCTCTTTCGGGTTGCGGCCCAGATGCATGTAGGTCGCATGGGGCTTCATCCATGGACAGTGCTCGCCGTAGGCATTGTGAGCGTGACTCGACCAACGGTAGTCGATCAGCATGGGTACCATGCTAGCGCGCACTGGGTGAATGGGGGCGGGGTTAATTAATTCGCGCCCTGCAACGTGCCGGACGAGCCGCTCTCAACAAGCAGACTCCCCGGGCGTTGGCGCGCGGCCCCAGTCATCGTGGAGCCCAGGTTTGTCGTCCGCCCCGCAAACCCGGATAATGCGCGCTTTCCCGGCCCGCAGCTCCCATGACCGCACGCATCCTCGACGGCAAGCGCATCGCCCAGGAACGCCTTGACCAGGTGGCCCGGCGGGTGGCCGAGCGCGTGGCGGCGGGGGAGGCGCCTCCCGGGCTGGCGGTGATCCTGGTGGGGGCCGATCCGGCCTCGACGGTGTACGTGCGCAACAAGCGCCGGGCCTGCGAGCAGGTGGGCTTCCGTTCCTTCGACTTCGACCTGCCGGACACCACCCGTCAGGACGAGCTGTTCGCCCTGATCGACCGTCTCAACGCCGATCCGGCGGTCAACGGCATCCTGGTGCAGTCGCCGCTGCCGGCGCACGTGGACGAGGACGCGCTGGTCGATCGCATCGATCCGCGCAAGGACGTGGACGGCTTCCACGCGGTCAATGTCGGCCGCCTGGTGCTGCGCCGGCTGGGCCTGCGGCCGTGCACGCCGAAGGGCGTGATGACGCTGCTGGGCCACACCGACCGTCCGGTCCGCGGGCGCCATGCGGTGATCGTCGGCGCGTCCAACCACGTCGGTCGCCCGCTGGTGCTGGAACTGCTGATCGCCGGCGCCACGGTGACCTGCTGCCATCGCTTCACCACCGACCTGGCCACCCACGTGGCCATGGCCGACATCCTGGTGGTCGCGGCCGGCAAGCCGGGGCTGGTGAAGGGCGAATGGATCAAGCCGGGCGCGGTGGTCATCGACGTCGGCATCAATCGCCTGGACGACGGCCGCCTGGTCGGCGACGTGGAATTCGACGTGCGCCCGCGAGCGCGCCTCGTGGATCACGCCGGTGCCGGGCGGGGTGGGGCCGATGACCGTGGCCACGCTGATCGAGAACACCCTGGAAGCGGCCGAATCGCGCCAGGCGCGCTCGGTCGCCTGAACCAAAAGGTCGCAGCATCTGGCCGCTGCATCCGGGCGTCCAGTACAATGGAGCGATTTACCCGCGGGAATACACGCCATGCGCATCCTTGCCGAGGCTCTGACCTACGACGACGTCTATCTCGTCCCCGCCCACTCGACCGTGCTGCCGCGCGACGTGGACACCTCCACCCGACTGACCCGCGGCATCCGCGTCAACGTGCCGATCCTCTCCGCGGCCATGGACACGGTCACCGAGGCCCGCCTGGCCATCACCATGGCGCAGTGCGGCGGCATCGGCATCATCCACAAGAACATGACGCCCGAGCAGCAGGCCGCCGAAGTGCGCCTGGTGAAGAAGTTCGAGGCCGGCGTCATCCGCAACCCGATCACCGTCGGGCCGGACACCTCCATCAATGACGTGATGCAGCTCACTCGAGCCCATGCCATTTCCGGCGTGCCGGTGGTCGAGGGCGACGCACTGGTCGGCATCGTCACCAGCCGCGACCTGCGCTTCGAGAAGAAGCCCGGCGACCCGGTGCGCAACATCATGACGCGCAAGGACAAGCTGGTCACCGTGCGCGAGGGGGCAGGGCACGACGAGGTGCTGGACCTGCTGCACGCGCACCGCATCGAGAAGGTGCTGGTGGTCAACGACGCCTTCCAGCTGCGCGGCCTGATCACGGTCAAGGACATCCAGAAGGCGCGCGACAATCCGCACGCGGCCAAGGACCAGACCGAGCGCCTGCGCGTGGGCGCGGCGGTCGGCGTCGGCGGCGACACCGAGCAGCGCGTCGCGGCCCTGGTCGAGGCCGGCGTGGACGTGCTGGTGGTGGATACCGCGCACGGCCATTCGCAGGGCGTGATCGACCGCGTGGCCTGGGTCAAGAAGCATTTCCCGCAGGTGCAGGTGATCGCCGGCAACATCGTCACCGGCGACGCCGCGCTGGCGCTGCGCGATGCCGGCGCGGACGCGGTCAAGGTCGGCGTCGGCCCCGGCTCGATCTGCACCACGCGCGTGGTCGCCGGCGTCGGCGTGCCGCAGATCACCGCCATCGACATGGTCGCCACCGCGCTCAAGGACGACATCCCGCTGATCGCCGACGGCGGCATCCGCTATTCGGGCGACCTGGCCAAGGCCATCGCCGCCGGCGCCTCCACCGTGATGCTGGGTTCGATGTTCGCCGGCACCGAGGAAGCGCCGGGCGAGGTGGAGCTGTTCCAGGGCCGCTCCTACAAGAGCTACCGCGGCATGGGCTCGCTGGGCGCCATGCAGCAGGGCTCCAAGGACCGCTACTTCCAGGACGAGGCCGATGCCGACAAGCTGGTGCCCGAGGGCATCGAGGGCCGCGTGCCGTACCGCGGCCCGCTGCGCAGCATCGTGCACCAGATGATGGGCGGCCTGCGCGCCTCGATGGGCTATTGCGGCTGCGCCAACATCGAGGAGATGCGCAGCAAGGCGCAGTTCGTGCGCGTCACCGGCGCCGGCGTGCGCGAGGCGCACCCGCACGACGTCCAGATCGTCAAGGAAGCGCCGAACTACCGTCTGGATTGACGGCGAAACGCCGGGACTCGGGACTCGGGACCCGGGACTCGGCGCACAAGGCGGGGCGTTCTTGCCGATGGGGCGGCGTCCACGCTTCGATTGATCTTCCTATCGCAGTGGTGTCCGGGATCCCGAGTCCCGAATGCCGAATCCCGAGTCCCGCATGTCCAATATCCACAGCGACAAGATCCTCATCCTCGACTTCGGTTCGCAGTACACGCAGCTGATCGCCCGCCGCGTGCGCGAGATCGGCGTCTACTGCGAGATCTGGGCCTGGGACCATGATCCGGACGAGATCGCCACGTTCGCGCCCAGGGGCGTGATCCTTTCCGGCGGCCCCGAATCGGTCACCGAGGACGGCTCGCCGCGGGCGCCGCAGAACGTGTTCGAGCTGGGCGTGCCGGTGCTGGGCATCTGCTACGGCATGCAGACCATGGCCGTGCAGCTGGGCGGCACGGTGGAAGGCGAGCACCACCGCGAATACGGCTACGCCAAGGTGCACGGCACCGGCGAGTGCCGCCTGTTCGACGGCCTGGTGCCCAAGGGCGGCGAGCTGGACGTGTGGATGTCGCATGGCGATCGCGTCACCGCGCTGCCCGAAGGTTTCCACGGCGTGGCCGCCACCGACTCGGTGCCGCTGGTCGGCATGGCCGACGAGGAACGCCGCTTCTACGGCCTGCAGTTCCACCCCGAAGTCACCCACACCCAGCGCGGCATGGATCTGCTGCGCCGCTTCGTGGTCGACCTGTGCGGCTGCGCCACGCTGTGGACGCCGGCGCGCATCATCGAGGACAGCATCGCGCGGGTGCGCGAGCAGGTCGGTTCGGACCGCGTGCTGCTGGGCCTGTCCGGCGGCGTGGATTCCTCGGTCGTCGCGGCCCTGCTGGAGAAGGCCATCGGCGACCAGCTGACCTGCGTGTTCGTCGACACCGGCCTGCTGCGCTACCAGGAAGGCGACCAGGTGATGGCCACGATGGCCGAGCACATGGGCGTGCACGTGATCCGCGTCAACGCCGCCGAGCGCTTCTTCAAGGCGCTGGAAGGCGTCGAGGATCCGGAAGCCAAGCGCAAGGTCATCGGCCGCCTGTTCGTCGAGGTCTTCGACGAGGAGGCGAGCAAGCTGGACGGCGTCAAATGGCTGGCGCAGGGCACCATCTACCCCGACGTGATCGAGTCGGCCGGCTCCAAGACCGGCAAGGCGCACGTCATCAAGAGCCACCACAACGTCGGCGGCCTGCCCGAGCACATGAAGCTCAAGCTGGTCGAGCCGCTGCGCGAGCTGTTCAAGGACGAGGTGCGCCGCATCGGCGTCGAGCTGGGCCTGCCGCGCGAGATGGTCTATCGCCACCCGTTCCCGGGCCCCGGCCTGGGCGTGCGCGTGCTGGGCGAGGTCAAGCCCGAATACGTCGCGCTGCTGCAAAAGGCCGACGCCATCTACATCGAGGAGCTGCGCCGGCACGATCTGTACGACCGCGTCAGCCAGGCCTTCGCCGTGTTCCTGCCGGTCAAGTCGGTCGGCGTGGTCGGCGATGGCCGCGCCTACGACTGGGTGGTGGCGCTGCGCGCCGTGGAAACCGTGGACTTCATGACCGCGCACTGGGCGCAGCTGCCGTACGCGTTCCTCGACCACGTTTCTCGTAGAATTATCAATGAATTGCGTGGTATTTCTCGCGTAGTTTATGACATCAGCGGCAAGCCGCCCGCGACCATCGAGTGGGAGTAATGAAATCAAGTGCTTGCGTTTCATGGCGCCACGACACCCGTGTGCGCACTCTCGATATGTATGCCGCAAGTGCCTGAAAACATTCCGATGAACAAGGCTCCCGACAGCAGCGACTTCAGCGACGCCGATCGCCAGTGGATGCAGCGCGCCCTGGACCTGGCCCTGCATGCCCGCGACGCCGAGAACGAGGTGCCGGTCGGCGCGGTGCTGGTGAAGAAGGACAAGGTGCTGGGCCTGGGCTGGAACCGCAACATCACCCTGCATGATCCCACCGCGCACGCCGAGATCGTCGCCCTGCGCGCCGCCGGCGAGAAGATGGGCAACTACCGGTTCCCCGGCAGCACCCTGTACGTGACCCTGGAGCCGTGCGCGATGTGCGCCATGGCGCTGGTGCACGCGCGGGTGGCGCGGGTGGTCTACGCCGCCACCGACCCCAAGACCGGCGCCGCCGGCAGCGTCTTCGACACCCTGGTGTCCGAGCTTCACAACCATCGCATCACGGTCGATGGCGGCCTCCTGGCCGAGGAATCCGGCGCGCTGCTGCGCGCGTTCTTCCGCTCGCGCCGCTGAACCGCGCGCCTTGCCCGCCGGGGCAGGGCCGGCGCGCATGTACCATGGCCGGCATGGATCCGCAGTTCGAACCGATGGGCGAACACGCACTGCTGGTGCGCCTGGGCACGACCATCGATGCCGATGTGAATGCTCGCGTGCACGCGCTGTGCCGCGAGCTGCGCGAGGCCGCCATCCCGGCGCTGCAGGAACTGGTGCCGGCCTACGCCAGCGTGCTGATCCGCCTCGATCCCGCGGCCGCGTTCGATATCGAGGTGCTGACGGCGCAGGTGCGCGAACGGCTGGCCGCGTTGCCCGATGAAGCCGTCCAGAAACACGGCACGCTGCACCGCATTCCGGTCTGCTACGACGAGGCGCACGGCCCCGATCTCGCGCACGTGGCGCGCGTCACCGGGCTGGAACCGGCGCAGGTGATCGCGCGCCATACGGCCGCCGAATACCGCGTGGCGATGATCGGTTTCGCCCCGGGCTTTCCCTATCTGCTGGGCATGGATCCCGAGCCTTGCCGTGCCGCGACGCGAGGACCCGCGCACCCGCGTGCCGCGCGGCGCGGTCGCCATCGGCGGCGTGCAGACAGGCATCTATCCGGCTGAGCTTCCCGGCGGCTGGCAGCTGATCGGCCGCACGCCGCGGCGCCTGTTCGATGCCGAAAACCCGGACAGGCCGTCCCTGATGGCCCCCGGCGACCGCGTGCGTTTCGAGGCCATCGACGCGGCGACGTTCGAGCGCCTGCAGGCGGGGGCGCCGGCATGATCGAGGTGCTCAAGCCGGGACTGCTGGACAGCCTGCAGGACGGCGGCCGCATCGGTCACGCCGCGCTTGGCGTCGGCCGCGCCGGCGCCGTCGACGAGCCGGCGCGGCGGCTGGCCAACGCGCTGGTCGGCAACCCGGCCGATGCCTGCGCGATCGAGGCGACCCTGGTCGGTCCGCGCCTGCGCCTCGGGCGCGAGGCCTGGATCGCCCTGACCGGCGCGCCGCTGCCGCGGGCCACCGTGGATGGCGAACCGCTGCCCATGTGGCGCCCGTGGCGCTGCGCGGCGGGCAGCGAACTGGACCTGGGGCCGATGCCCGCCGGCTGCCGCAGCTACCTGGCCGTCGATGGCGGCATCGCGGTGCAGGCCTGGCTGGGCAGCCGCGCGACCGATCTCAATGCCGGCCTGGGGCCGATGCAGGGAAGGGCGCTTCGGCAGGGCGATGCCCTGCCGCTCGGCGAGCCGAATCAGAGCCCTGCGCCATGCCGGTGGCTGGTCGCTGGACCCGTCGCCGTGGTTCAACGCCGACGCACCGCGCGTGCTGCGCCTGCTGCCGGCGAGCCACACGGACCTTCTTGAAAGCGCATCACGCCAGGCACTCGGTGGCGAGGCCACGTTCCGCCTGCACGCGGACAGCAACCGCGTCGGCGTGCGCCTGGCGTGTGACGCCGTGATGCGCCTGCGCGAACCGCTGGAGCTGGTCAGCGAACCGCTGATCGCCGGTACCATGCAGTTGCCGCCCAACGGCCGGCCCATCGTGATGCTGGCCGAACACCCGACCAGCGGCGGCTACCCGCGCATCGCCCAGCTGGCCGCGGTCGACCTGCCGGCGCTGGCGCAGTGCCGTCCCGGCGACGCGCTGCGCTTCGCCTGGATCGACCGGGCGCAGGCCCGCGCGGCATGCGACACGCAGCAACGCGAACTGTCGCTGCTGTGCGACACCGTCAGGAACACGAATGGAAGAGGGCACATGAGCCGCATCGACCTCAACTGCGACATGGGTGAATCCTTCGGCGCCTGGAGCATGGGCGACGACGCCGGCGTGATGCCGTGGATCACCTCGGCCAACATCGCCTGCGGCTTCCATGCCGGCGACCCGTCCATCATGCGAAGCACGGTGGCCGCCGCGGTCGCCGCGGGCGTCACCATCGGCGCTCACGTCGGCCTGCCCGACCTGGCCGGCTTCGGCCGCCGCCGCATGGCGATGACGGCGCGGCAGATCCACGACATCACCGTGGTGCAGATCGGCGCCCTGGCGGCGGTGGCCCACGTGCAGGACGCCAGGGTCCGCCACGTGAAACCGCACGGCGCGCTGTACCACATGCTCGAGGCCGACGACGCGCTGGCCGACGCCTTCGTGCTCGCGGTGCGCGACGTCGATCCCGATCTGCGCGTGACCGGTCTTCGCCGGCGGCCACCTGGTGGCCCGCGCCGCCCACGCCGGCCTGAAGACCGCCAGCGAGGCGTTCAGCGACCGCCGCTACGATGCCGACGGCCACTTGCTGCCGCGCGGCCACGACGGCGCGGTCATCGACAAACTCGAGGACGTCCTGCGCCAGGCCCTGACCCTGGCCACCGAACACCGCGTGAAGCTCGCCGACGGCGACGTGATCGAACTGCACGCCGACACCCTGTGCGTGCATGGCGACCGCTCCGACGCGGCCGAACTGGCCAGGGGCCTGCACAAAGGCCTGCAGGCGGCCGGCGTCAGCGTGGCGCCACTGGATTGATTCCGGAGTGGCATGGGCATAGCGCGTAAGCGGGGAAGTACGGCAGCACGGCTGCTGCTCGCAGGTATCTGCTTTTCCCGACCCATATGTAATTTGACATAATATACATTATGCGCAATTAAGGATATCGGTTCAGGGCGCCCGGGAACGCCCCTGAGCCTTGCTGCCCCATGAAATACGGCCGCCCTGCACGCAGGACGGCCGTTGTTGCATCCACGCGGATAACGCTGCCGTCAGGCGCTGAAGTCGTGCTGCGACAGCGGCATGCTGCGCACGCGTTTGCCGATCAGGTGCGAGACCGCGTTGACCACGGCCGGCGGCGTCGCCGGCAATGGCGGTTCGCCGATGCCGCCCATCTTGGCGCCGCTCTCGACGATGCGCACGTGCACGCGCGGCATGCGGTCCGGCGTGAGGATGGCGTACTTGTCGAAGTTGCGCGCCACGGGCACGCCGTGCTCGTAGACGGCCTCTTCCAGCAGCACCTCGGACAGGCCCAGCGCCGAGGCGCTGGCGACCTGGGCCTCGATGATCGCCGGATTGACGATGCTGCCGGGGTCGATGGCCTGCCACAGGTCATGCACACGCACCTTGCCGTTCTCGATCGAGACCTCGGCCATCACCGCCGCCTCGCTGCCGAACGGCGACGCCATGGCCACGCCGCGGGCGCGACGCGAGCCGTCGGCGGCGGTGAACGGACCGCGTTTCCAGCCGCCGGCCAGGTCGGCCAGTTCATGCAGCAGGTGCGTCAGGCGGGCGTTGCCCTTGAGCAGGTGAAGGCGCAGTTCGAACGGATCCTTGCCGCCCTTGTCGGCCATTTCGTCGAGGAAGGTCTCGTAGAAGAAGTCGTTCATCGAATGACCGACCGAGCGCCAGTACGACAGCATCGCCGGCGTCTTCACGTAGCGCTGCGCGATGCGCCGGTTGGGGATGGCGTAGACCTTGCCGGTCAGGCCTTCCACCGCGCTGTCGTCGACCTTGGCCGGGCGCTTGTTGGCCAGCGCCTCGCCCGGACCCTCGGTGGCGCTGATCGCTTCCAGCGCGATCGGAAAGCCGTCGGCATCCAGGCCGCCGCGGAAATGCACCACGGCCATCGGCCGCATCGGGTCGCGCAGGAATTCCTCCTCGCGGCTCCAGATCAGCTTGACCGGCTTGCCGGTGGCCTTGGCCAGCGCGATGGCCTGCATGTAGGGCACGCCCGGTCCATACAGGAAGTGGCGGCCGAAGAAACCGCCGAGCATCGGCGAGTGGATGACGATCTTCGCGGGATCCATGCCGGTCTTGCGGGCGATGTCGGCCTGGAACATGTCCGGTGCCTGGTTGGGCATCCACAGCTCCAGCGTGCCGTCGTCGTGGAACTGCGCCAGGGTCGAGGGCGGCTCGAGCTGGGCGTGGTGCAGGTACTGGCTGGAGTAGGTGGCGCTGACCGTGGCGTGCGCGGTCTTCATGGCGGCGTCCAGGTGGCCCTTCGCTTTCCGCGGTCTGCGGCTTGGCCTTGTTCGCGGCCAGCCGCTTGCGGAAGCCCTCGGTGGAGAAATCGGCCGGCATGTGCCGCGCCGACGGATCGGGCTTGCCCTCCTTCCAGTCCACCTTGGCCGCCTCGACGGCTTTCTTCGCCTGCCACCAGCGTTCGGCCACCACCGCCACCGCGCCGGGCAGGACGTGCACCGAGTGCACGCCCTTCATGGCCTTGATCTGCGCCTCGTTGCGGATGGCGCCGACGGTCATGCCCAGGCGCGGCGCGTGCTGCACGGCCGCCTGCAGCATGCCGTCGACCGTGGCGTCGATGCTGTAGTGCGCCCTGCCCGTCGATTTCTCGTAGGCGTCCAGACGCTTGACCGGCTTGCCGATCCAGCGGAATTGCCTGGGATCCCTGAGCGTGACGCTGCCCGGATCGGGCACCGGCAGGTCCAGCGCCTGCGGCGCGATCTCGCCATAGCTCAGGCTGCGCCCGGAGGCGGCGTGGAGCACCTTGCCCGGTTCGGTGGTCAGCTCGCCGACCGGCACGCCCAGGCGCTTGGCGCCGGCCTCGAGCAGCATCATGCGGGCCAGCGCGCCGAGCCGGCGCATCGGCGCGTAGCCCATGCGCACCGACATGCTGCCGCCGGTGATGCGCATGCCGTTGGGCATCACCGCGTACTGCTTGCCGTTGGGCGCATTGTCGACGATGAAACTGGCCGGATCGGCATCCAGTTCCTCGCCGACGATCTGCGCCATGGCGGTGAACACGCCCTGCCCGCCCTCGTTGAACGGACTCTGCAGGCGGATGGTGTTGTCCGGCAGGATGGCCAGGAAGGCGGGAACCACTGTCCCGGGCGCCGCGCCGGCATCCGCGCCCGCCCCCATGGCGCGGGCGCTCCGCAGCGGCAGGCCGAAGCCGAGCACGAAGGCGCCCGCCGTGATGCCGGCCGTGCCCAGCAGGAACTGGCGACGGGAGATGTTGGTCGGCGTCTCGTCGACCGGGAACGTCTGGCCCTGCTCGGGCGTGTTGTCGTTGCGCGGCGTCATGAGCGTGCCCTCCCCTCGCCGTATGCCACACTGGCCTGTTCGGCACCGTCGGCCAGGTCATGCACGGCCGCGTGGATGGCGTTGTAGGTGCCGCAGCGGCACAGGTTGGTCATCGACGCGTCGATCTGCTCGGTCGTCGGATGGGGCGTGTTCCTGAGCAGCGAGGTCGCCGCCATCACCTGGCCCGACTGGCAATAGCCGCACTGCGGGACCTGGTGCGCGACCCAGGCCTCGACCACGCGCTTGCCGATGGCATCGTCCTCGATGCCCTCGATGGTGGTGATCTTGCGGCCCGCGGCCGCCGAGACCGGCAGCACGCACGAGCGCATCACCTGGCCATCGACCAGCACCGAACAGGCGCCGCACTGGGCGATGCCGCAGCCGTACTTGGTGCCGGTCATGCCGAGTTCGTCGCGGATCACCCACAGCAGCGGGGTGTCGGCGTCGGATTCGACGGGATGGGTCTTGCCGTTGATCTCGAGTTCCATGGGCGGCAACCTCGTTTGTGCCTGGGTCTGACGGGGCGGCGCGATCAAGCCCGCGCCAGCGGGCATCACGCCGTGCACGGGATGCACGGGTCAGGTATGACCCCAGGCGCGGACATGCGCCAGCCGCGCGCGAGGCGCGGCGTGCGATCGATGCGATGGGTTCAGGCGGATTCGATGCGTGCGTGTGGCGCGCGCGCGGGCACCACGGGCCCGCGGCCTGGTGGTCCTGTCGGTGTCCGGCGATCGTTCGGCCTGCATGGGGGATAGCCCGATCCGCTTTGCCTGGATGGCGCGCGGTGGCCGGTGTTGAAAGCCTCCGCGTCCGAAATTTCATTATGGCACCGACCGGGCCTGCCCTGTCCATCGGCCGGGTAGCCAGGCCAGGTCGTGCCCTGGCGTTCAGGCGAGCCGGGCTCGTGCCAGCGCCAGGTCCTCCGGCGTGTCCACGTCCAGGTAGTCGGGCACCTCGAGGGCCTCGACGCGCCCGGCCTCGCGTTCCAGCAGCGCGTGCGCGCCGCGGCCTTTCCAGTGCGCCAACTCGGCGAGGCAGTCGGCGGGGAAAAGCACCGGCGGACCGGTCACCGCATCGTGACGCGTGCACAGCAGGCGGTCCGGCGCCTGTCGATGGCGCTCGAGCATGCGCCGGTAATGGCCGTCCTCGATCAGGGGCTGGTCGGCCAGGCAGACCAGGATGCCGGAGACTCCGGCGTGGCTGGCCCGCACCTGGCGCACGCCTCGGGCGATCGAGCTGCCCAGGCCCTGCGACCAGTCCGCGTTGTGCGCGATCTCGAGCGACAGGCCTTCAAGTGCCGCGGCGACGGCGTCCGCGTGCGCGCCGGTCACCGTCACCAGCGGGTGTCCGAAGGCCAGCAGGCGACGGGCCGCGCGGCGGCACATCGGTTCGCCGCCGATGTCCTGGACCTGCTTGACGTCGCCGAAGCGTCGCCCCGCGCCCGCCGCGAGCAGAACGATCGCCGGCGCGCCCGTGCCGGCCGTCAATGGATCGCTCCGTCGCCGTCACTGAGTGGGTGTCCCGGACGGCCGCGGACCACGGCGAGGATTTCAGCCACGATCGAGAGAGCGATCTCACCGGGGCTTTCCGCGCCAATGTCCAGTCCGACCGGGCCGTGGATCGTGCGTCCGTCGACGCCGGCCAGCTCAAGCACCCGGCGCACGCGGCCGCGCGCGCCCAGCAGGCCCACGTAGGCCAACGGCAGGTCGCCCAGGCTGGCCAGGTAGTCGGCATCCTTGTGCAGGCTGTGGGTCATGACGATGACGGCGGTGGCCGCGTCCGGGCGCACGGCGTCGATCCAGGACGCGGGCGGCGCGCATACCCTGCGGGTGCCCGGAGGAACGGCAACGGCATCCAGTCGATCGGCATCGAAGTCGACCAGGGTCGTTGGCCAGCCCAGGTCCTGGGCCAGCGGCAGGAGCGCCTGCGCGGTGGTGCTGGACCCGATCACCACCAGCGCCGGCGGCGGGACGATGCGTTCCAGGAGCACGTCGTAGCGGGCCTCGGCGGTCGTCACCGCGATGCTGGCGGGACGCTCGGGGAGGTTCGCCAGATGCGGCCGCAGCGCGTCCATCAGGACGGCATCGTCGAGTCCGTCGTGCAGCAGTGCCTCGCCGCACCAGACCGCGTGGCGGGTCGGCGCCGGCACGCCGTCGCGGGCGCAGACCGTGGCCATGCAGCCCTCGAGTCGGCGCTCCAGACAGGTGGCCAGGGCATCGGCATAGGCCAGTTCGCTGGAGCCATCCAGCGGCTCGACCAGCACCTCGAGCTCGCCGCCGCAGCCCATCTCCATCAGCACGTCCAGGCCCGATTCGGCGTCGTAGCGCACCCGCCGCACCTGGCCGAGCGCCATGGCATCGAGGGCGTGGGCGACGATGTCGCGCTGCGGGCAGCCGCCGGACAGCTCGCACACCGTGCTGCCGTCGGCGCGCACCAGCATGCGCGTGCCGACCGGGCGGAAGGTGGCGCCGCGGGTGTGCGTCAGGGTGATCAGGGCCGCTTGCCCTGCTCCCGGCTTCAGGTCCCGAAGCGCGACAAGCAGTGGCGCGAGTTCATGGGAGGCATTCATCGCCAGGCGATATCCACAAGGCAGCAGGCAGGATGTGATCCATTGTGCATGACTGCAACGAAGCATGCGCATGGGTGGCGCGATTCATGCACAAACGCTGCGGCTGGGTGTACCGTAAACGGGCCGTGTTCGCCCGGGTCCACAGGCCGTGACCGGCCTGGCCCGGGGCGGTGACGAACACCGGGAACCATGCATGGGTGCAACAGGGGCGCAACCGCGATGAACAGTCCGGAGCCGGTGGACGACAGGGTTTTCGAACGCAGTTTCCAGTCCAGCCCGACGGCCCTGCTTCTGGTCGAACTGGTGTCTGGCAGCCTGCGCATCGTCGGCGTGAACGCGTCGGCCGAACAGATCCTCGGGTGCAGCCGGGATACCTTGCTCAACCGTACCTGGGACGAGGGTATCGGCGAGCCGGCTACCTTCGCGCCGATCCTCGAAGGCTTGCGCACCAGGACCTCGGTGGCGGAAACCAGCGGGCCGTACCAGCGCGCGGACGGCAGCACGCTGTGGTGCTCGCTCAAGCTGCGCATCATGAACGATGACCAGGGCACGCCCACGCATGCGGTGTGCACCCTGGCCGACATCAGCCGCCAGGTGGAGAGCGAGGCCTCGCGCAACTACCTCGCCACCCACGACCCGGTGTCCGACCTGCCGCGCATCGAGGTGCTGGAGGAGAACCTCTCGGTCGAGCTTTCACAGGCCATCAACCGCTGCTACCGGATACTGGTGTGCTACGTGGACATCGACAAGTTCGGTGTCCTCAACGAGGCCTACGGCTTCGACGCCGGCGACCGGGTGATCCGCCAGGTCGCCGACCGTCTGGCCGACCATGTCGGCAACCGCAAGCTGGTCTGCCGCCTGGCCGGCGACGAATTCATCGTCGCGGTGGTCGACGAGTCGTCCGTGCAGGACCAGGGGGAGCTGGCCCAGCAGTTGCTGGAAGTGATCGGCGAGCCGGTCGACGTGGGGCCGCTGCAGCTGCGAATGACGGCCAGCATCGGCGTGTCCTGTTTCCCCGACACCGCCACCAGCGTGCAGGAACTGCTGCTGCAGGCGTCCTCGGCGGCGCGCGCGGCCAAGCAGGAGAGCGGTGGCGACAGCATCCGCGTGTTCACCCAGGAGCAGCGCGACCAGCTCGACGCCCGGCTCAAGGTCGGCGCGCACCTGCACGGCGCGGTGCAGCGCGAGGAGCTGGTGCTGCATTACCAGCCCGTGATCGACGCCGCCAAGCGCGAGATCACCGGCATGGAGGCGCTGGTGCGCTGGCGCAGCCCGGAACTGGGCCTGGTGATGCCCGAGCGCTTCATCAGCCTGGCCGAGGATTTCGGCATGATCGCCGACATCGGCCAGTGGGTGCTCAACCATGCCTGCATGCAGGCGCGCCAGTGGCTGGACCAGGGCGTCGGCGATTTCGTCATGTCGGTCAACGTGTCCGGCCTGCAGATGCGCGGGTTCCAGCTGATCGAGGACGTCACCCGCGCCCTGCACCGTTCCCGCCTGCCCGCGCGCCTGCTGGAGCTGGAGCTGACCGAGGACGTGATCATGACCAACGTCGAGCACGTGGCGTCGGTCATGCGCGAGTTGCGCAAGATCGGGGTCAAGCTGGCGATGGACGATTTCGGTATCGGCCAGTCCAGCCTCGGTCACCTGCAGCGCCTGCCGGTGAACCGGCTGAAGATCGATCGCTCCTTTGTCGCCGCCGTGCCCGAGGACGTCAGCGCGGCGCGCATCTCGCGCGCGGTGATCGGCCTGGCGCACGAGTTCGGGTTCACGGTGGTCGCCGAAGGCGTGGAGAAGCCGGTGCAGCTGGCCTTCCTGGAGCGCAACGGCTGCGAATTCGTGCAGGGCAATTTCTTCAGCAAGCCGGTGGCCGCCGACGCCATGCTGGCGATGTTGCGCCGCCCTGCCCTGCGCCCGCGCGAGGAAATGGGCGACGACCAGGGCGGCGCGATCCTGCTGGTCGACGACGAACAGAACGTGCTGCGGGCGCTGGCCCGGCTGCTGCGCCGCGACGGCTACAAGATATTCACCGCCTCGACCTTCAAGGAGGCCTTCGAGATTCTCGGCACGCATCCCATCCACGTGGTGGTCTCCGACCACCGCATGCCCGACGGCAAGGGCACCGAGTTCCTCGGCCGGGTCAAGGAGACCCACCCGCACACGATACGCATGATCCTCAGCGGATACGCCGATCTCGGCGTGGTCACCGAGGCCATCAACGGCGGCGCGGTCTATCGCTTCCTGACCAAGCCGTGGAAGGACGAGGATCTGCGCAAGACCCTGCACGAAGCCATGCGCATGGCACGCCAGGGCAAGACCCCGGAGGTGGAGCGGCAGTCCTGAGGACGCGGGAGCTCAGTCGTCCAGGTCGCTTTCGTCCAGCATGATCGCGCCGGTCTCGTCGCGCTCCACGTGGGTGATGCCGGGGCTCTCCGTTTCCAGGTCGCGCAGGGCCTCTTCCTGGCGCGAGATGGTGCTGCGCTGCTCGCGCACCAGGTCGGCCAGGTGCTTGTTCTCGCGCTGCAGCATGCAGTTGCGCAGGGCCTGCGCCACGCCCATGTGCAGCTCGGTGTCGTTCCACGGCTTGTTGATGAAACGGAACACGCCGGCATCGTTGACCGCCGACATCACCGTGGGCAGGTCGGCGTGGCCGCTGATCACGATGCGCATGGCGTCGGGCTGGATGTCCAGGGTCTGGCGCAGGAACTCCAGCCCGCCCATGCGCGGCATGCGCAGGTCGGAGATGATGAGGTCGTAGTCGCGCTCGCGCATGCTGGCCAGCGCCTCGTCGGGGTCGTTGTAGCCATGCACCTCGCAGCGCCCCTCGAGCCATTCGGAGGGCATCCGTGCGATCACGCGGGTCATCGCCTTGACGATGGCCGGCTCGTCGTCCAGGACCAGGACGGCATAGCTGGCGTTGGCCTTCGATTCCGCGTTCATCATGTGTTCTCCTGGTGCGTGTCTGCCTGGCGCAGCGGCAGCGTGATCTCGAACGTGGTGCCCTTGCCGGGGGCGGACTCCACGTCGATGCGTCCGCCATGCTTGTTGATGATGCCGTAGCTGATGGACAGGCCCAGGCCGGTGCCCTGGCCCACTTCCTTGGTGGTGTAGAACGGCTCGAAGATCCGCGCGCGGGTGGCGTCGTCCATGCCGCAACCGTTGTCGGTGAAGCGGATCCGCACGCCGTCCCCGTCGGGCAGGCTTTCGGTGTGCACCTCGATGGCGCCGTCCTCGTCCACGGCCTGGGTCGCGTTGACCAGGATGTTCATGAAGACCTGGTTGAGCTCGGTGGGGTTGCACTCGATCAGCGGCAGCTGCTCGAAATAGGTGGCGAAGCGGATGCGTCCGCCGCCAAGGCTGCGCACGATGTCCAGGGTCGTCTCGATGGCCTGGTGGACGTCGAACAGGCGGAAACTCTCGGTCGGGTCCAGTCGCGAGAAATCGCGCAGGTTCTGCACGATCTGGCGGATGCGCTCGACGCCCTCGCGCGATTCCTCGAGCAGTGCCGGCAGGTCCTCGGCGATGAGCTGGTAGTCGTCGGCCTGCTTGCGCATGTCCAGCGCCTCGAGGCGTTGCTCGCCATCCAGGCTGGCGTCGCGCATCAGCTGGTCGCTCAGCTCGATCAGCCCGAACAGCTTGTTGAGGTAATCGCCCAGCGTGCCGAGGTTGGACTGCACGTAGCAGATCGGGTTGTTGATCTCGTGGGCCATGCCCGCGGCGAGCTGGCCGACCGTGGCCAGTTTCTCGGCGTGGATCATGCTCTGCTGTTCCTGGGCGGACTTGCCCTCCAGCGGCATGGCCTGGACGCCGGTCCCCGCGTCGCCGCTGCGCGCCGGCCGCAGGGTCACGCTGGTCAGCGTGCCCTGGCCGGTGACGCGCCATTGCCGCGTCACGCTCAGGGCCTGGGCGCCGTCGACGATGCAATCGAAACGGTCCTCGCAATCGCGTCGACCGGAGCCGTCCTGGCCCTCGGCGAAGATCGGCGAATCGGCGACCAGCCGACGCAGGCCTTCCTCCGGATCCGGATGGACCACGCCTGCCAGTCGGCGCGCCGGCGCGTTCGCGCCGCACGGCCGACCCTCCTGGTCGACCACGATCACCGAAACCGGCAGGGTCTCCAGCACGGCGGCACTGTCCAGTCCGTTCGGGCAGCCCGGGGTCTCGTGGGTATCTTCGGGCATCACGAGATCATCTCCATGACGGGCGCTGTTCGACGATTCCACTGTACGGGCCGGCGCGCGCGCCGACCAGATGCCGGGGCGCTGCAACGCGGCCACGCCCGGGTACGGAAGACTAGCAAAGCCTCATGGCCGACATCGACGCAATTCCGGCATGAATGTGCGCGGCATCGCGGTCGTCGTCAACCCTGGCTGGAGCAGCTCAGCTGCCTGGGCCAGGGATAGTAGGTCTGGGTACCATTTCGGGATTCGCCGATGTAGTACAGGCGCTGCCCGTAGCAACGCAGACGCTGCTGCTGCCGTGCGACGGCAACCTGGCAGCGCCAGCGGGGCGCCCCCTCGGGTTCGCCGAGGCAGGACGGGAAGGCGCTGTCGGGCGGCGCGGGGGCATGGATGCTGGCGATCGGCACGGCCGGCCCGTGATGACGTGACGCGTCACGGGAACGCAGCACCACCGTGCCGGCCAGGACCAGCGTGGCCAGTCCGGCGATCGCGATCACACCATCGATGACTTTCATCCAGCACCTCGATTTCCAAGATGCGCCAAGGATAATCGGTCGGATGGCGAGATGGGCGGGAAACCCGGGATGACGGGCAAAAAAAATCGCCTCGCGGGGCGCCACAGCTCGAATCGGGGGAGGAGGAGGATCGAGGCTGCTTGTGGGCGCCGCCGACGAGGCGGGTACTCGCCTCCAGGGGGGAGGGGGCGGCGAGATGGGAGAATTCTAGGCTTGCCTGAAGTCGCATTCAAATATATTTTTATGCGCCTATTAATATGTTTCTCGTATATATGTTCAACCTCAGACAACTGCGCTATTTCGTCGCCGTGGCCGAGACGCTCAACTTCACGCGGGCGGCCCAGAACCTGCACATCTCGCAACCGCCGCTGTCGCAGCAGATCCGGGCCCTGGAAGAGGATCTGGGCGTGCGCCTGCTCGAGCGCACCAAGCGGCGCGTGCGCCTGACCGAGCCGGGGCGGCTGTTCCTCGAGGAGGCACGCAAGCTGCTGGCGCAGGCCGAGTCGGCGCGGGTCACGGTGACCCAGGCGGCGTCGGGCTTCGCCGGCCGCCTGCGTCTGGGATATCCGGTCTCGGTGGCCTTTCACCGCGCCCTGCCCCGCGCCCTGCTGCAGTTCGCGCAGTTGGCGCCGGGCGTGCAGGTGGAGCTGAACGAGATGTACACCTCGGCGCAGTACGAGGCCCTGCTGGCCGGGCAGATCGATGTCGGCTTCGTGCGCGCGCTGCCGGCCCCCAATCTGGCCGGGCGCGACCAGTTGCATATCCGCGAGCTGGACCGCGAGCGCATGCTGATCGCGCTGCCCGCGGCGCACCCGCTGGCCGAGCGCGACCGCGTCCATTTGCGGGACCTGGCCGACACCCCGTTCGTGGCCCAGCCCGGACGTTACGGCACGACCCTGTACGACGCCATGATGACCCTCACCTCGCGCGCCGGCTTCCATCCCGCCATCGTGCAGGAGGCGCAGCAGGTGACCGGACTGCTGGCCCTGGTCTCGGCGGGCATCGGCGCGGCCCTGGTGCCATCGTCACTGCAGGCGGTGAAGCTGGAGGCGGTGAAAATGGTGCAACTGGCCGACCCCGACGCATTCCTGATGCTCGGCGTGGCCACCCGCGGCGAACATCCGGGTCCGGTCCTGGAGCGCTTCCTCGGCATGATCGACGGACTGCATGGCGCCGCCGGGGCCGCCTGAGAACGTGCATCGATGCACCCGCCAACCCCTTGTATACACGAATCATGCTGGCTACAATGGGCGGCTTGTACATCCGTATTTCGTAACCATTCGGGAGTTTTGCCGTGAAGGTCCTGTCCTCGCTCAAGTCTGCCAAGCAGCGCCACCGCGACTGCAAGGTCGTGCGTCGTCGCGGCAAGGTGTTCGTGATCTGCAAGAGCAACCCGCGTTTCAAGGCGCGCCAGCGCTGATCGCGGCCATTGCCGAAGCTTGCGTGAAAGGGTCGCCATGGGCGGCCCTTTTTCGTGTCCGGCTTCCGCGAAGAACATTGAAGAACATCATGGAAGTCGCTGTCCGCCATGGATAAGCCGACACACATCTGCTAAAACGGTCGCGTTGGCGCCATGGCGCATTCGTGCGGAGTTCCACCCATGTACAAGCAACTGATGACCCTGCCGGCGCTGGCGCTCGCGCTCGTGATCGGCGCAAGCGCAAGCGCGCCCGTCCGGGCCGGCACCCAGGACAACGTCCTGCTCAAGCGCGTGCACACCGAGCACACCATGAACATGCCCACCCGCGGCATGACCATGGCCCAGGTCGAGAAGACCTTCGGCGCGCCGACGCGCAAGCTTGACGCGCGCGGCGGTGACAGCCCCAGGCATCCGGTGATCCACCGCTGGGAGTACCCGGGCTACATCGTCTACTTCGAGCGCAACCGCGTGATCCACAGCGTGCTCAACACGCCGGCCGGCAACAACACGGATCCGCAGCAGGCGCACTGACCGCATGACCTCCGATGTCATCCGTCTGCCTGCGGAATGGGAACCGCAGGCAGGGATCCTTGTTGCCTGGCCACATGCCGATACCGACTGGGGCCCGCGCCTGGCGCAGGTCGAACGCACCTATGTCGCGCTGGTCTCGGCGATCGCCCGGTTCGAGCCGGTCGTCGTCTGCGTGGCCGGTGCCGATCTTGAGCAGCATGCCCGGGAGGCCCTGGAGGCCGCCGGCGCGGACATCGCCCGCGTGCGCTTCGTGCAGGCCGACTATGACGACACCTGGCTGCGCGACTCCGGCCCCATCACCCTGCGCGACGGGACGGATTTCACCCTGCTCGATTTCCGCTTCACCGGCTGGGGCGGCAAGTTCGAGGCTTCGCGCGACGACGCGCTGGTCGGCAGCCTGCGGAACGCGGGCCTGTTCGTCCGCGCCACGCACCGACGGATCGACTGGGCGCTGGAAGGCGGCGCGATCGAGAGTGACGGCGCCGGCACGCTGCTGACCACCTGGCGCTGCCTGCACCAGCGCCACCCCGAGGCCAGCCGGGAGCAGATCGAGGACACCCTGCGTGAATCGCTTTCCGCCCGCCGCGTGCTCTGGCTCGACCACGGCTACCTGCAGGGCGACGACACCGACGCGCACATCGATACCCTGGCGCGCTTCGCGCCGGGCAACGCCATCGTCCACCAGCACTGCGACGACCCCTCCGACCCGCACCATGCCGAGCTGCAGGCCATGCAGCGCGAGCTTGCCGCCCTGCGCACCGCGGACGGCAAGCCGTATCGCCTGCATGCCCTGCCCTGGGCGGCGCCGATCATGGATCAGGGGCGCCGGCTGGCGGCGTCCTACGCCAATTACCTGATCGTCAACGGCGCGGTGCTGATCCCGGCCTACGACGACCCTTCCGACGATGTCGCCGCGGCCATCATCCGTGCCGCCCATCCGGGGCGCGAGGTGGTGCCGATTCCCTGCCGCGCCCTGATCTGGCAGAACGGCAGCCTGCACTGTGTCACCATGCAATTGCCCGATGGCCTGCTTGCCGCCTGACATCGAAGCCCCTCAGGACGCCTTGCCCGATTCGCCATGTCCCGACTGACGCCCCTCCTGCTGTGCCTGCTCGCCCTGCCGCTGGTCGCCGCCGGCTCCGGCCTGAATTTGCATGTGGAGGCCGGCAACGGCCAGGGCCTGGTGCGCAAGCCATTCGTCCATGCGCTGTGTGGCGGCGACAACATCTCGCCACGCATCACATGGCGCCAGGTGCCGCCGGCCACCCGCAGTTTCGTGCTGACCGTGTTCGACCCCGATGCCAACAAGGGCGCCGGCTGGTGGCACTGGGCCGTGCTGGACCTGCCGGCGTCGACCCGGACGCTGGCGCAAGGCGCGCCCCTGCCCGATGGCGCGCGCAGCCTGCGCAACGACTTCGGGCAGCGCGGCTGGGGCGGCCCCTGTCCACCGCGCAACGATCCGCCCCACCATTACCGGTTCACGCTGTACGCGCTGGACACGGCGCGACTGCCGATCGCCGGCACCGCCACGCCGGCGCAGTTGCTTCAGGCCCTGCACGGACACGTCCTGGCCCGTGACACGGTGACCTTGCGCTACGGCCGCTGAGACGGCTTCGCCCGCGCCATAGGCCGTTCCGCGCCGGGACGCTAGACTGTGCCCATGACCCGACCAACCCTCAGGAATCGCGCATGGCCCGCATGCTGAAGACCGCCCTGCTGCAGGACACCGACCGCGGCAGCCGCGAAGCCAACCTGGATGCGATCGAGGCCGGACTGCGCGAAGCCGCCGCCAGCGGCGCCCGGCTCGTGCTGCTGCAGGAACTGCACAACGGGCCGTATTTCTGCCAGCGCGAGAACGTGGACGTGTTCGACCTGGCCGAATCCATTCCCGGGCCCAGCACCGAGCGCATCGGCGCCCTGGCCGCCGAGCTGGACCTGGTGGTGGTGGCCTCGCTGTTCGAACGCCGCGCCGCCGGTCTTTATCACAACACCGCGGTGGTGTTCGATGGCGCCGCCGGCATGGTCGGGCGCTACCGCAAGATGCATATTCCCGACGATCCCGGGTTCTACGAGAAGTTCTACTTCACGCCCGGCGACCTCGGCTTCCAGCCCATCGACACCTCCGTCGGTCGACTCGGCGTGCTGGTGTGCTGGGACCAGTGGTATCCGGAAGCGGCCCGGCTGATGGCCCTGGCCGGCGCCGAGCTGCTGCTCTACCCCACCGCGATCGGCTGGGATCCGGCCGACGACGATGCCGAGAAGCAGCGCCAGCGCGAGGCCTGGATCACCGTGCAACGCGGCCACGCGGTGGCCAACGGATTGCCGCTGCTGGCCTGCAATCGCACCGGGTTCGAGGCCGACCCGGACGACCACGGCCGCGGCATCCGGTTTTGGGGTTCGAGCTTCGTGGCCGGTCCGCAGGGCGAATTCCTCGGCCAGGCGGGCACGGATGCGCGCGAGTTGCTGTGCGTGGACATCGACATGCAGCGCAGCGAGGACGTGCGTCGCATCTGGCCCTTCCTGCGCGATCGCCGGATCGACGCCTACGACGACCTGACCCGGCGCTTCCGCGACTGATCTCGCGCCGGCGACTTGTGCCCGGCCGCGGTCGCCCGCATTCTGGTGGATCGTGCCGCCATTTGCCCATCGCATGACTGATATCACCGACCCGGTCGCCCCCGCCTCGAGCGATCCCCTGGAGAACCAGCCGATCCGTCGCATCGAGCGCGACGGCGTCGAATACGTGCTGCTGGGCACGGCCCATGTCTCGCGCGCGAGCGTGGCGGCGGTCGAGGCCCTGTGCCAGCGCGAGGCATTCGACGCCATTGCCGTGGAGCTGTGCGAGAGTCGCGAACGCAGCATGCGCGACCCGGATGCCTTCAAGCGCATGGACCTGTTCCAGGTCATCCGCCAGGGCAAGGTCGGCATGGTCGCCGCGAGCCTGGTGCTGGGCTCGTTCCAGAAGCGCCTGGCCGAGCAGTACGGCATCGAACCCGGCGCCGAGATGAAGGCGGCCATGCTCGGCGCGGAGCGCGACGGCAAGCCGCTGTGGAGCATCGACCGCGACGTCGGCGTGACCCTCAAGCGCGCCTGGCGCTCGCTCGGCCTGCGCGAGAAGCTCGGCGTGCTTGGCGGGCTGTTCGGCAGCCTGTTCGAGCGCGAGGACATCGCCGAGGACGAGATCGAGAAGCTCAAGTCCGGCGACATGCTCGAGGGCGCCTTCAGCGAATTCGCGCAGTCCTCGGAAAAGCTCTACCAGGGCCTGATCGCCGAGCGCGACCTGTACATGGCCGCGCGCCTGCGCGAGCAGGCCGCGCGGGAACCCGGGGTGCGGCGGGTGCTGGTGGTCATCGGCGCCGGGCACCTGAAAGGCCTGGCCGCGCACTTGCAGGAACAGCAGGCCGACCCGGCCCAGTCGATCGCCGAACTGGAGCGCATGCCGCCCGCCGCCCGCTGGCCGCGCTACCTCGGCTACGGCGTGGTGCTGGCGATCTTCCTGGCCATCGGCTACGCCTTCCACCGCAACACCGCCCTGGGCACCCAGGCCCTGCTGACCTGGGTGCTGGCGACCGGACTGCTGGCGGCACTGGGGGCATTGATCGCCGGCGGGCACCCGCTGAGCATCCTCGCCTCGTTCATCGCCGCGCCGCTCAAGCCCATCCGCATGGCCATACCGTCGGGCGCGATCGGCGCCCTGACCGAGGTCTGGATCCGCAAGCCCCAGGTCAGCGATTTCGAGACCATGCGCGACGACATCGGGCACTGGCGTGGCTGGTGGCGCAACCGCGTGGTGCGGGTGTTCCTGCTGTTCACGCTGGTGAACCTGGGCACCATCGCCGGGGAGTACATCGCCGGCGTGCACATCGTCCACAGCCTGCTCTGACCCTGCGACGCCGGGTCGCTTGTCCGCGGACGTGCGCGACACGTTATACTCAGGGCTTGCCTTGTCTACCCACCGGCCCGCGGGCCGCACACTGCTGGATGATCTTGATGACGCGACTGCCTCTGCTCGCCCTCGTTGCCGCCGTGTCGGCACTGGGCCTGAACACTGCTCACGCGGCTTCCGCCACCAAGGGTGATGCTGCCCGCGGCAAATCCCTGGTCTATACCTGCGCCGGCTGCCACGGCATCCCGGGCTACGAGAATGCCTACCCCAACTACCGCGTGCCGATGATCGCCGGCCAGAAGCAGGCCTACATCATCCAGGCCCTGCATGCCTACCGCACCGGCGACCGCAAGCATCCGACCATGGGCGCGCAGGCCAGCAGCCTGACCGACCAGGACATCGCCGACATCGCCTCCTATCTGTCGAGCCTGGCCACGCCGGACCCGGCGGGCGCCAAGAAGGCGCTGACCCCCGACCAGCAGAAGGCCCAGGCCGCGGCGCTGGCGGCAGCCAAGGCCACGACCTGTGCGTCCTGCCATGGTCCGCACGGCCAGGCCGAGAACGCCATGGACCCGGCCCCGCCGCGTCTTGCTGGCCAGTACCAGAACTACCTGGCCCAGGTCCTGCACGAGTACAAGACCGGCCAGCGCAACAATCCCATCATGAAGGGCATGGTCGCGCCGCTGAGCGATGCCGACATCGAGAAGATCACCACCTATTTCTCCTCGCAGCCGAGCAAGCTGAGCTCCCTGAAGTACCACATCCAGGGTGCCAGCGAGATGGGCGCCAGCAACTGAGGCCAGCCGTTTCGCGCGGGGTCCCCCGAGCACATGAAAAACCCGGCCTCGGCCGGGTTTTTTTGTTGCATGGGCGAGCAAGGACCACGCGTCAGGACACGGGCGACTGGCCCTGCCGGCCCTCGTAGTAGGGATTGTCGCCGCTGGCGTGGTCGGTGGCATCGCGGACCGCGGTGATCTCCGGCACCTGCTCGCGCAGCGTCTTCTCGATGCCCTGCTTGAGCGTCACGTCGGCCATGCCGCAGCCGTGGCAGCCGCCACCGAACTGCAGCACCACCTCGCCCTCGGCGGTCACTTCAAGCAGGCTCACGCGCCCACCGTGGGCGGCGATCTGCGGATTGATCACGGCCTCCAGCACGTAGCCCACGCGCTCGACGATGCCGGCGTCACTGTCCGGCATCTCGCCCTTGATCCGCGGCGCGCGGATGTTGAGCACGCCACCGGTCGGGTTGGGCTCGAAATCGATCGAGGCACCCTGCAGCCACTCGACGCTGCCGCCATCCACGTGCAGGACGAAACCCTCGCACTCGACCGCCCACTCGCCGCCGTCCAGCTCGCCGGGTTCGCAGAATGCCAGCTCGCAGCGCGCCGCCGGCGTGCCGCCCTGCTCCACGTGAAGGCGGATGCCCAGCCCGGGCATGTCCTGCTGTTCGATCAGCTTGCGGAAGTGCTCGCGGGCGCGTTCGGAAATCTCGATCATGGTTTTCCAGCGGCTTTCGGGCCGCATTGATTGAATCCGCACCATTTTAGTACGAATTGAGGTTCCTGTTTGCACCTTTGACAATCCCGGGTCCAGGTCCGACCCTTCACGCCTTTGCACCGGAAGGGAGAGATGCCATGAACCGTGACCAGCTTGCCGCCGCGCACTGCGAGCCCCGGAAAGGACAACAGGCACTGGACGCGAACGCCGTGACGGACCTGCTCGCGCAGCTCCCGGGCTGGGAGTGCAGCGCCGACGGCAAGGGCATCGCCAAGGACTTCAGCTTTGCCGACTTCCGCCACACCCTGGGCTTCATCAACGCGCTGGGCTTCATGGCCAACCGCGAGGATCACCACCCGGACATCGAGGCCGGCTACGGGCACTGCAAGGTGTACTGGTCGACGCATGACGTCGATGGGCTGTCGCTCAACGACTTCATCTGCGCCGCGCGCGTTGAAGCCCTGCTCGCTTGAGGTCTAGCGTGATCGCCCGGGCTTGAGGCGCGGCAGCGCATCGAGCACCGCGCTGAGATCGTCCGGCAGCGGGGTCGAGAAGCTGTAGCTGTTCTCCCCCAGTTCGAAGGCGAAATGCGCCGCATGCAGGAACAGGCGCTTGAGGCCCAGTTCGCGGTAGGCCTGGTTGACCTCGCGATCGCCATACTTGCTGTCGCCGGCCAGGGGATGCCCGACATGCGCGGCGTGCACGCGGATCTGGTGGGTGCGCCCGGTATCCAGGGTCACCTCCATCAGGCTGGCCTCGGCATAACGCTCGACCTGGCGGAAAAAGCTCAACGACGGCTTGCCGTCATCGGCCACCCTGACCATGCGCTCGCCGCCATGCAGCACCGACTTGCGCAGGGGCACATTGACGTCGAACTTGGCCCGTGCCGGGCGTCCGGTCAGCAAGGCCAGGTACTGCTTGGTGGTCCGGCCCTCTCGGATCAACGCCTGCAGGCCGGTCAGGCCGGCACGGCTGCGGGCCAGCACCAGCACGCCGCTGGTCTCGCGATCCAGTCGATGCACCAGCTCCAGCGATTCCCCGGGACGGGCGGCGCGCAGCAGCTCGATGACGCCGAAATCCACACCGCTGCCGCCATGGCTGGCCACCCCTGAAGGCTTGTCGATGACCAGGAAATGCCGGTCCTCGAAGATCACGGCCGCATTGAGCGCGTCGGCCTGCGCGCGAGGAGGCGTCTTGTCCTCGCGTTCGGCGACCCGGACCGGCGGTACGCGCAGCGTATCGCCGGCGTTGAGACGGGTGTCGGGCTTGACCCGCTTGCCATTGACGCGCACCTGCCCCTTGCGCACCAGGCGGTAGATCAGGCTCCGGGGGACCCCCTTGAGCAGCGCGGACAGTGCGTTGTCGACACGCTGTCCGTCACGCTCGGGGCCGATGTCCACGTGTTGCACACCACCGGTGCGCGCCTGGGGATCCGCACTGCGCATTGCTAAGTTCCCGATTCAAAAGCTATACTTTCGCGGCGCCGGTCGACCCGCAAATCCCGTGATTTCGGGCCGGCGAGTGTCCGCTACGGCGGTGAATTCCGCCCTGTCCGCTTGCGCGAACAGGGTTTGTGCCGTCATCGTAACGGTTCCACTCGTGGTTTGTCCGCTGCCCCGGCAGTGCTGGCATTCCCGACGCTAGGCCCCATGTATCACTTCGAAGCACTGGATTCGCTTCGAACCCATCACGCACCTCGCAAAGGAGGCGCGATCCCCGGCAGGCCGCCCGATGGCGCCGCCGCGGCGCGCGGCCCCCGCGGGGTGCCAAGGAACCATTTAAAAATGAAACGCATGTTGATCAACGCGACTCAGCGCGAAGAGTTGCGTGTGGCCATCGTCGATGGCCAGAACCTCTACGATCTCGATATCGAGATCCCCTCCCGCGAACAGAAGAAGGCCAACATCTACAAGGGGCGCATCACGCGCGTCGAGCCTTCCCTGGAAGCCTGCTTCATCGAGTACGGCGCCGAGCGCCACGGCTTCCTGCCGCTCAAGGAAGTGGCCCGCGAGTACTTCCCCGAGGGCGCCGACCCCCACAAGAGCGGCATCCGCAACCTGCTCAAGGAAGGCCAGGAGCTGATCGTCCAGGTCGAGAAGGAGGAGCGCGGCAACAAGGGCGCCGCCCTGACCACCTACATCAGCCTGGCCGGGCGCTACATGGTGCTGATGCCCAACAACCCGAAGGCCGGTGGCGTCTCGCGCCGCATCGAGGGCGATGATCGCGCCGCGCTGAAGGAAGCGCTCGATCACCTGGACGTGCCCGAGCACATGGGCCTGATCGTGCGCACCGCCGGCATGGGGCGCAGCGCCGAGGAACTGCAGTGGGACCTGGACTACCTGCTGCAGCTGTGGAAGGCGATCTCGACCGCCGGGCAGGCCCGGAAAGCCCCGTTCCTGGTCTACCAGGAGTCGCGCCTGTTCATCCGCGCCCTGCGTGACTACCTGCGTGGCGACATCGGCGAGATTCTCATCGACGAGCCGGAGATGTACGAGGAAGCGCGCGAGTTCATGGAGCAGGTCATGCCCAACTCGCTGCGCAAGCTCAAGCTGTACCAGGACCCCACCCCGCTGTTCTCGCGATTCCAGATCGAGACCCAGATCGAGAGCGCGTTTGACCGCACCGTGCGCCTGCCCTCCGGTGGCTCGATCGTGATCGATCCGACCGAGGCGCTGACCTCGATCGATATCAACTCGGCGCGCGCGACCAAGGGCAGCGACATCGAGGAAACCGCGTTCAACACCAACTGCGAGGCCGCCGTCGAAGTGGCCCGTCAGTTGCGCATCCGCGATGCCGGTGGACTGATCGTGATCGATTTCATCGACATGGACAGCCCGCGGCACCAGCGCGAGGTCGAGGACCGGCTCAAGGATGCCCTGCGCCAGGACCGCGCCCGCGTGCAGGTCGGCCGCATCTCGCGCTTCGGCCTGCTGGAGATGTCGCGCCAGCGCCTGCGCCCGAGCCTGGGCGAGGCCACCAAGATCGTCTGTCCGCGGTGCGATGGCCACGGCCATATTCGCAGCGTGGAATCGCTGTCGCTGTCCGCGCTGCGCCTGGTCGAGGAGCACGCGATGAAGGAAAACACCGGCCAGGTGCTGATCCAGGCACCGCTGTCGGTGGCCAACTTCCTGCTCAACGAAAAGCGCGCCAGCGTGGTCGAGATCGAGATGCGGCACAAGGTGCACGTGGTCGTCGTGGCCGACGAGAAGCTGCGCACCCCGCACCTGGAAATCACCCGCATCCGCGAAGTGGACATGGGCGAGCACACCAAGCCCAGCTACGCGCGCCTGACCGAAGTCGAGGCCGACCCGCTGCGCAAGATGGGCCAGGCCCTGGGCAGCTCCGAGGAGCCCGCGGTCAACCGCATCGCGCACGCCACGCCGGCCCCGACACCGTACGAGCCCGAACCGGAAGCGGCCCCTGCTGCCGAGCCCGCCACCCAGCGCCCGGGCCTGCTGAGTCGCCTTTTCGGCGGACTGTTCAGCAGCCAGGAATCGGAGCCGGAGACGACCGAGAAATCGTCGACGTCCCGTGCCCGCGGCACCACGCGCAGCTCCGCTGACCGGACCGAGCGCCAGGGCACGAGCGAAAGCCGTCGTCGTACCGAGCGGCGCTCCTCCGGCAGCTCGCGCCGCGGTCGCGCCGGCGATGACGCCGAACGTGCATCCAACGGCAAGTCCGGCAGCCGCTCCGGCGGCAAGTCGGGCAACGGGGGACGCGGAAACCGCAATGCATCGCGCGGCAGCGAGGGTGAATCCCGCGGCCGTCGCGGCCAGGATCCCAGTCGCTCCGAGGAAAGCAAGCCGGAGAAGAAGGCCGCAGCCGCTCCGGCGCCGGCCACGTCGTCTCCCGCGCCATCCGACTCGACTGTCGATGCCGGCCCTGCCTCCGATACGCGTGGCAAGGAACGTTCGTCCAACGACAATCCCGCCACCCAGCCCGATGACGGCAAGGCCAGCGGCCAGCGTCGTCGTCGTGGCCGTCGCGGCGGTCGTCGCCGTCGTCGCGGTGGTGCCGAGCAGGCTGCCGATGCTCCGGCAGCGACGTCGCAGGACAAGGGTGCCCAGGCTGCGCCGCAGGCATCGCCCGCGGCAGGAAAAGCCCCCGAGGCTCCAGCCACCGAACCGCGTCGCTCCAATCGCGGCAACCGCGCCGCCACCGAGAGCAACGCGAAGCCGTCCCAGGACGGTTCGGCATCGGCGCCCGTGAGCGAGGGCAGCGCGAAGCCCGAGACCCAGGCATCACGTCCGGCTCCGGCATCGACTCCGACTCCGGCTACGGCTACGGCTCCGGCTACGGCATCGGCTCCAGCATCGGCTCCGGCATCGGCTCCGGCATCGGCTCCGACTCCGGCTCCGGCATCGGCTCCGACTCCGACTCCGGCATCGGCTCCGGCTCCAGCTCCGGCATCGGCTCCGACTCCGACTCCGGCTCCAGCTCCGGCATCGGCTCCGACTCCGACTCCGGCTTCGGCTTCGGCACCCGCTCCGGTCGCTCCGCCAGCCTCGGCTCCGTCGACCGATCGCATGCATTCGCCCCAGCCGTCGGCTTCGAGCGTATCCGTGCCGTCGTCCTCGCCCGCGCCCACCGCATCGTCCACCCCGTCGTCGACTCAGCCGCCCGCGCCGCGCCCGCCGGCGATGGCTCCGTCGCCCGCTACCGACGCGCCGCGCTCCGCCCCCACGGCAACGCCGTCCGCGCCGCGCCCGGTGGCCGCGCCATCTCCGGTCGCCCCGCCCGTCGCGCCTGTCGCACCGGCGGTGCCGCAACCGTCGCGCCCGACGGCAGCGCCCATGCAGGCGCCCCCGGCACCCGCACCGACACCCGCACCGACACCCGCACCGGCTGCGTCGCCAACTCCGGCACCGGCGAACACACCTGTACCGGCTTCGACACCGGCTTCGACCTCCGGAAGCGCATCGCCCAAGCCGCAACGCGCGCCCGCGCCGTCCGACAGCCCCGCTGGCGACGGCTCGCAATGAGGTGATGCACTGCGTGCACGCAAAAGCCCCGCCGACGGCGGGGCTTTTTTTTGCCTCGCGCGGATGCCGCACGCCAGCCATCGACGATCGGGCACAATGAAACACCACGCTCGCGTCAAGGCATCCATGTCGGCATCGGCACGCTCACCGCACCTGAAGGCTCTGCGCAACTGGGTCCTCAAGGCCTTCCCCCGCGACGCCGCGAGCGGCGTCGATTACCTGCATCCATCGGGCGATGCGGGCCTGTTCGGGCCCGACAGCGTGACCTGGCGCATCCACGCCGATTTCCCGGGCATGCTTGCGGGCGGGCTGTGCGCCCTGATGTTGCAGACGCTGCATCCACGCGCACTGGCGGCGGTCTGGGATCACTCGGGTTTCCGCCAGGATCTGGTCGGCCGGCTACGCCGCACCACGACCTTCGTCGGCGGTACGACCTATGCGCCCACCATGGCCGCATGGGCCATGATCGAGCGCGTGCGCCGCATTCATGCCGGCATCCACGGCCACACCGCCGATGGCGTGCCCTACGCGGCCAGCGATCCGGAACTTCTGACCTGGGTCCACGTCACCGAGGCGTACGCATTCCTGCAGGGCTTTCGCCATTACGGCCCGCTGGCCGTGCCTGGCCGCGTGGCCGACGCGTATTTCGACGAAGTGCGTCGCGTGGCCGAAGCGCTGGGCGCGCGTGACGTGCCCGCCAGTGAAGCCGACGTCGAGAGCTATCTGGCCGGGGCGCAGGCGCAACTGCGTTACGACGAGCGTTCGCGCGAGGTCCTGCGCGTGCTCGGCAACATCCAGCTGCCGGTCCCGGCCGCCGGATTGTCACGCGGGCTTTTCCTGCACGCGGGTGCGGAACTGCTGCCTCCATGGGCCCGGCTGCTCATGCAACGTACCCCGCTGCAACGCGCGAAGGCGCGCATGGCCGCGCGAACCCTGCGCCTCATGGCGCCGGGCTTCCGCGCCGCCCTGCGCGACGGTGTTGCCGCGCAGTCGTGTCGACGCATGGGCCTGGCGCCCGACATCCTGGGTTCGTTTGCCGACATCGACAAGGCATGAAGCAGATGCCCGCGCGTGATGCTCAGCCGGACGACATCACGA
This sequence comes from uncultured Gammaproteobacteria bacterium, assembly GCA_963821885.1. Lineage (GTDB taxonomy): Bacteria > Pseudomonadota > Gammaproteobacteria > Xanthomonadales > Rhodanobacteraceae > Oleiagrimonas. The sequence continues at coordinate 245,628 of CAWGFN010000001.1, read as the reverse complement.
TCCGGTAAGCATGGTCCATCTCGGGCAGACTCCTGACCAGCACGAATCGATGCACTGACCAGGTGATGCCCCGAACAGGCGGCGACGCGGGCCAGTCACCCTGCATGTCGCGCGCCAGCGTGACATGGGGCAGGAAGTCCCGTGGCGAGCCATCGGCAAGGTCGGCATGGCGCAGCTCGCGCCCGAGCGCATCGTGCAGGGCCATCAGTCCGGGCGCGGGCTCGCTGCAACCGAGCCAGGCCACCCGCGAGCCGAATTGGCCCGAACGGTCCAGGGTGATCGTGAATGGTTTCATCGGCCGCGAGGACCACGGCCCGGCACATGCGGCGAGCCGTGCGGCCCGGGCTTCATCGAGATCGCCGAGGAATGCCAGGGTCAGGTGATAGCGCCCGGGGTCCATCGGCCGGCACGCATCACGCGCATCATGCAGCCAGTCACGCGCGGCAGCGGCGATGGCCCCGCGCACCCATGGCGGCGGCCAAAGCGCCAGGAAATAGCGACCTGCTGGCAGTGACATACCCATCTGCGACATGAAAACGCCCCGGGCGGTGGAACCGACCGGGGCGCGGGTTTCGCTTGGCTGGGCTCAGGATGCGCTGGCGTCGCCGGCGAAATCGATCACCAGCGTCGCACGGCGGTTGTCCGAGCCGGCGTCATGGCTCTTGCCCGGCTGGACCTGGCGGTTCATGTCCTTGCCGTAGCTGACGGCGCGCACCTGGTCGGCGGACAGGCCGCCCTCGGTCACCAGGAAATTGCGCACGGCGTCGGCACGCTCCATGCCCAGTTTCTTGTTGTAGGACTTGGAGCCGGCGTTGTCGGCGAAGCCTTCCACCGTCACCATCGCCATGCTGTGATGCTTGTTCATGACGTCGGCGAAAGCCTTGAGCTTGGCCTTGTCGGCATCATGCAGGTCGGCCTTGTTGAAGTCGAAGTAGGCGATGTTGTCCACGTCGATGCGACCTTCCATGGCCGTGATGCGGGCATCGGTCTTGGCCATGTGCTGCTTCATGTCCTGGGACAGCGAATTGATCTGGTTCTGCAGATCCTGGTCCTTCGACTGCAGGCGCTGGACCGCGGCGTCGAAATCGGCCTTGGTCACGTAATTGGAGCAACCGCCAAGCGCCATGGCACTCAGTCCGACGGCCATGATCAGGGTCTTGTGGATCTTCAGCATGGGAATCTCCTCGTGGGATCGTATGGGGACGACCGCGCACTGCACGAGTCATGCACGGCAACCAAGCCACAACCTACCCCATCCGGAGCGCATGGGCCAAAATTTCCGTGGATGCAGTTTCGTCTGTATTCAGGCAGCCGTGGCGGCGCGATCCGCTTCCGCCCGGCGCCGTGCGCGTCCGCCGTGAACTGGCCCGCATGGCGGAGGCCTCGGTACACTGGGTGAAGAGCCGGAGGCCCTTCTTCGCCGTTCACCAGGGAGATCAACATGCAGCGCGTCGTCTTCTACATCCTCTCAGTGCTTTCGCTGGCCATCATCGCCTGGATGGCACCGCTGCATCCTGGGGTCCTGTACGTCCTGATACCTGTCGTCCTGCTGATCATGGTCGGCCTCTACGACATCTTCATCTCGTACCACAACGTGCTCAGCAACTACCCGGTGATCGGCCACCTGCGCTACATCATGGAGTTCATCAGCCCGGAGATACGCCAGTACTTCCTGGAAAGCGACAAGAGCGGACGGCCCTACACACGACAGCAGCGCGCGCTGATCAAGGCGCGCGCGTACGGTACCGAGGGCGTGCATCCGTTCGGCACCGAATACGACGTCGACGACAGCGGCTACAAGCTGGCCCTGCATTCGATCGCGGTCAAGAAAGTGCCCGAGTCGGCCACCCGCGTGCGCATCGGTGGCCCGGAGTGCACCCGCCCCTACGACAGCTCGCGCCTGAATATCTCGGCCATGAGCTTCGGCGCCCTCAGCAGCCATGCCGTCATGGCCATGAACAAGGGCGCCAAGCTGGGCGGCTTTGCGCAGGACACCGGTGAAGGCGGCCTGACGCCCTACCACCTCAGGTACGGCGCCGATCTGATCTGGGAAATCGGTTCGGGCTACTTCGGCTGCCGCACGCCCGAAGGCCGCTTTGATGACGAGCAGTTTCGCGAGAAGGCCTGCCAGGACGTGGTCAGGATGATCGAAATCAAGCTCTCGCAGGGCGCCAAGCCCAGCCATGGCGGCGTTCTGCCCGGTTCCAAGGTTGACGCCGAGATCGCCCGCATCCGTGGCGTGCCCGAGGGCAAGGATTGCGTCTCGCCAGCAGCTCACCCGGAATTCGACTCGCCGCGGGGCCTGATGCATTTCGTCGCCCGCCTGCGCAAGTTGTCCGACGGACGCCCCGTCGGCTTCAAGCTGTGCGTGGGCCGTCGCAGCGAGTTCCTGTCCATCTGCAAGGCGATGCTGGAAACCGGCATCCTGCCCGACTTCATCACCGTCGACGGCGCCGAGGGCGGTACCGGCGCCGCGCCGGTGGAATATTCCGATCGCCTCGGCCTGACCATCGACGAGGCCCTGCCCTTCGTGCACAACGCCCTGGTCGGATGCGGCCTGCGCGACAAGATCCGCCTGATCGCCAGCGGCAAAATCACCGACGGCTTCGACATGATGCACAAGATCGCCATGGGCGCAGACGTGTGCAACGTGGCGCGGCCGATGATGTTCGCGGTCGGTTGCATCCAGGCCCAGCGCTGCCATACCAACACCTGCCCGACCGGCGTGGCGACCCAGGACATCCGCCGCGCTCGAGCCATCCACATCGACAAGCGCGCGGAGAACGTGCAGCGCTATCACCAGGCCACCATCCGCAGCTTCCTCGACATCACCGGCTCGGTCGGCGCGGCGCATCCGGACGAGTTGCGTCCCGACATGGTGATGCGGCGCCTGCCGGACCACACGCCGCGCAGTTATGCCGAGCTGTTTCCGCCGATCGCCGAGGGCGCGCTCGTGCGCGACGAGGTGCCCGAGACGCTGGCGGGCGAGTGGTCGGCGGCGAGCGCGGATCGTTTCTGAGCCGTCGTGCCACGGCGCCCTTCGGACCGAATCGTGCGCTCAGTCGGCAAACAGCGATTCGATCTGATCGGTCGTCAGCAACCGCCACTGCGCGGGCGCAAGATCGAGGGTGTCCAGCATCAGGCCACCGATGGCCTCGCGGTGCAGGCCGACGACGCGGTGGCCGCAGGCCGCGAACATGCGGCGTACCTGGTGGTAGCGACCTTCGGTCAACGTGACGCGCGCGCAGCGCGGGCCGACCGACTCCAGGCGCGCCGGCGCCAATGGTGTTTTCTCGTTGCGCAGCCGCAGTTCGCCGGATGCGAATAGTGCCGATTCGTCGCCGCGCAACGCATCGGCCAGTTCGGCGCGATAGATCTTGGCCACGTGATGCCGCGGGGAGATGATCCTGTGCAGAAGCGTGCCATCGTCGGTCAGCAGCAGAAGGCCGCTGGTGTCGCGGTCAAGGCGTCCGACGCTGGAGATCACCGGTCGCCGGTAGCGGAAACGTTCCGGCAGCAGGTCGTGCACCAACGGTCCGGCATCGTCGTGGGAACAGGTATGCCCGGTGGGCTTGTGCAGGGCGATGACCATGCCCTGCGGTGGGTCCAGCACCTCGCCGTCGACCCGCACGCGCCCGTGCTCGCAGTCGTCGTCCGGGTGCAAGGGCCTGCCTTCGGCATCGGTGATGCGTGCCTGGCGGAACAGGGCCCGCACCTGCTTGCGGCTGCCGTAGCCGAGGTTGGCCAGCAGGCGCAGCAGCTTCATGCCGCACCACCCAGACGCGCGGTGATGACCTTGAACCCATCGACCTCCACCACCGCACGCACCGATGGGAAATACCGCGCCAGCGTCGACTCGTAGGGCAGATGCCGGTTGGCCACCATCCACAGCGCGCCGCCGGGGCGCAACGCGCCCGCCGCGCTCTCGATGAACGCCTGGCCCAGATCCGGCCGGTCGGCACGCCCGACATGGAACGGTGGATTGCAGATCACCGCGTCATGGCCTGCCGGCACGCCCGCGGTGACGTCATGCCAGTGCACCTGCACGGCGACGACGCGACCGGTGTCGGCCTGGGCGCGTTCGAGATTGAGCCGCGCCGGCTGCAGCGCGCGCGCATCCGCCTCGTACAGGTCCAGCGCGGTGATGCCGGGGCAACGGCGCAGCGCCTCGCACGACAGGTACCCGTAACCGGCGCCGAGGTCGGCCACGCGTCCCGAGAGGTCAGCCGGGAGGTGGCCGGCGAGCAGCGCCGAGGCGCGATCGACGCGATCCCAGGCGAACAGCCCCGGGCGGCTGACATAGCGGCCATCGAGAATAGGCCGAGGCGCATCCAGCGCCAGCCACGCCTGCAGTTGCTCCCTGTCGACGCGACCGCCCTCGACGACGCCGCCGAAGACACGACATTTGTTGCGCGAGATCTGTTCGATGTCTCCGATCAGCGAACGCAGGTCGCGCTCGCCGCTGCGTGCGCCCTCGCGATTGGACATCGCCACGACGACGCGTCCGCCCTCGCGCACGTGCGCGACCGCCCGCGCCAGGCTCGCCCGGGCCTCCTCGCGCTGGCGCGGTGGAAGCACCAGCACGCCGTCGAAACGCTGCTCCATGGCTGGCGGCTCGGGCCATGCCCGGTAGCCTCCGGCGCCCAACGCGTCGGCCAGCGGGCGGCGATTTTGCACGCAATGCCAGTCGACATCCACGGCCAGGCATTCGAGTGTGGCCGGATGGGCGTGCAGGAACAGGACATGCCCTTGCAGCGGCGGCATCATGCCATCGTGCAGGACTTCGCCCAGCGTGCGTGCCGCCACCTCGTCATCGCGTGAATCGGTTGTACCCATGCATCCCGGTCTCGACATCCGTCCAGGCGCATTCTAGCCGTGAAGCGCTCTGTCCGATGGCGGAGTGGACCTGTCGGCGAAAGCGTCTACCATGGACGGGCACCGAATGAGGAAGCGCGAATGAAATTCGCCTGGCGCATGACGGGTTGGATCCTGGCGATGATGCTCGCCGCCGTGGTCTTGTCGACCGCCTCCACCGGAGCCGCGCGAGGGCCCGGCTTCGTGGCGCGTGTCGATCTCGACGGTCCCATCGGACCGGCCGCCGCGGAGTACGTGCACGATGCGCTTGCCAGGGCCCAGCGGGATGGCGCGCGCGCCGTGATCCTGCGCATGGATACACCGGGCGGCCTGTCCGCCTCGATGCGCAGGATCATCTCCGACATCCTCGCCTCGCCCGTCCCGGTCATCGCCTACGTCGCCCCCGATGGCGCCCGGGCGGCTTCGGCCGGCACCTATATCCTCTACGCCAGCCACCTGGCGGCCATGGCGCCGGCCACGCACCTGGGCGCCGCCACTCCGGTCTCGCTCGGCGGCGGCACGCCGATGCCCAACCCGCTCGAGCGCAAGGGGTCGCCCGCATCGGCTTCGAGCAGCGCATCCAAGCCCACCGGCATCGGCGGCGCGGAAGCCAACAAGGTCCTGAACGACGCCATCGCCTACATCCGCTCCCTGGCCCAGCTGCGCGGGCGCAACGCCGCGTGGGCCGAGCAGGCGGTCCGCGGTGCGGCCACGCTGACGGCCGCGGAGGCCCTCAGGCAGCATGTCATCGACCTGGTGGCCCCTGACACGGCCTCGCTGCTGCAGCAGGCCGACGGGCGCACCGTCAAACTCGGCAGCGGTGAACGCGAACTGCATCTGGCCGGGCTGGCCGTGCGCGACTACGCCCCCGGTTGGCGCACGCGCTTCCTCGGCGTCATCACCAACCCCACGATCGCCTACATGCTGCTGATCGCGGGACTGTACGGCCTGCTGCTGGAAGCGTTCCACCCGGGCGCGCTGTTTCCGGGCATCGCCGGCGTGATCTGCCTGCTGGTCGGCCTGTATGCCCTGCAGTTGTTGCCGGTAAACTACGCCGGGCTGGCGCTGATGGCGCTGGGTGTCGGTCTGGTGGCCGCCGAGGTCATGACACCGACCCTGGGCGTCCTGGGCGTTGGCGGCGTGATCGCCTTCACGGTGGGCTCTATCATGCTGATGCATAACGACGTCCCCGGCTTCGGGGTCAATCAGGGCGTCATCGCCGGACTGGCGCTGAGCGCCATTCTCACCCTGGGCGGACTGCTCTGGCTGTTGCTTCGGGCGCAACGCTCGCGGAATTTCAGCGGCGATGGCCAACTGGTCGACCATCGCGGCGAACTGCTCGAACCCCTGCCCGCCGACGGCGAGGCCTGGGCGCGCATCAACGGCGAACGCTGGCGCGTGCGCAGCGAGGCCGGCGCGCCTCTTCCGCAGGGCGCGCGCGTGCGCGCCCGCAAGCGTGACGGCCTGATACTGTGGGTCGACGTCGACTGATCTTCGTGCGCATGCGATGACGTGCGCCGTACTGCTACGCCAACCAGGAGAAACCCATGATCGGATTCGGTGGAATCATTCTACTTTTCGTCCTTGTGCTCTTGTTCTCGTCGATCAAGATCCTTCCGGAATACCAGCGCGGCGTGGTGCTGACGCTGGGCCGCTACACCGGCACCAAGGGTCCCGGACTGATCATCCTGATCCCGGTGGTGCAGAGCATGGTGCGCGTGGACCTGCGCGTGGGCGTGATGGACGTGCCGCCGCAGGACGTCATCTCGCGCGACAACGTCTCGGTGCGCGTGAACGCGGTGGTCTACTACCGGGTGATCGAGTCCGACAAGGCGGTGCTGCAGGTGGCCGACTTCTACCAGGCCACCAGCCAGCTGGCGCAGACGCGCCTGCGTTCGGTGCTCGGCCAGCATGAACTGGACGAGATCCTGTCCGAGCGCGAGTCGATCAACAAGACGCTGCAGAAGATCCTCGATGAGGCCACCGACCCGTGGGGCATCAAGGTCACCGACGTGGAAATCAAGGACGTCGACCTCAACGAGACCATGGTGCGGGCCATCGCCCGCCAGGCCGAGGCCGAGCGCGAACGCCGCGCCAAGGTGATCCACGCCGAGGGCGAGATGCAGGCGGCCGAGAAACTGCGCGACGCGGCCAGGATGCTGGCGCAGGAGCCGCAGGCGCTGCAGCTGCGTTATCTGCAGACCATGGCCGACATGGCCAGCAACGGCAAGTCCACCACCATTGCCTTCCCGCTGCCTCTGGACCTGATCAAGCCGCTGATGCAGGCCTTCGGCAAGGACGCCTGATCGCGATACCGGTCAGGACGCCGACAGCCCGGCTGCCGCGGGAGGTGACGCCCCCGCGGCGCGGGCAACCCATGGCAACTGGGGCTGCGCATCGGCGAGCGCGTGGATGACCTCGTCGTAATCGGTCATCCGTTCGCCCAGCAGTTGCTGCATCCGCGGACCGAACATCTGCGCCGACTTGCTCTCGGGCGGGCGCAGGACCCCGTCGGTCGATCCGCGTTTCCAGGGCTCCTGGGCGAGGTCGGCAATGGCACTGTCGCCGCCCGAATCCGCTTCTCCCGCCGGCACCCCGGCCAGGCCGCGCAACAGGGTCCGCACCTCGTCGGTGGCGGTGAACAGGCACTCGTACGGCAGCACGGTATGACGCGGATCGGCGGCATGCTCGATGTGCGAACGCACCGAACGGTTCCAGCGGTCGATCCAGTAGGGGATGGTGCCGTAGAACACGTTGTGCTCGGCAAAACGCAACTGACCGTCGATGGCCGAGGCGACCACGTCCTCGCCGCGACGCACCACGTGCAGGAAATGCGCGTCGGGGATCAGTTCGGCCAGCACGTCGACATAGGCCAGGTGATCGGGCGTCTTCTCCACCCAGCAGCGCGCGCCGTTGGCAACGGCCATCGCGTCCATCACCCGGCAGAACTCGCCCACATAGGCACGACCGGTCCACTGACGACGCAGGCGCGGCGCCTGTCCGCTACCGCCGAAGGCACGGTCCATGCATTCCTGCAGCTTGCGCGCGGTCGGTCCGTGCACCAGGCCCAGGCGGCGACGCCACTTCTCCCCGGTGCCCGGGATGTCGCGCATCCAGCCCTCGAATCGGCCCAGCAGGCGCAGCATGAACTCGGTTTCCCCCATCGACATCACGCCCGGCAGGCCGGCGAGCATGGACTGGGTCACGGTGGTGCCCGATCGCGGGCAACCGACCACGAAAATACGGCGCAGGGGGGTGTCGTGCGGTGATGTCATGGATATCGGCTGGCGTGGCTGTGCCCGGCGAGGATACCGCAGGAGATACCCCGCGATGACGTGACCCCGACTTTCAGCACAGGGCCGGCTCGCCCCTGCCCGCTACCCTAGTACGCTGGAATCGTCCATCCCGAGGAACCTGATCATGCGTACCCGCATCATCCTGGCGTCCCTGCTCGTCTCGCTGGCGCTGTCCGCGGCCCCGGCGTGCGCGCGGGCGGCCGACAAGACCCCGCCCAAGGCTCAGGCCGACACGCACCTTCCCCCATTCCCCGCCGACGCGCATGCCAGCCAGGTCACGCATGTCGACGGCAAGACCCTCAAGTACCAGGTCACCGTCGGCAGCCTGCCGGTGCGCAACGAGGACGGCAAGAAGATCGCCGAGGTGATGTACACCGCCTACACCATGCCGGGCCACGACCGTCCGGTGACGTTCGCCTTCAACGGCGGCCCGGGCGCCTCTTCGGTCTACCTGAACTTCGGTGCCATCGGCCCGAAGAAGATCAATTTCGGCGACGAAGGCGACAATCCGTCCGACCGCCCCACCCTGCATGACAACCCGGGCACCTGGCTGGATTTCACCGACCTGGTGTTCATCGACCCCGTCGGTACCGGATTCAGCCGCTCGCTGGAGCCGTCCAAGCAGGCCGTCAAGGACTTCTACAGCACCGACGCCGACATCCACTACCTGTCGCGCGTCGTCTACGACTGGCTGATCAAGAACGGCCGCATGACCTCGCGCAAGTACCTGGTCGGCGAGAGCTACGGCGGCTTCCGTGGCCCGCGCATCACCGAATACCTGCAGACCCAGCTGGGCGTGGCCATGAATGGCGTGGTGCTGGTCTCGCCGTACCTGGATCCCGGCAGCTACAAGAACGGGCTGGTCTCGCCGCTGCCGTGGATGATGACCCTGCCCTCGATCGCCGCCGCGCACCTGGAGCGCGAGGGCAAGCTGACCCCCGCCGCCATGCAGGGCGTGATCGACTACACCCGTGGCGATTATGCGCATGCCCTGATGCTCGGCAACCGCGACCCGGCCGTGCGCGATGCGATGATCAAGCGGGTGACCGCGATGACCGGCCTCGATCCGACCTTCGTGCGCCAGTCCGGCGGACGCCTGTCCATCGGCGCCTACCTGCGCGAAGTGCACCGCGAGCAGGGCAAGATCGGCAGCGTCTACGATTCCAACCTCACCGGCTGGGATCCGTTCCCGGATTCGCCGCGGCAGATGAGCAACGATCCGATGCTCAACGCGATCATCGCGCCGACCACCGAGGCCATGGTGAACTTCGTCACCCGCACCGTGGGATGGAAGTTCGACGGCCGTTACAACGCGCTCAGCTACAAGGTCAACGAGCTGTGGCACGAGGACAAGGACGCCGATGCCGGCTCGGTCAGGCAATTGCGCGAGATGGTCGCCAACGACGGCAAGCTGCGCGTGCTGATCGCGCATGGCTGGAACGACCTGTCCTGCCCGTTCATGGGCTCGGTACTGATCGTCGACCAGATGCCCGTGATGGGCGGCAAGGACCGGGTGCGGGTGCATGAGTACCCGGGCGGTCACATGTTCTACACCCGTCCGGACAGCCAGAAGGCCTTCCGCAAGGACGTGATGGCGATGTTCGGGGCGCACTGAACGCCCCCAGGCGCGTGCCGGGGCCTTCAGGGTTCCGGCACGCCCGCCGCGCGGCGCTCCAGCCAGGCTTGCGGCGACAGGATCTCGAACAGGCCCTTGCGGCGGTTCCTGCGGGCCAGCTTCAGCAGCGCCTTGTCCTTGCTCAGCAGCGCATCCGCGCCGGCACGCAGCGACAGTTCCATGAATTTCTGGTCATCGGTGTCGCGGCATTGCGGCAGTGAGGCAAGCACGTCCTCGGCCCACTCAAGCTCCGGAATCATGCGGTGCAAGGCGTCGAACGCCTGCAGCGCGACCACGCGCCGGGCCGGCTCCAGGTCGAACTGCGGATAGGCCAGCACGCGGGCGAACTCGATCCGGCAGGCCACGTCCATCACGGCCTCGCACTCGCCCTCGGCGATGCGCGTGCGCAGTGGATCCCATCGCGGATCGGCGAACACGATCAGGTCCAGGCTGACGTTGGTATCGAGCACCAGGCGCTCGGGCCGCGGCGTGCCGGTGGGTATGCGCGAGGGCGACGCTTCGGGGGGATGGCGCATCATCCATGCCAGTCGCTCTCCGCAGTCATCCGTCGGCGCGGACCCAGGGGTCGCATCATCCGGGATCACCGACGTGGAGGATGGCGCATGGCGCGGATCGACATTCATCCGCGCCATTGTACGGTGGCCTGCCCGGTTACATGTCGAAGCGATAGGCCAGCTTGACCAGGAACAGCTCGGTATCGCGCAGGCTGAAGCTGTCTCGAAATTGCGTGCCCACCGGCTCGGACACCGGGTCGTTGGCATAACCGCCGCGACTGTAGACCACGTAGAGGTCCGACAGCGGCGCCAACTGGTAGCGGTAGCGGATCTGGAAGCCGAGATTGCGCAGGCTGAAACTGTCCACCGGCGTCGTGTTGTCGGCTCGCGCCTGCATGGTCGGCGTCACCCGGTAGGCCTGGCGCAGGCGCGCGTCCACGCCAAGCGCCTGCAGCCGCACGCGCAGCTCCTGGCGTTCGTCCATGTTCCAGTCCAGCGCCGCATCCAGCTGCACGGTGCGCCCGTCGAAGTCGCCGACCAGGTTGTCGTGCTGCCAGATCAGCCAGTCCGGGCGATAGGAAAGCGAGACACCCGGGCGCAGGCTCAGGTTTTCGGTGAAGTAATACGTCGGGTACATATCGACTTCGTAGCTCATGCGGCGCGTGCCGTTGAGCTCGTTTCCGGTCGCATAGGCCTGCATGTCCCAGCCCCAGTCGCCCTTGCGTGGCAGCTGGCGCTCCATGAACAGCCAGATGTTGCTCGGCGTATGCAGGATGCCGTGTCCCCGGGTCAGCAGGTCGTCATGCGCGGGGGCATTGAGGTTCAGCTGCACGCGGTCGGTGCCGCCATCGCGGCGCTCGGCGATCAGGTTGACCCGGAACTGACGCTGCAACGTCACCCCCTGGTTGTTGTCCATGCCGACGATCCGCCAGCGCCATTCGCGCGAGGCGTAGGACGAGTCCTGTGGCAGGTCGGTGATGCGATGGCGCACCTCCCAGTGCAGGTAACGCAGGTTGTTGCGCGGCAGGTAGCCGAAATCATTGATGTCCAGATGGCGACCGAAGTACATGCCCAGCCACTGCTGGCTCCATGCGTGGTTCATTTCATACTGCACCAGGGTGGTCGCTCCGCCACCGCCTTGCCGCGTGCCACGCTGGTTGATGCGGTCGCCGACCACGTTGCTCATCACCGTGACCTGGTCGCTGGGATGCCATTGCTGGTCGATGCCGAGCACCGTGGCCGTGCGGTCCAGGAACGGATGATCGACGCGGGTCAGCAGCATGCCCAGGGTCTGCCTGGCAAAGGGATGCACCACGCGCACGGCATTGAAGCTGCGTCCCGCGGCGCCGCTTTCCTGCGCCGACAGCACGCCATACCGGGTCTCCCCGAGGCTGCCGTTGAGCTTGACCGCGCCGGAGATGTCGGCTGGCCCGCTGCCGTCGTCGGCGGTGCCGCCGACGCGTCGGGTGTAGATCAGCTGGCTGTTGTCGATCAGCAGGCCGAAGTCGAAGATGCCCTGGTTCTCGGTGAAGAACGGCCGTTTGTCGCTGAAGAAGGTTTCCTCGGCATCGAAATTGACCACCAGGTCGTCGCTTTCGACCTGGCCGAAGTCCGGATTGACCGTGGCCGTGAGCTGGGTCTGGCCGTTGGGCTTCCAGAACACATCGGCGCCGGCCTTGAACTGGTTGCCACCGTTGACCAGGTCGCGCTGCCCGGACACGTAGGGCGTGACGGCCAGCAGCGACTGGGTGTACGCCGGCAGCGTCACCTTGCGGAAATCGGACAGGAAGCGCGCCTGCATGAAGCTGGCCACCGGCCAGGACATCCGCTCGCCCGTGGAGGCCACCACGCGGTCAAGGTACAGGCCGATGGTGCGCTTGCCGTCGGTCGCCTTGCGCATGGGCGCGATGTACCACGGAATCAGCATCTCCACGGTCCAGCCCGTGGCATCGGAGCTGACGGCATGTTTCCAGTCGCCGTCCCAATCCTTGCTGAAGTTGGTCTCGTTGGTGATGACCTCGTCGATGACGCTGCCCGAGAGATCCACCGTGAAGTCGTAGCCGGTACGACCGTCGCCATTGAAATCGATCATCACGTTGACGCGATCGACCTGGGCTTCCTCGTCACGCTGGGTGCGCTGGGAAACCCGCCGCACCCCGGGTGGCTGGGTACTGCGAAAGGCGATCGCCAGGCCCTTCGGGGTGGACATCACCCAGGCCTCGGTCGGCAGCGCCGCCGGCTTCCCGGTCAGGGGCTGGGTATCGCGGAAATCGGTGATGTGCCGGGCACCGGACCATTCCCCGGGCTCCATGTGGCCATCGATCTTGACCTTGGCCTGCACGACCTTGGCCTGCACGCACAGGGGCGCCGCGACGCACGCCAGGGCGAGCATGGCGCACACCAGGGCGCGCGCCATGCGTGCGGGGGCCGAACCGGAGGGAATACGAGGGACAGGACGCATGCATGGAACTTCGACGGGGACCGCGTCGAGTGTAGACGGGCCGTCACGGAGCGCCGACTGTCAAACGTCATGCAAACCCTGGCGCAGGTTCGCGCATCGAGGGGTGTCAGTGCGCCCGGGCCTGTTCCATGCGGGCCATGGCACGACGATAGGCCGGGCGCGCGCGTACCCGTTCAAGGAACGCCCCGATCGCCGGTCTCGCGGCAGCGGCACGGGAGTCGCGGGACAGCGCCTCCAGGGGCAGGCTCATGTGGACGTCCACCGCGCCGAAGGCCTCGCCGCCGAACCAGGGGCGTTGCGCGAGCGTGCGCTCGACCCAGTCCAGGTGGGTTTCCAGGCCCGGATCCAGGTAGCTGGCGCGCACGCGTCCGACCAGGAGCCGCGCCACCGGACGCACCGGCCACGGCGCGCGGGCCATGCGATCGAGCACGATGCCCAGCACCACCAACGGCATCAGGCTGCCTTCGGCGTAATGCATCCAGTATTGCCAGTCCCGCCGCGCCTGCTCGCCCGGCCCGGGTCCCAGCCTACCGTCGCCGTAACGCTCCAGGAGATACTCGATGATCGCCCCGGATTCAGCCAGGACCCGGCCTTCATCCTCGATCACCGGCGCCTTGCCCAGCGGATGCACCGCCTTGAGCTCGGGCGGTGCCAGGCCGCCGCGGCGAGGGTGGTCGACGATGCGGTACTCCAGCCCCAGTTCCTCCAGCAGCCAGGGGATGCGCTGCGAACGCGATTGCCTGAGGTGATGGACGACGATCATGATGGAACCTCGCGGGACGACCGGTCCACGGTATCAGTCGCCCGCGGGAAACGGAACGTGACGATGCGTTAACGTAGGCGTTCCTTCTCACGCGAGTTTCACCATGCAAACGGCGCACGGCATCCACACCATCGACACCGGATTCCACCGCCCGCAATTCGATGCGGCCTACCTCGTGGTGCAGGACGGCCGCGCCGCTTTCATCGACTGCGGCACCAACCACTCCGTGCCGCGCCTGCTCGACGCCCTGCACGCCGCCGGCCTGGCCGAGGACGCCGTGGACTGGCTGGTCCTGACCCACGTGCACCTGGATCACGCCGGTGGCGCCGGCGAGCTGATGTCGCGGCTGCCGGATGCGCGCCTGGTGGTGCATCCGCGCGGCGCGCGGCACATGATCGACCCGTCGAAGCTGTGGGCCGGGGCCAGCGCGGTGTACGGCGAGGCTGTCATGGAACGGGACTATGGCCGACTGCGGCCGGTGCCGGCCGAGCGCGTGGTCGAGGCCCCGGACGGCCACGTGGTCGATCTGGCCGGACGCGCGCTGACCTGCCTGGACACGCCCGGCCATGCGCGCCACCACAACGCCATCTGGGATCCGGCCAGCGGCGGCTGCTTCACCGGCGACACCTTCGGCCTGTCCTACCGCGAATTCGACACCGAACGCGGCGCCTTCATCATTCCGACCACCACGCCGGTGCAGTTCGATCCCGAGGCCCTGCACGCGTCCATCGAGCGGCTGTGCGCGCTGTCGCCCGAGGCGCTGTATCCGACCCATTACGGGCGCATCGAGGACGTCCGCCGACTGGCCGACGACATGCACGAGCAGATCGATGCCCTGGCGGCCATCGCCCTCGCCTGCCACGGTCGCGACGATCGCCACGATGACATCAAGCGCGGCATGGAAGCGCTGTTCTCGCGGCGCGCGGCGCGTCACGGCTGGAGCGGTTCACGCGAGCGCCTGCGCGAGCTGCTGGGCGACGACATCGAGCTGAACGCTCAGGGCCTGGAGGTCTGGCTGGACGCGAACGCCGGCTGATCCGCTCAGCTCATCCGCGTGCCATCGGGAACCGGGCGCTCCAGGGTGGTGATCACCACGCCGTCGGCGGTCTCGAATCCGGTCAGCAGGAACTGTGAGCGCATCGGGCCGATCTGCTTCTCCGGAAAGTTGATCACGCCGACGACCTGTCGTCCGACCAGATCCCCGGGCGCGTACAGCGCGCAGACCTGCGCGCTGGTCTTCTTCACCCCGAAGGGACCGAAATCGACCTGGATGCGGTAGGCCGGCTTGCGCGCCTCGGCAAACGGCTCGACCTGCACGATGGTGCCGGCGACCAGCTGCACGCGCTGGAAATCGTCCCAGGTAATGGTCGGGCGGTCGGCGTCGCTCATCGTCGTTCGCTCCAGTCCTTCCATGCATCGCGCGCCTGCAGCCACCAGTAGCTGCCCTGCGCGGCCAGGTAGCCCAGCGGCCGCCAGGCCGAGACCAGGCCGTAGCGTTCGAATGCGCGCCAGCCGTCGCCCCGATCGGCAATGGCCTCGGCCAGCAATTGGCCGGCAACCGTGGTCGGCGCCAGCCCGTGACCGCCGAAGGCCTGGGCCCACCACAGGCCCTGCCCATCGCCGCCGATCTGCGGCATCTCGTGTCGCGCGTAGCTCATCAGGCCCGACCAGGCGTAATCGATGCGCGCATCGGCCAGCTGTGGATAGACCCGCGCCAGGTCCCTGCGCAACAGCTTCTGCACCTCCGCCGCCGAACGATTGCGCACCGAGATGCGCCCGCCCCACAGCAGTCGCTCGTCGGGCAGCTTGCGGTAGTAATCGAAGGCGAAACGCGTGTCGTAGATCGCGCTGGACGTGGCGATGGCCTCGTGCAGGCGCGCGCCCAGCGGTTCGGTGACCATCACGTAGGTGGCGATGGGCAGCACGGCACGATCGACGCGGGCCTTTAGACCCGCCAGATAGCCGCCGCAGGCCAGCACCACGTGGCGGGCCCGGACCTCGCCCGCGGCCGTGCGCACCCGCCAGCCTTCGCCATCGCGACGCAGCGCGATCGCCGCGCTGCCCTCGTGCACGCGCACGCCGCGTTCGCTGGCCACGCGGGCGAGGCCCTGCGCGTATTTCAGCGGGTGCAGGTGCAGCGCGTTGCGCTCGTACAGGGCATCGCTGTAGCGCTCGGTGCGCAACTGCTCACGAAGGGCCTCGCGCGGCACCCAGTCCCACTGCACGCCGAAGTGCTCAGCCAGTAATTGCTGGCGGCTGCGCAGTACCTCGGGATCACGGAACCAATTGGCCCACAGCACCCCGGCATCGACCGGCTCGCACGCGATGCCATGCTGTTGCACGCGGGTGCGGATGCAGCGCACCGCCTCCACGGTGCGCGTGAACAGGGCCCGGGCGCGGGCATCGCCCAGTTGCCGCAGCAGGCTGCGCTCGCCCAGCGAATAGCCGGCGAAGACGAATCCGCCATTGCGTCCGGAGGCGCCGTGTCCGATGCGCTCGGCTTCCAGCAGGCAGACGTCACCGACCCCGTGCTCGACCAGTCCCAGGGCCGTATTGAGACCGGCGAAGCCGCCGCCGATCACCGCCACGTGCGCGTC
Organism: uncultured Gammaproteobacteria bacterium; assembly: GCA_963821885.1. Classification (GTDB taxonomy): domain Bacteria; phylum Pseudomonadota; class Gammaproteobacteria; order Xanthomonadales; family Rhodanobacteraceae; genus Oleiagrimonas. The sequence continues at coordinate 229,527 of CAWGFN010000001.1, read as the reverse complement.
CACCCCGCCCTTCAGCGGCGGCCAGGATGGCGCATCGGGCGTGGTGGCGCGGTAGTAGGAGATCGCTGGATTCGGATGCATGCCGGTCGCAGGCGCGTGGTGAAAAACGCAGGATAGCCGCAAATCACCGCACCAGGCTGACACTCAGGCGCCTCGCGCTGGAACGGCCGTGATCGTCGACCACGCGCACGGTGTGCTCGCCGGCGCCGTGCGGTTGCCAGGACAGCGTCGCCCCGGGCCGGGCATGGCCGACATAGGCGTTGTCGACGAACCAGTAAAGCATGTCGGCATCGGCATCACTGGTGGCCGTGAACGCGATGCGGTCGCTGCCGGGGTGGCCCAGGCGCAACGCATAGACACTGCCGCCGAGGGGCGAGGTGATCGCCGGCGCCGAGCCCTGTTGCACGCCCGCCGCGTCGCAGGCGGGATTGCGCGGCGGCTTGCGCCGGGGCATGCCGGCCTGGGCGAACACCCGCTGCATGTCCGAGGGCCAGAACTGGAACACCTGCACATGGGTGCGCTTGCCGGCGTAGGGCGGACAGGCCGGCAGGCCGCTGGCGTCATCGATCACCACCGGGCGGTATACGGTATCGACGCGGATCGGCGAGACCCCGGGAATGAACCAGGTGCTTCCGGTGTGTGGGCACCAGGCGCTGGGCAGGTCGCCGCTGGCCAGGCACACGCGCACGCGCCGCACGCTGCCGGGGATGGCGTTGTGCGGTTCGACCATATGCGGCTGGCCGGCACGCACCGCGTCGACGATGCGAAAGAACAGCGGCGCGGCCGCCTTGGCGCCGACCAGCGCCGGATTGCCGCGGCCGTCGAAATTGCCGACCCAGACCACCAGCACGTAGGGCCCGAAGCTTCCGGCGGTCCAGGCGTCGCGGAAGGCCCAGGACGTGCCGGTCTTCCAGTACACCGGCAGCGTGTCGTCCTGGCCGCCCTCGACGCCGCCCGGGCGCGGGTTCCGTCGCAGCATGTCCAGCACCATGAAGCTGGCGGCATTGCTGAGCAGTCGGCGTCCCGGCGCCCGCGGGTCGCCACGCAGCAGGCGCAGCGGGCGCAGCAGGCCGCGGTTGGGCAGGATCGCGTACATGCGCGCCAGCTCCTGCATGGTGACCTCGCCGCCACCCAGCACCAGGGCCAGGCCGTAGTGCCGGCGACTGGCCATGTCCTGCACGCCGCTTTCGCGCAGGAAGCCGTACAGGTCCGGGTCGTGCAACTGCGAGGCCACCCACACGGCGGGAATGTTGCGGCTGCGGATCAGTGCCTGGGTGGCGGTCACCGGACCCTCGAAGCGGCCGTCGAAGTTCTCCGGGGCGTAGGGGCCGAAGGCGGTCGGCACGTCGCGCAGGACGGTCTGCGGGTGCAGCACGCCCTGGTCGAAGCCCAGGGCGTAGATGAAGGGCTTCAGGGTCGATCCGGGCGAGCGCCTGGCCAGCGTGCCATTGACCTGGCCCTCGATGCGGCGATCGAAGAAGTTGGCCGAGCCGACCATGGCCTTGATGCCCATGGTCCGGGTGTCGACGAGGATGGCCGTCGCGTTGTCGATGCCGCTGGGGGCGCGGTGCCTCACGTAGTCCCGCACCTGCGCCTCGAGCAGATGCTGCAGGTCCAGGTCGATGGTGGTCGCCAGGCGGGCCCGGTGACGACCGCGCTGTTGCTCCAGGTCCAGTGCCTGGCGTACCGCGTGCGGCGCCTCGAACGGCAGCGCGCTGATCGGGCGCAGGCGCAGCGGCAGGCGGAACAGCGGCCGCAGGGAGGCAGCGGACGGATGATCTTCGAGCCACTGCGCGTACAAACCATCCCGGGCCTTGCGCAGGGCCGTGTTGATCACGGCGTCACCCGCCGCGTTGGCGTCGTTGTGGCCGCGCGCGCTGGGATCCTGCGGGATCACGGCCAGGGTCAGGGCTTCCGGCAGGGTCAGCGCGTCGGCCGGCTTGCCGAACCACACCAGGCTGGCCGCGCCGGCGCCCTGCACGTTGCCGCCGTAGGGCGCGAAGTTGAGGTAGGCCTCGAGGATGTCGTGCTTGGAATAGAAAAGCTCCAGCTGCACGGCACGGGCGATCTGCACCAGCTTGCCGGCCGGGGAACGCGTGCGCAGGTGCCACATGATGCGCGCCAGCTGCATGGTCACGGTCGAGCCGCCCTGCGGATGGCCGTGGCGCACGTAGGTGACCCAGGCGCCACGCAGCAGTCCGTAGGGATTGAAGCCGGGATGCCAGCGGAACCACTGGTCCTCGTGCAGCAGCGTGCCCTGCACCAGCTGCGGCGACATCTTCTCCAGCGGCGTCCACAGGCGGTACTGGCCATCGCTGGCCCGCGTCAGGCGCAGCAGGTGCCCGTGATCGTCGTAGACCGCGGTCGATTCGGGCAGCCAGTCGCGCAGTGGCGGATGTGGCCACAGGCGGCAGGCCACCAGGACCGCCGCCAGGAGGGCGAGCGCGACCAGCAGGTTCAGCGCGCGACGCGCGATGCGTCGTCCGCGCCAACCCGGCGCGGACGCTCGTTCAGGCCGACCCGCCGCCACGTCAGGGCCGTGGCGCGGGCGTCGCAGCGGCCGTGGACTTCGCGTCGCCGCCGTCGGCCGGTTGCACCTCGAGCACCGTGCCTCCCGAGGAGCGCGCCTGGATCTTGCGGTCGTACATCGACTCGGCGTACACCGGCGCCACCTGGAACCGGCCGGCGTTGGTGGCACGGATGCGATAGACGAACTCGCGCACATCGGGCGTTGCTTCGCCGTAGATCACCACCCGGTCCTCGCGGATGTCGGCATATTCCGGACTCCATGTGGAGCTGGACAAGCCGATCGGCGAACGCCAGGCGTTGCTGTCGCCCTCCCCGCTGTCGGCCGGCGGCGGCTGGATCACCGGCTCGAATCCGCCCGGCAGCAGGTCGACGATGGCCACGTTGCCCACGCCCTTGTCGCCGGTCGCGCGGATGCGCAGGTGCACCTCGATCTCCTCGCCCAGGGTGACCTTCGACAGCGGCTTGCCGTGCACGTCGGTGAAGGTGCGCAGCACCTCGATGCCGTCGGATACGGTCTTCGTCGATGGCCGGCGTTCGTAGCCGCCCTGGGTGACCAGCGCCCAGACCGGCACGTCGGCGCCGTTGGCGAAACGCAGCGCCTTCGCGTCGGGTCCCCAGGTGCCGGCCTTGAGCATGCCCTTCTCGGCATGCGCGATGGAGGCGAACGGACCGTCCTTGCCGCGCGTGAGGATGTCCAGCTGGTCCAGCTTGTCGCTGGTCACGTGCGCGTACTGGTCCAGGGCCAGGATGGTCATCGCCGCGGACAGGGTGTTGTAGTCATCGTCCGAGATCGGCGCGGCGATGTTCTCGAACACGCGCGGCGGCAGGACCTTGGCGCGCTGCGGGAACTCGCGGGCCATCAGGTACAGCACGCTGGCGTCACGGGTCAGCGGGTCGTAATAGTCCTGGTAGGTGTAGGCCTGCTCGGGGTGGTCGCGCTTGAGCTCGCGCTCGGGACCGGCGATCAGTGCCTGCGCGGCATCGTCCTGCTTCATCAGCTTGTAGGAAGCCGCCAGCCAGGCCGCCGCCAGATCGTTCTTCCACTGCTTGGGATAGGCCTTCTCAAGACGCCGCTGCACGGCCGCCAGGTCATTGGTGGTGACGCGGCCCTGGCGGGTCAGCAGGTAGACCGCATACGCACGTTCGCGCAGCTCGGCCAGCGAGTTCATGGCGTCGTCGCGGGCCATGCGCTGCAGGTAGCGGTTGCCGGCATCGAGCATGTCCTGCGGCACCGGGATGCCGCGATCGCGCGCCTCCAGCAGGAACAGCATCACGTAGTCGCTGACGAACGGCTCGGCGTCGGGCGTCGCCGCCCACAGGCCGAAGCCTCCGGCCTGGTTCTGGCGACTGTGCAGCACGTCGATGAGCTTGGTCAGCGCCTGGGTGCGGTCGACCTTGCCCTTGGTTCGCGCCGGTTTCATCGCGTAGCGGAAGGCCGGCACCGCCGGCCAGCTGCCCATCACCAGCTGCGGCATGCCCGAGCTGACCAGCTGCTCGCTGCAGTAGTTGTCGTAGTTGACCAGGTAACTGGCCACGGCCTGCACCAGGACCACCGGCAGGTTGGAGATCACCGCCTGGCGGCTGGTGTAGGCGTGGAACATGTCGCGCAGGTCATTGACGTCGGCATGCTCGCCCGCCGCCACGCGCTTGATGTCGATCTGCGTGCGGTACGGCGTGGCCGGACGCACGGACAGGTCCACGCGCTGATGCGCGGACTTGCCGCCGTAGCCGGCGCTGAAGTCCAGCGCGGCCGATCCCAGGCGGTCCAGGGCGCGCACGCGGAACAGCGCCACGCCCTCGTGCATCGAGGCCAGCGGAACCTTCCGCGTGGCCGGCCCGACCACCTGCAGCTGCGGACCGGTCTTCAGGGTCACGTCGACCGGCACGGACTTCGAGCCGATGGACGTCAGATTGTTGGCGACCCCGACACTGACCACCGCCTCGTCGCCCGGCGTCAGCGTGGTCGGCACGTTGGGCGAGAGCACGAAGTCGCCGCGCACCGTGGTGGTGGCCTGGGCGATGCCGGTGCGCTGCGGCGTGACCGCCACCGCCATCACCCGCAGGGTGCCGTTGAAGTCGTCCGGCACGGTGTAGTTGAAGTCGCGGCTGCCATCGACATCGACGATGCCGGACCAGTAGGCCACCGGCTTGGCGCGCTTGCGCTTGAACGGATTCAGGTGCCGGCTGATGCTGGCCTCGGCGCCGCCGCCGGGGGCCGCGGCCTGGGCCATGATCTTCTCGAAGTCGGGCAGGATCAGGTCGAGGATCTGCGAAGTGTCGACCTGCAGCATCTTCTTGCGGAAGAAGAAGTCCAGGGGATCGCCCAGGTGGTAGCGCGCCACCTGCAGGATGCCCTCGTCGACGGCGAACACCGCCACCCGCGCCTTGTGCGCGCTGGCCAGATGGAAGGTGACGGTGTCGCCGGGCCGGACCCGCTGCGGCACGTCCAGCTTGAGCGCATCGCGACGCGCGTCGCGGCTGACCGAGAACGGCACCACGCCATAGCTCAACGGACTCATGAAGATCGCGTCCGAGGACGGATCACGCACGAACTGAACGTTGATGTAGCCGTTGCCCTCGAAATCCTTCGGCAAGGTGATGTGCTGGACCGAACTGGTGGTGTCGGCGTGGAACCAGGCATGCGCGTAGACCTTGTCGCGCTCGATGGTGATCAGGCCACTGCCCGTGTACGGCGCGCGGATGGAGACGTCGATGGTCTGCCCCGGCGTGTAGTCCTTGCGGTCCAGGCTCAGCTGCAGTTCGGCGTTGCGTTGCAGCGAGCGCGACAGGTCGGCGTTGCCGGCCACCGTGTAGGCGATGCGGTTGACCTCCTTGCGATCGCTGGCACGCAGGATGCGCAAGGCGTAGCTGCCGGGCTTGCTGGTGTCGAGCGTGTACTCGAGCCCCTTGGCCGGAAGGCTCAGGGGATGATCGGAGACCGGCACTTCCTTCAACCGGGACTGGTACTTGTAGACCCCCGAATCCTGGCGCGTCAGCACCGACACGTAGCGGCGCTCGACCAGCTGCGCGCGCAAGCCGTCCAGCGCCATGGCCTTCGCGCGCGGGTCGATGGCCACCAGGCGCACCTTGCGCTTCGCGTTGCGGCTCACGTAGCCGAGATCGTCCTCGCTCTTGTAGCCGACCAGCCAGTCGTTGCTCGACACCAGCGCCTGTGCCGCCGCCGCCACGCTGCGACCGCCGGCGGCCTCGTGCACGCGGGCGAGGAAATACAGCTGGTAGGTGGCGTCGGCGTACTGATCCAGGCCGAGATCGAATGCGGCATGGCCCTTGGCGTCGGTACGGGTGTCCTGCAGGCTCTGCTCATAGCCGCGCTTGGCGCGATGGATGTCGTAGAAATGGTAGCCGGGCCAGCCGTGGAAGGCCGGCCAGGCCGGGCGCAGGGTCAGCGAACCCTCGACGCGACGATCGGCCGCGGGCGTGCCGAACAGGTTGCGCGCATCGACCAGCGCCTTGAGCTTGTCGGGCTTGATCCAGCCCTCGGCCGTCTGTTCGGAAAAGTGCGCGTCGACCTTCATGCGGTCGGGCTGGAAATCCTTGACCTGCACGGTGGTGCTGCCGATCTGCGAATCGGCATGGCCGTCGCGGACGATGCGCAGGTTGATGCTCCAGGCACCCGTCGGCGCCGTCTCGGGCGGCGTGTAGGCCAGTTCGGCAAAGCCCGTGGCGTCCATCTGCAGCGGCACCTGTTTCACGGTGACGCCACGTGGATCGACGATGTCGGCCTTCAGCGGCATGCCGGCCACGCTGCGCGACCAGTCGGCGGCGCGCACGATCAATCCGATGTGGAAGGTCTCGCCCGGGCGGTACAGTCCGCGATCGGAGAACAGGTAACCGGAAAGACTGCCTCTATGGATCGACCCGACCTCGCCCCCCACGTCGAAGCGGGAGAAATCCAGGTTGCGGTCGGTTTCGCCATTGGGCAGGAACGACATATCGCCGTCGTGGGTGACCACGTACATGGCCGGGCGCTTCTCTTCGCGCAGCCCCTGCAACGACGGGAAATGCACCACGCCGTCCGCGCTGGTGGTGCGCGCATACAGGGTCTGGCCGTTGATGGCGATCACCGACACCTGCGCGCCGGCCACCGGACGCCCGGTGCGAATCGACTGCACGAACACGTCCTGGCTGCCGTCGAGGGCGCGCTTGACGATCATGCCCAGGTCGGTGATCACGATCAGTCGGCTGTCACGCAATTGCCCGCGGCCGACCTCCGGCGAGACGTCGGCTTTCGGCGCAACGTCCGATGCGGCCGAAGCCTGGCCCTGCCGCATCCGCGCCGCCTGGCGCGCCGCGAACGCGGCCTGGCGTTGCGCGATGGCAGGGTCGTAGCCGTACAGACGCAGCAGGAACACGCCCTGCCCGCCGGCCTTGAGATACGGGCCGAGATCAATGCCCTGGTACTGCGGCTTGCCCGGGTCGGCCGCGGGGAACACGCGGGTGATGCGCTGGCGATCGACGATGTGATCCTCGTCGAACTCGTAAGGCATCTCCGGATGGCTGTAGCTGCCCACGTTGACGCTGGCCAGATGCTGCAGCTGATCCGGCAGGATGCGGGCGATCTGCACGCGCATGCCGGGCATGTTGCGCTCGACGATGGACAAGCGCTTGCTGCCACTCATCGACAGCAGCGAACCCTTGGCGACGAAGCGCAACATCTTCGGGTAGTCGGGCGCACGCAGGATGCGCGCGAAGGGCCGCCCCATCACGTAGCCGCCGAACGAGGTCAGTCCCGGGCGGATGCGCAGGTAGATCTGGCGTCCGGGCGGCACCTTGAAGCCGAAACTCTGCACCGGGCCGTAATCGTCCTCGGTCGGATCCAACGTCATGTCCAGGGGCGTCGATCGGGCCAATACGGCTTCACTGACGCTGTCGCTGCTCCACCAGGTCCGCCGGGCCTTGTCCTTGGCTTGGGGTGAACGGTGCAGCGGCAGGACCCAGGCTTGCATGTGGTCGGCCAATTCGCTGCCGCGCACGCGGCCGGAGAAATGCATGACCATCACTTGGCGTGGATGATTGTCGGTATCGTTGGCCACCGTCGGCGAGAGGCGCTCGATACCCAGGCTGTACAGACCGGGCACCTTGATGTCGGTCTTCAGCGCCGTGTCGAAGGCGTCGCCGCCGCGCTCGGCGCGCGTGCCGTCGTCCAGGCGCACCCGCACCAGGCCCGGATCGTGCGGCAGCGCCAGGCGCTGCGAATGCACCCAGGCCTGGCGCTTGTGGGGTCCGTAGGTGACGCTGGACTTCAGCGTGCTGGCCACCTTGCCGTCGCGGCCGATCAACTCGACGTGCAGGTTGCGTTCCAGGCTGGCCGCGTCGACCGCGTAATTGAAATGCAGCGGCACCAGCACCGACTTGTCGGCCGCGTGCTGCGGGTCCTGGTGGAATTGCCCGTCATCCATGCGCACGCTGAAAGCGCGGGTGTGGAAACTGAAGTGATCTCGCGCCATCAGCACGTGGGCCGCGAAGACCTTGTGCACGTCGAAGGCGACGGTGTAGCGCTGGCCCACCGCCCAGGGCCCCTTCGGCACGAACCGAAGGGTGTGGTCGTTGACCCAGCGCCATTGCCCGGACTGCGCCGGACGCATCTCGATGCCGGCCTCGACCGGCTTGTCCAGCGCCTTGATCGGCGCCGCGGACCCGGAGAATTCCAGTGTCAGGGGCTGCACCACGCGGCGGTCGCCGTTCTTGTCCTTGACCCACGTGGAAGGTTGCGGGACCTGCGCGGTCCAGTCGATGCGCGGCGGCTCGGGCGGACGCGGACGATGGCGATACCAGTAGCCGGCGTACCAGCCGGCGACGATGACGCCCGCCAGGCCGAGCGCCAGGCCCAATGCCCGTCCAGGGCGACGCCCCGCGGCGACGGCCCAGGCCGGCGCGCTCCAGCGCAACTTGCCGATCAGCGGTTGCAACACCCAGCCGACCAGGCGCAACAGCAACCCGAGAAGGCGCAGGGGCAGGCGAACGATGAAGCGCAACACATCCATTGGCGGTCCCCGATCCGATTCCATGCGTCACGGCCCATGCCGTGCCGGTAGCTCATGCCGCCCCACCCGGCATCGCGAGGACACCGCATGCGCGAATGATCTTTTCCCCAGACATCCTGCACCACGAAGATGGCAGGTTGCGGGCACGATTCTGACACGATGAAGCCGCGGTGTTCAGCCGCGGCTTCAGCAGGGACCGATCGCGCGGGTCGCGCTCAGGCGTCGCCGGCGGCCTCGCGCACGGCGGGCGCCAGGGCCGGATCCTGCATGGCCAGGTGCAGGGTGGCGCGCACCAGGCCAAGCTTGTTGCCGCAGTCAAAGCGCCGACCGCGGAAACGATAGGCCAGCACTGATTGCTGGTGAAGCAGGCCCTCGATGGCATCGGTGAGCTGGATTTCCCCGCCGCTGCCCGGACGCGTCTGCGCGAGCAGTTCGAAGATCCGCCCCGGAAGCACGTAGCGCCCGACCACGGCGAGATTGCCCGGCGCCTCGGCCGGACTCGGCTTCTCCACCATGTGCGTGATGGGCGATGCCTGGGCATCGATGGCCTCGCCGGTGGCCACGATGCCGTACTTGTCGGTCTGTTCGCGCGGCACTTCCTCGACCGCGATCACGCCGGCATCGTGCGCCTGCGCGGCATCGGCCATCTGGCGAAGGGCGCCGGGACCGCCCTCGTTGAGGATCAGGTCGTCCGGCAGCATGACGCCGAAGGGCTCGTCGCCGACCACCGGTCGCGCGCACAGCACGGCATGTCCCAGGCCCAGCGCCTCGGGCTGGGTCACGAATACCGCGCGCACGTGCCGCGGCAGCGTGCCCTGGACCAGGGCCAGAAGCTCGTCCTTGCCCTTCTCGGCCAGCTTCGACTCCAGCTCGTAGGACTTGTCGAAATAGTCGGCGATGGCGTGCTTGTAGCGGTTGGTGACGAAGACCAGCGTGTCCGCGCCGGCATCGACGGCCTCGTCGACGGCGTACTGGATCAGGGGCCGGTCGAGCACCGGCAGCATTTCCTTGGCCACGACCTTGGTCGCCGGCAGGAAACGGGTGCCGAGACCGGCGACCGGAAAGACGACTTTGCGCAAACGCGTGCTCATGCGATTCCTTGATTGTCGACGGGACGCAGGGCAATCACGTCCCCGGTGTCATGTTCGCCCTGCCAGCGAAAGGCGGGCAGCAGCCGCGATATCCATTGCTGCATGGCAACATCATCGCATGCCCGGACGGCGTCTTCGAGCGACTCGATCGTCGCCGGCAGATGTTCGCGCATCGGCGCGACCCCGCGCGCAAGGAAGATCTTGGCATGGGTGGTGGCCTGATAGGCCTCGCGTGCATCGAACAGTTCCTCGACCAGCTTTTCCCCCGGACGCAGGCCGGTGAACACGATCGGCACGTCCGTGCCCGGCAGCTTGCCGGCCAGGCGGATCATCTGCTCGGCCAGGTCGCGGATGCGCACGGGTTCGCCCATGTCCAGGGCGAACAGTTCGCCCCCCTGCCCCTGCACCGATGCCTGCAGGATCAACTGGCAGGCCTCCGGGATGGTCATGAAGTAGCGCGACATGTCCGGGTGGGTCACGGTGACCGGGCCGCCCGCGCGAATCTGTTCGCGGAACAGCGGCACCACCGAGCCGGCCGAGTCGAGCACGTTGCCGAATCGCACGGTCACGACATGCGTCCGCGACGAACGCGCGGCCAGCTGCTGGCACAGCATCTCGGCCACGCGCTTGGTCGCGCCCATCACGCCGAGCGGATTGACCGCCTTGTCGGTGGAGATCAGCACGAATCGATCGCAACCCGTCGCCAGCGCCACCTCGGCCACGACCTGCGTCGCCAGGATATTGTTGCGCACGGCCTCGCGCAGCTGCGTCTGCAGCAGTGGCACGTGCTTGTAGGCCGCCGCATGGAACACCGTGTGCGGCCTGTGCCGCGCGAACAGGTGCGCCATCGCATCGCGATCGCCGGCGTCGACCAGGCAGGCGTGCAGCGGCAATTGCGGATACTTCGCCGCCAGTTCGCGCTGGATGCGGTACAGGTTGTATTCGCCGTTCTCCACGATCACCAGCGCGCTGGCGCCGAGACGGGCCACCTGGCGGCACAACTCCGAACCCACCGAACCGCCGCCACCGGTGACCAGCACCGTGCGGCCGCTGATGCCGGTGCGGATGGCGGTCCAGTCCAGCTCCACGCTGTCGCGCCCGAGGAGGTCCTCGATCGCCACCTCCTTGATCTGGTTGAACTGCGCACGGCCGGCGACCACGTCGTCCAGGCGCGGCACGGTGCGAAATGCCACGCCGGCGGCCTGGCACAGTTCCACCACCCGGCGCATCTGTGCCGTGCTGGCGGCCGGCAGGGCGATCAGCAGCATCTGCGCCGCGACCTCGCGCGCCAACTCCGGCAGGCGCTCGATCGAGCCGAGCACCGGGATGCCCTGCAGGCGCGCGCCGCGCAGCGAGATGTCGTCATCGACGAAACCCACCAGCTGGAAATGCGGATCGCGACGCAGGTCGCGCGCCAGGGTCTCTCCCGCGCGGCCGGCACCGATGATGATGACCCGGCGGCTCTGGCGCGTGTCCAGCAGATCCAGGCGGCTGTCCTTCCAGAACCGGTAGGCCAGGCGCGGGCCGCCGAGAAGGATCGCCAGGATCCACGGATAGATCACGAACACCGAACGCGGCACGCCGTCGAGGCGGTTGTACAGGAACAGCACCAGCGCGATGCCCAGGGTGCCGACCACGGCCGCGCGGGCGATGTTCCACAGATCCGGCAGGCTGGCGAACCGCCAGAGCCCCTTGTAAAGGCCCGTCCATGCAAAGGTCAGCCCCTGCACGGCGAGCACCAGCAGGCACTCCACCGGCAGGAAATCCGCGTGCCCGTGGCTGGCCAGCATGTAGCGCAGGGTCTTGGCCAGCCACCAGGCCAGCGCGACCATCAACAGGTCGTGCAGGACCACGGCCAGCCTGGGATGCAGCACGCCCATCAACCTATGCCCGCGCACGACGACCTCCCCCGCAGCGCGCCTTTCCATACAGCCATGCCAGGGCGCTGAGTGCATACGCCCCCGTGCACCAGGCGGGCGCCCATGACGGCTCGCGCATGGCCATCCAGGCCATCGGCGCCAGCACCACGAGGTTGTACAGCAGGTACATGCCGGCAACCTGGCCGTGCGTGAAATGCGCCCGCGCCAGCCACTGATACAGATGTTCGCGATGCGGCGCATACCAGCGGCGACCGCGGAGCAGGCGCGACAGCAGGGTCATCGTCGCATCCGTGGCGAAGGCGGCATTCAGGATCAGCACCACCCAGGCGGCATGGGGGTCGTCCACGCACCAGAGCATGCCCAGCATGAACACCAGCAGGCCGGCGAATCCGCTGCCGACGTCGCCCATGAAGATGCGCGCGGGCGGCAGGTTGAAGACCAGGAAGCCCGTGGCCGCGGCGGACAGGGCCATGTGGGCGGCGCCAAGCACCACCCAGCCCTGCGCCATGCACAGCGCGCCGCCGGCCAGGCCGACGAACACCAGCTGCAATCCCAGCAGCGCGTCCGTGCCGTCCATGAAGTTGTGCAGGTTGATGCTCCACACCGCGAGCGGGATCAACACGGCCAGCCACAGGGTCGATAGTCCAGCGGCGGCCACCAGCAGCAGGCAGAAGCCACCGGCCGCGACGACATGCGCGATCAGCCGGGGCCATGCAGGCAGGCCGTTGCGATCATCGAGCCAACCCATGACGGCCACCAGCAACGCGGCGACCAGCATCGCCACCAGCAGGGAGGGCGGACGCAGCGTGTCATGCAGGGCGAAACCGATGCCCGCCATCGCGCCCAGGACCAGTCCCGCGCCTCCGCCGCGCGGGGTCGGACGATCGTGTGATCGGCGCCTGCCCGGCAGATCGAGCATGCCGCTGCGGCGGGCGTAGCCGAGCACCGCCCAGGTCGTCAGCAACGCCACCATCAGTGCGATGGCCATGGCCATGGCGGTGCGTTCGATGGCGTAGGTGTCCATGCCCGCCGTCACTCGTTGGCGACGCCGAGGATCGGCAGCACCGTGGACCAGTTCTTGCAGCTCGGGCACTGCCAGTGGTGCGCCTTGGCGCCGAAGCCACACTGGCGGCAGCGATACATCGCCTGCCCTTCCAGCAGCTTGCGGGTCAGGTCGCGCAGGATCATGAAGTTGGCGCGGGCCTCGCCGGAAACCTTGTCCATGGTGGCATCGATCAACGCCATCAGGCCACGCACGGAAGGCCGGATGCGCAATTGCTCGGTAAGGAATTCCACGGCGACCTGTTCGCCATCACGCTGGCGATGGATGCGCGTCAGGGCCAGCACCGGCGATATGCCGTGATAGTGCTGGATCACCTCGCGCAGGAAATCCTCGGCCTGCGCCATCTCGCCGGCGCGGGCATAGCAATCGAGCAAGGGCGGAAGAATCTCGGGCACGAAGGCCAGATCCGAGCGCGCCGCGCGCTCATAACTGGCGATGGCCTCGTGGTCGTCGCCCTCGGACGCGTGGATGGCGCCCTCGATCATGTGGGCGCGGACGCAGGCGCGATCATGTTCGAAGGCCTGCCTCAGATATTCCACGGCATCGTCACGGGCGCCATGGTGCCGCGCCTGTTCGGCCAGCTCGCAATAGAAATGCGCAATGTCGTGCGATTGCGAGTCGCCGGTCATGCGTTCGAGTCGATGGGCCTGCTCGATGGCCTGGTGCCAGTCGCGTTCATGCTGGTAGATGGCGATCAGGTGGCGCAGCGCCGATGGCGCGTGGGCGTTCATCGCCGCCAGGTCGGCGAAAAGCGTCTCGGCACGGTCGAGCAGCCCCGCGCGCATGTAGTCCTCGCCCAGCTCCAGCAGGGCCACGGTCTTCATGTCGTCGCTGAGGTCGGCGCGCGAGACCAGGTGCTGGTGCACGCGGATGGCGCGATCCACCTCGCCGCGGCGGCGGAAAAGGTTGCCCAGCGCCAGGTGGGTCTCTGCCGTGTCGCGGTTGTATTCGGCCAGGCGCAGGAACACCTCGATGGCCTTGTCCTGCTCTTCGTTCAGGAGGTAGTTGAGGCCCCGGAAGTAGTCCGAGGAAAGCGCATTGCGCTCGGCGCCGGTACGCAGCGCGCGGCTGCGCCGGGCGAGCCACCAGCCGCTGATGAAGGCCAGCGGCAACAAGGCGCTCAGCAGATAGATCGGGTTCATGGCTTGCCGGTGGCCCCGTCCGGATCCTTCCGGCGTCCACGCCTGCCCATGCCCCGGGCACGCACGCCCAGCCAGGCGGTCACGCCACCAAGCAGCCATCCGACGGCAAGCGCGACCACGAGCGCGCCGCCCTTGGGCAGCTTGGCCTGGACGAAACCGAAATCAAAGGAGACCAGGTCGGCGTTCAGCGCGCCGAACACGACGCCCGCGACGACGCAGGCGAGCAACAGAACGATGATGAGGATGCGCATGCGCAGTGACTTTACCCGATTGCGGTCACGACGCACAGACGCGCGCTAAAGATGCGCGGTCAGCTGTCGGCGCCTTCGTTGACGCGCTCGCGCAGCTCCTTGCCCGGCTTGAAATGCGGCACGTGCTTGCCCGGCAGGGCCACGGCCTCGCCCGTCTTGGGATTGCGCCCCATGCGCGGTGGCCGGTAATGCAGCGAAAAACTGCCGAAGCCACGGACCTCGATGCGGTCGCCCTCGGCCAGCGCACGGCTCATCTGCTCGAGCAGCCCCTTCACGGCCATTTCCACGTCGCTGTAGGCGAGGTGGGTCTGCCCGCGTGCCAGTGCTTCGATCAATTCGGATTTGGTCATGGTACCCGCAGTTCCATGGTGCACAGACCGTCCAGCTCCCCTGTCAAGCCGTGCCGTGATTGCCAGCTTCCCCCTGGCATGGCGCACGCGAACCGCACCATGCAATCAGGATTACCCCATTTACCGCAACAAGACCGTGCGGGGCGGCACAAACCGCCCCGCACGCGCTCCTTACTCGGAGTCAGGCTTGTTCATCTGCTCCTGCAGCAGGGCGCCCAGCTTGGTGGTGCTGCCCTGCGAACCCTGGTAATCGGCCAGGGTCTCCTTCAGCTCGGCCTCGTCCTTGGCACGGATCGAGACCTGCAGCATGCGACCACGACGATCCATGCCGGTGAAGCGGGCCTCGACTTCGTCACCCACCTTCAGGTGGTCGGTGGCGTCCTCGATGCGCTCCTTGGCGATATCGTTGGCGCGAAGATAGGCCTCCACGCCATCGCCCAGGTCGATCACGGCACCCTTGGCGTCGACTTCCTTCACGGTGCCCTTGACCATGGTGCCGCGCGGATTGGCCGCCATGAACTGGCCAAACGGGTCCTGCTCCATCTGCTTGATGCCCAGGCTGATGCGCTCGCGCTCGGGGTCGACCGCAAGCACCACGGCCTCGACTTCCTCGCCCTTCTTGAAGTCGCGGATCAGGTCCTCGCCGGTGCCCGACCAGGAAATGTCGGACAGATGCACCAGGCCATCGATGCCGCCGTCCAGGCCGACGAAGATGCCGAAGTCGGTGATCGACTTGATGCCACCGGAGACCTTGTCGCCCTTCTTGTGCATGGCGGCGAAGGCTTCCCACGGATTGGACTGGGTCTGCTTGATGCCCAGCGAGATGCGGCGACGCTCCTCGTCGACGTCCAGGACCATGACCTCGACCTCGTCGCTGACCTGCACGACCTTGGCCGGGTTGACGTTCTTGTTGGTCCAGTCCATCTCGGACACGTGCACCAGGCCCTCGACGCCCGGCTCGATCTCGACGAAGCAGCCGTAATCGGTGACGTTGGAGACCTTGCCGAACAGGCGGCTGGAGACCGGGTAGCGACGGGAGATGTTGACCCACGGGTCGTCGCCCAGCTGCTTCAGGCCCAGCGAGACGCGGTTGCGCTCGCGGTCGAACTTCAGCACGCGCACGTCCAGCTCGTCGCCGACGTTGACCACCTCGGACGGATGGCGCACGCGCTTCCAGGCCATGTCGGTGATGTGCAGCAGGCCGTCGATACCGCCCAGGTCCACGAACGCGCCGTAGTCGGTGAGGTTCTTGACCACGCCGTGAACGATCGCGCCCTCGGTCAGGCGCTCGAGCAGCTTCTCGCGCTCCTCGGAGTACTCGCTCTCGACCACCGCGCGGCGGCTGACCACGAGATTGTTGCGGCGACGGTCCAGCTTGATGATCTTGAACTCGAGGTCCTTGCCCTCGAGGTAGCTCGGATCGCGCACGGGACGCACGTCGACCAGCGAACCGGGCAGGAAGGCGCGTACATCGCGGATGTCCACGGTGAAGCCGCCCTTGACCTTGCCGGAGATCTTGCCGGTGACGATCTCGTCCTTGTCGAAGGTTTCCTCCAGGTCGTCCCACACCATGGAACGCTTGGCCTTCTCGCGCGAGAGCTTGGTCTCGCCGAAGCCGTCCTCGAGGGCTTCCAGGGCGACCTTGACCTCGTCACCCACCTCGACCTCGAGGTCGCCGTTGTCGTTCTTGAACTGCTCGATCGGAACGATGCCTTCACTCTTCAGACCGGCGTTGATGACGACAACGTCGGGGCGGACCTCGACCACGATGCCGGAGACGATGGCGCCGGGCTTGAGTCGGGCGAGGGTCTGTTCACTCTGTTCGAACAGTTCAGCGAAACTTTCAGTCATGTGATTTCCGTAAGAGGGTGAAGATCGTTGTCCGCATGCGCGGGATTCGGCTGCAGCGTCCGTGCGCTGACAGCAGCGGTGGCAACGATCCGCCTGTCGTGGGTGCCGTGGCACCGTTAGCAATAAACCCGCGCCGCGGCGCAGGCACCAATGGGGTTCGGTGGCAAGCCGACGGATGCCTTGCGGCGGACCGTCCGTGCCCCCTGCCCCTCGCTCCGCACACCCGGTAAAGCTGTCAGTCCGGTTGCACCAGGGCGATGACGCTTGCAACGACCTGATCGATGCTCATCCCGGTCGAATCGACCCGCAGAGCGCCTTCGGCAGGCCTGAGAGGAGCCACGGGGCGACTGGCGTCGCGTTCGTCCCGCGCCTCGATCTCGCGTTGCAGACCGGAAATTGTAACGCTGAGCCCCTTTTCCTTCAACTGCTTATAACGCCTTTTCGCGCGTTCGGCGGCGCTGGCGGTCAGGAATACCTTGTAGGGCGCGTCCGGGAAGATCACGGTGCCCATGTCGCGGCCGTCGGCAACCAGCCCTGGACGCTTGCGAAAGGCCAGTTGCTTGGCCTTCAGCGTCTCGCGCACGGCCGGAATCGCGGCCACGGCGGAGGCCGCCGCGCCACATGTTTCGGTGCGGATGTCGTCGCTGGCGTCGATGCCGTTGACCCAGACCCGGGTATCGGAGCCGTCCTCGCTGGGTCGGAAGGCAATCCGCGCCGACTGCGCACAGCGGGTCACCGCGTCGGTGTCGGTGAGGTCGAGATCGGCCATGGAGGCGGCATAGCCGACGGCCCGGTACAGGGCGCCCGAATCGAGCAGATGCCATCCCAGATGCTCGGCGACCCGGCGGCTGACCGTGCCCTTGCCCGACCCGGACGGGCCGTCGATGGTCAGTACGGGAACACTGGACTTGTCGGGCATGCGGCCTCCGCCTCTGGGCAATGCGCGGCATTCTAGCTCGCGTTGACCCCCCTCCGGACGCGTGCTACAAGCCGGACCATCAGGGGAAAAGCATCATCGTACACGTTCATGAACGACCTGCCTGTCCAGTTCGAGAGCGCCGTCGAAGCCGTCCGACGGCTGCCCGGGCGCCCGGACAACGACACCCTCCTGCGGCTGTACTCGCTTTACAAGCAGGCCACCGAGGGGGATGCGCGGGGACCGCGCCCCGGCTTTTTCGATTTCATCGGCTGTGCCAAGCGCGAAGCCTGGGAGCAGCTGGCCGGGATGAGCCCGGACGAAGCCATGCGCATGTACGTGGCGCTGGCGCGCTCGCTGGATGCCCCGTTCTGACCGACCCCGCCTGATCCGCGCCGCCGGCGATCAGTGCCGGCGGTTGTCGAAATCGACCGAATCACCCTGATGGGCGCGGTCCCAGGCGCGCAGCTCGTCGCGGATATGGGCGATGCGCTGGCGACCGAGGGCATTGTGCTCGTCGTCAAGAACCTGGCCACCCAGCAACTCGGCCATGCGCTGCGCGGTCGGCAGCATGGCGTCCCAGGCGTCCAGCGCGGGCAGCGGACCCGGCAACGTCATGAAGAAGCTGAGGCCGGTGGTGGTCAGTTCGGTCACCCGGCTGAGGTCGAAGCTGCCCGGCTGCAGCATGTTGGCCACGCTGAACACCGGGCCCAGCTCGGGCTTGCCTTCGAGCAGGCGGTGGAAGATGCCCTTGTGGCCGAATTCCAGGCCCGCCTTGTCGGCGGCCACGACCAGATCGGCGCCCTCGAAGTGCGCCGTTCCCGGAGCTACCACGTTGACGGCC
The DNA here is from genome assembly GCA_963821885.1 of uncultured Gammaproteobacteria bacterium. Taxonomy (GTDB): domain Bacteria; phylum Pseudomonadota; class Gammaproteobacteria; order Xanthomonadales; family Rhodanobacteraceae; genus Oleiagrimonas. Next base: position 211,605 of record CAWGFN010000001.1, on the reverse strand, counting down.
ACGATCCGCTCCACCGATGCGGCGGTCGGTCGCACGCCGACATCCGATCGCACGGGAGCCGCCGGCGCCGGCCGATGCTGACGTTGCGGCTGTGGCGGCGGCACGACCTCCGATGACGCCTCCACGGGCTCGTCCAGGGTGTCCAGCAGGGAAGCCTGCACCGGCTCGGCGGCCGGCATCGGCGGCATCCCGGCGGACGCATCGTCATCTTCGGGTCCGGCGTCGTCGCCGAGGGTCGGCTCGCGCCGCGGGGAACGTTCACCTGGCGCGGTCGGCTGCCGACGTCCCTGCCCCGGCCGTCGCGGTTGTCCGAACAGCCAGATCAGGGCCAGCACGACCAGCCCGACGACCAAAAGCGGGATACCGACGGCTGGATTCCAATGCATGCCCTACTCCAAGCTCCATGGTTCTTCATGCACGCGCGGGCCGCGTGACGCCCGACACTCTACCTGTTCTGACACCGCAGGTGGGACCCGAAGGCCATGGCCGTATGCGCTCAGGCGGCGCCGGCCAGGCGCGCGGCCTCGGCAAGGTCGACCTGCACCAGGCGCGACACGCCCGGCTCGCGCATGGTCACGCCGCACATCTGCTCGGCCGCTTCCATGGTCGACTTGTTGTGGGTGACGAACAGGAACTGCACCCGGTCGCTCATTTCGCGGACCACGCTGGAGAAGCGACCCACGTTGGCCTCGTCGAGCGGCGCGTCGACCTCGTCGAGCAGGCAGAACGGCGCCGGATTGAGCGCGAAAATAGAAAACACCAGCGACACGGCCGTCATGGCCTTCTCGCCGCCGGACAGCAGCGAGATGTTGCTCACGCGCTTGCCCGGCGGACGCGCCATGATGGTCACGCCGGTGCTGAGCAGGTCGTCGCCGGTCAATTCCAGATAACCGTGGCCGCCGCCGAACAGGCGCGGGAACAGCTCCTGCATGCCGGCATTGACCTTGTCGAAGGTCTCCTTGAAGCGCTGGCGGGTCTCGCGGTCGATCTTCCTGATCGCGTTTTCCAGCGTCTCCAGGGCACTGGTCAGGTCTTCCAGCTGGGCATCGAGATAGGCCTTGCGCTCGGCCTGTTCCTCGTACTCCTGGATCGCCGCCAGGTTGACCGGCTCCAGGCGCTGGATGCGCTGGGCCAGTGATTCCAGTTCCTGCTTCCAGGCCGCCGGGTCAGCGTCCTCGGCCAATTCCTCAAGCAGCGCTTCCGGCTCCAGCTCGAGTTGCTGGATCGAATCGGCCAACTGCCGAGCGCGCAGTTCCAGCGCCTGGGCGGCCATGCGTTTGTCCGCCAGCGCATCGCGCTGGGCCTGCAGGGCCTGGTCCAGCTGCTGACGTTCGCTCTCCAGTCGTCGCACCTCGGCCTCGCTCTCCTCGACCGTGCGACGCGCCTCGACCAGCTTGCGGTCCGCGGCCAGACGCTGGTCCAGGCAGGCCTGGCGTTCGGCTTCCAGTTCCTCGATGGGCGTGGCGCCTTCGGCAAGCTGCCCCTCGATGGCTTCCCGGCGCGACTGCACCTGCTGCAGTTGGGCCTCCATGCGCTCCAGTGACTGCTTCAGCGATTGCTGCGCGGAACGACGCGACTCCAGATTCAGCGCCAGCTGATGCACCTGCTCGGAGGCATCGCGGGCATTCATGCGCGCCTCTTCGCGCGCCTCCAGCAGGCCGCGACGCTCGTTGTCGAGCTCGCGGCGCCTGTCCTCCAGATCACCCATGCCGGACACGGTCTGGTCAAGGCGCGAACGCGCCTCGCGAGTCTGTGTCTGGATGTCGGCGTGGCTGGTTTCGAGCTCGGCCAGTTCGGCGGCGATCTTCTCGCTGCGCGCCCGCGCGGTTTCGACCTTGCCGCGGTGGCTCTGCAGCTGGCCGGCCAGCTCCGACTGCCGGCGGTGCGCCATGTACAGCTCGCGCTGGGCGTCCTCGCGAGCCGATTCGGCCTCCGTTTTCTCGCTGCGCAGGGCTTCCAGGCTGGCGCCCAGCTCCTGCACCTTCTGCTCCAGCTCGCGAACCTTCTCGCGCAGCGACTGGATCTCGCGTTCGCGCGCCAGCACGCCGAGCTTGTTGTCGCCGGCGCGGCGCACGCGCGCCCAGCGCGGCGACAGCCACAGGCCCTCGCGGGTGATGACCGATTCATCGTCGCCAAGGCCGTCGAGCATGGCGCGTGCCGCGGCGCTCGATTCGGCCGCGCGCACGCGGGCCAGCAACGCCAGTGCGGCCGCCGGTCCCTGCGCATGCTCGGCCAGGGTGCCGGACACCGCCGCGGACTCGCCGGCGGCCACCAGGGTCACGTCGGCATCCGTCAGGCCGTCCAGTTCCTCGACCAGCGCACGCGGGTCGTCCACGAGGACACCGTCGAGGATGCCGGCGAGCACGGTCTCGACCGCGGTTTCCCAACCGGCCGCGACACGCAGCGAAGCGCCGAGACGACGCGCCTGGTCCAGACCCAGGCGCTGCAGCCACTGGCTGGCGGCGCCCTCGTCCTGCCCCAGCGCGGCGTGCTGCAGGGCTTCCAGGGACGCCAGGCGGCCGGAGGCGGTCTGCAGCTGCTGACGGGTCTGGTTCAATTGGCCCTGCGTTTCACGCTCGCGCTCGGCAACGTCCTCGCCGGCGCGCTTGCGTTCCTCCAGTGCCTGGCCGAGCGACTCGACCTTTTCGCGCTGCTGGTCGTGGTCACGCGCCAGCGCATCGGCCGCCGCCGCCAGGGCATCGGCGTCGCTGGCCAGTTGCTCGGCCTGCAGCGCTTCGCGGCGACGCGACAGGTCCAGCACCTGGCGATCGAGATAGTCCAGGCGAGTGCGCTCGACTTCGGCGGCGCGCGAGGCTTCCGACGCGGAGCCGGTGTGCGCGTCCCAGCGTTCCTGCCAGTCGGCCAGCCGGGATTCGGCTTCACGCTGCACCTGGGCGGTGCGCTCGGCCTCTTCGCGCAGGTGCTTGAGCCGCGGCTCGCCCTCGCCCAGCTCGGTTTCCAGCTTGGCCAGCTGTTCGCGATCGGTGCCCAGGTGGCCGGTCAATTCGGCGTGTTCGCGCTCGGCCTCCCCGCGCGCGCGCTCCAGGCGTTCGGCGGTTTCCCGGTTGTGCCGGACCTGCTGTTCGATGCGCGCGATCTCGGCGCCGATGCGGTAGACCTCGCCCTGCGTCGTGTTCAGGTGCTCGTTGGCCTCGTGATGATGCTCGCGCGCGGTCTCGGTGCGGGCCTGCAGCTGGCTCTGCTCGGCCACCCGCTTCTCGATGCCCAGCTCGGCCTGCTTGAGTGCCTCGCCGTGGCCGGCATGCTCACGGCTGACCTTGCGGTATTCAAGCGCCTGCAACTCGGCCTGCTTGCGGCGCTGGTCTTCCTTGTAGCCCTTCCAGCGTTCGGCGGCGCGGGCCTGGCGATTGAGATGGTCGAGTTGTTTCTCGACTTCCTCGCGCACGTCCGAGATGCGTTCCAGGTTCTCGCGGGTGTGGCGGATGCGGTTCTCGGTCTCGCGCCGGCGTTCCTTGTACTTGGAAATGCCCGCGGCCTCTTCCAGATGTCCGCGCAGTTCGTCGGGATGGGCATCGATGATCTGGCTGATCATGCCCTGCTCGATGATCGAGTAGCTGCGTGGCCCCAGGCCGGTGCCGAGGAAGATGTCGGTGATGTCGCGACGACGGCAACGCGAGCCGTTGAGGTAGTACTGCGACTGGCCGTCGCGGCTGACGGTGCGCTTGACCGAGATTTCCGCGTACTGCGCGTACTCGCCCTGGATGGTGCCGTCGCTGTTGTCGAAGATCAGCTCGACCATCGCCTGGCCGACCGGCTTGCGCGCGCTGGAGCCGGAGAAGATCACGTCGGTCAGCGAATCACCGCGCAGGCGGCTGGCCGCGCTCTCGCCCATGACCCAGCGGATGGCATCGATGATGTTGGACTTGCCGCAGCCATTGGGACCGACGATGCCGGTCATGTTGGTGGGCAGGTGGAGCGTGGTCGGGTCGACGAAGGACTTGAATCCGGCCAGTTTGATCGTGGTCAGGCGCATGCGTGTCCGTATTCTGGGAATCGCCCGGGCTTCGATGCCCGGTGTCGGGGTCTTGGCACAAGGTCAAGCCGCCACTGTGCCAAGGGCGTCATCGGCGTGCAATCCATCATTTGCACAAGCTGGATAATCAAGGCATTGGAGCATGAAGCTGATGTCGATTCACGAAGTCGATGCGACGGCCCGGAACTAGTGCCCGGCCTCGCCCGGCGCAAGCGGCTCGATGGCCAGGGCGTGGATGCCATGCCCCATCAGGCTCTCCAGCGCCTGGTAGACCGCGCGATGACGCTGGACCGGCAACACGCCGGCAAAGGCCGCGCAGCGGATGCGGACGCGGTAGTGACCCTGCCCTTCGCCCGCGTGGCCGACGTGCAGGTGCCCCTCGTCGATGACCTCAAGCGCCTGCGGCTGCAACGTCTGCTCCAGCTGCGCGCGAATGCGCTCGACCATGTCCGCGCTCATGGCAACACCTTGCGGAACGGACGCACATCGACTTGCGCGTAGACCCCGGCCGCCACGTACGGATCGGCATCGGCCCAGTCCCTGGCCGCTTGCAGCGATTCGAACTCGGCCACGATCAGGCTGCCGCTGAAACCGGCCGGCCCCGGATCCTCGGAGTCGATGGCCGGGAACGGTCCGGCCAGTTCGAGCCGGCCCGCGGCCTTCAGTGCCTGCAGCCGTTGCAGGTGGTCACTGCGCGCGGCGAGGCGCCGGGGCATCGAGTCGGGCTTGTCCAGGGCGACGATGGCGAACCACATGCGGGGCATCCGGGAGTGAAAGCACGATGGTAATGGAAACGCGCCACGCGGCAGAAGCGTCGCGCACGCCTCGGGAGCTTTGTTCTAGTATCCGGACAGACAACGCGAGCACGCCGGATCGACGCACGTGCATCCGGAATGCCGCAGATGCCTTCGACGCCTTCAGGGGAACATCCTTCGTGAACCACCCGCGCCCAGCCCGGGAACACCTGGTTGCCGGAGAATCCCTTCGCGGCATCGCCATCGTGCTGGTGTTCTGCTACCACTTCCTCGGCACGCTGTGTGGCTACGGTCCCAATCCCCACGCCAACTGGGGCAATGCGCTGTTCTACGGCGGCAGCATCGGGGTCGACCTATTCTTCGTGCTCAGCGGCTTCCTGCTCAGCCTGCCCTATTTCCGCGGCAGCCCGCTCGAGCCCCGGCGTTATGCCATGAACCGCGCGCTGCGCATCCTGCCGATGTACTACGCGGTCATTCTCTGCGCGGCCCTGTGGACGGGGCGATGGGATGCCGCCTGGCAGGCCGCCCTGTTCCAGGACCCGCCCCCCGGCAGCCTCAGCTCGTTCAGCCTGGTCTGGTGGAGCCTGGTGGTGGAAATGCAGTTCTACCTGGTGCTGCCGTTTGCGGTGTGGCTGGCAAGATCGGTACCTGGACGCTGGGTCCTGGGCGCTGTCCTGCTGATCCTTGCCGGTTGCTACCTGAAGATCGCCTCGCCCCAGGCGCCGACGGCCTGGGCCGCATGGCGCAACAGCCTGCTCGGACGCTGGCCGGAGTTCGCCGCCGGCATCCTGGCGGCCTGGGTCCACAGTCGCTTCGATGTCCGCCTGCGGTCACTGGACGCTCGCCGCAGGCGCTGGCTGGGAAGCGTCCTGGCCATCGGCGCACTGGTCGCCATCGATGCCCTGATGCTGCATGGACTGCACACGTTCGGATTCCTGCAATTCAAATTCTGGTATGCAAGCTTTGCTTGCGTGTCCGCGCTGTGGGCGGTCTTCCTCATCGCCGTTATCGACCTGCAGCCGGTGATGCTTCGCGTCTTCGTCAATCCGGTCCTGCACCGCATCGGTGACTGGTCCTACTCGATCTACCTGCTGCACAGCGTGGGCATGGTCTACATCTTCATGCACCTGGGCATCGCGGCTTCGGACCGGCAGCTGGATCACGTCGGACGCAACATCCTGCTGTTCGTCGGCCTGTCGACCGCGATCCTGCTGGTCTCGGCCCTGACCCATCGCTGGATCGAACGCCCCTTCCTGCGCCTCAAGCACGGCCGTTTCCTGCATATCGGGCGGATACGCGAGGACGCCATGTAGGGACGGTCAGGCCTCCGGCCGCATGTACGGGAAGAGCAGCACGTCGCGGATCGAGGCCGCGTCGGTCAGCATCATCACCAGGCGATCAATGCCGAGGCCGAGCCCGCCGGTGGGCGGCATGCCGACCTCGAGCGCGCGGATGTAATCGGCATCGTAATGCATGGCCTCGTCGTCGCCGGCGTCCTTGGCCTCGACCTGGGCGCGGAAGCGCGCGGCCTGGTCCTCGGGGTCATTGAGCTCGGAGAAGCCATTGGCGATTTCCCTGCCGCCGACAAACAGTTCGAAGCGGTCGGTCATGCCCTTGTCGGTGTCGTGCTCGCGCGCCAGCGGCGAGACCTCGACCGGATGGTCGGTGATGAAGGTCGGCTGCACCAGATCCGACTCGACGGTCTTCTCGAAGATCTCCAGCAGGATCTTGCCCCAGCCATAGGCCGGCTTGACCGATACGCCCAGTCGCTCGGCATGGGCGGCCATGGCCTCGCGGTCGCGGATGTCCTCGGGCTTGATCTCCGGATTGGCTTCCAGCACCGCCTCGTCCATGCGCCAGCGGCGGAACGCCGGGCCCAGATCGATGTCCTGCCCGTCCCAGGTGACCTTGGTGGTGCCCAGCACGTGTTCGGCGGCATCGCGGATCATGGCCTCGGTCAGATCCATCACGTCGTGATAGTCGGCATAGGCCTGATACAGCTCCAGCATGGTGAATTCGGGGTTGTGCCGCGTGGACACGCCCTCGTTGCGGAAGTTGCGGTTGATCTCGTAGACACGGTCGAAGCCACCGACCACCAGGCGCTTCAGGTACAGCTCCGGCGCCACGCGCAGGTACAGCCGCATGTCCAGCGCGTTGTGGTGGGTGACGAACGGGCGTGCCGTGGCGCCGCCGGGGATGACGTGCATCATCGGCGTCTCCACTTCCATGAAGCGGCGCGGCTCGGCCTCCAGCCACTGGCGCATGCGGCCGATGATCGCCGAACGCTTGCGGAAGGTCTCGCGCGCCTCGGCGGTGACGATCAGGTCGGTGTAGCGCTGACGATAACGGCGCTCGACGTCGGCCAGGCCGTGGAACTTGTCCGGCAGCGGGCGCAGGTTCTTGGTCAGCAGCTTCAGCGCATCGACCTTGATCGAAAGCTCGCCGGTCCGGGTGCGCATGAGCACGCCCTCGGCGCCGATGATGTCGCCGGTGTCCCACCCCTTGAACGCGTCATAGGCGTCGTCGCCCAGCGTGCCCTTGTGGATGAATAGCTGGATGCGGGCCGTGAAATCCTGCAGCTGCACGAAGCTGACCTTGCCCTGCACGCGCTTGAGCATGATGCGACCGGCGACCTTGACCCGGCGCGCCTGGCTTTCGATCGCTTCGGCCGTCCAGGCGTCCTGGTCGGCATATTCGCCCTGCAGGTCGCCGGCGAAGGCATCCGGATGGAAATCATTGGGGAAGGCGATGCCCTTCTCACGGAGAGACTGCAATTTCTCGCGGCGCTCGGCGATCAGCCTGTTCTCGCTGGCTTCGCGCTCGGCAGCGGTTTGCACCGGCTCCGGAGCATGTTCGTCGTGGGTGTCGCTTGCCTTCATCGAGTGGTTTCCGTGCACATCCGAGCTGTGCAGTGTATGCGAGTCACGGTGCATCACAAAGCTGCGGCACGCCTCCCATCAGAAAAACATCATGCGCTCCTCAGGACTCCCACCCGGCGGCGCCCTACCTTCGGTTGCGCCCCGCGGGTTAGGCCGTCCGGACCTTGAGCGGACATGACTCGCATCCGGAGCCGTCCCGGGCTGCACACCGCAGCTCCGCGCAACGCGGCATGAACCGAAGGGCGAGCGGCCGCCCATGCGCGGGGCCAGGAAGGGGAATGGCCGCGTCACGTAGTCCCGACCCGGCCATGCACAACATTCACAACGGAGAGAAGACCATGAAACGCCGTTATCGCTCGATCCTGCTGGTCCTGGTCGCGTGCCTTTTGGCCGCGAGCTTCACCAGTCCCGCCTTCGCGGCCGACAATACGGGCACGAAAAAAGTACAGCACAATGTCACCGACACCTGGCTGTTCTGGCCCAATCACGGCCAGCACCAGGCATTTGAAGCCGGCATGAAGGAACACGTCGCCTGGCGCAAGAACGCGGGCGACCCGTTTGTATGGGATGTCTACGAGCCGGTGGTCGGAACGGACCTCGGCAGCTATGCGGTCCTGTCGGGCGGCCACGCGTGGGCTGACATGGACACCGAGGATGCATGGGGCCAGAAGACGGAGGCCGGCAAGCAGTTCAGGCAAAACGTCGGGGTACACGTCCGCAAGATGCAGCACGTTTTCATGGTGACCAATGAAAAGCTCTCGCACTGGATCAAGGACGATGGCTACCGCTACTTCGGCGTCTACACCTACTATTTCAAGAGGGGCCACAGCGCGGACATCAAGGACTTTCTTGAAAAGGTGCACAAGGCCGTCACCCGCCAGAGCTGGCCCTACGGCTACCGCGTCCGCTTCACGGAAGGCGGTTCCGGAGGCATGACCATCGTCGTCCCCATGAAAAACTGGGCCGGCATGGCCGACCCCTCGCCCACCCTGATGGAGGTCATGACCAAGGCCACCGGTTCGAAGCAAGCCGCCCGGAAGATGTTCGACAAGTTCGAGGTGGCGATCAAGGACTTCAACTACACGGTCTGGGAATATCGCCCGGATCTTTCCACGCCGAGGTAATGCACGAACCGCGTTTCAAGCGTCGACCTGCAGCTCGAGCTGCAGGTCGAACTTGATGAATCAACCCGTGGCGTCGGCCCGCTTGGCGCCCGCTTCCAGCCCGGACTTCAATGCGCCCTCGACGAATTCGTCCAGGTCGCCGTCCAGCACCTTTTGCGTGTCGCTGCGCTCGATGCCGGTGCGCAGGTCCTTGATGCGGCTCTGGTCCAGCACGTAGTTGCGGATCTGGCTGCCCCAGCCGATGTCGGACTTGCTCGCTTCCAGCGCGTCCTTCTCGGCGTTGCGCTTCTGGATTTCCAGCTCGTACAGCTTGGCCGCCAGCATCTTCATGGCGCGATCGCGGTTGGCGTGCTGGCTGCGTTCGGTCTGGCAGGCCACCACCACGCCGCTGGGCATGTGGGTGATGCGCACCGCGGACTCGGTCTTGTTGACGTGCTGACCGCCGGCGCCGGACGAGCGGTAGACGTCGGTCCTGAGGTCGGCGGGATTGATCTCGATGTCGATGCTGTCGTCGACCTCGGGCGAGACGAACACCGAGGTGAAGCTGGTGTGGCGGCGGTTGTCCGAATCGAACGGGCTCTTGCGCACCAGCCGGTGCACGCCGATCTCGGTCTTCAGCCAGCCATAGGCGTAATCGCCCTCCACGCGCAGCGTGGCCGACTTGATGCCCGCCACGTCGCCGCCGGACACCTCCAGCAACTCGGTCTTCCAGCCGCGATGCTCGCACCAGCGCAGGTACATGCGCAGCAGCATCTCGGCCCAGTCCTGGGCCTCGGTGCCGCCGGCGCCGGCCTGGATGTCGACGAAAGCGTTGTTGGCGTCCATCTGGCCGGAGAACATGCGCTGGAACTCGAGCTTCTCCACGCGCCGGGCCAGACCCCGCACGTCCGTCTCGATGGAGCGCACGGTGTCCTCGTCCTGGTCGGCGGCGGCCATCTCCAGCAGCTCCCCCGCGTCGGACAGGCCGGACGTCAGCTCGTCGATGCCCTTGACGATCTGCTCCAGTCGCGCGCGCTCTCGGCCCAGCTCCTGGGCACGCGGTGGGTCGTCCCAAATCGTGGGATCTTCCAGTTCGCGGGTTACTTCCTCCAGGCGCTCACGCTTGCCCGGGTAGTCAAAGAAACCCCCTGAGCGCTTCGACGCGGCCGCTGAGGTCCGCGATCTGCGCAAGGATCGGATTGGTCTCGATCATGGTGTCGTTCCGTGCCGTGGATGCCCGGCGCGATGCCGGGCAAAGGCGGCGAGGATAGCAAATGCGCGCGTCGCTTTCAGTCCGCGTCGAGGTCTTCGAGCAGCCACGCGCGCGCTTCCCCGAGCTGTGCCGCCGGAAAGGCACGATAGTCCCCCGCAAGCAGCACGCCGAGGGCCGGCACCGTGTGGTTGAGCCAGCCGACATCGCTGACCACCGCCACGCGCTCGAAGCCGCTGAAATGCCGCAATCCGAGCTTGGCGTCATCCCACAGTGCGCGCGTCTCGAATCCGCTGAAATCCTCGGCGAAGTGGTAGAGGAGCCGGATTTTCGGGCGCAGGGCGAACATCGCCTCCAGGTCCGGGACGATGATGCGCTCGTAATCGTCCGCGGTCACTTCGCCATGGGCGGAAAAGCCCACCACGCCGGCCGGCAGGTCGGTCATCTGCTTGATCATGCATGCGTCTCCATGACGTTTCGTGGTGCGGGTTCAGGCTTTCAGGAAGCCGCGTTCAATGGCCAGGCGATACAGGTCCAGTTCGGAGCCCGCGCCGAGCTTGCCCATCAGGCTGGCCCGATGGATGTAGACGGTCTTCTGCCCGATGCCCAGCGCGGCGGCGGTCTGCTTGGGGGTCTTGCCCTCGGCCAGCAACAGGAACACTTCGCGCTCACGCGCCGTCAGGCGATGCAGCGGATCATCCTGCTCGCGCGACTGTCCGGGACGCCGCCGGGCGATGTCCGAGCTGACGAACTGCCGGCCCTGCATCACGGCACGCAGGCCGGCCACCAGCTCCTCCGGCGCCGCGCCCTTGGTCACGTAGCCACTGGCACCCCGGCGCAGGGCTTCGGAAACGTAGGGCTCGCTGTCGTGCATGCTGAGCACGACGATGCGCGTCTTCGGCGAGATGCTGAGCAGGTGCTCCACCAGCGGCAGGCCACTGGCGTCGGGCAACGAAAGATCCAGCGCGACCAGGTCGGGCGCATTGCTCGAGACCGCCTCGACGGCCTCGTCGGCGTTGCAGCACTCGGCGCTGACCTCGAGATCGGGCTCGATCTCGATCAGGCTCTTGAAACCTTCGCGAACAATGGCGTGGTCATCGACCAGAACGATGCGATACATGGGCTGGACTGTACTCCCAATCGACCGGACACGGGAGACTGCCGCCAATCCCCCGCACGTGTAAACTCCCGGCTCGATGCGACTTCGATCGACCATCTGGGGTTCGGGCCCGATCATCGGACTGCTGTATTTCGCGGCATGGTCGCTGCTGCTTAATACCGCACCGCAGTGGATGATCCTCCCCGGCCTGCGCTTCAGCGCGTTGCTGCTGGCCCGTCCGCGCTACTGGCCCTGGCTGATCGCCGCCGAATGGCTGGCCGACTTCGGCTTCCAGGCCGGCAAAGGCAGCAACTGGCTGCAGATGTTCCTGATCCATGAAGCGCCGCAGGCGCTGGTGGTCGTCACCTGCGTCGCCATCCTGCGCCGCCTGGGCGTCAAGCCGACCATGCGCACGCCGGAAGACGTGACCCAGCTGCTCACGGCCGCGCTGCTGACCGGCTTCATCAATACCGTGGTCTCGAGCCTGTTCGCCAATGTGCTGCATGCACACCTGATGCCCGGCACCATCAGCAGCATCCTCGGCCTCGAACTGCTGCGCGAGTACCTGGGCAGCCTGCTGGTCGTGCCCATGATGGTCATGCTGGTGCGCGAACCGCCCGATCGGCTGGAATGGACACGGATCCTCCTGGAAACCCTGTTCATCCTGCTGCCGGTCCTCGCGGTGCTCCTGATCATGCTCAAGAGCCCGCCTCCGCTGCCCGGCTTCGCGCGGATCCTGGCCCTGGCCCCGGTGCTGCTGCTGGCCTTCCGCAACGGCTGGCGTGGCGCCACGCTTTCGATGGTCCTGATCAATGGCGGGATGATGGCCTTCACCCGCAACGAGCTGCACCGCTTTCCGGCCACCGAGGCCCTGCTGTTCCTGGCCGTGGCGGGCACCGGTGCCCTGGTGCTGGGCGCGGCTTCGGACGCCCTGCGGCGCAGCGGACGGCGACTTTCGGTGCAGAATGCCCGCCTGGAGGGCGCCAACCGGCGACTGGACCAGCTCGCGCGGCAGCTCAGCGAGGTCGCCCGCCGCAACCTGCGTACCGAGGAACAGCAGCGACGCTACTTCGCCGCCGAGCTGCACGACGAACTCGGGCAGAACCTGACCGCCATCCAGACCCGCGTGAAGCTGGCCCAGACCCGCTTGCGCGAGGCCGGCCTGGCGGACGTGTCGACCTCGATCAACGACATCCTCGCGCACATGCGCGCGGCGGTGCGCCGCCTGCTCAACAATCTACGCCCCACCGTGCTGGACGAATTCGGCCTGGCGCGCGCCCTCGAGGAAGGGCCGGTCCTGGACCTGCTCAAGACCGCCGGGCTGGAATACCGCGTGGAATTGCACGGCGACCTGCAGGATCTGGACGAGGATACCCGCATCACCGTTTACCGCGTGGTCCAGGAAGCGGCCACCAACACGGTTCGCCACGCGATGGCCCATTGTTTCACCCTGCGCCTGCGCAGCGGCCGACGCAATGGCGTACGGGTGGTGGTCCTGGACATCCGCGATGACGGCGTCGGGTTGGCCGCGACCGGCAATCGCCGCCAGGGGCATGGATTGCAGAGCATGCGCGATCGCGTGACGGCGCTCGGCGGCACCCTGCGCATCCAGGTCGGCGACAGCGGCACCCGCCTGAGAATCCTGCTTCCGGCCAGCGGCCGTGACTCATGATTTGCATGAGAAATGAAGCCTAATATATTGATATCAATGCATATGTATTGCCCATCGGGCAGCTAGGAAAATTTCCCATATTCACTTCCGATTAACGTGGCTAAGCTCGTTGCATCGTTGTGGGGGAGTCGCCGCACTGCGGCGATCCGAACCAATCGTGGGGACGGTTGGTTCACGAGCCCAAAAGGGATTTGGGTCTGCCGGAGAAGGGATTTTCCGGGTGCGCAGGACGCGCCGCCGGGTCGCAACCGGTTCTGAGCCGCGGGAAGAACACGGAGTTCTTCCGCGGCCTTTTCTTTTCTGCGTGAAAAGATTCCGAGCCCCACCCGGATATCGGCTATCGCCGAATCGCCTACTTCTTCTTGCGCACGTAGAGCACCAGGCTGTGGTCCTCGATGCGATAGCCGTGACGCTCGGCGATCTCGTGCTGCAGGCGTTCGATGTCCTCGCTCACGAACTCGATGACCTTGCCGGTGTCTACATCGATCATGTGATCGTGATGCTGGCCCCGATCCAGCTCGAAAACGGCCTGGCCGCTCTCGAAATGGTGCTTGATCAGGATGCCCGCGGCCTCGAATTGCGTGAGCACGCGGTAGACGGTCGCCAGGCCGATCTCCTCCTGGCTGTCGATCAGGCGGCGGTAGATGTCCTCCGCGCTGAGGTGCCGCTGCTGGGAGTCCTCGAAAAGCTGCAGGATGCGCATGCGCGGATGGGTGACCTTGAGGCCGGCCTTGCGAAGCTCTCGCGATTCCTGGTCCATTCGGGATTCCCGCTCGTGTGCGCATCTTCCAACGATCACGCGTAGTGTATCATCGCCCCTTTGCGCCAAACCGGATTTTCGCACCATGCAAAAGCTCCTCCGCCCCCTGCTGCTCGCGGCCCTGACCTTCGCCACCGCGAGCTGCGGCCTGGTGTACAAGCCCGTCGTCCAGCAAGGCAACCTGATCGACAAGAAGACCATGGATCAGCTCAAGCCGGGGATGACCAAGCGCCAGGTGCTCGCGCTCCTCGGCACGCCGGCGGTGCAGTCCCCCTTCGACCACGATCGCTGGGACTACCTGATCGTGACCCGCGTGCGCGGCAAGAAAACCGAGCAGCACCAGATCTCGCTGTTCTTCGAGTACGGCTCACTGGCCCGCACCAAGGGCGAGTACTACGGCCAGAACGCCAGCAAGGAGCAGCAGTTGCTCGAGCAGAGCAGGAAATACCACATCGAGACACCCGGCAAGGGATCCCGGGGCGACAAGAACCACGACGGCGACAGCGACGGCAGCTGATTCAGCCGGATCGCCGCCGTGCCCGCGCGCGGCGTGCCTGCATGGGATCCATGTGCAACGGTCGATACACCTCGACGCGGTCGCCATCGCGAAGCACCTGGTCCCGCTGAACCTTGCGGCCGTGGATGCCGATCGTGGCCCGCGCCAGGTCCAGGGCCGGGTAGCATGCGGCCAGATCGCAGTTCGCCAGCGCATCCCGGACCGTCGCGCCACGTGCAAGCCTGAGTGCCTTCAGATACAGGCTGTCCGGTTCGGCGTAGGCCACCTCGATGGCTATCGACTCACCCATACATCCGCCTGGCCTCGGCGCAGAAGTCGTTGACCATGCGGTTGGCCAGTCCCTCGAAGCCCAGCCTCAGGGCGCTGGCGCCAAGCCGGCTGGCCATTTCGAATTCGAGTTCCAGGGCGACCTTGCAGCCGCCCTCCCCCAGCGGGGTGAAGGTCCAGGTGCCCTGCAGGGCGCGGAACGGGCCCTCGACGAAACGCATGTCCAGCCGCTGCGGACGATGCGCGGTGTTGCGGGTCGTGAAATGCTGCTTGAGGCCGGCGAAGCGAAGATCCAGCCGCGCCTGGACCGTATCGCCCTCGCGGGCCTCGACCGAGGCATCGACACACCACGGGAAGCGCTTTGGGTATGCTTCCACGTCGTTGACCAGGTCGAACATCTGCTCGGGGGTGTAGCGCACCAGCGCGCTGCGGTTGATCCGGACCACGATTTCCTCGATTCATTCAAAGCCGGCGTGCAATACGGCTCGCGATTCCCACAGTGTAGCGAACATGGCCAAGAGCAAGGACAACAACAAGGGCGGCAGCACCATCGCGCTGAACAAGCGCGCGCGCCACGAGTACCACATCGACAGGCGCTTCGAGTGCGGTATCGCCCTGCAGGGCTGGGAGGTGAAGGCCCTGCGCGCCGGGCGCATCAACTTCGGCGACAGCTACGCGATCATCAAGGATCGCGAGATCTACCTGTTCGGCACCTCGATCCCGCCGTTGATCTCGGCCTCGACCCACGTGATCGCCGACGACCGCCGCACCCGCAAGCTGCTGCTCAACCGCGGCGAGATCGACGAACTGATCGGCGCCGTCGAGCGCAAGGGCTACACCCTCGTCCCCACCGCCCTGTACTGGAAAAAGAACCGGGTGAAGCTGGAACTGGGACTGGCGCGGGGCAAGAAGGCCCACGACAAGCGCGAAGCGGAGAAGGAACGCGACTGGAACCGCGAAAAACAGAGGATCATGCACGCACGCAATGCCTGAACCGCGGCCGCACGCCGCGCGAGCGTGTATTGAACCGTACGCGGGCGCCTATATACTGGACTTGCCAACACACAGATTTCCCCGGGGGTGTCATGGCTTCGACGGGGGTAGTGCGATGGCTTGGTGCATGCCGAGGGGGCAGCTTTCCTCGTTAATCCAGCCGCAAAACTCATAATTGCCAACGACAGCAATTACGCTCTCGCCGCTTAAGGCGTAAGCCCCGAACCAGTCTGTGCCCGTGCGGGCCGGTGTAGGGTCATCCACGCGGGACCGCCTTCGGATTGTCGCCTGTCGATCCAGAGGTCAAATCAAGCAGGCTGGTCCCGCGGTGCGCTTTGCCCACCGTGCTGTCGCGGGACGAGACCCAACGGTGAGCTAAGCATGTAGTACCGGGCGTCAAACGCCTTCGGACGCGGGTTCGACTCCCGCCACCTCCACCAACTGCCGCCAGGGCCCCGCATGCCGGGGCCCTGGCTTTTTTGCGCCTATCCCGCCGACTAGGCCATCAGTCATAGTGGACATTTTCGGCCTCGGTGTTATAGTTCACTACAACACCACTTACCCAGACCACTAAGGAGGTCGACATGAACACCCCCAAGATCATCGCCGCCGCCATCTCGCTCGCCATCGTGGCCTCCACGGTCGCCATGTTCCAGGCCAGCTCGAAGGTCCGTTTCGCGAACGCCCCTGCCGCCACGACCGCCCAGGTGGACAGCCGCCCGGTGGTGCAGTTGGCCACGGTGCGCGTCTTTGCGACGCCGCTGCCGCAGGTTACAGTCGGCAGCTTGGCCGCCGACGGCAACAGTGGCGCCTCCGACCTTGGCCTGCCCTCGGCCGAGAATGCATCACTGCAGACCGACTCCCCGCTCTACATGCCCTATTACTCGTTTGCCACGAACCTGCGCACCATGATCAAGGACTAAAGGCATGACCATCACCTGGAATGACAATGTCCCGATCTATCGCCAGTTGCGCGCACGCGTGGTGGCGATGATCCTGGACGGCGCCCTGACCGAGGGAGACGCCCTGCCCTCGGTCAGGCAGGTGGCTGCCGACTACCAGATCAACCCGCTGACTGTCTCCAAGGCCTATCAGGAGCTGGTCGACGAGAACCTGGTGGAAAAGCGCCGCGGCCTGGGCATGTTCGTCACCGAGGGCGCCCGCAAGAGCCTGCTCGATTCCGAGCGCGAGAGTTTCCTGCGGGATGAATGGCCGGTGCTGCGCGCCCGCATGAAACGTCTCGGACTCAATCTGGAGCAGCTGATGAATGCTGCCGACAACGACAAGGAGAAAGGTTAATGAGCGCGGCCATCGAAGCTTCCAAGCTCACCAAGCGCTACCGTTCGGCAGTTGCCCTGGACGGCGCGGACTTCACGATCCAGTCGGGCCGCATCGTCGGCCTCATCGGTCCCAACGGCGCCGGCAAGACCACCGCGCTGAAGGCCATCCTCGGCCTGACCGATTTCGAGGGCTCGCTCAGCGTGCTCGGCATGGATCCCCGCAAGAGCCGCGAGGAACTGATGCGCGACGTGTGCTTCATCGCCGATGTGGCGGTCCTGCCCCGCTGGATCAGCGTGGCGCAGGCGATCGACTTCGTCGAGGCCATCCACCCGCGTTTCAGCCGCGAACGCTGCGAGACCTTCCTGGCCCGCACCAAGCTGCAGCCGAAGCACAAGGTCAAGCAGATGTCCAAGGGCATGATCGTGCAGCTGCACCTGGCGCTGGTCATGGCCATCGACGCCAAGCTGCTGGTGCTCGACGAACCCACCCTGGGCCTGGACATCCTCTATCGCAAGCAGTTCTACCAGAGCCTTCTGGAGGACTACTTCGACGAGAACAAGACCATCCTGATCACCACGCACCAGGTCGAGGAGATCGAGCACATCCTCACCGACCTGATGTTCATCCGTGACGGTCGCGTCGTGCTCGACACCGACATGGACAGCGTCGGCGAGCGCTTCATCGAAGTCATGGTGGAAGCGGACAAGTCCGATGCCGCGCGCGCGCTCAATCCGATCGACGAGCGCTCGGTCTTCGGCAAGGCCATTTTCCTGTACGACGGTGTCGAACGCAGTCGCCTGCAGGCTCTGGGTGAGACCCGCCGGCCTTCGGTCAGTGACCTGTTCGTGGCCACCATGAAGGGAACCTACGCATGAAAACCTATTACTGGCTCATCAAGCGCGAATTCTGGGAGAATCGCGGCAGCCTCATCTGGGCACCGCTGATCACCGCCGGGGTGTTCGCGTTCTTCCACATCATCGGCCTGATCCGCTCGGCCAGCGTCAACGTGACCGGCGTGACGGGCTCGCTCAACAGCATGATCGCCCAGTACAATCAGGGGCATCCCGCCCTGGTTGGTTTGGGGCTGGACATGAGCATCTACGGCATCACCGCCATGATCTACATGGTCATGGGCATCACGGTGTTCTTCTACTGCCTGGGCGCGCTGTTCGACGACCGCAACGACCGCAGTTTCCTGTTCTGGAAGTCCCTGCCGATCTCCGACCGCGACACGGTGCTGTCCAAGGTGGCCTGCGCCACCCTGCTGACGCCGGTCATCGCCACGGTGATCGGCATCGCCGCCGGACTGGTGTTGCTGGTCCTGACCCTGATCGGGCTGTCCTTCCATGGCCTGCACGCGTGGACCCTGTTGGGGGAAACCCATCCCTTCCGGGTCATGGGCATCCTGATCGGCGCCATCCCGGTCAACCTGGTGTGGATGCTGCCCACCGTCGGCTGGCTGATGCTGTGCTCGGCCTGGGCGCGCAGCAAGCCGTTCCTGTGGGCCACCGTGTTCCCGCTGGGCGCCGGCGCACTGATCTACTGGCTGGACGTGCTGGGCGTGGTCAACTTCGGCAGCTGGTTCTGGCATCACGTCGTGATGCGCATGTTCATGGGCATCGTGCCCTGGCTGTGGTTCCCCAAGAGCATCGACAAGTCGGTATTCACCGGCATCAAGGACACCGACCAGATGCCGGCGGCCATGGACCAGGTGCTGAACCTGCCCCACGCCTGGGCCCAGCTGGCCCATCCGGACTTCTGGGTCGGCGGCATCCTCGGCCTGGGCATGATCGGCGCCGCGATCTGGCTGCGCCGCTGGCGCACCGAGACCTGAGGCGGAACCTCGCCCACGAAAAAGGCCGCCGGCATCCGGCGGCCTTTTTTCATGCCCGACGGCGATGGCTCACTTGCCGTGGATGCCGCCCTTGGTCAGCGTCACCGGATCGAGAAGCTTCTTCAGCTCGGACTCGGACAGGCCGGTGGTCTCGCGGGCGACCTCGAGGATCGGACGCTTCTCCTTGTAGGCCTGCTTGGCGGTGGCCGCGCCCTTCTCGTAGCCGATCACCGGGTTCAGCGCGGTGACCAGGATCGGGTTCTTGTCCAGGGCCTGCTTGATGTTGTCCTTGTTCACCTTGAAGGTGGCGATGGCCTTGTCCGCCATCAGGCGCGAGATGCTGGCCAGGATCTCGATCGACTGCAGCAGGTTGTAGGCGATCACCGGCAGCATCACGTTGAGCTGGAAGTTGCCGGCCTGCCCGCCCACGGTGATGGTGGCGTCGTTGCCGATCACCTGCGCGGCGACCATGGCGGCGGCCTCGGGAATCACCGGATTGACCTTGCCCGGCATGATCGAGGAACCCGGCTGCAGGGCCTCCAGCTCGATCTCGCCCAGGCCGGCCAGCGGGCCGGAATTCATCCAGCGCAGGTCGTTGGCGATCTTCATCAGCGACACGGCGTAGGTCTTCAGCGCGCCGGACAGCTCCACCGCGGCATCCTGCGAGGAAATGCCCTCGAAGTAGTTGGCCGCGGATTCGAACTTCACGCCGGTCATCTTCTTGAGCTCCGCCGCGACCGCCGGGCCGATCTTCGGGTCGGCGTTGATGCCGGTGCCCACGGCGCTGCCGCCCAGCGGCAGGCGGCGCATGCGCTTCAAGGCGTCCTCGATGCGCTCGATGGCCGAGGCGACCTGCGCCGACCAGCCCGACAGCTCCTGGCCGAAGGTCACCGGCATGGCGTCCATCAGGTGGGTGCGGCCGGTCTTGGCGACCCTGGCCAGCTGGCGGGCGCGCTTGTCGATGGCCTTCTTCAGGTGCTTGAGCGCCGGCAGCAGCTTCTGGCTGGCGGTCAGCGTGGCGCTGACGTGGATCGCCGTGGGGATCACGTCGTTGGAGCTCTGCCCGTAGTTGACGTCGTCGTTCGGGTGCACCTTGCGGCCGCTGTCGCGGTGGGCGATGTGCGCGATCACCTCGTTGGCGTTCATGTTCGAGCTGGTGCCCGATCCGGTCTGGAAGATGTCGATCGGGAAATGGCCGTCGACCTCGCCCGCGGCCACCTTCTGGGCTGCCTTGCGGATCACGCCGGCCTGCACCTTGGACAGGTGGCCGAGCTTCGCATTCGCCTCGGCGGCGGCGGACTTGATCAGTCCCAGCGCGCGGATGAATTCGCGCGGCACGGTCAGGCCCGACACCGGGAAGTTGTCCACGGCACGCTGGGTCTGCGCGCCCCACAGGGCGTCGGCAGGGACCTTCAGTTCGCCCATGCTGTCTTTTTCGGTTCGGTACTGGCTCATGCTGGCTCCGTGCAGGACTGTAAACGGCTGATTATAACGCCCGACACGCGCGCGCCGGGTGCGCAGGCCGTTTCTACGGCTCGTATCCGGGCAGCAGCTCGAACAGGTTGTGCAGGCCCTGGTCCCAGGCGGCCTGTACCCGGTTCATGTAGGGATCGTCGTCCATGAGCCGTTTCCGGTCCTCCACGCAAAGGCTGTTCCTGCGGTAAACCAGCAGGTCGATCGGCGCGCCGACCGACAGGTTCGAACGGATGGTCGCGTCGAATGAGAGCAAGGCGCACTTGACGCCGTCGGCCAGCGAGGACTGACGCTTGATCACTCGGTCCAGGATCGGCTTGCCGTACTTGATCTCGCCGATCTGGAAATACGGCGTGTCGTTGAGCGCCTCGATGAAATTGCCCTCGGAATAGACCAGGAACAATCGCGGGTCCTCGCCGGCGATCTGCCCGCCGAGGATGAAGCTCGCGGTCGCGTCGATGTTCTTCTCGCGCAGGTACTTTTCATCGTGGGCGCGCACCTCGCGCATGGCGTCACCGAGCAGGCGCGCGGCTTCGAACATCGAGGACACGTTCCAGAACGAGACGGCCTGGGGGTCCTTGCGGGCACGCATCTCCAGCAGGTTCAGCGCGTTCTGCGTGACCGAGAGATTGCCCGCCGACAGCGCCACCAGCACCCGCTCGCCCGGCTTCTCGTATACGCGCATCTTCTCGAATCGCGCGATCTTGTCGATGCCGGCGTTGGTGCGGGAGTCGGATACGAAGACCAGACCCTCGCCCAGCGTCATGCCAATACAGTAGGTCATCTTGGGATGGGGTCCGAGGCGTTCTGAGAGACGCTCAGCTTAGCATCGTGCCACGTACGCCAGACACGTGATCATCCACCCTGCCACCGGTATCGGTGGACGACATGAACTGGTCGACGATGGCCTGGTTCACGACGTCCAGGCGCTGCATGAAATCGTCCAGGAACGGCTTGACACCCCGCTCCATGACCTCCTCGATGCGACCGTAGCGCAGGCTGGCCGCCAATGCGCCCGCCTGGCGCACGGCTTCGCTGCGCCCGTCCTCGGACAGCATCTCCAGGATGCGATGCAGCCAGCGGCTGCAGACCGCCAGCGAACGCGGCATGTCCTGCTGGAATATCAGCATCTCCGACACGTGCAGCGGCAATACCGCGTCGCGGTAGGTCCGGCGATAGATCTCGAAGGCCGACATCGCCTGCAGCATCGCACTCCACTGGTAATAGTGGATGAAGTCGCGCGAGCCGCCCTCGCTCTCGTCGGCCTGCGCAAACTTGATATCCAGCAGCCGCACCGTGTTGTCCGCCCGCTCCACGGACGTGCCCAGGGTCATGAAGTGATAACCCTCATCGCGTGCCATGGTGCCGAGGGTG
The DNA here is from genome assembly GCA_963821885.1 of uncultured Gammaproteobacteria bacterium. Lineage (GTDB taxonomy): Bacteria > Pseudomonadota > Gammaproteobacteria > Xanthomonadales > Rhodanobacteraceae > Oleiagrimonas. The sequence continues at coordinate 190,394 of CAWGFN010000001.1, read as the reverse complement.
ACGCCGCGGAATGCCGCCGAGCGTGTCTTGACCCACTCCAGGAAACCCGAAAGACCGTCGCTGCTCGCAGCCCCCTCGGCCGCCTCGTCCAGGTCCAGCCAGGAGGTGTTGAGCTCCTGGTACATCTCCGCGGTGATCGCGCCCCGCTGCGCCCGGCCGAGTTCGCGGCCCTGGAACAGGCTGTTGCGGATCGAGGACGGGTTGTCGGCGTCAAGCAGCAGCCATGGCAACACGCGCTCGGCCTCGATCTCGCCACGCAACTGGCCATAGAGCTCCAACTGGCCCAGCGCATCAAGCGCCCGGCCCCAGGCCGTGGACGAGGACTTTCCCGGATCCAGGCGCTCGGGCAGCAACGAGATGCGCTGCGTCAGGTCGACCAGACGCGCAATGTTCTCGGCGCGCTCGACGTAGCGCGCCAACCAGTACAGATCGCTTGCGGTACGGCACAGCATGTCAGTCCTCCAGTACCCAGGTGTCCTTGGTACCCCCGCCCTGGGATGAATTGACCACCAGCGAACCCTCGCGCAGGGCCACGCGGGTCAGGCCCCCGGGCACCACCATGGTCTCGCTGCCCGAGAGCACATAGGGACGCAAGTCCACGTGACGCGGCGCCACCCCGGATTCGACGAAGGTTGGGCAGGTCGACAGCGACAGCGTGGGCTGAGCGATGTAGCGGTCCGGTTCGGCCAGGATCTGCTGCCGGAACGTCTCGATTTCGGCCTTGCTCGCCGTGGGGCCGATCAGCATGCCGTAGCCGCCGGCGCCCTGCGCCTCCTTGACCACCAGTTCAGCCAGATGGTCGAGCACGTACTTGCGGTCCTCGGGCTGGCGCAGGCGATAGGTCGGGACATTGAGCAGGATCGGATCCTCGCTCAGGTAGAAGCGGATCATCTCGGGCACGTAGGGATAGATCGACTTGTCGTCGGCCACCCCGGTGCCGAAGGTGTTTGCCAGCGTGACCCGGCCGGCGGCCACGGCCGACAGCAGGCCCGGCACGCCGAGCACGGAGTCGGCGCGGAACACCTGCGGATCGAGGAAGTCGTCGTCGATGCGGCGGTAGATCACGTGCACGCGGCGCGGACCACGCGTGGTGCGCATGTATACCGTCTGGTCACTGACGAACAGGTCCTGCCCTTCAACCAGCTCCACGCCCATCTGCTGGGCCAGGAAGGCATGCTCGAAATAGGCCGAGTTGTAGGATCCGGGGGTGAGCACCGCCGCCACCGGCTCGTCCAGCCCCTCGGGCGCCACCGATTGCAGGGTTTCCAGCAGCAGCGCGGGGTAATGCTCGACCGGCGCCACCGCCTGCGAGGCGAACAGCTCCGGGAACAGGCGCATCATCATCTTGCGGTTCTCGAGCATGTACGACACGCCCGAGGGCACGCGAAGGTTGTCCTCGAGCACGTAGTACTCGCCTTCCCCGGCGCGCACGATGTCGATGCCGGCGATGTGCGCATAGATCTGGCTGGGCAGGTCGATACCGACCATCTGCGGCCGGTACTGGGCATTCCTGAGCACCAGGGATTCGGGGATGATGCCGAATTCAAGGATGCGCCGGTCGTGGTAGATGTCGTGCAGGAACATGTTCAGCGCCTGCACGCGCTGGATCAGGCCCGCCTCCAGCACCTTCCATTCGCCGGCCGGGATGATCCGCGGCGCGATATCGAACGGTATCAGCCGCTCGCCGCCACTTTCCTCCCCGTACACGGCGAAGGTGATGCCCACGCGGTGAAAGGAAATTTCCGCCTGGCGACGCTTCTGCGCAATGCGTTCGTCGCGCGTGTCCTGCATCCAGTCGGCGAAACACGCATAGTGGGGCCGCACGTTGCCATGCGCGTCGTACATTTCGTCGTAGAAAGCGCGTGCACTCATGGGAAAGACTCCATGGCCGTCTGGCCGGACGTGGGTTTTCTGTGTGGTGCGAAGGCCACCCATGTTGGCACAGTCACGATTAAGCTCCGGGTAATGGCCGCCTGATCGGCATGACCGGACGTCCCCCGCCGCGCCATCTCGATTACAATGGCCGCTTGTCCCGAACGCAGTTTCTCCGCCCATGCCCCTGTCCCAGCTGACTGCCCTGTCCCCGCTCGACGGCCGCTACGCCGGCAAGGTCGACGCCCTGCGCCCGGTGTTCAGTGAATTCGGCCTGATGCACCGTCGCGTGCGGGTCGAGATCGCGTGGCTGCTGGCCCTGGGCGCCGAGCCCGGCATCGTCGAACTGGCGCCGTTCTCCGAAGCGGCCAGCCAGCGGCTGCGGACCATCGCCGAGGACTTCTCGGAACAGGACGGCGAGCGCATCAAGCAGATCGAGGCCACCACCAACCACGACGTCAAGGCGGTCGAGTACTTCATCAAGGAGCGCATCGGCGAGGATGCCGACCTGGGCCAGGCGAAGGAATTCGTGCATTTCGCCTGCACCAGCGAGGACATCAACAACCTCTCCTACGCGCTGATGCTGCACGACGCGCGCGAGCAGGTGCTGCTGCCGCAGCTTGATGCGGTGATCGCCGCGCTGCGAACCATGGCGCATGCACATGCCGACCTGCCCATGCTCTCGCGCACCCACGGCCAGACGGCCTCGCCGACCACCCTGGGCAAGGAACTGGCCAACGTCGTCGCGCGCCTGGATCGCCAGCGCCAGCGCCTGGCCGCGGTGGAGATACCGGCCAAGATCAACGGCGCGGTGGGCAACTACAACGCGCATGCGGTCAGCTACCCGGACATCGACTGGCACGCCTTCTCGCGGCGCTTCGTCGCGGGCCTGGGGCTGGACTGGAATCCGTACACCACCCAGATCGAGCCGCACGACGGCGTCGCCGAGTACTGCGACATCGTGCGCCGCGCCAATGTGATCCTGATCGACCTGGCGCGCGACATCTGGGGCTACATCTCGCTGGGCTATTTCCGCCAGGCGCTGAAGGACGGCGAGGTCGGATCCTCGACCATGCCGCACAAGGTCAATCCGATCGACTTCGAGAACGCCGAGGGCAACTTCGGCGTCGCCGACGCCCTGCTCGAGCACTTCGCTCAGAAGTTGCCGGTCAGTCGCTGGCAGCGCGACCTGACCGATTCCACCGTATTGCGCGGCCTGGGCACCGCCTTCGGCCACACCCTGGTCGGCCTGGCCTCCCTGCTCAAGGGCCTGGGCAAGCTGCAGGTGAACCCCGAGCGCCTGGCCGCCGACCTGGACGGGGCCTGGGAAGTGCTGGCCGAGGCCGTGCAGACGGTCATGCGCCGCCACGGCCTGCCCAACCCCTACGAGCAACTCAAGGCGCTGACGCGCGGCCAGGGCATCACCCGCGAGTCGATGCGCGCCTTCATCGCCGGGCTGGAACTGCCGGACGCCGACAAGCAGCGCCTGATGGCCCTGACGCCGGGCGCCTACATCGGCTACGCGGCGGATCTGGCGCGCGACGTCTGACGACGTTGCAGGCCGCACGACCCGCGTCGCCGGACACCTCAGGCCTGGCCCGAATCGCTACAATACGTCGATGAACGTCCGTCCCCGCTCCCCCGCGGCCCCGCCGATAGAAACGCGCGGCAGCGCCCGCCATCCGCTCGGCATGCCGCCGGCGCGCTTCCTGGAACTGTACTGGCAAAAGCACCCGCTGCTGGTTCGCCAGGCGTTCCCTGAATTCCAGTTGCCCCTGGACGAGGGTGACCTCGGCGGCCTGGCCTGCGAGGACATGGCCCTGTCGCGCATCGTGGTGCGCGACGAGGACAACGACGCCTGGGAGCTGCACCAGGGTCCGTTCGAGGAAGACGAATTCGCCCAGCTGCCCGAGGACCGCTGGACGCTGCTGGTACAGGACGTGGACAAGTGGGATGCCGACGTGGCGCGCCTGCTCGATCCCTTCCGCTTCCTGCCGGCCTGGCGCATCGACGACATCATGGTCAGCTACGCCGAGGATGGCGGCGGCGTGGGCCCGCATACCGATCACTACGACGTGTTCCTGATCCAGGGCAAGGGCCGGCGGCGCTGGTCCGTCGACGTGCGCCCGGACGCGCCGCAGGACATCCGCGAGGACGTCGAGCTGAAGCTTCTGCGCCAGTTCGAACCGACCCACGAATGGACCCTGGAACCGGGCGACCTGCTGTACCTGCCGCCGGGCATGCCGCACGACGGCGTGGCGATCGGGCCGTGCATGACCTTTTCGGTCGGCATGCGCGCGCCCTCGGAAGCCGAGCTTCTGCTGGACCTGTCCGAGCACATCGCCGAGGGCCTGCCCGAATCGCAACGCTACACCGACCCCGACCTGCGCCCGGCGCCGGCGCCCGGCGAGATCGACGAGGCCGCGCTCAACCGCCTGTGCGCGACGCTCGGTCCGCTGGCGGCCTCCCTGTCGCGCGATGCGCTCGCCGAATGGTTCGGCCAATTCATCACCCGCTACCGCAGTGCGCAGATGGCGGCACCGCCGCATCGTCGCAGCACGCGCAAGCAATTGCTCAATGCGCTGGCCAGCGGGGCCACCTTCGTGCGCCACCCCTGGACCCGGTTTGCCTGGGTCCGGCGGCGCGGCGGCGCCACGCTGTTCGCCGCCGGCGAGGCCTACCATTGCACGCTGAGCATGGCGCGCTGGCTGTGCAGCGAGCGCATCCAGCACCTGGCCAAGCCCCCCGACGAGGCCGCCCAGGATGTCCTGCTGGCGCTGCTCAATGACGGCCACCTGGCGATCAGGCGGGGCCGCCGGCGATGACCGCGAGCGCGGGATTCCGCGTCGAGCCCGCCGACTGGGCCACCGACCGCGCGGCCCTGCGCGCGATCCGCGAGACCGTCTTCATCGTCGAACAGCAGGTGCCCATCGAGGAGGAGTGGGACGATCTCGATCCGCAATGCCGGCACGTGCTGGCCCGCGCCGACGATGGCACGCCGATAGGCACCGGCCGCCTCACGCCGCAGCGCACCATCGGCCGCATGGCCGTGCTTGACGCGTGGCGCGGCCACGGCGTCGGCGCCGCCCTGCTGCAGGCGCTTATCGACCGGGCCCGAGCGCTGGGCTGGACCGAGGTCAGCCTGAACGCGCAGGTGCAGGCCATCGGCTTCTACCAGCGCCACGGTTTCCAGGCCGTGGGCGAGACCTTCATGGAAGCCGGCATCGAGCACCGCGCCATGTCGCGCTCGCTGGAGCCGCTGGCCGCCCCGCCCGGCGAGCGCGGCACGCCGCCCGAGCGCCCGGCCTACCGGCTCCTGCAGAGCGAGACCCGTGAGCAACTCGTGGCCGCCGTCAGCGAACTGCTGGAGTCGGCCCGCCACGAGGTGGCCATCCATCACCGCGACCTGTGGCCCGGCGTGCTTGACCAGGAGGGCATCCTCGACGCGCTGCGCCGTCTGGCCACCTCCGGGCGCGGGGCCAGCGTGCGCCTGCTGCTCGGCGACGCCGACCAGGCGCTGCGTGAAGGACATCGCCTGGTGCCGTTGGCCCAGCGCCTGACCAGCGGCCTGCAATTGCGCGTGCCGGTCGAGGACCCCGACCGCGCCTATCCGTCGGCTTTCGTGGTCAACGATGTCGGCGGTTACCTGATGCTGCCCCTGCTGGAGCGATTCGACGCGCGCGGCGCCTCCTGCAACCCGGGCACCGCGCGCCAGCTGCAGCGCTACTTCGACGAGGTCTGGGACCGCTCGGCGCCGGCGACGGCCCTGCGCAGCCTCGGACTCTGAACAAACCCGCACATGCAGCCCCGATTGGCGCCAAACCTTGTCCCATGGCCGCATGGAGCGGCTATAATTAACGGGATTTTGAGCCTTCGGGGCACGATGTGCGCTCCGACAGGGCCCGAGACGACCCTCCGGCGTGCGCCAGCGCGCCCTTTTCGTTTTTGCCGGTGGTGACGTGAGCGCAAACCTGATCCGCGAATTCATGGAATCCTCGCAACTCGGCAGCAACGCCGATTACGTCGAGGAACTGTACGAAACCTGGCTTTCCGACCCCTCGGCACTGCCCGCCTCCTGGTCCGACTATTTCGCCAAGCTGGCCAAGGGCCACACCGGCGACGTGCCGCACTCGACCATCATCGCCCGCATCGAGGCCGCGCAACGCCAGCGCGATCGCAACGGCTCCGCCGGCGTGCCGATGAGCGACGAGCACGCGCGCAAGCAGGCCGGCGTGCTGCGCATCCTCACGGCCTACCGCTCGCGCGGTCATCTTGGCGCCGACCTCGACCCGCTCAAGCTGGCCAACAAACTGCCGGCACCGGACCTCGGCCTGGCCTTCCACGGCCTGGCCGATGCCGATCTCGACACCGAATTCGACACCGGCACCTACTGCGGCGGCGATGCCGGGCGCATGAAGCTGCGTGACCTGCTGGCACGGCTGAAGAAGACCTACACCGCCTCCATCGGCGCCGAATTCATGCACATCAGCGACCACGAACAGCGTCGCTGGATCTACTCGCGCCTGGAAAAGGCCGCCGGCGACCCCGGACTGAGCGCGGAAGAACGGCGCCGCACCCTTGAAGGGCTGACCGCAGCCGATGGCCTGGAACGCTACCTGCACACCCGCTATGTCGGCCAGAAGCGCTTCTCGCTGGAAGGCGGCGACAGCCTGATCCCGATGCTCGATTCCCTGGTCCGCCGCTGCGGCGAGGACGACATGGAGGAAATGGTGATCGGCATGGCCCATCGCGGCCGCCTGAACATGCTGGTCAACATCCTGGGCAAGCCGCCCTCGGAACTGTTCGACGAGTTCGAGGGCAAGTTCCAGCACCCGGACGATCCCGAATACAGCGGCGACGTGAAGTACCACATGGGCTTCTCCGCCGACGTGCAGACGCCCAGCGGCAACGCCGTGCACCTGGCCATGGCCTTCAATCCATCGCACCTGGAAATCGTCGATCCGGTGGTGATCGGCTCGGTCCGCGCGCGCCAGACGCGCCGTCGCGACGAGGCGCACGAGAAGGTGCTGCCGCTGCTGATCCATGGCGATGCCGCCTTCGCCGGCCAGGGCGTGGTGATGGAGACCCTGCAGATGTCCCAGGCGCGCGGTTTCGCCGTCGGCGGCACCGTGCACGTGGTGATCAACAACCAGGTCGGCTTCACCATCTCCAACCCGCACGACGCACGCTCCACGCTGTACTGCACCGACGTGGCCAAGATGGTCAACGCGCCGGTCTTCCATGTGAACGGCGACGATCCGGAAGCCGTGGTCCAGGTCGCGCGCCTGGCCTTCGAATTCCGTCGCGCGTTCAAGAAGGACGTGGTCATCGACCTGGTCTGCTATCGCCGCAACGGCCACAACGAGGCCGACGAGCCGGCCGCCACCCAGCCGCTGATGTACCAGGTCATCCGCAAGCACCCGGTGCCACGCGTGATCTATGCCGAGCGCCTGGAAAAGGCCGGCGTGGTCGACGCCGATCAGGCCAAGGGCATGGTCGAGCGTTACCGCGAACTGCTCGAGAGCGGTGGTCCGGTGACCGAGCTGGACACCGAGAAGGGCGGCACCACGTTCTCCTGGAGCCAGCACATCGGCGGCAAGCTGGACGAGCAGATCGACACCGGCATCGCGCCCAAGACCCGCGAAAAGCTGCTCGATGTCCTGCTGAAGGTGCCCGACGATTTCACCCTGCAGTCGCGCGTGGCCAAGATCTACGCGGCACGCAAGGCCATGGCCAGCGGCGACCAGCCCACCGACTGGGGCTTCGCCGAGAACCTGGCCTACGCCGGCCTGATCGGCGAGGGCTACAACCTGCGCCTTGTCGGCCAGGATTCCGGCCGCGGCACCTTCTTCCATCGCCACGCCGTGCTGCATGACCAGAAGACCGGCCGCACCGCCCTGCCCCTGGCCGACATCGATGCCGAGCGCCGCGTCGAGGTCATCGACTCGCTGCTCAGCGAAGAGGCCGTGATGGGCTTCGAGTACGGCTACGCCACCGCCGACCCGCAGACCCTGGTGATCTGGGAAGGCCAGTTCGGCGACTTCGCCAACGGCGCGCAGGTGGTCATCGACCAGTTCATCAGCGCCGGCGAGGCCAAGTGGAATCGCCTGTGCGGCCTGGTGCTGTACCTGCCGCACGGCTACGAGGGCCAGGGTCCGGAGCATTCCTCGGCGCGCCTGGAGCGCTACCTGCAGCTGTGCGCGCTCAACAACATGCAGGTGTGCGTGCCGACCACGCCGGCACAGACCTTCCACATGATCCGCCGGCAGATGCTGCGTCGCGTGCGCAAGCCGCTGATCGTGATGACGCCCAAGTCGCTGCTGCGCCACAAGCTGGCGGTGTCGAGCCTGGACGAGCTGGCCAGCGGCCAGTTCCAGACCGTCATCGGCGACCAGCGCATCAAGCAGGCCAGGAAGGTCAAACGCGTGGTGCTGTGCTCGGGCAAGGTCTACTACGACCTGTTCGAGGAAGCCGAGAAGCAGAACCTCGAGAACGTGGCCCTGGTGCGCGTCGAGCAGCTGTACCCGTTCCCGCGCGAACGCGTGGTCGAGGTGCTGGCCGGCTTCGGCGCCGCCAAGGAAGTGATCTGGTGCCAGGAAGAGCCCATGAACCAGGGCGCATGGTTCCAGATCCGCCACCATCTGCAGGCCTGCACCGACGGCAAGTACAAACTCTCCTACGCCGGTCGTGCGCGCTCGCCCGCGCCGGCCTGCGGCCACGCCAACATCCACGCCGCCGAGCAGGCGGCGCTGGTCGAACAGGCGCTGGTCAAGCCGCTCGATGACGGCCACACGCCCGAATAATCGCCCTTACCCCATTACGAAACGCCATTTCTACAGGATCCTTCCATGGCCATCGAAGTCAAAGTCCCGGTACTCCCCGAATCGGTTTCCGACGCCACCATCGCCAGCTGGCACAAGAAGGCCGGTGACGCGGTCAGCCGCGACGAGAACCTGGTCGATCTGGAAACCGACAAGGTGGTGCTGGAAGTACCCTCGCCCGTCGACGGCGTGCTGAAGGAAATCAAGTTCGAGTCCGGCGACACCGTCAACAGCGAACAGGTCATCGCCCTGATCGAGGAAGGCGCGGCCGCCCCGGCGCCGGCCAGCGCACCGAAGGCCGAGAAGGCCGCCGCGCCCGCCCCGTCCAAGGCCGAGGCGCCGAAGGCCGCCAAGGGCGCCGAGGACCTGTCCCCGGCCGGCCGTCGCGTGGCCACCGAGGAAGGCATCGACGCCAGCAAGGTTGCCGGCACCGGCCGCGGCGGTCGCGTGACCAAGGAAGACCTGGTCACCCATGGCAAGGGTGGCGCCGCCGCCGCCGCGCTGGCCGCGCCGGGCGCGCGTCCGGAGGAGCGCGTGCCGATGACCCGCATCCGCAAGCGCATCGCCGAGCGCCTGATGCAGTCCAAGGACTCCATCGCCATGCTGACCTCGTTCAACGAGGTCAACTTGGCCCAGGTCGCCAAGATGCGCAAGACCTTCGGCGAGCAGTTCCTGAAGGAGAACGGCGTCAAGCTCGGCTACATGAGCTTCTTCGTCAAGGCCGTGTGCGAGGCGCTCAAGCGCCATCCGGTCATCAACGCCTCGGTCGACAACGACGACATCATCTACCACGGCTACCAGGACATCTCGATCGCCGTGTCCACCGACAAGGGCCTGGTCACGCCGGTCCTGCGCGACGCCCAGGACATGAGCTTCGCCGAGATTGAGCAGGCCATCGGCGATTACGCCGCCAGGGCGCGCTCGGGCAAGCTGAGCCTGGACGACCTGCAGGGCGGCACCTTCACCATCACCAACGGCGGCACCTTCGGCTCGCTGATGTCCACGCCGATCGTCAACCCGCCGCAGAGCGCGATCCTGGGCATGCACACCATCAAGGAGCGTGCCGTGGTCGAGAACGGCCAGGTCGTGGCCGCGCCGATGATGTACATCGCCATCAGCTACGACCACCGCATCATCGACGGCAAGGACGCGGTGCTGTTCCTGGTCGACATCAAGAACCAGCTGGAAAACCCGCACCGCATGCTTCTCGGCCTGTAAGGCCGAAGCCGGGATTCGGGACTCGGGACTCGGGACTCGGCTGAACAAAAACGCGGATCCGGGACTTTCGGAAAACCCTTTGCATTTCCGAGTCCCGGATCCCGAGTCCCGAGTCCCGTATCAAGGACTCTTAACGCCATGTCAGATTCAAAATTCGACGTCATCGTCATCGGCGGCGGTCCGGCCGGCTACGTGGCCGCGATCCGCGCCGCCCAGCTGGGCCTGAAGACCGCCTGCATCGACGCCTTCGAGGGCAAGGACGGCAAGCAGGCCCTCGGTGGCACCTGCCTCAATGTCGGCTGCATCCCGTCCAAGGCGATGCTCGACTCCTCGCGCCAGTTCGAGAACCTGACCAGCCACTTCGGCGACCACGGCATCACCGCCAAGGACCCGAAGATCGACGTCAAGACGATGGTTGGTCGCAAGGACAAGATCGTCAAGCAGTTCACCGGCGGCATCGGCATGCTGTTCAAGTCGAACAAGGTCACGCCTTTCTTCGGCACCGGCAAGCTGCTCAAGGGCAACACCGTGGAAGTCACCGGCAAGGACGGCGACACCCAGACGCTCGAGGGCGCCAACGTGATCCTGGCCACCGGATCGGTGCCGGTCGAACTGCCGTTCGCCAAGTTCGACGGCAAGCTGATCGTCGACAATGCCGGCGCGCTGGACTTCGACAAGGTGCCCAAGCGCCTGGGCGTGATCGGCGCCGGCGTGATCGGCCTGGAGCTGGGCAGCGTGTGGCGTCGCCTGGGCAGTGAAGTGACCGTGATCGAGGCCATGCCGGACTTCCTGGCCGCCGCCGACGCCGACATCGCCAAGGTCGCCGCGCGCGAATTCAAGAAGCAGGGCCTGGCCATCCATCTGGGTGCCAAGGTCAGCAAGGCCGAGGCCAAGAAGACCACGGTCGAGGTCACCTACGAGGACAAGAACGGCGAGCAGAAGCTCACCGTGGACAAGCTGCTGGTCGCGGTTGGCCGCCGCGCCTACACCGAGGGCCTGCTGGGCGACGGCACCGGCGTGAAGACCGACGAACGCGGCCGCATCGAAGTCGACGAACACTGCTGGACCGGCGTCGACGGCGTCTGGGCCGTCGGCGACTGCGTGCGCGGCCCGATGCTGGCGCACAAGGGTTCGGAGGAAGGCGTGATGGTCGCCGAGCTGATCGCCGGCAAGGCCGGACACGTGGACTACGACACCATCCCGTGGGTCATCTACACCGAGCCCGAGGTCGCCTGGGCCGGCAAGACCGAGCAGCAGTGCAAGGACGCCGGCATCCCGTACAAGACCGGCAGCTTCCCGTTCTCGGCCATCGGCCGCGCCGTGGCCATGAACGAGACGGCCGGCCAGGTGAAGGTCATCGCGCATGCCGAGACCGATCGCCTGCTGGGCGTGCACATGGTCGGTCCGTGCGTGTCCGAGCTGATCGCCGAGGCCGTGGTGGCCATGGAGTTCAAGGGCTCGGCCGAGGACCTGGCACGCATCGTCCATGCCCACCCGACCCTGTCCGAGGCCGTGCACGAAGCCGCCCTGTCGGTGGACAAGCGCGCCATCCACAAGGCCAACTGAGTTTGCCGGTGACCGCTACTGCATCGCCCATCCGCAACGTTTCCGACACGGCATTGTGGGTGGCGATCTACCGCGCCATGGAAAGCGAGCGCGGCGATGCGCTGTTCCGCGACCCCTATGCCCGCCGGCTGGCTGGCCAGCGCGGCGAGGACATCGTGCGCACAATCCCGGGTGGCCTGTCGGGCGCCTGGCCAATGATCGTGCGCACCAAGCTGATCGACGACGTGGTGATGCGCTGCATCGACCAGGGCGTAGGTACTGTGCTCAACCTGGCCGCGGGGCTCGACACGCGGCCGTACCGCCTGGACCTGCCCCGCTCGCTGCGCTGGATCCATGCCGACATGCCGGCCATGGTCGAGCACATGAAATCGGCCATGCAGGGCGAGGCACCCACCTGTCAGCTTGAATACGTGGCGCTGGACCTGCGTGACGCGCAGGCACGACGCGACCTGTTCATGCGAGCGGCCGAACACGGTCCGGTCATGGTCATCAGCGAAGGCCTGCTTGTGTATCTGACCGCCGAACAGGTCACGGCACTGGCCCGCGACCTGCGCGAGGTGGCCGGGGCCACCCGCTGGCTGACGGATATCGCCACGCCGCGGCTGCGCACCGTGATGCAGCGACAACGCAAGCTCGATGCGCTCGAGCGCGGCAATGCGCCCATGCAGTTCTTTCCGGAGAACGGCCCGGCATTCTTCGAGCCGGTCGGCTGGCGCGAGAGCGAATTCCACTCGATCTGGGATGCTTCGTTCCGGCTCAAGCGCACCATCCGCGGCGGCAACTTCTTCCGCCTGCTCATGAAACTGCAATCGGCAGCCGAGCGCGAAGCGGTCCATCGCATGACCGGCGTCGTGCTCATGGAAGCCGACTGAACTCGACGGAGCATACCGATGACCGACACGTCGAACACCCCGTTCCGCGCCTTCCGCATCCACAACGATGATTCGGGCTACCACGCCGGCATCGAGACGCTGGATCTGGACGACCTCGCTCCCGGCGAGGTGGTCATCCGCACTGCGTACTCCTCGGTCAACTTCAAGGATGCCCTGGCCGGCACCGGCAAGGGCCGGATCCTGCGCAACTTCCCGCTGGTCGGCGGCATCGATGTGGCCGGTCATGTCATCGCCTCGACGGCGCCGGGCTTCAAGGAAGGCGACGCGGTGCTGTGCACGGGTTGCGGCTTGTCCGAAACGCGCGACGGAGGCTACAGCGAAGTTGCGCGACTGCAGGCGGATTGGACCATCCCCCTGCCCGCCGGGCTGAGCCTCAAGGAATCGATGATCCTGGGCACCGCCGGCTTCACCGCCGCGCTGGCCCTGCTGCGCATGCAGGAAAACCGCCAGACGCCGGAACTCGGGCCGATCGCCATCTCCGGTGCCACCGGCGGGGTGGGCATGCTGGGCGTGGATATCTTCCATCGCGCCGGCTACGACGTTCACGCCATCAGTGGCAAGCGCGAGCAGTTCGATTTCCTGCAACAGATCGGCGCCAGCCAATGCCTGGACCGTCACCAGCTGGGCTTCAGCGGCAAGCCCCTGGATTCGGCCCGATTCGGCGGCGCGCTCGACTGCGTCGGCGGGAGCATCCTGGCCGGCCTGCTGGCCTCGACCGTGCCCTACGGCAACGTTGCAAGCTGCGGGCTGGCCGCCAGCGCCGACCTGGACACCACGGTCATGCCGTTCATCATTCGCGGGGTAAGCCTGCTTGGCGTGGCCTCGGCCGGCACCGCGCGCGACATCCGCGAAAGGGTGTGGGCGCATCTTGCCGACGACTGGAAGCCCGCGAACATGGACAGCATCCACCAGCGCACCGTGTCGCTGGACGAACTGCCGGCGCTGTTCAACGACATGCTGGCGGGACGCTCGTTCGGCAGAAGCGTGGTCGCTTTCACGGATGATGCGTGAGGACTGGCATGAAATGGCAGGCGCAAGGTTCTAAATTTCAAGTGGTTTGACGCGCAGCATCCCGGCTTGGCCCGGATGCGCCGGGCACGTAGAATGGACAGGCCAACATTCATCACATCACGCAACATAGGGAATCCTTCATGGCGCGAATCCTGATCGTTGACGACTCGCCGTCGCAATTGCTGGGCATCAAGCGGATCGTCGAACAACTCGGCCACGAAGCCGTGACCGCCGAGGATGGCGCTGCCGGCGTCGAGGCCGCCAAGCGCGAGAAACCGGACCTGATCCTGATGGATGTCGTGATGCCGAACCTCAATGGTTTCCAGGCCACGCGCACCATCAGCAAGGACGAGGAGACCGCGCACATTCCCATCGTCCTGGTGACCACCAAGAACCAGGACACCGACCGTGTCTGGGGCATGCGCCAGGGCGCCAAGGGCTACGTGACCAAGCCGGTCAACGAGAGCGAGCTGTCCAAGACCATCCAGGATCTGCTGGCTGGCTGATCGGCCACCCGCACGCGGTGCGAACAACAAAAAGGCGGAGCCGTCGGCTCCGCCTTTTTCTTGCCCGCGGGCCACGGATTCAACGTGGATCGAAATCGGCAAAGGCCTCCTGATAGGCCGTGTAGGCTTCCCGCGCCGCGTCGTCGTTGGCGGGAGGCGCGTGGATTTCCAGCGTCACCAGTTGGTCGCCTGCCGGGTTGCCAGGCAAGCCACGGCCCTTCAGGCGCAACTTGCGCCCGCTTTGCGAGCCGGCCGGCACCTGCATGTCGACCATGCCGCCCAGCGTGGGCACGGCCACCTTGGCGCCCAGGGCCGCCTCCCAGGGCGTGATCGGAAGCGTCGAGGCAATGTTGCGGCCCTCCAGATGGAACCGTGCGTGCGGGCGGATATTGATCTCAAGAAGCAGGTCACCCTTGGGTCCGCCGTTCATGCCGGACTGGCCCTGACCGGCCAGGCGGATGACCTTGCCCGACTCGATACCCGCCGGAATCTTCACTTCCAGCACGCGTTCGCCGCCGGCGCCGTCATGCATGGCCACGCGGGTGCTGCCGCCGGTGTAGGCCGTGGCCAGATCGATGTCGATCGCGGCCCGGACGTCCTGGCCGCGCATGGCCCGAGCCCGATAGGCACCACCCTGCCGGCCCGCGGCCCGTCCGAACAGGCTCTCGAAGAAATCGCTGAAATCGCCACCGCCGAAATCGAAGGACGCGCCACCCTGCCCCCAGCCGGGAGGCGGCTGGAAGTGGTCGCCGCCGCGGTAGCCGCCGGCGCGAAGTTGATCGTAGGAAGCGCGCTTTTCCTTGTCCTTGAGGACTTCGTTGGCTTCGTTGATCTCCTTGAATTTGTCCTCGGCACCCGGCTCCTTGTTCCTGTCCGGATGGTACTTCCGGGCCAGTTTCCGGTAGGCATTGCGGATCTCGGTCTCGCTGGCCGAGCTGTCTACGCCAAGGATGTCGTAGTAATCCTTGAACTCCATCGGAACTCCTCAAGAAGGGATGGCACGGACCCACCGTGCCACAGGCAAGGCCCGGCGCGCACGTGGCGCGCCGGGCTCCGGACGTACGGCAGGAAAGAGGTTTATTCGCCGGCCTCGATGTTGATGCGGCGCGGCGTGCTTTCCGG
Organism: uncultured Gammaproteobacteria bacterium; assembly: GCA_963821885.1. GTDB lineage: Bacteria > Pseudomonadota > Gammaproteobacteria > Xanthomonadales > Rhodanobacteraceae > Oleiagrimonas. The sequence goes on along the minus strand of CAWGFN010000001.1, from coordinate 175,385 downwards.
CTTCTTGGGAATGCGGATCTCCAGCACGCCGTGACGACCCTTGGCGCTGATGCCATCGGCATCGGCACTGTCGGGCAAGGCGAAGCGGCGATAGAACACGCCGTGCGTACGCTCCACGCGGGTGAATTTGCCGTTCTCCTCGACGTTCTCGTTGTGGCGCTCGCCACGGATCGAGAGGATGCCCTTGTCCATGCTGATCTCGATGGCCCTGGGATCCACGCCTGGGATGTCGGCGAAGATCACGAAACCGTCGTTTTCCTCGCGAATGTCCACGCGCGGCGTCCACTGGCTGGTCACCACGTCGGACTGGTCGGTGTCTCCCTCGCCGAAGAACCGCTCAAGCACCTGCTTGATGTCCTTGGGCATGGCGGCGGCATTGTTCCACGGGTTGTAACGGGTGATACTCATGACGAAATGTCCTCGAATCGGTACGGGCAACCCCGCTTGCAGGCAAAGATGGGTGCCTGCGCACCGGTTTCAAGTCATCCGCAACCACCGGCGAATCAGCCACTTCCGTGCTGACCGGCGCCGGGCATCACCCGCCACGGAGGCTGCACATGACCATTTGCGTGGGCGAGCGCATCCCGCACGCCCGACTTACCCGCATCCGCGACGGCGTCGACGTCGTCACCAGCGAACAGATTTTCGATGATCGCCGGGTGCTGATGTTCGCCGTCCCCGGCGCCTTCACCCCGACCTGCTCGGAGGAACACCTGCCCGGCTATGTCGCGGCCATGCCCAAGTTCCGCGAGCGTGACATCGAGGTGGCCTGCATGGCCGTGAACGACGCCTTCGTCATGGCCGCCTGGGCGCGTGCCCGGGAGGTGCCGGAGGACCTGATCATGCTGGCCGACGGCAATGCCGAGCTGACCCGCGCCCTGGGGCTGGAGCTGGACGGCACCGGTTTCGGCATGGGGCTGCGCTCGCAGCGCTTTGCCCTGTATGCGGTGGACGCCCAGGTCCGGATCCTGCAGATCGAGGCCCCCGGCGAGTTCAGGGTGTCGAGTGCAGAGGCCATGCTGCGCGCCATCGACGGCGACTGAACCTGGCGCCTGACATGGAAACGCCGGCGATGGTATCGCCGGCGTTTTCCGTTCTGGCGGGTGGATGCAATCAGTCCGCTTCGGGGCGATCGGCCTCTTCAGGACCGGAGGCATCGGCGGATGCGGACGCCGCGTCCGTGGTCGCCCCAGCCTCGTCCATCTCGTCCTCGGACTCGTCGATCTCGTCCTCTGGCTCCAGGCGCACGACCCCGACCAGATGCTCGTCATCGGGCAGGCGGATGAGAGTGACGCCCTGGGTATTGCGTCCGAGCTGGGAAACCTCCGCCACGCGGGTACGCACCAGGGTGCCCTGATTGGAGATCAGCATCAGCTCATGGTCCTCGCCGACCTGCACGGCGGCCATCAGGTCGCCGTTGCGCTCGGAACACTTGATGGCGATCACGCCCTGGATGCCGCGTCCCTTGGTCGGGAAGTCCTCCAGCGGGGTGCGCTTGCCGTAGCCGTGGGCCGTGGCCAGCAGGATGTCACCCTCGCGAGCGACGATCATCGACACCACGCGGGCACCTTCGGCCAGGCGCATGCCACGCACGCCGCCGGCGGTGCGGCCCATCGAGCGCACCTCGCCCTCGGCAAAGCGCACGGTCTTGCCGTTGGAAGCGAACAGCATCACGTCGCGATCGCCATTGGTCAGCTCGGCACCGACCAGGGCATCGCCCTCGGCCAGCTTGATCGCGTTCTTGCCCTTCTGCAGCTGGAACTCGTATTCCTTGAGCGGCGTCTTCTTGACCGTGCCATTGCGGGTGGCGAAGAACACGAACCGTCCTTCCTCGTACTCGCGAACCGGAAGCACGGCCTGGACGTGCTCGTCAGCGCCCAGCGGAAGCAGGTTGACGATCGGCTTGCCGCGGGCCTGCGGGCCGGATTCGGGAATCTGGTAGACCTTGAGCCAGTACACGCGCCCGGTGCTGGTGAAGGTCAGCAGGGTGTCGTGCGTGTTGACCACCCATAGCTGTTCGACGAAATCCTCGTCCTTCAGCGCCGAGGCCGATCGCCCCTTGCCGCCACGCTTCTGCGCACGGTAGGTCGTGGCCGGCTGGCGCTTGACGTAACCGGTGTGCGAGAGCGTGACCACCACGTCCTCGGGCGCGATGAGGTCGAGCACGTCGAGGTCTTCCTGCGAATGCTGGATCTCGGTGCGACGCGGGTCGCCGTACTCGGTCTTGATGGCCTCGAGCTCCTCGCGGATGACCTCCAGGAGCCGGTCCGGATTCTCGAGGATCGCGATCAGGCCACGAATGTCATCGAGCAACTGGCGGTATTCGTCGCTGAGCTTTTCCTGCTCCAGGCCGGTCAGGCGATGCAGGCGCATGGCCAGGATTTCCTGGGCCTGCTTTTCCGAGAGCTGGTAGCCGTCCTCGCGCAGGCCGTCGCGCGGATCCATGTCCTCGGGGCGCGAGGCCGCGGCACCGGCGGCGCCCAGGAGCGCACTGACCAGGCCCGGCTCCCAGCGCCGCGCCAGCATGCGCTCGCGTGCCTCCTGCGGCGACTCGGAGCTCTTGATCAACTCGATCATCGGGTCGATGTTGGCCAGCGCGACGGTCAGGCCCTCGAGGATGTGCGCACGGGCGCGGGCCTTGCGCAGCTCGAAGATGGTGCGGCGGGTGACCACCTCGCGGCGATGGCGGATGAACGCCTCCAGCGCCTGCTTGAGATCGAGCAGCTGCGGACGACCGTCCAGCAGCGCGACCATGTTGATGCCGAAGGTGACCTGCAGCTGGGTCTGCTGGAACAGGTTGTTCAGCACCACGTCGCCCATGGCGTCCTTGCGGATCTCGATGACCACGCGCATGCCGTCCTTGTCGGACTCGTCGCGCAGTTCGGAGATGCCCTCGATCTTCTTTTCCTTGACCAGCTCGGCGATCTTCTCGATCAGCCGCGCCTTGTTCACCTGATACGGCAGCTCGCTGACGATGATGGTCTCGCGGCCGTTGGGTTCGGTCTCGATCTCCGCGCGGGCGCGCACGTAGATGCGGCCCCGGCCGGTGCGGTAGGCCTGCACGATGCCGGCGGCGCCATTGATGATGCCGGCGGTCGGGAAATCGGGACCCGGGATGTACTGCATCAGGTCGTCGATGCCCAGCGTCGGGTCGTCGATCAGGGCGATGGTGGCGGTGACGGTTTCGGTCAGGTTGTGCGGCGGGATGTTGGTGGCCATGCCGACCGCGATGCCCGCGGAACCGTTGATCAGCAGGTTCGGCACCCGCGTGGGCAGGACCAGCGGTTCGCTCTCGGACTCATCGTAGTTGGGTCCGAAGTTGACCGTCTCCTTGTCGATGTCGGCCAGCAGCTCGTGGGTGAGCTTGGACATGCGCACTTCGGTGTATCGCATGGCGGCGGCACTGTCGCCGTCGACCGAGCCGAAGTTGCCCTGGCCATCGACCAGCATGTAGCGCAGCGAGAAGGGCTGCGCCATGCGCACGATGGCGTCGTAGACCGATGCATCGCCGTGCGGATGGTATTTACCGATCACGTCGCCGACCACGCGGGCCGACTTCTTGTAGGACTTGTTCCAGGCGTTGCCCAACTCGTTCATGGCGAACAGGACGCGTCGGTGCACCGGCTTGAGACCATCGCGCGCATCGGGCAAGGCGCGGCCGACAATCACGCTCATCGCGTAGTCGAGATAGCTCTGGCGCATCTCGTCTTCGATGTTGACGCGGATGACTTCTTTGGCGAGTTCTGCCATGTACTGCTTCCCTGGAAACGGCCTTGAAACGTCCTCGCGGGCAAGGCGGCAGGCGCCTTTTGCGCCATGAGGACGGCGATCCCTGAAGTATACCACAAGCGGCGCGGCCGGACCCTATATTAGTCCTTATACATCAGTGACTTACAACACGTTATTGGACGAACCTGACAGGCGGTGCCGGAGCGCCGGAAATGGTCGTTCCACGGCATCGCGAAAGCTCGCCCGGCACGCCCCATGCGCCGGGGATCGATCACGTGCGGCAACGCGATGGTGCGCGCCTGGGCGACCCCGCGCAGGCCGATTTCAGGGCGCGGCCGTGCCGAACATGGCCTGCATGGCGGCCACGTCGGGATGCTCGATCACGCCGCGCTCGGTGACGATGGCGTCGATCAGTTCCGCCGGGGTCACATCGAACACCGGGTTCCAGGCATCGGCCCCCTCGGCGGTCGTGCGCACGCCGCCCAGCTGCAGCAATTCGCCGGGGTCGCGCAGCTCGATATCGATGCCGTCGCCGTCGACGGTGGCCATGTCCACCGTGGTCGAGGGCGCCACGACCATGAACTTCACCCCATGGTGACGGGCGGCGATGGCCAGCTGGTAGCTGCCGATCTTGTTGGCCACGTCGCCATTGGCGGCGATGCGGTCGGCGCCGATGATCACCCACTGCACCTGGCCGCTGCGCATGAGGTGCGCGGCGGCGGCGTCGGCGATCAACTTCGCGGGGATGCCGTCGCGCAGCAGCTCCCACAGGGTCAGGCGCGCCCCCTGGAGCCAGGGCCGGGTCTCGCCGGCGAACACCCGCGCGATGCGACCCTGCTCGACGCCGGCGCGGATCACGCCGAGCGCGGTGCCGTAGCCCGCCGTGGCCAGCGATCCCGTGTTGCAATGCGTCAGCACGCCCGAACCCGGCGCGATCAGGGCCGCGCCCAGCGCGCCCATGCGCCGGTTGGCCGCCAGATCCTCGTCCTGGATGGCCCGGGCCTCCTCGGCAAGCGCCGCCACATCGGCGCCGGCCTCGATCCGCCGTGCCATGCGGTCGAGCGCCCACATCAGGTTCACCGCGGTCGGGCGCGCCGCGCGCAGGCGCGCCAGCGCCGCGGGCATGTCCGCGCCCTCGCGGGCTGCCAGCACCACGCCCCAGGCCGCGGCGATGCCGATCGCCGGGGCGCCGCGGACCACCAGGTCCGCAATGGCGTCGCGCACCGCGACATGGTCCCGGCATTCGACCCAGATTTCCTCGTTGGGCAGCCTGCGCTGGTCAAGCAGGCGCAGTGCCTCGCCCTGCCACTGCACGGCGCGAATCGTGTCGTGGGTATGCCGTTCGGTCATGCCGGGAGCCGTCGATGAAAAACACGATTATCGCGTGAACGACATGGACGCGTCACCGTGACATGCCGGTGGTCATGCACCCACAAAAAAGCCCGGCACGGTGGCCGGGCTTTTCCGTTGACTGTGACGCTCAGGCTCAGGAGGTGGCCTTCTCGTCCTCGGTCACCGCCTTCATGGACAGGCGGATACGGCCCTGCTTGTCCACTTCCAGCACCTTGACCTTGACGATGTCGCCCTCGGAGAGCTTGTCCGAGACCTTCTCCACGCGCTCCTCGCAGATCTGCGAGACGTGGACCAGGCCGTCCTTGCCGGGCAGGATGGTCACGAACGCGCCGAAATCCATCAGCTTGGCGACCTTGCCCTCGTAGATGCGGCCCGGCTCGACGTCGGCCACGATCTGCTCGACACGCTTCTTGGCGGCATCGGCCGCGGCGCGGTTGACCGAGGCGATGACCACGGTGCCGTCGTCGCTGATGTCGATGGTGGCGCCGGTCTCCTCGGTGATCGAGCGGATGGTGGCGCCGCCCTTGCCGATGACCTCGCGGATCTTGTCCGGGTGGATCTTGATGGTCAGCAGGCGCGGCGCATATTCGCTCATCTCGGCACGCGGCGTGTCGAGGACCTTGGCCATCTCGCCCAGGATGTGCAGGCGACCGCGCTTGGCCTGTTCCAGCGCCGTGCGCATGATCTCCTCGGTGATGCCGTCGATCTTGATGTCCATCTGCAGGGCGGACACGCCCTCGGAGGTACCGGCGACCTTGAAGTCCATGTCGCCCAGGTGATCCTCGTCACCGAGGATGTCGGACAGCACCACGAAATCGTTGCCTTCCTTGACCAGACCCATGGCGATGCCGGCCACCGGGGCCTTCAGCGGCACGCCGGCATCCATCATGGCCAGCGAGGAACCGCACACCGAAGCCATCGACGAGGAACCGTTCGATTCGGTGATCTCCGAGACCACGCGCACCACGTACGGGAAGTCTTCCATCGGCGGCTTGACCGCCATCACGCCGCGCTTGGCCAGGCGACCGTGACCGATCTCGCGGCGCTTGGGGCTGCCCACGCGGCCGGTCTCGCCCACCGAGTACGGCGGGAAGTTGTAGTGGAACAGGAACGGATCCTTCGACTCGCCAACCGGCGCGTCGATGATCTGCGAATCACGCATGGTGCCCAGGGTGGCGGTGACCAGCGCCTGGGTCTCGCCGCGGGTGAACAGCGCCGAGCCGTGGGTGCGCGGCAGCACGCCCACGCGCACGCTGATCGGGCGCACGTCGTCGAGCTGGCGACCGTCGATGCGGACCTTGGACTTGAGCACGCTGTCGCGCATGGTGTGGTATTCGAGCTCGCCGAATTCCTTGGCCAGCGCCTCGCCGGTCCAGCCCTTTTCCTCGGCCTGGCCCTGCAGCTCTTCCATGACCTCGGCCTTGATGGCCGAAATGGCGTCGCGGCGCTGCAGCTTGTCGCGCACCTGGAAGGCCTGCTCGAGCTTGTCGCCGACGGCGCCCTTGACCGCGGCCACCAGCGACTCGTCGCGCGCCGGCGGCTGCCAGTCCCAGGACGGCTTGCCGGCCTCGGTGGCCAGCTCGCCGATGGCCTGGATGGCCGCCTGCATCTGCTTGTGGCCGAACACCACCGCGCCCAGCATCACGTCCTCGCTGAGCAGGTTGGCTTCCGATTCAACCATCAGCACCGCGCCCGCGGTACCGGCCACGACCAGGTCCAGCTCGGAGGATCCCAGCTCGGTGGTCGACGGGTTGAGCACGTATTCGCCGTTGACGTAGCCCACGCGCGCGGCGCCGATCGGGCCCTTGAAGGGCGCGCCGGACAGGGTCAGCGCCGCGGAGGCACCGATCAGGGCCGGGATGTCGCCGTCGATCTCGGGATCGAGCGAGACCACCGTGGCCACGATCTGCACTTCGTTCTTGAAGTCATCGGGGAACAGCGGGCGCACCGGACGATCGATCAGACGCGAGGTCAGCGTCTCCTTCTCGGTCGGACGGCCCTCGCGCTTGAAGAAGCCACCGGGAATGCGGCCGGCGGAATAGAACTTTTCCTGGTAGTCGACGGTGAGCGGGAAGAAGCTCTGGCCCTCGCGGGCCTTGGTCGCGGCCACGGCACTGACCAGCACCACGGTGCCGCCCATGCTGACCATCACGGCACCGGACGCCTGGCGGGCGATTTCGCCCGTCTCCAGCGTGACTTGATGCTTACCGTACTGGAATGACTTGGTTACTTTCGCCACTTTATTCTCCTTGACCTGTGATCAACGGCGCAGGCCGAGGCGTTCGATCAGGCTCTGATAGCGCGCGGTGTCGCGCTGCTTGAGGTAGCCGAGCAGGCGCTTGCGCTGGTTGACCAGCTTCAGCAGGCCACGGCGGGAATGATGATCCTGCTTGTGCGACTTGAAGTGCTCGGTCAGGTGACTGATGCGAGCCGACAGCAGCGCCACCTGGACTTCCGGCGAACCGGTGTCCTTGGCGTTCTGGCCGTACTCGTTGATGATCTTGCTGGTCTGTTCCGCATTGAGCGACATGAAGGTGTTCCTCAAAGAAAAGCGTGCGCGAGGCTTGCGCGGCGACACCGGGACCGATGTGGCCGCGCAAACCCCGCGTTTGGTTAAATGCCACGGGTCAAGCGCCTATTGTAATGGCCCAGGGGCCGCTGCAACAAGGCTTTAACACGATTCCGTGGCCGATGGCGGCAGATTGAAGCCCCGACGCACCCGCAGGCTCCCGTCCGGGCCGCACTCGACCAGCGCCAGCAGGCGCCCGTCCGGCCCGTGGGCCCGGCACAGGCCGGCGGCCGGAACGCTCCCGGCATGCACCGGCTGGCCATGCTGCAGGGCCGTCGCCCGGGGGGCATCGAGGTCCAGGCGCGGCATGCCGGCCAGGCCCGCTTCCAGCGGCAACAGGCACGCATCCAGGGCCTGCGTGCCCTCTTCAGCCCGTTCGCGCAGCTGCTCAAGGGTCACCATGCGCGGCTCACGGAACGGATCGACCCATGTGCGTCGCAGCGCGGTCAGGTGGGCGCCGCAGCCGAGTCGCTCGCCGATGTCCCGCGCCAGGCTGCGGATGTAGGTCCCCGATCCGCAGGTCACGCACAGGCGCAGGCGCCGGCCGTCGAAGGCCAGGCGCTCGATGGCGTCGATATCGACCTCCCGCGCCTCCAGCTCGACCGCCTCGCCGCGTCGGGCGCGCACGTACATCGGCACGCCATCGCGCTTGAGCGCCGAATAGGCCGGAGGAACCTGTTGGATGCGTCCGACGAAGCTCTGCAGATGCGCATCCAGCTCGGCCGGGTCCAGGTTCGGCACCGGCCGCCGTTCGCAGACCTCGCCCTCGGCGTCGTCGGTCAGGGTGCGCTCGCCGAGCAGGCATTCGGCCTCGTAGGCCTTGTGCGAGCCGAGCAGCAGCCCGGCGATCTTGGTCGCCTCGCCCAGACAGATCGGCAGAAGCCCGGTCGCCAGGGGATCCAGGCTGCCGGTATGCCCGGCCTTGGCGGCATTGAAGATGCCGCGCACCACCTGCAGGGCCTGGTTCGAACTCAGGCCCAGGGGCTTGTCCAGCAGCACGATGCCGTGCACGGCTCGGCGTTGACGACGGCGGGAACTTGCGGGCATGGCGGGCATCCGGCGATGAGCGTCCGATCGCGCGAAGCGGGCGGGCGGCTCAGAGCCGGCCCTTGTCCTTTTCCTGTTGCAACAGGGTTTCGATGCGCTCGCCCTGCTCCACCGAAGCGTCGTACTTGAATCGCAGCTCCGGCACGCGCCGGATGCGCAGCGTGCGCGAGAGTTCACGACGAAATTCGCCGGCCATGGCGTTGAGGGCCTTGACGGCTTCGGTCGCCTTTTCCGGCATCAGCGTGGTCACCCACACCGTGGCCAGGTCCAGGTCCTTGCCGGCTTCAACGTCGGACACGCTCATCGAGGGCAGGCCGTGGTCACGGACCGCGGCGTGCACCAGCAGGCCGACCTCCCGGCGCAACATGCCGGAAATCCTGTCGCTGCGCTTGAAATCACGTGATGGCATGGCGGTCTCGGTGTTGGGGATCGGCTACGGCGCGGCGTGGTTTCGCGCGGATGCGGGCGCCTGCCCGCATCCGCCATCGATCACAGCGTCCGTGCCACCTCGACGCGCTCGAAGCACTCGATCTGGTCGCCGGGCTGCACGTCATTGTACTGCTTGACGCCGATGCCGCACTCGGTGCCCGAACGCACTTCCTCGACGTTCTCCTTGAAGCGGCGCAGCGATTCCAGCTCGCCCTCGAAGACCACGGTGTTGTCGCGCAGCACGCGGATCGGCTTGTTGCGCTTGACCACGCCCTCGGAAATCATGCAACCGGCGATGGCGCCGAACTTGGAGCTGCGGAACACGTCGCGCACCTCGGCGATGCCGATGATGTCCTCGCGGATCTCGTTGCCCAGCAGGCCAGTGGCCGCCTGGGTCACCTGGTCGATGACGTCGTAGATGATCGAGAAGTAGCGCACGTCCAGGCCGGCGGTGTCGATCACCTTGCGCGCCGAGGCGTCGGCACGCACGTTGAAGCCGATCACCAGCGCCTTGGACGCGGCCGCCAGGGTGGCGTCCGACTCGGTGATGCCACCGACGCCCGAGGACACCACGTTGACCTTCACCATCTCGTTGCCGATCTGGCTCAGCGCATCGCGCAACGCCTCGGCGGAACCCTGCACATCGGCCTTGATGAGGATGTTCAGCTGTTGCTGCTCCTCGCTCTGGCCCATCTGCGCCATGATGTCCTCGAGGCGGTTGGTCTTGCCGACCAGGCGCGTCTCGCGGCGGCGATGCTCGCGTTCCATGGCCACTTCCTTGGCCAGGCGCTCGTCGGCCACCACCACGAAATCGTCGCCGGCCTCGGGAACGCCGGAAAGGCCCAGCACCTGCACCGGGATCGACGGGCCGGCCGTATCGACCTGCTTGCCGTTCTCGTCCAGCAGCGCGCGCATGCGACCGATTTCCACGCCGCACACCACGTAGTCGCTCTTCTTCAGCGTGCCACGCTGCACCAGCATGGTCGCCACCGGGCCGCGGCCACGGTCCAGGCGCGATTCGATCACCACGCCGGATGCCGGGCCATCCTCGACGGCGTTCAGCTCCATGACTTCGGCCTGCAGGGAGATGGCGTCGAGCAGTGCGTCCACGCCTTCGCCGGTCTTGGCCGACAAGGGCACGAACTGCACGTCGCCGCCCCAGTCCTCGGGCACGACCTCTTCCTTGACCAGGCCCTGCTTGACGTTGTCCAGGTTGGCCTCGGGCTTGTCGATCTTGTTGACCGCCACGATCAGCGGCACGTTCGCGGCGCGGGCGTGCTTGATCGCCTCGACGGTCTGCGGCTTGACGCCGTCATCGGCCGCCACCACCAGGATCACGATGTCGGTGGACTGCGCGCCTCGAGCGCGCATGGAGGTGAATGCGGCGTGGCCCGGGGTGTCCAGGAACGTGATGACGCCCTTGTCCGTGGTCACGTGGTAGGCGCCGATGTGCTGGGTGATGCCGCCGGCCTCGCCGGTGGCCACCTTGGCGCGGCGGATGTAGTCCAGCAGCGATGTCTTGCCGTGGTCGACGTGGCCCATGATGGTCACGACCGGCGGACGCGGCAGCTTCTCGCCCTGACCCTCGACGCTCGCCGCCTGTTCAAGGAGCGCGGCCTCGGCGCCCTTGTCCTCTTCCTTGACCGGGTTGTGACCCAGTTCCTCGACCACCAGCACGGCAGTGTCGTGGTCGATGACCTGGTTGATGGTGGCCATGACGCCCATGTTGAACAGCGCCTTGACCACTTCCGAACCCTTCACGGCCATCTTCTGGGCCAGCTCGCTGACCACGTTGGCCTCGCCCACGGCCACCTCGCGCACCACCGGCGCGGTCGGCTTGGAGAAACCGTGCTCGCCGCTGCCGGAGGTGGCCGGACGATCCGAACCACGGCCGCGCTTGCGGCCGCTGCTGCGGCGCGCGCGGTCGGCTTCGGACAGATGCAGCTTGCCCGTGCCGAACTTCTTGCCGGGTTTCCGGCCGCGTTCCTCGCGCTCGTCCTTGGCCTTCTTTTCGGGCGCCGGCTTGTTGGCGACGGGCTTGGGACGACCCATGGCCTCCTCGCGGGACACCTCGCGCACGCGTTCGCGTCGCTTGGGCTGGTCGTGCACGCGGGGCATCACCGGCGTGGACCATGCGTCCTTGCCTTCATCGGTGGCGGCCGGGGCTTCAGCTTCCACCGTGCCGGATTCCTCCACGGGAGCTTCCTCGACCATCTCGGCGCTGGCCAGTTCCTCTGCGGCCGCCGCCGCGGCCTTCTCGGCCTCCTGGCGATCACTCTCTTCCTGCTTGCGCTTGTTCTCGGCTTCCTCGCGCTTGCGCTCGGCCTGCTCGACGCGCGCGGCTTCCTCGCGCTCACGCTCGACGCGCGACTCCTCGAGCTTGCGCGCTGCTTCCTCGCGCTCGCTGTCACCGGCCGATTCCTCGGCGATGGCGCTGCGCTTGACATAGGTGCGCTTGGAGCGGACCTCGACGTTGACGGTCTTGGCTCCGCCGCGCGCGCCACTGCGACCGCCGCCGGAGGCGACCTTGAGTTCACTGACCTTGCGCCGGCGCAGGGTTACCTGGCGCGGACCGGCCGACTCGGTTTCCTCGCCTTCGCCCTTGCCGTGCGTGCGGCGCAGGAAACCGAGCAACTTCACCTTCTCGGTGTTGCTGATGACCTGTTCGGGGTCGGAGAACTTCATGCCTGCCTCGCCAAGCTGCGTCAGCAGCTTTTCGACAGACATGTCCAGGACCTTGGCCAGTTGCTTGATGGTGACGTCCGACATCGTTCTCTTACTCCGCCTTTCCCGCGATCTTCATGTGTGTCGTCATGCGTTGCGACACAGCCGTTCCGTCCGTGGCGGGAAGCATTTCAGCTTCCCCAGATGCACGCCATCCGGGCATGCATCCGTGGTAGTCAGCCTTCCTGCTCCAGGCGCGCAATCATCGGTGCACGCGCCGCCATGATCAACGCCGCGGCACGCTCCTCGTCCATGTCGTCCAGGTCGATGAGGTCGTCCACGGCCAGATCGGCCAGGTCGTCCGCCGTGACCACGCCGCGCTCGGCAAGGGCGTAGGCCGTGGCCTCGTCCATGCCCTCCAGGGCCAGCAGGTCCTCGGACGGCTTGTGCTCCTCGAGGCCTTCCTCGACCGCCAGCGCCGCGGTCAGCAGCGCATCGCGGGCACGCGCGCGCAGCTCCTCGACGATGTCCTCGTCGAAGCCTTCCACGGCCAGCAGCTCGCCGGTCGGCACGTAGGCCACTTCCTCGATGCTGGAGAAACCTTCCTGCACCAGGATGTTGGCGATTTCCTCGTCGACCTCGAGCTTGTCCATGAACAGCTGGCGGGCCGATTCCTGCTCGGCCTCGCTCTTCTCCTGCACCTGTTCCTGGGTCATCACGTTGAGCTGCCAGCCGGTGAGCTTGCTGGCCAGGCGCACGTTCTGGCCGCCGCGGCCGATGGCCTGGGACAGCTTGTCCTCGGCCACCGCGATGTCCATGGAGTGCTTGTCCTCGTCCATGATGATCGACTGCACCTCGGCCGGCGCCATCGCGTTGATCACGAACTGCGCCTGGTTCTCGTGCCACAGGATGATGTCCACGCGCTCGCCGTTGAGCTCGTTGGTCACCGCCTGCACGCGCGAGCCGCGCATGCCGATGCAGGCGCCGATGGGATCGGTGCGCGCGTCATGCGCCAGCACCGCGATCTTGGCGCGGTCGCCCGGGTCGCGCGCGCAGCCCATGATCTCGACCAGGCCCTGGCCCACTTCCGGCACCTCGAGCTTGAACAGCTCGATCATGAACTCGGGCGCGGTGCGCGAGACGAACAGCTGCGGGCCGCGGATCTCCGAACGCACCTCGTACAGGTAGCCGCGCAGGCGATCGCCGACGCGCACCGGCTCGCGCGGAATCGACTTGTCGCGCGGCACGAAGGCCTCGGCGTTGCCGCCCAGGTCCAGGTAGATGTTGCCGCGCTCGACGCGCTTGACGATGCCGGTGATCAACTCGCCGACGCGATCCTCGTAGGCCTCGACGACCAGCGCGCGCTCGGCTTCGCGAACGCGCTGCACGATCACCTGCTTGGCGGCCTGCGCGGCGATGCGACCGAATTCGGCGTTCTCGATCTGCTCCTCGATGTACTCGCCGACCTCGGCGCCTTCGCGCTCGTCGACGGCATCCATCAGGCGGATCTGGCGATACGGGGACTCCATCTCGACGTCGTCCTCGACGATCTCCCAGCGGCGGAAGGTCTCGTACTCGCCCGTCTCGCGGTCGATGGCCACGCGGATGTCCGCATCCTCGTCGGGATAGCGCTTCTTCGCGGCCGAAGCCAGCGCCGCCTCCATCGCCTGGAAAATGATGTCGCGCGAGACGCCCTTTTCGTTGGCTACCGCGTCCACCACCAGCAAAAGTTCTTTGCTCATTTCCGCCACTCCGCGAACGCCACCACGGCGTCCGTTCGTATCAAGATCAATGTTTCTTGCCCTTGCCGCCCGACTTGGGCGCCGGCGCGTAGCCCAGCGCTTGCCAATCGGGTACCAGTCGCGCACTTTCCACGTCGGCGTGCGCGAACTCGAAGGGACCGACACCGTCGACATCGATGACGATGCGTCCGGGTGCTGCCTCGACGATGCGACCACGCACGCGTCGACGGTTGTTGATCGGCGCCGTCAGCACGACCTTGGCCTGCTCGCCGATGAATTGCTCGAAATGGGCCGCCGTGAACAGCGGCCGGTCGATGCCGGGCGAGGAGACTTCAAGCACGTAGTGGCCTGGAATCGGATCCTCGACGTCCAGCGTCGCCGACAGTTCGCGGCTGGCCGCCTCGCAGTCGTCGATGCCGACTTCACGGCCTTCGGCGTCGATGTAGACGCGCAGCGTGCCCTGCCCGCCCGAGGGAATCCACTCCACCCCGAGGCAGGTCAGACCGAGATCGGTCACGATCCGGTCGAAACGTTGGGCCAGCGACTGCGTATCCAAATCGATCGCAACTCCTTGATTCAAAAACAAAAAAATGGGCCTTACGCCCATTTCCATAGCGTTGCCGTTGGTTCCGACACCGGCGTCGCGCATCCATGCGCTGGGAGCCTGGGCTCCCAACAAAAAAGCCTCACGGGGAGGCTTTCTTGTCGAAAGTCTTGGTAGCGGGGGTAGGATTCGAACCTACGACCTTCGGGTTATGAGCCCGACGAGCTGCCAGACTGCTCCACCCCGCACCGGAGAAGCGAAACTATAGCGGCGACGCGATCGATTGGCAATACCGATCTGCACTGGACGCGGCGTATTTCGCGCGTCCAGCACCCTGTGAAACCCATTCGTGGGCCTAGCCAACGAAGGCCTGCTGGCACCAACTCAACAGCGGACCCCAGTAGAGACCCAGGGCAAGCAGCGCGAGGGCGTTCAACGACAGCACCCAGCGCAGCGACATGTCGCCCTGCGGCCTGAGTTCGACGCCCTCGTCCGGCGTGTCGAAATACATCACCTTGACCACGCGCAGGTAGTAGAACAGGCCCACGATGGCGGCGACGATGGCGACGATGGCCAGCCACAGCATGCCCGCATCGATGGCGGCCTGCAGGATGAGCAGCTTGCCGAAGAAACCGAACAGCGGCGGCACGCCGGCCAGCGAGAACATCGCCAGCATCATCAGGAAGGCCATCCAGCGCGAACGCTCGTTGAGGCCCTTGAAGTCGTCGATGTTCTCGCACTCGAAGCCCGCGCGCGACATGGCCAGTATCACGCCGAAGGCCACGGTCGACATCAACGCGTAGCTGATGGCATAGAACATGGCCGCGGCATAGCCGGATGGCGTGGCATTGACCAGGCCCAGCAGCAGGTAACCCATGTGGGCGATGGTCGAGTACGCCAGCATGCGCTTGATGTTGGACTGCACGATGGCCACCAGGTTGCCGATCACCAGCGACAGCACCGCCAGGATCGCCAGCATCAGTTGCCACTGGTGCATCAGGTCGCCGCCACCGAACGCCGACAGCAGGCGGTAGGCCATGCCGAAGGCCGCCAGCTTGGAGGCCGAGGCCACGAAGGTGACGGTCGCGGTCGGCGCGCCCTGATAGACGTCCGGCAGCCACATGTGGAACGGCGCCGCGCCCAGCTTGAAGGCGATGCCGACGATCATGAAGATCAGCCCGAAGCGCAGCAGGTTGGGCATGGCGCTGTGCGCGGCAACGGCGTGCAGGTGCGCCAGGTCAAGGGTGCCGGCGGCGCCGTACACCATCGACATGCCGTACAGCAGCGTGCCGGAGGCCAGCGCGCCCAGCACGAAATACTTGATCGCCGCCTCGGAGGCCAGGCGCGAATCGCGGTTGAACGCCACCAGCGCATAGGAGGACAGCGTCAGCAGCTCCAGGCCCAGATAGACCGTGACCAGGTTGCCCGCCGCGACCAGAAGCATCACGCCGAGCGCCGCGAACAGCGTCAGCACGTAGAACTCGCCGTGCCACAGGTTGCGGTCCTTCAGGTACGGCCGCGCATACACGAACACCAGGATCACCGTGATCAGGGTGAACAGGCTCAGGATCTCGCTGGCCGTGTCGCGGATGAACATGCCCCCGAAGGCCGTGGCGCCACCCGGTGGCTGACCCATCACCACCAGGAAGGCGGTGATCGCGGTGATCGCGATGGCCAGCCAGTGGGTGGCGTTGCGCTGCTCGGGCTTGAGGAACACGTCCATCAAGAGCAGCACGCAGACCGCCGCCACCAGGTACAGCTCCGGCAGGAGGATGAGAATGTCGTTCCAGCTCAGCATGCGGCAGTCCTCAGATCTTGCTGGTGGCCAGCTGGTGGACGAGATGGTCGATCGAGCCGCCCATCAGGTGCACCAGGGGCTGCGGCCACACGCCGATGGCCAGGACCACCACAGCGAATGCCGTCAGTACGAAGGCCTCGCGGCCATTGATGTCCTTCATCGCGGCCACCTTGTCGTTGGCGACCTTGCCCCACACCACGCGCTTGACCAGCCAAAGCGTGTAGGCGGCGCCGATGATCAGGGTGAAGGCGGCGACCAGCGCGATCCACGGGTTGGCGCTGAAGCTGGCCAGGATCACCATGAACTCGCCGACGAACCCGCTGGTGCCCGGCAGGCCGCAATTGGCCATGGCGAAGAACACCATGAAGAAGGCGAACCAGGGCATCACGTTGACCAGGCCGCCGTAGTCGGCGATGCGCCGCGTGTGCAGCCGGTCGTACATCACGCCGATGCACGAGAACATGGCGCCCGAGACGAAGCCGTGCGACATCATCTGCACCATCGCGCCCTGCATGCCCAGGTTCGCGGCGTCGTAGTTGCCGAGGTCGCGCACCAGCATGAAGGCGATGAAGATGCCCAGGGTCACGAAACCCATGTGCGCCACGGACGAATACGCCACCAGCTTCTTCATGTCCTCCTGCACCAGCGCCACGTAGCCGATGTAGACCACCGGAATCAGGCTGAGCACGATGACCAGCCAGGCGAAGTGCGCCGAGGCATCCGGCACGATCGGCAGGGAGAAGCGGATGAAACCGTAGCCACCGACCTTCAGCATCACCGCCGCCAGCACCACCGAACCGCCGGTCGGCGCCTCGACGTGGGCGTCGGGCAGCCAGGTGTGCACCGGCACCATCGGGATCTTGATGGCGAAGGCGACCAGGAAGGCGAAGAACAGCCAGCTCTGCTCCTTCAGGGTCAGCGGCAGCTGCGGCCAGCGCCGCCATGTCGAAGGTGCCGGCCTTGTGATACAGGTAGATCAGGCCGACCAGCATGAAGATCGAGCCGAGGAACGTGTAGATGAAGAACTTCAGCGTCGCGTAGACGCGGCGCGGCCCGCCCCAGATGCCGATGAGGATGAACATCGGGATCAGCATGGCCTCGAAGAAGATGTAGAACAGCAACGCGTCCGTCGCGCAGAACACGCCGATCAGCAGCCCCTCCAGCACCAGCATGGCGGCCAGGTACTGATGCGGCTTGTTGTCCTTGATCACGTCCCAGGCGCCGACGATGACCAGCACCCCGACGAAGCTGGTCAGCAGGATCAGCGCCACCGAGATGCCGTCCACGCCCAACGCGTAGTTGACGTTGAGCGCGGTGATCCACGGATGCGACTCGACCAGCTGCATCAGCGCGCCATCGGCGTGGTAGGCCGGCAGCAGGAACAGGCTGGCGATGAAGGTGACCACGGCGACCGACAACGCGATCCAGCGGCTGGAAGCGCCGCGCGCGCCGGCGATCAGCACCGGCACGGCGCCGGCGATGGGCAGCCAGATCAGCAGGCTAAGCAGATGATTCGACATAGGTCCTTGTTCCTCAAACGGCCCCGAACCACCAGAACCCGCCCAGGAGCAGGATCAGGCCGAGGATCATGGCGAACGCGTAGTGATAGAGGTAGCCCGACTGCAGGCGGCGCACGCCACCGGCGATGCGCTGCACCAGGCTGGCCGAACCGTCGATGGCGCCGTCGATGACAGCCGCATCGCCAGCCTTCCAGAACAGCCGGCCCAGCTTGATGCCGCCGCGCGCGAAGATGGCCTGGTAGACGTCGTCGAACCAGAATTTGTTCTCCAGCGCCACGTACAACGGCTTGAACACCCGCTTGACGCGGTCGGCCATGGACGGGTTGAAGATGTAGATGTAGGTGGTGGACGCGAAGCCGATCAGCACCATCACGAACGGCCAGCCCAGGAAGCCTTCCAGTCCGAGGTGGAAGGCGCCATGGAACGTGCCGCCGATCTCGGCCAGGACGTTGTGCGCCTCCTCGACGTGGATGGCCTTGCCGAACCAGTCGCCGAACAGCATCGGCCCGACCGTGAAGTAGCCGATCAGCAGCGACGGAATCGCCAGCATGATCAGCGGCAGCGTCACCACCCACGGCGATTCCTTGGGCGGGTGCGCCAGCACGCCGGGCTCGTGATGGTGATCGTCGTGATCACCATGGCCGTGGCCATGCGACTCGATCACCTTGAAGCGCTCGGCGCCGTGGAAGGTCAGGTGCAGCTGGCGGAACGTGTACAGCGAGGTCACCAGCGCGCCGACCAGCACGCAGAAATAGGCGTAGTGCGCGCCGAAGCGATGCGACTCGCCGGCCGCCTCGATGATGGCGTCCTTGGAGTAGTAGCCGGAGAAGAACGGCACGCCGCACAGCGCCAGCGAGCCGATCCACATGGTGATGTAGGTGATCGGCATGTACTTGCGCAGGCCGCCCATGTGGCGCATGTCCTGCTCATGGTGCATGGCGATGATGACCGAACCGGCGCCGAGGAACAGCAGCGCCTTGAAGAAGGCGTGCGTCATCAGGTGGTAGACCGCGCCGGCATAGGCGGACACGCCCAGCGCCACGGTCATGTAGCCCAGCTGCGACAGCGTCGAATAGGCCACCACGCGCTTGATGTCGTTCTGCACGATGCCGATCAGACCGGTGAACAGCGCGCCGGTGGCGCCGATGATCATGATGAAGCTCAGCGCCGTGGGCGACAGCTCGAAGATCGGCGACATGCGCGCGACCATGAAGATGCCGGCCGTGACCATGGTCGCGGCATGGATCAGCGCGGAGATCGGCGTCGGGCCTTCCATCGAGTCCGGCAGCCACACGTGCAATGGCACCTGCGCCGACTTGCCCATGGCGCCGATGAACAGCAGGATGCCGATCACCGTGGCCGCGCTCCAGGCATGGTTCTGGGTGATGTGCAGGGTCTGGCCGACCAGGGTCGGCGCGGCGTCGAAGGCGGTCTGGTAATCCAGCGTGCCGAGGAAGTACAGCACCGCGCCGATGCCCAGCACGAAGCCGAAGTCGCCCACGCGGTTGACCAGGAAGGCCTTGAGGTTGGCGAACGTCGCGCTGGGACGCTTGAAGTAGAAGCCGATCAGCAGGTACGAGACCAGGCCCACGCCTTCCCAGCCGAAGAACAGCTGCATGAAGTTGTTGCTCATCACCAGCATCAGCATGGCGAAGGTGAACAGCGCGATATAGCTGAAGAAGCGCTCGTAGCCGTCGTCGTCGGCCATGTAGCCGATGGTGTAGATATGCACCATCAGCGACACGAAGGTGACCACGACCATCATCATCGCGCTCAGGCGATCGATCATGAAACCGACGCTGGCGTTGATCTTGCCGATCTGGAACCAGGTGTAGATGTCGTGGTCGTAGTTGGCCGCCCCGCCCCACACCAGCTGGTACAGGACGTAGAACGACAGCGCGCAGGACACGGCCACGCCGAGGATGGTGACCGTGTGCGATCCGGCGCGGCCGATCTTGCGACCGAGGAAACCGGCCAGCACGGCACCGGCCAGCGGCGCCAGCGCGATGATCAGCAGGATGGAGGTGGATAGCTGCATCGGGTCAACCCTTCATGCTGTCGATGTCGGCGATGTTGATCGTGCTGCGGTTGCGGAACAGCAAGGTCAGGATCGCCAGGCCGATGGCCGTCTCGGCCGCCGCCACGGTGAGAATGAAGAACACGAAGATCTGCCCGGCGACGTCGCCGTTGAAGCGTGAGAAGGCGACGAAGTTGATGTTCACCGCCAGCAGCATCAACTCGATCGACATCAGCAGGACGATGACGTTCTTGCGGTTGATGAAGATGCCGGCCACGGCGATGCAGAACAGCACCGCGCCCAGAACGATGAAGTGCGACAGGGTGATCATGCGTTGTCCTCCTGCGGGCGCTCGGCGTCCATCTTGACGACGCGCACGCGATCGCGATGGCTCACGCGCACCTGGTCGCCCGGATTCTGGCGGCGGGTCATCGGCTTGTGGCGCAGCGTCAGCACCACCGCGGCCACCAGGCCGACGGTGAGGATCAGCGCCGCGATCTCGAACGGCAACAGGTAACTGGTGTACAGCGCCTGCCCCAGCCATGCGGTGTTGGACACGCCGGCGACCGCGGCCGGGTCCGGCCCCATCACCGTGGCATGCATGGCGCGCACGCCGATCAGGGCCAGCATTTCCACCAGCATCACCGCGGCGACCACGACGCCCACAGGCAGGTAGCGGATGAAGCCTTCGCGCATGCGTTCCTGGTTGATGTCGAGCATCATCACCACGAACAGGAACAGCACCATCACGGCGCCGACGTAGACCACGATCAGCGCGATGGCCAGGAACTCGGCCTGCGCCAGCAGCCAGATGCAGGCGACGCTGAAGAAGGTCAGCACCAGCGACAGCACCGCGTGCACGGAGTTGCGCAGCGTGATCACCATCAGCGCCGAGATTCCGGCCACCGCGGCGAAGGCGTAGAAGCAGATCAGTTGCAGTAGCTGTGGACTCACGTGACGTTCTCCACTTTCAAACGGGACCCGAAGGAGCGTCGCATCGGGCGCGCTTCGGTTCTTGCTGGCATATCCGTCGTTCGCAACGCTCGTGAAAAGCGCGTTTCCCGAGTTGCGAGCTTTTCACGGGTTCCGGGTCCCGGGTTCCGGGTCCCGCCCGCCCTATTCAATGAAACGCCGCGAGCACACATGTCCTTTCGCGTCTCCATCACCGGTACGCCGCGTCCTGGGCGCGGGCGGCGGCGATGTCCTGCTCGTAGCGATCGCCGATGGCCAGCAGCTGAAGCTTGGTCACCACGTTCTCGCCACGCTTCTCGAAGTGGTACTCGTGCACCGAGGTCTCGACGATCGAGTCGACCGGGCAGCTCTCCTCGCAGAAGCCGCAGTAGATGCACTTGAAAAGGTCGATGTCGTAGCGCGTGGTGCGTCGCTGGCCGTCGCTCTCGCGCGGCGCCGAATCGATGGTGATCGCCAGCGCCGGGCACACCGCCTCGCACAGCTTGCAGGCGATGCAGCGTTCCTCGCCGTTGGCATAGCGGCGCAGCGCGTGCAGGCCGCGGAACCGGTTCGACTTCGGGATGTGCTCCATCGGGAAGCGGATCGTGTACTTGGGCTTGAACATGTAGCGCAGGGTCAGGCCCATCCCCTTGAACATCTCGAGGAGCAGCAGACTCTTGAAGTAGCTGGTGATACGGGACATGTCTTGGTCAACCTCCGATCGTGACCCAGCCGAAGTACTTCATGCAGCCGGCCACGAGCACCCAGACGATGGTGATGGGAATGAACACCTTCCAGCCCAGGCGCATGATCTGGTCGTAGCGGTAGCGGGGAAAGCTGGCGCGGAACCACAGAAAAAGGAACGCGAACACGAAGGCCTTGATGAACAGCCAGGCGAAGCCGCCGTCCCAGATCCAGTTGACCCAGGGCGACACGTCGGCGTGCACCCATCCCTGGATCGGGCTCAACCAGCCGCCCAGGAACAGCGTCGCGGCCAGGAAGCTGATCAGGATCATGTTGGCGTATTCGGCCAGGAAGAAGATCGCGAAGGCCGAACCGGAATACTCGACGTGGAAACCGGCGACGATTTCCGACTCGCCCTCGGCGACGTCGAACGGCGCGCGGTTGGTCTCGGCGACGCCGGAAATCCAGTAGATCACGAACACCGGCAGCAGCGGCAGCCAGAACCAGTCGAGGAATCCCTTGTGACCGGCCTGCGCGTTGACGATGGCGGTCAGGTTCAGGCTGCCCGCCAGCACCAGCACGCAGATCAGCGCCATGCCCATGGCCAGTTCGTAGGAAATCACCTGCGCGGCCGAACGCATGGCGCCGAGCAGCGCGTAGCGCGAATTCGACGCCCAGCCGGCGAGGATGATGCCGTACACGCCCAGCGAGCTCATCGCCAGCAGGTACAACACGCCGGCATTGACGTTGGCCAGCACCATCCCGGGATCGAACGGCACCACGGCCCAGGCCGCCAGCGCCGGGATCAGCGCCAGCAGCGGCGCCAGGAAGAACAGGAAGCGATTGGCGTTGGCCGGGACGATGATCTCCTTGAACAGGAGCTTGAAGACGTCCGCGAAGGCCTGGAACAGTCCGAGCGGACCGATCTTGTTGGGCCCCATGCGCACGTGCATCCAGCCGATGACCTTGCGCTCCCAGTAGACGAACATCGCCACGGACAACACCACCGGCAGCACGATCGCGAGAATCAGCAGCAGCGGCACGAGCAGGTGGTTGAACAGCAGATCGGCCATGGTCATGCCTTGCTCACGGTGATGGCTGCGCCGTGCGGCGGCAGCGTGGCGGACGCCGCATGGGCGGATTCGATCCAGACCGCGCCGGTCGGTACCGCCGCGTCCACGACCACCGGCAACGTGGTGGTGCCGGCGACCTGCACGCTATCGCCGTCCTTGACGCCAAGGCGCTCGGCGTCGACGGCATGCAGCCGGGCCGCGGCCGCGCGGGTCAGCGGATGCGCGTTGAGCGCGGCAGCGCGGCGCAGGACCGCGTCGCCGCGGTAGATCGGCATGCTGGCGATGCGGGTCATGCCCTCGACGGCGGCAGGCGTGTCGCGCAAGTCATCGACCCGCGGCGGCTCGGCGCTGTGCACCGAGGCGGACAGCTCGGCGAAGGTATCGAAGGCGAAACCTTCGACGCCCAGCTCGCCACCCAGAGCGCGCAGGATCTTCCATCCCGCGCGGGCCTCGCCCGGCGCGGTGGCGCCGGCTTTCACCGGCTGGTCGATGCCGTCGACATTGGTCAGGGTCGCGTCGATTTCCGGCAACAGGCCAAGCGGCAGGATGATGTCGGCGACCTCCCGCAGATTGCGGTCGGCGAAGGCGCCGAAGGCGATCACGCTCTCGGCCTTCATCAGCGACTTCACCGCCGCGCCGCTGTCGACGAAGTCATGCGGCATGTCCACGCCGTACAGCACGTACGCGTTGCGCGGCTGGCGCAGCATGGCGGCCGCATCCAGGCCGTCGGCCGTCGGCAACACGCCCGTGCGCGCCAGGCCAACGGCATTGGCGCCCAGCGGAATTTCGTTGTACCCGACCTGCGCGGCGTCGGCGATGTAGCGTGCCGCCGCTCGCAGCCAGGATGCCTGCGGATGGGTCGCCGCCATCTCGCCGAGGATCACCGCGCCCGTGCCGGCATTCTTCAGCGCGCTGAAGGCGGTCCTGGCGTGGTCGCTGGCGGTCATGCCTTCGAGCAGGCCGGCCAGCGCCGCGGAAGGCTTGAGTTCACTGGCATCGGCCGCGGCACGGGCGATGCCCAGCACGGCCTGCGCGAGCTGCGGCGGCGCGACCACGGTCTCGCCGGCCAGCGCGTGGCCCTGGTCGAGCTCAAGGCAACCCACCGCGTGCACGGCGGCGCCACCGCGCACCGCGCGACGCAGGCGCTGGTTGAGCAGCGGCATCTCGTGACGCAGGTGGCTGCCGATCAGCAGCGCCGCGCCGATCGTGTCCATCTCCGCCACCGGGGTGCCGAAGGGACGCGCCGCGGGCCGGTCCGAAAGATCCTGCTGGCGCAGGCGGTGGTCGATGTGCGCGCTGCCGAGTCCGGCGGCCAGGCGACGCAGCAGCTCGCCTTCCTCGTTGCTGGTGGCCGGATGCACCAGGAAGCCGATGTCCTTGCCGGCCTTGTGCAGCGCGGCGACGGTCGCCTTAAGGGCATCGTCCCAGGACACTTCGTGCCAGCTGCCGTCGCGCTTGACCATCGGCGCGAGCAGGCGATCGTCCGCGTACAGGCCCTGGTGGCTGTAGCGGTCGCGATCGGACAGCCAGCATTCGTTGATCGTCTCGTTGTCGCGCGGCACGGTGCGCAGCACCTCGCCGCGGCGCGTGTGCAGCCACAGGTTGGATCCCAGCGCGTCGTGATAGCCGATGGACGCTCGCGCCACCAGCTCCCAGGCACGCGCCTTGAACTGGAACGGCTTGTTGGTCAGCGCGCCGACCGGGCACACGTCGATGATGTTGCCGCCGATCTCGCTGTCGATCGACTTGCCGATGTAGGTGCCGATCTGCAGGTTCTCGCCGCGGCTCATGCCGCCCAGCTCGTAGGTGCCGGCGATCTCGCCCATGAAGCGCACGCAGCGCGTGCACTGGATGCAGCGGGTCATCTCGGTGGCGATCAGCGGACCGAGGTTCTCATCGGCGACCGTGCGCTTGCGCTCGGTGAAGCGGCTGACCGAACGGCCGTAGCCCAGGGCCACGTCCTGCAGCTCGCACTCGCCGCCCTGGTCGCAGATCGGGCAGTCGAGCGGATGGTTGATCAGCAGGAACTCCATCACGTCGCGCTGCCAGTGCAGCGCTTTCTCCGAACGCGTGGCGACCTTCATGCCCTCGCCCACCGGCGTGGCGCAGGCCGGCTGCGGCTTGGGAATGGGCCTGCCGCCCATCTCCACCTCGACCAGGCACTGCCGGCAGTTGGCGGCGATCGCCAGCTTCGGGTGATAGCAGAAGCGCGGAATCGTGATCCCGGCCGCGTCGGCGGCCTGGATGATCATCGACCCCTTGGGGACCTGCATGGCCTTGCCATCGATCTCGATGTTGACCATGTCCGGCGGCGTGTTGTTGGCGGGCTGCGCACTCATGCTTGTTCTCCGCGGGACTCGGATGGATGGAGCCGGGACCCGGAACCCGGAACCCGGGACCCGGAAGAGCCCCGCATCACGAACACCGAGTTCCATGCATGCCTGTCGACATTCCGCGTCACTTGCATGTAGCGACTCCCAGACGCCACGAGCTTTCCCCGAGTCCCGAGTCCCGGGTCCCGAGCTCCGATGAGGAATCGAGTCATGCCGCCACCCCCACCTTGTCTTCGGTCATCGAACGGCCGTGCTCTACGAAGTATTCGAACTCATCCCAGAAATGATGCAGGAAGCCCTGCACGGGCCAGGCCGCGGCCTCCCCGAAGGCGCAGATGGTGTGGCCCTCGATCTGCCCGGCCACGGCCTTGAGGCGATGCAGGTCGTCGGTGCTGCCCTTGCCCTCGACGATGCGCGTCAGCACGCGGTACATCCAGCCGGTACCCTCGCGGCACGGCGTGCACTGGCCGCAGGATTCCTTGAAGTAGAACTGCGAGATGCGACGGCAGGCCTTGACCATGCAGGTGGTCTCGTCCATGACGATCACCGCGCCCGAGCCCAGGCCCGAACCGGCCTTCTGCAGGCTGTCGTAGTCCATGGTGCACTCGAGGATGGTGTCGGCCGGCAGCACCTTCATGGAAGAACCGCCCGGGATCACCGCCTTGAGCTTGTTGCCGCCGCGCACGCCGCCAGCCATGGCCAGCAGGTCCTTGAACGGGGTGCCCAGGGGAATCTCGAAGTTGCCCGGATTGTTGACGTGGCCGGAGACCGAGAAGATCTTCGGACCGCCGTTGTTGGGCTTGCCCTGGTTGAGGAACCAGTCCGCGCCCTTGGTCAGGATCGCCGGCACCGAGGCATAGGTCTCGGTGTTGTTGATGGTCGACGGCTTGCCGTAAAGGCCGAAGTTGGCCGGGAACGGCGGCTTGAAGCGCGGCTGGCCCTTCTTGCCTTCCAGCGACTCCATCAGCGCGGTTTCCTCGCCGCAGATGTAGGCGCCGGCGCCGAGCGCGTTGTGGATGTCCACATCGATGCCCGTGTCCTTGATGTTCTTGCCCAGCAGGCCGGCCGCGTAGGCTTCCTTCAACGCTTCCTCGATATGCTCGAACGGCTCGTGGTGGAACTCGCCGCGCATGTAGTTGTAGGCCACGGTCGAGCCGGTGGCGTAGCAGGCGATGGCCATGCCCTCGAGCACCGCGTGCGGGTTGAAGCGCAGGATGTCGCGGTCCTTGCAGGTACCCGGCTCGGACTCGTCCGAGTTGCACAGGATGTACTTCTGCATGTCCCCCTTGGGCATGAACGACCATTTCAGCCCGGTCGGGAAGCCCGCGCCACCGCGGCCGCGAAGGCCGCTGGCCTTGACCGCGTCGACGATGGTGGACGGATCCGGCTTCTCGGCCAGGATCTTTTCCCAGGCCTGCCAGCCGCCGCTGGCGCGGTAGCTTTCCAGGGACCACGGCTTGTCGTGGTGCAGCGTCGTGTAGACGACCTGGTGCTCTTTGGGTTCGGGACCGTATGCCATGTTCTCTACCTTTGTGATCCCCCGTGGAGGCCGGGATCGGATGCGGCCACGATCATCGATGGCCGCGAACTCGTATGTGTGTCAGTCGAGCTTGTCGAGGATCTCGTCGACCTTCTCCGGCGTCAGCTTCTCGTGGTAGTGGCCGTCGACCACCATCATCGGCGCGCCGGCGCAGGCGGCCAGGCATTCTTCCTCGCGCTTGAGGTAGATGCGTCCGTCCGGTGAGCTCTCGCCAAGCGTGATGCCGTACTTGCTCTCGCAGTGGCGCACGATGTCCTCGGCGCCATTGAGCCAGCACGAGATGTTGGTGCAGATGGCCACGTTGTGGCGGCCGACCGGCTCCAGCTCGAACATCGAGTAGAACGTGGCGACCTCGTAGGCCCACACCGGCGGCAGGTCCAGGTACTTGGCCACGGCGGCGATCAGCTCGTCGGTCAGGTAACCGCCGTTCTGCTCCTGCGCGGCGAACAGGCTCTGGATCAGCGCCGAACGCTTGCGGTCGGCCGGGAACTTGGCCGCCCAATGATCGATGTGCTCGCGCGTGTGCGCGCTCAGCACGGTTTGCGGATCGACATGGCGGACCGCGTCGAAATTGCCGGTGGCCCTCATCGGTCGACCTCCCCGAACACCACGTCATAGGTACCGATCATGGCCACCACGTCCGGCAGCATGTGGCCGGCGACGATGGCGTCCATGGACGAAAGATGCACGAAGCTGGGCGCGCGGACCTTCACCCTGAACGGCTTGTTGGCGCCGTCCGAGACCAGGTACACGCCGAATTCGCCCTTGGGTGCCTCGACCGCCGCGTAGGTCTCGCCGGCGGGCACGCCGTAGCCCTCGGTGAACAGCTTGAAGTGGTGGATCAGCGCTTCCATGTCGTGCTTCATGGACTCGCGCGACGGCGGGCTGACCTTGAAGTTGTCCAGCATCACCGGGCCGTCGTTCTCGCGCAGCCACTTCACGCACTGCTTGATGATGCGATTGGACTGGCGCATCTCCTCGACGCGCACCAGGTAGCGGTCGTAGCAGTCGCCATGGACGCCGACGGGAATGTCGAAATCCATGTCCGCGTAGGCGGCGTAGGGCTGCTTCTTGCGCAGGTCCCACTCGACGCCCGATCCACGCAGCATCGGGCCGGTCATGCCCCACGCCAGGGCCTGCTCGGGGCTGATCACGCCGATGTCGACGGTGCGCTGCTTCCAGATGCGGTTGTTGGTCAGCAGGTTCTCGTACTCGTCCACCTTGGACGGGAAGTCGTCGGTGAAGGCGTCGAGGAAGTCCAGCATCGAGCCTTCGCGCCACTGGTTGAGGCGCTTGAGGTCGTCACCCTTGTGCCAGCGCGACTCGTTGTACTGCGGCATGCGCGAAGGCAGGTCGCGGTACACGCCACCCGGACGGTAATAAGTGGCATGCATGCGCGCGCCGGAGACCGCCTCGTAGCAGTCCATCAGCTCCTCGCGCTCGCGGAAGGCGTACAGGAACACCGCCATGGCGCCGAGGTCGAGCGCGTTGGAGCCGATCCACATCAGGTGGTTCAGGATGCGCGTGATCTCGTCGAACATCGTGCGGATGTACTGCGCGCGGATCGGCGCCTGGATGCCGAGCAGTTGCTCGATGGCGCGCACGTAGCCGTGCTCGTTGCACATCATCGACACGTAGTCGAGGCGGTCCATGTAGCCGATCGACTGGTTGAACGGCTTGGACTCGGCCAGCTTCTCGGTGCCGCGATGCAGCAGGCCGATGTGCGGATCGGCCTTGACCACGGTCTCGCCGTCCATCTCCAGCACCAGGCGCAGCACGCCGTGCGCGGCCGGATGCTGCGGACCGAAGTTCATGGTGTAGTTGCGGATTTCCTGACCGCTCATCTCAGTTCTCCCGCCAGTTGTCGGCCGCTTCGGCGCGGGCCTGCTGCAGGTCGACGTCGTCGCGGATCACGCGCGGCACCAGCACGCGCGGGACCACCGAAGTCACCGGCTCGTAGATCACGCGCTGCTTGTCGGGGTCGTAGCGCACCTCGACATTGCCGATCAGCGGGAAGTCCTTGCGGAACGGACGGCCGACGAAACCGTAGTCGGTGAGGATGCGGCGCAGGTCCGGGTGGCCGTCATAGACGATGCCGTACAGATCGAAGGACTCGCGCTCGAACCAGTTGGCGACCGGCCACAGGTCGGTCAGCGACGGCACCAGCGGCAGCGCGTCGTCCTCGCAGTAGGTGCGGACGCGCAGGCGGCGATTGTGGCTCACCGAAAGCAGGTGCACGATCGAGGCGAAACGGCGCGGCAGGTCGATCTCGCGCGGGCGGCCTTCCCAGTCGAAGCGACCGGCGGCCTCGCCACGCACGCCGCGCGAGAAACCGCCGGCGGAAGCGGCGGTGGTTTCCCACTCGGTCTGGCCGTAGCCCAGGTAGTCGATGCCGCACAGGTCGATCAGCTGGCTGAAGTCGAAATCGGGCTCGTCGCGCAGGGCGGTGGCCACCTTGAGCAGGTCGCCGGCGGCGACTTCGATGGTGGTCTGGCCCAGCTTCGTCTCGACCTTGCCCAGCACGTCGCCGAAACGCGCGACGAGGCGCTCGGCCAGCGAGTTGGTATGCGTGTCACTCATGAGCCGGCCTCAGCGCGCGATGGTGTGGGTGCGACGGATTTTCTTCTGCAACTGCAGGATGCCGTGGATCAGGGCCTCGGCCGTCGGCGGACAGCCCGGCACGTAGATGTCCACCGGAACCACGCGATCGCAACCGCGGACCACCGAATAGGAGTAGTGGTAGTAGCCGCCGCCATTGGCGCACGAACCCATCGAGATGACCCACTTGGGGTCGGGCATCTGGTCGTAGACCTTGCGCAGCGCCGGGGCCATCTTGTTGACCAGGGTGCCGGCGACGATCATCACGTCGGACTGGCGCGGGCTGGGACGGAAGATCACGCCGTAGCGGTCCAGGTCCAGGCGCGCGGCGCCGGCGTGCATCATCTCCACCGCGCAACAGGCCAGGCCGAAGGTCATCGGCCACATCGATCCGGTGCGGGCCCAGTTCAGCAGCGCGTCGACCGAGGTGGTGGCCCAGCCGCGCTGCACGATCGGGTTGTCGCCTTCCGGCCGCAGGATGTCGTCGACGCGATCCAGCGGCTGCGGGTTGTGCATCACCCGGTCAATGGACGAGATCAATCCCATTCCAGCGCTCCCTTCTTCCAGACGTAGGCGAACCCGACCACCAGCAGCACCAGGAACAGCGCCATCTCGACCAGGGCGATCGAGCCGATCTTGTCGAACACCACGGCCCACGGAAACAGGAACGCGACTTCCAGATCGAAGATGATGAACAGGATGGCGATGAGGTAGTAGCGCACGTCGAACTTCATGCGCGCGTCCTCGAAGGCCTCGAAGCCGCATTCGTACGGCGAGGACTTTTCCGGATCCGGATTTCGGGGCGCCGCCAGGAAACCGATAGCCAGAAGAGCGATGCCGAGGCCACCGGCCACGACGAGAAACAGCAGTACAGGCCAGTATTCGGCAAGCACGGGTCGGCTACCTCCACGCGTGGTGCGCATCAGCGGCTGTCGCTAGCATCCGACAGCCTTCGAACGATGGTGCCCAAGGGGGGACTCGAACCCCCACGGCCATTCGGCCACTACCACCTCAAGGTAGTGCGTCTACCAATTCCGCCACCTGGGCAGGTGCAAAAAACTTACTTCTTAACGGGTGCCGGGGTCGCCGGCGTGCCGCTGCTGGCGCCCTTGGCCGCCTGCGGCAGCGTCGGCACGTCCGATCCGCTCATTGCCTGCGGCGCCACCGGGGCCGAGGCCGCCGGCGCGACGGTGCTGGCCGCCACCGACGACATGACGCCCAGGTCCTTGGCCGGCTTGGGCGCGCCCGCACGGCTGAAGTATATCGCCATGCCCAGGCTGAGGAGGAAGAACAGCGTCCCCAGCACGGCCGTCGCACGGGTCATGAAACTGGCCGAGCCGCGAGCGCCGAACACGGTGCCCGAAGCGCCCGCGCCGAAGCCGGCGCCGGCGTCGGCGCCCTGGCCGCGCTGCATGAGGATCAGCACGATCATGGCCGCGGCGATCAGGATGTAGAAAACGCTGAAGATGATGAACATGTCTAGTCGGTCTCCGCCGCGCCACGCGCTTGTTGCGCTGCCGCGCAGATGGCCAGGAATTCGGTTGCCTTGAGGGAAGCCCCTCCGATCAGGCCGCCATCGACGTCCGCCTGGGCGAACAGTTCGGCCGCATTGGAGGGCTTGACGCTGCCGCCGTAAAGCAGCCGCGTTAGACCGGCGATTTTAGCATCCTCTTTTGCCAGTTGGCTACGGATGAAGGCATGCGCGTCCTGCGCCTGCTGCGGTGTCGCGGTGCGCCCGGTGCCGATGGCCCAGACCGGCTCGTAGGCGATGACCGCCTGATCGAAGGCGGCGATGCCATGGGCCCGGATCACCGCGCCGAGCTGCGCTGCCAGCACCTGCTCGGTCTGCCCGCCCTCGCGCTGCTGCAGGGTCTCGCCGATGCACAGCATGGGTTTCAGTCCCGCCTCGAGCGCGGCGCCGAACTTGCGCGCCACGCCATCGTTGTCCTCGCCGTGATACTGGCGCCGCTCCGAATGACCGACCAGCGCCCAGGCGCAACCGACGTCGCGCAGCATGGCGCCGGACACCTCGCCGGTGTAGGCGCCCTGCCCGGCATGCTCGCTGATGTCCTGGCCGCCGCATGGCAGCACCGGCCCGTGCCGCTCGCACAGCCCGGCCAGGTAGGGATACGGCGGGAACACCGCGATCTCCACGCCCTCGGGACGTCCCGAGGCCACGGCTTCGGCAAGATCGCGGGCCATCGCCATGGAACCGTGCATCTTCCAGTTTCCGGCCACCAGCATCGTGCGCATGGGTTCAGGTCCTGTGGTTGGGTCCGTCAAACGGGCAAGAATACCGGCGGCGCCACGGCACTGGCAACGCACCATCCCCGGGACCCGGCCCGCAACAAGTGCGCGAAAACACGAATCGGCGCGCGTCCAGTGACGCGGCCGACACGTATCATGGGCATCCATACCCACAAGGAGTGCCGGCATGGCCGCACCGTCCCGCCCCACGGCCCTGGTCACCGGCGCCTCGTCCGGCATCGGCGCCGCGCTGGCCCAGGCACTGGCCGAGCGTGGCCACGACCTGGTCCTGACCGCGCGCCGCGCGCCGCGCCTGCAGGCGCTGGGCGAACGCCTGTCCCGCGAACACGGCATCCAGGCGCATACCCTGGTCGACGACCTCGCCGATCCGCTGGCGCCCCGGCGCCTCAGCGATGCCCTGGAGCAGCGCGGACTGGCCATCGACATGCTGGTCAACAATGCCGGCTACGGTGTTCCGGGCACCTTCGAAAGCCAGCCCTGGGCCACCCATGACCAATTCCTGCAGGTCCTGCTGCTTGCGCCGACCGAGCTGGCGCACCGCATGTTGCCGGGCATGATCCGGCGCGGCCACGGGCGCATCATCAACGTCGCCTCGCTGGCCGGACACCTGCCCGGCTCGGTCGGTCATACCCTGTACGCGGCGGCGAAGGCCTACATGATCCGCTTCTCGCAGTCCCTGCACCTGGAGAACCGCGGGCGCGGCATCCACGTCTGCGCCCTGTGCCCGGGCTTCACCTACAGCGAATTCCACGACGTCACCGGCGCCCGAGAACTGGTCTCGAAGATGCCGCGCTGGATGTGGATGGACGCCGACTCGGTCGCCCGCCAGGGCCTGGACGCGGTCGAACGCGGCGACGCGGTGTACGTGAACGGCCGCATCAACCGCATGATCAAGGCACTCTCGGACCTGTTGCCCGACCGCATGGCGTTGCGCATGGCGGCCAGGCAGTCACGGCGCTACCGGGTCCTGGAGGAGTAACCCGGCGGCGCCGTCGGTAGCGGGTCAGATCAGGCGGATCTCGCGCAGGCGCTGCATCAGGTATTCGTGCGAGGTCATGGAACCCGGATAGTGGTTCGGGTTGTCCTCGCTCACGCACTGCGGCAGCGGGTCCAGCACCACGTCGGGATTCGGATGCAGGAAGAACGGCACCGAGTAACGCGGCTTGCGCGCATCGGCGCCCGGCGGGTTGACCACGCGATGGGTGGTCGACGGATACACGCGGTTGGTCAGGCGCTGCAGCATGTCGCCGATATTGACCACGATGGCGTCGCCCTCCGTGGTGATCGGCAGCCACTTGCCTTCGCGGGTCAGCACTTCCAGGCCCGCGGCGCTGGCGCCGACCAGCAGGGTGATGAAATTGATGTCCTCGTGGGCGCCGGCGCGCACGTTGGGCACGTCGGCCTGCTCGATCGGCGGGTAGTGGATCGGCCGCAGGATCGAATTGCCCTGGTCGATCTTGTCGTCGAAATAGTGCTCGGGCAGGTCGATGTGCAGGGCCAGCGCGCGCAGCACGCGGGCGCCGAGCTGGTCCAGGGCCTGGTAGAGGCCGTAACCGTACTCGCGGAAACCGGGCACCTCGGCCGGCCACAGGTTCGGCGGCATGAGATCGGCGAAGCGCGAGTCCGCCGTCTGCTCGCGGCCGACGTGCCAGAACTCCTTGAGGTCCGGGTACTGGCTGTCCTTGGCGGTCTCGATCTTGAACGGGGTGTAGCCACGCGCGCCGCCGGTACCCGGCACGTGGTACTTCATCTTCACGTCCTCGGGCAACGCGAAGAAGCGCCTGAAGGCATCGTAGGCGTGGTCGATCAGTTCGCGGGTGACGCCGTGTCCGCTGATGCAGCAGAAGCCGAACTCGCGATAGGCGGCGCCGAGCTCGGCGACGAAGGCGTCACGATCGGTGTCGAAACGACGGATGTCGAGGGTCGGTACGTGTTTCATGTCCATGTCCAGGTTGGCGTGCGGTCTTCTTGTGTTCCGCCACCGCAGGGGCGGTGCACGTCGGGCCAATCCTTGGCGACCTGGGTGGGCGCGGCGTGCGCCCGGCAGGCTCACGAGCGTGAGTAGGCCGATTTTACGACGTCTGCCAGTCGCTTTGCCACGGCCTCGACCTCGTCCGCGTCATCGGCCTCGACCGTGACCCGCACCAGTGGCTCGGTCCCGGAGGCGCGCAGGAACAGCCGCCCCCGTCCCTGCAACTGCTCGCGGGCGAGCTCCACCGCCTCGCGCACCGCCGGCGTCTCGAGCACGTCCGCGGCGCCGGCCGTCACCGGCACGTTGAGCATGACCTGCGGCAGCTTGTGCAGGTCGGCCCGCGCCGCCACGAGGTCCGTGGCGTCGGCCTTGAGCGCCTCGAGCACGGCCAGGACCGCCACGATGCCGTCGCCGGTGGTGGCGCGGTCCAGGCACAGCATGTGGCCGGATGTCTCGCCGCCGAGGACGCCCTGGTGCGCCTTGAGCTGCTGCATCACGTAGCGATCGCCGACGTTGGCCCGCACCAGTTCGATGCCCATGCCGGCCAGGGCCTGCTCGAAGCCGTAGTTGCTCATCAGCGTGCCGACCACCGGTCCCTTCAGCATGCCGCGTCGCTTCCAGCTGCGCGCCAGCACGTACAGCATGTCGTCGCCATCCACCTGCGCGCCGTCGCGGTCGATCATCTGCACCCGGTCGCCATCGCCATCGAAGGCAATGCCGAGGTCGGCGCCACTTTCCATGACCAGCGCGCGCAGGGCCTCGGGATGGGTCGAGCCACAACCGGCGTTGATGTTGAAGCCGTCCGGCTGCGCGCCGATCACCTGCACCCGCGCGCCCAGCTCGGCGAATACCTTGGGCGCCACCTGGTAGGTCGCGCCGTGCGCGCAGTCGAGCGCGATGTGCATGCCGTGCAGGGAGAAATCGTCCGGCAGCGTGCGCTTGCAGAATTCGACGTAGCGGGCCTCGGCGTCGACGATGCGGCGCGCCTTGCCCAGGCGCTCGGAGGCCACCGTGACGAAGTCCGCGTCGACCTCGCGCTCGATCGCCGTCTCCAGCGCGTCGCCGAGCTTCTCGCCATCGGCGGAGAAGAACTTGATGCCGTTGTCCTGGTGCGGATTGTGCGAGGCGCTGATGACGATGCCGGCATCGGCGCGCAGGCTGCGGGTCAGGAAGGCCACGGCCGGCGTGGGCATGGGGCCGAGCAGCCGCACGTCGGCGCCGGCGGCGACCAGCCCGGCCTCCAGGGCCGACTCGAACATGTAACCGGAGACCCGCGTGTCCTTGCCTATCAGCACCACCGGCCGCTCGCTGCGCCCGCCGAGGGCGACGCCCGCCGCGCGCCCCAGGCGCAGCATGAACTCCGCCGTGATGGGCCATTCCCCCACCCGTCCGCGGATGCCGTCGGTGCCGAAGTATTTGCGCTTGCTCATGATTCGCCGTCGTCTGTGCGTGATGTCCGGTACCGGGCTCAATCGTCGTCCGGCCAGCGTGGCGCGGCCGGCGCCGGTCGCGCCGGCGCGGGATCGCCCTCGTGGATCGCGCGCCAGACGGCCAGGGCATCGACGGTGGCCTCGACGTCATGCGTGCGCACCAGTAACGCGCCGCGCTGCGCGGCCACCACGGCGGCCGCCAGCGAACCGGGCCCGCGTGCCGCCGGATCCTCGCGGCCGGTGATGGCGCCGATCATCGACTTGCGCGACAGGCCCACGTAGACACCGGCGGCCAGGTCGACAAAACGCCCGAGGCCGCGCAACAGGGCCAGGTTGTGCTCCAGGGTCTTGCCGAAGCCGAAACCCGGGTCGACCAGCAGGCGCCGCTTGTCGATGCCGGCCATCTCGCAGGCGAACACGCGCTCGGCCAGGAAACGGTGGACCTCGCCGACGACGTCGTCGTAGCGGGGCGCATCCTGCATGCTGCGCGGCGCGCCCTGCATGTGCATCAGGCAGACCGGCACGTTCAGTTCGGCGGCTGCCTCCAGCGCGCCCTCCGCGCGCAACGCGGCCACGTCGTTGATCATGCCCGCGCCAGCGGCAACCGCGGCGCGCATCACCGCCGGCTTGGAGGTGTCCACCGACAACGGCGCACGGCATGCGCGCGCCAGGCCCTCGATCACCGGGATGACCCGGGCCAGTTCCTCGTCGACACCGACCTCGGCCGCGCCGGGGCGCGTGGACTCGCCGCCGATGTCGAGCATGTCGGCACCCTCTTCCAGCAGCTTCAATCCATGCGCGATGGCGGAGTCCGTGTCGGCATGCTCGCCACCGTCGGAGAACGAATCGGGGGTCACGTTGACGATGCCGACCACGCGCGGCCGGTCCAGCTTCAGTTCGCGCCCCGCGCAATCGAGGCGGCGCACGCCGTCATCGCCGAACAGGGCGTTCACGCAGCACTCTCCGCCTGTCCCGACAGGGCGCCCATGAAGCGGCGGTAGTAGCGCAGCTCGTCGATGGAATCGCGAATATCGCTCAGGGCGGTGTGCGCGCTGGTCTTGCCGATGCCGCGGGCGATGTCCGGCGCCCAGCGCCGCGCCAGCTCCTTGAGCGTGGACACGTCCAGATTGCGGTAGTGGAAATACTGTTCCAGGCCCGACATCTGCCGGTGCAGGAAGCGCCGATCCTGGCAGATCGAGTTTCCGCACATCGGCGACTTGCCGGCAGGCACCCACTCGGCGAGGAACGCCAGGGTCTCCGCCTCGGCCTGGGCGTGGTCGATGCCCGACGACAGCACCTGCTCCCAAAGCCCGGAGCCACCGTGCTGTTTTCGGTTCCAGTCGTCCATCGCCTGCAGTCGCGACTCGGCGTGGTGGATCGCGAACACCGGACCCTCGGCGAGGATGTTCAGCTCGCGATCGGTGACGATGGTGGCGATTTCCAGGATGGAATCACGATCCGTGTCGAGTCCGGTCATTTCCAGATCGATCCAGATCAGGTTGTCGTCATGCTGCGGCATCGGCGTCTCCTTGCGTCGCTGGCGAGTGTAGCAAGGCCGACCCCTGCGACGGTGGCCGCCGCTCGTGCGAAGATGCGACCCATGAGCGAGGCGAGTTTCCTCTGGCACGACTACGAGACCACCGGCATCGACAGCCGGCGCGACCGGGTGCTGCAGTTTGCCGGCATCCGCACCACCCTTGACCTGGAGCCGGTCGGTGAAGCGGTATCGATCTTCTGCCGACCGCCGCGCGACGCGCTGCCCAGCCCGCAGGCCTGCCTGGTCACCGGCATCAGCCCCCAGCAGGCCCAGCGCGAAGGCCTTGCCGAGGCCGAGTTCGTCGCCCGCGTCCACGAAGAGCTGGCCCGCCCCGGCACCTGCGGCGTGGGCTACAACTCGCTGCGCTTCGACGACGAATTCACCCGGCAGATGCTGTACCGCAATTTCCACGACCCCTACGCGCGCGAGTGGCAACAGGGCAATTCACGCTGGGACCTGATCGACCTGGCCCGCATGTGCTACGCGCTGCGTCCCGAGGGCATGACCTGGCCCACCCGCGAGGACGGCGCGCCCAGCTTCCGCCTGGAGGACCTGTGCGCCGCCAACGGCATCGAGCAGCAGCGCGCGCATGACGCCCTGTCCGACGTCCAGGCCCTGATCGGCCTGGCGCGCCTGATTCGCGCCAGGCAGCCGCGGCTCTGGAACTGGTATTTCGACCTGCGCCGCAAGCGGCGTGCCCTGGAGCTGCTGGACCTGGTGCACAAGCCGGCCTTGCTCCACGTGTCCTCGCGCTATCCCGCCACGCAGGGTTGCCTGTCGATGATCGTGCCACTGGCGCAGCATCCCCGGCGAGCCAACGAGATCATCGTCTACGACCTGGCCGCCAATCCGGTCGACCTGATCATGCTGGACGCGAGGGACATCGCCGACCGCGTGTTCACCCCGCGCGCCGACCTGCCCGAGGACGTCGAGCGGATCCCCCTGCGCACCATCCATGCCAACCGTTCACCGGCCCTGGCGCCGCTGTCGGTGCTCGACGGCGTCGACACCGCGCGCATCGGCCTGGATGCCCAGCGCTGCCACGTGCATCGCAAGGAACTGCTGGCCGCCGACGGCATCGCCGCCAAGGTGCAGGCCGTATTCGCCGAGGCCAGCGATTTCCCGCCGCCCGAGGATGTCGAGCTGGCGCTGTATTCGGGCTTCCCCTCGGACGCCGACCGTCGCCTGCTGGATGCCGTTCGCGCCACCCCGCCGGACAAGCTGGACCGTGACTTCGGCTTTGCCGACCCACGCTACGCCGAGCTGCTTTTCCGCTATCGCGCGCGCAACTGGCCCGACACCCTGACGCCGGCCGAACATCGGCGTTGGGACGATTTCCGCCGGCAGAGGCTGGGCCACGAATCGGCCCTGACCACCCTCACCCTCGCGCGGTATTTCGCCGAACTGAAGGCGCTGCGCGAGACCGAGCCCGCCGCCCGGCAACCCCTGCTGGACCAGCTCGAGCAGTGGGGGCGTGAACTGGCCACTGAACTGGACCTGCCGACCACGCCATGAGCCCGACGCATTTCACTCCGGCCACCTTCCGCTTTTTCCGTCAGCTCGCGCGCAACAACAACCGCGCCTGGTTCCAGGAACACAAGGACGCCTACGAGGCGCACGTGCGCGAACCGTTCCTGGCCCTGATCGCCGACCTCGCCGAACCGATCGCCGCGATCAGCCCCCACTACCGCGCCGACCCGCGCAAGATGGGCGGCTCGCTGTTCCGCATCCATCGCGACGTGCGCTTTTCCAACAACAAGCTGCCGTACAAGACATGGAGCGGGGCGCGCTTCTTCCACGAGCGGCGGCGCGAGGTGCATGCGCCCGCGTTCTATCTGCACATCGAGCCCGGCAACTGCTTTGCCGGCGGTGGCATCTGGCATCCCGAATCGGACACCTTGCGACGCATCCGGCATTTCATCGTCGACAACCCTGATGCCTGGAAGCGCGCGACCCGCAGCCCGACATTCCGCCGGCACTTCCGCTTCCAGGGCGAGTCATTAAAACGTCCGCCACGCGGCTTCGAAGCGGACCACGAACTGATCGACGACCTCAAGCTCAAGAGCTTCGCCAGCGGCACGCCGATCGACGACGCGGTGGTCTGCTCGCCCCGACTGCGCCAGGAGGTCATCCGCACCTTCCAGCGCATCGCGCCTCTGGTCGATTACCTGTGCGCGGCCGTGGACCTGGAATTCTGAACGACGCCCGCCGGACCCCGGCCCGGACGCGCGGCGTCACACATTTACAAACGTTCGTTTGACTCCCGTGGAAACCCGGGATTAGGCTTGGCGAACCCGTCAGCGCGCCTCGGGGGAGGATGGCGCCGCCGGGCAAGGGCGATCCCGAGGGGAGGATCGAAAATCGGCTCGACACCACCCGCGAACCTGCGAATCGAACGCGGGCGGATGTGCGGGCGCGTGCGGTGCAACACCGCACGGC
Organism: uncultured Gammaproteobacteria bacterium; assembly: GCA_963821885.1. Lineage (GTDB taxonomy): Bacteria > Pseudomonadota > Gammaproteobacteria > Xanthomonadales > Rhodanobacteraceae > Oleiagrimonas. The sequence continues at coordinate 137,148 of CAWGFN010000001.1, read as the reverse complement.
ATGGAGGGAGGAACATCATGTTACGAGCACGTCTCGCGTTGCTGCTGGCTCTGCTGGCGGCTTGCTTTTGCGTACCGGCCATGGCGGCCGTCACCGGCGTCGCGCTGGTCCACGGCACCGGCAGCCAGACCGATGCCTACCACGACTACTGGCAGTCTTCGATGGTCGAATCGATACGCCAGGGATTGAGCGATCCGAACAACCTGCTGGTGGTCAACTGCGATTTCACCCAGTACATGTGGGACGACCGCGCCGCGGGCTGCCTGGCGACGCAGCTGAGCAACTTCATCAACACCCGCCATATCGACGACCTGGTGGTCATCACGCATTCGAACGGCGGCAACGTGATGCGCTGGATCCTGTCCAACCCGACCTGGGACAGCCGCTATCCCGGCATCATCTCCAAGATCCGCTGGGTCGACGCGGTGGCGCCATCCAGCGCGGGCACGCCATTGGCCGACGCCGTCATGAACGGCAACGTGTTCGAATCCTCGCTGGGCTGGTTGCTGGGGTACCAGAACGATGCCGTGCGCCAGCAGCAGGTGAGCTGGATGGCGTACTACAACCAGAACTGGCTGCTGGGCACGTCCGGCCGGCCTGCCCTGCCCAAGGGCTTCTGGGACGTGGTCGGCACCGACGTCGTCTCCTCGCCGTTCAACTCCGACTCCTATTGCGGCGGTTACACGCTCAACGTGGGCCTGGAGATCACGCAGAACTGGCTCGACAGCTGTTCCGACGGCTTCCTGAACTGCACCAGCCAGTCCGCGGCAGGCACCCTGTGGTTCAAGGACAAGAACGTGCTGGGCAAGACGCTCTCGCACAACCAGAGCCGGCGCGCGTGCTTCGGCATCGACACCGTGCTGCGCAACGATCTTTGAGGAGGCCGACATGAACACGAAAAAACTCATTCCGCTCGCGGCCGCCCTGCTGCTGGCCGTGGCCGGCGCCTCCGGCGCCACCTCGCGCAATACCCTGCACGAGCCGCACCACGCCGGCACCCTGTTGCCGGCGCAAAAGGGCGACATGGTGCCACTGACCCTGCGCGCGGTGCCGACCGCCACGGGCGTCCCGGCGGTGCCCCACGCGGATCACGCACCCGCGCACGTCAGCTGGAAACTCGATGCCTCGCGCCCCCTGCAGGGAGCACCGCGGCCCTTCGACCGCACCAGCCGTGAATACTGGCAGGACGCCAGCGCCGACGAGCTCAAGCGCGGGCTCAGCCTGCCCACGTCCACGCCCGGAGCGCTGATTCGCCTGAGTCCGACGGGGGGACGTTTCGGCCAGATCGATCCGCAAAAGCTGGAGGTCATCCACAACAGCAAGATCCTGCGCGGACCCAAGGCACTGAGCCACTCGGCCAACAGCACGCAATTGCGCGGCGCCGGCATGATGGTGGCCGACGGCAGCGTGGTGGTGAAGCTGCGCGACGACATCGGTCCCGGCCCGGTGACGCTCAGGGCCAGCGATGCCCGTGGACGCTACGTGGTGCACGTGTATGAACCCGGCAGTCCGCTGGTGCTGCATGCCCGCACCAACCGCGACACCATCGTTTCCGGCCAGTCGGTTCGCCTCAGGGTGCGCCTGGAGGATGCCGGAAAGAACCGCGCGATGGCGGCGGTGGGCGGATTCCTGGTGGCGCCGGACGGCCATGTCCGCAACCTCACCTACGCCCGCGACGCGGGCGGAAGCTATCACGTCGACGTGACACCCGACGCGAGCCACGCCGATCGCCGCGGCCTGTGGGAGCTTCACACCTTCACCAGCACCACCGACGGCAAGGGCAACACCGTGCTGCGTGATGCCACCAGTGCGTTCGCGCTGAGCGTGACCGATGCACGACTCGACGGTCGTTCGCAGGTTCGCTCGAGCGGCAGTGGCCGCATCGATGTCCGCATTGGCATCCGCGCCGCACAGGCCAGCCGATATGCCGTGTCCGGGGTGCTGTACGGGCATGCCGCCGACGGCAGCATGCATCCGGCCGCCTACGCCCAGTCGGCCACCTGGCTGTCTGCCGGCCGCGGCACCATCGACCTGCGCTTCGACGCCGGCGCGGTGCCCGCCGCACTGCATGCTCCGTTCGAGCTGCGCAACCTGGTACTCAGCGACCAGGCGCACATGGGCATCCTCGAACGGCGCGCGGTGGCCTTGCGCTTCACGCCGTGAACGACCGCCGCGGCACGCCGCCGTCCGGGCGTGCCGCGGCCTCTGCGGCAGATGGTCGCAAAGCCCCCGTGGCCGGCACCGGTCTCGTAGCCTGAACCCGGACCCATGGCGCGAGGGCGGCTCATGTCCGGCAACATCGATCGACGCATACGTGAACACGGCTTCAAGCTCATCCGCCTGGTCGAATATGCCGGCCTGCTGGTGGTCCTGGTCGCGACCCTGGCCGCCGCCGGGCAGGAGGTCATCGCCATGTTCCGGCAAGGTCGGGTGACGGTGGCCGACCTGCTGATGCTTTTCATCTATCTCGAACTGCTGGCGATGAACGGCATCTACTGGCGCGCCGGACGCTTGCCGGTACGCATGCCGCTGTACATCGCCATCGTCGCGATGGCGCGGCACCTGACGCTGGAGACGCCGGACATGAGCACCTGGACGACCCTGGCCGAGGGCGCCACCGTGCTGCTGCTCAGCCTGGCCGTGCTGGTGGTGCGCTACGGGCACATCCGCCTGCCCTATCGTGACGAGGGCGCAGAGCCACCGCGCAAGTGACTGCCGTGCGCGATCAGGCCGACGCCGACGGGAAAGCCAGCACGTCCTCGATGCGATCGCTGCCCAGCATGCCCATCAACAGGCGATCCACGCCCAGCGCGACGCCGGCGCAATCGGGCATGCGATCGAGCACCGACAGCAGGCGCTCATCGATCGGCACCGGGTCGGCGCCGCGCTCCCGGCGCCTGGCATTGTCGCCTTCGTGGCGACGACGCTGCTCGGCGGAATCGCGCAACTCGTGGTAGCCATTGGCCAGTTCCTGCGGCCCGAGATAGACCTCGAAGCGCTCGGCCACCGGCACCTCGTCCTCGCGCACGCGCGCCAGCGCGCACTGGCTGGCCGGATAGTCGTGCACCACCAGCAACGCATCGCGGTCCAGGCGTGGCTGGATGCAATGGGTCATCAGCAGGTCCAGCCAGTCGTCGCGGCCAAGCCCGTCGGGATTGATCGAGAAATCTTGCAGCGGCACGCGCAGGTCCGCCTCCGCGGCGCCATGAGGATCGATGCCCAGCACCTCCTGGAACAGCCCGGCATAGGTGACGACACGCACGCGCGGGCGGCGGCCGACAAGGGCCAGCGCCCGGGCGACCAGATCGGTCACCTCGGTGGCCAGCCTCAGCTCGTCCCATCCCACGCGGTACCACTCCAGCATGGTGAACTCGGGATTGTGCCGCGCGCCCGATTCGCCGTTGCGGAAGACCCGGCCCAGCTCGTAGCAATCGCCCAGGCCATCGGCGAGCAGACGCTTGAGCGGGTATTCGGGCGAGGTCCGCAGATAGCGCAGCGGCGCTCCGGCGTCCCGATGACCCTCGAAACGCGTGACGAAGCTCTGGATGTTGGGGTCGGTGTTGCCGGCGCCCGAAAGCATCGGCGTCTCGACCTCCAGCACGTCGCGCTCGGCGAAGAAGCCGCGGATCAGGTCATACAGCCGCGCGCGCAGTCTAAGCTGCTGGTGGCGTGGGTCGGAGCCGTTCATGCGCGCAACTTCAGGGCGCACGTAGCGGTCGCGACCGCACGCGCTGCAGACGGTCGATCACGGCGGACACGAACGTGGACGGCAACTCCGCGCGCACCGGCACGCTGTACCAGTTGGGACGGGCGAAGTAGACGCACTTGACCGCGTCCTTGCCGGTCATCAGCACCGGCAGCTTGTCGTCGAAATCCAGGTCACGCGCACTGAATGCGTGATGGTCGGGGAACGCATGCATGATCGGTTCGATGCGCTGCGCGCGCAGGCTGTCGAAAAACCGCCTTGGATTGCCGATCGCAGCGACCGCATGCACGCGTCGACCGGCCAGCGATTCGAGAGACATCGGGTGATCGCTGCCGAGCATCGGATAGGCAAGGTCGCCGAGAAGCCGCATCGGCACCTCGTCGGCCTCCGGCACGCCACCGTTGCAGACCTTGAAGTCCACCGTGTCCAGCCGCTCCAGCGGCTCGCGCAACGGTCCCGCGGGAAGCAACCAACCGTTGCCGAAGCGACGTATGCCGTCGATCACGCAGATTTCCACGTCACGCTGCAGCGGATAGTGTTGCAAGCCGTCGTCGGCAACCACCACGTCGACGCCGGCTTCGACCAGCAGCTGCGCCGCCGCCGGACGATCGCGACCCACGGCGACCGGCGCGCCGGTGCGGGCGCGGATCAGGCACGGCTCGTCGCCGACCTCGATCGGATCGGGCATGTCGTTGAGAAGTTCCGGAACACGTCTCTGGCCGCCATAGCCTCGACTGACCACGCCGGGATGCCAGCCGTGCTCGCGAAGGGCCTCGACCAGGGCGATCGTCAGCGGGGTCTTGCCGGTCCCACCGACAGAGATGTTGCCGACCACGATCACGGGCACCGCCAGGCGCGTGGCGGGGGCACGATCACGCAGGAAGCGTTCGCGCCGCCGGCGCGCCAGGGTCCCGTACAGTCGCGACAAGCCGCGAAGGATCCTCGAGCTCGGCGGATCGGCGCGATACCAACCCTTCTGCACGGCTTCGGACAGTTGCATGCGTCGCCCTCCCCGCCGGGTCAGTCCGCACCGCCGGCGGTGACGTCCTGGTCGTGAAACTGCATGCGGTACAGGGCCGCGTAGGTGCCGCCCTGTTCGAGCAACTGCAGGTGCGTGCCCTGCTCGATCACCCGTCCCTGATCGAGCACGGCGATGTTGTCGGCATGTTCGACGGTCGACAGGCGATGCGCGATCACCAGGGTCGTGCGGTTGCGCATCAGGCGATTGAGCGCCTGCTGGATGAGGCGCTCCGATTCGGTATCCAGGGCCGAGGTCGCCTCGTCCAGGATCAGGATGGGCGCATCCTTGAGCACCGCGCGGGCGATGGCGATGCGCTGGCGCTGGCCGCCGGACAGCGAATTGCCGCGCTGGCCGATCTTCGTGTGCAGGCCCTCGGGCAGGTCGCGGATGAACTCCATGGCGTTGGCCGCCTCGGCCGCGGCGATGATCGCCTCCTCGCTGGCGCCGGCCAGTTCCCCGTAGGCGATGTTGTTGGCCACGGTGTCGTCGAACAGGACCACGCGCTGGCCGACCCAGGACACCTGACGGCGCAACGCGGCAAGCCGGTATGCGTCCAGCCGGTGGCCGTCCAGCTCGATCACGCCGCCGTCCAGTTCGTAGAAGCGCGGCAGCAGGCTGACCAGGGTGCTCTTGCCGCTGCCCGAACGCCCCACCAGCGCGGTGACCTTGCCCGGCTTGCAGTGCAGGTCGATGCCGCGAAGGGCCGGACGGGTCGCGCCGTGATAGCGCATCTCCACCTGGCGGAACACGATGTCCCCGCGCGAGCGCTGCAGTTCGAGCTGGCCCTCGTCGCGCTCGGGCGGCGTGTCGATGATCTCGAACAGATCCTCGGCCGCGGCCACGCCGCGCTGGATGCTTGACTGGATGCCGGTCAGGCGCTTGAGCGACGGCAGCAGGCCGGCCATGGCCATGATCAGCTGCATGAAGGCGCCGGGCGTCAGGGTGCCGATGATGCCCGGGCGCGTGGCCATGAACACGATCAGCGCCAGCGATACCGAGGCCACGGTCTGCACCGAGGCCGAGGACATCGCGCTGGTCGAGGCCACCTTGAGATTCAGCCGCCGGGTGGTCTCGGTGACATCCTCGAAACGATCGCGCTCGCGCGGCTGGCCGCCGTAGATCTTCACTTCGCGCTCGCCGTTGACCATCTCGTCCACCGATCCGGTCACCGAGCCCATCACCCGCTGCACGCGGCGGCTGATGCGCCGGTAGCGGCGACTGATGACGGTGACCACCGCCGCCACCACCGGCACCAGCAGGAACAGCGCCAGGGTCAGGTAGGCATTGGTCCACAGCATCACGCCGACCAGTCCGAACACCATCAGGCCGTCGGTCACGGCGACCTTCACGGCGTTGGTGGTGGCATTGGCCACCTGCTCGGTGGTGTAGGTGATGCGCGCGATCTGGTGACCGGAAGGCTCGCTGTCGAAGAACGAGGACTTCATCCGCAGGTAGGCGTCGAACACGTCCATGCGCATGGCCTGGACCACGTTGCGCCCGACCAGCGCGGTGCCGTAGTTCTCCATGTAGGCGCCGATGCCGCGGAACAGGAAGATGCCCACGATCCAGATCGGCATCCAGAAGATGGTGTACGGATCCTTGGCCGTGAACAGGTTGTCCAGCATCGGCTTGATCAGCTTGGTGAACAGCACCAGGCAGCCCGAGTCGATGACCATGCCGAGCACCGCGAACGATGCCGTGCCCCAGTGCCTGCGCGCGTAGCGCAGCAGGCGCTTGTAGGTTTCCCAGACGCTGGGTTCGGCGGGGTTTGCTTGCGGCGTGCTCACGGCTGCGACGATTCCTGGTCGGGCGTGGTGGCGATCGACAGTCGGGTGAAGCCGAGCTGGCCCAGCGCGTCCATCGCGGTGACGACGGCCTGATGTGGGGTCATCGCATCGGCACGCAAGATCACCGGCTGGTCGCGGGCCTCGCCGGCCACGCCGGCGATGGCGCGCTTGAGCGGATCCACGCCCGCGCCAAGGACCTGGTTGCTGCCCACGAAGAAGTGTCCCTGGCGATCGATGACCACCACCAGCGGATGGGCCTGCGCCGTGGAAGGGCTCGCGCTGGACTTGGGCAGCGTCACCTGCATGCGCGAATGGCGCACGAAGGTGGTGGTCAGCACGAAGAACATCAGCAGGGTCAACAGCACGTCGATCAGCGGCACCACGCTGATCTCGAAATCGTCCCGGCGATGATGATTGCCGATACGCATGCCGTTCTCAGCGTGCGCGTGCGGCGCGCGGCGCGCCCGCAGCCGACGTCGATTCCGGCCGCGGCGCGGCGGGACCCGGTCGGGGCGGCGCGCTCATGCTGTCGAGCAGCGCCGAGGCCTGGCGCTCCATCTCCACGCAGTAATCCTGCACCCGGCCGCGGAAATAGCGGTGCAGCACGTAGGCGGGGATCGCCACGATCAGGCCCGATGCGGTGCATATCAGCGCCTCGCCGATGCCGCCGGCCATCTTCATCGGATCGCCCACGCCGCTGGCCATCACCGCCAGGAACATGCGGATCAGGCCGATGACGGTGCCCAGCAGGCCCAGCAACGGTCCGATCAGGGCGATCGTGCCCAGTGAATTGAGGAACCGCTCCATGCGATGCGTGACGTGCCGGCCGGTATCCTCCAGGCGTTCCTTGATCTCGTCGCGCGGACGATGGCGCACCGCCAGCGCGGCGGCCAGCAGCTCGCCCAGCGGGGAGTTGTCGGACAGGCTCTGCAGGTGGCGCGCGTCCAGCGAGCGCGACTGCGCCCACTTGCGCACTTCCTCGCCCAGCCCGGGCGGCATGACCGAGCTGCGTCGCAGGCTCCAGAAACGCTCCAGGACGATCGCCAGGGCGATCGCCGAGCACACCAGGATGGGCACCATGCCCCAGCCACCGGCCATCACGATTTCGAGCACGTGGTCGATCTCCCGCCATGATTGCGTCTGATCGCGCATCATAGCAGTGACCGGGGCCTCGCCTGTGAACCGGTTGCCGCTTTGCAGGCGACCTCATTCGCGCCAGTAGCGGTGGTGATCGAGGCGCCAACGCCCACGCACGAGCGGCGCGGCATGTCGCGGGAACGCCACCTCCACGGCCCCGGCATAGGCGGTATTGAGCACCGGCACGCCGGCCCGGCGATAGCGCGCAAGGACCTTGGCCCTCGGGTGGCCAAACCGATTCAGCCACCCCGCGGAAACGACCGCCAGCACGGGTTTCAGGGCCTTGATGAAGGCGGACGTGGATGAACTGTTGCTGCCGTGGTGAGGCACCACCAGCACCAGGGGCTTGCCCGGCCCGGCCGCCCGCGCGACCAGCGGTTCCATGTCGGCGCCGATGTCGCCGGTCAGCAGCAGGCGGCCGCCCGGACCACTGACCAGCAGCACGCAGGACAGGTCGTTGCCATGCATCAAGGGGCGCAAACGGGCCGGCGGACTGAGCACGCGCATCGCCACGTCGTCCCAGCGCCAGTGCTGTCCTGCGCGGCACGGTGGCATCGGCACCGGCATCCGCTCCGGCTCACCGCTGAGGCGCGGGGCCCGCGGATAGGCCTGCGACCACCGCGCGCGCGCCGCCCGCATGATCGTTGTCGCCATGGCTGATGATGATGCGGTCCACCGGACCGTATCCGCCGTGGCGAATCGCCGGAAGCACCACCGCATCGCCGTAGTTGAAGCCGGACGGATAACGCGCGCCGGTGTCGTACACCAGCAGGTGGTGGCGGGTTCGCACCAGCACGGCCAGCCCCTGCCCCACGTCCAGCACGGTCGCCCGGAACGCGCCCGGGGCAAGCGTCGGAATGCGCGGCCACAACAGCGGAAGCCACAGCAGCGCGCCCAGCCAGCGCGCCGGCCAGCCACGCGGCGCGAACATCCAGCCCACGCCCAGGCAGGCCAGCAGCAAGGCGGGCAGCCCCACGGCCGGAAGGTACCAGTGCGCGCCGGGAAGATGCGCCACCAGCGCCAGGCCCCGCCACAGCCATGCGACGCCGTGGCCCGCCAGACGCCAGGCGAAGTCCGCCAGGCCCGGCGCCAGCGGCCATAGCGCCATCCCCGCCAGCGTCAGGGGCACGATCACCAGGCTCACCGCCGGAATCGCCACCGCGTTGGCCAGCAGCCCCCAGGGGGCGCCCTGGCCGAAGAACCAGGCGGTCAGTGGCAACAGCGCCATGCCGATCATCAACTGCGTGCGGCCGGCGGCGCGCAAGCGGTCGCGCCAGCGGCGACCGCGCGCACCATCGATCATCAGCAGCAACACGGCGACCGCTCCGAAGGACAGCCAGAATCCGGGGGAAAGAACCGACAGCGGATCGAATGCCAGGACCACGACCAGGGCCATCGCCAGCGCCCGTGGCGCCGGCACGTGGCGGCGCCGGGCGCGCGCCGAGGCCAGCACGGCGATCATCAGCCAGGCCCGCAGCGTGGGCAGGCCGAAGCCCGCAAGCGTGGCGTACAGGGTCGCCAGGAGCAGCGCGGCCAGCGCCTGCGCCACATGCCTGGGCAGGCGCCGCGAGAGTCCGGGGAACAGCCACCACAACGCGCTGACCAGCCCGGCGCCCAGCAGGCCCGCCACGCCGATGTGGAATCCGGATATCGCCAGCAGATGCGACACGCCGGCGACGCGCGCCGTGCGCCAGTCGCTCTCGCGCAGTCCGCGCTTGTCGCCAACCGCCAGGGCGCGCACGATGGCCGCGGCATGACGTTCATGCAGGGCCGCGCCCATGGCCCGCGACAGTCGGTCGCGCAGGCCATCGACACAGACCGCACGGGTACCGAGCAGGTGGTTGCCCTCGTCATCACGCACGTAGCCGACCGCGGAAATTCGCGCCGCGAGCGCATGACGTTCGCTGTCGAAGCTTCCCGGATCCATGCTGCCGCGCGGACGACGCAGTCGCACGCGCAGGTGCCACCGGGCGCAGGGACGACGGGCGGACCGTGGCGCGCCATACCAGGACAGGTGCAGGCGTCCATGCAGATCGAAGGCCTGGCCATCGCGCCATGCGTGCTCGACCCTCAGCACGAAGCGCACGGCGTCGGGGCGCGATTGCGGCAGGCCGCGCACGCTTCCGGTCACCTCGAAATCATGCCGCTCCAACGATCTGGGCAGGCGTTGATGCAGCACCGCGCCCGCGCGCCAGGCAGCGTAGACCAGGGCCAGTCCGATCCAGCACGTCGCTCGCAGCCACGGGCATCGCCACGCCAGCAGCGCGAGCACGACGGCGCCGGCGGCAAGCCATGCGGGGGGCGGAATGGCCGGCAGCGCCTGCGCGGCGGCCACGCCAAGCAGCACCGCCAGGCTGAACGGCACGGCCGGCACCCGGCGGTTGCATCGATCGATCAGCTCACGTGCACGCGCATGCATGTCCCCTCCCTGGGTTGTCGATCCGGGTCCGTCCGGATCCGTGTTGCCTCGGCGCGATCGACGCGCGGGCGCGTCAGGCGGGCGCCGGCGCCAGTTCGTGCAGGCGGCCGCCGGAAAGCTCCATGACCGCGTCCATGCGCGCGGCCAGGCCGCGGTCGTGGGTGACCAGCACGAAGCTGGTGCCGATCTCGCGGTTGAGCTCGAGCATGAGGTCGTAGACCTGCGCCGCGTTGTGCTCGTCGAGGTTGCCGGTCGGCTCGTCGCCGAGGATGCAGGCCGGACGCGTGACCAGCGCACGCGCCACCGCGCAGCGCTGGCGCTCGCCGCCGGACAGTTCGCCCGGCTTGTGCTCGAGGCGCTTGGACAGGCCGACGCGGTCCAGCAGGTCGCGCGAGCGCTCACGCGCCTCGTCCACCGCGGTGCCGCGGATCAGCAGCGGCATGCACACGTTCTCCAGCGCGGTGAACTCGGGCAGCAGATGGTGGAACTGGTAGATGAATCCCAGCGAGCGGTTGCGCAGCTGCCCGCGCTGGGTGTCGGAAAGCGCGGACATCAGATTGCCATCGATCTCGACCTCGCCGGCGCTCAGCGTGTCCAGTCCGCCGACGATGTGCAGCAGGGTGCTCTTGCCCGCGCCCGAGGCGCCGACGATGGCCAGCGTCTGGCCCCGGCGCACCTCGAAATTGACGTCTTCCAGCACTTCCGCGCGCAGCTTGCCCTCCTGGAAGGTCTTGGCCACGTGGCGGGCGGCGACGACCACGCCCTGTCTGCTGGCGGACGGGGCGTTCATGCCGTTCTCGTGCTCATTCATAGCGCAGCGCCTGTGCCGGATGGGTGCGGGCCGCGCGGCGCGCGGGATAGATCGTCGCCAGCAGCGACAGCACGAAGGCCGTGGCGCACACCCAGCCCACGTCGCTCCACTGCAGGCGGCTGGGCAGCTCGCTGATGTAGTACACGTCGGGCGACAGGATCTGCACGTGGAAGGTGCGCTCGATCCAGTCGGCGATGGCCGGCAGGTTGATGGCCAGCAGCACGCCACCGACCGCGCCGACCAGGATGCCGACCACGCCGACGAACATGCCCTGCACCATGAACACGCCGCGCACGGTGCCGGGCGGCAGGCCCAGGGTGCGCAGGATGGCGATGTCGGCCTGCTTGTCGGTCACCAGCATCACCAGCATCGACACCAGGTTGATCACCGCCACCAGCACGATCAGCACCAGGATCAGGAACATCACCTTCTTCTCCATCTCCAGCGCCTTGAACAGGTTGGAGTTGGTCTGGATCCAGGTCTGCACGCGGTACACGTCGCCCAACTCGTGGTTGAGGTGCGTGGCCACGCTGTTGGCGGCGTACATGTCGTCCAGGCGCAGGCGGATGCCGTCCGGGCCGTGCAGGCCATACAGGCGTTCGGCATCCTTCATGTTCATCAGCACCAGGCCCGAGTCGTACTCGTGCATGCCCAGCGTGAAGATGCCGCTGACCGTGAAGGCGCGGAACATCGGCACCGACCCCATCGGTCCGGCGCGAAAGCGCGGCGCGTAGACGATCACCTTGTCGCCGGTCCGCACGCCCAGCATCATCGCCAGTTCGTTGCCCAGCACGATGTGCCAGCTACCGGGCTTGAGGGTGGCGAACGAGCCGTCGACCATGTGCTTGTTGAAATCGGACACGTCCGGTTCCATCGACGGCAGGATGCCGCGCACGATCGCGCCGCTGGAACCGGCACCCTGCACGAAGGCCTGCTGTTCCACGTAGGGCGCGGCGCCGAGCACGTGCGGGTCCTTCCTGGCGACCCCCAGGGCGTGCTGCCAGTCCTGGATGCCCCCGCCGACGCCGGAAATGGTGGCATGCGAGACCGCGCCGAGAATGCGCGAGCGCAACTGGTAGTCGAAGCCGTTCATCACCGACATCACGGCGATCAGCGCCGCCACGCTCAGCGCCAGGCTGACGATGCACACGCCGGAGATGAAGGAAATGAAGTGGTTGCGGCGTTTGGCGCGGCTGTAGCGCAGGCCGATGAACAGGGAAAGCGGTCGGAACATGGACTCGATGATCTCGGACGCGGGCGGACGCTTGCTCCGACCGCAGGAAGCGCTGAGAGTGCCCGAAAGTCGCCGCCCGCGGCAAGCAGGCGCGAACGTCAGGCGCTGTCGGCGGACGCCGACAGACGCATGCGGAGGCGGCGACGGGTGTCCGCATCGAGATTGTCCGGGAACAGCAGCAACGTCGCCCTGCCGCGCGTGGCCCAGCGCAACCTGAGCATGATCAGCGCGCCGCGGTGGCGCGCATCGAGCAGTTGCGCTTCCACCTCCGAATCATCCGGCAGCTGCAACTGCCAGCCACCGTCGCTGCGCCAGGTCACGAGCCGCACCGGCGATCGCCCCTGCTGGCGGATGTACCCGGCGACGACCGCCATCACCAGCAGCGACAGGCCCACGGCCGCGAGCCGCGGCACGCCGCTGATCCAGATCGACAGCAGCGCCAGCGCGCCAATCAGCACCAGCAGTCGGGATGGCCAGCGCGAGGGCCGGTACTCAAAGCCGATGCTGGGCGCGGATGTCATCGATGATCGCCTGCCAGTCGGCGCGCGGCGCCGCGGCACGGCCGATGGTCCAGTCCCACAGGTCCGGGTCCTGCACGTCGAGCAACGCCTCGAAGGCGCCTCGGGTCTCGGCGTCGGCCTCGCCGTAGCGGTGCTCCAGCCACCAGCCGTACAGCGCGTCCAGCTCCTTGGTGCCGCGACGGCAGCGCCAGCGCAGGCGCGCCAGGGGCGTGTCACTCATGCGTTCGGTATCCCGATGCGGAAATCTCCGCGCATGGTAACGCCCGAGGCGCTCAATTGCCCCTCTCGCCCGGGTACGGCGTCATCGAATACGGTCGCTGGGCCACGCCCGTGGCCCAATGGGTATCGGGCCGGGCCTGCATCACGAACGTCAGCGTGCCACCGCGCAGGATCTCCCGGTGCTCGATGTAGCTGCGCTCGAGCGGCTTGCCGTCCAGCAGCACCTCGCCGACATAGGGATGCGCATCGTCCAGGTGCCTGGCGACGATGGTGAAGGTCCTGCCGTTGGGCAGATGCAGCGCCGCCTTGTCCACGAACGGCCTGCCGATCACGTACTGGTTGCTGGCCGGCGCCACCGGGTAGAAGCCCAGCGCGGTGAAGATGTACCAGGCCGACATCTGCCCCAGGTCGTCGTTGCCGGCCAGCCCGGTCGGCGTCGGCGCGTACTGGGTGTCCATGATCTGCTTCAGGCGCTGCTGGGTCTTCCACGGCGCGCCGGCGTAGTCGTACAGGTAGGCGATGTGGTGGCTGGGCTCGTTGCCGTGGGCGTAGTAGCCGATCAGGCCGGAGATGTCCTCGACGTGCGCGAACTCCTTGGGGTCCACCTTGGCCTCGAACACGTGGTCGAGTTTGGCGATCAGCTTGTCGTCCCCGCCCAGCACGGTGATCAGGCCGCCGATGTCCTGCGGCTCGTACCACGAGTACTGCCATGCGTTGCCCTCGGTGTAGTCGCTGCCGTAGCCCGCCGCCGCCGGATCGAACGGCGCGCGGAACGTGCCGTCGCTCTTGCGTGCGCGCAGGAAGCCCGTCTTCGGGTCGAACGAATTTCGCCAGTAGCCGGCGCGCTTTGCGAAACGCTTGGCCAGCGCCTCGTCGCCCATCGCACCGGCCATGCGCGAAATCGTCCAGTCGTCGAAGGCGTATTCGACCGTCTTGGATGCCGCTTCGGGCACCTTGTCGATGGGCACGTAGCCGAGCTTCATGTACCAGCCCAGGCCGCCGTAGGGCTTGTAGGTGGCACTGGCGACCATCGCCTTCAGCGCCGCCTTCGCATCGAAACCGCGGATGCCCTTCATGTAGGCGTCGGCGATCACCGGCACCGCGTGGTAGCCGATCATGCACCAGGTCTCCAGGCCCTGGTAGGCCCACACCGGCAGGATGCCGAAGGGACTGGATTCCTGCGCCGCGACCAGCGACTGCACGAAGTTCGCCACACGCTTGTTCGGCTGGATCAGCGTCATCAGCGGCTGCTGCGCTCGGTAGACGTCCCACAGCGACCAGGTCGAGTAGAAGGTGAAATCCTTGGCCTGATGGATGCCGTGGTCGGGGCCGCGGTACTGGCCGTTGACGTCCATCGCCAGATTCGGCGCGATCATGGCGTGGTACATCGCGGTGTAGAAGTTCCTGCGCGTGGCCGCTGGTGCGTCGATGTCGATGGCCGACAGCGCCTTTTCCCAGTCCCTGCTCGCCTCGGCGCGGCGGGCGTCGAAGTTCCAGCCCCTGCCGTCGGCGTCGAGGTTGGCGATGGCATTGGCTTCGCTGACGGTGGAGATCGCCACCTTCACGACCAGCGGCTTGTCCAGCGTGCCGAAGTCGAACACGCCTTCCAGCGCGCGACCCTCCACGGCATCGGTGTCGGTCGGCGCGTCACCGGGGCCCTTGAAGCCCTTGTAGAGGATGTTGTCCTCGCGGTTCATCAGCTCATGCGAGGCCATCCTGCGCGAGAAGCGGATGGCGAAGAACAGCTGCCGCCCCGGCGCCCAGCCGCGCGTCTCGCGCATGCCGGTGACGGTGCCGTCGCGGCGCACGCGCAAACGCGCCCAGGACACCTTGCCCTTGTAGTCGTAGATGCTCGGGCGCAGGTCCAGCAGCACGTGCGCCGGATCGCCCTTGGCGAAGGTATAGCGGTGCCAGCCCACGCGCTTGCCCGCGGTCAGCTCCACGCGCACGTGGTTGTCCGGCAGCGTCACGGCGTAGTAGCCGGCCTGCGCCGTCTCGGTGTCGTGGCTGAAGCGCGAGCGGTAGCCGCTGCCGGGCTTGTCCGCCTCGCCGGCATCCAGATGCACCGTGCCGCCGATCGGCATCAGCAGCACGTCGCCCAGGTCCGAATGGCCGCTGCCGGAGAAGTGCGTGTGCGAGAAGCCGCGGATGGTCGAATCGTCGTAGCGGTAGCCGGCCGCCCATTTGTAGCCGTGCCTGAAATCGGGCATCGCGGTGTCCGGGCTCAACTGGATCATGCCGAACGGCACCGTCGCGCCGGGGAACGTATGTCCGTCGCCGCCGGTACCGATCATCGGATCGACCTGGGACCAGGCGCTGCGCGGCGCGGCGGCTCGGGCGGTGGCGGACATCAGCAGCGCTCCCAGGACAAGGCACAGGCAGCCACGGAAAACGGTACGGAACGGCATGGCGAATCCCCGGTTTAAATCGTTCCAAATTTGGCTCAAGCTAGCATGCAGATTGCACGCTGGCATGTTGCAATGCATGATGCCCGAACAGGCCATTTGATCCGCGCCTGCCTGATTTGAATCGTTCCAAAACCGATCCGAGAGACGATGCCCGATCACCGCGCCATCGCCGTGTCCTTCCCGTGCTCCCGAGGTGCCCCGTGAACGGGCGACGCGTGACCCTGGCCGACATCGCCCGTGGCTGTCATGTCTCGCGCGCGACGGTCTCCCTGGTGCTGCGCGGCAGCCCGCTGGTGGCCGCCGCCACGCGCCACAAGGTCGAGGCCGAACTGAAACGCCAGGGCTACGTCTACAACCGCGCCGCCGCCAACCTGCGCCAGCGCACCTCGTCCAGCGTGGCCCTGGTCATCAACGACCTGTCCAATCCCTTCTTCGCCGAATTCGCCGCCGGCGTCGATGAGGCGCTGGGCGCGGAAGGCTTCATCACCCTGCTGGGCAGCACCAGCGAATCGACCGAACGCCAGCGCAAGGTGCTGGCCACGCTCGGCGAGCACGCGCCGGCCGGCATCATCCTGTCGCCCGCCGAGCACAGCGACGGCGAGGCGCTGCTGGACATCATCGGCGCGCACACGCCCGTGCTGGTCTTCAACCGCAAGCTGCCCCACGCGCACTGGGACTTCCTCGCCCTCGACAACCGCCGCGGCGCGCGCCTGGCCACCGAGCACCTGCTCGAGCTCGGCCACCGGCGCATCGCCTTCTTCGGCGGTCACGCCGATTCCAGCTCCTGCCGCGAGCGCCGCGAGGGCTACGCCGACGCCATGCATGCGGCGGGCATCGCGATCGAACCGCCCTGGCTGATCGAGAGCGCGCCCACGCGCCTGCAGGCCGCCGCGCAGACGGCGGCACTGTTCATGCGCGATCCCGCGCCGACCGCCGCCGTCTGCTACAACGACGCGGTGGCGCTGGGCCTGATGCTGGGCCTGAACGCGCGCGGCCTGCGCCCGGGCAAGGATTTCTCGGTCACCGGCTTCGACGACATCCCCGAAGCCTCCGTCAGCCTGCCCCCGCTGACCACCATCGCCACCGATCCCCGCGCCCGCGGGCGCCAGGCCGCGCAACGCATCCTGCTGCGCGTACGCGAACCGGACGCCGCCGCCATCGACATCACCTCGCCGGCGCAACTGGAAGTGCGCGCCAGCACCAGCCCACCCACCGTTTCCTGACCGACGAGGTTCATCGCGCATGGCTTCCGCTCCCGGCCGACCGATCCGCGCCCCTGCCACGGGTGCCGGACCCGAGCGCTACACGTACTACCCGACCGCGCTCACCGTGCTGACCCTCGTGTTCTTCATGTGGGGGTTCCTGACCGCGCTCAACGACAGCCTGATCCCGCACCTGAAGGCCGCCTTCGACCTGAGCTACTTCCAGGTGATGCTGGTGCAGTTCACCTTCTTCGGCGCCTATTTCCTGATGTCCCTGCCCAGTGGCTGGCTGGTCGATCGCATCGGCTTCAAGCTCGGCATCGTCGCCGGCCTGGGCATCGCCGGCATCGGCGCGCTGGGTTTCCTGCCCGCCGCCGAATGGCACAACTACCCGCTGTTCCTCGGCGCGCTGTTCGTGCTGGCCACCGGCATCACGGTGCTTCAGGTCGCCGCCAATCCGTATGTCGCCCTGCTCGGCCCGGTGCGCACCGGCTCCAGCCGCCTGACCCTGGCGCAGACGCTAAATTCCCTGGGCACCACGCTGGCGCCGATCTTCGGCGGTTACCTGATCCTCTCGCATGCGGTGAAGAAGGCAAGCGAGATCGCGGCCCTGCCGGCCGCGCAGCTGGCGGCCTACCGCAGCGAGCAGGCGCAATCGGTGCAGATGCCGTATCTGGAACTGGCCGTGACGCTGTTCATCCTGGCCGGCGTGGTGCTGATGTTCCATCTGCCCAGGCTTTCAGAGAAGACCGCCAGCACCGATACCGGCAAGCCGACCGTGGGCGACAACCTGCGCGGCCTGGTCGAGGTGCTGCGCATCCCGCATGTCGCCTTCGGCGTGCTGGCGATCTTCTTCTACGTCGGCGCCGAGGTCTCCATCGGCAGCCTGATGATCAACTACATCTCCCAGCCGGACATCGGTAACGTCAGCGAGCAGATGGCGTCGCACTACGTGTCGTTCTACTGGGGCGGCGCCATGGTCGGCCGCCTGTTCGGCGCGTTCCTGCTGGCCTGGTTCGATCCGCGCCGGATGCTGACATGGTTCGCGGTCGTCGCCGGCGCCCTGCTGGTCGCCACCATGACCACCCATGGCCACGTGGCGATGGTCAGCCTGATCGCGGTCGGCCTGTTCAACTCGATCATGTTCCCGACCATCTTCGCGCTCGGCATCGAACGCCTGGGGCCGCTCACCGACAAGGCCTCCAGTCTGCTGATCATGGCCATCGTCGGCGGCGCCGTGATACCGCTGGCGCAGGGCTTCCTGGCCGACCGCGTCGGCCTGCAGCCCTCGTTCGTGCTGCCGCTGCTGTGCTACGCCTTCATTGTCTTCTACGGCCTGCGCGGTTCGCGGGTCCGCGCCGCCCAGGCCACGCCGTCCTGAGAGGCCAGACACGCATGCGACCCATCCTCTGCTTTGGCGAAGCCCTGATCGACTTCCATCCGGAAGGCATGGACGCGCATGGCTTCAGCCGCGCCTTCGTGCCCTATGCCGGCGGCGGCCAGGCCAACGTGGCCGTCGGCGTGGCGCGGCTGGGCGGTGATGCCCGCTTCGTCGGCATGCTGGGCACGGACCGCTTCGGCGATTTCCTGGTCGACCAGCTGCAGCGTGCCGGGGTGGACACCCGCCATGCCAGGCGCACCGACGAAGCCCCTACCGCGCTTGCATTCGTGCAGCTGGATGAACACGGCGAACGCAGTTTCGAGTTCTACCGGCCGCCATCGGCCGACATGCTGTTCCGCAGCGCGCATTTCGACGAGCATGCCTTTGCCCGGGGCGCCCTTCTGCACGCCTGCTCGCTGAGCATGAGCGAGGCGGAATTGGCCGAGGCCACGCGCGAAGGGATGCGTCGCGCCCGCGCCGCCGGCGGGCTGGTCAGCTTCGACCTGAACCTGCGTCCGGCGCGCTGGACTTGCGTGGACGATCCGCGTCCGGTGATGTGGAGCGGCCTGGAGCTGGCCGACATCGTCAAGCTCAGCGCCGAGGAACTGGACTATCTGGCGCTCGACGGCGTGGACGCCTTCCTCGAACGCCTGTGGAGTGGCCACGCGCGCCTGCTGGTGGTCACCGACGGCGAGGCACCGCTGCGCTGGTTCATGCGTGATGTCGAGGGGGACATGCCGGTCTATGGCGTCGACGTCCTCGACAGCACGGCCGCGGGGGATGCCTTCGTCGCCGGCCTGTTGTGCAGGATCGCCGCGCAGGATGTCGGCCCGGATCGATTCGACGACTGGCTGATGGACATGCCCCGCCTTCATGCGACACTGCGCTACGCCGCCGCATGCGGCGCGCTTGCCGCCACGCGGCGCGGTTCCTTCGCCGCGATGCCGGACGCACGGGAAGTCGCCACATTCATGGAAACGAACCGATGACGCCCAAGCTGCCCGCCAACCCCGTGCCCGATTTTCGATCCGCGGAGTTCCTGCGCCAGCACATCGCCGACATCATGCATTTCTACTACCCGCGATGCATCGATGCCGTCGGTGGTTTCTTCCAGTATTTCCGCGACGATGGCAGCATCTACGACACCCGCCACCGGCACCTGGTGAGCAGCACGCGCTTCGTCTTCAACTTCGCCATGGCCTCCCGTCACTTCGGCAACCCGAACTACGCCGAGGCCACGCGCCACGGCCTCAACTACCTGCGCGAGATCCATCGCGACCGCATCACCGGCGGCTACGTGTGGACGCTGCGTGATGGCCGTGCCGAGGACCGTACCAACCACTGCTACGGGGTGGCCTTCGTGATGCTGGCCTACGCCACCGCGCACAAGGCGGGATCGGAGCAGGCCGCGGCGTGGATGGACGAGACCTGGCAACTGCTCGAGGAACGCTACTGGGACGCGGACGCCGGCCTGTATCGCGACGAGGCCGACGCCGACTGGCACTTCTCGCCCTACCGCGGGCAGAACGCCAACATGCACATGTGCGAAGCCATGCTGTGCGCCTACGAGGCCAGCGGCCAGACTCGCTATCTGGATCGCGCCCTGCTTCTGGCCGACAACATCACCCGGCGCCAGGCCAGTCTCGCCAACGGGCTGATCTGGGAGCATTACGACGCGCAGTGGAACGTCGACTGGGACTACAACCGCGACGATCCCCGCCACCTGTTCCGCCCCTGGGGGTTCCAGCCCGGGCACCACACCGAGTGGGCCAAGCTGCTGCTGATCCTCGACCGGCATTGCCGTCGTCCGGCCGCGCAGGCGGAACATCCCGTCGGCGTGCAGGGCTCGGTCGGGACGGCATGGCGCCCGTTGCCGGAACGCCACGAGGCGGCAGTCCCGGTGTCGGCGGCGGGGATATCCCCGCGCGTGCTCGATCCGCTTGGCGATCGCGAGGAGCAGCCCGTTGCCCGCCCCGGGCTGGACTGGCTGGTGCCGACGGCGCGGCGCCTGTTCGATACCGCCGTGTCGATTGCCTGGGACAAGCAGCACGGCGGTCTGTGCTACGGCTTCGATCCGGACGGCGACATCTGCGACGACGACAAGTACTTCTGGGTCCAGGCCGAGACCCTGGCCGCCGCCGCGCTGCTGGCGCAGCGCACGGACCTGGAGGACTACTGGCTGTGGTACGAGCGCATCTGGACCTATGCCTGGCAACACATGGTCGATCACCAGCATGGCGGCTGGTACCGCATCCTCGACCACATGAACCAGAAGCACGACAACTGCAAGAGCCCGGCAGGCAAGGTCGATTACCACACCATGGGCGCCTGCTACGAGGTGCTCAATGTGATCGGCGCCCGTTGACGCCCGGGCCTACTGGAAGCGGTTGACCGAGAGGTCCATACTGCCCGCATGATGCGCATGCACGGATCCCTCCTCCCGATACTCCTGGCCGGCGTCGCGCTCGGCCTGACCTTCGCCGCACCCGCACGGGCCGATCGCGGGCAACCTGCCCGCATCAAGGTGCCCGCCGCCATAACTCACGCCCTGGCCGATCCGGCCCGCTCGGCGGACCGGCGCGACGACGCGCGCCGCCGGCCGGGTCCCGTGCTGGCCTACTCCGGCGTCAAGCCGGGCGACGTGGTGGTCGAACTGGTCCCGGGAGGCGGTTACTGGACACGGATATTGAGCCAGGTCGTGGGCCCGAAGGGGCACGTCTACGCGGTGGTCCCCGAGGCGGCCGCCAAGGCTTTCCCCAAGTCACTGGACACCGTGAAAGCGATCGCCGCCGACCCGCATTACGCCAACGTCAGCGTGCTGGTGCAGCCATCGTCCAAACTCGCCGCCCCGAAGCCCGCGGACCTGGTCTTCACGGCGGAGAACATGCACGACTACAACAACCCGGGCCTCGGCAGCATCACGCCGAAGATGCTGGCCGGCGAAGTGCACAGCGTGCTCAAGCCCGGCGGCATCTTCCTGGTCAACGATCATGTCGCGCCGGCGGGCTCGGGTCTGCGCGACACCGGCACCCTGCACCGCATCGACCCGGCCACCGTGAAGCAGCAGGTGACCGCCGCGGGCTTCCGTTTCCTCGGCGCGAGCAACGTGCTGCGCAATCGGAAGGACCCGCACGACATCAAGGTCTTCGATCCGAAGATCCGTGGCATGACCGACCAGTTCGTCTTCAAGTTCCGCGCGACCGGCAAGTGAAGCCGCGCGGTGCACGGATGCATGGCATGTATCGGGGGCGCGCATGAGCATCCCGATCGGGCACAGGGAGGAACCCCATGAAACTCACGCGACGCAGCATCATCCTGGCCGCCGTCCTGGCGCTGCTCTGCGCCTCCTCGCAGGCCGCGGTGAAACCCGGGGACAAGGTGCCCGACGACCTCGGCCATCGTGACGACGGCAGCGCCATCCACGCTTCGCAATATCAAGGCAAGGTGCTGGTGGTGACGTTCTGGGCCACCTGGTGCCATTACTGCATGCACGAGCTCCCGGTGCTGGCCAACATGCAGCGCCTGGCCAGGGGCCGCCTGCAGGTGGTGGCGATCAGCCATGACGAGGATCGGCAGACCTACCGTTACGTGCATCGCAAGCTGCGCGGCCTGGGCATGGTGCTGGCCTACGATGGACACGACAAGGCGGCCGATGCCTTCGGCGTGAACGGCATCCCGCACATGGTGATGGTGGCGCCGGACGGCCGCATCGCCCACGTGCACGTGGGCTATGACAAGGACATGCTGCCGACCATCGCCAGCGAACTGAACACCCTGCTGGCGACCGTGAAACCGTCCGCTGCATCACCGGGATCCACAGCCGCCGCGCAGTAAGCCGGCTCACGGCGCCCGGTCACGCGTCAGGGATACCCGAGCAACTCGACCTGCGCCATCGCGCTGCCTTTCGCCGTGGACGACAGCAGCAGGCGGTAGTACCGATGCGAGCCCGCCCGGCCCACACCGAAGGCGCGGGTCTGGCGTGGCCAGCGAAAAGCGATGCCCCGCCGCGCATCCAGCACCGTCCAGTGCCGACCGTCATTCGAACCGAGCAGCTGCCATGACGACGGCATGTCGCGCGGATCCTGCGCCGACGTCAGCGTGTACATCAGCACGCGCCGCGCGCGATCGAAGCGCACGTCGACGCCGGCCTTTCCGCGACCCAGGCGCGCGTCCGTGGCCGAGGAATCGTCGACCAGGGGCTTGGACGCGGCCACGTCGCCGTCGAGGGACACCGTGGCATGCAGGGCGTCGATCAGATCGACCATCGGGCGTGGTGCCGAGCCCACGCGCGTGATGGACGGCAGCGCGTCCTCCGGCGCGGCGCCCCAGCGCGAGGGATGCGGACCCATGCGGAAATCCAGCGTGGCGCCATCGACCAGGTCGGCATGACGCAACCAGGCCTTGTCGTACGGCTTGCCATTCAGCATCAGCGACTGGATGTAGCGATTGCGATCGCTCACGCCGGGCGCATGGATGACGATGCGCCTGCCGTTCTCCAGGTGGATGATCATCTCCGGGAAATACGGCGCGCCGATGGCATAGGTCGGCGTGCCCACGCGCAGCGGGTAGAAGCCGGCCGCGCTGAACACGTACCACGCCGACATCTCGCCGTTGTCCTCGTCGCCGGGGTAGCCCTGGCCGATGGCGCTGCCGTTGTACAGGCGCGACAACGCGTCGCGCACCTTGTCCTGCGTCTTCCACGGCTGGCCGGCGACGTCGTACATGTACAGGATCGCGTGCGACGGCTGGTTGCTGTGACCGTACTGGCCCATGCGCACTTCGTGCGCCTCGCGCATCTCGTGGATGATGCCGCCATAGGCGCCGACATGGTAAATCGTCGGCGCGTCGAAAAAGGCGTCCAGTTTCTCCGCCAGACCGGCGCGGCCGCCGTAGAGATGGGCCAGCCCCTGGCCGTCCTGCACGGCGTCGAACGCCATGCCCCATGCATTGGTCTCGGTGTAGTCGCCGCCCCAGGCGTAGGGATCGAAATGCGCGGCGTCGATGCGCCAATCGCCATTCGGCTTGCGACCGACGAAGAATCCGGTGGCCGCATCGAACAGGTGCACGTAGCCCAGCGCCCGGCTTTCGAAATAATGCGCATCGTCGGCGTAGTGCGCCGCGTACGGATCGTTCTTCGGCGGATGCTTGGCGAGCTTCCGGGCCAGTTCCGCCAGACCGAAGTCGTTGAGATAGCCGGCCATCGACCAGGAAAAGCCTTCGTCCGTGTCGGTGGCCGTGTAGCCGGTGAAGATCGAACGCGCCATGCCCTTGCGGCCCGCGCCGGGCACCGGGCTGACCACGGCCGCGTCCTTCAGGGCAGCCTGGTAGAAGCTGCGCACGTCGAAGTTATGCACGCCCTTGTTCCAGGCGTCGGCGAACGCCACGTCGGCGCTGGTGCCGACCATCAGGTCGGCGTAGCCCGGCGACGACCAGCGCGCGATCCAGCCACCATCGCGGTACTGCTGCACGAAGCCGTCGATCATCCGCCCCGCCTCGCGCGGCGTCAGCAGCACGTAGGCCGGCCAGGCGGTGCGGTAGGTGTCCCAGAAGCCGTTGTTGACGTACGGCCGCCCCTTCACGAGGCGCGCGCCGGTATGCGTCGGCGTGTTCGCGCCCACCGGCGGCGAGAACGGGCTGGCGTAGCGCTCGTCGGGCTTCGCCGCGGTGCCGACGTTCTCGAACGCCTCGTTCGGATACAGGAACAGGCGATACAGGTTGGAATACAGCGTGACCTTGTCGCGATAGGAGGCGCCCGGCACCTCGACGCGGCCGAGCAAGGCGTCCCAGCGCCGGCGAGCGGCGGCCTGCACCTGCTCGAAACGGGTGCCCGACGGGATCTCGCGATCCAGGTTGCGTCTGGCCTGCTCCACGCTGATCAACGAGGTGCCGATGCGCATCGTCACCGTGCGCGAATCGTCCAGCGCGAAGCCGTACCAGGCCGCCACATGATCCCGGCCGCGCCCCGTCAGATGCCCGCTCGCGCGCACCGGACGATCGAAGTTGGCGTAGAAGAACAGGCGCGTCGCACCGGTCGAGAGTCGGCTGGCGACATCGGAAAAGCCCTGGATCGCACCATGCCCAGGGTCGAGGGTGATGCCGCCATGATCGTTGACGTTGTCGAACACCAGCTGCGCATGCGCGCCGGGAAAGCGAAAGCGCATCAACGCCGCGTGGTCGCTGGGCGTCATCGCCGCCTCGATGCCGTCGTCGAACCGCACGCTGTAGAGGTACGGCCGCGCCGTCTCGTGATCGTGGCTGAAGGCCAGCGCACGTTGCTTGCGATCCAGCGGCGGCGCGCCGTGCGCCACCATCGCCGGCATCACCTGGAAGGTCTGGCGGTCGCCCATCCACGGGCTGGGCTCGTGGCTGAGCGAGAACGCCTGGATGCGCGGACGATTCCGCGCGTCGTTGCCTTCCTGGTACTGGTAGATCCAGTTCGAGCCGGCGCGGGTGGTCGGCGTCCAGAAGTTGAAGCCGTGCGGCACGGCCGTCGCGGGAAAGGTGTTGCCGCGCGAGAAATTGTAGTTGGAGTGGCTGCCGCGCCGCGTGTCGACGTACGCGCTGGGCGATGCGGGATGCGGCCGGTGCAGCGCGCCAATGCGGATGTCATCGATGTAACCATGGAACGCCGCATTGCCCGCCGGCGGCTGCGCCACGATCTCGATCGCGGTGACGACCTTGCCACGCGCCACGGTCGGGAGATCGACGTCGATGGCGTTCCACTGGTCCGGATAGAGCATACGCGCGCCACCCTCGTCGCGCGCCGTGTAGCGCACCCGGTGCTGGTCGCGCGCACCCAGCGTGGACAATCGCGAACCGTCGCTGAAGCGCAGGTCGACGATGACGTGCTGCGCTGACTGCGGATCCGGCCCCTGCGCCCGGGCCGGGAACACTTTCCAGGTCAGATGGGTATGCGCGCCCACCGGCACATGCACGTTGAAAAGCGTGCGCCGAAGCGGTTGCCCCGAGGCTTCACGTGCCCCGTAGCGCAACGCGTGCGTGCCGTCGAATCCGACCCCGGGGCGGTCGACGAGCACCTCGTCGGCGGCAGGTCCCCCGACACGCTGCACCCTGAGCGTCGCTGCGGCCGTGGCGGAGACAGGCTGCGCTTGCCCATCCTCGAACGATGTGAAGAAAGTGCCGGTATCTGATTGATTTACCGAAGCATGGGCGGTCAGGCACAGCCCCCACGCCAGCATGGCGACACATCGTGTCCAGATCGCCATGCGGCGGCTTCCCGCCCTGCGCTGTGCGCGCCAGGCCCGTGCATACTGCCTCGACATGTCGATCTCCCTGGATAGTGGGTGGTGCCGCGTGTTCGGGCATGGCATTTGGATCGATCCAAATATAACGCTGACGCATCCGCACGGGAACCGCCGCCGCGCATGTCGGGCGCCGGACACGCAGACGAAAACGCCCGACCGGCATGCACCGATCGGGCGTCGCGATCACGCGTGGCCGGGACGCATCAGGCCGAGCGGCGCTCGACGATCAGCTTCTTGATCTCGGCGATGGCCTTGGCCGGATTGAGGCCCTTCGGGCAGGTCCGCGCGCAGTTCATGATGGTATGGCAGCGATACAGCTTGAACGGGTCTTCCAGGTCGTCCAGGCGTTCGCCGGTGTCCTCGTCGCGCGAATCGGCGATCCAGCGGTAGGCCTGCAGCAGGATGGCCGGGCCCAGGTACTTGTCGCCGTTCCACCAGTAGCTGGGGCAACTGGTCGAACAGCACGCGCAGAGGATGCACTCGTACAGGCCGTCCAGCTTCTTGCGGTCTTCCGGGGATTGCAGGCGCTCGGCGTCGGAGGGCGCCGGGCTCTGCGTGCGCAGCCACGGCTTGATCGAGGCGAACTGCGCATAGAAGTGCGTCAGGTCGGGCACCAGGTCCTTGACCACCGGCATGTGCGGCAGCGGATAGATGGCGACCTCGCCATTGCCGCAATCCTCGATGGCCTTGGTGCAGGCCAGCGTGTTGGTGCCGTCGATGTTCATCG
The DNA here is from genome assembly GCA_963821885.1 of uncultured Gammaproteobacteria bacterium. Taxonomy (GTDB): domain Bacteria; phylum Pseudomonadota; class Gammaproteobacteria; order Xanthomonadales; family Rhodanobacteraceae; genus Oleiagrimonas. Next base: position 111,310 of record CAWGFN010000001.1, on the reverse strand, counting down.
CGCAGCTGCCGCAGATGCCTTCGCGGCAGGAGCGGCGCAGGGTCAGCGTCGGATCGATCTCGTTCTTGATCTTCAGCAGGGCGTCCAGGACCATCGGCCCGCAGCTGGCCATGTCCACCTCGTAGGTGTCCGTGCGCGGGTTCTGCCCGTCGTCCGGACTCCAGCGGTAGATCTTGAAGGTACGCGGCTTCTTCGCGTCCTTCGCCGCGTGGTGCCTGCCCTTCTGGATCCTGGAGTTTTTCGGTAGCTTGAACTCGGCCATGTCGTGTTCCGGATTTCGGGTTGAATGTTCAGCGGCGGCGAACTCGGAGCGGAATCGGCTTTTCCATTCCCGATCCCCGATTCCCAGCTATCAATACACGCGCTTCTTCGGCGGCACGGTCTCGACCTCGTCGGTGAGCGTGTTCATGTGCACCGGTCGGAAGTCGAAACGCGGCTTGCCCTTGTCGTCGACCCACACCAGGGTGTGCTTCATCCACTCGGCATCGTCGCGATCGGGGAAATCCTCGCGCGCGTGGGCGCCGCGCGATTCCTTGCGCTGCTCGGCCGAGTGCATGGTGGCCACGGCCTGGTCGAGCAGGTTGGCCAGCTCCATCGTCTCGACCAGATCCGAGTTCCACACCATGGAACGGTCGCTCACACGCACGTTCTCGAACGAGGCGTGCACCTTGGAGATCTTTTCGCAGCCTTGCTGCAGCGTTTCCTGCGTGCGGTACACCGCGGCGTCGGCCTGCATGGTCTTTTGCATGTCCATGCGGATGTCGGCGGTCGGGGTGTCGCCGTCGGCGTGACGCAGCTTGTCAAAGCGCGAAAGCGCCTTGTCCAGCGCACTGGCCGGAAGATCCTTGTGCGGGCTGTCGGGCTTGATGATCTCGGCGCAGCGATTGGCCACGGAGCGTCCGAACACCACCAGGTCCAGCAGCGAGTTCGAACCCAGGCGGTTGGCGCCGTGCACCGACACGCAGGCCGCCTCGCCGATGGCGAACAGTCCCGGCACCACGGCATCGGGATCGTCGCCGCGCTTCTGCACGACTTCGCCGTGGTAGTTGGTCGGAATGCCACCCATGTTGTAGTGCACGGTCGGCAACACCGGAATCGGCTCCTTGGTCACGTCGACGCCGGCGAAGATGCGCGCGGTCTCGGCGATGCCCGGCAGGCGCTCGTGGATGACCTCCGGGCCCAGGTGCATCAGGTTCAGGTGCATGTGATCGGCACCCTCGCCGACGCCCCTGCCCTCGCGGATCTCGATGGTCTCGGCGCGCGAGACCACGTCGCGCGAGGCCAGGTCCTTGGCGCTGGGCGCGTAGCGCTCCATGAAGCGCTCGCCCTTGGAATTGGTCAGGTAACCACCCTCGCCGCGCACGCCCTCGGTGATCAGGCAGCCGGCGCCGTAGATGCCGGTCGGGTGGAACTGCACGAACTCCAGGTCCTGCAGCGCCAGGCCGGCGCGCAGCACCATGCCGCCGCCGTCGCCGGTGCAGGTATGCGCCGAGGTGCACGAGAAGAACGCGCGGCCGTAGCCGCCGGTCGCCAGCACCACGGCCTGGCCGCGGAACACGTGCAGCGTGCCCTCGTTGAGGTCCAGCGCCATCACCCCGCGGCACACGCCCTCGTCGTCGAAGATCAGGTCGGTGGCGAAGTATTCGATGAAGAACTGCGCGTCATGCGCCAGCGCCTGCTGGTACAGCGTGTGCAGCATGGCGTGGCCGGTGCGGTCGGCCGCGGCGCAGGTGCGCTGCGCGGTGCCCTTGCCGTAATGCGTGGTCATGCCGCCGAACGGGCGCTGGTAGATCTTGCCCTCGTCGGTGCGCGAGAACGGCACGCCGTAGTGCTCCAGCTCGATCACCGAGGCCGGGGCCTCCTTGCACATGTACTCGATCGCATCCTGGTCGCCGAGCCAGTCGCCGCCCTTGATGGTGTCGTAGAAATGGAAGCGCCAGTCGTCCTCGCCCATGTTGCCCAGCGCGGCGGCGATGCCGCCCTGCGCGGCCACGGTGTGCGAGCGGGTCGGGAAGACCTTGGTCACGCAGGCGGCCTTCAGGCCCTTCTGCGCCAGGCCGAAGGTGGCGCGCAGTCCGGCGCCACCGGCGCCCACCACGATCACGTCGAACTTGTGTTGCTGGATCTTGTAGCTTTCCATGGGTATCCCTTCAGCTCCCCAGGGCGATGCGCAGGACCGCCAGAGCGGCGGCAATCGCGAACAGGACGGCCAGAAGCCTGACCGCCAGCATCAGGCCGATCTCCAGCCAGCGGGTGTGCACGTAATCCTCGATCACCACCTGCAGGCCCAGCTGCATGTGCCAGAACATGGCCGTGGTGAAGGCGATCATCAGGGCCGCGTTCCAGGGCCGCGACAACATCAGGTGCGCGGATCCGTAATCGGCGTGGATCAAAGCGAGCATCTGGATCACGAACCAGATGGACAGCAACACCAGGGCCACCGCGGTGACCCGCTGCAGCCACCAGTGGCCGGCGCCCGACTTGGCCGAGCCCAGGCCGCGGGCACGCTTGAGGGGATTGCGCAGATCGCTCACAGCACACCTCCACCGGCCAGGTAGACCCAGATCAGGATCGTCAGCACCACGCTGCCGAGCACCGCCATCCAGCTGGAGCGCACGAACTGCGGAATCTCGTAGCCCAGGCCGGCGTCCTGCAGGAGGTGCCGGATGCCGTTGCACAGGTGGTACATCAGCGCCCAGGACCAACCCAGCAGCAACACCAGGCCGAACGGGCCGCCGACGAAGGCCGTGAAGTCAGCCCAGGGACCCGAGCCGCTGGCCAGGGCCATCAATCCCCACAGCACCAGCAGCGTGCCGGCCGCCAGGGCGATGCCGGTCGCGCGATGCAGGATCGAGGTCACCATCTGCACCTGCCAGCGGTAGATGCCGAGGTGCGGAGAAAGAGGTCGCCCGCTCTGTGCCATCGTGGCTATCCTTGGATGAGGTGAAATTGTCAGCACGCCCACCGATCGGGCCCCACGTTCATGCGCTCAGAAATCGATGCAGCGCCCGTTCTTCTCCCAATCGCCGTAGCGGACCGGGTCAAGACGGGGCTTTTCATTCCGGAGCTCCGGTTTCGGCACGGCCGGCACCGTCGCGGACGGCGTGGGCTCGGCTTCGCGGGAATCGGAGGATGTGGGGCTGGTGTCGTTCATGGGCTTGAATGAATCTCGAAAATCCTAATACCTGTCATGAAACAGCACAAGCCGGACAACCGGCACCGTGCCCCTGATCCCACGCCATTCAACCAGTTGCGAAGCACGGCATGAATCGATCCGACACCCTATCCGTCCACGCGGGCCTGCTGACGCTCGAAGGCACCGATGCACTGACCTTCGCGCATGCGCAGTTCACCAGCGACGTGCTTTCCCTGCAGACGGGCCACTGGCAATGGAGCGCGTGGCTCGATGCCCGCGGTCGCGTCCGCTACCTGTTCCATCTGGCGCGCACCCATGACGACGTGCTTGTCGCCTGCCTGCGGGGCGGCGACGCTGCGGTCATGGCCCAGCAGCTCGGTCGCTACGTGTTCCGTTCCCGCGTCACGGTGGCGGCACGGCCGCCCGCCCTGCCCGGCGGTGGACCGTCATGCCCCGCTTACGCGATCGAACAGCGATCCGATGCCCTCGTCTTCGGGTTCGGCGAGCGCAGCCTGGTCGTGCCCGCCACTGCCGAAGACGATGGCGCCTGGCGCCTCGAAGCCATCCGGCACGGCGAGCCGTGGCTGCCCGATGCCTGCCTGGACACGTTCCTTCCGCCGGCACTCGGCCTGCGTCGCCTGGGCGCGATCAACCTGAAGAAAGGGTGTTTCCCGGGACAGGAGATCGCCGCGCGCCTGCATTATCTCGGCGGGCACAAGAACGCCCTGGTGCACCTGCGCGCACCCGAACCGTTCATGACTGGACGCATGACGCTGGAAGCCCCCGCGGCGAACCAAGCGGCCGAGGCGATGTCCATCGACGTGCTCGATGCCGTCGATGCCGGTGACGGTCACGAAGCGCTCGCGGTGGCCCATGAGCGCGTGGTCGCACGACTGGACGGTGCATCGCTCGAACATGTCCACGGCATCACGCTGGTGAAGCGATTCGATGCATGAATCCAGGGGCGTGGGGCACCGTCGGCATTTAACGGAATATGAATATTTCGTACACAAAAGATTGACTTGACTGCGAAGCGACACTACATTTGCCCCGTCGATGCACGCACGGTGACCGTAGAACGCGTGCATTCGAACGAGCGCGACGAACCGGATGATTCCGGATTGGCGCGACCCGGCGGCCCATGTGCCGTACCACCCTGACGTCCGCGACACGCGGACACCGAAGCGCGGAGCCACCCATCCGCTTCCGCCATATGCCGCGCATCGGAGCTATCGCCTGACAAAAGATTTTTCGGATCGGCGCTGCACTGGAATGCAGCGTTCGTCTTGCGGTGTGTGTATGCACATCGCGACACGGTAACGACCGGCAGCGCGCGGATGCGGCTGTCGCTCAAGCGCGCAGGGGCCTTCGAGGACCTGTGTACGGCCTGAGGAGAATGCAACAATGAAACTTGCCTGGTTGTTGTGGTTGACCACCATGCTTCCGCACCATCTCGCGGACCAGACCTGTCTGGCCACGACGGTGTACCTGGAGGCCCGCGGCCAATCGACGATCGGTCAGTTCGCCGTCGCCGAGGTAGCCCTGCGCCGCCGCGAACAGGGTCGCTATGGCGATACCATCTGCGACGTGACGCGCGCGCCACGCCAGTTCGCGCTGACCACCACGTCGCCCAACTTCGACATCACCAATCTTCAGGCCTTCAACAAGGCATGGAAGATCGCCGGCGAGAGCATGGCCATCTGGACCCTGCCCAAGAGCGATCGCGTCATGGTCGTGCCCGGTGCCGATCACTTCGCCACCACCAGCATCTCGCCCAAGTGGGCCACGCATCGCGTGCGCACCATCGGCGAGCACGCCTTCTACGCCGCCAACTGATCCACACGCCCCGTTCACCGGGTAAGACCCTCCCTCTCGCGGGAGGGTTTTTTTATGCCCGGTCATCATCACGATGCGCCTCACGTGGAGTGCGGGCGCAAAGACCTGAGGGATGGGCGTCCGGCGGTTCGTGGCGCATCCAGCTTTCGGACACGTCGATGCGCCCACACCAACAGGCGCCCCGGACCACCGTTCGCGCGCAGGCGGAGGACGAGGTGCTGCTGTGCAAGCACGGCATCCTCGCGCTCAACCGCAACGCCCAGTGGCCCGATGCAACCCCTCGTGGGGATTTCCTCTAACGGTGACGGTACACGTGGCCCTGGTCGATCCGCACGCGGTCCCCGACGCCGACGCCGGGATCCTCCCGCTGCGTGACCGTGGCCGTGCGGCCATCGTCAAGCCGCACCACCACGCGCCAGGCCGGGACGTCGCCGCTGTTGCGCTTGGCGACTTCGTGGCCGACCGCGCCACCCGCGACGGCACCGACCACGGTGGCGGCCTTGCGGCCATCACCCTTGCCGACCGTATTGCCGAGCACGCCGCCGACCACGGCGCCGATCACGGTGCCCAGCGCTGTCGAACGCTTGTCGCCCTGGATGTAGACCTGCCCCACGCCCTCGACCACGCCGCAACGATCAGGTGCGCAACGCGTCGTTCCGGCTCCGTAGCCGGCCGATGGCGGCGGCCCGTAGGTGGTGCCGTACTGTCCCTGGCCAGATGCGCCGGGAGCGCTCGCGCAACCGGCCAGGGCCCACGCCATCGCGACCAGGGCGGCCACCATCAAATGCTTCGTATGGATACGTGTTGTCAAAGACATGCTGCACCTCCAGGGATTGGGCGACGCCGGACGCACGTTTCCTCAGTGCGCGTCAGACACCACCGTCGTGGACTGCTTGATCTCGACCTTGTCGCCTGGATCGTGATCCATGCGCGTGGTCTTCACCGTGCCGTCCGGAAGCTGGTACCTGACGGTATAGCCGACGATCTTGGTGGTCGGATGGTTCACCGTCTCGCACTTCTGCTCCTGGCTGGTGTAGGTGGCGTTCTCCTGGCGATTCTCCTGGATCTTCTTGCCGGCATAGCCACCGGCCACCGCTCCCGCCACCGTGGCAATGGTCTTGCCCTTGCCACCACCGACCTGGTGACCGGCCAGTCCGCCGACCACCGCGCCGATCGCGGTACCGGCAATCTGGTTGGTGTCCTTGACCGGCTTGTGGTGGGTCACGGTTTCATCATGGCAAGCCTGCCGCGGATTGTTGTAGGTCTTGCGGATCGGCGTGGAGCTGAGAACAGTGGCGTACTGCGGTCCCTGCGCCTGGGCATTGGGGCCCTCGGCGCCGGCGTTGCGGTCGCAGCCGCCCAGGCCCGCGCCCAGCGCCAGGGCGACACCTGCGGCAAGCGCAGTCTTGATGATCTTGTTCATGGGGTTTCCTCCCGGATCGATCTACACGGAACATCACGTCGTCGCGGCCATGCAAGCACCCGGCAGCTGAACGTGTCCTTAGGCGGAATCCCTCGTTTCCACCGCTCGCCATGGGGACTGTACACCGCTCTGGCATGTGGGACGATAGATGCGTTTGCGCTTTGCGGAAGATGGCAGGAACGCCCGTGACCGAGCTCTTCGACAGCCACACGCACCTGGACGATGAACGCTTCGCGGCGGACCGCCACGCCGTCATCGAGCGTGCCCGGGCCGCGGGCGTGACCGACATCGTCCTGGCCGGCGTGAGCGCGCGGCGCTGGCCGGACATCCGCGCCACCTGCGCCCTGGACAGCGCCCCGCTGCGACTGCACGCCAGCTACGGCCTGCACCCGATGTTCGTGCACGAACACCGCGAGCAGGACCTGCCGGCGCTGGAACGCTGGTTGCGCGACGAACCGGCGGTGGCGGTGGGCGAATGTGGCCTGGATTTCCATGTCGACGGCGATGCGGCGATCCAGCGCCACTACTTCCTGCACCAGATCGGCCTGGCGCGCGAGACCGGCTTGCCGCTGATCGTGCATGCCCGCAAGGCCGTCGAGGACGTCATCCACACCCTGCGCCGCGAAGGCCCCGTGCGTGGCGTGGTGCACAGTTACGGCGGCAGTCCCGAGCAGGCCCGGCAACTTTGGGACCTGGGCTTCCACATCGGGCTCGGCGGCCCCCTCACCCACCCCGGCGCGCACCGCCTGCACCGGCTGGTCGCGAACATGCCGCTGGACCAGTTGCTGCTGGAAACCGACGCGCCCGACCAGCCCGGCGCCGCGCACCGCGGCCAGCGCAACGAGCCGGCCTACCTCACCGACGTGCTCGACGCCGTCGCGCGCCTGCGTCCCGAGTCGCGGGACACCCTCGCGGCCGCCACCCGCCGCAACGCACGGCGGCTGTTCGGCCTCGATCCGGCCTGACCCGCACGGGGGTGGTTTACGCCGGTCTGAATAGTTGTTAGATTAATAGTTCACTCATGAACTATTCACGGCTGAGATGGGACCTATCTTCGAATCCTGCCAGGCGATGCAAGCCGCCGTGGCGCGCGTGGCCGAGCTGCTGCCCGGCCTGCCGGTGGACGACGTCACCCTGCTGAAGATGCTCAACATCGCCGGCAACCGCCTGGACCAGGCCGAAGAGGCGTGGCTCAAGCCCTACCAGCTCAGCAACAGCGAATTCCGCACCCTGATGATGCTGTTCAGCAGCCCCGGGCAGCAGACCCATCCCTCGGAACTGTGCCAGTGGGCGGCGCAAAAGCCGACCAACATGACCCGCATCATCGACAGCCTGCTCAAGCGCGGACTGGTGACGCGCCGCCCGAGCGACCAGGACCGCCGCCGCATCATTCTCGAAGTCACCCCGCAGGGCGATGCCCTGGTACGTGAACTGTTGCCGCTGCTGCGCCCCCGACTGCAGTCCCTGTTCAAGGACTTCACCCCGAAGGAGCACCGTGAGTTTCGCCGCCTGGCGGAGAAGCTCCTGGGCAACCTCGACGCCATGGATACCCACAGCGCATGAACCTGCCTTCCCTCCCCCGCACGCTTGCCTTGGTGGCCGTCACAGTGCTCCTCGGCGCCTGCATCGGCGTGCCCGACAAGGTCCGGCCCGACGACCTGCGCACTCAGGTGCCGCTGGCCGGACTGTCCAACCCGGATCCGGGCGCCTGGCCCGCCAGCGACTGGTGGAAGCGCTATGACGACCCGCAACTGGACGAGCTGATCCACCGCGCGCTGGCCGATTCGACCAGCCTGGCCACGGCCAGCAGCCGCGTGGCCCTGGCGCAATCCTCGGCGCGACTGACCGCGGCCCAGGTCGGACTGCGCATCAACGGCAACGCGCAGGTGGCGCGCCAGCGACTGAGCGAGAACGGCCTGTTCCCGACCCGCCTGCTCGGCTTCACCTGGTACACCCAGGGCGACATCGGGGTGCAGGGCAGCTATGACTTCGACCTGTGGGGCGGCAATCGCGCCGCCGTGGCCGCGGCCATCGGCCAGGTGCGCGCGGCCGAGGCCGGACGCAGCGCCGCCGCGCTGGGCCTGCAGGTCGGCATCACCCGTACCTATTTCGGCTGGCTGGCCGACCGCCAGCGGCTGGCCCTGGCCGAGAAGCAGGTCGCCAATGCCGCGCGAGCCGAACAGGTGCAGCAGGTGCGCCTGCGCGCCGGCCTGCAGACCAGCGATGGCCTGCGCCAGGCCCAGGCGCAGCTCGCCGGGGCCCGCCAGCAGGCGGCGGCCCTGCGCGGCAGCGCGCGCATCCGCCTGGCGATCCTGGCCGCCCTGGTCGGCGTGTCGCCGGACCAGCTGCCGGCGCTGAAGCCACGGCCGCTGCCTGACGCCAACGCCCGCCTGCCCGAACATGCCGGCCTCGACCTGATCGCCCGCCGCCCCGACATCGCCGCCCGCCGCTGGCAGGTCGAGGCCGCGGTGCGCGGCACCGACGCGGCCCGCGCCAGGTTCTACCCCGATGTCAGCATCAGCGCCCTGGCCGGCCTTTCAAGCATCGACATGGGCAAGCTGCTGAGACCCGAAAGCCGCGTCTTCGCATTGACCCCCGCCGTGCACCTGCCGATCTTCGAAGGCGGCCTGCTGCGCGCCGGATTCGGCGTCAGCAAGGCCCAGGTACGCCAAGCCGTGGCGCAGTACAACGACGCGGTGCTCGACGCGGCGCGGGATGTCTCCACCGCGGCCCTGAACCTCGAGCGCCTGCGCGAGCAACAGGTGCAGCAGTCACGGCAACTCCAGGCCATCCAGTCGCTGCTCGCCAATGCCGATGCCCGCCACCGTCGCGGCATCACCAGCATCGAGCCGGTGCTTGGCATGCGCGCGCAGTCCCTGCAGCAGCAGGACGCCGCGCTGCAACTGGACGCCGAAATCCTCGACGCCGATGTCGGCCTGATCCAGGCCCTCGGCGGCGGCTACCACATGCCCGGTGCGCCGGCCGACGCCGGCGCCCATCCCGCCCCCGCATCCACTTCCTCACGGACCCCGACCCCATGAGCGGCAACGACGACAACAAGGCGGCATCGGCCGCCATCACCACCGAGAGCAACACGCCCAAGCGCAAGCGCATCCTGCTGATCATCGGCGGCGTGTTCGTGCTGGCCGGCGCAGCCTGGTTCCTCATGTGGCTGTTCGTGCTCTCGCAGCGCGAGACCACCGACGATGCCTACGTCAAGGGCAACCAGGTCAGCATCAGCGCGCAGATCCCCGGCACCGTGGTCGGCGTGCTCGCCGACGACACCGATTTCGTGAAGGCCGGCCAGGTGCTGGTCCGGCTGGACCGCAACGACACCGACCTCAGCCTTGATCGCGCCCGCAGCGCCCTGGCCGAGACCGTGCGCAAGGTACGCCAGGCCGTGGCCAGCGCGCAGCAGGCCGACGCCGCGGTCGACGCGCGCAAGGTCGAACTGAACCTGGCCCGCGCCGACCTGGCGCGCAGCAAGCCCCTGCTCAAGCAGCAGGCGGTGTCCTCGCAGGACGTGCAGCACCTGGAGGACCGCGTGCGCACCGCGACCAGTGCACTGCAGCTGGCCGAGCGCCAGGCCACGGCCGCGCACGCCGCGGTCGACGGCACCGACATCGAGCACAACCCGGCCGTGATGCAGGCGCGCGCCGCCTTCCGCACCGCCTGGCTGGCCGCGCACCGCACCGCCATCGTGGCGCCGGTCAGCGGCTACGTCGCCGAGCGCAGCGTGCAGGTCGGCCAGCAGGTGCAGCCGGGCATGCCGCTGATGCAGGTCATCCCGCTGGACAACCTGTGGGTGGAGGCCAACTTCAAGGAAGTCCAGCTGGCGCACATCCGCATCGGCCAGCCAGCCACCATCAAGCCCGACATCTACGGCGGCGTGACCCTGCACGGCAAGGTCGTGGGCCTGGGCGCCGGCACCGGCAGCGCATTCGCCCTGCTGCCGGCGCAGAACGCCTCGGGCAACTGGATCAAGGTGGTGCAGCGCGTGCCGGTGCGCATCTCGATCGATGCCGGCGACCTGCGCAAACACCCGCTGCGCATCGGCCTGTCCACCACCATCGACGTGGACACGCATGATCGCAGCGGTCTGGTGCTGGCCAGGCAGCCGGTGGACAAACCGGTGGCGCAGACCTCGGTGTACGGCGGCGACCTGGCCGAGGCCACGCGCGAGGCCGAAGCGGTGATCGACGCCAACCTCGGCACCCGCAAGTAGACCATCTCCCCCGCTGATCCACGGCGCGGCCCCGGCCGCGCCCCTCGCCGGAACCCGACCCCGCGATGTCCAACAACGACTCCGCGCCGATGAAGCCGCTGCATGGCGCCCCGCTGGCGCTGGTCACGATCGCGATCTCCTTCGCCACCTTCATGGAGATCCTCGACCTGACCATCGTCAACGTGTCGGTGCCGCACATCGCCGGCTCGCTGGCGGTCAGCCCGCAGGAAGGCACGTGGGCGATCAGCTCCTACGCCCTGGCCAGCGCCATCATGCAGCCGCTGACCGGCTGGATCGCCAAGCGCTTCGGCGAGGTGCGTACCTTCGTCACCGCGCTGCTGCTGTTCGTCACCTTCTCCATGCTGTGCGGCATGGCCACCTCGATGCCGATGCTGGTGGTCTTCCGCCTGCTGCAGGGCGCCGGCTCGGGGCCCATGGTGGCCCTTTCGCTGGCTCTGCTGCTGGGCGCCTACCCGGTTGAGCGCAAGGGCATGGCATTGGCATTGTGGGCCATGACCGTGGTGGTGGCGCCGATCTTCGGCCCGATCCTGGGTGGCTACATCACCGACAACCTGTCCTGGCCGTGGATCTTCTTCATCAACGTGCCGGTGGGCCTGCTGGCCGGGGCCATCGTGTGGACCATCATGCGCAAGCGCGAGACCACCACGGTCAAGGTGCCCATCGACATCATCGGCCTGGCCCTGCTGGTGGTCGGCGTGGGCAGTTTGCAGTTCATGCTCGACAACGGCAATGACAAGGACTGGTTCTCCTCGCCGCTGATCCTGGCGCTGGGCATCATCGCCCTGGTCTGCCTGACCTTCCTGGTGGCCTGGGAACTGATGGCCAAGCACCCGGTGATCGACCTGTCATTGTTCCGCAAGCGCAACTTCGCCGTCGGCGTCGTGGCCCTGTCGCTGGGCATGGTCGCCTTCTTCGGCATCAACGTGGTGTTCCCGCTGTGGTTGCAGATCAACCTCAACTACACCGCCACCTGGGCCGGCTTGGCCACCGCACCGGTGGGCATCCTGGCGTTCCTGCTGTCACCGGTGATCGGGCGAAACATCGACCGCCTGGAACTGCGCGCGGTGGTGACCTTCTCGTTCATCGTCTTCGCGGTCACCTCGTACTGGTTCTCCACCTTCAACAACGACGCCTCGTTCGGCAGCCTGGTCATGCCGCGCTTCGTCATGGGCCTGGCCATCCCCTGCTTCTTCATCCCGCTCAACCAGGTGATCCTGTCGGGCCTCAAGCCCAACGAGGTGGCCACGGCCTCGGGGCTGGCCAACTTCTTCCGCACCATGGCCTCCAGCGTGTCCACCGCGATCACGGTGACGCTTTGGCAGCACCGCTCCGAATACCACCAGGCGGTTCTCACCGAGCACGTGGCACACGGCAATCCGGCCGCCACGCGTTACCTGGACACGCTGCACGGCCTCGGCGTCACCGGCCAGCGCGCCTGGGCCGTGGTCGACCGGGTGATCAGCCACGATGCCCTGACCCTGGCGGTCAACGACGTGTTCTGGGGCTGCACGGTGCTGTTCGTGTGCCTGATCCCGATCCTGTGGCTGGCGCGTCCGCCGTTCGGCGGCGCGGGGCCGGAGGCGATGCATTGAGTTCTTGGTAGGTGGGTACGGCCAGATGCGGCCGTTCAACAGTGCGCAAGTGAATCTGCAACCGTTTTCTGGAACCGTTTTCTGGCGGGCAGGCGAAGGGCCGGCTCGGTCCTGTCACGAGGACATGCACCTGGCCCCTCGCCTGCCCGGCCCTCAACCCTTGAAGATTTCCGGATTGGCCGGCCCGGAAACCTGGATTTCGGCCAGCAGGCCCTTACGCGCCACGCGCGTAAGCGAGTGGTCGACCAGCTTGATGGTTTCGGGCACGGGCAGTTCCATTTCTCCGACGAAGCAGCTGCCCGGCGGCACCGACTGGGTCTGGATGTACTGCAGCGGTGGATTGGCCAGTGCACCCTGCGGCCAGCAACGTCTCCACACATTGCCGATCGGGTGAAAGCTCGATGTCAGGTTGGGCCCGCCGGTGACCATGAACACGCGCACGGTCTCGCCCACCCGGGCCTGCATCGCGCCATAACGGCCGGACGTCAGCCCGTGCGCGGCGCCATTGAGCAGCACGTATTTCGGATCCTCGCGCAGCATGGCGTCGTAATCGAACGGCAGGACACCCTTCCCGTTCGCATCTGCGCCCGCATAGACCTCGTGCTGGCCTAGATAGAACTCGTGATCGACTTCGGGAAGCCCTTCGGGCGGCTCGACCAGGATCATGCCGAACATGCCACGACTGATGTGCTCGTCGAGATTCGGCACCGCGCAGTGGTAGATGAACGCACCCGGATACATGCACTTGAAACGGACTTCACGGCTCTGCCCCGGCACCACCATGGTGTATCCGGAACTTCCGCCGGTTCCGAAGACCGCGTGAAAGTCGACGTTGTGCGGCCGCTGGTTACCCGGTGCGCTGGACATGGTGAGCTTCACCGTGTCTCCCTGGCGCACGCGAATCATCGGCGCGGGCACCTGGCCGTTGTAGGTCATGAAGACGAACCGGACGCCTGGTGCGATTTCAGCCTCGACCTCCCTGGCCACCAATTCGATGTGATGCACCACCGGATGATCACGGTGAATCGGCGCTGGAATGCGCCCCGGCATCGCCGCGACCGTGTCGGTCTTGACCGTCGCTCCGAGAAAATCCTTCTGATGGGCAGTGCGATCCGGCTCCGCCGCCTGCAGCGCGCCTGCCGGTCCGAGGCCGGCAAGTAGCGCCACTCCTCCGGTCGCCTTCAGAAAACGCCTCCGGGCATGCTCGGCCTGACGTGCCAAGTCATCCTTCCTGTCTTGATCGGACATCGCAAAACCTCCTTCCTGTTGGTTTTCCCATGGCGGGAGCTGCGCTGCGCTCGAACATCAAGCTGCCGGTACGACGGGAGTCCCCTCTGATACCGGATTGTCCCGCGACCGCTTCCGTCGTTCACGAGCCGCCCCATCGCTGCTGTCCAAGAAGCCCGCGCCGACACCGCTCCGGTCCGGAGAAGCACGGGCGCGTACTCGCGATTGGGCCGATCCTCTTTGCACCCTACCTCCCTGTGCATGGAGTACAGGAAAAAAAATGGCGGCCCGCAGGCCGCCATGTTCGTTCACGCGGGGTGCTTTCCCGACGCTCAGCTCTGCGGTGCCGGATCGCCGACCGTACCGCCTGCCGTGGAACCGGCATCGCCTCGCGGTGAGTTGGGGCGACCGCCCTTGCCGGTGTCGCCCCAGTCGGCGGGCGGACCCGGACGACGCCCTTCCATGATCTCGTCGATCTGGTGGGCGTCGATGGTCTCGTACTGCAGCAGGGCCTCGGCCATCAGGTGCAGCTTGTCGAGGTTGTCGGTGAGCAGCCGGGTCGAGGTCGCGTAGGCATTGTCGAGGATGCCGCGAACGACTTCGTCGATCTTGCGCGAAGTCTCGTCGGACACGCTCTTGTGCTGGGTCACCGAGCGTCCCAGGAAGACCTCGTCCTCGTCCTCGCCGTAGGTGACCGGGCCCAGCTCGTCGGACAGCCCCCACTTGGTGACCATGTTGCGGGCCATCTTGGTGGCACGCTCGATGTCGTTGGAGGCGCCGGTGGTGACCTTGTCGGTGCCGAAGATCAGCTCCTCGGCCACGCGCCCGCCGTACAGCGAGCACAACTGCGAGCGGATGGCGGTCTTGTTGATGCTGTAGCGGTCGCCCTCGGGCAGGTACATGGTCACGCCCAGCGCGCGGCCGCGCGGGATGATGGTGACCTTGTAGACGGGATCGTGCTCGGGCACCAGGCGGCCGACGATGGCATGGCCGGCCTCGTGGTAGGCGGTGAGCTTCTTCTCGTCCTCGCTCATGGCCAGGGAGCGGCGCTCGGCGCCCATCATGATCTTGTCCTTGGCCTTTTCCATGTGGCTCATGCGCACTTCGCGCGCATTGTCGCGCGCGGCGAACAACGCCGCCTCGTTGACCAGGTTGGCCAGGTCGGCGCCGGAGAAACCCGGGGTGCCGCGGGCGATGAGCATCGGGTCGATGTCGGTATGCAGCGGCACCTTGCGCAGGTGCACCTTGAGGATCTGCTCGCGGCCCTTCACGTCCGGCAGGCCGACCACCACCTGGCGGTCGAAGCGCCCCGGGCGCAGCAGCGCGGGATCGAGCACGTCCGGACGGTTGGTCGCGGCGATCACGATCACGCCCTCGCCACCCTCGAAGCCGTCCATCTCCACCAGCAACTGGTTGAGGGTCTGCTCGCGCTCGTCGTGACCGCCGCCCAGGCCGGCGCCGCGATGGCGGCCGACGGCGTCGATCTCGTCGATGAAGATGATGCACGGCGCGTGTTTCTTGGCCTGCTCGAACATGTCGCGCACGCGACTGGCGCCGACGCCGACGAACATCTCGACGAAGTCGGAACCGGAAATGGAGAAGAAAGGCACCTTGGCCTCGCCGGCGATGGCCTTGGCCAGCAGCGTCTTGCCGGTGCCGGGCGGGCCGACCATCAGCACGCCGCGCGGAATCTTGCCGCCCAGCTTCTGGAACTTCGATGGATCGCGCAGGAACTCGACCAGCTCGCCGACCTCCTCCTTGGCCTCGTCGCAGCCCGCGACATCGGCGAAGGTCACCTTGACCTGGTCCTCGCCCTGCAGCTTGGCGCGCGACTTGCCGAAGCTCATCGCCCCACGCGCGCCGCCACCGGACTGCATCTGGCGCATGAACCAGATCATGATGCCGATGAACAGGAGGATCGGCACCCAGTTGATCAGCAGCGAAAGCAGCGAGAAGCCGTTGTCGGACGGCTGCTGCTTCACGTTGACGCCATTCTTGGTCAGGGTGCCGAGCAGGTCGCTGCTGGTGATGCCGATCAGCGGCACCACGGTGCTGAAGTGGTTGCCGTCCTTGAGCGTGCCCTTGACCACGGGCGGCGTGTCGGAACTGATGGTCGCCTCGGTGATGTCGTTGTCGGCCACCTTCTGGACGAACGCGGAATAGCTGATCTGCTGGGTACGCGCGGCGTTGTGGCTGAAGCTCTGGAACACCAGAACCAGCACCACGGCGATAATGACCCAGAAGAGCAGATTTTTGACCATTTCATTCATGCGTGCATCTCGTTCAGTTTCCGGCCGCGGGGCGATGCCCGGTGGCCAGTGCGTAGACCTCCCGCGAACGCGCACGGGAGGCCTTGGGTTTACGCATCGTCACGCGGTCGAAACTACCACGCAAGTCACGCAGGTATTCGTCGAATCCGGCGCCCTGGAACAGCTTGATCAGAAACGCACCGTCAGGTTTGAGCCAATGGCGGCAGAAATCCAGTGCCAATTCGGCCAGGTCCATCGCCCGGATCTGGTCGGCAACGGCCACACCACTCATATTGGGGGCCATGTCCGACAGCACAAGGTCGACCGGATGGCCTTCCAGGCGCCGCTCCAGCTCGGCCAGCACCGCGCCCTCGCGGAAATCGCCCTCGATGACGTCCACCCCGCCAATGCCCTGCATGGGCAGGATGTCCAGGGCGAACACGCGGCCGGTGTCGCCGAGGTGGCGCTGCACCAGCTGCGACCAGCCGCCCGGCGCGGCGCCCAGGTCGACCACCCGCATGCCGGGCTTGATCAACTGGTCGCGCTCGAGCACTTCCTCCAGCTTGAACACCGCGCGCGAGCGCCAGCCCTCGGCCTGGGCGCGCTTGACGTAGGCGTCGTCGAAATGTTCCTTGAGCCAGCGCGAGCTGCTCTTGCTTCGGGCCATGAAAACGGTTCCGATGGGGGTGGCCATGATACCCTTTGCGCCCGCCACGCCGCGACCCGAAACTGAACCAAGATGCCCGCCTCCGCCCGCCCCGATTCCGCTTCCGCCAAGGCACTGAGCAACAGCCAGCGTCGCTACCTGCGCGGGCTGTGCCATCACCTGCACCCGGTCATCATGCTGGGCGCCAAGGGTGTCAGCGAGGCCGTGGTCGAGGAGTTGCGCAAGGCCCTGGCCCATCACGAACTGGTCAAGATCAAGCTGTCCGGCGGCGACCGCGACGAGCGCCGTCAGCAGATCGTCGCCCTGACCGAAGCCACCGGCGCCGAACTGGTGCAGGAAATCGGCCATACCGCCAGCGTGTTCCTGCGCAACGAGGACGAGCCGAAGCTGGCCCTGCCCCGCTGAACGCCCGCGCCACCAAGCCACGCCCCGCTCCGGAGGTCTGACATGGAACTCTCGCGCGAACGCCCCGATGACTACCTGTACGTGCGACGTGTCGAGGCGGATGCCGTCACCGTGGTCGATCGCCGCTTCACCCGCAGCCTGCTGCTGGCGCGCGACCGGGTGGTCGAGAACTGGCCGGTACGCCATGCCGCCGACCTGGCCCCCGAGCATGTCGAACCGATCCTTGCGCTGCAGCCGGAAGTGGTCCTGCTGGGCACCGGCACGCAGCAACGGTTTCCGCCGCCCGAGACCCTGCGCGCCTTCCTGGTTGCCGATATCGGCGTGGAGGTCATGGACAATGCCGCCGCCGCGCGCACCCATGCGGTGCTGGCCGGCGAGGGCCGCCGGGTCGTCGTGGCCTTCATGCTCGACACTGAATAATCCATTTATATCAATCGCTTGAAGGACTCTCTTCAGGCCCATTGTGATACAGCTGCCAGGCCATCACGGCCAGCCAGGCCAACAGGGCCAGGATCAGCAGCTTCTGCTCCAGCCCGCGCGGTCCGGCGTGCCACAGTGCCTGCACCCACATCGCCACGAAACAGGCGATGGCCCAGCCCCAGGCCAGCCGATGCAGGCCGCGCCAGCGCGGATCCAGGCGCAGGCGCCAGCTCGTGAGCAGCATCGCCACGGTCACGGTCAGGAACGCGGTCTGCGCGGCCACGCCGTGGATGAACCCGTGCAGGGTGGCCGGATGCGCCCAGGTGTTGGTGGTGGCGAAGGCGGTGACCACCAGGGACGCCGCCGCGATCGTGAACAGCA
Organism: uncultured Gammaproteobacteria bacterium; assembly: GCA_963821885.1. GTDB lineage: Bacteria > Pseudomonadota > Gammaproteobacteria > Xanthomonadales > Rhodanobacteraceae > Oleiagrimonas. The sequence goes on along the minus strand of CAWGFN010000001.1, from coordinate 93,728 downwards.
GCCATGACGTGGCGCTGCGCGCGGCGGGCGCCAGCGCGCGATGCCAGCCCGCCCCCAGCGCGACCAGGCCCATCGCCAGCACCACGTAGGCACCGCGCACCATCGCGGCATGCGGCCCGATCAGGTAGAAACTCAAGGGCACCCGCACGCCGTCGAGATCGCCGCGCAGGAACTGCACCGCCGTGCAGATGCCGCTGAAGGCCAGCACGGCGACCAATGCCAGGCCGCCGAGGCGGCGCACGCTCACGAATGTGTTCACGAAGGCTCCTGCCGGTCACCCGCGGCAATGCGGGTGGCCATTGTGTGCGGATACCGTCCGCCCGGCCAGGCCGGCCTTGCACTCAGGCGTGCTGGCGCGCCCAGCGTTCGATGTCGGCCGCGCCGATGGCGCCGGCCTGCCGGGCCACTTCGCGACCACCACGGAACAGCACCAGGCTTGGAATGGATCGGATCGCATAGCGCCCGGCCAGGGCCGGCTCGGCCTCGGTATCGACCTTGACCAGGCGCATGCCCGGCTCCAGCCGTGCCGCGGCCTGCTCGAAGGCCGGCGCCATGGCACGGCACGGGCCGCACCAGGAAGCCCAGAAATCGACCAGGAGCGGAATATCGCCGCGGCCAAGGTGCCGCTCGAAGCGGGCCGCATCCAGGGCCACCGGCACGCCGGGAAACAGCGCCCGGTGGCACTTGCCGCACGATGGCGACTGCCCCAGCCGCTCGGCGGGCGTGCGGTTGACGGCATCGCAGTGGGGACAAACGATGTTGAGCAACTTGGACATGACCTTCGACCCATGGGGAACATCTCCAGATATGGGGCATGATCGTGGCTGTCAAAGGGGGTGCGACGCCCGTCCCGGCGGCCCGAATCGCGGCGTATTTCCGCTTTTCGCCGCCCCGCGGCTGCGCTAGGCTTGACTGGACGATTACAGGGGGGGTGTTTTTTTACCGAACACCAATATGAACACTTCGTCGCAAGAATTCCGCATCGGCGTCCAGGGGCTGCGCGTGGGCATGTACGTCTCGCGTCTGGACCGGCCGTGGCTTGCTACGCGTTTTGCCCTCGAGGGATTCCTCGTGCAAAGCGAGGACGACCTCGCTCACATCCGCAACATGTGTTCCTTCGTCTACGTGGACGCCTCGCGCGGCCATTCCCCGGACCCCCGCTACGTGCAGGTCGAGAACCGCGACGAAGCCAACCGCGAACGTGCCCGCCAGGAATTCCGCGCCCTGCGCAAGACCACCTGGGAAGTCCATGCCGAGTTCGACGAGGAACTGCCCAAGGCCAAGCAGGCCCATCACGAACTGAAGCGGAACATCGACGAGGTCATGCATGACCTGCAGCTGGGACGCAAGCTGCAGCTGGACAAGCTGCGCGAAGGCGTCGACGCCATGGTCAGCTCGATCGCGCGCAACCCGGCGGCCTTCAACTGGCTCAAGGAGATCAAGCGCAAGGACAACTACGCCTACCACCATGCGCTGGCCTGCTCGGTATGGGCCGCGAGCTTCGGCAGGCACCTGGGTCTCAATCGCGACGAGCTGGCCGAACTGACCCTGGCCGGACTGGTGTTCGACGTCGGCAAGACGCGGGTGGACGCGCAGATCATGGTCTCGCACAAGCGCTACGACGACCACGAACACGAAACCATGCGCCAACATGTGAAGTACGGCCTCGACATACTGGCCGAGGCGTCCGGCATGGCGGTGTCCAGGCAGATCATGGATGCCGTCGCCACCCATCACGAACGCCACGACGGCAGCGGCTATCCCCAGGGACTGGTCAACGGCGCGATCCCGATGTTCGGCCGCATCCTCGGCCTGATCGACAGCTACGACGCGATGACCAGCATCCGGCCGCACATGCCCAGCCGCTCGCCGCACCAGGCCGTCATGGACCTGTACGAATCACGTGACCGTCTGTTCCAGGCTGAACTGGTGGAGCAGTTCATCCAGACCAGCGGCATCTACCCGACCGGCTCGCTGGTCGAGCTCACCGACGGCCAGGTCGGCGTGGTCACCGCCGTGCACAGCCTCAAGCGCCTGCGGCCCACCGTGATGCTGCTGCTGGATGCCGACAAGCGCCCGCTGCGCGAATTCCATCCACTCGACCTCGGCGCGCTGTCCGATGAAAACGGCGGGCCGGTCCTGGGCATACGCTCGGGCTTGCCGCAGGGTGCCTACGGCATCGATCCGGCCGAGTTGTTCCTCGATTGAACCGCATGATCGAATCCCCCGACCCATTGACGGGAGTGCACCAGCGCGACAGTTTCCTCAAGCTGCTGGCCGCGCGGATCATTCGCGCCGGCGACGCCAATTCACGCCTGGCGCTGGTGGTGTTCGATATCGACAATTTCGCGCAGATCAACGTCACCTACGGATACAGCCATGGCGACGTGGTACTGCGGCACCTGACCAAGCAATTGCGCGAGGTGGCCCGCAAGCAGGACGTGATCGCGCGCATCGGCGACAACCGCTTTGCCTTGCTTCTCGACAACGTGCTCAACCGCGGCCATGCGGAACTGGCCATCCAGAAACTCAAGCGACGTCTTGAAGCGCCGCTGGAAATCGGCGAGCACCGGATCAACATCCGGGTCACGGCCGGTGCGGCGCTGTGCCCGGATCACGCCAGCCATGCCGAATTCCTGATGCGCAAGGCCGAGACCGCCCTGGCCAGCGCGCGTCGTGAACAGGAGGAGTATCACGTGCTCGCCACCGACGGCGCGAACGAGCTGGAACTGTCCGCGCAGTGGGAACTCGAGGTCGAACTGGGCAGCGCCATTGATCGTGGCGAACTGCAGATGCACTACCAGCCGCAGATCGACATCCGCACCGGTCGCCCGGTCGGCGCCGAGGCGCTGATGCGCTGGGATCGCTACGGCAAGGACCCGGTCTCTCCGGACGTGTTCATCCCACTGGCCGAACGCACGGGCAAGATCAAGACCATCACCATCTGGGCGCTCAATACCGCGTTGCGTCGCGCCGGCGAATGGCGCAGCGACCTCGGCACGCTGAACATCTCGCTCAACCTGCCCGGCGAACTGGCCACCCAGCGCGACCTCCCCGAACTGGTCGACAATGCCCTGCGCCTTTGGGGCAAGCCGCACGTCAAGCTCATGCTCGAGATCACCGAGCGCTCGCTGATGGATCGCCAACGCGGACGCGACATCCTGATGCAGGTGCGCGAACTTGGCGTGGGCGTGTCCATCGACGATTTCGGCACCGGCTATTCCTGCCTGGCGTACTTCAAGAACCTGCCGGTCGACGAGCTCAAGGTCGACAAGTCCTTTGTGTCCGAGTTGCTCACCGACTCGGCCAGCCTGGACATCACCACCCTGATCATCGACCTGGCCCATCGCTTCAACATGTCGGTGGTGGCCGAGGGCGTGGAGAACGCGCGCACGCTGGAGGTGCTGCGCAAGAACGGCTGCGACCTGGCCCAGGGCTTCCTGTTCGGCCACCCGATGCCGGCCGGGGAGCTCCAGCGCTGGCTTCTGGACTACCAGCCGCAGGGCGGCCGCGCGCCGAGCGGGGCCTGAAGCCCCGCCATCGGACGCTCAGCGCGGACTGGCCGAGACCAGCTCCACGTCGAACACCAGCGTCGCGTTGGGCGGAATCACGCCGCCGGCGCCCCGCGCGCCGTAGCCCAGCGAGGCCGGAATGATCAATGTGCGCCGACCACCCACGCGCATGCCGGCCACGCCCTGGTCCCATCCGGGAATCACCTGGCCCTCGCCCAGCACGAAGGCGAACGGCGCCGAGCGCTTGCGTGAGCTGTCGAATTCAGTGCCATGAAGGTCGCTCGCGCGATCGTCATACAGCCAACCGGTGTACTGCACCTGTACATCCATGCCGGGCTCGGCCTTGACACCATCGCCGACCTTCTGGTCGATGACCTTCAGGGCATCCACGCTACCGTGCATGGCGTGCATGCCGGAATCGGGTGGCGCGCCGCAGGCGGCAAGCACGGCGACCATCGACAGCAGGAACAGGCGGGCGGGCACGGATTTCGACATCAGGGTTCTCCAGTCACAGGCCGGGAAGTATGCCGACTACGCGCGATCGTGCCCAGCGCAGCTCGCACGACACACCGCAACCGCGCTGCAACGACAGCGCCACGTGAACGTTACACGCGCCACGCACACTCTCCCCCGGAGCCACCCGGGGAAGCCGCCATGTCGCGCACCACGTTCCGATCCGTGTTCCTGTCCGACGTCCATCTGGGCACGCCCGACTGCAAGGCGGCCTATCTGCTGGATTTCCTCGAGACCATCCACTGCGAACGGCTGTATCTGGTCGGCGACATCATCGACCTGGAAGCCCTGTCGCGCCGCATGTGGTGGCACCCGGACCACCAGCGCGTGCTGACCCGGCTGCTCGACATCGCCGCCAGCGGCACGCGCGTGACCTACATCCCGGGCAACCACGACGCATCGATGCGCGCATTCGCCGGCCAGTGCCTGGCCGGGATCGAGATCGCCCTGGACGCCGTGCATACCGGCGCCGACGGACGTCGCTACCGCGTCAGCCACGGCGACGAGTATGACCCCGAGCACATCGGCCGCCGCTGGATCCACGGGCTGGGCGAGAGCCTGCACCGCCTGGCCTGCTGGAGCAACCGCCGCCTGCACGCCTGGCGACGTCGGCGCAACAAGCCCTACCTGCCGCTGTCGATCATCCTCAAGTCGCATATCCGACGCGCCATGGCCTATATCCGCGACTACGAATCAAGGGTCATCGCGCGGGCACGCGAGGAAGGCTTCGACGGGCACATCTGCGGCCACATCCATTACGGCCACGTGCGCCAGGACGACGGGGTGCTCTATCTCAACGACGGCGATTGGGTCGAACACTGCACCGCGCTGGTCGAGGACGCCACTGGCGCCATGGAACTGCTGCACTGGAGCGAGGAGTCGACCGCCCTGGGCCGCGCCAGCCGCGAGATCATCCTGCCCTCGCCCGCGGCATCGCTGGCCATGGCGCCGTTCGCCGCGATGGCACGCGACCTGTCGCGCTTGCGCCGGGCCGCCTGAACGGCTGCCCGCGGGGAAAAGACCGACACCAGGGTGGGCCGCGTCCTACACGCATGATGAGGCGTGGCCTACGCAGCCGCTTCGCCATGTCCGGCAGCCACCGGCATGGTCCACGCGCATAGTGGGGCGGTGCCTTCCCGCGCCCCTCGCGGATGCAGGGAGCACGCCCCCTGACCACGGAGCTAGTGTCATGCCGGATCATGCTCGTTCACGGGCACGTCGCCCGACTCCCTTCGCCTGGCTGACGGCGTTGCTTGTCGCCGCCTGCTGGATCCTGACCCTTCCGGTCGCCCATGCCCAGTCGATGCCGGGCGCGCGCAGGTGCGATCTGCGCAACGCGCCGGATTCGGCCATCTGCCGCCATCTCGAGCAACGCATCGCGACGCTCGCGCAAGCCAGCCTCAAGGTCAGCGACCGCATGCGCGAAGCCACCGACGCCAGGGAAGTGGCCGAGATGACGAAGCAACTGCGTCAGATGATCGGCGCCATGCAGGGCATCCGCAATCAATTCGCGCCGGAAACGCCGGCCGTCGACGGGGACGCGACGCCGATTCCGGGCGACCCGCGCCACCGGACCACGCCGACCGACCGCCTCCTCGGCAGCCTCGACGCCATGATCAGCCAGCTCAACCGCATCACCGACACGCGCAAGCAGCAGCAGGACTGCCTGCTTCATGGCTGCCTGCACACCCAGGGCGGACGCACCCAGCCGCAAGGGCATCCGTCCGAGCATCACGACAACGACGCCGGTGACACCCAAAGCCACGAACCCTCCAAGGAGCAGGAGCAGCCCGAGGCGCCGGAGGTCGAGCACGAATGCCCGGCCTGCGAAGCCGCTCGCGAGGCCGCCATCGAGAGCAAGGGCGACAACAGCGGCGACCATCCCAACGGCGATGGCGAAGAGGGCATGCCGACCACGCCGGGCGTGGATGCCGGACATGGCCACAGCACGCTTTACGTGGTGGGCGGTCGCGTCATCCATGCCAAGCATGGCAACCGGCCGACCCAGGTCGTCGACCCCTGCAAGGGTTGCGGTATCAACGTGGCCAACAAGGGCGTGAACGTGACGGGCAGGCCCGCGGCGATGCCATGCGTCGACAATGGCGGCGCCGGCCCCGCCGACGCACCCCATCCGTGCAAGCACGACCCTGACCCTGACGCGGACACCGCCACGCGCATGCGCGAGCAGGTACTCAGCGATCCTCACCGCTGCCAGGACTGCATTGGTCGCGGCGTGAAGAACGGCGTGCTCGGACCCATCAAGTCACCCAAGACCTCGGCGCATATCGGCGACACCACGCCGCCCCTGCCGCCGATCAATCCGGCGGCGATGCGACAGCTCGCGGTGACCCACGACCTGCGCCTGTCGTCGGGCAAGACCCTGATGGCCCGCGGCACCGGAAGCCAGCGCGCATTGGGCGTGGCCGACCGCAATGGCCACGTGACCTGGTATCCGCGGGCCCGCCTGATGCGCACCACCGGCGGGCACCTGTTGCTGCAACTGGCCGATCACCGGCAGCTTCCGCTGCAGTAGGCCACCAGTCGCCCCCGGCATGGCGCGTCCGCCGGGGGCGCGACGGCACCGGAATCCCCGGCGCCGAATCAGCCGCCGAATGCCTTCGGAATCGGCAAATCCGCGTACTCAGGCTGCCAATAGATCGTCACCACCCACCAACGGTGACCGTCGTAATACAGCTGGAAGCTGTTGATGCCGCGCTGGAAGGGTTTGGGATCGGACGCGGCATGGCGCGAGGCATAGGTGCTGAACACCTGCGCCACGGCACCGTAACGCGCCACCCGACGGTGGGTTTCGCGCTCGAAGAAGCCGTGCTCGCTCATGTAGGGACCGGCCTGCTGGGCAAACTGCGCGGGGCTGAAGGTCATCAGTTGCCGCTGGCCCTGCTTGTCGCGGTGCACCGCGATCAGGCGGGCGCCGGGCACGAACAGCGCGTTGAAACGCTGCCAGTCGCGCGCCTTGCCGGCCGGGCCGGATATCACGTCGTAGACCGCCTTGATGATGCCGTTCATCGAGTTCACGTCGGCCTTGCGCGCAACCGGTGCCGGTGCCGGTGCCGGTGCGGAGGACGATGCGGCGGGCGACTGCGCCCATGATGATGGTGCGCATGCCGTCCCCAGACCGAGAACACAGGCCATGGAGAACGCGTGCAGATATCTGGCTTTCATGGTTCACCCCGGATCGCGATACAAGCAGGACACCCCCTTGTACGTGATGTTGCCGGCGCGGTCACCGGTCATTGGTCATGGGTATCTAGAAGCACGCGCAGCCCGCGTGTGACACCGGCGGGAAACACGCTGTTGTGGGTTTCCCTGTCCAGCACCCGCAATGCACTGTCGAAATGCGGATAGCCGCGCGCGCGAATGCGCGACAGCAACATGCGTGCATCGTCGACCATTGCATGACTGGGCGGCTTCTGGTTCTCGTAGGAACCGATCACGATATAGACCCGTGCCGGGAGATCGTTGTGCGCCTTGGCGTAGGCCGCCTCGACATTGAATATGGTCTTGTCGTCGTACCACAGCGAAGGACTGACCAGCACGTAGTTGCGAAACGCCCCTGGCCGCGTCAGCAACATGTAGGCACCGAACAGGCCGCCGAACGAATGACCGACGAAGGTGCGCTCGGACGGATCGGTGCGCCAATGCGCATGCACATAGGCAAACAGCTCGGTGGTGATGAAGCGCGCAAAGGACGGCCCGCCCCCTGAAAGCTTCTGCACGGCGGGCCCGTAGCCGCCCTTCAGGGTGTGCGTGGGCGTGTAGTCGCGCGTGCGGTTGCGATGGTAGGCGTCCATGTCCGAAATGCCGCCCGGATAGGCAATGCCGACCACGATGACCGGCGGCATGTTGCCGCGATCGGCGAAATGCGTGCTCACGGCAGTGACGATCGGAAAGGCAAAGTCCGCATCCAGCGTGTAGATCACCGGATAACGCCGGTGTGGATGCTGCGCGTAGCCACGCGGCAAGGACACGTACAGCACGTAATGGTGGCCGCTGGTCCTGCTGTCGAGCTTCACCACCCGGGTATGCGGCACGCTGTAGGGCTGCGCGGCTGCACCTGGCCGCCAGACCACGCAGGCGAGCACGAACACCCCAAGCGAAAGGAACAGCCGCTGCGACATGACACGCGCCTCTGGAAAGACCGCTCCGAAACTGCCCATGATCGGCCACGCGGTCAAGTCGTGGATGGAGCCCTATCGCGCCGCCATGTCACCGGTTGCAGCCGATGCGTCCAGATCGAGCAGATAGAAACGGTTGCAGCCGAAATGCCCTGTGGCGCCCATGGGGCCGTCGATGGCCCGGAAACCGGACTTCAGGTACAGGTTCTGGGCGGCATCCATGCCGGTCAGCGTCTCGATGTAGCACTGCCTGTAGCCGAGCGCCCGCGCAGCTTCCATGCAGCACTGCATCAGCTCGCGCCCTGCACCACGGCCACGCGCCTCCGGCAGGAAATACATCTTGCGCAACTCGCACACGCTGCCATCGCCTCCGGCCAGCGGGCCAATGCCGGCCCCTCCCACGACCTTGCCATCGAGCTCGACCACGAAATAGGCCGATCGCGGAGCGCTGTAGGCCGCATGCATGGCGTCGACCTCGGCATCATGGATGGCGAAGCCCGCGCCGCCGGCGCCGAATTCCGGCATGACGGTACGGATGACGTGCGCCATGGACACATCGTCATCCGGTTCGATGGATCGGATCAGGTAGGACACCGGCAGACCTGTGGAATGGCATGGACCGACGCGCAGGGATAGCGCAAGGCCGGCCGCGTGGCAAGAGTGCGACTCGCGACGACAGGGCTACTTGCGCGATCGCGGGTACGCTGCCATGGGCATCCGCGGGGCCGAGAATGCCGGTCCCGCCGGTGATGCGGATGCGGGTGCCGGCATCACCGGCAACGGCTGGAATGGCACAATATTCCCCGGCCAGGTCGGCAGAAAACGACGATGCCCACGCGCATCGTCCTGCGCCAGGGCCAGGCGATGGCCATCGATATGCACCCAATACCAGTTGCCGGCCGGCACCGGCATGCTGGACACGTATTCGAAGCGAGCGGCGAATCGGCCGTCCTCGCGCGGCGACTTGACCAGCGCCAATTGCACCACCATCTGGCTGCTGACGCCCTTGCCACCCTGCATCGCCGGTTGGGTGATCATCTGCGCGAGGTTCATGCGCAGCAGGCGATCGGTGCGGGGCGAAAGCGCGACCGACGATTGCACTTTGGCCACCCTGCCCTGGGCATCCACGCGCACCAGCACCGGCAGCGCATGATGACGGAAGCCATTCAGCGACATGCTGTCCTGGGCACGGGCCGAACCCGTTGCAGCGGCAAGGACGAACACAGTGGCAAGGACGCGCGCAAGCATGGCGACACCTGGAATGTTCCCGGATGACAAAAGCATACGCCTCCCGCCTGTGGACTGGAACATGCCACAAGCGGTGACGTGCCGGACGCGGGTCGGCTAGACTTCATGGAACCCCCGGCGCGTCGTCACCGCATGAGCAAACTACGTCGGCTGGCGCTGATCGCGTCATGCATCCTGTGGACCGCGCTGGCGTTTCCGGCCATGGCGGCGCAGTACCAACCACCGCCGCCTCCACTGCCACCGCCGGGAGCCGGACCGCCGCCTCCGGGATATCCGCCGCCGCCACCGGGTCACCCCGGAATGTTCCCGCCGCCACGTGGCATGCCGCGACCGCCGCGCCAAGCCCGTTCCAGTCCCGCCGCCTCCAGGACCCCGGTCGGTCCGGCTGAAACGACACCCTTGCCGCCGGTCGATCGATATCTGCCTGTGCCGGCCGCCACGGTCACGCCCCGTCAACCCGCGACGGCACCCGTTGCCACGCACGCGCAGTCACCCCACAACACGGCGCGGGATCCGGTGCCGGCGGTGGCGACCTCGACGGCCCCGCTCCCGACATCGACACCCCAACGTGCAGGTCGTCGCCTGTTGCTGGTCCTGATCGGCCTGGGTCTGGCCTGGATCGCATGGCTGATGTGGCGGCGCCATCTACGCCTGCACGAAGAGGCCCAGCGCCTGGCCCTTCAGCACCGCGCCTTGCGTAATGCCCACACGCGCCTGCAGAACCAGTCCGATGTCCTGCGCCAGCAGGCCATCAACGATCCGCTCACCGGCACCCTCAATCGCCAGGCCTTCGCCAACAGCCTGCGCGAGATGGTCGAGCATGCCGCCCATTACGGTACCGCGGTTCACCTGATCATCTTCGACCTCGATCACTTCAAGTCGATCAACGACCAGTTCGGCCATCTCGGTGGTGACCGCGCGCTCAGGCGGGTCGCCGGCATCGTGCACGAGCATATCGACAGCGCGGACCTGTTCGGCCGCTTCGGCGGCGATGAATTCCTCATTGCCTGCGCGGGGCAGTTGCCCGCGGAGATCCATGCCCTGGCCGAAGCCATCCGCGCTGGTGTGGAGCGCGGCACGGATCGCCGCGCACCGGGCCAGCCATCGCTGACCCTGAGCATGGGCATCGCCTGCAGCGGCGGCGAGGACGGCTCCTCCGCGGATACGCTGTTCGCCCGCGCGGATGCGGCCCTCTATGAAGCCAAGCGGCAGGGTCGCAACCGGATCGTCATCGCCGACAGCGAACCGCCCGGGCAGCCCTCGCCGGAAAACCTGGGTCGTCACCTGTAGCGCATCGGCACGGCGCTGTCAGGCCAGTTCCGGCAGCGGCGTGATTTCCGGTTTTCCCGGACCGATCCAGTCATCCGGACGCAGTACCGGCAGACCGTGGGCCTGCCGTGCGCGATCGCATTGCGGGCTATGAAAACCCTGCTCCCATGACGGCGCGAGCTCGCGGCACACCGACGGACGCAACGCATGGATCGTGCAGGAGGTTTCGTCGCCAACCATGCCGGCAAGTGCGACGCAGCGCGGAAGGCGCTGGTCCGTGCCGCGCATGGCGACACGGTGGGGATCGAGTTTGACGGTCAGGTCGGGAGGCACGTGGCCGCCGAGAAAAGTCTCGGTCTCGGACCAGTGGAAAGCCACGCGGAAGAATGCGCAGCAGGCGCCGCAGCGCAGGCACGGATGGTTCATTCGCCGAGCATCGACCGCACCCCACGGCGCGGAGCGCAGCGGATTCTACGCACTCGTCATCGCGATGCAAGCGCCGGCTTGCCGGGAGCCGAATAGCGAAGGGATGGACACTCACGCGTCCATCCCTTCGCGGGTGTCGTCAGGGCTGCCGCAAGGAACGGCCACTCTGGCTGAAGGGAAAGCGCGGGCCGTTGCCTTTGCTTTTTCCGTGAATGGCCGCGTTGACAGCCGCCTCGCTGTTGAGGATGCCCGCACCGATCGTATACGGGCGCAGCGCGGGTGACACAGGCCTCGTAGCGGTCCTGCGCAGGATCGCCAATACCTTGTTCGGCTTCAGCAGCCGCTTGCCGTGGGCCAGTCGCAAGCTCTGCATCAGGGCCACCGTGCCGCTCACGTGCGGAGCCGCCTGCGAGGTACCGGCATAACCTGCATAGGCGGTGCCCGGATCCACCGGCGTGGTGTCGCCGTCGTTCAACGCCTGCCAGATGAACCCGTCATAGGACTGTACGCCCGTGGCCGGATCGTCGTCCTGGTAGATGCCACCACCCGGGGCGGCGATCTCCACGGCGCGGCCGTAGTTGGAGTAAAAGGCGCGCTTGCTGGTGATGCCGGTGGCAGCCACCGTGATGACGCCCGGGCAACTTGCCGGCGAGTACTGGCTGGCATCGTCATTGCTGTTGCCAGCCGACACCACCACCACCGCACCCAGTTTACGGGCCTTGTGCACGGCGCGCCCGGTGACATCTTTGGCGCGGCACACCCCGGGACCACCGAGGCTGAGATTGATCACCTGGGCCGGGTTCGGATTGTCCGGCACCCCATCGACGTGACCACCGGCCGCCCACACGATGGCATCGGCGATATCGCTGGTGTAACCGCCGCAATGGCCCAGCACGCGCACCGGAAGAATCTTGGCGTTGTAGGCAATACCCGCCATGCCACGCGCGTTGTTGGTCAGTTCGGCGCCGGCGGTGCTGGCCACGTGCGTGCCGTGCCAGGAACTGGCCTCCGGCGGGTTCGCATCATCGGTGCAGGCCGAGAGCCACGGCTCGGTCGTGGTCCAGTCGCCAAGATCCCAGCCGCCCGGCACGCGATCGTCGGTGTCGCGTCCGGACACGAAGGCATCGGAAATGAAATCGTAGCCGGCATTGGCCAGCGACGTGTCGACGTCGACGTGGGTCGTGATTCCGGTATCGAGCACGGCAATGACGATGCCGCTGCCGTCAGCCAGGTTCCAGGCGCCGTTGACGCCGGTACCGCCGAAGTTGGCATCGCCGAAGTAGGTCATCGCACCGTCGGGCGCCATGAGATCCCACTGGTAGTAAGGATAGTAGGTGTCGTCGGGCGTAACGGGCTGGGGCGCCAGAGCCGCCTCGGCGCGAAAATCGGGCGTGCGCTGCAGCATGACGTCCGGCGCCACGTGCTCGACGGCGGGATCGGCGGCCAGCTGGTTCATCAGGGCCGTCGCCTCGGCGCGATCGAGCTTGCGCGTGGTGCGCACAAGGTCGCCACCGACGGCGAGTTCGCGCCGGAACGATGCCCGCACCAGGGGCCGGGACATGGCGCGGATCCCCTTGCCGCCCCGGTTCAGTCCGGCACGGTCGATGGCCGCATCGATATTCTGCAGCATGGCCGCGCGGTCACCATGTTCAGTGCTGCCGGCGCGGTAGGTGACGATGAAGCGGTCATAGTGACCACCGTGCTTCAGTGCCGTCAGGTTGACCCGGTCATTGCCCGCATCCGGGGACGGCGGCGCCGCCTGCACGGCTGCCGCGGACATCACGGTGATCGCGACGGCAAGCCAAATCCGTCTCGCAAATCGAGTTTTCATGCTTGAGATTCCCCTAATCTGGAGCGTTGTGCACGACCCGGAGTGTCGCGCATCGCCCATGAAATGTAATGACATCGATCCCGGACCATCCCCGGGGCTGGCGTCGAAGCCGTCGTGTCATCTCATCGCCCGCCACCCTGGCCGGGGATGCGGCAACCAGCCTCGTGGAACGAGTAAGCCATGACCACTACCCATTGGGCATAGGAATTTGTCCGAGGTGCGGGCGCGAAGCCTCGCAGTGCTGTCAATCGAGCGATCCGGGAGTATGCTCGCCCCATGGGGCCGCCGACCCCGCGGGCAACTGCACGGCCGGCACGCTGCATGCCAGGGGGATCGATGATCATCTGGGTACCCATGTTCTGGATCGCGGCAGGCGTGTGCCTGTTCGCCGGCGCGCATTTCATGCACGCCGGGCGTTCGCGCGAGGACGAACAGCTGTACCTGTCCTTCGGCGTGCTCAGCCTGGCGGTGGCCGTGTACATGGTGATCACCGCGCTGATGCAGGATCCGAACCTGGACCTGTCCGCCGGCCAGCTGGAGCGCCTGCACCTTTCGGCCGCCTGCGTGATCTATCCCACGGCGGTGTGGTTCCTGGCGCTGTTTTCCCGGCTGCAGCGATGGAAGGCCACGTTTGCCGTGGTGTCGCTGGTCTTCGGCATCCTGCTGCTGATCAACCTCACCAGCCGCCAGAGCCTGCTCTATCACCATATCCACGATCTTGAGCCGCTGACCCTGTGGTGGGGCGAGCACATCCGCCAGCTCGGTGGCAGGACCGCCCCCCTGGCCCTGGTCTACTACGCCTGCACCTTCGCGGTCTTCGCATGGGCATTCTGGCGCTGCCATGCGCTGTGGCGTCAGGGTGACTGGCGCCGCGCACGGCCCCTGCTTTTCTACCTGCTGCTGCAACTGCTGGCGGTCGCCAGCACCGAATACACGACCTACATGAACATACCGGCGCTGGAATGGGACAGCCTGCCCTTCCTCGGCCTGATCCTGTTGCTGAGCCGATCCCTGACCCTGGAACTGCGCGGCTATGCGCAGGACCTGCAGCGCAGCAACCTGGCCCTGGTGGAGGAAAATGCCGCGCGCACCCGCGCGCAGACGCGACTGGAGCATGCCGCCTACCACGACGCGCTGACCGGTCTGCCCAATCGTCGCGCCCTGCGCGAACACCTGGACGGCGCAAAGGCCATCTCGCCGGGATCCCACGGGGCGCTGATCATCATCGATCCGGAGCGCTTCAGAATCATCAACCAGGCGCTTGGTCACCACGTCGGCGATCAATTGATGCGCGAAATCAGCCGGCGTCTTCGCGGGGACGGCCTTTCACCGCGTCAGGTGACACGACTCGACGGCGACGAGTTCGCGGTGCTTCTCGAGGACCTTCCCTCATCGCTGGCCGAAGCCGAGGCCCTCGCGCTCGAGACGGCCGAACGCATCCGCGATGAACTGACGGCCAACATCCGCCTGGACAGCCATGACCTGTCCGCCGACGTCAGCGCAGGCGTCGCCCTGATCACGCCCGACGGCCAGGACAGCGACAGCGTGCTGCGCGAGGCGTACATGGCGCTGCAGGAGGCCCGCAAGAACAGCCGCGAACGGGTGATGGTGTTCGCCCAGGACATGAAGCGTCGCGCCGAGCGCAACCTGCGGCTGGAAAACGACCTGCGCCTGGCCATCGAGCAGGACGCGCTGGACCTGGTCTACCAGCCACAGACCGACCTGCGCGAACGCATGGTCGGCGCCGAAGCCCTGCTGCGCTGGCGACATCCGGAGCTGGAGGCCATCCATCCGGAGGAATTCATCCGCATCGCCGAGGACAGCGGCCTGATCCAGCCCCTGGGCAGCCTGGTGCTGCGCAATGCATGTCGCGCCCTGCGCCAGCTGGGGGTGCGGGACGGCCGGTTCCGCATGTCGGTCAACATCAGTCCCTGGCAGCTGTTCCTGACCGACTTCCCGGACAGCGTCGACGCCATCCTGCGGCAATCGGGCATCGCCCCGGACCAGCTCACCCTGGAGATCACCGAAAGCGTGTTCATGCATGATGTCGACGATGCCATCGCCAAGATCCACGCCCTGAATGCGCGCGGCATCCGCGTGGCCATCGACGACTTCGGCACCGGTTACGCGTCGATCGCCCTGCTCAAGGATCTGCCGGTGGACGAGGTCAAGATCGACCAGGCCTTCATCCGCAACATGAACACCGAGCAGCCGGATCGCTTCATGGCCGCAATGATCGCCCTCGGACGCGCGCTGGACCTGACCGTGGTCGCCGAGGGCGTGGAAAGCCAGGTGCAGCGCGACTGCCTGGCCGCGATGGGCTGCGACGTGTTCCAGGGCTTCCACATCAGCCGTCCGGTGGATCTGGATGACCTGCAGGGGCGCCTGGGTCGCGCCACGGCGCAGGCCTGAGCTGCATCCCTGCCCCGGCGGTTACACGATGCCCGCGAAACGGCTACCCTTCTCCTGTTGTAGCCGAGAAGACAAGGGATACTGCTCATGAAACGCCTTCTGACATGGATTTCCGTTCTGCTGCTGCCCGGCCTTGCGTGGTGCAACACGCCCACCGGCGGCAAACCGGTATTTTCGGCCAGCATGACCGTCAAGGGCACCATCACGGTGACGCCCGACGGCCATGTGGGCGGATACGCCCTCGACCATCCCGAAAAGCTTCCCGCGGTGGTGGTCAACGTCCTGGGCCGGTCGATCCCGCACTGGCGCTTCGACCCCACGATCCGTGACGGCAAGGCCGTCGAGGTCAAGTCAAGCATGCGCGTGCGGATGCTGGCCAAGCCGGTCGACGGCAAGCACTACAGCGTGAGCGTGCAGGACACCCAATTCGGCGACGCATCCGCGAAGCGCGCGCTGCACTTGGAGCCGTACTACAAGGGCCCGCACCATCCACCGCAATACCCGCAGGAGGCGGTGGTAGCCCATGTCTCGGGGACGGTCTTCGTGGCGGCTCGCATCGACCGGCAGGGGCATGTGGAAAAAATCGCCACGCTGCACGTGGACTTGAACCGCTGGGGCGGCCCCCATTTGATGGCGCACTGGCGGAACGTGCTCGCCCAGGCCGCCATGGATGCCATACGCAGCTGGCACTTCGGGATTCCCAATGCCGGCCGGGATGCAGACAAGACCTATTGGAATCTGTGGATTCCCGTCGCGTTCAAGCTCGGCACGCAGGGCCACCCAGCGGACCCCTATGGCAAGTGGGTGCCCTTTTTCCCCGGTCCGCGCCACTCCGTGTCCTGGATGACCTCGGCACAGCCACCTGCCGCCACGCATGCCGCCGATCACGACATGGCCTCGCCGGGGCAGACCCTGCACCGTATCGACACGCCCCGGACCTAGACCGATGGCGGGCGTGCGACACCGCGTCGCACGCCCGGCCAGAAGCCGCGCCACGGGCCGCAAGGCGCTACCATGGCGGGCTTTGACCGATGCAGGAATACCGCATGAAGCCGAGATTGCGCCCAATCCTCGTCTCCGGCCTCGCCGTGGCCGCCCTGTTCCCGACAGTTGCCGGGGCCTGCGCCTGCGGGTGCGGCGTGTTCCAGGTCGGCACCGGCAGCCTGATGCCGACCACGTTCGGCAGCGGCACCACGCTGTTCACGCAGCTGGACTACCTCGACCAGAGTCGCAACTGGTCGGGCAGCTCACGCGCGCCGGCCGCCGACAACGAAGACCGGCAGATCCGCACCATGTTCCGCGGCGTGGGCATGCAGCACATGTTCAATCGCGACTGGGGCCTTCGCATCGACGTGCCCTACTGGACGCGTGATTTCAGCACGCGGGACGAGGACACCGGCGCGCCGGCCAGCTTCCATCACTCCTCGCTCGGCGACATACGCATCACCGGCATCTACACCGGCTTCTCGCCAGACCGCTCCAGCGGCGCGAGCTTCGGCGTCAAGCTGGCGACCGGCGACTGGAAATACGCCGGCTTCGACCGCGACACGCAGATCGGCACCGGCACCACCGACCTGCTCATTGGCGGCTACCACCAGTGGAAGATCGGCGCCGATGCCTCGTGGAGCGGGTTCGTGCAGGCCCACGCCGAGCTGCCGACGAACGCGCGCGCCGGCTACCGCCCGGGCGCCGAGGTGGATGCGGCCGTCGGCCTGTATCCCTCGGCCGGCTGGTCGCCGGCCAGGGGCGTGCGGATCGTGCCGATCCTGCAGGCCCTGGTGGCCGTGCGCCGGCATGACTCCGGCACGGCCGCGGAACCGGAAAACACCGGCTACCGGCGCCTGCTGGCGGCGCCGGGCGTGGAACTGCAATGGCAGCGCATGCGCGTGGACATGCGCGTGTCGACGCCGATCTACCAGCACGTGCGAGGCAACCAGCTGGTCGCGCCGTGGCAGGCGTCGCTCAACGTGTCCTGGGCGCTCTGACGCAGGATCGCATCGCCCGGCGATGAGACCGCCGGGCGACTCCCGCATCACTTCAGGTGCGTCTTCATCCAGTCGACCCAGCGGCGCATGACATCGGTGCGCTGCACGATGTCGCCGGGAAAGTGGGTGTCGGCCGGATAGGCGTAGAACTGCACCTCCACGCCATTGTCGCGCAGCGCGTGATACCACTCGTAGCTGTTGACCAGCGGCACGTTGGGGTCGCCCACGTCGCCCATGATCAGGGTCGGCGCCTTGACGTTCTGCGCGAAGGCGATCGGCGACTGCTCGCGCCAGATGTCGTGGTACTTGGCCGTCCACGGCGAACCGCCGAAGAAGTACAGGTCACCGGTCTGGTAGTAGGCGATGGTGTAGTCCATCACCCAGTCGGTCAGCGCGGCGCCGGACACGGCGGCCTTCCAGTCGTCGTAGTGCCCGGTCAGCCAGGTGGTCATGTAGCCACCGTAGGACCAGCCGCTGACGCCGATGCGCGAGGCATCGACGATGCCCAGCTTCCTGACCGCCGCCAGGCCGGCCATCACGTCCCTGCCCGGCCCGTCGCCGGTGTCGCGATAGATGGCGTGCTGGTAGGCATCGCCGAGGTTGGTCGAGCCGCGGTAGTTGGGCTGGAACACGAGGAACCCTTCGGCCGCCATCAACTGCGCCAGAGTGGAGAAGCCGACGCCGCTGGAGGCCTCGGGACCGCCGTGGATGACCAGCACCAGCGGATAGGTGCGGCCCTTCACGTAGCCCACCGGATAGGTCAGCACGCCATCTTCGTCGAAGCCGTCGGGGCCCTTCCAGGCGATGGCCTGGGTACGACCCAGCACGCGCTGGTCGACGAACGCGTTGTAGTTGGTCAGGCGGCGTGGCGCCTGATGCAGCGAGCGCATCACGTACAGCTCGCCCGGATGGTCGGAGGTGCTGCCGATGAAGGCGACCACGCCATTGCGCGACACGCTCGGCGTGCTGTCGACCTGCACGCCGCCGAGGTCCACGCGGCGCGCCTTGCCGCCCACCGGCAGCTGCCACATGGCCGCGTCGGTGCCCAGGCCACCGGTCAGCAGCAGGCCGTGGCCGCCGGGCAGCCAGGTGTAGTCGTTGAGATTGCGCGCCATGGCCGCGGTGACATCGACGTCATGCCCGTCACTGCCCACGTACACCGCGTTGCCATTGTTCTGGTCGCCATCGCGCGGGCGCAGGTAGGCATAGCGATCGCCGCCCGGGGCGAAGCGCAGGCCCAGCACGCCCTGCGAATGAACCAGCGTGCGCGGCTTGCCGCCATCGGCCGGAACGATGTCGGCGACCGAGTGGAACGACGGTCCCCAGTACGGCGTCGGGAAGCGCACGAAGGCAATCGAGCGGCCGTCCGCGCTCCAGGCAGGATCGGGCGCGCCGTCCTGCTGGTCGGTATCGAGGCTGAAATCGCCCTCGGTCAGGCGCTTGGCCTTGCCGCCGTCGCTGCCGACCACCCACAGGTGCCAGGAGCCGAGCGGCTTGCGGGTCAGGAAATGGTTGCTGGTGACCTGGAAGGCGCCGTTGTGCGCCTTGGCCGCCTTGGCGTTGGGCGCGGCATCCTCGGTCACGTAGGCGATGCGGCCATCGTCCGGGCTCCACGAGTAGCCGTCCACGCCGCGCTCGGCCTGCGTGACCGGCACCGGATCGCCGCCCCGCATGGACATGACGAAGACCTGCGGCTGCGGGCCGTCGCCGTCCTTCTTCTTGGCGTCGGCATCGGCGGTGTCGGACGGGCTGTCATCGGAGGCGATGAACGCCAGGCGGGTGCCATCGTGCGACCACTTCAGCGCTTCGACGTCATCGCGCTTCCAGGTCAGCATGCGCGAGTGGCCGCTGGCCACGTCGATCAGCACGATCGCGGGCTTGCTCTTGTCGTTCTTCCAGTCCCAGTGCGAGACCACCACGGCGACATGCCGGCCGTCCGGCGATACCTGCGGGTCGGAGATCGAGACCAGCTTGCGCAGGTCCTCGAGCTGGAATGGCTTGCCGTGCGCCGATGCCGCCGGCGCGGCATGCAGCGTGCCGGCGCCCACGACCAGGCCGGCGATCATCGCCGCGATACGAAACGCACCCTTCATGACGCAACCCCCGGGACAAAAAGTGTCCTTCGAGTCTACGCCAGCCGTCGCGGCAGTGGGGAGCGGCGGCTCGCGCGCCGGAGCCGTCCGTCAATCAACGGGTTGCGCGAGAACGTACTCGATCGCCGCGCAGGCGGCCGCCACCTGGGCATCGTTGCACTGCGCCGGCGTGGCCAGCGGGCTGTCCGGATAGACCTCGGTGGTGGTGCGGTAACGGGCATCGGTGATGCCCGCGCACAGCCCCAGCTTGCGCAGCGGATAGTTGATGATGCCCGGCGCGGCCACCGGCGAGCCGATGATCCGGCCCTCGGCATCGGCCGGCGCGATGTGGGTGACATCGGCCACCGCGCGGATCACCGCCTGCTGGAAATCCGGTTGCGGGTCGTCGCTGTCGCCGACCAGGTAGAACCCGTCGGGGATCTCGCCCGGCTCGTAGGCCACGCCATCGCGCGCGGCCAGCGCGGGGCGGAATTCGCTTTCGTCGCTGTCGGTGGTCTCGTGCAGGTCGATGTGCAGCACGAAGCGCTGGCGCAGCGGCGCCACCAGCTGCATCAGCGCCGCCGCCTCCTGCGCCGGGCTGTCGGCGCGGAAGGATCGGTTCGGATCGATCGCGTCGCGGTTCCAGCGATGGATGCGCTCGTAGCCCCACGGGCTCACGCACGGCGCCACCAGCAGATTGGCGCGACCGGCGTAGTCCGCGGCGCGGGTCTCCAGGAACTGCAGGGCGCCATGCACGCCGCTGGTCTCGTAGCCGTGCACCCCGCCCGTCACCAGCATGCACGGCCGGTCGTCGCGCCAATCGCGGCTGCGGACGGCCATCAGCGGATAGATGTCCGGCGCGTAGTCGAGCGTGCCGTAAGTGGCCACGTCGAAGGTCCCGCGCAGGGCCTCCACGCGCCGCAGCACGTCGTCCGCGTAGCTGCGCTGGCGGGTCTGGCGCGCCAGCCATTGCGCCTTTTCCTCGGCGCCCCAGGGACGTCCGGGCGTACCGATCGGATAGGTGTTGGAGGCTTGATCCATGGCTTCGACTCGTTGCTGATGGGCCAAAATCGACGGTCACTGTATCACCCGTCCCGGGACATGCCGCCACGCGGGAACCCATGCGCATCGTGGATGCGAACGCAGGCGACGAGATGCCCGGCCGGGCCGACGATCCCCGCGCACCAGCAACGGATCCGTGCTGGATATCAACGACCCGGGCGGCGCCCCCGCTCAGCCCAGCGTCCGGGCAGCCACACGCGGGTGAATCGCGATTCGGTGCCGGCACGCAGGCGCGCCAGGTTTCCGCGATGGGTGAAGACGATCAGCAACCCGGCACAGATGGCGAACACGGCACGCGTCAGGTCCACGGGCGTGGCCCACGCCACCACGCTGGCGCTGAGCGCGGCCAGCACCGTGGACAGGCCGACGTAGCCGCTGAGCAACAGGCACAGCAGCCAGACCGCGAGGATCCACGGCAGGGCCGCCGGCCAGGCCACCAGCATCGCCCCGACCAGCGTCGCCGCGCCCTTGCCCCCGCGGAACCCGTGATACAGCGGCCAGACATGGCCGATGACGGCGACCAGCGCGGCCGCATAGATGCCCCACGGCAAGCTCGTGACGGGCATCCAGCGCGTCGCCAGCCAGGTGGCCAGCGCGCCCTTGCCGATATCGATGACCACCGTGCCCAGCGCGAAGCGCCATCCCTGCGTGCGCAGGGCATTGGTGCCGCCGGCATTGCCGCTGCCCACGGTGCGGATGTCGACGCCGCGCAGGCGACCGATCAGCAGGCTGCCGGACAGCGATCCAAGCAGGTAGGCCGCCAGCAAGCATCCAGCGATGCGCGCGATGTCCACGCCCTCAGTCCTCCACCGGCTGCAGGCTGACCACCAGCGTGCCCGGACCGGCATGGGCGCCGATCGCCGGCCCGGTCTCGACCAGCCAGGCGTCGCTGCAGTCGATGCGTTCACGCAGGCAGGCCAGCAGCACCTCGCCATCGATGGCCGCATCACCATGCCCGACGATCAATCGCCAGCGGCGCTTTCGATCGATGCGCCGGGCCACGTAGGCGGCGAAACGCTGTGGCAGGTTGCGCGAGCCGAACAGCCCGGCGACCACGCCCAGCCTGCCGCTGGGCTTGACCCGCGCCACCGGGGTCAGGCCCAACCCCTGGATCAGGGGCTTGGTCCAGGCCGGGAGTCGGCCGCCGCGCACGGCCAGGGTCAGGTCGCGCGTCATGGCCCAGGTGTGGGTCTGCCGGCGCAGCACGTCCAGGCGGGCCACGATGGCGGACGCCTCGGCACCGCCCTGGGCCATCTCGGCCGCGGCCATCGCCAGCAGGGCCTGACCACCGGCGGCGTTGGCGCTGTCGACGATGAAGGTGCGTTCGGCCTCGCCGCGCTGGGCCGCCGCCTCGGCCGACTGGATGGTGCCCGAGACCGCCCGCGCCACGCCGACATAGACCACCGCCGGGTGATGCGAGAGCAGGAACTCGAACTGGCGGCGGAAGTCGCCCGGCGCCGGCTGGCTGGTGCGCGGCAGCGCATCGCTGGCGCGCAGGCGGGCATAGAACTGCGCCGGCGTCATGCCAATGCGGTCCAGGTAATCCTGGTCGCCGAAATTCAGCCGCA
Source organism: uncultured Gammaproteobacteria bacterium (assembly GCA_963821885.1). GTDB lineage: Bacteria > Pseudomonadota > Gammaproteobacteria > Xanthomonadales > Rhodanobacteraceae > Oleiagrimonas. The sequence continues at coordinate 71,694 of CAWGFN010000001.1, read as the reverse complement.
GTGGCACCCGGTGCAGGTTCAGGGACTCGATCACGTCCTCGGGCAGATCCGCGGAGGTATCGGTGACCACGGCCACCTGCCGACCCAGCGCCGCCGTGCGCGCCTGCGCGTGCATGTCGTCGGCCTTGTGGGCACTGACCTGCCCGTGTTCGGCAATGCCGTCGAACAGGGCCTGCGGCCGTGCCAGGTGGGCATGCACGCGTACCCGGCTGGCGGAACCGGCCACGACCACGCAGGAGGCCCCCAGGCCCGCCACGACCTCGCGCAGGGTCGCCAGGTCCAGGGCCTCGCCGGTCACCAGGCACTCGGTGCACCAGCGGTGTTCGGGGTCGGCATCGTCAAGGGCCAGACCCTCATGCATGGCCAGCGGCTCGCCCGTGTCCTGGCCCGCGAAGGCTTGCGCCGTGCCCGCCTGGCCGTCCAGTACGGCGGCAATGCCTTCGAGAAGGTCGAGAAAACCCTGCGCGCCGGCATCGACCACGCCGGCCTTGAGCAGTACCGGCAACTGACGCGGCGTGAGCGCCAGCGCGCGTCGCGCGCGTTCCAGCGCGGCGCCGAACCAGGCGCGCAGGTCGCGGATGCCCGGACGCTCGTCCAGCGCCTCGGCGAAGGCCGAGATCACGCTGAGCATGGTGCCTTCCTGCGGTTCGGCCACGGCCTGCCGGGCTGCCTGCGCACCCGCGCGCACGGCCCGGGCCAGTTGCGCCGGAGCCACCGCGATGCGGTCGCCGACATCGCCGGCCACCCCGGTGAGGAATTGCGCGAGGATGGCGCCGGAATTGCCACGCCCGCCGTCGATGGCATCCTCGCTGACCCATTGCATCAACTCACCCACGCTGGACGCGCGGCGGCTCAGGGCGCCGCTCATCACGCTACCCAGGGTGAAAGCCAGGTTGCTGCCGGTATCGCCGTCGGCCACCGGGAATACATTGATGCGGTTGAGCGTCTCGCGGTGCGCCATGACACGGCGCGCACCGCCTATCAGCGCGCGTCGCAATCCCGGCCCCCGTATCAGGCGTTGCGCCACCGCCTCGCTGGACGCATTCATGCGCACCCGCCGTCACGCAGGCGCGCGAACCTGCCGGATCCACCGGCACAGAGTCGTTGCGATCCTTGCGATGCAGACGCTTCCACGATCACCCCCCGGACCGAAGTCATGGCATCGATTCGGGTCAGTCTACTCGATTGTCGGCAGACCGTCGGGGCCTTCCGCGGGCGTCAGCGCGGGCGCAGCCAGTTCAGGAAGATGCCGGCGTCCTTGTCCTCGGCACGATGCCCTTCACGTTCGTCGGTGACCACCGCCCAGCGCAGCTCCGGACCGGCGCCGGGCAGGCCGATCACCTGCACGTCGCCACCGTGCGGCAAGGGAAAGTGGGTGGCCAGCACCAGCACCCCATCGACATCGGCAACCAGCAAGGCCGGCTTGTCGGCCGCGCTGGACTCCCAGCCGCTGGCGATGCGGATCTGGACCTTGGTGCCGGACTGCTGGTTACGGTTGTCGATCGACAGGCCGTCGGTCTTCTCCAGCAGCTTGTTCAGCCGGGGGTCGGTCCAGTCGACATCGGCCACCGAAACCCGGGTGCGATCCTTGAAATGCGCCATGTCATGCCCTTCCGGTTCGCTCGATTCACCAACGGGCACCGCATGCCCCTGGTGCCCGCCGCTGCTGACACCGCGTCATGCATGCCACTCCCGGTTCTCACGTTAGCACCATCACGACCCCGGCGCACCTTCAAAACACCTTAAAAACAGGGGGATAGAAAAAGGCCAGGTGCCGCCCGAAGCCCCGGACGGATGGACAAGATGTCGCAGGCCGACGGCGGATCCGGGGTCGGCCTGACCTAGATCAGGCCAGCCTCCATGGCGCATCACTAACGTTGTCCCCGAAGGATGAAAAACACCGATAAAGACCACCGGGTACGGTCTTCACTGCATCTGCGGCGACAGGGCCCGGACTTCGCCGAGGAGATGCAACCATGTCCATTCGAGGATTCCTCATTCCAGTGTTCGTCCTGGCGATGGCCTGGACCGGGCTGGCGAGTGCCGACACCAGCAACCTCAAGAGCCCGGCCGAATACACGCCGACCGTGAACTACACGCTGCGCACGGCGATCGGTCCCTTCGGCATGGCATTCAAGGGCGTCGGGGGCTCGATCGACGGCCAGATGAACCCGACACTCAAGGTCGCGTCGGGTGCCATCGTGCAGATCACCCTGATCGATGGCGACGGTTCCACGCACAACTTCGCACTTCCCGACTTCAAGGTGCTGTCCGACAACGTGGTCGGCAAGGACGCCAGCACCACCGTGGTCTTCCGGGCCGACAAGGATGGTCGATATGACTACTTCTGCGCCATTCCGGGCCATCGTGCCGCCGGCATGGAGGGCCTGCTGGTGGTCGGCAAGCCGGCGCCGGCCAGCAAGGTCTCGGCGGCCGACATCAGCCGTGCGCCATCCGACCTGCCGCCGCCTGTCGGCGACCGCGCGCCGAAGCACCTGAATTTCAACCTGAAGACGGAGGAAGTGCTGGGCAAGCTCGCCAATGGCACGACATTCACCTACTGGACCTTCAACGGCAAGGTGCCGGGCCCGATGCTGCGTGCACGCGTCGGCGACACCATCACCGTCAGCCTGACCAATGCCGCCAACAGCCGCATGAACCATTCGGTCGACATGCATGCCGTGACCGGCCCGGGTGGCGGTGCTTCGATCATGCAGGTGCCACCGGGACAGACGCGCAGCTTCACCTTCAAGGCACTCAAGCCCGGCCTGTTCGTCTATCACTGCGCCACGCCGATGGTGGCCCAGCATATCGCCAACGGCATGTACGGCATGGTGCTGGTCGAGCCGGCCGGCGGCCTGCCGAAGGTCGACCACGAGTACTACATGATGCAGGGCGAGATCTACACCACGCAGCCCTTCAACACCCACGGTCACCTGCAGTTCGACGTCGGCAAGCTGCTGGCCGAACAGCCGACCTTCATGGTCTTCAACGGCGCCGTCGGTGCCCTGACCACCGACCACCCGCTGACCGCCAGGGTGGGCGACACGATCCGCATCTACTTCGGCGTCGGCGGTCCCAACAAGACCTCCTCGTTCCACCTGATCGGCGAGATGTTCGACGACGCGTGGACCTGGGGCTCGCTCGCCAACAAGCCCGAGCGCGACGTGCAGACCATCTCGGTCCCGCCGGGCGGTGCCGTGGTCACACAGGTGCACTTCGAGGTGCCTGGCAAGTACATCCTGGTCGACCACGCCCTGTCGCGGCTGGAGAAGGGCCTGGCCGGATGGGTCGAGGTCACCGGCAAGAAGAACCCGGCCATCTTCCGCGCCGGCAAGTAACCCGCTTGCGCGAGGGCGGCGGCCGTCACTGCCCGGCGTCGCCCTCGCCTTCCGCCCCGGCCCATGCGGCCCCGGGTCGACCGCTTCCCCCGAGCAAAGGACATTCATCATGAAACGCCTGGTCCGTTTCACGCCGCGCGCTGTTCTCACCACCCTTCTGGCGACCGGAGCCATCACTGCCGCCCGGGCGCAGTCGGCAACACCCGGGCCCCAGCTGGACCTGCGCTACCGCATCGAGCAGGTCAACCAGGACGGCTTCCGGCACGATGCACTGGCCTCCACCCTTCGCACACGCCTGGGCTACCTGTTCGCCGGGTCCGGCGGCTGGAGTGCGCTGGTGTCGATGCAGGACAACCGCGCGGTCGGCAACGATCGCTACAACAGCACGCGCAACGGGCGCACCGACTACCCCGTGGTCGCCGATCCCGGCGATACCGAACTGGACCAGGCCTTCGTCCGCTATCAGGGCCTGGACACCCTGGACCTGCGCCTGGGGCGACAGGTCATCAAGCTCGACAACGACCGTTTCGTCGGCAACGTCGGATTCCGCCAGCTCGAACAGAGTTTCGACGCATTCCGGGCCACCTGGACGCCGAGCGATGCCGTGCATGTCGACTACGCCTACCTGACGCGCGTCAACCGCATTTTCGGCGCGCACCACCCCGATCCGCTGCTGGCGCGGCAGAACCTGGACAGCCACCTGCTGAACGCGTCCTGGACACTGCCGGCCGGCACCCTGGTGGGTTATCTGTACCTGATCGGCAACAGGTCCCTGCCGGCGACATCGCATCGCGATCTGGGCCTGCGCTGGAACGGCCATGCCATGCGCCATGCGGGCTGGCACCTGGACTACTCACTCGAGGCGGCGCGCCAGCACGCCTGGAAGGACGGCACCCTGAACGGTTCACGCGGCTACCTGCACGGCGAACTCGCGCTCAGTGCGCACGACTGGAACGGCAAGCTCGGTTACGAGCGGCTGCAGGGCGACGGTGTCAGTGCACTGCAAACGCCCCTGGCCACCCTGCATGCCTTCAATGGCTGGTCGGACCGCTTCCTGGTCACGCCGGCCAACGGCCTGGCCGACAGCTATGCCGCCATGGGCTGGAAGACCGACCGCCTGCACGTCCAGGCGGTCGCGCATCGTTTCAGCGCCACGCACGACAGCATGCATTACGGCAACGAACTGGACCTGTCGGCGGCCTATGCATTCAATCGCCACCTGGATACATCGCTGGCCCTGGCCGACTACCGGGCCGACACCTACGGCGCCAGCACCCGCACCGTCTGGTTCACGCTGCATTACAAGCTCTGAATCGATGACGCATGAAGCGGCCGGGCATGCATGCGCTGCCCGGCCGTTTCGCGTAGGCTACCGGGCCCCGTCCATGCTCGACGCATGCGCCCCACGGAGCACACCTGGTCATGCAGACACTCTTCGAGGAACTGGACTACTGGCCCACGCCGATCGGCGCGGTCAGCCTCAGACGTCGCTTCGAGCCGACCTTCAAGTGCGAGGTCCACGAGATCAAGCTCGGCGACGAATTCCTGATGTCCAGCCTGTTCACCGTGTCCGAAGAGGCCCTGGCCAACCTGGGCGTGGATGCGCTCGAGGGCAACGACCTGGACATCGTGGTCGGCGGACTGGGGCTGGGCTACACCGCGCGCGCCGTGCTCGATCATGACCGCGTGGCCTCGCTGGCCGTGGTGGAAATGCTCGAACCGATCATCGAATGGCACCGCACCGGCCTGCTGCCGCTCGGCGAAGGCCTCATGGCCGATCCGCGCATGCGCATCGTGCAGGGCGACTTCTTCGCCCTGGCCGCCTCCGGCGACGGCTTCGACCCGGATGCGCCGGGCCGCCGTTTCGACGCCATCCTGCTGGATATCGACCACTCGCCCGAAGCCCTGCTCGACACTCGCAGCACCAGCTTCTACCGCCCCGAGGGCCTGCGCGCCCTGGCCCGCCACCTCAAGCCCGGCGGCGTGTTCGGGCTGTGGTCGAACGAACGCCCGGATCCGGAGTTCACCAAGCGCCTGGAGACCGTCTTCGGCGAGGCCCGGGGCGAACCGGTCACCTTCGACAACCCGCTGCAGGACCATCCGTTCACGCAGACCGTGTACCTGGCTCGGCGCAGCGGCTGAAGCGCGACACATATACCCATGGGGGCATATGGGGCATGATGTCCGTCAGCGCCGATGGGCGCCTTGTGGATATCCCTGCGCCTCGCCAAGAGCCTGATCGATGCCCCCTCGCATCCTGCCGCTTGATCCTGTTGCTTGCTGCCGCCTTCCCGGCGACGGCCGCGGCCGCCAGCGCTCCGATAGCACCGGCCCGCGACCTTGCCCACGATGGACGACTGGCGCGGACCCGAGGCGCCCCGGTACTGATCGTGTTCACGCGACCGGATTGCCGCTACTGCGATCGCGTCATCGACCATTACCTGGTCCCCATGCAACGTCACCCGGACGTGACCGGCCCGTTGCTCATCCGGCGCCTGGACATCACCAGCTCCGCGCGACTGATCGATTTCCGCGGACGGGCGACCAGCGGGCGCGCCTTCGCCGCATCGCTGAAGGTCGACTTCGCGCCCACCATCATCGTCTTCATGCCGGACGGCACGCCCGGCGCGCCACCGCTGGTCGGGCTCGGCCCGGAGGATTACTACGGCGGCTTTCTCGACAACACCGTGGCCGCCGCGCGCCGGCGTATGGGCACGCAACCGCCCGCCGCCGACTGACGGCGACGGGCGCGCCGCGTGGGCTAGTGGCTGCGCGGCGCGATGATCGCGTCGAGATAGTCCGGGCGGCCCTTGATGCGCTCCAGATGCGGGTAGCGCAGGCCATCGTGATAGTCCACGTCCACGCTGCGCACGCTGCCCTGGTACTTGAGCGTGAGACGGATCGGCGCCTTGCTGTCGTGGGCTGCGCGGATCGCATCGGCAAGTACGTCATACGCATAGTCGCGCCCGTTCACGGCCACCAGCGTGGCACCGGTACTGACCCCGGCGCGGAACGCCGGCCCGCCCCAACGCACGTCGTTGATCGAGCCGTCCTTGTTGAGGGTCAGGCCGATCGACCAGGCGAAGTTGTAGCGATGCCGCGAAGGCTGCTGCCCTTCGTCGTACTGCCGTTCGTACGGGCTGCGCGTGTCGGTATAGACCAGCTTCCAGCCGGCCGCTTCCAGCCCCTGCAAAAGGGGCGGCCGGCGCGTATCGATGCGCGCCTTCAGGAAGTCCGCCCAGTCATACCCGGCCACGCCGTCCAGCGCCGCCACCACGTCGTCGAAGGTGTACGTATGGGTCACATGGCTGCCGTTGTCGACGCCGAAGAAGGCCTGCGCGAAGTCGTCCAACGACTTGCGCCCGTGGGTCAGCTCGCGAAGCTTGGCGTCGACGGCCAGCCAGACCATCTGTCCGGCGCTGTAGTACTCCTCGCTCATCTGCCAGCTGCGATACGGCAGGGCCGAGCGATGCGCCGCGGTCGGGTCGTTGGTGGTGTCCTCGATGCTGCGCCAGTCGAAGCCGGGCCGGTTGACATCGTAATTGGCCGCCACCATGGCCAGCGCGTCGCGGAACTGCTGCGGCGACCACAGACCGGAACGCGCGGTCAGCACGAAGCCCCAGTACTGGGTCTGGCCCTCGTAGACCCACAACAGCGTGTCGCCCTTGGGCGTGTTGAAGTCGGGCGTCCACAGATCGGCCGCTCGGCGGAACTTGCCGTTCCATGAGTGCGTGTATTCGTGCGCCAGCAGGTCGCGACCGGGCGCATTGCCCTGCCAGCCCGTGAAGTAGTCCGCGCCCACGCCGTTCTCGCTGGACTGGTGATGCTCCAGGCCATTGCCGGCCAGGTGATCGGACAGCGACAGCAGGAAATCGTAGTGAGCGTAGTGATGCGAGCCGAACAGGCGATTGGCCTGGGTGACCAGCGCGCGATGCTCGGCCAGCTGTGCCGGCGTGATCTGCAGGAACTTGCGCTCGTCGGCCACGATGTCCAGGTGCACCGGCACCGCGGCGCCCGGCGCCAGGTCGACGCGGCGGAAATAGCGGCCGGCGTAGACCGGCGAGTCGACCAGCTCGTTGAAGGTCACGGCGGCGAAGGTGGTGGTGTCGCCGGCGTCATGCTCGGAGCGCAGCGCGCTGCCGAATTGCCATCCCGACGGCAACGTCATGCTCGGCACGAAGGTGATGTCGCGCGTGTAGTGACCGGCCGGATACAGCGCCATCTTGTTCCACTCCAGCATCAGCATGCGGTCGGTCATCTCGAAGCCGCCGCGCCGCGGGGACAGATACTGGAAGCTCGCGTCGATGCGGGTCACCCCCGCGGGAATGTCCAGGTGGAAGGCATAGACATCATAGGGATCGCGCGTCCAGGCCAGCGGCTTGCCGCCGGCGCTTACCTGCAGGCCGGCCAGCATGTCGACCGGTCCGCTCGGCGAGTGGTCCCCCGGGATCCAGGCCGGATACAGCAGGGTCAGCGGCCCGGGGGCGACCGGGATCACCTCGTGCACCCGGAAGATGCCCTGCCGGGTGTCGGACGCGTCCACCTGCAGCTGGATCCGCCCCGGATACGGCACGTCGCGCGCGGGCGGCACCTGTGGCTGGCGTGAAAGGCCCACCGCCAGGGCGGGCGCCGCCAGGACGATGCACAGGCCGGCCAGGATCCAGGCCGGCACGATGCCGTGTCGCCGGAACCGAGGGAATCGCAAACGAACGGACATGACCACTCCAGACGGGAAAAGACCTGCCGAAGTTAGCATTGTCGGGGGCGCCTGTCGGCCGGGAGGGCGTCGCGACAGCGTGTCCCGGACGGTCCGTTACTGACGCGCAGCGGCAAACGCCCGCATGTACCGATCCAGGAAGCTGGGCTCGGACGGGCTGTCGTTGGATGCCTCGGCAACCGAGGCGGCCTGGGCCGCCGACAGGGTTTCAGGTGCCGGTGAGGCCTCCGGAAGCTGCGCGGAAACGGCTCCGGAAGCCGTTTCCACGGCCGTTTCCTGGTCCAGGGCGCCCTTGCGGGCCGACATTCTGTCCATGAACCGGCTGGCCCGCGACAGCGGGGCCTGGGGCATCAAGCGATGGACACTGTTCGTTTCCATGACGGGTCCTTTTTCCGAAAACGAGAACACGCTCACGGTTTTTCAAGCACAGGCCGTGCCAAAGCGGCCTCGCCCCAAGGCCTGCCCGCGACCCGATGGGCCCCGTCTGTCCTGGCTTTGCGCCAGATTGCGCCTCAGCTGCTGTGGTCCAGGATGATCTTCCAGCCCTGCCCGGTGTGCTCCCAGACCAGCGAGAACACGCCATCGTCGGCCTTGGCCGCGCCGCGCGAACTGCGCTCGAGGTGAAAATGGCCGGTGACGATCGCGTAGCGTGCCGGACCCTGGGCACAGGGCAGCAGGCGCACCTCCAGTTGCGAGAAGCTCAGTTGGCCCATCTGCGCCCGGCCGGTGTAATGCTGACGATAGCTGTCCAGGATCGTCCGGTAGCCCTTGCGCACGGAGGTGCCGACGAAGGTGGTCCGCGGTGAGTCGCGATAGCCGTGCATGAAGGCGACGATGTCGCCGCGATTCCACGCCGCCTGCTGTGCCTCCAGCACCTGGCGGATCTCCCGCGCCGCGTGCGCTTGCGGCGCCGCCGTTGCCGGGCCGCCCAGAAACAGCATCGCGACCACGATGGCTGCGACAACCAGCACGCCAAGCTTGCGTACACTCATGACCGTCTCCTCGATGTCCGGCATGGAATGCCATGCCACAGGGCGACGATACACGTCCCGGTCACCACCGGGCCATGCGCCGTGCCCGCGGGCTGTCAAGCCTTCGGAACGCGCGACGACCCGCGACCTTCAGCTTGCCTGCGGCATAATCAAATGATGAGCAAAGCAAAGAGCGGCAACAGGAAACGCCTCGTGGTTCGCCAGGCGCGCCTTGATGACGTACCCCAGCTGGTCGAACTGACCGACCTCGTCTACGGCAAGGACTGGGGCCACTCGCGGGAGATGCTGCGCGGCCAGCAGGCGCATTTCCCCGAAGGCCAGTTCGTGGCCGAGTACGACGACCGCCTCGTCGGCTTCTGCGCCACCTTCCTGATCGATGAAGCCACCGCCATGGCGCCGCACAGCTGGAGCGAGATCACCGGCGGCGGCTTCGCCTCGCGCCACGATCCGAAGGGCGACTGGCTGTACGGCATGGAAGTGGTGGTGCACCCGGACATGCGCGGCATGCGCATCGGCCAGCGCCTGTATGCCGCGCGCAAGAAACTGTGCACCGACCTGAAGCTGCGCGGGATCGTCTTCGGCGGCCGCCTGCCCGGCCTGTACAAGGCCATCAAGCGTTATGGCGGCGCCGAGGAATACGTTCAGGCCGTGCTCGACGGCCGCCGCCGCGACTCCACCCTGAGCTTCCAGCTGCGCAACGACTTCGAGCTGATCGGCGTGCTGCGCGGCTACCTGCCGGCCGACCATGAATCACTGGGTTACGCATCGCACATGGTGTGGCGCAACCCGTCGCTGCACGACCACCCCGACATGCCGCACGCCACCGGCGGACCGCCCATGCCGTCCACCGTGCGCGTGGCCTCGGTGCAGTACCAGCAGCGGCGCATCAGCTCGTTCGAGGAATTCGCCCATCAGGTCGAATACTTCACCGACATCGCCGCCGACTACCACGCCGATTTCGTCACCTTCCCCGAGTTGATCACGCTGCAACTGCTGTCGATCGAGAACGAGGAGCTGTCGCCCAACGACACCATCCGTCGCCTCAGCGAATGGACCCCGCAGGTACGCGAGCTGTTCGCCGGACTGGCGGTGCGCTACAACATCAACATCATCGCCGGCTCGCATCCGACGCGGATGGACGACGGCGACATCCACAACGTGTGCTACATCTGCCTGCGCGACGGCACCACGCACGTGCAGGAAAAACTGCATCCCACGCCCAGCGAGCGCAACGTGTGGGGCATCACCGGCGGCGACGCGGCCACCATGATCCAGACCGACTGCGGTCCGATCGGCGTGATGATCTGCTACGACTCCGAGTTCCCCGAGGTCGCCCGCCACCTGATCGACCAGGGCGCGCTGATGCTGTTCGTGCCGTTCTGCACCGACGTGCGCGAGGGTTACCTGCGGGTGCGCTACAGCTGCCAGGCGCGGGCCATCGAGAACCAGTGCTACGTGGTGATGTCGGGCAACGTCGGCAACCTTCCCGGCGTGCACAACTTCGACATCCAGTACGGCCAGAGCTGCATCCTGACGCCCTGCGACTTTCCCTTCGCGCGCGACGGCGTGGCCGCCGACTCCACGCCCAACATCGAGACCGTGCTGTTCGCCGACCTGAGCCTGGACAACATCGCGCGGGCGCGCAATTCGGGCACCGTCACCAACCTCAAGGACCGCCGCTTCGACCTTTACGAAACCCGCTGGCGCCGGCGCAACTAGAAGTCGCCGGAGGCCTCGTCGCCGGCATCCTCGTTGGCATGGAAGCGCTTGAGGTGCAGGTGGCGGACCAGGCGGATGGTGGGCCGGATCAACATCTCGATGCTGCCGATCAGGAACAGCCAGGTGCCCCAGTAGACCATCGACGGATAGAAGAACATGATCGTGCCGACCAGGAACCACAGGCCGATCAGCACGTCGTTGGCGATGCTGATGAATTCATAGCGCTGGCGAATCACCAGCTCCTCCGGACCCAGCCTGTACGACGATGTCACGGCTGGGTCTGCGATGGAGCGTTCGCTGGCTTGGACATGGAATCTCCCTGGCGACTCTGGCCGTGAGCGAGATGGAATTGAAATCAGCCAGTCTAGCCAACCGGTCGCGGCCATGCAGGGGGCGCCCGGTCTTCCGGTATGGACATCGGCACGACAATATAGGCAGTCTGGTGGTTTGTTGTCCGTACTCGACCTGGAGACGACCGTGCCGAGGTTCATCGATTGGTGCAAGATGTGGTTAAGCAACATCCCCGAGGGCGCCGCCACGCTGTTCTTCATCCAGACGGCGTCCACGCTCGGCTTCGCGGTGCTGTATTCGACCCTGGTCCTGTACACCACCAAGCACCTTGATTTCTCGATCAAGGAAGCCACAGCCGTCATGGGCGTATTCGGCGCCTTCAACTACGGCCTGCATCTGTTCGGCGGGTATCTCGGCGGACGCTTCCTGAGCAACCGCAACCTGTTCGTCGGCGGCATGGTCCTGCAGGTGATCGGCTGCGGCCTGATCGCGCTGGGCACCACGGCCATGCTGTACTGGGGCCTGGCCCTGTTCCTCACCGGCAGCGGCCTCAATGTCACCTGCATCAACATGATGCTGACCCAGCGCTTCACGCCCGAGGACAGCCGCCGCGAAGGCGCCTTCCTGTGGAACTACGCGGGCATGAACCTGGGCTTCTTCATCGGCTTCGCGGTCGCCGGCCACTACCAGCTGACCCAGGACTACACCAGCCTGTTCCTGTTCGCCACGGTCGGCAATTTCGCCGCCATCGTGCTGGCCCTGCTCAACTGGAAGACCTTGGCCGACCGCAACACGCCACTTCTGGAAACCTCGAGATCAGCGTTCAGCGGACGCTTCGTGATCGGCATGGCGGTGCTGTTCGGCCTGGTGCCGATCGTGTGGGCGCTGCTGCGCCATCCGGGCTCGACCGAAACCCTGGTCAAGGGCATCTGCCTGGTGATCGCCGCGGCCCTGGTCTGGATCACCCTGCGCCACCGCGACCGGCGCGAGCGCAACAACATGTGGGCCTACCTGATCCTGGCCATGGGCTCGCTGGTGTTCTGGGCGCTTTACCAGATGGCGCCCAGCGGCCTGCAGCTGTTCGCGGTCAACAACGTCGACCTGCACGTGTGGGGCGTGACCGTTGCGCCGCAGTGGATCCAGAACATCAACACCGTGGTCATCGTGGTCGGCGGTCCGTTGCTCGCGGCCTGGTTCCAGCACCTGCGCAAGCGCGGCTGGAACATCGACATCCCGATGCAGTTCTCGGTCTCGCTGCTGCTGATGGGCCTGGGCTTCCTGGCCCTGCCCGCCGGCATCCTGCTGGCCGGCCAGACCGGCATGGTCGCCTTCGTTTGGCTGTTCGCCAGCTACGTGCTGCAGAGCATCGGCGAACTGCTGATCTCGCCCATCGGCTACGCCATGATCGGCAAGCTGGCCCCGCGCAAGTACCAGGGCATCATGATGGGCAGCTGGATGCTGGTCACCGGCCTGGCCTCGCTGTTCGCCGGCGATTTCTCCGGCATGATCCCGGAACCGGCCGGCACCACGCCATTGGCCACCGATCCCGCCTATGCCAGCCTGTTCGCCAAGCTCGGCGGCGGCAGCCTGGCCGTGGGCATCGCGCTGGTGGTGCTGATCCCGTTCCTGCGGCGCCTGATCCGCGACAAGGACACGCCGGCCGACGACGAGCCGGTCGCCGTGGTGCCGGCGCGCTGAATCCGGCGCGCGCGCTGGCCGCGCCGCGTTGCCGGCGCGCGTCCATGCACCAGGCCATCGTCGGTCACCGCGGCGAGGCCCGCCCCACCGTGTCGTCGGGGCGAGCACTTTCTCCATATCTTCCGGTCATTTGCGCGCAGCTCGATATTGCCTATAGTGGTCGTGAATGGGCAAAGGAGTAGCACCATGAAGACAGGAAAGGCCGGCAAGGCACTCGTCACCCTGTGCGCATGCGCCATCGCCTGGAGCGCGAATGCGGCGAGGTATGCATCACCGAACGGACTGCAGGCACGATCGAGCTCGACCATCCAAGCACCCGCCGGCAAGCCGATGGCCTTCCAGGGATTCGATGTCACCCGGCAAAAATGCGTCGATGCGCTGTTCTACTTCCTGCCGGGCAATACCGACTATTGCCACGGCATCCATGAATGGGCCCGGGGCGATTACGACTCGGCACTGTTCGATCTCAAGGACGCGGCCGGCTGGGCCAACAAGAACGCGCAGTACTCCCTGGGGCTGATCTACTACAACGGCCACCACGTCGCCAAGAACAAGCCGCTGGGCATTGCCTGGCTGCTGCTCTCGGCCGAACGGCGCAACCCGCAGCACTACGTGGATGTCGCCGTGGCGGCGTATCGACTGGCCACGCCGGATCAACGCAGCCAGGCCCTGGCATTGCTCAAGAACATGAGCCCGCGCTACGGCGATGCCTTCGCCGCGCACCGGGCCAAGATGCATTTCCGGCATGCCATGGCACGTTCCGTGGATACCTGGAATGGCGGCGATGGCACCGAGCTGTGCATCACCGGCCTCACCCCGGGAGGCGCGGCCGGCCATCCAGCCAGCACGACCGCGAAATGGCCGCTTGCCGCCCATGACGTGGTGGGCGCGTGCGTATCGACGCGATTCGTGATGAATAAACTGCACACGGCCGCGAAGGTCTACTTCAAGACCCTGCCGGAAGGGCACGTCGACGTCGGCCCATTGCAGTCGGTCAAGCTGCCGATTCCCGCCGCGCACTGATCCAGGGGACGCCGCCAGGGCCACCTGCCCTGGCGGCGTCCGTGCATGCAACGCCAGGGTCAGGCCCGGCCATCCCGCATCGCTGCCACTCGATCGAATGGCAGTTGCAAAACGTCTGCAAACTTTTCCATAGTGGCGGTCTGCGGCCGGGATGCCGCGCCCCCCCCGACCACCGAGGAATCCCGCAGATGAAACCTGCCGTGCTGGGCTCGAGCCTGCTTGCCCTGACCTTCCTTTGTTGCGGCCTGGCATGCGCCACGCCGCCCCCGGCCGATGCCGCCGGCAAGATCACGCCGGACATGATCCAGACCGGATCGGACATTCCGGCCCACTGGAAACAGCCGCGGGACAACTTCGACTACGTCATGCGCGACGTCATGGTCCCGATGCGCGACGGCGTCAAGCTGCACACGGTGATCCTGATCCCCAAGGGCGCGCATGGCCTGCCGATGCTGCTCGAGCGCACGCCCTACAACGCCAGCGGATTCGTGCCCAACAACAGCCCGCACATGGCCGAGGCCGTGTGGTCGGGCGACAAGGACTGGGCCGACGGCAGTTACATCCTGGTATGGCAGGACATCCGCGGCAAGTACGGTTCACAAGGCAAGTACGTCATGACGCGCCCGCCGCGCGGACCGCTCAACCCGACCAAGACCGACGACACCACCGACGCCTGGGACACCATCGCCTGGCTGGTCAAGAACGTGCCGCAATCGAACGGCAAGGTCGGCATGATCGGCTCGTCATACGACGGCTGGACCGTGGTCATGGCCCTGCTCCACCCGCATCCGGCGCTGAAGGTCGCGGCGCCCGAAAGCCCCATGATCGACGGCTGGATGGGCGACGACTGGTACCACTACGGCGCGCTGCGCCAGGTCAACCTGGACTACTTCACCGGACAGATGACCGCCAGGGGCAACGGCAAGGGCATTCCCCGCGAGAACGCCGACGACTACACCAATTTCCTCGAGGCCGGCTCGGCCGGCGCCTATGCCGACGCCAACGGCTTCAAACAATTGCCGTGGTGGAACCGCTTCGCCGCGCATCCGGCCTACGATGCCTTCTGGCAGCTGCAGGCGCTGGACCGGCAGGTCGTCAAGCATCCGTCCAGCGTGCCGACGATGTGGCTGCAGGGCATGTGGGACCAGGAGGACATCTACGGTGCCGTGCACGCCTGGGAAGCGCTGAAGAAGGCTGGCCACGGCGCCAACAACCATCTGGTGATCGGCCCCTGGTGGCACAGCCAGATCAACCGCGCCGGCTGGCACATCGGGCCGCTGAAGTGGCCGGGCGACACCACCGCGCAGTTCCGCCGGCAGGTGATCATCCCGTGGTTCAACCACTACCTGCGCGGCACGCCGATGAAGCAGCCGCTGCCCGAGGCGATGATCTACAACCCCAGCCAATCGCGCTGGGACCGCTTCGCCGACTGGAAGGTGGCCGACCGGCAGCCGCGCACGCCGCTGTACCTGCAGGCCGGCTTCGGACTCGGCTTCAAGTCCGCCGTGGCCGGCAGCGACAGCTACGTGTCGGACCCGGCCAAGCCGGTGCCGTACATGCCGCGCCCGATCAAGGCCGGCGACGAGGGCCGCTGGCGCACCTGGCTGGTGCATGACCAGCGCTTCGCCGAGTCACGGCCCGACGTGCTGTCCTACACCACGCCCGTCCTGACCCGCAGCGTCAGCATCCAGGGCGCGCCGATCGCCGACATCTATGCCCGCACAACCGGTACCGACGGCGACTTCGTGGTCAAGCTGATCGACGTCTATCCCGGCACCGTGGCCACCGATCCGGACATGAGCGGCTACGAACTTCCGGTGTCGATGGACATCTTCCGTGGCCGCTATCGCCAGAGCTTCGCGCATCCGACGCCGATTCCGGCCAACCGTGTGCAGCAGTACCGCTTCCGGCTGCCCACGGTGAACTACGTGTTCAAGCCGGGCCACCGGATCATGGTGCAGATCCAGTCCAGCCTGTTCCCGCTCTACGACCGCAATCCGCAGACCTGGGTGCCCAACATCCTGTTCGCCAAGCCCAGCGACTACCGCAAGGCCACGGTCACCATCGAGCATGGCAAGGACGGCCCCAGCGCGGTGCTGCTGCCGCTGGTCTCGGCGCCCGCCGCCGGACACTGACGCGACGACACCCGCCGCGAGGACATGCATGACCCGGGCCGCGCAACGCGCTGGCCCGGGCGCGACGCCGGTCGCAGTCGCCTACTGGCCGGTGACGTAGTAGCTCACGCGCAGGAAGCGCGTCAGGTTGCGCAGCGCCTTCTCGCGCTGCTCGGCGCGATTCAGGTCCTCGCGAGCCGCGTGGTAGGACGGCAGGTTGTCGATCAGCCCCTGCACGTAGTTCGACTCTTCCTCTGCGCTCATGTGGTGGTCGCGGATGACCTTCAG
Source organism: uncultured Gammaproteobacteria bacterium (assembly GCA_963821885.1). Taxonomy (GTDB): domain Bacteria; phylum Pseudomonadota; class Gammaproteobacteria; order Xanthomonadales; family Rhodanobacteraceae; genus Oleiagrimonas. The sequence goes on along the minus strand of CAWGFN010000001.1, from coordinate 55,511 downwards.
CTCTCCCGAGTCGATGAAGATACCGCCGCACTTGTAGCACTCGTCGATGTCGGCCTGCTTCTCGGACTTGTACTCGTGGTGGTGCATGGTGATCTGGCACTTCGGGCAGGTCAGGTCGCCGTGATCGGCATGATTGACGAGCGGACTGGCCAGCGCGTCCTTGAGGGCCGGGCCGGCGCCCTCGTTGGCCTGGTCGAGCTTGGCCAATTCGCCGCAGTCGAACCAGATTCCCTTGCAGCCGTCGACGCACACCTCGACCTGAATGCTGCCGAAATCCTCCTGGGTCATGATCTTCACGCACACCGGACAATCCATTCCCGTCTCTCCTCTCGCCTGGACCAAGCCAACGTCTCGCGCGGCCATGCATGGCATGTGCCGCCCCTCCAACCCACTCAAGATAGAGGGTCTCCCGGCGGCACTGCAAGCGATCATGACCCAGTGCGACGGACTTCCCGCGAACGCCTCAGGGCGGCGCCTTCGACGCCCGTGGCATGACGTCCCGGGCGACATGCCCTATGCTCGTCACGGGCGGCGCGGGGGCGCCGGGAAGCAGGAAGGGAAGCTCATGACGACACGCGCGAAGGGACCCGGCGCCGGCTTCGGCTGGCTCAAGTACGGCATCGTGAACATGTTCCGCCATCCGAAACCGGTGTTCGGCGGCGCCATCCTGCTCGGGCTGGTCTGCATGATCCCGAGCGTGATCACGTTGCCCATGCAGTGGTCCTCGATGATGAACCACACCGCGCCCGGGCCGGCGGTCTACGCCTGGATCATGGGGCTGTCCCTGCTGGGCGGCATCCTGATCCTGCCGATCTATGGCGGCTACCTGCAGCTCTTGCACGCGGTGGACCGGAACCAGCCCGCTCGCGCACGCGACATCTTCAGCGCCTATCGTGGCGGACAGGCGGGCGCGCTCATCGGCTTCGGCGTGGCCATGATGCTGCTGTACGCCATCATCCTGGCCGCGATCATGCTTTCCACCGGCAGCGGCCTGCTCCATTGGTACATGGACATCCTGACCGCCAGTGCCGGGCAGCCCATGCCGCCGCCTTCGCTGCCATCCGGCATCGGCGCGACGCTGGCACTGCTGAGCGTGCTGATGCTGTTCATGATGGGCGCGTACTCCATCGCTCTCGGCCAGGTCGCCATCACGCGGCGCGGGGTGCTTTCCGCCATCGGCGATGGCTTCGCCGGCGCGCTGAAGAACCTGCTGCCGCTGCTGGTGTTCGTCTTGAGCTTCATCGGCTTCATGATCGTCCTTTTCATCGCGCTCGCGATCGTCGCGGTGGTGTTCGGGCTGCTGGGCGCCCTGCTCGGACCCAAGGCGGTCATGGTGCTGATCGTCCCGCTGGACCTGGCGTTCATGGTGGTCTTCCTGGCGGTGATGTTCGGCGTGATGTACGCCCTGTGGCGCGACGTCTGCGGAGACGCATCGAGCGCCTGACCGGCGGATTCCCCAGGCGCCCCGCCGGGGTTATCCTGGCAACGGATATGTCACAGGGAGCGCGACATGGCACGACGCAAGGACACTCATCTGCTGCTGCTCGTCGCCGATGCACCGTGGCCGGTCGGCGTGGTCCTCGGCCTGGTCGCCTTCTTCGGTCTGCGCGACGTGCTCGTGCCGCTGCTCGCGCACAGTCCGAACGCGATCCTGGCGGCCCTGGGTGGCGCGTTGTCGTCCCCGACCGGAGCATGGCTGCCGACGACGTTGCTGGCGGCATTCTGGCTGGCGGCCCTGGTCTCGGCGATAAGGCGCTGGCATCGCAAACGGCTGCTGCGCACCCAGACGGGGCTCGACAGCCTGCGTTCGATGCACTGGGGGGACTTCGAGCGCGTGGTCGGCGAAGCCTTCCGCCAGCGCGGCTACCGGGTGGAGGAAAACGGCCTGGGCGGCGCCGATGGCGGCATCGACCTGCTGCTCAAACGAGACGGGCGGACCACCCTGGTGCAATGCAAGCAGTGGCGGCGGCAGAAGGTGGACGTCCGCGTGGTCCGCGAGATGTTCGGCCTGCTGGCGCACCATGACGCGCAGCACGTCATCGTGGTCAGCGTGGGCGATTTCACCGCCGATGCGCAGCGCTTCGCGCAGGGCAAGCCGATCGAACTGATCAACGGCGATGCGCTGCTGGCGCTGGTGCGCGAGGGCCAGGCGCGCCTCGCGGAAGCGACCACCGCGGCGCCCGGACAGACTCGTGCCACGCACGTGTCGCCGCGCCAACCGAGGGTCGAACCCGATGCCGTCGCGACCGAGGCGGCATCCCATGACACGGCCCGTGCCGACCACGCGCCACCGACCTGCCCACGCTGCAACGCCGCCATGGTGCGCCGCGCCAACAAGCAGTCGGGCAGCGCATTCTGGGGATGCAGCCGCTTCCCCGCATGCCGCGGCACGCGGGCCCTGGCCTGACACCGGCCGTCAGGAACCTCCGGACGATGCGTCACGCGGCGATGCCTGGCGCGTCTGCAGCGCACGCACGAATCCCGCAGGCAGGGGCCAACGACCCAGCCAGCCCTTGCGCGTGCCGGTCAGCACGCGCAGCATCTGCCCGCGCGCGAGCGGCATGCGCGACAGCGGATGGAACAGGCGGTCACGCCAGCGGGCGGCGGTGTCGCGTTCGGACTGGAACAGCGGTGTCAGCCATCGGCTCCAGAAATGATAGGCGCGCAGGTGCGCGCGACGTTCGCGCTGGTAGGCGCCCAGTGCCGCCGGCAGCGCAGCGTGGCTACGCAGGGCATCACGCAGCACGCGCGCATCGAGCAGCGCCATGTTGACGCCCTGGCCGAGCTGCGGACTCATGGCATGCGCGGCATCGCCGAGCAGGACGGCCCGGCCGCGAAACCACTGGCGGTGCACGGCATCCCGGTAGCGCGCCGCGGCCAGTCCCGGCGGCACGTCGGCCGGGCCCAGGCGCGCCGAAGCCTCCGGCCACACCGCGGCCACATCCTCGCGCCAGCGGCGCGCGTCGGCGACGCCGGCATCCAGCGCGCTCACCGGCAGGCTCCAGAAGAAGCTCAGCCGGGGCACCGGATCGCCGGGGCGCGTGCCGACCGGCAGCATGCCGGCCATGCGTCGCGCCGATGCATAGCGTTGCCGCAGTTGATCTGTGGGCGACCAGTCACCCTGCTCGACCAGGCACCACTGCGCGCCCCACGGATAGGGGCGATCAAGGCGCGCCGGCACCACCTGGCCGCGCAGGGTCGAGGCCGTGCCGTCGGCGACCACGACCAGGTCATAGCCGCCGTATCGACGGCCGTCCACATCGATCAGCTCGCCACGCTCGGCATCGACCTGCGCGATCGTGCAGCCGGCATGCAACCGGCGGCCCTCGCGCCACCCCGCATCGAGCAGACTGAACAGCGCGCCTCGCTGCAGGCCCAGCCCGAACAGGGTCGGGTCGAGATCGCGATAACGCATGTCCATGACCGGACGGCCTTCCTGGTTCTGTCCGTACAGGCGTCCGATGCGCGCGCCGTGTGCAAGCACGGCATCGAGCATGCCCATCTCCCAGAGCACGGCCAGGCCCACCGGCTGCAGCAGGAAGCCGGCGCCCACGGGACCGGGCGCCGGCGCGCGTTCGAAGACGTCCACGGCGTGGCCGTCGGCCGAAAGCATCAGCGCCGAGGCCTGTCCTCCGGTGCCGTAACCCACGATGGCGATACGCATGTGCTTAAGCCTGCTCCCTGCGTCGGCGGCCGCTCGCACCAGGCCACCCGCACGCGACGCTCGGCACGGACGCTACCCCCCCCCCGGGCCTCAATCCATGTTGCACATGCCGGAACGCGACGCTTCCACCCTGGCCTGCAGGATGAAGCGGCGTGCGGGCCGTGCAGGCAGCTCCGGCAACTTCATCACCTGGTCCAGGGTGCCCTCGGCCTCGAGCCGCGTGCCCCGATCCAGCTCATGCACGGTCATGTCCGACCGCACCGTGGTGGTGACATTGTCGACGTGAATGACGCAGGTCATTTTCAGGTGATACCCGTCCCCCTGCGGGGTCACCGCATGCACGCTGCACGTGGTGTCCCTGGTGTGCGGCAGCAGGAAGCGCGTGCCGACCTCGACGCCCGTGCCGCAATCGCGCCAGTGCCTTTCCATCGGCTTGGCCGAGCCATTGACCTCGCCGATCACGACCCGCGAGTGGTAGGTCCAAGCGCCAGCCTCGAGATGGATTGGAAGATCCTGGCCGGACGCGGCAGGCAACAGGGCCGGCCATGCCAGGCAGGCCATGGCCAGGACCATGGACGTAAACGGCATACAGACGCGCAAATTCATCGCTCCCCCTCGACGACCGCTGGATGGTTCGCGCGGTCATGCCCCGACAAGACAGTCATCGCACAACCGCGACCGCCACCCCGCATCGAGCATGGACGGCACCGCCACAAGGGTCAAGCGACAAACACGCCCGCCCATCACGACATGCTGCATCCGATGCGCCGCGCCTCGCGTAAAGCCCTGCGCCCGTGACCACATGCGCTCGCGTGCATCCATCCAACGTCAAACCCGGGACTTCGCCATGGCCGAGCTGCAACAACTGGTCTACATCAGCCGCGCATCCTTCGCCCCCAGCCGCCAGGGTCTGGGCGTGGAGCCGGAGGTCGGGCGGATCCTCGTGCAGTCGCGGCTGAACAATCCGCGTCGCGGCCTGGTCGGCGCGCTGTATTACGCCGACGGACACTTCTTCCAGTGCCTGGAAGGTTCCAGCGAGGCCATCGACGACCTCTACGCGACCCTGCTCGCCGACCCCCGCCATCACGACCTCAAGGTGCTCTCGCGCAGCATCGTCTCGCGCGCTTCGTTCACCGACTGGGCCATGAAGTACGTGCCCGGCGCCAACGACGTGCGCGTCCTGCTGAAAAAGCACGGTCACGCACGCTTCGATCCCTTCCGCTTCGATCCCGCGACCGTTCGCGACATGGTCACCCTGCTGCACCGCGGCGCCGACGACAGCGCGCATGCCGGCGAGGGGCATCCCGCAACCGGTCGAAGCAACATGGGGCGCTGGATCATGCCGGCGGCGGCGATCGGCATCGTCATCGTGGCGATCGCCGCGGCCCTGCTGCTGCGATGAAACGCATCACTCGCCTGGAGCGCGCCCAAGCGCCCTGAGCGCCACCGTCCTGGCCGCCATGCACCGCAAACCCCACCTCCCCAGCAAGACCTGTCCAGCCTGCGACCGACCCTTCGCATGGCGCAGGAAATGGGCACGAACCTGGGACGCGGTCCGCTATTGCAGCAAGCGATGTCGACGGCAACGCGCGGCCATCGCCGGGATATCCCGGCCACCACAATCCCGCGGCTGACGCCCCTTCCCGCACACAACCGATCGCGCGCCTTCACCGCGCGTGGCATGGGCCGGACAGTCGTGCATTGACATACATAGAAGCTCAATGCATCATGCTTCCATGTTTGATAAGGATCTCGTCGCCGCCACCTCGCGCACCTTTGTCCTCTCCATCCTCACGGAGGGCGATTCGTACGGCTACGAGATCATCCAGCGTGTCGCCGCACTGACCGACGACGCCCTGGTCTGGACCGACGGCATGCTGTACCCGGTGCTGCACCGACTGGAGGACCACGGCTGCGTGCGCTCGTACTGGCAGCCCTCGCCCACTGGCCGCAAGCGCAAGTACTACGCCATCACCGACGCCGGACGCGCCGAACTCAAGGACAGGAAAAACCAGTGGCGCCTGGCCCACCAGGCATTCGGCACGCTGTGGTCCGAAACCTGATTCACCCGAGCCCTCGCCACGCGAAGGCCGACCCCATCCATCGCTCTACCGAGGAACATGCCCATGGACACCTTCGCCATCATCGCCTTCACCTTCGGACTTGCCGGCCTCGGGATGGCCGTCAAGAATCACGAGCGCATCAATGTCCTGGAGAAGAAGCTCAAGGACTTCGACGTGATCCCGCGCGAGTTCAGCTCCGAGCCGACGCCGGGCAAGCCCAAGCCGCCCGAGTGATCCAGGGGCACCAGGCGCCCGCTCCCAAGTGATCGGACATGGCTGGTTTGTGCCCGCGTGGCGGTGAGCAGCGCCGGAATGACCTGACCAGCCAGGCGGAAGCATCTCAGCGCTGCTCCAGATACCTGTCGACGTGTCGTCACCGCACCGTCGGTCTTGCAAGCATGCATGGCCATCCCGTCGGGACGGCGCAAGCTCAGGTCACTCGCTCGCCGGCCGCCACCCTCACGGCCGAGGCATCGGCGGTCGCCGGCCGCATGACCAGTCGCCAGCGACCGGCATCACGCACCACCCGCAGGTGGCCGTGCCGGAACAGATAGGCCAGCGCCACGCCGGCCGAGGCCAAGCCCGCCAGGGCACCGACGCCCAGCGCCCAGCGTGCCCCGGCATGGTCGACCACCCAGCCGACCAGCGGCGCGCCCAACGGCGTGCCGCCCATGACCACGGCGATGCGCAGCGCCAGTACCCGGCCGCGCATGGCGCGCTCGGTGGTCAGTTGCATCATCGAGTTGCTGGCGGTCATGAAGGTCAGCGCGGCCAGGCCGACGAAGAACAGCACGATGGCGAACGGCACCGGCCCGGGCATCGCCGCCGCCAGCGCCAGCGTGATGCCGAAGCCCGCCGCCGATGCGCCCATCAGGCCCATGCCGGGGAACGGCCGGCGCGCGGAGAGCAGCGCCCCGCACATGGTGCCGGCCGCCATGGCCGCCGAGAGCAGGCCGTACTGGCTGGCATTGCCGTGGAACACGGTCACCGACATGGTCGAGATGAAGATCGCGAAGTTGAAACCGAAGGTGCCCAGCAGGGCGAGCATCAGCAGCACCGCGATCAGGTCGGGACGCTGGCGCACGTAGTGGAAACCCGCCATCAGGCTGCCGCGCCGGCGCCCTGGCTGAACTTCCACCAGCAACTCATGGGTGCGCAGGAACACCAGCGCGACCATCATCATGGCGTAGGTGCCGGCGTTGACCAGGAACAGCCAGCCCTCGCCGACCGCGGCGATCAGCATGCCGGCCACGGCCGGACCGATCATGCGCGCGGCATTGAACGAGGCCGAATTGAGCGCCACCGCATTGGCCAGCATGCCGTCATGCACCAGGTCGGAGACAAAGGCCTGGCGCGCCGGCGCATCGAACGCGGTGACGATGCCAAGGCCCAGCGCGAAGCCGTACACCTGCCACAGCGTCACCACGCCGGTCAGGGTGACCACGGCCAGACCCAGCGCCAGCAGCCCGGCCGCGCCCTGGGTGGCCAGCAGAAGCTTGCGGCGGTCCATGTGGTCGGCGGCATGACCGCTGAAGGGCAACAGCACCAGCGCCGGCCCGAACTGCAGCGCCATCACCGTGCCCACCGCCGTGGCGCTGTGATGGGTCAGCACGGTCAGCACCAGCCAGTCCTGGCCGATGCGCTGCATCCAGGTGCCCACGTTGGACACCAGGGCGCCCCAGGACCACAGGCGGTAGTTGTGGCTGCGGAGGGCGTGGAACATGCTGCTCATGACGTGCCCATGGGTGCGTGGGTGACGTGACGGGCGCAATGCCCGGCAAGCCCGTCACGGTACATGCAAAACCGCGGCGCGAAAAAGGTCGCCGCCAACGCCGCTCAGCCCGGCGTCAGCCTGGACACACCGGCGCACCGTCGACCCGGACCTGTCGCCGCCCTCCCACTCTGGGAAGATGGTCCGGTCCGGCGTCCACCGGCGCCAGGGAAACCGCAAGGAACCACCAAGGATTCTTCCGTGCGCCCATCGACCTTGCCGCGCGATCCTGCTCGCACTCGCGCTGCTCCTGTTCGCGTGCAGCGCGATCGCAGGCCAGGCCACCCCGAAGCTCCGCCTGCCGGCCTGGGCCGTGCCCGTGTCCTACCGCCTGCACCTGCGCGTCGATCCCGCCAGGTCGAGCTTCTCGGGACAGGCCGACATCGACGTGAAGCTGACGCGCGCCAGCGACCACCTGTGGATCAACGCCCAGGACCTCGACATCCGGAAGGCGCGCATCACCGATGCCGCCGGCACGACCCGGCCGGCCCGTCAGGTCCGCACGATGTCCGCGCGTGGCCTCGCCCGCATCGCCTTCGGTCGCACCCTGGCACCGCAGCGACTGACCCTGCACATCGCCTGGCGGGCGTCCTGCACCGGCTCGTTCGAGGGCGCCTACCGGATCACCCGGGACGGCCGCCACTACATCGTCACCGACACCCAGCCGCTGGGCGCGCGCCGGGTGTTTCCATCCTTCGACGATCCGGCCCACAAGACGCCGTATACCCTCAGCCTGACCGTCCCCACGACGATGGTCGCCCTGGCCAACACGCCGCGCACCGACGTCAGGACGGCCGGCAGCGGCTGGAAAACCGTGACCTTCGCGCCGACCCGGCCACTGCCCACCTACCTGCTCGCCTTCGCGGTGGGGCCGTGGGACCTCGATGCGGCGCCGGATCTGCCGCCGCACGGTAAACGCACCCGACCGGTGCCACTGCGTGCCGTCAGCTACCATGGCCGCTCCGCCGACATGCGCTGGGTCCTGGCGCAGACGCCGGGGATCGTGGCCGGCCTGGAGGACTACTACGCCAGCCCCTATCCGTGGAAGAAACTCGATCTCCTCGATGTCGACGGCGGCATGGAAAACCCCGGTCTGGTCGCGCTGGGCAACCTCGGCTCCGGCGCGCCGAACGCCTCGCTTCGCTCCCGGCGCGGCGCCTTCGACCTGGCCGCCCATGAACTGGCCCACCAGTGGACCGGCGACCTGGTCACGATGGCCTGGTGGAACGACATCTGGCTGAACGAATCGATGGCCATCTGGATGCAGCAGAAGCTTTCCCTGCGCCTGCATCCGGACTACCGCGCCGATCTCCAGCGGATCCGCGACATGCACACCATCATGGCCGAGGACACGCGCTCCGGCGCATTGCCAATCCGGCACGCCATGCACACCGACGCCGACATCGAGGGCGCCTTCGACGGCACCAACGAGGGCAAGGGCGCCGCGGTGCTGACCATGTTCGAGCACTACGTGGGCGCATCGACATTTCGCCGCGGGGTGCGCCGCTACATCCACGCGCATGCCTTCGGCTCGGCCACGGGTCCGGACCTGGTACACGCCATCGCCAAGGCCTCGGGCGGCGGACCGCGGCTGCGCGCCGCGTTCGACAGTTTCCTCGACCAGCCCGGCGTGCCCTACGTGCATGCCCGCCTCCAGGCCACGGACGACGGCGCAGTCCTGCACCTGCGGCAAAGCCGCTACCGCCCGCTGGGCGCGCCGGCCGCCCGGCCGCTGCGCTGGGACATCCCGGTGTGCGTGCGCTACGGCGCCCGCGACCACGCCGAGCGCACGCGCTGCACGCTGATGGACAGCGCTGCGGCCACCCTGCCCCTGCCCGGTGCCGATGCCGACAGCTGGGTCATGCCCAACGTCGACGCCCTGGGCTACTACCACTTCGGCATGGACCGCGCCGGCCTGGCCACGCTGGCGCGCCACGCCGGCGCCCTGGACCAGGCCGAGCAGCTGGCCTACGCCGATGCCGTCAATGCCAGCTTCCGTCACGGCGACATCGATGCCGGCGACGTGCTCGCCGCGCTCAAGCCATTGACCGCCGGGGGTGGCGAGGACCTCACCGCTTCCGTGCTCGACCAGGTTGGCTGGATATGGCGGCACGAGGCGGCCACCGAGGCCCAGCGCCAACGACTGGCGACGTGGGTGGCCGACGCCTATCTGCCACGCCTGCGGCGATTGGGCTATCACCACCGCGCCGGCGAAGCGGACGCGGACCGCTCGATGCGCGCGCTGCTGGCGCGGACGCTGGCCCTGACCTACCGGATCCCCGCCGTTCGCGCGGCCCTGCTGGCCCAGGGCCGGGTCGCCCTGGGCATCGGCTCCGGGCACCCGGCGGACCTCGCGGCCGTGGACGGCGACCTGCTTCCCGCGGTGCTTGGCGTCAGCGTGCAATCGCTGGGCCGGCCCGCCGAGAAGGTCATGATCGCGGACCTCGGGGCCACCCATGACGTGGCGCGGCGACACGCCATCATCCATGCGCTCGGCGACGCCGACGACCCGGCGTTGGCGCGCGACATTCGCGACCTTGCCCTGGACCCGCGGTTCATCGGTGGCGAAAGCCTCATGCTGGCCATGGGACAGCGCGACAGCCGCGCCCGGCGCGACGCGATGTGGCAATGGTTCGAGCATCACCCCGACGCGATGTTCCAGCGGCTGGGCGACCGCAGCTGGGTGCTGCCGCGTTTGCTCGGCGTGGACGGCTGCTCGCGGGAGGACAGCGACCGCATGCAGCGTTTCTTCGGTCCTCGCGCGGCCACCCACGCCGGCCTGGCTCGCAGCCTGGCGCAGACACGCAGCGCGATCGATCAGTGCGCGGCGCTCCGGCGCGCCCAGGATCCGGCATCGATCCTGCGCTGACCTCCGTCCGGGCGAACCCTCAGCCCGCGGCGCCGAACAACGCGCCGGCGCCGGCGGTCAGCGCCATGGCGAGGGCGCCCCAGAAGGTCACCCGCCAGGTCGCCCGCCACACCGGGGCGCCGCCCACCCGCGCCGCCAGCGCGCCGAGCAGGGCCAGGAACACCAGCGAGCCGATCGCGACCGCCCCCATCACCATCGACGCCGGAAACAGGACCGCCATCAGCAACGGCAGCGCCGCACCCACCGCGAAGGTGCCGGCCGAGGCCAGCGCCGCCTGCACCGGACGCGCCGCCAGGCTCTCGGTGATGCCCAGCTCGTCGCGCGCATGCGCGCCCAGCGCATCGTGCTGCATCAGCTGGGTGGCCACCTTGGCGGCCAGTTCGGCGTCCAGGCCGCGCTTGACGTAGATCGCCTTCAATTCGGCGTGTTCGTGTTCCGGACTGGCCTCCAGCTCCGCCCGCTCGCGCGCCAGGTCGGCGCGTTCGGTGTCGGCCTGGGAACTGACCGAGACGTACTCGCCGGCCGCCATCGACATGGCGCCCGCGACCAGCCCGGCCACGCCGGCGACCACGATCGCCCGCGCCGTGGCGCCGGAGGCGGCCACGCCCAGCACCAGGCTGGCCGTGGACACGATGCCGTCGTTGGCGCCCAGCACCGAGGCGCGCAGCCAGCCGGTGCGGTGGGTCCTGTGGTGTTCGGCGTGGCGCATGGCGTGATCTCCAGGGATGCGGACAATGACCGTTGACCCGATCAGCGCGTTTTACCATCGATCCCGTCGCGGGAACACACGTCATCCTGCGCTTCTGATACCACGCAGAAAAACCGAGTCCACCGGGACGTGACACGAACATTGGGCACACCCCTCTCCACCAGCGGATGCTCGGCATGCCCGACGACACCCTGCCCACGAGATAACCGGTATCGGACTGCCATGAGGTCGTGCCCGATGCAGTCCCATGCACTCGACCGATCCCGGATGCCTCAGGGTTTCCCATGCACGCCCGCGTCCCACGAAGGTCGAACCCGTTTGTCGCCGATCGCAGGCAGGTATAGGATCAGCCTGGGCCAACCGGGGTTTGCACACATGAAATCGACATGGACTGTCCTTGTCCTGATGATGGTGTCAGCGGCAGCTTCGCCCGCCCTCGCCTCCGGCGCGTCGGCGTCCGCCGCGCCGACTGTCAGCATGCGGGTCACCGGACATATCTCGGTGTCGCCGAAGGGCGACGTCACCGGTTACCAGCTCGACCACGCCAAGCGTCTTCCCGGCGCCGTCGTCGGCCTGTTGAACCGGACCATCCCCGACTGGCGGTTCAAGCCGGTGATGCGCGATGGCGTCGCGGTGGCCGCGCAAACCGACATGAGCCTGCGCATCCTGGCCACGCCGTTGGGACAACACCGCTACCGACTGGTCGTTTCAGGCAGTTCATTCGGCGACGCCACGGCGCCGGGCGCCTTGCAGGAGGCTCACGTCAGGAGCCCCGGATATCCCGCCGAGGAAGCCCAGCACGGCATCCAGGGCACCGTGTACCTGGTGCTGCGCGTGGGACGTGACGGGCACGTGCAGGACGCCGGCGTACGGCAGGTCAACCTGCGCACGCCGGGCGACAGCGCGCAGATGCAGGCCTGGCGTCACGATTTCGCCAGCGCCTCGCTCAAGGCCGTGCGATCGTGGACGTTCATGGTTCCCCGGCAAGGATCCGCGGGCCGGTAAGACATCCTGGTACGCCACCGTGCCCGTGCAGTTCTCCACCATGCCCGACGTCTACGGCGCCTGGTACGCCTATTACCCTGGACCGGTCCACGATCTGGCCTGGGCCCGCGGCGTGCCGGCCGGCGACCGTGCGGATACCCAGGCGCCCGGGACCATCGACTCGGACCGACCAAGCCTGCAACGCCTGCACAAGCCGCAAGGCTGATCCACGCGGTACCCGGGCGGGCGCGACGCGACTGGAACCCTTCACGGGAGAGCCCAACCATCATGGCCTACGCTCAACCTCCATCGCCTGCTCCGCATCCTCGGATCGACGTGACGTCGCTGGCCGGCGTGCTGGTCGTGCTGGTGGCCCTGGCCATCATCGCCCTGCCACCGCTTGAACGGTCTGCGCAAAACACCTACCAGTACGCCGACTTGCCTTCGGCGTTCCTCGACCCCGTCCTGGTCGAAATCACGCCGGAACATGCCATCACGTGGAACGGGCAAAAGGTCGATGCCGGACAATTCAGGAACCGGCTGGCCGTCCTGGCGCAGGCCTCGCCGCAACCGCTTTTCCAGATCAGCGCGCTGGACAGTGCGAGCTGGTCGGATGTCAGTCGCGTCATCAATGAAGCCGATGACCTGGGCGTGCGGCAAATCGACCTGTTGAGCAGCGCGGACGATGAATACTGGGCGCGCCAGCTTCTCGCGGCGCAGCGCGCCAGGCACCGGACGCAGCCGGTTCAATCACGCTTCGGCACGCCACCCGCTGTCGCGCCCGGCTCGCGCCGGAATCGATAGCCGGCATAGTCCACGGCGTCAGCGACACCCTTCGCGCCCGCGTCGAACCGGAACCGCACCACTTCGCCGCCACCCGTCAGTTCCACGCGCCATTGGTTCTTGTCGGCGTCGTAGATTTCGGCGCGACTTCGCGCCAGGCCCATGGCCACCGTGAGTCGGCCACGCCCGACTGTCCAGTTCATCGTGCCCACGAGCGGGTTCACGTATCGGCCCGCGTAGGCCGTCAACGGGTGCGGGAGATGCTGCTTCTGCCGGGCCCGGCGCGTGGCGCGCTGCGCGACCATGTGCGATGCGTACCTGGCCTTGCGTTGTTCGAGCTGGTGGAAGATCGCCGCGTGCCGCTGCATGGCGCGGGCGCCCTGCGTGCCGAGTCGGTCATAGATGTAGTCGGCCATCTCGTCGGCTGCGAACGGCACCGACACGCCATTGACCAGCACCACCACGCCGATGCTGTTATCAGGCATGAACGACACATGCGACCGATAGCCGGCGAAACGGCCAAAGCGATGCACCAGCACATGCCCGTCATAGGTGCCAAGGTCCCACCCGTATCCCCAGCCGAAGCGATGGTAGGGACCAAAGTCCCGGTCCTGCTCGGCGTGGCTGACGTGCATGGACTCGATCATGCCGGCCGGGAAAACACGATGCCCGTCGAACATGCCGTCCGACGCCTGCGCCGCGACGAACCGTGCCAGGTCGCGTGCAGTGCTGAAATAGCCACCCGCGGCGTGCAGGTTGGCGTCGGCCTTGGCCAGCCTGATCCGCTTGAACCCCTGCCCCGTCGCCTCGTGCGGCATCGCCAGCAGTGCCGCGTGCAGCGTCGACAGGCGCGCGCTGGTCTCGCGCATGTGGAGTGGATCCAGCACGTCGCGGCGAACCACCCCCTTCCAGCCGTCGCGCACGCCCGGCGCCAGCACCATGCCGAGGATGTTGTACGGCAGGTTGCGATAGGAAAAGGCATGCCCGTGGCCGGACGGCCCGCAATGGCGCATGAGGGCGATCAGCCCCGGCTGCGTGAACTGGCCACTGAAGGCCGTGCGAAAGACCACCGGCAAACAGCTGTCGATGCCGTCGGTCATGTCCAGCAGTTCGCGGACGGTGACCGTGTCGGCCCGCAACGGCGCCTTGAACTCAAGGTCCGGAAGGTAGTGCGTGACGGGCGCATCCAGCGCGAGCTGGCCACGATGCACTTCAAGCATCACGGCCGTTGCCGTCAACGCCTTGGTGGTGGAGGCGATATAGAACCGGGTGCGGTTGTCGACAGGGCGCCCGGTGGATGCATCGGCAACACCGAATCCGCGGGCATACACCACCCTGTCGCCATGCGTCACCGCCACCTGCATGCCAGGAAAGAATCCCGCATCGATCATGCGCCGGGCATAGTGCGTGACATCGGCTCGCCAGTCAGCCGACCGGTCGGTCGCCGCCACTCCCGCGCGCACAGGTGCCGAGGTGGCATGCGCCAGCAGGGTCGACTGGGTCGCTCGCGCGCAGGGCAAGGCGAGAAGAGAAAGCACAGCGGCAAGCAAGGCCGTACGAACAGGTTGCATCGTTTCCATTCCTCCGGATCGCATCAAACGAAAGATCGCCGGTCATGGCGATCGTGCATGCGTGATCACGCCGCACGATGTCGACTGATACGTTCGGCCGGAGGATGGTTGCGGGGCATTGTCGACACGGGCGTCGCCCAGCCGCTTCGCCACGGCGATGACCGGGTACCGCGTGGACCGGGTGATCACGGGCACTGCCGCGACCAATGGGTCAGCCCAACGGAACTATTCCAGGGTCCCCGATCGGGCATTGAAATACAGGACCATCGCGCCGAGGCCGGTGATCGCCGCGCCGAGGTATTGCGAGAGGAGCCAGGCGGCCAGCAGACCGCCGAGACCGTAGATCAGCCACGCCTTGAGGACGGGCATCATGCCGAGACTGCTGAAATACAGCAGCGACACCGCCAGCAGGGCACCCAGGGACAAAAGGTAGACCGTGTTGATGCCCATGGCCTTCTGCATGCGCTGGTACTTCTCGGGATGATGGCAGGCCTCGAACTCGGCCATGGTCTGCACGTTCTTGTGGGTGCAGTGGGCCTGCCCGTCGGGCGGCGGAGTCTGCGGGCCGTATGACGCGTTCACTGCCGCGCCGGCGCGCGCGAGCGGCGCCAGCGACAGGCTCAGCGCCAAGGCGAGGAACAGGCATGCGAGGGGTCGATAACGGTCGATCATGTGCAACTCCTTTGCTTGAAGGTCCCGGCGGGACGCTTGCTTCCTTGCGCATGGATGCTATCAGGGTCGCCGCATGAAGCGCGGCAGCTAGACGCCCCCCCTGCCCCTGGCGCCAAGACCGTAGGTCAGCATGCCCGAGGCCACCAGCAGCAGGCTGAGTCCCACCACCTTGATCACGTACCCGACCGGGTGCGGCTCGTTCTCGGGCGGCATCGCCGCGAACACGCACGACACCGCCGTGGTCATGAACCCCACGATGCCGGCAAGGATGGCCACGGGCTTGCCGCCGGGAACGCGGATCGTGCCGGGCGGCGCCGGTTCGCCCTGCAACTTGATCAGCGCCGCGAACATGACCAGATACGGGATGAAATACGAGAGCACGCCCAGGCTCACCAGCACGTTGTAGGCCGCCCTGGGGGTGGCGCCGGCCTGGCCGATCACCGCGCACACGGCGGTCACGACCACCTGCAGCCACAAGGCCACGTAGGGCGTGCCGTATCGCGGATGCAGCTTGCCGAACGCGCGCGGCAGGTAGTTGTCGATGCCGGCCACGAAGGGTAGCCGCGCCGTGGCCGCCAGCCACACGCTGACGCCGCCCAGCATGTTGATGACCAGCAGCACCGCGACGACCACGTTGATGGCGCCCAGGCCCAGGCGCGAGGTGATCGACGACATGGCGTCCATGACCCCGGACAACCCGGAAATCTCCCCGTGCGGCAGGGCCAGCATCATGGACAGCGTGCCGAGGATGTAGAACAACGCGATCAGCACGCTGAACACCATGATCGCGCGCGGGATCGTGCGCCGCGGCGACTTGATCTCGTCGCCCAGGAACGATCCGCTCTCCAGGCCCGAGAGCGCGAAGGCCAGCACGGACCAGAACATCAGGTGCTTGAGGTCGAACGTCGGCACCACGCCGCGCAGGGTGACCGGCGTGGCCGCGCCGTGGCGCCAGCCGACCAGCAGGCCCAGCACGATGAGCAGCGCCAGTACCGCGAAGGTGCTGATGCCGCCGAGGTTGTTCAGCCACTTGCCGAACTGCAGCCCGATCATGTTCAGCCATGCCGCCAGCGCCAGGCCGGCCAGCGAGACGACGATGAAATACAGGCCGCTGTCCTGCAGGGCGGCAAAGCGCGTGCCGAAGATGAACACGCCCGAGCTGGCGGCGAAATACAGCATGCCCGGCAGGTACGCCAGGTTGGAGCCCCAGTAGGTCCACCCCGTGACGAAGCCGCCGAAGTCGCCGAAGGCCCGCTTGGTCCAGACGTAGATGCCGCCTTCCTGCGGATAGCGGGTGGACAGTTCCAGCACCGTGAACGCCAGCGGGACCAGGAAGAGGAGCACGCCGATGACCCAGCCGGTCAGCGCGCTCGGCCCGGCCTCGGCCGCGATGGGTATCCAGCGCAGGCCCACCATCGCCACCACGTAGAACAGCACCAGATCGCGAAAACCCACGGTCCGGCGCAGGCCGGACCCGGACGACGCTTCCCCTGCCATTTCGCGCCCCCGCGACGACGATGTCATCGAATGTACACCCGGGCCCGGGGGCCAACAACGACCGGACCTGATCGTCGATGCCACGGGCATTCACGGTCAACCAGACCACTCGGGAGGCGACGCAGCGATCAAGGACAGGGAAACCGGCCCCGGCCTGCCCGGGCACGCGGGCGAAGGAACCCCGACGCCAAACCCGCCAGCGAGGGGATCGAGCATCGAGCGTGCCCGCATCCGGGCCACCGGGTTCAATGCGTGGGCATCAGGCGCGCCGTGTCCACCAGCGTGATGCCCGGCTGGTGCCGCAGGTGACGACGCAGCCAGTAGGTGTGCTCGACGCCGACGGTGACCACGATGGTCCGGCCGGGATTTTCACGCGCGGCGCGCAGGATCACGCTCAGGAAATGCCTGTTCCATGCCTGCCAGCCCGCGCGCTCGCCGTCGCCGAACCACGATTGTTGCAGGGCGTGCTTGGCGGCAAAGGCGGCATCGGTGGTGGCGTCGTTGACCCGCCTCGGTGAGGTCCAGTAGCGCTGCATGGTGCGCAACGTCGTCTCGTTGTACGCATCGAAGGCCGCGGCCTGCTCGGGGTGCTGCTTCTGGAATGCCTGCGCCGAAGCCACGTAGGGCTTGACGATGTCGCTGAACAAGGGCTCGGAAGGCTCCAGCGCATACAGCCGATAGTGGTGCCGCGCGATCAGTGGGTAGATCACGCGTGGATATTCCTGCTTGGTCCGCTCCGGCCCCCGCACATCGAGATCCCTTGGCCGCACTTCCAGGCACAGGACGTCAGGCTTCAGGCCCTCGATGACATGCCCCAGGGTGTCGAAATCGTAGGCCGGCACCTGGGCATGCAACCCATGCAGGGTCGCCAGGACGATGACCCGGGCCGGCGGGTGGGCCGGCGCGGCGCCGACAGGGCCCGCGGACAGGGCGAACACGCCCAGCACGATCGAAAGGACACGCTTGACCATCTCTCTCACCTTCGGGGAGGTTTGGAATCAGCGGCTATTCTGCCCAGGTCCTGAGCGGTTCAACCTGCGCCGGAAGTCACGCCGGGCCATGCAGGGGTGGCATCCACCGCCTCGGGACCCAAGGTTCTGCGGGCACGCTCGATCGATGCCTCCGGCGCGATTGACTCAGCGGGCATGATCAACCCCCATGCGGCGTCACGAGGCCTGGCGACCAGGGTGTAACATGGTCGCCGCAGTCCCCCGCAAGTCCTCGCGTTCCGCACGGTCATCCACCCACCGCACGCTGCGCCCACCCACGTGTGACCCGCCCCAGGCGGGATGCGGTTCCGGAGCGTCCATGACTGGCTATTTCACGCGCACGCAGCGCGTGCCGATCGGGGGGCACGTGTATCAGTTGCGCGTGCTCAGCGACAAGCGGCAATGTGCCGACCCCGATGGCCAGGCCAAGCGCCTGGGTATCTCTCCCGCGCAGTGGAGCCTGTTCGGCCAGCTGTGGCCCACCGGCAGGCTGCTGGCGCAGGCCATGCACCGCTTCGATGTCGAGGGCAAGCGCGTCCTGCAACTGGGCTGCGGCATCGGCCTGGCCAGCCTGGTGCTGCAACGCCGCGGCGTCGACGTGGTCGCCTCGGACCTGCACCCGCTGGCGCAACCGCTGCTGATCCAGAACGCCGCGCTCAACGGCCTGCGGACCGTGCGCTTCAGGATGCTGCGCTGGGATGTGCCGCAGCCGGCCCTGGGCCTCTTCGACCTGATCATCGCCAGTGACGTGCTGTACGGGGTCGACCAGGCCCAGCTGCTGGCCGGCGTCATCGCCCGACATGCCAAACCCTCCGCCGAGGTCCTGCTCACCGACCCCGGACCGGAACCCAGCGCTCCCTTCAACGCGCTGATGGCGACGCAGGGTTTTTCCGCACGCGAATGGCGCTGTCCGATGGACGATGCCGACGTGCCACCGTACCGGGGGCGGCTCCTGCATTACGCGCGTGCCGCCGGCGTGCCGGCATGACCGCGCCCGTCATTCCGGCGCGATGCGATGCCTGTCGCGCCCTGTGTTGCCGACTCACCGTGGTGCTGGAAGACGGCGACGCGATTCCGGACCACCTGACCGCGCGGCTGGAAAACGGCCTGCGGGTGATGGCCCGTGGCCCGGGGGGCTGGTGCGTGGCCATGGACGAAGCGCACTGGAATTGCAGCATCCATGCCGAGCGCCCCGCCGTCTGCCGTCGCTTCGTCATGGACGGCCCGTACTGCCGGGCGGTTCGTGAACAGGATGCGCGGCCGGATCAAGCCCCGGACGAAGCCTCGTGAACCGGCAGGCCGGCGCGCCTCCGCGCCGCGCCGACAACCCGGCTGTCGGACCCGGTCTCAGGCCAGCGCGCGTACCCGGAAATTGCGCCCCTTGATGCGCCCGTCGCGCAGGCGTTGCAGGGCCTTGCCAGCCAGGTCGCGGCGGATCGCGACATAGGCGCGGGTGGCGTAGACGTCGATCTTGCCGACGGCATCAGCCGCCAGTCCCGCCTCGCCGGTCAGCGCGCCCAGGATATCGCCCGGGCGCAGCTTGTCCCGGCGTCCGGCGTCGATCACCACGGTCTTCATCGGCGCCAGGTGCAGGGTCTTGCCGCGCGGCGGCGACAGCTTCAACGGATGCCATGCCGGGGGTTGGCCCATGATCTCCTCGATCCGTGCCGCCCTGGGCCGCTCCCGCGGCGTGCACAGGGTGATCGCCAGACCGGTCTCGCCGGCACGACCGGTGCGTCCGATGCGGTGCACATGAGTGTCCGGATCGTGGGCCACGTCGTAGCTGATCACCAGTGGCAGACCGACGATATCCAGCCCACGGGCGGCCACGTCCGTGGCCACCAGCACCGCGCAGCTGCGATTGGCGAAGCGCACCAGCACTTCCTCGCGGTCGCGCTGGTCCATGTCGCCATGCAGGGCCAGCGCCGAGAATCCGCGCTGGTCCAGGTCCCGGGCCACGGCATCGACGTCGCGGCGCATGTTGCAGAACACCAGCGCGCCCCCGGCATCGCCGGCCGAGGTGGATGCGGTCGCCAGGATCTGCGCCAGCGCATCGGGTTTGCGCGCCGGCTCCACTTCGTGGAAGCGCTGCGCGATGGCCGGCGCCTGCCCGGCCGGCGCATCCAGGGTCACGGTCACCGGATCGTGCTGCAGGCGGGCGCTGGCGGCGCGGATCTCGTCCGGATAGGTCGCCGAGAACAGCAGCGTCTGGTGGTGCCTGGCGATGCGCCCGACGATGTCGTCGATGGCCTCGGCGAAGCCCATGTCCAGCATGCGGTCGGCCTCGTCCAGCACCAGCACCTTGATGGCGCCGCCATGCAGGCTCTTCCGCTTCAGGTGCTCCTGCACGCGTCCCGGCGTGCCGACCACGATATGCGGGTCATGCGCGAGCGAGGCCAGCTGCGGTCCCAGCGGCATGCCGCCGCACAGGGTCAGCAGCTTAACGTTGGGAATGTTGGCCGCCAGCCGGCGGATGGCCTTGCTGACCTGGTCGGCCAGCTCGCGCGTGGGGCACAGCACCAGGGCCTGCAGCCGGATCATGTCCACGTCCAGCGCCTGCAGCAGGCCCAGCCCGAACGCCGCCGTCTTGCCGCTGCCGGTCACTGCCTGCGCGATCACGTCGCGACCCTCCAGGATCGGCGGCAGGCTGCGGGCCTGCACCGGCGTCATGTCGACAAAGTCGAGCGCCGCCAGGCTGTCGAGCAGCGCGGGCTTGAGGGGGAGCGAGGTAAAGTCAGTCATGCGACATGATCGCATCTCTGCACGGTCCGCGCGGAGCCTGACCCCGGACGAAAGTTCCCAAGGCCATGTCGCGAGTGGACGCGGATGGACGGCGACACTGTCCGGGGCACGCCAGGCGCCTGATTTCAGGCACCAGGAGCAGCACGCAGGTCCGCCAGGCACGGCCGCGCCCTGAACCCGATCCGCATATGGACTACACTGGCCCGCCCAACAAGGACAACCATGGCCAAGCCAAACTACTCCTACGAAAAGCGCCAGCGCGAACTGGCCAAGAAGCGCAAGAAAGAGGAAAAGCAGCGCAAGAAGTCCGCCCAGGACGGCGATGCCCCCAAAGAGGACGATTGAAGGGTTCGCCATGCCGCCCGCGACACCGGCGGCGGCCATCGATACCCGGGAGCCCGGCGCAGGCCCGCTTCAGCTGAAGCGCACCTGCCCGCCCAGCCTTCTCATGCCGGTTCCCGCGTCGATCACCGCCCGATGAGCCGGAACGCGACCGGGACCCACCACGGGCTCACACATCGCGCCAGTGTCCGATCAACCCAGGCAGCTCTGGCTTCAGTGCGGACTGACGTAGCGCAAGAGACGCAAAACGGAGCCAGGTCCGCTTGCGCTCGTTCGAACAGGCCCGTGTAAAACCGAGTCGAACCCGCACCTTCATGTCAGTCGGCGTCTTGCATCTGGACGGCCATCTGCGGCTGCGCCGTCTGTACCGAAGCATCGCTTCGTCCGGGCCTGACCGCCGCGAACACGGCAATGAACGCGCTGGTAAGCACCGCCTCAAACAGAAGCATGGCGGTCACCGACCCGTGATCGTGGACCACGCCGAGCACGATGGGCATGTAGACCAGAGGCACATTGCCAAAACCATTGAGCAACGCCGACTTGCTGGCCACGGCACCGGTGCCCACCGTCTCGAACTGCAACGCCGAGAAGCTGGTCCACGAAAATCCCAATGCGACCGAATAGAGGAGCGTGCCGGCGACGAAGTACGCAGCCTCGCGCGGCAGTGCCGCCAGCAGCAATGCGGCGAGCACGAGCACGCTCGAGGTCGCGAGAAACGACACAATGCGGTCCAGATTGCCGATGAACCGGCCATACATGAATGCGCCGAGCGCGCTTGCACCCGCCGCGCCCAGTCCGGTGGTCAGCGCCACGGCATTGGCTCCGGCATGCCATTGCGACGCCACCGCAGCCCACAGGAACGATGCACCGCCGACACCGATCGGGGTAAGGAAGGACACCATCGCCCACCGCCGGCGAGGTTGCTTGGCCATGTCGACGATTTCACGCCCGATCGTCACCAGGCGCCGTGTAAGTGAAATCGTCGTCAGCATGCGTGGTGGTTCGACGATCGGCAGGACGGCGAGCCATGTCGCAGCAAGGAGTACGGCAAAGAACACGGTGGCGGCCGTCATGCCCCAGTGCATCGCAATCCATAACCCTCCGGCGCCACTGAGGCCCTGCATGACCAGCTGTCCGCCCTGGAGGTATCCCGATGCTTCGCTGAGGCGGGGCTTGTCCACGGTCAGAACCAGCAGGGCGTTCATGGATTTGGTGGCCACCTGCGATGCGGAAGTCGTCAAGAAGACCAGCGCCGTGAGCAGCGAAACGTTGCCGGCGTTTACGGGCACGTGAAACAGGATCGCCACCATCACCGTGGTCATCACGGCACCCGCGATGAGCCAGGCCTTGAGCGTCCACCACATGTCGAGCATCGGCGACCACAGCAAAGTGAGTGGTGCCGCCAGGTTGGAAGCGCCCACGAACACGGCGGCCGTCGCGACCGAGAGACCCTTATGCACCGCGACATAGGGCAGCACGATGGTTGCGAATCCCGCCATGACGCCCGATGACTGTCCGACGATGGCAAACAGCCACGGAGGCGTGGGTCGCTCGACCGCAGGAGGCGGCGTTGATACAGCGGTCTCGGTCATGACGTTTCCCAGGCCCAAGTCATTGAGGTCGGAGTCATTGGTTTCGATGGCCTGATGTCGAAGCCGGCGCTTGACATGCGAGTCCATGGCCCTGCCCTCCATCGACTGGCCACCGGCCGGGGCTACATGGCATCTCCTTCCTGGAGCTCACCGGATTCCAGCGGCCTGGGTTGCGGCATCGTGCCTCGACGCGCGACGACCGCGAGCACGCTGCCGACGACAAACAGCACCGCAATCAGGACATACGCCTTGAGCGGCGCCTGCAGCGCGGCATAGACGGTGAAGACGGTGGTCACGGCCACCACGACCCACCAGGCGGGGGAAAGGCCGCGGGGCGGGCCGCGGTAGCCACGCAGGCGGAACCGGACAAAGGCCACGACCAGGCAAAGTGCGGCGAACTGCGCCCCCAGCGAGGTGACTTCGGCCAGGAAGGCGAAGGTGCCGCTCAGCGAAATGACCGCGACGATCATCGTGAACAATCCGATCGCCCGGTCGGGGGTCAGGAAGCGCGGCGACACATGCGCCAGTCCGGCCGGCAACAGGCCGCGCTCGGCCATGCCGAAGATCACCCGGGGCCCGGCCACGAAGAAGGTCAGCGAGTTGCTGGCGATCGAGAACACCGCCGCCAGCGTGAGCGCGACCACGCCGGCCTGCCCCATCAGCACGCCGGCGGCGGCGGCGAGTGGCGTGCCGTCCCGGCTGGCCGGCGCGCCGGCGGCGATGTAGGCCCATTGGACGATCATGTAGAAGACCACGATGATCGCCAGCGACAGCAGCATGGACCGCGGGATCGTGCGCTGCGGGTTCTTCACCTCGCCCGCGGCAAAGGCGGCACTGGTCGTACCCGAATAGGCGAAATAGATCAGCAGCGCGACGGATTCGAAGGTGCCGAGACTGGGCGGCTTGAAGCTGTTCGACACGCCGCCGACGGCAAAGGCGGCCATGCACAGCACCACGATCGGCGTGACCTTGAGCACCGTGCCCACCAGCAGCCCGCCCATCGCGCGTCGCATCCCCGACAGCGTCAGGCCGCTCAGCATCGCCAGCAGCGCCAGCATGGCCAGCGGTCGCGCCACTGGTCCGGACAGGGCGGGAAAGAACACGGCCAGGTAGGAGACCAGGACATACAGGGTGGCGGCCCGCCCCGCCGCCTGCGCGATCAGCACCACCCAGCCGACCTGGAACCCCACCATGGGACCGAACGCAGTCTGGGCATACAGCTGCGCCCCGCCCGACGCGCGGAACATCGTCGCCAGCTGCGCCGCCATCAGTATGCCGCAGGCATACAGGGCGCCGAAGATCAGGAACATCCACGGGGCGAACGCGCCGGTCCGTTCATACAGCAGCGCGGGCAGCGCGAAGATGCCGGCGCCGATCATCCCGTTGATGCTCATCAGGCTCGCGCCGATCGTGCCGACCACGCGGGGCGGCCTGGTGACTTCGCTCATGACACGCTCTCCTTGCCCGTGTGTCGACATCCCCGTCACATCCCGATCAGCCGAACCGCGACGGGCTTCCACCACGGGCTGACGTACAGCCCGATGGCCATCGCATCGACCAGCAGACCGAACGATGCGCCATAGATGAAGGCCGGATGCAGGCGGCGCCGCGTGAGCAGGTCGTAAACGCCCACCAGCATCACGAGAAGAAAGTCGCTGAGGAACAGTCCCGCGGCATAGGCCCAGAAACCGGGCACGCCATGGTGCTGGGTCACCCCATGCAGGATCGGACCTTCCCACCAGCGGGCAAAGCCGGCATTGGCGACGAAGATCGTTGCCAGGATGATGAGCCGCTTGTGCGCGGAGGGCGTGCGCCGCAATGCGAAGGCGGCCGACGCCAGCACCGCGAAGTTGAGCAGGTCGGCCAGCTGGATGCTCAGGAAGGCCGTGTCGGACCCGGGCATGCCGACGTGAAGGCGATCGACCGCCACCGCGGTCGCCACGCCAAGCAGGACCATCGCCGGTGACAGGTACATGCCCGCCATGCCCAGCTTCATGTGCAGGTCCGTGCGCCGGGTCCGCACCAGTACGACCTGGGCAGTCAGCAGACACAGCCAGGTGACGAACGTCACGGCGTGGATGTGGACGATCGCCGGGTACGGCCGTGCATGGGTGTGCAGGCGATGCGCGATCTCGGGTCCGAAGCCCATTCCGATGCCCAGCCAAATGAGGCCAACCATCAGCAGATAGAAGTTGCGGTCCCACGGGTGCGTACGGGCGAAGGCTGCAGGCCCCCAGTCGACCTGCCTGGATGGGCCCTTCACGTTCAAGTTGTCGCTGACACCGATGTTCATGGGTCGATCCCCTGTCTCATGCCACGCTCAAATGAACCCGGACACCGTTTCGCCGGACACCGTTTCTCTGGTTTCCTTGCTCACCGCATCCACCGCCTTCATGCGGACCGGCGCCGATTCGTGGGTCATCACGACGGCAGCAAGGCCCACCAGCGCGGCACCCAGCCAGTACCAGGCCGGCGCCATGGTGCTTCCGGTGACGCGGATCAGCCAGGTTTCCATGAACTGGGTGGAGCCGCCGAAGAGGGAAATGGCGAAGGCGTAGACGATGGCCACCGCGCCGCAGCGCATGCGCATCGGAAGCTGTTCGG
The DNA here is from genome assembly GCA_963821885.1 of uncultured Gammaproteobacteria bacterium. Taxonomy (GTDB): domain Bacteria; phylum Pseudomonadota; class Gammaproteobacteria; order Xanthomonadales; family Rhodanobacteraceae; genus Oleiagrimonas. The sequence goes on along the minus strand of CAWGFN010000001.1, from coordinate 30,659 downwards.
ACAGCATCGTCAGGACCGGGACGGTGCCCAGGTACAGCAGCATCGAAAGCAAGGCGCTGGCCGAATACAGCGTGGCCCGGCCCGGCCAGTGGTTGATCAGCCAGAAGGCGGGCACGATCAGTACTGCCAGCGCGAGCGACGCCAGCAGCATCACCGGCTTGCGCCCGAAACGGTCCGACAGCCAACCGCCGGCGAGGGCCATCAGCATGCCGGCCGAACCGCTGACGATCACCGTGCCGAAGGCGATCGTGCTGGAAAGGTGCAGGCTTGCGAGCGCGTAGGTGGTCATGTAGCCGACGGTGTAGCCACCGATGGTCCCGGCCGTCAGGATCAGCAGGCCGCAGGCGATCACGCGCAGGTGTGGCGCGAGGCGTGCGCGCAGCGGCGGCCGGGCAGGTCTGGCTTTCGAAACGTTCCGGTGCACCGGCGCCGGCGGCATGGTTTCGGTCAGGCGGCTGCGCAGCCACAGGCCGAACGGGATGATCAAAACGCCCAGCCCCATCGCAGCGCGCCAGCCCCAGTCCTGCAGTTGTTGGTCACTCAGGTGCACGGCCAGCGCGAAGCCGACGATGCCGGCCACAACGGTCGAGGCACTCTGGGTAAACAACTGCATGGCGCCGTACAGGCCGCGCCGGTGCGGAGGCGCGCATTCGATCATGTAGGCCGTGGACGGCCCGACTTCGCCACCCAGGGCAAAACCCTGGATCAGCCGGAACACCAGCACCAGGATCGGCGCGGCGACGCCGATGCGCGCGTAGGACGGCGTCAGGCACAGACCGGCGACACCGATGCCCATCAGCAAGAAGGTCAGCAGCATGACCGGCTTGCGGCCGATGCGATCGCCCAGGGGTCCCAGGATCATGGCGCCGACGGGACGGGTGATGAAGCCGGCGCCGAAGGTGCCCAGCGAGCCCAGCAAGGACAGGCTGGCGTCGGTCGAGGGAAAGAAGGTGCGTCCGATGTAGACCGCGAAGAAGGCATAGGTCACGAAGTCGTAGAACTCCAGACCGTTGCCGGCAAACACCGCCACCGCATGCCGCAAGGGGGGCGGGCGTTTGCTGACGGGCAGCGCGGTATCGGCAAGCGTCACGACCCCAGCCTCCGGTATGTACTCGCACCCAAGTTGTCGCTGGCACTGTTTGTCATGTGTCGGTCCCCTTTGTCCCGCCGGGTTGGCCATTGCTGCGCAAAAGAGCACGGGCGGCCGCGTCTGTTCATCGAGTGACGTGCGTTTTCGCTCAGACTCCCTGGCTTATGGCGTCGGCCTTGTCGGAACGCCGCAGCCGCTCGATGAACCGCAGCACCGCCGGGTGCGAGCGCATGCGCATGCTCGGCCGCTCCACCAGCACGTACAGCGTGCAGGCCATGGCCAACGCGATGACCACGCCCAGGGCGGCATCCACATAAAGGGTGGCGTCGACCCCGAGGCGCGGCTTGAGGACCGGCACCAGCCTGGGGAACAGCCAGTAGAAGACCATCTCGTGGACCATGTACAAGGAATAGGAAATCTGCGCGACCGGGAAGAAGCCCTTCCAGGACAGGAAGCGGCGCAGTCCGCCGCCGAACAGCCGGGGCGTGTGGATGGCAGCCAGGATCAGGAAGATGGTGGCCAGCGAGAACACGTCGCGATCGACGGCAAACCAGATCTCACGCGCAAGTTGGGGGATGCGCCGGATGAAATCCGAGCTCGGCGGCGTGTAGGCGATGTGTGCCATGACCAGGAGACAGGCGATGGCGATCGCCGTGACCCGCCCCGTGCGCGAGAAGAATTGCTGCACGCGCCCTGCATGGAACGTGTTGAGATAGGCCCCGGTAGCGCCGGCCAACAGACCGCCGTAGCGCATCCACGGCTTGTCGTAGATCGTGTCGAAGTAGGGTCCGAAATGAGGATCATCCGCCGTGATGTGGAAGGGCTGCGCCAGACCCGTGGCATGCAGGACGCTGAAGCGAATGACCACCGACAGGCCCATCAGCCCGACCAGGAACCGCAAGCGCCCCCTGCCCAACCCCATGAACAAAAGGACGAAGGCCGGAAAGATCAGGTAGAACTGTTCCTCGATCGCCAGCGACCAGCACCATCCAACGTATTGCCTGGAGATCGGCAGGAAATTGTTGATGTAGAGGACGTTGGCCCAGAAGTTCCGGACGTTGTGGCCCGACATGAAGTACACACCCAGGCCCATGACCACCACGTACACAGGAATCAGGCGCAGGAAGCGGCGCACATAGAACCGGGGCAGCACGATGCCGCCGGACGTGCTGAACTCGCCGAACAGGATGGAGCCGATCAGGAACCCGCTGATGACGAAGAACAGGTCGACGCCGAGCGCGCCGGTGCCGATCCAGGCCGTGGCCGGGCCGGAAAAAATCGCGTGGACCTGCGCCGGGAAGAACCGCGACTGGAACCAGAACATGTGCAGCACGACGACCCACAGCACGGCAATGGCGCGCACGCCGTCGACGACCGGCTGCCGGAAGTCGGGTCGCCGGGCGAGATGTTCCCAGTTCTGCCTGATGTTGAAGCAGGAGGCGAACCGAGGACCGGATGTCGCTGCAATTGGCATGGAAATCCCTTTTGAATCAGTATGCTGGAGATGGGCCCCTGCACCGCCCCGCGGCCCGCCCTTCGATGCATTCCCGGCCTTACATCAAGGTCGATGCGCTCCGGGTCCCGCCCCTGGTGCCGGTGGCCGGGTCGTGTCGCTTGTCCATTAGCACTCCCATCGTTTCCCCCTTGCCCGCTGCACGGTCCCGACAAGCCGGCCGGTCTGCATGCGTGCCTCGGTTGTCTCCGCTCGCGTTGCAGCCCGGGCTGTCACAGCGGCGGATCGGCATCGAAGGTAGAACGCCGCCGGATGGGCGTCCTGACGCTCGCATGATTTTTTTATGATGAAAGGCGCGCCGTCGTGCTAACGTGCTGAGCCATGGGGGATTCCGGCAACCATTCGGACGATTCTCGCGCCCCGTTCCACGTGAACGGTGCGCTCATCGAGCCGAGCGCCCTGCGCATCAGCGGCCCGAAGTCCACCTGCCGCATCGAACCCAAGGTCATGGCCCTGCTGGTGGCGCTGTCGGAACGACCGGGCCAGCTGTGGACGCGCGACGAATTGGTGGCGCGGATCTGGACCGGAGTCTCCGCCAGCGACGAGAGCCTGACGCGCATCGTCTACCAGCTGCGCAAGGCATTGAAGCGCGTGGCCGTGGCGGCCGGCGTCGTGCGGACCGTGTCCAAGCTCGGATACCGGCTGGACGCGGAAGTCTGGGACGCGGACCCGGCCACGCCCGCGCCGCCTCCCGAGAACACCCGTTTCCCGCCGTTTTCCGTGGCGGTCCTGCCGGTGGCCGATGTCTCGCCGCATGCCCGTGGCAAGCTGCTCTCCGACGGCCTGACCCGCGACCTGACCATGCTGCTGTCGCGCACCCCGCACTATCGCGTGACCCCGTACAGCACCGCCGTGCGCCATGGCGCGGACACGTCGGACCTGGTCGCGGCCGGCAAGGCACTGCATGCCCGCTTCATCGTCTCCACGACACTGGTGCAGTACGAGGACACCGTCCGGATACGCGTCGACCTGGTCGATGCCGCCGAGGATGTGTTGCTGTGGGCGGAGAAATACGAAACGGCCATCGAGCGGTTCTTCCAGGTCCAGGAAGACGTGGTCCACAGCATCACCACGGCGATCACCGTCAAGGTCAATGCCACCCAGCCCGTCCGCGTGCGCCGCACCGGCCGCTTCAATCTCTCGGCCTACGAGCGGGTCCTGGCGGCCGACGCGCTGCGCGCCAACTACGGATGCGAGAACGCCAGGCGGATCGTCGCCATGCTGCGCGAGGCGCTGGAGATCGAGCCCGACGACCCGATCACCCGCGCCGCGCTCGCGGTGCAACTGAGCCAGAACGTGGTCAGCCAGTGGGCCGAGGATCCCGACGCGACCATCGCCCAGGCCGACGCGTTGATCGCGCAGGCCCTGGAGGCCGCGCCCAGCGACCCGGAGGTGCGCGCGGACGCCGGCATCGTGGCGACCATGTTCCACCGCCCCGACGAGGCCATCCGGCACCTGGAGCTGGCCACGGCACGCAACCCCAATGACGCGCATGCGCTGGCCGTGCTCGGCTGGCAACACTGTCTGCGCCATGCCGACCCAGCCGGCATCGGTCTGATCGAAACCGCCGAGGCGCGCGCGCCGCACCATCCGCGCTTCGGCCTGTGGGCCACCTACCGCGCCACCGGCCACCTGTTCATGCTGGACTACACCCAGGGCCTGCACGGCGGTCGGCAGGCCGTCGAACGCACGCCGCAGTACTACCAGCCCCACCTGACCTGCGCCTGGGCGCATGCCGGCCTGGGCGACACCGCGGCGGCCCGGCGCGAGATCCGGCGGGCGCGGGAGATCGACGCGCAGGACATCCTGGAAAAATTCGTCGAGGAAATGCGCAAGTGGTCGCGCAACTCACCGAACCGGACGGCCTGCTGGGACGTGCTGGACGTGCTGCGCTCCCTGGGCGACGACTAGGCGCCAACCGCATTCCGGCGCATCGCTGCGCGCGAAGCTACATCGCCCGGAACAGGTGGCGAAACGTGTCGCTCACCCGCAGCGGCGTCGATTGCCCCCTTATCCGCAGCAGCAAGCGGCCGTCGCCATCGGGCCTGACCTGCTCGATCGCCGCCACCCGCACGATGGCGTTGCGGTGCACGCGCCAGAACACGTCGGGGTCGAGCTTGAGCATCAGTTCCTTGAGCGGCGTGCGGATGTAGGCGCTGTCGCTGGCCGTGTCCACCCGCGTGTATTTGTCGTCGGCCTGGAAGCTGATGACGTCGTCGATATGGATCATCGTGACCTTGTCGCCGAGGCTTGCCGTGATCCAGGTGATCGCCTGCCGCGGCGCGAGCTTTCCGGCGAGCGCGTTGATCGCGGCCACCAGGTCCGCGCGGCGGACCGGCGGACGCGCCTGAAGGCGTTCGATGGTGGTGCGCAGTCGATCGGCATCGAGCGGCTTGAGCAGGTAATCGAGCGCGCCCGCCTCGAACGCGGTCACCGCGAATTCGTCATAGGCGGTGATGAAGACGACTCGCGTGTGCTCGCCGACGCCACGCGCCACGTCCAGTCCGCTCAGGCCCGGCATGCGGATGTCCAGGAAGGCGATGTCCGGGGCGTGCGACACGCAGGCCTGCAAGGCGGCGGGGCCGTCCTCGCACTCGGCGACGATGTGGAGTTCCGGCCACAGCGCGGCCAGCATGCCGCGCAATTCACGGCGCTGCGGAGCCTCGTCCTCGGCGATGACGGCGGTGGTTGGCGCGTCGATCACGGGGACCCCACCGGCACGCCGATGCTCGCGCGCACGCCGCCGTCGGGGCGCGAAACGACCTCGAGGGACGCGCGGTCGCCGAACCGCCCCTTGAGCTGGGCACGCACATTGGCCAGCCCGAGGCCGGGCGTGGTGCCCGGCGACAGGCCCGCGCCGTCGTCCTCGATGGCCACGGTCAGCATGCCATCGGCGACCCCGGCGGTGATCGCGACGGTGCAGGCGCCGGGCTTGGGCTCGACACCATGGGTGACCGCATTCTCGACCAGGGTCAGCAGGATGAGCGGCGGGAACGGCAGCGCGCGCACCGCATCGTCGGCGTCGATGCGGATGTGCATGCGCCCGGCCATGCGGATGTTCATCAGCTGGAGATAGTCGCGGCACAGGTCGAGCTGGCGCCCGAGCGTCGCATCCTCGATGCCCGCCGGAACGCAGGCGTGGCAGGGTGGCGCGCAGGTACGTGGCCAGCGCATCGATGGTCCGCGCCGCGCGCTCGGGTTCCTCGGCGATCAGCGAGCGCACCGAGGCCAGTGTGTTGAACAGGAAATGCGGTTCGACCTGCGCCTGCAGCACCGCCAGGCGCTGGTCGGCGGCATCGCGCTGCAGCGCGCATCGCCTCCAGGTCGCGCCGCGCGGCGTACTGGTTGATCCGGCGTTGCTCGCCCAGGTAATAGACCGCGGCCAGGCCGCCACCGGCGACGATCAGGGCAAAGGTCGAGGCGTTGACGGTGGCACCGAAGAAACGCGACATGGCCTGGCCGAGGAAACTGACCGACATGTCGCGCCCGGCAAAGGCCTGCATCAGATGGGCGTGGTAGGCGGCCACCCGGGCCAGCGCCACGTAGCCGATCCACAGGCCCAGCAGGATCGACAGCACGACCAGCGCGCGCTCCAGCCCGCGAGGCAGGCGCAGGTAGCGGACCCCGGTGGCCAGCGCCGGTCCCGCCGAGGCGGTCAGCAGCGCCGCCAGGCCCGCGCGCCAGGCCAGGCCGGGCCAGTCGCCCCAGGCGTCCATGCCCGAGGCATGCCAGGCCGCGAAGGCGGCCCCCGCCAGCAGCGACAGCGGGCCAGAACACATAGCCGCGCCGGATCAACCACGGCCACGTGAATGGACGATAGCGTTGATAGCGCGTCCATCCGCCGAGACCGGACAGCACGTCCCGCGGCAGCTGGGCATGCAGCTTTTCGGTGTGGATTGCCATGGCGGTCAAGCTAGCAAATGCACGAAGCGAACGCTCACGATTCATCGGCCGCAGGGACGATTCATCGCATGCCCGGACGCCTCGTCGCCTGCCGGTTCTACCCGACGCCGCGGCGGCGTATACCTGTTGCACCGTCGAACATCGGAGTCATCATGCGCATCCTGTTCCTGGCAAGCCTCGCGCTTGCCGCCATAATGCATGGCGGAGCCACGGCCGCCCGCCCCACCCACGCCGACAGCCCCCGGGTCGACACCGCGTCTGTCCGCAGCCACCTGCTGATCACGAGCGCCGCGCTGGCGCGGCATCTGCATGACCCGGATCTGGTCCTGCTGCATGTCGGCGATGCCAAGGCCTACAAGGCCGCGCACATCCCCGGCGCCCGCCTGGTGACGCTGTCGGACATCGATGCCGACAACGGCAAGCTGGCGCTGGAGATGCCGACGGCGGCCGTGCTGCGCAAGCGCCTGGCCGCGCTGGGCATCGGCGACCATTCGCGGATCGTCGTGTATTACGGCACCGACTGGGTGTCGCCGGCCACGCGGGTCATGTTCACCCTGCAGGCGGCGGGACTCGGCGCGCACGCCCGGCTGCTGGACGGCAACATGCAGTTGTGGCGACGCCAGGGCCATCCGGTCACCGACCAGCCCACGCCCACGCCGGCGCCGGGCACGCTGGGGCCGCTGCACCTGCATGCGCCCATCGTCGATGCGGCCTTCGTGCGCGCGCATGCCCGGCAACGCGGCTATGTCCTGATCGATGCACGCACGCCGGACTATTACGACGGCAGCAAGCAGAGTGGCGACCGTGCGCACCTGCGTCGCGGACACATCCCCGGCGCCCGCAACCTGCCATTCAACAGCGTCTTCAACGACGACCTTGGCTTCAAGACCCGGGACCAGCTGCTTGCCCTGTTCCGCCATGCCGGGTTCAAGCGCGGCGACCACGTGATCGTCTATTGCCACATCGGCCAACAGGCGACCGCGGTGGTGTTCGCCGCGCGCCTGGCCGGCATCGACGCACAGCTGTATGACGGCTCCTTCCAGGACTGGTCGATCCGCGACTTGCCGGTGGCGCGGTGACACACGTCCAGCGCGCCGGCGCATGGGCCAGGAAAGGTGCCGACCCTGGGCGTCGGCACCCGTGGCCGTGGGCAATCACGACCGGGCACGTGCGGAACCACGCATTTCCCGGCATGCGCGATGGAGATGGCGCATGATGCAGGACCCCGTTCCGTCATCGAGGCGATCATCATGAAACACCTGGCGTGGATCATCGGCGCAACATGCGTGCTGGCTGCCTTCAGCACGGCGACTGTCGCCAAGGACGGCCCCGACGCCGCGGAAACAACCCGGCCCGATGCGCTTTTCAGCACGGTGTCCAGGCTGGATGCCCGCCTGTTCGATACCTTCAATCACTGCGCGTCTGCCGCGCAGTTGAAAAAGCACGCCGGTTTCTTCGCGCCCGACCTCGAGTTCTATCACGACCAGGGCGGCGTCACCTGGTCACGACGCGACTACATGCAGAACACCCGGGAGCATGTGTGCGGCCAATTTCGCCGCAAGCTCATTCCCGGCAGCCTGCAGGTCTTTCCCATCAAGGGATTTGGCGCCATGGAGCAAGGCCGGCAGGAGTTCTGCTGGATCAAGACGGGAACGTGTTTCGGACAAGCGCAGTTCCTGATCCTCTGGCGTCACCAGGACAGCCACTGGATCGTCACCCGCGTGTTCAGCTACGGCCATCGACAATGGCACGCTGCGGAGGGGACCGCCATCAAGCGGTCGCAGCGATGAAATCAGCTCACCTGCTTACGGCTTGCAAGGCTATCAACCGACAGAAGGCTCACCGATTGGCGCCAGGATTCCTTGCTGTCACCGTGCCTGCCGGCTGGCGCTGATGGGGTGCTCCGCGAAAAAATGCCAGATGACGGCAGTGGCATCGAGCGCATCCGAGCCTGGGCCCGCGAACAGCCTGAGATAATCCTTGCCGCCGGGCCATTGATGCCCCATGCCCTTCACGAGCAGGAACTCTGCCGTCGATGGTGCCGGACATCCTTGCATCTTCGTGCTTTGGACACCGGGGCCATAGTTGTCGCTGACGGTCCCCGTACCGCAATGCATCGCACGTCCCCAGGCCGCCAGGCTTTGCAGCGCGGAGGGTCGATGGATTACACCGCCGGGTCGCTTGATGGCACCACCACCGGGGGGATTGAGCGGGTCGCGGTCCCCCCAGATCAAGAGCAACGAGACGGGACGGGACATGGGCTTGACCGGCACCAGCAGCGCGTTGGACACCGGCGCCACCGCGGCGATGCCTTTAAGCTGCGCCGCGGCGCGAAATGCCATGGCGGCTCCATTGGAGAATCCGGTGACATAGATCCGATCGGGATCGACCGGGTAACGCGACGAGATGCGTGCGATCAGCACGCGCAGGAACCCGATGTCATCGACGTCTCGCTGTTCGGCCGTGGAACCACTTTCATGACCTGCATTCCATGAACGCTTGTTGCCAAGGAACGATGCCCGCCGCCCCGGATGCTCCAGGCTGCCGTCCGGCGCGAGCAGGATGAATCCGAAGCGCTGGCTGGCCTGCAACCAGCGCCCCTGGGCCACGACCTGTCGTCCGCTTCCGCCCAGGCCATGCAGGACAATCACCAGAGGCGCGGGCTTGCCGGCAATGGACGCGGGGACATGGAGCGCGTAACTGCGCTGGAGGCCTGCATACGGCATGTCCAGCTGCATCAATCCGCCAGACGAATCATGCGCGTTAGCCTGCGCTGCCGCGCACGCAAGCATGACCACCAGCCATCGCACGGCCCGCGAAAACCTTGCTGTATGCATTGCGCTCACTCCTGACACCATGGGGTCGACTGTATCCAGCGCCGTCCATTCGGCCGCGCAGGTTCGTGCCCGGCATTGATGCCCCCGGGTCCTTCTGACGGCGTGGCCGGATGCTTACCGTTGCGTTTCACAAGCACGATCCCGACCCCCTTGCATGCCAGGCCCCGACGGCACGTGCCCCGTGCGCCTCGACCCCATGTCCTACTCGCCGGATGCGCCGGATCGTCCGCTGTACGCCAGGGCCAGTCGGAACACGGCCCACAGCGGTCCGGTCACGGCATTGGCGACCAGGGTCCAACCCAGGTCGGGCTGGAACAGGATGACGGTGGCCAGGGGCGCGCCGTTCAGCGACGGCACCATCACAAGGCACACCCACGCGGCGGCCAGCGTGGTGAGCAATGGAAACCACAGGCTGAACACGCCGGACAGCCCGGCCCGGGTCTTGGCGCGAATGCGCCCACGGTGGAACCACGCCCACAGCATGGCGAGGACGTAGAACATCGGCAGCAGCACCAGGCCGATGAACAGGAGCCGTCGCGGCCACGGGGATCCCCCACCGTCGTTCGGCAAGACCCAGCGCCCTGTCCGTGATGCCGTCGCGAAGCGGCGCCGTCTCGGCAAAGCCCAGCCCGCTGCCGGCGTTGACCAGCACGACAACCGCCTTCCTGCGGGCGGGGACCATTGTCGCCAGCGTCTCGAATCCGGGGCTCGTGCCGCCATGCCAGACCGTGCCGTTGTCGGCATCGACGAACCAGCCCAGGCCGTAGAACGGCGAGGCCTTGCTCGCCGGGCGCATCATCAGCGCCTTTTCCGCGGCGCCGAGCACGTCGTCCCGGCCATCCATCATCATCCGCAGATACAGCGCCAGGTCGCTGGCGCTGGCCACGATGCCGCCCTGCGGAGCGCTGGCGCGTCGGAGCCTGTACGCGGCCATGGGGCGCTCGCTGCCGAACCACGGCCGGTGTCCGGTCGCCATCGCTTCATGGACCCTGCCGTCGGCGACGAAACTGTGCGTCATGCCGACCGGCTGCAGGATGTGGGTGGTCACGTACGCCTGGTAGGACTGCCCGCTGACCACCTCGACCAGGCGACCGAGGATCTGGTAGTTGGTATTGGAATAGGCCCAGCGCGTCCCTGGCGGGTAGGCCGGAGTCACTGTTTGCAGCTGCTCGACCCGGTCGGCCAGCGCGTCCCTGCCACGGACGCCGCGCGCGGGCGGGGTGTTGCCCTGGCGCGTGGAAAACCCGCTGGTGTGGCTGAGCAACTGGCGGATCGTGATGGCGCCGCCGGGCCGGCCGGAAAAACCGGCCAGATAGTCCGAGAGCCGGCCATCCAGGGTGACCTTGCCCGCCTCGACCAGCTGCATCACGGCCAGCGCCGTGAAACTCTTGGAGATCGAGCCCGTCAGGAACGGCGTGTCCGGCGTGAGTGCCCGGTGGCCCCCGATCCTCGCCACGCCGCGCGCGCCCATCGCCGTGATCCGGCCATGGTCGACCACGGCATAGGTGACGCCGGGCATGCCCGAAGCGGGCATCTCGCGGTCGAGGAATCGCTCGATCGAGGCATCGGGGGTGCTGGCACGCACGGCCGCGCACACACCCAGTGCGATCATCCAGAGCCAAGGGCGCCTCATCATCCTCTCCCGGGTGGTGGCCAGAACCTGGCGACGGCCGCTCGCGAACATCGGCGGCCGACCGCGTCAACGCCCACTGTAATGCATGCAAGGGGCCCGTCGGTCCCGTTGCGCGCGTCCTCCGCCGGGGGATGACGCAGGAGGCCCGGCGCATCCCATGCGCCGGTTCCGAACCAACCACGACACCGATCCGTCATTGGGCCCCTGCGCGACGCGCAACGGCGTAGACTGTCCTGGCGACGTGTTTCCGGTGGCCGCGCGCGCAATCAACCCGAACCCAGACCGCTTGCGTGTGAACATCCTCACAAGGGGAACGATATGAGCAAGGGCTTGAATGCAAAAAAGAACACGATGAAGAAAGCGGCGCTCACGCTGAAGGAGAAACGCGCGGCCAAGCACGCCAAGAAGGCGGAGACGCAAAGCAGCGTGATGGCCGGCATGGCGGCATCGGCCAAGCGCCACGCCTAGCGGCCACACGTGCAAGGCAAGCGCTCGCCGCTCCACGCACGCCTCCTGCACACGGACACGACGAGCCCGGCATCAAGCCGGGCTTTTCACATGTCGGCACGTTCGGCCGTCCAGGCCGGGTGGCGGAGCACGCGCGGCCTCCGCCCCCGTGGTCCGGAAGACCGGACCGGACGACGCCCGTCAGCCGTCGGCGAGCAAGGCATCCAGCTGCGCGAACTGCTCGGGCAGGCCTTCGGCCGACCCGGCGAGCGCTTCGTCGCGCGCCGCGGCCGTGGGATACAGTTCATGCAGGGTGACCCGCGTCCTGCCGGCGACGTCCTCGAACGTCACCGTGGTCACCGCGCCCTCCTCGCTTTCCTCGTTCGTCCACACGATGCGCGCGTTCGGGACCACCTCCTGGTAGGAACCGAAGAACGCCATCGGCTGATCGGACGCCGGGTGGCGGAACACCAGGCGATAGGTGCCTCCGGTGCGCACGTCCATCTCGCACGAGAGCAGCGTCAGGCCTACCGACGCCGGCACCCACCACTGCTTGAACAGGTCGGCCGTGCTCCATGCCTTGAACACGAGATGCACCGGGGCATCGAACATCCGCGTGACCACCAGTTCACGGTCGGACCGGGATTCCACGGTGGTGTGGTGTTTCACGCCCTGACCTTCATGTGCTTTCGACATCGGGTTTCTCCTTGGATTTCATCTGCTCGACGAGTGCGTCAAGCGTGTCGAAACGCGCGCTCCAGAGTTGGCGGTACCTTTCGATCCAGGCCACCTCGTCTTCCAGTCGGCGCGGTCCGAGCCTGCAGGTCCGTACGCGTCCGATCTTCTCCGTGGTCACCAGCCCCGCCTGCTCCAGGACGGTGACGTGCTTCTTCATGCCCGTGAGGGTCATGCCAAACCGCTGGGCAAGATCGCTGATCGAGGCGTCCGAACGCCAAAGCTGCTCCAGCACGCCTCTCCGGGTGACATCGGAGAGCGCGGCGAAGGTCGTGTCGAGGCGATCTTTATGCTGAACCATATGGTTCACTGTATGCCGGTCACGGACGATTTGCAAGAGGACGACATGCTGCCCGCGGCCACCGCATTCATGGCCAACCAGGCGCACGCTGCCCGATCGCGGTGCGCAAGCGATTGGATTACCCTCACCCATGACCGACACGGAACGACCGCTTGCGGTACACAGCAGGCGAGCGCGATGGTTCCACCCCAGACGCGGCTCGCTGCCGGCAGGTGCATCGCGCGAGATTTGACCCCGCGACGGTCAACGGGGCGTCCGGAGACGCCTACCCGCCTGGCGCCATGATATTCACCCACAGGTCCTCACCGGGAGAATGCACATGGGCAGGCTGCTCGTTCTGGCACTTCTCATCGTGCTGGCGTCCACGTTGACGGCCGCAACGTTCCATCTGACCGCGAAGATCGAAGCCGGCGCGACACGGATCGCCGCCGGACAGGTCCAGGTCACCTCCGGCCAGGCGGCGCTCAACGCCGGAAAGGCTCGATTGCAGGCCGGCAAGTCGACGTTGGCCGAGGGCAAGAAAACCTACGCAAAGGCGCACGACAATCCATTCCTGGTGGTTGCGGATGCCGTGCTGCATGGTGGAAGCACATTCAGCAAGGCCCGGGATCGGATTGCCGAAGGAAACCGGGAGGTCAAAGCCGGACAGAACCAGCTTGACGCCAAGACCCTCCAGCTTGAACAGGGCAAGCGCAGGCTGGCGCAGGGAAAGCAGCTGATGCGCTGGGCACGCATCGCTCGCATCGCCGGTGGATCCGGCGCGATGGCCCTGTTCGCCGCGGCCGTGATCCTGGGTTTCCTCTGGCGGCGCTCACTGCTGCGGACCCTCGCGCAAGCCAGGCGACGCAAGGGCACGGTGTAAGACGCCACGCAAGGCCAGGCCCGAAGTCGCCCCTTGGGATCGGGACGCAGGGACGTGCACTTTGAAATCTTGTCTCAAAGTCTGTAAACGCCTGGATACCCGTAACGGCGCCTGGAGGAATGTGGAGGCCTTGTCCCGAGCAGATGTTCCACAAGGGAAAACACCCTACTCCCAACCTCAACCATGTCCGTGAACGCCACGATCAGTTGGTCGGATGGCGTCCACCGTGGTCGGCATTCGCCGCACAAGCAAGTCCACAGCAGTTCCAGCCGCGAAGTCGCTGACGATCATGGACGTGGCTCAAGACATACACGCCATCCGTAATTATATGATTCAAGCCCGCATTGATATCTAGACGAAAGCCTGTGATCGGAGACTCAAATCAATCGCTTAAAAAGGGACATGCCCGTAGGCGAACGACTAGCTCATCGTAAGCATCGCCTTTCAGAAAAACTCTTAAGAAATCTTCGGATTCAAGAATTCCTCGACCTGCGTACACTGACTTGCCGCTTTGCGGACAGCACTTCTTTGGACACCTGGCGTTATGGATCCATGAAAAAGGCGATCGTCATCTATAAAAATATGGGATCGATCATTTGCTTTACCGCGCTCGGCATCGGCGTACTGTGCTTTGATTCCGTAAGGGTGAGCATCGGTAATCCGCTCCTGCACCAGGCCATCATTTCCGTGCTTATTCCAATGATATGCTTCGTTCGATTTATCTACGGAAAGAAAAAAGGCCACCCCATCATATTTTGTTACACCCTTATCTCCATGATTATTTCCATGGAAACGTATTGCACCATCGATGGCGGCATGGCTGTTGGCATGGAATTCATTATTGGATTTATTGCGATCATTTCGGCCATCGTCTTATCAAGGCTGTTGAGAAAGTTCAAGGATGATAACTATTTCGAAAGACTGAATGAGGCTCAAGAATAAGGACAACCCAATGGACTCCTATTCTTCTTGTACCACCCATGAATGAATCCGCACTCGAACGGCACCAGTCGCACTTTCCCAAGCGATACTTCCCTACTCCGTGCACAAGACGAACTGATCCGGCAAGGATCCTGCCGACCTCATCCAGTCAAGACGCCTTCAACGCATTCGCCCCCATGGAACAGCATTCACGGCTCGACCCAACCGACAGGCCGGTCGCGAATTGCCGATGCATCCACGCAAGCCCGTCGATACGGGCGCACAGGCGACTGGCCGCGCTTTTCAGGCCTGGGCTAGACTGGGCCTGAAGCAGGCACGCCCGATAGGGACATTCAGGGGGAAGGCAAGGGATGGCGACCGGATCGAACCGGCCCGGAAAGGGGCGCGCGGCCACGGATTTCTTCGGCCGGCAGGAAGACGCCAAGCGCGCGGCGCGCAGCCTGGTGGTGATGTACGTGCTCTCGGTGATCACCGTGGTCGCCATGCTGCTCGGGCCGCTGTGCCTGATCCGCGCCGGCGTGGTCCACGCCCTGCGGCTGGACGAGTACCAGGGCATCGCGCTGTATCCGCAGGTCACCACGCTGTGCGTGATCGGTGGCGGTCTGGTCGCGCTGATGCTCGGGGTGACCCTGTTCCGTATCTACACGCTGAGCGACGGTGGCTACGTGGTCATGCGCGACATCGGCGCCATCCCGATCGATCCCGACACCACCGACCCCTACCACCGGCGCCTGATCAACGTGGCGCAGGAAATGGCGATCGCCGCTTCCGTGCCGATGCCCGACCTCTACCTGCTGCAACGCGAGTCCGGCATCAATTCGCTGGTCGCCGGCCACGGACCGGGCGATGCCGCGCTGTGCGTCACCCGCGGCTGCCTGGACCGGCTCGACCGCGACGAGCTGCAGGGCATCGTCGCGCATGAGTTCAGCCACATCGTGCACGGCGACATGCGGCTGAACATCCACCTTTCGGGTCTGTTCGCCGGCATCTTCGTCCTCTCCACCTGGGGACGCGCGCTCATGGTCTGGGGCGCGGTCCGGAAAAACGGACTGTTCGCCGTCATGGGCGGCTTCGCGATGTTCATGGTCGGATCGATCGGCTACGTCATCGGCCGGCTGACGCAGGCGTTCATTTCGCGCTCGCGCGAATACCTGGCCGACGCCGCGGCCATCCAGTTCACGCGCCAGCAGCGGGGCCTGACGGGCGCGCTGAAGAAGACCCTGGCCCTCAAGGAGGGCTCGCGGATCAGTGAATTCGACCCCACCGAGATCGCGCACATGCTGTTCGGCGAGGGCCGCAAGCACAATGCCCTGCTGGCGGCCCACCCCACGGTGCCCGCGCGCATCGAGGCGCTGGGCTCGCACTATGACGAACGCGAGATCCTGCGCATCATCCAGGCCTGGGAGGCGCCGGATCCGCAGACACCGACGTCGTCCAGCGCACCCGCGGCTCCGGCCACTGTCCCACCCGCCGGACCTGTGCCTGCGCCTGTGGTGACGGCGGCGCCCGTCCCCGCGGCCGGCGCCGCCATCCCGGCGATGCCCGCCGTCGGACAGGTCGGCGACGCCGCGCTGGCGCACGCCGCGCGTTGCCTTCAGTCCCTGCCCGAGGCGTGGCTGAAGGCGGCCCAGGGCGACGGCGACGTCACGGTGATGGTGCTGGCGATGACGGTCTCGGCCGACAATCGCGTCGACCAGCTGCAGCGCATCGAGGCCCGCTACGACCGCGGGCGGCGCATGCAGGTCTTCGCCCTGCTCAAGGACGGCGGCGTGCTGCCGATCCAGGCGCGGATGCCGTTGCTGGCCCTGGCCCTGCCCAGCCTGCGCAAGATGGATCCCTACCGGCTGGGCATGCTGCAGCAGGCGCTGCATGAGTGGAGCCACGCGGACGGGCGCGTCGACCTGCACGAGTACTGCCTGGTGCACCTGTTCCGCATGTACGTGCGCGAGATCACGCAGCCGGGGGCAAGGCGCCTGATGGGTGCCGCGCGCCTGTTCGACTGCCGGGTCCAGTTCGGGTTGCTGTGCGCCCTGGTCGCGCGCGAAGGCGGCGCCAGCGACGACCGCGCCCGTTCGCTCTGGCAGGCCGTGATGGACCGGGCCATCCCCGGCCACGGCCTGACCTACACCGTGCCCAGCGCCTGGCAGACCACGCTGGACAGCCAGCTGGCCGTGCTCGACGAGCTTCGCCCCGAGCACAAGAAGATCGTCGTCAGCAGCCTCTCGGCCATCATCCTGGTCGACCGCAAGGTCACGCTGGCCGAAGCCGAACTGCTGCGCCTGGTCTGCGCCTGCATCCACTGCCCGCTGCCGCCGTTCATCGATACCGCGACGATCGCCTAGCCGCCGCGGGCCCAGGGCAACGCCCTGGACGACGCGCTCGCAAAGGGCGTGCATCGATCCACCCGGGCGGCGCCCACGCATCATTGCGGCAGGGTGTAGTTGAGCGGCACCCAGGTGTAGCCCTGCCCGTCCTTGCGCACGTGGCCCACGCCGGGAAACGCCAGGTGCGCGCCGGCGATGATGGTCTTGTCCCCGGCCGCCATGGCCAGGACCTTCAGGCGCGTGGCGCGGGCCTGGTCCGGCGTGCTGTCGTAGGTGACCGTCACCGACGGATCGGGGAACTGCACGGCCTGCACGTGGATGATGTCGCCCCAGGCCAGCATCGTCTGGCCCCGGCTGCTGACCAGGTAGCCGGAATGACCCGGCGTGTGGCCCGGTTCGGGCATCGAGCGAATGCCGGGGACGATGATGGTGCTGCCGGTGAAGGTCTTGAAATGGCCGGCCGCCTTGTACGGTTTCATCACCGCCATGGCCCGGGTGAACACGCCTTCGCGGCCCTTGCCGGCGCGGGCGATGTTGGCCGGATCGAGCCAGTAGTCGGCGCCCTTCTTGTTGACCCACACGGTGGCGTTGGGAAACACCCGCTTGCCGTCCGCCACCAGTCCACCGATGTGGTCCGGGTGCATGTGCGTGATCAGGACGTCGTCGACCTGCTCCGGCGTGTAGCCGGACGCCTTCAGGTTCTTCAGCATCAGGCCGATGGACGGCCCGTGGGCGCCGGTGCCGGTGTCGATCAGCACCAGCGCGCTGCCGGTATTGACCAGGAACGCATTGACCGAGGTCTGCACCGGCGAGGACTCGAACTGCCGGGCCAGCGCGGCGTCGATCGCGGCCGGCGTGATGCCGCGCAGGATCGTCGCGGGCTTCATGGCCGAGGTCCCGTCATTCAGGGCCGTGACCTCGAAACCGCCCAGCATGAAACGGTAGTAGCCCGGCGCGGACGCGTGGGCCATCGGCGCCGCGGCGCGCGCGGCCGGGGCGCCGCCCGCCAGCAGTCCGGCAGCGGCCGCGAGAACCGAAAACAGCAGCATGCGAGAGACATTTTTCATGAGAAGGATCCTGTATGTGCTTGTTTTTATGTGCGCGCACATCCGCTTGAATGCGTACCCCGACACCGGATGATGGCGCCGACGCCGTGCATACGCCAGACCGTGACGGGTCCGATCCGCCGGACAGGATCCCCGGCACCCCATGTCATCGGCTGTCTTACCGCCTGACGGACGCCGGCCGGTACTGCCAGGCAATGGACAGCTGGATCAGACCGGAGCATCTGAGCTTGCCCTTTTTCACGTCACATCCCATCGGGTCGACGGATACATCCACCCCATGGATATCGTGGTAGCGCCGGAGAACGGCATCAAAGGCCCCGAAGGCATGCACGGAACGCAGATACGACTGCGCCACGGGGTACGCCGGGAAGCAGTGCATCGCGCGGATGCAATCGTGTTTCCAGGCGCCCGACCGGTCGATGGCCTGCAGCAGTCCCGTGGCATACGGGCTCTGGTCCATGGGTATCGATATGCCCGCGAGCTCGGAAGGCGGATGCCCCAGCGCCGGCAACGCGGCAAGCACCTTCGCCAGCATCCCGCGCAATTCCAGCACGGACGGCGACGTGCCGGGCTGAGGATCGATCGACAGCGTCACCTGGTGCGGCGTGGCCGGGAAGGTGGACACAGTGAAAACGACATCGCCCTGGGCGCCCTTGAAGTGCCACACCTTGAGCACGACGTCCGCCCGGGCCCATGCGCAAGGCAGCATCAGCATCAGGACAAGCACACCCATCGCCCACCCTTGCACGGTTTTCATCGTCGTCCTCCCGAGATGCCAGGGACGCTGGAAGCCAATGTCCAAAACAGGGGTCAGAGTAGACATTTTTTTCCAACTTATCCTGGAGAGTACACTCTGCCCCCTTTTTTCGAACCCGCGGCCGACCGCGAGCCTCATCGCCACCCTCTGACGGGATTTAATGCCCTCCGTCCCCTTTTTCCCAGCGCCAAGCAGACACTTCAATAATGGAACTGTTGGGAGCTGCAAGGGGCTCTGCCCCTGTTGGTTGATCCTTCCAGAACTGGACGATCCTCGACTTGCCGATGGATAGGTAAGAGAAAGGCCCGGCAAGTTTCCTTGCCGGGCCTGCCTTCGTGCGCGAGAAGCGCATCCGGGCATCAGGAATTACATCGTGTTGGCATTACTCACCGCACTTGATCGTGCCGCACTTGAAATCCACCTCGGACCCACGGGACGCGACCACCTGAACATTGATGTGCTTGGCAATGGCCTTGCCGCCTTGCTTCAGCGTGACCGTGTAGTTGCCCATCGGCATCCCGAGAGCCTTGTAACGGCCGGTGGCATCCACCGTGACCGTTCGACCGGCACCGGTATCGCTGTGCACGGTGATGGTGTCCCCTGCGGGCGCCTTGCCGAAAATCGAGCCCATCGTGGTCTGTGCGCTGACCGTGGGGATGCTGGCCATGGCCAACATGCCGATGACGCCGGCCAAGGCCAGACCACGGGCAAGACGTTGCGTGAGGGAACGTATCGAGGAAGTGTTGTACATGAGTTACTACCTTGTTTTTCATGGGGAACATGCGGGCAGCCCGGGGAATGGGCTGGATCCGCACAACGTGTGCGAACCATGCGCTCGATGCCGGCATGAGCCGGAAGTTTCGAACGCATCATTCGCATGCATCCGGTGAGGGGGAGCCCGCCGGATGGTGACGCGCAGGCCAGGAGCCTGCGGCTCTTGCCCACATGGGCAAGAATTCTTCGGCTACGGAAGCCGCATGCCGCCGATGCTCATCCCACAGTTCAGCGCACAGGATCGGAACAGAAGTGGAAACCCCAGGGCTTCGATGCTGGATGTCATGGCGGCTCTTCTTCGAGTGAGGGGTACTGTCATTGATGACGGATAACGCAAAAGCCGTGCCAGCGGCTTCATGCTGTGAAATGCTTCATTCACAGGCGTTTTCGTCCTTCATCAAGACATGGATTCCCGTCCGCGGACACGTGCCACGGACACTCGCCGCGGACAGCGGACGCATCCCGCGAACCGGGTCAGAGTGAGCCACCCCGCCCCCTTTTGGCGGCGCAAGCGGCGGGCAAGACCGCCGCAAGCACGTCCGGGAGACCGGCTCAGTCCACGTGGCCACCGAGCGCGAGGATCTTGCGGCGATATGCGTCGGCCGTGCCGTAGCCGGTCCCGAGGGCCAGACGATACGCGCGGCGGTATTCGGCCAGGGCATCGGCCTTGCGTCCGGCCGCCTCGTAGGCGCTGGCCAGCCAGGCATGGTTCTGCGGATAGCGGTTGCCGGCATAGGCCTGTGCGTTGCGCCGCAGGACCGCGATGGCACCGTCGACGTTGCCGATCTTGAGCAGATGCAGTCCCAGCGGCACGTACAGGTCCTGGGTCTGGCGTGCCGAGGCGCCGTACTTGTCCCGAATCATGCGCTCGTGGGCAAGAAAGGCCCTGGTGGTGAAGTGATGGATCACCGGATCCGGAAGGCGAAGGTCGGCGAAGACGAATTTCACGCCGCGATAGAAAGTCCGCAGCGGCGCGGACATGTGGCCTTCGCCGTCGAACTCGCGATAGCCCACGCGCATGCCCTTCGGCTGGTTCGCCTTCACGGTGTCGACGAAACGCTTCAACTCCTGGCGCATGCCCAGGCCGTCGTCGGCGCCGATGCCGAAGTACACGGACGTGTCCAGTTTCGGATGCGCGGCGAGAAACGGGCCGACCGCCTTGCGCATCTGTTCGTGATTCCACCAGAAGGCCGGCGACATGATGATCTGGGCCTGGAACAGCTTCGGATCCTGCATCCAGGCCCAGGCGCAGAACAGCCCGCCGAAGGAGTGGCCGGCGAGCACGCGGAAACCGTTGGTGCGGTAGTGCGCATCGACGTAGGGGATCACTTCGTCGCGCAGGTGCGCGAGCAGTTTCGATGCGCCGCCGCTCCTGGGGTTGTCCCGCATGCGCGAGGGCGTCATGTCCAGGGAACGGTCGACGCTCTCGAGACCGACCAGGATCACCGGCGGCATGTCGCCCGAGCGCACCAGCACGTCGCGGGTCCCGGCTGCGTGGCGGATGTTCTGCATGCCATCGAGCAGGTAGATGACCGGATAGCGCGCCTTCGATGCGGCATAGCCCGCGGGCACGGACACCACGATCGTGCGCTTGTCGCCCAATGCGCTCGAGGCGAAGCGGTATTCGGTGGCCAGCGACAGCGTGCCGGAACGGGTGACCGGGACTTCGGGAGTCGCCCGCGCGGTCGCGGTCCATACGCACAGGGACAGCAGGACGGGCAAGGCAAGAGACACGAGTCTGTGTCGAATCATGGGAAGCTCGCTGCGAGGGGCCGGGCGTCCGGTCCAGCCGGACGCGGGATGCATGGCCGCGAAAGGGACTCCGCCGCCGGGCCCCCAGGCGAAAGGAGACCGGGTCGCGGAGAAGCGATGCGTCCCTTGGATGCACCATCGCGGCAAAAGGTTGGATGCAACGCATGACGCCGGAAGCCAGCGCGTACCCTTGCAGGCCGGTTACCGGGGAATGTCGACTTTGAAGAAAGGGCGCGTTAACGGCTTTAATGAGGACGGAGGAAATTAAGCCAGAAATTGTTCCCGCCACCCGATTTCGATACAGTGGAGTGAAGCGCTACAGCATGTGAGCAATGAATCCTTGCAAGTCTTTCAATCATTAGGGGGTAGTCAAGTGCGCCGATACTCATTTTTTTTATGTTTGTTGATTTTCCCCGTACTTGCATTGGCGGGTGGACACATATCGCATCACAAACCTGGGGCTACAGCCAATACGCTGTCGTATCTCATGATACAGGGAGTTAGATTCGCAGCTGCCGATAAAGAAAACCCCAACTTTGCCATGCAATGCCTCATAGACCTGGATGATCAAAGTTTGTCTCAGGTCATCCAGACCTATTTGGATGAACACTTGACTGAAGAGCAATTAACGGTTTCTGACAACTTTCACAGGACGCCACTCGCCGATAAATTCTTCAAGTACGCGGCTCAACAAAGGATGATGAAAAGTGGCACCCCCATATTTGATCCCATCAAATTCAGCGATTCAGAAAAGAAACAAATAAGTACCTTCTATACATCCGATGCAGGCATGACCCTGAGAAGGCTGGCGTCCCCATCAAACCCGGAATTCAAAGCAAGAGTGGATCCGGTCATGCATGACCTTATTGCACCGTGTCGGACACAACCCATTCAATAACCTCGAAACGCAACACGCCCTGGGCACAAAATGAGGTCCAAAAAATGGGGTCAGAGTAGACTTTTAATCCAACCCATCATGGAGAAGTACACTCTGACCCCTTTGTTCGAACCCGCGGCCGACCACCAGCCTCATCACCGCCCTCTGACGGGATTTAATTCCCTCCATTCCCTTTTCAATTGATCTCCCCGGCAGCGGGGAGACGGACGTTTATGATTCTATTGACGGGGACGGCGAAATGGTGACTCCCTTTTTTCCGCGGAAGGCTCCCGTGTTGCGGCGCGATGGCATATCGCGCACGCTGTCTTCAATGACAGGGAAATGCTGATGAACAGGATCTATCGCATCGTTTTCAATGCCGCGCTCGGCGTGGTCCAGGTCACCTCCGAACTGGGCAGTGTCCAGGGCCGAAGCGCGAGCCCCGTGCAAGGACGCCGCCGCCTGCCCCGGCATGCCGCGTCGCTGGTCACTGCGATAGCGCTGGCACTGGCCGTGGCGCCCTCGGCACCGGCCTTGGCGGCCACGACCCAGATCACCGGCCATATCACCGGCCCAGCAGGTGGCCCCGGCGGCCATGCTGCGGGCACGTCCAGCGGCACCGGCGGAACGGGGGCCAACAGCACCGACAACGGCGGCACGGGCGGTAGCCCGGATCATGCAGGGTCGGCGGGTGGCGCCGGGGGCCATGGTTACGGCGCGGGCGGCGCGGGCGGCGCGGGTGGCACAGGCGGCCCGGTCGGCTACGGGAGCCCAGCCACTATCGCTACCGGCGGCGCGGGCGGCGGCGGTGGCGGTGGCGGTGGGTCGGGATACGTGATGCCCGGTACGGGGGGATATTCTCTGAACAGTGGGGATGGCCTCACGGGCGGCGCGGGCGGACCGGGGGGCTCGGGTGGCACGGGTAGCTATAACCATAACTATGACTACATTGGTGGCACGGGTGGCTCGGGGGGCTCAGGTGGTACCGGCGGCGCGGGGGTATACGGCAGCGGCTTCACGCTGACCAGCAGCGGCACGATCACGGGCGGCGCGGGTGGCACGGGTGGCCTGGGCGGCCCCGGGGGGCGTGGTGCAGACAATGGCTCTGGCCAAGGTGGCACGGGTGGCACGGGTGGCACGGGTAGCTCGGGGGGTACCGGCGGCGCGGGGGTATACGGCAGCGGCTTCACGCTGACTAGCAGCGGCACGATCACGGGCGGCGCGGGTGGCACGGGTGGCCTGGGCGGCCCGGGGGGGCGTGGTGCAAACGATGTCTCTGGCTATGGTAGCGATGGTGGCCTGGGTGGCTATGGCGGTATAGGCGGCCATGGCGGCTCGGGCGGCACGGGGGTGTCCGGCAGCGGCTTGACGCTGACGAACAGCGGTACCGTCACAGGTGGTTCTGGAGGCTCGGGGGGCTTGGGGGGCTCGGGAGGCTCTGGCGGCGATGGCGGCATTTATCAGTATGCACCTGCTCACCCGGGTGGCGCTGGTGGCTCGGGGAACTTTGGCGGTACAGGCGGCTCGGGCGGCTCGGGCGGCGCGGGGGTGTCCGGTAGCAGCCTGACGTTGACCAATGGTAACGGCGGCACCATCACGGGCGGCCATGGTGGTACCGGTGGCACAGGGGGGTCGGGCGGCTCGGGGGGCTCGGGGGCCACGGGCGGCGCCGGTGTCCATGTGGGTAACCCAAATGGCACGGGTGCCCCGGGGGGTACGGGCGGCTCGGGTGACTTTGGTGGTAGCGGCGGCACTGGCGGTACAGGCGGCGCAGGGGTGTCCGGCAACGGCTTGACGCTGACTAACGATAACGGCTCTACCATCACGGGTGGCGATGGTGGTGCCGGTGGCTCGGGGGGCTCGGGCGGCTCGGGAGGCTCGGGGGGTTCAGGCGGTTATGGTGGCACTGTTGGTGGCCCGGGTGGTCCGGGGGGCTCGGGGGGCCCGGGTGGTCCTGGTGGCCTTGGTGGTACCGGCGGCGCAGGCGGTACGGGCGGCGCGGGGGTGTCCGGCAGTGGCTTTAGCCTGACCAACAGCGGGACCATCTCGGGGGGCTCGGGGGGTTCGGGTGGCTCGGGCGGCTACGGTGGCACGGGGGGATCGGGGGGCTCTGGCGGCTCTAACAACGGCTATGTTTATGGCACGGGTGGCCCGGGTGGCTCGGGGGGATCGGGGGGCTCTGGCGGTACAGGCGGTTCTGGCGGTTCTGGCGGCTCGGGGGTGTCCGGCAGCGGCTTTACGTTGACCAACAGCGGGACCATCTTGGGGGGCTCGGGTGGCTCGGCTGGCACGGGCGGCTCGGGCGGCACCGGTGGCTCGGGTGGCACGGGTGGCTATGGCGGTGGCAGTACCGGCGCCTCCGGCAGCGCTGGCAGCGCTGGCAGCCAGGGTTCCGGCGGCCTGGGCAGTGCCGGGGTGATGGCCACGGGCAACGCCACCGTGATCAACAGCGGCACGATCGCGGGTGGGCTGGATGGCAGCGGCACGGTGCAGGCCGATGCGGTGGATTTCTCCGGCGGCGGCAATACCCTGGAGCTGTTGTCTGGCGCCATCTTCACCGGCAATGTGGTCAGTGGCAGTGGCACCACCAACGGTGGCGATACCCTGGAGCTGGGCGGCAATACCAACACCACGCTGACGGGCACGCTGTCGACCAGCGCCCCGTCCAGCTATTCCGGCACGCCCGTGTTTGCCGGCTTCAACACCCTGCTCAAGACCGGCACCAGCACCTGGACGATCACCGGCGCTTCAGGCTCCACGCCCAACGGCATCGCCCACTGGTCCGTCCAGGGCGGCATCCTGCAGGTAAACGGCAACTTCAATCCCGCCAGCACCGATAAGCTGAGCATCGGCGTGCGGCCCACGTCCACCACCACGGCCGTGGCCGGTACGGACTATGGCCAGCTGCTGGTCAGTGGCACCGCCAATCTCAACGGCGAAGCACTCACCATCAACGTGAACGCGGGCACCTACACCCTCGGCACCGGGTACACCATCGTCCAGGCCGGCACATTGAACGGCACTTTCGGCTCGGTGGCCTTCAGCCGGCTGTTTGGCGGCTACATCACGCCGCAGATCAACTACACCGGCACCACGGCCCGGCTGGTCCTGGTCCCGACCACGGGTGGATCGGGCGGCGCTCTCGGCCCGGCGTACACGACCGCCCAGGGCGTCAACATCGCCGGCTGGGGCTCGCAGCTGGGCCTGCTTGATATCCAGCAGGGCCTGCTCAATCCGCAGGGCGGCACGGCACAGGGCATCCTGCGGGTCGACCAGAAACCCGACCCGGGCGTCTGGGCCCGCTATATCGACGGCAGCGGCAGCGCGGACGGCGCCCATCTGGACAACCAGAGCCTGCTGCTGGGCTTTGGCACGGAGGTGCGTGACGGCCTGGTGCTTGGCGCCGCCCTGAACCGTGGACGCGACCAGACCCGGACCACGGCCCAGAACGTCAGCACCACCGTCACGGGCGTGTCGGCCTATGGCCAATACAACCGCGGCCCCTGGTTCGTCGATGCCACCCTGGGCGCAGGTCACCTGAGCATGGACAGCCACCGCCATCTGGATCCGACTGGCCTGGTCGCCAACGGCCATGCCGGCGGCAGCTACACCGGCATGCTGGCCAAGGCCGGTTACAGGATCACCCGCGACAGCCTGTTCCTGACGCCGTACGCGATGCTGGGTTACCAGCAGACCCACCGCAACGGCTACAGCGAAGCCGGCGCCGGCCTGCTGGATCTCGCCTATGCAGGCCAGACCACGCGCTTGTCGATCGCCAGTGTCGGCGCGCGACTGGGAAGCCACATGCAGCTGCGCGACACCCTCACCCTGTCACCCTGGATCGAACTGGGCGCCATGACCTACGGCGGCGACACGCAGCAGCATCAGTCGGTGACCCTGGGTAACTACAACGAGGTGCTGCAGGCCAAGGGCGCGCCCAGCGTGTCCGGCGTGGTCAATGCCGGCGTGGCGCTGATGAGCAGCAGGCACTGGTCGGCCCAGCTGGCCTATCGCGGCCAGTTCGCCCACCACACCCGCATGCACAGCGCTGACCTCAAGGTCGTCTATCGCTGGTGAGGCGGCGCTGATTCACTTAAAGGGGGGGCGCCATTTCGCCTTTTCAACGCGTTTCGAGAACGAAAAAGGGGCTCTGACCCGGTTGGTAGTTGTGTCCGGATCGTTGAAAAAAAGGGATCAGGCGCACTGCGAAATGGGTGGCAATACAGCGCGATCCTGATCCCTCCGACGCTTCCTTGCGCTCAGGGCACCAGTCGGTAAGTCAACTGGTGCGCTTCCGGCTCTGGCGGCGGGGGCAGCCAACCACCCGTCCACTTGTGTCCGTATTCGTAGGTCCTCATGTCCTGCATGAAGAACGAGTGCATCGGCTGGGCCTGGCAGACCACGTCGTTGTCGGGCACCACGCCAAGGTTCAGGTAGTCGAACTCGACCTGGGCGACACACGGGTTCTGGTCGAACATGACGCCGTGCGTGGTGGCGTTGTTGACCAGCACCATCCGCGTGTCATTGCCATTGCGCAGGCGATCCACGAACGCCTCGGCGTAGGGTGTGTCCGGGTCGAACTCGTGCTGCAACATCAGGCCATGCACCCGGGTGTGGGCCTCCAGGCCACGATCAATCGCCGGCGGCCACGGCCAGCCCTGGCACTTGTTCACCAGCGTTGTCTGGCCGACGGCCCAGAAGGTGCCCACATCGGCGATCTTCTGCGCGATGCTGCGACTGTCGGTGGAGCCCGAATCGTTGCACTGCATGACATCGGTCATGGGGTTGAAACTCGTGGTCGTGCGCAGGTCGGTGTAGGTAACCGCAGCGTACTGCTCGGCCTGGGCGATATGTGCCGCCCCACCGTCCAGCGCGGTGGACATCGAGTTCAGCGTCGGCGCCACCAGGAAGTCCCAGAACACCCACAAGCCGGTGCCCTGCAGCGAACCAAGTGCCTGATCAGGCGTCACGCTACCGATACGATGATCGGCGGCCGCCTGATATATCTGCTGAAACGTGTACATGACCTGCGCCGGGGTCGCACCCATGTTGAACCTGTCGTCGTGACGGGCGATGAAGGGTATGAATGCCTGTTGCAGGTTCAGCTGGTCCATCCGCATCCGGGCGATGGCTTCCTTCTGCCAGTCGATGTGCAACCATTTCGTGTTGCTGTCCAGCACCACCCGGTCGAAGCGGTCGGGAAACATGCGGTCGGCATACGCCATCAGGCTGGTTCCGCTGGAGACCCCGTACAGATCGGCCTGCTTGAAGCCCAGGACCGCACGCACCAGGTTCAGGTCACGGGCCTCGTTGGGCGTGTTGATGTTCTTCAGGAACATCGCGTGGCTGGCGAGACAGGCGCTGATCGTGCGGTTCCACCAATCCTGCTGTGCCTGCACGCTGGCGACCGTCGGATTGCGGCTGTCGCCATCCATGAAGTTCTCGGCGCCGGTGGGCTTGGCGTAATCGCAGCTCACCTTGGTGCCCGGCCCGTCGCTGATACCGCGCAGGTCGACGCCGACCACGAGATGATCAGTCATCACCTGCGGTTGCAGTTGCTCCAGCAGTTCCGCGAAGGCCGCGCTGGAGTTGTCCGGACCACCCGCATTGAACAGCAGCAAACGTGGATTGACCGGTGCATTGCGCTGCCGGGAGATGCCGATGGTGATGTCACCCTTCCCAGGGTCGGACCAGTCGACCGGCACGGTGACCAGGGCGCACTGGATGCTGCTGCCGTCGGCAAACTGCGATGGTGGACACGCGGTCCAGGTCAGCTGTTGCTGGTAGTACCTGGCATACGCCGGGTTGCCACTGTGATCGTCGATACCCCGGGCGCATACCACCCCCGAGAACATGATGCAGCCGATGAATCATCAACAGCCTGCGTGCAGGAAAATTCATGCGTTTCATCCGTGTTCCTCCTTATTTTTATTCAAGCCAGGCCGGCAGACACATGCCGTCATGGCGTTCGTTGCAATCAGGCGGTGCGCTGTGCATGCGTCAAGGAACAACCGTGACTGCGGGTTGCACACGCAGGGCGCACGGTGCCTGCCCCCTGTATGACCCTGCCCCTGTCATGCGGACGTGATTCGTCCACGCGTGATGGACGCAATGGCTTACATGGCATAATTTTTCCCTTGGACCGGCGTGCTGGTAAATGACCGGTTACCGGATTTTTTGATAGGACCACTTCGATCCGGCTCGGGGTACGGATGGCGGACACGGAACAAAGCAACGAGCCGATGTATGCCCGGATCGCCGAGTCGATCCGCCGCGATATCGACTCGGGGCGTTTCCAGGACGGCACCCGCCTGCCGGGCAGCCGCTCGATGGCCGAATCCCTGGGGGTATCGCGCACGGTCGTGCTGATGGCCTACGACCAGCTGCTGAGCGAGGGCTACCTGGATTCGCAATCAGGCAGCGGCACCTTCGTGCGCAAGCGCTCCGTCGATGGGTCCGCGTCCGGGACACTCGTCGATGACCAGCCCAACCTGCCGGAAGCGCCTCGCCTGTCTCGCTTGGCCCAGCGGATCGCGTTGCCCACGGAAGCCGAGACGGATCCACCCGAGCTGTCGGGCGATGTGATCGATCTTGCGCAACCTCGCGTGAAGTCCGACCCGCGCAGCCTCAAGGTGTGGGTGCAAAACCTGATGACGCTGCTGCGCCGGCGCAACGCACCGGACTTCCCCGAACTGCAGGGTGCGCTGGACCTGCGCAAGGCCTTGGCCGACTATCTGCGCGTCGAGCGGGCCATCGAGATCGATCCGGACGACATCCTGATCGTCAGCGGCGCCCAGCAGGCAACTGACCTGATCGCCCGCGTCATGCTCGACGAAGGCGACAGCGTGGGCGTGGAGGATCCGTGCCACTGGAGCGTGCGCTACACCTACGAGGCGGCGGGCGCACGGGTCGTGCCGTGCAGCGTGGGTCCGGACGGCCTGGATATCGACCGCCATGCGGAGGCTTTGGAGGGAGCGCGACTGATCAGTGTGTCGCCTTCCTTCCAGTACCCGACGGGCGTGGTGATGCCCGATGAACGTCGCAAGGCACTACTCCGTTGGGCCTATGCGCATGACGCCTGCCTGGTGGAGGACGATTTCGACTGCGAGCACCTGTTCGGCGTGCGTACCTTCGCTTCGTTGTGGTCGATGGACCGCCACCACCGGGTGATCTACGTCAGCAGTTTCGCGCGTTCGATGTTCCCAGCCTTGCAGCTGGGCTACATGCTGGTGCCGCGTCCGCTGCGCGAGCGCTTCCTCGCCATGAAGTGGCTGGCGGACCAGGGGAGCATTTCGATGCAGCAGCACGTGCTTGCCGCATGCATCACCAGCGGGCAATACCTCCGGGACCAGCGGCGCATCGCCCATCGCCTGGCGCCGCGCCACCGGGCCTTGCTGACCGCGCTGCGGTCGCGCCTGGGCGCCGCCGTGGAGATCACCGGTTCGGTGGCGGGAGGATCGCTGTTCGTGCATTTGCCGCACCTGCCACGCGATGCCACGGGTGCGTTGTTGGATGAAGCCTTGGCGCAGGGCGTGCACATCTGCTCTGCCGAGCGCTTGCACAGCGAACCACCCCACCATGTCACGCTGGTGCTCAATTACGCAGGCATCTCTGAGACCAACCTCAAGCGTGCCGGCGCCAGGCTGGCCGACGCCTATGAGGCGCTCGCCAAGCATTGAGCTTGCTGCGGCGCCCTTTTGATGATCCCTTCACTCGGATCATGACGTAAGATTCCCCGTCAAGCAGACATTTCAAAAATAAAATTCTTGGCGACTACTAAGGGACTCTGGCCCAGTTAGTTGCAAACGACTGTAAGGGGCTCTGACCCCGTTAGTTACCTCGTCATGGAAAACGTCGATCCGGAAGACATCGAGGCCATCCGTTTGCACCTGCAACGCGGCTACGCATTCGGCTCCGACCGTTTCCGCCAGGCCATCGAAGCCCAACTCAACCGACGCGCCGGACCCGCCAGGATCGGCCGCCCGCGCAAGAAGGCCGACAGCGGATAAAGTACACTCTGACCCCTGTTTTGACCCCTGTTTTTGAACAAGGCTGGCGGAATGATAGGACCCATACTCATCGCACTTTCGTGGATCCTCCTCCGGTTGCAGCGGCGGCCGTTGTCCGTTCTCGGCTTCAACAAGCCCATGCAACGACTGGTCGAGTTTGTGCTCGGGCTGGTTGTCGCGGGTCTGTTCGCTTCCATGCAGTTCGTTCTTGTCTCGCATTTTTCCGGGTTCGAATGGGTCCGAAATCCGGATTTCAGCAGTTCCATGTTGTGGGAAGGCCTGCGCTGGAACGTCAACTCCGTGCTCTACGAGGAACTGGTTTTCCGCGGGTACCTGCTCTATCAGGCCATCGAGTTTCTGGGGACCAGAAAGGCCTGCTTTCTGTCCGCGGCGGCCTTTGGTGTCTACCACTGGTTTTCCTACGGTGTCTTCGGTTCCCTGGTTCCAATGGCCTATGTATTCCTGATGACCGGTACCTTCGGTCTGATGCTGGCCTATGCATATGCCACGTCCAGATCGGTCGTCCTCCCGATTGCGCTTCACCTCGGCTGGAACGTCGTCACGATATCGGTCTTCTCCCATGGGCCGTTGGGATCGCAGTGGCTCATCCCGAGTATGGCGGAGCCTGCATCCATGAGCGTTCTCGAACAACTGCTGACCCGCCTTGTGATCCCTGCCGGCTTGATCGTCCTGGTGTTGTGGGTCCTGATGAAAAAGATTGGAAGGTATCGTTCATCGGCGCATGGCCAGCAAGGTGCGGTTGCAAAACAGTGGTCAGCGTAGACCTTTATCCAACCGATCACGGAAAAGTGCACTCTGACCCCTGTTTTGATTTG